>CP002190.1:0-2400000 GCA_000525675.1 Bdellovibrio bacteriovorus W
GTGAAAGGAAGTATGTTGGAATTAAATTCGTCTTTCTGGTCCCATATTAAAACCAAGATGAAGAGTCGTAACGATAACAATAAGTTATTGGATACGTGGCTTGATCCTATTGAATATGTGGATACTCAAGGAACTTTGGAGAGACCAAAGCTTATCCTAGGCGTCCCTAACGCCCTCCATCAATACTTCGTCATTGAGAATCTTCAGGAAAAGATTTACGCAGAAATATCAGATAGTTACGGGAAGCCTTTTGAGGTGGAGTTTAGTATCACTGGCCATAAAGTGAATACTCATATTGAAACCTCCACGCAGCCAGAAGAGACCAGTAGCGCGGATATTCTCCAAGCTCAATTAGCTCGCTCACAAGGTTTACAAATGGGTGGACAACCTACACGTCCTGGTGGCCCCGATGCGTTAAATTCAGAATCCACATTCTCTACCTTTGTCGTTGGAAAAAATTCAGAGTTTGCTCACGCAGCCTGCTTTAACGTCGCCCGCAACCCTGGAGCAGACGATTACAACCCTCTTTATATATACGGGCCTGTGGGAATGGGTAAAACCCATCTCCTTCACGCGGCTGGGAATCATATAAAAGAGCATTTTCAAAATTTGAGAATTACCTATATTTCAGCAGAACGCTTTATGAACGAATGTATTTCGTCCATCCGTCGCTATGAAATGGATAAGTTTCGCCAGAAGTATCGTGAAAATTCAGATATTTTACTTGTGGATGATGTTCAGTTCATCGCCCGCGGGGAAGCAGTTCAGGAAGAATTCTTCCACACTATTAATAGTTTCATCGATAGCAGAAAACAAGTAATTCTCGCATCTGACAGAATGCCCAAAGATA
Source organism: Bdellovibrio bacteriovorus W (assembly GCA_000525675.1). Lineage (NCBI taxonomy): Bacteria > Pseudomonadati > Bdellovibrionota > Bdellovibrionia > Bdellovibrionales > Pseudobdellovibrionaceae > Bdellovibrio > Bdellovibrio bacteriovorus. Next base: position 851 of record CP002190.1, read on the forward strand.
TCCATGGGTTAGAAGATAGAAGCCGCACCCGCCTTGAACGCGGTTTGATTGCTGATATCACGATGCCGGATCTAGAAACAAGAATAGCCATCCTTCGCTATAAAGCGGAGAAGTTTAATGTGCGTATTCCAGAGGACGTGGCTACATACATTGCGCGTATCTCTAAGAGGTCTATCCGTGAACTTGAAGGCAACCTTAAAAAAGTTAAGATGTTCTCGGAATTACAAGGACTTCCAATAGATTATGAGCTGGTAAAAAGAATCTTGTCTCATCATGAGACACAGTCTTCGATATCAGCAGAGGAAATCATGAAAATGGTGGCAGATCACTTTAAGGTTCGAGTTTTGGACCTTAAATCGTCATCACGGGCCAAACCAATTGTGATTCCACGACAAATTGCGATGTATTTAATTAAAAAGTTCCTAGATCGTTCGCTTGTCGATATCGGAAAGGTTTTTGGAGGAAAAGATCACACGACTGTGATTAATGCTCTAGAAAGAGTCCGTAATCTACAGGCCGCAGATCAAGATATTGCAAAGGATATTGAGGACTTAGAAACCCGTATCCACAATATCACAGGTGTGTGAATGTGGGATGTGGATAGACCTGTGGATGAACCTGGGGTTTAGAATGTGGATTGGATTTATCCCCAAAATCACGTAAAAAACTGCAGAGTTATACAGAGACTTTATCCACAAACGTTATTTAATGTTTACAGGTACTTAGCTCGTTTGATAGGTTTTCCACGCCCCTACTACTACTACTAGTATTTATATATATAAGTATTAGATATATAGAGAGGCATAAAGAAGAGGTTTTTATGAAACTTGAAATTGATAAGAGAGACTTGTTAAGCCTTATTGGAAAAACGCAAAACATTGTAGAAAAACGCAATACAATGCCAATTCTTATCAATGTTCTTTTAGAGGCTGATACAGAAACACTTAAAGTTTTTGCAACAGATTTAGAAGTAAGTCTGACAGATCAGGTTTCAGTAAAAGTTCAACAAGCAGGTAAAGTAGCAGTTAGTGCAAAAAGCCTTTTTGAAATTGCCAAAGAACTTTCTGAAGGACCAATCACTTTAATTAAAAAAGAAAATAATTGGTTAGAGATTAAACAAGGGAAATACACTTCAAAAATTGTTGGTATCTCTGCTGATGAATACCCGATTTTCCCAACTTTCAATTCTCAAGCTTTTATCACAATCGATGCTCAAGTTTTAAAAGAGATGATTGATAAAACAATTTACTCTGTATCGAACGATGAAACACGCTATCACCTTAACGGTGTTTTCTTTGAGCTCAATTCTCAAGGCGGGTTTAAAATGGTCGCAACAGACGGTCATAGAATGAGTTTAGTAAATAAACCTTCAGAAGAAGTTAAAGTTTCTAATACTCAAGGAGTCATCATTCCCCGTAAAGGTCTTCATGAAATTAAAAAAATCCTAGAGAGCATTGAAGGCAATGTAGAAATCGCAATCGAAGGATCGCAATTTGTACTAAAGCATTCTTCAACAATCTTGATGATTCGCTTGATTGAAGGAAAGTATCCGAATTATCAACAGTTTATTCCACAGAAGCTTCCGCAAAAAGTAATGGTGAATAGAGAAGCTTTCTTAACTTCATTGAAGCGCGTATCACTTCTAGCTAATGCAAAATCAAAAGCAGTGCTGCTGAATTTATCAAATGGCAAAATGGAAATTTCTTCAAACAACCCTGAACTGGGAGATGCTAAAGAAGAAATTGAAGTTGATTACTCAGGCAATGAAATTAAAATTGGTTTCAATGCTAAATACATCACTGATATTCTAACAAGTATCCAACAAGATAAAATTGATTTTGAATTGAACGATCATTTATCTCCAGGCTTAATGCGCCCACATAATGATGCAAGCTACACTTGTGTAATTATGCCAATGAGAATTTAATGTACTTTAAAAAACTACGTCTTGTTAATTTTAGAAATTATCGAGACGTAGTTCTCTCTTTCTCTCCGCGTATCAATGTTCTTCTTGGAGAAAATGGCCAAGGAAAAACAAATATTCTCGAAGCTTTAAATTTGATTACTCAAGGAGAAAGCTTTCGCTACGGTGACAACGCTACGCTGATTAACCACCAAAGTGGTGAAGCAATTGTTCAAGCTCTGGTTGATCAAAATGATCTTGATTACAAATTAGATCTACGCATTTTAAAATCACGAAAAACTCTGACACTGAATAATAAAAAAGTAAGTTCGACGTCTTTAAAAAAAGTTTTTGCGACAGTTGTATTTAGCCCTGAAAGTCTATCCGCCATTAAAGAAGGATCTGATTACCGAAGATCTCTCGTTGATGAGCTTTTGGTTACATTTGATCGTCGAAATGCGGATTTGATCGCAGATTTCAGAAAAGCCCTTAAAACGCGAAATAAGGTTCTTAAGAACTACCTAGAAGGATTGCAGGATAAAAACACGACAGAGGCCCTCCTAGAGGCTTTAAACCCTAAGTTTATCGAACTGGCGGTTGATCTTTCTGTGGCGCGAATAACTGCACTGAAAGGTTTATCCAAAGAGTTTAATAATGCGATGCAATACATTTCGGATAATTCAACTGTGGATATTTCGGTGGAATACGTGATTTCCAACCAAAATTCCCTCGAATTTACCAAGGAAGAAGTTTTTGAGTCGCTAAAAAATCGCATCCAAGAATTACATAATGCAGAGCTCTCTTCAGGAACCAGTTTAGTGGGTCCTCACAAGCACGATGTAGTCTTCCTATATGGTCAAAAAGACTCAAGATTTTATTGTAGCCAAGGGCAGCAAAGAGCCATCATATTGTCTTTCAAAATGGCTCAAATAATGTATCATAGGAAGGCTCACGGAACCTATCCTGTGCTGATGTTAGATGATGTATTATCTGAACTCGATAAGTATAAAAGAAATGCGTTGATAAAGTTCTTACACGACATCAATACGCAAATTTTTGTTACAACTACCGACTTCTCATTACCTGAGTCTTTCAGCCTCGACCAGCTTTCCGTTGTGCACATCAAGGATGGTAGCATTCTTGACTGAGTTATTTTCAGTGAGGTGTCCACAGTGTCAGTTGAAGAACAAAAAAATTATTCTGCCGATTCCATTCAAGTACTAGAAGGTCTTGAGGCCGTTCGTAAACGCCCAGGTATGTATATCGGTGATACCGGATTTCGCGGTTACCATCATTTAGTCTACGAAGTTGTGGATAACTCGGTGGATGAGTCGTTAGCAGGTTATTGCAAACACATTCAAATCACTATCAACTCCGATGAATCAATCACCGTTGAAGATGATGGCCGTGGAATTCCTGTGGCTACTCATAAAAATGGAAAGTCCGCTCTTGAACTTGTAATGACAGTTCTTCACGCGGGTGGAAAGTTTGATGGTGGTGGTTATAAAGTATCGGGTGGACTACACGGAGTTGGTGCTTCAGTTGTGAATGCACTTTCATCTCGTTGCTCTGTAGAAGTTCGTCGCGATGGTTTTGTTTGGGTTCAAAAATATGAAAAAGGTCGCATCCTTGCTCCAGTAGAACAAGGTGAGGCAACGACTCGCACAGGAACTAAAACTACTTTCAAACCAGATCGTGAAATTTTTAAAGATGAAACAGTTCTTTATGATTTTGCAACACTAGCAAATCGTTTTAGAGAATTAGCATTCTTAAATGCAGGCCTACATATCACTTTGAAAGATGAACGCTCAGGTAAGAAACAAGACTTCCAATACAGTTCAGGTATTGCTGAGTTTGTTCAGTACATGAACCAATCTAAAAAAGCGCTACATAACGAAGTCGTTTATTTCCGCGGAGAAAAAGAAGGCGTCGACGTTGAAGTAGCTATGCAGTGGAACGATTCGTATTCTGAATCAGTGTTCTCATATTGTAACAATATCAATACACATGAAGGTGGAACTCACCTTGTTGGTTTCAGAGCGGCTCTTACTCGAACAACCAATGCCTATGCGACGGAAAAAAATCTTCTTAAAGATTTAAAAACAAATCTTGAAGGCGAAGATATTCGTGAAGGTCTTGCAGCTGTTGTTTCTGTTAAAGTTCGTGAACCTCAGTTTGAAGGTCAAACTAAAACTAAACTAGGAAACGCAGAAGTTAAGGGTATCGTTGAAGCCCTAGTGAATGAAAAGCTAGCTGATTGGATGGATCGCAATCCGAACATTGCAAAAAACATTATCGGCAAGTGTGTGGAGTCAGCGCGTGCCCGTGATGCTGCAAGAAAAGCAAGAGATCTCACTCGTCGTAAAACAGCTTTAGACAGTGGTTCGCTTCCAGGGAAAATGGCGGATTGCCAAGAACGTGACCCAGCACTTTGTGAATTATATCTGGTGGAAGGGGACTCCGCAGGAGGATCCGCAAAACAAGGTAGAGATCGTAAGACTCAGGCGATTTTGCCGTTAAAGGGTAAAATTCTTAACGTTGAAAAAGCGCGCTTTGATAAAATTATTTCTTCTGAAGAAATTCGCGTTATCATTTCAGCTCTTGGTACAGGGATTGGTAAAGAAAACGTTAACGTAGATAAGATCCGTTATCATAAAATTATTATTATGACGGATGCGGACGTCGATGGATCGCATATCATGACTTTACTCCTCACCTTCTTCTATCGTCAGATGCCAGAGGTTATTGAAAGAGGATATGTTTACATTGCTCAACCTCCTCTTTACCGTGCAAAAAAAGGTAAAGAAGAAACTTATCTGAAAGATGATGCTGCCTTAACAGAATATCTTTTAGGTGTTGGTTTGAATAATTTTAAAATTAAAGGAAAAGAAGATCTTACAGAGAATGATCTTAGACGTTTAATTTTAAACATCCAAAAATTGAATAACTTGATTCGCGTTTCTTCAAAAAAATACGATAAAGACGTTCTCTTCTATCTTCTAAGTAAAGTTGGAGATTTAGAAAAGTTCTTATCAAGCGAAGCAAATATTGAAAGTGCATTGAAGGATTTAGATGTTTGGATTCATGCAGATCCAAATTTAGGAATCACAGAGTTTAAGGCTGAAGTTAAAACTGATGAAGTCAGTGGTAAGCCGTATGCTCATATTTATACTGTTCGCTATGCAGACCGCATGACGACAACGTTTACACAAGAGCACTTGAAATCTTCAGAAATTATCGAACTTCGCAAACTATGGTCTGAGATTCAACAGATCACAAGTCTGCCAATTACAATTCTAGAAGGCGAAACAAGAACAGAGAGAATGTTCGATCACTATAACGAATTCTACGAACACGTGATGGAGTCATCGAAAAAAGGAATTTATATCCAACGATATAAAGGACTAGGAGAGATGAATCCAGAGCAATTGTGGGAAACAACTTTGAATAAGGAAAATAGAACTTTATTAAAAGTGACTATTGATGACGCAGTTTCAGCTGATGAAACGTTCTCAATCCTTATGGGTGAACTCGTAGAACCAAGAAGACAATTTATTCACGACAACGCCCTATTAGCGCGTAGTTTAGATGTGTAATTAGAAGAGCTGGTGAATGATGGAAAATAATCAAGAAGAAAAAGGTATAACCAAAGTAGATATTAGCAAAGAAATGCGTGATGCATATTTGCAGTACTCTATGTCAGTTATTGTGGGTCGTGCTCTTCCAGATGTTCGTGACGGTTTGAAACCTGTGCATAGACGTGTTCTGTTTGCACAAAATGAAATGAACAATCGACACAATCGTCCGTATCTAAAATCTGCCCGTGTGGTGGGTGACGTTATCGGTAAGTATCATCCCCATGGTGATGCTTCCGTTTACGATACGATGGTACGTATGGCGCAAGATTTTTCCCTACGTTATCCCCTAGAGGATGGCCAAGGAAACTTCGGTTCAATTGATGGTGATAGCCCAGCAGCTATGCGTTACACGGAAATCCGTTTAACAAATCTTGCTGAAGAACTTTTGAATGACTTAGAAAAAGAGACAGTTTCATTTACTCCGAACTACGATGACTCTCTTTTAATTCCTTCAGTACTTCCTGCAAAATTCCCGAATCTTTTGGTGAATGGTTCTTCAGGTATTGCTGTAGGTATGGCTACAAACATTCCACCTCATAACTTAGGTGAAGTGATTGATGGTTGTATTCACCTTATCAACAATCCAGACTGCCAACTTGAAGACTTGATGGTTCATATTAAGGGGCCAGACTTCCCGTCTTACGGTGTGATAGCTGGGCGTGAAGGAATTTTACAGGCTTATAAACGCGGTCGCGGTATTATTACTTTAAAAGCTGTCGCTGATATTGTTCCGGTAAAAGATAGAGAAGAAATCATCGTTACAGAGATTCCTTACCAGGTTAATAAAGCAAAACTTATCGAAAGTATTGCCGATCTTGTTCGCGATAAACAGATTGAAGGTATTTCTGATATTCGTGACGAGTCTTCACGTGAAGGTATGCGAATTGTTATTCAGTTAAAACGCGGTGAGAACGCTAGCGTAATTCTGAATAGACTTTATAAGTTCACGCAAATGCAGACAAGCCTTGGTATTATCATGCTAGCGCTGGATGCAAAAAGCCAACCGGTGACTTTTGATCTAAAAGGTATGCTTGAGGCGTTCGTTGATCATCGCCGTGATGTCGTTACGAAGAGATGTATTTTTGAACTTAAAAAGGCTCAAGAACGTGCACATATCTTAGAGGGTTTAAAGAAAGCGTTAGATCATATCGAAGAAGTTATTAAAACTATTCGTGCTTCCAAAGAAGCTGCTGCCGCTCGTGAGGCACTTATGAGTCAATTCAGCTTCTCTGAACGTCAAGCTATTGCAATTCTAGAGATGAGACTTCAACGTCTAACAGGTCTTGAAAGAGATAAAATCATTCAAGAACTTGAAGAGTTGATGAAGCAAATTGATTGGTTAAAATTTGTTTTGGCCGATGTTCGTGAAATTTATAAAATCATCATCAGTGAGTTAGAAGATGTGAAGAAGCGTTACGCGGATCCACGTAGAACACAAATCACTGGTAGCCTTGATGATATTGAAGATGAAGATCTTATTGCTGATGAGCCAATGGTTGTTACTGTAACAAACACAGGTCTTATTAAGCGTATCCCAGTAGAAGAGTACCGAGTGCAAAAACGCGGCGGTAAAGGTCTTAAGGGAATGGAAACTAAAGAAGAAGACTATGTAACGGACATCTTTACGGCTTCAACTAAAACAATGCTTTTAGTTTTCACCGATAAGGGTAAAGTTTACTGGTGTAAAGTTCATAAACTTCCTCTTGGAACGCGCACTTCAAAAGGCCGTTCATTAGCAAACGTTGTTCAGTTAGCAAGTGGTGAAAAAGTAAGATCTATTTTACCAGTGAATGAATTTAGCGATAATAAGTTTGTCGTGATGTTAACTGAAAAAGGGATCATCAAAAAAACTTCCCTAGATGCATTTGCGAACCCTCGGACAGCGGGAATTATTGCTTTAACGACTGATTTAGAAGATGGCGTGATTGCAGTTAAAATTTCTGATGGTAAGAGCGATGTGTTCATTGCTACTCGTGAAGGTATGTCGATTCGTTTTAATGAATCTGATGTTCGTGGTATGGGACGTACTGCGCGTGGTGTGAAAGCCATTACCTTAGCTAAAGATGATCAAGTTGTTGCTATGGAAGTACTTGAAAAAGGAACCACTGATACAATCTTGATGGTCACATCAAAAGGTTATGGAAAACGTTCTCCAGTAGATGAATATCGTATTCAGTCTCGTGGTGGCGTCGGAATTATTACCCAAAAAACGACAGACAAAGTGGGCGTAGTCGTTGGAACGAAAAAAGTTGCTGATATGATGGAACTTATTCTTTCAACAGATAAGGGCCAAGTTATTCGCATGAAGGTTACTGATATCTCAGTCTTGGGTAGAAATACTCAAGGTGTTCGTTTGATCAATATCGACGAAAAAGATGAAACAGTAACTGGTGTAGCAGTTATCGTTGATGATGGAACAGAGGAAGTTGTTGAGACAACTCCTGCTGGAGAAACTCATTAATGATCAAAAAGGCTTTAGTAGGCTTAATTCTTCTTGTGTTGTGCGCTTGCACTTCACAGGAAGAAATTGAGTTTAAAGCTGGAAAGAAAGAAGTATCCCAAGGTCACTTTAGAATTGCCTTGGGATATTTTGATCGTGTTATAAAAAGAAACTCTAAGACTTTCTTTATTCTTGAATCAGCTCGCGAGGCGGCCCGAGTTTCTTTCTACGAGACTCGTGATTTTAAAAAAGCCGTTCAATACTATCAAATTCTAGTTTTAAAATCAGACAATGAGCTTGAAAGAGTTCAGTCGCAAAAACAGATAGCCTCTATTTATTTTGATAATCTACAAGACTATAAACAGGCTATTATCGAATACAGCAAACTCCAACAGATGAATCCAACGGATATCGAGTCCGCGCAGTATAAACTCAATATCGCCAGAGCCCAATACTACCTTAATGATTTCTTTCAAGCAGAGTCAGAGATCAATGCTTTATTAAAACTAAAAGGTGACCCTAATACTCAGTTCACAGCGACGATGTTAAAGGGAAATATTCTTGTTGCGAAAAAAGAATTTGAAGCTGCTGCGGGAATCTTTAAGTCTTTGATTGAAAAGTATCCAGAAAAGGCTTTTGAAGAAAATGTCGCCTTGGTTCTTGCTGTTTGTTATGAGGAAAATTTAGATTTTAAAAATGCCATCGCAGTTCTGCGTGAAATCGAAGATAAGTACCAACCTAAGGAATACATCGAATTGCGTATCAAACGTCTACAGGAGCGCCAAAAGAATGCGCCTGGAGCCAAGGGCTTTAGGAAGTAATGAAGAAGTATCTTATATTTATTTCTATAGGCTTCGAACTTGTTGGAATAATTTTAGCGGCATTCTATATAGGTGAGAAATTGGATGAAACATATCATACAAAGGGACTCGCTTTTGTAGGACTTGCAATTACGGGTCTTATCAGCTGGCTTGTTCGAGTTGTGTGGATGCTTAATAAAATTCAAAAGAACGAAGATAAAGATAACTAGATGTATTTACTTGGTTTATTTCACACTCTACTTACGCTTCTAGGAGCGGCATTGGTATGGCACTTTGCGGCATATCAAGCGGCCCTTTCGTTCTTCGTAGGCTCTGCCACCCTGTTTTTAAGTTTATTAATGCTGGGTATTGGCTACGGATTGATCTTTAAGAAGAAACTCGTTGCCCTAGCCATCGGAATCATTGTATTTAAGTACGCGATTTTAGGGATTATTATCTTTGCGCTTGTTAAACTTCACTGGTTTAATCCTTTGTGGTTTTCACTGGGTTTAGCAAGTTTAGTTTTCTCGGCATTGTTCTATGCAATTCGAGAAGCCTTAAATAAAGAAGGAATGGATAATGGCATTTAATTGGACACAGTTAATTCCACAAGTTGGTCACACCTACGATCACGTAGCAACTTTAGGTATTGCAAGTGTTGGTGTAATGACTTTAGGACTTGTTGCTAAAGCTTCTCTTGGTAAAGGCGATACTGCTGTTATCCCAACTAGCAAGTTTTCTGTTCGTGGAATTTTTGAACTACTCACAGAGCTTATCGATAGCATTTCTGAAATGGTTATTGGAGAGCATGGTAAAAAGTATGTTCCGTTTTTCACGGGCGTATTCTTATTCGTTCTATTTAACAACTTGTTTGGAATGATCCCAGGGATGACTCCAGCAACAGAAAATATCAATACAACATTTGGTTTCGGTTGCTTGATGTTCCTAGTTTATAACACGCAAGGTTTCCGTGCGAATGGCTTTGTAGGTTACTTAAAGCACTTCATGGGTCCGGTTCTATTTTTAGCGCCTTTGATGTTTGTGATCGAAATGGTTTCTCATTTCGTTCGTCCGTTCTCTTTAGGTCTTCGTTTGGCGAACGTTATGGCGGGTGACCACGTTGTACTATCGGTCTTCTTAGATCTAGTACCAATCGGCGTACCACTTCCATTCTATGTAATGGGTACGTTTGTATGTTTTGTTCAGGCTTTTGTATTTACTTTGCTTTCAATGGTCTACGTGGCATTCGCGATTGCACACGACTAGAGATTGCATAAATTAACCACTCTTATTGAGGAGAAAAGAAAATGAAAAAATTCATCGTTGCTGCAATGGCTATGTTTGTATCAGCTTCTGCATTCGCACAAGAAACTACTGAAGTAGTTGTTAACAACTCTGACAGAGGTTTAGTAGCTATCGCTGCTGCTATCACTATCGCTGTATCAGTTCTTGCTGGTGCAATGGCTCAAGGTAAAACAGCTTCTACAGCTCTAGAAGGTATCGCTCGTAACCCAGCGGCTTCTGGTAAACTTTTGATCCCAATGATTCTAGGTCTTGCTCTTATCGAGTCTCTAGTAATCTACGCGTTGATCATCGCTCTTCGTTTAGCTTAATTATTTAAGTTCAAATGATAGAAATAAAAAAGCCGGGTCACCCCGGCTTTTTTTGTATCCTAAAGATACTTATTCACAACGGCTTCTACTCTGCCGCGAATTTTATCAAGTCCTTCCTGGGACGAAGACTCATAACGAACGACTAAAACTGGTTGTGTATTAGATGCTCGGCAAAGAGCCCAACCATCAGCAAAGCTCAGACGAATTCCATCTGTAAAATCGACTTTATAATCAGCACCTTCTTTAGCAGGAAAAGCCTCAATCATTTTTTCTACGATCAAAACTTTCTTTTCTTCTGTCGTGTCAATACGAATCTCAGGAGTGTTGAAAGATGGAGGAAGACCTTCAAGAAGTTCAGGAATAGTTTTTCCTGATTTCGCGATAATTTCGATTAAGCGCAGAGCTGCGTAAGGAGCATCGTCGTAACCATAATTGCGATCAGCAAAGAAAATATGGCCAGACATCTCTCCGCCAAAAGGTGCTTTTTCAACTTTGATTTTTTCTTTTACTAAAGAGTGACCGGTTTTCCACATGATTGGAACACCGCCATGTTTTGCAACGTCTTGGTAAAGACGATCAGAACATTTAACGTCACCAATGATCTTTGCACCTTTGGTACCTGCTAAAATAGCGCGAGAAATAATAACCATTAACTCGTCACCGTAAATCATACGGCCAGTGTGATCCACAACACCGATACGATCCGCATCGCCATCAAAGCCGATACCGCAGATAGCTTGTTCTTTGGCTACAGCTGCTTTGAGATCGACTAAGTTGTGCTCAACAGTTGGATCTGGGTGATGATTCGGGAAGCGACCATCTGGTTCTTCAAAAAGAATAGTCGGATTCAATCCCACTGCATTGAAAAGACCACGCACCACAGAACCACCAGCTCCGTTACCGCAGTCTAGAACAACTTTTACATCGCCAATATTACCGAATTCTTTGTTATAGCGAGCATAGTACATCGGCTTGATGTCGAAATTTTCTTCGCTACCTTTACCGTCAATGAACTCACCTTTTTCCATAATCTTTCTGAGGCGCTGAATTTCTTCTCCAAAAATAGTACCTTTACCTACAGAAATTTTAAATCCGTTGTACTCAGGTGGATTGTGGGAACCCGTTACTTGAATAGCCCCCTGAACTTCAGGGATCTCGAAGGTTGCAAAGTAGCACACAGGCGTCGTTACAAGGCCTAGGTGAAGAACTTTAGCACCAGAGTCAGTCATACCCTTTGCTAAGTTTTTAACGATAGCTGGGCAGCTCAAGCGTGCATCGTGACCTATTGCAATTGTAGGATTAGAAACCTTAGCGATTTCCTTCATGTAAACGATATAAGAGCGCCCCAATTGGTAGGCGAAATCATCATCAAATTGTCCGTTATAAACACCACGGATGTCGTATTCTCTAAAAATTACTGGTTCAAACATAATTACCTCTAAGAAGTGTTTAAATGACAAATCGGATTTAAGAAAGCCGAATTGCCCATCGAATGGCATCTATCATAGATTGAGGATTGGCGATATCCAAACCGAAAATATCCTTAGCAGTACCATGATCGACACTGGTGCGAACAAAAGGAATACCTAAGGTGATATGAGCCCCACTATCTTGGCCATGGATTGTCTTAAATGGGATTAAGCCTTGATCATGGTAGAGGGCAATATACAAAGAAAACTTGTCCCATTGAGACCTTAAAAAAGCCGCATCAGGCACAAGAGGTTGAGAAATTGTCACTGAGTACTTTTTCCCTAGATCTTGAATAAGAGCACTAAGGCTCTGCTCTTCAGTTCCAATCATCCCCTCTTCGCCAGCATGGGGATTGAGGCCTAAAAATCCAATAGGTTTACTTTGAGTGCTCAGAGGAAGTTTTTTTAAAAAACTCGCACAATTCTTAATAACATTTTCTAAACTCTCAGGAGTTAAGCTCTGAGCGACTTTAGAGATAGGAATATGACCCGTTGTTAGGACTACATTGAAGAACTCACCGAAAAATCCCATATGCACATTCTGTGAATGGCTGATGCGTTTGAGAATATCAGTGTGACCCATATCTGAGCGACCAGATTTAAGGATCTCAGTTTTAGAAAGAGGTCCTGTGATAAGGGCCCGAGCGCGCCCTTGATAGCACGCAATAGCCGACTCTTCGACCCAATCTGCCGGAGAGTTCTTAGATATAATTTCTACAATTTTTGCCTTAGCTTTTAGAGCCTCTTCCAGAGAAGAAACCGCCTCATAAGAAAATGAGGCCTTTAAATTTTGTGTATATTGATTCTCTAGTGCGAGTGAAGAGCGCCAAATGATAAACGACTCTTGAGGGATCAGCTTTAAAAGCGCCTTAACAGCTACTTCGTAGCCGATCCCATCGATGTCACCAGTGGTGATAATAAACTTATTCATTGATGCGAATAAAAGATTCGTCTTTTTTTAGTGAAAGCCAATTTTTCAACTGTCTTTTAAAGCTATCTTCAAGAAGTTTAGCTTTAATATTTTCTTTAACTCGTTCAAAGCGAGGATCAGCTGTGAGCTTCTTTCCCGTCAATTTAACAATGTGATATCCAAGGCGCGACTTAATTAAACCTGTCGTTTCATCCACCTTTAGAGGAGAAATTGCAGATTCAATCTCAGGTAAGAAATCACCCGATTTAAATGTTCCTAAGCTACCACCGGCGGAAAAATTAGGGTCTTCACTAAATTGTTGTGCGAGTTTTTCAAAGTTCTCGCCATTGCGTAGTTTAGTGAGAACAGACTCTCCTCTTTGGATGGCAGCTTCGGCGCCCCCTTTTTTTGGACTAAAAAAGATATGCGAGAGTGAAAACTCATCAATGGAAGATGATAAATTAGGATTATTTTTTAGATACTCATTCAGAGCATCTTCATCAGAAATTCTAAGCTTGGAAATAATCTCCATGTCTAACAAAGATCTTTTTTCGATATTTTCTTTGAGGAATATTTTGTATTCACCAAGAGTAAGTCCTTGGCCCTTGATGATGTTTGCAAGCTCTGCCTCACTCACACCATTTCTTTTTGCCATCTCTTTGATTTCAGATTCCACGCGATCAGAGGTGACGTTGAGGTTGAGTCTTTTAATTTCAGACTGGAGGATGCGCTCGTTGATGAGGTAATCTAATTGAGCAGCGCGATTGTTTTTTAAACTCGAAACAGGCTTACCAAGAAGAAGTGTTTCATCGACTAGGCCATCTTTTCCAATTCTCTTATTGAGTTCTTTAAAATCAGATTCAAGAACTAACTCGGAGTTTACAATGGCGACCGTTTTTTCAACGATCTCAGCTTTTAAAGAAAGTGGCAAAAGTACAAAAGCTATTAGAAATTTAATCATTCGTTCCTCGAGTATCTATTTTTATAGATTTAATAAAATCTACGTTCTTAAACACTTTACTACTTCTGAGTTGAGCATCAAGCCATGCGATATATTCTGCCTGTTCGCGTTGAGCTCTCAGAGAGGTTTTAATCTGTTTTCTAACAGAATCTAAGGATAAAACGGAAGCTGGCGCCTTTTTTTCAATGCGAATTAAATGGACACCAAAGGGACTGGTAATTGTGTGTGTGCCTGACTTGCTAAAAAGAGGATCAAAGTAGTCCACAGAACCTTTTTCAATCCAACCCACCAAACCGCCCTCTTTAGCTTCAGGAGTGATGGAGTATTTTTTTGCCAACTCAGCAAAGTCATTGGTTTTCAGAGCCATCTTAATTGCATCAATCTTAGCTTCATCGTCGACAACAATCTGGCGAATTTGAATGCGCTCTTTGCGTTTAAAACTTTCTTTGTTTTGGTCGTAAAAGCGGCGAATCTCTTCGTCTGAAGGGTCTTTTATTTTCTCATTTAACTTTTTGAAAACATCACGTTCAATCAGAGTGTATTGAAGTTGTTCCTTCCACTCTGCAAACGAAAGGTTTTCTTGAGCGAGTGCTCGCCGGAAAGACAGGTCATCTGGATAGTTAGCTCTTAATTTATCAATTTCTGAATCTAACTCTGAAGAAGACACGCTGATTTTTTGAGCTTGAGCCCAATCTAGGGTAAGACTTTTTACGATAAAGTCTTTTTGAATATCTTCTTTGGCGCGATTGACGGTATAGGGATCTTTTGCGGCAAGGGCATCAAACTGCTTTAACTTGCGGGCTAGTTGATTTGAAAACTCTTTTGCTGTGAGATTATGGTCATTTACTTGCACGACGACTTGAGATGCAAGCTTATGAGACTTGGATTCACACCCAATCGATAAAAGAGCTAGTGACAAAATAAAAAGCCCCGTTAGAACGGGGCCCTTCGTTGAAAACATAAAAAAGAATCCTTTATTTTAAAGCACTCGCATTTTCTTTGATAGAATAGGATTGCTTAAGCTTATTAAAGTATTCGTTGAAAAGCGCTTTTCTTTTTTCATCAAATACGGCTGCGCGAATTTGACGTTTGTTGGCGTTTTCATAACTTCTACGACCCGTTAACTTAATAACATGAAATCCAAATTGAGACTCAACTAATCCTCTAACTTCGCCAACTTTCATTGTCACAGCTGCATCATAGTAGCCAGGAACAAGTGTTACGCGAGATTGCCAGCCGATATCTCCACCGGCTTGTTTTGAAAGAGCATCGTCAGAGTAGAGCTTAACAAGTTCTTCAAAAGGACGTTTGCTCTTTTTAACTTCTTCAAAGATTTCAGTAGCGCGCTTCTTGGCTTCTGCAATCTGAGCCTGTGTCGCACCTGGCTTGTATTCAATAAGAATATGGCTAGTTCTTAACTCTGGGTTTTTGGCGTACCAAGCTTGCATTTCTTTATCAGAAACTTGGATTTTTTGTACACGCGGTCCTAGCTCTCTTTCAAGCAAGGCCTTATACATCTCTTGATTAAAGCGTTCTTGCACTGCAGGGTCTTTTTGGAGATTCTTCTTCTCTGCCTCTTGTAAACCCACCTCATAACGAATCAAGTCCTCAAGGAAAAGTTCCTTTGAAGGAGGATTGATTGTCTGAGACTTAACCTCGTTGTACTTCTTGTTAAACTCTTCCAGAGTGATGGTTTTTTTACCAATTTGAGCAACAACTTCGCTACGTTGCGCGTATGATTGAACTGAGATGAGCATCAAGATGCTGATAATAAATTTCATACTTTTAAAATCCCTCTAAAAAGTTGAACCTGTTTCACTTAAAAAGTTAGCACCGGGTGTTATAATCCGCAATTTAATTAAGTGCTTGCTGGCGAGCCTCGTTTAAAAGTTGTTCTAACTCTAGAGCTAAGTCTGGGTTTCTTGGATCAGCCTCTCGAGATACAGCTTCAAGTGGTCCTAACCAAATGATGGTAATTTTCGCAAAGGGCTTCGGAAGAAAAGTTTTATTCCATGATTTTGGAAAATGAATGGCGCGGTCACAATGGACACCGGCCGCATAAATAGGAGCATTGATAATTCGAGAGAGCTCAAAAACTCCAGGCTTTACTTTATAGATAGGGCCCTTAGGGCCATCCACTGCAAAGCTGCAGTTGGCTCCTTCTTTTACAAGACGGATCAGACCTTTTAGTCCTTGAACAGCTCCGCGCGAAGAAGAACCACGACTTGTCTTGGCGCCTAACCAGCCTAGAACTTTTGCCATTAGCTCGCCGTCTTTAGATTGAGAAGCAATCGTTGCAATACGGTATCTTTTTACGACGGAAAGAAGTGCAAGTTCATCCCCATGCCAGTGGGATAAAACGACCGGCGATGATGTTTTTAGAGCGTTTTTAAGAGAATCAGGTTCAATGAGTCGCACCCTCCACGTTAAGGAGAGGGTGCGAAAGAATACAAATACAATGATAGGTAGGATGTATTTTCTAAACACGAAAACTAGTGCTGAAGAGCTGTTTTAAACTCTTGAGTTAGTTTTGGAAGAATTTCCAAAGCATCACCAACGATACCGTAAGTAGCTTTTTGGAAGATAGGCGCATTTGGATCATTGTTGATTGCAACGATCACTTTTGAACCACTCATACCAGCTAAGTGTTGGATGGCTCCAGAAACACCAACCGCGATATAAAGCGAAGGAGCTACTGTTTTGCCTGTTTGTCCAACTTGCATTCCGTGATCAACCCATCCAGCATCAACAACCGCGCGCGAAGCACCAACTGTTGCACCTAAAACGTCAGCTAAATCATCAAGAAGCTTGAAGTTTGCAGCCTCTTTAAGACCACGACCGCCCGCCACGATAACATTTGCTTCCGTAAGATCTAACTTAGAGCTTGTACCCTTAACGATCTCTTTAATTAATGTTTTCAGATCCGGCTTTTCCACAGAGTGCTCAACAACTTTTGCTGATTTAGCATCAACTGTTCCCACAGGAAGCTGATTAGCGCGCATAAGAACGATTTTCAAAGCTGTGTTTTCAAAGTTTGCCGTTGCAAAACATTTTCCAGAGTACATTGGTTTAACAGCTTTCACCGTATCGCCAGAAATCTCTAGAGAAGTACAGTCAGAAGCCACGCCTGCACCTAATCTTGCTGCAACTCTTGGGAAAAGATCTTTTCCTGTTGAAGAGGCAGAAGCTAGAAGAATCGTAGGTTGAACTGCATTGATAACAGAAACCATATTAGCGGCGAATGATTCAGGGTTGTAACTGTCTAACGACGCATCAGCGATAACATAAACTTCATCGGCGCCATTTTGTCCTGCAGATTCAACAACTGATTTTGCATCAGCGCCGAAAACTGTAGCAACAACTGTGTTGCCAGACTTGGCAGCAGCTTGAAGAAGTTCAATAGAGCTACGTTTAATTTTACCTTGGCTGTGTTCAGCAAAAACTAAGATTTTTCCCATGGTTATCTATCCTTATCTCAGAAAATTATAAAACTTTTGCTTCATCACGAAGAAGTTTAACAAGCTCAGAAACCTGTGCTGCCGAATCGCCAGCAAGCATTTTTACAGCTGGTTTATCTGCAGGAAGAGTGAAGTTAGTGAACTTAACTTTCATTTCTGATGCTGGAATATTTAAAGAAGAGAACTCGATGTCTTTAATAACTTTCTTCTTCGCCTTCATGATGCCAGGTAAGCTAGCGTAGCGAGGCATATTAAGACCTTTGTTCGCGGCAACAACAGCTGGCGCCATCATTTGCACAACTTCTTTAGCTCCACCTTCGATGTCGCGCTCAACATTTACGTTTTCGCCCTCAAGAGAGAATTTAGAAACTACAGTTGTATGAGGCACA
The DNA here is from genome assembly GCA_000525675.1 of Bdellovibrio bacteriovorus W. Lineage (NCBI taxonomy): Bacteria > Pseudomonadati > Bdellovibrionota > Bdellovibrionia > Bdellovibrionales > Pseudobdellovibrionaceae > Bdellovibrio > Bdellovibrio bacteriovorus. The sequence goes on from CP002190.1 coordinate 18,432, forward strand.
TTTAAGTATTCAGCAAGCATTTGGCTCACTGAAGAGGCGTTATCATCGATAGCCAGTTTGCCGGAGAAAATAACTTTAGTTCCACCTTCAGCTTTGATCACTTCAGCAAGTGCTTTAGCTGTCATGTTATTATCAAGGTTTTCACCGTTTACGAGGATGGCTTCATCAGCACCCATCGCAAGCGCAGTTCTTAAAGAGTCAACAACACGAGCCTTTGGTCCAACACTCAGAACCCAAACTTGGGAACCTGGGTTTGCATCTCTAGTTTTTACAGCTTCTTCAACAGCATACTCGTCGTAGGGATTCATGACCCATTTAACACCAGCGGTGTCGATGCCATTTTGGTCGGCAGAAATTTTAATCTTTGTCTCGGTGTCGGGCACCTGCTTGATACATACAAAAATCTTCATATTTTACCCCGTTTTCTATGGGGTCCAGTTCTATCCTAAACCCCTGAAAGGAAGAACTAAATTCCATATTTAACGTGTCGCACTACATGACGGGTGTCATAGACAACAATAAGGCCGGAGGAGTAAGTTACATGTAAACATATTGAGAAACACTCAAACTAAAACAAGGGGTTTAATCCATGTCAGGATTTCTCGGTTCTACCGTCGGGAAAAAATACTTAATGGGGATCACCGGTTTGATTTGGGCGGGATTTGTTCTCGCACACATGGCTGGTAATTTGTTAATTTTTGTAAGTCACGATGCCTACAATACGTACGGACATATGCTGACCAGCGGGAATATTATTTATGTTGCCGAAGCAGTTCTTGTCTTGGCACTCCTCACTCACATTTACACAGCCGTTTCTTTGACGATGTTAAATCGCAAAGCAAAACCTCAAGGCTATGCAGTGACACCAAAAGGTTCGAAGAAAGTATCTCTTGCTTCGCGCACAATGGCAGTTCAAGGGTCCTTGATTCTTGTATTTATTATTTTGCATTTAATCACTTTCAAATACGGCACTTACTACGAAACTGAAGTAAATGGCGTGGTTATGCGTGATCTTGCAAAGTTAATGGAAGAAGCTTTCCAAAGCCCAGGCTATGTTGCTTGGTATGTGGTCTGCCTAGTTCTATTAGGTTTTCATTTGTGCCACGGCGTAAACTCTTCTTTTCAGTCTCTAGGATTGATGGAAGGTACGTATAGAAATCTTTGGAAAAAGCTAAGCTACGGATATGCAGTTATTGTCGCTCTTGGCTTTATTGCTCAACCACTTTACTTATTTATTTTCGCGTCTTAAGGAGCAGATACAATGGCTAATACAAAATTAGACAGTAAGATTCCAAGTGGCTCAATTGAGTCAAAATGGACGAAAACAAAGTTCGATTATAAACTTGTAAATCCAGCCAACAAAAGAAAACACTCCGTGATTGTTGTTGGAACGGGTCTTGCGGGTGCTTCTGCTGCTGCCTCTTTAGGAGAGCTTGGTTATAAAGTAAAAGCATTCTGCGTTCATGAATCTCCACGCAGAGCCCACTCTGTGGCCGCTCAAGGTGGTATCAACGCTGCGAAGAACTATCAAAACGATGGTGACTCTACTTACCGTCTTTTCTATGACACGATCAAAGGTGGAGACTTTAGAGCTCGTGAAGCGAACGTCTATCGTCTTGCAGAAGTTTCAGCGAACATTATTGATCAGATGGTTTCTCAAGGTGTTCCTTTTGCCCGTGAATACGGCGGAACTTTAGCGAATCGTTCATTCGGTGGTGCTCAAGTATCTCGTACATTCTATGCTAGAGGACAAACTGGTCAGCAGCTTCTTATTGGTGCCTACTCTCAGATGATGAGACAAGTTGATACTGGTAACGTAGAGCTTCGCTACCGTCGTGAAATGTTAGATTTAGTGATTATCGACGGCAAAGCCCGTGGCGTGATCATGAGAAATTTAATCACAGGTGAGATCGAGTCTTACGAGGCGGACGCAGTTGTTTTAGCAACGGGCGGATATTCGAATGTGTTCTTCTTATCGACGAACGCAATGGCTTGTTCTGTAACAGCAGCTTGGAAAGCACATAAGCGTGGCGCTTATTTCGCAAACCCTTGCTACACTCAGATCCATCCGACTTGTATTCCAGTGCATGGAGAGAATCAGTCTAAGTTAACATTGATGTCTGAGTCGCTTCGTAACGACGGCCGTGTATGGGTTCCAAAAATGGCTGGTGACAAACGTCATCCAAATGATATCCCAGAAAACGAAAGAGATTACTACCTAGAGCGCGTGTATCCTTCATTCGGTAACCTTGCTCCACGTGACGTATCTTCTCGTCAAGCGAAGTATCGCTGTGATGAAGGTCATGGAGTTAACGAAACAGGTAAAGCGGTATATCTAGATTTTGCAGACGCAATCAAGCGCCTAGGAGAAGATAAGATTTCTGAAAGATACGGAAACTTATTTGAAATGTACGATAAGATCACAGGTCAAAATCCGTACAAACAACCTATGATGATTTACCCCGCACCTCACTACACAATGGGCGGCTTGTGGGTTGACTACAACTTAGAGTCAACAATCCCAGGATTATTTGTGGCGGGTGAAGCGAACTTCTCTGATCACGGAGCAAACCGTTTAGGTGCCTCTGCGTTGATGCAAGGTTTAGCTGATGGTTACTTCGTACTTCCGTACACGATCGGTAACTATTTAGGTGGAACTAGTTTTGAAAAAGTGACGACTACAAACGACGCATTTAAACATGCTGAAGATGAAGTTAAAAAAGATATTTCAAAATTGATGAACATCAAAGGTTCGCGCACAGTTGATAGCTTCCACAAACAGTTAGGCCATGTCATGTGGGAATACTGTGGAATGGGTCGCAATGAAGCGGGACTTAAAAAAGCTCTTGAGGAAATTCCTAAAATTCGCGAAGAGTTCTGGGAAAACGTACGCGTTCCAGGTGATGCAAACTACTTAAATCCTGAGTTAGAAAAAGCTGGAAGAGTTGCAGACTTCCTAGAACTTGGTGAGTTGATGTGTCGTGATGCTCTTGAAAGAAAAGAATCTTGCGGCGGTCACTTTAGAGAAGAGTACCAAGTTGAGGGTGAAGCAAAACGTGACGACGAAAACTTCTGCCACGTTGCCGCTTGGGAATACACAGGCCCGAATAAAGCTTCTGTAAGACACCAAGAAGAACTTCAATTTGATAACGTTCATCTAGCAACTCGTAGCTATAAATAAGAGGCGTAAAATGTCTGATAAGAATATTGATTTAAAATTAAGAGTTTGGCGTCAAAAAGGTCCGAAAGATGAAGGGAAATTCATCGAGTACGACGCAAAGAACGTTTCTGTCGATGCATCTTTCTTAGAGATGCTCGACGTTGTGAACGAAGAGTTGGTATCTAAAGGTGATGAGCCTATTGCGTTTGACCATGATTGCCGCGAGGGAATCTGTGGAACTTGTGGCTTCATGATTGATGGTGAAGCCCATGGAAAGCTTCGCAGCACCACGGTTTGCCAATTGCACATGAGAAACTTCGCAAACGGAGAGACATTAACTCTCGAGCCATTTAGAGCTGAAGCATTCCCAGTTATTCAAGACTTGATGGTAAATCGTGCGGCTTTTGATCGCATTATTTCTTCAGGTGGTTTTGTGAGCCAAAATACTGGAAATGCACAGGATGCGAACTCGATTTTAGTAGCTAAAGCAGATGCAGATGAAGCGATGAACTCTGCAACTTGTATTGGTTGCGGAGCGTGTGTGGCAGCTTGTAAGAATTCTTCAGCGGCGTTATTTACGTCAGCTAAAATTTCGCACATGGCTTTGTTGCCGCAAGGTCAGGTTGAGAGAAAAGAAAGAGCTGAGCGCATGGTGGCTGCCATGGATTCAGAAGGTTTTGGTGCTTGTACAACGACGGGCGCGTGTGAGGCAGCTTGTCCTAAGGACATTCAATTAACGAACATCTCAAGAATGAATAGAGAGTTCTTTAAGGCGATCACGACAAAACGTGAAAAGCATTCTGACGGCGGAGCGGGCTAAGACGCTCTCTCTATATATTAAGTGTTTTTTAAAGGGAGGTTGTAAAACCTCCCTTTTTATTTGTCAGATATCATTCCATAAAAATCTCTCTGTGCAACCCTTCCAATTTGCAATTTAGTTTTATTAAAATCCAGTCATTTCAAGCACGTAAGTTCAATTGCTCTTCTTCTCAGAATAAATTTTTAGCCCGAGATTAACCTTTAAACTCTGCAGCTAGAATCTTAAATATTAGGAACGGATAGCACTTCATCTCTGAAATTTTCCTCAAGCTCCTAATAAAAAAGCCGACTAGACCAAGGAATGGATATGAAAAAAATTGGCGAAATTATGGGCGAACTAGGATTCAACTCTCAAGCACCGGACAGTGTGAAAGAGGCCTTCATTAAGCATCTTATCAGAGCTTCTACGGGTGTGACTGTGGAGACTCCCTCCGAAAGAAGAGCTGTGGAGAGCAATCCTCAACAAGTAAAGAAGATCCACAAAACACCTCCCCCGCAGCAGTTGAGCTTTGATTTTTCAGAGAGCTCTGCGGTCAATTCTCAGAAAAAAGCAGTCTCTTAGTCGGGCAAAACTAGAGTTTAGCACTCGAAGACCTAGACCTATGTCTAGAAAAACCCAGACTTTTGCCTAAAATTTTATCAAATTTGTCTCATTTTAAGATTTTGTTAAACAGGACCCCTTCACGTTGGTACCATTTTGGAACTGGTAAAGAATTTTTCAAATCACCCCAGTGAAGGAGTACATTATGAAAGGGCTTATCGGAAGAGCCGTAGCAGCTGGATTACTACTTACAGGACTTAATGCTTATGCATCAGCCCCTGAATCAGTTCCAGGTGAATACATCGTTAAACTTAAGGACTCTTATTCTGTAAAAGCGTCTGCAAACGTTTTAAGTCAACAGCTTGGTTCTTTTGTAAAAGACACCATTCCTGGTCAAAACATCGTTGTTATCAAAAGACCAGTGTTTGAACTCCAAAACAACGTAGTAAAAACATTGAGTGAAAACCCATTGGTAGATATCGTTGAGCCGAACTATATCTATAGAATTAACAAAACTCCAAACGATCCACTTCTTGGAAACCTTTGGGGCATGATCAATAACGGTCAAGCAGACTCTCAAAGACGTGAGGGTATTGCTGGAATCGATATCGGTGCTGAGGCTGCTTGGGACATCACAACAGGTTCTCGTGATGTGATCGTTGCGGTTATTGATACTGGTATCAACTTCAACCATCCAGATTTAAAAGATAATATGTGGGTTAACGAAGCTGAAGCAAACGGTGTTGCTGGTGTAGACGATGATGGCAACGGTATCGTAGATGATATCTATGGTGCAAACTTTGTAACAGCTTCTTCACCTACGGGAAATCCTCTTGATGACCACGGTCACGGTTCACACTGTGCGGGCACAATTGGTGCGACGGGTGATGATGGTAAAGGTATCGTAGGGGTTGCTTGGAACGTGCGTATGATGGGTGTTAAATTCCTATCTCGCAGCGGTTCTGGATCTCTTGATGGTGCTTTGAAATCTATCGACTATGCAACTTCAATGGGTGCGAAAATTCTTTCTAACTCTTGGGGCGGCGGTGGCTACTCTGAAACTCTAAAACAAGCGATCGAAAGATCTCACCAAGCGAATACACTTTTCGTAGCAGCAGCTGGTAACGAATCAAATAATAACGATTCAAACCCAACTTACCCTGCAACTTACGATGTGCCAAACGTACTTTCTGTTGCAGCTATTGATAACAGAGGTCAAATCGCTTCCTTCTCTAACTACGGTAAGAGCAAAGTACACGTTGGTGCTCCTGGTGTGAACGTTTACTCTTCAATCACAGGCACTGGCTATGATTCTTGGTCAGGTACTTCAATGGCAACTCCACACGTTTCAGGTATGGCTGTTCTTCTTGCTACGAACGAACCAAACCTAACTGGTGTTGAGATGAAAGAAAGAATTATTGCGACTTCACGTCCAATCTCAGGTCTACGCAATAAATCTAAAGGTGGTCTTGTAAACGCTCACGCGATGCTTACAAACACTCTTCCTGAGCCAGATGTAAATGATCCAGTTCATTGGCAATCAGTTTCTGTAAACGTGTCTACTCCTCATCCATATCCGTCAAATGCAAATGAGACATATGAAGTGAGTGTTCCGGGCGCTCGTCAAATTGCGATCTATTTCGATAAATTTGATACAGAAAGAACATACGATAAACTTGAGATCTACGATGCTACAGGTAAAAAAGTAGCGACTATCAGTGGAACAAATAACGAATCATTCACTGAGATCATCGAAGGCAGCTCTGCAAGACTTGTATTCACAAGTGATGGATCTGTTAACCGTTACGGTTTCGATATCACTAAAGTAGCTTTCAGATAGTTGTATCTAAAATGCGAATTAAAAAGGCCATCGAAAGATGGCCTTTTTGCTTTTAAGCATCATGAGGTGCTTGCCACAACTGATAGTAGAGTCCTTTTCTTGCAAGCAGTTCTGAGTGACTTCCCTGCTCGACCACACTCCCTTTGGCTAAGACATATATGATATCTGCGTGCAAAACCGTCGAGAGGCGATGAGCTATGACAATTGTGGTGCGATTCTTTGTCGCTTCCGCAAGAGAGCTTTGAATAAGAGCTTCAGTTTCATTGTCGATTGCTGATGTCGCTTCATCAAGAATCATCACGGGTGGATCTTTTAGAATCACTCGGGCTAAGCAAATGCGCTGCCTTTGTCCGCCAGAAAGCTTCTGTCCTCGCTCTCCGATAAGTGTATCAAGGCCCTGTGGTAGCTTTTCAATAAATTCCCATGCATGTGCCTTTTTAGCAGCTTCAATAACTTCTTCTTTGCTGGCGCCATCTTTTCCATAGGAAATATTTTCGAAAATGGTTCCGGGAAAAAGAAAAACATCCTGACTGACTAATCCAATACACTCACGCACATCGAGCGGATCAATCTCTTGAAGGTTTTCCCCAAGGAAATCCACATTTCCCTTTGAAAATGCATAAAACTTTAAGAGTAGTTTTGTGATGGTACTTTTGCCAGATCCTGTAGGCCCGACGATGGCCACGGTTTTTCCAGGAGGAATATCAATACTCACATCTTTTAAAATAGGAAATCCATCTTGATAAGAAAAATCGATATTGCGTAAGTGGATGCCCATGTGACGATTTAAATTAAGAGAAGCCTTAGAAGACTCCAAATTCACTTTGGCCTTTAATAAATCTAAAACTCGATCCGCTGAGGCCATCGCCCTTTCAAAGAGATCAATAGTGTCTGCAAGCCCCGTTAAGGGCCATAGAAGACGCTGTGTAAGAAAGACGAGCACTCCATAGGAACCAACGTTGAGCGTGCCATCAATGGCCATTTTACCACCAAAAACAAATGTCGTCAGAAAGCCTGACAGAACGGCCATGCGAATTAAGGGATTGAAGGCAGAAGAAACTCGAATGGCTTCTTTATTAGCTTCTAAGTAGTTCATGCTATCAGAGCTAACGTTTAAAGATTCTTGGCTTTTAGTATTAAAGCTACGAATCGTCGCCATGCCAGAAATATTATTAGCCAGTCTAGACCCAATGAGAGCGGCCTTCTCACGAACATTCAAATATAAAGGTGCTGCTTTTTTTTGAAAAACAAAGGCTCCCCATAGAATCACGGGAATTGGAAGAAACGCGAAGACCGCAATTTTCGGCGCCAATGCGAAGAAGACAATTCCAATGAGAAGCACGGCTGTGAACACTTGAATGAGGCTATTGATTCCCCCGTTTAAAAATCTTTCAAGTTGATTGACGTCATCGTTCAATACTGCGACGAGCCCCCCCGTATTTTTATCTTCAAAGTAGCTCATATCGAGTTCTTGAATATGATCGTAGGCTTCCGTGCGAAGCTCATGTTGAAGAGCTTGAGCAAGGCCGCGCCATTTAATGAGTAAGAGATATTCAAAAAGAGATTCACTGGCCCAAATAATGAGCGTCAGAAGAGATAAGACAATAAGTTGGGTGTGTGCCTCAACGACGCCGAGCTTTGCTAGGAAAGACTGTTCTTGATTAGTAACTACGTCGATGGCGATCCCGATAAGAATCTCAGGAGCGATGTCGAAGGCTTTATTAAGAAAAGAAAAAAGGGCGCCGAGCTTAAAATCTCTTTTGTATTTTGTAGCGTAATTCAGAAGGCGTTTAAATGAATTAAAGGAAGAGTTTTTCATGGGCACTATCTATCGTGCCCATAGGCTATCGTCTATTAAATATTCACAGGAAAAATAAAAGAAAACGAATTAAGATTTCTCTTCTAAAAACTTCTCTAGTTTTAGATTTGTATATTCAGGGAAATCAAGTTGAGTACAATGGGAGCCATAAGGAACCAATACAAACTCTGAGTTAGGAATTAAATCCTTCATGTGCGTTTGAAACTTAAGAGGCGTTACCATATCCCTTTCTCCAGAAAGAACAAGGGTTGGAATTTTCATATCAGGTAGAGTTACTTCACCATCATAATTCATTAAAGATTCAAAGAGATCGAGGAACACCTGTAGATTCAAGCGCGCGACACCTCTCATATAGACTTCAATATCTTTAAATTGTGTCAGGCGAAGGTTAAAACCCCCAGCAAGAGCGGCAATAGTCATAGACATGGGGTTATCAATTGCAACTTTCCAAAGAGAGTTCCACAGATCGGGCTGAGTTTTATATTGTTGTCTGACGAAACGATAGAAGGGTTCAACAACATCAAGGCCAAACATTCCTTTGATTGGATTTTTCGCAAAACCATTGATGAAAGTGAATGACTTAAATCTTTCTGGTTGAAGGCGATAACTATTAATTAAAATTGGCACACCAAAGCTGTGCCCCATGGCGTGGGCCTTTTTGATTTTTAAATGATCCATGAGGCCCAAAAGATCTTGGCTCAGAGAATCCATCGTTAACTCACTTAAGTTAACCACAGGGTTGCTCTTCTGATGCCCCCGAAGATCGAAAGTAATGACCTGATATTTTTTAGAAAAGAACTCAATCTGATGATGCCAGTGATTCATCAAGCAGGCGATGCCATAGACGAGAATGAGGGGCTCACCTTCACCACGAATCTCATAGTAAATGGAAGTCCCGTCAAAACTTGAAAAATGTCCTGTGACCTTGGGAGTTGTTTCCATAAGAATCCTTTAGAGGTAGCGCACTCGTAAAATACTATTGCCGAATGAAATTTGATCACCGTCTTTTAAGATATCGGAAGTGACAGTGAGGTTATTAAGCCGAACCTTATCCGGAGACAAGATCTTAAGCTCTACGCCGCCAGGGCTCGGAGTTAAAACAAATGCATCCTTGGGAGCATCAATATCTAAAAGCTCTAAATCCAGGGACTCTCCGCCGGCGTGCCTTGGCCCATATCCCAGGGTCCATTCTTGGTCAGTTTGAATTCCTTGAATAAATTTCAAATGCAGCGCGGGTGTAAAGCTTTGTACTTTTGCATACTGACTTGCAGGAGAAGGTAGAGTTTCGATAGCGGCTGTGAGTTTGTCGGCAAGTAAGCTGCGCCACGTTATAAGTCTGCTGAAGTCAATCGCCTCAGCTTCATCCACGGTGATAACTTTAAACTGAGTTCTTCCCACTTCGAAGATAACTCCTGGTAATAACGCCACTTTTTTTACACGGCGGCCATTAATATGGAGTCCATTGGAAGAGTCTAAGTCTAAGAGAACATACTGACCCTTGCCGTCTATTCCAAACTTAGCATGGGTTCCAGAGATCTTAGGGTCTTTGACGATGATATCGGCTTGGGAGCGGCCAATAGTAATCCCGTCCTCCGCTTTAAAGCGCGAGCCAGCATTAGGTCCCTCTAAGATTTCAATGAATGTAACCATTTAGATAGTCTAAAGCCGTATTTTCTTGGATTCAAATGCCTATTACTTGTGCTTGGTCTAAAGCCGTGTTAAACCGTTTGAACGAAAAAAGTCATCCTTGCTCCTGGGAAGAACTAGGGGCTGAATGGGGTGCCATTTAAGGCATCCATTTAAACCGAAGGGATAAAAATGGAACTTTCAAAAACAAAAGCAAAGATGCCATACGAAGTTGTTATTCTTATGCATCCAGATGCTACAGTTGAAGAACAAAAAGAACTTTTCAAAAAGAACAAAGGGACAATTGAATCTTTCGCAGGTTCAATCCACTCTCTTGAGACTTGGGGAAAAAGAACTTTAGCTACTCCAATTGGTAAGCTTAAAAAAGCAGTTTTCTTCCACTCTACATTCGAAGCTGACACTCAAGCGATTGCTGAGCTTGAGAGAACTATGCGTATCAACGACAAAGTTCTTCGCTTCATGCACACTCGTTTAGATGAGCGTGTTTCTTTGCCTAAATTCATGGAGACTTTCAAAAAAGGTCTTTCTGAGTCTGCGGCTCGTGAAAAAGAGCGCGAAGCAAAAGTTCAAGCTCGTAAAGCTGCGTTTGCTGCTGCTAAAGCAGAGCGCGCTGAACGTGCTGATTAATTAGTAGCGAGAAGCCATGAAGAAAAGTCAGCCCTTCCATAAGTTAATCACAGTTTCTAGTTTTGCGATTTTATTATCAATGACGACTGTGATCTTAGGGGCCCCTTTTCTTCGTACTTTACGCTCATTCTATGGTCCAAAAATCTATTGGAGTTTTGGATTCGTAGTTTCAGGAGTGGCGTGGCTCCTGAACGCTCAACCCCTAGCAATTTTTATAAGCTCCGTGTGGATGACTTTGGGAGTTTATACAGAATTTGAGCGCAAAGGGATGGGTTGGTGGTCCGCAGGGCTTACTGGGGTTTCCGCTGGCGCAGTGACTGCTGCATTAGGTATAGGCGGCGCATTCGGTATGCACGGGATTAACACGATTGATGAGTTAAATCGTTTGGCCGAGCAGTTTGTTCAACAGGTTCAGACAATGAATCCTGCAGTTAAATTGGATCCAAGTGTTTTAGTTCAGCAAATTCCATCTGGAGTAATTGTTATTTTAATAATTGCTTTAGCGATGGGACTTATTTTTGAGAGAAATGTTTTTTCATGGCTCAATTTGCCCCATGAAAAAGTCGGCTCTCAGCTCAAGTTGTTAGAATATCGTGTGCCTGATTATTTTATTTGGGTAGCGATGATTGCCTTCCTTCTAACGATGGTGAGTTTTGGCGGTAAGGCCATTGCAATCCTAGGTGTAAATATTGTGAACGTTGCAATCGTTCTTTATTTTTTTCAAGGTCTTGCAGTGTTAGAAGTGTTTTTGAGATACATGAAAGCCGGTGTTTTGATGCGATCTCTAAGCTACTTAATTTTAGTCGGCCAAATGATGCTCTTATTAAGTGTCGTTGGTTTAATGGATTACTGGATTGATTTCAGACGTCGTATTCACAAGATGAAAGCCGCTGAAAACAATTAGAAAATGAGGATCACATGAAAGTTATTCTTCAAAAAGATGTTAAGGATGTTGGAAGAGTTGGAGAACTAGTAAACGTTTCTGAAGGTTTTGCTAGAAACTTCCTTTTCCCTAGAAAATTGGCTTCTGAAGCAACTGAAAAGCGTATCAAAGAATACGATCACCTTAAGCGTGTTGCTGAGGCGAAAAAGAAAAAAGCTATGGCTGAGCGCCAAGCTATTCTTGCTAAAATCAACGGTACAACTGTAGCTTTCAAAATGGCTGCTGGTGAAACTGATCGTTTATTCGGTACTGTAACTACTTCTGATATTTCTAAAGAACTTCAGAAGCTTGGTCACAGCGTTGATCGCAGAGACATCATCTTGGATGAGCCAATCAAAGTATTGGGTCAACACAAGGCGATCGTACGTTTTACAGAAGGTATGGAAGCAAACATCCAGATCTCTGTTGAGCGCCAATAGTTTAGATACAAAAAATATGTATTTTTTACAGGGAGACTCTTTCAAGTCTCCCTGTTTTTATTTGAGCCCTTTTCACCTCTCCTATAAGAATTTCTAATATTAAATATTTGAAAATATGTATTGCACTGGTTCCATTTTGGGTGTTTAAGAGTGCCAAGTTGGAGGGGACATGAAATTTACAACTCTGGTTAGAAGAACACTTGGATTAGGCGCAACACTTTCTTTAATGGCGGCTTGTTCGCCAGCAACAAAGCAAAATGAAGTAAAATTGAATACTGACTCGACATCTATTATTGGTGGCGAAATCGTAGAAAAGTCTGATGTTATTTCTAAGTCGACAGTTGCTATCATTGCTTCTGTTGTGACAGTTGATAACGAAGAAGGACAATTCATCTGCACAGGCAGCATGTTGAAATCAAATATTGTTCTTACAGCAGCTCACTGTGTTCCTGAAGTTGGTGACATGTTCAAACAAGTTGAACTTTTTGTTATCTTCAATACAGATCTTCACCAAATGAAACCAACAGATGTTCGTAAAGTTATCGATTACGCAATTCACGATGACTACGGAACAGCAAATGAGTTCGGTGAAGATGATCACGATATGGCTTTGATCAAAATCTCAGGAACAATGCCTGCAGGTTATCAATTAGCTAAATTCCTTAACGATGAATCTGTTCTTAAACCAGGAGCAAAAGTAACTCTTGCTGGTTACGGACTTATCGAAACTGACGGTGTAAATACAAAAAGCGACGAGAAGCTACGCAAAGTAGATGTTGAGATCGTAGAAGATTTTGGTAAATACGAAGTTCTTCTTGATCAAACTCAAGGTAAAGGTGCATGTCACGGTGACTCTGGTGGCCCAGCATTCATCGAACTTAACGGCACTCAATACGTATGGGGTGTTACAAGCCGTGGAGCTGGTAAGAATGGTGTAGACGATTGTTCTTTAGTGAGTGTTTACACAAAAATCAAAGCTGAATCTGAGTTCATCACAAAAGCTTTGAACAAACTAAAGTAATCTAAAAAATTAAATTCTGATCTTTTAAAGCCCAAGGCAACTTGGGCTTTTTTTATGCGCTAATATCGTCGTTTGCGAGTTCAAGAAAAACAGACTGTAAGTAATCTGCCATCACTAAACGCAACTCTTCTATGCTAAGATTTTCACAAGAGAAGTTGTGTTGGGTGATAAGTGATTCTAGTTCCTTAAATACGGGAGCTTCTGGCAATCCTGTTGCTTCAACCACCGTCTTCATAAGATTTGTTCCCATTAAAGCCTCCATGCCTCAAGGAATTCATATCTAAAGACACCCCTACTCAATCAAGGGGTTAACGATAAAACAAGCTGTAAGACGACGTCAGGACCTATGGCGGGGTTCGAGGGGGTGGGGTTGTGTGGGCGCATAAAAAAAGCCTCCCCGAAGGAAGGCTTTTGAAATTTAGAAATTAGCTCCAGGAGCAAAGTTTTTCGGTTTTCCACCTGGCATTGGTGGAGGTGCCTGTGGCGGAGGCATTGATTGATTTGGATTAGGAGCTTCAAAATCAGGATCACGGAATCGGCTGTATTGAGCATCAAAACGCAATTTAACAGGCCCTGTGGCACCGTTTCTTTGCTTTCCGACGATGACCTCAGCGTGTCCTGCAACATCTGGGTTTTCCTTCTCGTAGTAGTCATCACGATAAAGCATCATGATAACGTCGGCATCTTGCTCGATAGACCCAGACTCACGCAGATCCGAAAGCATAGGCTTCTTCTCGGCACGGCCCTCAACGCTTCGATTTAACTGAGCGAGGGCAATAACTGGAACCTGAAGCTCCTTGGCGATAGCCTTTAGAGACTTAGAAATTTCAGCAACTTCCTGCTCTCTAGAGTGAACTTTTTGTTTCATGCTCATCAACTGCAGGTAGTCGATCATGATTAAATCAAGTCCGTGTTCTGCTTTAAGGCGACGAGCACGGGAGCGAATTTCAAAAGGAGAAATTCCCGAAGTATCATCAATAAAAATAGACGCTTCACTGAGGGCGCTGGCAGCATTGATCAGGCGAGGCCACGCAGAGTCTTGAATACGACCGTTACGGATCTCACCCATGCTGACTTTAGATTCGGATGATAACAAACGCATCATCATCGACTCTTTACCCATCTCAAGAGAGAAGTACGCCACTGTTTTTTTAAGTCGCAAAGCCACGTGTTGGGCGATATTCAACGAGAACGCCGTTTTACCCATTGAAGGACGAGCGGCAATAATCGTCATCTCACCTGGGTGAAGACCCGCCGTCATCTCGTCGAGTTTTTTAAAGCCAGTGCTCAAACCCGTGATCTCGGCCTTATTTTTATAAAGCTCTTCGATTTTTGCGATAGAAGCTTTAACAATTTCCATGGAGCCAACAAGACCAGAAGCGGCTTTGTTTTCTCCGATTTTGAAGATCTCACTCTCTGCTTGGTCGACGAATGATTCAACGTCAACGAAGTCTTGATCGTAAGCTTTTTCAATCAACTGGCTGTTAACTTGAATAAGGCGACGAAGAGTGGCTTTTTCTTTAACGATCTTAGCGTGCGAACCAACGTGTGCAGAAGAAATGGTCTTATCTAGAAGGCTTAGTAAATACTCAGGTCCCCCAACCGATTGCATCGCTCCCTCGCCTTGAAGAAGGTTGGAAACGGTGATGAAGTCGATCGGTTGGTTTTGGCTATGTAGGTCTTTAATTGCAGAATAAATTTTTTGGTGCGCAGGTACGTAAAAATCATCTGGCGCAACCACGTCCCCGACCTGATCGAGAGCTTCTCGGTCAAGCATAAGGGCACCCAATATGGATTGCTCTGCTTCAGAATTGTGCGGTGGAATTCGCGTACTCATTGAACCCCTCTAGAGTAACGAAATTGAACATACTTAATTTTAACAAATTTGCGGGCCTGAAGCTAGATGGTGGTTCGTGGTGGCCCGCTGAAGCAATACTTGAGAGATCTAGTTTGTTTTTTTAACGCGTATTTTATAATTATCAATCTTCTTTTTCAAAGTATTACGATTGATACCAAGCATCTGAGCTGTTTTTACTTGATTACCGTTATATGCGCGAAGAGCCAGCTCCAAAAGTGGTTTTTCAACTTGTTCGATCACCACATTATATAATCCGTTCAATTCAACTTGAGCTTCGCGTTGTTGAGCGAACAAAACTTCAAGTTTACTTTTCACAAGCTTTTCTAAGCTTACGGACTGAAGATTGGCGACAAAAAGATTATCAGAACTGTTTAGGTTCGGCGTCATGGAACTCCCTAAAATTTCAGCTTAATAGATTTGTTGGAAAGATCTTTCCTGGGGAACCCCAGAACAGAATCTATACTCCTCGTGTTTCGGATGACCAAATATACTTATGCAGTTGTAATTGCAACCTTGCAGATGACTTTTTATGCAAAATCTTTTCTGCCAACCAAAGTTCAGACACTTGGCCGTATGATGGGCTGTATAAAACAACAAATTTTTCAAATAAATTGTGTTGACGACAGAATTCTTCGGCCCATTCAAAATCTTTTTCAGAACAAATCACAAACTTATACTCTGTTGAATCAATTGAGTGAGTAAGATTCTCCATAACGAATGAATCTGCAGCACCACTATCAGGTGTTTTTACATCCAGAATAGTTTTTACTCTCTTGTCAACCTTCTCGATAGATTTAGATCCACTGGTTTCTAGGGAAACCTGGAAGCCCTTATCGCAAAGCAATGTCATAAACGAGAAAACTTCTTTTTGTAAAAGAGGTTCGCCGCCGGTGATGCAGACATATTTTGTTCCATGGGAGGTAATTTCTTCCAAAAGCTTTTCTGTGCTTTGAAGCTCACCTTCGTAGTAAGAATATTTTGTGTCGCAATAGGTACAGCGTAAATTGCACGCTGTTAGACGAACAAACACCGTCGGTAGACCCGTGTAAGTTGTTTCACCCTGAATACTGTAAAAGACTTCGTTAATTTTAAGCATAATGAGTTTTTAGTCTTTCTCGTACCGCCAGTCCTAAGTCAAGGAACACTGGAGGGCACATGACTCTGAACAGGAAATCCCGTAAATTTTTTAAATGCAGCAATTCCTCAAAAAGTTTCGTCAGGACGTAATTTCAGTAGGCTTTTTGGGTATGGGGCTTTTCATTGCCCTATCCCTTATTAGCTATAATCCCTATGACCCTTCTATGAACTCCATAGGTCAGGGCCTTAGAGCCACCAACTATTGTGGAATTGTAGGAAGTTTCTTAGCTGATTCACTTTATCAGTTTTTTGGCTTGGCTGCTTGGGTAATTGTTGCGGGTATGGGGCGCATGGCCTATGCGAGTTTTCGCGGTGAGAATGTTCACTTAAAAAATATTCGTTTTATCTGGGCTATGCTTCTAATCGTGAACATTGCGGCTCTTCTTTCTGTGTATTTACCAGAGACGCGTGTGTTCAAAGATCAGATCTACTTAGGTGGACTTTTAGGACTGGGTGTTTCTCAGGCCCTGATTCGTGCATTTAACAGCATCGGCGTTCAAGTTATTTTAATATCGTTGATGATTGTTCTGGCGGTGTTCTACTTTGAAAGATCTCTGAAAGAGATTTTTGAAATACCTTTAGCCCTTCTTGCTAAGATCAGAGATATGAATATCCCACAAAAAATGGCGAAGTTCTTCGCGGGAATGTTTGTCTTTGAAGAAACAGATAAAAAGTCTAAGAAAAAATCAGGGCCTAAAGAAAAGCCAGAAAAAAAATCTCTCTTTCCCCTCTCTGCCGAAAAGTTTTTAGATGATGAAGAAGAAGAACTCGATGAGGCGCTGGCTGAAGCTTTAGAGGCCTCTGAAGAAGAGGAAGAAGAATTTGAGGATGAAGAGGAAGAGGAAGAGGAAGAGTTAGAAGAAGAAGAGGAGCTCGAGGAGGAAGATGTTCCTGCTTTGCGTATGGGACAAAAACGCAAGGTTGTGATGAAAGCAAAGCCACCTCGTCGCATTGAAAAGTGGGATATGCCTAAGCTTGCTCTTTTAGAAGATCCTCCAGCGAGTCGTATTCGTATTGATAAAAATGAAATTCAAAGAAAAGCAGAGTCATTGCTTGATAAGTTGAAGAACTTTAATATCGAAGGCCAAATCCAAGACGCAAAACCGGGTCCTTTGGTGACCATGTATGAGTTTAAGCCAAATGCCGATGTTAAAATTAGTAAGATCTCCGAATTGGAAGATGACTTGTCGCTTGCACTTTCTTCAGAGTCAGTGCGTGTTGTGGGTCATATTCCGGGGACTGATGTTGTCGGTATTGAGACAGCGAACTTAAAGCGTGAGACCGTTTACTATAAAGACTTGATTGCTGAAGATGCCTTTTGGGGTGAAGATTACGCCCTTCCGATGGCTCTAGGTCGCGCCGTGGATGGCGATCCTAAGGTTGTGGATTTAAGGAAAATGCCGCATCTCTTGATCGCAGGTACGACGGGTTCTGGAAAATCCGTTTTTGTCGGCTCCATTATTACTGGATTATTATTTAGACACTCTCCGAAAACTCTGCGCCTAGTTTTGATCGATCCAAAGATGGTCGACTTAGCAGCGTTTGCCTCTATTCCGCATCTTGCTCTTCCCCATGTGACTGAGCCGAAAAAGGCTTCGGTGGCATTAAAGTGGGCTGTGCGCGAAATGGAAAAGCGCTATAAATCCCTATCAAAATTCGGCGTGGGTAAGATTGAAACCTTTAATGAAAAGGTTGGGGATCTTACGAAGGAAGAAATCGAAGAGCATGAAGCTACCAATCAAGCCCTTGAAGATAGCAAGGCTCGTGGAGATCAGTACTATTATCAGCCGCTTCCATTTATCGTGATCGTAGTAGATGAGTTAGCGGACTTAATGATTGTTGAAAAGCAAAACATCGAAGAGCCGATCCAGCGTTTGACGCAAAAGGCTCGTGCTTGTGGAATTCATTTAATCATCGCAACTCAGTCTCCACGCAAAGACGTTGTGACGGGGTTGATTAAGACGAATATTCCAGGGCGAGTGGCTCTAAAGGTTGCCTCGAAGATGGACTCAAGAATTATTATCGACGACTCAGGTGCAGAGAGGTTGTTACCGAACGGTGATATGCTCTTCCAAGCGCCAGGAATTGGTAAACCGACAAGACATCACGGACCTTACGTGTCTGATAAAGAGATTGAAAATGTGGTGACTCATTGGTCATCTCAGGCTGAACCAGAGTTTGATCCCGTGGGGATGCGCGCTCTTGAAGGATATAGCGAATCAGGTGAGCCAGGTGATGCGGGTGGTAGCTTTGGGGACGAAGAGTATGATGAAAAGTACGACGAAATTTTAGCGTGGGCCTCGGAGCAAAAAGAAATCTCTGCCTCGCTTATTCAACGTAAATTCCGCTTAGGTTATCCGCGAGCAGCCCGATTGATTGAGCTCTTTGAGCGTGAAGGCGTTGTAGGGCCAGCTAATGGCAGTAAGCCGCGTCAAGTTTTGGTTAGCAGTTATAGGGACGCCTAATGCTCTTGACCTAGAGTGAGCCTCGGTAGTGTTATAGTTGAATTTGAAATTAAATATGACTGGTGCCGGCCGAGGTTTATCCTGATGCAGATACTGAAACTTATTGTCGCTTTAGTTTTTTTTGTTTCCCCTGCTTTTGCAAAAAAAGAATCAAAATCAGAGACCTATAAAGATATCATTGAGAAGGCTCAAAATCTGAGCCTCCAAAAAGATCGCCAACAAGCCGTAAATATTTTATTAGCAGCGCTAAAAAAAGAAACAAAGCCAAGTGCTGTGTTAGATATCAAGAGATCTATTCTTGATATGTCGCATATGTTTTTGAGCGATAAGGCACAGCAACTTTATGAATCTGCTATTTCATTGAAAAAGAATGACCTCAATCAGGGATTAGATAAGATTGGTGAGGCTCATAAGTTGGAGCCAGACAATCTAAAAATCGTCTTAGAGCAAAGTCGTATGCTGATGCGAAAAGATGACTGTCGATCCGGTGTAGAGAATCTGTATAAATTCCTAAGACTTGAAGAAATTGATGAAGACTTAGCTCTAGCACATGCACAAGGGTTGGCTTGTTTAAGTAAGTGGACTGAGGTCGTTCGGCTGAGTGAACTCCATAAGAAAAAGCATTTGGAAGTTTATTGGGGCGTCTTAGATGTTGAAAGACTTATTTTTGAAAAATCTTTTATTCGCGCACAAGAGCTACTGACTCATGTTGGGAGGCTTGATCCCGGCTACCCTGAGTTAAGTTATTGGGAGTTTCGTCTTCGACAATTACAAAAGCTAAACGTCTTAGATCCAGGTGTAAAATACTTGGCAAATTGTAAGAATATCTCTGCTGTGCAGTATCGAAAATATATGATAGATCCGATGCTATGTTCACGTATGCAGTTTGTTGAAAGTGAGATGAAGAATGCAAATGGTATCTAGAATAGTTCTTTCAACTTTTATGATCGCGATGATTGGCTGCGGAGTTAAGGGGCGCCCCACGCCACCGACACACCCCTCACCTATTGGGCGCGGAGAGCCGGTCTTTAAGGACTCTAAGAAATCGAATCAGAAAACAACGATTCCTTCATTAGAACCAAAAACGGGAGAGTAAATCTGTGGAGAGCTTTGAAGACTTAAAAATCATCAAGATGTCGGGAGCGGGAAATACATTCCTGCTCATTGATAATCGCAAGTCGTCTTCTCGCTCTTTACCTGATTCCATCAAGCATCTTGCAAAACCCGATATCGCTAGACGGTTTTGTGATATTCATTTCGGTATAGGTGCTGATGGTTTTGTATTTCTTGAAGACAGCGACAATAAAGAAAACGCGTTCCGCTGGGATTTCTATAACTCCGATGGATCTCATGCTCAAATGTGTGGAAATGCCGCGCGCTGTGTGGCTCGGTACTATTTTGATTTTATCAACAATTCAAAAGCTAAATTTAGCTTTGAGTCTATTGCAGGCATTATTCAAGTGGAGCTGCTAGAAAAGGCACAAGTTCAGGTGCGTATGCCTGCTATTCATATTTACAATATGAATTTAGAACTTAGGATGCCAGATGGTAGTTTTAAATTCTTTAGTCATCTAAATACAGGAGTTCCTCACCTTGTTGAGGAGCTTGAGAGTACGGCTCACCCCCACAAGTTCTTGGAGCAATCTAAATATCTACGCAGTCA
Organism: Bdellovibrio bacteriovorus W; assembly: GCA_000525675.1. Taxonomy (NCBI): domain Bacteria; kingdom Pseudomonadati; phylum Bdellovibrionota; class Bdellovibrionia; order Bdellovibrionales; family Pseudobdellovibrionaceae; genus Bdellovibrio; species Bdellovibrio bacteriovorus. Next base: position 38,391 of record CP002190.1, read on the forward strand.
TCACGGACTTCCTAATGAAGGCGCTAACGTGACCTATTATGCAGTCTTAGCTTCGGACGAAATATCTGCAATTACTTTTGAGCGTGGTGTGGAAGACTTTACGTTGGCTTGCGGAACCGGTGCAGTAGCAGCGGCCTATGCCTACGCATTTAAAACGGGCGTTCGCTGGGTTAAAGTAAAAATGCCCGGCGGCACTCTAGAAGTTAAATTTTTTGAGAACAATGAATTTCCTATAATGTCAGGTCCTGCGACCTATATCGCAGAAATAAAAATAAATACGGAGGCATTGCATGTCCAATCTTAAAGGAACCTTTACTGCCCTCATTACACCATTTAAAAACGGCCAAATAGATTTTGAATCTTTGGAAAAACTCATTCAATTCCAATTAAAAAACGGTGTGGATGGTTTTGTTATTAACGGGACAACGGCAGAAAGCCCCACTCTTGAAAAATCTGAAGTTTCTGAATTATTTAAGTTTGCTAGAAAAGTTTCAGGGCCGAACGTTCCCTTGATTGTCGGGACAGGTTCTAATAGCACTGCGCAGACGATGAAAGACTCTAGGCAGGCTCAAGAAATGGGAGCTGATGCGGTGCTAGTGGTTGTTCCTTATTATAACAAGCCGCCTCAGCGTGGCCTTGAGGCGCATTTTAAGGCCGTGGCAGAGTCTATTAGCATTCCTGTAATTTTATACAACGTCCCTGGTCGTACGATTACATCTCTGGAGTCGCAGACTATTTCAAATCTTGCGAAGATAGAAAATATCACTTCGATCAAAGAAGCTTCTGGGAAAATTGATTTTGCAAATGAGATCATCAAGTCTGTGGATGAAAGCTTCATCCTTTTATCGGGTGATGATGGAACTTATGTAGAGTTTCTCGCAGCTGGTGGCCATGGGGTTATCTCAGTCGCAACACATGTGATTCCAAAACAGATGGTGCAATGGAGGGCCTGGGCTCAGGCAGGAGAACTTGATAAGGCGCGCGAGGATATTAAAAAATACTCCCGTCTTATTGATTTATTATTTATTGAGGCAAATCCTATCCCTGTTAAAAAAGCTTTGGAGCTTATGGGAATTATTTCTTCAGCAGAGTTGCGCTTACCTCTTATGGAGCTTGCGGATTCAAATACAGAGATGCTGCGTAAAGAAATGCAGGGTTTGGGTTTAGTATGAAAAAAAGAGTAGGACTTTTCGGAGCCACAGGAAGAATGGGGAAAGAGATTTCTCAACTTCTGGCTACCTCTAGTGATTTAGAACTTCACTACGCAGTTCAAAGAACAACCGCATGGGACGAGAGTCGGGCTTCTGAGGTTGATGTTTGGATTGATTTTTCTTTGCCAGAGGCCTTTGAGGCGATGTTGCAAAGAGTGAAGTCCACGGGGAAACCTTTAGTTTCTGGAACGACGGGACTATCCGCCGAACAACTTTTAAAATTAAAACAACTTGCTGAGAATCAACCGGTGCTATGGGCCTCTAATATGAGTCTTGGTGTGGCAGTTCTTTCGGAAGCTTTAAAAGCTCTTTCGGCTTTAAGTGATTTTGATTTTCAAATTGAAGAAATTCATCATCATCGCAAAAAAGATAAACCTTCAGGTACAGCAATCACCTTGCAAGAAAATCTTAAGCGAGCTGTGCAAAAAGATCTTCCTGAGCCTGTAGCCATTCGTGGTGGTGGAGTTTTTGGTGAGCATAAAATCTATGCTCTTGGCGAAGAAGAGGTTTTGACGTTCAGTCACTCGGCTCTTAATCGAACGGTCTTTGCTAAAGGGGCCGTTCGTGCGGCAAGTTGGATTATCCATCAAAAGTCAGGGTACTACTCCATCGCAAATATGCTTTTTAAAAACTAGGAAGGTTGCCTTTTACCGGCAGTCCACGTAAAAATTGATATATAAAAAACAAACCTTAGGAGCTCTTCCATGAAGTTCTTTATTGATACGGCAGAAATTAACGAAATCAGAGAAGCCAACAAGCGCGGTTGGGTTGATGGCGTCACAACAAACCCTTCTTTGATTGCAAAAGCTGGAAAGCCTTTCCATGACGTTATTAAAGAAATCTGCAAGGAGATCTCTGGTCCAGTCTCTGCTGAGGTTATCAGCCTTCAGTCTGAAGAGATGTTAAAAGAAGGTCGTGAGTTGGCAAAACTTGCATCGAATGTAGTTGTTAAAGTGCCAATGTGTGAAGAAGGTATGATCGCCGTAAAGAAGTTCACGGCTGAAGGCATTAAAACTAATGTGACTTTAGTGTTCTCTCCAATGCAGGCTCTTTTGGCGGCAAAAGCGGGAGCGACAATGGTGTCCCCATTTGTTGGTCGTCTTGACGACATTGGTGCGGATGGCATGTTGATGGTTCAACAGGTTATTCAGATGTACCAAAACTATGATTTCCAGACAGAAGTCTTGGTGGCGAGTGTGCGCAGTCCAATGCATATTCAAATCGCGGCAGAAATGGGAGCTGATATTGCAACAATCCCTTTCAAAGTTATGCAACAGATGACCCACCATCCTTTGACAGAAAAAGGTATTCAACAGTTCCTTGCTGACTGGGCGAAAGGTCAGAAATAAATGAGGGCCTTCTTCGTAGCCTGCTCATTTCTTTTTTTGAGCGGGTGTGTAACTGGCGGAGTGACTTTGAAGGACACTCCGTTAGGTTTAAGCGAAACAAGACGCTCCATTGTGTCGGTGATTGGTGAGCCGCGCATGATGAGTCAAAATGGCCGAGAGATGCAATCCCAGTATTATGCCAAAGACAACAAGCCCATCGCGAAGATGGACATGGCTAGGTCTAGGTATTTTACCCATGTGATTATTCTGGGGGACCGCCGTCCATACGATATTCAAGTGATTGTAAAGATGGAAGTTCGCACGGAAGATGGTCAGTTTGAGTACTCAGAAAATGATGATGACAAGGCTGAGTTGATAGCAGGACGTATCCAAGAGGCTCTTAACCAAAGTCGTGACGGCCGCAACATCATTGACGACTTTAGATCGTTCTAAATAAACTGAAGACTAGTCAATGATGACTAGTCTTATTTAGGGGTAGACGTTGCAAGGAATGCGACTAAGACGATATACACCACTTTTAGTGGTGGCATTGTTAATGTGCTATTCAAGCTCAATTAAGAGTTTGAAGTTCCTTCCATTTTTTGAACCTCTTGTAATTAAGGCCATCAAAAACTCCCCGCCTCATATTGTATTTGAAGAGCTCTATCAAAATGTCACTCAATCAGCTGACGTTGAGAATTCTCCTCACGAGATCGTTCAATTAAATTCTGAAAAATCAAACAGTCCCCTTTTTGCTAGAAAAATTCAGTTAGCAGAAATGGTTGTGCATGCACCCTTAGAAAACATCTCGCATGTCGCTCGCGTTGAAGAGGGCGCTTCTTCTGATCGGTCGTGGATTCAAGATCTATCTCAAAAGCAATTAAAGCGTTTAGAAGAGGCTCAATATCGAGGCCTAGACACAGATTCAAACTGGGCAGGAAAGACTTGGACAGAACATGCACAAAAGGTTGTGGAAACGGCTCAACGAGAGCCAGCTCTTGCCAAGACTTCTCCGGTAGAAATTTATAAAATTGATGAAGAGGGTCGCAAAGTTCGCGAGGTTCCATTAGCTGAAGTGCGTATCAGAGATCCATTGAGTTATGGACAGTCTAAATCCCCTTCAGATGGTTCATCTGTTGATAGAACTAGAATGCAGCTACCAACTCTTGAAGAGCACGGAGCTATGCCTGGATTTATGGATACGGAATCAGGGGCTCAAGTCGCGATTTCGGGTGCCATTGAAATCACAGGGGGATTGGCTGTTACAAATGAACACCACATCGAAATCCGTCGTCGCGAAGAAGGTATTATTAAAGAGCTTGGCCGCGTGGATTTAGTAAAGGGTATCTATAATATTGAAGTCGAGCGAGCTTCCGGAGAGATTCTAGCTCGATTGATGGATCGCTCAGGAGCCGTTTTAGGAGAGGGAATTGCAAGACTCAATTCGGCGACTTCAAAAATGGTTCAGGAAAGAATCCGCATCGAACCTAATGTTGAATATGCTGGCTTGGTGGCGGGTATATATAATAGTAGCCCTCTAAAACTCGCACCAAACTTTACAAGAGCAACCTTTATTAAGGGCGCAGAAGATGTAGCTGTAAAAGCTGACGGACACGTTCGCATGGCAAACATTGCGAAGAACTCTTTCACAGTCCTTCGCACATCAGCCCCGCAGCATCGGCAAACAGTTAAACTTGTAAATGCAGGCCAGGAATTCAAAGCAGAAATTTTCCCAGAGTCGATGGTTAAGGCTCTTCGAGATATAGTTGAAAATCAGCGCGGGCTTATTCTTGCGGATAATTTTCCACTCATTTGGGGACAGGCCAAAGAGGGCGAAAAAAGCTTGGCGGGTGTCTCTGTAGAGCTTGAAACGGACTCTAGTATTGAGGCGGTTTATTTTAATGCGCTCATGCTGCCCGATGCACAGCTTAAACAAACTTCTGAAAATGGCTATTTTGCCTTTGTTGGAGTGAATCCTGGAATGCATTCGCTTTTAGCCGAGCGTGGAAAAAGTATTTCCTATGTAAACGCAATTGCGGAAGAGGGCTCCGTAGCCCATGTAGAAATTGAGTTTGCTAAGAAAAATGAAACCATTCCTCTTCGTGTCTACGATGCCTTCAGCGGAAATCCAGCAGCCTGCAATGTTGCTATTCAAGGTCTGGATGATGAAATCTTAGTTGAAAACGGAACACAGTCGGTGACTCTTCCCTACCTAGATAGAATGGGTTTGATTTATACGCGCCCTCTTAATACCGAATATGTCTCAACCAAATTTGTCTACAATGATAAGGATGCTTTTATTCATCTTCCGCTTGTAAAATGGGATTGGTTGAATTCGATACGAAGCTTCCTAAGAATCAGCGATCACCCGAGTGCGGGAACAGTCGTGGGGTTTGTTCCGGATGAAGACTTTGAGGTTTTTGTCGCAGAGGAGCCACAGTTTGACTCGCAAAGTGTGGTGTACTTTGATATGCACGGAAAAATTCTACAGGGCCGCAAAGGTATCGCGGGAGGCGGGTTTATTTTATACAACCTGCCATCAGACATTCAAGAAGTCGTAGTAATAGGAGCGCGGGATAATAAAATTCAATCAAAGGTGATTGCAGTCGATCCATCTTCCGTGTCTACGTTGATTTACCGTCACTAGTTTTATTTCAAAAGAAAATCCTTAAAGAATCTGCCTCGATCCTCGAAGGACTTGAACTCATCGAGGCTTGTGCCACCAGGGCTTAAAAGCACTGTATCACCATCACTGACGTATTGATCGAGATGACTTAGCAACTCTTTGAGCGTACCGAATGAATCGCCTAGAAGTTGAGATTTTTCCTGAGCAGTTTTTCTGCAATCACCAAAAAACAGAAACTTCAAATTTGGTATATTTTTTAAATTTACTAGTTGTTCCCAAGGAAGATTTTTGTCTTTTCCCCCAAGGAGAAGATGAACTTGGGATTGAGGATACGCAGAGGCTACACTCAGGGCCGCTGTCAGTACAGAATCCATCGAGGTCGCTTTACTGTCGTTAATATAACGAATGCCGCCATGAATACCGCAGTTTTCGAGCCGATGCTCAAGTCCCTTAAATCGTTTCATTCCTAAAAAGGCTTCGTCAGGCCAGTGACAGGCTTTTGCAATAAGAGCTGCAAGGGCCAGATTGTCTTGGTTGTGTTGCCCGATGAGCTCTGCTTCTGAAAGAGCCAAAGCCTCAAGTTCTTTCATTTCTGGGCTGGAGAAGACGGAATTTTTATGATTCTTCCCTAATACAAAAGACTTATTGTCGCCACCGTTGGAGTTTACAAAAATCGATCCTGTCGTGATATCAGCAATCTTCCACTTGGTTTCATAATAGTGATTTAAGTCACGATAGCGCTCAAGATGATTGGGTGAAAGGAATGTAATGGCGGAGTGATCCAATTTTAAAAGGTCGGAATTTTCTAATTGATAGCTAGAAAGCTCAAGGACCACCCACTCCGCGCGTGGTCTTTTCTGACTCAGAACTTCAGCAGCATAGACCGAAAATGGAGTTCCAAGATTTCCGCCAACAAAATAAAATTTACTAAACCCTTCAAGCGCTGCCCCTAAAATAGATACTGTCGTACTTTTAGCAACAGAGCCTGTCACTCCGACAATTTTTTCAGAAACTATGCATGAGGCTGCTAAAGAAATATCACTCGTGATGTGGGCGCCGGAGGCCCGCGCTTTTTCAACCCAAGAGCTTGCTAGAGGCACCCCCGGAGAGACAATGATAGTGCGCGGATTGATTTGAGATATTAGAGTCTCGGGCTCCGAGAAATTTGCATTTGCCGCCTTAGCATCGCAAGTAAAAACTTGAGAGGAATCGACTCCACATAAAACGAGAAGACTTAAAGTGGCATCCCCACTTTTTCCCAATCCAACCACAGCTATAGGCGTTTTCAAATTCTTGATATATTCGCTCATTTGTCAGATCATATTCCTGGGAGGATGATTTGCCCACATCTTTTTCTGAAGCTTACAAAGACTTTAAAGAGTCCTCATATACTGCGATCATTAGTGACCTGCACCTTACAGAGGCTGAACCCCTGCATCCGAAATATCCTTTATGGAAAAAATTTAAGACAAAAGAATTTTTCTTTGATGATACGTTTGCAGAATTTCTAGATTATCTTGAAAAAAAGGCTGAAGGAAATCCTGTCGAGTTGATTCTCAACGGTGATATTTTCGATTTTGATAGTGTGCTCAACTTACCGGAAGAACCTGTTTTTCGCGTGAGCTGGCTTGAAAAGCATCGCGGTCTCTATCCAAGAGAAGAGCGATCTCGACATAAAATTGAAGTTATTCTTAGAGATCATCCTATCTTTGTAAAAGCGATTCGTGAATTTGCTTTAAGAAACAATCGAGTTATTTTTGTGATGGGCAATCATGATTTGGAACTGCACTTTTCTGCCGTTCAACATGAGATCATGAAGAGCCTGGATTTACCGCCGTCGGCGCGAGGTCAGGTCCGCTTTGTGGAATGGTTTTACATCAGTAACCAAGACACCCTGATTGAACATGGCAATCAGTACGATCCTTATTGCATGTGTGAAGATCCCGTGAACCCATATGTGCGTGGTTATAATTATATTTCTTTGAAGCTTCCCTTTGGGAATTTAGCCTGTCGTTATATTTTAAACGGCATGGGATTTATCAATCCCCATGTGGATTCGAATTATATTATGACGTTGCCTCAATATATTCGTTTCTTTTTTAAATATATGGCGAAGGCTCAGCCGGGTTTGGTATTTACGTGGTTTTGGGGATCGGTAGTTACTCTCTTGCATTCATTCTTTGACCGCCTCGCTTCTCCAATTCGCAATCCTTTAAAGATAGAAGATCGCGTTGCAGAAATCGCCTTGAAGGCCAATGCTGAGCCAAGAATGGTTCGAGAGTTGAAAGAACTTTTTGTCGCGCCAGCGGCGAGCAGTCACTTTCTCTTAGCCCGGGAGTTGTGGCTAGATCGCGCCTTTTTAATTTTCATTTCATTTTTCTTAATCTTTCAGGCCATGGTTTTTATTCGCTCCGTGTACTCGGTTTCATTTTTCTGGGCGTTTATTCCACTGTTTCTTTTATTGCCATTCTTTCTTTTTTACAGCAAGTCCGTGACCTCGTTGGTTTCTGGTTACAAAGAGCCCGATGATCGAGTCCTGGCTATGGCAAGTGCCATCACTAAAGTGAATCGCATTGTTTTTGGTCACACACATCATGTTCGTCATGAGATAATCGGTTCGGTGGAGCATCTCAACAGTGGTTGTTGGTCACCGGCATTTTTGGATGTGGAATGTACGCAGCCACTTGATCAAAAAAACTACGTCTGGATTTCTCCTGCTGATGGAGGACAAAGACAGGCAGAGCTGTTGCAGTTTATGGACGGGAAATCGGAGATACAGAAAACATCTAAAAATGCATAATATTGCGGCGCAAAAAGTTTTCATATTGTCAATCACAGGACCCTATGCAAACCTTTTAGTGTTAAAAACACACGGATGGAGAATGAAATGGCAGACGTACTTGTAGTAACTAGCAAAGTAAAAAAACTCATCAAAGAAAAAGGCGAAATGAACACTTCCGCTGAAACTATTGACGTGCTTAGCAAGGCTATTGAGCAACTATGCTTAAAAGGTGTTGAAAGCGCTAAAGCGGATGGCCGTAAAACAGTAATGGCTCGTGATATCGTTATCGATCACCTTTAATTTTTTCTTTTAAAAATTATTGAATTAAAGAACCCACCTTGCGAGGTGGGTTTTTTGTTTTAAGACTGAATCAAATTTAAGAGATCATCCCATGAAAGAATAGGGATGTTTTTAGCTTGAGCTTTTTCTACCTTAGATCCCGGATCATCTCCCGCCACGAGATAGTCTAACTTTGAAGATACAGAGCTTAGAATCTTTCCGCCATTTTCTTCAATGAGATCTTTTGCCTCATCTCTTTTAACGGGAAGAGTGCCTGTGATGAGGAACGTTTTTCCAAGAAGTGCACCCTCAGTGGAACGCTTAGGAGCTTCAATCTCAACTCCTAAGTTCAGCATCTCTCGGACATCGTTGGTCAGCTCTTCATTATTTAGCCACGTTGTAATGGACTCTTGAACTTTTCCGCCGACATCAGGAACTTTGAGGATCTCTTCAGGTTCCGCCGCAAGAAAAGCATCAATGGTTAAAAAGTGATCTGCAAGGCTCTTTGCTGTTTGTTCTCCAACAAAGCGAATACCCAGGGCAAAGATCAAACGTGACAGTGTCGTTTTTTTACTCTGTTCGATGCTATTGAGGATGTTTTCGGAAGACTTGTCTCCTTGGCGCCCCAGGCTCAGGATGTCTTCCTTGGTAAGGCGATAAAAATCAGAGAATCTTTTGAGTAGTTTACTCTGCACGAGGGCTTCGATGATCTTATCACCAACCTTATCAAGATTCATTGCCCGACGGCCGACGAAGTGTTTAAGGGATTCGGTGATGAGGGCCGTACAAAGGGGATTTACACAGCGAGTGACCACTTCGCCTTCGATTTTTTGAACAGGCTCATGGCAGACTGGGCACTCATTAGGGATAGTAAACTTAAGGCTGCTTTTAGGTCTTTTTTCTAGAACCACAGAGACAACTTCAGGGATCACATCTCCAGCGCGCTGAATGATGACTGTGTCTCCGATGCGAATATCTTTACGATCTATTTCATCTTGATTGTGAAGGGTGGCATTTGTAATCGTAACGCCGCCAACCTTAACCGGAGCCATAATTGCAACGGGCGTAAGGGCGCCAGTGCGACCAACTTGAACAATAATATCCTCAATTGTTGTTTGACCCTGTTCTGGTTTGAATTTCGCAGCCGTCGCCCATCGCGGACTACGTGCGACCATGCCAAGATCTTCTTGGAGTGCGAGACTGTTTACTTTAATGACCACGCCGTCGATATCAAAATCAAGCTCTCTGCGAATCTCCTCCACTTTTTTGAAGTACTGAGTGATCTCTTCAGGGCCGTTACAAATTTTAAGAAGTTCTTTTTTTATTTTGCCCGAAAGAGTGGGGATTCCTATCTTGCTAAAGTATTCTTGAACTTCATTCTGACTAGAAAGAGTGATCCCCTCAAAAGCTCCTAGAGCATAACCGAAAAAGCGCAGAGGTCGGTTGGCCGTGATTTTTGAATCGAGCTGACGTACAGATCCTGCTGCTGCATTTCGAGGGTTGGCAAAAACTGGGAGGCCGCTTTCTTGTTGAGCCTCATTAAGCACGGCAAAGTCCTTTTTTAACATAAGCACTTCACCGCGTACCTCTAGCAAACTTGGAGGATTGTCAGTATTTAAAAGCAGAGGGATATTGCGAATGGTTTTAGCATTCTGCGTAACATCTTCGCCGATGGTGCCATCGCCACGAGTGATGGCCTTGGTAAGGGTTCCATTTTCATAGACGAGCTCAAGGGAAAGCCCATCAAACTTGGGTTCACACAGATATTCAATGGTCTCTTGGGTGTTAAGACCCTTTTGAACGCGCTCGTTAAAGTCATAAATATCCTCATCGCTAAAGCTGTTGGATAAGGAAAGCATTGGAAGACGATGGGCGGCTTTTTCAAAGGCACTTAAAGGGCTTGCCCCTACGCGTTGGCTAGGAGAGTTGCTAAGGTCTAGCTTCTCGGGACTTGCTGATTCTAATTTTATTAGCTCGGCAAAAAGCATATCATATTCATGATCTGAAATCTGAGGCTGATCCAGTACGTGGTATTGGTAATCATGATGGCTGATGATCTTTTTTAACTCTTCGTGGCGCTTTTTGGACATAGCCCTAACTTATAACTGGAGTTTCGGGGCGTCCATCAGTTTTAGGGAGTCGGTTAATAAATCTTTTCTTGAAGCGCCGCCCAGAGTGACAGAACGACTGTTAACAGTATATTTTATTGCAAATCCTAAAGGGGAGTTATTGTGATCGACAAAAGTCAAATCGAGCATATTGCAAATTTAGCTCGACTAAAAATTTCAGAAGAAGAAGCTCAGTCCTATAGCGAGCAACTAAGTAAGGCTTTGGCACACTTTGAAAAAATCAGCCAAGTACCAACAGAGGGCGTAGAGCCTCTTGTGACACCAACAGAAATTGAAGCTTTCTGGCGCGAAGATGAAGTTCAAAAAGAATTCACGGCAGAAGAAATGTTACAGAACGCGCCTTCACGCGTTGGCAATCTATTTAAAGTGCCACCGGCAATTTAATTTTTGGGAGTGATCTAACGTGGATTTAACACACGCATCTATATCTGAAATCGCAGAAGCTGTTCGATCAAAAAAGGTCAGTGCCAAAGAAGTTGCGCAGCACTTCAAGGGCCGTATTGAGACTTTGGATAAGCAGTTAAACTCATTCACAACAATCAATGAGAATGCTTTAAAAGAAGCTGAAATTATCGACGCTAAAATAGCAAAAGGTGAAAATGTGGGGGCTCTTGCGGGAGTTCCTTTCGGCCTTAAAGAAATGTTTTGCACGAAGGGTCTACGCACGACTGCTGGATCGAAAATGTTAGAAAACTTTGTTCCACCTTATGACGCCACAGTTGTTAAGCGTCTCAAGGATGCGGGCATCGTTATTATGGGAAAACTTAATCAAGATGAATTTGCAATGGGCTCTTCAAACGAGACCTCATATCATGGGGCTGCAAAGAATCCGTGGAATCTTGATTGTGTTCCTGGAGGAAGCTCAGGTGGTTCTGCCGCTGCACAATCAGCACGACTAGTTGCTGGAACTTTGGGAACTGATACGGGTGGGTCTATTCGTCAACCGTCTAACTTCTGCGGTATTGTAGGAGTGAAGCCTACATATGGCCGTGTGAGCCGTTATGGTATTGTTTCTTATGCTTCTTCATTGGATCAAGCTGGTCCGATGGTAAGCACTGTGAAAGATGCCGCACTTACAATGGAAGTGATTTCAGGTTTTGACGAAATGGATTCTACGACCAGTCAAAGAGCAGTTCCTCAGTGGAGCAAAGATTTAACTGCGAACGTTAAGGGATTGAAAATCGGCTTGATGAAGGAATACTCGTCAGCGGGAATTCACCCTGACGTGCAAAAAACTGTAGATAAAGCTGTAGAGACTTTGAAATCTATGGGTGCAGAAATTATCGAAGTTTCTGTTCCGTTAGTAGAACACGCCGTACCGGTTTATTATTTGGTTTCAGCTAGTGAAGCCTCTTCTAACTTAGCAAAGTATGATGGTGTCAAGTTTGGTTACCGTGCAAACTTTGAAAATCTATCAGCTATCAGCCTTGATGAATTCTATGGAAGAAATCGTGGCGAAGGATTTGGCTCTGAAGTTAAACGTCGAATCATGTTGGGAACATATTGTCTTTCCGCAGGATCTTATGACGCTTACTTTAGAAAAGCAGGACAAGTGCGCCGCTTGATCACAAATCAATTCATGGATGTATTCTCAAAGTGTGATGTTGTCCTAAGTGCTGTGACAACGGCGCCAGCATTTAAAATTGGCGAGCGCTCTTCAGATCCATTGACGATGTACTTGAATGACATCTTCACGACTTCGACGAATTTAGCAGGTCTGCCAGGAATGAGCGTTCCTTTTGGAATGTCTGAGCAAGGCTTGCCAATCGGCGTGCAGCTGACGGCGGGTCACTTTGAAGAACAAAAAATGCTGAATGTTGCTTGCGCTCTTGAGGGTGCTTCAGACGTGAAAGGAAAGCGTCCACATGTTATATAGAGGTTATGAAGCTGTTATTGGTATCGAGATCCACGTTCAACTAAGTACAGCAACAAAGATGTTCTGCGCAGATTCGACAGCGTTCGATGCCGGAGATAATGAAAATACATCTCCGATCAGCGTTGGTATGCCAGGGACGCTGCCGACGTTAAACAAGAAGGCAGTAGAGTATTCAATCAAGACCGGTCTTGCATTGGGCTGTGAAATTCGCAAAAAATCCGTATTTGCGCGTAAGAATTATTTCTATCCAGATTTATCCAAGGGTTATCAGGTTTCTCAACACGATGAACCTATCTGTGAAAATGGCTCCGTGACTTTTAAAGTCGACGGTGTTGAAAAGACTGTAACTATTTCTCGTGCTCATATGGAAGAAGATGCGGGTAAATCAAATCATCATGGTGAATACACGCTGATCAATTATAATCGCGCGGGAATTCCTTTGCTTGAGATTGTGACGGGACCAGATCTACGAACTCCAGCAGAAGCGGCCGAGTACGGTCGTACGATTCGTCAGATTGTGCGTTACTTGGATGTTTGTGATGGAAACCTCGAAGAGGGCTCTATGCGCTGCGATTGCAACGTCTCTGTTCGTAAGCCAGGCGAAAAATTTGGAACAAGAGTAGAGATTAAGAATATCAATTCCTTTAGATTCGTTGAAAAGGCGATTGAGTTTGAAATTGATAGACAGATTGATGCTATTGAATCAGGTGAAAAGATCAATCAAGAGACTCGACTTTGGGATCCAGATAAAAATCGCACCGTAGCGATGCGTGCAAAAGAAGATGCTCAAGATTATAGATATTTCCCAGAGCCAGATCTTATGCCTGTCATTGTGACAGAGGCGATGCTTACTAAATATCGCAATGAACTGCCTGAGCTTCCAAGAGCGCGTGCATTTAGATTTCAAGAGTCCCACGGACTTCCAGAATATGATGCTTTAGTTTTAACTGCAGAAAAAGCTTTGGCTGATTTCTATGAAGAGACTGCAAAGGTATCTGGAAACTTCAAAGCTTCTTCAAACTGGGTGATGACAGAAGTTCTTCGTGAATTAAATCAGGCGAACCTAGATGTTTTAAGCTCCCCTATTAAGCCGGCGCAGCTTGGACAGATGATTGCCTTGATTGATAAAGGAACGATCTCTGGAAAGATTGCAAAGACTGTATTCCTTGAAATGTGGCAATCAGGAAAAGATCCTGAGGTTATTGTTAAGGAAAAAGGTCTTGTACAGATTTCTGATCCGGCAGCGATCGAGAAAATTATCGATGAAGTCTTAGCAGCCAACGCGCAAAACGTTGAAGATCACAAAACGGGTAAGAAAAAGAATCTTTTTGGATTCTTTGTTGGTGCTGTGATGAAAGCTTCTAAGGGTCAGGCGAATCCCGAGCTTGTGAACAAGATTCTTTTGGAAAAATTGAAGTAATGAGAGTCGCAGCCCTTGATCTTGGATCAAATACATTTCTTTGCCTGATAGCGGATATCTCAGAGAACGGTGAATTCACTGTTGTTGAAGATAGATCTGAAGTCGTTAGACTAGGGCAAGATGTGGATAAGTCTGGGGAGTTTCATCCAGACGCTCTTTCAAGAGCAAGGGCCTGTCTTTCAGAATTCAAAAAAGTCATTGATGCAAAGAATGTGGATCATGTCCTAGCGGCTGCTACTTCAGCGGCTAGGGATGCGAAAAATGGCCACGAGCTATTTGCCATTGGGAATGATCTTGGAATTCCTATAGAAATTATCCCTGGGGATGATGAGGCGCGAGTTTCTTTTCAAGGGGCAACTCTGGGGCTCTCGCCCAAGCATCGACGTATGATTATTGATATCGGCGGAGGCTCAACGGAGCTAATCGTTGGCAAGGATCAACGCATCGAAGAGAAAATAAGTTTTGATATCGGTGGCGTGCGATTGACTGAAAGATTCATCACGCAGCAGCCGGTTCCTTTAGTGGATCAGAAAAATCTGGAAGAATATATTCAGACAACGACAGAAAGATATCTTCAAAAACTTCAGACCATTGAGATTGAAGAGGTCATCGCCGTTGCGGGAACGCCGACGTCTATTGCGGCCATTGAGCTTGGTGGCTTTGATGCCATGAAGATTGATAGCTATGACTTTCCGGTAGAGCGTTTAGATTACTGGAAGAATATCTTCGCAACGACAACAGTCGAGGAAAAAAAGACTCGGTATCAACTTGGTGGTCGTGCTGATATCATTTTTGCAGGAACAGCAATTTTGTCGGCTGTGCTTCATAATTTGAAAATGAAATCATTCAGAGTCTCTACGAAAGGTGTTCGCTATGGTGTTGCAATGGAGATTTTTAGACGCTTTAAAGTTTAAATCTTTTGCGTTCGTTTTTTTAAGTCTATTTATTGTTCAATTTGCCTCTGCCAAAGAATCCTTTGAAAAAAAGAAGATCCAGCTTGGAAGCAAGACTTTAGTCGTAGAAGTGGCCCAGACCCCTGCTCAGTTCGAGCAAGGTCTTATGGGACGAGAGTCCTTAGAGAAGGACTCGGGTATGCTGTTTATTTTTCCTAACGAGCAAACACGATTCTTTTGGATGAAGAACACACTAATTGATTTATCTATCGCCTTCTTTAATAAAAAAGGTGAGCTCATCAATATCCAAGAAATGAAATCTGGAAAGGGCGTGTCGGACCACGACCTGCCCTCTTACGCCAGCGAAAAACCGGCGATGTATGCCCTTGAAATGGAATCAGGCTGGTTCGCAAGAAACAAAATCAAAGCCGGCGTGAAGATGAAGATCCTCAAATCCAATTAACTTAAGTCTAGGGAAAAAGGATTAATATTTGCCTGTATCCCGTGATTACTTTTAAAGTGTTAGTAACGCTGAACTGAAACAGAATGTTTCTTAGCATCACTCAAGGATGAAACACATGATAAAAAAACTCGCAATCTTATTAGCGTGCTTCGGCCTAGCCTTCCAGGTGACGAGCTGTACTTCTAAGAATAATCAAAGCGATTCTGATATCGCCGCTGATATGGATGCTGCTGATTTAGAAAGACTTGAGGGTGATGACGCTCTTGAGATCGCAGCCGATGATTCTCTTTTGAGTGATCACCTTCCAGAAGACGCTCTTGGCGAAACTCACACTGACACTTCTCTAGCAGATACGACTCCTTCTATGGATGTGGCGGATGTTGGTGATTCTTTGCCAGCAGATCCGTTTGCGGAAACGACAGAGACAACTCCATCTTATACAGAGAGCACACCTTCTTATTCTGCTGATAGCTATGCCTCTTCTGAAACAGCAACATCTGTAGCCGATAACTCGACAACATTTGTTGATAACGAAGCCCCGGCTCCAAAAGTGAATATCCCCTTGCAAAAAGTCGCAGCTGAGCCTTGGAAAGTTGGAAAGAGCTGGTTTAATACAGTTTACTTCGCTCGCCCAGGCGATACTCTTGCAGGAATCAGCGAAAAAATTTATGGTTCAGATCGCACTTCAGAATTGAAGCGTGGTAACCCAACATACGCATCTCGTGAAGTACGTCCTGGAGATAAAGTTTATTACAACTCTCCAAATCGTCCAGACGACAATGCTAAGGTTTTAACTTATTTCGAAGACAACGGCATGACACCTGAAGTTTACGTAGCTCAATCAGGTGATAATATTCGTACACTTTCAAAAGATCTTTTAGGCTACGATGGGGCTTGGAAAGAAGTTTGGTCAAGCAATACGGTTGATTCCAAAGGCGCACTTCAAGCGGGAACTGAGCTTCGTTACTGGAGAAGTGCTGGCGGTGCTGCAATGGCACAGAACAATCAACAGCAAGCTCCAACTGAAGACTACTCTCAGAGACAAGAGGTTGTAGGATCTATTCCTCCTCCACCAGCGCAAGATGCATATCAAGATCAGTATATGAATCAAGGTGAAGATTACTCTCAGCAGGCTCAAGGTGATATTCCACCACCGCCGATGCCAGAGATGGATCATGGAGATATGGCTCCGCCACCGCCACCTCCGTCTGACTATGCATATGATAACAACATGGCTCCACCACCACCGCCACCAGTTGAATCGATCAATCCGCCAGCGCCTCCGCAGCAGCATTTAGCGGAAGATACGACGGGCGTGGACAATGATTCCACAATGGTTCTAGGAATTGTTGGGATTGCGGCAGCTGGCTTAGCAGCTCTAGTTGTGATTCGTAAGAAGCGCAGACAAAGAGAGCTTGAGCAGCAAGCAATGGATAACACTCACGTAGGTACATAATAATAAACAAAAAGAGCGAGGGAAATCTCGCTCTTTTTGTTTTTAGAAAAGATAATTGATCTATCCGACCTTTTTAAAAATCGAATCCATCAGTGAGCGTCGATCTGTGCGATGGTTCTCAACAAAATAAATGAGATCATCGACGATCTGAACGTCACGATTATTCGCCGGCATAAACTTAATGCCGCAGCCTGCGGAATTGGCCCAAATAACATGTGCAGCGACTTTTCTTTCCCGTCCAGCAACAACGAAAACTAAATTTAGCTTTTCGTTGGCTCTAACGTTTCCACCTTCAAACTCAAGAAAGGCTCCAGTGATGCTAATATTCTTAAGCGTGCCTTTTGTTTCCTCGCGGGCATAGCTCCGCTTGAAAGAAACCTCTAGGTTAAGAGGGGTTCTTGGTGCCGGAACGTTGATTGTATCCTCCACTTATAACTCCTTATGCTTATTATTATGATAACCTCCTTTCGGAAGTCTGAAATAAATGTTGAGCGGAAAAGTACAAAATATGAGCAAAGGGATTGGGTTTTTTGAAAACTCCTTGGACATTAGGGCTTTCAAAGTATGCGAATTGACGAATCTTTTTGAAAACTCGAAATATTGTGAATCTGTATCTACAAAAGTCTGGGAAGACGTGAAAGAGTCTCAAAAATAGAAAAAGTGACAAGATTTTAAGGCGGCGAAAGCCCTCTTGAGGCTGAATGAGTTTGCTAAAAGGCCATTGTTATCAATTGTTTATAATGAATTATAGGCTCTGGTTGATTGAGGAAAAAAAATTATCCGAAAAAAGCTTTTCCATTGACAAGGCAAGGTCCTATCGCACAAAGTTAGGCTGTAACCGCGATAGTTTCGTTCCAATCGGATCAAGCTTCCAATCTTAATTTAGTTAGAGATCTTTCTTATTCCAGAGTTTCCCACACAAGGAGAATTTGTTTGTCTGAACCTAAAGATTCACAAGGCGTAGAAGTCGTTAAAAAACGCACGCGAGTTAAAGCGAGTCCAACGGCAGAAGAGACTAAAGCCAAAAGCGAAGACACTGGCAGCTCATCAGCCCCAAGCCCTGCAGAAAACAACTCCCCAGCCGCAGCAGCCTCAGCCCCATCTCCGGAAAGTACTCCAGAAGCCGCAACAGCCGCAGCACCTACTGAACAACAGCAACAAAATCAAAGAATGGATCGCCCGCAACGCCGCGAGTTCAGACCTAATAATCGTGATAACAGAGATAATAGAGATAGAAATAACGGTGGTCGCGGTGGTCACAGACACGATCGCAACGATTCTCGCCGTGATTTCAGAAATGATCGCCACGATAAATATCGCGATGAAGGTCAACCGCAAGGTGATGATGGTCACTCAAACCCTCCTGTGCAAACACAAGAGGTGGATCTTGCTGATATTCAGCTGACAGACGAAGAAAAAACATGGCTATCGTCAAAAGATCTTAAATCTAAAAACATCACGCAACTAACTGAGCTTGCAACAAAGCTAAAAATCGAAAACGCCGCAGGTATGCGCCGTCAAGATATGATCTTTGAGATCTTAAAACGTGCCGCAAAGCTTGGCCAAGATATCTATGGATCGGGTGTTTTAGAAATCCTTCCAGATGGATACGGATTCTTAAGATCTCCTGACTATAACTATCTTCCAGGACCGGATGATATTTATGTAAGCCCATCGCAAATTCGCCGTTTTGGCTTAAGAACGGGCGACACTGTTACGGGAACGGTACGTCCTCCAAAAGAGGGCGAGAGATATTTTGCACTTTTAAAAGTTGATTCGCTGAATTTCGAAACAACTGAAAAAGGAAAAGATAAAATTCTTTTCGACAACTTAACTCCTCTATATCCAAATGAGAGACTTAAGCTTGAGCATACTCCTAGTGACTACACGACTCGCGTTGTTGATTTGATGGCGCCACTTGGAAAAGGTCAAAGAGCGTTGATCGTTGCTCCGCCAAGAACAGGTAAAACTGTTTTAATGCAGCAAATTGCTAACGCCATTACGACAAATCATCCTGAGGTAAAGCTGATTGTTCTATTGATCGATGAACGCCCTGAGGAAGTCACCGACATGCAAAGAACTGTGAAAGGCGAAGTTGTTTCATCAACGTTTGATGAGCCACCTACACGTCACGTTCAGGTTGCAGAGATGGTTATCGAAAAAGCAAAACGTCTTGTGGAGCATAAGCATGACGTGGTGATCCTTCTGGATTCAATCACTCGTTTGGCGCGCGCTTACAATACGGTTGTTCCTCCATCAGGTAAGATCTTATCGGGGGGTGTGGATTCTAATGCTCTTCACAAACCGAAGCGTTTCTTTGGTGCTGCCAGAAACATTGAAGAGGGTGGTTCTTTAACAATCATCGCAACGGCTCTTATCGATACCGGATCGCGTATGGATGAAGTTATCTTTGAGGAATTTAAAGGTACTGGTAATGCGGAGATTCATTTGGATCGTAAGCTTATGGAAAAACGTATCTTCCCTTGCATGGACATCAATAAATCAGGCACTCGTAAAGAGGACCTTCTTGTAGAAAAAGCAGATCTAAACCGCCTGTGGATTCTAAGAAAAGTTCTAGCGCCGATGAACGTTGTTGATGCGATGGAGTTCTTGTTAGATAAAGTTGAAAACACGAAGACAAATGCGGATTTCTTGAAAGCGATGTCTGGACCTACATAATCCTCTAGGGGGAAATGTGGTTTCAGCTTAACTTGTTGAAATCTTTACAAATTATACGGAAACTCGAGTTATCTTAGGGCCCTGTTGCCAATAAAAGCGGCGATTACTGCTCGACACGGGTTTCTGGGTATGTTAAACCCTATCGTCTTATAATAACGGACCCATAGGTTAAATTTTTTAAAAGGAATCAGGTCATGAAACAAAACCTACATCCCAAAGTAAATACAGTAGTATTTAAAGATATTTCTTGTGACTACCAGTTCTTAGGAACTTCAACTCTTCACTCTAGCGAGACTGTTAAATGGGAAGATGGTAAAGAATATCCTTTGATCAAAGTTGAGATCTCTTCTGCGTCTCACCCTTTCTTCACTGGCAAACAGCGTGTAATGGATACTGAAGGTCGTATCGACCGTTTCAACAAACGTTACGGCAAAAAGTAGTAACGAGTCCCTTTTGGGGATTAAATTACCATGTTTGTATAAATGCGGTTTCAGTCTGGAGCCGCATTTTTGTTTGAGTTTTCGCATTTTAGAGATCTTTCGGGAGTTGCCCCATGTTTTCAAAGTTGGATGAAGTAGAATCACGTTATGAAGAGGTCAATATGGCTCTTCAAAGACCCGATATTGCTTCTAACCAAAAAGAATACCAAGCCTTGATGAAAGAACTTGGGCACCTTGAGAAGATCGTCACTGTTTACAGGGATTTTAAAAAGAAAACTGTAAATCTAAAAGCGAGCAAAGAGCTTTTAACTTCAGAACAAGATCCTGAAATGCGCGAGTTGATTCGCGAAGAAGTTAAAGAGTTAGAGGATGCGCTTCCGGAGCTTGAAACTCAATTGAAGATTGCCCTTATTCCACGTGATCCTAACGACGATAAAAATATTATTCTAGAGATTCGCGCAGGTGCTGGCGGAGATGAAGCGGCCCTTTTTGCGGATGAGCTGTTCAGAGGTTACGTTCACTACGCAGGTTCTCAAGGGTGGAAAGTTGAAATGCTTTCTTTCTCCGAAGGGAACGTAGGCGGTGCTAAAGAGATTATTGCCGTTGTAAGTGGTGATTCTGTATTTAGTAAATTGAAATATGAAAGTGGTGTTCATCGTGTTCAGCGTGTTCCGGAAACAGAAGCAGCTGGTCGCGTTCACACTTCAACGGTGACTGTCGCCGTAATTCCTGAAGTTCAAGAAACAGAGATCAAAATCCCAATGTCTGATGTGCGTATTGAAACAATGCGCTCGCAAGGTTCGGGTGGTCAGTCCGTCAATAGAACTGAGTCTGCGGTTCGTGTTGTACATTTACCGACAGGAATCGATGTGAAGTGTCAGGAAGGTAAATCCCAGTCTTCTAATAGAGAGCGTGCTTTCCAGATCTTGTATGCAAAATTGCAACAGATCGAGGACGACAGAGCGCGCAAAGAAGCTTCTGACGCTCGTTTGGAGCAAATCGGAACGGGAGATCGTTCCGAGCGTATTCGTACTTACAATTTCCCACAAACTCGTATCACCGATCACCGCATCGGTTTAACGATTCATCAGTTGGATCAAGTCATGGGTGGCGCATTTGAGTTGCTGATTGACCCACTCGTTGCTAACTTCCAAGCAGAGGCACTTAAACGCCAAACCTCTGCATAAAAAATGAAGTTAAAAGAAGTATTAGATAAAACAGTTACATTTTTTAAAGATAAAAAAATTGAGACTCCGCGCTTAGATGCGGAGTTGCTATTTGCGCATTTCCTGAAAATCGAACGCATTCAACTCTATGTGCGCTTTGATCAGCCGCTTTCTGAACAAGAACTGGCGGGGTTGCGTGAATTGGTGCGCCGTCGAGCGACGGGGGAGCCGGTCGCCTACATCCTTGGCTATCGCGATTTCTATAATTTGCGTTTTTCCGTTTCACCAGCCGTTTTAATCCCTCGCCCCGAGACAGAGCATATCATCGAAGAAGCACTTCAATGGGCCAAAGATCAAGCGTCTGAGATTGGCATCTTAGATCTTGGAACCGGTACGGGGTGCGTGGGACTGACATTGCTTATGAATTTACCAAGTGCGAAACTCATCTCCGTCGATCTTTCAGAAGATGCAATTACGCTTGCTAAGAAAAACGCCGAAGATCTTGGTGTTATGGAGCGAGTTCAATTCTTAAATACAGACGCCGCAAACTTTGATGATGTTATGTCAGCTTACAAAAGCTTTATTGGAAAAGATTCGATTGATCTTTTTGTATCGAATCCACCCTACATTGCTGAAGGAGATCCTGGCGTAGAGGTTGCGGTGAATAAATTCGAACCGCATACGGCGCTCTATGCCAAAGATGAAGGCCTCGCATTATTAAGAGATTGGTCAGCAGGATATTGTCCGTATCTATCGAATAACTCATTGGTGTTGATGGAAATGGGACTGACTCAAGGTTCTGCGATGCGCACTCATTTTGAAAACTTAAAAACATTTAACGAAATAAATGTCGTCAAAGACCTTGATGGACGTGATAGAGTCATTCGTGGAGTAAAACATGGATAAAATGATAGTTAAGGGCAATGGCCCTCTTAAAGGCGAAGTGGCGACGAGTGGTGCAAAGAATGCAGCTCTTCCAATTTTATTTTCAACTCTTCTAGCAGAGGGTGAACACGTATTTGCAAACGTACCCAAGCTAAAAGATATCGAGTCAACCATTGAGCTTTTAGAAAGCCTTGGATGCCAAGCTCGTTGGGATGGCGATCGTTTGCGCATTAAGGTTTCAAAAATTGATTCTTACGAAGCAAGCTACGACTTGGTTCGTAAGATGCGTGCAAGCTTTCTTTGTATGGGTCCATTGTTAGCAAAGTATGGTGAGGCTGTTGTGTCTCAGCCGGGTGGTTGTGCTATCGGTAGCCGCCCTATTGATTTACACTTGGAAGGATTTAAAGCTCTTGGTGCTGAAGTAACTCAAAAAGAAGGTTACGTTCATGCTGCAGCTAAAAAGCTCTATGGTTCACGCTTTCTTTTTGAAACTGTGACGGTGGGTGGAACTGAAAACGTGATGATGGCTGCAGCACTTGCAGAGGGTCGTACGATTTTAGAAAACGCTGCAAAAGAACCTGAGATCGTTGATTTAGCAGAATACCTTATCAAGATGGGTGCAAAAATCACGGGTCACGGTAGCAGTGTGATCACGATTGATGGAGTTGAAAAACTAACTCCTGCAGAGCATTCTATTATGCCAGATCGTATCGAGGCAGGAACTTTATTGATTGCTGGTGCTATCACAAAGGGGCAGGTCACAGTTAAGAAATGTGTACCAGATCACTTAGAGGCATTAATTTTAAAGATGAAAGAAAGTGGTTTTAAAATTGAGGTAGGAACTGATTCTTTAACAATCTTTCCAGCTCAAACATGGGATGCTGTGGATATCACAACTGCTCCTCACCCACTTTTCCCAACAGATCTTCAAGCGCAATTCATGGCTCTTATGACGGTTGCAAATGGAACAAGTGTTATCACTGAGACTGTTTTTGAGAATCGCTTTATGCACGTTCAAGAGTTGATTCGTCTTGGTGCTGATATCACTCCTAAAACTCGCGTGGCAGTTGTGCGTGGCCGCCCTGATGAATTAACAGGGGCTCCTGTTATGGCTACAGATCTTCGTGCGAGTGCTTCGCTGGTATTAGCTGGCTTGATTGCTAAAGGTGAAACAGTTGTGAATCGTATCTATCACTTGGATCGCGGCTATGAAAAGCTAGAGGACAAGTTGTCGAGCTTAGGTGCTTTGATTAAAAGAACTGAGTAAAAGGCAAAAAAAAAGACCTACAAGGAGGGGGATCCGTAGGTCTTTGGAAGAGGCAAAAAAACAAGTCTCAGCCTCCGGAGGGGATGGGGGCTGAGACCCTACTACATGATTACGAAGTTATTCAATAACCTCGCTGATACCAAACACAAAGAAAACAACTGCTTTATTCCCAGAAGCGAACCCAGGGAGGGGATCCACAGATTCTAGTTCGTAATTGGGAGCCAGTTGATGCTCAAGTTCAATACCGCTAATCATTACATTCAAACCAACAAACGCAGTTAGATCTAACTCAGACTTCAGATTCATCATTCGATTGTCTTCTGCGATCAGAGCAAACGAACCATTTTGAAGAACAACAACTTCACCCATATAGTTTTTGAAATTGTAGCCATCAGCTTCTGTAGAATAAGTTTCATTTTCAAGAGCGTGATTCGTAAATACACCCGCGCGAGCAACAACTGAAATTGCTAAAGCCGCTAAGATGTAAATCGCAATAAGAGCATTTTTAATCACTGTGTTTCTCCTAAAAACTCACAAAATCTAAAACACTATAAGTCTATACAGCAATGAGTGTGCCAAAATGAGAAATGGCCTATAACTGCTTTAAATTGGATTTAAGGTCTAAAATGCGGAAGTTTGGATGAAAAACAGCCTCTTCTAGCAATGCCAGAATGGAACGGGGGTTCTGATTTGGAACCAGCTTAGGGAGCTCCATTTTAGACCTAGGTACAGAGTGAGCGGCCTGTTCCTGCTCATGGTACTCCTTTGTTAAATTCCAAGTATAATCAAGTATCTATGTCTTCACGTATACAGGTCACTTGGGTTGTAAAAACACGCATGGGTCAGGTCAAAGGACCTTACTCCACAGATGCTATCTTGCGAATGATTGGCGAGGGGATTTTTTCTGGCCAAGAGATGATTTCCAAGTTGCCTGATGGTCAGTGGACTCAGATCAGCCGAGAGCCTGCGTTCTACGATAAACTTTTAGAAGCGCTTGAGGGCGTTGTTGAGGTAGATCCTAAGAAAGCGCAGAAGATGGAGGCGGAGACGGTGATCTCGTCAATGCCTCGGCCCAACTCGCAGGCAAAGCCTTCGGCTTCGCAAGAAAATACGGGGCCGATAACTCCGAATCAATTAGCGAATCTAAAAATTGAAAAACCAAAACACCAAGTGGATGTCTTTGATCGCCCTCAGGAAATTGCGGCTCCGACTTTGCCAAAGAGGCAGAGTCCTCAAGGGGGTGGCAATGATGGGGTGATTGAACTATCGAACTTAAAAGAAACTGAGAGTGATGATTTAAAAAAGCGTCTTCGCCTTCCGCTAGTATTCATCGCATTGGCGATGATATTGGTCGTGGCATTTTTCTGGGACTCATCCCCGTCTTCCGGAGACAAGCAGCATTTATTGGCTCCAGGTCCCTCTTCAGGAACTTTATCCGATACGCAAGTTAAACAAAAACTCAATGAAGCCCTTCTAGCGATGGAGCAAGACACCTATGAATCTTATGTGTCGGCTCAGAATAAGTTGGTTTCAATTATCGAAGGCGCACCTATGAATATTGAGGTGCGAGGGTTGTTGTGCGTTGTCTACAAACAGCTTTGGCCCTTCGCGGTTCAAGATGCGCAAGACATTCGAACCATCGCACAAGTGACTCAAGGAGCCCGCGCTATCAACGTGGTGAGTCCTTTCGGACAAGTTTGTGAATCCGTGAAGTTGCTAACAGCGGGGCGCTATAAAGAAGCAAAGGGCGTCGTTGAGGCGACCTTAGAAAGCAACGAGTCCTTTTCATTACTGCCAGTCATGTATGCCTTTAAAGCAGAGCTTTTAGAGGGTGAAAGAGATTTTCTAAACGCAGTCCCCTACTTTGAAAAGTCGATTCAGTTTTGGGATAAATGGTTAAGGCCGCAGGTCCTCTTGGGGCGTCTTCTTTTAGATAGAGGCGAATATCTTGAGTCTTCGAAATATTTAAAGAATGTGCTGCAAAAGAATTCCAAACATCGCGAAGCTAAAGTTCTTCTGGGAATTTTAGAATATAGAGGCTTTAAGAAGTCTGACACGGCTTACACATATCTCAGCTCTGCAATGACGGAAAAAGCAAAGATCAATCAATTAACAGAAGCAGATGGTCTTTACGTTCTTTCAGAAATTTTACTTTTAAGAAGTGAAAAGGCAAAAGCACTTGAGGCTGCGCAAAGAGGTTATCAATTAAATCCTAATAACTCCGAACTTCGCCAGATGGTGATTCGCTTAGGTGGATCTGACAAAGTGAAGGGAGAGGCTGGAAAGAATAACGAGCTTCTTTATCTTGGGGATCAGTATGTTAGGCAGGGGGATTGTCTAGCGGCTCAAGCAGAATTTAAAGCAGCCTTTGAGGTGGATCCTAAAAATGGAACTGCCGCGATGAAAGCCGCGAAATGTCTGTGGCAACTTAATCAGAGCTTCGAGGCCATTGAATGGCTGAATAAGGCAATGAAAGCAGAGCCTAAATTAGTTTCCGCCTATGTCCTGCAGGCAGATTATATGTCGAAGCGATTTGATTTTGTTGGAGCTACAAAAGTTTTAACGAATGCGATGCGCGTATCTCCGAATAACTATGAGATCTTAAGAGGCCTTGCACTGTTAGAGTTTAGAAAAAACAATATGGTGGGAGCGATCAACTACGCTTCTCGTTCAGTGAAGTCCTATGATGGTGACATTGAAACTTACATCCTTCTTTCAAAAGCCAATGGCATTTTAGCTCGTTCGATTTTACCGGTGAATAAGAAAGAGATTGATCGCAAAGAGGCAGCTATGAAAGACGCAATTCGTTTTGCGACCAAAGCTGTAGAGATTGATGCGACAAATCCAGAAGCCCAAGTGAACTACGCCAAGATGCTTGCGCAAACCAACGGGGCGGAATCGGGAATCAACTATTTGAATGAGCTGATTAAGCGCTTCTCGTACACACTAGATTATAAAATTGCCTTAGCAGAAATTTATAAGCTTGAAGATCGCTATAATCAGTCCCGTGATGTTTATGAAAAAGTCGTAGAGCTTGATCCACGCAGTAAAGTAGCCTGGTTAGGTCTTGGTGAGAGTGAGAAAGCCTTGGGATTAAATGATAAGGCTCTAAAAGCTTTCTTAAGCGCAGCGGTGATTGATCCATCGGATGCGGAAGCGCTTTTTCAAGCAGGCTTGCTCTACCTTGAAACCAGTCGCTTTGATGAAGCCATTCAGCAGTTCAAGCGTGTGCAGCGCTTAAATCCTAATTACCCGCGAACTTATTACTATATCGGTAAGGCGGCTTTTTCATCCGGAGACTTTACGACAGCATTAGAGGCTTCTAAGGCGGAAAAGAAAATAAATCCAAACGTGGCCGATTCATATATTCTTGCGGCCGAAGTGTTTACTGCCCGCAGGCAGTATGCAGAGTGCGCTGGGGAGTATTCTCATGCGATGAAGCTTCGCCCTCAAGGAGCAGATATCTATGTGAAGTCGGCAACATGCTATCGCCTTTCGGGTTCGCTGGATGTGGCTGAGGATATGTTAACCTTGGCAGCTGCGCGCGAAAGTGGTTATGCTGAAATCTATAGAGAGCAAGGGGCGATCTACGAGGCGAAGGGTGATCTTCGCTCTGCAGGAACCGCCTATAGTAAGTATTTAGGACTTTCACCGAACGCTCCGGATCGAGCTGAGGTCGAGAGTAAACTTTCGCGTTTAGGTATGTAATACAAAAATAAAGAGGCATCTGTGGCAATTGGCGACAAAATGAGAGACTACGCAAGTCAGGCACAGGAAGGGGTTAAAACCTCATCCTTATCTTTTTTCCATTTCTTCATTCGATTCCTGACAGGGTTGATGTTGGGGCTTGTGCTATCGCTCATAGGGCAAGAGTTGATGGACTATGGCACCTTTGCGTTAATGTTTGGAACGGTGGTCATTATGGTCGCTATGATCCGCATATTAAGCACTTGGAGTCTGAGTAAGATTTTAATTTTCGATCTCATTTGTGTTCTTGTGGCAATGCTCTTAAGAATGTATATTTTGGTCGCACCCTAGATAGAGGACATTTGAGATGATCGATATTAAAGCTCTTGAGCGCAAATCTGAAACCGGCACTTCTTATTATGATGAGTATAGACAGAGTCTTATCAATCGGGGCTCATCGATTGATATTTTAGATCAGATTGTAGAACTCAATAAAAAAAGAAAAGAAATTATCACGCAAGCTGAGACGGCAAAAGCTCAGCAGAATAAACTTAGTGGTGAAATTGGAAAACTAAAGCGTGAAGGTAAAGATGCTTCTGCCATTCTTTCAGAGGTTGAAACTTTAAAGGGCCAAGTAAAAGATTTAGAGAACAAAGCGGCTGAAGCTGATACTGAAGTTTTAAACTTAGCCTTGGTTCTACCGAACAAGCCTCATAGCTCTGTCACTGTGGGCTCATCTGAAGCAGACAATACTCTTGTTAAAACCGTAGGTGAACCAACGAAGTTTTCTTTTAAAGCAAAAGAACACTGGGAACTTGGTGAAGCATTAAATATTATTGATTTCGAAAGAGCTGGTAAAACCACCGGCGCGCGTTTTGCCTTTCTAAAAGGTGGAGCTGCACGTTTGGAGAGAGCTCTTATTCAGTTCATGATGGACTCTCATTCAAATCACCATGGATACACGGAGATGATTCCGCCATTTATGGTGAACAGTAATAGCTTATTGGGAACTGGAAACTTTCCAAAATTTAAAGAAGATGTCTTTCATTTAGAAGGATCTGATTTATACCTTATCCCTACGGCAGAAGTTCCTGTTACGAATTATTATAATGGCGAGATCTTGGACGAAAAAGATTTGCCGCAAAAGTTTTGTGCCTACTCCCCTTGTTTTAGATCAGAAGCAGGCAGTGCGGGGCGCGATACAAAGGGTCTTATTCGTCAGCATCAATTTGATAAAGTTGAATTGATGGTTTTCTGTCGTCCTGAGGAATCTTACGAGTTGCATGAGCAGCTTACTTCCCATGCTGAAAAGATCTTAATGGATCTTGAGCTTCCTTTCCGCCGTATGCTTTTGTGCACGGGGGATATGGGTTTTGGATCAGCAAAAACCTTTGATCTTGAGGTTTGGTTGCCAGGGCAAGGTGTGTATAGAGAGATTAGCTCTTGCTCAAACTTTGAGGACTTCCAAGCTCGCAGAGCAAATATTCGCTATCGCAATGCTGGGGGAAAACCTCAATTCGTTCATACATTGAACGGATCGGGTCTTGCTGTAGGAAGAACTCTTGTGGCCATCCTTGAGAACTACCAGAGAGAAGATGGTTCTGTGGCGATTCCTAAGGCTTTACAAAGCTATATGGGCGGAATGACAGAAATCAGATAAAAACTCGGTAATATAAATTTCAATGACCGGTGTGCGTCAACGCCAACAACTGCTTGAATAGTGGCCCCAAAACCAATAAAACGGTCGACGGAGAGTTGGTAGAGCGGTTGAATACACCAGTCTTGAAAACTGGCAGCCCTTCGCGGGGCTCGAGGGTTCGAATCCCTCACTCTCCGCCATTTTAGGCCTCATTTCTTTTTCTATCCCAAAAAAATAAGTAAATTACCCGTATCGAAGTTTTGCTATGAAGTTCTTTTATCGTTTGCGAGGGACAATGTGGTGCTTTGCATTCCAGATAGAGACATTCCGTTGGGAACAAAGCTTCTCTTGCCTTTTCGATCACCACAGAGCTTTTTAGAAAAACTCTGTGGCAATAGTTATGGTTCTACTCACTTCATGGTGGAACTTTATCCAAAACACACAAAAATCATAAACTTAGCAAGCGAAGCCTGTAGTTTTTAAAGCTTCTAAATCCGAAAGCTCGCTTCTGCAACAGTTTTGCGAGATTATTAAAGCCTTCTGTTCTTCCGTTAGTTAAACCCGTTATAAAGTAATTTAAGATCTCTGTTTTCCATTTCATTAGCGTTTTTCGAAGTTTTTTGATCTCAGGCAACGAAGACAAAGCCATGCGATCAAGGATACCGATCAGCGCCCTGCGGGCGCGATCGACCCCGCGACAGCGGTAGAGCCCATGCAAGGCTTCTTTAAAGTGATAGAGTTCTTTGAGCTTCGGATGATGATCGAGCCATTCATGTAAAGCGCGACGCTCAAAATATTCTAATTTTTTCTTCCCGTTCATCAGCAATAGTTTTCGAACAGGATTACTGCGCTTGTCGCCCGTGATTTCTGTGCGGGCTTTGTTAATCATGGGATTTAGCAAACGAATCACATGAAAATGATCCGCAACTAAACGCGCTTGTGGGAAAAACTCTTTGGCAAACTTCTTAAACGGGTCGCTCATATCTAGAACTACGTTTTTCACGCGATCCCGCCCAGGAACATCAGCAAATGTGTATGCCAATCCATCAGCAGTTTTACCAAGAGCTATTTCAAAGATTTTCTTCTTAGGATAATCAATTAAGATCGTAGCAAACTCGCGATTCCTAAAACCTCGTTTAAAGGAATGCTCATCAATTCCTATGGTCGTGGGCCAAGGGTTCTCCTTGCGTTCGCGCAGCTTTAACTCCAGTTGTTCGTAAAATATTTTATAAACAGTTCCTGCCGAACATCCAAAAGCCTGCTGCACACGCTTTAAATCTTGGAAGTTCTCACAAGCCCACTTAATCCCCCGACGATAACGATGAGTTGTTCTAAAGCCTTTACGTACGCCACTAACGGGCTCTGTGAAGACTTTCTTGCATCCTGGACACCGAAACCGACGTTTTAATATGTTTAAATAAATGCCCGATCCACGAATCGGTTGGTCCTTAACCTTAACCCACCTCCGATCGTGGACAGAGTAGGACTTCGTTGCGCACTTGGGGCAGACTTCGAATTCTGACTCTTTGGCACACTTATATTGTGTTCGGAATTTATCACTTTGCCAGTGAGTTATGATTTTTAATTCTGGCAAGAGGATGAATTTAGACGTAGATTTCCATTTGGGATCCATTAGTGACACCTGCTTTCTTAGATTTTGCTTCGTAACCAAATCTTAAGAAATTTGTGTAATTAACTGGATCCCTTTTTATTTCAGGTCCTAACGCCTAGCATTCCACCATGAAGGGGGAAGAACCATAGTTATTTTATCTAAGCTTCTAGGAGAGCTTCTGCTTCCTGCGCCACTGTACGATCTTCTAACGAAAGAGCTTTTGCCTTTTCATCAAAGACAATCAAGCAGGGTCCTAAAACTTCTTCAGATACTTTTAGAAACTCTTCAGTATCTAAATCTTCTACGAAGTGAATTCCCTTTTTCTTTCCTAATTGTTTCCAGCCAGCTAAAACACCCGCAGCAACTTGAAGTTGAGTTGCATTGGAGCCTAAGGGAAGGGCTTTATTCACACTTGTTTCAAAGCCGATCCACATCTCTCCGTATATTTCGCTTGTTAACAAAACACCAACACGGTCATAACCAGAGATTTCGGCAGTCGTTGGTGGAAAGAGGCGTCGCATATTCCAATCAGAAATTTCTAACTTGTTTGGGCGCGATGCTAATGCTTGACGGGCTGCCAGTGGAATTTCATAGAGAAAGGCAATCTCTACATTGGAATACTTGCGTGCCAGTGTTTTTGTTTCCTCATGGGGGACAGCCATGCCTTCGATCATTTCGTTGCCACAGCGAGCTCTGTAGGTTTGTTGGGTGGGGATATGGTTTAAGTCATAAATTTTACCACTCTTGGCAAAGAAGGCGCGAGGCTCGAAGAGTTCTTCAAGGCAGTGCTCTGGACTCCAAGTCATCGGGAAAACCGTATTATTATAGTCGGCATTCTTTTCTGCAGTGGTATCTTTTTCAGTAATTAAAATAGAGCGTAGCTTCAGGGCTTCAACGCTAGGGTCAGTATTTTTGCGCCTTGCAAACTCTGTGATGGCTCTATCGACAAGTGCGTTCACAATTCCGGGATTTGCTCCCGAGCCGACGAGGTGGCTACTATTGGGAAGTTCATCACGATGCGGGGGAAGAAGTCTTGCGATGGCCTGATCTGTGGGAATGGAGCCTTTCTCGGGCCACTCTTCAACACTGGTGCAGAGGAAGTTGACGCCAAGTTCGTCGCAGACGCGCGTGCAATCAACAGTGTCAGTTGAAGACAGATCAATAATATCTGTGAGTCGGTGCGTTTGAATGAGGTTCGCTAAGTCTTCGCCAGAAGTAATTTTTTGTGGCTCTAAAATCGTGAGGCGATCGATCGTGGGATGGTAATCAGAGTCCATTTGATCGAGTAAGAAAAGTCGATCGTTTGTTTTCAATAAGTCTTTACCAGTGGGAGTTGTTGTAAGAAGGGCTAAGAAGGCGCGAGCCACTCCACCATTGTATCCAATAATCAGAGTTCTTTTGTTTTGTACGTTTGACTGAATCAACGCAAGTCACCTCATTTGGTTGTAGCCGGCCCGATCTGAGAGGGAGCCTCACAGACATAGGTTTATAAGATGTATGTATTTGAATAGATTGCGTATTTTTCGAATCCGACGGGCCGTCTTATGTCATGTCGAAAAATTTAGATCCGCAAGTATGCAGTATAGCAGAGAACGCCAAATTGGGCAACCTGCGCCAAATTCTCGAGAATTGGGGCAATTCACTTGCGCTGCTAGAGTAAATATCGGAACAATCAAACGCTATGATGGAATTTATCGATATTATACTTCACTTGGATCAACACATTCCGCAGTGGATCGCTTTCTTCGGTCCATGGCTTTATGTGATTTTATTTTTAATCATCTTTGCTGAAACTGGATTGGTAGTGACTCCCTTTCTGCCTGGGGACTCATTGCTCTTTGCTCTTGGTGCCTTCACGGTGGTTGATGGGGGCTTGAATCTTTGGGTCGTTCTCATTTCTTTAACGATCGCTGGGATCTTGGGTGATACCGTCAATTATCATATTGGAAAATATGTTGGCCCGAAGGTATTTGATTCGAACTCTCGCTTTTTGAAAAAGGAATATCTAGAACAAACTCATGCTTTTTATGATCGCTGGGGAGCCTTTACAATTGTGGCAGCTCGTTTTGCTCCGATTGTAAGAACTTTTGCGCCATTTGTCGCGGGAGTGGGAACTATGCACTATCGCAAGTTTCTATTTTTCAATGTCATCGGTGCTATCGTTTGGGTTTTTACATTTGTCTTAGCGGGGCATTTCTTTGGAAACCTTCCGATCGTCAAAAAGAATTTCCATATTGTGATCTTTGGCGTGATTGGCGTCTCTTTGATTCCAATTATTTGGCCATGGATTTCAAGTAAGCTTTCTAATAATAAGGCTTAAAGTATAGAAGCGAACCAGATGGTTCGCTTTTTTTATTTCTTTCTCCGGTAAATCAGCGACCATAATAGAGCTAAGTTCTAATTAGAAAGTGAGCTTTCAATAATGGCGGTTGTTAGAGTCCTAATTCTTTTGCCTGTAAATCTTTTGATGTCTCTTTCAGCATCCGGTGCGGAGAAGCTTACGCTTACCGAAGCTTCAGGAAAACAGATTCATCTTGTTAAGTATCAAGACGTCGTGGTTTCAGATTTTTGCATCAAAAAACCAAATGCAAAGTGCGAGGCCTTGGAAATGACGAAGGCGAAATACAAGCAAGAATTTCCATCCACAAAATCCCATGGGGCGTCGATGGCTAACCCCGCATCGGTTTATTGTGAATTGCTAAAGGGAAAGTCATTGAGCTTAAAGGATGCAAAAGGCAATGAATATGCTTATTGCCAATTTAAAGACTCCTCACTTATCGATGCTTGGTCGCTTTATCGTCAACACTTTGCTTCGGACTCGAAATAAAGTAATTGCACTAGACTTGCGATGGAGTCGACAGGAAGCCCCTCTTGACTAGGGTGGGGAATGCTCCTAAGTTTGTTCGTCTATGAAAAAAGAATTTATGCTGAGAGCGATTGAGCTTTCTAGAAAAAATATGCAAGCCGGTGCCGGTGGACCTTTTGGCGCAGTGGTTGTTAAAGATGGTCAAATCATTGGTGAGGGCTGGAACAAAGTCACTTCTGCTAATGACCCTACGGCTCATGCTGAAGTGGTGGCAATTCGTAATGCTTGCGAAAATACAAAAAACTTTAGTCTTGATGGTGCAGAAATCTACACGTCATGCGAGCCATGCCCTATGTGTTTATCTGCAATTTATTGGGCGCGTATCGGGAAGATTTATTACGGCAACACTCGCCAAGATGCTGCTGAAATTAATTTCGACGATGAATTCCTTTATCTTGAAATCCCTAAAGACATTAAAGATCGCAAAGTTCCGATGCATCAGTGTGAACACTCAGAAGCATTGGCTGTATTTAATGAGTGGAAAGAAAAGGAAGATCGAGTCCAGTACTAAGGGCTTGGATCTGGCTTTCAGGACTGCAGGTTAAGTCCAATTAAAGAGAGAATAAAAGGATGCGTTTGCTCACTTTTATCTCTCTTTTTTTTATTCTTTTTGGGCTCAGCTCCTGCTCGCATAAGCAGCGGGTGGTTCCGCGTGATATTGCCTCTCTTAAGCAGACCGACACCGTCGAAGGCATTTGGTTTTTGCAAGGAACATCGAGTATTCGTGGGCCCTACAATGGCGAACTTGAATTTAGAAAGTCCAACGATGGGACCTTCGATGTCGTTCGTATTATCACATACATCAATTACTTCTATGAAGGCCTCAAGGTTCAAGAGGTTTGGACTGGTAAGGCCGTAGCTGCTGACGACTCTATTGTAATTTCGTATGAATTGATTCAAGCAGACTTTATTTCTAAGCTTAATGATATTCGTAGAGATGCCTCTCAGTTCACCAATAAGGCACGCGTCGATTTGGCATTTAAGCCAGCCAAGTCTGGGCTTGCAACTTCATTCTCAGATCGTAAGGGGTCTCAATACTCAGAGTGGATGACTACTCGTCGCGATATCGAAAAAAGTATTTCATGGAAAGATAAGCGAGTGTTGCAAGAGGTGCAGCTTGCAAAGATGCCGACAGAGCTTGCTAAAAGCTCAGAGTTCATGAAAAAGAAAATAGGATTCTATAGTTCTGACTTAGCAAAGAAAAATATTTCTAAGCCTGAGTTTAAGAATTCAAAACTCTATCTAGTTTCAGACCCCACTGATTTTGAATTTTACAGATCCAATAAAGACGCGATTCGCATCGTGAATAAAGTGACTGATGATATAAGTATTGCAGAGTCCGTTGTTAAGAGGAATGCCTACGCTCCGACTTTGAACGAGAAAGCGCAAGGCTATGACAAGAACACTCCGAACTCTCATCTCAATGAAGCAGGCGTGATTGCGCCCGCTTATATTTCTTTAAATGGTGATTTAAAACTTTTTGAAGCGGATCGCGATTCTGCTCTTCGCACGGGACTGTATTTGGCAACTCAGAGTATGCGCTATTCAGTGCAACCTGATAAAGAGGCTCTTGAAAATATAAAAAAGGCCCTGCGCGGAGTACAGGCTCTGCTTGAGATATCGGACTCTTCGAATAATTTTGCGCGAACCTTGGCAGTATTTGATCTTACCAATCCCCTGCCAGAAGGTTGGCGTCGAGGCTCTGGGCGATATGCTAACTACATCTGGCTTCCTGGGGGGCAATCTGAGCATCTTAACGGAATTATCCATGGCCTCTCCTGGGTGGCGATCAGTGTTCCGGCATCGCAAGCGGCGATCCATGACCAGCTAAGGTATGTGATCCATCTTTTGGAAAAAATGAACTTTGTACAGGCAAATGAGATCCATAAGTCCATTGTACTGGGGCTTACGCTCATGAGTGGAAATAGTTCCGTGAGCAATGAAAGTGCGCTTCAGTTCTTGCGCACGATGAGGCTTCCAGAAGTGACTAAAAGCCCGAGCTCTTCACCATGGTTTGTAAATTGGCGAAAAGTGAATTTAGAGTTAATGAATTATTCTTCAATGGTTTTAATCTCAAATGCACTTCAAGAAAAACGTTTAGAGAAATACTATCGAAATCTCATCTACAGAACATGGCTAAATCTAGAGCCTTATAAAAGACCCCTCATTGATTTAGCTCTGCTTTCCTATGTCTTGAAATCTCCTCTGGGAGAAGGAGGGATTGTGGATTTACCTGTGGAAAAAGTTTCACATGCACAATCACGAGTGATTTGGAGTTTGCGCGAAATACCTTATCCTAGGCCAAGTTTCGATGTGACAGTCGATCATTCAAAAAATGAAAACTGGAGCCTTTCATCGCTTCCGCGAGAGCTACTTTCTGCAGATGCTTTGGTAAATCGCAGTCCTCAGTCTTTGTACCAAGGCGTTTATGCATATCCAGTTTTTGAAATGCAGGCCTATTCGAGTTCTTTTTTATGGAGTGAAAATCCTTTTGATTACACCACGAAGCAGGCCGCGGGGCTTGAGATGTCGGGCGTGGATTATTTATATGCATATTGGTTAGCGCGTTTAGTAGGAATTAAGAATGTTCAATAGGCTTTTTTTAGTTATTTTAATCTTTGCGGTTACAAGCGTGACCTACGCGAATAAGAAAGAGGTTATCTTCTTTGGCGGGGGAGGAGAACCTGCTGGTGACTCGACAATTTTTGATCGAGGCGTATCGACCTTTATGCCTTTTATGCCAGGCAGTGGCTGGACAGTGCGTCCTTACTTCAATGGCGGTCATAAGAGATCTGAAAATATCGCGCGCATGAAGTTTGGGAATAATAATAAACCCATGACCTCTCAGAACGTAAGAGCTGAAATTTTAAGTTTAAGAAAGAGAATTGAATCTGGTGACTTAAAACAAGGTGATCAGTTGATGCTGACTATCTACACGCACGGAGCCACGCCAAAGAGTGGGCAACAAAGTCACAGTGTTTCAACAACAGATGGAACATTTGACCTTGATGAAGTGATTGCTCTGCGCGATCTGGCAGAAAGAAAGGGCGTGAAATTGGCCATTGTGGATATGTCTTGTCATTCCGGCAATACGCTCAAGCTTGCCTCAGACAAAACTTGTGTTGTCTCTGCCACTGGAGAAGGGCTTGGATACAATACGTCCAGCGAAAGCATGGGAATGAATCTTATTCGGGGTTCGAATCTAGAAATGGCCTTTATTAGAGCCCGTCGAACTCCGGTTGGGGCCAGTCCACAAATCTCTTCGCCTGCTGGGAAAAAAACTTACGCAGCGACAAAGTTTTTACATGAATCAATGGAAGAGAACTCAAGGCTGAGTGCGCGAAAAGACCCTAATTTTTGTTATGGTTCTGAGAACGGAGAATTTAAAAAGCTAGCTAGGAATATCTCAGATATTCGTAAGAACTCCATTTACGATCAAGTTAGTAATTACTTTGGAATCACCGCGGGCACAGCACAAGGAATGACGGACAAGATGCAAACGGCCTTAGATAATTATGCCAATGGTAGAAAGAAGCTTCAGGATAGTTTTGATGCTATGGAGGCCCTCAATCCACGGAGTTGTCGAGCTCTAGGTAATAATAGTTTGTGTGGAAAGAACGAAAACTTTGAATATGGATACTCCTTGCTTGCAAAGATGAAAGCAGAGGGGAAGCTAGAAAAGGCTCGCGAGGCAGAGCTTGAAGTTTATAAGCAGCATATAGAGTCACCAGAGTTTAAAAAATGGAAACAAGCGCAAGACGACTATAAAACTCAGCCTAGCATCTATCCCCTTGCAAAAGATGTGGGTCGTGCCGAGCGAGATATCTACGAGCAAGTCTATTTAGAAAACGCCAAGGACAACAGGGAGCCTAATCCTTGTAAGGATTTTGTTTTATGAAATATCTAATTCTGATTCTTACGTTTTGGTTAAACCAAGCTTCTGCTCAAGAAAACTCTTTTGTGTGCGGAGAATACCAAATCCAAGGCGTGATTCGCCAACACCAGAAGCAGTATATTTTAAAAATGTATGAGGGCTCACTCAGTGAGGTGACGTTTACTTTGGCGAAGGATTTAGAGGTCCTCTCAGAAGTCTATAAAGATGAGCCCGTCACTCTGAAAGGGAAAATCCTCAGTCCTATACTGGGCTACAGAGGTCATGTGGATTCTCTTTTAACCAAGAAGCAGGTCGAGAGTCTATTTTCGGCAGATGCTCCCCTTACAGCACGCTATATGAGAGATGATATTCAGAAAAGGGTGCCAGACCCATTAGTTCCCGAAACTGATTCTGGGTTAAGATTGATAAAAAAGATTTCATGCAGTACAACAGGTGCGCATTCAAACTGAGGAATAGAAAATGGCAAAAAAAAGAATGGGCCGTAGTGATAAAGAATTAAAAAATTTTATACTTGGAGAAAATGAAACCAAGTATCCTGATACGTACTCTCCAGAGGTTCTCGAAGCTTTTGACAATAAGAATCCTGGAAAAGTTGCGTGGACTACTTTCGTTTGTACAGAGTTCACAAGCCTATGCCCTAAGACAAAACAGCCGGATTTTGCTAAAATTTTTATTAACTATATTGCTGATAAAAAAATGGTCGAATCAAAAAGTCTTAAGTTATATTTATTCAGCTTTAGAAACCACGGTGATTTTCACGAAGACTGTGTGCAGACGATCTGTGATGACTTAGTAAAATTGATGAAACCTCTTTATATTGAGGTTGTTGGAGAATTCACGCCACGTGGGGGCATTGCCATTTATCCATTTGCTTCGCATTCAGTGAAGGATAAGTTCTTCAAAGATTTATATGCGAAAAGATTGAGCGAATACGCACCTGGAAAGTATTCAATGGAGCTTTCAAAGCTTTATTAAAGGATTAGGTAGAGATGGTTTTTTTTGATGAAGCATGGTTAGACATCCCTTGGGTGCAAACCATGGTTTCAATATTTTTCGTAGTTTGTTCTTTGTATTTAACAGATCGCTTGGTGAAATTTTTTATCAATCGCTTCAATGCTTACATTATCCGTGAGCGCTATGAGTGGATTGGTGCTTTCTTTAGTAACCATCGCCTGATTACCTTGGTGTGTTTCTGTTTTTATAGTGTTGTCATTTATGCTGCCTTGGAATGGGTTCCAAATCTTCCGGTTTTGCTGATTGAAATTTCAAGACGCTTTGTTGTGGCGATAGGGATCGTATTTGCGCTTTTAGCCCTTTCTCGCGTCGCAGACATTATTAATGATCTCTATAATCGCCACGAGATCTCTCGCTCTCGTCCTATTAAGGGGTACTTGCAAACGGTACAAATCATTGCCTACTTTATGGGTATCATTTGCATAATGGCCTCTCTTTTAAATAAGTCGCCGGTGATTTTCTTAAGTGGTCTTGGCGCTATCACGGCGATTTTACTTTTGATTTTCCGAGACTCGATTTTGTCTTTGGTCGCGGGAATACAACTGACGATGAACGGTCTTATTCGCGTTGGTGATTGGATTGAAATGCCACAGTTTAACGCCGATGGAGATGTGCAGGAAATTGCTCTACATTCGGTGAAGGTGAGAAACTGGGATCGCACCCTCACCGTGATTCCAGCACATAAGTTTTTAGAACACTCATTTAAAAACTGGCGAGGCATGCAAGAAGCTGGTGGCCGTCGTATTAAAAGGTCACTTAATATTGATGTAGCTTCCATTCGTTTCCTGAATGAGAATGATATTGAAAAGTTTATGAAGTTTAGACTTCTTCAAGATTATTTAAAAGGGAAAGTGGATGAGGTTAAATCACACAATAGTCTTATTCATCCAGATCATTGTGATATTGCGATCAATACGCGCCGACTTACAAACATAGGGACTTTTAGAGCTTATCTTTTAGAGTATCTTAAAGAGCATCCACTGATTCATAAAGACATGACTTTTAACGTAAGGCAGTTGGCGCCTAGCTCAGAAGGCTTGCCAATAGAGATCTACGTTTTTACAAATGACACTCGATGGGTAGTTTATGAAGCTGTTCAGGCAGATCTTTTTGATCATCTCTTAGCGATACTGCCTGAGTTTGGTTTAAAGTTCTATCAGAAGCCATCGGGGCAAGACCTGCGCGATCGTATGTCCATGGGTGGGCCGACGCTTTAGTAGCGCACCCTATTCATGCAGTTCCAGTTAGCTTTGAATTGATTGCCTTGAACTCTCATCGAAGATGCGAGAGCAAGGCATTCAGAGCGACTCAGGCTCTTTCTTTCGTGCAGTTTTGACCAACAATACCAACGGACATCATCTGAGTTTTCAGCATCTGCAATCATATTTGCGGATTCAAGGCAGCTTCCTAAGTGTATGTTGTCGTTGAATCTTGTGAGGCAACTCCAAGCAAGTCCAGATCCACTTTCCGTTTCAAACTCTCGAGCGACCTGATGACATTTTAAGGGTGTATCTATTTCTGCTTCTAAAGAGTTATAACAGTGCCAGCGATATCCATCTCTTGAGGGCGCAGAGTCTCCGCGGCGCGCAGTTGCAAGGCAGCTATGCATACGAGAGTTCAGCGACTGCAGAGGAGGAATAGCATTTATGGTGTAGGCAAGATCCATTTGATCTCTCAAATTCCAATCATCCGAAACTAACTGAAAAAAATCTTTATCATCTTTAGATAGTTTCGGAGCCAGTGCACGCAGGGCCTCTCGGCGTACGGTTGGATCATGGTTAGTGCCTAAGCGGTAGAGAGTAAGGAAGACCTCATCGTCGTAACGACCAAAGCAACTCGCCATACGAGGCAAGAAGTGGGCAAGCTCGCCGTTTTGGTTAGAAAGCCATGCGTGTCGAAGCTCGACGTCGGCAATTTCATTTTTCATTGAACAGATTTGATCCGTGACGATAAAGTCTACCTTCTTGGAGAGTCGAGATCGGAGTGATTTTATCTTTAGATCCATCAAATCTTGGGATGAGATAAGTCCCATTTTTTCTTTAAATTGATAAACTTGAATTTGCATTTTTAAAGGCAGAGATTTGGCTTTTTCAATCGAAGAAAAAAACTCAAGGAAATGCATTCTTGTCGATTGGCTCTTTGTAACTGCACTTTTGAGAAGACCCATAAACTGAGAATTCCCCATGGAGTTGAGAATAGGTTCGTAGTACTTCTCCAAATTTTCTTTCTTGGATAAAATCAAAACGGCGTTTTCCAATTCTTTGGACTCTTGAGAGAGGCTTCCGCAAGAAAGTTGTCGGTAAGTGGGGTCTATTTCTTTTCGTGGCTCAACGATTCTAAATCCCAACCCTGTAAAAACTTGAGAAAGGGCTTTGGTGTCGGGGCCTGTCTGGAAGAACTGTGTTGCAGAGGTTTTGCTGAGTGCTCTCTTGAGCTGAGGGCCAGCAACCTTTCCTAATGGGCTTGTACTTGTAAACCCATGAAGGCGTTCGGCATTTGGAAATGCTGAGGCAAAGAGTTGTCCAATACTCATTCCATAATTTGAATATCTCGCAAAGGCCACTCGTTCAGCAAGATCGCGCGGGAAACCATTTTGCAAAAGAACTTCGACGTACTCTTCCGTTGAGCGCTTATCTGGCGTTTTTGTTGAAAGGGTATTACATCCCATAAGAAAGACGTCTTTAGGTTTAGAAAATATCCCAGGACAAGAGTTATCACAGCTTCTCTTTTCGATCTCGCGAAGATCAAGAGTAGTGCTATGTCCTTCACCAAAAAAGACTCCGCCAAAGTGACCGGAGATCAGTAATGAGTCGCACTGAACTTGTGACTGACAGGCCTTTTGTAGCCAATGGGGGTCGCGATTTCCCTCGGGCACCAACTCATGAATATTGGCAGAGTTTCCATAGAGTTCTTTTAGGACTTCTCTTTCTTCAGCCGAGTTGATTGTAATAGTGCATATCGTTGGCTGGGCCGACAAAACGAGGGGGCTAAAAAAGAGCACCAAGGCAAAGAAAAGAAATTTCATATTCATATATATAGGGTATGCAAAAATTCATCCTGAGAAATATCTCTGCTCTGCGAATCTGAGAGGGTTGGAGTACTTCTGTGAGTCAAAAAGGTGTTCGGTGACAAAATGTGATCAAGCCCCGTCTCAGCATGAGACAGTGTCTTCTTTTTAATAGTAAAGATGCCCTTTATCAATTCTCGAAGGGATTCGTCTGGAAGTTAGAGTTTATAAGATAAAATCTACTTCATCTATGTCTTCATATTTTTTGCGAATCATAGAAAGTCATTTCTAAAAGGAGTTATAAATGAGCCACATAAAAACAAAAGATCAAACGAAGATATTTTATCGCGATCGAGGCGAAGGTGTTCCGGTAATCTTTATTCATGGTTGGCCGTTGAATGGCGATATGTTTGAGTATCAAGCTCTCGAGTTTCTACGCAATGGTTTTCGCGTGATTACCTATGACCGTCGAGGATTTGGCAGATCCGAACAGCCTGCCATCGGCTATGATTACAATACGTTGGCTGATGATCTCCATGCTCTCATCGACCACTTGGGCTTAGAAAAAGTGAGTCTTGTGGGCTTTTCTATGGGGGGTGGTGAGATTGCTAGGTATCTCACTCGTCACGGCTCGCAAAAAATCGCCAGTGTTGCGCTAGTCTCTGCGGTAACTCCTTATCTTCTTAAGCAAGGAGATAATCCTGATGGCTTGGAGGAAAAAGACTTCCGCGAAATGATTGCTGGCTTAGAGAAAGACTATCCGGCATTTATCGAAAAATTTACGAAACATTTCTTCGGTGTGAATTTTATTAAAAGATCAGTTTCACCAGAGACTCAACACTGGTGCTTTAATATGGCGACGATGGCTTCAATTTTTGCAGCGAGCGAATGTGTGAAAGCTTTTGGGTTCACTGACTTCCGAGAGGATATGAAGTCGTTTGATGTTCCAACTTTAATAATTCACGGAGATGAAGATAAAATTGTTCCCGAAGATGCTACAGGCAAAGCCGCTGCCGGAATGATTCCAGGTGCGACTTATATTTCTTATGAAGATGGCCCCCATGGACTTTTCATTACGCATCGTGAAGAGTTGAATAATGATTTGATCAAGTTCTTCTCTGCTCATCGAGGCTTAGAAACTCCGCGCTTAATTTCCCGAGAGGTAGATTCGGCTCGTACGGGGTCAAGTCCCTATCGTCAGTAGTTTTCTGAAAAGAGGAGAGAGATCTCCTCTTTCTTTATTTGATTTATGCAAACTCACTTTATAGTCTTTTTAAAAACAGGGAGTGCTTCTTGGTTTATAAGACAAAA
The DNA here is from genome assembly GCA_000525675.1 of Bdellovibrio bacteriovorus W. Taxonomy (NCBI): domain Bacteria; kingdom Pseudomonadati; phylum Bdellovibrionota; class Bdellovibrionia; order Bdellovibrionales; family Pseudobdellovibrionaceae; genus Bdellovibrio; species Bdellovibrio bacteriovorus. The sequence goes on from CP002190.1 coordinate 80,322, forward strand.
CATCTCAGTATCTCGATAAACTGTGATTTGCCGAAGGCCTATCAATTTATTTCAAATCCCCTAAACTTACCAAAGTGGGCTTTGGGTTTAAGTCAGAGTCAGGTAAAGCAAGAGGGTGTGCATTGGGTGGCAGATTCTCCAATGGGAAAAGTGCATTTTCGCTTTGTGGAAGAAAATCCTTATGGGGTTTTAGATCACAATGTGACTCTAGAAAGTGGTGAGGTCTTTTATAATCCTCTAAGAGTGATTCGCAATGGTTCGGGTGTCGAGGTGCTTTTTTCGCTTTTTCAACTAGGCGACGAAGATGCATTTTTGAGTGATGCCAAAATGGTAGAAGAGGATCTTCAGAGACTGAAGGCGCTTCTCGAGAGTTAAATGATATCAGGGTCTTTCTTCGAAGATGCCCATTTTCGTACTTCCTATATTTCCCCTAGGAGATCGACCTGTGATAGAGCCAGGAACGGCAAGTAGTAAGCGTGGCACTTGGCCAAAAAACTCAGTCCAATTTTTGAATTTATAGGCCAGAGCGAACATTTTCCAGTGAACATAGAAATGAGGCCATGCTTGAGGCTGTGAAAGAAGGTGGGCTTCTTCTAGAAGACTCATTGAATCTTCATATCCTTTGAGTTTTGCGGTTTCTGCTTTTTCAATGAGACTTAAAATTTCACTTTTCATTTTCAATCACCGACTCCCACTCTTGGGCACTAAATGGGACATCGGTTCCTAAGATATCCACACCGAGAGTTTTCATTCGTTCATAGGTTTCAAGATCGTTGGCATTCCACGCAGTCACCGTGATGTTTTGCTCATGGCATGTTTTTACAAGCTCATCGTCAATCCAATGAACGCTCATGGAGACACCTTCAGCTTTTGCGCTTCGGGCAATCTCTACAGGGTTGAGAGGCAAGCCAAAGAGTAAGCACGCTGTTTTAAAGCGCGGATGGTGGTTTTTAAACTCATGCAACCATCTATGATTAAACGAGATCACAGTCACTTGCGAAGGGTCGATATTCTTTTCGATCGTACGACCCAGTCTTGCAAAGTCTCCGTTTGATTTGATTTCGATTTGCAATTCCATTTTCGTATCAACATAAAGATCGAGGACATCTTCAAGTTGGGGCAAAGGATCACCCTCTTTCGTGCGAACATTTGAAAGCTCTGACCAAGTTTTTTGACGAAGAGGGCCACTAGATGTGGTGGTGCGATCTAAGGTATCATCATGGTGAACGACCCAAACACCGTCGGCGGATTCGTGAATATCAAACTCCACGACGGGGGTATTTGACTCCAGCAAGGCTTCGAAGGAACGCATTGTATTTTCAGGAGCTCTGTCTCGAGCTCCGCGATGACCCATTAATTTCATAAAGAAATGGTAGCCAAGGGCATTTATATTGCCAAGAAGTCTGCGGATTCATGTTTAAATATAAAAGGGAAAGTTTTTAGAGGTCCTAGGGCCGCAAGAGACGCTTGTGAGGCAAGTACTGACAAATGGCGGAGAGACCGGGATTTGAACCCGGGGTAGACCTTTTGAGTCTACGAGCGTTTAGCAAACGCTTGGTTTCAGCCACTCACCCACCTCTCCGCGGTCGATTTAAGCGACATGAGGAATAAAGCTGCCATATCGTGCGCTCAGAAGCAAGCTGTTGCCTCTTTTCTTTTTATAATTTTTGTAAGAATGCTTGATTTTTTCTTGGCCCCAGCTTATCAATATCACCTCTTTGCAGTGCACTCGTAGCTCAGCTGGATAGAGTACTTGACTACGAATCAAGTGGTCAGAGGTTCGAATCCTCTCGAGTGCACCATTTTTTCTCTTTAAATCCTACAAAAAATACTGTCTTTCGAAAAATTCTTGGCTTAGCCTAAGTCCATGAAAAACAATATGATTTTAAAAACTTCCATGCTTCTCTTGGCTCTTGTTGGAGTCATCTATGGGATTCGCGCTTTGAATTCTGGAACTCTTCAGACAGAGGCTGGCGATCCAAATAGTTTTATTGGATCTCTTTTGGGGGCGGATCAAAAACTCTTTAATTGGTGTCCGTTGAAGACTGAAAAGGTCGAGGTTTTTACGAGGAGCGGCGAAGTTGAATCTGTAAAAACAGAGGCCGTGGATATTTCCTCACTTTGTGAAATAGCAATCGGTAACTTCGCGACGACGGACTTGGACAAGGCAGAGTTTGTACTGAAATTGCGTGCGCACGGCTCGCGCGGGGAAGTGACAGAGCTTTTCGCCTCTGAAAACGGTCTTTTCAAGGTTCAGGATATGCCCTTTTCATCAGCAGTTTTAACGAAGGTCTTGGGGCGTTTGAGTGCTCCCGAATCCCATTAAAGATTTCTGTTTGACAAAAGGGTGCAAGAAGCAATAATTTAGTTCTTCACCGATGTTCAGGAGTAGCTCAGTCGGTAGAGCAAGCGGCTGTTAACCGCTGGGTCGGGGGTTCGAGTCCCTCCTCCTGAGCCATTTAATTAAACCTGCCTTAGAGCAGGTTTTTTTATTTCTAAATCATCCCTTTTAAAATCTTAAGTTCAACTGACTTGCACACATCGTTTTGGCGCGAATGGAATTTAGTTTTGAATCACAGTAGATTCCGCGGCCCGTGACTTGATCAGCTTTTAGAATCAGGCTGGCGTTGCCAATTTCAGATTGTCCCAGTTGATTGAGGCCATAAATGCGTTCAGTGGCCTTAGATGCTTCCATCGGGCGAGCTTGTGAGTGAGTATTCGTTAACGGAATCACTTCAATTGCGTCCACCTTAACTTTACCCGTTTGTGGGTCGCGCTCTACGTAAAGTCTGGAGAACATTCCCCAGTCTTTGCGTGTATCAATTTTTTTTGTGATGTCGGCAGAGCCCACCATCATATAGTTGCCAAGGCTATAGTAAATGTATTTATCGCCTTGCTTTTGAATGGGTCGAACCACGTGGGGATGATGGCCTATAATAAGATCGACGCCACCGTAAGTCAGCGCGTATTCAAAGCGTGATTTTTGTCCACCATCTAATTCTACTTTTCCTTCCGTTCCGAAGTGGATCGAAAGCATTTTAAAATCCGCCTTAGTTTGAGAGAAGGCTTTGATGAGATCTTTATAGTCTCTATCGTCTCTAACAAATAGAATTCCTGGTTGCGATTGGCTGGCTTTAAAGCGCGGATCTCCAATGGTCGCAGTAGCAAACGCAAATGTGATTCCATTTTTAGTAATGATTTTCGGTTTCAACAAATTAGATCGATAGTCGATTCCATCATAGACAATGTGCGGATATTCCTGCTGAATCTTCTGCATTTCGCCCATGGTGTGGCGCATGCCTTCGTGCCCATAGTCGTAGGTGTGATTGTTGGCAAGATTGAAGAGATTAAAACCGAGATCAATTAAGTGTCTAACGGCATTGGGATGACTGCGAAAAGCAAACTGTTTGTCTTCGTTGCTGATCTCATTGGATGAAGAAACGACTGTTTCAATGTTAGCAAAGTTAATGTCTCCATTAATAAGGGGTCTAATGCCGGCAGTGAAGTTGCGCCAAGGTGTTGGAGAGGAACTATAGAGAACTCCTGCTGAGTTTACATTGATGCGGTTGCGATTGAAGTTAACGTCTCCACCCATGGTGATAACAACATCGGCTGATGCTGCTATAGAAGAAGACGCCGCTAACATTAAAAGTGCTTTTGCTATTTTCATAAGAAGAAAATATTTCAAACATCGTGCCCTTTTTAGGCGCATTTAAAAGGGCTTAGAACATTATAAAGTGTCTCAAGATTAATCACTCGCCCTAAATTGATATTCGAATAAGAAGCTCGGGAAGCAAATTCTTCGGAACCAAAAATGTCTCAAAGAGACACAAATGGTCCACTAATATTGCTCAAATCTCATAAAAGCCATCGGCATGAACGAAATTTCTCGGCACAGCCTTTGTAATAAGGCAGAGAGATACCGTTGGACGTGCGTTGGAGGACACTTATGCGTCTTATTAAAATACTTCCCCTATTAGCTTTTTGGGCAATGACCGCTGTTTCAATGCGTGCGGGTGCCGATGTGAAAAGCTATAGAGAATGGAAATCAGACCGTGTCACTCATGCCGAAACAAAAGTGAACTTTCTGAAGGCGCAGTTGACTGTAAAAAAAGCGCAACGAGGAGTAGCTAATGGAACAGATCCTAATCTAGCAATGCGTAGTACAGTGGAGGCGGTTTCAACTCATAATATGAGCGTAGAGAGAATGGAAAGACAGCTCCGAGAAGAGATATACGCTTTAGAAATCGCCAAGGATCTTTCCGTTACGGACTACTTTGTTGGATATCTGACTAAGGTTCAAGATCAACAGGCTGCATTTAGTGAGGTGGCTGGAAAGTTAAGCTCTGAGGAAATTGCCGAACTCATGATGGCCTACGCAAACTCTGTCTTTGGTGGAAGCTCTACGAATGAAATTCCAGCCAGCGCAGCGAACATTTCAAAGGATGGCGCCAAATAATGCAGCGCATACGGACCCAGACGTAATTATTGAAGAAATTTAAATCACTCGACCTTGACTCTGCCGATAGGCGATTCATATTAGCTTCGTTAATTGTAAAATCAAACGGAGGTAAAATATGGCTAAAAGTGAAATCGGCGTACGTCCCCTTCACGATAGAATTCTAGTTCGCAGAATGGCGGAAGAAGAAAAAACCGCTGGCGGATTATTCATCCCCGACACTGCTAAAGAAAAACCACAAAAAGGTGAAATCATTGCTACTGGCAATGGCCGTATTACTGAAGACGGTAAGGTACTTCCATTGGAAGTTAAGGTTGGCGATAAAGTTCTTTTCAGCAAATACGCTGGGACTGAATTAAAACTTGAAGGCCACGAATACCTAATGATGCGCGAAGAAGATATTTTAGGCGTTTTTAACTAAGATCTAATCTCTAAATAAACTCTCGGAGAAAACAAAATGAGCAAAATGTTAGTATTTTCAGAAGAAGCTCGTGCACACATTCTAAAAGGTGTGAACACTCTAGCTAATGCAGTAAAAGTAACTTTAGGACCTAAAGGTCGCAACGTTGTCATCGATAAATCTTTTGGTTCACCTTTAATCACTAAAGACGGCGTGACAGTTGCTAAAGAAATCGAATTGGAAAATAAATTCGAAAACATGGGCGCGCAAATGGTTAAAGAAGTTGCGTCTAAAACAAACGATGAAGCTGGTGACGGTACAACAACTGCGACGGTGCTTGCTCAAGCTATCTACCGTGAAGGTGCGAAGCTTGTCACTGCGGGCCACAATCCAATGGCTATCAAACGTGGTATCGACAAAGCTGTAACGATTGTTATTGATGAGCTCAAAAAAATGGCGAAGCCAGTTAAGGGTTCAAACGAAGTTGCACAAGTTGGATCTATCTCTGCAAACAACGATAAAGAAATCGGAACTATGCTTGCAGATGCAATGGATAAAGTAGGCCGCGAAGGCGTAATCACGATCGAAGAATCTAAAACTGCAAAAACTGAAGTTACAGTAGTAGAAGGTATGCAATTTGACCGTGGCTACCTTTCTCCATACTTCGTAACAAATGCAGAGAGAATGGAAGCTGTTCTTGAGAACGCATATGTTCTTGTTTACGACAAAAAAATCTCTTCAATGAAAGACATGATCAACATCCTTGAAGGCGTTGCAAAACAAGGCCGTCAATTGTTAATCATCGCTGAAGATGTTGAAGGTGAAGCATTAGCGACTCTTGTTGTGAATAAGCTTCGTGGAACTCTTCACATCTGTGCAGTTAAAGCTCCTGGTTTCGGCGATCGTCGTAAATCAATGCTTGAGGATATCGCTATCCTTACTGGCGCAAAAGTTATCTCTGAAGACATGGGTCGTAAACTTGAGCAAGCAACTATCGAAGATCTTGGTGTTGCTAAGCGCGTAGTTGTTGATAAAGACAATACAACAGTTATTGATGGTGCTGGTAAAAAAGCAGACATCTCTGCTCGCGTAGCTTCTATCAAAGCTCAAATCGAAGAAACTTCATCTGATTATGATAAAGAGAAGCTTAAAGAGCGCCTAGCTAAATTAGCTGGTGGTGTTGCTGTTATTCACGTAGGTGCTCCTTCAGAAGTTGAAATGAAAGAGAAAAAACACCGCGTAGAAGATGCTTTGAATGCAACTCGCGCAGCTGTTGAAGAAGGTATCGTAGCAGGTGGTGGTACATCACTTCTAAGAGCTTCTATGGCTATTGAAAAATCTCAATTCGGTGAAGAAGAGCAATTTGGTGCGATGATTATTAAACGCGCTTGTGAAGAGCCAATTCGTCAAATCTCTGCCAACGCTGGTCTTGATGGTGCTATCGTTCTTGATCGTATTCTTCAAAACAAGTCTGTTTCATGGGGTTTCAATGCTTACTCTGATGAATACACTGACTTAATCAAAGACGGTGTTATTGATCCAGTTAAAGTTGTTCGTTGTGCTCTTACGAATGCCGCGTCTGTATCTTCATTGATGCTTACAACTGAGACTATGATTGCTGAAGCTCCTAAAAAAGATGCTCCTGCTCCAATGGGTGACCATGGTGGCATGGGTATGGGTGGTATGGGCGGAATGATGTAATTCTCGCTCTAGCCTCTTATGAGCTAGAAATAAAAAACCCAAGCTTTTAAAGGCTTGGGTTTTTTTGTACCTAAAATAAGTATTGCACGCCTAGAAGTAAGCTTGAAACCCCGTGGCTGGCGCCATCAGGCTGTGGATTTCTTGAAGTTGTGCCTGAGAAATCACTGCTATAATTTTCAAACATCAGCTCACCACGAATTTTAAATCGCGTCTGCATTCGATAATCCATAAAAAAGCTAAAAGTATTCATTTGATTCGATGAACTGCCACTACTGACATTTTCACTCAAGCTCGGGTTGATATAGAAATCAAGTTTACCACCGATATCAATTGGCATCTCCGGAGAAAGTGGAAACTGCCCAGAAATCGAAAGATGCAACCCTGAATACTCCATAGATGAAAATGCCAATGGCTGACTCTTATCCACGGTAAATTTCGTCGTGGAGTAGCCGCCGGCAATTTGCATCTTCGGGCCGAAGTAGTCGTCTGTGAGTAGTAAATTATAGCCAAGGCTGACGCCATAGCTACTCATCGCTAAGTTGAGGCTACTCGGGGAAGAACCCGCAAGGTCGTTATCAAGGTTCGTAATTCCTTGACGCGTAAATAGACCTACATACCAATTAGGATTGAGCCAAAGCTCTCCACGCAGAAGAATTGTCGGCATATAAGAATTGGCACTGGCTGAGTCACCTGACTTGAAGTTTGCTTTCTGATTATAAGAAGCAAGGCCCGCAAGAACTTCTAACTTTCCAAATTGCGGAGGTGAAGATGGTAGCCACTCAGAGGGGCTCTCGCCAAAAGCCAGTTCCGCATCTGGGCGAGAGCTGATGTCTTGAAGGACTTTACCACCAGCCACTGTGACAGGTGTTGCGTACTTATAGAACTCATCGGGAACAAGCTTAGAACCTGCTTGTAATAACCCAGGCTCTCGCTCCATTTCCACGTATCCAAAACTCAGGTAAGGCTCTACTTTAAAGAGCTTGATGCGTCCCAGAACTTCTCTTTCTGTGCCGACCATGACGTGCAGCTTTGGATGTCTGTTGATACGAATCACCTGCACCGCTGTGAGCTTGCTATCTACTTTTAAACCATAGGCGCTTCCTAAGTTTAAAGTCACTTGCTGACCTCGACGACTGAGTATGGTTCCACGATAAGGCATTCGAGCCTTGAGTGATTCGAAAAGTTTTGCAGCTTCGATTTTAATATCCGCGGTTTCAAATCCTTTGATGTCACTGGTCGTTTCAGAAAGAAGTGGAAGCCCCGTTTTTTCAGTAAATAAATTGAAAGTTAAGCTGATGCCTTTTGGACCCTTAATAATATGAGACTCTAATGCTGCTTGAGCGTCGGTTGCTCGCATAATGCGAATGGCCTCTGCGGGGCTATCGAGCAACGATTTACTCTGAGGAGTGTCAGCAAGTTTTAGATTCCACTGTTTATCATTATTGATGATTTTTTTTAGTTCATCAAAAATAGGTTTTGCATAAATGCCACCGACATTGTCCGTTGTGGGCGTCAGGACAATGGTTTTAATGGAAAGCTCATCGTCAGCAGTCGAGATGTATACGTTCTGGGCGTTGGTCTGAGCATGAGACCATGGTGAAGACATTGAAAGAAGAAGAAAACAGCTCATTAAAAAAATAAATCTTTTATGCATAATATATTTTTGCATTGCCTTAATTAGTCGTCAATTGGCGTCAAGTAATTCGGACCGTTTACCGATGCTGAAACCATGATGAACTTTGTCCGATTGAACGTCTTTGTCTTTTTCTTTTTTGTCTCTGTCACGGTGAGAGCGCAAGTCTTCTTAGAAGGCTTGGCGTCGGGCCGTTATGAGAAAAAGGCCGTGGCAACTCAGTCATCGACTAAGGTCCAAAAAAGAAATGTCTCTTCTGAGCTTCCAGTGAAGTCTATTGCCGATGAAGCGGTTCCAGAGGTTGTATCCTCTGTACCTGAAAAAAGTGTACAGACAGAGCCGACCCTTGTGGAGCAAGCGGAATCCTTGATCAAAGGTAAGCCGGAACAAGTACTTGAGTTTTATGAAAAGAACCTACCATCAGATGATCAGAGAAAAAATAAATTCGAATTATCTCTAGCTGCGGGAATCTTCAACGAGTCCGCAAAAAGCGATTATTCATTTCGTGACCATACTCTTAAAGCTAATTCATTAAATGTGAAAGGGCAGCTTTGGTTGACTCCGGCCTTAGGGGGCTCGGCAAGTTTTCTCACGACGCTCCCAACGGACTTGAAAGAGGCCTCGAGTGCAGACTCTGTGAGTGTTCAGAAAGAAGAGCTAGAAATTGCCATGCAGTTTAGAAAGTTTTTTCTTTCTGAGAACAACCCTGCGAGTTTAGTTTTTGCCCTTTCTTACCTTGATGATCAGCTAACGGTGCCATCGAGTTCTGTGACAAGAGCGAAGTTAAATCATTCAGGTTTAGGGGTCTTGGTAAACTCTAAAATTCCTATGACCGAGCATCTGGCAATGAACATTGGAGCCAAGCTCTATCCTTCTCTAAGCGTTAAGGAGACTTCTCAGCAGGCTATTTCCTCAGGCAGCTTCGACACGGGCTCTATGGTCGCTTTGAGCCTTGGAAATGAATATCGATTCAGTCGTCATGATGTTATTTTTTGGGAAGTTCAGTATCAAAACCAAAAGTCTTTATATAGCGGAAGCTCTGAAGCAGTGGAACCGAGCGAAGGGCGAGCACTAGAGAATGTCGCGATAGAGAATCAGGTTTATCTGTTTTCTTTAGGTTATCGCTGGGGAAAATAGACAGGTCTTATTTTAGTCTAGTCCCTGATTTTAAAATCAAAATCCCCTCACCTAAAAAGATATTTAATTCTATGATGGGTCTATGAATAAGGGATTTATTGTCATAGACGACGCTGCGTTTTTAAGAGAAGTGATCAAAAACATTCTTCTTGAAAAAGGGATGCGATTTTTAGGAGAAGCTGGGGATGGAGAAGCTGGGGTACAGTTGGTTCTTACAACTCTTCCCGATCTAGTCGTGATTGATATGGTGATGCCCAAGAAAAATGGCATTCAGGCCATACAAGAAATTAAGTCTCAGAACTCAGATATAAAAATTCTTGTCTGCTCCACTCTGGATGACGAGTTACTTATTCAGCAAGCTAAAGAAGCTGGCGCGGATGAGTATTTAATGAAACCGTTTAGCAAAAATCAAATTTATGAATCTCTAAGTAGGATGTTTTTAGATTTAGGGGATCTCAATGAGCGAATTTAAATTCGTTTTGAAATGTATGGTATTTACAATGCTTTTGGTGATGTTGATGCAGGTTAAAATTGGCCGGCACTCTATCGAGAATCATACTTATAGGTGGCTTCGCACATCTAAAGCTTCTGAGTATGTTCAGAGCGTAGCTGCTGGTGGAGCGATGGCGATTCGTAACTTAGCCTTTTCTGTAAAGACGGGAGTCTCGAGCACAGTTGAAGGCTTTCAAGAAGGAGCGCACGACAAGGCCGTGCGCTAGTTTCCAAAATTTAGTTAACACCTGTTTTCGTATTAGTACTTGTACGAACAGTATTTGTTTTCGTGTTCTTAGCTACGCGTTCGCGTACAGGATTTGTATTTTTAAAGAGATCATTGGTATTGGATGCAATCCTGTGTGAGCATTTTGGGTTTGCCATTGCAATAGACGCGAAAGAAACAATAACAATCCCGGTCATAAATTTAATAGTCTTTTTCATCGACGACTCCTTATCAAGAGTGTTTTACACCTGCCTTATAGAGGACTTAGGTTGCAGTCGTCGTGCCACTTGGTTTTGATCTCAAATGAAAATGAGGGGAGTTAGAGGGGAAATAAAAAAGGCTCTGTCGAACAGAGCCTTTTTAGGTAAACGTGTGTAAAAGATTTGGACAGTTAGGACTAGCGAGTCCCCGTTTTTGTGCTTCCAGCTCCTTCAGAGCTACCAGAACCCGAGGAACCAGCAGGGCGATACGTTGTATCGTCTCCAAGGCGTGTGTGCTTCATGCGTGCGATACACTCAGGACAAACTCCAGGAGCTGCAACATCTGCCTCAGAGGGCTTCCTGTGCGAGCCTCGTTAGGGTCTTCCCCTGGGTTTACAGTTCTTTTTGAGTCATCTGCGGCTTGAGAAAATCCCACGGAGGGGGCCATGAGAGCTGCTGAGAAGGCGAAAGCTAGAATAAGAAATAGATTTTTCACTTAAAGCTTCTCCTTTATAAATACATCTCTGCCGTTGCCGGAGCGATGATATCTAAGAGGTTATTAAAAGTACTCGCAACTTGCATAGCCACAGAAGGGCCTTCTTTACTATCGACTTTATTGATCTCGCCGTTGGCTTTATAGCTTACGACGATCGTTCCCAATCCAGGACGTGTCACAATGGAAGGTTTTCCATAGCGTTCCTCGTATTGAATGCGAACCACTTTCTTAGCTTGATCCGTAATCGTCGCGATACGCCCTCTATTATCGTAAGTCATGTTTATTTTTTGGCCATCACTATTTTGAGCAAATGTAAGATTTCCCTTGCCGTCATACTTGAAGGCTGTGTTTTTAACGGAAACCTTAGCTCCTTTCTCATTAAAATAGGTGCTGGAGACCGACGTTACTTTTTTGATTTGTGGATCATATTGATACGCCATACGCACGTTAGGTGCTGCTTTAACTTTTACGAGACCATCAGGGTAATACTCGTAGGCAATACGATCTGAATTGCGGCGAATAGAAGTCGGCTTGCCAAAGACCGGATGATAAGTGATGTCCGTGACATTTCCATTAACGCTCGTCATCACGCGGTGAAGGTAGTATTGACCATCTGCGCGTTGTTGATGCCAAAACTCATACTTATTTTCAGCGACTACCTCAGCGCCACAAGTCTTTTTCACTGTAGACCAGTAGTGATTGCGTGGATCATTTTGCGAAAACTCATAACCGTAGTTTTCCACACACTTGTCCCGATCCGTAAACGCAATGACCCAGTCATTCTTTTTATCGTACTTGATAGCTACAAAAGTTTTATCTGGCCATGTCGCCTTTGTCAGATTGTGAAGCTCGTCATATTCGTAGGTATAAGTCTTTAACCATGCGTTCTTTACCGAGGATAGGTCGTCTAGGTTTGCGAACTTATACTCTGCCATAAGGCCATTAGGACCTGTGATTGAACGAATTTTCTTATTTTGGTAGTACTTAAATCCAAGGCGACGGCCATTATTATCCTGGATACTCGCGATGGAATCCTTATCGTATTCGAACTTCAGATAGTTATTATTCTTATCATAGATATGAGTCATCTTGCCCTGAAGGTTAAAGCGCTGCGCACTGCCGTCGGGAAGATTTCTCGTATAATAAGTTTTATTAAAGACAAAGTGTTCAACTTCTTTGCCGTTGGCAAAAAAGCGAGTGCCTTCTTTAACAGGCACAGTGATTCCATATTGAGAGGCCATCTCAGAGCGAACGTTATCGTCTTCTAATAATTGCGAGCGCAAATTTTTAATATAAGCTTCTGTAATGCCAACTTTTTTCTCGGCACGAAGTTTACCAATGATTTGGCTGATGGTGTTGTCGATATCTTTGCGTGTAACTTCACGTGGAGAGAAAGTCACCTCTAGACCGCCACCACATTCTTTAACTTTGATATTACCTTCGGCATTTACTTCCATCGAAGTTTCAAAGTCAGAACACCAGCCAAAGCCGAACATACCGTTAAATAGAGAACGACTATTATATGTTCTTACAATTTTAAGATCGTACCCAGTTCCGGGTACATCCATATCAATCCAAGTATTTGAATAATTGGCATTTTTCATATCCACAAGAGCATGGGCTTGTGTTGAAAGAAGGAGAGCAAATGCCACAAACGCTTTTTTCATCATTGTTTAAATCCTCTTCCTGTATCTACAAACTACACTTTAATGGTAACAACTTTTTTAATAACTACGCCACCGATAACTTGTAAGCCGATCATTCCCATCATTAACACTAGACCAAGGGTTGTGCTAAACATTGGCTTAATGTAAGCGGGGTCGATTAAAAAGAAAACACCGAGCAAGACGAAAGGAATAAGCGTCACGATTATCCCTTGCATCATCCCCTGTGCGGTCAAAGCTTGAATCTTTTTTTCAACTTTTTGTCTTTCGCGAATAACGATTACGATGGTTTGAAATGTTTCAGCTAAGTTTCCACCGGTCTCTTTTAGAATATTGATAGAGCTAACAAACATCTGAACATCAGGACGTGGAATGCGTTCGCTCAAGTCATTAAGAGCACTCTCAAAACTATCACCGACTTGCATTTGGTAAAGCACTTGAGAAAATTCCTGACGAATCGGATTGTTCATAATCTCCACGACACGTTTCATGGACTCTTGTGGATTAGAACCGGCTTTAATTCCGTTCGCCATGATTGTCAGTCCGTCGACCATCTGATCGACAAACTTCGTGCAGCGATTGTTATAGAGAGTTTTTACTAAGAGTAGTGGCAAGTGCCAACCGGCAACAGTGATGCTGGCTCCGATAACTATTCCAGGAAGAACGTTCGGCCATAAAGCTAGGAACATCAAAGCTCCCAAGCCAAAGCTCATGAGTAGCATTAAGATGGTGATCTTTTTTTCTTCAACCTCAACACCCATGATGCGCAGAATTTTTAGAACTTCATCGCGCTTACCAAGGCTTTTTTTGTGTAACCATGTGATAGACTTTTCAGCCCATAACATGACAATTATGAAAACACAGAGACCAAATAGTGGGACTAGTACCCATTCATTCATTAAAAAGTTCATAGATTACCCTGACTTCTTAACGCCGCCGATACCTGGCATTTTTGGAATACCCGCCATCGGTTGTTTAGCTGCTGGATTTGCTCCTGGTGCGGCCGGTGCGCCTGCAGTCGGATCATTGGCAAAAATTTCGCGAGGAATAACAACGCCCTTATCGCTGAGTTTCTGAATGAAACTAGGAATTGTACCAGTGGCTTGGAAGACGCCTTGAATTTTTCGATTCTTATCGTATCCCGTTTCTTTAAATCTAAAGACTTCAGCGAGAGTGACAACGTCACCCTGCATACCTGCAACTTCAGTGATGCTTAGGATTTTACGTGTTCCATCAGACAGACGAGAAATCTGAACAATCAAGTTTACAGCGCCAGCGATCTGCTCACGAATAGCGCGCACAGGGAGATCCATTCCTGCCATCATACAAAGAGTCTCTAGACGCGCAATACACTCTCTTGGAGAGTTGGCGTGAGTGGTTGTCATAGAGCCATCATGGCCCGTATTCATGGCCTGAAGCATATCAAGGGCGGCGCCATCACGACACTCACCGACGATAATTCTATCGGGACGCATACGCAGGGCATTTTTAATCAGATCACGAATAGAGACAGCATTATTTCCCTCCATCGAAGGAGGGCGTGTTTCAAGGCGTACGACGTGCTCCTGCTGTAGTTGTAGCTCGGCCGCATCCTCGACGGTGATAACACGTTCGTTGGTAGGGATATAAGAAGATAGCATATTTAAGAGTGATGTTTTACCTGAACCAGTACCACCCGAGATGACGACGTTAAGGCCGTTCTCTACACAGATGCGCAAGAAGTCGATCATATTTTTAGTTACACTGCCAAATGCGATATACTTATCTGCAGTGATACCGCCTTTTTTAAACTTACGTATAGTAAGGGCAGGACCATCAATTGCGAGAGGCTCAATCACGGCATTCACACGCGATCCATCTTTAAGGCGGGCATCGACGTACGGAGTGGAGTCATTGATCTGGCGACCTAGAGGAGTCACAATCCGTTCGATAATCCGACGAAGATGATCGTTAGATGTGAAGGTCACTGGACTTAGTTGGACTTTTCCACTTTTCTCGACAAAGATTTTTCTAAATCCATTAACCATGATCTCTGAGACATCGTTATCTGCTAAGAGATCTTCAAGAGGGCCCAAACCAAGAGCCTCTTCTAAAACTTCTTTGATAAGTTTAGAACGCTCTTCTCTTGGGGTGTCGGGAGATTCCCGATCCACGATTTGTGTAATTTCTCGTTTGGTTTTTTCGCGAACTTCTTTCTCTTTGTTCTCGTCTTGTTTCGTATCAACTAAAAGCTTTTTTAAATCCACCGTGCGAATCAATTCGTTATGAATGCGAATCTTTAAAAGAGTTCTAGAGTCCATACCACTTGTGGCAAGAGTGGCGCCATCTCCAGATCCCGTTGCGGCTGCCTCAGCAACCACTGGTTTAGGGCGAGCGATTGTTTTTAGACGCTGAAGAATGCCGCCAGTAAGCTTTCTAGCGGTGTCGTAATAGGCGGCAGTCACAGGCGCTTTGGGGGCTGCTAAAACAAAAGGTGTGTACTTTTGTAAGGCCATCATTGATGTTGGCTCATCCTGTGGAATGAGTCCTAATATAGGAAGTTGTAACTGATTCGAAATTGTCTGCGGAGAAAGACCTGTTGGTGAAGCTTTATTAATAACTAGCTGGAACATATCGCGTGGAAATGTTGCTGAAAGCAGCTCGTTGATCAGACGCTGTGTTTGAGTCACAACTAAAACTTCCGGGCTAGTCACAATCACAATAGCAGTGGCTTCTTGAAGAACTGCCATTTGCGCCGGGCCTAAATCAGTTCCAATATCTACAACCATGAACTTAAACGCACGACTGAAAAACTCTAAGAGCTTTCCTAGAAGATCGGGAGAGATATTGAGTGATTCTTCAGGTCCACGCACAGCTCCTAAATAGGCAAGCCCCGAGGTGTGCATAGTGACTAGTGAATTCATTGGTTGAGAATTTAAAGAACCTTGAAATCCTGCAAGTTCTTTAAGAGTTTTCTGTGGCTTAAGTCCCATGATGACGTTTTGATCGCCAACGCTTTTGGAGTCAGCATCAATTAGCAGAACTTGAGAGCGAAGTTCATTCATTAGGGTGCAGGCGAAGTTTGCGGCAAAAACACTTTTACCAACTCCACCCTTACCACCGACGACTGCGATAAGATTACAATTAGGATTAATAGCCAATGAAGACCTCCAATCCCCTTATCGGTTGATTAGAGAGGTCCCATTACGAGGCGTTAGTCTCGTAAACGGAACTTCTTCTTAATTTGCTCAGCCCCTGAGCTTGCTGAAGTCTTAACAATCGGTGTGACAAAGACGACGAACTGACTTTGTTGTTTATTGAAGTTCTTAGAGGCATAAAGGGAAATAATCGGATTTACAACCCCTTTAGGGAGGCGGTTGTAGCCTGTAGAAGTCGAGTTACGAATCAAGCCACCCACAGCAGCACTTTGGCGGTCGCGGACGGTGATTGTACTCGTCATCTGATTCTTGCTGACAATCGGCTGGCCGGTGTCTGTATTACCAACCATACTGCTGATCTCAAAGGACATTTCCATGTGAACGCTTCCGGACTTTTCACCTAAAAGAGCAGGTGTAATTCCAGTGACAATGCCCACTGGAACGAAAGCTGTTCCTTGGCCATCTTTTGTAATCACGGAGTAAGGCTGATCAGTCACTTGGCGGATTTCTCCACGCTTACCATCTTCAACAATCAATGAAGTGCTCTCAAGAACACGGGCATGACCATGGGTTTTTGCCCAATTCAATTTAGGAAGAAGGTTAGAGACTGTTCCCGTTAGTGAGGAAACTAAACCCCCGGCTCCACTGCCGCCAGTCTGGAATGACATCTGGGAGTTATCACCCAGCTCAGGAGTGAACTGGAAACGGAATGTCTTAGAGTAGTCTTTATTAAGTTCCACATAGTGAACGACGAGTTGGATCATCTTAGCTGGTGGCTTAGGAGCCGCTGCTTTGATTTGAATCAAGTTGATGACACCATCATTTTGTGGACGACGTTTTTTAATAGGTCCACCATCTTCAGCCGCATCGACGACGATATCTGGCAAATAGGTTTTAGCGATGATTTCAGCTCTTGCAGATTCGTCTTCGCTATTGGCCCATCCTTGTAGAATGATTTTTTCATTCACCGCCCGAACTTCGATTTCAGGATTGTTGATATCTCTAGCAATAAACTCTGCAATCTTCTTTTGGGCTAAAGGTGATAGTGTCACAAGCGAAGAGGCTTGATCCCCAAATTGTTTAACGACGTTAAAGATACGCGCTAAATCTTTTGGCAAAAGAATTTGACCATCTACGACAACTTTGTTGTTTACGATTTTAATATTAATGCCTTCAATGTCACCCAGTAGAGCGCGCATTTCGCGAACCACTTTATCGAGTTTGCTTTTTTTGACGTCGATACGGAACTCAGCGACGACTTTGCCATTGCGTTTATCGTGGATTGTGAGGGTGGCGAAACCTTCGGATTTTGGATTGAAACGAATGATATTTAAGTCTTTTGCATAAGAGGCTGTAACGATCTTTCTAAAGTCGCCTTTAAACTCAATGCTATCAGGTAAAGGCGGAAGTTTTTCATCGTGCTCAATACCAAGAGTTAAATTAATAAATTTACGGGAGCGATAAACACCCGTCATCTCATCTGCTACGGCAGAAGATGGCTCTGCGACCAACTCTTCTTGTGCAAGAGCTGGAGCTGATAGGACAAAGCAGCTAGCAAGTGCTAATCCTAAAATCGTGTTTTTCATGCGATCCCCCTTATCTCCCCACATAGCGACCTACAGAGTTTGAAATCCATTACCAGCTGGACGCGAAGGTGGAGGTGCAGTTCTTTGTGGTTGTGGTGGCGGCGCCATAGGGCGCGGAGGCATCACTGGTGGTGCCATTGCGGGCGGACCACCTCCATCTAAAGAAACTACAGGTTTTCCAACAATTGAATCAGATGTTGAGCTTGGCATTCTGGGCGGTACGGTTCTGTCATTTGGATTACGTAGCGCAAAGAATAAGTTTCCTGGTGCTGTTGAGAGAATATAGAATAAATCTTGCGCCTCTTTAGGAGTCGCCTCAACTGTGATAGTTGTATATTTCGTATCTCCCGTTAGGGCGATTTGTGTAAGATTTTTTCCCGTTGAATCCAGTTCAAACATACGTGGAATATTATTCACAACACTCACGCCTGTAGCTAAGACTACGACGTCAGACATCATGGTGAAAACTTCACGTCGTTGATTCATTCCGCGGCCCGCATCGACAGCTGCGAAGATATCCACGCGATCGCCAGGGCGAATCAGCTTTGCAACACCACGTACTTCATCAACAGGGATCGTGATAGCCCGCTTGCTTGGAGCAACCTGTAAAGCGATCCCCGTATCAGGGCCTGGAGTAAGGAGATTATTTTTTAGAACCATCTGTCCTTTACGAATAGGCACCGCTGCAACGTTCCCGATGATTTCATCCGGAATAGTGATAGCATCGGGTTGAATAAAGTCTGCAGGCAATTCGCGAGTTTCAACCATAGTGTCATAGATGGTTTGCATCTCAGCGATATCTTCTTTGGCAACGACGACACGTTTAGTGGAACCAAAGCGTTTATCGTACTCTGCCTTTTTTTCTTGGGAATAGCTGTATAGAAGGAAGGTCGCAAAGATACCTGCTGCAATCGAGAGCCATAAATTTCTAGTTTCATTCGATCCCATACGTCCTGCTTTCTAGCGACCGCACTTAGTGTTTAAACAAATGCCATACGTTGTGCGAACCCAAATAGGGTTAACTCCAACAGTTTGATTTTTTTTATCTGACGCCACTGCATCACTAAAAACTTTATTATGTGTTCCTTTGTCGTTACCGACGACGTCGGCCGCACGTTTTTCAAAATTTGCAAAGTCGATGGTGCGCGATGAGGCAAGCCACTCGTCTTTGCCAATTCCGTTTTCAGAGATAATACCGTGAACACGTACGGGAATTTCTTGAAAGTGAATATCAGCCTGAGAGCCCGGTGTGCTGCGGAAATAGGTAAGATCCGAGCGATTTCTAAAAGTTTCAAATGCATAATTACGCGCAGCGATTGAGTTCAAAATTCCAGTATGAATTGCGCCAAAGAATCCTAATGAGAAGTTTACGAAAAGAACGATGACAACCAGAATTGGAATCATCTCAAAAACGGCCATTCCCTTTTCGTTATCTAGTGGTGAATAACGTCTCTTTAGCATCCGTTATCCTCCATCGGGACGTATTCGTTAACCTTTGCTTGCGCGAGTTTATTGAGGTTCCCTTGTTTAATGATATTTTCATATCGCGGTTTTATTTGCTCCCAGCACTCTTTGTGAGTTGGCTCGCGCATAAGAAAGCCGGTGATATAAGTAGAAAATCCTTTATCAGGATCTTCCGCCGTAGAGCCTAAGAAGGCGATACGCATATTTAGAACCTTAGGTTCAAACTTTAAGCGCACACCTACCGCAGAGACGCGATTCTCTTCAGTCGGGTAGTTTTGAAATCCTTTGGAGTTGATTTCAAGTTGTTCGGGCGTGCTTAAAACAAACCAAGAAGCTTCGCCCTTATTAAATATGGACTTCAGAGCTTTGTTATTTAGAAGCTCTTTATACTTAGTTCGAGCCAAATCTGTTTGTTTGGCTTCGTCGAGGTGAGCAGCAGCATAGGCACGTGCGCTTGAGAACGCCATGTACTGAGCAACTTCAGCCATCGAGAGAGTGAAGTTGAGTGCAAAAAGAACGGCACACATACCTGCGCAAAGAACAAATGCAAAAAGGAACTCTGCTGTTAGCATGCCCCTGTTGTTCTTTACTGGTTTTAATGCGCTCTTTAAAAACTTCATAACCTACCGTCTTGGGTCCGCCGTATTGGACCTTGGGTTTTGATTTGGGTGTAAAGGACGAGCTTTGTCGGGCTCGGCCCAAACTCCTGACTCAATCATTCCGGCCACTTTTGACCAAGGATTGCCAATGAACTTTGCTAAGATTTTTCTGTTTCTTAGTTCGTTTGTAGCCAGTGATAGAAATCCAATGGTTGCAACCAGCAGAAGTACATTCTCGATAACAAGTTGACCTTTGCGGTTGTGAATTGGATTTCTCATTTATCACCGATCCAACCGATTTCTCCGTTGCTTTGGGGTTTAAAGCCAGTTCCTGTTGAAATTTGTCTTTCAATACGAGCGCCCAAGCGGGGACCCGAGTCTCTAAACGCATCCGCAGGAGCAGACATGAAAGCCTTCATGCCAAAGCCTAGGAGAGCAATTAGTAGCAAAACATATTCAACCGTCATGACCTATGATCCTTTTGCCGAAGCTTAGGGGTTATTCAAAGCTCATGATATCAGAACTAAGCTTTGAGATTTTGTCCGTTACAGTGGATTTGATTTGCTCTTTGAAAATCATCACCAAGGCAACTACAACAACGAGTAGCAAAATGTACTCAGTCGCACCCTGACCAGATTCGTTTTTAAGCATTCTTTTTGTGAATTTTTTGAACTTCTTCATAACAGATGTTCCCCCTTTAGCTGAAATATCGGCTAATTTTGGGATTCTCTTGAGGGTTCAAATTGTGAAAATGTATCCAGATCTCAGTCGAGTCTGGTTAAGAGTTAGACAGTTCGGTGGAAAAAGATTGGATAGTGTTTTAGTTGTCAATACAGACTTTTGTTTGAGTCTGTATTGACGAAGGTCCTACTTTTCTTTTAGATTGAGTTCTGGGAGACTCTTCAGCATGCCAAAGCAACTTGTACTTCTTTATGTTTTTTGTGTCGTCGTTCTATTTCTAGTGAACGTCGTTGTCTCATAATGGGAAAAGACTAATTTTTCATTGTGTAGATATCAGGGTAATTTCTACCAACTTCCTCTGAGTCCATTCCATATCCAACAACGTAGCGATCGTCGATGGTTTTGCCAATATAGTCAGCTCTGATCGGGAGTTCGCGACGAGCGGGCTTATCCAAAAGAGTCACGATTTTCAAAGATGCTGGGTTGGAAGCAAAGAGGCGGCTTCTTAAGAAGCTTAAAGTGCGGCCTGTGTCGATAATCTCTTCTACGATGATCACATGTTTATTTGTAATATCTGTTGAAATATCTTTTACAATTTTAATAGCGCCACCTCTTTGAGAGGCTTGTACGTGTACAAAATCAACTTGTTGAGGAAGATCAATCTTGCGCATCAAGTCCGCAGTGAAGTGAACGGATCCACGCAGTGGACAGATAAAAACAAGCTCTTTCCCCTCATAGTCATTTTCAATTTGTGAAGCGAGCTGTTCGACAAGTTCAGCAATTTCAGCGCTCGGAAGAAAGGGAACCATTTGTTCTTTTAACTGTGCCATATTAAATCCTCAAAGATCGATTGATGTAATGCCAGCTGCTTGAGCCATTTTTAAATGGCGTAAAGCTTCGGGATGTTGTGGATCGCGAATGAGAATATTCTCCCACTGTTCTGTCGCTTCAGCAATATTGTTTGAATTATAATAGATAGCCCCAAGCTTTAGGCGAGCTGGAATCAAGTGTGGGTATTCACGAATGAGGGCTTTAAGATCGCGGATAGCTCTATCGGATTCGCCGATCTGAACGTAGACCTCAGCAATACGCATTGTTATTTCAGCTTTTCTACTAGAAAGTTTTTGCGCCTTTAGAAGTTGCTCCAAAGCTTCTTTGTAGCGTTTGTACTGATAATACAAGTCCGCTAATTCCTCGTGTTTGGAAGCAAGTTTTTCGTCTACGAACGGATCCTGTTTTCCTGACTTTTTCTCAAGTTGAACTTGAGCATCTAGGAAGACCTGTTTACCTTCATCATACTTACCCAGATCGTTGAGAATAATCGAAAGCCCCACGCTGGCATCGGTATAAGTGGGGTCGATTTCTAGGGCTCTTTTAAAGGTCTTAATAGCCTTGCTGAATTGCCCTTTGTCATAAAAGATCGTTGCTAACATCTGATAAACTTCAGGGTTGCGAGTGTTTTGCAAAAGCATTTGATTTAAAATGGGTTCTGCCATTTTATAATTGCCATTGATGAAATAGCCGCGTGCTTCCGAAAGCATATCGTCAGTGAGAGAATTCATCATTATTCAATCTCCTTACGAAGACCTTTGAGTTCTTTGCTTTCAGGAAAGTCTTTCGCTAAAAGTTCTGAATATTTTTTGGCCTTTGTAGAATCCCCAATCTTTTGTGCACAGAGAGCGGCTCTTGAAAGAGCCTTCTGATCAAAACCAAGACCGGAATAATTAGCGTAAAGATTTTCGTAACGAGTGAGAGCACTTGTGTAAATCTTACGCTTAAAATAGAAATCAGCAATATACTCTTCTTTTTCTGCCAGCATCTTTATTGTCTGACTGCGCTTTTCTTTCGCATCCGCTATGTACTCAGAGTTTGGAAATCTTCTAATAAAATCAGATAGATTGAGTATTGTATCGTGGGCTAGAGATAAATCTCTGTCGATCGTGGCTGGAAGTTGATTGAAATAGCTGAGACCGATTTTGTACTGAACATAATCAGAGTTTGGCACCGTTGGGTGAAGCTCTTTAAACATCTGATAAGAGACTTGAGCTTCGGCATAGGACTCTTGTTTGAAATAGACATCTGCGATAGCAAGCTCTGATTTCGTCGCGAAGTTGCTATAGGGATATTTGTTTTTCACTTCCGTATAGCGGCGAATCGCCTCTTCATAGCGTTCACTTTGATCGTACTCTTCGGCAATAGCAAAAGCGCCTTCAGGAGTTTCACTATTTCTCTCCGTAGAAGCGCAGCCGATTAATAGAACTAGACTTAAGACTGTGATGACTCGTAGCGTTTTTAACATGCGTAAATCATATTTTGGTCTAGGTCAGACTGTCAACGCGTCATCACGAGCTGAGAGGTTTTAATCCACCCCGTAACAGATCCCGGTAGGGTGACTTGGGCCCACTCCCCTTGAGTTTGCTGAATAATGACTTCGTTTCCACCGTAAACGTCTAAAATTGTTACTTGATTGTCTCCGGGGGCAGTTTGCAGGGAAACACTCTCGGAAATTACTGTGCCTCTAAGGAGGGAGAGGTCATAGAGTTTAAGGCCTGTCATAAGTGTAAATAAGACAAAAAATGCGCCAGAAATCACCACACGCCAAGGCAGGGTTGGTAAGGACGCTTGCTGGCGGAATGCGTTCCGGCGCTGAGCTAAAAAGGAGATCAGGCCCCAAGCAAAGGCCATAAGACAGAGGAAACCAATTAGGAAAACAGCTGGCAGAGGAAACTTTGCTAAAAGGGAATGATGAATGTTTTCAAAAAACGGGATCTGTCGAGGAACTTCGCGCACCTGAATTTGTGAAGTGACAAAGTTTAACCCCTGTTGCGCCTGACTATGACTTGGGTCTAGGTAAAGCGCACGACGAAGCCATCCTAGAGAAGCGAATTTATTTCCCAAATGAAATTCGGAAAGCGCCAAGTTGGTGGTGACGTCGGCGTTGTCTGGACTGCTTTGCAAGAGTTCAGTGTAGGCCTGTTTAGCTTCTTCATATTTCTTCGCAAAGTAGAGTTCATTCGCCTTTTGGAAATGGACTTCTGATGACTCCGACTTGTCAGCGGCAAGGCTGAGAGAGGAGAAAACCACACACATTAGAACGGCTAGCGTTAATTTCAATCTTAACATACTCAAGCATTTTATAAAGAAAAGTAAATCCCTGTCTACCTCGTGTCTTGTCTTAGTCGAGGGTGGGGAGTAAACTAGACGCCAATTCGGTAACGAAGAATTATCCAATGGATTTATTTATGAATCCGCGAAAGGTGTTATGAGTTCTCTGGTTGGTCATCAAATTAAACAATCCGAAAAAATTCAATCTTTGATTCAAGACCTCGTTCAAGAAGTGACGAAACTGAATGGACAAGTTTCAGGTATTCGCCCGGCTCCAGAAGAGTTGAAAGATTCTTCAAAGCAGCTCTTAGATTCTGTTGCGGCTTTGCGCGGCCGTCCATTGCACTATCCCTATATCGGCACTGGTTCTGGCCGTGGTCCTTATGTGGAGTTGGAAGATGGAAGTGTTAAACTTGATTTGATCAATGGTATTGGTATTCATTTGATGGGCCATGCTCATCCACGTGTGATGGCAGCAGCTGTTCGTGGATCGCTTGCAGATATTATGACTCAAGGGAATCTACAGCCCAACAATGAGTATCGTCTTTTTACGCAAAAATTAGTTGAGATTGCGAGTAAGAAAAGTCGTCTAAAGCATGCTTGGATTGCGACTTGCGGAACGATGGCCAATGAGAATGCTTTAAAATTATCTCGTCAGAAAAATTCTCCAGCTCGTTACGTAATGGGCTTTAAAGATGCTTTTGCTGGTCGCTCAACAATGATGGCGGAAGTGACTGATAACCCCGCTTATAGACAGGGTTTGCCAGAGTATAATGAAGTCTTGAGAATTCCTTTTTATGATAAGCATGATCCAAAATCTGCAGAAAAATCATTAAATGCAATGAAAGAACACGTAGCTAAGCATGAGGGGAATATCTCTGTGTTTGGTTTTGAACCAATGTTAGGTGAGGGTGGGTATCAAGCAGCTCCACGTGAGTTCTTTGTACCAATGCTTGAGTTCTGTAAATCAAAAGGCATCGCCATCTGGATGGATGAGGTCCAAACATTTACACGCACGGGTGAGTACTTTGCATTTGAAACACTTGATCTTGGTCAGTACGTAGACATTTGCACGATTGCAAAAACGGCTCAAGTCGGTGCGACACTTTATACAGAGGAGTACAATCCAAAACCAGGTCTGATTGCAGGAACATTCTCAGGCTCAACTCCTTCTTTAATGGCGGGTATTGAGATGATGAATATGTTGGGAGAAGGATATCTGGGTAAAGATGGTCGTATTTCAAAAATTCACCAGCGTTTTATCGGAGGCTTGAATAATCTTAATGAAACTTCATGTAAGGGCATTGCTCAAGATGCTGGTGGTATGGGTTTAATGCTTGCGTTCACCCCTCATGATGGAAAAAAAGAGAGCGTAAATAGCTTCCTTAATAAACTTTATCAAAATGGTGTTATCGCATTCCCTTGCGGCAAAGACCCAGTGAGAGCTCGTTTCTTGATTCCTGCTATTATTCAGGATGAAGATATTGATATCGCTCTTCAGGTTATCGAAAAAACTCTTTTAGAGGGTGTATAGTTGGATTTTATTGAGGCTTGCCGACAACTAATCTCTATAGACAGCACTCCTGCCCACGGCAACAGAGACTTGGCCCGTTGGGCAGCGGCTTTTTGTCGCCAAAAAGGTTTGATCGTTGAGGAGCAAGAAGAAGTCGTCGGCGATCTTCAGCAGGCCAATATTATTGCACGACATTCAGAGTTTCGTCCCAACTCAGAGTTTTTGTTGCAGACGCATTTAGATACCGTAGATCCAGGGCCTTACTCTTTGTGGACTGAGACGGGATGCAATCCTTTTGATGCGCACATTATCGA
This sequence comes from Bdellovibrio bacteriovorus W, assembly GCA_000525675.1. NCBI lineage: Bacteria > Pseudomonadati > Bdellovibrionota > Bdellovibrionia > Bdellovibrionales > Pseudobdellovibrionaceae > Bdellovibrio > Bdellovibrio bacteriovorus. The sequence continues at coordinate 105,129 of CP002190.1, forward strand.
TGGTAAGATCTATGGACTTGGTGCTGCGGACGTGAAGCTTGATTTTCTGTGTAAGCTTGAGGCCATGGCGGCCTTTCGCGATCGCACTGATTGGAAGTTAGCACCGGTTCTTGTTGGAACATTTGGAGAAGAGTCGGGGATGCAGGGAGCTTTGCGTTTGATTCGCAAGAATAAGATCTCTGCAAAGATGGCTCTGATTGGTGAACCCAGCGATTTACAGTTAATCACAGCGGCAAAGGGATTTGCATCCGTCGAGATTGTAATACCTTTCTCCGAGCAAGAGTTGGCTTATCGAGCTGAACACAACTTGCGCGAGAGCACTTCGACGCAGTCTAAATTGTTCCGCGGCAAATCAGCCCACTCGTCTGTTCCTCACTTGGGCGAGAGCGCCATCGCTAAGATGTTAGACTATCTCTTGATGTTGCCCGATGCGGTCAATGTCATGGAAATTGAGGGTGGAATTAACGCCAACACTGTTCCAAGTCATGCCTTCTTAGAGATTGATATGATCTCCATGGTTGAAAAGCCAATTGCTAAAAAGATCGCCAATATATATCGCGCGGTGAAGATGCTTGAGAATGAATTTTTGGATTATAAAGACGATGACTTTATTCCAAGCTCTCCGACGCTAAACATTGGAATTATTCGTACAAATGAAGATGGCATTCAGATCAATGGGTCTTGTCGTATTCCACCTGTTATCACACATGATATCTATGAAAAGTGGATGGATAAGTTAAGACAGATTTGTGAAGCTAACGAGGCGGTCTTTCGTATTAATGATTATAAAAAGCCTTTTCGAACAGAGGGAAATTCCATTCTCGTAAAAGGTTGCCTTGATGAGCTGCGTGCCATGGGGATGTCAGACAGACCCATTACACAGGCATCTACGAATGAGTCTTCGATCTTCTCTCGCATTGGAATTGAGTGCGTTTGCTTTGGCGCAGGAAAGCGAGAAGGCAATGTACATACTCCTCTTGAGAATGTAGCCATTGAGGATCTTAAGAAAGCTATTGAATTTTATAAACGGATTATTGAAAGGTTCTGTATATGAGTTTTATAGTCAGGCCGGTTGCACATGATGATTTGGGGCAATTGGTGGATCTGGCAAAGCAGTTTAATCTGTTGAATTTGCCGGGAGATAAGAAAGTTATCAGCGAAAAAATTGATCGTAGTACAGCGTCGTTTGCTGGAGATCTACAAAAAGATAAGGCTGAATATCTTTTTGTACTTGAAGACCTTGAAGAACAGCAAGTCGTAGGCAGCTCTCTTGTCTTAGCAAAACATGGTAACGAAGAAGTTCCTCATAGTTTCTTTAAAATTTTTAAACGCGATCATTTTTCTGAAGATTTAGGTATTGGATTTATTCACCAGGTTTTGCGATTTCAGCTGGATACAGATGGGCCGACTGAAATCGGAGGACTTCTGGTGGACAAGTCTTACCGTCGTCGCCCTGAAAAACTTGGAAAGCAAATCAGTCTTTCACGTTTTTTGTACATGGGTCTATACCCTGAAAGATTTGAAAATCGTGTTCTTTGTGAACTCACTCCTCCTTTAACAGAAGAAGGGCGCAGTGAGTTCTGGGAAGCTCTCGGCAGAAGATTCACTGGTCTTCCTTATCAAGAAGCAGATCTTTTAAGCCAATCACACAAAGAGTTCATCGAGAGCCTCTTTCCGCAAGATGATATTTACCTTTGCTTGCTGGATGCCAAGGCGCGCTTAGTTTTAGGTCGCGTCGGGGAGGCGACAAAGCCAGCACAACATCTTTTAGAGAGCATCGGATTTAGTTATTTGGATGAAGTGGACCCTTTTGATGGCGGCCCTCACTATGGTGCTAATATGGATGAAATCTTGCCGGTGAAGTACGGGCGGCGCTTGAAAGTTGCTGAGTTTGCCGGAGCCTCCTATAAAGAGCAGTTTTTAGCCGCCACAACCGGCGAAGATTTTAAGGTGAGCTTGGTATCGGCGGATGTGCGTGGTGATGAAATTGCATTGCCTAACAAGTATAGAAAAATTTTAGAATTAGAACTGGGAGAGGAAATCTATGTCTCTCCGTTTAACTATAAGTAAGGATATGAAATGGCGAACTTCAATTTTGAAATGAAGTATAAAGGTGACTTTATTGCGGGAAAATTTGTTCCCGTTACCAAGCCAGATGGTGAATTTAGAGATATTAGCCCCTCAGATATTTTAGATCATGTGATGACGGTGCCGTTTAAGCATGAGCACATTGATGAAGCTTGTGTGGCGGCGAAGAAAGCCTATCCAGCGTGGGCGCGTTTATCCATGGATGAAAGAAAGAAATATCTTTTTAAGTTGAAAGAAGTTTACAATGCCAATGCCGATCAGATGGCAGAAGTGATTGCGCGAGATACAGGGAAGCCTCTTTGGGAAGCAATGACCGAAGCAAAGGCATTAGCTGCAAAGATTGATATTACTTTGAATCACTCGCTGAAGTTGATCGCCGAAGAAAGAGTTGAAAACGCTCTTCCTGAAGTTGAGGGAGTGATTCGCTATCGCTCTCGTGGCGTGATGGCAGTCGTGGGACCATTTAATTTTCCGGCGCACTTACCAAACGGTCATATTATCCCTGCATTGATTGCCGGGAATACGGTTGTCTTTAAACCCTCTGAGCAAACACCAGCTGTAGGTCAGTTCATGGCAGAGCTTTTTGAAAAAGCGGAGTTTCCAGAAGGTGTCTTTAACTTAGTTCAAGGTGATGGAGCAGCTGGTGGGAGATTGGTTGCCCATGAGTTGGTAGATGGAATTCTCTTTACTGGATCCTATGAAGTCGGCTTAAAAATCAAACAAGAGACAATGACTCATTACTGGAAGCTTCTAGCTCTAGAAATGGGTGGAAAAAACGCAACGATTGTTTGGGAAGATGCAGATTTAGACAAAGCAGTTTACGAGAGTCTTGTGGGTTCTTATATGACTGCTGGTCAGAGATGTTCGTGCACAAGCCGTATTATCTTACATCCAAAAATCGCAGATCAGTTTATGGATCGCTTTTATAAGGCCGCTAAACAACTGACGATCGGTCATTGGACGGAAAACACTTTTATGGGGCCTCTTATTAACGAAGCGGCTGTTGAAAAGTACATTCGCTTCCAAGAGATTGCCAATCGCGAGAACTGTGAAAGTTTGATGCGTGGAAAGCTTTTAGATTTAAAACATAAAGGTTTCTATGTAACTCCAAGTATCCACTTGGTGAATAAATTTGATCCAAAGTCTGTCTATCAGAAGAGCGAAATCTTCGGTCCTAACGTTGCGGTTTACACAACAGATGACTGGAATCACGCAATGGAGATTGTGAACTCTGCGGGTTATGGCTTAGTGATGGCATTGTTTTCTAAAAATGAAGAGCTTTATAAGGACGCTCTTTTCCAGGCAAGAGTGGGTCTTTTGAACTGGAATAGAACGACGAATGGATCTAGCTCTAAGCTTCCATTTGGTGGCTTTGGAAAGTCTGGAAACGATCGCCCTTCGGCTCACTTTGCTATTCAGTATTGTACAATGCCTGTTGCAAGTCTTGAGGACTTTACGGGATTTGATGCTTCCAAGGTATTGCCTGGAATGAATTTGGGTAAAGCATAATGAAAAAAGTTGCTCTGGTGACTTCGTTAGCAGTGGTCTTTTTGATCGCTGTTATCGGGGGAACGATTTCTTTTGTTGGTTGGGATTTTTTAAGCAAACCTGCGAGCACTCTAGCTCCGCAGGAAATTGTCTATGAGGTTTCTCTAGGCAAAGGATTTAATTCCATTGCTAGTGATCTTGAAGACAAGGGGATCATTCGCAGTAGCCAGTTGTTTTCTCTTTATGCCCGCATTATCGGAGAAAGATCTAAGATCAAGGTGGGAGAATATTTATTCCGCTCTGATATGAAGCCGCGCGATGTTTTGGATGTTTTAACTTCAGGAAAGAGCATCGCAAGAAGCTTTACGGTGAGTGAGGGGTTGAGTATCTATGAGATCTCAGATCTCTATGAGAGACAGGGCTTCGGCCGCGCATCCGAATTTATGCGTTTAGTGAAAGACAAAGAATTTATTCAGAGTTTACTAAAGGAAAGTCATGACAGTCTTGAGGGATATTTGTTTCCTGAGACTTATATGCTTACTAAATATACGGACACAAAAGCGCTTATCACGAATATGGTGAAGCGATTTTTACACGTGTATGAAAGTAATATCCCATCCAATGCACTTCCTGGGTGGACTCGTCATCAGATCGTGACACTAGCTAGTATTATTGAAAAAGAAACAGGTGCTCCCGAAGAGCGTCCAATTATCTCTTCGGTTTTTCATAATAGATTGCAAAAGAAGATGCGCTTACAGACAGATCCTACTGTTATCTACGGAAAGGCTGATCTAACTGGCAAGATTGTTATTAGCATCAGTCGTAAGGACCTTACGACACCGACGCGCTATAATACTTATACGAACTTTGGATTGCCTCCGGGACCGATTGCAAATCCTGGTAAAGAAGCTCTTTTGGCAGTGATTAAGCCTGACACAACTCCGTATCTATTTTTTGTTAGTCAGAATGACGGAACTCATATCTTTTCTGAAACCTATAAGGCCCATCACGAAGCCGTTAAGAAGTTTCAATTAGATGCAAAAGCGCGAGAGGGAAAGTCTTGGCGTGATTTGCAAAAACGCAATCAGCCAGCAGTGGGTCAGGGAACGTAGTTATCAGGCGCATTCATTCTATCGAAAGAATTTGAATTGGCATTGTATTCAAAAATATTCAAACGTGGCACCATTTGATCATCATAGGTGGGGGCCACGATCTCCATCACACCATTTTTATCAATATCTGTGAGTGAAAGATTCGTTGCATTCCCTTGGACCTCTAAATAGGCATCCTTCGAGTTGAAGAGCGGGATTTTTGCGAAGGGCTCTAGGGTATCATCTTCACTGTGTTTGAAAATTTCTAAAGTAATTTCGTCACCAGATTTAATTTTTAAAATAGTGAGTTTGGGGCCATCAGCGGAAAGAGTGCCCGTGATTTTCGCAAGAACCTGCCTATGAGAACTCGAAAAAGCATCTTTTACAGAGTTGCGTAGCTGTGGGATTGCAGCGATCACAATAAAGGCTAGCGCCATTAAAAATAGCGTCGCTATTAATAAAATTTCTTTAGATTTCATCTTGTCAGCATTTGAACTCATAGTAAGGCATAGTCTGCCATAAAAGGTTTGAATGCAAAACAGGAAAAGTCTTATGATTGCCTCAAGGCGAAGTCTAGTCAGGGAAGAAATTTTTAGAGAGGACTAAGAATGGACAAAGAAGGTTTTTATAAACTTTTAGAAGCTCGTAAATCAATTCGTAAATACAAAAAAGATCCAGTTCCTCGCGATGTTATTGAGCGAATTTTGATGGCGGGGATGCAAGCACCCTCAGGTAAGAATCGTCAAAATTGGCGTTTCTTTGTTGTGACTGGAGAAAAACGCGATGAGTACCTTTCTTATTCACAAAAATCTTGGTTGGGCATTAAGGACATTCTGTCACAAAAACTAAAGCCTTCGCTTTATGAATTTACGGAGAGATTCTTTTACACCCTTGGCGATGCGCCCGTGATTATCTTTGCCTATTCCCACAATGACAGTGAGGAGCGCTATCACACGAGTATTGGCTCTGTGTATATGGCTGTGGAAAACATGAATCTTGCGTGTTTAGTGGAAGGATTAGGCTCTTGCACTATGGGAGCTCCACTAGAGATCAAAGGCGAAGTCGATGCGTTCTTGGGAGTGGATAAACTGCCTGAGTACCAAAGGGGAGAACTGGAGCTTTTGTGTGCCATGGTTTGCGGATATCCTGACCATGAACCCCCAAAAGCGCCTCGCCAGCTAGAAGGTCGAGTGCACTGGTTAAGTCAGATCGAATAGGTTCGTTTTTAGCCAGGTAACCCCATGAAATAACGTCAGATTTTTAAAGAATTATACCTTTTTAAGGCTTCTTTTGTTATATCCCTCGGAGTATGACGCCAACTGAAGCCTTAAAAAAGAATCCTTTCGTTCTAGCCCCTATGGCTGCCATCACGGATCACGCATTTAGAACTTTCATGAAAAGATTAGATGCGAGTGTGGTGATCACTGAACTCGTCAGTGCTACCGGAATCGACTACAAGTCTGAAAAGACATTGAAATTGATGGGCTTTGATGAAGTTCAAAGACCTATTGGTATTCAGTTATTTGGTGAAGATCCAGAGACGATCGCAAGGGCTGCCGTGTTTGCGCAAGAAAGTGGCTGTGACTTTGTAGATTTGAACTTTGGTTGTCCAGTTCCAAAGGTCGTCAAAAAGGGAGCGGGCTCAGCGATGATGAAGGACCCAGCGGGAATGCGCAAGGTCTTATCGACTGTAAAATCAGCACTCAAAATTCCTCTCACGATCAAGATTCGTACGGGCTGGGATGCTACTTCTCGCAATGCCATTGAAATCTGCAATATCGCTCACGACGAGGGAATCGAATGGGTAGCTATCCACGGGCGCACTCGAGCACAGGGTTACTCGGGTTTGGCAGACTGGGAATTTATCGCTGATGTAAAGGCAAAGACGAAAATTCCTATTATCGGAAATGGTGATATTTTATCTCCGCGACAAGCCAACTTACGACTTCAACAGTCTGGTTGTGACGGGGTTATGATTGGTAGAGGTTGCCTAAAGAATCCATACATTTTTATGGACGCCCTTTCTATGTGGAAAGGGGAGCCTCGTAAAGAAATGCGACGTGACTTTGTAAAGCTCTTTGGAGATCTTAAAACAGAAGTTGAATTGCATAATGAAGAGCGTATTGTGGGTATCCAGCTGAGAAAGTTTGCAGCATGGTTCTCAACAGGTTATCCTGGGGCAGCTCAATTCAGAAAAGACCTTTTTCAATCAAAAACGAACGAAGAAGTTATGGCCTTGGCCCTAGAATTCTTTACGAGTATCGGTGAAATTGAACAGGCTGATACAAGCCATGAAGACTTCCTTATGGGTGGTCATGGTTAGTAATTTTGTTTGTTAGAAATAACGAGCAGTTGATTTTTTATTTTTATAATTTAAGCGAAGAGCGCAACACAAAAGGGAATATATGATCCACGATCCAAAGAAAATTAGAAACATTGCTATCATAGCTCACGTTGACCACGGTAAGACCACTCTTGTCGACCAACTGATCAAAAAAGCGGGAAGCTTCCGCGACAATGAACAAGTTGAAGACAGAATGATGGACTCTATGGATCTGGAAAGAGAGCGCGGTATTACAATCGCGGCAAAGAACGCTTCTTTCATGTACAAAGATATTAAAGTAAATATCGTAGATACTCCGGGCCATAGTGACTTCGGTGGCGAAGTTGAGCGTGTATTGAACATGGTTGATGGTTGTATTCTTCTATGTGACTCTTCTGAGGGTCCACTTCCGCAAACTCGCTTCGTTCTTAAAAAGGCACTTGAAAACAATAAGAAAGTTATTGTTTGTATCAATAAAATTGACCGTCCAGACGCGCGTATTCAAGAAGTTCATAACGAACTTTTCGATCTGTTCATCGATTTAGATGCAAGTGAAGAGCAATGTGACTTCACGACAATCTACACTGTTGCGCGTGACGGTATGGCAACATTAGATCCGGCAGTAAATACTGGTTCTTTAGAAGTTCTTTATGAAACAATTGTGAATCAGTTTCCAGCTCCAGAAATTGAAGAAAACCATCCTCTTCAAGTTATGGTTTCAAATATTTCCTACAATGATTACGTAGGTCGTTTGGCAATCGGTAGAATCAAAGCTGGTTCTATTAAAGTGGGTGATGACGTTCTTTGTGTTCAAGCTAATGGACAGAAGAAGGTAAAAGTATCAGCTCTTTTCCAATACAAAGTGAACTCTCAAGTTCCGGCAGATATTGTTGGGGCGGGTGACATCGTAGTTATCGCAGGTATGGAAGACTTCACGATCGGCGACACTATCACGTCAGCAACAGATCCACGTCCTCTAGCAAGACTTGCTATCGAAGAGCCGACAGTAGGGATGTTGTTCTCTGTGAACAACGGTCCATTCGCTGGCTTAGATGGAAAGAACGTTACTTCTCGTAAGATTTTCGAAAGACTTGAGAGAGAACTTTTATACAACGTTGCTATTCGCGTAGAAAAAACAAACAGCACGGATTCTTTCAAAGTTATCGGTCGTGGAGAGCTTCAATTGGGTGTTCTTATTGAGCAAATGCGCCGTGAAAACTTTGAGCTTTTAGTTTCTAAGCCGTCGGTTGTTTTCAAAGAAGAAAATGGCAAGAAGCTTGAGCCTATGGAAATGGCAGTTATCGACATCGAAGATCAGTACGTTGGCGCAGTGACCGAGAAGTTAGGCCGTCGTAAAGGTGTGATGATGAATATGGTTCAGAAAGGTTCTGGCCGTACTCGTTTAGAGTTCCGTATTCCTTCACGTGGTTTGATCGGTTACAGATCTGACTTCATGACTGACACTCGCGGTACAGGTCTTTTGAATACGCAATTTGACGGTTGGGATGATTACCGTGGTGAGATCGAACATCGTCTAAATGGTGCGATGATTTCTGATCGTAAAGGTATGGCAACAGCTTACGCGATCTGGAATCTTCAAGAGCGTGGTATCATGATGGTTGAACACGGTGATGACGTTTACGAAGGTATGATCGTGGGCGAGCATGCTAAAGAAAACGATCTTGAAGTGAACATTACGCGTGAGAAGAAATTATCAAACGTTCGTGCATCTGGTTCTGACGAAGCTATTCGTTTAGTTCCGGTTAAAAAGATGACTCTTGAGAAGGCTATGGAGTGGATTAAAGACTCTGAGCTTATCGAGGTGACTCCTAAGCATATTCGTTTGCGTGTTAAAGAACTTGATCCACACAAACGTGCAAGAGCAGCTAAAGAATCATGAGTCAGACTGTTGCCATCGCTGCTAAGGATTTAACTAAGAAGTATGACGATAAGACAGTTGTCGATCGTCTTGGATTAGAGATCTATAAAGGTGAGTGCTTCGGGATCTTGGGTCCCAATGGAGCTGGCAAATCGACGATCATGAAAATGATGTATTGCTCGGCGCTGATTTCCAGCGGCGAGCTCTACGTCCTCGGTCTCAACGCTAAAAAGAATTATCGCGAAATCAAATCTCGGATCGGCGTTGTGCCTCAAGAAGATGGGCTTGACCCAGACTTCACGGTTCTTGAGAACCTCCTTGTTTATTCAAAATTTCATCGTCTAGAAAAAGCAGAAGCTCGTTTAAAGTCCCAGGGGCTATTGCGCCTTATGAAATTAGAAGAGTATCAGGATCGCTCTGTTGAAACTTTGAGCGGCGGTATGAAACGCCGACTAGCGATTGCGCGCGGTCTTTTAAACTCTCCAGAGATTGTTTTTCTCGATGAACCAACGACAGGTTTAGATCCGCAAGCGCGCATTTGGATCTGGGATTTCTTTAAAGAATTAAAAGCCTCTAAGAGCACAATTATTCTTACGACTCACTATATGGAAGAAGCGGAGCAGATGTGTGACCGCGTTGCCATTATGGATCATGGTAAGATTCTTACAGTGGGAAAACCTAAAGATCTGATTCGCGAGCTGATTGGAAAAGAAGTCGTTGAGTTTGATACGACGGCGGCAGATATGAATTATTATCTAGGGCGTCTTCGTTCCGAAGGTTTTTCTTATCAAGTTATAAATCAAACTGTGAATGTGATGGTGAAAGAGCGACAGGAAAGTCGCCTAGTGATGGATCTTATTGCTAGTGATAAGATTTATATCCGTAAGCCAACACTAAACGACGTGTTCTTGAAGCTTGCTGGCTATCACTTGAGGGATGAATAGATGAGACTTAAAAACTTCTTTTATATTCCTCGTGTAGACTCTGGGGCGTTTCAAGTTTGGTCACGCAACTATCTTTATTTTAAAAAAACTTGGATGGTATCTCTATTCTGGATCGTTCTAGAGCCAGTTTTTTATTTAGGAGCTATTGGTTTTGGCCTTGGCGCTTTTGTAAATAACATGGGATCTGTTTCTTACATCGAGTTTTTCTTCCCAGCGCTTTTAGCCACGACAGCAATGATGGTGGCTTTCTTCGAGGGAACTTACGGCAACTATACAAAGTTAACCCATCAAAAAACCTACTCGACGATCATGCTTACACGCGTGGGTCCTGAGGAAATCATCGGTGGAGAACTTTTATGGGCAGCAAGTAAAGCTTTCTTTGGAGTTATCGGCGTCGTTATAGTCGCTTTCTTTTTTGGTTTAGTAGAGTCATATAAAATACTTCTGACCCTACCCATTTTGTTTCTCTTGTCTTTTTTGTTTTCGTGCATCGGAATGATTTTTACTTCTTATGCGAAAAACTACGACTCGTTCATCTATTCAACTTCAGGTTTGATTGTGCCTATGAGTCTTTTGTCGGGAACTTATTTCCCTCTTGAACAATTGCCAACGGGCTTGCAGTATTTGGCAATGCTTTTTCCTCTCACTCATGGAGTGGCGGCAGTGCGTGGCATTTTGCAAGATGGTAACCTTACAAATATTGGAATACATGTTGTAGTCTTAATGGCGATGACTTGGATTGCAGCGAGCGTTTCTTTTGCGCGTATTACGCGAAAACTTTTAAAATAAGTAATAAGGCGTCTCTTAAATCTAGAGACGCAAATCCTCCTCTTCATCTTCAAACGAAGCAGGGGCGGAATCATCTTGTCGAGAGGTCTCTTCAAGCCTCAAGAAATCATCAAAGCTAGGTTCAGGCCTGAAGAAATAAGACGCTTCATAAACGGCTTGCTCGTATTCGGCAGCGTTGATGCGATGATAGCGATACATATTATTAACAATGGTATTGAGTCGTTTGCGTGCAAAAGGAGTGAGTTCTTTTTGATAAAAAGAACTAGAATACTTAACTGGGTTTGGAAGTACCAAAGTTAAGAAAGCACTTTCCACCACCGAAAGCTCCGAAGCACTCTTTTGGAAATAGTACTTTGCCGCGGCCTTTACTCCGAAAACATCTTTACCGAATTCAACCACGTTGAGGTAGCGCTCAAGAATTTCATCTTTACTCAAGGTGTTCTCGATTCGATAGGTAATTATCGCCTCAAGGGCTTTGCGAATAAAAGTTCGATCCTTGGTTAGGAACATATTCTTTGCAAGTTGTTGGGTGATCGTAGAGCCCCCGCGGCGGAACTTGCCATGCTTCCAACCTTCGCGAGCGTTCTTTTCAATGGCTCCCCAGTCGAAGCCATGATGATCATAAAAGGAAGAGTCTTCTGTGAGGACGACGGATTTTTTAAGATGCTTTGAAATTTTATTCAGAGGCACATAGTTTTTAGAACCAGGGCAGAGCTCTACTTTATACATGCGGGTCGTTAAACATCCCTTGATCTTCTCGGAGCTTGGTAGCCAAGCCATAATCGAGACCACTGCGATTAGAAACACAGAGGCCACGCCAAGAAAGAAAAAAGCGATGTATTTTTTCATAATAACTAAATAAGTCCCTGCTCTTTAATCCACTGGATGCTGTTGTGAATCGCATCTTTAGCAGGGCGCGGATTAAACGCCAAATCTTTTTTTGCTTTGGAATTGTCGAACCAATGGTACATGGTAGCGGTATAGGCATTTTCTCGACTTAAAGGGCCTTTGAGACCCATCTTTTCTAAGCCATCTCCGATAATGCCGATGACATGCAGAAGGCTATCTGGAAGTTTTACAAAAGGAGGTTCTTTGCCGGCTTCTTTTGCGATCAATTCAAAGAGTTCATGAATTGTGATGTTTTCTCCGGAAAGAATATATCTCTCTCCGGTTTTACCAACTTTCCAGGCAGAGATAATTCCAGCGACCACATCCTCAACGGCAACCACATTGACGCCACCAGAAGTGTAAAATTTTAACTTTCCTTGTGCGACTTTGAGCTGCATTTTGCGACTACCTTTTTTTGCATCTCCCGCTCCATAAATCGTAGAGGGATTTAGCATGACGGCATCGACTTTTCCACTTTGACAGGCTTGGCGAACAAGAACTTCTGCTTGGTGTTTGGTTTCAAAATACCCAAGGTTTAAATCCGTGACATTGTAGGCGGATTCTTCATTGAGGATTTGTGTTTTATTAAATCCAGCTCCAATAGCGACAACAGAAGAAAGATAAACGAGACGGCGAACTTTACGTTCTTCGCAGGCTTCTAAAACATTGCGTGTTCCGGTGACGTTTACTTTATCCATCTGCGGGCGTTGAGATTTTTTGTAAGCGATAAGCCCTGCTAAGTGAAAGACAGTATCCATTCCTTCAAAGGCGTTTAGCAAAGAAGCTTTGTCCGTGACGTCTCCGTGTAGGTATTTACAGGCAACACCGTCTAGCTCCGAAATGTCGCTTGTGGGGCGAACCAGGGCATAAACGTCATGCCCCTCGCGTACAAGTTCGCGGGTGAGCCAGCTTCCTAAAAATCCATTTGCACCAGTGACAAGAACTTTCATGATCTTTTCCTTTTAGCCGGTAAACGAGGTTCAATCTTTTGATAAAGTCTCGCAAAAAGAAATCCAATAAGTGCCCCTAAGAGACCTCCGACAATGACATCTGTGGGGAAGTGAACTCCGTTGTAAATTCGACTGTATCCAATCACGGTTGCTAAAGTCAGCATTGGAACGGTCATAGGTGGAAATACAACACTGGTAAAGGTGGCAAAGCTATACATATTGGTCGAGTGGTTAGAGACAAAGCTATAGCCTCCAAATGGCGCCCTGACTTCAACATGTAGATTCTCGGTATGTGCGGGGCGAGGACGCTGCACTGTTTTTTTGAAGGCATAGTTGCCAATGCCGTCTGAAATTAGGACTGATAAAATCGCAAACAAAAAGACAATCGAACCTCGCTTGATTCCTTTATTTAAAGAATACAGAAGAAAAACGAGGGGGACGAAGAACCATTTGAAATAAACACTCTTATGGAGATCAGTCACCATAGGAAAAAATGTATTGGCCCATTCTGCGGTCCAATGAGAGTTAATGAGTTCAAAGAGTTGTTTATCGAGGTTCAAAATATAATCTAACATCATGCAGATCGTAGCCTAAAAATACTCTCGCAGAAAGTCTAGGTCTTTCGATGGGGATCGTGTCTTGGCAGAGGGGATGTGGCATTCTTGCTGATATGAATAAGGCAACACTCTTTGGTCTACTTCTTGGTTTTGGCGGCATTCTTTTAGGAAATATTCTAGAAGGGGGTCATACAAGTTCTCTTATGCAGTTAACGGCATTTATTATCGTCATGACGGGAACATTTGGTGCTGTGATGGTATCTAGCTCTGAAAAAGATCTTTCTGTCGGAATGAGTTTGGTGAAAGTCGCTTTCAGAAAAGAAGAAAGAGCCTCTCAAGAGTTGATCGCTGAAATCGTAGAGTGTTCGCGAATCGCAAAAAAGGAAACTCTTCTATCTTTAGAGCCTCGTATTGCCCGTATTAAAAATCCATTTCTCAAAGACATTCTTAAAAACGTGGTCGACGGAGTAGAGGTTAATGAGATCCGCGATATCTTTGAAACACGAATTGATAGTGAGGAAGCTGAATTGTTAGGCGGGGCTAAGATTTGGCAAGATGCCGGCGGATTTGCGCCGACCATTGGTATTATTGGCGCCGTCTTAGGTTTGATTCACGTTATGGGAAACCTCACTGATACAAGTAAATTGGGTTCGGGTATCGCCGTCGCCTTTGTCGCGACTGTATATGGTGTTGCGTCGGCCAATCTTCTCTTTCTTCCTTTGGGCAATAAACTGAAAGCTTATGCCAAGCAAGTTGCCAAAGATAGGCAGATGGTATTAGAGGGCGGTCTGATGATTGCTCAGGGAATAAATCCATTGGTTATTGAGCAAAAACTAAAAGCTTTTGAGCACGTTTCGAATAGCTAGGTAGCATGAGAAAAAATAGAAAAATCGAAGAACACGAAAATAACGAGAGATGGTTGGTTTCTTACGCTGACTTCATCACTCTATTGTTTGCGTTCTTCGTGGTCATGTATGCGACATCTACTTCGAATGAAGAAAAACAAAAAGAGTTTGAAGAATCCATTAAAGTGAATCTTCACCTTGTTGGAAAAGTAGGCGACGGGGGAAGTGCTAATAAGTCGATCTTGGATGAAGCATTCTCAGACGTTGGTGTTCAGTTGGGATCTTACCCTCAAAAAGGCGGTCCCAAAGAGGTGGAAGACTATGTTCAACGCTATCTTGATAAGAACTTAGCTGAAGAAGATAAAAAAGATATTCAGTCAGTTCATCATGATGCTGTGGGCGTGAAAATTTCTTTAGCGGCATCGACTATGTTTCAAGAGGGTTCTTCCAAAATACTACCTCAAGCTAGAGGAGCGTTAGATAAGCTCGCAGATCTTTTAAAAACAAATAATAAGAAAGTTATTATTGAGGGGCACACGGATAATACACCTATGCAGAGTGCGCAGTTTGCAAGTAATTGGGAGCTTGCCGGTAGTAGAGCATCTACGGTGATTCGCTATTTCACTAAAGTCCATCAAATAGACGCGGCAAGATTTATTTCAATTTCTTATGGTGATCAAAAGCCGATAGTTCCGAATAGTACTGATGAGAACCGCCGTATAAATAGGCGCATTGAGATTTATCTTATAACGGATGAGGCGAAGAGCACTCTTTAAGAGTGCTCAAGGTGTCCTTATTTCTCTAGACGCATTCTTTAAGTTTTTTAACGATTTCTAAAGCCTTGGCTTTATCAACTTTGCGCACTTCCATAATCGCGTCGACGAAAGATTCTTCATAACTCTTTCTACCTGTTTCCGCCAATTCGGAAAGTCTCTCTAGAACAAGGGTATAAGAATCTCTTTCTCCTTTAGAGAAATTAACGATGATTTCGCTAGAAACTGTTTCGATCTTCATTAAAGAGTCTCTCACCAAAGTCAGCTCTTCTCGAGACAGAGACTTGATACTGGTTTCTTTGACGGCGCCAACAAGAGTTCCATTCGTGATGAGTTTCGTAGCAGCGTCGGCAGCCTTTTCGATGGAAGTGGCTTCTAGAGGGTCCACTTTTGCAAGCTCCACACTCATTCTTTTTGCCGCAATGATCGTAACAAAGTTATCCATTCTCAGAGTTCCAGCCTCACCGCTAAGGGCACTCAATACTTGGCGTTGTTGAGTGCGAGGAATTTTAAGCTCTTCGATTATAATTTTTTTTGCTTCATTTAAAGAAGTTTCGTTAAGGCGTTTGGCGCTGGCGGCTTTACCATAAACGGCTTCTTTTGCCATTTTTGTATAGTTTAAAAGTGCTTCGCGCGGGGAGCGAGCCGCCGGACCAGCCGCACTTGTCGCGCAGGCAAAAAATATTGATGCAATGATCAGTGTATTTTTCATATTAAAGCTCCTTCAGCTTCTTTAAGTCACTTTCTAACTGTGCAATTCGCCGTCCACTCTAAAACAAATTTATGCTGTCCTTGAGAGTGAACGCTGTTTAACTTTTAAACTTCGAACCAAAAGAGTTACTTCGCTCCAGGCAGAGTCACTCCACGGATAATCGCTAACTTGGCTTGAATTTCGTTATTAAACTTTTGTTGTTCCATATTGATACGCTTCGTATCTTGTATTTTGTCCCAGTTAACGGCATTGGCAATCACTCCATACATCATGATTTCCGAAGCCAAGCTCTGTAGGTTCTCCAAAACCAAGACCGCAACTTCATGTTGGTTTTTATTTAGCTTTACCTGAGCCAGAGAGGGCTCGTCTCCGACGCCAAGATGATCAGCGATTTTTTTAAGAGCCGCTTGAATATTTCCAACCTGTTCGTCGATTTGATAGTTTTCTAAATCTGAGGCGATAACGCTGCGACCCTGTTTTTGTACAACTTGAATGCGCTTAAGTAGATCTCTGAGTTTAATAAACTCTGCTTCTACTGAGAGGGACAATTCGTTTGTAGGAGAGTTTTCAAGAGTTCTTATAAACTCTGAGTTGAATTGCTTCTGAGGCTTCGCAAGATCTTCTAAAATAGACAGATAGTATCTCTCTTCCTGAAGAGCTGATTTAAGGGCGCCGTTATGAATAGGTCCACCTTCAACGTAACGTTTTCTCTCTTCAGAGGAGAAATAGAATTTAATACTCTTTAAAGGATTCTGCAAAATAGGGCGACCGTTAACGATACTTTTTTCTTCGTTAAAAATCTTGGCCACTAGTTTAGTGACGATTTTATCATAGTGCTTTCCGTACTCTTCAAAAGCTTTAAGAATCTGCCCCTCAGTTTTTTGTTTCCACCACTGAGAGAATGCCTCGTCATTTTCTTGAGAGCCGATGGCTGAAAGACGAGCTTCGTGGATCAGGTAATCCGCATACCCTTTATAGGTTTTTCCTGAAGAAGCAACTGGAACAGCATAGATGTTTTCAGCTCTCAGTTGTGGAGTTCCGAAGTTGGTGCAATGTCTAAACGCATCTTGTGACTTCTTAATTTGTGGTGGCATAAACACTGAAGGAAATCCCGTCGAGTTGCGAATGACAGTGCCACCATTTTCAAGGTCAGGTCCACAGACCATTTGCATGAGGAAGTAGTCGGAAATCTGTGGTGTAAAAAAAGCTCCTACCTGGCGGTAGTAGTTCGCATTTTTTAAAATATCCGCCTGAAGGGGAGAAGAAGTGTAAGTCGCGCCAAAGCCATGGCCAATCCCCATCTTCGGAGATGGATTGCCAAGTTTATTCTTAAAATCCGAAAGAAAGCGTTTATAAGGGTGAGAAGTGCCAGCATTCACGAGGCCTGCTTGAAAGTCCACATTGAAGGACACAAGGGCATTGCCTTTTTCAATTCTGGAATTTGCTTTAAGGCTATTGATAATTGATTGAGCCTTTTCTCTTTCATTTTTATACAAATACTTTCCGTCTTTGGATTGCAAATAGCTCTCTGCCCAAGCGATAGCTTGAGAGATGGTGTCTTCTTGAAGAGGTTCTACGAAGTCAGGCTTTAGAAAGTATAAATCTTCACGGCCCTCATTGAGGTCATGAGCTTTAACACCATAGTAAGGATAGCTGCGCTCTAAGAGGCGGATAGGGCTTTCTTGATAGCGAGAGTTGCGGGCTTCCACTAAGAAACTATCGTAAAAGTGGTAGCTCGCATTAAACATGGATGTCATCTGCAAAAGGGCTTGGGACCAATTCTGATGGGCCTCATAAACTTCAGACATATTCATCATGCGCCAGTTGACCATTTTCTCACGAAATTCTTTAAGCTGTTTTTGCAAAGAGACGCTGGATGTACTCCAAGATTTTGATTTAAGATCGTTGATTTCTGCATTGAGTTGATCATTCACTTCATAGAACTCTGCTCCATCGTACATGTTTTTCCAAACATAGGTTACGTGGCGATTGAGCCAAGCATCGATGGCAACAAAGGCTGTGATTTGTAGCCCTTTGACTAATAAAAGGCGAATCCCTTTAAGATGCATAGACCCTGGTGCTAACCACAGGGCGATGTCGACGCCTGTGACGCGAATGATAGCTTTTGTTGCTAATGATTGAGCGGCTCCCGCAAGGCCAGACGAAATCAGCATGGAGACAATTCCAGGGGCAAACTCCCAGATTTTCTTTTTTAGAACAAGATACTCGTAAGCTTTTGCGCAAGGATCTTTCTCAACTCCAGATTCATAGTCTTTTTGAGTCAGTGCAGTTCCCATCATTGTTTTAGCGCATGCTTTGACGTTAGGGTCTGAGGCTACTTGAGAAAGATAAGTTTGTAAGAAGGCTCCAACGGTCATGCCTAAGTATGGAATCATGTGATGAAATTTTGGATTTTTCATGTACATAGCTAGCACGTTGGCGGTGACTCCTTGAGAGTACATAAAAGTGAAAAAGCCAAAAACGCCTAATGGAGAAAGCGAATGCTCAACGTGTTGCTGAAGGGCTACCGGGTTCTGAGAATAATTGGTGATAAGCTGACTTGCGACAACAGCTCCCATAGCAACGAAGAAAATAGCTGATTCCGCAGGAAGATTTCTAACTGAGTGAGACCAAGCGGCTTTATTAGAAGCCTTAATGCGACTCATCTCTTCAAGCATCATCTGATTTAAATTCTTTGGAGAATATTTTTTAAGCTCACCCTCAGCCGCAAATGGAATTTCCATAGCAAGTTTTTGGGAGGCCTTATCAAAGACCAATGCTTTTTCGCCACTAACATCTAAGCGCAGCTCATAGCCCATAGGCTCAAGAAAGTTTTTATACTGAGCAATCTTCGCCTGATCAGCCTCGCTTAGAGGAGCTGCCAAGGCAACGGGAGATAGAACCATATTGATGGCTGCAAAAAAAATGAGAATGTTTTGAACGATATTTCGTAACACAATCTCTCCCACTTCAAGAGTTCATATCTATGAAGAAGCAAGAGCAGTGCCTTTAGAGAAGAGTTTAAATGCTTTAGGGCTGTCTCAATTTGAGAAGGGACAAATCAGGTCGCTCGGGTGTTATCTTTTTTGACAGAAAAAAGTCTCATTCTGAGATTTATGGGTTATCCACAATTAAGTATTTTCTGAGTAGAGCCAATTTAGCGCATATTTATGATTTAAATAGCCAAACTTCTGCATGATTTTTAGAGAAAAGTAGGCCATGTCCTTATAACCGTAAGCGACCCACTTTAGGGTTTTGATACCTCGATTGATTCCTTCCACAACACTTGTCGTATAGCGATATGTAAAGTAGTTCCAGAAATCGCGAGCCTCTGCAAGGCTACTAATGTATTTTGCTAATTCCCATGCGTTGATATTCATAGACCACTCATAAATCTCATACATCTTCAGCCTAGCTTCATCTTCTGTCTGAGAATCAAACATCTGATAGAAGCGTTCTTTTATGATTTCTATTTTTGCGAGCCTTGAATTAATACTTAGTACTTCGTTAATATGCTGTATTTCCTTCTCTGTCCTATGCGTAGCCCTTTTTAAAAAGATCCATTTATTCTTACCCATCAAAAGACTTCCGTAATGCTCTCTCCCTTTCACTCTTTCGGCTTCATTCTTACGTTCGTCATTGATAAGTTCTGTGAATCTTTGAACGAGATGGAAGCGATCCCACACAAGAGAGGCTTTCTTGCAATGCTCTTTTACGCTTGCCCCATAGCCCTCGTGTTGGTCTGTTGCGACAACTTGTATCTGCTCGCAAGCCTCGGGCCCTATCATTGAGAAGAATGTATCTAGCGCTTCTTTACGTCGTGACTTAGAAATCCAGATGACCTTATGAGTTCTTAGATCCACAATGACAGTGAAAAAAAGATCGTCTCTTGTTTCATTGCTCTTTTGTTGTTTGGGACCTCTAGCATAAACTTCATCGACACCAATATGGGTAACCTTGGGGATTTTGTAACCTTGCAACAGTCTACCTAGAATATATTTATCAATTTTATAGCAGGTCATTTTATCAACTGATTTCAAAATCCCAACCTGCCTTACAGTTGCAATTTCACTAAGTCGGTTAATATACCAAGCAAGATCCATTGTTATATGGGGAGATGTAGGGCAAAGCCATGGTATCCACTCGGCGCGTACTTTCTTACAATGAGCGCAGTGACGTTGCTCAGTGAAGAAATGGACTTCAACTTGAAAATTAAAGATTTTTAAGTGTTTTACTTTACGATGGTAGCGATCATGGTAGTTTCCCAAAGGCTCCAAGCATTTGGAGCAAATCCTTTTTTCCGAGGCTCTATGTTCCAAATGAATTTCAATGCGCTGATCCGCGATGAATTCTTTAATGTCTTTCACTGAAAAACCTTGAAAAGAATCTAAAAACCGAGGAATTAAAAGGGTGGGCTCTGTAAACATGTTGCAATCCTTTGATGAGTTTTTGGTGGTACAAAAATCTAATCAAAGATTGCATGGTTTATGGAGCTTTTTTATTTGATGCGCAGGATGTGGGTAAGTCCCTTTAAAAAGGGATCTCCGGCAGGCATGGATGCCTGCGACCGCCAAAGGCGGTCAAGAAGCCGGCTGAGCCTGGATGGCGTATCCCGTTTAAAGGGACTTATCCACAGCCGACCCACTTAAATTAGAAAGATCCCAGAAAAAAAGCTCTCTTTTTACAGAGAGCTTTTTGAGAAAAATCCTAAGGATTTGGTGGGGTAGGTTCTTCAGGATTTGTCGGTGGAGCAGGGGTCTCTTCTGGTGGAGTCGGTTGCTCTGGAGGAGCTTGCTCTTTGGGTTGAATATCATCGAATGTGAGATCTGCACTTACTTGCGCAAGATAGGAGTTGTTGACGAACCACTGATAAGAGTTTGTGTAGTTGCCACCTTGAAAGAAAAAGGCCATATCACTGGCATTTGTAGGTTTTAAACCATCATTACCTTCACACGTAGCAGTTGTTGGTCCGTAGCAAATTCCTTTGACGTCATTACTCCATTGGCCATTTGTTTGTTTATCACTCAGGAGTAAGCGCCCGTTGACGGAATCCCCTTTAAGGGAGATGTATTCAGCCATTCTTGCATCCTGCGCATTTGAACCGTTAGCGGCAATGACTGAGCCGGATCCAACTTCGACCATGCGTGAAGTTTGCGAGCTGAGGTTCCCATTAAGAATCATGCGCCAATGTTTGGAGAAGTCCTCTTGAGAAGGAGTTGTTCTTGCTTCATAGAAGGCTTTGCCATCAGCACCTGTGCGCGTATAGGCCGCAAATGTTTCGCTCCCCATATCGCCACCAGGATTGAGGGCAAGGTCCTTATATCCCGCAACAGCCATCTCAGAATCTTGAGACTTTGTTAGAACGGTAAAGCCATTTCCTTTGATAGCTGTTTTCAGTTCGTCGGGAACTTTTATTTGAACAAGCTCAGTCCAACCAGCGTCTGTTGGTAAACCGATTTCATCCAAGGTTTTCAAATCCACAGCGCGCACTTGCACATCAAACTGATTGTTCGGCGCAGGTGTTGGTTCTGTTGGATTCTCTGGATCTGTGGGCATCTCTTGCGAAGGTGTCGTGGGAGGGGCGGGCGTGCCGACGACAGCGTCTACAAAGTCTTGGCTAAAGCATTTCGTATCGACTGTGATGGTCTGAGTATTTTCGATACCATCATAGTTGATCTCGCCAAGGGAGCAGACAAAAGATTTGGCAAGTTCAATAGGGCCAAGCATGGTCACCTCTGTTGAGGTGCGCGTGGCCATCATGCAATAGAGGCTCTTCATTGCAAAGTCTTGATCATCAGGAGGGGCATCCGTGTTTCCCGTGGCATTACATTGAAACTCTTCTTCGAAGGTGCGCATTGGGCCAGCTTCAGGTGGGCGTGTGAGCGTGAACTGTGCATTGGCGATTCCTGTGCGCAGAGCTTCCGTCACACTCTCCATCGTTGCAGAGACAGTGCTCTGTGCATTTCTAATTTTATCACTTGCGATATTGTTAATCCCATTTTTAGAGGACGAGCTATCACAGGCTGAAAGGTACGCGGCAGTACCAATAAGTAGAACACCGTTGAGGATCTTCTTCATTCCAGTATCTCCTTGAAAGGTTGTGGTTAGTACTTATTAAGGAGACTCAATTATGAAGAAGATGGGCGCGCATCTCAAAAAAAGAATGATTAAGAGTTGGTTACGCGAAGTCGAGTGAGTGATGGCAAAAAAAAAGCCTGCGCGAAGGCAGGCTTTTTCATTTCGAATTGTTATCAGAAACTTATTTTACGATTTTCACGTGCTTAATAACAATTGGTTCTACGGGACGATCCATTGGACCTGTTTTAGAACCTTCGATA
Organism: Bdellovibrio bacteriovorus W; assembly: GCA_000525675.1. Classification (NCBI taxonomy): domain Bacteria; kingdom Pseudomonadati; phylum Bdellovibrionota; class Bdellovibrionia; order Bdellovibrionales; family Pseudobdellovibrionaceae; genus Bdellovibrio; species Bdellovibrio bacteriovorus. The sequence continues at coordinate 126,794 of CP002190.1, forward strand.
GCTGTTACAACTTCCAAGCCTTCAACAACTTCTCCGAAGACAGTGTGTCTGCCATCAAGCCAAGGAGTTGGTACAGTTGTTACGAAAAACTGTGAACCGTTTGTGTTAGGACCTGCGTTTGCCATAGAAAGAATTCCAGGCTTATCGTGCTTTTGTTGACCTGCAGGGAACTCGTCTTCAAAGCGATATCCTGGGCCACCAGTACCGTTACCAAGTGGGCAACCACCTTGGATCATGAAGTCTTTAATAACTCTGTGGAAAACAAGACCGTCATAAAAAGGTTTTTTTACTTTTTCGCCAGTTTTTGGATCAGTCCACTCTTTTGTGCCTTCTGCAAGACCCACAAAGTTCTCAACTGTTTTTGGAGCTTTTTCGCTTAAAAGCTTAACTTTAAAATTTCCTTTAGACGTTTCAAAAACAGCAAACATTGTATTCCCCTTTTTTGTCTTTGTTTTTTCTTTAGTTTTCGCCTCTGCTTGAAAACTAAATGCTGCTAATAAGAATGCAAACACATAGATCCAAAAGATCTTTTTTATATCGATGTTTTTCGACATTCGTTCTCCCTCATTTATCAACTCTACAACTATTAGTGACAGGTTTGTCATGGGTCAAGTGTCTTCGGAGAGGGCGAAAAGCCCACAAAAGGAAGAATACTTATTTTTAGAGAAGCGCTGTAACTATATGAAATCAATATTGTTATTAGTGACTGCCGAGTGGCTTTTAGAGAGGGCCTGCGAGGCAGTGCGTTGTTGGGCCTCGCAGGATATAAAGAAACGATCAAAATTCTACTGAATATTTCGTGACCACTTCGGTTTGAAATAATTGAAGTTGTCGTTTGTTACACGACGCTCTTCGGTTCCATCAACTGTAGAGATGTAGATCTGATTTTTTCCTGTGCGATTGCTTGTGTACATCACGAAGCGACCATCTGGTGAAAAACTTGGATCTTCGTTACTCGCCATTTTGCCGTTAGGCTTCTTTGCCGAAGTCAGGCGTATCATACCAGTGCCATCTGCATTCATGACGAAGATATCGAAGTTATTATCACTCTGCCCTGAGAATGCGATCTTCTTACCATCTGGAGACCATGACGGCGAAGAGTTGAAAACACCTGCAAAGGTAATGCGTTTAACATTAGAGCCATCATTATCGGCAGTGTAAATCATCGGGCGGCCAGCACGATCTGAAGAGAAAGCAAGAAGACCGTTGTTGGCAGCCGCGGGTTCTACGTTGAGTGCTCCAGCGGGACCATTTGTGATCTTGCCAGCAAGCTCTCCCTCAAGTGTCATCTTGTAAATATCAGGGGCGCTGCCTTGAGAAATTGTTAAGTAGATATGTCTCCCGTCTGGAGAAAACGCTGCGCCAGAGTTAATTCCTTGGCGATAGGAAACCAAAGAGCGTTTTCCAGAGTTGAGATCATAAAGCAACATATCCGCGTTTCTAAATTTAGCGCCTACGCGTTTGACGTAAGAAGTGTAAGCTACTTTTGTTCCATCAGGAGACCACGCCGGAGAAATTGAAATACTCTTATGGTTAGAGATTTGATTTATGTTAGCGCCATCCCAGTCCATAGTAAAAATTTCTTTGGTCTGAGCTCCAGAGCGATCGCTGGAGACGACGATGCGAGATAAGAAAGGACCTTCTTCGCCCGTCAGGGACTTTAAGATGTCGTTTGCAAAAGTATGGGCAATTTTACGCGCACTGGAAACGGGGCCTTTATATTTTTTTCCTAAAACTAGTTGAGCGCGTGGAACGTGGTAGGTGTAAGTCTCTAGAGTCATTTCATTGCCAACAATAGAGTAACCAGCACGTACTAAAAACTCCGTACCAATTGCTGACCAACTTTGAAATTTAAAGCCATTGGCTTGTCCTGGGGCTGGCATTAATCCCGTTTTGCTAGGATCTTCTAAGAAGGCTTTTTGATCAATGAGCTGAAAGTAAGCAGAAACCGTGAGGTCATTGACGAGGGTGTTAAAAAGTTCAACTCCTACAGATTGATACTTTGCAGTTGTGGTTGGGGAACCAAAATACTGCAGAGGCGGAACAGCAAGTAGGCTCTTCTTCGTGCGAGCTTCGCCCATTTTGATATAAATTCCACCTTCTTGAGCGTAGGATGCAGAAGCAAAACTAAAAATCAAAAGAAGACATACTAATGCATTCTTCAACATGCAAACCTCCTAGGATTATTCCGGGAAACCAATAAGAATTCCATCAACAGATACTAAAGCTACAAATTTCTCAGGTGGTGCTGGGAAAGGAGCTGACTTGTCGATGGTTTGTAAAACTTCATCATCAAAACTTTGATTGCCACTGGATGCGATAATGCGGCGACCGATAATATTTCCGCGCGAGTCGATATAGACGATGGCTTTGGCCTTGAAGTCACGCCTTGCTAGCCACTCTGGGAGTGTCCAGTGTTGTTTAATATGCTGATCTAAATCAGAAGCATAAGTATCGTGCTGTAATTTATTTAAGCCCGTGAGTGAAGTGCCCGGAGAAACCATATTGCCCTTCACTGTTTGCCCGCCGCCGCCTGTTGGTTTTGGTGCCGCTTGCTGTTCTGCTTGGCGCTTATTTTCTTGAGCCACTTCATCTTTGATTTGCTCAAGAGCCGCCATGGCCTTCAATTTGTCTAGGGCACTTTGTTGTTGGGTTTTCACCTTTTCAAGATTGATAGCATCATCTTGTTTTTTAACGACTGGTTTCGGCAATTCCGGTTTCGCAGCAGGTGCAGGAGCTTTGGGCTCAGCCTTAGCTTCTTTCACTTCTGGTTTTGGTGGCTCAGGAGTAGGCGCTGGTGGTTCCGGAGTTTTTTGAGTACTGCCTTTAGGCGCCAAGGGCTTTGACGTGTCTAACTTTTCAGGCAGACCGACGATGTCTACGCGCACAGCTTGAGAGATATCGATAGGCGGAGAAGTAAAAAAGACTGCCTTGAGTGTAAATAGCGAGAGAATAAAAGCATGAATGGCAAAGGAAACGCCTATGCCTCTAGAAAGTTCATCTTGCTGAGAGTTGTCTTGCTTAAAGTTACTCACTGGTCCTTCGGAACGGTAATAAGTCCAATATTAAAAATTCCCGCTGCTCTTAACTCGGCCATCGCTTCTGCGACGAAACCATAGTCGACTTTTCTGTCAGCTTGAATATAAATCTGCTTGTTCTTTCGATTGGCAAAAATGGCACTTACTTTAGTGCGCAGATCCTTCATTTGGATCGACGTTTTTGCAATCGTCATTTTTTGATTCGCATTAATCACAAGAATAAATGGATCTTCCTTAACATCTACCCCTGCGGCAGATGTTTTCGGCAGGTCCACTTCAATTCCTTGCTGCATAAGAGGCGTCGTTACCATGAACATGATAAGCAGAACCAACATCACGTCGACAAGGGGAGTGATATTGATTTCGCTTAATGTGGCTCCGCTTCTGCTTTTTTTTCCAGCGCCCATTACTTAGCTTCCTTGGAAAAAGTTTCTCTTAACGATATTTAAGAAATCCGCAGAGAAGTTATTAATAATGATCTCTTGCTTACGGATGCGAGAAATAAAGTGATTGTACATGACAACCGCTGGGATAGCTGCGGCAAGTCCGATAGCTGTTGCGATCAGCGCTTCTGAAATACCAGGAGCTACAACGGCAAGGCTGGCTGTTCCCGTTTGCCCAATTTTATGGAACGAGCCCATGATTCCCCATACTGTACCGAATAAACCAATGAAAGGGCCTGTGCTACCTGTGGAAGCAAGAATTGTCAGACGAGACTCAAGTTTTCCGATTTCAACTTCGGAACATTTATTGAGAATTCTCTCAAGATTATCCAAGCCCGAAAGAACAGTCTTTTCACCTTCTGACTTTGCCAACAGAGGGGACTCAGAGATCTTTTTCATCTCTAAGTAAGCATCTTTAAAGACACGAGCAACAGCAGAGTCAGAGTATTGGTCGATATCTTCATAAAGAGTATCAAGGGAGTTTACTTTCCAAAATTTATTAAGGAAAAGCTCATCAGCAACACCCATCTTTTTAAAAGTTTGGTATTTAGCGTAACCAATGGCCCAACAAAATACAGACAGCACCACTAAAATTAAAAGTGTGAGCTGTACAACAGGACTTGCTTGAAAGATGGCATCAATTGAGCTGGTGTTGACAGTTGCAGAAGGGGCAGCGTTTGCTACCGATGGAAAAATCGCAGAGAACATAATCTAACCTCCAAGGGAATTTTGGGATTCCCCTCTAGAGTAAAACGATATTCTCAAATCAAAACGAGTTCAACCTACTTAGCAGGACTTTGGCCAAGCCAGAGCTGGAATTCTTCTAAATTTCTAAAAATGAATCCATCCGCAGAAAGTTCTTTGGCTGCTTGAAGTTCTTCCTGAGATTGCAGAGGGCCTAAAAGAATTTTCTTATGGCGGCGTTTCATCTCCTGCAAAATTTCGATATTGAATGCCGGCCGGTTGGAAACTTTAAAAGGAAAGATCGCCACATCTCCTTTGAACTGTACAGCGGGCAAAATCCACATAGCATCAAAGCTTAAAAATCGCATGATGTCGGGTTTGCTTGTTCCGTAGAGCCACTCAGGCTTTAAATCTTTAATCGCTGTCATCAAAATAAGAGCTTCACTCTGAACAAGAGTTCTCTCGTTGGGTTTAGACTTTTCTAAGTGATTTACAAGAGTTGTGTGGGCATCAGACACGTTGTCGATCACATTAAGGATAAATCGAGTGTTTGGAAAAGTTTTATAAAACTCATTCAAAAGAACGGTCTGCGGGAAAAAGCCGTGGATATCTTCCCAGTTATACTCCGCCAGGCGTCCACTCGTATAAATGGCTGTTTGCGGTTGAGCTTCTTGCTGGCTGCGACGGTCTTTGAGAAAATGGGTGTCTTCAGATGCAGAAAGGACGAAAACCTCTTTGTCTTTAGAGAAGCGCACGTCCAACCAGAGCACAGAATCAGACTGAGCTTTGATGATGCTTTCCGCTTCCGGCAGGTCTTTGGCGGCCACAACAAGAGTTGGAGAAGAGTGAGAGAAGAAGGGATGCTCATAAACGCTGAAGCTTTGTCCCATTCCCCAAATACGGGTCATTAGAATAATTGTTGCCAGAGCCATCAAGCTCCCGGCGATGATCGCTAGTAGTCTCATAGACTTTGATATAGCACCGTAAATTATTGAAATCAGCAATTATTTCAAGATCTGAAAGCGAAAAACTGTCACGAACTTAAATACGTTATTTTTTGACGTATTTAAGGTTGTTTTTCATTATACTTTCGTTTAGAAAGTCGGATGATGCGCTCTGTCCTTTTTCGGACGCGCATTGGGGAAAAGGGTTTCACTTAAAGATCACCACTTTGGGGAAATTATGAATAAAATCAATCGTAAGCTCGAGTATGCCTTGATGGCATTGAAGTACATGAGCAAAAAAATTCCTGGAGAACTGACGACGGCCAAAGAGGTCTCGGATTCGTTTCGCACTCCTTTTGATGCTACCGCAAGGGTGATGCAGCAAATGGCGCAAAAGGGCGGAATTCTGAGATCTGAATACGGAGCCAGTGGCGGTTACCAAATCACTAAAGACTTAGCCAAGGTGTCGATTCAAGATTTGATCGATATTATCGAGGGCCCAACAGCACTTGTGAAGTGCTTACACAAAGAAGGCGAAGAGGGGCGTTGTGATATCAAGGATACTTGCAACATCTTGTCGCCGGTTAAGTATTTGAATCAAAAACTATCTGATTTTTACAAAGGTATTAGTTTGAAAGAAGTGCTTCTAGATAGATCAGCACCTACTTCAGTTAGAAAAACTGCGGAGGCAGAGCTTCATGGATAATAAGAATTCTTCGAACCCACTAGAGAGTTATGAGTATAAATACGGGTTCACGACGGATATTGAAACGGATCAAGCGCCATTAGGTTTGAACGAAGATATTATTCGTCTGATTTCAGAAAAGAAAAACGAACCCGAGTGGATGCTAGAGTATCGCTTAAAGGCCTATCGCCATTGGCTAACTTTGACCGAGCCAACCTGGGCAGAGGTTTCTTATCCGCCTATCGATTTTCAAGCAATTCGTTATTACTCAGCGCCTAAGAAGGCTGCCGAAGGCGATGAGGCTAAGCCGAAATCTCTTGATGATTTAGATCCAGAACTTCTGAAAACTTTTGAGCGCTTAGGTATTCCTCTTTCTGAGCAAAAACGTATTTCTGGAATTGCTGTCGATGTAGTTTTTGACTCTGTCTCTGTTGGTACAACACATACTGAAGTGCTTGATGAGGTCGGAGTTATTTTCTGCTCTATCTCTGAGGCAATTCATAAACACCCAGAGCTTGTAAAAAAATACCTAGGCACCGTAGTTCCTTATACAGATAACTTCTATGCAGCTTTAAATGCTGCGGTCTTCACGGATGGATCTTTCTGTTACATTCCTAAGGGAGTTCGTTGCCCGATTGATCTATCAACGTATTTCCGTATCAATGCGGCGGATACGGGTCAGTTTGAAAGAACTCTTCTGGTTTGTGATGAAGGTGGATACGTGAACTACCTCGAGGGCTGTACAGCGCCTCAGCGTGATGAAAATCAACTTCACGCAGCGGTGGTAGAGTTGATTGCTTTAGATGATTCTGAAATTAAGTATTCCACAGTTCAGAACTGGTACACAGGCGATAAAGAAGGCAAGGGCGGAATTTATAATTTCGTTACTAAGCGTGGAAAAGCTCTCGGCAAGAGATCGAAAATTTCTTGGACTCAGGTTGAGTCTGGATCTGCGATCACTTGGAAGTATCCTTCCTGCATTCTACAAGGCGAGGGATCTGAGGGAGCATTTTATTCTGTGGCATTAACCCACGACCGTATGCAAGCAGATACTGGTACGAAGATGATCCACATCGGTAAGAACACGAAAAGTACGATTATCTCTAAGGGGATTTCCACAGACTTCTCCTCAAACACGTATCGTGGTCAGGTGAAGATTCTTCCTTCTGCAGAGAATGCTCGTAACTATTCTCAGTGTGATTCGATGCTTGTGGGTGATAAGTGCAGTGCAAGTACTTACCCGTATATTGAAGTGAAAAACAAAACAGCCATGCTTGAGCACGAAGCAACAACTTCGCGAATTAGCGAAGACCAAATTTTTTACCTACAGTCTCGTGGACTTGATATGGAGCAAACGATTTCCATGCTGGTTAACGGATTCTGTAAAGAGGTCTTCAAAGAGCTACCACTAGAGTTCGCGGTAGAAGCTGTTAAATTGATTGAAATGAAATTAGAAAATTCTGTTGGATAAAGTGAAGGTTAGAGATGTTAGAAATTAATAATTTACACGCACGTGTTGAAGAAAAAGAAATCCTTAAAGGCCTAAGCCTAAAAATTAATGCGGGTGAAGTGCACGCAATCATGGGACCTAACGGTTCTGGAAAATCAACTCTTTCTAAAGTTCTTGCTGGTCACCCAGCTTATGAAGTGACTTCAGGTGAAGTTAAATACGACATTAACTTTCAGATGAAGGATCTTTTTGAATTAGCTCCCGATGAGAGAGCTAAAGAGGGAATCTTTTTGGCGTTTCAGTATCCAATCGAAGTTCCAGGAGTTTCTAACTTCACGTTTCTACAAACTTCCTTCAATTCTATCTTAAAACATCAAGGTTCTGAACCTATGGGTGAAGAAGAGTTTAGAACATTCCTGATTCCAAAGCTTGAGTTAGTAGGACTGCGTTCAGAGTATTTGGATCGCCCGGTAAATACTGGTTTCTCTGGTGGAGAGAAAAAGAAAAATGAAATTCTTCAGATGGCAGTTCTTTCTCCACGCCTGGCACTTTTGGATGAGACAGATTCAGGTCTTGATATTGACGCTCTTCGTGTTGTTTCAGAAGGTGTTAACAAACTTCGTCGTAAAGACAATGCCATCGTAATGGTTACGCATTACCAACGCCTTCTGGACTACATCAAGCCTGATTACGTTCACGTTCTTATGGGTGGAAAGATTGTAGAAACGGGCGATGCCTCTTTAGCGTTAAAGCTTGAGAGCAAAGGTTATGACTGGTTGGTATAAAGGATTGATGTGATGAATTTATTCTCTCAATACGACAAGTTTAACTCCACAGCGCCTGCTTCAGGTGCCTTGGCAACTTTGCGCCAAGCGGGGTTTGACTACGTTTCTCATAAAGGTCTGCCAACACGTAAAGATGAAGATTGGCATTACACGAGTGTGCGTAGCATTGCTGAGACCGAATATCTTTTGGGTTCTTTGGTTGATGTTAAAGCCGTTTCTAATAAAGAAATCTTTGCGAATTATTTAAACCCAGAGTTTACAAATCTTGTATTTGTAAATGGGAAGTTGAATGAAAATCTATCTGATTCACTTCCAGCAAATGTAAGCTTTGGCGAGAGTCAGGTTTTTGCGGATACATTTTTGGACGCCTTTGATGCACTCAATGGTGCCTATGCTCAGCAGGTTTATGAATTGCAAATTAAAGCTGAAGAGAAAGTTGCAAAGCCTCTTCATTTGGTCTTTGTATCAGTAGCTACTGGCGGCGCTATTATGAACCATCCGCGACTCAAAGTTGTGGTTGGTGCAAGAGCGAACGCTTCAGTTTTAGAAAGCTACTATGGTTTTGGTGGACGTTATCTTGTGAACTCGTTCTGTGAGATCGAAGTTAAAGAGAGCGCTAAACTCGTCTATGCACGTGTTCAGTGTGATGACCTTGCGGCAGATAATATTGGTAGAACTCAAGTTTCTCTGCAAAAGTTTGCTCAATTTGAATCTCTTGCGTTTGCAGCGGGGGCTTTATTGTCTCGTCACTCTTTGGATGTGCAGTTAAAAGGTGCCGGGGCGGATGCGCAAGTCCTTGGCGTTTATGCAACTAAAGGACAGCAACATGTGGATAATACGACGCTGATTGATCATCAGATTGGCGAGTGTAATACGAACCAGCTTTACAAAGGTATTTTAGATGAGACTTCTAAAGCTGTGTTTTGCGGTAAAGTTCTTATTCGTAAAGATGCTCAGAAAGCCAACTCTGCTCAGCTTAACAATAATCTTCTTTTGGATTCTCGTGCAGAGGCTGATAGTAAGCCCTGCCTTGAGATCTATGCAGACGATGTAAAGGCTGCTCACGGCTCTACAGTGGGTCAGTTGGATGCAGATGAGATTTTCTATATGCAGTCTCGCGCTATCCAAAAAGATCAGGCCATTTTAATGCTAAGTTATGGTTTCTTAACGGAAGTTATTTTTAAACTGTCTGATGTGAAGGTGCAAAAGTGGTTGAGCAAGCATTTGCAGACAGCTTTTGAGGGGCTTCATATTAATGGGTGATTCTATGAATGATTTAAGTAAATTGTTTGCAGATGTTCGATCTCAGTTCCCAGCCTTGAAGCAAAAGGTTCATGGTAAGGATTTGGTCTATTTAGACAGTGCTGCAACAACGCTTAAGCCTCAATCTGTGATCGATCGAATGACTCAGTTCTACAGTCTTGAAACTTCGAATGTTCATCGTGGAGCCCATCACTTAGGGGATCTTGCAACGCAAGCTTTCGAGCAGGCGCGTGAACGAGTGCGTTCATTTTTGAATGCCGATCAAGTCGAAGAAATTGTTTTTGTGCGCGGAACTACCGAGGCTATTAATTTAATTGCTCACTCTTGGTCTGAAAAGTTCTTAATGCCTGGTGATGAAATTCTGATTACTGAAATGGAACATCACGGGAATATCGTTCCTTGGCAAATGGTAGCAGAGAAGTTTAAAGCCAAAGTTGTTGCAGCTAAAATCTTAGATAATGGAGATTTAGATTGGAATGACTTTAAGAGTAAGCTCAATGCAAAAACAAAAATGGTTGCGATTACAGCGTGCTCAAATGTTTTGGGCACGAATATAGACATTAAGAAAGTCACGGACCTCGCTCATGCAGTGGGTGCCCATGTCTTGATTGATGGGGCGCAATTGGTTTCTCAATCGCGTGTCGATGTCGTGGATATTGATTGTGATTTCTTTGTCTTTTCCGCTCATAAACTCTTTGGTCCTTTTGGTTTTGGTGCTTTCTATGGGAAGCGTGAAATCTTAGATCAGATGCCTCCTTACCAAGGCGGTGGAAGTATGATCGAGCGAGTGACTCTAGAAAAGACAACATATAACGAAGTTCCTTTCCGCTTTGAGGCAGGCACTCCACATGTAGCGGGGGCTGTTGGTTTAAAGGTGGCATTGGATTTCGTAGATGAGATTGGTTTAGAGCGCATTCATAAATATGAGATGGAACTTTTGGACTACACCATGGCTGAACTAGAAAAAGTGGGCGGGGTGAAGGTTTACGGGACTTCTCAGAATAAAGGGCCTATCGTCTCCTTTAATTTAGAAGGAGCTCATCACTCAGATGTGAGCCAGATTTTAGATCAAGAGGGAATTGCTGTGCGTGCCGGGCACCATTGCACTCAGCCATTGATGGATCGTTTTGATATTAAAGGCACTGTGCGTGCTTCGTTTTCAGTATATAATAATAAAGCCGATGTTGACGCCTTCATCGCAGCACTTAAAAAGGCAAAAGGAATGTTGTTATGAGTAACACAGATGTTCTAATTAGAATTCAAGCGACTCCAAACCCTAATGCTTGGAAATTCATTCTTGATAGGCCTGTCCTAGTTGAGGGTAAAGCCACTTACCACAGCCCACAAGAAGCCGATCAGAGCATTTTGGCGTATTCCTTGTTTCATGTGATTGGTGTTCGCCAAGTGCATTTCTTTCAGAACGTTATTACGATTACGCATAACTTTGATGAAGACCCTGAAGAAGTTCAAAAGGGTGTTTGTTCAGTTATTCAAACTCGCATGGCTGCTCATAATCCGAATCAGACGATGAAAGATGAAAAGATGAAGCGTCGTGAGTCTTTATCTCCAGAGTTGCAACAGATCGAAGAGATTCTAGATCATACAGTAAGACCTGGTTTGCAAGGCGACGGTGGGGACGTGGAGATTGTAAAGTTTGAAGAGAACAAACTTTATGTTCTTTACCAAGGAGCTTGTGGCACTTGTCCAAGCGCTACCACAGGAACTTTAATGGCGATCGAGGGCATTCTTCGCGATCAATTTAATCCGAGCATCGAAGTTATTCCGATGTAGTTTCAGAGGGCTCTTTAGAGCCCTTTTCTTTTTGGGACTCAAACTCTTCGACTTGTTGGCGAATTCTAGGTGCGACATGCTCTAGAGTGTCTTCGGGGCGGCTGACAACAATGTCAGAGGCTGTAAAGCCACCGGCCGTTACTTTTAAGATAATATTTTTTTGTGATTCTTTATTAAATCCTCGGACTTTCACTTTAAGAGAAAGTTCTTCTTGGCCTTGAGCAAGCAGAGATCCGCTTTTGCTGCCACTGCTGATTGTAACTTCAGAAGGAAGTTCCCATTCATATTTTAGCTCAGAAGCGTTTCTGCGATTTAAAATCTTGGCGTCAATCGTAACCTCACTGTCACCGCTTTCTGGAATATCAGAGGGTTCAGTAAGAGAGACAGCAACGGGCTGAGAGGGTTTTCCACGATGGGCCGGAGAGATGCGTTCAAAGGCGAGCTTTTCATTCTTAGGCTTTGACGGGCTCATCGAAAGGGCAAATGGAGAGGCGAGAATAAGAATGCAAATAAATGCTAAAGGGCGCGTGGACATAAGTTAACTCCATTACCGAGGCGAAGTTGATAAGTGGTTTGATGCGGAAGATTGCCAAGATTCAGCGCTTTGACCTTCACGTTCACGACAAGATATTCCTCGTTGTAAGAGCGTGTGTCTAAGTACTCAGAACTTGACGTAGAGCGAGAGGCCCCTAAGAGTGTGCTATTCTTTTCAGACCATTTAGAGTCTTCAATATAGCGATAGTTTTTTCTATAAATCATAAGATCTAAATTTAGATTGGGTCCACTAGGGTTTGGCAGAATGTCGAAGCCAATTCGAGAATCACCCAATGAAGATTTTTTTACCAAATAGAAATGGTTGTTCGTCAACTGGTTAGAGGTTGGAAATGAAGCGTTTTCAGGAGCTGCCCCATCAAAAAGCTGTGGGCAGGATGTGTTGCCCGCCTCCGCTAAGAAAGGCATGTAGTGCAAGTTTGTCAGTGGTTGATTCTCACTTTCAAGAATTTCTAACGCTTGCGGGCTCAAGGTCATGTTGCTCGCCAAAATATTCGTGAAGATTCCCGCATTCGAAATAGGCGCGACCACTGAGTTTTTAAGATTAGTCGGAAATTCACCGCTATTTGGTAGACCTATACCCGTGAGGCTTTTCCAGATTTCAAAAAACGGAACGCCTCCTCCGTGGGTTGCGTCGTGGGTGACTCCAGTGGGTGTATCGCACTGGCCATTGGCTCCATACACCTTTTGGGGAGTAATCATGGATACAGAGTTAGCACGAGTTAATTTATAAAGAGTCCTCGAGATTGAAAGCTCTCTGAAGATACCCGAGTGTGCATACTTATCTGAATAGGCATAGTCGGGGACAGTGCAATCATAGCCATGGGCAATAAGGTCAAAAGAGAAGGTTCTTCCTGCAGCGGTATCCAAATAGAAGCCATCGGTATTTAAATCAAAACCATCATTTCCCGTTTGAACCGCACCTTGGAAGTAGTTAGCAAGTCCCTCACTCCAAGCAAGGCGTGGGTCGATGATCGCATCCCCATCGTGATAGCCGCCCATGGAGGACGAGTTGCTATAAGTGTCTTCAAGAAAGTGCATATACTCATGCAAGATCACGGAATCATCAAAGTGATCAGTATCTACACTCGAAGTGTTGCCTCGACTGCCCCCAAGAATAAAAGCCATTCGTGAGTTGGGATCTGTAGAAGGGATGTAGAAAGAAGAGGCGCCTGGCTCATTGGTAAAATAAGTATAAGGATTGAACCCGGCCTTCCAGTAAATTTTTAACTTGGGAGCCACTATCCAGTTTGCATTCGTAATGACAGTCGGGGCGACTCCATTGCCGTTATTTCTCTGTAGCTCTTTGCGAATAAACTCATTTGCGTGAAAAACATTGTAATAGATATTAAAAGCTCCACCACGAATTTCTGGATCATCCGTAGAGTGAGCATGGGCCACAAGAGCCAGAGTGCTTGGCGTGCTGACGCCTTCATTCAGAGTAAAGTTCTGTGAGATATAATAAGGCGTATTCGTATTAATTTGATCTAAGACGCTGACATTTAAATAGCTATTAGCTGCGCGCGAGAAAACTCTGACTTGATAGCTTCCATTGATGTCGGGAATTTCAAAACTAAACGTCCCATCTCTTTTTGTTTCACCTTGTTGGATACGCTGAGTACCTGCGTAGATGTGAAATTCTGCAAAGGGAATGGGTGAGATCACGGCGCCTGCACTGAGGCCAGTCGACTGAGAAGGGACGCGCGCTTTGAACTCAGCTTTTCCAGTCAAGATGCGAGTCGGAACTTCGCTAGGAAAAGTAGTTGGTTTACCCGCATAGACGGGTTCGTTTTGCGGTGGCGCCGTTGAGCCGAAGTCCATTTCACCAAAGTTACCAATACAACCTGTAAGGAAGAGCAGTGAAGAAAATAGGAGTTGGATCAGAGACTGATAAAATCGCATGAATTCTTATCGGAGATAAGATTGATGTCTTCACTATTTTAATGCGCAAATTTAAAGAGTTCTCAGATTGATTCTCTTGAGGGATTCATACTTTACGTCGAGTCTAAAATTGAGGGAGTTGATCGTGCTAATTTGAGACAAATAGAAAAAGAGAAAATAAAAAAAGGCTCGAAGGCCACTCTGAAACATAAACCTGTTTTAGCTAAGGTGGGTAACCATTATAACAACTTTAGGCTTCTCAGTACGAGCTGAGCTTGCACACCGTTGTCAGGGACAGTCCCCATAAATATGCTTGTAAGGTTTAATTTCGATGAGCTTTACGCCGCCGAACCCCCATATTTAGATTTTACCAATTTCTTCGGTCCCGTCAATAAATCAGGACTTCATGCCACTGCATGAAATGCCGATTAATTGCAAATGACACCAGAAAAGATAGATTTTATTTTTCCTTTCGTTGTTTTTTTCTATGGACTCCTAGTTCTGCTTGTGCTGGAGAATCCAGTTCTTGTCCGTATTGGGGAAGAGCGTATGGGTGCGGCTTTTCAAAACATGTTGCGACATCGTTCCCTTGCTTGGGTTTGCTTTTTTGTTGGTGGACTTTGGGCTGCGCAGAATGTGTGGTTTTCTTCTCTGTAACGAACTGGTCTATTTGTTGACTCAATCTTTTCGGACGATTAGCTTGAGTTGGACATGTCAAAGACACCTAATAAAGCTCTATTAAAGACGGATACCTCTGCCCAAATGAGATTGGGCTCTGATGTTTTCTCTTCGGCAAATGACAGTTCAGTTCTCTCTGTAGAACAAATGAACTTGCAGATTAAAACTTTGCTGGAAGGGCAAGTCGGTATTGTTTGGGTGCGCGGTGAACTTTCAAATTTCAAAGCTCATAGTTCGGGGCACTTCTATTTCAGTCTTAAGGATGCAAAGTCGCAAATCACGGCGGTGATGTTTCGAGGCAATAATGCTCGCCTTAAGTTTAAGCCCCATGACGGCATGGAAGTTGTCGTGCGTGCGCGTATATCGGTTTATGAGCCACGCGGAAACTATCAATTGCTTTGTGACACGATGGAGCCTGTGGGCGCAGGAGCTTTGCAAAAAGCTTTTGAGCAATTAAAGGCAAAACTCAAGGCTGAAGGGTTATTTGATCCGGCTCGAAAAGTTCCGATTCCGACATTTCCAAAACATATCGCGGTTGTGACATCTCCAACAGGGGCAGCTATTCGTGATATTTTAAATGTACTTTCCCGTCGTGCAAAATCCATTGCTGTAACTGTTGTGCCGACTGTTGTTCAAGGGGAGGCAGCAGCCCCTTCTATTTGCCAAGCTTTCTTGAAGGCGCAAAAACTTCCAGATGTGGATGTGATTATCATTGGTCGCGGCGGCGGCTCCACTGAGGATATGTGGTGCTTTAATGATGAAAACCTCGCACGACTTATTGCAGATAGTAAAATCCCAGTCATCTCAGCCGTAGGGCATGAGATTGATTTTACGATTTCTGATTTTGTTGCCGACCTTCGTGCTCCAACGCCTTCAGCTGCGGCGGAAATGGTCGCTAAGAGTGCAGGGGAGCTGACTTCAAAGCTGCAATCTTTAGAGAGAATGCTAAAGCTTTCTATGCAGCGATCTTTGCAGTTTAGACATCATGCTGTTTTGGGTTTTGCGAAAAGACTTTTCGATCCTCAGCGCAAGTTGCAGGATTTGATTCTCAAAAATGATGACCTGCTTTCTCGACTAGAAGGAGCAAAGGCCCGTTATTTAGAAAAGCTAGGAACTAAAATCGGCAATCTGCAAAAGCGCTTAGGGTCTCCGGAAAGAAGGCTTGAGAGTAAGCGCAAAGAATTCTCCTTTCTAGAAAGCCGCTTGCAAAAGAGTATTACCCTCCAATTAGATCGTAAAAAAAATCGCAAAGATAAAGTCATGGCGATCCTAGATAGTTTAAGTCCTCTTAAGGTTGTGGAGCGAGGATACTCGATTGTCACAAAAGACGGACAAGTTGTTAAGAGTTCAGATCAAGTCGCAGTCAACGACGTTGTAGAAATTCGACTTGCTCAAGGAACCCTTGAAGCATCGATTCAAAAAATAAAGGAGTCTTAAATGGACTTTGAGAAAAAACTTGGACGATTAGAAGAAATCGTTGTGAAAATGGAACGTGGAGATTTAGCCCTCGAGGATTCTCTAAAACTTTTCGAAGAAGGTGTTAAGCTTTCTCGAGAGTGTCATGTTCAGTTGAATGAAGCTGAGGCTAAGGTAAAGATTTTAGTTTCTCAAAGTGCTGACGGTAAGTCTGTGACTGAAGACTTTACTCCAGAAGAAGAGTAAATACTTTGGATCTAGCACTTAATATCGAATCAGAGATTCAATCCCGCGTGCAGGCTGTTGATAAGTTCGTGGAGAACTATCTTCGCTCGATTAATTTGGGAACAGATTTAAAGCCAGTTCCTCTTTTATCTGAATCAATGCTTTATTCTGCCATGAATGGTGGTAAGCGCTTTCGTCCGCTCTTGAGTATCTTGGTCGGTGAAGCTCTCGGAGCAAGCGTAGAAAAGGTAATCCCTTTTGCTTGCGCTGTTGAATTTATTCATACCTACTCTCTGATTCACGACGATCTTCCGTGCATGGATAACGATGATATGCGCAGAGGGAAGCCAACTAATCACAAAGTCTATGGTGAGGATTTTGCTCTCTTAGCTGGGGATGCTCTCTTGACAGAGGCTTTCACGCTGTTGGCGACTCATTACTCTGAGCATCCTGCATTGTTAGGACTGCTTGTTAAGCGTCTTTCAGAAGCTGCGGGCCTGCGTGGTATGGTCGGTGGTCAAGCTATTGATCTACGGGCCTCAGATATAAAAATCGACGTTGCTTCATTAAAAACTCTGCATGCCATGAAAACAGGAGCTCTGATTGCTGTTGCTGTTGAAGGGGCTGCATTGATTGCCGGAGCGAAGGCTTCAGAAATCAGCTCATTGACGAAGTTTGGTCAGGGGTTGGGTTTAGCCTTCCAAGTGGCCGATGATATCTTAGATCACGGCGAAGCAAATCAAGGAGACCGCAGTTTCACAGAAGTGCTGGGTCTAGAGGAAACGAAAAAACTCTTAGAAGAAATTAGCAGTGAAGCTTTGCATGAGTTGCACAAAGTGACTCAACAGTCTTCGATGCTTGAGTATCTTATTAATTTTAATCAAACGCGAAAGCACTGATCCATGGGCGAGAGCGAGAAGTTAAGGGCAGATCTATTATTAGTAAAAAAGGGACTGGCCTCTTCGCGCACTCATGCTCAATCTCTGATAGAATCCTCTCAAGTTTTTTACATTGAGCAGGGGCAAAGAAAGCTTCTCAAAAAACCAAGTGCGATTTTATCTCAAGAGACTTCGTTGGAAGTGGAACAAGGTGAAGCCAATCGTTTTGTTTCACGCGGGGGCTTGAAGCTTGAAGGAGCGCTGAAGCATTGCCGGTTTTCTGCCGTTAATCTTGATGTCCTAGATGTGGGAATCTCGACAGGGGGTTTCACAGACTGTGCGCTTCAGGCAGGGGCAAAGACTGTTCTTGGCGTGGATGTCGGGCATGGGCAAGTTCATCCCTCACTGCTAAAGGAATCTCGTCTTCAGGTGTTTGAAGGAGTTAATGCGCGCGATTTAAGATCGCAACTTGCAGTTTTGCGCCCTCAGATTAAAAACAATTTTGATCTTATCGTGATGGACGTCTCTTTTATTTCTATGACCTTAATTATTCCTGAGCTTGCAGATCTTCTCAGATCTGACGGGCGCTTTCTGGGGCTGGTAAAGCCGCAGTTCGAGGTTGGAGCCGAGGGCTTAGGAAAGGGCGGAATCGTTAAAGATGAAGGTCTTTATGAGGTGGTGAAGGAAAAGATTCTTCACTCATGTGAACAGAATTCTTTAAAAGTTTTAGATTATTTTTCATCTCCCATTGTGGGAAAAGACGGAAACCATGAGTTCTTCGTCTATTGCTGTCGAGCAAATTAAAAGGAGAAAGACATGCGTCGTTCGTTATTAGTCCTTATCTGTTTTACTCAGTTTTTTATTTTAGGCTGTGAAACTCTAAGAACTCGTGAGGATATTCGTCGCGCCGTAGAGCCGAAAGCAGAAACATCTTCTTCAGGGCCTACCTATCAGCGAGAAGAAACGAATGAGTATGAAAACGCCGTGCCTATTGAGGCCGGAGCTCCGACATTGCCAAGTCTTCCTAAGATTGGACTTATTTTGGGCGGGGGCGGCGCCAAGACATTTGCTCACATTGGTTTCTTAAGAGAGCTTGGGAAAGACAAGATCCCATTGCATATTATCGGCGGAGTTGAGTTTGCGGCCCCTATAGCTGCCCTTTACGCCAATAAAGAGCAAGCCAACGAGGTGGAGTGGCAGATGTTTAAGCTTAAAGATGAAGATCTTTATAAGAAAAACATGCTTGGTGCCAAAGGAGTCAACGGCGAGATCTCTCAGTTAAAAGACTTCTTAGGCACAGCTTTTAATAAAATGAAAATTGAGTCTTTTGCTGTTCCCTATGCTTGCCCTTCTTATAACTTTAAAAAGAATCAAGTTTATCTAATGAACAGAGGCTCTTTGCCACAAGTCATGAGTCTTTGTATGGCTTACCCTCCGATTTATAGACCGACAGAAGGGGCTGTTGCGGGGGTGAGAGATGTTACGGCTCTTGCGAACTACATGCGCTCTAAAGGGGCGAATTACATCGTTTTTGTGAATGTTCTTGAGAAGCCGGGTAAGAACTTCTTTGCAAACGAGCTAAACTCTGAAAACGTATTATGGGGTGAGATTGCGGGTCTGTATAATAAGCCTTTGGCTTCTGTAGACGCGGTCGTTACAATCGACACTGCAAAATATGGTATATTGGAATTTGAAAAGCGTAGAGATATCATGAATGAAGGGTCCTCTTCTTTTCAACAGTTCAAAAATCTAGTAAGAAGATGGGGCCTTTAGGAGACATTATGAGAAAACCAACTGTAGATATGAACATCTTTAAAGAACGTCGCCAAAAAATCGGAGCTGAAATTGCGGGAGGAGCCCTCGTTGTTGCTTCTCATCCTGAGTTGATTCGCAATGATGATGTTCATTATCCCTATCGTCAGGATTCAAACCTTTTCTATCTTACAGGATGGGAAGAGCCGGAATCTATTTTAATTTTTAGACCAGGGCTTCAGCCAGAGACGGTGATGTTTGTGCGTCGTCGTGATCGCGAGCGCGAGACTTGGGATGGTTTCAGATACGGTCCAGAAGGTTGCGAATCTGAATTTAAAATCGACAAGGCTTATCCGATTGATGAGTTTGAAAAAGTAGCTCCTCAATTATTAAAAGAAGTCGACAAGGTTTACTATCGCCTTTACAAGAATGCCGCTGCTGATGAGAAGATGCAAACAGTCCTCGAGTCTGTGAAGCGTCTTCAGGGTCGTACCGGCTATGGTCTTTTAACGATTCAAGATGCAGATATCCTCATCGGCGAACATCGCCTAGTAAAATCTGAGTATGAGTTGGCGCAGTTAAGAGAGGCTTGCGAAATTTCTGCTCAGGCTCATTTGGCGGCTATGAAATTCACTCGCCCAGGCGTGAGCGAACGACAAGTTCAAGGTGTTTTGGCTCATCATTTTCTAATGAATGGTTCTGCACGTGAAGGCTATGGCTATATTGTTGCTTCAGGAAATGCAGCAACAACTTTGCATTATAACTTCAATGATCAAATCTGTAAGGATGGCGATCTTCTGTTGATCGATGCTGGAGCAGAGTTCAACTACTATACAGGAGATATCACGCGAACTTTCCCTGTGAACGGAAAATTCACTGATGAGCAAGCACGTGTCTATGAGGGCGTTCTTAAAGTTCAAAAAGAGATCATCGACTTCATTAAGCCAGGTATTGTGTTTAAAGATTTACACGATATGGGAACATCTCTTTTGACGGATGTGATGTTAGAGTTAGGTCTTTTATCAGGTCGTAAAGAAGACATCATTCAGGCTATGGGTCAGAAGAAGTACTATCCGCATGGAATTGGTCACTGGTTAGGAATGGATGTTCATGATGCGGGTCTTTACTTCAAAAAAGGTGAGCCTCGCCCGATTGAAGCCAATATGTGCTTCACTATTGAACCGGGAATCTACATTCCAGCAGATGATACATCTGCTCCTGAGAAGTATCGTGGAATCGGTGTTCGTATTGAAGACAATATTCGCGTGACCTCAACGGGCTCAGAAAATATGACAACTTCTGTCCCGAAAGAAATTACGGATCTTGAGAAAGTTGTAGGAAAAGCATAAGGCACGTTACATTTTAAAAATCAAAAAAGGCTCAGAGGTTTAATTCTCTGAGCCTTTTTAATTTTAGATGAAACGATGGGAAAGCCATGAGTTATTCACAGCATTTTCTTGGAGTTCAAACTCGGTTTTAAAGAGTTTATCGTCCCTAGAAGCGGCGCTAACAGCAAGCCTTGCGTGAGTGGCAGCTTTAAGCAATTCAAAGTCTCCCATGGTATTCCCAGAGACAAAGAAGGGGAGCTTGCCTTGGGTGCGCTCTAAGAGAGCATCCACTTTACCCTGACGGTAAGTGATAATGCCTTTTTGCGTATTCCCTATCACTCCATCGTGAACCGCAGTTTCAACTCCAATGACATTATCTTTGCGCAGGCCAATGATCTCGGCACCTGGCTCTACAGCCCAAGTGATGGAGGCGGTGACGATATAGACTTGAACATCATTTTGTAAAAACAAATCAATGATCTTTTTTTGTGGCATCAGAATCGGCAAAGGACTTGCGGCCTCAACACCTTCACGGGCCCATTTGCGCACCTTTGTGAGGTCGTGATTTTTGCAGATTTGTGCTAACCAGAGATAGGCAACTTTAGGATCTTGAGCTTTTAAATCAAGGTAGTGCTGCCAAGGATCTTTAGGAAGATCGACCAATTTATTATCAATTAAGTGATGAAAGAAAAGTTCACCTAAATCAATATCCCAAAGTGTGCCATCAGCATCGAAGGCTGCAATAGGGTTTGGATCTTGCTTTTTTACTTCTTCGAGAGAGGTTTTAATTTGCGCCCAAATTTCGTCTGAATAGTCTTTGTATTTCATAGATGGATAGTATGAAATAGACTGGGTTTGATTTCAAGGAGACTGCGTACATGGACTTGGTTTATCGAGTCATTCAGGTTGAGGATTTAGAATCCTTACAAAAGATGGAAGAAAAGAAACTAACTGAACAATATCCTGACGAGATGGAACGAATGATCGCGGTCTGGAATTCGAAGTTTCGCGTAGAGGCTTTGAATCATTACATCGCTCTGGGTTGGAGTTTCTTGGCGCACGACAAGCAGACCAATGAATTGCAAGGATACTTCATTGCTCAGCCATTGCTTTTCTTTGATGGGCAAACACAAACTCTTTGGGTAGAGCACGTGCAATTCAATTCTGAAATGGTTCGCGATGGCCTTTGTGAACTTGCATACAAGCTCGGTCGAGAAAAGCATCTTCAGCGTGTATACTTTCCTAAAGAAGAAAGAATTTTACCTGCAATTCAGAGCTTTAAGCCTTTGGAGTGGAATCACGATAAAGTCATGGTAAAGACGACAAAAGGTTAATTATGAAAGAATTCTCACCAGAGACTCGACAAGTAAATCTACAGAGGCTTCAAAACGAAGATTTTGATTTGATTGTTATTGGCGGAGGTATCAATGGCGCAGGAGTTGCGCGTGATGCAGCTTCTCGAGGAATGCGGGTGGCCCTTGTTGAGGCAAGAGATTTTGCCTCAGGGACCTCTTCAAAGTCGAGTAAGTTGATTCATGGTGGAATTCGCTATCTAGAAAATAAAGAATTCAAATTAGTATTTGAAGCTCTTTCAGAAAGAACAAAACTTTTTGAGATTGCACCTCATTTGGTTCACCCACTGCGCTTTATGATTCCTCTCTACAAAAACAGTCGAGTAGGGATGGGTCTTATGGGCGTAGGGATGTGGCTTTATGACATATTAGCGATGTTTCAATCACCCGAGATGCATGAACGCCTTGATGCTAAAGAAACCATGGAAGCGATGCCAGCGTTAAATCCCCAAGAAATCGTTGGTTCGTATATTTATTCCGATGCCTATATGGATGATGATCGCCTTGTGCATGAGACTATGCGCTCAGCAAATGATTTTGGGGCGGTCTGCGTGAACTACGTGAAGGCCGTCGGCTTAAAGACTACGGGTGAAAAAAATTACATCACGGGTATTCAGGTCGAAGATGTTTTCACAAAAAAGAACTTCATCATTCAAGGTCGCCACGTTGTCAGCACCGTGGGGCCGTGGACGGATGAGTTGGGTGAGATGATCTTTGATAGCTGGAAGAAAATTCTTCGCCCAACAAAAGGAGTTCATATCACTCTTCCGCAGGGGCGCTTGCCGCTTCAAAGTGCCGTGGTGATGGGGGCTGAAAAAAGTGATCGTATCGTGTTTGGAATTCCAAGGCATGAGATGATTATTGTTGGAACGACAGACACAGACTTTAAGGGCAATCTCAACGATGTTGAGGCGACGCCAGAAGACATTCAGTATTTATTAAATATCGCGGATCAATACTTTCCTGGGGCGCAACTAAAAGCGGATGACATCATCGCTAGCTATGCTGGCGTAAGACCTTTGGTGAAAGATGATTCAACAACTGAGGGGAAAACCAGCCGTGAGCACACGATCTTAAATGATGATCGCGGAATTACTTTCTTAGCTGGTGGAAAATACACGACTTATCGGTTGATGTGTCAGCAAACGGTGCAAAAAGTATTAAAAAGATTTCCGATCGAAGATCGAGTGCGCTTCAATAATTCTCTGTCTGAAAATCCACTCAATCCAGAAGCCAGTACTGACTCTCTTCATCAGGCCCGCGTTCAAGCCGAAGTTCTTGCAAAGGAATGTGGGCGCGACCTGAATGATGTTCGTCAATTGGTAGAGCGCCATGGTCTCGAGGCACGAACAATCTTGCGCAAATATCCTAAGACCTCGACGTACTGGCAGCTTGAAGCGGCCCACGCCATTGATTCTACAATGTGCCTGAGTTTGGTTGATTTTTACGCTCGCCGAACTCCACTTTTTTTAGCAAATCCTGATCATGGGGTGTCTGTGCTGAATGAAGTGGGCGAAGTCTTCCAAGAAAAGTTGCAATGGTCCGATGAAGTTTTAGCCATGCAGAGTAAATTGCTTTTAGAATATATGGCCCATGAAATTGAGTGGAAGAAGTCCTTCTGATTTTATAAACCCCTTTGTCGGAACGGGTTCGCGCAAGAGGCCGCTGACATTGCGCATTAAGTCTAGAGTGAAAATGTCTAAATATCTGCATTGACTCTGCTTTTTATCGCTCCTAGACTTTTAGGTGAAAAGCGAGACTACAGCATGAGTTTTTTTGACAAAGTACAAGACTATTTTTCGAATGACATCGCCATCGATTTAGGAACTGCAAACACTTTAGTATACGTAAAAGGCCGCGGAATTATTCTCGATGAGCCTTCTGTGGTGGCAGTTCAAAAAAATTACAGAGGCATGCAAAACCGCGTTCTTGCTGTTGGTAAAGAAGCCAAAGAGATGTTGGGAAGAACTCCTGGAAGCATCGTTGCGATTCGCCCTATTAAAGACGGCGTGATCGCTGACTTTGAAGTGACCCAGAGTATGTTGAAGTACTTCATCGGCAAGTCATTAGGCGAGAAGAAATCTTTTATTCGTCCACGTATCATCATCTGTGTCCCTTACGGAATCACTCAGGTTGAAAAGCGCGCCGTTCGTGAGGCTGCTCAATCAGCAGGGGCTCGCGAAGTCTATTTGATTGAAGAGCCAATGGCAGCTGCTATCGGCGCAGGACTTCCTATCACAGAACCATCAGGAAACATGGTTGTGGATATGGGCGGCGGAACTACGGGCGTAGCCGTAATTTCTTTGGGCGGTATCGTTTATTGTAAATCAATTAAAGTTGCCGGCGATAAGATTGATGAAGCGATTGTGAACTATGTTCGTCGTCAGTTTAATCTTCTAATTGGTGAAAGAACGGCAGAAAATATTAAGATCCAGATCGGCAATGCTTATCCTTTCGAGGAAGAGCGTTCGATGGAAATTAAAGGTCGTGACCTTGTAGCTGGGGCGCCTAAGACAATCGAAATCACTTCTTCGCAAGTGAACGATGCATTGATGGATCCTCTTTCTGAAGTTGTAGATGCTGTAAGAACAGCTCTTGAAAAAACACCTCCAGAGTTGGTGTCTGATATCGTTGATAACGGTATTGTCCTTTCAGGTGGCGGTGCTCTTTTAGCAAACTTAGATGTTCTTTTAAGAGAAAGAACAGGACTACCAGTTTCTATTGCTGAAGATCCACTCAGTGCTGTGGTGATGGGCTCTGGAAAAGTATTAGATCAATTAGATCTATTAAGACAATTGACCGTAGAATAGCTTGAGGCTTGGCTCTTTACAAAGAGCCTCTACGAGTCTCTATGAATGAAAGAATTCATGTGACCGAGGCAGAGATAAACTCCATATCATTATTTTTCTTCTTCATCTTACTAGATGATCAGAAGGCATTGGATGCCTCGTCTCAGGCAGTGGCCTTGTTTAAATCTAAAATTGAAAAAAAGACGGATATTTCCAGAGAAGCTCTTTTAGTCAGTGTGACTAAAACTATTTGGGATAAATGCCGTGCGCGCATTATTCGCGGACGTAATCACTCTTTGAATTCAAACCTTTGGAATATTCCAGAAGGACTTGATTTAGGGCCTTGGAAAGAGTTTCAAAAAACGGCCTCTGAAGATGAGCTTTTGACTCTTGTATGGTCAAAGGTTTTAAAAATTCCTGATCAAGATATCTCTAAAGCACTCAATATAACCACGGGAACTGTTCGTTATCGTTTAGGGCGTGCCCTTAGGAAGATGGGTGTTATGACCCAAAACGTGGTGGCATTAAGACATGAGCCATAAAGACTCTTTGTTTTCCGTTAAAGACAAAAGACAACTCAGTTCATTTCTCACTCATGAAATGTTGTATGACTATGTGATGGGTGCTTTGGATGATGAGCGCAAACTTGCTGTGGAAAAAACTCTTGAGGTTTCTCGAGAGGCAAGATCCGATCTAGCAAAGATTCGTGCCGGCTTATCCTATATGGAAAGTCTATCTCACACTCAAGCAAACACAGCGGTGGTCGAGGGACTAGCAACTTCCGTCGGTTATATTCCGACTCTACTCAATAAATCACGTTTCCATTCATGGCCGTCGGGTTTGAAGTGGGGGTTAGAGGCGTTGGGAGTAGTCTTTGCAATTATGATTGTTTTGACGGTAACACCTTGGGAAAAAGTTTTAAACCTTGGTGATATGATGTCGGGCAAAGAAGTTATTCTTGCTGAAGTTGAAAAGAAAGTTCCTTCATTGCCAGTGGTGGAAGCTCCTCCTGAATTTGTCGATGAGGGCGTGAAAGAGGCAGCAAAGTCTGAGGTAAAAACTACGACAGAAGTCCAGAAGCCTTTGGAGATTGCGAAAGCTCCTGTGACTCCTGAGCCAGTCAAGCCAACCGTGGTTGAAACGAAGAAAGCTGCAAAGACAGATCATCCTTTGCCTGAAAGTGGCGGGTTTTTATATCGCGGTGATATCGCGATTACCAACATTGATGTTGTCGGACCTAAGATCACTGAGAAGATCAACGAGCTAGGCGGTAGAAAGGCTGGCTCGGTGGAGTTAGGTTGGAAAAGAACTCCAAGTTCCATATACTATCACTTTACGATTCCTGAAGCTAAGTACCGGGATCTTTTGACGTATTTAGATACTTATGGAAAGACTAAAATCGTCAAAGAAAAACATCCTCGCGTAATGAGTGATGGAATCATCCGATTGATTATTAATGTGGATGAAGCGAAGAAGTGAAGACCCTCCGGCGCAAACCTAAAAGATCATTGAGAACAATTTTGATTGTTTGGTTCGTGCTATTTTCTGTTGTGCCATTGGCTTTTGTCACTGGCTACTCCATGTTGAAATATGAAAAGGCCATTGATCGCGAACTGTCTCAAAGACTGAGTGGCAATGCGCGAGAAATCGAAGTCGCCCTTAGTGAATTCAAAGATAATCTAGAACAGAAACGCGATATCTATATCAAGAATCCAAGTTTGGTGTATCACCTTGCAATGGGTGAGGGCGCGACCATCCGAGGACTTGCTTCTCAGTGGATCAAGACAGATGCGGCCTCTTCTTTGACATTTTTTAATCGTGAAGGTCGAATGCTGGCCTCGGTTTTTAAAGATGAAAAACAAAACGTCAGAAGCTTTGTACCCTCGCAAGATGCTGTTTTTCTCTCAGCAAAATACATGGCAGAGCTCAAAGGATCTTCCGAAGTTGTTCTTGCAGAATTTAGTGATAAGCAGAAGGTGAACCTTATCCAAATCACGAAAGTGATCGGTGCTGGGGGACGCATTGTCGGTTACTTAGAACAAACGGTGGATTTAAATCGCGCTTTTGTCTCACGCATGAAACAGCGTTTGAAGCTTGAGATGATGATCTTTAAAGACTCCGGCGAAGTGGTCGTTGCGAGTCATTCCGATTTTATGCTTTATAAGAAAGACTTTTTTAAGTCTTATTTTAGACCTGGGGCGGAGCCTTTCTTTGACCTGAATCTTCGTCAAGAGCCGTATGGATTTTTAATTTATCCATTGGATTGGGGAATCACAAAGTTTTATGTGGCTCTTGGAGCTTCAAAGAGTGATGCCAAAGATGTTCTAAAAAATGTTAACGTCGCTTTCATTTCAGTTGTTGGCGCTGTGATCATCCTTTTAATTATTACTATCTTAGTAACTTCAAGTTGGGTTTTAAAACCTCTCTATGAGTTGGTAGATGCTCTGCAATCCTTTGAGTCCCAGGAACAAGCCGTCACGATTCCGGTGAAGAACGATACGGAAATCGGTCTTTTAACAGAGTCTTTCAATGAGATGAGTAAAAAGATCTGGCAAGCTCGTTCGGATTTAAGAGCAAAAATTGTAGAGCTAGAAGGCGCCAACAAAGAGCTTAAAGATACTCAAACAAAACTTGTCCATTCAGCTAAGATGGTGAGCTTAGGTCAACTTGTTGCTGGTGTTGCGCATGAGTTGAATAATCCTATTGGATTTATCTATAGCAATATGACCCATTTAAAAGATTATTCCGAAAAGCTTATTGAAATTGTAAATGTGGCAGAAAAGAATCCAGCAAATCTTCCAGCAATTAAAGATGAGTATGAATTTGACTACATTGTCAGCGATTTACCAAAGCTTGTAGCAAGTTGCCAAGATGGAGCGCGAAGAACTCGCGATATCGTTTTAGGTCTTCGTAATTTCTCACGCCTTGAAGAAGCTAAGCTGCAAGAGATCGATGTTCATCAAAGTTTGGATACGACTTTGAATCTCTTGCAGGGTGAGATTAAAAATAGAATCACAATCCATCGTCAGTATGAGCCGATTCCGCATATCTATTGTTACGCAAGTCAGATCAATCAGGTCTTTATGAATATTCTCTCAAACGCTGTGCAAGCAGTGGATGAAGGTGGACATATCTGGATCTCGACAATTCCACTTAAAGGTTATAGAGACGAAAAAGATCGCCGCGGTTGGGTGCAGGTTTCTATCCAAGATAGCGGAAAAGGTATGACCTCAGAGACAGTTGAAAAAATCTTTGATCCGTTTTTCACAACAAAAGGCGTGGGTCAGGGAACGGGGTTGGGTTTAAGTATCTCCTATGGAATTATTCAAAATCATGGTGGAGAAATTCAAGTGCGCTCTGAAGAGGGAGTGGGCACAGAGTTTATAGTGATCGTTCCGATCTATCCTCCGATTCAAGAAAAGACTTAGGTCCTAAGTATCTCATTAAGAGACATCTCAGCCTCAAATGTAAATCTCTCCCTGAGGACGTGGTAGAATAAGGCATTAAAAGAATGCCTCATAATTTTTGGAGATTCTTGTTAAGAGTTTTAATGAGGGGCCGATAATTACTCATATGTCTACGGAACAAAAGCCAAAAGAAAACTCAATGATGCTTGCTTTGCTTCTATTTATAGGAGCAACAGGTCTTGTGTTTGCTTATCTACAAAGCGAAGAACCTGCACCGCCAGTTTCTAAAACGCCGGCTTCCGTTCAGTCAGAGAAATTTGAAAAGTCTGTGAATCGCCATCTTATGTTTACAAACGAAAAGATGGAGCTTGAGCGTAAGCGGATGCAGCTTGAGAATGCACAGCTCATGAACGCCGACTTCAATTCAACGAAGCCACAAGAAGCCTATCAGAATCACAATAACCTTCGCCAAGATATTGATACAAGATCAGCGGATATTGCCAATGAACTCGGGCGGGGTGATAAGATTGCAGATTTATACTCACCTCACGATGTTGTGCAGCGAGAGATTTACGACGCCCAACAAGATGCTGAGTATAATCAAGCGTATCGCGAAGAGTACGCGCGCCAGTTTATTGAGAACGCACGTCGTGGTGGATACAAAGTTCGGTTGAGTGAAGATTTAAGCCGCGTGATATCTGTTCAGCCCATTTCGGGCGCTCAAAAAGGAATGGAACTTTTTTCTGGCAGTGGTGAGAGAATTCAGTAGTTCACTTCTTAGGTTTTATTTTAAATAGACCAGAGTCGGCCAGACTAAAATAAATATGATCCGTAAAAATAATGTGATCGTTCATTTTTATCTCAAACACTTTGGAGAGTTGTTGGATCTTTCTTGTTATAGTCAGATCTTCAGGTGAAGGCAGTACAGATTTGCTCGGATGATTGTGAGCTAAGATGAATGAGCAGGCATTATTGAGTATCAGTGTGCGAAAGATATCTCGAGGATGAATCAAGCATGCATTGGCTGTCCCTCTAAATACCATATCAAGAGAAATCAAATGAAGTTGTGTGTCCAAAGAAATCACCCACACTTCCTCGGAAAATGGGTTGAACTTTGATTTTAGGAGATGAAAGGCCTCGGAGCTCGAATTGACTTCAATCATAGATAAGACTTTATTCAAAGAATCCCCCACCTAAGTTAGAGTCTAATGCTCTCGGGGAGGTTCGGATTGGGACTTGCTTGTCCGAATCACTATGGCATATTCTTGGACTGTGCCGGAAAACTGGCGATGAAAGGTGATCTATGAATTTCAAATCTATCTTTGTAGCAAGCGTGTCTTTAGTAGTGGCGGGTTCACTTGTATCCTGCGGTCCAAAAGCCTTTGTTAAAGGTCAGTATGATGACGTTCAACGCGAGAATCTCTTAAATGACCAATGGTCAGAAACTGATATGCAAAAAGCAGTTGCTGATTTAGTTGGAAGTTTAACAAAGGCACCTTCTATCGGAGCAGCTCCGAAGATGCCAGTTGTGATGGTGACGGGCTTGCAAAATAAAACAAGCGAGCACATAGATACTCAAAGTATCATGGACATGATCCGCGTCGAACTTATGAAAACAGGGCGAGTGGCATTCATTGATAAAGAAGCTCGTGAAGATATCGCAAACGAGTACAACTATCAAAACTCAGGTATGGTTGGTAAGAATCAATCGGGCCCAGGTCAACAAGTAGGTGCGGACTTTATCATTAACGGTCGCTTGGATTCGATTGTTCAAGAGGTTGGTAAGGATAAAACAGTTTATTATAAACTGACTTTAAACTTAACAGACTTAAAAACCAGCATGATCACTTGGTCTGATCAAAAACAAATTCGCAAAACGTTTAAAAAGAAAACGATCGGTCTTTAATACATGAAATTTCTAGTACGCAAGCCAACTCTTTGGGTTGGCTTCGTTCTTTCTACTTTACTTGTGAGTTGTGCGACTTATCAGGGGAAAGTCGAAGGGGCGCGCCGTGCTCTCTTGCATCATGATTATCAAAAAGCTTTAACTGAACTAGCTCCATTAGCAGAAAAACAAGATGGAGATCAGCTCGTTTATCTTTTGGACTATGCCGTGTCTCAGCAGTTGGCTGGAGACCTCAAGGGCAGCAATCAAACTTTCCTCAAAGCAGAACGTCTTTCTGAAGCCGTAGATTATCAATCTGTTTCAAGAATTGCCGGATCTCTAGCTCTTAACGAAGAAATGGTTCAATATAAGGGCGACACTTTCGAAAAAGTTTTCATCAATGCTTTTTTGGCGATGAACTTTTTAGAAATGGGCGATCTTGATAGTGCGCTGGTCGAAGCGCGAAGAATCAATGAGAAATATCAAAAGTATCGTGCGGATGAAGAGAAATCATATGCTCTAAATCCCTTCAGCAAATATCTATCGGCCATTATTTGGGAAGCCAATGGGAGTTATGACGACGCCTATATTGCTTACAATGATGCCTATAAAATTGATCCTTCAATTCCCAGTATCGGCGAAGATCTAATTCGTTCGGCAAAGCTTGCGCGTAGAACCGATGCCTATAATCAATGGAAGAAGAAGTTTCCTCAGGTGGTCGAAGATCCACAATGGTATGATAATTCTAAGGGAGAAGTGATTCTTCTTTATCAACAAGGCTGGGGGCCCCGTAAGGTCACGACACAGAATCAATATCGTTTTCCAGTGTTAATGCCGGTGCCAAGTCAGACTCAGGCCGCACAGATTCAAGTAGGGAATCAACAGAAAAGTACTTCTATGATTTACGATGTGCAGACGGCCGCGATTAAAACTCTGAATGAAGATCAGGGTATTCTTGTGGCAAAGCGAGTTGCGGGTCTAGCGACGAAGGCTGTTCTTGCTGATCAAGTTCGCCAAAAAGATGATCTCTTAGGAAGTTTGGTATGGATTGCGCTCAATGTGGCAGACCGAGCGGATCTTCGCCAGTGGTCTACACTTCCACAATCCATTCAAATTGCGAGAGTTCGTTTGGAACCAGGGATGTATCAAGCCGATATTCAAGGGATAGGCTCTTCGGGGCAAAGTACAGGGGAGCAGTTGGAGCAAAAGAACGTCCCTGTGCGAGCGGGAAAGAAGACATTTATAGTTTGGCGTTCTTTGAAGTAGAAAAAAGGCAAAAAAAAAGGCTCTTAAAAAGAGCCTTTTTAATTTAACGATTAAGATCTCAATACTTAGTTGCTCATCAAAGAAGAGCCTGGAAGATTTGGAGTCTCGTCGTCTTGTTGTAAGCCTGGCAATACAGTCGCTTTTTCAGCAGCAACTTTAGCAGTTGTGTCTGTGTTGTAGCGAGTTGCAGCTGTAGCTACACGGTTTTCAAGATTTTGTTTCACGCTGTCAGCAGACGCGCTTTCAACAACAGTGTTTACTTGTTGTTTTGTCATATAATCCTGAGGGAATGCACCTAGCTTCGCAAGATAGCCAGAAATACTTCCGTTACCGTTTTGAATGATCTCACGAAGAGTGAATAGAGGAGCATACTGAGATGCTTTCTTTTCAGCTTCGAAGATGATTTGTGTCAAAGTTGCAGCAGTGATGTCATTTTTAGACTTATTGTCGATGACCATAACTTCTTCATTTGCACGGATCATCTTAGCAATATCATCCAAAGTGACGTAGCAGCTTTGTTGAGTGTCATAAAGTTTACGGTTCTGATAACGCTTGATGATTTTAACTTTAGAATTTGGCTTAGATGTCATTGTTTCGTTTTGGTTGATCAAAATGCCTCCCAATTTGAAAATTTCCCCAAAGTTTCCCAGGGGCAGATGCCTTATGATTCGGCGTGCCCTTGGCAGTTGGGCGCAACCTAACTCTGCCGCCACCCCTTGTCAAGAGTCCTAAAACCCAAAAGAAAAGACTCCAGGCGTTAAACTATATCAAATAAAGGTGAGTTTCTATTTTTAGGGGGGACTTAGGTCTAAAGTTTTTGCAAAAAGATGCCGAAACAGAGAAGTTCTCAAATATTTTAACAAACGAAATTTGATGAAAATTAAATTAAATCAGACACTTATTAGCACGTTTCGAGATCCCCAGATGACTTTGATGGTTCTGGTGGCAGGAATTACAATTCTGCCTTTAGGTCTGCAATCCCGTGATAATAAAACCGAGCAAACCCTCGTCCTTGCTGAAGAAATAGGCACTCAAGTTGTTGCTATTTATCGCGACGCATCCCGCATGGAGCCTGAAAAGGGGCGAACTCCTGCCTCTGTGGCGAAAAAAGCGGGACTGCGAGGCCTGAGGGAAGAGTTCCGATCGACGGGAACAACGGGCAAGGATCCTTGGGGGACTCCGTTTCAGTATCGCCTGATATCCGAAGATGACTCAGGGAATGTGCGCATCCTTGTTTGGTCGGCGGGCCCCAATAAGAAGATCGAATCGTTTGAGCTTTTAGACGAGGGCAAAGAGATCAAATATCAGCCGGTTTATTCAGGGGATGATTTGGGAGTTCTTCTGAGTATGTCTCAAAAATAGACGTTTTTTTACCCGCGCAAAGTCCTGTTCTATCCTGTCTCATTAAGAAAATTCAATTTTTTGCCGATGTCACCTGTATCAAGGAGCTCTGATGTTTCCATATATACGGGCCACGGCCATCCTATCGCTATCGTTACTCTCTGCATGTGCGACAATCACGGCAAATGATTCGGGCAAGGCGAGATATTTTGAATCCTCCTTTGATGACAAGAACAGGGCACCTGCTTCCTTTGCACCAGCAGTGGTTTCCGCTGATGGGGGAGCCACAGTTGACCCTCTCTATATGCGCACTCAAGCGGACTATTACTTCGCAATGGGTGAAGCCTACAGTTTAGAAGGAAACTCTCTCGGGGCTATTGAATCCTTCAGGATGACATTGATCTATGATCGCGAGTCTCCTGCTGTGAATATGCGCTTAGCTACTGAGTACCTGAAGCAGGGCCTAGTCACAGAGTCTTTGGCTCAAGCTGAAGAAGCTGTGAAGAAAGATCCTAAAAATGTAGAAGCTCACTTACTGATTGGTGGACTTTACTCGTCGATGAAGCTTTATCCAAAAGCTCTTAATGCTTACAACGATGTGATGCGCTTAGATCCTAAGAATCAAGATGCGCCTTTATACATCGGAGCACTTTATTCAGAGCAAAAGCAACACGACAAGGCCGTGAAGTATTTTGAGTCTTTAGCAAAGAACCCAGATTATCCAAATCAATACTTGGCTTATTACTACATGGGCCGTGTGCGTATGGAGCAAAAGGATTCTAAGCATCAAAAGCAAGCTGAAGATTTCTTCCATGCTTCTTTAAAACACCGTCCTACATTTGTTGATTCGGTTTTATCTTTAGGTGTTCTGTATACTCAACAAAATCGTGAAGCCAAGGCGTTGGCACTTTACAATGAGTATCAAAGAGAAAACGGGCCGAATCTGCGTTTGGCGGAAGTGCTTGCACAGTACTACATCGAAAAAAATGACTACAAGAGTGCTTTTGCGCAGCTTGAAGTTGTTGAACAAGAAACAGATGAGCCACTTAACGTGCGTATGAAGATGGCTTTGATCTTGATTGATCAAAAGAACTATAAGCAAGCAGTTGTAAAACTAGAAGAGATTCTAAAAGATGCTCCAGAGTCTGATAAAGTGCGCTTTTACCTAGCGGCGGTTTATGAGGAACTGCGCCAGCACGACAAAGCAATTGCTGAGTACGCGCAAGTTCCTGCTTCCAGCACATTTTATGGAGAAGCTGTTGTTCACCGCGCTTATCTCTTAAAAGGCCAAGGCAAGGTAGATCAGGCATTGGAAGTTGCTAAAAAAGGCCTTTCTGATCGTCAAGATCAACCGCAAGTGTACGCGATGTATGCTTCTATCTTGGATGAGAAAAATGAATTTAAAGAAGCAGCCAAAGTTCTTCAGCAGGGTTTAGAAAAGTTTGCTGATAATGCTCAGTTGAGATTCTATTACGGAACGATCAATGACCGTCTTGGTAATAAAGACGTTGTTGTCGAGCAGATGAAAAAAGTTTTGGAAATCGATCCGGAGCATGTGCAAGGCATGAACTATCTAGCTTATACGTGGGCTGAGATGAATCATAACCTTGGAGAGGCAGAAAACCTTGCTCGTAAAGCTATGCAGTTAGATCCAAAAGATGGATACATTTTAGATACGCTAGGTTGGATTCTTTATAAACAATCTAAGTATGCTGAGTCCGTGAAGTTTTTAGAGGCTGCACATAAGTTCCAAGGCTCAGTGAGTATTATTGCAGAACACTTAGGTGATGCTTATTACAAACAAGCACTCGTGGAAAAAGCCAAAGAGATGTATTTGAAAGCTATTGATCTTGAAACAGATAAAAAGAAAGTTCAAGAGTTGCGCGGTAAGATCTCAGCGATCGAAACGCAAGAGCTGAAAAATCCAAGATTGCCAGCCAATGCAAGCCCGATTGCTGAAAACTCGAAATAGAATAATAAAGAGATTTTAAAATAAAAAGGGAGACTAAGAGTCTCCCTCTTTTTATTCGTTTGTATCTTGGGCAAAGAAAGTATGAGCCGCGAGGGAAATTAAAGGTAAGGCCAAGACATACCCCACGCCCCACGTCAGTTTACTCAAGAGCAGTAAACCTGCAGAATAAAAGCTGAGCAAAAAGAGATTTTTTAGATTTCGAAAAAGCTTTAAGGCACTGGCATCGAGAGCCTTTACTAAGTTCATGTTTTTCTGGATACGCAATTCAAGGGCGGTCGCCAGAAAGAAGAATATCATACTCACTAGTATATAGATGATAAAGGCGCTGGGAAGACTGCTAGGTGAGTATCTATTTAAAACAAGAGTGTCTCCAGATCCCATTAAAAGCAGGCTGGGAAAAAATAGAACTCCAATAACTATAACCGCGGGGAGATGTTTAGCGGTTTGGAATGTTTTACTGTGAAGTACAAACTTTTGTAGAAGCTGATGGAAAATAAAGACTTCAATAGCAATGAAGGCCCCTCCAATAATTGGAATATAATAGGTCGCAGTCATAATCAGTACAGCGAGGGCGCCGATCGCTAAACAGATCTGCCACTTATTTTTCAGGGTATTCAAAGCTTGTTTAATAAGATTCATGCCTCTATGCTAAGGCAATGAAAATAAGTATCAAATCTTTTTTAGCAATTGGATTAACCTTTCTTTTCTCTGGCTGTGTCACTAAGACGGTCAAAGAGGGGGCTTATCAGAAAGCTCAATGGCAGACAAAAGCTGTTGTGAAGGATTTAAAGAATAATAAGAACCAAACTTTAGATATTGATATTTTTTCAGTTAAAAATGAAAGAGCGAGATTTGAAATTTCTGCGCTCTTCGGATTTCAAGTGGCATCGCTAGTGATGAGTCCCACAGAAATCTCTTATGCTATTTATCCCCAAAAAAGTTTCTACTATGGTAAAAACTCAGAGCGCGCTTTTCAGCGCATGCTTGATTTGCAATTGCACCCGATGAATCTTGCGAACATTGCCTTCGATGAACCCGTGCGCGGACCTGGTTGGAAATGCACTTTAGATTCTACAGGTTGGGTGTCTCAGTGTGAGAACGTGAGTAAGTCTATTAAGGTGCTTTGGGCACAAAGGGATCAAGGTCAAAAAAAGGTCACCATTGAGGCCCCAGGCTTTGAGATGCTATGGAGCTTTGCTGCACCCAAGACTGAAGTCGAGTTCAAGCCAGAGCTTTTCGTGCTGAAACAGCCCTCGGGGTTCAAAGCAATACAAATAAATTAAAAAACTCGTTAACCGTCTAGTAATGAGGCATAATCTAATGAAGTAGATATTGTGTGTCACCACAACACTATGGGGGAACCATTATGACCTCTAAGATCGACTTCGATTCCATTCTCGCCAACTGGCAAAATACAAGCGCTGCGAAAGAACACTGGACGGGCACCTTTGAAGAGTACCTCGCTCTGGTGAAAGAAAATCCCAAGATCACGCGCAATGCTTACCAACGCATGTATGACATGATCGTTGAGGAAGGCACAGAGACGTATATTGATTTCAAAAAAGAAGTCACACGTTATAAATTTTTCGATGATAAACATAACAACGGCAAAGACGCTGTTTTCGGACTTGATGTTCAGTTGATGAAACTCGTGAATGTCTTGAAGTCGGCGGCTCTTGGTTATGGAACTGAAAAGCGCGTAATCCTTTTGCATGGCCCGGTGGGAAGTGCGAAATCAACGATTTGCCGCATGCTTAAAAAAGGCCTTGAGAAATATTCTCACTCTAAAGAAGGGGCTCTTTATACATTTGAATGGATTGATGAAAAGCTAGAGCTTGATGGAATTCTTGGAAAAGAAACCAAAGTTTTTCATTCACCGATGAATGAAGAACCTCTGTTGCTCATTCCTGAAGAGTTACGCCAACAAGTCTATGACTCTATTAATAAAGGCCAAGAAGGTTCTTATCGAGTTCATGTTGACGGAGAACTCAGCCCGCCATCACGTTTTATCTTTAAAGCTTTGATGGAGCGTTATGATGGTAATCTGAAAAAAGTACTCTCACACGTGCGCGTGAAGAGATTGTTCATCTCTGAGGCGGATCGTATCGGTATTGGGACCTTCCAACCTAAAGATGAAAAGAACCAAGACTCTACAGAGCTTACCGGTGATATTAACTATCGTAAGATTGCTGAATACGGATCAGATTCTGATCCTCGGGCCTTTAACTTTGACGGGGAGTTCAACGTCGCCAATCGCGGCATGATTGAATTCGTAGAGGTGCTAAAGCTTGATGTGGCTTTCTTGTACGATCTTTTAGGTGCCTCACAAGAGCATCGCGTGAAACCGAAAAAGTTCGCACAGACGCATATCGATGAGGTGATCATTGGGCATACGAATGAGCCCGAGTATCGTCGTCTTCAAGATAACGAATTCATGGAAGCTCTTCGAGATAGAACTGTAAAAATTGATATTCCCTACATCACTCGCTGGAGAGATGAGATGAATATCTATAAGCGGGACTTCAACTCACAAAAAGTGCGTGGAATCAGTATTGCACCGCACACCGTTGAGATGGCGGCGATGTGGGCCGTTCTAACTCGTTTAGAAAAGCCTAAGAAAGCAAACCTTACGCGGTTGCAGAAATTAAAACTTTATAACGGTAAAACTCTTCCGAACTACACCGAGGACAACGTGCGCGAATTGCGTAAAGAGGCCAACCGTGAAGGCTTGGAAGGAATTTCAGCTCGTTATATCCAAGATAAATTGTCGAATGCTCTTGTGGCGGCTCAACAGTCTAATAAAGGTTCCGTCAATCCGTTCATGGTCTTTAAAGAACTTGAATCGGGGCTTAAGAATCACTCTTTGATTTCTAACGAAGAGTTAAAGACTGAGTATCGCGAACTCTTAGGGGTTGTGATGCAAGAGTATGAAGAGATTATCAAAGGCGAAGTTCAGCGCGCGATTAGTGCCGATGAAGGTGCGATGCAAAGGCTTTGCGCGAACTATATTGATAACGTGAAAGCTTATACTCAAAGAGAGAAGGTTCGTAATCAGTTCACTGGCAATGATGAAGAGCCAGATGAAAGATTAATGCGCTCGATTGAGGAAAAGATCGAGATTCCAGAATCTCGCAAAGACGATTTCCGTCGTGAGATTATGAACTACATCGGGGCGTTAGCCCTTGAGGGTAAGAAGTTTAACTTCAAGATGAACGAGCGTTTACATAAGGCCATTGAGTTGAAACTCTTTGAGGACCAAAAAGATAGCATTAAGCTGACGACTTTGGTTTCAAATGTGGCTGATAAAGATACGCAAGAAAAGATTGATATCGTTAAAACACGTCTCATCAAAGACTTCGGATACGATGAGATCTCGGCAACGGATGTTTTACATTACGTCGCGAGCATATTTGCCCGAGGGGATGTGAAGAATAAATAATGTCTATCAGAGAAGACCATAATCGATTTAGAGAGATTGTTAAGGGTAAGGTCAAAGAAGATCTTCGACGTTATGTCTCTCAAGGAGAGATGATCGGTAAGCGGGAGGATGAATACGTTAAGATTCCTCTTCCGCGCATTGATATTCCAAACTTTCGCTACGGTCCTAAACAACAGGGCGGAGTGGGGCAGGGGGATGGTCAACCTGGTCAAGACGTTGGCGATCCTGGTGAGGGTGGAACTGGGCAAGCTGGAGAAGCTCCCGGAGAGCATCAACTCGAAGTGGAACTCAGCATGGAAGAACTTGCTGAGATTCTCGGCGAGAAGCTCCAACTGCCGCGCATTGAACCCAAGGGCGCAAAAAATATTGATTCTTTAAAAACGAAATTCACGGGATTGGCTCCTGTGGGTCCTGAGGGGCTTCGTCATTTTAAATCTTCATACAAGCGCGCCTTAAAGCGCATGGTGGGATCTGGAACTTACGATCCCAATGAGCCCTTGGTTTTGCCAATTCGTAGGGATATGCAGTACAAGTCCTTCAAAAAAGTTCAACAGCCTCATACTCAGGCTGTTGTTATCTATATGATGGACGTTTCTGGAAGTATGGGCGATGAACAAAAAGAAATCGTTCGACTTGAGAGCTTCTGGATTAATACCTGGTTGAAAAAACATTACAAGGGTTTGCAAACGCGCTTCATTATTCACGATGCGGCGGCAAAGGAAGTAGATGAGGATACGTTCTTTAGAACCAGTGAATCTGGTGGAACGTTGATCAGCTCTGCCTATAAGCTTTGTAAAGAAATCATCGAAACGGATTATCCTTCCGATGAATGGAATATTTATCCTTTTCACTTTAGTGATGGAGATAATTGGTCCGGTGAAGATACGCGCCTATGTCTTAAGATGCTGTCGGAGTTTTTTCTTCCGAAATGTAATGTATTTAGTTACGGCCAAGTCGAGAGTAAATACGGCAGTGGTCAGTTCTTAAAAGATTTGGAAAAAGAGTTCGGCGAAGACGAAAGACTGACTTTAAGCCAAATTGAAAATCGCGATAAAATATTAGACTCGATTAAAGACTTTCTAGGAAAAGGAAAGTAGACGAGTTTTTTTCTGAGGAGATGCTGTGGCTAATCTAACTCCTGAGCTTGAGGCGGAGAGAAAAAGAATTTGTAAGATCGCTGAAGAAGCGGGTCTGGATTTCTTTGAAACTATTTTCGAGCTTATCACTTATGATCAAATCAATCAGTTTGCGGCGTATGGTGGATTCCCTGTGCGCTACCCACACTGGAAGTTTGGTATGGAGTATGAGCATCTTTCTAAGAGCTATGAATACGGACTTTCAAAGATCTATGAGATGGTGATCAACACCGATCCTTGTTATGCCTACTTGATGGAAGGCAACGCCATGATGGACCAGAAGCTGGTGATGGCGCACGTCTATGGTCACTGTGATTTCTTTAAGAATAATATTTGGTTCTCAAAGACCAATCGTAAAATGATGGATCAGATGGCGAATCACGCGACAAGAATTCGTCGCTATATGGATCGCTATGGACAGGAAGTGGTCGAAGATTTTATCGACGTCTGCCTGAGTTTAGAAAATCTCATCGATCGTTATTCGCCTTATGTGGAAAAGTCTGTGGCTAAGTCCGGTCCCGCACCGGCACAAGAGAATTATCTACTGCGTGTAGATCGCTCGTATATGCGTGATTATATCAATCCTCCTTCATTCGTAGAAGAGCAACGCCAAAAAGCGGAAGCCTTTGCAGCGGAAAAAGCGGCTAGATTTCCAGCGGAACCAGAGCGTGACGTTTTGAATTTCTTTATTCATCACGCACCACTGACGGATTGGCAGCAGGATGTCTTATCGATCATTCGCGATGAAGCGTATTACTTCTCTCCTCAAGGCATGACAAAAACCATGAATGAAGGATGGGCGTCTTACTGGCATTCAAAGCTTATGACGACAAAGATTCTCAATGACTCTGAGATCATTGATTTTGCCGATCATCATGCAGGCACTATGGCGATGGCTCCGAATGGATACAATCCCTATAAAGTAGGTATTGAGCTGATGAGAGATATTGAAGACCGTTGGAATAAAGGTCAGTTCGGACGTGAGTGGGAAGAGTGTGATGATGTTCGCGAAAGAAAACATTGGGACCGCAAGCTCATGCTGGGACGTGAAAAGATCTTTGAGGTGCGCAAGGTCTGTAACGACGTCACGTTTATTGATCAGTTTTTGACTGAAGACTTTTGTGTTCGCAATAAGATGTTCGTTTATAAATTTAATAAAAAGACCAATCGCTTTGAAGTGGATACAAAGGACTTTAAGGCGATCAAGGCTCAGTTGTTATTTCATATGACGAATTTTGGTCAGCCGATTATCCGTATTGAGGATGCGAACTTTGAAAATCGTGGAGAGCTTCTTTTAACTCATCTTCATGAGGGCATTGATATGCAACCCGATTTTATGAGTGAAACGCTTAAAAACGTCTTTAAAATTTGGCGTCGTCCAGTTAATATTGCGACCGTGATGGATGAGGCTCCACAGCTTTTCAGATTCGATGGGAAAGAGTACAAACAATTCCCTATGGGTGGATCTGGTGGTGGTGGAGATTCCTCTGAAAGTAACGAGGAGCAAAAGGGTTGAGCAATTTCCGAATCGTTTTCAGCACGGATCCCAAAGATCAAGTGACGTGCGATAAGTGTAAAAAAAAT
Organism: Bdellovibrio bacteriovorus W; assembly: GCA_000525675.1. Lineage (NCBI taxonomy): Bacteria > Pseudomonadati > Bdellovibrionota > Bdellovibrionia > Bdellovibrionales > Pseudobdellovibrionaceae > Bdellovibrio > Bdellovibrio bacteriovorus. The sequence goes on from CP002190.1 coordinate 166,758, forward strand.
AAAGCAGACTGTATTTGTGTTGCCGAAGAGGAAGTCCACGAAGATAAAATCATGGTGGTCTTCCGATTAGAGAAGTCAGGTCGAGGTGGAAAAACTGTCACGGTGATGGATGGTTTTCCTAAAAATGAAGAATATCTAAAAAAGCTCACTAAAGAATTGAAATCCAAATGCGGTGTTGGTGGGACCCATATCTTGGGACCTAAAGCGGGGTTGATCGAGATCCAAGGCGACAAGCGAGAGGTCCTGAAAAAGCTCTTAACTCAGAAAAATATCAAGTTTAAGGGTGTTTAGGTCTTGCTCAGAAGCCTTGATGGGCTTGAGTCTGTGGATAATATGACATATCATTTCGTTTACAAAGTCAGACAGCTTCGAGGATGAAACTAATGGGTTCGAAGAAGATTGTAATTGTAGATGATTATGAAGAGAGTTGTAGGCTCTTATCAGAGATATTGAGCACTCTTTATGAGTGCTATCATACTTCAGATAGTAAGCAGGCCCTTGCTTTGATTCACGAAGTGCGCCCTGACCTTATTCTTTTAGATTATAAAATGCCAGAGTTGATGGGTGTGGATGTCTGCCGCATGGTTAGAGAAAATCCCACTATTGCTAACATTCCCATCATTTTTATTTCTGGTGCAGCTTCAGTGGACGAGCGTGTAAAGGCTTTTGAAACCGGGGCCAATGACTTTGTTTCTAAACCTTACCATGTCAAAGAACTCCTTCTAAGAATCAAAGCAAGACTTGCTGAGGGGAAACAGGAACATCGCCCTGAGGTTCCCGAGTTGGTTATCGCAAATCTTCGCATGAATACACTTTCACGACAGGTGTTTGTGGATAATGAAGAGGTTTTCCTCACACAGAAGCAATTTGAGATTCTTAAGCTATTAGTGGCGGCGAAATGCAATCTTGTGACTCGTGAGACCTGCCTTATGGAGATCTGGGGTCACTCAGAAGTCACCGCACGAAACGTGGATTCTCAGATCAACTATCTCAAACGTAAAATCAGTTCCTTCAAAGGTAGAATTATTGCTGTTCCCTCTTTGGGTTATCGTATCGATTTGAATTAGTCCTAGACCTTAGTCGATAAGAATCTCTCTTAAGTTCAAAGACGAAGTGTGCCGATAAGAAGGACTATGAAGCTTCTTATCAGCCTCTTATTTCTTATTCTTCCCCTATGGGCGGTGGCCCCCAATGATCTCTGTTCCAAAGAGATTCTGGATCAATTGCGCCGATCAGAACCGAGAGAGTTTTCTAAAATGCTCGAGGTCTGTCGTTATGCGGGTCAGTATCAGGAATCGGTTCTTCCAGATAAGGCTTTAAAAGAAGCTCGTTCAGCGCGTGGTGATGTTTATATTTACGATGAGTTTTTCGAAAGCCTGCACTCAGTGACGCGTCCGCAAGGCAAAAAGGCAGAGCTCTGTGAAGATTCGACTCAGAAATCAGGTGTTACTTATCCAACGATTTTTTTAGAAAAAACGGCGTCAGGGGATATTCCGCTTTCAGTCGTGGATGAAAAAGAACTCGATAAAATTTTTGCCGATATTAAAAAAGAATCTAAATACGCCTTTGAATATTTAGAAGATGGCTGTTGGGCGCGAGCGCACCTTATCACGCAAGAGCTTGAAAAACGTGGAATTCGTGCGGGGAAAACATTTGCAGAAGGTTATCTAGTAGTCCCTACGGATAAGGCCATGAATGGATACGCTGTGCAGTGGTCTTACCACGTGGCTCCGCTAGTCGCTGTTCAGACGGAAAAAGGAATTGAAATGCGCATCTTAGATGCCTCGCTCTTTGATAAACCCGTTCCAGTGAAAGAGTGGACGGATAAGATGATGCCGTCAGAGGAAATCAAAGAAGACGTGATCATTTATAATACCGATCGATTTGTCTTAGACCCCCTTAGAGGGCGACCCGTCAGTGCTTTGAAGAGTGATCCTAGCAATGGGCGCTGGCATATTGCAGAAACAGTTCTTGCTGAAAAAGACTTAGAGGAAAAGCGCAACGGTCTTGAAGAAAGAGAAATGTATCGCAAGCAAGCTCTTGAAAACTTAAAAATCCTTCAGCAAGAAGAGGCGGGGAATCTATGAAGATTTTCATATTCAGTTTTTTGCTGATGAGTATATTTTTAGCCAACCCGACAAGGGCTGCTGAGGATTCTGCAAAGACAAAAATGATAAAAAATAAAACTGTGAGCTTTACCGATCAGGTCTTTAAAACTTATGAGGTGAAGGGAAAGTTTAAAGTGACCTTCCTCAGAAATCCCGCAGTCTATGAAGTGCGGGATAAAGGTCTTCAGAAGACTCTCAAAGAGAGTCAGTCCAAAAAATCAAAGCTTGTCATTGAAGCTAATCCCTTTGAACTGACCATCGAAAAAGCAAAACTTTTGAAGTGATTACTTCTTCTTTTGTTTGGGTGTGCTTTTCTTTTTTGGAGGAGGCGCGCCACCTTTTGGCTTTTGCGAAGCCGAGCTAAACTTCTTGCGACCTGAACCGAACTGACGGTTGCGATCTTTGTTTTCTTTCTTCACTCCCTCAAGAAGAGCTTTGGCTTTTCCTGGCGACATGATCATAGCCTCTTCAACTGCCTTTGAGTGAAACGGCTGATCTTTAATAACTTCGACCTTTTGGCGTGAAGTTTTCTCGATCGCGTAAATGAAAGACTTCTCTTCAGCGGTACTTAAAGAAATCGCCTGTCCTGCATTTCCAGCGCGCGCCGTGCGCCCAATGCGATGGATATAGGTTTCGGGGATGTGAGGAATATCGTAGTTGATTACGTGTGTGATCCCCTCGATATCAATTCCGCGAGCCGCAATATCAGTGGCAACTAGAACGCGCACTTTATCGGTTTTAAATTCCTCAAGGGCTCTTTGGCGAGAGTTCTGAGATTTATCTCCATGAATTCCCGCAGCACTGATACCAGCTTTAGTGAGTTTATCCACGATGCGATTCGCACCGTACTTCATCTGAACGAAAACAAGCACCTTGTATAAGGAATTGTCTTCAAGGAGATGCTTTAGAAGATCTAACTTCTTTTCTTTTTCTACATACATCACCACTTGGGATACTTTTTCAGCGGTTGTTGCTGGTGGAGTGACTTCAACACGTAGAGGATCATTTAAAATTCTGCCAGCTAGTTTGCTAATTTCTGGCGGCATGGTTGCTGAGAAAAATAAATTGTGACGCTTTTTTGGAAGCAGTGGTAAAATTCTTTGAACGTCTTCTAGAAAGCCCATATCAAGCATGCGATCTGCTTCGTCTAAAATAAAATGACGAACTTTATCAAGGCGAACAAATTTTTGTGTAAAGAGATCAATCAAGCGACCTGGTGTTGCGACTAGAATATCCACACCTGCTTGCAAAGCTTTTACTTGGGCGCCCTGACGAACACCACCGAAAATCACTGTAGATGTGATCTGTAAATGTTTTCCGTAGGCTTCGATATTTTCATGAACTTGGATCGCAAGTTCGCGAGTCGGCACAAGGATTAGAGCTTTAGGGCAGCGAGACTCAGGTCTTTGATAATGCTGCATAAGGTTTTGCAAAAGCGGCAGAGAAAATGCCGCAGTTTTGCCTGTTCCGGTTTGCGCGATACCTAAGAGGTCTCTGCCTTCAAGAAGTGCTGGAATAGCCGCTTCTTGAATCGGTGTTGGATGGATGTAGTTTGCTTCACGCAAAGCAAATTGAAGTGGAGCAACTAAAGGAAGATCTGTGAATTTAGTATTTGTCATCGGCCGTGATTACTAACAGCCCGTCAACTTTAGCGCAAGGTGCTTTTCAGGGCGTTCTTTTTGATGAGCTTGCGCACAGCCCACTGAATGTCTTGATGATAGGAAAAAGTTTCAATGGAGTCCTTCAAAGGAAGCCAGTCAACTCCGCGGTGATAGCCGGCGTCCTGAATCTCTTGGGGCGGTTTGAATTCTTCGCTCAGAAAGCCTAAGTAAAAGTAAGTTTTACAAAAGAAGTCCTCGTTATTCCAATGAAATGAATACTCGCGAACGAGTTCCGTTTGTCTATCAATCTGAATTTTATATCCAGTTTCTTCAAGGCATTCACGAACCGCGCACTCTTCGGGAGTTTCATCTTTGTCGATGGCTCCACCTGGAATGAAAAAGTATTTCCTTAGTGAGTGGGGATCTTCAGCGTGGAAGCCGAGAATTTTTTGGTCATGAATCACTACAACAGAGGCGCGCTCTCGATAGGTCATTTTACTTTTATCGGTTTTCTTTTGATTGCGTTGCTCTTGGAAAAATTTTTTTAGTAAGGTCTCTGCCTCTAGCGCCATCACTCCTGAAGTGACTTCGCATTGATGATTGAGTTGCGAGTTTTGTAAAATATTGACGACAGACCCAGCGCCTCCACCTTTAGGGTCGTGAGCTCCGAAGACGACTCTTTGCAGGCGAGATTGTTGAATAGCGCCGGCGCACATTGGGCAAGGCTCTAAGGTGACATAGAGAGTGCAGTCCGGAAGTCTCCAAGATTGGCGTTTTTGCGAGGCGCGGTAAAGAGCCAGGAGTTCGGCGTGGCCGAGGGGGCTTTGTTTTCTTTCTCGATTATTAATAGCTTTTGCTAAAAGCCCTTCCGGGCCAACAACAAGGGCTGCCACGGGAACTTCGCCGTTATGGGCGGCTTTTTGGGCATAGCTGAGGGCTTTTTTCATCCAATAGCGATCTTGTTCGTTTTGGCTACCTTGAGACAATCGAGAGGCTTCCTTCTATTTTGGGCGTTGGTGACTTTGTCGGTAGCTTTATAATGGCTTTAAACCCCCGACAAAAGAAGGGAAATTGGAAACTCTACACTTTATACCCTGCATCAATAGCTGGTTCCTTGCCCCTTTTTTGCGCTTTTGCTATACACTTTCTTTCTTATTCCACACAGAAGGGAAGGTGATACTCGTGGCATTAGTTAAGATTAAAGACGGTGAGTCTTTTGAATCTGCTTTCAGAAAATTCAAGAAATCTTGCGAAAAAGCAGGAATCCTTTCTGAAGTTAAAAAGCGTGAGCACTTCGAAAAGCCTTCTATCAGCAAAAAGAAGAAATCTGCAGCTGCTCGTAAGCGCGCTGTTAAGAAATCTAAAAAAGGTTGGAACGATTAATTTCTGACTGACAGAATTTAGTTTTCATCAGAGGCGACTTTCAAGTCGCCTCTGTTCTATCCGGAAAATATAGAAAAACTTTGGGGGTTTTATGGATATCCAACAACAACTCACTGCTGATGTAAAAGCAGCTATGATCGCAAAAGATTCTCTAAAACTAGGAGCATTAAGAATGCTTCAAGCGGCGATCAAAAACCGTGAAATCGAACTTCGCCCCAACGCAATTACACCTGATGATGTATTGGCGATCGTTAAAAAATTAGCAAAGCAACGTAAAGAGTCCATCGAGCAATTTCAACAAGCCGGTCGTCAAGACTTGGTCGATCAAGAGTCTGCTGAATTAAAAGTTTTAGAAGTTTATTTGCCTGCGCAAATGGGTCGCGAGCAAGTTGAGGCTTTGGTAACAGAGTCGATTGCAAGCCTGGGTGCGAAGTCTGTAAAAGACATGGGCGCTGTGATGAAAGATGTCATCGCAAAGGCCAACGGTGCTGCTGACAATAAACTTGTAAGCGAAATCATCAAATCTAAACTCGTGTAGGAAAAGGGACCTAGTGCCTCTTTCCTACCCAAATGGTTGGAAGGTGCATGAGATTCAATCAAGAATTTATTGAAAGAGTCTCCGAGGCGAATAATCTCGTAGACATTATCTCTCAATATACTCAATTAAAACCCGCAGGTCGTGGCCTGATGGGGCGTTGTCCTTTTCCCGATCACGTGGAGAAGACGCCTTCTTTTTCTGTTTCTGAGTTAAAGCAGGTTTATCACTGCTTCGGCTGTCATAAGAGCGGCAACGTATTTTCATTTTTAAGAGACTACCAAGGGATGAACTTCCCTGAGGCCATTGAATATCTGGCTACAAGAGCCAGTATTGCGTTGCCGGAGCCCGAAGCTCAAGATCCAGAGGCTGATCGCGCGGCGGAGTTCCGTCGCCAGTTGATGCGAGCTAATAAACTGGCATCTGAATTTTATATTCAAGCACTTAAAACTGTTTCTCATGATCATCCTGTCAAAAAGTACATCGCTTCGCGCGGACTTTCTGCAGAGGTGATTGAAGCCTTTGGGATTGGCTACGCCGACGCTGAGTGGGACAGCTTGGAAAAGCACCTACTGGCACATAAAATTCCTGTGGCTGTGGCTGAAGAGGCGCGCCTGATCAAGGCTCGGACGAATAAATCTGGCCACTTTGATCTGTTCAGAGATCGGTTGATGTTCCCAATTCACTCCCCAATGGGAGAAGCCATCGCATTTGGTGGTAGATACCTTGAGAAAAAAGAAAATGAGCCGAAGTATTTAAACTCCCCAGAGACGCCAGTGTTTGTGAAGGGGAGGATTATGTACGGCCTCACGCAAACAGCTCGTTATATCCGCAGTGAAGACTCTGCCTTGATTGTGGAAGGGTATATGGATCTTGTTTCTCTGTTCCAAGTCGGTATCCGCAACGTGGTTGCGAGCATGGGAACGGCATTAACGCCGGATCATGGCCGTCTTTTGAAACGCATGACTAAAAACGTCGTAGCGCTTTTTGATGGAGATGCGGCGGGAATGGAAGCCGCAGAGCGCAGCTTGGCGATCTTGTTGGCTTCCGATCTTTATCCAAAGGGTCTGACTCTTCCTAACGGGATGGACCCAGATGATTACGTGAAGAAATACGGTGCAGAAGCTCTGAAAATTGAAATTGAGCGAGCCCCAGATCTCTTTGTTTTAATTTTGAATCGCTGGATGGAGAATTACCGTGGAGATGCCTCGGAAAAGGTTCAGTTGGCTGATAAGTTAAAACCTCTGTTCCAAGTCGTGCCAGATCAGCGTTTGCGCGATTTATACCTGGCTGAGGCTGCTCAGAAGATGAGTGTGACCTTGCCGTGGTTGCGTCAAGCTGTCGGAATACAGAGTAGCGGATATGTTTATAATCAAAACCGTCCTCAGATGACTCGCACGCTTCCGGCTCAGTCGGCTCCGTCTTCGGCAAAACCTGTCGAGAAAACGGCCGAAGGTTCATCGGTGGAGATGGCTAAGATCAGTCTAAAAGCGGCATCGAAGGCCGAAATTTTGTTAATGGGATTGGTCCTCAAAAGTCGTGCCAACTTTGACCATTTTGAGAGGGAAAACATACTTTCAAGTGTGAGTCATGAAGGGGTGCTGAAGATCCTTCAAAAGGCGACGGATGTATATAGACAAGATCTTAATAAGTTTGATAAGTTAACGAGTCTTCTAGTTTCTTACGTTGACCACCCAGAGTACTTATTCCAGAAGGAATTACAGTCAGAGACAAATGCGGGGTTCGACGAAGAATCTGAGATGAAACTACTGCGTGATTGCTTTAAGCGCGTAAAAGAGAATTTCCTAAGAGACCAAGCAAAAAAATTAGCAAGAGATCTGAAGTCAGAACCTAGTTCTGAAAAGTTGGAACAGATTATGAATATTCAAAGAAGTAGAATTTCTTTGAATAAAGGGTAACAGGCGGTGTTGATGAAACAAAACCTTCCAAATAAGCAAGAAAAAGAGCCAACAAAGGTTCTTACTTTGCAGGAACAAGAAGCGTTAATTAAAGAAGAAATTCAACGCTTTCTGAAGCTTGCAAAGGAAAAAGGTGCGTTGACTATTGAAGAGATCAACGAACTCCTTCCACCTGAAATTATCGCCCCTTCTGTACTAGATGCATTCATGCACGGCCTAGAGGTCGGTGGTGTAGTAATTTCAGACTTGTCTGAAAGTTCGAAAGAAGAAGACGGTGAAGGTTCCTTCCTAGAAAGTCCAGATTCTGATGATGAAGAAGTGGACGAAGAAGAAAAAGCTGAAAGTGAAGACGTTAAGGGTAATGACCCAGTTCGTTTATATCTTCGTAAAATGGGAAGCGTATCTCTTCTAACTCGTGAGGGTGAAGTTGAGATTGCTCGTCGTATTGAAAAAGGGGAGCGTGAAATCGTTCGTGCGATTTTATTATCACCTCTTGGAACATACGAAATCATTCAGTTAGGTAAATACCTTGATGAGGGTCGTATTAAAGTTAAGGCGATCTTCCGTGGTCTTGAGGATGAAGATACTCAGTACGACGAAAAGGAATACATTGATAAGATTCATGAACTTATCGGTAAAGTAACTGAATACCAAAAAAGTGCTGAGAAGTTTTTCATCACTCTTCGTCAAGAAGAGAACAACACTCCTGCGCGCCAAGAGGCGATGAAGCAGTTGTTGGCCTTGAACGAAGGTTTGATGGCTAACTTTGAGTCTGTGAACTTCAACCGTAAGACGATCAATCGTATCGTGATCAAGTTTAAGAACTTGGTAAGCCGTATTGCAACTCTACGTCGTCGTATTAAAGACGGTGTTGAGAGAACGTTCTCTAAAGACGTTCAAGCAATGACGGAGCGTATGAAGCTCATTGATGGAAACGAAAAAGAATTAATCAAAATGACTCGCGACACAGGTTTGAACTATCAGAAGTTCAGATCTTATGTGATGCAAGCGCAGATTGCTGAAAAGCGTTTAACTCGTTTGGATTCAGAAACTGAAATGAATCACACGTGGGTTAAAGAAACTTACACAGCAATTTGGAAAGGTGAGCGTGAGGCCGATGCTGCGAAATCAGAATTGGTTGAAGCGAACTTACGTCTTGTGGTTTCTATCGCTAAAAAATACACAAACCGTGGTCTTCAGTTCTTGGATCTGATTCAAGAAGGAAACATCGGTTTGATGAAAGCCGTTGATAAGTTCGAATACCGCAGAGGTTATAAGTTCTCTACTTATGCTACTTGGTGGATTCGTCAGGCGATCACTCGTGCGATTGCGGATCAGGCGCGTACAATTCGTATCCCTGTTCACATGATCGAGACGATCAATAAGCTTGTTCGTACATCTCGTTATCTTATTCAGGAGCTTGGCCGTGAGCCAACCCCAGAAGAGATCGCAGAGAAGATGGACATGCCAGTTGATAAAGTTCGCAAGGTTCTTAAAATTGCCAAAGAGCCAATCTCTTTAGAAACTCCAGTGGGTGAAGAAGAAGATTCACACTTAGGTGATTTTATTGAAGACAAAAAGGTGATCAACCCTGCAGAGGCGATTGTGAACCTGAACTTGGCTGAGCAAACTCGCCGTGTTCTTTCGACACTGACTCCGCGTGAAGAAAAAGTTCTTCGTATGCGTTTCGGTATCGGGGAAGAGTCTGACCATACTTTGGAAGAAGTGGGACAAGACTTTAACGTAACACGTGAGCGTATTCGTCAGATTGAAGCAAAAGCGTTACGCAAGCTTCGTCACCCATCTCGCAGCAACAAACTAAAATCATTTGTTGATGGCCAATAGAGATAAATAAAGTTCTAAATTAAAAAGGGAGGTTGATAAGACCTCCCTTTTTTTATTCTTTTTCTGATTTTCGAGTCAGATTTTGCCAATCTAAGAAACTAATTTGCCAAGTCTTTAGGTAATACTGATTAAGGCTTTCAGGAATGCTTGAGGTGACCTGAAAGGCGCAGCGGTGGTGCAACTCGCGCTCACTCAAAGCCTGCTTGGTAGTGGCTTCGCAGAAGCGCTCAAGCCAGCTCTTTTGTAGCTGATCCGAAACTTCAGAGACGATTTCTTTGCTGATAGAGCCGATCCAATCGGCATCGGAAAGAACGACGGGGTTTGTCGGGGTTAGGCCCGCATCAGGGAAGTTTTCATTCGAGCGATCCTTAAGTAAGGAATACTTTCTTTGAAAATCGAATTCAAACCCCTGCTTGTCCAGTGTGGCTTGGATCTTTCCCTTTAAAGTCTTTTCTGCTGAAACCTCTGTGGCTTGATAATAGTGTTTTCTATCTTCGGCGCGGTACTTAGTGACAGTCACAGATTCTGTTCCATCCATATTATCCCTGACAACTTCATCAGACATGGAAGAGTTTCCAGAAAGTAGAGTCAGCATAGTTAAAATACTATCGGCGTTTGATTTTTTCTGAGTTTTAACACGCTTATAAGTGTCTTTATAGGGAACCTGAACTGTATAGACAGCCATTCTTGAAACGGGTGTTTCTTTATAGTTTTTCTCGAAGTCTCCTTGAATGGAAAGATCGAGATTTGCCGTGCCTTTTTTATCATACCACTTTGACTGTAAGAACGCGGTTTGGATATCGTGACTTAAACGATCCTGCAGGCTTTTATCTAGGTGAGTGAGAGAAGATTTCGGTGTGGCCCCTTTGAAAAGCACCACTGAGTTTTTGAGAGGTTTATCTTTTAAAGAGACTTCCCAGATAGAACAAGTGCGCTTCAGCCAGTCCATTGTGTAGTACTCGCTGCTTTGCAGGCCTTTGTGGGTCTCACTGCAAAAGCGCAGTCCTTGGCTATAGATTTTGTTTTTAAGGAGCGAAAGATTTTTTGAACGTGCCTCGCCCATAATGAAGTGGTTTTTATTAAACTCTACTTGTGCGGCTATGGGGTTTTTCTCGTGAATAAGTTTTTCAATTCTTTCTTCCACACGTTTTGAGAAATGAAGGATTTCTTCTTTTTGAGTTGAGAAGGCGACGCCGGAAGGGAAAACCTGCCATTCGTTTTCTTTTTTAATAATGTCTAAAAGCAGAGTCTCGCTATCGCGAAGATTGTCCCCGAGGCGCAAAAGCCGGACGTCGATCAATTTGCGGTTGATCCACTCTTGCTGAGCTTTACGTAAGCCTTCCAAGGCGTCGCCGTTTTGAGGACTTTCGGAGGTGGCCTGCTGAAAGAGAGTCAGAGCCTTTTCGTATTGGCCTGCCTCAAGGGCGTTGTACCCCTGTTGAGTGAGGCTTGCACAACCTAGTAGAAGGAACGGAACGAGGACAATGAGTTTGCGAAACATAAAAGATTTCCCGCGTGAGCTTGTTTTTTAGAAAACTTCTAAAATTCTAAGGGCAAAAAAGGGGGAGTTTAAGGCATAGCGTGTCGTATCAGACGCTTTACCGTGCGTGGATTTTTTTGGTAGTTTATTCAGATCAATTAAGGGGGTTTAGCTTAGTTGGTTAAAGCATCCCGCTCATAACGGGAGGATCGTGGGTTCAAGTCCCTCAGCCCCTACCATTTTATACCGTCAGAGTATAACTAGATAAGCTTGTCTTTCTTTCATTGTTTCTCTCTAGAAAATAGCTAAAACTTAAAAACCGGGAGAAACGCTGAATTGACTGAAAATAGCCGAAATACTTTTTTTGCAGTTCTAATCATTGCTTCGATGGCGTTCTCTTCATCCGTATCCCTTGCGCAGCCTAATACTGGCGAGTCCTTCACCATCTATATCGAAAATGACACCCGTCGTATTGGCGGGCCAGGGTCAGACGATAACTACTCCAATGGACTGCGTCTGTCTTATGTCTATGCTGAAGATCAGGTTCCTAATTGGGTGCCGACTCTGACGGATTGGTCAGAAGATCTGCGCCGTGAGTTTCGTAAATCCAGCAATACAAATTTTGGGATTTCCCTCGGGCATCAGATTTTTACGCCGAAAGATACCCAAACTGAAACTTTGATTACAGATGATCGTCCCTATGCTGGGTGGCTTTATTTTGGATTCATGGCTAGCTATCAGACAGTTTCTCATAGTCATTCCTTAGAATTGGATTTAGGAGTGGTGGGGCCTGCAGCGATGGGAGAACAGGTTCAGAATAATTTCCATTCATTGATTGATGTGGAAAAAGCTAAAGGCTGGAACAATCAGTTGGACAATGAGCCGACAGTGCAGGTTTCTTATCAACAAAGACTTCGTTTTATTAAAGCAGAATTTCATGACAGCAGAGTCGCTGATTTGATTCCCTATTTTGGAGGAGCGGTTGGTAACGTTTTAATCGGTGCCCATGTGGGAGCTTTGTTGAGGGTCGGATTTAATATTCCCGATGACTTTGGTCCCACGCGCCCGTCTTCCACCGATGGTGATCCTGCCTTTATTCCACGCCCTGATATCAATGCACAGAAGTGGGGAGGTTATCTTTACGGGGGCTTGAGGGGAAATTTGGTAGCGCATAATATTTTTCTAGATGGCAGTATTTTTCAACACAGCCACCATGTTACGAAATATCCCATGAATGTCGAGACCGAGTTTGGTGTAGGCGGGCGCTATGGTGGATGGAGTGTTGTTTGGCGATATGTCACTAAATCGCCAGAGTTTGAAGAGCGCAGTATTTTTAACAGCTTTGCTTCGATCAGTATCTCTTATGCAAGAAGCCTTTAAAGGCTGATTCATATCTATTTACATTTTATTTTATTCACACCTATTTCAAACAACAGCATTTAATTCTTGCAAAGAAACATCTTTCGTCGCGCCTGACTTACTCTCAAAATGAACTCTCAAGTTTTTCAAGGAGGAAGACGGATATGGAGAATTCAGCTGAGATCATGAAGGTTGGGGAAAAACTCGTGGACTTCTGTCGACGAGGAGAAAATCTAAAAGCAGTGGATGCGCTTTACTCTGATAAAGTGGAAAGTCATGAGGCTGTTTCAATGCCCGGGATGCCCGAAGGTATAAATGGCATTGAAGCTATTCGTAAGAAAAATAAAGATTGGGAAGAGACTATGGAAACCCACAAAGTGGATGTGGACGGTCCTTTTCCGTGTGGAAACCGCTTTGCCGTTTATTATAATATCGATGCCACGGATAAAAAAACTAAGAAAAGAATGCAGATGAAAGAAGTTGGTCTCTACACAGTTCGCGATGGCAAAATCATCAAAGAGGAATTCTTCTATTCGATGTAAATCGTATTCATCAAGAAATGATCTGTACCCCTAAAAATCTAGCAGGTCTTTTTCTATTCCTGTCCAATTTTCGGGGTACACTTTTATGATTTTTCCTAACCGAAGTTAGAGTGTTCCTGCTGCAGATTCGTAAACGGTCATTTCGCCTGGGTAGACAATTCTTCCATTGCCTACATACGTCGAATCGACTCGGAGTGACAGGAAGTAAACATTGCCAGGCTTGAACCGTAAATAAATATTTCCATCGGATCCAATGTATTGAGTTGGGTTGAAGTGGCCTTGTGGGTCACGGCTCTGAGGAGCTGTAATTATACTAGGAGTTAGAGCGTAAGAGTATCCAACGAATGTGAGGTCTATATCTTTGGCATCTCCGTAGGCGTATCCTTCGACTTTGAAGTGATACATATTGGTATGAACTGAGGGTTTAAATGGAGTTCTGATATGGATATAGAGCGCAGAACTGGATGTTTGAGTAAAAAAGCTAACGACATTGATGGTTTTGGCTCCAATTCCACTTCCAATAACAGTGCCGCCGCTAACCTCTAGTTTAGCTCTAGGATTGTCAGTTCCAATTCCAATGTTCCCATTCTGGCTGATATTCATGCGGGATACAGCGACCTTACTGCCATCTGGTGTCGTGTTAAAAACTAAATTGCTCCCATTGGCAGACTCTGTCCAGTTCTCTGTAGCTTGGGAGATTATGCCAGTTTGAGCACCTGTGGAGGGTGCAAAGGAACTTCCATTATAGCCTGCAAAGATAAACTGTCCCAAGAAGTCGTTCTTTTGAAGGGCTACTGGAGCCGCTTCTGTGCCGCGTGCGGCGCGGGCAACAAACGGAGCTCCCCATAAATCGCTAGAGTTATAGTAGGTGGCGTGAATCCCCCTTCCTGCTGCGGATTGAGCGACAACTTCAAGCTGAGCGATTGGTTTTTGAGTTCCAACCCCCACGTTGCCGCCAGAGGAGTTTAAAACAATATTTCCTGCTGTCATGTTGGATGTTCCAGCCAGCGTCAAAGTATTTTCAGCGGCAGTGCCGCCATAAAGAGTTTGTCCGCCGGAGCGACCCGCAAGAAGGGCATACTGCTTAAAAAGATCACCAGAAATTGCTGAGAACCCAGGGGTGCCTGAAGCGTTGGTGGTTAAAACTGAATTGTTCGCAGTTGTAAGACCTCCGATAACATTGTTAGCCGAGGAATAAAGCAGCTGGTTCGCCGTGGTTGTTGATGGGTAACTGGCTGTGCTGAAAGTGGGACCAGTAACACTATTGTGTTGTAAAACAGAGCCATGGACCACGCTAGAGACTGAAGTGAGTGCTGTGCCACCTGGATTTGAGGTGATAACGCTAGATGCTCCAAAGCTGCTGGCATTGGTGCCGCCGTTAGCGATTGGCAGTACACCACTCACATCCGAAGTCAGTGTGACGGCGTTTCCGCCGGAGAGGGCACCCGCAGCGGTATTCTTCACAATTCCCGCTGTTGTAAAATTAGAAAGAGTCAAACCTGAAAACGTTGGAGTCGCCGCCGTATGAATATTCTGCGGAGTCGCAAGGGTCACAGAACCCGCCGCATTGGTCACAGTGACTTGATTGGCAGTGCCGTTTAAAGCTTTGTATTCATAGCCTGTGGCACCTGCATTCATGCCTAAAATTCTATTAGCTGCTCCAAGTCCTGTCAGTCCAGCAAGAGAAATTGTCGGCGTTGCTCCACCTGTTGAACTCAATGGTAAGGTGGTGCCGACCGATGTAACAGTTCCATTTGTTAAAGTCTGCCAAGATAAATTACCAGCACCATCATTAATCAATGCTTGAGTTCCAGTGCTTTGTGCAGCAGGCAACCTCAAAACATAATTTGTGGCAATCGCACCTGACGGGCCTTGGACAGTCACAGAGTTCCCATTAGTTCCTGCAGTGTAAGCGCTGCCAGTGTTTGCAGAAAATTTGAGATTACCAGTCATAGAGTCGCCAGCTTTGAGCACATTGAGTGAAGCGGCACCCGTTAAACTTGCAGTAATATTTCCTGCACTGAAATTACCTGAAGCATCACGCTTAACGATTGTGGAGGCAGTGTTCACATTTGTTGCAGCATTTGCAGCCACTTCAGCAGTATGTACATCCGCTGCTGTTGAGCCACCGACAGATTTCACAGTTGCAGGAACCGAACCAGAACCTGACGCTGTGACATCGCCAGTTAGAGCGGTGATGGTGCCGCCAGCACCCGCGGCTGAAGCAATAACTGCCCAAGCACCGGAGTTATATTGGTAAATCTTTTGAGTATCCGCTGCGAAATACAGATCGCCCATTAGAGGAGAGGCTGGTTTACTAGAGTCAGCACCAGAGCTGATCGTTGTAACACCTCCACCATTTTTAACGACCGAGTCAGTAATACCATAACCACTCAAAGTAGTAGGTTTATTAGTTGTGATCTTAGACCAATCCAAATTAGGAATATCAGAAGCAACTAAAGATGCGGAACCAGAAGTGACACGGCCTTTAGAATCCGTCGTCACTTTATAATAAGTGCCCGGAGTTCCAGTCGCAGCTAGTGTTAGAGTTGTAGAACCTGCAGCCGATGTTACATCGCCAGTAAATGCTGGCAGTGCAGAAGCTGGTAAAGTTCCATTCAGATCACTCGCTTGCAGAGTTGAATTTACAAACGCTGAACCATTGTGGCGAATATAGTCACCAGAAGTTGGTGTCGTAAGGGTTAATGTAGATCCTTGAAGTTTAGCAATTGTTGCAGGCGCAGAGCCTGGACCACTTGCAATCACATCGCCAGCTAAGGCGGTCACATAGTTCCCAGCAGCTTGTTTGTTATTAAATGTCGTCCAATCAGCAGAAGATAAATAGCCACCAGTAGAAGAAGTCGCTTGAGAAATGGAAACAACTGGATTTGAAGTTCCAGAAGCAACACTAATGGGTGAAGTGCCAGAAACAGAAGTCACGGTTCCCGGATTTCCTGCAGGCAGAGTCGCAGGAGCCCACTTTGTACCATTCCACTGCAAAACTTGATCGGAGGTTGGTGCTATTGGATCAATAGGTTGATTCTGTAAAGCCACGACTTTCGCGGAACCAATAGATCCAGTGACATCTCCCGCCAAGCCCACATTGATTGCTTGGCATTGGAAATTCCCCGAAACAGAATTCCAATATATAGTTTGTGAAGGTGAACATCCCGCAGAGGAAATATAGCCGTTAAACGCAGACTGAGTAATGTAATTAGAGAGTGTCGAAGAGAAATTAGAAATATCACCTGTGGTTAAAGTATTCGCAGACCAATTTGTACCATTATACTTTAGAATTTGTCCTGAATTTGGCGCAATGGAACTTACACTAACACCTTGAAGAGCGGCCACCGTAGGACTTGGATAGTTCCCTGCCAGATCTCCGCTAGCAGCGCCACCTGGTGCGACTCCCGCTATCGCAATATTACCGGCTGCGGTTAAACGACCTTGAGCATCGACAGTGAACGTGGGTACCTGAGCAGCAGAGCCATAAGATCCTGCGATAACAGATGTATTTTCAAGACTGATAGTTCCACTTGTTGTAATCGGGCCGCCTGTTAAACCTGCACCTGTCGAGATGTTGACGACAGATCCTGAACCAGCAGCCAAACAAGTCATCGCGGAACCATTCCAAGACAGGTAAGTTCCAGTACTGCACGTAGGAAGACCGGCTTTTATTAAGAAATCTGTCGCGACGTTCGTTCCGAGTTTTTCCGCAGAAAAAGCATAGCCCGCAAATGGAACAGAACGAATGATGTTATCAGGAGTAATTGTTTGCCACGATTTACCATCGTAAAAAGAAACCCGTAATTTTCTCAGGTCACCAGAAGAAGCTTGATAGGTGCTTGTGCTGTTTGAGCAAGAATAGGAGTCGCTCAAGGTGCAAGTGCCACAATTAAAAAGAGCGCTGTTATTGAATGCATTGAGTATGCTTGAGCTACCTAAGGGATATTGAATGGCCCCCAGGCCAATGGGTACGTCAAAGACTCCGCCGGAATTGACCATGTTAATCCCGGTGACCTGCTCTTGATAGATAAGACATTGACCAAGAGGATCCATGATCTGAAATAGAAAAGAAACGGCATTATATTCCAGAGGCTTGCCACTGGTATTCAAGATTCTACCCTGATAAGTAAGAGAAATGGGGGAGGCTGGCGCTACTTCAGAAAAAAGAAAGAACAATAGTGTAAAGGCGATCATGGCAATGAGTCGATGTTTCAAATTAAACAAGGTTATATCTTTGCGATCGTCTTTTATAAGAAATCTTCCAGCACGTACCATTACCCAATCCTTCTTCAGATTAAGCTCTCCGAATAACTTTTCGGTATTCTGTGACAATTTCTTAAATCAAGAGGCTTCTGATGTTCGATGATGAGACGGTGAGAAGTTCTAAAGGTCGACATTTAGTAGCCTGACTAAAGTCGCAAACGCGCTGAGGATCTGAAAAAACTCAGATTTAAAATCCAGATGAGCGAAGACTGACTTTCCAATTCGCTATGGCAAAATCATCAAAGAGGAATTCTTCTATTCCACGTAAAAAGAAAAGAGTAATTCCTAATGCAAAGAGAGGGAGCTAAAGTCCCTCTCTTTTATTTTAAACTAATTCAAAAACTCTGGCAGGGTCTCTTTCATCGGTGTTGTTTTGCGGCCCAGAAGATGGCTCAGATCATGGGTCTCGTCGTAAAGGCCGCCCTTAGAGGCTGCAACGTCAGATTGGGCTAGCACACCCGCAAAAGGCTCGGGCAGTCCGACCTTCACAAGTAACGCTTTGTAATCTGTTTCGGAGAGATCCGTGTATTTAACATCCTTCCCAGTTTGTTTAGAAATTTCTTTCGCAAGATCACTCAGCGTATAGCTTTCATCTCCTGCTAGTTCATAAAGGGGTTTAGGGTTTTCCATTGTAAGAACTTTAGCAGCCGCCTCTGCGTAGTCTTTGCGAGGTGCTGAAGAAATACGTCCTTCTTTCACAGCGCCGAACACAGCTCCATGTTCAACGGCTGATTTTGCACTTTGGACGTAGTTTTCGGTGTACCAGCCATTACGCAAAATAGAATAGGGAATGCCGCTGGCTTTAATAAGCTCTTCCGTCTGACGATGCTCTTCGGCTAAAACTAAATTAGAAGTGTCTGCGCGCAGAAGGCTTGTGTAGACAATCAATTTCAAATGTCCGTATTTTTTTGCAGCCTCAAGTACGTTCTTGTGTTGTTGGAAACGCTTGCCGACCTCACTGCCAGACACAAGCATTAGCTTATCGATGCCCGTAAAAACCTTTTCCCAAGAGTGTGCATCGTCATAATCGGCGACACGAACTTGCACTCCTAAAGCTTTTAAAGATTCTGCTTTTTGAGGGTTCCTCACAGCAGCTACAATTTGATTTGCAGGAACTGTTTTTAAGAGGGATTGAATAATCATTGGACCTAGGTGACCTGTGGCGCCGGTAACTAAAATCATAACGAACTCCTTTTTATTTGTTAGAAGACTTCGCCAGTATAGTTTCTTGATTCGATCTAATAAATAGCTTCCGAGTTAATACATTGTTTCTTATTATGAAATAATGGATCGCTTAACAGCTATAAATGTATTTATCGAAGTGGCAAAAACGGGAAGCTTTACAAAGGCGGCGGACAATCTTGATATGTCTCGGCCTATGGTGACGCGATATATTTCCCTATTGGAAGACTGGGTCGGGGTGGGGCTCTTACAGCGCTCCACGCGTAAAGTTTCTCTGACTCCTAGTGGAGAGCTTTACCTCGATAAGTGCCGTCAGATTCAAGACATCGCTTTTGATATTGAGGTGAACTCAAAGTCGACACTCAGCGCCCCCCATGGGGTTATTCGTGTGGCGTGCAGTGTTTCATTTGCAAAGTCGCAGTTTAAAACTCTGGTGGCTCCCTTTTTAGAGAAATACCCCCATGTGACGATGGACTTTGTGGTCACCGATCGGCAGGTGAACCTCATAGAGTCGCGCGTAGATTTTGCCATTCGTATAACCAATCATTTAGATCCCGGAGTGGTTTCCAAAAAAATCGGAGTTTGCAGATCTTGCCTTGTAGCTTCGCCTAGTTACCTAAAGAAAAGCGGAACTCCCAAAAAAGTCGAAGATCTTAAAAAACACGTGGTGATGGCGCATGATCATTTTAAAAAAGTAGATATTCAAATCCATAAAGAGGGGCGCCTTGAAGATTTGATTTTTAGTGGGGCCTTTAGCTCCAATGAGACACTTCTTTTATTTGAGGCAACCTTAGAGGGCTTGGGTATTGCGATGTTGCCCATTTACTTAGTCCAAGAAGCCTTAAAGAAAAAAGAGCTGATGGAGGTTTTGCCTGACTGGGAATTGCCGGAGATGGGGTTACACCTAGTCTTTATGAATCGCAAAATTATCGCACCGCAAGTGCGTCTATTTATTGATTACTTGGCAGAGAAAGCCAAGCGCCAGAGTTGGTGAAGGCGCTAAGACTCAGAGCTTGCGCCTCTCATGAATAGAACAAGATTTAGAGTTTCTCGAGACGAGATTTGCCATTTTCTGTAAGGTGAGTGAAACGAACTCCGTAGCGATAGAAAACTTGATCTGACCCAGGGATGCGAACTTTGCGAATTGAGACAATCTCGCCGCGAGCGTCGACTTTATTGCCATCAAGTTCTTTTGCAAAACGAATCATAATGTTTTCGTTGAGCTGACAGCGCGCCGAGCGAACGATAAAAGCCATTCCAGATTTAGAAATATCTGGGCAGAGAGCCTGAAACCCTTTGTTCTGAGCAATGATGATGAAGATCTCGCCGGAGTCGTGTCGAGTGTGTTTTCTGCGAATATTGACGTCAGGCACATCTTCAGGGCTCGAGGCGCGAAATTTAGAAACGGATTCCGGTTTAAACTCGTCCCAGTCGATCAGTTTCTTCCAAGGCCCTGTAGGAGACTTTGAAATTTCACTGGCCTCATGAAGATGGTGATCGTGGATTTGCGAGAGCACATCAAGATATTTGAGAGGCTGATTGATTTGATTCTTTTTATACCAGTAAACAGTCTCAACTAGAGGCTCTTTGGTCGGCGAGAGGAGGCCTGAAAAAGCAGAGTTATCAAAAGTTAACTCCTCTTCGATAAGGCCCACGGCCTTGTAATTCGAATCCTCAGAGACGCTTTCACTGCCAGACTCTTCCAGCACCTCAGAGAAATCTGGATGCTGCATCAGCATGACCCACTCTTGAGTTTGGTTTGAAAGAATCAAATCAAAAAGAGAGATCTTCCCCGCACGGAGGGCCTCAATTACATTCTTCTCTGTTAATGGGCCTAAATTTTTTGAACCAGATTTAATATAATAAGTTCCAGACATTTTTCCCTCGGGGCTTCCTCAAAGACTTCGAGATACAAATATTATATCGAAACTAAACCTTCGTGACAAAATAACAAATGACTTCTAGCCTTATATTATGTTCGTCGTAATGAAGCGCAAAACGCTTTTATTTTTTGTAGTAGTTCTCGCAATCACCCCGAATACTGTTTGGGCGGATGTTGAGTCTTCATCAGAAAGTACAAAAAAGAATACTAATATTCCTTTGTTGGATCGAGTTCTTACAGAAGAATATCTTGAGGACACTCGGCAAAGCGTTGTTGGGCAAGTCAATCGCCTCGCAGACAGAATTGACTCCCTCTTTGGGAATAGACGTTATGATGATCGTTATAACAAGAGCACTCTTCGTATTTCTCAAGAAAGTTATATTCTTGACGGAACTCCAGGTGCGGACAGTCCGTCGGTTAGTTTGAATCTTCACTTGCCTCAGTTGAAAGAGTTGGAAAAGAGACTCTTAAAAAAAATCACTCCGTCCCCTTCAGGGGGCCCTGGTGGGAAAGAAAAAGAAGAGGTCAATCCTTGGCGACTCAATCAAGAGACCGGTATCGTGGCAACGATTCCGATTGATTACTTTCTAAGGTTAAGACTGAGTAAAGACTTTCAAGTGGGGTCTTTTTTGAATACATTCTACGAGCAAGTGGGATGGTCCAAAAAAAATGAATGGGTTGAGAAGACCTCTCTCATGTCAGACTATGCAATCTCTGACAAACTTCTTTTTCGTTTTGTAAATGAGAAAGAATGGGAGATGACGGATCGGGAATTGTCCACGGTGCATGGTCCCTCTGTTTTGCAACAGTTGAGTGCGATTAGCGGTATCTCCTATAACCTACGCTATTCGACTGAATTAGATGGACATGATTTTTATAGCAAACGAGTGAGTCTTTCGAGTATTTATAGAACACAGTTTAAATTACCGTGGATATTTGTTGAGCTAAAGCCAGAGCTGGCGTGGGTGAGGGAAACCAATTTTCGCGCCCTTTATAACTTTTATCTAAAATTCGAATTCGTGTTTGGAAATAGCGATGATAATTAGAGCAAGTCACATATTAGTTAAGCATCAGTATGAAGCTGAGGATATTTTAAAGCTCCTAGAAAAAGGTGCGTCCTTTGAGGAGATGGCGCGAAAGTTTTCAACTTGCCCTTCCGCCGCTCAAGGGGGAGATCTTGGTCAGTTTAAATTTGGTCGGATGGATGAGGATTTTGAAGATGCGGCATTTGTTCTGTCGATCGGTGAAACTACAGCAAAGCCTGTAAGAACAAAGTTTGGATATCATATCATCAAGAGGACGGAATAAAAAAAAGCCCTGATCTCTGATCTGTACCCCAAAACTGGACAGGGTCTTTTATTTTTGTGTCCGGATTTTGGGGTACAGATCACTCTCTCAGGGCTTTTTTATTAAATACTAATCTTCATCGTCATAGTCGTCATCATCGTCCATGTCGTCGTCATCATCATCTTCGTCGTCCTCGTCTTCTTCATCTTCTTCCTCGAAGTCATCGTCAGCTTCGATGCGAACAAGCCATCCCTCTTCGTAAGGATCTTCCATAATGATGCTTGGATCTTCAATAACTTGTGTATTGATTTCAATCACAGTTCCAGTCACTGGCGAGTAAATATCCAATGGACCGTCGTCAGTTTCTACCGTACCGATAACAACGTCTGAATCCACTTCTTCTTGCTCTGAGGGTAGTTCAATAGAGTTGATCTCTTCGAAGTCCTCAAGTGCATCTTCGTGAATTCCAATAGTAATAATTCCATCCTCTTGTCGAACCCAGAGGTAGCCCATAAAATTTCTTACGTCGTCTGCTGCCATTTTAAATTCCTAACGTTGCTAATGGCTCAATTATGACGAATCCCGTCTGGATGTCTAGAGACGAAAGAATATTTTTTAATACTTTAGTCTAGTTAGCAATCATAATAGAGATAGAACTCATAGGGGACAGGCCTTTGCATCATGGGAAGAACTTCTCTTTCCATTTTATGTTGAATCCAAGTTTTTAAAATCTCCGGAGAGAAGACTTCTCCTTTCAAAAGGAATTCTGGATTTGCTTTGAGCTTCTCTAAACTTTCTTGCAGCGTTGCAGGAACTGTTTGCACATTTTCAGACTGTGACGTCGCTTTGTAGAGATCTCCCTCAAAGGCATTTCCAGGGTGGATTTTATTTTCTATTCCATCAATGCCTGCCATTAAGATGGCGGCTTGAGCTAAGTATATATTCGCACTGCCATCGGGGGTTCTAAATTCGATGCGTTTTGCTTTGGGATCGTCAGCAGTTGTGGGAATGCGAATAGCCGCAGAGCGGTTGCGATGGCTATAGGCTAAACGTGTCGGGGCTTCAAAGCCCGGCACAAGTCTTTTATAGGAGTTTGTCGTAGGGTTGGTCAGCGCGCAAAGTGCTGGCGCATGTTTTAAAATTCCTCCGATAAAGTGCAGAGCGGTCTCTGAGAGCCCAGCGTACTCTTCTCCGGCAAAGAGATTCTTTTCATTCTTCCATAAAGAGGTATGAATATGCATTCCAGAGCCGTTATCACCGTGCAGAGGCTTCGGCATAAAGGTGACGGTTTTTCCGTGGCGTTTAGCGACGTTTTTAACAATGTATTTAAACCACATCATTTTATCGGCCATGGCGACGGCGCTGTCGAAGCGAAAGTTGATTTCAGCTTGCCCCGCAGTGGCGACTTCGCGATGGTGCCTTTCGATGATGAAGCCACACTTTTCAAGTTCAACGCACATCTCTGTGCGGATATCGTGAAGAGTGTCAGAGGGCATTGTTGGAAAGTACCCTCCCTTGGTGCGAATCTTATATCCTAAGTTTTTGCCTTCCTCATCGCGACCCGTGTTCCAAGTTCCTTCACTAGAATCAATAAGATAGAAACCAGAATGACAGTTCTGTTCAAAGCGAATGCTATCAAAAATAAAGAACTCGGCTTCAGGCCCAAAATAGGCTTCATCAGCAATTCCACTGTCGCGCAGATAGCTCATGGCCTTTTTTAAAACAAAACGCGGGTCTTTTTCGTAGAGTGCTTTTTTATCAGGACAGTAGAGATCGCAGATAAGTGAAAGTGTAGGCACTTTGGTAAAAGGGTCCATCAAAGCCGTTGAAGGATCTGGGAGCATGAGCATGTCGGAGTCTTCAACATTCTTCCAGCCAAGAAATGAACTGCCATCAAAAGCAAATCCTTCTTTGAAGGATTCAAGTTTGAGTTGGTGCAGAGGAATTGTGAGGTGATGCCAGTTTCCGAGAAGATCAGAGAACTTGAGATCTACCATTTGTACATTTTTTTCGGAGGCGAATTTAAGGACGTCTTCAGGGCTCTTCGACAACATAAGAACTTCACTTTCTTCGAGAAATGTTCCGAGCAAGTTGTGAAAACAAGGTGTCTACAAAACTATTTTATCAGAGCGTCAAGGGAAGGCAAAAAAAGTTAAAGTCATTTAAAAAATTTAATTTATCACTTAACGCGAACCAATAACTGTCACCACTAGGTAAAAATTAGTAAGTCAGGCTCACCTTTCTTGCTCTGGAGTTTTGAGTTTGGTACACCCAACCTCCCATTAGGGGAGGGGAATCAAATAAAACATTGTTGTCGTGATCGGAGGGGATAATGACTTCAACGCGTTTTTTTGTTTATGGATCGTTCTGTGAGGGGATGGTTCATTTTTCAAAAATTTCTAATTTTGTGGAAACTTCAGTATTTGCGCGCACTAAGGCTTCGGCTTATCGCTTAAAAGCCGGCCTGCCAGCTCTTGTTAAAGAGGGCACGGATCTGGTGGCGGGACAGTTGGTGGAGCTTAAGAACTCAGATCTGCTTATTTCGCTATTGGATGAGTTCTTTGGGTTTAATCGCCAAGACCCAGATATGGGCCTATTTGTACGAGAGCAGGTCGAGGTCTACCCTGAGGGGGGATCGCAGGGAATCAAGGCTTGGGCTTATTTTATGAACCCGCTCAAGATGCCCGTGACGGCCACGCCGATTCCAAATGGCGATTGGCAAAGATCTTTGGCTGAAAAGCCAAGTCTTCTGTCACTTCTAACAGAGAAGCAGAAAACCTATATCAATAAGCTGGGCAGATCTATTGGCCGTGAAATTGTTCCAATTGATTTGAGTCTTTATCGAGAACTGATGAGTCTTGAACTCATTGTCGATAAAGGAAGACGATTGGCGCTTTCCAAGCTGGGCCAAGAGGTATATAAGTTTTTGCCATAATGGCTGATAAACTATTTAAAATCGTCCTCATTGAACCAGAGATCCCACAAAACACGGGCAACATAGGTAGAACCTGTGTTGCGACAAACTGTGAACTGCACATCGTGGGGAAACCAAGTTTTGAAATTACGGATACGAACGTCAAAAGAGCGGGCCTTGATTATTGGCCCTTCCTCTCTTTGTACCGCCATGACTCCCTCGAGAGTTGGTTGGCTCAGGTGCCCGATCCATCGCGCATCTGGTTATTCACGACAAAAACTCAACGCACTTATTTTGAACCTGAATATCAATCAGGTGATTGGCTCGTCTTTGGAAAAGAGACCAAAGGTCTTGCGCCCGAACTTTTGCAGCGCTTCCCGCAGCAGAATGTGACGATCCCGATGATCGGCGAAGGAGCGCGCAGCTTGAACTTAGCCACTAGTGTGGCCATCGCTGCCTATGAGGGTTTACGCCAAAAAAGCTTTCAAAAAACATAGTCTAAAGTCGGGTTGATTTTAAAATTTTCTGAGTAAAATCAACTCAATGACGCATCTAGAAAATGGGAGTGTATCTTGCCGCTCTGGAGGCTTTGGTGCATCCTCTTAGTCTATGGTTACACAAATTCTCACAAAAATGTTCGGTACGAAGCACGATCGCGAAATGAAGAAGATTCAACCTACGGTTGATAAAATCAATTCATTGGAAGCTCAATATTCTCAGCTAACAGATGATCAACTGAAGGCCAAAACTCCTGAGTTCCAAGAGCGACTGAGGAAGGGTGAGACTGTCGACGATATTCTCCCTGAAGCCTTTGCAGTTTGTAGAGAAGCTTCAAAGCGTATTCTTGGAATGCGCCACTATGATGTGCAAATGATCGGTGGAATCGTTCTTAATCGCGGTAATATCGCAGAGATGAGAACGGGTGAGGGTAAGACTCTTGTTGCGACTTTGCCAGTTTACTTAAATGCACTAACAGGGAAGGGCGTTCACGTTGTTACAGTGAATGACTATCTTGCTCGTCGTGATGCGGAGTGGATGGGGCGTCTTTACGGATGGTTGGGTCTAACAACTGGAATCATCGTACATGGATTGAACGATCAAGAACGTAAAAAAATGTATGCTTGCGATATCACTTATTGCACGAACAATGAATTAGGTTTCGACTACCTTCGCGACAACATGAAGTTTGATCTTGAAGACTATGTTCAAAGAGGTCACTACTTTGCCATCGTGGATGAGTGTGACTCAATTCTAGTCGACGAAGCTAGAACACCATTGATTATTTCAGGTCCTGCAGAATCAAATACTGAAAAATACTATGCAGTGAATGCTATCATCCCGCATCTTAAGCGCGATGTTCATTTCTCTATGGAAGAAAAGACTAAGACCGCTTCTTTAACAGATGAAGGAAACGCGAAAGTTGAGGAGCTTTTAGGTCTATCAAATCTTTACGATCCACAGAATATCGAAATTCTGCATCACGTTTATCAAGGCTTGAAGGCTCACTATCTTTACAGACTTGATGTGGAGTACATGATTAAAGATGGCGAAATCGTTATCGTGGATGAGTTCACGGGTCGTTTGATGCCGGGACGTCGTTGGAGTGACGGTCTTCACCAAGCTATCGAAGCTAAAGAAGGCGTTGAAGTAAAAAGCGAGAACCAAACTCTTGCGACGATTACTTTCCAAAACTACTTCCTAATGTACGACAAGCTTTCTGGAATGACAGGAACTGCGGATACAGAGGCTGTAGAGTTTAAAAAAATCTATAACCTTGATGTGAACGTGATCCCAACAAATAGAACCATTCTAAGAATGGACCAAGAAGATGTGGTCTATAAATCAGAGAATGCAAAGTTTAAAGCGATCACAGCGGATATTAAAGAGCGCAGCGCAAAGGGACAGCCAGTTCTAGTTGGTACAGCGTCGATTGAGAAGTCAGAAGCGCTTAGTAATTTCTTGCGCAAAGAGGGTATACGCCACGAAATTCTGAATGCGAAACATCACGAACGTGAGGCAGAGATCGTAGCTCAAGCGGGTCGCAAAGGTGCTGTAACTATTGCTACGAATATGGCGGGACGTGGAACGGATATCATGCTTGGCGGTAATGCTGAGATGTTAGCAAAAGCGGCCGTCGGAAACGATGATACTCCTGAGTATCAAGAAGCTCTTGAGAAAGTTCGTTCGCAAGTTGAAAAAGAGCGTGCGGAAGTTCGTGAACTGGGTGGTTTGTATATCGTTGGAACAGAACGCCATGAATCTCGTCGTATTGATAATCAGCTTCGTGGTCGTGCCGGTCGTCAAGGGGATCCAGGGGAGTCTCGCTTCTTCTTATCTTTAGAAGATAACTTGATGCGCATCTTTAACGGTGAGCGTATCCAGAAAATTATGGAAATGCTGAACATCCCTGAGGATGAGCCAATCACGGCGAAGATGGTGACAAATGCTATTGAAGGCGCGCAAAGAAAAGTAGAAGGTCATAACTTCGATATTCGTAAGAATCTAATGGAGTATGACTCTGTGATGAATGCACAGAGAAATGCGATCTACTCTATGCGCCGCAAAGTTCTTGAGGGGCAGGACATCGAAAGAACAACACTTGATTGGTTGGGCGATGTGGTTTCAAACCTTCTTGATACTTATGTGCCTGAGACAGCTAAGAAAGAAGAGTGGAGTCTTGATGGACTGAACAACTCTCTTGGGCAAACATTCGGCTTCAAGATTGATTTTGAGAGCATGGCTGTGAACACTGAAACAGTAGTTGATGGTGTTAAAAAAGGTGTTCGCACAGTGTTTGATCATCAGAAGTCTTCAATGGGACCTTATTTTGAACAAGTGCAAAAAATGATTCTTCTTCAAAGTATTGATAACCATTGGAAGAACCATCTTTATGTTATTGATAAGCTTAAAGAAGGTATCGGTCTTCGTGGTTACGCACAAAAAGATCCATTGATTGAGTATAAAAAAGAAGCTTTCAAAGCGTTTGAAACTTTGAATAATACAATCAAAATGGATGCTATTGAAAAAGTAATGCGGGTTCAGTTAGTTGCTCAGCAACAATCAGAAGAAGAAGTTCTCGAAAGCTTCCGCCCTGAAGAGTCGGATCTTGATGAACTTAATTACTCTTCACCAAGCGATGAGACAATTGGCGAGCTGGAAACGGCAATGGAAGGTAGTTCAGAAACTAGAACTATGACTTTTCAAAGTGGCCCTTCTCAAGATCGCCAAATGAATCGTGAAGAACGTCGTCGCATGGAAAAGCAGGGGAAAGGGAAAAGATAATTGACCCCTTGCCCGAATTGCCAAAAGCCAGTTCAGATACTTGATAAGCACTTGGGGACATTGTTTACGTGTCCCCATTGCAACGCGGTTTTCTTTGTCGACTGGAATGGACAACCGGAGCTAGCTTCCCATGAGTTAGAGCCGGAAACTGAAACGCCTTCTTCCGAAGAAGGCTTTTCTTCTGGATTTGAATCTTCGTCAGACTTTCAAGCAGGCTCTGACTTTCAATCTGAAAATGATTTCCAAGTAGGTGGATTCCAAGGTGACTTTGCATCGTCTGGAGAATCCTTTGCAACACCGAGTTCCCATTCACAAATGAGTTATGAGGGGCAGATCCCAGAGTCTGTACCAGAGGAGATGTCTCCTCAGGAAGAACCTTATTTAGATCCTGCCGAAGAAATCCCCCAAGGTTCAGAGTTTATTAGTCCTGAGAGCTATCAAAGTTCAGAGGGGGCATCAGAGTATTCCGCAGTGGACTCGATGGAAGCTGGGAATCAAGGGGCCTATGGTGATTTAGTCGAGGAAGCCAATGCTGGTCACAGCGGAGAATCCTTCGCGCAACAGCCTGAAGAGGCACCTTACGATTTTTCATCAACACTTGATTCTGTCCCTGAAACAAATTCGCACATGAATGCCGATACTTCAGATTTTTCAGATGTGGCTGATTTTGCAAACTCCGACACCTCAGCGGGGCCGCTCTCCTATACAATTACGCTTGAGGGTCTTGAAAGCAGCCACTTAGTTAAAGAGTTGCGTGAGGCAATGACTGATTCGAAGTTTGGCTGGGATGTGAATGCGCTCTTAGAGGGTATCCATCGCGGTCGGCTTGAGTTGCGAGACCTTTCGCCAACAAAGGCTTTTGTTCTATTGTCGCGGATTAAGTATCTGCCGATAAAGATCTCTTGGAGACAGAATGTTCTTTAAAGTGTTTCCGTTTATATTTTTTGCTTCTTTAGCAATGGCCCAAGTGAAAGGTGCCGGCGAGGATACCTATGCTGTTGTGCAAGCAAGAGTTCAGGGGCTTGAAGCAAAAGTTCGTTCTACTGAAGCTGAAATTCAAAAGTTGATTCAAGATAAGCATTCGTCAAAGAATGCAGAGCATACGAACGATGTTATTCGTAACATGATGTCTTTGCATAAGCAGTTAGACGGGCAAATCAAAGAGTATGAGCAACAGAGAAATCTATTGCGCTATCGTTATCCTGAAAAGAACAAAGCCGATGTGCGACAGTATGAAAGAATCGAGTTGCGGTCTCTAGAAGAAATGGAGTCTAGAATGACTCTGGGATCTGCTGTTGATAAGACTTTAAAAACGGTGCGCAAGCAGTACCCGGCTGCGGACAAAGACTCTAAAGAAAGCCTGATTGAGAAAAAGGTTCCCGCAAAAGAGTCTCAAAAAGGGCAGGAGTTGATGGAGCCTGTTATCTTAAAAAAGTAGAGTGTGAATCGTCACAATCTGAGACAGAAAACACGCATTCACTTTGGCTGAAATTTCAAATCTGGTACGATAATAAAGCAGGTGGGGGACTTCATGCTTCGAAACTCAGTGATGGCATTATTGGGAGCTTCTTTCCTTCTTATCTCATGCCAGACTTCTCCATTGAAATCGTTTTCTGAAATCAAACCCGGTATGGAAAAGGGTGACGTGCTTTATCTTATGGGCTCACCGAATCGAACTGAGAGAGTGAAAGGTAAGGATCGTTGGACTTATATCTTTTATGAGAACCGCATCCGTTTTGAAAAAGAAGTCGTCTTTGCCAGAGGCAATGCCGTTTACATGGGTAATCCTGTAGAGGCTGAAGGAGAAAAGACCGCTCTTGCCATGGATATGCGTAACGACCGAATCAATCAAGAAGCTCTCGAGGCTGAAGAACAGTCGCGCAAGAAGCACCGATTGGACTATGAAAACTATGAAAGCCAAACACGTGGTGAAGATAAGGTTCGCTACGTACCGCAGTTTGAGGCTATTCAGTAATCTTTAGAGGAAGAATTATATCCTCTCCAAGCACGGACATAATTTCATACGAAGAGATCTCGATAACTTCATTGCTAAGCGGGTCAATGAAGCGCACTCCGCTCCATGTCCAAAGCAACGGGAGAGAGTTGTCGTTGTGAGAACGTGAAACTTTAAAGGGTTGTCTTTTTAATTCGCTCCACTTCTGAGGGATGTTGAACGGAGAGATGAACTGAAAGTCGTCGGAGATTGAGCAGTCCCCTTGAATGCGAATTTCTGGTGTGACACCAGAAATAGCTACGCCCTCTGCGGCAAAAATCATTTCTATTTGAGTGTACTTTTCACATACAAAAACTTTTGCGCCATGAGTATTTTTAACATACACAGCATTCATGCGAATGCCATTTCCGGTTGGCGTAGATTCAAGCCGCGCATTTTTTAACACTTGGTATTTAAAGGCTTTCAAGAAATCAGCGTCTGGAATTTCAGACAGGTCTGCGGACTCAAATGAAATGGCAGAGCTTCCATCAGAGGCTATGTCTCTTTGCTTTTTTAGAACGCCCTCTAAGCGGATAAGAACAAATGGTAAAGCAAATAGAATCGCTAAGAGGTAGAAAGTTCGCGACATCTTTTTGAAGTTGTTTTGATTTCTTTTCATCCTAGTACTCACACTTTAAAGATTTAATATCAGCAGGCTGCAAAGTGTCCCGCTGAACATTCGAGTTTAAAACACTCCACATAACACTTTCAGCATCTTGTCGATGATCAAGTCCTAGAGCGTGTCCTAACTCATGAACGAGAAGGCTTTCCATGTGCACTCGGCCAGCGCTGGCTTCCGAGGAGTATTGAAAATCCACACCATTGATTGAGATCTCGGCGCGACTGAGCTGGTTTCTTAAATAAGATACTCGGGTCACTCCTTGCAGAGAGGTCTTATCGCGATCCCATTGGTTTTTCCACAGGAGCATATTCTTCGAGTTAAGTTTTTCTTGGGAGTCTATGTCCGAGGCTTGCGCTTGAAGGATTCTAATCAGCGGTGTGGAGATAGCTTGATTCCACTTTCCTGCAGCACTATAAATCGCAGGGATATGTTCTTTCGGAAAGTCAGGGTGGATGTAGATGCTCACAGGGATTTGGTTCTTCCAAGAAACTCTTTGTCCATAACGAACATTGCGAATAAATCCGCAGCTCTCTTCAGAAGGAGTTGCTAATGACATCTCATCGCCGGGCCCTAAAAGGGCTGACCTCTCGCACGCGCTCAGCGATATAAAAAAGAGAATAAAAAGATATCGAAGCATCTCTTATATTTTGGCATAGAGATGCTGAAATAGAACGGGGAGAATTCTAATTTTTATAGAGACAGAGACCAAGGTCCTGTTAGAAGTAAGAATCCGCCCAATCAATAAGAGTGCTATTGATCCACGAGACCTTTTCGGACGCAGTGATCTTCTTTCCCTTTTTGAGGTAGTCAAAGAACTCTTTGCGGAGATCTTGCGCCTCGGATTTACTTAAGATCAGGGCTCCATTTTCAATGTCATGGATGAAGCTTCTGCGATTAAGATTCACGCTTGAAATAAAACTGAGCTCTCCATCAATAATTAATAACTTTGCGTGCATGATAGAGTTTGGATCAATCCATTCGTAAATGTCTACGTTAGCCAAGTGTCGATTGATCCCCTGTTTGTTAACGTCTTCGGCAATACTCGGAACTCCATCGCCCGCAAGATGAATACGGGTAAGAACCGAAACCTTCACGCCACGTTGAACAGCTTTGTCCAAAGCCTCACTGATTGCCACTGAAGGGCGGAAGTAAGGAGTGGTTAAAAGAAGTTCTTTCTGAGCACTGCTAATCAGGTTGATATAGTACTTTTCAAGTTGGAAGCTATCAAAGTACGGCAAAGAGACGATGTGCTTCACCAATGGTTTTGTATCAGAGATTTTTTCTAAGCGTTGAATCTCTGAAGCAGTTGCAAACTGTGGGATGTTGATATTTGTTGAGCGGAAACGTTGAGTTTGTGACTCCCTCATCCAGAACGAGAGCATTTGCGCTGTCACCGAGCGGACAAAATCCTGTCCTCGCATTTCCAGTTCAAAGTCGTCGTAATAAATATAAGACTCTTCACCAGCACTGTAGTTCTTTAAGAACTTGTAGGCTTTATAAGCAGGAATACGTCTAAAGATATAAGAGTCACGAATATTACGCCCGCCTGTGATGAAGAAACTGTCTTTTGGTTTCTTCGCCGAGTATCCCATCACAATCTTAGTGTGATTCACTCTATGAAACTTATCGATCCATCCACCATCGTCATTGCTTGATAGTGAATACTTATAGTATTGAATTTTGACGTTAGGAGTTCCCGCTCTGAGGTGCTCGAGGATCTGCTTGTCTTTTTTCGTGATTGTCACTTCAGGCACGAGGATGCGAATTTGAGTTCCTCTTTCGGCGTGATAGCGCAGAGCTCGTGACATCACCATGCCAAAAAAGTCTGCAGAGAAGTTCAGCGAAGAAACCCAGATCACATCAAACTGCGGAGCTTTGCTAAAGTTTAGAGCCGCCATGGGATTTTGTTCATTAAAGTCCCTGCGTGAAAGTGGAGAGCCCGTCAAAGAAATAACTTTGCGATTGATGGATTCATAAGGATCGCGCAGATTGATGATCGACTCGGCCTCGTAAGGACAAGTCATGAAGTTATAGTCATCACTCCAGAAAAATTTTTGTGCTTTACTGCGAAATTGTCCTTGGGGAAGGGCGCAGAGTTCAATTTGATTTGTGAGGCGAATCCATTCCGTAGATTGAGACGCTAGATTCACAAGCTTTAAACTATGAGTCCATGTTTTACTTTTTTCTGGATCGAAGAAGAAGAGCTCACAGTTGTTGACCGCAGAGGTGAAACGAACACTCAAGTTCTGGCCATTCACACGATTGTAGTACCAATTGAAGTCATAAACCTTATTGCGCTTTTCACGCGCAAATAGGGTGTTGGCCCGATAGATGATGTCGCTATTACATTGCAGTCGAGCTTTTAAGTAGAGCTGGCGACGATCTTCATCAAAGTGTGAGGTGGGTGCAGGGAACATATTCTTCAGTCGAAGACTGTAGTCCTTATAGAAGTTATGCTCTAGGGGGTAAGGCAGATCAAAACTGCGCCCAATTTCATATTCTTTGAAATTATGAAACTCGAGAACTTCCTCTTGGGCTGTTTGTTCAAAGCGAAACGTAGATTGAAACCATGGGCCGATACCACTCCAGTGACGCAAGAAGAGTTTTTCACTGAGGGCTGTTTTATGTGCATGGCGTTCGTTTACAAGCTTTTGCACGCGGTCGCGAAGCTCGGGGTTGGAGATGATCTTGCTATTGAAAAGAATCTGCGTGTACTGCTCAGGGGGAAGGGTTTGATAGGCCTTTTGGTTTGCTTTCCAGTTAGTGTTCCAGTGTCTGGATAGTTCAAGATCAATTTGTTGGATGCGATTGGCTCGATCGCTATCGAGCATTTCTGAACTGGGCATTCTCTGTACGAAAGTACAGCTCGTCGTGAATAAAAATAGAATGAACAAAGATGATAGTCGCATCTTTGTTCATTCGGATAATGAAATTAAAAGTTTAGAAAAATCGACCTCGTTTTCTCAGAATGAGATTACGGTTGTGATTCGAAGAAATTTGCAGGGTTGTTGTAGTCTGTAATGGCGTATTTTAAATTCAGAGCAACAATAGAGGACTCAAGGATGATTCCAGGAGTACAAGTCGCTAAAGAGTTGTCATTGATGCCGTCAAACTCACACTCAGATGTATCCCAAGCGTTCTCAAAATACCAAATGCGGTAAGCAAATGGTTTGCCATCTTTTGTGATCAAAGCAATTTTTTTTAACTTTGTTTCGCCATCTGCATGGAAGTCTCCACCTAAAATCGTATCGCCCCAAATGTAGGCTTGCTCGATAGCGACGGCTTTTAGTTTTTCCACCACGCGAGGAGTTGCAGCTTTATTCAGAACGCGACCATTTTCGAAAATGGATTCTTCGCTTGTTCCCGCTGGGCAAGATTGCTCGCAGGCGTCGATATACTCAAAAGCATCTTTTTCAAAGCGCTCAAGAGCAGGAGTTGCCATTGCAAGCTTTGGAGAAAGTGCGATTGCGCAGAATAGAATCGAAAAGATCAATGTTTTTTGCATCTTTAGTTACTCCTCGTAGTTCGAATAGGTATTAACTATCGTAGGCTGCACCTATTAGTTAAATGTATAAGACCAATTTTATTATGCATTTAAGTGGCTAAAATAAACTTTGACCTTATTTGTCGAAAAAGGATTTACTGAGTGTATGGGAAATATTCAATATAATTTCAAAAATAAGCATGTTGTTGTTACGGGTGGCGCAGCTGGAATCGGTCATCAGATCACCGAGCAGTTTTTAAAGGCCGGAGCGATGGTCACTGTTTGGGACTTTTCTACTCAAGCCTTGGATACGGCAAAGCAGGCTCTTTCTGATTTTGTGAATCAGGGAAAGCTTCATTTAGAGCAGGTCGATGTGACTTCGCGAGACTCTGTTCAGGTGGCAGCAGGGAAGCTTGCTGGATCTGTGGATGTATTAATTAATAATGCGGGAATCACTCGCGATAAGTCGTTTGCAAAGATGGGATTTGAGGATTGGGACGCGGTGATTGCGACGAATCTCTCGGGTTTGTTCAATGTTACGAAACTTCTTCTAGAAAAATTCTCACCCGATTCGCAGAACAAGAGAATTATTAATATTTCATCTGTGGTTGGGATCTACGGCAACTTTGGTCAGACGAACTATGCGGCGGCGAAGGCGGGCGTTATCGGCATGACAAAGACATGGGCGAAAGAGTTGGGGCGCAAGGGATTTACTTCCAATGCAATCGCGCCTGGATTTATTCGTACAGCCATGACGGAAGCGATGCCTCCAGAGGTTTTAAAGTCCATGACTGAAAAAGTTCCTGCTATGCGCCTTGGGGAGACTAAAGATATCGCCAACGCCTGCCTCTTCTTAGCTAGTGAAGAGTCTAGTTACTTAAATGGCACAACACTGTCTGTGGACGGTGGTTTAGTTCTCTAGAACGCGCTCCCGTTAAGGGATTCGAAGTAAAGGAGGGTTGTTGGCATATGACAACCCTTCGCGATGCGTTATGCGGCGTTCAGTTCTCTGCGCCATAATTAGTTGCCCCCACTCCTCTTTTACGTTAGTTAGATCAATACATTACAATATTGTGACAAAACTATTTGTATCTCCTAGGGAGTGCCTACCTATGTCTGAAAATAAAGATCAATACAATCGCCCCGGCTTTATCGCATTCGCTTTTTCAATGGCGTTTTGCTTTGCCTTCTTTATTTATCTAGCAGCGATCCATAAAGGTGTGGATTTAGCTGAAAACGTTGTGGATCCGAATGCTCCAGTAGCAGAAGGCGCAGCTCCAGCATTTGATATTAACAAAGTGACAGAGCCATGGGTTGAGACTCCTGAGCTTGTGGCTTACGGACAGAAAGTTTACAAAACAAACTGTGCAATGTGCCACGGAGAGCAAGGATTGGGCGATGGCCCTGCAGGCGGTGGATTAAATCCAAGACCTCGTAATCTTGTTGAAGGTAAATGGACTCAAGGCGATGGCGTTATTGCTCTTTATAAAGTGCTTCAGAACGGTATCAAAGGGACATCAATGGCTGCTTACTCTCACTTCAAGCCGGCAGATCGTTGGGCAGTGATTGCATATATCGAATCAATCACGCAAAACAAATCTAAGGATGACCCAGCAGCGGTTGCTGAGTTCGCAAAAACAGCAAAATAATCGGGTGCTTAAAGATGCATTCAGTTTCTTCGGGTTTCATGAAAAAAGCAATTGGAGCGAATCTGTTGGTTTCGCTCCTTTTAGCGTTTTCAGCGCACGCCTATGATGGGCGTCCACAGCCAAAGGTGGCTGATGAACCTGCAGAAGAGTTAGTGGGCGTAGGGATTGAAGAAAAGCGTGGCGACACGATTGATCTATCCTTAGAGGTCACCAATGAAGCCGGTGAAAAAGTAGCGTTGAGCTCTTTTTTTAACGGTAAACAGCCGGTGATTCTTTCGCCAATTTATTATTCTTGTCCGGGTCTTTGTAACTTCCATCTCAACGGTCTTATTGATGCGTTGAAGTTGATGGATAAGGAATGGACTGTAGGTGCGCGCTACCAAGTTCTAGCTTTAAGCTTCGACTCTAAAGAGACGCCAGATATGGCGGAGACTAAGAAAAAAGCTTATATGAAGCTCTATGATCGTGAGGGCTCTGAGGCTGGGTGGCATTTTTTAACGGCAGATGAAGAGACGATTCAAAAAATCACTCAATCTGTAGGTTTTGGTTTTAAGTGGGACGAAAAATCACAGGAATGGGCGCACGCTTCGGCGGCCATCATTCTAACGCCGAAAGGCGTGATCTCTCGTTACCTTCCGGGGATTGTTTTTAATCCTCAGGACATCAAGCTGTCTTTAACAGAGGCTTCCGAAGGTAAAATCGGAACTTTTGTGGACCACTTGGTGCTTTATTGTTTTAGGTATGATCCTTCGCAGAGCAAGTACACTTTAGCAGCTTTCAGAGTTATGCAGGTTGCTGGGGGAATCATGGTTCTGGGAATGGTTTTATGGTTATTGCCAACTTATATTCGCTCTCGCCGAGCGAAGTCCAAAGAGGCGGGGAGATAAAAGTACATGATGTGGTTTAATTTAGCGAAGGCTCAATCCTTCATGCCCACTCAAGCAACAGAGATTGCAGAACGTGTAGATAATCTATACGGCTTTTTGCTGCTAACGAGCACAATTGGATGCGTTCTTGTTATTGGTGGGATGATTTACTTCGTGTGGAAGTATCGTCGTAAGAGCCAGACTGATAAGACGGCTTATCTATCACACAATACTTTCTTGGAGTTCTTGTGGTCATTTATTCCACTTGTGATCTTCCTGACAGTATTTGCTTGGGGTTGGTATATTTACCACGACATGCGTGCGATGCCTAAAAATGCGTTGGAGATCAACGTTCTAGGTAAGCAGTGGGTTTGGGAAGTTGAATACAAGAATGGTTTCAAAGCGGTGAACGAAATCGTTGTACCGATTGATCAGGACGTAAAACTTCTTCTGACTTCTTCTGATGTTATTCACTCATTCTTCGTGCCGTCTTTCCGTATTAAGCAAGACGCGGTTCCAGGTCGTTACACGGCTCTTTGGTTCAAAGCGAATAAACTTGGTGATTACCACATCTTCTGTGCTGAGTACTGCGGTACTGCGCACTCGGCGATGATTGGACGTCTAAAAGTAGTTTCTAGAGAAGAATTCGATGCTTACCTAGAGCAAGGACAAGAAGAGAAAAATCTTCCTCTTGCTGAAAAGGGCGCAAAACTTTTCCAAGTTAAAGCGTGTGCATCTTGCCACTCTGTAGATTCACCTGCTCCAAAAGTAGGCCCTTCTCTTTACCAACTTTTCGGTAAAGAAGAGGAAATGGATGATGGAACTAAAATCACTGTAGATGAAAACTATCTACGTGAATCAGTTCTAGAGCCAAATAAGCATGTTGTAAAAGGTTACCCAAGAGGCGTAATGCCAACGTTTCAGGGCCAGTTAAACGAAAATGAACTCAGCGCACTTGTTGAGTACATGAAGTCATTGAAATAAGGAGCGCACCTATGGCTAATACATCAGCTCATCACGGTGACAATTATCTCAACCACGAAAAAGGCCTCTGGTCTTGGTTGACGACGGTAGACCATAAAAGAATCGGTCTAATGTACATGATTACAGTAATGTTCTTCTTCTTCGTAGGTGGAGTGATGGCTCTTCTACTAAGATTAGAACTTTTCGCTCCTAACGTGACTGAGAACGTAGGACAAGTTTTGAAAAACGGTGACGTTTATAACCAAGTGATGACCTACCACGGTGCTATCATGGTATTCATGGTTATCGTTCCTGGTATTCCGGCGATTTTAGGTAACTTCTTCTTACCTATCCATATCGGCGCGAAGGACGTTGCTTTCCCTAAGATCAACTTATTCAGTTGGTACCTATTCATGATCGGTGCGATCCTTGCGATCTTAACGTTCATGTTTAAGAAAATCGATACTGGATGGACGTTCTACACTCCTTACTCAATCCGTACTGGAACTTCAGCAGTATTGATGGTGTTGGGTGCTTTCATCATGGGGATGTCTTCAGTTCTTACAGGATTGAACTTCATCGTAACAGTTCACAAATTAAGAGCTCCTGGCATGACTATGCACAGAATGCCTTTGTTTGTTTGGGCTCTTTACTCAACAGGTATCTTGCAACTTCTTGCAACTCCAGTTCTAGGTATCACTTTGTTACTTCTAGCGGCTGAGAGACTGTTCGGTGTTGGTATCTTCGATCCAGCGCTTGGCGGAGATCCGGTTCTGTTCCAGCATTTCTTCTGGTTCTACTCGCATCCAGCGGTTTACATCATGATTATCCCAGCGATGGGTGTTGTGTCTGAGTTGATCACGGCATTCTCTAGAAAAGTTATCTTCGGTTACACGGCGATTGCTTATTCTTCTTTGGGAATTGCGGCTGTATCGTTCTTCGTATGGGGTCACCATATGTTTGTATCTGGTCAGTCTGAAACAGCAGGTATCATCTTCTCATTCATCACGATGCTAGTGGGTGTTCCGACGGCGATTAAGATGTTCAACTGGGTAGCAACTCTTTACAAAGGATCTGTGTCTTTTGACTCTCCGATGTTATTTGCTCTTGGTTTCTTGTTCTTATTTGCTATCGGTGGTGTGACTGGAATTATGCTTGCGGTTCTTCCGACAGACGTTCACTTCCATGACACATACTTCGTTGTTGCTCACTTCCACTACGTAATGGTGGGTGGTACTTTGATGGCATTGATGGGTGGATTCTACTACTGGTTCCCTAAAATGTTCGGAAAGACGTTCAATGAATACTGGGCAAGATTGTCATTCGTATTCATCTTTATCGGCTTCAACGTAACATTCTTCCCTCAATTCATTTTGGGTGCGATGGGAATGCCAAGACGTTACTTCGACTACATCCCTGCTTATGAAGGTTTGAACAAACTTTCTACAGTAGGTTCTTGGTTGATCCTTACTGGATTCCTAATGGGTCTTTATGTAATTGTTAATGGTATTCGTAAGGGCGAAAAAGCGACTATGAATCCATGGGGAGCTAAAACACTTGAGTGGCAAACAAGCTCTCCGCCACCACACCATAACTTTGACGTTGAACCAATTGTAACGGCGGGGCCTTATGAGTACAGATAAAGCAGCGACAATCTCTCACCCTAGAGCAGCACACGTTTCGCATCACTTCCGTGATGCGAATCAACAGTACGATGCTTGTAAGCAAGGTGTTTGGCTTTTCATGGTTACCGAAATCCTTATGTTCGGTGCCATCCTCATTGGATATGGTATTTACCACTTCCTTTATCCACAAACGTTTGCTGAAGGTGCTTCGCACTTAGATTGGAAGATGGGTTTCATCAATACTCTTGTGTTGATTTTCTCTTCTTTCACAATGGCGATTTCAATTTCTTTGGTACAACAAAATAAGCAGAAGCAAGCTGCTCTTGCTTTAGGTACGACACTTCTGTGTGGTGCTATCTTTATGTGTATCAAGTATCTTGAGTACTCACACAAGTTTCATCTTGGGTTCTTTCCAGGCTTGAATCTTAATGTGGCAGAGACAGGTGCCGTAAACTCAAACCTAGGTCTTTACTTCGGTTTCTACTTTGCGATGACAGGTCTTCATGGAATTCACGTACTTATTGGTATGGGACTGATCACTTGGTTATTTATCCGCACTATGCGCGGTGATTTCCACTCTCAGTATTGGGCTCCGATTGAAGGTGTTGGTATTTTCTGGCACATCATCGACTTGATCTGGATCTTCCTTTTCCCTCTACTTTACTTGGTGGGTTAATAAATGGCACAAGAATCAAATAATCCAAATGTTTTGAATCCGCACATCACACCAATGGCCACGTATCTACGTGTTGCTGGTTACTTATTCGCGCTTACAATCCTTACGGTTGTAGCGCATCAGTTCCACTCTCAAATGGGTGCCTTTGCTCCGTTTGTGGCGTTTGGTATTGCAGCGGTAAAAGCTTATTACGTACTTCTATATTTCATGCACTTGAAAGATGATACGAACATGAATCGCGGAATTTTCGCGACAAGTTTCTTCTTCTTGATCGTACTTTTGATTTTCACGGTTGTAGATATCGCAACACGTGTTCCAGAAGTTAGCCCATTATAGAATCGTGTTAAGAACATACGCAGATCTTACTAAGTTTGGCATAGTCGTTTTTTCTGTAATATCAGGAGTGATCGGCTATGCTACAGGCTTTCAAATCGAGGAGCCATTCAGGCTCCAAGAATTCATCTACACAATCATCGGAATGTATTTCTTAAGTTCAGGCTCATTAGCTCTGAATCAAGTTCAAGAATACAAACTTGATCAAAAAATGCCTCGCACAGCAAAGCGCCCCGTAGCTTCAGGTAAAATCAAACCTGCGGCAGCTTTAGTTTTGTCGCTTTCATATTTAGCTGTGGGACTTTACATCCTTTTTGATCTTGAACCAATGGCTGGTTGGGTGAGTTTAGTCTGTGTGTTTTTGTATAATGGTCCGTACACCATGTGGTGGAAACCGAAATGGGTATTCGGTGCTATTCCTGGCGCTATTCCCGGGTCCTTGCCAGTGACTATCGGATACGCAGTTGCAAATCCTGAGATCTGGAACCCTGAATCTCTTTATCTCTTCTTGATTATGTTCATGTGGCAAATGCCGCACTTCTGGATCTTGGCGATTAAGTTTAGAGACGATTATGCAAAAGGCGGAATTCCAACTCTTCCTGTAGCATTAGGGTTACATCGGACAATGCTCCACGTAGGGATTTGGACATTTGTATATGTAGGCACGGCTCTAGCGGCTCCGATTTTTGTACACGTGAGTTGGGTCTTCTTACTTTTGACGATTCCACTCTGTTTCAAAGTCATGCAAGAGTTCATTAGATATTATAAATCTAATGGGACAGAGAGATGGTTGGCTTTCTTTATGTGGCTCAACGTTTCGATGTTGGTGTTTATTGCGATCCCTGTGATCGACAAATGGAACTTCCTCTTTATTCATTCAAATTAATTAAAAAAAGGCGGGAACTGATCCCGCCTTTTTTTATTTTCTCAAGTCTTCCGGAGTGTCTATCTGAATAAATGGATGAGCTTTTTTAAAGGCATCCAGTGCGAGGCAATTGTCATTAATTTTTAAAAGAGTCGGATAAGGAGTTAGGTCGATGTTGAATCGCTGGCAAGTCAGAAGCTGTGGGATTAAAAACGCATCAGCCATAGTGACTTCGTTTCCAAAAGAGTACTGACCAGCAAATTCTTGAGCGATGATTTCTAAAGCCTTTAAGCCTTGTTGAGCCCAGATACCAACCCATTGATCCTTTTGTGCTTGATCATAACCATGCGCTGTCTCGAGATGTTTTAAAACTTTAAGATTTCCCATAGGGTGCATAGATGAATTAATCACTTCACAAAACTGACGTACGCGCGCACGCAAGTAAGGATCTTGGGGCAGAAGTTTGTTCTGAGGGAAAACTTCATCGAGATATTCAATAATGGCAAAGGACTCAGGAATCACACGTCCTTCGTGAACTAAAGTAGGGACGCCGCCCAGCGGATTTAAATTTAAGTATTCTTCGGATCTTTGCTCTGACTTTAGGAGGTTGATGGGTTTGTATTCAAACTCCAACCCCTTCCAATGGAGGGCTATACGTGCTCGGTAGGATGTAGAGCTGCGAAAATAGTTGTAAAGCAAAAGAGACTTCATATACTTACTCCCGTTGATGATGGCCTATTCTCATCTGAACTTTCTCATGCGTCAAAGGACTTGGTATGGCCAGTAGATTGATTTTTTCTTTACGGTATTCTTCTAAAATCTATATTCAGTTCTTACAGCTTTTCATATCTTTGGTCGTCTTGCTAAGTTTGATTCGCGCGAACCTATATTTTCTGTCTGTGTATCATGCCACTTCTAACGTGGATTTTTTTGATATTTTGGAAGCATTTTTTGTAGGTCTGCGTTTCGATATTTTGGTGATGGGTTTTGTTTTCATCTTGCCGACAGTATTATTAACTGTGCAGGCGGTGACAGTTCAGTGGTCCACGCTTACGAATACCCTTCATAAGCTCTACTTTTTCGTTATCTGGGTTTTAATGAGTCTTATGATTTATGTGGACTTCTTTCATTTCGCAAAATTTGGTCGCCATATGCGTTGGCGTGAGTACGAGAGCCTTGATTTTTCACAGTACTACAGCTGGATCGAGAGTTCCTTGCCAAGTCAGTTTTGGATTTTCACCTTGATGGTGGCCTTCTTCTTGGGGATTGGCCTTGCGGCAATAAGATCCCTTGATTTTGGACATTGGAAGGATGAGTTTTCTCCGCGCAAGCCTTGGTTCATGGAGAAAACGGTGCGTATCTTATGGCCACTGCTATTTGTGGCGCTCTGTGCGCGCGGGAGTCTAGGTCAGCATCACCTTCGCCTAGAGGACAGTCAGGTTTCAAAAAATGAAGCCATAAATGAGATGGCATTAAATGCAATATGGTGTTTTGATAAATAGAAATTGGAGGAATCTTATGAAGTTTTTTCTCTCTGCATTTGCAGCTTTATTCTTAATGTCTCAAACGGCGAAAGCGGAACTTAAATACGCTATTGAAGCCGGTGTACGCCAGCAGTCAGGTGATACGGATGGAGGCGGCTCAACGTCTTCTCAAATGGGTCTGCAATTTGGTGCTACGGCCAATATTCAAATGAAAGATAAGCTTCATTTGCGCACGGGAATGCTCTACACACAGAGAAACTTAACTATCGATGGCTCACCTGATAATAAAGTAGAGATCAGCTACCTAGATATTCCTGTCACTTTGATGTATATGTTTGAAGAGTATGCAGGGGCTTTTTTAGGCGTGAACTTGGCTTTGAATTTGG
This sequence comes from Bdellovibrio bacteriovorus W, assembly GCA_000525675.1. Lineage (NCBI taxonomy): Bacteria > Pseudomonadati > Bdellovibrionota > Bdellovibrionia > Bdellovibrionales > Pseudobdellovibrionaceae > Bdellovibrio > Bdellovibrio bacteriovorus. The sequence goes on from CP002190.1 coordinate 209,292, forward strand.
ACAAAAAGTCTTCTCAAGGATCTGTAACAGGTCTTGAGTCACAAATGCTTCCTATTGTAGTAGGGGCAAGCTTTAAGTTTCACCCTGACTTTGGCGTTTCGATTTACTACGAAAGTGCCAGCGGAAAAGTGGCGGATGGTTTAAAGGACTACCGCGCTGTCGGAGCCAATTTACTAATCACGTTTGATTAAAGGATAGTGTTGTGAAATTAGGAACTTTAAAGTCGAACAAATCTTTAGATGGTGAACTTTGTGTTGTCAGTCGTGATTTAAAAACGGCTGTAAACGTATCAAGCCTTGTTTCCTCGCTGCGTGAAGCGATGGAGCAATGGGGTAAGTACGAATCTGAATTAAAAAAGATTTACCTAGATCTAAATGATGGCCGCGCTGAAGGTTCCTTTTTAGTAGTTGAAGGTGATTTCCACTCAGCATTGCCAAGAACTTGGTTGTTCGCTGACGGTTCTGCTTTTATCTATCATATCAAGCTTGTGCGTATGGCAAGAAACGCGGCTCTGCCAGAAACCCTAGAAACAGTGCCATTGATGTATCAAGGGGAGTGCGGATCTTTCCTAACTCCCACTCAAGATATTCCTCAGGTTGATTTCAATCATGGAACAGACTTTGAGGGTGAAGTTGGAGTTATTACGGACTTCGTACCAATGGGCACAACACCTGAAGAAGCTCTTAAGCACATTCGTTTAGTGGTATTGATCAATGACGTATCTTTACGTGGTTTAATTCCAGCTGAACTTGCTCAAGGTTTTGGATTCTTCCAAAGTAAGCCTTCCTCTTCACTTTCGCCTTTTGCTGTGACAGTGGATGAGCTGGGTGAGGGATGGAAGCACGGTCGTGTTCACGAGCCTCTTTCCGTTAAGTTTAATGGAGAGTTTTTTGGAAATGCAGATGCTGGAGCAATGCACTTTCACTTCGGTCAGTTGATTGCCCATGCTGCGCGCACGCGCAATTTACCAGCTGGAAGTCTGATTGGCAGCGGTACAGTTTCTAATGAAGATCACACAAAGGGTTCAAGCTGTCTTGCTGAAAAACGCATGATTGAGCAAATTGAATCTGGATCTATTAAAACAAGTTTTATGAAAGACGGAGATCGTGTTGAAATCGAAATGTTCGATAGAGGCGGTCAAAGTATTTTCGGTCGTATATCTCAAAAGGTGAAGGCTCTTTAGCCTTCACCCTTTTTCTTTATCTATTCAAGAGCCTTGATAATTCCACAAGCTTCGCGAGGGCCAGAGTTCCCAGCGGGCTGTGATTTCAAATCATCTTTGCCTTCGTGGATGATGACCGCTTTGCCAATGATGCTTGCAGGGCCGTCCTTTAAAGTGACACCAGTGATTGTTAGTGTGGTGTGAGCTTTTCCTTTTGCGGTAGCAATCAAGTTACCCATATCACCACCGTGGCGATGTTCAGAGTGTTCTGAACCGTGGACGCTTTGACTAGGGTTAAAGTGGCCGCCTGCTGTTGAAAAGTCAGGAGCATCACAGTTACCCACTTCATGAATGTGGAATCCGTGAGGACCTGCTTTAAGACCTTCAACTTCTGTTGTTACTAGGATCTGACCATTTTCTTCTTTGAACTTAATAGTTCCTTTTACTTTTTTTCCTTTAGCCGCTTTTAGAACAGCTTCGGCTTCACTCGGGCCTGTAGGCGTGTGAACAGCACTTTCAGTGTGGTGATGTTCATCGTGGTTGGTCGCTTTGTGAGAGCACGCTGCAAGAGCGAAAACTGCAGATACAAGTAGAATCTTACGCATCTATTTTCTCCTTAAGGTCGGTTTTAGAATGGGTCTATTTTACCGTGCCACCGTTGAATGTCATCGAAGAAGGGGAGATCTAGACTAGCTTACGTTTTTGTAATTCAAAAGACCTGGTCAAGGAGGGCTTCGCTAAGTAGATGACATAGAGGCATTTTTTAGTTGAACTAAGATTGAAATCTAACAGGCTAAACAGAAATCCAAGAGATTGTTCGAGGGGAAAAGCAATGCGCCGATATTTATATTTTCTTTTGTTAGTCTTCCCAGCTTTAAGTCATGCACAAGTGAAGTCTGTAACTCCTCAGGGACAGGTACAAGATGTTTCTCAGGTGGTCATTCAGTTTAGCAGTCCACAAGTATCTTTGGGGAATGTACAAAATAATTTACCAGCAAAGAGTTCTTGTTTCAAAGGGGGAACAGGGCGTTGGGTGGATACAACGACGTGGGCCTATGAGTTTTCCAAACCTCTTTCGGGCGGAGTAAAGTGTGATGTTCAAATTGGAAAAGAAAAATTTCAGTTCGTAACTTCGGCTCCAAATATTCAACAGACATTTCCGCCAACATATCGCTCTATTGAGCCGGATCAAAATTTTATTCTTATCAGCAATGGAACATTTGATAAATCATCTGTGCAGAAGAATGCCTATTTCGTTATCGAAGGTGTTGGCGATCGCATCCCTGTAGAAGTTCTACAAGGATATACGGCAAATGGAATTATCAAATCAGCGAAAGAGGAATTCAAATATGACGACGAGGCATTCAAAGGGGATCTTTTAGTCCTTCGCTCTAAAAGGCCATTCCCTAACGGAAAAAAAGTAAGTCTGGTGTGGCCAAAGGTGATCGCTTCAGAAAGTGGCGTTGCGGGAATTAACGACAATCAATTGGATTTCACGGTCGTTGATGAATTCTTGGCGAAGATCAACTGCGAGAGAGAAAAACCTCAGTCAGATTGTATTCCTTTGAGTGATATTGCTTTGAGTCTCTCAAGCTCTATTAGATTGAGTGATGCGAAAAAAGTATACATTTCTCAGATAGGTACGAATAATATTTCTTATGCAGAGTTAACTCAACTTTCAGAGAAAGATGTTGTTAGTTATTTAAATTTTAAAGGTCCTTTTAAAACCAACGCCGAATACGAGTTAGTGATACCTTCTAACCTCAAGGACATTGATGGACGTATTCTAGTTAATAGATCTCAGTTCCCTCTAAAAGTTAAAACATCAGACTTTCCTCCTCTTTTAAAGTTTCCATCAAACTTTGGAATTATTGAGTCTATTTCTCCCGTGATGCCCTTAACTCGCAGGCACATAGAAAGTGATGCTGGTCTTCAGATGTTTGGATCTAGCGGAAGCTTTAATGAAAAAAACTTCCAGACGATTTTAGAAGTTTTGAATCAGATTTATAGAAGCTCTGATAGCAGTGAAGAAAATGAAGTTCTGAAAAAGTATCTCACTCAGAAAGTGAACTTGAAGGTGCCTCGTTCACCGGAAAAAACAGAAGTTGTGGGTATTCCTTTAAAGAGCACAGGCTTTTATGCTTTCGAAATGCAAAGCCCAAGATTAGGTGAGGCACTGACAGGAGAGAGTAAAACCTACTACGTAAGAAGTTCTGCCCTCGTCACAGACAAAGTGGCACATATTAAATACTCCGACAATGAAGTTTGGGTTTGGGTGACACAGCTACAAACAGGAAAGCCCTTAGCTCAGCAGCAAGTGCAGTTGGTTGATGTATTCGGCAAAAAGCTCGCTCAAGGCGTGACCAACGCGAAAGGTATCGCTTATTTTACTTTAAAGTCGCCAATCAGTGAGATGGTAAAAAATCCTGAAGGATATTTCTATTCTGGTTTCTTCGCCGTTGTTGCTGACAGCAAGTCCTTCTCGTTTACATACTCGGGTTGGGATCAGGGGCTAGAACCATGGCGTTATCAAATTGGTTACTCATTCATGCCGATGCCATATATTGGCCATACCGTTTTGGATAGAACACTTTTTAAGCCGGAAGAGAAAATATCACTCAAAACATATTTTCGTAAAATCTCGAACAATCAACTTGGGTTACCTTCAAAAAGTGAATGGCCAGATAAAATAATCCTTTCGCATGAATCCGGTTTGAGTAAATACACTCTGCCTGCGGTGTGGAATCAGAAGAATGGAATTTCACTGAACGAGTATGCACTGCCCTCAGATATCCGTACGGGTAAGTGGAGTATTCAACTGCTGAAAAAAGACGATGTTCTCGCGACTTCGGCGGAGTTCAATGTTGAAAACTACGAACTACCAGCAATTCAGCTTAAGTTAGAGATGTCTTCTTTGAAGCTTCTTCCTAAGAGTGACATAGAGATTGGTATTCAAGCTGAATATCTCTCCGGAGGGGCTGCTAAGAACTTAGAGGTCACATTGAATTGGAATGTCGAGGCAGGATATTTTTCCCCAAAGGACTCTGACTTAAGTGATTTTTCTTTTGCCAATGGAAGACCTCTGGAGGGCGTTCATTCTGGAGGAGAAAATGCCTATTCTAAAGGGACCAATCAATCGGGTAAGACACAGCTAAAACTCAATGATGTAGGTTATGCAAAATCAAATCTAGCCAGTATTAAGTTTGCAGATGGCATACAAAATCTGAGCGTGGAAGCAGTCTATAAAGATCCCAATGGGAAAATTCAGTCTCAATTAAAAACGGCACAGCTATGGCCTAGCAATATTATTGCGGGAATCAAGACAAACGCTTGGCAGTCTTCGAAAGATAAAATCGACTTTACTGTGGTTGCATTAGATTTAGAGCAAAAGCCTCTGGCGAAGGTTCCAGTAGAGGTTGAGCTTTATTCGAGTGCTTACTATTCCCATCGCAAAAGACTTGTGGGAGGTTTCTATTCCTATGAAGACTTTAGGGAGATTAAAAAAGTTTCTGGATTCTGTAGGGGAGCAACTGATGCCAAGGGATTCTTACAGTGTTCTGGGGAAAGCCCATTTATCGGAAACCTAATTGCAGTTGCAAAGCTGACGGATAAAGAAGGGAGAATCTCCTATGCCAACGTTGATCTCTGGGTTTCCGATGGCAGTAATAAACAATGGTTTTCGGGTGAAGACAGTGATCGCGCGGACTTGGTGGCCTTAAAGAAAAACTACGAACCCGGAGAAACGGCGGAGCTTCAATTAAGAACTCCATTCACTCACTCTCATGTCTTAGTGACCGTAGAAAGTGATCGTGTCTTGTGGAGTGAGGTCATCGAGGTAAAGGGCGAAAAGCCTATTCTCAGAGTGCCAGTCAAAGCAGAGTACGCACCAGGAGTTGTAGTTTCAGCATTTGCTGTCAGGGGGAGAATTAAGGATGCGCCGATCTCTGGACTTGTCGACTTGGCTAAACCAAGTTTTCGATTGGGAATGACTCAGTTGAAAGTCGGAATACAAAGTGCGGAAGTCAAAGTAGCGGTAACAACTCCCAAAAAGGAATTTCAGGTCCGCGATACAGTCACAGCTCAGGTTAAGCTACATCTACCAGATGGAAGTCCTCTTAGTGATGCAGACTTAGCTGTCGTTGTCGTCGACGAGGCTTTGCTCAGTCTTAAATCAAATAAGACCTGGGCCCTTTTAGAAAGTATGATGAGGCCGCGCAGTTACGATATTAAAACTGCCACGGCTCAAGGGTTTGTTGTTGGGAAAAGGCACTTCGGTGTAAAGGCTGTTCCGGCAGGGGGAGACGGTGGCGGGGATACGCGAAGAGAGCTCTTTGATAGTTTGGTATATTGGAATCCCTCTGTAAAAGTTGATAAAGAGGGAATTGCTAATGTGCAGTTTCAGTTAAACGACTCGAATTCGTCTTTTAGAATTGTTGCAATTGCAAGTTCGGGATTGCAGCGCTTTGGGACTGGTTGGGCAAGTATCAGAGCCACTCAAGATCTTTCTGTGACTCCTGCTATTTCTATATATTCTCGTCAGGGCGATGTGGCCCAAGTGGGTGGGACGATTCGCAATCTGCAAGCTCCGGCGGGGGAGTATATTGCAAGCTTGATAGTGAACGGATTTGCTCAAGAGAAAAAGAAAGTGGAGCTAAAGAAAGGTGATCATCACTTTGTTAGCTGGAAAATTAAAAGCGATAAAATTGGTGAAAATATTTTTGATTTACAGATCCAAGATCTGAACGGAAAGATTTTTGACTCTATCAGGAAGGTTCAAAAAGTTTTACCAAAACTATCGGGTGTGGAAAACCAAGTGGAAATCGGATTGTGGCCGCATTTCCAGAAAATCAAAATTGCTGGCGAAGTAAGCTCTAATGCCAAACTTCAAGTCGAGGCAAGTAGTCAGTTTGAAAAACTTCAGGCGCGTGAAAAATTTGATTTCATTTCTAATACGTCTTTAGAATCTAAAATCTCAGAGGCGGTTTCAGATCAGAATCACATCGCCTTTAAAAAAGTAGCGCAAAATATTTCAAAGTATCTAGATAAAAATGGACTGCTAAAATATTTTGATTCCGATTCATTAGATGGAGACGTGGCATTGACGGCGTATGTCCTTTCAATCGCCAAAGCGGCGGGATGGGCGACAGAGCAAAGTGATCAAGCAAAAATGCTTGAAGCCCTTAATAGTTTCGTCTTTGGACGTTTGAAAGTATCTGGAGAGCGCGGGGACTTAAATATTCTGAAAGCACTTGCCGTCGCAACTCTTGCGGAATACGGAGAGTTTAATGATCAAATGCTCAGCGTGCTAAGTTTGGATTATGAGCGTTGGCCATCAGCTGTATTAGTAGATTGGCATCATCTTTTAGGTTCTCAGAAAGGACTTACGGAGGCCGCTGCATCGCGAGTGCGTATCGCCCAGATACTTCAGGGAAGATCTTTTTTAAGTGGAGCAAGAGTACAGGTTAAAGAAACGCCCTTTGATTTTATACCTTGGCTACTGATTAGCCCAAGACTGGCACTGGTAAAATCAGCTTATTATGCGGATAGCTCTTTGCTGTCAGATAAAGACAAAATAAAAGTTATTAATGCAGCTAAAGAGGCATCACCAGACATGCTGTCTTATGAATATGCTTGGTTAAAACTACTTCTTAAGAAAACATCCGAGGCACAAACTCCTGTGACTGGCGATCTCGTGCTTAGCTATGCAGGTTCGGAAAAGAAACACTCTTGGAAAATGGGTAGCTTGTGGAAAACTCAGTGGAATATCCTAGAGCCAGATTCAGATCTTCTACTTTCGCAAAAAGGTAAAGGGAGTCCTTGGTTTAAGGTGAGTGTCTTAGGAAAGAAAACGGATAAACCTATTCAGGCTGGATTTAAAATAGAACGCAAAGTTCTTCCTTTAGAACAAAAGAGAAAGGGTTTGTGGTCGACCGGTGATCTTTACCGTGTCGAGATCAAAGTCTCTGCAAGCGCAGAACAGTACTGGGTTGTGGTCCAAGATAGCATTCCCGCAGGAGGAAGTGTGGTGCAAACAGAAGGAGCCTATCTGATTGAAAATCCATTGGGACAGATTCAATTCTATCTGCCTTACTTTGCTCAAGGAGAGAGAACTCTTTCTTACACAGTTCGTTTAAACATGGCTGGTACATACTTACTAGATGGTTTAATGGCGAAGGCTCTTTATAATCCTGATGTGTATTCGTATCTACCTTTGAAGGATGTAACGATTGAGGAATAAAAAATTAATTTTTATTCTAAGTCTTGGTGTCTTGGGAGTTCTTCTGGGGACTCTTAAGGGTTTATCATTGCCAACGTTTTCAAGTGTTCGATCTTTGCACCAAAGTTCGGACCTGATCGTCTTAGATCGCGAAGGCACGCGCCTACAATCCTTGCGAAGTGATTTCGCTCGCCGGTCTTTTTTGTGGGTTTCTCTTGCGGATATTTCACCAAGCCTTGTGAAGCAGCTTCTCTTTGTTGAAGACCGTCGTTTTTACTCCCATGGGGGTGTAGATCCATTGGCGATCATGGGGAGTTTAAGGGCCTACAGTGAGGGGAGATCGTTGCGAGGAGCTAGCACTTTAACAATGCAGCTTATTAAAGTTTTAGAACCACAATTAAAAACTCATAGCCCATTTGGAAAGTTGCAACAAGCTTTTGGAGCCATTGTTTTAGAACGCATTTGGAATAAGAACGAAATTCTTGAAGCTTATTTAAACTTGGTTTCTTTCAAAGGCGAAGTGCAAGGGGTAGAGGCTGCCTCAGAACTTATTTTTGGAAAACGTCCTTCGGGTTTGACGGATCTGGAGTCTTTATTACTCGTGGCTCGTCTTCGCTCTCCGAACATGACTCATAAAGATTGGTTCGCACGAGCCTGTGCACTTCAGCCCCATCAGTGTCTAAACTTTCAAAAGTTAACCCTGGGTGAAAGTTATCCTAAAACTCATCAGGCTGATGAGTTTGCCTCCGTCTTAAAAAAACAAGGAGAACGCGGAGCCTTTGTATCAAGTTTGATGGCACCGCTGCAAAGTTATTTAAGAGAGATTATTAATGAACAATTGCGAGTTTTAAAGGATGAAAATGTATCAGAAGCTGCGGCTCTTGTTTTAGATAATAAAACAGGAGAGGTTCTGGCTTATGTCGGAAATCGTGGACGTGAATCGCAGAATCCTTATGTGGATGGGGTGCAGGCATTCCGTCAAGCAGGCTCCACATTGAAACCTTTCTTATATGGCCTTGCTTTTGAGAGAGAACTTTTAACTCCAGACTCATGGATTGAAGATTCTCCTCTAGAAATCGCCTTTGATCGCGGTGTTTATAAACCTAAAAACCATGATCATCAATTTAAAGGCTGGGTGCAGGTCAAAGAAGCTCTCGCATCTTCCTTAAACGTTCCCGCAGTGAAAGTTATGGGACTACTGGGTGAAGACGCTCTTTTCGAGCGCATGAAAGAGTTAGGGTTTCGTCAGCTTGTCTCTGCCGACTTTTATGGACCCGCACTGGCCCTCGGAGTCGCGGATGTTTCTCTGCTGGATTTGACCAATGCCTATCGCACTCTTGCGAATCAGGGGGAGTATTCGCCAGTAAGTTTTGCCGTGGACTCTTTGATACCAACAAAAAATGTCTTCAGCAAAACAGCCAGCCAAGAGATCACTTCTATTCTTTCTGATAATTCAAGTAGGGCCTCAAGCTTTGGATTGAATTCGGTTCTAGCTGTTTCCGACGCTGCGGTGAAGACGGGTACTAGTAAAGACATGCGAGATAATTGGTGTGTAGGTTATACAAGTCGATTCACGGTGGGCGTTTGGGTGGGCAACTTTGATGGTTCGCCAATGAGAAATGTCGTGGGTACCACAGGAGCGGCCCCTATTTGGCAAAAGACCATGGCGTGGCTTCTAAAGCGATTCCCAGAGAATCAATCTTTCGAAAAGGTCTCTTTTAAGGGGCAGATTCTGGCAGAGACTCAGCCCTTAAAACTTATTTATCCAACCAAGGGATTGGTGATAGCCCTAGATCCTGAGATTCCTGAAGAACTTCAGCGTGTGCCTTTGATATACACAGGTAAAATCACTGACGAAGTGTACTGGCGAATAAATCAAAAAGAAAAAATAGTCCCCGATGGAAAAGCTCTTTGGAAGCCCATAGTGGGCAAACACCAGATAGAGTTAATGAACAAAGATAGAGTCGTAGAATCTATCGAAGTAATTGTTCGCTAAAAAATCTAAGTGGACATCTCTTCGATAATTTTTCGAAGTCTCATTTCTGAGGATTTTGACATGTCAGTGTAGATCTTTTTTAGGTGGCTTGAGCGCACGGGATCATTCTTAGAGGCCTTCATCTCACGCCCAAACTTTAGAGCGGCACAAACACTTTCAATCATGAGTTTTCTTTTCGAATCTTTGGTGATGAAGTCAAAAGCTCCTAAAGAGAGGGCTTCAAGCGCGCGAGTATGGTCTCCATGCGCCGTGAGTACGACAAAAGGGGTCATGTGACCCAATGAGCGAACGTAAGCTAAAAATTTAAGTCCGTTCATTTGTGGCATTTCGATATCAGAGAGAATAGTATCGAACTCTTGATTCTTTATTAGCTCTAGAGCTTCCGTTCCGTCGGTGGCCTCAATGATTTCATCAACGAATTCTTTAAAGAAATGTTTTAAGAGCTCTCGGATATCAGAGTCATCTTCTACGATCAATAGCCTGCTTTTTCCTTCTGACATCCTTCACTCCTACATGAAACGGTCTATAACTTTTAGAAGAGTGTTCTTCTTAAATGGTTTTGAAACATGATCGTCACACCCAGCATTTAAAGACTTCTGTCGATCTTCTGCTAACGCATGCGCCGTGAGGGCGATAATAGGCAGATGTTTTTTATCGTTTTCTTTTTCCCAACGGCGCACTTCCTGTGTCGCTGAGTAGCCATCCATTTCTGGCATCTGAACGTCCATAAAAACAATATCAAACGATTCTGACTTTATCCTATCAACTGCTTCAAGTCCATTTCTAGCCTCTATGATCTCAAATGGTTGGCCTTTGAGGAAGTGTGAAAACAACATTCTGTTATCTGAGGTATCGTCAGCTATGAGAATTCTCAATTTGTGATGATGATCGAACTGTGGCGAGTCCACAAAGTCTAGATCTGGAGCAGAAAATTCCAACGGTGCTTCAATCTGCGATCCCCTGATCTGTTCCCGGAGGGGTAAGGTGATAAAAAACGTTGTCCCTTCTTGAGACCGACTCTTAAACCAGATCTGGCCGCCCATGAGATTTACCAGGCTCTTTGAAATAGCTAATCCAAGTCCCGTACCCCCATACTTTCTACGCACGGACTCATCGGCTTGCGAGAATCTCTGAAAAATCAGGTGTTGGCGATCCTCTGGAATGCCAAGCCCTGAATCCGTAATACTTAAAAGTAGAGACTCTTTCTTTCCAGGATTGCGGGCGACATTAATGCGTATAAATCCATCATGGGTAAATTTGAGTGCATTGCCAACAATGTTCATTAGCACCTGGCGAAGTTTATGGGGATCGCCCATTAAGTAAAGGGGAACATCCTCATTTATATTTATACTGAACTGAAGCTCTTTGGATTGCGCCTTAGTGCCCATAATGGCCTCAACGTCGCCTAAAAGATTCTTCAAATTATACGGAATATTCTCAATTGAAATTTCACCGGCTTCGATTTTTGAAAGGTCAAGAATATCATTCACCAGATTCATCAAGACTTCACCAGCTTTTACGAATGTATTTACATAGTCTTCTTGATCAGTACTGAGTGTGGTTTCTTTTAGTAAGTCAGCCATGCCCATAATAGCACTCATAGGGGTGCGAATCTCGTGACTCATTTGTGCAAGAAACTGCGACATCGCTTTGTTAGCACGCAGAGCTTGATCCTTGCTTTCGATGATACTGAGTTCATTTCTACGAAGGACAGTAATATCCTGGGTGGTGCCATTCATGCCCACGGATTTTCCAAAGGAATCTTTTTCTACGCGACCATGAGCTTTTACCCACAAGACTTCTTTACTGCGGTAATTTCTAATTCTAAAATCAGCTTCAAAGTCCTGAATATTTTTTATAGAAAAATCAAGCGCCTGATCGAATCTTTCTAAATCCTCTGCGATAATGAGTGAACGAAAGAGTTCATAAGTTAGAGGTTTATGTTCACGGGGAATTCCCGTTAACTTATGCATTTCAGGGGTCCACGTTAGTTGGTCCGTCCCAAAATCCCAGTAGAAAGATCCAATGCGGGTCATTCTTTGCGATTCATTTAAAAGTTTTTCCGTAGTTTTTACCTGTTGCTGAAGTCTTCTTCGTAAGAAGTTCTTTTTAGCTACAACGAGATAAAGAGAATCGCGGACCGTGGAGGTTTCAATTTTTGTAATCGATATATCCACCGGAACTTCTTTTCCTCTCAGTGACTTGAGAGTTCCAAAGTACATTCCGCCTAACTGGAGATCGCGCTTTAGATGCAGCCGTGTATCGGGGTCAAATTCGATCCACTTGGAGAGGAATGAGTCGCGGAGATCTTCACTTGTCGTTAGAGAAGAGGCTGTTTTATTAAAATTTCTAATTTTAAGTGCAGTAAAGGACTCTTCTTCTTCAGAAGGGAGATGAGTGATAAAAATTGCCTCTGGAATACATTGAATGATGTCCTCCAGAAAGTTCTTGGACTTTCTCTCTAAAGAGAGAGAACTGCCAATTTTTTTAAGCTGCTCTAGGTGGTAATTGAAATGTTTATTTTTAAGAGTCATTTTGCTGCGATAAAATTCGGGAGCATCTGTGAACTGTATAAATTGCGATAGAGCATAAGTTGGAGAGAAGATGTATCGTTGGAGAAATATAAAGGCGATGGCGAAGATAAATAAGATTCCTGCCAGTATAAAAATGCTTGTGCTTAAGCTAGATGAGACAACCTCTAAAAGTGATTGGCGTTCGAGGCTTGAAACAAGGTACCAGCTTTTTTTATTGGGCAATTGAACTCGGCCTACAGATTGAAGAGTGCGTATTCCAAGATAGTTAGAGGCTGTAAAAGTTTGCCCAACAGATTCCTTATATTTATTCAGTAGCTCCTCGTCCAGCGTCACTTCAAGGGCTGCCGTAGGCACGTTCTCTAAAATCCCTGATACATGGGCAAGCTTTTCTCGAGAGTGCAGCAGGGTCTCTTCAAAGCTCTTGGGGTTTTCAGCAAAGTACCTAGAGTTACTTTTCAGAACTCCATCCTCATCAAAAATGGCCATCTCGCCGTTCCCCATAGAACGAGTTTTGTCCCAGTTTGTATTTTGGTTTAGAAGTGTATCAATCTTCTTTGCAGAAATTTCATAGACAAGTGTTCCAATAGCTTTACGGTTTTTGTAGATAGGAATTCCTAAGTAGGCGGCCTTCTTGGGGTAGCGGGCAGAGAGCTTACTCAGATCCATATAGGTCAATCCGGGTTTTTTTAAAATATCTTGTTTGATGCGTGCCAATCTTACCAAGGCAAAAGAGCCATAATTAAGATTAGCTCCAAGGGCCAGAGAGCGGGTGCTTGTCGCGATCACATAGCCATCGTTATTGATAACGAAAATATTAGCCACATCAAACTCTTCAATGGGTGCATTAAGAGTGTTTTGAATTTTTTTGAGATCTTTAAAGTATCCGAGGTGACGGTAAATACTGGGATCAATCAGGCGACCTTGAGCTGCCTGAAAAAGCAGAGCCATGGGGTTGAGTGAACGTAAAATATCTGGAGCTGCATTAAAGGAATGACTATTGTGATATTCAGATAAGAGTTCGATGAGCTTGCTGCGATCTAAAGATTTATCGGCCCAAAGAATAAGGGGTTTTACTTTGGAAGTGCTTGTTTCTATAAATTTGATGAGCTCACGCTCTTGGGAGCGTGATTCGATATCTGCCTGTAAGCTGGTAAAATAATTTTGAATCAGGAGGATGTGTTCATTGCGAAGCTGTTCAATGCGGTCTCGCGCATAGGCCTCTTGGGGAGTGGCACCTATAAAGTATCCGCCGATCAGGGCGACAACTCCAATGGCACTCCCGAAGACCAAAAGAATAAGAAGTACGAGATTGCGTGGCTTCATTTTTACATAGCCACATATTCAATTTCTACATTTGTGAAGTGCTCTTTGACTTCTGGATAAAGATCTTCAATAGAGTCTATCTGATTAGACTTTGCAAAGGTTTCAATTCGAGCTGCATACTGGCTGAGCTCAGAAAATCCGTAGCCGCCAGCTGCACCTTTAATTTTATGTGCAAGTTGTGCGATAGCAGTCAGATCTTTTTTCGATATGAGGTTGTTGAGAGCCTCTAGATCATTCTTACGATTCTCTAGAAACTGAGGAATCAAATCTTTTAAATCTTCGTCGACTTCGACGACATGCTTTTTACCCATGAATTCTTTATCGCGGATGCGGCTTGGGGGGGCAATGTGTTTTGATTCAAAAGCAGGAGTATTGCAGACTTTTAATAGGTTCATAATTTTCTACAGGACTGAAGTGGAAGAGAGTCTCAAAATGAAGCGACGCAAAGAGCGGTGGATTGTGCGGAACTGGTCCTATTTTAAGCAAAACCATTGAAAATTTAAAGCGTTTAGGGTTTAATACACTGAATGGGTCAAAAGAATTCTCTTCAACATATTCAAAGCAATCGCTGTAGCAGGGTTCCTCTGCTCTTGGCCCCTTAGTTTCTTTTTTGTTCCTAAAAAAAATTATTTCCAAATTTATAACATATAAAATGTAGAAAATTCTCTAGGGAGAAATTGTATGAGCGCTGAAAACCGTATTTTCATTACAGATCAAGATTATCACCGTCTTTCCGCTTTGGTGTCACAAGTCGACAGCGAGTGGGCTGAGCTTTTAGAGGAGGAGATTGGTCGTGCAAATGTGATTGCGCAGAAAGATATTTCTAAAGAAGTCGTCACGATGAACTCTAAAATTAAATTTATTGATGAAACGTCCAATGCTGAGTCTGAGATGACTCTGGTCTATCCTCAAGATGCAAACTTAGAAGGCGGCAAGATTTCTATTCTGGCGCCAGTGGGTATTGCTCTTTTAGGTTTGAGTGTGGGGCAATCTATTAATTGGAAAATGCCAAACGGCTCAATGAAAAAGTTGAAAGTAAAAGAAGTGATCTATCAACCAGAAGCATCTGGACAGTTTGAGTTATAATCAAATACCTACTTCTGCAAAACTCAAAAAGAGAGGCTATGGCCTCTCTTTTTTTATTTGAATTAGAGTGAGAACGCGAGCGATAGCTTAAACAGTCTACGCAATTCAGGATAAAGATATATGTGCCCGTATTGAGTAGGGGACTCTTTCCAGTGATGGTGATCAAAGAGATTGTAAATCTCAAAATTCCAATGAAGATCCGAATTGTAGATCTTAGATTGCCAACTCGAGAGAAGATCAAATCGCGTCCATGGCGAAAGTTCTAAAGAGTTATCGGCGGTGATCGCTCTTTTTCCCTCGTAAGAGGACTGGAGAAAAACTTTAGCGTTCAGCGAAGACCGCAAAGAGTAACCAAGGCCCCATCGAAACGATTGATCAGGCACGTTGACGGGACGCTTGCCATTAAGGGATGGATCTAGATGATGGTGAGTCTCTTCTGCCTTAAGAAGAGTGAGGCTCGAGGCAAGGTGCCATCTGCCGATATCATTCTTAAAGTTTATTTCCGCTCCCAAATGCTCTTGCAAACCATCCTTTTCAAACAGACTGCCAGTATCGGTGATTGAAGGTCGATCTATCTTAAATACACTGATGGCCCAAAGTGGCAGCAGCGAACGGATTCCTACTTCGTATTGATGGGTGCGGGCATCAGGTAAAAATTCACCAGCTTTTAAATAGGAAGATTTATTTGGAGTGACATAGGACTCAATCCCTTCGGCATAGCTAAAGAAAATATTAGTTGTCCGATAGTTTGCCGAAACTCCTAGCCAAGGAAGTGTAAAGTTTTGACTAAAATCAGTGGGCCGAGAACTATCAGTACGAAAAGACTTCCTCTCTAAATGAGTCAGGCGAAGCCCCGAAGATACTTCAATATTTTCAAAACCGAGGCTATAGGAAGCATGAACCTCGTGGGATTGAGCTCTACGATTTGTATTAGGATCAAGCTTGGTGGGGTTTTCAGGAAGTGGGGCTGTGCCATCGGCGTTCCCTTGGCCTACTATATTATATGCCTGTGCCTCGTAATCTTCGGTGCGATAAGAGTGCTGAGTGCCAATACTAAATCCGTGAGTGAGGTGATGGAGCTTAAATTGTTTTTGAGCTAAAAGTTTTACTCCATAGGTTTTGCGCCATTCATTTTCACTGCGGTAGTCATAAAGATCATAGCTGCCGTCGGAACAGAATCGATCGAAACGATTTTCCGTAGAACATCCATAAGGATAGTTGAGGCGATCATCGGTTTTTAAGATCTGTAATCCCAAAGTTGCAGAGGTGTCCCAGTCTTGAAGTCTTGAAGAAAGGCGAGAGCTTGCCGTGAGTCCGTCAAAGACAACCGGCTTTGCCCAAGCTTGTTTATTGATATTCAAATCAGGATTCTTTAAGGAAGGAACGCGATTGCCCCATAGACTGGTGGTGGCTTGGCTGTATTGAGAGTGTTGGCTCCACTCAATCTCTGACTCTAGGACTGTGTTTTCTGAGAATAAATAATTGTGAGAGAAGGCAAGTAGGTAAGCATGGCCCTTGCTGTTTTCAATATGCTCTTGAAGTTTTTCCGCAGCGAGAATCCAGCGCATTTGTGATTTTTGACTCAAGGGATGGTTGATGTCGCCAAGAAGTAAGAGAGCTTGGCTATCAGTACCTTGTATCTTTATTTTTTCAAATCTTTCGAGTTGCGGGCGTTTGACCTGATAGTTCACGGCCCCTCCCGGTGAGGCTGATCCCGCCTGAAATCCAGACACCCCTTTGATGATGTCGAGGCTTTCTTTATTGTAAAAAGAAAGCGGGCTTTCTGCGGAGATGAGCAGACCTTCGCGATAGTAGTTGAAGCGATTGTCCAGAGTGTAACCTCGAATGTTTAAATGCTCATAGTAACCACTGGCATTATAGCTATCGGTGATGGAGGCATCGGACTTTGTAAGGTCAGAGAGCTTTTCAAGATGCTCTCTTTCGACCGAGGCCTTTTTGATGTTGAGAGGAGTTTCTAGAATCGAGGGAGCAAGTCCCGTAAATTCAGGCTGTGTCTCTTGGCTTTGTTGAACTTGTATCGGCTCTAAATGAACGGACTCTTGAGCATGGGCTTTTAAATACATGAAAGCCGCGAGGCATAGAACAATGAGAATGCGCATATTTCCTCCTTGGTAAATGGTTGGGAAATCACGGGCAAACCCATGGTAGCTTCCCTGCGCGAGCATGATCTCTTTCAGGTTCGAAGGGTTTTTCTCAGCCGTTTTTTCAAACGACACCCCTAGCACGTGGCTTTTATTTATAGTTTTGCTAGAGGCTTGTCAAATGACCTTTGGTAATCAGAAATTGTAAAGAAACGTTTTGGGAATTGGCGGGATGTTGAGGATAATAGATATATAAGGAGTGTATTATGACTATTGAGCATAAGCAGAATGAAAAGTTCTTTTCCCATGTTCCTGGGGGCGAAGCGCATTTGATGTATGAAAAAGAAAATAATATTTTAGATATCTTTGAGGTTGTTGTGCCGGTGGAGTCTCGCGGAAAAAACATTGCAGAGTCTTTATTGAAAGAGGCTTTGAAATTTGCAAAAGAAAACAATATGCAGATTATTCCAACGTGTCCTTATGTGAAAAAGTGGTTTGAAAGGCATCCTGAGGAGGCCTCAATTCTAAAACACTAGAATATTCGCATTCACGACATGAGTCGTGAATTTCGCCTAGAATTTTTACGTTCTCAAATGAGTTAGCATCTAAAGTTTTTACGAAACTAGCCACAGTAAAGCATTTGGCGGATCTGCCGATGCAGTCTTCATGGTAAATTTCGGAAAACCCACGAAAAATATTTTATTGTTTGTATTAATAATCTCGAGCGGATGTACAGCAAGCATGGACATCCAAAAACTGGGCGAAGGAAATTTTTCTTCGCAGATGCCAGGCGAGCCACTTCCTCCGACAACTCCTCCTCCTGTAACACCACCTCCCGTCACGACGCCACCACCGGTGAAGCCGCCTGTGACGACGCCGCCTCCGGTAACAACTCCCCCTCCAGTAGTAACGCCCACTCCGCCTGTTACAACTCCTCCTCCAACGAGCCCAGCTAAGGATGCGGTTCCTCTTTGGGAGGCGAAGACGTCTCAAGGTAAAGAGTGGACCACGCATGTGATGAATAAACTCGATTCATTGGGGACGGATCTGCTGGATGTGATTCCGGCCGATGCGAGTTTGTTTTGTCCAAAGTACAGTCGCTTAAGTTACTCGGAAAGAAAGCAGTATTGGGCGTACATGCTTTCTTCGATGGTGCGCTTTGAAAGCAACTTCAATACGAATTCAAGTTATGAAGAGGGCTTCAATGATAGTAAAGGTCAGCCGGTCATTAGCCGCGGGCTTTTGCAAATTTCAATCGAAAGTGGCAATGCTTATGGTTGCGGCTTTAAAACCTCTAAAGACTTGCACGACCCTTATCAAAATCTTTCCTGCGGAATTCGTATTTTAAATCGTTGGGTGGGGCGAGATGGGCGTATTGCTGGTAAGGTGAGCAGCCAGTGGCGAGGTGGTGCACGTTATTGGTCAGTTCTTCGTGAGGGAGATAAAACCAGCTATAAATCTATAGTCAGTTGGAGTCAGAACCTTTCTTTTTGTAAATAATCTCTAGCACGGATCGGAAATTCTGCAAGGGGGCGAACAGGGGAACTTAGGATTGCCGAAGTTTCTGCCTAAATAGCCTGTGTAGAGGAAAACATTGTTTTTCAGTCCTAAAGGACATACAAACGCTCTTTTGCAGAGGTTAATTTAAATGATCAGTACATCAAATGTGAGTTTGCGTTTTGGCGGTAAAAAGTTATTCGAAGATGTGAGCGTAAAGTTCACTCCAGGCAATTGTTACGGGCTTATTGGAGCTAATGGTGCCGGCAAATCTACATTCTTAAAAATTCTCTCTAAAGAAATCGAACCGAACACGGGAGAAGTGCATATTGGTGCAGATCTTCGTCTTTCGATTTTAAAACAAGATCACTATGCTTTTGATGAATTCCCAGTTTTGCAAACTGTCTTGATGGGAAATGAGCGTCTTTATCGTGTGATGCAGGAAAAGGATGCTCTTTATGCAAAACCTGACTTTAGCGAAGAAGATGGTATTCGCGCTTCTGATCTTGAAACAGAATTTGCTGAATTAAATGGTTGGGAGGCTGAGTCTGAAGCGGCGGTGATGCTTGCGGGTTTAGCTATTCCTGAAGAACTTCACAGTAAGCTGATGAAAGAGCTCAATGGGGGAGAGAAGGTCAAAGTTCTTCTTGCTCAGGCTCTTTTTGGACAACCAGATATTTTATTGCTGGATGAGCCTACGAATCACTTGGATATTTATGCTATTCGTTGGTTGGAAGAGTTCTTATTGAACTTTGAAAATACAGTGATTGTTATTTCCCATGACCGTTATTTCTTAAACAAAGTCTGCACACATATCGCGGATATTGATTTTGGAAAAATCACTACCTATACCGGAAACTACGATTTCTGGAGACAGTCGAGCGAATTGAACCAGCGTCTGCGCGCTGATCAGAATAAGAAAAGTGCTGATAAAGCCGAAGAGTTGAAAGCCTTTATCGCACGCTTTAGTGCCAATGCTTCGAAGTCTCGCCAAGCTTCTTCACGTCAAAAACAGTTAGAAAAATTAGAGTTTAATGATTTACCAGCTTCTACTCGCAAGCAGCCATTTGTGGGATTTGATATTAAGCGAGAGCTGGGTAACGATGTTCTAACTGTAGATAAGCTGACAAAAACTTGGGAAGGGGAGACTCTTTTTAAAGATATTAGCTTTACCCTTAAAAAAGGCGACAAAGTCGTTCTGCTTGGTAGAAACGACTTAGCCAAAACTCTTCTTTTAGAGGTTATTACGGGAGAACTTGCTGCTGATGCTGGAAGCTATCAGTGGGGTATTACAACTTCAGTGAGTTATTTCCCGACGGATAACTCAAAGTATTTTAGCGGTGACGAGGAAACTCTGGTGGATTGGCTAAGACCTTTTTCTACAGAAAAGGATGAGACCTTCTTAAGAGGTTTTTTAGGCAAGATGCTTTTCAGTGGAACAGATGCCCTCAAGAAACCGAAAGTTTTATCGGGAGGCGAGAAGGTTCGCTGCATGTTCGCGAAGATGATGCTCTCGGGTTCTAATATTTTAATTTTTGATGGACCTACGAATCACTTAGATCTTGAAAGTATCACTGCGGTGAATGAAGGGTTGAGTCGCTACAAGGGGACTGTGATCTTTACGAGTCATGACCATGAGTTGATTCAAACTGTGGCGAATCGAATTATCGAGGTGGATCAAAAAGTGGTTTACGACAATCACATCACCTACGATGAGTACTTAGCTCAAAAAGGAACGTAACAATAATTTTTTAAAAGCCTCGCCTTCATGCGGGGCTTTTTTTATGTCATGTGAAAGTGGTGTCATAATGGGTTGGCACTGTGCTTGCTTTAGTGATTCTTTGTCATGAATTGCAAAACAAGAGGGGAGTTTTCGCATGAAAAGAATCATTTTAACACTATCAGTTTTGGTATCATCTAGTCTTGCTTCGGCTCAAAGCTATCAGCAGGAAACTCGCGCTGCGGCTCGCACAGAGACAAGAGAGCTTATTCGCGCTGTCGGTATGGATCGATGGGATTGTGAATCCCGAGTTCAAAGAGAAGCCTACGTTCAAGAGAGAAATGTTTTGCAATCCTGTCAGCGTCAAGCAGGCTCGGAGTGTCGAATTGTCTCTAGACGTTACTTAGGTGATAATTGGATCTATCCAATTCAAGGCCGTTACAAAGTAGATGATTATAAAATCACAGCTGAAACTTGCCGCGTAAGAGCTGCTGACCGAGCAGAGCAAGATGCCTTGAACAATTGTCGCACAGAGTACGGAGTGCATTGCCAAATCACGCGTAGAGGTGATTCTGATCATCGCGTAGAGCGTCGTCGTCGCTATGTAATTGCTGGACCTAAAGAAGACTTCCAAGTTTGTAACGGCCGTGCGGAAGCAAGCCCAGAGAGTCGTTACCGTGTTCAATGCTCGTTAGAACTGATCGCAGGCAATTACTAGATTTTAAAGATAAGTAATATCCATAACTTAGAGTAGATAAATAATTTTACCCGGGTAGTATTGATTTTTTAATATTACCCGGGTATATTTGTTTTATCGAGGTGATTATGGAAACTTTTTCTTACACGGCATTTCTAAATGGGAATCTACTAGCGCAAGGCAATTTAGAAGACGTTGTCTTAAAAATTAAAAAGCAAATGGGTAAGGCTGATCATAGTGAAGCTTTGCTCTTTAATGATTCAACTGGAAAAGTCATTGATTTCAATTACCAAGGGTCTAAAGAAGATGTCGAAAAAAGACTTGAGGTCTATAAAACTCCGACATCGGTGTCTACGCCGGCAGGGCCAGGGCGTCCAAAGCTTGGGGTGGTCTCTAGAGAGGTCTCCTTATTGCCAAGGCATTGGGAGTGGTTGGCGGCTCAGCCTGGTGGTGCCTCTGCGACTCTGCGCTTATTGATCGAAGAAGCGCGTAAGAAAACGGAGTCTTCGGTAAGTATCAAACAACTCCAAGAGCGCACGTATCAAGTCATGTTTACTTTAGCTGGGGATCTCGAGGGCTATGAGGAGTCCGTGCGCGCGCTTTATAAAAAAGATCGCAAGAGTTTCTTAGAGCATCAGAATACGTGGCCTAGTGATGTGAAGAAATATATTCTAAAAGTGGCCCAGGGAATTTTCTAATCTTACGAGTAGAAAGGGTGAATTAAAATAAATTTTGATTCACTCTTTCCCTGGGAAGTCAGATGACGTACTCAAATTTGGCACATCGATTGTCTTTACAATGCTGAGTGGCACATGCTGCAATACGGGCTCGGAGATTTTGGAATGGAAATAAAGTCAGCGCCATCTATTAATGAGTATCTAAATGTGAATCTTTACCTTGAAGATTATTATCATTTTAGAAAATCTCAACCGGAAGGCTTTTCCTACGAAAGTTGGGCCCAAGCGTTGGGTGTTTCTAGTAAATCATTTTTGCGTTTTGCAATTCTTGGTAAACGAACGATCTCTGAAGAGCTAGCTCATAAGCTCGCCCTGTTTATTGGTCTCAATGAAAAAGAGACCGAGTACTTCTACCTTCTTGTTCTCTATACTCAGGCATCTCAAGCAGAAGTAAAAAGAACCTATGAAAAAAAGCTCATTCAAACTTTGCGTGGTGAAATTGAATGGGAGTCGGTGAGGCCTCCTGCAAACTTATTAGAAAGCCCGTTGTATTTCGAGATCCGTAACGTTTTAGTATTTGAAGGAAGTCCCAGAACTCCAGAGGGATTGGCAGATCTTTTAAGTGTCTCTGCTGAAGAAGTCATGGGCCATCTTGAGGAATTAAAAAATCAAGGCTTCGTCAAATGTGAAGACGGGAGTTGGAGCGCTTGCCAGAGTCTGATTCGCATCAACCAGGGTGGAAGCAATCAGGCGCAGCTCGCTTATCATAAAAAGAGTCTTGAAAAAGCCATCGAAGCACAATCGCTATCTGCAGAAACGCGGCACTATCTAAGTCTTTCTCTTCCAGTGACGGAGGAAGAGTATAAAGACTGTATCCATGAAGTAGATCAACTTTTTAATAGTCTCTATGGCAAATACGCCAAAGACAATGTTAAGGGCAGTCGCTTTTATCAGATGAATTTTAATTTGATTCCGTGGACGAAAAAAGTCGAGTAGTCGATTTCTCTTAATTCATATCTAAAAACTAAAAGTATCATTTTTTGAAAAGGTAGCCAGTTGCCATCTTTGGCTACCCTTTGGGAAATTCATTACTTAAGCACGTATCTAAGAATAGAGACCTGAGGGCGTGAGTGGCAAGTATCTGGGGTGTAGGATTGTTCGATAGTAATTTCTAGGAATGAAATATCAACGATTCCGTCATTGTCAGAGATGCCAGAAATTTTTAAAACCGATTCCTGGGCAGCTCCACACATCGCGTCTGTTTGCTTTTCTAGAATAGCTGATGAGCGAAAGCGGTATCCATTTTCATTGCGTCGAGCAAGATAGTTCAGTGAAAGGTCTTTATAGAGATAGGGCATAAAGTAGCTATAGATAGAGATGCTACTGTTTTCTAGATTTAAAGAGGCTTCTTCGAGGCAAATTTCCGAAGGGGCACTGTTTGTGCTGACGGAATCAAGTTCATAACAAACTTGTGCAGCGATATGCTCCTCGGGTCCGGCAAAGGCATTGAGACTTAAGATAGAAAGAAGTGTAATAAGAACAGTTTTCATGAAATCTCCTTAAGATTTTCTAAGTGCGCCATATGTAGCACGCCTAATCCTTGAAAGTGTTCAGGATTCTGTCAGTATTCTGTAAAGATAAGAAAATTTCGGGAATTTGGACGTGCTTAAAATCTCAAGAGTTCTACATGCAGGTTATCTATTTGAAAGTGCAGAAGCAAAGGTGCTCTTTGACCCTCTGTTTGAAAATCCCTTCAGTGTGAACTGCTATTCTTTCCCTGCAATTTCTTTTGATTACGAAAGCATTCGCTCTTTGTCGTTAGATGCCATCTTCATATCTCATTTTCATGATGATCACTTTTCAATGGAGAGTTTGAAGTATCTTAATCGGGAAACGCCGATCTATATGTTTACGGTTTTTCCAGAGCTCTTAGAACTTTTAAAAGAATTGGGTTTTGCCAAAGTTTATGCGCTCTCCTTAAACGCCGGTGTTCACATCAAAGATATAAAAGTCACTCCACGTCGAGCCTTAGACGAAGATGTCGACAGTTTGTTTCAGATTCAATCTCAAGGGCTGAATATTTTAAACGTCGTTGATTCATGGATTGATGATGAGACCTTAGAGCTTCTTAAGAATGAATCCCCTTGGGACTTGATCATGTGGCCTTTTCAAACGATGAGAGAATTGGAAGTGATTGCTCCGACTCGGCATTTGAGCAAGCCTGCCGAGATACCTCTTGAGTGGAAAGAGCAATTAGAATCGTTAAAACCACGAAGTCTTATTCCGAGCTCTTGCCAATTTAAAATGGAGCCGTGGTCTTGGTACAATCAATACTTCTTTCCGATTTCCTACGCATTCTTTCAAAAAGAGATCTCACAGATTTTGCCCACCACAAATATCTTCCGCCTCAACCCCGGAGAGTCTGTGTTTTTAGATCCCTCTGGAGTAAGTCCCGCTGAGCGTTTGTCTTGGGTGAGGGCGGAGGAAGATCCAAACGCTGATTGTAGCTTTGATTTAACAAGGCCCATTCCTTCCACATCAGAAATTGCGAAAAATTTTCCGGTGCTAGAGACCGAGCGCCAGAGAGTTCTAAAATTTTGCAAAGAAGAACTTTCGAAAGCTTATGAAAAGTTAAAGGACGATGCTCACGACTATTTTTTCCAAGAGGGAGTTTGGGAGCTCAATATTTTTGAGCCCGGATGTGAACACAGATTTCTCTTTCGTTATATAGAGGGTTCTATTTTTGCTTGTGAAGATGACCTTGCCCCTATTTTTTGGAAAACAGAAATCCCTCTTAAAAAACTATATGGGGCTCTGGAATCCGGTGAAAGTCTTTCATCGCTTTATATCCGCATCAATGCTCAGCCGTTTTTGGAAAAATATGAGAAAAGGCTCGTGAATGTGGAGATCACTGAAGATCCTCTTTTGCGAGTTCTCTATCAGAAATCATTGGGGAGTTATCAAAAGGCGCAACTAGAGAGAATCAAGCTCTCGCAGGGGTGTTAAGTTTTATATGGCGCCACAGAGAAATTAAAAAAATTGTGCGTGCCTCCAAACCCCTTTAGGATGCGCTCATGGGAAACGTTAACTTTCAAAATGTAACTTCTTTGTTTATAAAAACCATTCGTGGAGAGCAATCTCAAGACTCTCTCAGTCACGACCTAGAGGCTAATTTTAATATTGTAGGTCGCTGGGAGACGGGACAAAGGGGCTTCTATTGGGAAGATTTTTTATCTTTAGCGGATCTTAAAAATTGGCAGCTTGCTCAAGCTCTTGAAGACGTGACGCACTTTAAATTTTTAGCAAGACCCAGTGGTGGAGAAGTTCTCTCAGAAATTATTCTTCCATCTTCTCGTGAGTTGTTAAAGTCGCATTTTTCCTCTCAAAAAATGAGTCGACTCATGACGGACCAATCAAAGCTTCTTTTCAATGATTTCCTACTTATTATCGAAGTTCTTTATGGAAGATCTCAGCGTTTTTTGAACTTCTTTATGCCCAAAGGGGTGATTGGTCAGTTTGATCCTCTGTACTCTCAGACGGATAATTATGGTGATTTTCTTGCCAACGACCCACGTATCTCGCTGCTAAGCATGGTGCTGACGCTGAAGGCCTACAAGGATTTGCCTTCGCACTCAGATGAGTTTGTGGCCGGAGTGATGAATATGCCCGTGGAAGAAGTGAAAGCAAAGTTAGGCTTACTCAGTCAAACAGGAGCCATTGTGATGGAGGGCACGCACTACAGGACAAACTCGGCTTTTGTGGACACAGGTGCAAGCAATAAAAAAAGTTCTGCTTCTATTGTGGACTATTGGCGCCAGCAGATTTGTGAATACACAGAGTCTGGAAAGGGGCGCTCTGATCTTGTGTCTGCATATTTACTTTATGAGACCAGTCCCGAATTGGAAGAAAAAGTTTTTGAACTTTGTCGAAACTTCTATATGGATGTGAAAAATCTACTCACAGAATATGAGGGCAAGAACGATAAAAGCAATATGCGTTTTATGCTTATTGATTTGTTTTATCCGCTGGGAAGCGTTTTAAAAGCCACTGGCAAGGAAAAGACGGTTTTTGATAAAATTTAAATCAAATTCAGGCTTGTGAGCGATTGGCTGTGGCGAATATAAAGGCACTTCCCATTTAAATAAAGGAAGTTTTAATGAAAGCTTTATTTTTTGTACTTAGCCTTCTAGTAGGTTCTTCAGTTTATGCCGCTGACATGACTTGTGCGATCGGCGTTTACAATGCTCAGAATATCATTGATGAAGATAATGATGCCGCATTTTCTACTGTGGTAGTTCCTTTAAGTGCTGAGGGTGGCGAAGTCGAAGCTAGAATCAACGGTGAAAAAGTATTAGTGAATCTTATGAAAAGAGATCACGCCGATGTTTACGATGTCTATATTTCTTTAATGACTCCTGAGGCAGATCTAAATCCTCGCCAAAGTTTTATCGCAGTTTTAACAGATTTTCTTATCAATGATGGACCTGCCCGTAGGAATAGTTTGGATTTGAATCCAGGTCAGGGTCATATTCGTTATTCTTATATGAAGAGTGATAATGGTTTTGTTGTTTTGACTCCAAAAGCGGTTCAAGCTTTAAAGACGGCGGGAGTTTGGGGGAAATATCCTTTGCACACTTCTGTTCTACACATTGGTTCTTCGGCTGTGACTGATGCTTTTGAACACATTGTAAAGCTGACAGAGAAGAAAGTTCTAAAGCCTACGGACGTTGTAGCTCTTTCAAATATTTTAAGCTGCACAAAATCTAAATAGTTTTAAATATTTCAGTCTAAATATTTTCTAAGGCCAGAGAATTTTTCTCTGGCCTTTTTTATTTATTCTAGACAGTTTCACCTGAATTTCTCATGAAGGTTGGCGTCTTCGCCTATTGATGATTATAATATTTCATGAAGGCCTTTTGTATTGAGGCCCATTGATGGAGGTTCCTCTGATGACAGCACAAGAGCTGCAAGAAAAACTTCACCGTGAAATTCCTTTGAGTCGTTTTATGCAAGTTCAAGTGGTGAAACTTGATGAGGCTGGTGTAGAGCTAGAGTGTGCCTTAGAACCCAATCACAATCACCTAGGCACGGCCTTTGGCGGCTCTTTGAGTTGCTTGATGATCTTAGCAGCCTATTGCCAAATCTTCCGTCTGATTGATTCTTCGGGGCATGTGGTGATTAAGTCAGGGGAGTTAAATTATAAGATCCCTGTGAATCAAAAGCTTCGCGCCGTTTGTCCACCACCTTCTCTTGAGGAGATTCAAAACTTCACCGAAGCCTATCGCAAAAAAGGCAAAGCAAGGCTCACTCTTGAAAGTTCTATCGTGTTAGATGACGGCAGGGTCGCATGTACATTGCAGTCAGAGTTTGTGGGGATTACTTAATATAAACAGCATCATCGCAAAGAGCCATTCTCAGTATAGGCCTTATTCATTTGCTGGAGGATGTCTTGAGCAAGAATTTGCTCGGAATAAGTCGAAGTGTAAATAAAGCTTTGAGTGATTCCGAAAGTGGCTTGAATACTATAAATAAAGTCATCTACTTTATGCAGCGACCTACAGTCGCATTGCTTTTGAATCTAGATGAAAAATAATTAATGGACTGAGTTTGACCAGAAAAAACTCCGAAGACACCTTCAAATAGAGGATGAGACGTTGAAGACCAACTTAACTCGTCATTCAGATCTGAAATGACTTCTCTGATGCCATGTTTTTCTGCAATGGTGAAATCACTTTCGTTTGTTCCGAATTCTTCGAGCAAAGATGTTTTCATTTCCTGAGATAGTGACTGACTGGCTCTGTCTGAGAGGGATATCCTGACGGAAGCTTCATCCCTAATTGTTGACAGTGCTTCTAAAGCATTAAAGCCAGGCTTAAACTTCATGTATTTAATAAATCCTTATTGGTTTGATGGGTAATTTCATATCGGTCATTCTTGAATTATCTATCTAAGGCCTTTGATCGGACGAAAACTCTTCGTTAATCTAGATTTTCAAAAGATGGTTTCCATGGAATCTAGTTTTTATTTATAGTAAATATACTATTGTTTTTCTTAAAAGCATGCTGAGAATTGTGACGATCATCATAAGTTTAGTAAATTCAGCATGTTAGAGTCTTAGTTATAATTTACTGGACAGTTCCCAATTTGGGAACTACTATGTAGTTATATTTTGGGAACTATAATGTAGATGAGGTACGTTCAGCCATGATTCTTACGGGAAGAGAGGTGCTAACTGACTTTACTAATAAGCACGCCATCACCCGTGAATGGATTGAAAATTGGATTGCTGATGTAGAAGGTAGCACGTGGAAAACTCCACAGGATATTAAGGCAAAGTATAGCTCAGCTAGCTTTGTAAAAAAAGTTGTGATCTTCAACGTGAAGGGTAACAGCTTTAGGCTTGAGGTTATGGTTTCTTATAACATTGGTGTTGTGAAAACAGTATGGGCTGGGACTCATGCTGAGTATGATGAAAGAAATAAGACAAGGTGATTTGTAATGAGCTTCAATACTATATCTGAAAAAGAATACAGATCTTTTTTGCAAGAGATTGCTGAGCTTATTGAGCTAGATCCTCTTAATGATTCTAAAGAGGGCGAGCGACTTAAGCTTATTTCTATGGCCGTCCAGTCATACGAAAAGAATAAATTCTTTTTTGCAAAGCCATCCCCTATTGATGCGATAAAATTTAGAATGACTGAAATGGGGTTAAGCCAAACGGATTTAATTCCATACTTGGGTGGGAAGAATAGAGTCTCCGAAGTTTTGTCCAAGAAACGTTCCCTAACTTTGCCAATGGTAAAAGCCTTAAATAAGTACCTGGAAATACCATTGGATATTCTTATTCAAGAAGAGAAGGCAAAAGACGTTAAATTTACGCCAGAGTCATTTGTATTTGATGAAGCGGTCGTTAAGGAGATTCAAAAAAAGGGATGGATAGAAAAGAAGCCAGTAGATTTTGATAACATTAAGGGCTTCATTGATTCCTTTTTGAGTCCGATAGGCGGTCTTACTCCAAGCAATGTTCTTTTTCGAAGAGCCCCTCATGCGAATATTAGAGGTGTGAATCAAACCTCTACTTTTTTATGGGCATCAAAAGTACTTTTAGATAGCAAGAAAATTGAGTCGTCCACATTTAGTCAAACTGCTATAGATAATGATTTTTTGAAAGGAATAGCTCGGTTAAGTTACTTTAAGGATGGTCCACTGCTTGCCCGCGAAGAGTTGCTAAAGAACGGAATCAAGCTTGTTATAGTTCCTCATTTAACTTCTACCTACATTGATGGAGGAACGATATCCGATGAAAATGGAAACCCAGTGGTCGGCCTTTCCCTTCGGTATGATCGCTTGGACAGTTTTTGGCATACTTTAATGCACGAATTGGTTCACATTCAAAAGCATTTAAAAGTTCTAGTCGGTCCATTTCTGGATGATTTGGACGTTGAAGATCCATCAGACCCAATAGAACGAGAGGCTGACCAGATAGCGCGTGAAATTTTTATTCCTAAATCGGTCTGGAGATCCTCTGATGCTCTTCATTTTAGAACTCAAGAGTCGATTTTGCTGCTTGCGAAGGAACTGCATATTAGCCCGGCTGTAATTGCGGGGAGAATTAGATTTGAAACAAAAAAGTATAATTTATTTTCAGATCTTTTAGGAGCCAACACTTTACGTAAGATTTTTGGAGCTGCATAAGGATGCCTATTAAAAACTATGTACCTATACTCAGAACAAAACGAGCAGAATATAGAGCCTTAAAAAATCTAGCATTGCAGAATAAGGAATTAATAACACCTCTTTTTGAAGTTAGAAAGATTAGTCCCAGAAAAGACCAACAGAATTTTAGTCTTCATAATTCTATTAAAAAGATAGCTAAAGATTGTGTGACTCATTGGTCCCATAGCGGAGCCCTGCTATTTGATACTCCGGGGTTTTCAAATGACCAGCTTACCGAAGACCAAGAAAATGCGATTCTTCTTCTTTATTCGGAACTAAAAGCCTATCAGCAACAGGTAATTCCGGTGATTACAACGGAGCGTTCAGACGCGCTATGTGCAAAGCTAAGAGAGTTTTCTAATTCGTTTTGTTTTCGTATTCAGCCAGACGATTTAGTTAACCCCCAAGATACCACTCAAATAGTTAAGTCTTTGATGAAAACGTTGAATACTTCTGAAAGTAAGTGTCACCTCTTGGTGGATCTGAAGGTCATTAAGGGAATTGATCATGATGATGTTGTAGGTGAAATTTCGGAGTTGACGAACATGTTAGAGATTGAAAAATGGGCTTCTCTGACAATTGCTAGCTGTAGTTTTCCAGAAGATATGACCGGAATTGCAAAGGATAAACCTGTTGAAATTTCTAGGGAAGAACTAACGCTTTGGGAGACTATTAATCTATCCGCAGAATTAATAGGAATGACGGCCAAATTTTCGGATTACACAATAATAAATCCTTCAAAACCGGAAATTGATTTTCAGGTTAAAGGCATCCCTAGCAAGATCCGCTATACTGATGATAGAGTCTGGGTAATTCATAGAAGCGACACCCCAGAAGCTACCGAAGAAAAGTATGATGTTTATCAGGAGCTTTCAGCTCGCGTAATGGGGCACACAAGTTTTAAAGGTTCAGAGTATTCTTGGGGAGATTCTCAAATTGATGGCTGCTTTCAGGGGAAAGTTAGAAGATGTCAGCTGGAGCATTGGGTTTTGATAGATATAAATCATCATCTGACTTTAGTTTCAGAACAAATTAGCTCTTACGTTGTATGACAAAGGCACTGGCATAAGATTTGAGCTCATAATAGGGGCTAATACTTTTCACAAGCTGTTTGAGTTCGTATTTGTTTTTAGAGGCTACTCCCGAGTTAATACCATAGATAGAAAGAATCTGAAGAAGCTCTTCCTTCCAAAGTAAATCCAGTAGACTTGTTGGATCAAAATATGGATTAAGTTCAGACTCCCTAACAGAAATAAAAGATACGCCGTCATTCTTTGGTAAGGCGAGAATTATTCCCCACCACGATGGTATGAGCTCTTGAACTTTTTCTTTATGCTTCGATCCGATAATCAGAACAATTTTTTCTAGAGACCTATTGTAGTTATCTGTTTGGGTATTTAGTCTTTCAAGGGTATCTTTATCGCTTTTAATTTCATATCCAACAATAAACTGTCCAAATTGGATTAGGTCTACTCGAGCTTTTCCACGATTCAAATCAAGCTCATCGATTAGAATACAGGTGTTCTTTTTTTTGCAATAAGTTCGAAAAGCATCTCGAATTTCTAAGTCGCCAAGCATTTTTGTACCATACCCCCAGTGATTCATTTGGTCAAAAATAGATTTCGGGGAAAGTTTGTATTTTCTCATGCGCAATTCGAGCTGGCTACAAACACAAAATCATTATGGAATCGCCGCTCTCTTGACGAGAGACGTATGTTCTTGGAAAAACTACTTTCGACCCAGACATTTGATTGTGTAAGTGTGCGATATGAAATAATAAAACCATTACGAACTTTGTTTGAAATGAGGGAAAATGAAAAATGGCGGACAGGGAGAGATTCGAACTCTCGTTACGCGATTAACGTAAACTCGCTTTCCAAGCGAGCGCCTTCAGCCACTCGGCCACCTGTCCGTTTCAGATTGCTTGGAAGAAAGACCATAGCATGGCATTTTCCCCCAAGGCAAGAGCTTCAAGCTAAGATATGCGGTTCTCGTCCTCGGGCAGACCATGAGGCTTCCGAGAGACCGTGTTTTGTGGGTTGGTCGAATCTGAAAGGCGCCACTCTTTATCTAAAATAAGGCGAGCCCCCTTTTTGAAGGTAAAATAGGCATAGGCCCATTGCCAAAAGACGAAGACCTTATTCTTAAAGCCGATCAAATAATAAATATGAATAAAGAGCCAGACTAACCACGCAAAGAAGCCCTCAAAATGCCAAGATTTTATCTGCACAATGGCTTTCTTACGCCCAATCGTCGCCATCTGTCCCTTATCACGATATACGAAGGCCTTGCGACTCTTCCCGCGCACGTCTCGTAAAACCTGTTCAGCAGCGTGTTCCCCTTGTTGGATCGCCACCGAGGCAAGCCCTGGCAGTGTACGACCGTCTTCTGTTTGAAAGGCTGCCTGATCTCCCAAGACAAAGGCTTCGGGGTGATTCAAGATGCTGAGGTCTGCTTGTACAAGGGCGCGTCCTTGTTTATCTAAAACGACACCGAGGGATTTATTTAAAGAGGAGGGCTGTACGCCCGCAGCCCAAAGAATCGTCGAAGAGACAATCATCTCTCCACCTAAAGTCACACTGTTCTTTGAGATATCGGTGACACGAGTGTTGACCCAAACCTGAACACCTAAGGTTTCCAAATCACGCTCAGCTTTGCGCGAAAGATCTTTATCAAAACTTGCAAGAATTCTTGGCCCAGCTTCGATCAAAAGAACTCTTGTGCGGGTAGGATCAATATGTCGGAAGTCGCGACTCAGAGTGTGCCTGCTGATTTCCGCAATAGCTCCAGCGAGTTCTACCCCTGTTGGTCCGCCGCCTACTACTACGAAGGTGAGATGCTGCTTTTGCTTTTCTATATCTTTTTCTTTTTCGGCAAGTTCGAAAGCTAAAAGGACTCTTCGGCGAATCTCTGTGGCTTGCTCTAAAGTTTTTAGGCCAGGAGCATTTTCCTCCCACTCGGGGTGATTGAAGTAGCTGTGCTTGGCTCCACAGGCGAGAAAAAGATAGTCATACGAAAACTCTTCGTCGGCACTTCGTACGATTTTTTTTGTAAGATCCACAGAGCTAATACTATCTAGAAGAACAGAGATGTTTTTATACCTAGAAAGTGTAGCGCGGATGGGGCTTGCAATTTCTGCTGGAGAAAGTCCCGCTGTAGCGACTTGGTATAAAAGAGGTTGAAAGAGATGGTGATTGGTTCGATCAATAACAGTGACGCGAACCCCTTTTTTATTGCCAAGCTTTCGTGCGGCATTGAGTCCCGCAAATCCAGCTCCGATGATGACAACATTTTTTTCTGACATCTTAAACTCCTTTGCTAAAAGGAAAAGCCGACCCTAGAAAAACATTGAGGTTTCAACTTCTCAAATTAGAAGCAAACTGTACAGAGAGAATTAAATAATCTATCTAGCGAATAGAGCGTTGCTTTTTTGCATCTGAGATGAAAGCCTTGAAAGTATGAAAACGAATACGGATATTCATCTTACCAATATTCAGGTGACCTTACCTAATGGAAGGCAACTGTTTGCAATACCACACATGAGTATCGTCCACGGAAGCCATATTTTGATTAAGGGACAAAGTGGTTGCGGAAAAACCACATTCTTGCACTTGCTGGCGGGCCTTTTTTCACCTTCTCAGGGAAGCGTTAGAATTGGTGAGCACGATCTAAGTCAAATGGGTGATGGTGAACTTTGTCATTTCCGTCGCGAAAGCTTGGGCGTCATTTTTCAAAAACTCAATATCCTTGATCATCTGACCGTTGAAGAAAATATCTTCCTAGTTAGTAAAAGTACGGATGTTCTAAAAAAAGTTCAGTTAGCAGACCGTAAGAAAGATCGTTGCTCTTACTTGTCTCTCGGAGAACAGCAAAGAGTTGCAGTCGCTCGAGTTCTAGCGCAAGCACCGCCGATTGTCTTAGCCGACGAGCCCACTTCAAGTTTAGATCAAGTGAATGCGGAGTTTGTGATGAAGGCCCTTAAAGAATGCGCACAAGGAAAAACTTTGATTGTTGTAAGTCACGATGAGCGCATCGAAAAGTATTTTGATCAAGTGATCGACTTTAAGGAGCTCAATCAATGAAGCCGATTCAATTAGCCTACTTAAATCTAACACGTAGAAAACTTTCCACAGTGGTGGGGATTCTTGCGATCGCAATCGCAGTTGCATGCAGTGGAATTCTTTTAAGACTAAATCATCTGGCAGAAAGTCGTTTTAACACTTTCGGTGCGGGTGGAGACGTTTTGATCGGAGCAAAAACGGGCGGCATTGAGATGGTTCTGAATGCACTTAATAGCGAAGGCGACTATCCCCAGTATTTACCGGTGAAACTTTTTGAAAGTCTCAGGGCGGGTGCCACGATTCATTTTGAAGATGGAGCGAGTCAAGATTCAAGATCCATTCGTTCCGTCATTCCATTTATTTATGTTGGAAAAATTCAAGAGAATAAAGTTTTAGCCACCGATGAAAGTTTTTTAAGCCGTCCACGAAACATGGATTCAATGAATTTTTTAGAAGGACGTTGGGCGCAGAATTCTGAAGAAATTGTCTTAGGGTCTTTGTTGGCAGAGAAGTTAAAAAAGAAAACAGGCGATTCCCTTGAGATGGCGGGCTGGTTGGGAGATGTCTCATCAAACTATAAAAAGTCATTGAAGGTTGTTGGCATCTTTCAAGCAAAAAATAATAACTGGGATCGTTTAGGGTATGTGAATCTTGCTACCGCTCAAGAGGTGTTAATATCCGGAGACCTGTCAAAGGTGTCGACTTGGGGAAGTGGTGTGCTTCATTACTTTCTGACTTACCTTCACCCAGGGGGATTAAATTCCTTAAAGTCTTTAGTGAATGATCGCACGGTAGGTCAGGTCGTAGAAGTGGATGCCGAAATTTATCGCCTGAAAGAACTTGTGGGCAGTGGTAAAAGCTTAGGTCTTTTTGTGACAGTTCTAGTTCTACTTCTGGGCGGGCTCTCTGTTCTTGCGATGCTGATCACGCGCTTTGATGCCATGTCCTTACAGATGGCGATGTTGCGCGCGATTGGTTATGGAAAATCTGAAATCACTTCTTGGCTTTTATGGGAAGGGGTGATGATGGGGGCAATCGCTGTTGTTCTAGGGATGATCTTAGATGCTCTCTGTTTTCCGATGATCCGAGAAATTCTAGGAAGCTCTTTACCAAGTGCAGAGCTTTTGCAGAGTCCACTTTTTCTGAGCTACCCTGTATGGTTAGCAGCCCTTGTGGCAACCACACTTTCTGTGGTGGTGCCACTGGTACGCATCTATAAGCAAGATGTTCATTTTTCTTTAAGAGCTTAAGTCATCAACGACTTAAGCTTGAGGTTCCTCGGTTTGATATTTTCTCATGCGAATGAGCATTATTAAGCCGGGGATTGCAATCAGGGCGCAGGCGTAAAAGAACATCGGCCATCCCAACGTTTTCACCATATCACCGCTAAATCCAGAGAAGAAGTTTCTTCCTAACGTCGCAATGCTTGAAAGAATCGCGTATTGAGTCGCTGTGTATTTCTTATTACTTAAAGCTGCTAAGAACGCCACAAAGGCAGCACTTCCCATCCCTGAACTGACATCTTCAAAGATGACTACGACGGCCAGAGCCCAGGTTTGGGGGCCCACATAGGGAATCAAAGCAAAGGCGGCGGTTGAAAGTGCCTGAAGAATTCCAAAGATCCATAGAGAGCGATAAATACCGATGTAATAAATCGCAAGCCCTCCGAAGAAGAGACCCACAAGACTTGAAGCCAACCCAAAGGTTTTAGCTATCAAACCGATATCAGCATTGGAAAATCCCATCTCTACATAAAAAGGATTTAAGAGAGAACCGGAAAGGGCATCGCCCAGCTTAAACATGAAAACAAATGCGAGAATAAACCATGCGCCAGGACGCTGTATAAACTCTGCGAATGGATTTATGATGGCTTCTTTTAAACTGCGCGGTGGAGGAGTATCCACTTTCGGTTCGGGTGCGAGCAGAGTGGTAACAAATCCTACGAGCATACACGCTGCCATCACGTAGTAGAGCTGACCCCAAGTGATCGGCCAGAACTCCGAGCCGACAAGGCCAATCCCCGCGCCCCCTGAAATGAGCAGGGCAATTCGGTAACCGTAGATATTTAAGGAAGAGCCGAGACCCAATTCCTCGTTTGAAAGTAATTCTCTACGATAGGCATCGATGGCAATATCTTGAGTCGCGCTGAAGAAGGCAATAAGGACGGCGATCAAGGCCATTAAAGAAAGATTGTGCAGAGGATTGAGGGTGCCAAGATAATAAATCGAACCCATTAAAAGAACTTGGGTCGTAAGCATCCAACTGCGGCGACGGCCTGCTTTGAACAAAGTAAAACGATCAAGAAGGGGGGCCCAGAGAAACTTCAGTGAATAGGCCATTCCCACCCAACTAAAATAGCCAATGGTGCTAATGTCGACGTGTTCGCGCGCAAGCCAAGTCTTCAGAGTTCCGCCTGTTAGCAAAAGTGGCAGGCCACTTGAGAAGCCTAACAAGAGGATGATCAGCATATTTTTGCTGAAAAGATCTTTTAAAATATTCTTTTTTGCCATTTCTTTATGTTGTCTTTCTAAGTTGCTTTCTCATTTTCCACAGAAGATGACTGATGTAAGGTCTGCGCGACTCTCCGGTCACAACCATTAAAAGTTTTGTGATTTTCAGATTCTCGGCGTCCGTATAAAGTAAAATCAACATCTCAGCGATGAAGTTCGTATTAAGAGTCACGTAATTGTCAGTTCCAACCCCTAGGTGAACGCCTTTTTTCTCCCACCAAGAAAACGGATGGTCTTTATAGTCTTCAAACTTCCCAGTAAGTTTATTGTTTGAAGAAGGCAGTGAAACTAGAGTCACTGATTTTTGAATCATGCGATTTAAAACGTCATGTTGATAATGTTCCACTTCGCGAGCAGTGTGGAACTTGGCTTTCACAAAAAGAATATCTTCTTCAGCCGTAAGTTTTTCACCATGAGTGAGTTTTTGAAAGATCTTCGGATCATGATTCCAATCCAGTTCACTCAATTCACGATAGATCGGATCTTTAGAAACAATGGGTTCACCTTTAAGGTTTTTAGCCTTGGCTGCCTGGTAGATGCGATGGAAGTACTTATTGGGATTGATACCTAAGCTGATTCCATGTTCAAGTGTATCGATGTGCCAAATATTCATCGCATTATCAACGGCTTGTATTCCTTTTTTAAGAGTGTGCCAAGTTTCCCCATGATGCGATCGGATTTTAAAGCCACGGTATTGCAGCTTTCTAAAGCCATACTGCATTTCATTGAAATGCTCTTTGCGATAGAGCTCGCGTTCATCCCCGACCGTATCCACATCCGAGAGATGTTTCTTAAGGAAGGGATACTTATCAATGAGCATGATGATTTCATTGATCTGCGCCATGAAGTGAGAGCGGCGAGTGGGATATTTTTCAGAATCAAAGTGGTTGGCTTCTTTTCTAAAAGACGGCGAGAGAATGAATTCAAACTCTGGGTGCTGATCTTTAAATCTTTTGAAGCCATCATAAAGACCTAGAACGACATCTTCAGATTTTACATCATCAATACCAGGGATTTGCTCAGAGCTACTTGAGGTTGAGCGCGAAAGTGAAAACTTCAAGCGAATGCGACCCACGTTAAATTTTTCATATAGTTCTGCCGCCATATGGTAGGCCGCTTCTTCATGGGCTTCGCGGGAAACAAAAATCAATTTCGGAAGATAGAGAATTTTGAGGTATTGAGAAAAGCCCTCATGCTCTTGCAAACGAATCAACTTATCCACATCTTCGATGGAACGAATAGGAATTGCATCGTGTCCATACACTTCACGGATTTTCTCTTCATAGATTTCCTTATCCGGCCCCTCTAAAAGTTTTTTTAGGCGAGGATAAATGAAGTCTGCCGTGATGGCGCCAGTAAGATGAATATGTTCTTCGTTATACTTTAGTGGAAAGTTTTTAAAGAACTCAAATAGTGCTGCCGAAACAGGATGCTTTAAAAGAGTGTAGATAGTGACCTTGTTAATTTGGAATCTGTTCAAGAGATCTTGAAACTCTGCCACGGAGGCCGCAGCCTCTGGAGAAGTCTCTTTCAAATCTGAGGACATGAGAAGTTCTAAAGTATCTGCTAAAGAAATTCCGTTGGTTTCACTTATGATCGTTGTCAGGGCCGCTGTCAGTTGCTGGTGCATCTCTTTACTCATAGAGAAAGAGTAGCGTCCCTATAGAAACTTGTACATGACTTTATGGGGACCAGTATTGACGATTTCAAAAATAGGCCCGTGATATTTGAAATCTAAAGATTCGTAGAATGGGAAAGCATTTACACGGGCATTGCACCACAAAAACTCGACCTTCATTTCAGAGAGTTTTTGGATTCCAAAAAGAAGAGCTTGTTTTCCAAAACCTTTACCTTGTGCGGAAGAGTCGGTGGCCATACCGCGCAGGCGATAGGCACTCCCGGCATAGAGTTCTTTGAAATCATCTTGTATGAAGGTGGCGATGGTTAGGAGTTCTCCATTTTCAAAAACACCTACGTGAAACGTAGATTCCAAATCGTCTTCTGCAAAGGAGCATTCCTCAAAGGGCCGTGTGGGTTTTAAGATGCGATGTCTTAAAGCATGAGTATCGGAACTTTTAATAAACTTAACTTCTATCATTATCCTGTATTCAGCCTTAGGTAGGGCTCCCAATCAATAGGAACATCTTCTTCTCTGACTTCGAGTTGCAGAGTTGGTAACCAGTTTGGAGCTCTTGGCTCTGTCAGTAAAGGCATATTTGCGGTGCGCGGAGTGCGATTGGCTTTTTTCTGATTGCACTCGCGACAGGCGGAAACAACGTTTGTCCAATTCTTAGGACCATTTTGTGAAGCGGGGATGACGTGATCGAGAGTGAGTTGCCGAGGAGGAAGTTTAGTAGCGCAGTATTGGCAGGTGTAGTTATCTCGGATATAGACATTTTCTCGACAGAACCGAACCGCGTGGGAACCCCGAGGTTTGACATATGTTTTAAGTCTTAAAACACTGGGGAGCTGAAACGTCTTTTGGATAGACCGGGCGAAGCCAGCGTGAAATTCGAGGACATCGACTTTCCCTTGAAACCACAATACCAAGGCCTTTTGCCAACTCACAACTCGCATGGGCTCATAGCTGGAGTTGAGCAATAAGGTTCTCAGTGAGGATATGTGCATCATGCTTTTCTCCTACGTGACCCTTAGAGTAATTGTATCTAATTTTGGGGCGTTATTTCAACAGAGTCTTTTAATTTTCCTAAATAACTAGGCGTTTTATGTGTGTTTTTAGCGCATTTTCGATTGCCTCAAAGGCTCAATAATGGGAGAAACCTCTTATATTGCAAAGGAGCATCAAAATGAGAAGAGTTCTGGCGTTTAACTATGTTTTAAAAGGTCCTGATGGAAATGTATTGGATGCATCTGAGCAAGGGCAGCCACTTCCATTTCTTGAAGGCGCTGGTCAGATTTTACCAAAGCTTGAAGAAGAACTTATCGGACTTAACGAAGGTGATAAGAGAAATGTGAAACTTGCTGCAGCGGATGCTTACGGCGAAGTTCGCGACAATATGTTTATGGAAGTTCCGAAAGAAGAACTTGCTCACCTTCCACAACTTGAAGTGGGTGCTCATCTTCGTCTTGAGTTGAGTGGTGGCGCACACATCGTTCGTGTTGCTAAAATGACAGACACGCATGTGACATTGGATGGAAATCATCCTCTTGCAGGACAACCTCTAGAGTTCGATATTGAAATGGTTTTGATTCGCCCAGCGACTCAAGAAGAACTTTCTCACGGACATCCTCACGGTCTTCACGGAAATCAAGGACACTAAGAGCCATGCCATCATTTGATATTGTTTCTGAGTTGGATTTGCAGGAAGTGGATAATGCCATCAATCAAGCTCGTAAAGAGGTTGAGGGGCGCTATGACTTTAAGGGCAGCAAGGCTGAGATTCAGTGGGATAAAAAAGAAATCATCTTGGTGGCTGAAGACGACTACAAAGTCGAGACCATGGGGGGGATTTTGCAAACCAAATTGCACCGCCGTGGGATTGACATTAAGGCTGTGAAATTTGAAAAAATGGAAGAAGCTGGTGGTCGTTTGTTACGCCAAAAAGTGACCATGGTTCAAGGTCTTGAAAAAGAAGTAGCTAAGGATATTATTAAATTCATTAAGGATTCTAAGCTTAAAGTACAGCCGGCGATTGCGGACGACAAGATTAAAGTCACGTCCAAAAGTATTGATGAGTTACAAGCTTGTATCAGTTTGGTTCGAGGCGGGACTTTCCCAGTACCGTTACAATTTAATAATATGAGATCGTAATTTAATTTGGGCTTGCACGTTTAATAGGCTGTGCTAGCCTAAATTTCAATAACGTTCCCCGAGTGAGTGTTCTCGATTTTATGCTGTTCGAAGCTTCCAGGGGTTTTCAAATCCACAGGAGGTCTTTGTGGCTAAAAAATTATACGTAGGGAACTTACCCTACTCAGTAGATGACGAGGCATTACACCAACACTTTGCGCAGTTCGGCTCTGTTGATTCTGCAAAAGTGATCATGGATCGCGACACAGGTCGTTCAAAAGGTTTCGGCTTTGTTGAAATGGCTGACGACTCTGCAGCAGACGATGCTATCGAGCGCGCAAACGGTTACGAACTAAACGGAAGAGCAATCAACGTTTCTGAAGCTCGCCCACAAGCACCTCGCGAAGGCGGTGGCCCTCGTCGTGGTGGTTTCGGTGGCGGTGGTGACCGTGGTCCTCGCCGTAATTTCGGTGGACCTCGCGGTAATCGCGACTAAGGCTTTGCACCCCTAAGGGATGACGAAGCTGGACTTGTCTTAAGTTCACTTAAAAGGTCTCATGGTTAATCTATGAGACCTTTTTTATTTTTCCTCTCTATTATTTTCGTATCATCACTCTCATTCGCGCAAAAAAAATTAATTGTTTTGGGTGACTCACTCACGGAAGGTTATGGCGTTGCCAAAGAAGCAGCGTACCCTGCGCTTCTTGAAAAAAAACTGCACGAGTCCGGAAAAAAAGAATGGACTGTGATCAATGCAGGGGTCAGTGGGTCAACCTCGGCTTCGGCACTCTCGCGAATGAAGTGGCTTTTTAAAAACAAACCCGACGTGGTCTTACTTGCTTTAGGCGCCAACGATGGCCTGCGGGGACTTGATGTAGATGCCAGTGAGAAGAACTTGAATGCCGCTATCGAGTACGCAAGCAAAGAAAAAGTGCGCGTGATTTTAGCGGGCCTTTATATGCCGCCGAACTATGGCAAAGCTTATACGGACAAATTTAAAAATATGTATGAGAGCCTTGCGAAGAAGCACAAGCTTACCTTTATTCCTTTCATCCTCGACAAAGTCGGTGGAGATCCAAAGTATAATTTGCCAGACGGTATTCATCCCAATGAAGCCGGTCATAAAATTATTTCAGAAAATGTTTTCAAAGCTATCGGAGCCGAGTTGTGAGTTTGAATATTAAAGACGTCAAAAAAAGTTTTCTTCAAGGGGAGTCGTCTATTGACGTCTTAAGAGGTTTGCAAGCGGACATTAAAACCGGTGAAGTGGTGTCTATTGTGGGTCAGTCTGGTAGCGGAAAATCTACTTTGCTCTCTATCCTAGCAGGGCTTGAAAGAGCCGATAGTGGAAGTATTGTTGTGGATTCCGTGGAAATGACAAACCTATCAGAACAGGCAATGACTGGGTTTCGCGCACAAAATATCGCCATCGTCTTTCAACAGTATCACTTGATCTCCCATCTAACAGCTTTAGAAAACGTGGCTCTGGCTTTAGAGATTTTAAAAATTGACGACGCTACTAAAAAAGCGGAAGAGGCTCTCACTCGTATGCAGTTGGGGCATCGTCTGCATCACTTTCCCAGTCAGTTGAGCGGGGGAGAGTGTCAGCGCGTCGCCATTGCCCGCGCACTTGTAGTAAAACCTAAAATTCTATTAGCTGATGAGCCCAGTGGAAACTTAGATATTAAAACGGGCGAGCACGTGATGGATGTCTTCTTTGATGTGGTGAAGGATTCGGGGATCACGACTATTCTTGTGACTCACAGTGAAGCTTTGGCAGAGCGCTGCCAAAGAAAACTGCGTCTTGAAGACGGTCAGTTAAAGGAATACTAAATGATTTTGAAGCTTGCTCTTCGCGAACTTTTTAGAAGTTGGCGCTTTGGATTGTTTTTTATTTTTAATTTAAGCTTAGGCTTAACGGGTTTTGTCACTCTTGAGGCTTTCAATAGTGCTTTAAAACAGCAGATTGAAATCAATGCGAAAGAGATTCTTTCGGCAGACTTGGGTGTAACGGCAAGGCGCGAGTTGAGTGAAGACGAGCTTAAGAAAATTAAATCTCTCTTACCTTCAGACTCTCAAGAGACAAAGATTTACGAGTTCTTTGCGATGATGTCGGGAAAAGATCAGTCTCGACTCATTATGCTTAAGGGGATTGATGCGGCTTATCCATTTTACGGGATGCTGCAGTTTGAATCGGGCGCGACTCTTACGCCCCAATCAGAGAGTCCACTTATTGGCTCCCATAAGGTTTGGATTTATCCAGAGTTGAAATCTCAAATGGGGCTCGAGGTTGGTGATAAAGTTCAAATCGGACAACTTCATTTAGAGGTCTCTGAAATTGTAGAGCGTGATCTCACACAGTCCTTCAGAGCCCTTGCGCTGGCTCCACGCGTGTACGTGGATCGCGCGCTATTGCCAGAGTCGGGACTGATTCAGTATGGTTCGACTTTTTCTTTAATGCATGCTTTTAAGCTTCCTTTAAGCTCTGAAAAAGATGAAGAGCTGCGCGCGAAGATCCTAGCAGAAATCAAAGATCCTGCTGTGAACGTGGTAACACCTCAGTCCGCGGGAGAGGCCTCCAGTCGGCAGCTAGGTTACTTAGCAGACTATCTGGGGCTTGTTGCTATGGTGTCATTATTCATGTCATCTTTGGGGGCGGCTTACATCTATCGACTCTTTATCACTCGTCGTATGAAAGAAATTGCGATCCTAAAAACTTTGGGACTGCAAAGTATTGAAGCCGTCGGTGTGTACGTGCTTCAAGCATCTTTACTGGGATTTTTTGCCCTTGTTCCGACGGTGCTCTTTAGT
This sequence comes from Bdellovibrio bacteriovorus W, assembly GCA_000525675.1. Taxonomy (NCBI): domain Bacteria; kingdom Pseudomonadati; phylum Bdellovibrionota; class Bdellovibrionia; order Bdellovibrionales; family Pseudobdellovibrionaceae; genus Bdellovibrio; species Bdellovibrio bacteriovorus. The sequence continues at coordinate 251,152 of CP002190.1, forward strand.
TCTTTATTATTGCCAGCACTGAGTCGCTTGCTTTCAAGTTTTACGCCATTTGAATTGATTCCAACAATCACCACTTCTTCCGTCTTGATTGGTTTGGTGATGGCTGTCTTAGGAAGCTTCGTCGTGAGCTTACCGTTTCTCTGGAAGATCTTTGGTTTAAAAACGGCAAAACTTTTTAGCGAAGAAAAGTTCTCGGAAGGGTTTGGAAAAACTCAGTGGTGGGCCTTCTTGCCTCTGGTGGTTTTATTCTATGGCCTTTCCGTTTATCAAGCTCACTCCTTTAAAATCGGCACGATCTTCGTTCTTGCTATGATCGCAGTTTCTTTAGGAATGCTTGTGTTGGGATGGCTGGTGGTAAAATCCTCAGCGTGGATTAAACCTCGTCAGTGGGAGTATCGCTTCAGTTTCTTAAGCCTATCGCGAAGAGCTGGCTCCAGCCTTTCAGTGTTCGTAGCTTTGGGTCTTGGGGCATTGCTTATTAATATTTTGCCTCAACTAAAAAATTCTTTGCAGGCAGAGTTTCAATTAGAAAGTGCCAGCAAGGTCCCTTCGCTATTTATGTTTGATATTCAAGATGAGCAGATTGAGCCTCTTGAAAAAGTTTTATCCGAAAAGAACGTAAAGGCTTTACGAATTTCCCCAATGGTTCGCGCAAGAATCTTAAAAATCAACGATCAAGACTTTGAAAGAGTCACTGGCAATACGGGCTTTAAAACTCGCGAAGAGGAACAAGATGCGCGTACACGAAATCGTGGAGTGAATCTTTCTTATGGTCCTTTAAGTTCCTCTGAAAGAGTGGTTCAAGGGAAAGGGTTTAGTGGAGTCTATGTTGATGATGGTAAAACTCTGCCGGAAGTTTCATTAGAGTCTCAATTTGCAAAGCGTATGGGTCTTAAGATCGGGGACACCCTGACGTTTGATATTCAGGGGATTGAGATTCAAGGCAAGGTCGTTAATTTGAGAAAAATCAAATGGACAAGCTTTGAGCCTAATTTCTTTGTGACCATCCAAGAAGGGGTTATTGAAGAAGCGCCTAAGACATTCATCGCTGCTATTCCGGCCTTGGCTGAAGAGGATCGCAGGGGCTTGCAAAATGCAGTGGCAAAGTCGTTACCAAATATTTCAATCATCGACGTAGCTCGCACCGTGGATGACACGCTTAAGACAGCAGAAAAGATGAGCTGGTCATTGGAATTGATGGCGGGTTTGACCTTACTGACAGGTTATATCGTTTTATTCTCGATTGTGCGCTCGCAGATTCGTATGCGTCGCTGGGAATTGAATATGTTGAAAATCCTGGGGACAACTCGAGGGGCTCTGACTGGTTTTATTTTAAGTGAATTTGGCTACTTGGCGTTCTCGGCAGCGATTTGTGGAGTGGGCTTAAGTTTCTTTGTGAGCTTTGCTCTGAGCGTATTTGTCTTTCAGAGTGGGTTTAGTATGAGTCTATGGGCTCCTATTTTATCTGTGGTCTTTATTACGGGCCTAAGTTTGATAATTTCCTTGCTTGCGAGTTTGGATATCGTTAATGAAAGTGCATTAAAGATCTTGCGCGGAGAAAGTTAAAGGATGATTGGCCAAAGTATTGAGATAGCGACTCAGAAGTTAGCCCAAGGAGAAGTCGTGGGGATGCCCACAGAGACTGTCTATGGCTTGGCTGCGCGCATTGATATTCCGAGTGCCGTAGAGAAGATTTTCTCTACCAAGGAGCGTCCTTTTTTCGATCCTCTTATTGTGCATGTTCACTCAATCGAACAAGCACAAAAACTAACGCTTCCTTGGGGTAAGATCACTCAGAGTTTAGCTAAGAAGTTTTGGCCCGGTCCTTTGACGATGGTTCTTCCGAAGTCCGACAAGGTCAGTGATATGATCACCTCTGGATTGACGAGTGTGGGTGTGCGTATGCCCGCGCATCCTATTGCATTGGAACTTTTGCGCTCAGTAAACGTTCCTTTAGCGGCACCGAGTGCGAATAAATTTGGAAAAACTTCTCCAACTTCGGCAGAACATGTTCAGGCGGAGTTCCAAAAAGAAGATGTGTATATTTTAGAAGGTGCCGATTGTGAGATCGGTATTGAATCCACAGTGTTATTGGTCAAAGAGTCGGGCGCAAAGTCTGAACTTTCAATTTTGCGTGCAGGTCATGTTCTGCAATCAGAAATTGAGGATCATTTAAGATCAGAAGGACTCGCTTTTGAGTTTTTAACGAAGGTGGATAAGAAAGAGTCCCCTGGGCATTTAAAGCATCACTATATGCCGGCGATTCCCTTGGTTATCGTAAACTCTTGTCGTGAAGAGCCTGAGATCATTGAAATCGTGAATCAGCGTCTGCAAGACCTTCCGGATATTGTGGAAGATGTGAAGATTGTAAAACCGCAAAATGGTGTAAAGACATTTTCTGAGCTGAGATTGTCGAAAGATCCCGTTGTGGCCGCGCGTGAACTCTACGGAAAAATGCGTACTGTGGCCGAAGAGGGGAATGACTTCATCGTCTTTTTTAAAAATGATCTTCACGAGGGTGAGCGTTGGAGTGCTATTTTCGATCGCTTGAATAAAGCAGCCTCTCTTATCATCTAAGACCTGTTAGTTAACGAAAAATTGAAATCACTCTATGGCAAACAAAGATCTATGTTAGTCTTAGGGGATGGATTATCTACCTAAAGAACTTACAGAACTTGTCGATTGGTCCGTTACAAATTTAGGCCTCGTGATTCGCTCCGAAGTAGGGGACGAACTCTTTCGTCGGATCGAAAGTATTCGCCGCTTTGTTAAAACCAAAGAAGGTCAAACGGCCGAAGGGCTGCTGGAACTAAAAAGCGACCTTGCGAAATTAAACGATGAGAATCTTTTAGAGATGGCTCATTCCTTTTCTTTGATGCTGGAATTAATCAACGCCTGTGAATCTGCGTATCGAGTCTGGCGCATTCGCGCTGAGCAAGGGGAAGAGCTATCCTTTGCAGGCCATGGTCGTTTGATTCATGTGTTAACAGCACACCCTACCGAATCCAGAAATCCCCACATCCTGCCGATTCTTGAAAATATTCAAAATCTTTTGATCCGCCGATTGACGAAACCGTTGCAGTCACAGGGGAAAGAGCTTTTTTTACTTATTAAGATGGCGTGGCTCTTGCCTTTATCAAAGCAGAAGCGTCCTTCGGTTATGGATGAGGCAGAGTACATTTATTCTCTTTCGTTAAAGCCAGAGTTGATTGATCTTTATTTGCAGTATGCAAAGTCTTATCAGTCTTTCTATTTAAGAACTTGGGTAGGTGGGGATAAGGATGGTCACCCTGGGGTGGATGAAACTACTTTGGCCGGAAGTCTTTCGATGTCTCGTGGTTTTTTACTAGAGTGGCTATCAATAAAGATTCAGGCCGAAAAAAAATCATTAAAACCTTTGGAGTCTCATCAGCAGGCTAAGCAAAGGGCGCAGAAATTTCAAAAAGAACTAAGAGATTTGGAAACTCAACTGCGCAACCTTAAAGAAGTCGGCGTGAATGATATTAAAAAGGTCTTTCGCATTAAGGATCGAATCGGAAAAATGCAGGAAGACTTCGTGAAAGAATTTGGAGCGAGTTCACCTTTTCTTTCTTCGGTGATGATGTTGCTAAAAATATTTCCGGGTCTTGTTGTGCCCATTGAGCTGAGAGAGGAAAGTGCCCTCGTACATGAAGCTGTAGAAAAGCCTCTTTCGAAATTAGCGATCAGTCGTATGCTTCGGTATGTAAAGAGCATATCCGCTGGGGAGTATCCTCGGTTTTATGTGCGCAGTTTAATTCTTAGTCAGTGTGAATCCGCGAACGATATGGCTGCGGGTGTGACTTTGGTGCAAAAAGTTTTTAAAGCCGATCTTTTGCCGGTGGTGCCTCTTTTTGAAAGTGCTCACTCCTTGAATATGTCGGATAAAATTATCGAGGAATTTCTAGCAAGCAAGAAGCGCCTTGAAATAGTGAAGAAGAGTTGGCTTGGAAATCTGGAAGTGATGGTGGGGTATTCGGATTCTGCCAAAGAAAATGGAGCTTTTCCTTCTCGCTATTTCGTTTACAAAGCATTGCACAAACTCAGCTCGGTTATTTGTTCTTATAAGATGACGCCGATATTTTTTCACGGTTCTGGAGGCAGTATTGAAAGAGGCGGCGGCTCTGTTCGGCAGCAGACGGATTGGTGGCCACTTTCTGCCATGAAAACGGTGAAGGTAACGGTGCAGGGAGAAATGATCTACCGCAATTACGCAAGTCCCGAGATTTTAATGCGACAGATGGATCGCTTTGCCGAATCGCGAGATCGCCTGCTTTCTCAAGATAAAGAAAAAAGAAATGGCGATGAAGAGGTTTTGCAAAAGATGGCAGACTTCATCAAAGATATGTATCGCAAAACCGTTCACGATGAGAGTTTTTTAAACATGGTGGAACTGGCTACGCCTTACTCTTTCCTCTCAAATTTAAAGACAGGATCGCGCCCAGCAAAAAGGCAGGACTCTGTAACTGTTGAAGGACTGCGAGCGATTCCTTGGGTGCTCTGCTGGACTCAGACGCGCACTCTTTTTCCAACCTGGTGGGGAGTGGGAAGCTATTGGATATCATGCTCCGAAGCTGCGAAGGGAGATCTGAAGAAAGCTTTTTCAAGCTCGGCACTTTTTAGTTCTTATATTCGGGTCCTTTCGTTCACCCTCAAAAAAGTAGAGTTAGAGATTTTTGATCTCTATTTGAAGTCATCTTCTTTAGCTCCGGAAAAGGTGCAAGAATTCAGTGAGCTCTTTAGGAAAGAGTATCAAAAGTGTCTCACGGCCGTTCGTGAGATCACCGGAGAAGAAGATCTCCTTTGGTACCGTCAGTGGCTCGGCACTAGCATTGAGCTCCGAAGCCCTTTGATTCACCCGCTTAATATTATGCAGCTGATTGCGCTCGAGCGTGATGAGGTGAAGCTTTTGCGAGAGTCCGCAACAGGCATCGCAAGTGGTATGCTGACCACTGGCTAGGGTAGAGGGGGCTTCGGTAAAATGTGGCGGTCTTCTTCTGAGAGGCCGCTCTTGACCTCGCTTTAGAACAGAGTTTTAATTTATCTGTGAATTCAGTTTTAACTATCCTTCGGGGAACGTTTCGGTTGGCGCTATTTGTAGGAGTGATTGCAGTCTATTTGCTGTGGTCTTACCTTTGTCATTTGTTTTTGAGAAATCCTAATCGTCGTCTTCGCGTATTTTCTAAAAACACTCAGTTCTTTGCCAAGATTTTAATTTTTGTGCTGCGATTAAAACTGGAGATTAAAAATAAAAAGAATATTTCTGGTGGTTACCTTTTAGTAAGTAATCACATGGGTTTCTTAGACATCCTTTGTCTGGCAACTTCGCAGCCCTTGGTGTTTGTTACTTCCACCGAGATGCGTTCGACTCCTTTCTTGGGGTTGTTGACGGAACTTGGTGGATGTATTTTTGTAGAACGTCGCAGCCGTACAAAGATTCTTTCAGAACTGCAAACGATCGCGAACGTTTTGCAAGAGGGGCACACCGTGGTTCTCTATCCAGAGGCGCGGTCCTCTAATGGCGAACAAGTCCTGCCATTTAAAAAGACCTTGATGATGGCTGCGGCTCAAGCCGGAGTTCCTCTTCAGCCCGTGGTAATCAACTATCGTGAAATCAACGGTAAACCTTTTACAAAAGAAACTCGGGATTCGGTTTGCTGGTATGATGACGTTCCTTTTGCAAAATCGATGTGGCTTACGTTGAGTGCCGCTTCCATTCATGCAGAAATTGAGTTCCTAGACACTCTTCATCCAAAACCAGCAGATGATCGTGGGCTAGTTGCAGATCAGGCTTATTCCATGATCTCAGGAAAGTTTGTTCCGGCGACCTAATCAGAGCTTGTCATTCTTTCTGATATGTGTAAATAATGTGTAAATGAAGAAGATCATTCACGTAGACATGGACTGCTTTTATGCGGCTGTGGAGGTAAAATACAATCCAAGTTTAAAGGGAAAACCTTTAGGCATTGGTGGGCCTCCAAATTCTCGCTCAGTACTTTGTACGGCAAGTTATGAAGCTCGCAAGTACGGAGTGAGAGCTGCGATGCCATCCTCTCAAGCCGTTCGTCTTTGTCCCTCTTTAATTTTGGTACCGCCTCAATTCAACTTATATAAAAAAGAAAGCCAGAAAGTGCGTGAAATCTTTCAGAGATTCACAAACAAGATCCAGCCTCTGTCTTTAGATGAGGCCTATTTGGATGTGACTGATTGCACGGACTTCGGCGGAAGCGCAACTTTAATTGCTCAAGAAATTCGACGTTTGATTTTTGTAGAGACGGGGCTAACGGCTTCTGCTGGGGTGGCGCCTAATAAGTTTCTCGCTAAAATCGCGAGTGATTGGAAAAAGCCGAACGGTCAGTTTGTGATTCGTCCACAGGATATCAAATCTTTCATGGTGGATTTGCCGGTCGATAAGATTTTCGGTGTGGGGAAAGTAACAGCGCAGAAAATGTATGATCTAGGCATTAAAACCTGCGGGGATTTGCAAAAGTTTACTGTTTTTGAGTTGCACCAGTTTTTTGGATCTCGGGCGCAGGAACTCCATGATTACTCTTATGGTATTGATGAGCGAGATGTCATTACGGAGTGGGAAAGAAAATCTCTCACCGTCGAGTCGACGTTTGATAAGGACTTGATGAGTTTGGAAGAGTGTCAGCAAGAGTTGTTTCCGATCTATGAGGATTTTTTACGCCGACTTAAGAAAGATGACTCCATTGATCGCGTTCGAGGCATCGTCGTTAAGTTAAAATTTTTTGATTTTAAGCAAACCACTCATGAAAGGGTCTTCAAAGGACTTCCATCTTTAAGCGAGTTTGAAAGTCTCTTAGAAAATGCCTACTTACGAAGACAGACTCCCGTTCGCTTGATAGGACTTGGAGTCAGGTTGGGCTCCGAAGTTGAGGAGCTTGAGAATTCGCCACAGCTACAATTTGCGATATAGTGAAGGGGGAAGGCGGTTCGGAGCGGGTTCGGTGTTATCTCTATAGTTTGAGAATTATATTCTAGCTTCGAAGAAATGTTTTTTCGAGTGATAGCTAAAAAAAAGGAGTTCGTTAGAACTCCTTTTTCCATTCATCTTCTTTAAAGCCCACTAAGTGATGATCGTCACCAATCACAAAAGGACGTTTTACAAGTTTTCCATTTTCAGAGAGAAGCTTGATGGCTTCGCTCTCTGTCATTGAAGGAAGTTTTTTACTAATTTCCATCTCGCGATAAAGAACGCCCGAAGTATTAAATAAATTTTTAATACTTCCGCCTTTTTCTTTCAGAGCCGCCAACATTTCTTTAAGCTCCTTTTGTGAAGGAGCTTTGTCGACGATAGGCAGTTTTTGATACTCTACTTTTTTAGCATCCAAAAACTTCAAGGCCTTTACGCAAGTTGAGCACTTTGCATACTCATAAATCTTAAGCATGGCTTTTCACCAACCAACCGCAAAGTTTATAAAGTACACGCGCTCCGACGTTACCGTCCCATTCAACTTCGTGCTCTTCAAGACCGCCTGTTGAAACTTCATTTAAGTCAAAGGCGATAATGCGTTTTCCAGAATTGTGAATTTCTCTGAAGAGGAAAAACACTTGGTCAATGCTAAGTCCGCCTGGAACTGGCGTGCCAGTGTGAGGGCAGAACGCAGGATCAAGGCCATCAATATCAAAAGAGATATAAACATTCTGTGGCAGTTCTGCGATGATATCTTTGCAGACAGCTTCCCAAGAGTCGCCTTTAAGCATGCGGCGCTTTAGCTCAATGTCATAGAAAGTTTTAATATCTTTGTGACTATTGCTGAATTCGTATTCGTCCTCTGAGAAGTCGCGAATTCCAATCTGCACAAGTTTTTTTGGTTTCTTCGCGTCGGTCATCACGTTGTACATGATCGATGCGTGAGATTGAGTGAAGCCCTGATAAGCCACGCGCAAATCAGCGTGGGCATCAATGTGCAATACTCCGAAGTCACCTTTAAAATGATCGCTCACGGCGCGGATCGCACCTAGCGGCGTGGAGTGATCTCCACCAACGAGGCCCAAAAGTTTTCCTTTTTTTAGAACATCGCTACATTGGTCATAAACCCACTGAGTCATGTAATCGCAGGCTTTGTTCACGTCATTCACCAGTGAATTCATTTTGTCTTCGTCTTCACTGAGATTTGTTCGCATTTCAATGAGCTCTTGCGCGAGTTCTTTGTATTTATCGTTCATGGCGCACAGATCTTCTGGGAAGTCGCGCATGTAGTATCCAGCTTCGTAGGACTTGCCCACCTCAAAGTCGAACAAGTCGATCTGTTCGCTGGCTTGGCGAATAATGCGAGGACCTCTCGAAGCGCCATTTCCGTAGGACGTTGTTACCTCCCAAGGTACGGGAACAAGAACTACTTTTGACTCCTCTTCTGTAACAGGAATGCCAAAGATGCCAAAGTCAGACGATATGGCCATTGTCGGGTCGAATTTTTGAGTCTTTTCAGACATTTATGTACTCCTTCGATTGCATCAGATATATAACATTTAAACAGGGCATCAATCGAGCAATAACTTGATTATTTTCATAGCTTAACCGATTTTAAGCCCACTTTGGGAAGTACATACTTCACTAGAAAATTTTTGGAGGAAACACAATGAATATGAAGGGTCTCCTAGCTCTTTTATTGAGCTCAGCTTTGACAGTTCCCGCGTTGGCAGCAGAACCAAATAAAAATGCTCCAAAGGGCGGAAATTTCATTTTCAATCTTGGGGGCGAGCCTCCAACAGTTCACCCAATCTCTGCAACAGATGCATATTCGCGTCGTGTTCAAGATTACGTGTGTGACGGTTTAGCTACACGTGACTCTGAGACTTACGCTTGGGTTCCACGTTTGGCTGAGAAATGGGAAATCTCTAAGGATAATAAGGTTTTCACCTTCTTCCTTCGTAAAGATGCGTTCTTCCATGATGGCACTCCAGTAACTGCTGAAGACGTTAAATTTTCTTTCGACGCTATCTTTGAACCAAAGTATGAGGCAGCTCACTTGCGTCCTTACTATGAAGGCTTAACTAAGGTCGAAGTTGTGGATAAGCACACTGTGCGTTTCACAGCTAGAGACTTGTACTTTAACAACTTCAGCTCAGCGGCAACTCTAACGGTTCTTCCGAAGAAAGTTTACAGCGATGTTGAAAAATCTAAGAGAATGAATAGACAGCTAATTTGTGCGGGTCCTTACGTTCTTTCTAAATTTGATCGTGGCCAAGTGATCGTATTGAAGAAATTCGATAAGTTCTACGGCAACAATGATGAGGCTTTCAAAGGTCTTTATAACTTCGATATGATCACTATGCGTTTCTTCAAAGATGAAAACGTTGAGCTTGAGAGAGCTAAAAAAGGTGAGTTGGATTATATCGACATGCGTGTTGAAGCTTTCATGAAAAAATCTGAAGGCAGCCCTTGGGGTAAAACAATCATCAAGCACAAAGTGGAAAACGATGCTCCGAAGTCTTATGGCTTCATCGGTTGGAACTTCCGTAAGGATATCTTCCAAGATAAGAGCGTTCGTGTAGCTCTAGCTCACTTACTAAACCGTGAAGAGATCAACAAGAAGTTCCGTTACGGAATGTCTGATCTTGCCAATGGTGCTATTTACTTAAGAAGTGAATACAACCCAGGCAATGCTCCACTTGAATTCAATCCGAAAAAAGCTCAAGAGCTTTTGACAAAAGCGGGTTGGGCAGATGCTGATAAAAACGGTATCCTGGAAAAAACAATCAACGGAAAGAAAGTAGAATTCAAATTTACTTTGATCTACCCATCTAAAGACGTTGAGAAGTACTACACAATGTACCGCGAAGATCTTAAGAAGGCCGGAATTGAAATGGACCTTAAGTATCTTGAGTGGAACTCTTTCCTTAAGTTAGTTGACGAAGGAAACTTCGACGCTGTGACTATGGCTTGGGGTGGTGGTTCAGTTGATCCAGATCCAAAACAAATCTGGCACTCATCAAGTGCTGTTGCAGGTGGATCTAACTTCATCGCTTACAAAAATGCTGAAGTTGATAAGTTGATCGATGCAGCTCGTATCGAGCCAGATAAAGCGAAGCGCGTAGCGGCTTTGAAAAAAGTTTACGCTAAGATCGCTGAAGATGCTCCTTACGCGTTCCTTTTTAACGACAAGTATGCATTTTATGCAAATTCATCTCGCATGGGCAAACCTGCAGAGACATTTAAATTCGATATTGGTAGAGACTACTGGTGGATGCAGCCTAAATAGGCTGCGTTCCGCATCTCTTTGTTCTTCTTTCGTTTGAAAATTTGGGAGTAGCGCTTTGATCGTTTACCTGATTCGCCGATTGCTATTGATGATTCCAACGTTCTTGGGAATCACCCTTGTTACCTTTACGCTAATTAACCTAGCTCCGGGCAGCCCTATTGAGCAGAAGCTTCAAGCTATTCGCTTTGGTGCTGCTGGCGGCGGCGGTGGTGGTGGCGCTGGCGGTGGTGGAATTAACTCTCGCGGCGATACCGGTGTGAACGAGGAAATTATCGAAGCGCTTAAAAAGCAGTACGGTTTCGATAAACCAGTTCACGTTCGTTACGGGATCTGGTTAAAAAACCTTTCGCGCCTAGATTTTGGTGAGAGCTTTACTTACCAAGAACCTGTTATCGATGTTATCAAGAGTAAGTTTCCGGTTTCTCTTCAGTTCGGTATTGCCTCTCTGATTTTAACCTACTTGGTTTGTATTCCTCTGGGAGTTCGTAAGGCGATTAAAGCTGGGACTTTCTTTGACCGTGCTTCTACGGTTGTCTTGAACTTAACTTACTCTATCCCACCTCTGGTTTTAGGTATCTTCCTGATTGTGGTTTTAGCGGGTAAGTTGAATCTATTCCCTCTTGGGGGATTTCAATCCGACGACTATGAATATATGACGTTCGGTGCGAAAATCTGGGACCGCGTGCACCACTTCTTCTTGCCACTTGTATGTTATATGATCGGCGGCTTCACTGAGCTTTCAACGTTGATGCGTAACTCTATGTTGGATGTCGTGAAGTCAGACTATGTACGTACAGCGCGCGCTAAAGGTCTTTCAGAAAAAGTTGTTATTTTTAAACACGCCCTTAGAAATGCGTTGATTCCAATTGCCACTGGTCTTGGTGGTTTCATGGGAGCATTTTTAGCGGGATCTCTTTTAATTGAACAAATGTTTAATCTCGATGGTATTGGTCTCTTAGGTTATCAGTCCGTACTTTCTCGTGACTACAACGTCATTATGGGATTGGCATTTATTTCTTCAATGTTGTTGATGACGGGCAGAATTATCAGCGACGTTGTCTATGTTCTTATCGACCCAAGGATTGACTTCAAATGATGGATCCAATTCAGAAGTATCTTATTAAGAATGAGTTAACTCTTAAAAGATATAAGAGATTTAAAAAAGATAAAGTAGCAGTGGTTTCCGTTTGGGTTCTGCTTTTGATGTTTTTCTTCAGCTTTACCGCAGAGCTTTGGGCCAACAATCGCCCTCACTTTATCTCTTACAAAGGTAAGTTCTACGCTCCACTTTTTGTAAACTACCATCCTTCTGAGTTTGGCCGCGAAGATATCTTCGTGATGGACTATAGAGCTTTGGAGATGTCTGAAGGTGATTGGGCTATTTGGCCAATGGTTCAGTGGGACCCTTATGAGAGCAATCGTGACGTTGATACATATCCATCTCCACCAACAAAGCAAAACTGGATTGGTACGGATGAGAGTGGTCGTGATGTTCTGACTCGTTTACTTTACGGTTTCCGCTACACAATGCTATTTGCCTTGGGAAGCTGGATTATGACTTACACTGTCGGTATCACGCTGGGCTCTTTGATGGGTTATCTTGGTGGTAAGGTCGATCTTGTCGGGCAACGTATGGTAGAGGTCGTAGAAAGTATTCCAGTGCTTTTCATGTTGATCACTATTATTGCGATCTTTGAGCCAAGTTTACCGCTCTTGATTGTTTTCTTTGCTCTCTTTAGTTGGACGGGAATCTCAGCTTACATGCGTGCACAGTTCTTATCTTTAAGAAAGCGTGAGTACGTAGAAGCTGCTAAAGCGATCGGCGCCAGTCATAAACGTATTATCGGAAAACACATTTTACCAAATGGTCTAACTCCGATCGTAACTTTTGCTCCGTTCTTTATCGCAAGTGGTGTGAACTCTCTTTCATTCCTTGATTATCTTGGATTGGGATTGAGGCCTCCAACTCCATCATGGGGAGAGCTTTTGGCTCAGGCTCAGAAGTGGTTCACCATTGCTGAGTGGCTTGTGTGGGGACCTCTTGTGGCCCTTGTTCTGACGTTGACTCTTTTAATCAACATCGGGTTTGCAGTCCGCGACGCTTTCGATTCTAAAATGTAATAAACTAAAAATCCCCAAAGAACTCTTTGGGGATTTTTTTTGTCTTCACCAAGTCAGTTTCGCGCTTTGAGAAATAGTATTTAAGAAGGGGCAGCGTCTTAATTCTATGAGTATATACATGGAGTGTGGGGAATTCCCGTCCGCCGGTGCGAATCGGTAGAAAAGGTAAAGATAATGCTGTCTAAAGTTTCCTGATTTTAGATATAAAAAAAGCGCTGGTTTCTTGCCAGCGCTTTTTGTTTTTGATGATCTATTCGCCATCTTCCAAATACGTATAACCGGAAAGGCCTTCTTCATAATGTTTAATAAGAAGACGGGCTTCGTGCTTTGTGATCGTACCTTTTTGGATGCTTTCCTCGGTTGCTTTACGAACGCTGTCGACCATTTCTGAACGACCGTACTGAACATAAGAAAGAACCTCAGTCACGGTATCTCCAGGAACGTAGTGATCAATCGTGTATCCAGCTTCGTTCAAAGCAATGTGAACGGCGTCTGTATCACCGAAGAGATTGTGAAGATCTCCGAGAATCTCTTGGTAAGCACCTGTCAGGAAAACGCCCACGTAGTACTGATTGTCCGTCGTGAACTTATGAAGGCGAATGGTTTCCTTAGGTGTTCCTGTTTCAGTGTCGATGAATTTTTCAATCACACCGTCAGAGTCACAAGTTAAGTCTGCCAAAGTCGCTTCGCGTGTAGGCTCCTCATTCAGTCTATGAATCGGAATCACTGGGAAAAGCTGACCAACAGCCCAAGAATCTGGAACTGATTGGAAGACAGAGAAGTTAGAGAAATAAGTATCGCAAAGCTCTTTTGAAAGAGCGGCCACGATGTCTTCAGCATCTGGCGTTCTGCGCGCTAAGCGAACCATTTTTGTGGCAATCGCAAAGTACATCATTTCACACCAAGCACGTTGTTCTAGTGAAAGAACACCGAATGTGAAAAGCTGTAAGCTCTCTTGTTTTGATTGCTCAAGATCGTTGAAACACTCATTGATGTTTTCTGCATTGAGCTTTTCGTACACATACTGCATGTCTTGCATGATCGAAGGATCTGCTTTTGTTGCCGGGCGTGGAGGGTTTTCGCGATGAAGATCATTTACACCCATAACATTGAACACTAATACTGAGTGATGCGCCACCATGAAGCGGCCAGACTCAGTAACTATGTTTGGATGAGGGATATTGCTCTCATCGCAAAGTGTTTGCAGTGTAGAGACGATATCGTTGGCGTATTCTTGCTCAGAGTAGTTCACTGAACTGTCAGAGTGACCTGAACCGTCGTAGTCAATACCAAGGCCGCCACCGACGTCGATGTATTTTAAGCCCGCACCCATTTTGTGAAGTTCAACGTAGAAACGAGCCCCTTCTTTAAGAGAAGCTTTGATGGACTGAATCTGTGGAACTTGTGAGCCAATGTGGTAGTGAAGAAGCTCTAGGCAATCTAGCATGCCTTCTGTTTTTAAGAACTCCACACCAGAAACGATTTCTGCAGAAGTTAAACCGAACTTCGAGCGTGCGCCCGAAGAGTCAACCCACTTACCTGCGCCTTGAGAGTTCAATTTGGCTCTGAAACCAATTTTTGGACGAGCATTAAACTTCTTAGCCACATCTACGATCATTTTCAATTCTTCGTAGCGATCCACAACGATAATTGTGTTTCTGCCAAGCTTTTGAGAAAGAATAGCCGTTTCAATGTACTCGATATCTTTAAAGCCATTACATACGATCAAAGCTTTTTCAGCTTTCATCAATGCTAATACGACAAGAAGCTCAGGTTTAGAACCGGCTTCAAGGCCCATGTTGTATTCGGCACCGTACTTTACGAGTTCTTGCACGAGGTGGCGCTGTTGGTTCACCTTGATCGGGTAAACTCCGCGATATTCCCCTTTGTAGCCGTACTCTTCGAAGGCTTTTTGAAAGCAGCCATTTAAGAGCTCAACACGTGAGCGAATGATATCTGGAAAACGAATCATAATAGGAACTCGAATTCCGCGATCTAAAAGGTCTTGAGTCAGGTCATACAAATCAACACTTGGGCCAGCAGAGCCCATGGGTGTTACAGAAACATTTCCTGCATTGTTGATTTGGAAATAACCGTTGCCCCAATTATTGATTCCATAAAGCGCAGCGCTTTTTTCTGGAGTCCAATTAGACATCTTCTGTGGCCCTCACCTAAGTTACTGCCTGATTTTTTCAGGCAAACGGGGCCAGTGACGGACCCCAGTTGATATTCGGGGTCCTTGATTAAGAAAGACCCAACTACTTACTAATTAAATTCAAAATCCTTCCAGCTTTGTAAATCACCTTATCAGGCGCTTTGCCAGCCAAGACGGATGAAACTGTTGGAAGTGCCAAAGCCACTTTCACAGCCTCGTCTTCGGGAGCGTCCACAGCTAATTCCACTGTTCCGCGCATTTTCCCGTTTACTTGAACTCCGATTACAACGGTGTCGTCAGCGACGAGCTTACTATCATATTTTGGCCATGGAGCCAAAGAGCAAAGTCCCTCGCCCTTCATTTTTTCCCAAAGTTCTTCCGCCATATGGGGAGCAAAAGGAGCCAGTAACTGGACGAGTGGTTTTAAAGCCTCAACCGAATGACAGTTAGCACGGTATAAATCGTTCACCAAGATCATCATAGCGCTTACAGCGGTGTTGAAGTTCAAAGACTCGATGTCTTCTGTCACTTTTTTGATCGTTTTGTGAACTAATTTCTTAATATCCTCAGGAGCTGGTTCGTCCGTCGTAATAACGGCGCCCGAGTCGTCGACGATCAGGCGTGCGATACGATCAAGGAATCTTTTCACACCATCAATACCTGTCGGAGCCCAAGGTTTGTCTTTATCCACAGGACCCATAAAGCTGATGAACGTTCTTAAGGCATCTGCTCCATGAGTTTGTGCCACTTCGTCAGGAGAAATGACGTTGCCACGGGATTTCGACATTTTTTCGCCATCTGGGCCAAGAATCATTCCTTGGTGAAGAAGCTTTTGGAAGGGTTCATCGTGGCTAACAAGTCCACAGTCAAAAAGAACCTTCATCCAGAAGCGCGAATACAATAAGTGTCCCACTGTGTGCTCAGGGCCACCGACATAAAGATCCACTGGTAGCCAATACTTCTCTGCCTCTGCATCAAATGGTGCCGCTGAGTTTTTCGGATCAATATATCTTAAGAAGTACCATGAAGAGCCCGCAGCTCCAGGCATTGTATCTGTTTCGCGACGACCTTTTTTGCCATCAGCTGAAGTGTATTCAACCCACTCATCGTTACGCGCCAAAGGAGCTTCACCAGAATCAGAAGGTTCATAGTTGGCAACCGATGGAAGAATTACTGGAAGTTCGTTTACTGGAACTCCACGAGAGCCATCTGCATAGTGAACGATTGGGAACGGTTCGCCCCAATAGCGTTGACGGCTAAATAACCAATCGCGAAGTTTGTATTGAACTTCACGAGTGCCTAACTTTTTCTCTTCAAGATGAGTTAACATTTTTTGTACGGCTTCGGTTTTAGAGAGGCCATTGAGGAAGTCGGAGTTTACTAGAGTTCCTTCGCCTTCAAATGGCAATTCGTCTCCACCTTCAAGAACGCGAAGCACTTCAAGATTAAAGGCTTTGGCAAATTCAAAATCGCGTGTGTCGTGTCCAGGAACGGCCATAATGGCCCCTGTGCCGTAATCCATAAGAACATAATCAGCAATCCAGATAGGAATATCTTTCTGTGTGATCGGATGAACGGCATACGCTCCAGTGAAGGCACCAGATTTTTCTGTAGAAGCTTTGCGATCGACTTCTGATTTACGAGCAGTGACTTCGATATAAGATTGAACAGCAGAGCTTTGCTCACTAGTGGTAATAGCTTTTACCAGAGGGTGCTCAGGTGCTAACACCATAAAGCTCACGCCAAAAAGGGTGTCAGGGCGAGTAGTGAAAACATCAAAACTTTCACTATGACCTTTTACTTTAAATTGGACTCGTGCGCCTTCGCTTTTGCCGATCCAATTTCTTTGACCTTCTTTAGTTCTTTCTGGCCAATCCAATTTATCTAAATCGTTAAGCAGTCTCTCGGCATAGTCAGTGATTTTAAGCATCCACTGCTTCATCGGTTTGCGAATAACGGGATGACCGCCACGCTCTGATTTACCGTCGATAACTTCATCATTAGCAAGGACTGTCTTAAGTGCTGGGCACCAGTTCACTGGCACTTCTTTTTGGTAGGCCAATCCTTTTTCAAAGAGCTTTAAAAAAATAAATTGAGTCCATTTATAATAATCCGGATCACAAGTTGAAATCTGGCGATCCCAATCAAAGCTAAAGCCATAGGCATGCAATGTTTTGCGGAAGCTCTCAATAGCTTTTTCAGTTGTGATCTCTGGATGAACACCTGTTTGAATAGCGAACTGTTCAGCTGGTAAACCGAAAGCATCGTAGCCCATTGGGTGAAGCACGTTGAAACCTTGAGCCCGCTTATAGCGAGACACGATATCGCCTGGAGTGTAAGAGGCCATGTGACCAATATGCAGACCCGATGCAGAAGGGTAAGGGAACATATCAAGAGCGTAGTACTTCGGCTTGGAGCTTTTTGTATCTGTTTGGAACGCTTTGGAGTCATCCCACTTTTGTTGCCACTTTTTTTCGATTTCTTTGAAGTTCAGACTCATTTATTCATCCTTCTGTAAACGGTCGGTATCACTCCATTAAATAGCGAAAAAATGACCCTAGGGCAAGGTGGATTACCGTCTGTTGAGAAGGGGATCTGAGGAGGGAAGTCGGAGCCTTGCTGGGCGCGGAAAAGCAGGCCCTTGGGCTTAGGGCCTCTGTCTGGTTTCAAGTCCATGGGTTAGAAAAAACCTTAATCCCTGAACTCTATTCACCGATGAGAATAAGAAGACGTTACACTGGTATGTGATATGAGCTTTAACGGAAGTATAAGAAAACCAAATAGTCGTCGGATCCTGGTCATTGATTGTGAACCAGAGAGCCTTGAGATTCTTCTCGAGCCATTGCGCTGGGAGGGATACGATGCCCGTGGTGTTTCCACGGAAGAGGAAGCTCATGCATTGATTGAGTCATGGATTCCTCACGTGGTCATTTTGGATTGGATGGCTCCGTCGATGGCAGGTATCCGTCTTTTGCGCTCGATCAATGAGCGGCTGTCTCATGTAGCCTGTGTCTTTGTGTCGGAAAACTCTAGCACCGAAGCCATCATTGAAGCTTTGGACGCAGGAGCCGATGATTACATTGTAAAACCTTTTGTTCCTTTAGAGCTATTGGCTCGTATCCGCACGCAACTGCGTATTCGCGATTTGCATGAGCAATTGCTTTTTGCCAATGAAAAATTAAAAGAACTTGTGGATACAGATGACCTGACGGGTCTCTACAATATGCGCTCCCTCTATCAGCGCCTTGAGTTTGAACTTGAGAGAAGTCGTCGCTTCGGGCGCGATCTCTGCGTGGTGATGATGGATATGGACCACTTTAAGACGGTCAATGATGGTCACGATCACTTGTTCGGAAGTTACGTTCTTTCGGAAGTGGGAAAAATCATTCGTGCGAATACGCGCAATGTGGATATTCCAGCTCGCTATGGTGGGGATGAGTTTCTGGTTGTTTTAACCGAGACAAGTCACGAAGGGGCGATGCACTTTTGTGAGAGATTAAGGGAAAATATTCAGCGCACTCAATTTAAGAGTGGAGATGATATCATCCGTTTAACGTCATCGATTGGTTTTGCTATTACTGTGCCGGGTGAAAATATTACTGCACGCGAATTGGTCCGCAGAGCTGACCGAGCCCTTTATGATGCTAAACATAATGGGCGCAACCAAGTGGCTTTCTACAAGCACGACCAGGCGTCAGTCGTCAGTATTCAGGAAGCTTCTAGAAAACGTCGTAAGATTGCGGGTTAATTCACAAGTTAAACTTGCATGCTGGCTGGGTTTTTTATAAACCTCGTCTATGTCTGAAATTCAATTAACTAAATCATCTGATACTATTCGCAAAAGAGCGGCTTCCATTTCTTTAGTGGCGAGCGTTGTGATCTTTTCATTAAAACTATTTGCGTATCGTATGACGGGATCGACAGCGGTTCTTTCTGATGCGATGGAGAGTATCGTGAACGTAGTCGCCTCGGTGGTGGCGTTGTTTGTAGTTCGCTTTGCCTCTCAGCCGGCCGATTCGGCGCATCCCTATGGTCACGGAAAAGCCGAGTCATTCTCTTCCACATTTGAAGGCGGGATGATTGTCATTGCAGGCTTGATGATTGTTCGCGAAGCGGTGAACTCATTGTTAGAGGGCCCGCAAACTCATGAGTTGGAGACCGGTATTTATATCGTGGCAGCGGCGGCTATCTTAAATGCAATTCTAGGGCTATATCTGAAAAGTACAGGCAAGAAGCATCAATCAGAAGCTTTAAGAGCTAGTGGAGCCCATGTTTTGTCGGATGTTTATACCACGGTGGGGGTTATTGTCGGATTGGTGTTGGTGATTTTCACTGGCATCACTTGGATTGATCCGGCGATTGCTATTGTGTTGGGTCTAATGCTTGTCTATCAAGGGTATAAAATTGTACGAGAGGCTTTGGGTGTGCTCCTAGATGAGCAAGATATGTCTGTGGTTGAAAGCCTTGCCTCATCAATGCAGAAGTTTCGCTTCAGCGGGCTTATAGATATTCACCATCTGCGTGTCATTCGGGCGGGGCGTTTTCATCATGTGGATGCTCATATGGTGGTACCGGAGTTTTGGAATATCGCCGAAACTCATGCGGCTATTCACTCTTACGAAGAGAAGGTCGTGGCGGATCATGGTTTTGATGGAGAACTCGCGTTTCACTTAGACCCTTGTAAAAAGTCCTATTGCCGAGTCTGCGATTTACCTCAATGTCCTATTAGGCAAGAAGCTTATCAGGAGGCTATCTTTTTCTCTGTGAAAAGCTTGACCGAGGGCCCACATCCGACTAATCAAGGCGCCTATGACAGCGCAAACAATTAGAAGACGAATTAATATTACCTCAGAACTTCCGGTGCAGAATGCTTACACATTGGCATTAAACGGAGAGTACTCGCATATTGCTTTTGACGAAGTTCGAGCTCCTCATAACAAAGGTCTTTGGAGATCTGATGTGTTTAAGGCGGACGCGGAGATGCCTTTGGATGTGGAGATTGGTACTGGGAATGGGACCTACTTTGCGCATCATGCAGAGACCTATCCTCAGCGCCTGCTTGTTGGGTTGGAGTTAAAATACAAACCTCTGATACAAACTATTCGTCGTGCTGCTAAAGCCGGTTGTAAGAATGCGGCCGTCGCGCGCTTTCATGCATTTAATATTGAAGAGTTGTTTGCTGAGAATGAAATTAGTGATGTCTATATTCACTTTCCAGATCCTTGGACTTCGCCGAAGAAGCCAAAGAACCGAGTTGTTTGCCTGCGTAATTTAGATATTCTTCATCGCCTGCAAAAGCCTGGATCTTTTATTAACTTTAAAACGGATTCATTAGACTACTTTTTGTGGGCGATGGATGAGATCCGCCAATCGAAGTATAAAATCATTTTTGAAACACAAGATTTGCATCACTCAGAAATGGCATCGCAGAATTTTGAAACAGCCTTTGAGAAGATCTTTCTTAGAGAAGGTATTAAGATCAACTACGTTCGTCTGCAAAAAGTTTAGTTCGTAAAAAGTTGTTAAATTAAAAAGAAGGCCGTTTCTTCAAACGGCCTTTTTTGTTTTCTGGTTTTGAACTTAGCAGGTCAGTCCATTGCCGCTGTCTTCGCAACTTTGCCCTTGTTGATAGAGCATCTGTGTGGGAGGGGGTTGTACCACTTTGTGTTGTGCACATCGAACTTCCGGAAGCATATCAATAGCTTGGCGAAGTTTGATTTCGCTTTGATAACCTACAGTGTACGCAAGCTCCGAGCCGTCTTTGGCTTGTAGACTCATCGTTGGAACTGCGCGCACGCGGTATTTATTGGCGAGCGCCTGATTCATTGGATCGTCGACATTGATGCGCACAAGTTGAAAATTCTTAGAAGCGCATTCTTTTTCAATTTCAGGTAAGAAGGCTTCCATTGCCTGACATACAGGGCAGTGGGTGGAGTGAAAGAAAAGAAGCTTATGGGACTCTGGCGCAGCTTCAGCAACGGTCGTGTATTGACCACTTTCATTGCGAAACTGTGCTTGGTTCATTTCTTCGTTCGTGCCAATAGGGAAGCTTGATTGAGTCAGAATATAAACACCCAAAAGCATTAAAGCAAAACCAGTAAACTCTTCGATCTTCGGTAAGTAGCTGCGAAGTTTTTTAATCTGATTTTGAACAAGATCGCCACCGACAGAAATTGCCAAAAAGGGTGCAACTATCCCGAGGCCAAAGCTTAACATTAGAAAAACACTTTCAGTGACGGAGCGTTCTTTAGTGGCGATGTAAGTGAGTACGCCTCCAAGGATAGGGCCCACGCAAGGAGTCCATGCAAGCCCAAAGGTCGCACCAAAAATAAAGCCATGCATTGATTTAGGAAAATATTTATCTAGTTGCGGAAGGTACTTAGAGCGGCTCATCCAACCGAAAAGTTTAGAGTCATCCGAGTTTTTTAAAATCCAACCACTCATCTTCATTCCATAAAGGAGAATAAGAAGACCGGAGGCAATGAGGAGGTAGTTTTTTGCAGAGCCCAGGGCTTCAGAGATAAACGGCAGACTTGCTCCCATCAGGGTGAAGGTCAGTAAGAAGCCTAATGAGAAAAAGACGGTTGCTTTGACACGCGCAAATCTTGATTGATTGTCCGACATTAAATAGTTTGCGGCGACAATGGGAACCATTGGTAAAACACAAGGAGAGAAGAAAGTTAAAAGACCTGCGCCAAAGACGCTGAGTAAGCCAAATTCCACCTGTAGGACCTCCGGATTAATGTTTGCTTATTCAAGTAATCTATTGAATAATTGAATAATGAACAAGAAAATAATCGAAACTGAACTTAGGTCGTCTATTTATGAGAATTTAAGCGTGATTATGAGTGCGATGTCAGCACCTGTGCGCTTAAGGATTGTTCAAATATTGGCGCAGTCGCCGCGCTCTGTGGAAGAGTTGAGCGGTGAGATCCAACAGTCGATTGCCAACACTTCTCAACATCTTCAAAAAATGGCAGCCGCAGGACTTGTGGGCTGTCAGAAAAAAGGCGTTTCTAGAATCTACTCTATAGCCAGTCCACAAATTCTAAAAATATGGGAGAGTTTGCAGGTTCTTGGAGAAGAACTCAGCACGGAAGTTGCCGACGCAACAGAAGAGCTTGTTCCTTCAGAGTTGTGCACGGATCTATCCACAGAGAGTGTCTATCGCAAAGTAAAATCGGGCAGAGCTGTCTTGGTGGATATGCGTGAAGAAAAGGAGCGCGAGGCTTCTCCGGTGGAATGGGCCTCGGCCTTCACCGCTGAAGACTTGCTTGTGAAAGCCTCTCAATTAGCTGTTTCTAAAGAGTACTTTCTTTTTTGCCGTGGTAGATACTGTCATCTTGCAAACAAAGCCGTTGTGTCTCTGCGCAAAAGTGGATTTAAGGCCTATCGTTTGAGAGAGAGTCCCTTTGTTTTAAATACTTTTCTGCAAGATGCTCAGCCTTCTTTAAGGTAAAAGATTTTTACCAGTAGCTCGCATCGACAGTGACGTTGCCACGGATTTCGGTCAGGCAGCTAATGCGATTGTCCTTAGGGATCTTGAGGCGCTGAAGAAGAAATGCCTCTCTTTCGGATGGGGAGCTAAGGTTTTCCTTCCCATGAATCACAATCAGTTTGCACTTAGCGCAAACGCCCTCGGCATTGCAGCTAGATGCGACGGGGAGACCCGCCTCGTGAGCCGCGTCCTTAAGGCTTGTTCCTTGAGGGACTTCGATCGTTAGATTCTTTTTTGGAAAAGTCACTTGTGGCATAGCTAGATTCTAGCTGACGCGGTCCTGAAGGTGCAAAGAAGTAATGAAAAGAGCATTAAATATTGGTAGTTTATAGGGGTCTTTTATCACTCGGTTAATAAGAGGTTTTTTATGAATCAGGAACAAGTTATTGAAAACGTAATTATCATTGGCTCAGGCCCTGCGGGTTTGACATCTGCGATTTATACTTCGCGCGCGAATCTTCAACCGTTGATGATCGAAGGTGAAGAGTCTGGTGGTCAGTTGATGACAACAACAGATGTAGAAAACTTCCCAGGTTTTGATAAAGGTATTACGGGGCCAGATCTAATTTCTGTGATGAGAAGCCAAGCTGAAAGATTTGGAACTCGCTTTATCACTCGCAATGTCACAAAGGTTGATTTCACACAGCGCCCTTTTAAAGTTTGGGTGGGTGAGAAGCTCTATCAAGCAAAGTCTGTGATTATTTCTACAGGTGCAAGTGCTAAGTACTTGGGACTTCCTTCTGAGAAGCAATATGCCAACCGTGGTGTTTCTGCATGTGCAACTTGTGATGGCGCTTTCTTTAGAAATCAAGAGATCGCAGTTGTTGGTGGTGGTGATACAGCGATGGAAGAAGCTCAGTTCCTTACGCGTTTTGCTTCTAAAGTATATCTTGTTCACCGTCGTGACGATTTCAGAGCCTCTAAGATCATGGTGGATCGCGCTTTAAAGAATCCTAAGATCGAAGTTCTTTGGAGCACGGAAGTGACTGAGGTTCTTGGTGATGGCAAAGGGATGACTGGGGCCCGCATTAAGAGCACAAAAGATGGTTCGGAAAGAGAACTGGCAGTGACTGGACTCTTCCTCGCTATTGGACATAAGCCCAATACAGACCTTTTTAAAGGTATTTTGAACATGGATGAGACTGGCTATTTGATTACTGAACCAAATAGTACTTATACTAATATCGCCGGCGTTTTTGCTGCCGGAGACGTTCAAGATCATGTTTATCGCCAAGCAATTACTGCAGCGGGAACCGGCTGTATGGCAGCGATCGACTGCGAAAGATGGCTTGAAGCTCAAGAGGCTTAAAGCAAAATATTTTTAAGGGCTATATGAAAGATAAAAAAATAAACACCAAGGAACTTATTTCTAAAATCGAAAAGATGACGAAGTCCCGTATTGCCAGTCAAGAAGTGGTATCATTGGATTCTTTTCGAGAAGCTAAAAAGAAGTTAGATCCCAAAGTTATTTTGGTTATCGAAGACGACGAGACAATGCGTTTGGCCCTTAAAAGAATCCTTGAGTCTGAAGGTTATATTACTAAGCTTGCTGCCGATGGAACGGAGCTTTCAAGCGTCCTCGACGATCATCCAGTGGATTTGATTTTGATGGATGTGGGCTTACCTTGGGTGAATGGCTTTGAGCTTGCGCAGCTTCTTAAAGAACATAAAGACCTCAAGAAAATTCCTTTGGTATTCGTTTCAGGCAAGTCTTCAGATGAAGATATGCGCAGAGCCTTTGAAATTGGTGCCGATGATTATATCAAAAAGCCTTTCGACATCGAAAAGCTTAAGAAGACAGTCGAAACTCTTCTGAAACTCAATACCTAATTAGCTTTTAAGAGCGTCTCATTCTGAGGCGCTTTTTTTTCCCCTATACCTTGCAATAGTTTTTTCCAGAAAATGTGCCACAAAAGGTCGCCTGTGGTTAGAATAATATAAATGAAACGTTTTGGTTGGGGCCTACTTTTACTCATTATCGGCTTTGCTTTTGCCTATTTTATTTCAGGTAAATCCCAGTCTGTTCGTGTTTCATCCATCGACTCAAACTCGCAGACTCAAGGGCATGAGAATCCTAATAGCGCAGCACCTGAATCCCAGTCGCAAGGTGAGCCACCTGTGGTGAGTAAACTTCCAGCTTCGACAAATATCGCACAAGAATCAGAAGAAGAAGGTTTTCACGGTCGCCGTTTGGATAATATTCCTGAAGTAAAGTCTCGTGGTGTAGCGCCTAAAAATATCGATAAAAGAGTTCTGCGCAGCTATCGCGCATTTCAAGGAACATCTTGGAAGCTTTGGGTGGGGACTAGAGCTCGCCTCCAAGGAGAGCAACTTCACGCAAACGCCATTGCCTCAGTTAACGGCTATGATGTTTTTCCATCTAGCAATGCTAAGAATGCAGAGATCCTTTCAGAAGATGATCATCCAGTCGTTTATGATGAGAGTTCAAAGTTAGCAGGAGTTATCTCTGGTGTTTATATTCTAGAACTTGCTGATAATGTAAATTTAGACGACTTGAGCCTAGAAAATGATTTTCAAATTATCGGTCATTTTTCGCGAAGTGTTTTATTGAAGCCTTTGCATATTCCTTTTAATTTTGTCGAAGTGTTTGAAGTCCTTTCGCGGGACTCGAATTTTAAATCGGTGCGTATGGAAGTTTTAGGTCGAGACTATGCGAAATTTTAAAGCCAAAGCATATTCCGTTATATTTGTTTTGATCTTAAGCTCCATCACAGGGGTCTTCTTTGTAAACTGTGCTGGTGAGGGCTTTGATGCCTTTGAAGAAAAGACGGTGGTGGGTGCAGATCCTCTTGTTCCAATGGCGTGGTATTTATTAAATACAGGGCAGGGAACTTTCTCTAAAAATGTCGGAACTCCTGGAAATGATTTGAAGCTAGCGCGAACATGGGAAGCTGGTATTCAAGGTCAAGGTGTGACGGTGTTAGTTTCGGATGATGGTATTGATCATGCTCATGAGGATCTTAATGGCAATATGAAGACTGGCAATGTTCATTTGAACTTTACATCTTCAAGTGCGTTTACGCACGCTGCTTCGGCGCTGCCACTTAACGCTGATTCTAATCATGGAACCAATGTCGCAGGACTTATAGGTGCCATTCGCAATAACGGAAAAGGTATTGCAGGAGTCGCACCGCAGGCAGAAATTATTTCCTCTAATTTTTTGAGCCAAGGATTAACAGAGTCCTCCATGGCTGCACAAGTCTCGGAGAACGTCGATGTTGTAAATATGAGCTGGGGGTCGCGACAAACTTCGTTGTCGTCGATAATTCCTCTCTTCCTATCCCAAATGCAGAATGGGACTATGAATGGAAGAAACGGCCTAGGCAGAATTTACGTTAAATCCTCTGGCAACGAATTCAGTGTGAAGTGTCTTGCAAACCCTAACGAAACTTGTCTTGGCAACGCCAACTTTGACGTCGATAACACAACGCCGTTTACAATCATTGTGGCAGCCCTTCAGGCTAGGCCCCTTGCTGCGGGGTATTCTTCTCCAGGAGCGAATGTTTGGATTTCCGCACCTGGTGGAGAGAATAACGAGAATTATCCGACTATCGTCACGACAGATCGTCTTGGATGTAATGTGGGAACTGCTAATAAAAATTCTAAATCCGCGCGCGCTTTTGAAAGAGGGGGCGAGGGAAATACGGATTGCAAGTACACGACACTTTTTGCGGGGACATCAGCCGCGGCACCTTTGGTGTCTGGAGTTGTGGCCTTACTGTTAGAGGCAAATCCAACGCTGAGCTGGCGTGAAATAAAACATATCTTGGCCACGACAGCGACCAAAGTTCATGAGTCTATCGGCGCTATCAATCATCCATTGAACATGACATCTCCGATGGGGCATGTCTATGAGCAGGGGTGGATTCGCAATAAAGCTGGTTATGAATTTCATAATTGGTATGGATTTGGGCGAGTCAATACCGACGCTGCGGTGGAGATGGCGACGAGTTTTAGCAATCGTTTTGGCCCTCTACGTACGGCGACGGGAACAGGAAATATTCCAACACCAGTTGCAATTCCTGACTTTTCAGCAACGGGTGTAACCAATGCAATTTATATCTCTGATAACTTATTGACGGAGGCTGTGCAAATCTCCGTGACCGTGACTCATCCATTCTTAGGGAACTTGGGTATCGAACTCACTTCTCCGCAAGGCACAAAGAGCATTATTTGGAATGTGAATAATGGCCTTAAGGGAGCTCAGAATTTATCGCATCGTCAATTCTTAACGAATGCATTCTATGGAGAGCGTTCGCAGGGGAATTGGACTTTAAAGGTGATAGATGGTTCATCGGGGAACACAGGAACTCTAGATGGTTGGTCGATCATCGTGACAGGGCGAAATTAAGTTTAGCCTGCCGATTTCTTAACTTGTTTTTGATAGGTTACATACGCCTTTAAGAGGGCATCTAAACGAGCAGTCATAGCCTCGTCTTGTTCAATAAACATTAAGCGTCTTGGATCTGTCATATCGCCAACAATCTTAGCTTTAAAGAGCAGGCGCGCTTTTGTTTGGTTCGGTTCAAAGGGATTGACCAAGATAAGATCAAATTGAGTATTTAAGAAATCCCGTGGGATTTCTTTTTCCAGCATGGTTCCGCTTAAAGAAATATTCTGAGAATGTGTTCTAAAGGAACGCGCTTTGGAAACTAAGACGACTTCAATTTTAAAATTATGACGAGGATCTCTTCTTCGATCAGCTCCGCCATCGTCTTTGCTTTCAGCGCCTTGAGTTTGTGCTTTGAGCTTTTTTTCTTTTTCTTTTTCTATGTTTCGAATGTTCTTAAGATCTAATTCAGCGCCGTGGAAATCCTTCGAATGGTATCCACCAATCTCTACATGCTTAAGTGGGCCGTCGCCAACGTCCACCTCAGTGTACGCAGAATCAGGCTCAGAAGAATGATGGCTGCGAGTAGCAGTCAGAGTGACTTCTTCGCTAGGAGCTTTGTTTTGAGTTCTATCTGTCATTGGTGGAGGCATCGGTTGTGGAGGCTGTGCAAGAACAAAATAGTTCTGATCAGAATCTAGAAATTCTCGTATTGAGACCCAAGTATCCCACCCTGGTGTCCAGAGGAAGAATTTAGATGTGTCTTTGGAGGAAATTGTAAGAAGCGTGACTTGGGCCTGAACCACAGACATTGGCTTGGACTGAGTGTTTGCCTCAGCATCAAAAATGACCCAAATTTTACCACGAGTTTTCATTCCCCAAAGCTCCCTAACTATAGGAAGCTTATCGGAAATCGGGGACGACTACTTTACACTCGGATGCAAGATGCGATGTGATCCTTGGATTTTTCTTCCAAAGTCGGGACGATAGTCTTGCAATCCTCAATGGCCATAGGGCAGCGCGGGTGGAAGTGGCAGCCAGATGGTGGATTGATTGGAGACGGAACGTCGCCCGTAAGGATAATACGGTCATCTTTGCGGCGAGGATCTGGAACTGGAATAGCGGACATCAAAGCTTTCGTATACGGATGCTTTGGATTCAGATAAAGCTCTTCAGCCTCAGCCATTTCCACGATTTTTCCTAAGTACATAACCGCGACTTTAGTCGATACGTGCTCAACGACTTTAAGGTCATGGGCAATAAAGATGTACGTCAGGCCGAGCTTTGCTTGAAGCTCCATCAAAAGATTGATGACTTGAGCTTGAATCGAAACGTCCAGTGCTGAAACGGGCTCGTCACAGACGATCAACTCAGGGTTTACAGCCAAGGCGCGAGCAATGCCGACGCGTTGGCGTTGACCACCTGAGAATTCGTGCGGGTAACGATTAAGGTGCTCGTGGCGAAGACCCACAAGATCAATCAATTCATGAACACGATCACGGCGAGCTTGAGCTGTGGCGCCGAGTCCGTGAATGACAAGAGGTTCTTCTAAAATCGCACCGATAGTCATGCGTGGATTTAGAGAAGCAAACGGATCTTGGAAAATGATTTGGATTTTTTTGCGCATTTCGCGCAGCTCTTCACCATTGATATCAGTGATATCCTGACCGTTATAAAAAATCTTTCCAGAAGTAGTGTCGTGTAAGCGAGTGAGGCAACGACCTAGAGTCGACTTACCACAACCAGATTCACCAACAAGGCCTAAAGTTTCGCCTTTATTGATTTCAAAAGAAACGCCTTGAACTGCTTTTACGCTGGCAACTTCACGATTCAGAAGGCCACCGAAAATAGGAAAGCTCTTAGTTAAGTTTTCAACTTTTAATAAAGGTGTACTCATTAAGCTTTAACCTCATCAGAAAGTGGATGGAAACAAGCAACTTTATGAATGCCGCGAAGGTTTTCAGTGGAAGGATAAGACTCTCGGCAATCATTTTGAGCATACGGACAGCGATCCGCAAATCTGCAACCTTTTGGAAGATTGTAAAGACTTGGAACCATCCCTTTGATTGTTTTTAACTGCTCTAGCTTCTGTCCAGTTTCAAAGTGCGGAATAGAATCTAGAAGACCACGAGTGTAGGGATGCTTAGGACGGTAGAAGATATCTTCGACAGTGCCGAACTCAACCACGCGACCCGCGTACATAACAGCAACTTCTTGGCACATCTCTGCAACAACACCGAGATCATGAGTGATCAAGATCATTCCGGCATTAAAGTCTTTTTGCAGTTTGCGCATTAAATCTAGAATCTGAGCTTGAATTGTTACGTCCAAAGCCGTTGTTGGCTCATCCGCGATTAAGAGTTCAGGATTGCAGCTAATTGCCATGGCAATCATGACTCTTTGGCGCATACCGCCTGAAAGTTGGTGCGGATATTCGTGAAAACGCTTTTCTGGAGCTGGAATTCCCACAAGACGAAGCATTTCGATCGCCTTTTCGCGAGCTTGATCTTTAGAAAGTTCTTTTTGGTGCAAAAGAATGGCTTCTTCGATCTGGTCGCCAATCGTGTAAACGGGATTTAGGGAAGTCATAGGCTCTTGGAAAATCATCGCAATTTCGTTTCCACGAATGTTGCGCATCTTATCCTCAGAGTAACCGAGAAGGTTTTCCCCTTTGAACATGATTTTACCAGAGTCAACGTTGCCCGGTTTTTGGATCAAACGCATGACGGAAAGAGAAGTTACGGATTTTCCGCAACCAGATTCCCCAACGATTCCAAGTGTTTGCCCTTTTTTTACGGAGAAGCTGACGTCATCTACCGCGTAGAAGGTGCCTTCATCTGTCTGAAAACGAGTTTTCAGATTTTGCACATCTAGTAAAATTTCGCTCACCGGAGTATTCCTCCCTCATTGTAAAATTCCATCTTATATAGTTCGCGTTGATATGAGGCAAGTCTCCTCATATAACTCTAGCCCTTTTTCATGCGAGGGCGCGTCATCAAATTTGTCTCAGGTTTTCAATGAGTTGATGAAGCTCATCATAGCCCTGAAGGATGGCCTTGGGTTCGTATTTTTCAAGCAGAGGAACCGCGGTGTAACCAAAGCCAATAGCAATGGAAGGCACTTTTGCCCTTAAAGCAGAAAGAACGTCGGGAATCCCGTCGCCGATCATAAATGTCGACTGCACTGAATGCTGAGCTTTATTCATCATTGTCTCTAAAGGCAGTGGGCTGGGTTTGCGTTCTGCCAGCGTATCTGCGCCATAGATATCGACCCAGTTAAAGCGGTCAAGGCCCAGATGCTTAATGATGGCTTTTGCCGGTCGTTCATTTTTATTGGTGATAATCCCCATAGGGCCATCATAACTTTCTAAAAAATCAAACACGCCGTTAAAGACTTTTGTTTTATTAAACATCTCAGCTTCGTAAATTCTTAAAAACTCCATTTCGACTTCTATTACTTCAGCCGGAGGAAGCTGGTCTTCTCTAAAAAGATCAGCGATGAGTTTTTTAAGTCCTTCACCAATGTGGGAAATAATTACTTCGTCAGACAGAGTCTGTTTTTTGTGATTCATCAAAGTACGATTAACAGCAGTGATGATATCTGGAGCTGAGTCGATGAGCGTGCCATCGAGATCAAAAACGAGCAGTGGTTTCATGCCCTCTATTTTGCCGTTTTCTCCAATGGAAAACAATCTTATTAACAACTGTGGCAAAGCATGCGAATGTGAGTTCCATGAGAAGTGTGCATCAAACGGAACAAGATGGTTATATAGACTCTTTAGCTCCTGTCGAAGGAGAATTGAAGAATCAATCGCGTGAATTTTCTAAAGACTTAGGTCTAGAGAGAATCAGTGTTGTCCGAGCTGAAGCACAACTTATTAAGACTTTGATTCAAATTCACGGTGCCAAAAAATTTATTGAGATTGGTACGCTAACGGGACTTTCTGCTCAGTATATTTTGGAAGCTCTTCCCAATGATGGAGAGCTATGGACATTGGAAAAAGATCCCAAACATGCAGAGTGTGCAGATAAAGTTTTTTCTCAGATCGAAAAGGGATCAAAAAAAGTCCATCTTGTCATAGGGGACGCGCGCGAGAAACTCAAAGAGCTTTCTGCAGCGGGGCCCTTTGATGGAATCTTTATCGATGGTAATAAAGCGGCTTATTTAGATTATCTTCTCTGGGCAGAGGAAAACTTGCGTTCAGGTGGTCTGGTGCTTGCGGATAATATTTTTTTAAGTGGCGCTGTTTGGGGAGCTGAAACTACGCAAAAGTTTTCAGAAAAGCAGATTCGCATCATGAATGAGTTCAATGCAAGGCTTGCGGATCCTTCTCGCTACCAGAGCGCTATTGTTCCGACCTATGAAGGTCTTTATATTGCACTGAAAATTTAGAAACTTCACCTAGGGTGCTGAGTACGCTTCCACTTTCATTTTAAGGGCGTACTCTTTAGAAGCTTCATTTAGAGGGGCAATGTACCATTCCCAATCTTTGATTTTCTCAAAACTTGTAAAGTCCACGGCGTATCCACCTCGATAGGTTTCGTTCTCGTCTTTATCTAGATAGATCACTTCACGATCAGCATAGATTAGTTTTTTACCTTTGCAGCTTAATAAAGATTTTAAATGCATCTCTGCAAAACGGCGGCAGAGATCATCTTTTTCAGGAAGCTCCAAGGCAGTTTTGGTTTTCTTTTCAACATGCTCCATGGGAAGCAACGCTAATTGAGACATGATGTTTGCTGAAACAACCAAATCAGCCTCGAAAGAAAAAAGATCTTCATTCTCTAAAGTCACTGTGAGTTTTTTTAGATCTTCGAGGTCTTTGACTTGATCCAGTTTATCAAGGGCTTTAGAGAGATCCAGAGTGATGAGTTTGAGGCGTTTATTCTTTTTTGCAATTATGTGATGGCGAAGGGGGTGAATCACGTCTACGAGTACGATTTCTTCAAAGTTCTCTTCTAAAAGATGAAGGGGGATTTCATGAAGGTGGGCGCTGCCAAGTATGATGACCTTCTTTTTCTGTGGTAGATTTTTGATGGTCTCTAAGAATAGGTCCTGACAGTTTTTAAGGTGGCTCAACCAAAAGGAGCGACATCTTTTATAGCGCTGCTGTAGAGCGATGGACTGATAAAGAAAGCCATACTTCTTGGCTAGAGGAGTCGTCGGAGTGAGTAAAAAGATCAAAGCTTCATAAATCATACTGAGGGTATCTAAGATCAGACGTGTCCTTTTGTCTATTGAAGAATGCAGGCGGGAGGATTTAAGAAGCTCATAGTGGCAGAACCTTCGCCGCCCGTATATTGATGATGCGACCTACTTTTTCAATATGCCCTTGAATCTCTAAAAGTGAATGACCGTAGATATTCATGCGATACTTCTGATAGACGTCAGGGTGAACGACGATGTTCATAAAGCCATTCTCATCTTCAAGAGTGAGAAAGCACATGCCCTTGGCTGTTGGTGGTCTTTGTGTGACGGCAAGGAGTCCCGCCAGACGCACAGCAGACTTGTTTTTAAGGCGCGTGAGATCTTGGGAAGTGTAGTAGGGAACGAAGCGATTCCTAATATAGTCTTCATTCTTTCCCTGCAGATGAGTTCTTAGCACCGCGATGGGGTGAGAATGGATCGAAAACCCTTTTGTATCATATTCTCTTTGCAATTCGTCCCATTGGGATTCAAACGGAAGGTTTTCTGCATCTTCATCTTCAAACTCAAATTGCTCCTTAGCGTGTCCCCAAAGAAAGCTTTCGTTATCAAGGCTAAGAGCTTCAATTTTCCAAATAAGCTCTCGGGCATTGGTTTCAAAACACTGAAAAGCTCCTGCTGCTGCAAGCTTTAGAAGTACACTGCGTGGCAAAGAGGTGCGCTGAATAAAGTCGGTGAGATCTTTAAAAGGGCCTTTTTCTTTCCGTGTTTGAGTGATTTCCTGCAGAGCTTTCTCGGGCACACCAAAAATAGAACGGAAACCGACACGAATACAAAATCCCTGAGAGCTTGCCTCTAATGTGTAATCATATTGAGAGTTCTGAATGCAGAGGGCTTTAAATGAAACTCCATGTCTTTGTGCTTCGGCGATTAAAGTGCGTGGGGCATAGAAGCCCATGGGTTGGCTATTGAGAATCGCGCAAGTAAAGACATCGTGATGGGTCTCTTTGAGATAGCAGCTTGCATAAGTTAAAAGTGCAAAGCTTGCGGCATGACTTTCTGGAAAACCATAATTAGAAAAACCTTCAATGGTCTTATAGATCTGCTCGGCATAGTCGGAAGAGATTTGATTGCGAGTAAAGCCATCTAAGATTCTTTGACGAATCCCGTTCATGGTTACCTTCTTGCGCCAAGCTGAGGACATAATTCTGCGCAATTCATCGGCTTCACCCGGAGAAAAGTCAGCAAGGGCAATAACAATCCTCATCACTTGTTCTTGAAAGATGGGCACCCCATGGGTTTTCCCGAGGATGTTTTCCAAAAAAGGATGTGCGTAAACTACCTTTTCAAGTCCTTGGCGTCGCTTCAAATAAGGATGAACCATGCCCCCTTGTAAGGGGCCGGGACGAATGAGGGCTACTTGAATAACTAAATCGTAGAAGTTTTTAGGTAGCATTCGCGGCAGAGTTTGCATTTGTGCCCGCGACTCAATTTGGAAAACTCCGACAGTGTCAGCCTTGCCAATCATTTCATAGGTGGCTTGGTGATTATGGGGAATCGAGGCTAAGTTTAAAGAAATTCCCTTATGATGTTTTAAGAGATCAAAACATTTTCTCAGACAACTCAACATCCCAAGGCTTAGAATATCAATCTTCATCAGCTTTAAAGTCGCCACATCATCTTTGTTCCACTGAATAACATAGCGTCCGTTCATAGTGGCCTTTTCAACAGGAACCATTTCGGTAATAGGGTCTTGTGTGATGAGAAATCCCCCTGTGTGAATCCCAAGGTGACGGGGAAATCCATGAAGTTGCTGAGTCAGACTTAAGATCATTTGCCATGAATCTGCGGGGATGTTGAATCTCTCTGCGGCTTCAGGTTCTAAGAGACGACGGATGCCGTCTCTTCCCATATAGGTGACGATTTGATTTATTTTCTCAAGTGAAACGCCAAAGACTTTTGCAGTTTCGCGAATAGCCATTCTCGATCGATAGCGAATCACCGTGCACACCATGGCTGCGTGGCGCTCGTCGTATTTTTCATAGATATGCTGAATAACTTCTTCACGGCGTGAGTGCTCAAAGTCGATATCAATATCAGGAGGCTCGTGTCTTTCTTTGGAAATGAATCTTTCAAAAAGTAAATCAATCTGCGTAGGATCTACAGCGGTAAGGCCAATACAAAAGCATACCACGGAGTTTGCAGCAGAGCCGCGCCCTTGATAGAGAATGCCCTTGCTTTCAGCGAAGTCGCAGATTTCTTTCAGAGTGAGAAAGTAATCTTCATATTCCATTTCTTGAATCAGCTTTAACTCATAATCAATAGCGCGCAGAATTTTCTCAGGAACACCTTGAGGGAAGCGTCTCTCGGCACCCTTGTAAGCCAAATCTTTTAAATGCTCTGAAGGAGTTTTTTGTTCTGGTAAATTTGAATGGGGATAACGGTAGCGGATCTGATCTAGTTGAAATTCAATGCGCTCGGAGATCTCCACAGTTTTTTCCACAAGATCTATTCGCTCACTCCAAAGATTTGAAATTTCTTCGAGGCTTTTTAGATGTCGTTCGCCATTTTGAATGAGTTTGTTTTTAGCACTTTCAAGATTTGTCTTATGCAGAATGCAAGTTAAGACATCAAATAAGGGTTTGCGATCACGATGATGCATAAAGGGTCTTTGGGTTACAAAGAGTTGCGCGTGATGAGATTTTTCAAGCTCCATAGCTTTTCGGTAAATTTCTTGGGACTCCCACGTAAAGTCTTTCCATAAAGGTAAATAGAGGCGATCTTTAAATATGCTCTCTAGTTTTTCATAGCGTTCAGTGTTCCAAGGTGGAATAGCAAAGCAGAGAAGCCCTTCATTCAGTCTTTCAATTTCAGCAAGGCTGAGTTTAGAAAAACCTTTGCTCGCCTGTCTTTTCCCTAAAGTGAGTAGTTCACACAGGTGCGAATAACCTTGTTTATTGATAGGCATTAAGATCACAGAAGTTTCATCTGTCAGGGTGAGTTCTGTACCAAATAAATAGCGAAAGCCCTCTTTGGCTTTTGCTGAAGCAGAAAAAAGAGAAGGATTGAGAGCCGCTTGAAATCCGCGCACGACTCCATAAAGACCATTCAGGTCACAAATCGCCAAGCCATCATATTCATGATGAATAGCTTCTTGGACAAGTTCTTCTGGGTGAGAAGCGCCTTGCAGAAAAGAAAAGTTACTGCGCGCTAGGAGTTCGACGAAACCCCGAGCGCGTCTTTTCGTGCTGATAGCTTGTGTGATCTTCTTACTCGGAAGATTTACTTTATGATTTCCACTAATCAAAATAGCCATGCAGATATACCTGTGAATTTATACGATCTTTGAAAACCCACAGAAGTTGATCATGCTGAGAAAATGCAAAATAGTAGTCGCGGTTTTTGAGGTCTGTTTCTGTTGTTTTCCACCAAGAGGATTCGATTCTCTCAGTTGGAAATTTTGTAATAAATTGCAAGGCTTGTACTTGTTGAGGAGTGAGGGCCTTGGGTTTGTCTAAGAGTAAAGACGGACGAGGGGATTGGGCAAGCCCTTTGGCATAGACAGATTTAATTTGCACAGCCTCATCAATACGCTCTACAAAATCGTGGGCCTTGAAATCTTCTGGCCAGTCTGTGACAAGGCGGAAACTCTGCTCTGGAAAGTGACTGGCTTCAACTTGTAAAAAACCCATTTCGCAATGAGCTTGTTTGGCAAAACTAATAAGTCGTCGCCAGCGGTCCTCTGAGTTGTCGCGGGGCTCAAAGAAATCGAGTTGTTGAACTTTTTCAGGAACATCGGAAATAGAAATTTCAAACTCGCGAATAGGATTTTCTAGCACTAAATCAGAAAGTTTTTTTGCAAGAAGATCTTCAAATAGAACTTGGTCACGCGTAGGGCTTACGGGCTCAATGGCTAAAGAATATCTGCGATGAGAGTATTCACAGTGCAAGATCACTTCAAGCTTCTGGGCAAAACGAGAAAGCCCCTGAAGTCGTAAGAAGAGGTGATTTAATGAAGGCTTAAGATGATTCATCAAGAGTGAAACATTGTGAATAGGGTCATCAAAATATCCGTAAGACGAGAGCGGATCTTGAGGAGTAAATGCAGAGATGACTTGCAAGTCTTCGTTATGCAATCTTTTCCAAATCAAAGTTCCAGCCTCGCCCCAGCGTTCGCGCAGAGAGCTAATACGGAAATTGTAAACATCCATTAAAGAATGCACGCCTAGCGAGTGAAAAACTTGAATCATGTGATCGAGCTTTGTGGTTTGGGGCCAAGCAGTTAAGCCCTCAAGATCTTTTAAGGGATCGAGTCCTAAAGTTTTCAAAGACTCCACTTCATTTAAAGTCTCGGAGATATGAAATGGTTTCCACTTTGCGAGAAGTTGAGCAAGGTAAGGGGAGTTTGCAATAGCAGCCGTGGCATCTTGAGAAAAATGATTGGCGATCTCAAGAGCTTTTAAAAGACAATCTTTCTCTCCACCTAAAAGATGAGACGTCGAAGCTATATCTATAAAAATATAGCTAGGATGGCGTACTTGCACACGAGGGCTGAGAGTTAGAAAAGCTTCAGCCCAGGAGTTTTCGAGAGGTGTTTTTAAATTGATGCACAAAGTTCGCATGAATCATGCTCCCAGATATTTTAAAAGGGGTTGGGCGATGCAGAGCTCTTTGAACTGTCACAAAGTCTCTTTGAAATAAAATAGACAGACTAAAAAGAGGGTTCACAAATTTAAGAGGCTCGGGATTTACAAGCACCAAGGCCACCTTGTGCAGACGGCAAAGTCTTTTGAGTTTTTGCAGTTGGTGATTTTTTAAAAACATCTCTTTGAGATTGCAGCCGATTACCTCAAAAAGAGAGCTAGTGATAAGCTCCTGCAAAACCCAGAAGAGTTGCTCTTTTTCTTGGGGCTCTTTAAGGACTAATAATTTTTTAAGGTTAACACCTTGGCTTTGCAGGTGAGCTGGGAAAATCTGCGTTTCACTATTCACCCAAGCTGCCCATTTGTTTTCAGAATGGACTTGTCGCAAAGTTTGAATCCAAAGCGAAGTCGCTCCAGTGCCAGGGAG
Organism: Bdellovibrio bacteriovorus W; assembly: GCA_000525675.1. Classification (NCBI taxonomy): domain Bacteria; kingdom Pseudomonadati; phylum Bdellovibrionota; class Bdellovibrionia; order Bdellovibrionales; family Pseudobdellovibrionaceae; genus Bdellovibrio; species Bdellovibrio bacteriovorus. The sequence goes on from CP002190.1 coordinate 287,739, forward strand.
TCCTTGAAACAGACTGAGATCCCCTTGTGGAAGACCTTGCCAGAGAAGGAAGTTATCAATGACGGCAACCCCTGTTGGAACTCCATCAGGGGGCTTAACGTGCTCCGCTTCGACAAAAGGAACCAAGCTCAGGACATTTTCATTATCAGAAGAATCAAAAGCACCTTTTACGGGAGGGGCTTCTTCTTGATGGTAATTGTCTTGGCTCCAAGGATCGTCGAGATTGGCGGAGGTTTGATGGAAGGCAGGGTCGCACCAATCATCTGCTGTGTCGGCAGAGGATTCATCAAAGGAATCAGAAGTGTTTCTAAGATCATTTTTATCATCGAAGGATGATTTCATGAGTAAGCCCCTTATTTACATATAATCTACTATGTAAATTATATGTAAATCAAGAGGGCTTATCGAGAAAGCCCTGAATACGGACTTTCGTCAGGTTTTAAGGGACTTTGGGAGCTTAAAGAGCGCCTTCTTGAACCAGTAGAGCGCGCTTTGTATCTGCTCCCCAATGGTATTTCATCTGGCTTGTGCCTTTGCCGACAACGCGGTGGCAAGGAATCCAGTAGCTCACAGGATTTTTTGCAACAGCTGAGGCCACTGCACGGAAAGCCGTCGGTTTGCGCATTTTCTTTGCTAGATCGGAGTAAGTCACAGTGGCGCCACGTGGAATTTTCACAAGCTCTAGCCATACTTTTACTTGGAACTCAGTTCCTTGGAGTTTTACTTTGTGTTTTTTCTTCCAGAAGTTCCCTTTTGTCCACGGAACAGCCTCAAAAGAGCCTAAATGGAAGTGGTAGTTTTTATGGAAGAACTCATTTAGGTCTTTTTCTAAAGATTTTTTTCCAACGCTGTAGTTACCCATGAAGATAATCTCTTTACCTTCATAAACAGCTAACCAATCGCCAGATTCTGATGGAACTTTATAAAGATGGAATTCTAAATCACCCATGTGGCTACTTCCTTTTTTAAATTATAAGTAGCCTTATCTCACAAAACCGTGTCACTCAACATCTTCAATATACATGGGAGTAAAATGTTTAATATCGTAGCCCCCTTTGCCTTGGAAGCATGAAACGACTTCATCTTTATCCTGCTCGGTCGGAGTGAGCACGCAAATCAGTAAGTGCCCTTCGCGCAGGTTTTGATCGGCACTGCTGAGAAAGTCCCATTCTGCAGAGGCCGAGAACTTAATAAATTGCCTCATATAGCGGGCTAAGAGGTTGTGGTGCACGCCTTCGGCATCAATGGCGTTCAACCCTTGAGGGCCTTGAAACACAAAGAAGTCGTCCATGGTGAACCCTTCATTTAAGAGTTCGTTCACGGCGTCTTGGGCGTCCTTATTATTGGTGAAAAATGCCGAGGTGTATTTATTCGGATAAGGTAAATAACTTGGGTGAGGGAGTTTATCCAATTCAAACATACGAACCTCCTATCCGTAATGGGGCCGATAGAGCTCTGCTAAAGACAGATGGAAATAGATTGCTCTTAAAAGTCCTTAGCAAGATTGGTTTGTATAGTTTAGGTCAAAAAAAATCCCCCTTGTGAAAGGAGGATTAAAATTTCCAAGCTTTAATAAACTCACAGACGATAGCCTGTGAATTATGGAAAATTACAGTTTTTCTTTTTCGTTTATAGGGGGCTCAGCAGGAGTGGTTTTCTCCTCAGTGCCGACAGACTTTAAGAATCGAGTCAGAGTCGGAAGATATTCCTCTTTGAAGTCGCGAAGACCGGTGAGGTGTTCAGCTTCTGGTAAAGAAAGTTTGCTCCAAGAAAGTTGCGGATGCCCTTCAAAAACTCCGTCAATATCTGCAGGTGGAATAAGAGCATCTTTCCAACCGCGAATAGATAAAATGGGGAAGTCCTGAGGGAAAGAGTTCAGATCTTCTTTGAGGTCCTTGTGTAGGTATGGACTCCAAGCAAGGCTAAAAACCGGCGTAGCAACGGCTCTAAAAATAAATGGAACTTTTTGCGCTTTTTGCGAAATAAGAGCTAAGGCTGAGGGAATAAATTTAGCGGTGGGCCCACTATCGCAAATAAGGGCAACGGTGTCAGAACAGTATCTTCGCGCCATGGCTTCAATGGCAGAGGCCGATGGGTTAGAAAACGAGAAAATGATTTTCTTTCCAGGAATCAGATTTAAAAGAGTTTCGATTTGATCGGCGTAAACATGTTTAGTCCCAAACTTACCATAACGACTGATGAGTGGACGAATAGAGAGAGCGCTTTGGATGTCGCCTTTGAGATGAAAGGCGAAGGCATCAAAGCCGATTTCATTAACAGCGCGAATATGACGAAGTAGTTGTTTTTTATTACCTTCGTAGAAGTGCACGAAGAAGATCAGTTCGGAGTATTTCTTTTTTCTTGATAAAAAGAACTCCCCGTCGAAGGGGAGTTCTTTGGAAGCTAAGTCTTTATAATCCATGCTTCATCCTTGCCGAGTTCTAGGTGATCCTTCAAGAACTTTCGTCTGAAAGACCACTAAAACCTTAAAGGAGCACTCTAGTGCTTTTGCACAGGAGTGTTGCTAGGCCACAAATCAGTCCAGTGACCGGCTCTGCCTTCTGCTTGTTGAGCATCAGTCAGTGCATTTTCTGAAACGATTACTTGTTCAAGAGCTGTTTCAGCTAAAACTTTACCGCAAGCTTCAACCACAGATTCAGCGTCTAGGCCGTGGAATGCGTAAATTTCAGATGGTCTTCCACACTTAGAGTGTTTACGAACCGCTAGAGTTTCTTGGCGCACACCAACGATTGAACCTAAGTTATCGAGAAGGCCAGCTTCACCGTCGAATACAGTAACGATTGGAACACGTTTACCAGCGACAGTGATAAGGTCTCCTGAAGAAACCTCTTCTGTTTTTCTTAAATAAAGGTTCGCATTCAAGCCCAAACCGTTTCTTAAGTAATCGTAGTCATCTTCATGACCTTGGATACCAGCAAGAAGATCAGATGAAGTTACCACGATCACGTTGGCATAAATGCCACGAGAAAGAAGCGCTTCAGAAGCTTTCAATGCCTCACCAACGAGTGCACCCATTGCAAAAATATTGACAACGTTATCGCCCGGCTCGTAGCCAGCGTAACCGCGGTAATCAACAAGGTAGTAAGCGCCTTTTAGAACTTCTTCACGAACAGTCGTCATGATTTGATTGTCGTCCATAGAAGCTACTTCTTCTTCGTTCATTGCTCCAGCTACCGGGAACTCAGCGCGAGAAAGAGTGCCTTCAATGCCTGATTTAAAGCGCGCTTGCTTTTTCAGGAAGTGAAGCATGTCTTTTTGTTCTGCACCACGAGTTACAAGGCGTAGAAGAGTTCCAGTTCTGCCCGCATTGTCGTTAAGAACGTGACGTTTGATTGTATCAACAAGGATCCAATCCAGTTCTTGGACGAAGTACGGTTCCCAAGTGATTTGATTTGGGATCTGGATGTCAGATTTCCAACCGTGCTGAGCACCTTCCGGAGAAAGAGTCACACCTGATGGAGTTCCAACGCAGATGAAAGAGCTCTTCCAGTATAGATTGTAGAAGTACTGATCCAATGCACGTTTGATGAAGAAGTCATAAACAGTCATCAATGGGATGAGTGGAATTCCTAACATATCACGCATTTTTCCGAACGCGCCTACGCAAGACATTACGTTACCTTCAGCGATTTCAAAACGTAAGAAGCGGTCATTTGCCTCTTCGCCAGGAACCAGGTCAGGAAGCTTGTTATCTTTTACACCAAGCTCAGTTTCCATATCGTGAACAACAGGGGCACCGAAAATCTTTCCGTCCATCGCTGGATTCAAGTTCGTCGATGTTCCCACGTCTGGAGCCATTGATAGGAATAGCTCACCTGGAAGCTTGAATGGCTTTTCGTGATCAGTAAGAGGCTTTTGTTTATCACCTAACTCCGCTTCATTCAGTGGAGTATTTGCAATACGTGTTAGCTTCGCTGTTAGCTGACCCAACATCCATTGTGTATGAGGATAGCTTGTCATTTTGGTGTTGATATCTAGAGAATTTGGAATTGTACCGAACTCTTCAAGTTTCCCTAAGAAAAACTCTTGGTTTTTTGCCTTCAACGCGTGTTGTGCTTTGATTTCGCTGTAGAGCTTCTCAGAGCGCGCAGCTAAGAATTTAGCCTCTGCAGATTTTGCATCAAAGCGCTCATAAAGTTTATCGCCGCTAATGCCTTGGGCAGCACGAAGAGCCATCACTTCATCTTCATTTGGAAGTGAAGAGTGGTTTCCAGGTTGCGCTGCTGCTTTTAAGCCCCAGCCTTTAAGAGTGTGCGCGATAATGATCGTTGGTTTGCGAGTAGAAAGCTTAGATTTCTCCATAGCTTCTGCAAGAGCGATCATGTCGTGACCACCGAAGTCACGGAATGCATCGTAAAGCTCTTGATCGTCAACGCTGTCTAAGAATTTTTTCATTGCAGGGAATTCTTTAGCGATGCCTTTTTTCAAAGCTTTCATGTCATGAACTAGAAGGAGAGATTGCAACTCGTAGTCTTGAATATCTTCTTCTAGGAACTTTTTGAAAAGCTGCCCGTCTTTTTTGTCGAACAGAGCTAAACGCTTGCGACCGTGACGAACTTGAATAACTTCCCAACCGTTGGCCGCCATTGTTCTTTCAACGCGGTCAGCATCAGTGCCATTCATGATTTCTTTATTCGTGATACGGTGACCGTCTAAAGACTGTCTGTTGTAGTCAAGGATCCACGTTACGTTGCCAAGCTCGCGCTCTGCAAAGTCAGGAACTGCTTCATACAAAGAGCCTTCGCGGAACTCAGAGTCTCCACAAACTGCCCAGAAGTGAGCATCTGGAACTTCATAGCCGTGTTCGCGTGCATAGCGGTAAGCAAGAGCTAGGTAACCAGCAACAACAGGTGGGATGCCCACAGAACCCGATGGGAAGAAGTTGTGATTATCTGGATCGTAGTGAGAATGGTAAGATTGGAAAACGTATTCGCTTCCATCTGTGAACTTACGCAAGCTGTTCATAGCATTGTCAGCTTGTTCTTGAGAAAGTTTTGTAAGGTCATTCTTTAGCAAAAGATCCATCAAGTAATTGTATGAGTGATCTGTTGGAGATGCGTGAGGCTTGTTGGCAATGTGGTCGAAACCAGATTTCACCAAAAGATGAAGAGCACCCATGATGTGCAATGCACTTGAAGAAGCAGCCGGATGGCCACCGATTTTTGGATCGCCTTTTTCTTTATCAGAACGATGATTGGCTTGCCAAATCATCTGGGTTGCCAAGTACATAGCTCTACGAGCAATTGAATCCAGCACTTCAGGTTTGACGTTTTTCAGATTAGTTTTATCCAAGATATTCTCCTTAGAATTAGTGCTTTTTCTAGCGAGAGAAAACTAGCATTTTGGCTCTAGAGAGTCCATTGATTTCCAGCGACGCAAGGTCTTTCTAGTGACCCTTGTCAGTATTTGCGGCCAGAGTTTGGATTGCAGCGTAAAAACTTCAATATTCTAGGGGATTGTGCTTAGCTTTTGGTCGTGATTAGGGGTGGAAAATGTGGAAGTTAAAACATGTAGTTAGAGGTATTTTAGCCCTTGGAGGCCTGATCGTTGCCCTAGGGCCTTCGGGCGCATTTGCTCAGTCAGCAGGGCTTTCCAAAAACTTGAGCCTTGAAGAAGCTCTTCAACAGGGCTTGCAAAGCAACCGCGAGCTTAAAGCTTCGCAGTCCAATGTGGAGGCGGCCAAGCTGGAAGTGCAGGGGAGTAAAGGTAAATACCTTCCCTCGATCGGATTGAATGCGGAGTATGTGCATTTGAACGAAGATCTCAGCGTGGATTTGAATGCGTTGCGTTCCGCGATGATCATGTCGGCGGGGGCCGCAGCGTCAGCTGGGGCAGGTGGAAATCCGACAGTGGGGCAAGCTGTGCAAAATCAGCTCAACAGCGCTTTGCCCTCGTTTTCGATGCCGGTGCAAAAACAAGATTTTGCAATGGCGCATTTGACTTTGGCTCAACCACTTTACACAGGTGGAAAAATCACAGCGAACCGAACTGCAAAAGAGCAACTCTTTGAAGAGGCCGTTCACAAAGAGAGCGACACAAAAGCTCAGACCGCAGTGAATGTGATTGAGCACTACTTTACTGCGCAAATGGCTGGTGAAGTTGTAAAAATCCGTCAAGAGTCTTTAAAGAGCTTTCAAGAGCATCAGCGCATTGCCCAGGCGCTTCTGCGACAAGGACAATTGGCACGAGCCCAGAAGATGCAAATTGATGTGGCTGTTTTAGAAGCCGAAGGAGATCTTTCAAAGGCTCAGAGGGATGAAAAACTAGCACGCAAAGTTCTAGCCAATACTTTGAATCAAGATGAAACTGAGTTTGTATTAGTGACCAAAATGAAACCGCGTTCATTTGAATCTTTAGAGTCATATACGCAGTCGGCACGTTCTGAAAATAGCAGCCTCAAACAAATTAAGATTAAAAAAGAACTTCTTGGCGCTAAAGAATCTGTGGGCAAGTCTGAGTTCCTTCCTACAATTGGTCTTGTAGGAAGTTATCAACTTTATGAAAAAGATCTTAATGAACTCGCTCCGGAATGGTTTGCGGGGGTTGTTCTAAAGATGAATCTGTTCAATGGTGGCGAAAATAAGCGAGAACTCGATGCCGTTCGTCAGCAGAAAATTGCACTTGGCTATCTTGAAAACAATGCCCAGAGCATGGTCAATATCGGAGTCGAGAAGTATTTCTCAGAGGTATTAAGTGCGCAAGAGCAATACGAAGTGGCGACAAAGACCAAAGCTTTAGCGAGTGAGAGTTTAAGACTTAACACCGCAGCTTTTAAAAATGGTTTTGCAAAAAGTTCTGACGTCATTGACTCGAGTCTGACTTTGACGGGAGCGCAACTCAAAGAGTTGAAAGCATTATTTGATTATAATTTAAATTTGGCTCAGCTTTTAAAATTTAGCGGTCAGCAAGAAAAAATCTTAGAAAAGTTTAAGAATTAGGAAGTGGGATGATGAAAAACGCAGTACTTTTTTTCAGTCTATTATTGTTGGTGGCATGTACGAAAAATGAGCCTATTTTCTATGGAGAAATTTCCGCAACCGAGATTGACGTTGGCGTAAAAATTCCGGGACGTATTGGTAAAATCTATGTCAGCGAAGGTCAAGCGGTGAGCAAAGACTTTGTGATGGGAGAACTTGAGAGCCCTGAAATCGCGGCAAAGATGAAGTCAGCGAAGGCCGGTAAAGGAGCTGCGACAGAGCAGTTTAATTTTGCTAAGACAACTTTTGAAAGAGTGCAAAAGCTTTTTGAAGAAGGGGCTGTGACACGTCAACAAAGAGATGAGGCAAAGTTTAAATTTGAAGCTGCACGAGCGCAGATGCAAGCCTCTGAAGGTGTCGTCGGAGAAGTGACAGCTGCAGAAGATGAAACTGAAATTAAATCCCCACTGGATGGGGAAGTTTTGCAAATTGTTTCAAGCCCCGGAGAGCTTGTTTCCCCGGGGTACCCTGTGATCACTGTTGTTAATTTAAAAGATCAATGGGTCGTATTTAATGTTCGTGAAGATTTGCTGAAGGACTTTAAAAAAGACCAAGCAGTGAAAGTTAAAATTCCAGCCCTTGATAAAACTGTCGATATGAAAATCACCTACATCTCTGCTTTAGGTGCTTTTGCTAAATGGAAATCGACAAATGAACAAGGGCGATTTGATCTTAAGACATTTGAATTAAGAGCTCGCCCAAGTGAGGCCATTGAAGGATTAAGACCAGGAATGACTGCCATTGTGTCCCTATAGGAGTGGCGATGAGAGATTTAAAGAAGGTCTGGAGTTTTGAGCTCAAGAGACTCCTTTCCAATAAGGGATTTCTGTTTTTAGCAGTGGCATGGCCGCTGCTTTATGCCATTTTCTTTGGACGCATATATTCTGATCATGTTGTTAACAATATGCCTTTGGCGATTGTAGATATGGATAAGACTCAGATTTCTCGAACGATCACGCGCTTTGCAGGATCGATGCGCTCGTTTAATATCCAAGAGACTTTTGAAAACCCAGAGCAATTGAAAGATAAATTTTTAAGTGGCGACTTCGCAGCGGCTTTGATTATTCCTAAGGGATTGCAGAGAAGTATTAAACATGGGCATCGACCTCATGTGACGGTGTGGATCAACGCAACCAACGTGGTCGTTGCGAATTTAACAGCATCAGAGATTTCCTATTTGATGGGAACAGTTTCTGGTGGGATTCAGCTTAAGTTTTTGCAAAAAGCGGGAAGCTCTACAAAAAGAGCTATGGAGTCGATTCAACCGTTGCCTTTAGAGATGGCACGACTTCACAATCCGGGGCTCAACTATCTGAGCTATTTAACTCCGGGAATATGGGCAGCAATTATTCATCAAGTGGTGATTTTGTTGGGAGCTCTTTGCTTTGTTCCTCACGTACAAAGAAAAGAAATTGCAGCATTGAATGGCACTGTAGAAAGACCGAAGAGTTGGTTTTTTGGAAAGTGGTCTTTTTATTTTATTCTGGGAGTATTAACTTTTGAAATCTTCTTTAGAGGTCTTTTTCCTCTGTTCAATATAAAAATTGAATCATCAGTGTGGGCCCTCTTATTGTTTTCAAGTCTATTTATTGCCTCGGCCTTATCTTTGGGAACTTTAATATCACTAGCTACAACCAGAACCCTCGGGGCATTAAAAGGGGTGCTTTTGTTGGCATCACCTGCATTCATTCTTTCTGGATATACGTTTCCGATTTCCCAGATGCCAGAGATTTATAAATTCATTACCGCTATTTTCCCACTGACTCCCTTCATCAACGGCTATCGTAAGCTTTATCAAGAGGGAGTTGGTTTCTTAGATGTAGTTCCTGAAATTACCCATCTAGCAGTATTGTTCTTTATCTATGCTGCTCTTTCATATTTCTTCTTTAAGAAGAGATGGGAGAAGTCGTTATGAGAAGTACGTTTGAGTTCATGCAAGGTGAATGGAAACGAATTTTAAAGAGTTCAGATCTTCGTATGATGGTATTTCTAGCTCCGATTTTATATGGAGTTATTCTGTCATTTGCTTACTATCACGGAAGAGTGCAAGAAGTCCCCATTGGTGTGGTCGTCGAAGATAGCTCAGAGTTTACAAGAGAATTTTTGCGACAAGTTGATGCGACTGAAGAGGTGCAAATATATTCAGCTTATGTGAATTTGCCAGAGGCGCAAGAGGCAATGGCTGCCGGGAAAACCTCTGCGACCTTATTAATTCCCCGGGATTTTTCGATTAAGCAGAAGCATCTCAGACAGAGTCCGTTGTATCTGTCTTCAAATGCATCTAACTTTGCATTGGCAAATCCGACAATGGTGGGAACATCCACCGTGGCACAAGTTTACGGAGCAGGGACTCTTTTTAATGTGCTTCGTAAAGCGGGTCTTCCGAAAGAAAAGGCAAAAGTCTTAGCGAATCCCATAGCGGTTGAGAGAAAGCCAATATTTAATCCACTGATTAATTATAGTTTCTTTTTTGTTCCTGGATTGATCTATGCCATTCTTCAGCAAATCATACTTGTGGGACTTTGTTTTAGTCTCACGGAGCAAAAGGATTCTGGAACTTGGGTTGTTCCTGAGAAGAAAAAACTAGTGCCTTATATCTTAGGAAGGTCTTTACCTTATGCTTTGATAAATGCGCTTTTAGCAGTGGGATTTATCTATGTTCTATTGCCTTGGATCTCTATCCCCGCTCATCTTTCGCAGATGGGGCTTTTGGCTTTGATGAGCTTTCTATTCACTTTCTCGGCGGCTCTTGTGGGATTCTTTTTTGGGGTGATTATTAAAGATTCGGTGACAGCTTTTATTGCGTTGATGTTTTATTCGATGCCCGCATTTTTAATTTCGGGAATGTCATGGCCTCAATACAATCTATCTTGGGGACTGAAAGTTTTAAGTTGGTTAACGCCAATCACTCACTTTGGAGATGCTGTGCGCAGGGCGATTTTAGAGCCTCAAGTGGGAATACGTCATGTGGCTGGAGCTCTTTTGAGCTTGCTCATATTTTCTGTGATTGTATTGGCTTTGAATTACTGGCTACTTCGCAGAGAAACTGTAAAGAGCCAGTCTTTGAATTAATTCTCTAGATTAAGTTTCAAGGATAAAGTCCCAACGGATTTTTACAGTTCCGTCTCCCTCGACAATCCCTTGCGGGGGATTAGGGAAGGGAGCGGCTGCTCGGAAAGCTTCAATAGCCGCCTCGTCCAAGTCGCGCACGCCGGAATCGCTTATCACCTGAACACCGAAAAGGGTTCCTTTGTCATTAAGGACGATCATAAGTTTCGTGATGCGATCCTGATTGGCTGCTGCTGGTGCACGTCCCTCTTTGAACATTCTAGAGAGCCTCTCGCGCACCTTGCCTTCCCAGTGCTGGGAAAGTTGGCGGCGAATGCGATTGTAATAAGAATAGTACTTAAACTCGCGCGTGTTCAAAACGGTTTCTAAACCCGACTCCACATCTTTGATGTAATCGTTGCTTTGGCTGACATCAGAGTCCGCACCTGTGTTTTGCTCTCCCTGACCTTTGCCAAGACCTTCACCAGTTTTGTTTTCAGCCACTTTTTGACGTTCAAGGGCCTCATTGGCATCAAAAGTTTTAAAGAGATTTTTTGCAACCTCTTTGCGAACTTCTTCGGATGACTTGGCCTGCTTGAGCTGTCCATCGCCTTTGGTTCCAGATTTTTCTGGAGAACTCTTTTTAATATTCTGAAACTGACCTCTTTGCTGGGCGATGGTCTGCTTTTCGACTTTTTGATTTTTCGCGCTCAGGAACCGAGAATCCTCAGGGGCTTCCTCATTGGCAGAGACCTCGCTCTGCTCAACGATTTGGTTAGCAGGCACAGAGGGACTCTCAAGCTTTTTATCAGCTTCTGCTAACTTTTTAAATTCTTCCGGATTCAGAAGTTGGATGCTGACCGCTTCCGCCTCTTGAGGTTTCGCCTTGAATTGGCTTGTAATCAAGAATGCCGCGCCCCCAACGATGTGGGCGATAAGTGATAGCAATACATACAATCTGAAAGACGGTGATTTCTTCATAGGACCTCACCCCTCTCTATCGGTATTATGACACTTCAATTAACGGGGATGGTGAATCCGGACCTTAGATTTCGATTTTAGTCTAGGACCAGACTTTGACTCTGCTTGGTACCTAAGGTGAAAATATTCAGTATATGAAATTTGACTCTTGGTATTTAACAGACACAGGACTTCGTCGCGACTCAAATCAAGACTCTTGCCTCATAAATAGGGAGCTAGGGCTCTTTATTGTGGCTGATGGCATGGGCGGGCATTCTGGCGGTGAGGTCGCTTCCAGTATGGCCGTTGAAACTGTGGAAGAGATCATGCTTCAGCCGGAAGCTCATCGCATGTCTCCGCGCGAGTTGATTTTGAACTGTTACGAGGAGTCCTCGCGCCGCATTTTTGATAAGGCAGCGAACGAACGACCAGAATTGACGGGCATGGGTACCACAATGGTCATGGCCTATATCCGGGGGAAGCATCTATATGTGGGTAACGTGGGCGACTCTCGTTGTTACTTATACAAGCGTCCCAATCTCTGGCAAATCACGGAAGATCATTCATTAATCAATGAGCAATTGCGCGCTGGTGTTCTTTCCGACTCTCAAGCTGATCAGTTTGTAGGCAGAAACGTCATCACGCGCAGTGTGGGCTACGAGAGAGAAGTTTATCCAGACATCATTGAAAGAGAGATCTTTCCTGGAGAAATGTTTCTCATGTGTTCCGATGGATTGTCGGGATTGGTCGACGACCAGCGTATATGTGAAATTTTAAATCAAAATACACCTGACAAAGCTGTGAAGGCTTGTGTAGAACAAGCTCTTGCCAATGGTGGAGATGACAACGTCACTGTGATGTTAGTTCATTTTCACGAATAGTACGAAGATAGGATTTGAAGTTGGAGAAAAAGAAGGTCACGTTATTTATTGTGAGTAATCAGACGGGAAAGACCCGTAAGCTGGTTCTCTCGGCGGCGTGGCTGAAGGCTCTGAGTTTTATTTCAGCTATCATTGTTATTATTTTTGCAGCAGGTCTTGTGGATTACTTTGGTCTTCTTTTGCAGGCCATGGAAAACAAACGTCTCCGCGCTGAAAATGCTCAACTCATTAAGCAATTCCAAGTGGTTGAGAGTAAAGTTAGCTCTCTTGAGAACTCTTTAGAGCGTGTTAAGACTTTCACGACAAAATTGAAATTGATCACGAACATTGAAGCCGATGATCGTATTACGAAGCTAACGATGGGGCCGAAGCCAGCTCCAGGGCAAGCTGTTGAAGAATACGAACCAATGGATTTGCGTCAAGAGAACGAAGAGATCGAAGTTCAAGACGGTCTTTTTGCAAATCAAAAGCCTTTGAACGATCACGCGGGTGAGTTGGCTCGTGAAACTACGGATAAGGATTACGCGTCCTTAGTTGTGCGCATTGAAAAGGCTGTGAAAGAAACTCACCTAAAAGAACAATCCGTGATTGATCTTTGGGAGAGCTTATCTGAAAGACAGAGTTTGCTGAACTCCACTCCGAATATGAAACCAGCCAAGGGTTGGATCACATCACGTTTTGGTTATCGAGTGTCGCCATTTTCGGGTAAAACAGCTCTTCATGCGGGGATTGATATTGCCGCTGCACCTGGATCTCCGATCTATGCACCAGCAGATGGGGTTGTGGTCTTTGCCAGTTACGATGAAGGATACGGAAAACTTATCACGGTGGACTATGGTTACGGTGTGACGACACGTTTTGGTCACTTGTCTCAGATTTATGTGCAGACGGGTCAACGTGTAAGCAAGTGGGACGTTATCGGAGCGGTGGGGAACACCGGCCGCTCAACAGGCCCGCATCTTCACTACGAAGTTCGTATCAATGGAACTGCTGTGGATCCTCTGAATTATATTTTGGATGATGAGTAGTTCGATTCAAAAGATTTCTCAGCTTTTCTAAAAAGCTCCTCTCTACCCTTCTTGTTAAGATACAAAAACTCAGTCCTTTTTCCTTTGATAAAATAGTCGGCAAGGAAGGAGGAGTGATGCTTGAAAAAATCATAATATTTACGTTTCTATACATTGGTGTTTGGGGTGCAGAGGCAGCGTTGCCTCCGCAGTTTAGTGAGTGTTTGAGCTCAAGTTCTGCTTCGACTTTATCGGTCGCGGATATGAAGTCTTTGGCTGAAGTGGCTAAGCTCACTTTCTGTCAGAATCAAGTAGGGCCTCTGGGAAAAACAGATTTGCAGAACCTCTTGGCCAGCCCGAATATTCAAGTGGGTGTTTCTTTAGCTAAAACGAGTTACTCCATCACAGATCTTTTAGATCTTGCGGCAGCAGGAAGCTATGTTTTGTACGTCGATAGCAGCCGTTTAACGGCGGCAAACTTAACGGCCCTAGCACAGGCTGGAGTGCAACTTGTTTTAATGGGAACGGCCAGCGGACTTTTAAAATCTGATATCATCGCGCTGGCAGCGGTGAGGCCCTTGATTCTTAATGTAAACACTTTCATGAGTCGCGCAGATCTTTTGGATTATATAGGCGCTGGTATTGACGTGGTGGTGCGAACCTCACAAGCAGGATTGAATGTTGAGGATATCACAGCGCTTGCGCAGTTGAACTCGGGCAGGGTGACAATCTTGCCTTGAAAAAAAATACAAGAAGAGAATAAAAAAGGCAGCCCTTGATGAAGCTGCCTTTTTTAATTTTATAGAAATGAATATCTTAGTCGTTCATAACTGAAATCGCTGGAACTGGACATTGAAGGTTCTTCATTTTTTGACTGATCAATGTAGCTTCAGCTTGGTAGCCCTTACGAATCAATGTGTCTTTAGATTGGTCCACGACAGATTTTACGTAAGTGTTTCCGTTTAACTGCGTGTTGCCACGGCATGCGTGCATCACAGAAGTGTCCATTTTAGCGTCTAGGACTGGATCAATCATGTCACAGAAGAATTGAATTGCTCCGACGTGATCAATTGCTGCCGCCCAATCCAACCATGCAGATTCTAAATTTTGACACATGATTTCGTGTTCACGAGAACCCACTGGAAGCTCGCGTAAGTTGATATTGCCAAGAGCTTGGGAAATTTTATGACTTTCCTCTTGCATCTTATGATCAATAACCATGTGACCAGTATTCAATACTTTATAATGCTGTCCGCGACCCGCAGGAGTTAAGCTATAAGACCCACGACGAACTTCTCTCATACCAGTTAGGAACGCTGATACTGCTTGATCATGCATTTTCTTTGTATGATCAATCCACGCAAGTACCGGCGGTTTTCCAAAGCTCCATGAACTTCTTGAGCCAAAAAGACCTGATTTCAAGTTGGTCATACGCTGAGCAAGTTCAGATCTATCAATGATCGAGTTGTCTTTAGCAAGTTCTTGCATAGCTTTTTCAACGCGTTTGATAGTTAACTTTTCTTGTTCAATACGTTGGAACTGTGCGCTCCACTGACGGTATTCAGTGTTACGTGTTAATTCTGATTCTAAATCGTTATTTGATTTAGCTATCACTGCAGAAGTCATCAAAGATGCTTGGCGTGCGCCATTGATCCAAGATCTACCAGCTTGTGCACAATAGGCTAGGTTCTCGCGGCTTTCATAAGCAATAGCAGCGTAGTGAGTAACTCTTTGCATAGAGTTTGTGTGTAACGTGCGCATTGAAGTTGCTTGAAGTTTTTGTGTACGATCACCTTGTTCAGTGGCTCGCTCTAAATTGTTAAACACAGATGCCGGGAAAGTTCTTCCGTCTCGTGCCCAATTCACAAGCTCATTAGCAAGTGTACAGACCATCAAATCATCACTGTTTTGCGCGATTTGATTTTCGATCATATTGATATCGGCAGTATCGTTTCTTAGCTGTTCCGCAATAGAAGAGTTTACCTTCATCGCGGTGTCGCGATACTTCAATAGTGCGGTAAGTTCGCGCGAAGGGTTAGAAAATTTTGCGTTATAGAGATCAACACTTTGCTCTAGCTCAGCAGTGATGCGATCAATTTTTCCACTCTGGGCAAGTTGCATAAAGCGCACTTTACGGGCCACTTTCGTGAACTGACACGTGTTCTGAAGAACCGCTTTTCTATGTTCAGCGTTGGACATGTCGAGAGTGTTTTGTTCAATCATCTTGGCAATAGCAGAAATACCACTTGTCGCAACAACACCACCTAATACGAAAGGAAGAGCTGGAGCCATGGCGGCACTCATAGATACAGCAAGTAACGCAAATGGAGCAATACCGTTAATTACGTCGTTGAGTGCAAGAAGAACTTTACCTGTCGACATTGTTTGGCGACCGCACTTGGAGTTGAGAAAATTATTATTGTTAACAATATCACCCAAGTTTCCTACGGCAGCTAGAGCTGCAGTCATTGTTTGATCCACTTGGCCTGGATTGACTGCCGCTGCGTCAGGGCTATTCATGAAGGCTTGGAGAAAGGCCACGCTATCTTTGATAGTGTTACCGTTTTCCTCAATGGCTTTTGCTGAAGGACTGCCAGTACACTCCGGGGAGGATTTAACTTCTTTATTAAGTGAATCAATAGCAGCCAGTAATTCCGCATGAGGGCGATTATCAAAAAGAGGACAGCTATAAGCTTCGGGAACTCGCGCTGTACCCATACGAAGATTATTATTCGAGGTCACCGCTTTAGGAGGTTTTGCTTGGGCTGTAGAACTTGGATTTGAAGAACCGCCACCAGAGTTTTGTGTGGCAGAAGGAACGGTGAAGTTCGTTCGAACGACATTTTCCTCTTCTTTTGCTGAAGACGAAGTTGTGGGAAGACCCATAGACATCGCCATCGCAGTTGATGGTATTTGCTGAATGGTGAAGTTAGCTGCTATAGCAACCACCATCGTGTTTCTTAAGACATTCCTAAAAGTCATACATGCTCCAGTGTTTAACTTTTTGCCAAGTTCCTTTTTTTGCGTTCCAAACTGAGTCAGTCTCAAACTTTGCTCGTCCCTAACTTATTGAAAAGACTTGCTCGCTCGATCCTAAATCCTTTATTCCCGCTAATTCACTGGGGGGAGTTGCAAGGTTGATGCTCAAAATGAGACGGCACTGATCTGCCTTCATACATATATATAGATGTGCAGAATATCGTCACGGTTGCGCCGAAGCCTGTCACTTGTTGAGTTTCTAGCCATGAAAGCCTTGTCAGATTCTTCCTATCTCCAAATTAATGGGACTTCGCTCGCTAAAGATGGAACGCTCTTTGTATATCCCATTAACAAGGATGCTTATGAGGATATTGATAATACTTACTTCATTACTAACGTTTTCAATGGTGGCTCAAGCCAAGGTTGATTTGAAATCAACTAAGCGCTTAATCGTGCCCGTGGATAACGTCACTCCTCGCATCACTCAGAAAGACGTGGCGAAGGTGGTTCCTCTGGATTTGAAACAAGGTGATAGCCAATCCACTGTTATTACTCGTATCGCCGATCGCGGATTCGGATTGTGGTTTAAATCTATCAAAGACACTTCGATTGGAAGATTGGCAGAGACTGCTCAAGAAAGACTTAAGACAGATATCGAAATTACACCTTCTGAAGATGAAGGAATTCGACATAAGTTTTCTTTTAAATTTGAAGCCTTTCAAGCAATGGCTAAAGTCGAGTACACCGGTTGGATGAACGCTGAAATCAATTTCGATGCAAAATCTGCTGAAACAGATATTCAACTCAAGGACAAAGTTTTTGACAACAAGGACTTGATAGTTAGTCACAAGAATACCAAAGAGCAGGCCCTTTCAATGATTGGCCTTGCGTGGTCTTGGTAAGAAGTCTTACCCTTAATTCATGAATAAAAAAATAGTATTTGTCGCAGGTAAAAGAACTCCTTTTGGAGCATTTGGTGGATCTTTAAAAGACGTTACGGCAACGGAGCTTGGTGTGATTGCTGCCAAGGGAACGCTTGAACAAGCAGGTGTTTCTGCGGAAAAAGTGGACCATGTTGTTTTCGGAAACGTTATTCAATCAAGTGCAGATGCCGCTTATCTTCCCAGACATATTGGATTAAAGACGGGTGTGCCAGTGAGTGTTGGCGCCCTTGCAGTAAATCGTCTTTGCGGTAGCGGGTTTCAATCATGGGTGAATGCAGCCCAAATGATTGAGTGCGGAGAAGCTTCTGTTGTTTTAGCTGGTGGTGTTGAGCAGATGTCTTTAATTCCCTATGTTGCACGCAAAGTTCGCTTTGATGGAATGCGTATGGGGAATTTTGAGTTAGAAGATCTCATGACTTCGGCTTTGACGGATGCTTATGCACAAATGCCAATGGCATTGACGGCAGAAAAACTGGGGGATCAGTATGGAATCACTCGTGAACAGAGTGATAAGTATGCCCTTCAGTCACAAAGTCGTTTTAAAGAGGCTTTCGATAAAGGATATTTTGAAGAAGAAATCACTCCGGTGACAATCTCTTCAAAGAAGGGTGATGTTCTTATTAAAACTGATGAACATCCAAAGCCTGATTCTACTTACGAAAAAATTAGCACTTTAAAATCCATCTTCAAAAAAGACGGTCTTGTAACGGCGGCTTCTGCTTCCGGTATTGTGGATGGGGCGGCTTGTTCTTTATTGATGAGCGAAGACAAGGCAAAGGAACTGGGTTTAAAACCTCTGGCTCGTATCGTAAGTTATGCTTCTGTGGGATGTGATCCAACAGTGATGGGAATAGGTCCAGCCGGAGCGGCTCGTAAAGCACTAGAGAAGGCGGGTCTTAAACTTGAGGACATGGATCTTGTGGAGGTCAATGAAGCCTTTGCAGCCCAGTATCTAGCTGTTGAAAAAGAACTTAAATTGAATCCTGCAAAGACAAACGTGAATGGTGGTGCGATTGCTGTCGGTCATCCACTAGGAGCTTCTGGAACGCGCATTATGAATCACCTCGTGTATGAGCTCAAGCGTCGCGGTGGTAAGTATGCTCTGGGCTCTGCTTGTATTGGTGGCGGACAGGGAATTGCTATCATTATTGAAGCGATGTAGATTCAATTGAATGTCATTGTCTAAATAAAAATGGCGAGTGATGAACTCGCCATTTTCTATTTTTTAGTTATACAATAATGTTCTCAGAGCAATCTTTATTAATACTCATGAGCCCCTATGTCTATTTTGATCCCGTTGGATCGAGATGTATTGCCGTAGGCCACTGTGCCCACAATACCAGTGGGAAGCATTTTACCAGTTCCAGCAGTGGGTGAGTTTGGTAGAGGCCTGAAGTCTCCATCGGGCTCACCCACCATCAAGGGCTTTGCAAAGGCTCCATTGGTTTCAAAGCCAGCGGCTTTGAAATCTGCAAAGGTAGTGTAGCTTTGGCCATTCAGTCTCCACAAAGGTGTTTTACCTGGCGCGAGATAGTATAGATTATTATCGAAATTAATTCCTGTGTTACTCGTCCCTGTCTGCTTTACAAGAATAGGGGAGGTTTCGGCGTAAAAAATATTATTCCAAATATTTACATTGGTATTTCGGTGTTGAAGATGGATTTCGCCGAAAGAGCCACCGCTGTTATGAAGATCGTTATTGAAAAAGGTATTATTCACTATATGACAATCAACGCAGCCACTGCGAGTCGCTGTGTAGCCGCCAAAGACAATGCCACTGAGTTTGCTTTTTGAGATAATATTGTTTCTAACGATGACATTGTTACTAAAGAAATTACCAGGTTTTTCACTTGATAATTCAATCCCCCAGTCATTCCCCTCGAGGCGATTGAGTTCAATAATAATATCTTTTCCGCCATCGACATAAATTCCCACTGCCCCAGGCTCGCCAGCATAGGAAGGATTCGCTAAGGACGTGGAGTTAAGAATTGTATTGCTTCGAACAATTCCATTGCGAGCTCGATTAAGTTCCGTTGGACAAGAACTGCAGGTATCTTCGTATCCGATAATATCAATTCCGATATTATTATTGTCATGTAAGTAATTTCCTTCGATCAGGAAACCTTCCACATTGCCATTAACAGCTATGGTCTCTGACCAACCTGTTTCGAGATTTGAGATTTGATTATTAAGTATTCTGACATTCTTCAAACCTAAGGCATCGGTACCTTGCACCAGAATGCCAAGCGCATTGCCATCAACGTGAGACTGGCGAATATCGCGAATTTTCAGGTTTTGCAGAGTGATGTTTTGTCCGTGGCCTGTGACTAGGATACCTATTGGTTCTAAGTCTTTTGCGGAGGTGGTAATATCAGATATTTCAAAGCCATCGATTATAATATTCGATGCGTTTGAAATGCGTATGACAGGGAAGATATCGTCTATTGGGTGAGTTGTCGGAAACTTTAGATGTGCTATTTCGCCCGAATAGTTTTTAAAGACTATCGGTAGATTTTCCTTTCCGGATTCAGTTATAGAGAATATCTCTTCGTATTGCCCTCCACGTACGATGATCGTATCACCTGCTGTTGCCTCTGATGCTGCGAATGTCAGAGTTTTCCAAGGATTGGTGAAGGACCCTTCGTTGGCGTCACTTCCGGCTGTCGATACATAGAAGGTTCCGCCAAGGCGATTGGTGTTTAGAACCGGAGTCTGAGCTAAATCCATTGTCCAAACAAAGTTAAAATTCCAGCCGTTAAAGGTAGAGGGAATTTGTAGTTCAGCTAAAGTTTTGGCTTCGACCATATTGATTCCATTAACAGGACTAGCTGTTGCAGTAGCTTTATAATAATTATTTATATAAGTCGAAGCGGCTCCAAATTCTTTTCCCAAAAAACCCTTAACCTCCGTTCGCAAAGCTGTCGAGGAAGTATAAAAATAAGAAACTTTACCAGCTTCAGACACCCCAATTCCCGTTCCCGTGGAGTCTAACCAGTCGTTGCTAACATCTCCCGAAGAATACGAGTTGATGATTTCCGAATTGTTCAAATATCCAACGAATCCCCCAATTGCAAATCCGCCATCTGAGCATTGAATCTTTCCTGTGGCGGATGACTTAGCTATGAAACTAGATTCAGCGTTTCCTACTAAGCCTCCTGCGAACCCTGTCGTCGTCGAGACATTCCCAGTTGCGGAAATAGCTTTGATATTTGAGCTGTTGATCGCTCCAAAGGCGCCTCCCAAGTACTCTTTAGCATCAATGTTCCCACTGGCACTGCTCTTTTTAGCATCACACCGTGTGAGTTGACCGACAAGGCCCCCGATATATGTATTTCGAGGCGCTACACTAAAAGGAAAAGAAATGCTCGACGTATTATCTGAAAAACTAAGGCAGCCGGGTTCGGAGCCAGGAGCTGTGATTTGTCCAGCAATTCCTCCTGAGTATTGGCGTTGAATTATGGAACCCGAGCTTCGGTTAAAGTTAATCGTGGATTGCTTAAGAATGCCGACGATACCACCAATGTGAGTACCTACGGATCCTGCCACGGAAATACTGACGGTGTTATCGTTGATGATGGAAAGCTTTTCAACAAAACCCGCAATACCGCCAAACCATTGTGGTGTCGTCCCAGTGGGAGTCATCGTCAGATTTGTCACAATGTTTTTATCTAGCTCTGCATTGATCGCGTAACCAGCAATCGTTCCTACGTATTTATTCCCTTGGATTGTGGCATTTTCAACATGGATGTTTGAAACACGTGCTACGGTATTCAATGAATCATCAACTCCAGCAGATCCTATAATGCCGACATAGGAGGTTCCCGTCAGAGAAATATCTCTAAACTTTAGATTTTTTATAACACCATTAAAGCAGCCAAACACACCAGCGTAGGTGGTACCATTGATGGTGATATTGGAAAGTTCGTTATTGTTGCCGTCAATTTCTCCAGTAAACTGCGCAATCGAACACGAATCACCACCGATACGAGATACTGGAATAGAATTAAAATTTAGACTTTCTAAAATCGTGAAGGATTTATTCCAATCAGAAGCCTGGCTTCCGATTCGATTGAATTGAGTCGGAGAACAAATGATAAATGGATCTAACTTACTCCCTGTTCCTCTAGCATACCCAGTGGCTGCAAGGTCGCTGCTGTCGCAAGTTCTGCGCAAAGCATAGCTTAATTTTACCGAAGAGCATTCAGAGGTCACGCCATTGATGGACTGATTGGCATAATACTCATACTGTCCATCGCTTGATAGCGATAAGGAAATAGTGGCCGAGTTCTGAATCTCTGGCGCTGAACCAGCGACACTAGGAGAAAGACAGCCTGGAGCAGAGTAGAAAGTGACGAGGCTATTCTTCACGATGCTCTGAGCGGCAATTTGAATATCAGGAACTACTCCGACATCACTTAGTCCCAGCGGGGAAGTAAGAGCAGTGATCTTTGGCGGAAGGTAAGAGTAGGTAAGGGGGGCGGATGTACAAGTAGAAGTTTTGGAATCCTTTGTCTGTAGGGCATAGAAATTATATTTACCAAAGTCTTCTAAAGTTAAAGTGAACACAGTGGTTCCAGAGGGAGTGCTTTTTGATTCTAAAGAATGAAGGCACAGAGGATCAGAGAATAACTGAATACTAGCGCCTGGGCTTCCATCTGCTTGGATTTCAATTGCGGCCGTGTTCGAGGCACTCTGAGAGGGGGTGTTGAGCTTCAGACTGACTGGAGAAATGTCATTAATTGGATTCTTTGAATACTGAAAGTCAATTTGACCAAGACAGCCCGAGATGAAGACTGCACAACACACATACCAGAGATTTTTCAGATATTTCATAGGGACCTCAGATTAAATAATATCTGAGGAGTGTATACGTGTCGTGCTCATTTTGTTTTTGTTGACTCGATTTGAGACCAAAGGAAAGCGTAACTAAACAAAAGTTAATGCTTTTGAGTTTTGCTCAGATTCATTGCTGCCTGAAAGGCTAGGAAGCTAAGGAGTGATGGCTCAGGCCATCACTCCTTAGGGTATTAAGAAAGCTTCAAATTTTTTAAAACTTGTTCACCGATTTGGATATTTTCTGGAGCGAGATAGATGCGATCGATGATACGAGCACCTTCATAGCGTTGGAAAATCTCCGTCGTTTGACTAATCGGCGCTGGTGAAGACCAGCGATCGTATTGATCAACTACATAAATCTGTAAAGCACGTTCTTCCGGAGAAGCCGTATGATATTTTGAAAGACGCGCTTTGGAAGAAGTTCTAATAACTTCGAGTCCTTCTTTTTCCAAGGCTTCTTTGATTTTCTCAGGTTGTTCAGACTCTGAAGTGTTGTGCTGCTCGATAAGAACTTTAAAAGGTCTTCGTTCTGCAATTCTTCGCGCCCAAGGATTTTCAGCTTGAGTGAGATGTTCATGCAGGCGGTAGTCATTGTATTTCGTGTACTCGTCAATTTTTCCTGGCAGTACGAATGTACAATCCGGAGATGTTAAATAGCGATTGAGCATCTCTTCATAGATGATGCTCTTGTGATGACAGTAGACCATTAAGTGCATGTGATGGCGCGAGATCAAGAAATCATCGAAAGAATAAAGTGCGCGGCGGTTTAGCGCCAAGTACATTTTATTTTCACGTCTATGGAAGGTCATGTTTTGAATCAACCAAGCCGTGTCGATTTTTCCATAGTTTGTTCCACAGAAGTAACTATCTCTTTCAAGATAATCCATGCGATCCACATCGAGTTCACTGCTGACTAGTTGGCTCAGGATGGGTCTGAAGTCGACACCGCCATCCACAAAGAAATCATCAGGGCAGTGCAGGGCCTTATCAATTAAACAAGCAACGTGAATCGGAAGAATGTCAGGAAATTGTTTTTCAATTGTTTCAGAGATTTGTGAATCAGTGACGTACTTAATCGTATAGTCTTCATGATTCGCACGACGATTGTGATTCATCACCGTGTGTGCTTCATCGCCGTACTGTTCTTGCTCTTTATAAAGCTTGATCTCTAGTTCAGAAAGGTGAGGCATGACTTGTTCAGTGGTGTGACTTAAAGGTCCATGGCCCACGTCATGAAGAAGAGCCCCTAATCGTAGGACTTGGCGAAAACGCGTTTTTACCGAGGGACGAGAAAATGGATAGACCTTGAAAATGGCATCAAAAGTTTGTCCCGCTAGGTGACCTACGCCGACAGAGTGAATGTAACGATTGTGGGTAGCACCTGGGAAACTAAACTCAGCGTATCCTAATTGTTTGATAGCGCGCAGGCGTTGGTACTCAGCCGTATCTAAAACAGCAACTTCTTGCTCGGAATAAAATAATGATCCGTGGACAGGGTCTCTAATTTCCATAATCTCTCCTTAGGAGGTGCGCGCACTGTAAGAAGCCTCTGGTCTATAGAAACTTAAGGCCCCTTGGAGGTTAGATATTCATTCTAAAAGGAAAGATGTCAACGAATCCAATGAAACAATGAAGAAGCTTCTAAATGTCTCTAGGTCTAGTTGGAAGTGCTTCAAAAAGAACCTAGATCTGGGGTTTCATTGGACGCATAAAATCTAATTTCCGATAGCGTAGATCAGGCTTCCACCCTTAATACGATCAATGACGGAACGATGATTGGCCTGAGAAACGGCGGGGCATCCCCAGCTTCTTCCTTGGACGATATTTTGATCCTGTACGTAACTTGCTCCATGAACAACGATGGCTCTAGAGCGAGCTTGAGAGTTCGTGGAAGACAAACCGTCGAGGCGCAACGAGTACCCATTGCTGCCACTATAGGTCTCCGCAGTTTTATAGAAACCTAAAGAGGTTGCATTAGAACCAGAGACATTACTAAACTTTTCGGCGTATCCATCATGATTGCTATCAGACCCTTTACCATGGGAGACGTGCAGAGAGTTCACCGCTCCTGTTTTTAAATCTATAAAGAACCAGCGTTTTTCAGAAGAGCGTTTGCGATAGTCGATGATAGACAGGACGTTCTGATTTTTAAAAGAGGCTTTGTTCTTATGAAAATAGATAACGGCGTCTTCTAGAGCAGCCGTGGGCACTAATTGATTAGGATCAAGGTAATCATAAAGAGAAAGAATTTGTTCTCTCTCGCTAGCAGGTGGTGGCGGAGTTTCGACAATGTTTTCTTCACTGTCTGGCTCTTCGATAACTCCGGCAGACGTGTTGTCGTCGTTGGGAAGAGTTGATGCAGGTTCATTATTTGGATCATCCGGCAAACTGACAAGTCCCGGTCCGCAGGCAGAGAGAGTGAAGGCTACTAAGAGAGAAGTAAGTATTTTAATGGGTAGTTTCATGTCGATCCTCCATGGAAAGATAGAGGGCGCATCGACACATCACTGCGAAATCTTAAGAATAGGAATTTGTGTGAGAGTTTTATACAGGACTCTTGGACAGAGTGATTTTCTTTTAGCCGTTCTTCTATATATAGAGGTTTCTTTTTACGCTCTATTTTTCCTGTGTATGCCTTCAGCCACTCTTTATTGCTTTAAAAAACTTGAGACATGTTGAAACGCTCTATTGTGTATATATTCGAGAAGAGCACTTTAGGAGCGAGTCCTTAGCCTAGTTTTGTAAAAAAATGAGACGTATCACTTTAGGAATTTCTCACAGCTCCGATGAGTGAAATAAGAAATGAATCACCCATTCGCACCAAGTAGGTGCACTGAGTTTCAAGGATCGAAACTCAGCAAATCTTCAAGGAGGAGGAATTATGGGTTTAAGAATTAATACGAACACGGCTTCGTTAAATGCCCAAAGGGTTCTATGGGGAACCAAAATCGGTCTTGATAAGAGCATGGAAAAGCTTGCATCAGGTTTCCGAATCAACAGAGCAGGGGATGATGCTGCTGGCCTAGCGATCTCTGAGAACTTAAAAGCTCAGGTAAGAGGTCTTAAGCAAGCTTCTCGAAACGCTCAAGATGGTATTTCTCTAGTACAAGTTGCAGAGGGTGCCATGAATGAAATCTCTTCAATCTTAATTCGTCTGAGAGAGTTATCAGTGCAGGCGGCTTCTGACACGGTTGGGCCGACTGAGAGACAATTCCTCAACGTCGAGTATGATCAGCTCGTATCTGAAATTGATCGTATCTCTGAAGGTACAGAGTTTAACGGAACTCAACTTTTAGCAGGTGTGGGTTCAATTCTAGATTTCCAAGTAGGAACTAGAAATAATCCAGAAATTGATAGAATTTCTTTTGATGCTTCTAAAGCAGACGCGAACTCTGCAGCACTGGGTGTAAATCTAACATCAGTTGCTGACAAAGCTTCGGCGCAAAATGCTCTAGCAGCTATTGATACAGCGATCGTGAGTGTTTCTGCAATGAGAGCAGACTTCGGTGCGATCCAGAATCGTTTGCAATCTACGATTTCAAACATTCAAGTTTCAGTAGAGAATATGTCAGCTGCCAACTCTCGTATCAGAGATGTGGATGTAGCTGAAGAGACATCTGAAATGACTAGAAATAATATCTTGTTGCAAGCAGGTACTAGCGTACTAGCACAAGCGAACCAACAAGCAAATACAGCACTAGGACTCTTGAACAAGTCATTCTCTTAATCGAGAGTGACCTAGGTTCCCGATCTTAATCTTCAAGATCAAGATCACCCTTCAGCCCGATGACACAATAGTGAAGTCGGGCCGAGTGTTACCCCGAAGCTCTGTTAAAAAGAGCTGACTATATTGATCTGTTTCCTGCGATCGAAGCCGCCATTGCGGCGGCTTCATTTTTCTACGAAGCACAAAAGAGAGTGGCGCATCTATTGCCAAGAACTCGATGTGTGTGAAGAGGATTAAATCCTCGATTCTTTTTGATTGAATGCTTTGTCTAAGTGACAAGTGTAGCGTTCATCTCTTCAAACTTTTTCAGTTCACGTTTCAGCAAAAAAATAAAATAAAAAACAAAAACTAGACTCAAGCAAGTTTATATTTTTTCCGAAAAGTAAATAGGAACTTCATATCGCAAGTTCTGATTTTATTAATTAACAGGTGCACGGATCGCGCCTTATGCCAATGGATGGCAATTATTCAGGGAGGAAGAGGAAGATGCACGGAGGATAGAATGGGATTAAGAATCGGTACAAACGTAGCAGCATTAAACGCGCAAAAAAATCTGTATATGACGCAGCTAAATTCAAATAGATCCATGGCAAGACTTGCTTCTGGATTTAGAATTAACCAAGCTGCCGACGACGCTGCCGGACTTGCGATCAGTGAGAACTTAAAAGGTCAAATTAGAGGACTTCGCCAAGCCAATCGAAATGCCAACGACGGTATTTCTTTAGTGCAGGTGGCTGAAGGAAGTTTGAACGAAGTTTCTAATATGTTAATTCGTCTTAGAGAATTAGGAGTTCAAGCATCTTCCGATACGATCGGAGACACTGAGAGAAAGTTTTTGGATGTTGAGTATCAACAACTAAAATCCGAGATTCAGCGTATTACAGAAGCTACAGAGTTCAATGGTTACGAACTTCTGAATGGAACAGGTGGCATGATTGACATCCAAGTGGGTGTGAACAACGACGCTTTCCGTGACAGAATTAGTTTTAACTCTGGAGCAGCGAATGCTTCACTTGCAGCCCTAGGTTTAACAGCTGAAGGGGTGGGAACGAAAGACGGCGCTCAAAAAAGTTTGAGCACTATCGATGGAGCCCTGACATCAGTGAATGCTATTCGTGCGAACTTTGGTGCTTTACAGAATAGACTTGTGTCGACATCGAATAACTTGTTGATTGCGGATGAAAACTTATCAGCAGCCAACTCGCGAATCAGAGACACAGACGTGGCCGCAGAGACTTCAGAGATGACAAGAAATAACATCTTGTTACAAGCTGGGGTGTCGGTTCTAGGCCAGGCAAATCAATCTCAACAGCTTGCGTTGAAGCTTTTGGGTTAATCAAATCTTAACAACTAGATTGGAAAAGGGCGGTTTAATAACCGCCCTTTTTTTGTTTATTTTCAATCCATTTTCAATTACCGACCTATCAGGTTCTTTAAGGAATTCTTGTTGAATCCCTTAAAAACCCAAGGCACGTAATAGACATGAAAAAATTGGTGAGTCTTGTTGTCGCTGCTTTGATTGTTTCATCTTTTTCCCAGGTTCATGCAAAGAATCTATGGGATCTCAATGATGTTTCTTATCTCTTGCCCCTTCCTCAGAAGGTGGCTGGCAATAAGCTTCTTTCTTTAGACACTCTGGGTTCAAAAGGACCTGTCATTGGGACGGAAATCCTTACAGAAATTCCAAGACTTACTTTGGGGCTGACGCGAGAAGAAGGTCTATCAGCGTCTCGTGTAATTGGTGTGCGCATTGATCCATGCTTCTCAAAACTCACTCCTCAAAAATGCCAACCTCAAGTTCGGCTGGTATGGCAGCCTTTGGCCGAAGGACGGCGTGGCCAGTTACAAGCCGAAGACGCAACGATGCATAGTTTTCATGACCTTTCGGCTGAGGAGTTTAAGAATTTACTAAAAGATCTTAAGGCTTGGAGAGATAGGCACTCAGCAAACACAGGTTATACGCCTCTCTATATTCATCCGGCTTGGTATGGAAAAGACGACAAGGCAGAATCTGTTCAAGAGTTCCAGAATATTTTATTAAAATACGTTGGCCAAGAGAACTTAAGCCGAGTGACTGCGATGGTTTTGAGAGCCAATGGAATGATGTGGGTCTTTGCTGGCTTTGAAGTTGTTGATAAGAAATTAGAGATGTTTGAAATTCCTCGCCTAGGTGGGCGTTTAAACCAGAGCTTCGTGAACATGGCTTTAGATACCGATGAATTTCAAGGTGGTGGAATTGCTCCAGTTCCGAAAGGCGAGGACACTCTCAATAATCTCGCTGCAAATTCCAATCGTCTTGATGAAAGTGCCAACGACATTGTTATTTCTGAAGCACGTGCTGCTTATCGTATTGAGAATCCAAAAAACTATACTTCTGAAAATATGGACTGTGTAAGCTGTCACGTCACTCAAGCAAGTTTGCAGTGGGTTGCTAAAAAACGTGGACATTTAGAAGTTGAAAAAATTTGGAACACAGAGATCTATAAAAACAATAAATTTAATTTAGAAAATCTCTCTAAGAAAACTTGGCATTCGCAAAACGTGCGCATCTTTGGTTACTTCGGGACAACTCCCGCAGTTAGTCAGCGCGTGATCAATGAGTCGGCTGAAGTGGCTGAAAGCTTGAGTAGTCAGTACAAGTAATACAATGACTTAAGTTTTAGGATCTAAGTCTTTACAGAAATCTCGAAGACTTATTAAGACATCAATCAGTGCATTTACGAACGTCTCGCTTATATCTACTTTCCCCTCGTACGCTGCGAGGTTTCTCTTGTTGTGGGCATCGCTGAGAATTCGAATCTTCGCATTCTCTAGATTAGAGGTATGAGCTAGGCACTGAAAAACTGTATAGCGATCTTCTGAACGATATCCATGCGAGCGAAGGGCTGCTAAAGCAAAAGAATGGGCTGCACTATAGACCAACTCAAAGCGGCTCTCGAGGCTAAGAGCGGTGTTTTGAGAGTCTGTACATTTTAAACGAGCGGTGCGCAGAAGCCCTGTTAATTCGTCGTTAGAAGGTGGCTCCTCTTTGAGTTGGCCGATCTTAACTAAATTATCAAGGGGCTGTGAAGGCATTAATTTCTCCCAATAATATTATAATATTATCAGAAAGAACTTTTGAAACAAACGAATTTTTATTTTCAATGCGAGATCTAAACTCATCTCGAGTGTAAAGTGTTGGATTGATTTTTCTACCCAAAGTTTCTTCAGCAAGAGTTAGGGTGTCGTACAGCTCTGCTAAGGAAACTTCTTGGGAAACGATAAGAAGGTCAATATCACTTGCAGCAGTGTCTGTGCCTTTTGCTATAGATCCATAAATCAAAGCAAGATCAATTCGTTGTCTTAGATTTTCTAAAGCCTCTTTAAGTGGCTCTGTTAAGCCAACTGTCTTAAGAATGATGCTATGAAGTTCTTCAAAAATTGGAGAGGCCTTGTTCGCTTGATAATATTTCTGTTTGCCTTTTGTATTTATACTAACGATGCCAGCTTCTGATAATGATTGAAGCTCTCTTTGAATGGCGCCACTACCGCCGCCAGTTAGCTGAATAACTTCCGTCGTAAAAAAACTTCGATCTGGGGAAGCAAATAAAAGGCCGAGAACCTTCTTCTGCGTTGAGGTGAATAAGCTGTCTATCAAGCTCTTGTGAGGCGGAGAGTTTCTGGAGTTATTAGTGTCACTAACTTTTTCAATACCCATATTGGGTATGATAATGCCCAATATGGGTATGATCAAGTCTAATTAGGAGTAAAATACCCATTTTAGGTATAATAATGCCCAATATGGGTATTATACCCCCTTTGAGGCTACGGCGATCTCTAGGGGTTTAGGCTTTATAAGCTACTGAAATTACAAGGCTTAAAGCAAATTGATCGAAAGACAGCTCCAGTTAGACCGTGATTTGCTCCCAAAGAATCGGACTTAGAAGTTCCGAGCCAATCATCACAACAGGTTCAGCCTCTTTATTAGCTCTGACCTTTTTGGCTTCAGTCGGTAAGTGACCTGTGCCTCCATGCATATCAAACCAAGATCTGCGAATGGATAGTGAATTAGAAACGAAGACATGGGGAAAAACTTCCAGTTCTTTTTTATTTGCTCTTCCATATTCAAAGGAACTCAAGACAGTAAAGTCTTTGGAGGTTTCAATTTTCTCAAGTCTTTGAAAGGCAATTTCTTTTAGATATCTAAATTTCTGTCGCCCTGGGATTTTAGAAGTGAAAATAATATCTAAGTTTCCAGACAGAAAGTTCGCTTCCAGTTCGTTGAGGTCGTAGATATCTAACGTGATCTTTTTAACGCCAATCTGTTTAAAACAAATTTTAGAAACTTTAAGAGCAAAGTCCGATAATCCTTCAAGAGTGCCAATGTGAAGCTCTGCTACCATTTCATTATTGCTCACTCCGCGCAGTTCGGATTCTAAACGGCGGATGGATTTTTCAAAGATAGCGGAAAGCTCGAAGGCCACCGGAGTCCATCCAGATTTTCTTTTCGCAGATCTATCTAATAGAACGATTTTTAACTCGTCTTCGATCTTAGCGATAATACGAGAGAGCTGAGGTTGACTAAGGCCCACATGCAAAGCTGCTGCCGAGAGATTTTTAAAATTGACGGCTTTTGTAAGTACACTGAGTTCATAATAGAGCTGTTGCATCTTAGAGCTAAATCTCCTTCATCATGGTTTACGGATATAATTTAAGAATGCGATCATTCCAAAAATAACTGACAGTATATATCCGATAAAGCTCATCGCAGGAATTCCCAGGATAAGACTTTGTGTGTGGTGTACGAAAATATAGGACGAACTTAAGATCAGTGATCCAATGATCAGACCTAGAAATAGTAAATTCGAGGAGCTTTCAACAGAGCGCTTCAACTCTCGGATTTCTTTCACTTCCAATTTGAAGGCGTGCGAGGGGCTGTTGATCTTTCTCAAAAAGAAGTTCAACTGACGAGGAAGGGCGTTGATAAATGCCTTCGACTCGCGCGCCATCTGGCTCATCTCGTGGATAAAGCGTTGCGGTCCTAGTTGGGACTTTGCTAACTCTTCTGCAAACTGAAGGCTATACTGAAGAATATCAAAGTTCTCATTGATCTTTCTGCCCATTCCTTCAATCGAAATAATTGATTTAAAAAAGAGCATCAAATCCGTAGGAACTTGTAGGTGGTGGTCCGCCGCAATGCCTGCGGACTTCATAAGAATCTTTCCTAAATTTACATTTCTTAACGTCAACCCAAAGTAAGGGGCGATGAGTTCGCGTAAGTCTTTTGCAAAAAGATCAATGTGCACTTTATCCGTAAAAGGGGCTAAGTCGACAAACTCAAAAGCAAAACGCTCGTAGTCTTCTTTAGATAAAGCTAAAAGCATATTAGCAATAGCTGTCTGCGTGCGCGTATTTAAGCGACCGACAACTCCAAAATCGATCAAGCCGATTTGATTGTTTGGAAGGATAAAGAAGTTCCCCGCATGGAGATCGCCATGAAAGAGGCCATCGTTAAATACCATCTTCAGGTAAGCACCAAGCCCAATACGAATGATTTCATCAGGATTTACATTGGCCTGATGAAGGGCATTTTCCTGACTTAGAGGAATTCCAGCAAGGGCCTCCATTACGAGGACTCTTTCTGTGGATTCTTCAAGATAGACCTTGGGGATTTTAATATTTTCGTTGGACTTAAAGTTTTCGCGGAAGCGGCGGATGTTATTGGCCTCGACCACGAAGTTTGTTTCAAGTTCTAAGGTTCTAAAGTACTCATCCACGATTCCCATCGGATTGTAGGGACGAGCTTCAGGAATATAGGTCTCAATCAACTCTGCTAAAAGATACAAAACACTCAAGTCATCATTGATAGTTGCCACGATACCTGGTCGCTGAACCTTGATCACCACGTCTTCGCCGCTCACAAGTTTTGCGCGATGAACTTGCGCAATGCTGGCAGAGCCCAGAGGGTTTTCATCAATGTAAGAGAATTTTTTTGTCAGTGAATTGCCGAATTCTTCTTTGAGAACTTCTTCAATAACCGAAAAAGGTAGAGACTGGGCATTGTCGTGAAGTTTTTCAAACTCATGCACGTATTCTTCGGGAACGAGATCGGGACGGGAGGCGAGCAGTTGGCCAAGCTTTACAAACGTTGGCCCCAGCTCTTCAAAGCTCATTCTCATCCGCTCTGGCATCGAAAGAGCTTCGATGTCAGTGGATGAGTTGAGTCGCTCGATAATGAACTTACCGAGCTTTACTTTTTCCGCGACCTGATGAAACCCGTGCTTTGCGAACACTCCCACGATTGTTCGAAGTCTTGCCGCGTTTTTTAGGGTCTTTCCGATCTGTCGCCCGGTCTTTAAGGGTGTCACTGTTTTTCTCCGAATATTCGTCATTATCTCGGAGTTTAGAGTTTTCGGCAAACATCAATTTTTTACTGAGCTTAGGGCCGTTATCATTCGACTTTTCACCTAAAGCTTCAGTTCTGTATTTTGCTGGACCAAGGATCATCTCCAAGAGTGATTTATTCGGAGAAGTGTCTCTTTGATCATCTATGATAGGACGGCGAGATTGTTTTTCAACTTTTTCCAGTTTTTCTCTCTGTCCATCCGTATCCTGACGGCGATCATCGAAATACTTCGATTGACCTGAGCCTTTTTTACCAGGCTTTTTACCTTGAGGAGCGCGAGTATCTTCACTGCGATTCTCGTGGCGGTCTTTTCTAGAGTCTGATCGAGTCTCAGGTCTGTGCTTATCATTTTTATCTTTAAAAGATTTCTTTTGTGCACTTTTCTTATCTCGATAATCGTCTTGATCGTTCTTGTTTCCTTTATCCTTCTTGCGAAGTTTTTTAAGGAAGCCGCTTGCAGATCTTTCTGCAGTAGTAGGCGCATCTTCGTCTTCATCTCTGGCTTCAGCGCCGGCAAGAACGAAATTGATTTGACCAAGATCTACATCTGCAGAGGCCACCTGAATACGGATCAAATCACCGATATTGTAGGTAAAACCTGAGCGGCGACCCACTAAAGTCAAATTCTCTTCATCAAACTCAAAGCGATCGCCCGTAAGTTCTTCAAGTTTCACCAAGCCATCAACGTCGTACTCTCTTAAAAGTACAAAGACACCGAACTTCGCTACGGAGCTTATAATTCCATCGAACTCTTGGCCGATGAATTTTTCCATGAAGCGGGCTTTTTTAATCGACTGCAGTTGGCGTTCAGCTTTCGTTGAACGCTGTTCTGCTGCGGAAAGAACAGTTCCTGCCGAAGAGACTTCGTCTTCAGGCATCAGTCTATAGCCACCGCCATTTGGAAGAACCAAGTTCTTTAAAAGACGATGCACAATCAAGTCTGGGTAGCGACGAATCGGAGACGTGAAGTGAGTGTAGAACTCAAAACCTAAACCAAAGTGGCCGAGGTTATTTAAACTATACTTCGCCTGATTCATTGAACGTAGAGTGAGGATATTTAAAACTTGGGCTTCCGGTTTACCCGTAAACTCTTGCAGGGCGCGAGTGAGTCTCTTTTGAAGTTTTCCTTGGCCAAGTTTTGTTTCGCTTCCAAAGTTTTGCAAGTAACGCTCAAGCATCATGATCGCTTGTTCATTAGGTGGTTCGTGGATGCGATAAAGGGCTGGGATTTCTTTTTCCGTAATAAACTTCGCAACGGCTACGTTTGCCGCTAGCATCATCTCTTCGATCAAACGGTGAGAAAAGAGGCGTTCTGATTTTTGAATATCAATGGGAACACCAGCTCCATCAATAACCAATTCTGTTTCAGGGATCTCTAAATCCAAAGATCCTTCTTTAAATCTCTTGGCCATTAAGAGCTTGGCAAGATCTGCGGCTCTAAGAATCACTCCAGCAACGTCTTTGAACTTTTCAATAGGATTGCCGTCGATGATTTCTTGCGCTTCTCCGTAAGTGACGCGCGCTTTGCTGCTCATGACGCCTTCAAAGAACTCTGATTTACGAAGGTCGCCCGTGAAATCGAAGAGCATTTCAGCCACAAGGCAAAGTCTTGGACGGTGAGGATTTAAAGAACAAAGACCATTACTGAGGGCTTCCGGTAACATTGGCACTACATAGTTTGGAAAATACACTGAAGTTCCGCGCTCATAGGCATCGCGATCAATCGCTGAGTCGACTCTGACATAGTGGCTGACGTCAGCAATAGCCACCGTGAGTAAGAAACCTTCGTTTGTCATTTCCACACAGATCGCATCGTCAAAGTCTTTGGCTGTGGCGCCATCGATAGTGATTAAGTCTCTGTCGCGAAGATCACGGCGGTTTTTGAAGTCTTCTTCTGTAGGGTCTTCTGCAAACTTAGATGCTTGATCAAGAGTGGCTTTCGAAAACTCTAGTGGGATGCCATTAGAGCGAATCACGCGCAGGATATCTGTCATCGGATCTAGAGCATCGCCGATGATCTCTTTAACGATTCCAATAAAAGGTACGCCTTTTTCTGGATACTGAATGATTTCAGCAGTAACGAGCTCTTTATCTTTGGCGTTTAAAGAGTCTTCAAGTTTGATTTTGAGATCTTGTCCCCAGCCTTTTCCTTCATCGCGAAGGATGCCGTATTTATCGTTGAGTTTAAAGAAGCGACCAACGACGACTTTTGTTCCGCGTGAAAGAATGCGTACGATCTCACCGCGATAGCGATCAGCTTCTCTTTCTGGAAAGGCTTCAATGGCGACCTTATCATTGGTCATAACGCCTTCCATGGAGTGGCGAGGAATGTAAACATCAGGATGTTCAATGTCTTCAGGGATAAAAAAGCCGAAACCGTCAGGGTGACGTTTGATAGTGCCGTTCAGAATTTTACGTTTGTGCATTTTCAGGGTGTATTTCCTTTATTGAGATCAGATTAGCATAGATTTAAAAAGCTCAAAGCTCTAATTCAGAGGCTGCAAAGATCCTGTTGTTGCGGACAGAAGTGCATGTTGGAAAATCAATACATTATATAGATGTCCTAAATGAATGATCAGACTTTGATATTTTGGATTTAGAAATCAAAAGCTAGACCATTGTCGAGCATTTTATATGAAATTGTCCTCGCAACCTAGACTATTATCTAGTGCGTTGGCGAAACCGCGTCAAAGGTTTTAGTTCATCACAAAACTTGATCTTTCGCCTGTTGTAAATAGGCCTCTCTTTCTTCTACATTCAATTTATTTAAACGCAATTTGTTTACATAAAACTCAATGCTGTTGCGGCTTTGCTGCGTTTACTAAAAATATTTTCTTCAATCATTGCCGGATCATTTTTATGCCCAGAGTCCTGTGATTAAAATACGACATTAGACTTTTTTCTGATCAAGGTGCGGGCAGTTTGGAAGGGGCCCAATCTTTTTTGTTGTTGATCTTGTCTCAACGGCTATTTAGCATTTTTGATGTAATAGAAATTAAAAGCTTACTTTTAAGATTTATAAGTAATCATATTTGCAACGAAATGAAAGGATGCATCTCATGAAAAAACTTTTAGCAGTAGCAACAGCTCTTACAGTAGCAGCTCCAGCAGCAATGGCTTCTAAAGCACGCGTTGAGGCTCTTGGAAACTCTCGTCAACTAGTTGACGTTCAATACGTTTTCGAAAGACCTTACCTACTTCACACTGTTGGTGATCAAGTAACTCTTGAGTGGGGTGGAAAAGATGCAGCTAATCCACACGCTGAAGGTGGTTTCATTAAAACTCACAATGACATGGTTTTCGGTCTTTACCTTGGTAAGCAAGGTCTTCTAGCTGGTCGTGATAACGGTGTAGCAGCTCCAAACACTGTTAATTATCTTGGCGAACAGAACCCAATCAACGTTCTTTTCGGTATGAAAACTGGTGAGATCGCTTGGGGTCTTAACCTTGGTTACTCTAACGGTAAAAAAGATGCAACTGCAGCAGTCCCACCAAATCCTGCAACTCCAGAGTTGAAGTCTTCTTCAATGACTTTAGACCTTGGTGCTCGTATGGGTGACTGGTCAGTTAACGTAGGTTCAACTTTGACAGGTAAAACTGAAGATGTAACTGGTAATTCACAAGTTGAGATCAAAAATGCAATGAACGTTGGCGTTGATTACCAAATCAACGACGCTTCTCAGGCGTATGTTACTTACAACACTTATAAAGTGGACAACGGAACTACAGATCTTGAAACTAATGCAACGACTGTTGGTTACATCAACACTTTTGCTAAAACTGAAGACGTAAACTTCTTCTACGGTGCAGCTTACTCTATGGGTAAAACTGGCGGTAATGACTTCTCTATGCTTCCTGTGTGGATGGGTCTAGAAGCTAATGCAACTTCTTGGATGGTATTCCGTGCCTCTGTTTCTCAAAACATCATCATCAACGAAACTGAAGATGCTGCTGGAAATAAATCTGACCTTGACTCAATCGCGTTCAACGCAGGTCTTGGTTTGAAATTGGGCAAAGGTATGCTTGACGCGACTTTCGGTACTGCTAACCAAGGTCACTTAAGCTTCAACGATGGAACTGGCGGCAACTTCTTGTCTCAAGTTTCTTACACTTACATGTTCTAATTTTAGAATTATATAAGAGTTAAATAACTTAATTATTTGAGGAATATAAAATGAAAAAATTAGTAATCTTAGCAGCTTTGACAATGGTGGCTCCAGCAGCGATGGCTTCAAAAGCGCGTGTTCAGTCTTTGGCTAACTCACGTCAAATCGTAGATATTCAAAATGCATTTGATAGACCATACCAGTTCATGCAGTTGTCTTCTATGGCAACTTTTGAGTGGGGTACTAACAGCCAAACTGCAGTAATGGCGCCTCCGCAGACAATGAATTTTGGTGATCGCCATGCAGAAGGTGGTTTTTTAAATCGTGAAGAGGACCGCGCATATGGTCTTTACTTCGGTCGTCGTTCTGATGCTTTTTCTGGCGCGATCACGGCGGGTTTCCTGAGTGGTGTATTTACTTCTCCTGTTCTACAAGAACAAAACCCAATCAACGTATTCTACGCTTCAAAAATGGGTGATTGGACTTGGGGTGTAACTGGTAAGTACAGCTCTGGTAAAAACGACACTAATGATACTAAATCTTCCTCTTCAGGTATTGCTTTAGGCGCAACTAATGGAGCTTTGGAAATCGAGCTTGTTCAAGGTTTTGGTGGCAAAACAGAAAATGCTACTGAATCAGTTGAATCAAAAGCGATGACTCAAGTAGGAGTTGGCTATAAGTTTGCTGAGAATATGGAAGTTTACGGTCAGTACCAAATGGTTAAAGCTGACGGTACAGGTAATGGATTTGATAACACAGTTTTAGACCTTACTCGCTATGAAGTAGGTTTTGTAAACTCTGCAGTAAAGACTGATGATGTTAACTTCTTCTATGGAGTTGCTTACAGATCTGAAAACAGAGAAGTAAAAAATGGTGATATCAAATCTGAATCTGCAACACTTCCGGTATGGTTGGGTGTAGAGGCGAACGCAGCTTCTTGGTTGGTGTTCCGTGGTTCAATTTCTCAAAGCATTCTGCTGAATGAAGTTAAAACTGAAGTTAGCCCAGCGGCAGAAACAAAAGCTGATCTAGACAGCATCGCGTTCAACGCAGGCGTGGGTATCAAACTTGGTAACGGTATGCTTGATGCAAACTTTGCAACAGCTGCTAACGGAAGCTTGAACTTCGGTAACGGTGACGTTGCTGGTGGTGGTCAAGAGTTCCTTTCTAACGTAGCTTACACTTACAACTTCTAATTTTAGAGCTTGTATTTGAGCGAACAAAAAAGCCTAGGTTTTACCTAGGCTTTTTTTATTTCTGAAATCAGAAAATATAAAACTACTGCTCGATCACTTCACATTGAAACTTGCCAACAAGTGTTTGCTCGCCAAGTCCCCAGTAATAAAGTTCAGCTGTGTGGTCCACAACGCTGATATTCAGTTCATACTCTGTGGAACCTTCTACCCAAAAAATATAAGCCACGTGATTTTTTGCTCCCTCAGCGGCCATATGAAGAGCCGGGCCTGTTGGAATCAGCGTGCTGTAGTTGATATCGCCTACTGAAAGAATCCAGTTGTTATTGGTGCGGTATCTGAAAAGTACATTTGGATTTTCAGCCAAGTTTGCATCTTCAATCACAGCTGCATTTTTAGTGAGGTTAGTAGCAGAACAATCAAAGATTCTTTCGCCAGCAAAAGAAACACTTGAAAGCAAAAGAGAGAACACTAGAACGGCTTTTTTCATAAAGAACTCCACAGTTTAGGTTTTGATGATAGGGAGGTTCTAATGCCTAGTTTTAGAAATGTCTCTTTAAATTAATGACTTAAGTAAGATTTCCAATTTTTGAAAGTTCTCCGTCCATAACTTTCTAAGTAATTTTAAGTACTTAAGTTAAGTGTTTGATTTCAGTGAGTGCCTTTAAAAAAAGAAAAACCCCAGGCTGGGGGGGATTGCCTAGGGTTTATTGGGGGGCTATTCAAATTTCGAACAGTGCTAGGATTAGCGAGTTCCTGTTTTTGTCGTCGCATTTGTCGTTGTTGTCGAAGACGCCACTTTAGCTGCTTTGATCGTGCTAACAGATGGATTTGTATTCGCAAAAAGACCCGCACTTCCGCGATGGTCACATTTTGTAGAGTTTGAAGAGTTCGCAAATGAAGCAGAAGCTGTGATTGTTAAGATTGCTACTGTGATGATTTTTGCTGCTTTCATTTCTTGTCCCTTTCGTTGTGACCTATGCAAACCTATAATGCGAGCCTTGTGCCAAGTAAGATGTTTCAGATTAATATTTACCGCACCTAAATTCAGGTACTTACGCGGATCATGTCGTCTAAAAAGGGGACGGTGCCACTCAGGTGCCCCAGCGCGCGGTGACCTGTCAGGATTTTTGACAGATCAAGAGGCTCACAGGCGATCGGTGATATGAATTGTCAGGTCTCTTAAACTCAGATAGATCTGCATTCAAAGTTCGTTAAGGAGAAAAAAACGAATGAGAAAAAATGCTGTTTGGTTCTCTATCGCTTTACTTGCGGGTTCGATGCTATCGATTCAATTTGGTGCATCCGTCGCAAAACAACTCTTCCCCTTAGCGGGAGCAGCCGGCACTACAGCGCTTCGAGTTTCTTTTTCGGCGGTCATTCTTTTTCTTGTCAGTCGTGCTTGGCAGGCGCGGTTCACTTTTAGAAATCTTTTGCCGATTGCAGCTTACGGAATGTCTTTAGGATTGATGAACTTATTGTTCTATTTTTCACTAGAAAGAATTCCCTTAGGCATTGCGGTTGCCTTAGAGTTCACGGGGCCTCTTGCAGTGGCAGTTCTTTCTTCGCGAAGAGCGGTTGATTATATCTGGGTCTTGCTGGCGGCGTTGGGAATCTACTTGATACTTCCGCATGCAGATCTTGATAGCGCTCTTGATCCTTTAGGGATTTTCTATGCCTTGGCTGCTGGTTTTTTCTGGGCTCTTTATATTGTATTTGGAAAGTCGGCAGGAAAGTTGGGTGGAAGCTTACATATCACTTCTTGGGGGATGGCGTTTGCAGCACTTGTGTGCTTGCCAGCGGGATTGCTTGTGGATGGCCCAGCAAAGGTTTTAGATCCTCAGTGGATTCCTATGGGGATTTTAGTCGCTATTTTATCGAGCGCTCTGCCGTATTCACTCGAAATGCGTGCACTTAAAAATCTTCCGACAAAAACATTTGGTATCTTAATGAGTTTAGAGCCCGCAGTAGCAACCCTCATGGGATTTCTATTTTTAAAAGAGTATCTGACTCTTCAGCAAGGTCTTGCCATTGTCTGCGTAATCTTAGCAAGTCTTGGCAGTGCGGTGACGGCAAGGGTTTCACAGAAATAAAAAAGGCTTCTTGTGAAGGAAGCCTTTTCTTGAGCTTTTTAAATTTTAGATTCGATTTACTTTTTCTCTTTTACTTCTTTAGACGTATCAAAGTAATCAGGCGCTACGAATTCCACTGTGAATGGATACTTGTACGACTTATAGGCGCCTAGCTTGGGCTTTCCTGCGCTTATGTAGGCTTCATCCCAAAGGTTTGCTAAAAGAAGCGCGCCTCTTGCCATTTGCTCGACAATCATTGGTTTCATTTTTGGAAATGCAACACTTGCAGGTTCTCTTTCAGCAGCAGTTTTTAGCTGCATACCTCTTTCTTTTTTCAAGACGGAAGGTTTTTTAATAGGATCTACTTCATAGATCGCTTTAATTTCATTATTAGAAATCACCGAAAGAGCTTTCATCTTATCGATCGTTGTTTTTGGTTTTAAAAAACTTGGATCTTTAAGTGCGCGTGCTTTTTCTAAAACTAAATACTCAAGATCACCATCGAATTGTCCAACGACGGCATCTTCATAAAAAGCATGAATACCGCCGTGACCTTTTGCGTAGCCATCATAATCTGCGGTTGTATGAAATGGCTGTGCATTGTCGCCCACAAAGTGGCCCATCAAACCCATAGAGATCACAAAGTCATAAGCAAGCTTGTTGTAGGCCAACTCATTATCTTGTTCTTCTTTGAAGTTCGAAGGGACTTTTGCTTTTTTGAAGTCCTTTTTTAGAGCAGCCATCTTCTTCATAAACTGATCGGCTCTCCACCAAGAAGATCCAAACTCTTGTGGGATCGACTTGATCGTCGTTCCATCGTTTTTAAATTTATCTTCTGTGCCCGTGTATTTCTTAATCAGCTTGTTGTAGTCCGTTGGAATATCTTTCACATCAAGGCCGACGACTTCGATGTCGATGAAGTGAGTCGGGTTCCCAAGTTGATTGGCTTCTCCGCCTAAGCTCTTCCAATAGAAGTCAGGCATATTGCATAGATGCCCCATCATTTGCGGCTTGTGCTGAAGGTAATCTTTAAGACCTTGCTCCTTTACTAAGAAGCTAGCAACGCTACAGACGGTATGATGACCACGGCCACCCCAAGCAAAAGCAAAAGAGCTTGTTACGGTGATAAGAGTAATTAGTAATGCTTTCATATAGGACCTCAGTTCTATCTATGTTTTTTGTCCCAGAGCTTTTGGCGCTGAGCTTTTTCCCATAAACCCTGCCAGAGCAATGATGGTTACAAGGTATGGCAGGACCTGTATAAATTGGACCGGAATTTCGAATGTGCCAAGTCTTATTCCCTGCAAACGTATTTGGATTGCGTCAGCAAACGCAAACAGAAAACAAGCAAACAGAGTTGGTAGTGGTTTCCACTTTCCAAATATCATTGCTGCAAGGGCCATAAAGCCACGCCCTCCGCTCATAAGCGGAGAGTAGGAGCTTGCCAAGAACAATGATAATGAAGCTCCACCGAGGGCTGCTAGAGCGCCACTCGTGGCAACAGCGAAGAGTCTAACTTTTATGAGGCTCACTCCACTTGCTGTCAGAGCCTCTGGTTTTTCTCCAGCAAACAGGACCCAAAGTCCAGCCTTGGTGAATCGCAAGAAGGTATAGACGAGCGCGACTCCCAAAAGACTCATAATCATCGGTTCAAAAGAAAATCTATTTTCTAAACTTAATGAAGGCGTTGATCCCGTTGAGTTGAAAATAATTTTTGAACAGAAAGGAATAATTCCCATGGCAAAAAGATTAAAGGCCATACCCGCAATAATTTGATCGGCTTTTAGGAATAAAACAATCGTGGCAAAAAGAAGACCGCTCAGCGCCCCAATCGCTCCCGCAAAGAGGAAGCCCCACCATTCATTACTAGTGTAAAAAGCGAAACTTGCCCCGCTGAATGCGCCTAAGAGAATAAAGCCTTCAAGAGCAATATTAATGACTCCAGATCTTTCAGAGAGAAGTCCCCCCATAGAGGCAAATAAAAGCGGAGTGCTCAGTCTTAAGGTCGCAAGAAGAAGAGCGGTGATTAAAGCCAAATCAATCATGGGCGTTTCTTCCTTTTTATCCAAAGCCAGTAGCCTTGTGCAGTCACACCAATAATGACGAGGGCTTGAATGATTCTAGAAAAATCTTTAGTGATGCTTGCAGTTTCTAAATCGAGATCTGAGGCCCCTTTATGAAGAGCGCCCATCAGAAATGCCGAGACTATAATTCCTAAAGGATTGTTGTTCGCAAGAAGTGCGACCGCAATGCCGATAAATCCATAGTCTGGAGAAAAGCCCACGCGATACTGTCCAGCACTTCCCATAACTTCGGAGAGGGCCACACAGGCCGCGATGCCACCAGCTACGGTCAGTGCTAAAAATTGAAATTTCTTTTCTGAAATTCCTGCACGTTGAGCAGCTTCTGGGTTGTCACCCACAGCCCTGAGTTGATAACCCCAAGAGGTTTTCCAGAGAATAATCCACAGGGTGATGGCTAATAGAATAGCAAAAATAATAGAAATATTTGCCGGAGTGTCGGGGAAGAAATTTGCAATGGGATCATTCTCAGTCAGCATGTATTGAGAAGCTACCTTCGCAGTTTCTGGATTCTGAGATTCTGGATTTGGAATTAAGCTGAGTGTGATCCAGCTCGCAATGGCAGCCGCGATGAAGTTCAGCATGATAGTGACAATAACTTCATGGCTTTTGCGATAGGCTCTCAACCAACCAGCAAGGCCGCCCCAGAGCGCGCCGACGAAGACCGCCGCAAAGAATGCTAAAAGAGGAGCTACCAGAGAGGGAACTCCAGGTAAGAGCACACCCACGGCGGCCGCAGCAAGAACTCCTAGAGTAAGTTGCCCCTCAGCGCCGATATTAAATAGGCCCGCATGAAAACCAATGGCTACGGCGAGACCGCAAAAAATCAAAGGTGCGGTATAAGAAAGTGTCATCCCGAAGTCATAGTTAGACCCAAAAGCACTGCGCATAAGAATTAAAAAGATGTCCCACGGATTTTCACCCGCAAATAGAGTCAGCAGTAGCGCAAAGAAAAGACCGATCACAAAACCAAGGATGCGCTTCATAGAAGGCCTCCCATCGCTTTTCCGATACTGAGCTCGTTAAAGTTCTTTCGCTCGAAGTCGGCAACGATCTGCCCTTTGTATATAACCAGAATGCGATCGCTGAGGTTCATGAGTTCATCCAACTCAGAAGATATTAAAAGGACGCCCGCTCTTTTTTCACAAGCTTTGAGAATCTGGGAATGAATAAAGCTGATAGCGCCAATATCCACACCCCGTGTTGGGTGCGCGGCAAGAACGATATCGGGATTTTGTTCAAGGGCTTTGGCGACGACGAGCTTTTGTTGATTTCCACCCGAAAAGTTTTTAATCGCAATTTGCGGATCAAGAGGGCGAACATCATACTTTCTCATGGCTTCATGAGTGGCGGCACGCAGTGAGGACTTTTTGATAAAGCCCTTTTTGATATACTCAAGTCTTTCATGCTGACCTAGAAGAAAGTTTTCCTCAGCGGACTGCTCTGGCAAAATGCCGTAGCGCAGGCGATCTTCCGGAAAAGCTTGAAGACTTCCGTGAAAATGAATCTGAGGATTCTCTTTCCAGAGGTAAGCGTGCATAAGTTCTTCGATCAATTGATTTTGTCCATTGCCTTCAACACCAGCAATGCCAAGAATCTCCCCCGCGCGCAGAGTTAGATTCTGAATTGCGAGGCTAAGTCCTGCCGCTGAAGATCTAAAATCACGGATTTCAAGTAAGGTTTTAGCACCTTCATCAACAGGAGTTTTGCTATAAGAAGTGAGAATTTTCTTTCCGATCATCGCTTCAGCAATTTCCGCTTCGGTGGTCTGAGATGTTTTAAAGTGTTGTACAACTTTGCCAGAGCGAAAGACCGTCACTTCATCCGTCAGATTTAAAACTTCTTTTAACTTATGAGAAATAATTAGAATGGTCTTACCTTGATCTCTTAATTGGCGAAGACTGTTAAAAAGACTTTCGGTTTCAGAAGGTGTCAAAACAGCAGTGGGTTCGTCGAAAATTAAAAGATTTGAGTCTTGCAGCAGAACTTTAAGGATTTCAATTCGCTGTTGCTCGCCGACAGAGAGTTCGTGAACGGGTTTTGATAAATCCAAAGAGAAATTATTTTTTTGCGCAAGAGCTTCGACTTTTTTTAGAAAGTTCTTCCGACGTAAAAAACTCCAAGGCTTGGAGTTTTCTTGCAAGAGTAAGTTATCAAGAGCTGTTAAGTTTTCTGCGAGCATGAAGTGCTGGTGGACCATTCCGACCTTGGCCTTCATAGCATCAAGGGGGCTTTTGAATGAGATGTCTTCATTAAAGACTTTTATAGATCCAGCATCGGGGCGATGAATTCCAAAGAGAATATTCATTGCCGTTGATTTGCCAGCGCCATTTTCTCCGACAATGCCATGAATAGTGCCATTGCGAACTTGAAAGGACACATCATCATTAGCAAGGACGTGCCCAAAGGATTTCCGAACATTTTGAAATTCAACGGCAAATGTTTCTGACATTATTTTTTCTTATAATAGTCTGGCACTTTTATTTTGCCAGAGATGATGTCTTTACGAATACTTTCGAGTTTCGCTTTATCTGCATCACTCACTAAGGATTTATTATTTTCATCCATAGCGTAATCAACGCCTTTATTTGCAAGACCGAAACGCTGAACTCCGCCTGTAAACTTTCCGTCTTTAAGATCTTT
The DNA here is from genome assembly GCA_000525675.1 of Bdellovibrio bacteriovorus W. Taxonomy (NCBI): domain Bacteria; kingdom Pseudomonadati; phylum Bdellovibrionota; class Bdellovibrionia; order Bdellovibrionales; family Pseudobdellovibrionaceae; genus Bdellovibrio; species Bdellovibrio bacteriovorus. The sequence continues at coordinate 331,599 of CP002190.1, forward strand.
GATGGTGTCATAGACCGCAACATTCACAGACTTCATCATACTGGTTAAAATAAAGCCGGGCTTAATCCAGTTCTGATTGGAGTCGCAACCAATAGCAAGTTTCTTCTTTTCTTCAGCGGCATCAAAAACCCCTGTGTTAGAGGCTCCGGCTGCGGCATAGATGATATCTGCACTTTTTGCGAACTGGGCAATAGCAAGTTCTTTGGCCTTTGCTGGATTACTCCAAGCTTCGCCAGTAATGCCTACATAGTTTTCAAGCACTTTAATTTTTGGTTGGATATGTTGAGCCCCAGCAGAATAACCCATTGCAAATCGACGAATCAGTGGAATATCCATCCCGCCGACAAAACCGATTGTTTGAGTTTTTGATTTCATAGCAGCGAGTGCACCGACTAGGAAAGAAGCTTCGTGTTCTTCAAAAAGGAGAGAGCGCACATTGGCAGCATTTACTTCGCCATCAACGAGAGCGAAATTTACCTGTGGAAATTGAGCTGCCACTTTGCGAACGGCTTCTTGTTGTGCAAAGCCAACGCCAATGATGAGGTCGAATTTTTTGCGCGCAAAAGCTCTATGTAAGTTTTCAATCGCATTCGTATCTGTGGCTTCAACGAATTTTAAATCGATTTGAAAATCTTTTTGTGCCTTTATTGCGCCTTCGTAAGCGGAAGCATTGAATGATTTATCATCCTTACCACCTTTATCGAGGACTAAGCCGACCTTCAGAGGGCTTGCTTGGATGAAATTGAACGGAAGCATCATTAACAAAACTGTAAGAAAGACTCTCAACATTTTTTTTCTCCTAAGGAGTTTCATGTTTCCAATGGCAGACTTCGCTTGATGTTAAGCATTTAAAATCACAAAACAAACGAAGTTTGATGAAGTTGAAACTAGGTGTTGGTCTGAGATCAGTCAAGAAAAAGCATTTCAAGTTTCTAATCTAGCACTTGTTACAAGACTGTTAATGACGAAATTTCAATTAGGCTCTTGTGAATTACCAGACTAGGATTTGCGGTAAGTTAATTTCAACCAAAAGACTACTACTGATAGCTCGGAGGAAATATGGAACCACAAACAATACTCAACGGCGGAGTCAACTCTCTAGGTTTTATGGGATCGCAAAATATCAACATTCCCACAACTCCAACGACGACTTCAAATGTTCCCTATGAAGTTGTGCATCTGAAAGAAGACGAGTTGATTTTTAAAGAAGGCGAACCTGTTAAGGGTCTTTATTATGTCCAATCAGGTTGCGTAAAAGTTGTTGTCAACCGCAAGCATGCGCGCGGACGTACAACGACGAATGAATATGTAAACCGTTTGATTTCCCCAGGGGAATACTTTGGATATAAAGATCTTGTTAAAGGCACGCCGATGTCTTGCCTTGCAAAAGCGGTGAAGTCCACAGTGATCTGGATTTACCCTAAAGAATTGGTACAGGTGGCAATTGCTCAATCAAGTCCATTGGTTAAGCTTCTTGTGAGCCAAGCTGTGAATGATCTAGATTCTTTCGAGTCTATGAATCAATTGCATTACTTAGCTTCTGTTCAAGAAAGAATTGCTTATCAGTTGGTTCTTTTGGCAGATCGTTTCGGAGTGCAAACTCCAAACGGAACTTCCCTCAACTTGAAACTGACTCGTAATGAGCTTGCACAATTGGCAAGTACAATTAACGAATCTCTTTCACGTCACCTTACAGAGTTCAAAAACGAGGGGCTTTTGGACTTGAACGGTAAAGAGATCATCATCAAAAACAAAGATGGTCTGATGAAAAGATCTGGTAACTTTTACTAATTTTTCGCGGGGCCTGTGGAAGTGCTCTCATGGGCCCTGTCGAATCTGCTTGACGCTTCATAAGCCAAAAAGGTACGGCCTTTCTCTATGGAGCCGATTGGTCACTTAGAATCCTGCTTTAAAGATAAATTTGGAACACCGCGACAGCCTGGGTTGGTGAAGAACGCGTGGGCGCGCTTAAAGATCCGCGCTGATCTTCAACCTGAAGAGTCCCTTCAAGGCCTGGAGGGTTTTAGTCATGTCTGGCTTGTGTGGGTGTTTCATCAGAACAAAACCGCGCGCTTCCATGCAAAGGTAAAACCTCCGCGTTTGGGAGGAGACTCTATGGGAGTCTTTGCCACGAGAAGTCCTCACCGACCAAATCCTATCGGGCTCTCACTTGTGGAGCTTATCAGTGTTGATAAAGATGGAATCACTGTCGCAGGAGCTGATCTTGTCGACGGCACTCCTATTTTAGATATTAAGCCTTACCTTCCGCATATCGAGTCTATTCCAGAGGCAAAAATGGGTTGGCCTGCAGAGGTTCCTGCAGAGGACATTGAAGTGCGCTTTTCAGAGGAAGCTCAGAAAATTTTACAGGAATGGCAGGGGAGAACTCCCTCCCATGACTTGAAGAATGTGATTGAGGAGACTTTGAAGCTCGATCCGCGCCCAATCGTTTATAGAGGCTATGAGAACGCAGATTCGCCTTATCGTAATCAGCATGCGGTTCGCCTTTTTGATGGGGATATCCATTTTAAGTTCGAAAACGCCAATTCCATCGTCGTTTTAAATATTCTTTTTTCACATAATTAGTTGCAGTTGCCATTCAAAAGAGCAGTTTGCTAGAGTCCCCCCTGTACTTAAACAAAGGTAGGGGGATTTATGGATACTACGATCGCTTCAGCCGATGTGGCATCAGCTCAAAACACGCTTCGCAAGGTTCCGACTTTAAGCTTAGCAAGTTACACGAAGGGTTCCACACAAGAGCGCACTGAATTTGTTGATAAGCTTTTCTCGGGTTTGAAAGAGTACGGATTCATCATCCTGAAAGATCACAACGTAAAGGCAGAATCTCTTCACAGAGCCTATGACATTCTTAAAAAATTCTACTCTTTACCTGAAGACGTAAAAAAATCTTTTATTTCTCCAAATGCTGGTTTCCAAAGAGGTTACACTCCATTTGGTCAAGAGCACGCCAAAGACTCTCCAGTGATGGACTTAAAAGAGTTCTGGCACGTGGGTCGTATTCTTTCTGCGGAAAATCCTTTAGCAAAAGTTTATCCAGCCAATGTATGGCCTGAAGAAATGCCAGAGTTTAAAGAGACCATGGTTGAGCTTTACACAGCTCTTGAAGAAGCTGGCGATATCATGCTTGAGGCTTTAACGGGTCCTCTTGAAGTTGAGAAAGATTTCTTCGCGAAAATGACGAAAGATGGGAACTCTATCCTTCGCCTTCTTCATTATCCCCCGATCCCAGAAGGCGTAGACACTCGCTGTGTTCGCGCGGCGGCCCATGAAGATATCAACTTCATCACGATCCTTCCGGCGGCGACAACTTCGGGTTTGCAACTTAAAGACAGAGATGGTCAGTGGTTAGATATTGATTCTGAGCCAGATACTTTGATTGTAGACGTTGGTGATATGTTGGCGCGTTTAACAAACGACGTACTTCCTTCAACAACTCACAGAGTTATCAACCCACAAGATGGTAAAAACGAGAGCCGTTATTCAATGCCATTCTTTATGCATCCACATCCGGACGCACTTTTAAGCTGCCTTCCTTCTTGCAAAGGAGCAGGGGCGAAGTATCCAGATATCACAGGACATGATTTCTTGATGCAAAGACTTCGTGAAATCGGTTTGATCAAATAAAAATATTTAAAGTTTTATACGAAAGGCCCTCTAATCAGAGGGCCTTTTTCGTTTTAGCAAGCACAGCCTTACCTTTTTTAGTAGTGAGTCTATTTTTTCTTAGAATGACCGTGATGAGTTTGACGATGCTTAGAAGATTCGTTGAAATAGACTTATGAAGAAAAATATTTTTACGATCGTTTCTATAGTTTTCGTAGGTCTAGTTGCGGTTCTTTATTTTAAAAATAAGTCATCCACGGATGCGTCCCCGAACGGAACCCGTGTGGCGATTGAAGAGATGGGTGATCCCGCTCAAGGATCTCAAGCGGACGCGGCTGGCAATAAACCAGAATCTGCCAACCAGACAGAAGTTTTTCCTGGAGAGCCTTCCCACGAGGCTTCTGGCTTCTTACCTACTGCAACTGAAAACCCAGATGCTTTTAGAAAGTACCAAGCTACTTTCAAAGAGATGGCAACTTGTCTAAACATGGAGATGGAACAGTTTTCTTCAAGCCAACAAATGAACTATGAAACGTTTCATAAAGTGATTAGTCCTGATCTGGGGGACGTAGTAACAACGAGCACTGAGTGGACGTCGACAGATATTCAAATGGCAAATGGTGAAGTGCGCAGAATTCACGTTGAGTATGGCCCAGATATCGATGGTCCACCAAAGCGCACTTTGAAATACTACAGTATTTCAAAAAATGGGGCACAAAAAGAAATGCCACTTTCGAATGATCAAACTTACAACCCAACCGACACATTCATCGCAGGTTTAGAAGCAGATGGAAAAACAGTAGGGATGTCTTTAGCGAGAAAGATTTTCTATCAAAACGGAGACGATCTTTTGCTAGTCGAAAGAAACGGCAAGATCCTATCTTTCGAGTTGCCACACGATGGGGCAACGTTCACCTGCAATAATTTTGATGATGCAACAAAAATGACCTGCCGCTGCCAGTAAGCTTCGTGAAAAAGGCCTGCCTGCTTCGTTGTCGGCAGGCTTTCTCACTTCGGCGTACATTGAGTACGCCTGCGCTGCGAGAGCCCACCTCCGCCTCGCATTCAGACCTTTTTGACGAACCTTCAAGTAGTTTGGGTTGTCGTCTCTAAAAGATAAATCACAGAGTAGTAATTAAAGAAGATGAGTTGTGGAATTTGCAGAATATAGAATGCAGATTTCCGGTGCGGAAGTGGCCTTTGCGGGGGCCTGGACGGCCCGAACCGCTGGTACAGCGGCCGCAATGAGCCCGGATGGCGTGCCACTGGAGCGCTGGGGATCTGCATTCTATATTCTGCAAATCCCCGAGAGCTCTCTTATTTGAAACGAGTAAGAGCGTCTTTAGCTGCTTCCAGTTGAATTTGTGACTGGTGCAAAAGAACTCTGTCGGCTGCGATAACGTCTTCGTCAGCATTGGCGATAAACTTTTCGTTAGAAAGTTTACCGTTTAACATACCGATATCTTTCGTTAACTTTTCAACAAGCTTGTTGATGCGTTTTACTTCTTCGTCAAAGTCCACCAAGCCCTCAAGAGGGATGATTACTTTCACTGTATTTTCGCCAACAACAACTGGAGCCACGGCACATTTCATCATGTCGCCTTCAGCGCCAATTGAAAGATTCTCGATACGTCCCAAAGTTTCAATCGCTGTTTTATTAGACTCAAGAATTTTCTGAGTCGTGCCATTGCCAGAAGCAAGGCGAACATTGATTTTTACAGCAGGGCTGATGCGATTTTCACCGCGGATGTTACGAATCGCTGTAACAACTTCTTTTACGATATCAATTTCTAGAGCTGCTTGCTCTGAAGCTAAATCCAAGAAGGCCTTGTCGTTACGGATGTTTGGATACTCTGCAATGATACAAGCCTCAGTGCGAATCGGTAGCTTCTGGTAAATCTCTTCAGAGATAAACGGAGCAAACGGGTGCAGAAGGCGCATCATGCGATTTAAAACTTGAGCCATTACTAGTTGAGTAGCAGATCGCTCTTCAGAAGGACTTCCTGATAAAATCGGTTTTGTGAATTCGATGTACCAATCACAGAACTGATTCCAGATGAAGTGATATAAAGCTGTAGCAGCGTCAGAGAATCTTTCTGCTTCCATGGCTTCATCAACTGTTTTTTCAACTTCAGCAAGTTTTGCAATGATCCACTTATCAAAAACACTGATCTTTGCGCTATCCGGAATAGCTTCCATTCCTTTGCTCGGAACTTGGAAGTCATTTAGGTGCGATAATGCGAAACGAGCCGCGTTCCAAATCTTGTTCATGAAGTTTCTATAGCCTTCAAGACGTTGTTCGCTGAACTTCAGATCTTTTCCAGAGAACAAGTGTGCGGTGAAAGTAAAGCGCAGAGCATCGGCTCCGTACTTTTCAATCATCTCAACAGGATCAATGGAGTTTCCTAAAGACTTCGACATTTTGCGACCTTGAGAGTCTCTGACCAAGCCGTGGATATAAACAGTTCTGAAAGGAACATCACGTTTAAATTCAAGACCCATCATGATCATTCTAGCAACCCAGAAGAAAATGATATCGTGACCCGTAACAAGATAGCTTGTCGGGTAGAAAGTTTTAAGAGTCTCTGTTTCTTCAGGCCAGCCCATAGTTGAAAACGGCCAAAGAGCGGAACTGAACCAAGTATCTAAAACGTCTTCGTCTTGACGAACATGAGTGTCACCGCACTTCGCGCAAGCTTTTACATCAGACTCACTGACTGTGTGGTGATTGCATTTTTCACAATACCAAACTGGGATACGGTGGCCCCACCAAAGCTGACGAGAAATACACCAGTCTTCAATGTTATTCAGCCAATGAAGGTAAACCTTTGTCCAAGACTCTGGTTCAAAGCGGATCGTACCGTTTTCAACAACGCGTTTAGCAGGAGTTGCAAGGTCTTCCATTTTTAAGAACCACTGTTCAGAAAGGAATGGTTCAACCACAGCTCCAGAACGAGAGCAGTGACCTACTGAATGAACGTGTGGCTCTTCTTTTTCTAAAAGTTCTTGAGCTTTTAAATCTTCAAGAACGCGTTTGCGAGCCTCTTGAACTTTAAGACCTGCATAAGGGCCTGCGTTCTCATTCATCTCAGCGCGTTTTGTAAGAATGTTGATGAACTCTAAATTATGAGTCACACCGATTTTGTAATCGTTGAAGTCATGGGCAGGTGTGATCTTAACAACTCCTGATCCAAAATCTTTATCAACATAAGTGTCAGCGATGATTGGAATCTTGCGATTGATCAAAGGAATGACAACATTTTTGCCAATCAGATGTTTGTATCTTTCATCTTCTGGATGAACACACACTGCAGAGTCACCAAGCATTGTCTCTGGACGAGTTGTCGCAACAACGAGGAAGCCAGAACCATCTTCAAGTGGGTACTTGATATGATAAAGGGCACCTTTGATTTGTTTGTGCTCAACTTCAAGATCAGAGATAGCGGTCTCAAGGGGGCCTGACCAGTTTACAAGTCGCTTGCCACGATAGATAAGACCTTTTTCATAGAGGCTTACGAAAACTTTACGAACAGCTTTTGAAACGCCTTCGTCCAAAGTAAAGACAGCGCGATCCCAATCACAAGAGTCCCCGAGGCGACGCATTTGTGAATAAATTCTGTTTCCGTATTGGTGTTTCCATTCCCAGATTTTTTCGACAAACTTTTCACGGCCTAAATCTTGGCGCGAAAGACTTTCTTCTTTTTTTAGTTCACGCTCAACGACAGATTGCGTGGCAATCCCAGCGTGATCCGTTCCTGGTAACCACATTGTATTAAAACCACTCATGCGCTTCCAGCGAATCAGAGTGTCTTGGATCGTATGATCCAAGGCATGACCCATGTGCAAGAAGCCCGTGACGTTTGGAGGAGGAAGGATGATTGAAAATGGAGGTTTGGTAGATTGGTCTTCAGATTTGAAGTAACCAGCCTCTTCCCACCATTGATAAGTTTTGTTTTCGACCTCTGCAGGGTTGTAGCGATCAGAGAGTTGTTGTGACATTCGGGTGCCCCCACTAAAAGTTAGTATCTATATTAAATCACAAGATTTTTAACTTTTAGAGAGTACCAAAGACAGCCCCAATGCGCTAGGTTTTCTCGGCATTACGAGGGGCAAAAAAGTAAAACGCGAAGTGTTGCAAAGCCCTCTTAGAAAAGAGGGCTAGCTAAAGGTAGGGCCTATTTTAAGAAATCATGAAATAAGCGCATGCCGACGATGATTTCATCACGGTGAGCGTCAGGCAGGCCACTTTCGGACTCTGTTACTCGATTGATGGCAAAGTGATAACGGTAGTTGATTTTATCCTGCAAAGGTTTGTATTCAGCAACTAAACCCATGCCTCGGAAGTTTCTCTCCTCGCGCGCATTGGTCTTACCCTCTTGGGATGCTGTGAATTCAAGGCGACCATTCCAGCGTTCGTCAAATTCATAGAACCACTTGGCTACAACTGAAGTCAGTCTTTGATTTTCATTAATGTCTGAAGTGAGTTCGGTCCCGAGAAGATCCAAAGAAATACTTGATCTGCCAAACTTTAGGAAAGTTCCAAGAGTCATAAAGTGATGAATGTCATCTGAAGCAGTTCCCTGCATGCGATGATAGCTGACATTGGTTTGCAGAGATTTATCTGCATTGCGTGCTCTCCAAATCAGTCCCATGAGATTCGAGTTTTGATCGGCAACAGGGCCATTGACCTTCGAATCATTCGATTCATTCGTCACTAAAAGATGAACCGTATTGGAGCTTGTTTCATACGTAAGTTTGGCGCCAGTCACATATAAAAGCTTTGAAGTGTTCGCCATTTTATCGCTTAAATTATCTCTAACACCTCGACGAGTATAGTACTCTGAAGTGAGATAGAGGTCGGCCCCACTGGTGCCACCTTCAAAACCGCCAAAATCAGAATTCATTTTACCGAGAGATAAAGAAACTGTGTCGCTAAATTTCTGTGTTAGGAATGCATACTCTAGAGCTGTTTGAGCGCTGTCTGGGTTATTAGTCGCATCCCCATTTTTATTGAAAGTCCAGCGCACGCGATATTTGAGTTCAGGAGAGATTTCTCCTAAGGCATCAAGACGACCTGTTTTGAAAACAAACTTCGCAGAGTCGTCGAGAGTGGAGTCTTGATAGGAAGTGGAGTTATAATCAAGCCGCGTGTCTAAAAATAAAGAATGGGCAAAACTAAATTGAGGAATAAAAAGGGCTAAAAAAATAACTTTGAAACGCACTATAAATCTCCTGAACGTTCTTCATTAATTTTGTCGAAGCCTCCCTCTACAAAAAATGCATTCGTGAAGCCTGACTTTTCTAAATCTAAGACTAAAGATTCAGCTCTTGCTCCGTTTTTATCAATGACAATGATGGAATGGTCTGGTGTTAAGTTTTTAGACTGAATAACTTCTAGACCTTGATGCGATTCAAGATTCAAGGAAATAGCCTCGAGATGGTATTTGATCATGATGTTATACCAAGGAGTAAGGTCCACATTGTCGTAAATAACAAGTAGGCAAGGAACACGGGACTGCAGAAGATTGTCTAATTGAAAATAGCCGATTTTATTGAAGTTCATAATGACCTACGCTTTTTTGCCATGCTCAGGAATAAGTTTATAAATTGAAATAGTGATAAGCAGAGCTAAGCCCGCCAAGATTCCAGAAAACCAAAATGGTGCAGAGATCGCAATAGAACCATAGACAGCGCCGCCTACTGCGGGGCCAATAATACGTCCTAAGGACGCCATGCTCTGAGTAACTCCTAAAGATTCGCCTTGTTCTTTTTCGCTGCTTAGAAGACTTACGCTCCCCAGAATGGAAGGGTTGCACAGGCCATTTCCGACAGAGAGGAAAGTGAGTGCTATAGCTACGGAAGTAACTGTGTCAGAAATTGCGATTCCTAGTAAGCCGATGGTGAAGAGGGCTAAGCCGAGGCGGAGAACTTTTCTTTCTCCCCATTTCGGAATGAGGCGACGAACCAGAAATCCTTGTGTGAAAATAATAATAATTCCGATATAGGCGAATCCGAAACTGACTTTTTTAATATCCCAGGAAAACTTATCACCCATAAACAGAATCAGCGTGGCTTCCATAGCAGACATTGCTAAAGAGCACAGCATAAAGACCGCCATTAAAGCGCCCACTGTTTTGAGATTCAAGTAGTGCCACAAAACAGAAATTCTCTTTTTCTTTTCCGCTTTATCGCTCTTTTCGTTAAGAGATTCTTTGAGGTATTTGACGCCAAATAGAAAGTTGGCAAAACAAAGGCCGGCAACCCAGTAAGCAGCAAATGATGTGTCGAAGTGAGGAGCAGGGTTGATTGAATGTCCCCAAACAGCCAGTCCACCACCTAAAGCGGGACCAACGACAAAACCCAAACCAAAGGCGGCGCCAATAAGAGCCATTCCTTTGGAGCGTTCGCTTTTGGGAGTGATGTCAGAGATATAAGCCGAGGCTGTTGAGATGCTGGCTCCAAAAAAGCCAGCAAGTAGGCGCGCAAAGAACAGCCACTCTAAAGAGCGCGACAGGGCAAAGATGATATAGGAAAGAGTCTCGCCAAGGAGGCAAAACAAAAGAATTGGGCGGCGTCCATAGCGATCACTCAGGCGGCCCCAGAAAGGTGAAAAGAGAAACTGCATGAGGGAGTAAACAGAGAGTAGAAGTCCCGTTTGTAAAGCTGTTGCCCCAAAGTCACGACTTAACATCGGAACGATTGGGATCACTACACCAAAGCCTACTAAATAGAGGAAAACGGTGAAAAAGATAACGGCTAATTGTGATTTGTTTGATGTCGCTGTCATAGAGTTGTTAATATTAGGAAGTTATGAAAATGGCAATGAATCTTAAGTATTTGACGGTTGTAGTCCTTGGCTCGTTATTGATGTCGCCATCAAGCTTTGCTTTGGAGAATTTTAAAGATTTTAAACGCGATACGTGGGATTTCGACATTGCGACCGAATACTTTCATTCAGAAGCCAATTATACCTCTTATGGTGGGGGGAGTCAGAATCTCTTCAATGGGAATAGCTATCAACTGATTGATACTCAGTTTCGAACGCGCTATGTCCCGCGCCCATCCCATTCTTTTTTTGGCTGGGTGACACTGAGTAATGCCGAAAGTGTCGATTCCGTGGCGACACGAAAAAACAGTGCGATCAGCTCTGGGGCTTTAGGGATGGATTTCATGCTATATGCAGATCTCTTCGAGGCCATCGGTGAAGTCATTGCAGTAATGCCATTTGAAAATATTGAAGAAGGTTCGGATCGAGTTTTTACGAACGAAGGTGTTTTTGAATTGCGCTCTCGTCTTGTTCTGCAAAAGAAATTCGGAGCAGCCCGTGGTTACGGTTGGTTGGGTTTCAACTATCGCGCTGGTGGGCGTTCTTTCTTAATGCCTTGGGGGGCCGGAGCGCAAACTCGTTTAGGGACTGTGCTTCTCGGGGCTGAGATTTTTGGTTATCAAAGTGTCAGTGATGACACAGATAAAAATAACTTCCTGAGAACTTCTTACGTGAATGCTGTCAACGCAGGGTCTATGAAGTTTTATTCTATCAATCCCTCTCTGATTGATTCTCAAGCTTATGTTCAATTTGCTTTAGGAACACATTGGACAGTTCAGGGACAAGGTGGGATGACTCTTGCGGGTGAAAACTCCGCAGCAGGTTTTCATGTGGGGGCTTTCATCCGTTATAGCTTTGACATGACATCAGGCTATCGCATTGAAGAGAGTCCACGTAACACGACCTCACCTGTGCCGAAGCAGCGTTCGAATATGTACGATCAACGAGACACTACTTTGAGTTCTGAGAAAAAGGTTCGGGGCTTCCGAGAAGATACTTCAGACGGAGTTGATCAGGGTGCATTCAAACCACGCCCTACGCCAAAAAAGAAAAAGAAGTCTGAAGAAGACTATCTTCAGCAACAGTTGGATGCCACTGAGTTTGAAGTGGAACTAAAGCAAAAAGGTAGATAGAAAATTAAAGAGAAAGCTTCTCTTTAACGAAGCTTTCTGTAACGCCTAAGACCTCGACGACTTTTTGTCGCCCTGTCTCGCCACGTACCAGTAGCACGTCTCTTTTTGGAACTTTCAAAATTTCTGAGATAAATGCGATGACATTTTCATTGGCTTTTCCATCAACAGGAGGTGCCATGATCTTGATTTTAAGTCGTCCATCATGAGGGCCAACGACTTCGTTTTTAGAGGATTTAGGTTGAATTAAAAGGTGGAGACGAACTCCACCTTTAGTGATCTCTAACATTATTCCGCTGAAAGTGGAGACACATCAGAAGAGCGAACTTGGTTACCAACCATTGAGTGGTTAGGTAAGTGCATTTGTGGCATATACTTCTCTCCTTGTTCAAGCAAAGAAAGGTGAGCTTGAGCCAGAGCTTTCAAGTTTGCTTCAAATTGCATACGCACTTTCTTAAGGTCTGTGACTTCTTGATACATTTTCTTTAAAGAATCACGAGAGTCGCGCGTGATGATCTCAGCTTTCTGTTGAGCATCAGCAATAATCAATTTTGCTTCTCTCTCAGCATCTTGACGGAGACGATCTGCCATTTGTGTTGCAGTTGTGATTGTTTCTTTTAGAACTTGATCGCGCTCTTTGTATTCAAGTAAAGAAAGTTCCTTCTCGCGAATGTTTTCTTTAAGAGTGTTTCGTTCTTGAATCAGAGCTTCCATCTGAGAAGCGATCTGTTGTAGAAACTCAGCGACTTCCTCAGCATCAAGACCAAGCATCTTTTTGCTGAACGACTTATGGGCGATGTCGATAGGAGTTATTCTCATGTATGTTCCTCCTTGAACAATATATACGAGGATAATTGCCGACTTAAGGTAAGGGCAAGGTTATTTAATTTCTCTAGCCATTTCTTTATTTCGCATAGCTGCTTTTTCGAAACTAATGCGCAGGGCGCGTTCGATTTCGAGTTCTCGCATAGACTGAAGTCCAGCTGCGGTGACACCTTTTTTAGAGGTCACCTTGGCTTGAAGATCTTCAACGCCTTCGCGCGCTTGTTGTGCCAGCAAAGAGGCTCCGACAAAAGTTTCCACTGTCATCTTGCGAGCATCTTCGGGGCTAAAGCCATGTTCTTCAATCCAGTCCTGCCAGTACATCATCATTTCAAAAACAAATCCGGTACCGCTAGAGCAAGAAACCATCAGAGCTTCAAATTGATCTTCATCATGAACTTTAAAGACTTCACCAAGTGGCATGAAGAGATCTTCCACTGTGGCATCAAGAGCTGTGTCGCTCTCGTCATCGATGAGATATCCGATCACACCTTTGCCGATCATCGCCGGAGTGTTGGGCATGACACGCGCAAGTCTTGCGCCATGGATATACTTTTGTAACTTCTCCATGCGAATTCCCGCAGCGACACTGATAACGATCTTTGTGCTATCGAAGGATCGAGTGACGGGTTCAAGAGCTTCTAATAAGTCTTGTGGCTTAATTGCAAGAACAACGATTTGACAAGTGTCGACGAGATCATCGTTGCTGACAGCTTCGTTAATACCGTAGGTTTCAACGAGTTTATGCAGTTTTCCAGGGGATCTATTAGAGGCGTAAATATTTTTTGCTGGAATTCCGGCTTCAATCAAGCCGCGAATGATGGTTTGGGCCATGTTGCCAGCACCTAAAAATCCGATTTTTTGCGTTTTCAACAGCGGGTTCATACTACTCCGAACGCATAGGGAGCGCATCATGCGCCTATGACAAAATTGTACTTATTGACAGAGTCGCGCGGCAAACAAAAATGATCAAGACGCGGAAGGTTGCTTAGGTTTATTTGACATAAATTGAAGTTTTAGAAACGCAAGCATAGGAACCTCCTTAGAGGAGACTTTCGAGAGAGCCTAGGTTCTAGACACGACAAGCAAGCCTGTCGGTTAAAATGATTTTAGCATTTCTTGCAAGAGGCGAATAGGTAATCCTACAACATTGTCAAAATCTCCTTCATAGCGCTCGACCAACTTTCCACCTAGACCTTGAATGCCATAGGCTCCGGCTTTATCCATAGGTTCGCCTGTGTGGATGTATTCCCAGATCTCCTGATCGCTGAGGTTGCGAAAATGAATGTCTGTTGTCTCGTATTGAGACAATTCTTTTTGTGTGCTGCCATCGACGATGCAAATCGCTGTGATGACCTGATGGGTAGTCCCGGAAAGCAGCTTTAAAATACGAAAGGCATCTTGTTCGTCTTGGGGCTTACCTAAAGGCTGGCCTTTGAAAATAACTTCCGTGTCTGCAGTGATCAATATGAAGTTTTGTTTGTTCTGAGAGTGCAGTTCTTGAAGGGCCACTCTCGATTTACGTCTAGCAATGTCTAGAATTTGCTCGTCAGCATTCAGGTTTTTGTTGGGACATTCCGATACTTTAACTGAGAAGACGTCAAAGTTATAGCCAGCTTTTGTAAGCAGCTCACGGCGACGTGGAGATTCGGACGCTAAGATGAGTGGTTTCATAGACCACTATTGAACAACAAAGAGGCGAAGATGGGAAGCGCAGAATTAATGCTGATTCTAGGTTTGCTACTCTCAGGAGTGGCGGTCTTCTTATTTGTAAGCGCCATCTTTGCAAGCAACACCGATAAGCAACAACTCTCTTGGGCTAACAATGACGAGCCAGTTACTTCGAAGAATGCGATCATTAACTTTTCTCGCCCGCTAGTACATCAATTCACTCTGCAACATGCCTTAAGAATTCGCAGCGAGTCTTACCGTAAGCGCGTGCGCAAATATATTATGACTTCGGGGCTGTCCCAAGAGTTGAACGAAGATGAGTTCATTGGCTTACAGATTCTTTGGGGCCTGATGTTCCCTGTGTTTTTGTTTATTATGAACTTCTCTTTGCAGTTAAACCTCAATCCAATGATGCTTGTTGGTTTAGGGTTGGGAGGATTCTATCTTCCTCAGATTCACGCTAAGGGAGAAAAGAAACGCAGATCTCTTTCTGTGCAGGCAGATCTACCATTTTTTATTGATCTCTTGGCACTCTCAGTAGAAGCCGGTTTGGACTTCTTTTCTGCGATTCAAAAACTTGTAGATAAGGCGAGTAGTGCTGACAGCGTCTTGGCTGAAGAGTTTGGAATCGTTTTAAAAGATATTAAAATCGGTGCTTCAAAAACGCAGGCTTTGAAAGACATGGCTGAACGTTTAGATATGAATGAGGTCACGAGTTTTGTGGCAGTTCTAGTCGATGCGGAAGCAACAGGAGCCAGTATTTCTCAAGTTCTTAAAGACCAGTCTGAGCAAATGCGACTTGAGAGATTCGTACGGGCAGAGAAAGCAGGGGCTCGTGCTTCTCAGTTAATTTTAATTCCTTTGATGTTATTTATTTTACCGGCAGTTTTCATTATGGTTTTCGGGCCTGTGGCACTGTCGTTTATATACGGTGGAAAATAAAGAGCAATGGCAGCTTTGATGTGCAAGACAAAAAATCAGATATTAGTTCCTCAGCTCGAGGTTGCGAAGAGTTTTGCAGCTCGAAGTAAAGGGCTACTGGGAAGATCGTCTTTAGCTCAAAGCAGTGGTCTATGGATTCATCAATGCAATAGCATTCACACTTTCTTTATGCAGTTTCCTATTGATTGTATTTTTGTGGATAAGACCTTGAAAGTGAAAGCACTTCGTAAGGATGTGGCGCCTTGGAGACTGGTGCTTCCGATTTGGGGAGCAAGTTCTGTTATTGAAATGGCCGCCGGAGAAATCTCTCGTTTGAATATTTCTGTAGGAGATCAATTGCATGTGGGCACTTAGAATTCTTACAGGACCTCAAGCGGGACAAATGCTTGAGCTAAAAACTGGGAGAAACGTTGTGGGAAGATCCCCACAGTGTGCGATCAAGTTGATCTCTCCCGGAGTTTCAAAGGAACACACCGACATCGCTGTGTATCCTGATAAAATTGTTATTACGGATTTAAAATCAAGTAACGGAACTTATCTGAATGGGATCAGAATTCAAAATGGAATTCTAAGACTCGGAGATAAGCTAGGAATTCATGATATTCTCGTGGATATCATTCCTGCACCTGAAGTGCAGGCTCACCGACCACAGGCGCAAGCTCAACATAGCATGACGCCTGCGATGGCGGGAATGGGGGGCGGTATGCCGCCAGGAATGTCTGTACCGATGCCGCATCAACCTCCGATGGGAATGGGACATCATCCACCGATGGGCCATGCTCCTCATCCAGGTATGATGGCCCCTCCGGGGATGGTTCCTGGAGGAGAAGGAGCTGTCGCAGCTCCCCCTTATCAAGAGGGTGGTTTAAAAGGTTTGCTTCAAAAGGCCAATGACTACTTGGAGAAAGTTGCTCTCCCAGGTGTATATAAAATTCCGCAATTTGCAGAGTTTAAATTTGTGCTATTAGGTTTTGTGGTCTTGTTTATTTTCTCAACGACCTTGCTGTCGATGATTCCAATGGTGCAAATCACTCGAGCCAGCATCATTAACGAGAGTAAACGCCGAGCAGCTTCTATTGCTAGAACGGTAGCAACAATGAATCAAACAGCATTGATTCAAAATAGCTATAGCTCCTTAACTACCAACGCCGCTGAAGCTGAAGAGGGTGTCAAGCAAGTTCTGATTATTCAACAATCTGATGGTATGATCTTGGCTCCAGCATCCAGAGCAGGAACGACACCAGATTTACCATTTGTACATACAGCACGACGCGAGATGCGCCCTCAATCTGTGACAGTGGACTCATCTACTATCGGAGCTAGTTTTCCAATTGGTTTGTTTGATCCTAACACGGGTGAACAATCTATTCGAGCGCATGCCATTGTGCTTTATGATATTGGAAGCTTGGCATTTGATGATGGTCGTGCCGTTAGTTTGTTTATGCAAACGCTGGTCATTGCCTGTTTGCTGGGGCTGATTGTATTTTACTTCATGTATAAGCTGATTGAGTTTCCGATCACGGCCATCAATCGCCAATTAGATGCGGCGATGCGAGAAAAGACGGACAATATGTCCTTAGATTTTATTTTTCCAGCGATGCAAGCCTTGATTGGAAATATTAATAGCTTGCTGACTCGCTATGTAAATGGAGATTCGGACTCAGGATCTGGAGTGGGTGGCTTTGTGAATCGCGATGGAGAAGCTGAGAATCTCACTCAGATGATTGGCTTTCCTTGTGTCGCTATTTCAAAAGAAGGTCGCATTATTTCTAGTAACCATGCCTTTCTTCAAGTGGCGCGGTTTGATGGGGATTTGCAAGGGCAGCCATTCACGGCAATTCCAGATGTGGCGCTTCAGCAAAACATCGACAGTCTTTTATCTCGCGCCAAAGAGAATATGCGTGTGATCCACACCGATCAGTTAGAGTTCAGTGGACACCTGTGTATTTTAAGCTGTCAGGCGATTGCGTCTGCAGGCAACGAAGCGGATTACTATCTAATCACGGTTTCACCAGCGGAAGGAGGTAACTAGTGGGAGCAGCTCCTAAGGAAAATCTTAGTTTTGAAGTTGAAATCACAGCGGGACCTCACGCGGGAACTAAATTAAGTTTTTCAAAAGCATCTGTATCTATTGGTCGCGGGCCTGAGAACGACATCGTTCTTGCTAATGATCCAAGGGCCAGCCGTCAGCACGCCGAAATCAAGGTGCGTGGACAATCTGAAATTGTGGTCATCAATCTGAGTGCAAAGAACTTTGTCTTAGTAAACGGTCAAAGTGTTCAGTCCGAAATTTTATTAAAAGATTCGGTCATTCAGATTGGTGAGTCAGAGCTTCGCGTTCTTTATGATGCACCTTCTTTAACTCCCGCAGTCAACTCTGCAGGTTCTGAACCATTCACTCCAGCGAATGTCGCACATGAACCTGCCAAATCATTTTTGACACCTCTAGGATCTCAGCCTTTCGGTCAAGGCGGGCAAAGTCCAGTGCCGACTTCACAGCCGGGCGCTATGAAACCTTCTGGCGGAGGGTTTGCGCCACCACCAGTGACGACTGGATTTGGCAATATGCCTCCAGTGCAACAGCCTTTGGGATACGGAGTTCCTGCGCCAATGGGCCAGCCGCAGTATGGTGGACCGATGGGCGGAGCAACGCCTCCACCAATGGGAGCGGGGCCTAGTGGCCCTCGTTCTTCGGGTCTTTTGTCGAATCCTCGTGCGCGCTTCTATGGGATTATCGGAATCCTTGGTATAGTTGTCTGGTTCTTTATGTCAGGAACTAAGAGCGAGAAGAAAGATGAAAATGCTATCCGCAATAGCATGATCTCTTTGCAAGACGTGGCTGATGCAGAAAAACGTAACCAAGAGCTTTTGACGATTAAAAAAGAGAAATACGATTCTGTTCAATATCGTCGTGCTCAGGAAAACTTTGTAAAAGGTTTTAGAGATTTTCAACAAGGACAGTACGCACGAGCCAGAGAAGCTTTTCAAGTCGTCTTGAATCTAGATCCTGATAATGAATTGGCGAAAAGGTATTTCCATCTTTCGAAGATTAAGTTTGATGAGTTGGTGAAGTTTAATATGATCCAGGGTAATCGTTATAGGGAAAAACGTAATTGGAGGATGTGTCAGTCCAATTATTCAAACGTATTAACAATGCTTCACAACCGAAAAGATGACCCTACCTTCAAAGAAGCAAAGCAGTACTATGATGAGTGCACGTTGAATCTCGAGGGGCGGTTCTAGTGGCTCAGTTGCGAGTAAAGCTGCGTGGCCAGCCGGTTTTTGAATTAAATCTTTCTCCAGAAAAAGAGTACGTCGCAGGACGAAAAGAAGATTGCGACATCGTACTTCAGCCTGAAAAAGGTATTTCACGAGAGCACTTCAAGATCTCTTTCATCGATGGCTCATGGCAAGTCGATGTGATCTCTCGATATGGTGAAGTTTTTTACAACGGCGAAGCCAATTCGCAGTTTACCCTCCAGCATGGGCAGCACTTTTCAGTGCCACCTTATGAATTTGATTTTCTTTTAACTACGGATGATATGGCGCCTTCGGTTCCTGATGATAATTATTCAGGTGGTGAAGCCTACACTCCGAATGAATCCCATATTCCGATGGCCCTTACGCCCGAGATTTCAGACGGCCACTTCGATGCCGGCAGTGATGAGAAAACCGTTGTCGGTGTTGCGCCCACGACGGCATTTATTAAAATTGTTGATGCACAAAATGAGCCTCAAGAGATGATTCGCTTGGATGATGGTGAATCATGGGTAGCGGGAAGAGATACTTCTTGTCACATTCTTATTAGAGACCAACGAGTCAGTCGTCGTCAGTTTGAAATCCGCAGAATGGGTTCGCAGTTTTACATCGTCGATCTTGGCAGCGTGAATGGCACTTTGGTGAATGGTAATCCAATATCATCCACAGATGTCAGTCAGCTTCGCAGCGGAGACGCAATCAGCGTTTTGACGAACTACTTGTATTTTGAATTGCATGATTCTTCTTTCCAAAGTCGTTTGGAAGGTGTGAATGTTCCGGCGCCAAATCATCTAGTGCCATTATCAAATGCATCTAGTTCAGAGGAGTACCCTCAGTCACCCGTTCCTTATCAAGATCCTCAGTATCAAGCTCATGGGATGGTGCCTTATCAGTACGATCAATCGGGAATGCCTGTGCCTTACCAGCCGCAGATGCAGTATCCGGCTCATACGCAACAGCAACCCATGTATCCTACAGGTGCTGCCGGTGCGGGACCTGGTGGTAAGTTTGATTTTCAAAAGCATCGACCGAAGCTGATCATCGGGGCTGTTGTACTTTTGGCTGTCGCCTTCCTTTTTAGTGGTAACGAAAGTGACAAGGGGCCTGTTCCTCAGCAGGGTGGTATGATCACGCCGGGATCGCCATTAGATATCTTTAACAAGCTTGCTCCAGAGCAGCAGGCACTTGTTCGTCAGCGCTACAAAGACGCTAAGAACATGTATATGCAAGGTAAGTATCAGCTTGCTCAAGAAGAGATTATCAAAATTCAAGAGCTAGTTCCTGACTACGAAGATATTAAAGAGATCGAAAGGCTTTCGAAAGAAGCTATTTTTATTCAAGAACAACAAAGACGCCAAGAACAGATCGAAAAAGACCGGCTTGAGACTGAGCAAAAAATTGCTAAGCAAATTGTCGAATGTCAGAAGATCATTAATCCGAATGTTACTGGCAATGAGTTAGAAAACTGTCTAGCTCCAGTGCTGCAATTCAATCCTGATCATCCAAAGATGAATGAGTTACGAAGTCAGGTTGAAGTGATCACGATGCAAAGAGAAGCTCAGGCCGCCGAAAGAGCCGCTTATCAATCTCAAGTTGGTCAGCTACGTGCTATGTATGATCGCGCGCAGAATGTTCATAAAAAAGGAAAACCTTTAGAGGCTATTGCTGCTTACGAAAAAGTTGTCGGCTCTGGTTTGCCGGATCCGAATGGCTATAAGGGTCAGTCTAAGCGTAACATTGCTTCAATTCGTCAAATGATGAACTCAAAGACTGCGAGTCTGCAAGCTGAGGCCGAAAAGCACTATAATAATCAGAATTTAAAAAATGCGATCTTAGCTTTGCGACAGGCAAGAATAGTGGATCCAACAAATCCAGAAATTCCTGAAAAGATCGAACTCTACGTTGTGGAGTTGCGAAAGCAAATGATGGCTATCTATCAAGAAGGAATTCTTGAAGAGTCCTTTGGAAATGTCGATGGCGGAGAGTCTAAGGCCGGAGCTAAGCAGAAATGGAAAAAGATTCTCGAGCTCGATGTTCCAGATGGCGAATATTATAAGAAGGCTTTCATTAAGCTAAAGAAGTACGGAGCTTTGTAGTGAAGTTAGAAGAAAGATCTTACAGTACAAAGTCATTGCGCCCTCGCCCTTTTGTGCATAGCGAAGAAGATGGTTCTTTATTAGTCATTGCCACTTCTTGGGGGCAGCCGGAGCATGCTCAGCTTGTTACCGAGGAAGTCGTGAAATACGTCAATGCCGCGAAGTCAGACGTGGAAGTAACTTCTCCCTTCGAGTTTATGACTTGCTTAACCGATGAAGTGAACTATCTAAGAATCGGCCTTTTGATCGCAAACGATATCCTTTACCGTGGAGAAAATCGCTCCGAATATTTTTCTGGTGTGGAGGTCTTGGCGTTTTTCAAAAGGGGTCAGCAGTTATCCTGGGCCCAAGTAGGTAGCCCTAATGTTTTCTTAAAGAGATCAGAGCGTTCGCTGCAGCCACTTTCTGTGGTGCGAGAAATGTCGGAAGAGCTTTTTTCCTCAGGGGCATTAATGCCACCGATGCCCGCAAATCTTTTAGGTCTTGATCCTACTTGTTATATTCAATGCGGACACACATCCATAGCTCCCAGCGATCAAGTCGTTCTGTTAGCAGGGCCTACTGTTCCTAAAACTTTATGGAACATGGATGCGGGTTCAAAGAATTTGCAAAAGCTATCAGATAAAATCATTCAAGAAGAACCAGAGTCACCTTTTTGGTTGGGTCTTTTGAACTTTAACAGCTAAGGCTAATCATTCTTTAAAACAGATTTATAGACTTGCGCTCTAAGGCGCGAGTTTTCAGGTAAGCTAAGAGCTAGCTCAGTTCTTGAGGGGGCGAAAATATTTTCTCTTGAGGTATCCCAGATCAAGCCAGCTGCAATATTGTTACGCTGAATAAACTGATCTAGTAAATAGTTTTTAAACGACCTTTCGAAGCGCTTTCTTTGAGTTTCTTTAGCAAGGCCTCGCAAGTCTGCGCGGGCCCAGTCGATGAACTCTAGGAATAAAGCATCGCTGCAATTTTTTAATTGTTCTGTCTCTAAGCTCGGCATCCCTAATAGAGCAAAGCATGGGTCTTGATTTTTTTGTGGACGAGAGTTGAGATTCTTCTCTGCGACGTATTGCCAGATAGAAACTTTATTTTTATCAGCAAGGCTTTTAAGCGTTTCCCAATCCTTTTGATTTAAAGCGATCTGAGCTGTCCAGTTAGCTAAGTCTAAGCTATTTGGATGCAACTGAGTTAAGCGTTTGAGATCTTTTAGAAGCAAAGCTTCTTGGTCGGGACGAATCCAACGAGCATAAGGTATGCTGAGTTTTGCATTCCACTCTTTTTCCAAAGGCGGGAACTTCACAAATCTGTTCTTCTGAATTACTTGCTCAAGGTTGCGAGTGATAGGAAGAATGCTTTCCTGTAAAAGTGGCAGGGGATTGAACTCATACCGATCTACAAGCGTATTAAAGAGCTTTGGATTTTCGTTATTGATATAGAGAACGTGCCCCCCGACAAAGGCAGACTTCACAGGACCGGCCTTGCGCCAAAAGGCCCAGCCAGATTCAAGCATGATCGCTCTATTTTCTGGCCACTGGGGAGTGGGGTTTTTCAGAACATTTAAAAGTGAGTAGCTCGTGAGGCCATCATCTTGAGTATCGGCAACACTTTGTCCCAGAAGTTCAAAAAGAGTTTTACCAACATCCACCAAAGACACGTTCTGATCAATTTTCCAGTGAATGGCTTCGTCGCGTTTTTTTGATTGTGCGGGTTTAACCAAAAGCGCAACTTGGGTGTTCTCGCTATGCAGGTTTAAAGGAGGAAGCTCTTTACGATCACTTTCATAGTGGCCGTTAAGGCCTACTAAGATGACCGTTGTACGGTCCCACTGATTTTCAGCCCTCATGTTTAGAATCAACTCATAAAGGCTTTCGTCAAATTCATCGAGTTGAGATTCAAAACTCAGATTGCGCGTCTCCCCGAGGTCTGTGGTTGTCTCAGTGGACGTGTAAAGTAAATCTGGCACATAGATCATTGTAAAGAAAGGCTCGGTACCAACATCTTCGCTGAGCCAGTTCAGAAAGGCTGTGGAATTGTTTTTGAACGGAGAAAAGAGTTGTGTAAAGGATGGCACAATATTGTCTTCGAAGACTTCAAAACCTTGATTTAAACCACTGCGCCTAAATACAGGGGCCCCTCCCGAAAAGAAACTGGTGCGGTAGTTCTTTTTATAAGCCACCTCGGCCACAGTTTCGAACTCGGGTGCTAACTCTGGGGCAGAATTGTGTCGAACTTTATGTTCGTATGGATAAAGTCCCGTTGCTAAGGAGGTAATGGCAGGAGTCGAAAGAACCGATGGGGTGAACGCATGAGTGAAGCGAATGGACTCATTGCAAAGCAATTGAAAACCAGATCGTTCATTAAAGTCCGACGAGCAAGAAACGCTTGACGTTGATAGCTGATCCACTGCAATAACCAAGATTGAGGGCTTGGCTTCTGTCGTGCAAGAAATCTGGACCAGACTCAAGGCTGACAATAGCAGAGTGAAAATGATTTTTTGCATACCTTGACCCGACATAATGATTCTATAGATAATGGAGCAATTAGTTTGCTCAGTCAAAGATTTGGAGGAAATCACCCATGCTCACAGAGAAAATTTTTACAGTGGCTCATCTTGCCGATCAAGTCGTCCTTTGGATTCTACTTGTATTGAGCGTTCTGAGCATTGGGATGATTCTCGAAAGATTTTTTGCGCTTCGCAAAGTGGCAGCTGAATCTGCAAAAGTTCGCAGCCGCATTAAGAATGCTCTACAAAGCAATTCTTTAGAAGAAGTTGAAGAACTTGCAAAAAATCACGAATCTATCGAAGGTCGCGCAGCTAGTTATGCTTTGAAGCATATGCGTGAGTCAGGAACGCGCGGACTTGAAGAAATCTTTAATACCTTTGCTCTTACAGAAAGACCTGAGCTTGAGAGATTTTTAGGTTTCTTAGCAACGGTCGGATCCAATGCTCCTTATATTGGATTGTTCGGAACGGTTTTAGGTATTATGAAGGCTTTCAACGACTTGGCGACAGCTCCAGAAGCTGGTCAACAAACGGTGATGGCTGGTATCTCGATGGCTCTAGTAGCTACAGCAGCAGGTCTTTTCGTGGCGATTCCTGCGGTTGCTTTCTATAACTACTATAGCAAGCAAGTAAAAAGCATTTATCAGAACCTTGAGAGCGTGAAAGAGCTTTCCTTAGCTTACGCGAAGAAAAAAGGTGTTTAGTCTATGTCAGCATTTGATAACGGATCGGATAATGAAGCGATAGCAGATATTAACGTTGTTCCGTTGGTTGATATTATTCTGGTTGTTCTTATCATTTTCATGGTGACAGCACCGATGTTCATGAAGCCAACAATCAACGTGAATTTGCCAAAGGCGGCAAGCGGAGAGCAAACAGCTCCAAGTAAGTTGAATATTGCTTTGACTGCAGATGGGCGAATTAATTTAAACGGCAGTTTTGTCAGTGAAGAGGAAATCAAAACTAAGGCTCTAGAAGAAGTTGCTAAGAACGCTGATGTTCAAGCGATTATCTCAGCCGATAAAGATGTTCCGCACGGCAAGGTTGTTTCGGTTCTGGATGTTGTAAAAGGATCCGGAGTGAAGAAGTTTGCAATCAGTATTGATAAAAAGTAGAAACAAAAAAGGGACCGGTAAGGTCCCTTTTTTTATTTAGCCACCACCGCCATCATAGTAGTTTGGATTATCCACAAGAGCGCAGGTAGAACCCACAAAAAGAAGTTTCTTGTTTCTGCATTCAAACTGTAATTGGCCTGTATATACTTTACTTCCATAGCTGTAATTAATGGCTGGCGTATGAATTCTTGGAACTGTTGTATAGCAGCTAATGTAGGTTTTTCCTTTATAAGCAATGTGCGCCCCCGTTGTGAATGTCGATGTGCCAGGGGCACTGAGGTTCACATTATAGCGATCATAGGATGAGTGCAGAAGATACTTCCCTTTTGGGGAAGCAAAGAACTCAGGGATATATTTGAAGAAGTCATAGTTAGCATTTGTGACGGTGTAATACACACCTTGATCACAGCCAATTGCTGGTTCTACTACAGAAACACGGGCTCGCTCACTTGTGACAGTGGCGCCTTTAGCATCTCGAATAACGACATGGTAAAAGCCCTCTTTATTCCAAGAAGTCGCTGTGTCCATATACATGGCGTAGCTATAGATAGATTCAAGCTTTGCGCCGTCTTTATACCACTCGTAAGTATATGGGTAGGAACCGCCTGCAACAAAAACTTCGAGTTTAAAGCTTTCGCCCTCAAAGGGAGCTGCTGCTTGAGGGTGTTGAGTGATTCTAAAAGTTCCATCCACTTGTCCGCCAGAGCCTGGGATAGAGATACCGCCTCCACCTCCGCCGCCGCCGTTTCCACCACTACCGCCACCGCCGATATTGATGCCACCGCCTCCAGAAGACCCATTGCCTCCGCTAGAGCTGGAGCCGCCTCCGCCGCCACCACCTCCAATATTAATGCCGCCTCCGTTGCTCGATCCGCTTCCGCCAGTGGAGCCAGAGCCGCCACCAAGGCGATTGCCATCGAAACTAATTCCACCACCCAGGCTCGAGTCTGAAGTGCGGCCACTGGAGCCGTCAGAGCCAGAGCTCAAGCTTGAGCAAGAGGCTGTGTTGAGCGAGTCACATGTTTCTAAGTTGGGAGCGCAGTTTTGAAAAAACAAAAGAAGAACAGAGGAGATCAGCGCAATCACTAAAGATTGCGGTCGACGTCGTATAGATAGAATGAATCTTTTGATAGATTTCATCGTAATTGATTCCTCCAGTACCAGACTTTAGATCGGATTCAGCGGTGAAAAGCTTAAACAAAATCATGAAAATTGAAGGTTTTTACTTGGAATGTGTCTCAATATGTAACGGCTAAAGTCTTGAAACATAACTCCGAAGAGTGCTGCATGTTAAAACGTCACTTTTCTGAAAATTCATTAATCGGTGTTACCTTCTTATTGGTGGTGGGGTTGGCTTATCCTGCTTTTCACTCGTTGATGGATGACAGTGAAAGGGACCATGTTGTGAAGGCTCCTCAAGCATTTACACAAGAGCGAACTCCCGCAAGTATTGCAGACACAACTGCTCAGCCAGCTATTTTATCGACGGCAGATTTTGATTTTAGCTGCGTTGTTAAAGAATCCAAAGCTTGGGAAATTGCTGAGTCCTTTATTCAGTTCCAGGGCAAAAGCTGCCTTGGGAAATCTGCCGAGGGGGCAGAAGTTGAGATCGTTAATCGTCGCAACGGATACACAGCTTCGGTGTTTTTCTTGGGCATTGAAAACTATAAGACGGATTTGATTCAGCTTGAACACGGTGAAAATGAGATCGCTTTTCGATATAAAGAGCGAAATGGGAAGTCTATCGAGCGTGTTTTGAAGGTCCGTACTTCCAAAATATAGTCTAAATTCAAAGCCTTAATGCGTCTTGCCACTTGATAATCAATTAAATTGATCTTCCCATCATGAGCCTTTAACTTAGGCGGCGTTGCGCCACAATGCGTACACCGCAAAGTTAAGTGTTGGATTATGATTGTTGAAGGATTGCTACAAGCAGTGGATTTAAAAAAGCGTTCAGATATACACTATGCTCGAAAAATTTGGCATATGTCAGGGGTCTTCTCGATGTTCTTGGCGTATGTATATCTTCCGCCAGTAGTGTCGATGACTGCTCTTATCATTGCCTGGTGCATGTTCGTACCGTTGGATCTAGCTCGTCAAAAAAATGAAGCTTTGAATGATTGGGTTGTAACTGCCTTTAAGCCCATCATGCGCCAAAGTGAAGTTCGCAAGCTTGCGGGAACTACCTTTTTAATTTCTGGCGTTCTTATCGTCGATGTTCTTTTTCCTCGTCCTATCGTTGCTCTGACTCTTTTGTTCTTGGCTTTCGCAGATCCTATCGCAAGTTATTTTGGAATTCTCTATGGTAAAGATAAAATTTTTGGCCACAAATCGATTCAAGGTTTCATGGCGGCCTTCTTTGTCTGCGCAGGGCTGACATTCTTATTTCTGCATTATCATAACTATTTATCAGATCGTATTATCGTTGTGAGTTTATTTGCTGGGCTTGTTGGAGCTTTTGCAGAGTTAATTCCAATCGGAAAGCTTGATGATAACCTGACTCTTCCAGTGATCAGTGCATTGGGACTTACTGTCTTGTTTTATTTCTTTGGATTTTTTGCCAATGTCGGATAGTCTTGCGAAGCTACCGCAGGGGTGGCTTTGGAGACAGAATGACAAATATCAATAATCATCACGTAGAAAAAGTCGAATCAGAAGAAGTAAAGGCTCAGCGCCTTGCTATGTATATTTATATTCTTCCAAACCTAATGACCACTGGAAATCTTTTCTGTGGATTCTTTGCGGTGATTCAATCTATTCAAGGTAATTTCTTATACGCAGCTTACGCGATCGTTGTTGCAGCGGTGTTCGATCAGTTAGATGGCCGTTTAGCTCGTTTGACTCGCTCAACAAGTAAGTTTGGTGCCGAGTACGACTCTCTCTGTGATCTCGTGAGCTTCGGTATGGCGCCAGCGGTGATCATGTTCCTCTGGGCTCTGCAGCCATTTGGTCGCCTTGGCTGGGTCGCGTGTTTCCTTTTTGTAGCTTGTGGAGCTTTGCGTTTGGCGCGTTTCAACGTTCAAGCCAACGTGGTTGAGAAAAACTACTTCCAAGGTTTACCAATTCCGATGGCTGCGGGTATCGTAGCTTCTTCTGTTTTGGCATTTCAAGATTTGGAGTTTGAACCATCAGGTAACTACGGTTTGTTGCTGATGACGATTCTTTTGGCTCTTGTAATGGTGAGCAACTTCCGTTTCAGAAGCTTTAAAGATTTAGATCTTAAAGAAAGATTACCGTTCAGATATTTAATTTTAGGTGTGGGTATCTTGGTTGTCGTAGCTCTAAGACCTGAAGTTATGCTTTTTGTCTTATTCATGGCATATGCTGGACTTGGCGCAGTTTTCGGTATCTTTAGATTAGGTAAGAACATTCGTAAAATTAAACCGAGTGTCTACGCCCCGGCGCAGGTAAATGAAAGTGACCTCGTTCTCGAAGGCGAAGACGGTGAGATTGAGGAACACGATGGAAAGAAATCTTAAGATTGGTGTTGTTGGCGCGACCGGAATGGTCGGCCAAGCTTTCATGGAAATCCTTGCGCAACGAAAATTTCCTGTCTCTGAGTTGCGCCCCTTTGCTTCCGAATCGTCCCTAGGAAAATCTATTTCTTTGAATGGCCAGCAGTGGCCAGTTCAAACTCTGCAAGACGGGTGTTTTGCAGGTTTGGATTTGGTATTCTTCTCTTCAGGTGACGAGATCTCTGCGGAGTGGGCTCCAAAAGCTGTCGCCGCGGGTGCATATGCTATTGATAACTCCGCTGCTTTTCGCATGAACCCAGAGATTGCTTTGGTAGTACCAGAGGTGAATGGTCATCTCCTCAAAGGAAATAGCCAGCCGTGTATTATCGCGAATCCTAATTGCTCGACAATTCAACTGGTGGTGGCTTTAAAACCTCTTGTAGACAAGTTCAGTTTAAAGTCTGTGAAGGTTAGCACTTATCAGGCGGTCAGCGGTGCGGGACAAGCGGGTCAAGAAGAGCTAATTGCTCAGACCCAAAAGTATTCTGAACCGACTCTAGATCATTCAACGTTTCCTCATCAGATTCTTTTTAACTGCATTCCTCAGATTGGATCATTTAATGATCAAGGGTTTTGCAGTGAAGAGATGAAGATCATGCTAGAGACGCGTAAAATTTTAGGCCTGCCGGAGTTGCCAGTTTCTGCATTCACAGTGCGTGTTCCAGTTTTGCATTCCCATAGCGAATCCGTTTGGGTCACTCTTGGGGAAGAGCTTGAGAAGGCTCAGTTCACAGAAGCCTTGTCTTCAGGACAAGGCCTGCAGGTAGTGAATGAGGAATCTCAGTATCCCACACCGTTAAAGGTGTCTGGGGAAGACCCTGTTTATGTGGGGCGCATCCATCGTGATATGTTTGATTCAAAAACATGGCTGATGTGGGTTGTGTCTGACAATATTCGTAAAGGCGCAGCTCTGAACGGCATACACATTGCGGAAAAGCTGTTTGGAATGAACGCAAAAAACGCTGAGACAAAGGTCGGGGAAACGGTCACTTTTTGACAGGACCGACCTTAGCATGGTTCGATTGAATCATGGTCTTTAAAATCCGAAACAACATTTCAAAAATTGCGATTTCAGCCATGATGGCCTTCTTCTTAGGAGGCCCGAATGCAAACGCAGCCACCACGTTAGTTTCCATTGAAGGCTATTCGAACGCTGACTTTTCAAATGAACAAAAGCCTTTGATCTTTGCTGGATTTACTAAAGGTTGCACAGGCGATGGCACGGCGACGTGTGACAGTTGTTCAGGGCAAGCTCCAAGTTCTCCTGCTTCCAAACTTTTTTCATGTAATAAGAAAAATGCTTATTCGAATTTGCGGATAACAGTTGTCACGCGAACCACGGGTACGGAACTCAATATTAGCAATGCTTATGTCAGAATTGGTGATAACTCTTTCACTCCTTCGACGGCTCCGGTTCTTTCAAATGATGGCACTCTAACGACGATTATAACTTGGGGTGAACTGTGCACAGCACTTTCCCTGGGAAGCGATTGCTCTGGCGGGAATTTCTCCACGACAGTGTCGGTTGGATTTCAAACAGGCAGTGGTGACTCGGGCTCTCGTGATGGAATCACGTTCCAAGCTTTGGGGCGAGTGGCACCGAATGATGGTAGCGATTGGTTTTATGAAGACTGTAACACGGCGGGTGCCTCAGGGAACGTTGGCTTTTGTCACTTTGAAGCCTATCCAGGCGATGAAAAGATTTATGCCGACAACCTAGTCGTAGCCCCTGGTTATCCTGCAGGACCAGCAGCGGGAATTGAGTACACAAATGTTGTATTCTTTTATGAGCAGCAATTAGCTGGTGAAAGTAATGCGCAAACAGTTGCAAGAATTAGCAACGCTTCAGGATCTTTTGTTGTCGGGGTTAATCGCGCGGCTTCTCCACCAGTAGCAGATAATCGCATTGAGGGTCTTATTAATAATGAGACCTATTGTCTGGTGATGGCGAATCAAGATGCCTCTGGAATTATTTCCTATTTCACGCCGGTTCCGGGAACTCCAGGTACTCCAGTAACTGATGCTGAACTTTGCGCAACACCAAGTGAAGTCATTGGTTTATTAGATGATAAGCATTGTTTCATTGCGACGGCAGCTTTTGGCAGTCAGATGGCTTCGGAGGTAGATACATTCCGTGCCTTTAGAAATGAATATCTTCTCAGTCATGACCTAGGGACTCGCTTCGTAAAGGCCTACTATCAGTTTGGTCCTCCAGTGGCAGAGTTTATCTCTCAAAGCGAAGGCTTAAGAGCGATGGCAAGAGGGGTTTTATGGCCTTTGTTGATCCTTGTACAACTTATTCTGCGCTTTGGTTTTGCATCTGTGTTCTTAGGTCTTGTCGGATGTTTTGGAGCATTTGTAGTGGGGCGCAGGCAAGTCAAGAAGAAGGGATCTCGTCGTGAATAAGCTATCCTTAGTATTATCCCTTC
This sequence comes from Bdellovibrio bacteriovorus W, assembly GCA_000525675.1. Taxonomy (NCBI): domain Bacteria; kingdom Pseudomonadati; phylum Bdellovibrionota; class Bdellovibrionia; order Bdellovibrionales; family Pseudobdellovibrionaceae; genus Bdellovibrio; species Bdellovibrio bacteriovorus. The sequence goes on from CP002190.1 coordinate 361,524, forward strand.
TCATTGTAACTTCATATGTCTTACCTATACGTGCACAAGTTGATGAAGCTCCTCAAGAGCCTCCTTATGTGCAAGAAGATATCGATGGTGGTTTTGCTATTGATTCTGAAGGTGAAGGGACAGCCGGAAACTCTTCTGCGGCAGACGATGATGAGGTTCTTTCTTTTGAACAAGCACTTCAGGATGAAAATAGTTTCAATGAGCCTTCAGTGGCAAAGCCCCAAGAAGAAGATTTAAAGTTCGACGATGAAGACGTGGAAGCAGTTCCTCAGTATGCTTCTCCGGAGCCTGATGTTGTGCCAGCGCCAGATCAGTATCAAGAAGAACCAGCAAAGGTTTATAAAAACTCCCGTGGACGTGTGGAGTATATTGAACATCCTCTGGCTGCGAAGGGTTTAATGGCGATTACCAAAGATGGCTCTTACATCTATCGCACTCAAGACAACTCAGCCCATAAGCACACGGGCGCTGTACGCTTAGGAATGATGGACCCGCCGAAGATCACAGCAGCTGACGGGACGACATACGAGATGATGTACTCCGAAGGGCAGCAACCTGTTTTCTTTTTTGATTATGAATGGAAGCCATTTCAGAAGTGGGGAATGTTGGGAGTTCAGGCAAGCATTGGGGCTCTCTATGCTACAGGCCACGGTAGATTTGCAGATCCAAACATGGGACATTTAACTCCGAAAGAGCAGTATACCTTTTTGGCGATGCCTTTGAGTCTTGGGATTATCTACAGACTTGAGTGGATGAAGAGGCAGTGGATTGCGCCTTATGTTTCAGGTGGCGGTACCTATGTGGGTGTTGTCGAGTTTCGCGATGATGGAAAAACGCCGTCTTTGGTGGGAACACCGGGAGCTTACGGTGGTGCGGGGATGATGTTTAATATCTCTGCGATAAACAGGGAAACAGCCTTCACTTTAAGATCTGAGTATGGGATTTCAAATTTATGGGTGTCGGTGGATTATCGGTATTTGAATACTTTTAGTGAGGATGTGGATTTCACTTCCAATATTATTGGCGCTGGAATCATTGTTGATTACTAAAGATTTTAGCTTTTAAAGAAGTACTGAGTGCAAAAAAAAGAGGCCGATGAGCCTCTTTTTTTATTTTAAAATCAAAGCAGCGTATGAATTACTTCTGTGCGCAAGCTGCAGTGAAAAGTGTGCGGTTAAATTTATGAATTTGGTAAGTGCGGCAAACAAGCTCTTGTTGGCTGCAATCAGCGATAACATAAAGAGCACCGCGAGAGTCTTGAGCCATAACTTTGTTAGAGTCACACCAGTTGATAACTTCAGTGTAGAAGTCGTCCGGGCGAGAGCTCACGTCTTCAGAGTAAGCTTGAGAAACCATTGGTAAAGTCATAAGAGCAGCGATAAGAATATTTTTGATCATAGTGATCTCCTTTAAATTTCCAGAAGAGAGATACGATATTTTTTGGAATCGCGTCAATACACCCTGAAAAGAGTAAAGGCCCTGTCAGCTTTCTTGCCGCTTTTTAACGGACCTGTTAGGTTTTGCCCATGTCGACGAAAGTGCGTTTTAATGTAGCTTATGATGGAACTGGCTTCTGCGGATGGCAGAAGCAAAAGCAAGAGAACCAAATCTCCGTGGCTCAGGTCATTGAGGCGGCTCTGGAGCGAGTTTTTGATGAAAAAATAGTTTTGTTCGCATCTGGCAGAACAGACGCCGGAGTTCATGCCCTCAATCAGGTTTGCCACTTTACGACCTCGAGAAAATTAGACCCTGCTAAGAAATGGGATTTGTGTTGGGCTTTGAATTCCTATTTGCCCCCGTCCATCGTCGTGAAAAAAGCTTGGATTGCACCTGAAGAATTCCACGCAACCCTTTCGGCAACCCATAAAACGTATCGTTACCTAATTCTGAACCAACCTCGCCCGAGTGCTCATTTAAGCCGTTATATGGATTGGGCTCGACGCCCGATCGACATTGAGCACTTACAAGAAAGTTCTAAAATTATCTTGGGAAAACAAGACTTTAAGAGCTTTCAGTCAGTGGGAACGCCAATTACTGATACGGTTCGTGAGGTCTATAGAGCTGATTGGAAGTGGAGAAATCCACGAGTTCTTCAGTTTGATATTACGGGCAGTGGCTTCCTCAAGCAGATGGTTCGGAACATCGTTGGGACTTCACTTTTTATCGAAAGAAAAGGCGAAAAACCCAATAAAATGAAGGAGATAATAGAGGCGCAGGACCGTAAAATTGCAGGTCCTCCGGCTCCGGCTCAGGGTCTGTATTTAATGCGCGTTTATTATCCTCAAGAACTTGACAATAGGTGTAGAGAACTTTAAAACATTCGTTCCCGCAAAATAGTGTAAGAGCCCGTTGTAAACTCAAACCAAATTTTGCCGAATATGGGGACGGTAAAACCACATATTCAATATGTATGGAGATACAAACATGAAAACTTTCAATGCAAAAGCATCTGAAGTTGAAAGAAAATGGTTGATTATCGATGCCGCTGATCAAAAAGTGGGTCGTGTAGCAACTGTAGTAGCGAATATTCTTCGCGGTAAAAACAAGCCAATTTTCACTCCGAACGTTGATACTGGTGACTTCGTTGTTATCATCAACACGGATAAAATGGAGCTTTCTGGATCTAAATGGGATGACAAAAAATACTACCGTCACTCTCGTTACTTTGGATCTATGAAAGAAATGACTGCGGCGCAAGCTAGAGAAAAAGACTCTACTTTCATCATTCATGAAGCGGTACGTGGAATGCTTCCAACTAACAAGCTTTCTCGTCAAATCATCATGAAAATGAAGGCGTACACTGGTGCTGAGCATCCTCATGCTGCTCAAAAACCTGAACTTTACACTCTACCTTCTAAGAAGTAATCGGAGATAGAAAATGGCAGCAGCAGATAAATTTTATTATGCAACTGGAAGAAGAAAAACAAGCTCAGCGCGTGTTTTCTTAAAGCCTGGAAAAGGCGAAATTACTATCAACGGAAAGAAGGCAGGAGATTATTTAACTCGTCTTCAATCTCAAATGGTTATCGTTCAGCCTCTTGATCTTTTGAATCAACTTGGCAAGTTCGACGCTAAAATCACTGTTACAGGTGGTGGTGAGTCTGGACAAGCTGGGGCAATTCGTTTGGGTATCACTCGTGCATTGATCGCTTTCAATGCTGAGTTCAAAACTGAGCTTAAAAAAGCTGGTTTCGTTACTCGTGACCCACGTATGGTTGAGCGTAAAAAATATGGTCGTGCAGGTGCACGTCGCAGATACCAATACTCAAAACGTTAATATTTATTATCGTTTCGAATTATTCGGAATCAGAAAAGGGAGCTTTTGGGCTCCCTTTTTTTTGGTCTAAAAATAAAAAAAGCGAGAGGTTTTATGGCCTCTCGCTTTTTTCGTTTTTAAGGACTCTTATTTTATTAGAACAGGCCTTTTACAGAGTTAAAGGCTTCGCCAAGTTTTGTACGATCAGGCGCAGCACCTTGAGCAAAGTCAGGTCGGCCGCCACCTTTTCCACCCATCACTGAAGCAATCTGTTTCAAAAGTTCTCCGGCCTTGTAATCAGCTGAAATATCTTTAGAAACACTCACGATGATCGGATGACTTCCATCGCCTTCTCCGACGACTGCGACGATTCCATCTTGGATTTTGTTTTTCAGCTGATCGGCGATATTAGCTAATACGTCTCTATCATCTAAACCGACATCCGCTAAAACAAGCTTTCCTGCTTTTCCAGATTTTGAAGTGAAGCTAATGGCTGCGTTAGCCAAAGCATCTACATCCACCTGAGAGCCACGAAGTTTTTTGATTTCACGCTCTTTTGTTTTAATGGTCTCTTTAAGTTCTTCGATCTTGCTCGATAAAGATGAAACTTCCTTCTCCGCTAAGGCTTTAAGATAGCTTGGAGATTTGTTAAAGCCAGCAGAACTCAAGGCTTCATCTAATTGAGAGATACTATTCATTGCAAATTTCACAGCGTCGTCACCAGTGATGGCTTCAATGCGGCGAACCCCTGCGCTCACGCCAGACTCAGACATGATTTTGAAGAGGCGAATCTGTGAAGTGTTATGAACGTGAGTTCCTCCACAAAGTTCACATGAAAAATCACCCATCGTTAATACGCGCACTTGGTCGCCGTACTTCTCACCAAAAAGAGCCATCGCCCCTTTTGCAGTCGCTTCTTTCGGAGACATGATCTCAACTTTAACTGGCAGAGCACGTGCGATTTGCTCGTTCACAAGGTCTTCAATTTGTTTAATCTCTTCAGAAGTCACAGGCTTATTGTAAGTAAAGTCAAAGCGAGTTCTGTGGGAATCAACCAATGAACCTGCTTGAGTTACCTGAGGTCCTAGAACCTTATGAAGAGCTGCATGCAGGAGGTGAGTCGCAGAGTGGTTACTCATAGTATTGCGACGTTCGAATGGATGAACGATCGTTTCTACTTTATTTCCTAAAGCAAAACTTCCGTGCTCGATCTCGACGTGATGAAGATAGATATCATCAATTTTGGTTGTATTTGTTACGTTCGCGCGAGCAGTGCCAATCATTAGATAGCCTACGTCGCCAACTTGTCCGCCACCTTCAGCATAGAAAGAAGTTTGATCAAGAACGACAACACCAGTCTCACCAGTTTTTAATTCTTTAACTTCTTCTTGGCCGTTTGAAAGAGCGATGATGCTTCCATCGGTGATAAGGTCTGTGTAGCCCTTGAAGTTCACTTTCTTGCCAGCACTCATTAAGTCTTTTGAGAATTTGATGAGATGCTGTTCATCAGCTCCCATGGATTTTCCTTTCCATGAAGCTTTTGATTTAAGGCGATTGGATTCCATTTCTTTTTCAAACGCGGCTTCATCAACTTCGATGCCGTGTTCGTTTGCGATCACGCGAGTAAGATCCGCGGGGAATCCGTAAGTGTCGTACATTCTGAATACAACTTCACCGCTCAGCTCTTTAACACCAGATTTTTTTGCGTTCTCAAGTTCGGTCATAAGAATCGTAGTTCCATGATCCAGCGTTGTGATAAAGCGATTTTCTTCGTCACGAATTGTATTCACGATGTGATCACGGCGCTCGATAAGTTCTGGGTATACGGCACCCATATTATCAATCAACGATTCAGCCATACCAGCTAGGAAAGATTGATCCGGAGAAAGCTTTCTTCCGTAGCGAATTGCACGTCTCATGATTCGACGGAGAACGTAGCCGCGACCTTCATTTGAAGGCAAAGCTCCATCAGCGATAAGGAATGCGCTAGAACGGCAGTGATCGGCAAGAACTCGAAGAGCCGAAGTGATCTCTAATGCTCGCGCATCTTTTTCTAGAATGTCTTTATCAGTTTCGTACTTTACGTTTCCAATTTTACAAGCACGTTCAATCATCGGTGCAAAAAGATCGGTATCGTAGTTGTTAAGTTTTCCCTGCATCGCTGCAACCACGCGCTCGAGTCCCGAGCCTGTATCGACTGATGGTTTTGGTAGGGGAGTTAAAGTCCCTGGAGGGTTTTCAAAATACTGCATGAAAACCAGATTCCAGATTTCAACGTAGCGATCTTCTCCGGCTTTGATGCCTTCATAGGGGTCTGCGATTTTTCCAGCTTTAGGGCCGTGATCGTAGAAGATTTCAGAGCAAGGGCCGCAAGGACCGGTATCGCCCATTTTCCAGAAGTTATCCGCATCAAAGCGGAAGATGCGATCAAGAGGTATGCCTTCTTGTTTGTGCCAAATTTCTGCAGCCTCATCGTCGGAGATATGAACTGTTACATAAAGCTTTTCTTTTGGAATTTTTAAGTCTTCCGTTAAGAAAGCCCATGCCATACGAATCGCTTCTTTTTTGAAGTAGTCACCGAAAGAGAAGTTTCCAAGCATTTCAAAGAACGTATGATGGCGAGCTGTGAAGCCGACGTTTTCTAGATCGTTATGTTTTCCACCAGCGCGTACGCATTTTTGTGCTGTTACCGCTCTTGTGTAGTCGCGTTTTTCAAGGCCAAGAAAGGTATTCTTAAATTGATTCATGCCTGCGTTTGCAAAAAGCAAAGTCGGATCATTTTCTGGAATCAAAGAAGAAGAAGGAACATGAGTGTGTCCGTTCTTTTTGAAGAATTCAATAAAGGCTGAACGAATCTCAGAGCTTTTCATAGATAACCTTTCTTACAGTTCCAGAGTCAAATCCACGGGCTACTAAAAAACGTCCCACTTTGGCTTTTTCTTCTCTGGAAAGCTTTCGATCAGAGTCAATTCGGTATTTATTTTTTACGAGCTCCAAAGCTTTTTCAAGCTCGAAGTCGTTATCTGAACCTACGCTCGGGAGACCTTTCTCGCGAAGGTAGTTATTGATGAAGTTGATGCCTTTGTTTCTCCGGTGGAGCATATCCGCAAAGCGCTCAGCGAGGCGTTGGGGGTCTCCGAGCCAGTTATTGTCCTTGGCAAACTCTATAGCTTCATCGATTAAAGATGAAAGGTTTTCTGCTTCCGCAAATTTCTCTTTCAACTTTGAGCGCAATTCCTTTTCTGAATGATCGCGGCGAGCAATCATATCCATGACTTTCTTTTTCATGGCTAGTAGGGTTTTTGAGGGAATTGGCTTCTCAGACATGCCCGTGATTATTACTCGGTTTTACCTTGCTTGCGAAGGACAATTTCTGCCAGTTCGCAATATGTTCCAAGGCGGAGTTGGGGGCCCCAATATCCTGTGCCTTGATTTACATAAAGCTTCAAATTGCCAATATTGTAGAGCCCTTTTGAATATCTCTCAAAAAAGACGATCAAGAGGTTCCATGGGAAAAACTGGCCGCCATGTGTGTGTCCAGAAAGCTGGAGGTCAAAACCGGCCTTTTCAGCCTCATGACATAGGCGTGGTTGGTGGGAAAGCAGCACTTTAAAGCTCTCCGTTTGTAGGCGGTTTTTCAGAGTCTCAAAGTTCGGTCCCTCTTGGGCAAATTGTCGAGCTGCGGGGTCGTTGACGCCAGCGATTTGTAGAACTGAGTTTTCAATGTAGAGATTCTCTACTTGGTTCTGGAGGGGTTCAAAGCCGGCGGTTTCAAAGTATTCAATGGCAGATTTCGCATTCCAATAATACTCGTGATTGCCTGTGACGTAAAAGATCCCATGGCGAGCTTTAAGTTTTGAAATCAAGCGGTGTTCTTGTGTATGGCGTTCTGCAAAGCTGTCTAAAATGTCTCCCGTAAAGACCATCATATCTGGCGAAAGGGCATTGGCTTTTTCTACCACCTTATGAACGAAGTGCGGAGAAACGCTGGGGCCAATGTGTAGGTCGGTAATGTGTAAAATGCGAAAACCATCCAGTGCCTTAGGAAGGTTGGGAAAAGAGATTTCTATCTTTTTAACTTTAGCCCCTAAGCGAACCACTAAGTTGCCCAAAAGAAGAAAAGGGAGAGGAGAAAGTAAGATTCCAAAACTTGCTTGTCGATTGTAAATTTCTTCGGTCTCCATATTGAGAAGACTTTGCACAAGCGCAACAGCATCGCGAAGGATGAGGAAGCATAGAAGAAAATTGACGTAAGCCATGAGTATGAGCGCGACATTCATTAAACGATCTGTTGTCTGATGAGGGCGATCGCGAAACTTCCAAGAGTAAGCAAACGTGCCAAGAATAAACAGAAAGACGAAGAGGAGAAAGAGGATGATAGCGAGGGATTCCAAAGGACTAAAATCTGCAAACCTTGTCAATTGATGAGCTGAGTAGGTGAACATGATCAGGACAAATGAAGTCATAAGGATGCGCATAATATTCATAACAAGTTCCTAGCATAAATCCCTTGTGCTTGCACAGATTTTGTCGAAACACAGGGTGAACAAGGGGGAGTCTTTCTTCGTCCTACGGTATTCTTAAGAAGTTATAAATGGAGGCTCTATGACCAATCGTGAAATGTTCGAAAGGGCACGTGATTTTCTAATATTGCATAGCTCTGATTACAACTATAGTTACCAAAATTTTAAGTGGCCGCAATTTGAAGAATTCAATTGGGCCCTTGATTACTTTGATGAGATGGCTAGGGGAAATCAAAATACGGCGCTCTGGCTTTTAAGTGAAATGGGTCATGAGGAAAAGCATAGTTTCGAAACTTTGCGAGTTCGTTCGAATCAGGTGGCTAATTACCTGACCAAGCTGGGAGTTAAAAAAGGTGAGAGTCTATTTCTGTTGATCGAGGATCATGCTTCGCTGTGGGAATTACAATTGGCAGCGATGAAAATAGGCGCCACGATCATTCCTAATAACCCCTTGCTATCGCGCGAAGAATTTAAAGATCGCTTGAGTCGTGAAAAAATCGCGGTGGTAGCTACGACGGCCCGTCATGCTGAGAGGTTTTCTGCACCTTCAGCAGGGGTAACAGCCTTATTAGTAGATGGACACTTAGAAGGATGGACTTCGTACTCTGAGAGTTTTAATGAGTCCTTTGACTTTGCTCCGCAAGAAAAAACAAAAATCACAGATCCATTATTCAAATACTTTGTCTCGGGAAAGTCTGTAAAACCTAAAATGATTGAACACAATCACGGTTATCCCATTGGGCATTTAGCGACGATGTTTTGGATGGGAGTGCGCCCGGGAGATATTCATCTAGGAATCAATTCTCCAGGGTGGTCCATGGATGATTGGAATAATTTTATAGTGCCTTGGAATGCTCAGGCGACAGTCTGTGTTCTAAAGCAAGAACGCTTCAGTGCTAAAATTGTTTTGGATGTTTTAGATGAATATAAAATTACAACTTTTTGTGCAACTCCTACGGTGTGGAAACTTTTAGCGCAAGAAGATTTGAGTTCATTCAAACCTCACCTGAGAGAAGCCTTAAGCACGGGGGGCTCTTTGAGTGCCGAGACGATATCAATTATTCATAGGCACTGGGGAATCTTTGTCAGAGATGGATACTGTCAGACAGAGACTTCTCTCTTGATCGGAGTTCCGCCTGCAGAGAAAGAAAGTTTTGGCACCATGGGGAAGGTTATGCCTGGCTTCAAAGTCAGCTTATTGAATTCCGATGGGCAGGAGGCGACAGAGGGGGAGATTGCTTTAAGACTGAGTGAAAATCCCTATGGCTTGATGATGGGAGCAGATTCAGGCAATGGCTTTTATCGCACGGGGGATTCTGCCTTTATTGACTCTGCGGGGAACTTAACTTTTACCGAAAGAACGGATGGGTTGTTCAAGAGTTCTGATTATCGAATCAGTCCGTTTGAAATTGAATTTGTTCTAAGGCAGTTTCCAGCAATTCGCGATGTGGTTGTGATACCAAGTCCTGATCCCATTCGCGAGGCGGTGCCGAAGGCTTTGATTGATTTAAATAAAGATGCACAAGCCTCTAAGCAATTGGCCTTAGACATTATGCACTTTGCTCGCTTGAGACTTTCACCATTCAAGAGGGTTCGCAGAATTGAGTTTCGAGAAATTCCAAAAAATACGGAAGGCGAGATTCTGCGCTCTGAGTTGGTTCACTTAGAGAAAACCAAGGTGACCACCGGTGATAAGGCGGTTTATGAGTTCTGGGAAGAAGATGCGAAAATTCCTCTTCCAGAATCTTGGGCTCAGGATCTTCCCTAGTTTTTTTACAGGCTCAGAAGAGTTTGTGAATGACTTGATGGCCTGCATCCTAAAAAGGGGGCGACGCTGATCGTTTTGCTTTGCATTGCAGAAAGGTACGGCGTACCTCCTAAGGAATGAGACGATTTCTTATATTATTAGCAACTTTCTTCGGTGTGGGGCACTCGCCCAAAGCTCCCGGAACTGTGGCAACTATAGCAACAATTCCCTTGGCAATCGCTTTAGGGCTACTTGGCCCTCTTCCTTACATGGTTTTGACAGTTTTATTGTTCCCCATAGGGATCGTTGCCTGCCAGTTTTATCAGCAAGAATACGGTGACAAAGATCACCCTCAAATCGTTATTGATGAGGTCGTTGGCTATTTAATTGCCATGGTTTGGCTGCCTTTGACATGGCAGGTCATTTTATTGAGCTTTCTGATCTTTAGATTGCTGGACATTACAAAGCCTTTATTTATAGGATACCTAGATAAGAAGATCCACGGAGGTCTTGGGGTCATGGCGGATGACGTGGCGGCTGGCATAATCACTAGCATCGTTATGCAAATCCTCTATACCCAAACCAATTGGTTAGGTTCTCAAGTGTTGGTGCCTTAGATGTCACTAAACAATGAGAAGCTTCAAGAGCTCATAAAACTTCTTCGCGACCGGAAACTCACAGTGGGTTTTGCGGAAAGTTGTACTGGAGGTGCACTTTCTGCGTTTTTAACAGAGCAAGCAGGTATATCCGACATCTTTTTAGGCTCTGTGGTCTCTTACTCAAACGAGGCGAAGATAGATCTTCTAGGGGTCCGTCGAGACACTCTCATGCAAGAGGGTGCGGTGAGCGAAAGCGTCGCTCGTCAAATGGCGCACGGAGTGCGTCGACAGCTTAAAACTGAATGGTCTGTAGCAGTCACAGGGATTGCTGGTCCGAGTGGGGGAACACCTACGAAGCCAGTGGGAACTGTGTGCTTTGCTGTAACAGGACCGAGCTTTGAAGACTCTTTGAGAAAGCAATTCTCGGGAGATCGCAAAGCGATTCAGGATGCTGCCGTTAATTTTTCGGTAGCGTGGCTGTGTGAAGTTCTCGGCAAAAGATAATTGGCCCCAGGCCTGCAAATAAAAAATAAATAAGGAGTTAGAGATGGCAAATCCTACTGCAGATAACAAAGCAAACAGTGAAAAGTTAAAAGCTCTTGAGCTTGCGGTTTCTTCTATTGAAAAACAATTCGGTAAAGGTTCAATCATGCGCCTTGGTGCCAATGATACATTGGTAAAAGACGTTGAGGCGGTAAGCACAGGTTCATTGAGCCTTGATATCGCTCTAGGAATTGGCGGTCTTCCAAAAGGTCGTATCGTAGAAATCTATGGCCCAGAGTCTTCTGGTAAAACAACTCTTTGCTTGTCTGTAATTGCTCAAGCTCAGAAAAAAGGCGGCGTTGTTGCTTTCGTCGATGCGGAACACGCATTAGATGTTAACTACGCTCGTAAATTAGGTGTTAACACTGAAGATCTTTTGATCTCTCAGCCAGACACAGGTGAACAAGCTCTTGAGATCACAGAGACTCTAGTTCGCTCTGGCGCTATCGACGTATTAGTTGTGGACTCTGTTGCCGCTCTAGTTCCTCGCGCAGAGATCGAAGGTGACATGGGTGACTCTCACATGGGTCTTCAAGCACGTTTGATGTCTCAAGCACTTAGAAAGCTAACAGCAGCGATCAACCGTTCAAATACCCTTGTTATCTTCATCAACCAAATCCGTATGAAGATCGGTGTTATGTTCGGTAACCCAGAGACAACAACGGGTGGTAACGCATTGAAGTTCTACTCTTCAGTTCGTTTGGATGTTCGCCGTGTAGGTGCCATTAAATCTGGTGAAGACATCACTGGAAACCGCACTGCTGTTAAAGTTGTAAAAAACAAAATGGCTCCTCCATTCACAAAAGTTGAATTCGACTTGATGTATGGTGAAGGTATTTCTCAAGAAGGCGATATTCTTGATCTAGCAGTTGCTGCAAACATGGTAGATAAGTCAGGTGCTTGGTTCTCTATCAATGGCGAGCGCATGGGACAAGGTCGTGATGCTGCTAAGACTTTCTTAAAAGAGCATCCAGAAGTGATGGCTGATCTTCGTACGAAGTTGTTAGCTGCAAACGGTATCGGTAAACTTTTGATCGATGCAACAGAGAACAACACTGAAGATGAAGGCACTGAGCCTGCTTTTGAAGAAGAGGCTTCTCCAAAGAAGTCTAAAAAGGCTTCTAAGCACTAAGCTTATTTGAATCCAAAAAGAAAAAGCCCTGTTAGATATCTAACAGGGCTTTTTTTATTTTTATTGTAAGGCTTTTTTGATATCGCCTTCGATATCTTCGGGCTTGTCCTGCGGGGCATAGCGATTTAGGACTTCACCATTTTTTCCAATAAGGAATTTTGTAAAGTTCCACTTGATAGCTTCAGTTCCAAAAATTCCAGGAGCTGTCGACTTCAGCCATTGATAAAGTGGATCTGCGCTATCACCATTGACGTCAATTTTATTCATTATCGGAAATGTGACTCCATAGTTCATCTCGCAGAACGATTGAATCTCTTCATTGCTTCCTGGTTCTTGGGCACCAAATTGATTGCAAGGAAAGCCAATAATAGTGAAACCTTGATCTTTATATTTCTTATAAAGTTCCTCTAACCCTTTGTACTGCGGAGTAAAACCACATTTGCTGGCGACGTTGACGATGAGTAAAGCTTGTCCTTGGTATTTCTCCAAAGATACAGGGTTGTTGTGGGCATCCTTAACTGTAAAGCTAAATATGTTTTGGCTCATTCTGAGATCCTTCTTTAGTTGTTCAATAATTTTTTTAATAGTCTCAACGTGGGACGAATCTATTACATCATTTTTAGAAATCCCAAAACAAGTTGAGAAAAAATTGTATTTCTCCGAGAATTTATATTATGAGACCATTGATCTTAAAGGCAATCGCCATTTGCGTTATATGCCTCACGCTTCCGGCGTTAACATCGGAAGCCCTCGCAGCCGATTTTCAAGGCTGTCCTGATTGGTGTACGAAACTTCATCGCCCCGGAAGAGGGAATCTTGACTCCTATTGGTCTTGTCTAGCGCAAACAAAAAAAGAAGGAAAGTGTGGATCGACGAATACGAAGTCGACGAGTCCACGAAAAGAAATTCCAACTCCAACTCCGCGGCCTGAAAACCCTCCTCAGCAGACACAGAGACAAGCTCCAGCAGCACCATCGCCTGTTCAATGTGTCGTGGACTATACGGCCTACTATCAAGCGTGTGAACATGAAATTCAACAAGCTGCTTATGAGTGTGATGAAGAAAATAATGATGGCATGAACTCGGTTACAAATAGTATGTCGGCGATGGCTTTGGCTTTGGGAAATCAAACTAGTGGAAGTATTCAAGCGGCATGTTCAAAGATGGCAAACGTCAGTCAGGCGGCAAGTGCTGCTTTGGCTGCGTATAGAAACAGTTGTAACAGTGCAATTAACAGGTGCGTTTCCTCATGCGAAAACTATCGTAGATTTACTTCGAGTAACTACTCTTGTCTTTCACAGAATTTTCCAGAGAATGATGCCATACCTCACTACTCTGAAGCCAGCTCCGTTGCTCGCACCTGTCAAAATTATTCTGGTAAGCCCGAGCATGCGGGCAAAGCATTGGCAAACTTTGGGGCAACTGCTGCGAATGCGACCCAGTGTGCAAAGCTGACGGATGGGCGAAGCCCACAACAAGCATTTTGTGATGCAAATCCGCAAGTGGCGGGTTGCTCAAATCCGAATGTCGATTGTACCAATCCAAAAATTGCAGAGGCAAATCTAGTTTGTAAGTGCACAGCCAATCCTAGTGATCCTGCTTGCCAGAGGGGGATCGCTTCTGGCGGTGGAAGTTTGTATAACGATACAACAATGGATCAGTCATCTTATCGACTGAGCGACCAAGGAAGTGATTTTACGACGGATGTTCCAAGTGTTCCAGATATACCAATGGGAGAGAGAGGGCCTGACTCAGCGTCGAGCTTAGATGGAAGTCAGGGGAGTAATTCTGCGGTATCTGGTTTGACCGGAGCAGGCTCCGGTAAAGGGGCCCAAGGAAGCCAAGACGAAGCTGCAAAGAAAGATGGTTCTGATATTTATGGTGGTTACGCCAGCGGGAGAGGAGCTGGAGCGACAGGTGGTTTTGGTGGCGGCGGAGGCGGCAGCGGCAGTGGAGGCTACGTGCCAGGGAAAGCAGGTGGTGGAGTGAAATCTCCTGACCTTGCTAAGTTTCTACCGAAGCACAATACCATGGGAGGAGCTGTGGGGTTGGACGGTATCACTGGCCCACATTCTGATATCTGGAAAAAAATTCGCAACCGCTATCAAATATTAGATCCCACGCTACATAAATAATTTTTCTCACATCTTTTTTTGAGACGTTTAAGATTGGTTCAAGGTTGATAAATTTTGAGCCGATAAGGTTGCATGGGTGAAATGACGGCCATGCAAAAGTATTTTTCAATTTTTCTAACTTTCGTTGGACTGACCATGTTTTATCAAGCAGCAGAGGCACAATATTGTGAACCACGCTGTGGCCCCGGACTTATTTGCCAAGTCATTTTGAGTTCAGGAAATACCAAAGGTGTTTGTATAAACCCTGATGAAGCAGATGATCGTACCCAGCAAGCACTTCAAAGATCCGAAGAATTACGTCGACAAAGAGAGGCGGAAGGTCAGAGTCAGTCCCAATCTCAATCAAATCAAACCAGCCAACGTCAAGATCCATCCGAACTGATTTGCACGGGCCCTTGTCAAAATGGTGGCAGGCCTGCAAAAATCAACGGAATTTGTGAGTGTGTTGTTCAGAATGAATCTCAAGACATTAATCGTACGATAGAGTGCACTACGACCTATGGACATTTGGTTGAGGCATGCCGAGCAGAAATTGCTTCAACAGAAAATACATGTGATGAAAAAAATGATTCTCAAATGAACTCTGTGACAGATCAAATGTCTCAGATGGCTTTGGCAATTGGAAATCAGACGAGCGGTAGCATTCAAGCCGCCTGTTCTAATATGGCCACTGTCAGCCAAGCTGCGAATGCAGCTGTCGCGGGTTATCGATTGAATTGTAATAATGCTATTCAAGCATGTAATTCCAAATGCAATCAGTTACGCAGTTATCTTGATCAAAATTGGCAGTGTATCACAAATAGCTCAGCCGATTTTCGCTCGCGCTTAAGCAATGATGTGTCTGATATGACGAGGTCATGCCAATCATTTGTGTCTAAGACCAATGAGGCCACAAAGGCGATGCAAAACTTTATGGCAACATCAGCTAATGCGTCGAAGTGCTCTCAATTGACGGATGGAACTGGTGGTGACATGCCAACATTCTGCGTGGCCAATCCTACAAGTGCTGCTTGTTTGGCAGCGGTGGATTGTAAGAACCCAGTGATGGCTGGAAATAAAGTTTGTATCTGTGCCGCAAATCCAACCGCGGCGGAATGTCTTACTGGAAGAAGCGAAAACGCTTCAAACTTTCAAGGTGCCATCTCGGGTGGTAATCAGTATGACTCGAGCTCTCGCCTTGGAGAATATGCTGCTGACTTTTCGACAGATGTCCCTGGGGTCCCTTCAGTTGCTCTGGGTGAGAGAGCGGGAGGGGATTCTAGCGCTTCTCTTGACGGTAAACAGGGCGGCGGAGGACTCGGAGGTGGTGGCGGCTCTAGCGGTGGTGGAGCTCCAGGCTCTGGTGGTGAAGACGGTGGTGGATCGGGAATTTCCAAAGACATCAACGCTGGATTTTACGGCGGCGGTGGTGGGGGATTTTCTGGCGGCGGCTCTTATTCAGGTTCACGCAATACAGCGGGGGTTGCACCAGGAGTCAGTAGGGCTCAGGATCCAAAATCTCCGGATCTAAGGAAGTTTTTACCGTCTGGTCAATTAGATCCAAGAAGAGGGGCAGGTATGGGGGGCCTTGATGGTATCACCGGCCCGCATACAAACATATGGCAAAAGATTCAAAATCGTTATCAGGTGATGAAGCCTTCGCTTCTCCCTTAACCAATCAAGTGATGAAGAGCCTCGATCGTATCTTTACGCTGAGAGGCTTCCACAAATGTAGTGATCGACATCGCACTTAAAATAATTTTTTCCGAAGTGAGATCTTTTCCTTTTAAGGTATTTAGTACAGATTGAGTCATCTCTGGCGAAGTGGCTCCTGTGCAAGTTAAAGTCACAGATGAACGCGCTTTTTCATCGAGCTTAAACGATGGATGAGAAGCGAGATCTTTTTTTATGGCTGCTAAAACTTCCTGTGGGCCAGTTATATAGAGCTCTGTCGTGTCTTGATTTATTTCACACAATAAAAGTTGCGGCGAAGGAATTTGTTTTTTATCCAAGAACTTGGTCAGTTCCATTAAAGACTCCGCAGAGGATGGAAAATCTTTAGAAGAAATTTTTAAAACAAGTTCGTGGGAATTTAAAGAAAGTGCTTTGCAAGATTCAAACATATTCAAATCCTTTTTAACCGTTGTACCGTCTGTCGTTTTATTGCTGGCCGGGCCGATGTACAGAGTTACGTTTCTAAGTTTCGCTAATTCTACAGATCTATAGTGCAGAACTTTGGCTCCCCAAAATGTCATCTCCATAAGTTGGTCATAGTTGAGTTCTGTAATGGGGCGAGCTGACTTAACGACATTGGGATCAGCGCTAAAAACTGCGGGGACATCTTTAAGAATTTCACAGCGCTCAGCATTGAAGGCGGCGGCCATCGCAACAGCCGAGGTGTCTGAGCCGCCACGGCCTAGAGTGGTAATTTCTTTCGTCACAGGGGAGACGCCTTGAAAACCTGCTAGGATAACAACTTTGCCATTCTCTAGAGATTCTTTCACACGGATGGGTTTTACATCTTTAATGAAGGCATTGACGTGAGAATCATCTGTGAAAATCCCCGCTTGGCTTCCGGTGAAGCTAATCGCATGACAGCCATTTTCGTTCAAAGCCATGCTTAGCAAAGACATACTGATGCGCTCACCAACGGTGAGGAGCATATCCATTTCGCGTCTTTGGGGATTTGAAGAAACCTGGTTGGCAAGATCAATAAGGGAATTTGTCGTCTTTCCCATGGCACTGACCACAACGATCAGAGAGTTTTCCTGGGACTGTTGAGAAACTCTTGCCGCCACAGATTTAATTTTCTGTGGATCTGCCAGAGTGGCGCCACCGTATTTTTGAACTATGATTGGTTTCATTCCAATGCAACTTTCCTAATGTTCTTATGAACGAAAGCAGAAGCAACACTGCTTGATCCGCGAGGTACACGAATAAAGTGTTTGTCTACCTGGCGAGGAATGTAACCTAAATGCAGTTCGGCGTTCAAATCTTTTAACGACTTTCTGGTAATTCCCAAATGATCGGCAAGATTATCAAGCTCAGTTCCGCCTGGAACAGACACCAGATCGTATTTAAGCGGTTCCATCTTATCTAAATTGCGAAAACCATAGAGATTTGGAGCTTTGGCAATTAACATAGCCGCTAGAATTTTTGGTACATACTCTTGGGTTTCTTTAGGAAGAGCATTGAGCTTTATTAATGTCCAGTAATCCCGAGTACCGTGTTTTTTAATCTGACGACGAAGTCCATTTTCACCCATGTTGTAGGAGGCAGCAACTAGGTACCAAGAGCCAAACTCATTGTGCAAATCTTTTAAATAACGAATCGCTGCCAGAGTACTTTTCTTAAGATCTTTGCGTTCGTCAAGCCACCAGAGTTTGCGCAAACCGTAGCGAGCCCCTGTGGCTTCAATAAATTGCCAAGGACCCACTGCACTTGCGTGGCTCGTTGCACTTGCAATGAAACCACTTTCGATCATCACCATGTAAGCAAGATCTAGAGGTAGGTTCGCAGCTTTGAGTTCTTCTTGAATGAACGGCATATACTTATAGCTTCTTTGCAGCCATAGACGAAACCAGCGGTTCCCTTGATTCTGAAAGTAGGCAATCCATTTAGAAACTTGTTTGTTGTAAGTAACCGGAAGATCAAAAATCAAATCATCAGATTGCACAGCTTTTGATTTAGCCGTTAATTCTTTAAGCTTTCTTTTGAGTTCATCTTGAGGTGAAGGCGACGACGGGAGCGCTTGCGGAGCCGTTGCGGGAAGGGTAGCGGGCGCTGCCCATAAATTTTTAGATATCATTGCCAGCAAAAGGGCCACTACAAACGTCTTCATAAATTTCATTATGGGGCCGATTCTTTGACACTGTCGACAAAGAACTGACAACGGTTCTCTGGCATCGACAAAGGTCAGTTCCACGGTCAAATCCAAAAAAACTTGAGTCCAATTTTTTTTCCTAGGACGAAGGTCTTGAAAGGAAAGATCTTCCCTCGGCCTAAGTCGGTCCTGTCAGAGATGGCACATGCATTGCTTCTAAATCATGTTGGAGAGATAGCAGGAGGGGATAAATGTCGGTGAAAGGTGTTTACACAGCATTAAGTGGAGCCATCGCCCAAAGTTCGAAGTTGGATACGATTGCCAATAATTTGGCGAACGTGAACACTCCTGCTTTCAAACGCGACCAACAGCTTTTCCAAGAATATTTGACGGCCAACGAGAAGCCGCCAACGACGACGCAAATTCCTCGCGACGTCGCAGCGATTGAAAGTTTCTATAATATGCAAGGTGGAGACAAAAGCTACGTTGATGCCAAAGGAACTTTTACAGATTTTTCTCAAGGCGGTTTGAAGCCAACAGGAAACTCTTTTGACGTGGCCATCGATGGTAAAGGTTTTTTTGAAGTCGCAACTCCTCAAGGGGTTCGCCTGACTCGTGCAGGTAACTTTACATTGGATGGCAATGGTCAGCTAGTTACTAAAGATGGACATCCTGTCTTGAGTGCGGGCCAGCCAGGGGATGATCCTGAGGCACGTATAATTCGTTTTCAGGGAAATGGTCAGTTAACTATCTCAGATAGTGGCGAAGTTTTCGAGGGGACACAGAGTCTTGGGCAGCTTTCTTTAGTAGATGTGACGAACCCAGACTCGCTGCAAAAGGTCGGAAGCTCGATGTATAACTTTAAGGCCGACAGTGTTCCTGACATGCTCAATGTACAAAATCCAAGTGTGAAGCAAGGTTTCCTAGAGACATCGAACGTAAATATTGTTCAAGAGATGACAGACATGATTGCCACCAATCGCGTGTTTGAAAGTACTCAGAAAGCCATCAGTGCCTACGATCAAATGGCAGACAAGATGGTCAATGTGGTTGGTAAAACGAATTAACTTTTTTAGAAATTTTTTGAAGGAAGGATTCTTCAATGCTTAAGAGTTTGAATACTGCGGCAACAGGCATGGCGGCTCAGCAAACAAACATGGACGTGATCGCGAATAATATTGCGAACGTTTCTACAAATGGATTTAAACGCTCACGTGCAGAGTTTGAAGATCTCATGTACCAAACTCAAAAAGAGCCTGGCACGGCAACGGGCATGAATTCATATTCACCGAATGGCGTTCAGACAGGTTTGGGAGTAAGAACAGCAGCGATTCAAAAAGATTTCGCGGGTGGAAATGCTCAGGTGACTAAGAATCCATTAGATATGCAAATTGAGGGTTCAGGTTTCTTTCAAGTTCTCACTCCGGATGGTCAGCTTGCCTACACAAGAGACGGTGCTTTTAAAAAGGATGCACAAGGTCGTCTTGTTGATAAAAATGCCAACCTTCTTCAGCCTGAAATCGTTGTACCTCCTGATGTTGCGGGTATTGAAGTTTCTCCAAATGGAGAAGTTCGTGTGATTCAAGGATTGAACGATGCGCCTCAAACAATCGGACAAATTGATCTGGCGAACTTTGTAAATCCAGCAGGATTAAAGGCTCTTGGTAAAAATCTTTTTGCACAAACTCCATCTAGCGGTCAGCCGATTCAAGCTCGTCCAGGGCTCAATGGAACAGGCTATTTGGCGCAAGGACAGCTCGAAGCAAGTAACGTAAATATCGTGGATGAAATGGTGAACATGATCACTTCGCAAAGAGCTTACGAGACAAACTCGAAAGTGATTCAAGCTTCTGATCAGATGCTTCAGTCCATTAACAATTTGAGATAATAGGTTTTATGAATTTCTTGGTCTTTTTATTAGCTACATTGGTTTCAGGGGTTGCGCTTGCAAGGCCTGAGATTATTGTACCAGCACAGATTGAAATTTCACATCGTCCCGTTCTAATGTTAGGGGATGTTGTAGATCTATATGGATTTTCTGTGAAGGGCCAAGGAATTTTGGATAGTATCGTATTGGTTGAAAATGCCAAGGAGCTATCGATCAGCCAAAAGATTCAATCTTCCGAAATTCTTTCTGTATTGCGCCAGGCTCTTAAAGAAAACGAAGACTTGAGATCACTGAATCCGTCTTTGAAAGTTCCTTCGGAAGTAAAAGTGAGTTTTTCTAAAACTCAAATTTCTGCTCAAGAAGTTGAAAGAAAAATCTTAAATCATTTAAGAACGCGCTGTGGACAGTGTGATTACAGTGTTTCTATCCAAAGTGTGCCTGCTGTGGAGTCTTTGGATTGGACAATGGATTATAAGCAAGTCAGCGATAAAGGGGGCTTTTTAGTCCCATTGCGTGAAAAGGGCCAAGCCAGCGTTAAATGGATTTCTGGAACAATAAAGCTTTCAAAATTAACCCCTGTGGCGAAGAGATTGATCTTACAGGGAGAGCGTTTAACTGACGCTGATATTCAATTTGAAATGAAGGATGTCACCTATCAAGAAGCGTCGGATTTAAAAATTGAAGAAATTGCGGGGCAAACAGCCTCTCGTAACCTCTCCCGTGGCAGTCTGATTCAGGTCCGTGACCTGCGCCGCGAACCAGCAGCTAAAAGAGGTCAAATAGTAAAAGCGCTTTTAGGTGATGAAGGCTTTGAAATTACTCTCAGTATGCAAGCTGAGGATTCTGGGCAAATTGGTGATGTCATTAAGCTAAAAAATTTAGAAAACTCTAAAGTATTCTCTGGAACCATTGTTGAAAAAGGTGTGGTTAAGTTGCAATGAAGAATTTGAAATTTGTTTTAGTACTTTTAACTATTACGAGCCTCCTCAGCGGTTGTGCGACGATGAATGATTTGATGGCTTCTTTAGAAGGAAGACCGGCAGAGCCATCGTTAAAAAATATCAAATCAGCACCTCGCTATTCAGATACACAAAACTTGGGTATTCCTACAGATCGCCAATACAAGCGGATGACAAGAAATCGCATGGAAGAGGAGTCTGATCTTGGTGCCAATGCAGGATCTATGTGGGTGATGGATGGCCAAGGTGCCTATCTTTTTGCGCAAAATAAAATGCGTAAAGAAGGTGATCTCCTGAATGTGAAGCTTGAAGCTGCAGCGATGAAACAAGTTGAAACCAAAGTGGGCGTGATCAAAAAACTTTTAAAACAGTTGGATGATCAACAGGCGGCTTTGAATAATTCTTTAGCGGGTGTTGGACGAGATACGACTCGTAATCTTGCTTCAGCAGAAGGGGGAGCTACTCCTGTTGAACCGCAAGCAACAGCTGCCGCCACTCCTGCGACAGACACTCCTGAGAAGGAAGAAGCGCCTAATGTTGAGAACATTCCAACTCGTCTTGTAGAAAAACTTGCCGATGGAAATTATAGAGTCAAAGGGCAACAACCCTTCATGATTGGTAAACGAGAATACAAGGTCATTGTTACAGGTCTCATTCGACCTGAAGACTTCAATGATCAAGGAATTTCTTCGGATAGATTATTAGATCCACAATACGATGTTGTGAGTATTAGAAAGAGCCGCAATGAATAGAATCATTTCTTTTGGAATCGTACTTATTGCCGTTGTATTTGCATTTCTTGAAAGTGCAGAAGCCGCGCGCTTAAAAGATATCGCAAGTGTGCGTGGATTCCGCGAAAACCAATTGATTGGTTACGGGATTGTTGTGGGACTTAAAGGAACAGGTGATGGGAAAAACGAATACATGAGTAAGAGCATGGTTCGTATGTTCGATAAGCTCGGTATGAAATTAGACTCTCCAGAGTTTGCCAGTAAAAACGTTGCAGCAGTGATTGTCACGGCTTCTATGCCAGCTTTTGGAAAAGCGGGTAATCCGATCGATATCACAGTCAGTGCCGTCGGTGATGCTTCTTCCCTCGTCGGTGGAACTCTTTTGCAGACTCCGCTTCGCGCTGCAAACGAGCAAGTTTTTGCTGTGGCACAAGGTAATATTGTGATCGGGAGCGATGGAAAAACACAGCATACAACATCTGGTCGTGTGCCAAATGGAGCTATTATCGAGAGAGATATGTCAGCCGATTTTTCTTCGCGGCAGATGTACCGGTTGACTCTCATTAACCCTGATTTCACGACGGCAGCTCGCAGTGTTCTTACTATTAACAAAGAGCTTGGCGGTCACTATGCGACGGCTAAGGATGCAGGTACAATTGATATTATCACTCCGTTTGCCTATGAAAATCGCGGAGTCGAATTGCTTGCGACGATTGAATCTATTGAGATCAATCCAGATATGAAAGCGCGAGTGGTGGTGAATGAAAAGACAGGAACCATCGTGATCGGCGACAAAGTCAAAATTTCCAAAGTCGCCATTTCTCATGGTGGTCTTTCTGTTAAAGTGGGTGACGGTAAAAAGGGCTCAGCTGTTACGGAAGAAAAAATTGCTGTGCTCGATACAGGTGTCAATGTAGGCGAGCTCGTCCAAGCTTTGAACAAGTTGGGTGTCACGCCTAAAGACCTGATAACTATACTTCAGTCCATTAAATCAGCTGGAGCTTTGCACGGGGAACTCGAAGTATTATGAAAATTGTGTTTCAGAATGACACAATGTTTACTAGAATATTATTAGTATCCAACACATGGATGTGCTGGGTACGCGGGGAGGGTGAGGAAGAGATCGCGAACCATGGATGGTCAAGAGTCAAAAGTTTCTCGCAGGAAACAGGAGCAAAAGGTCAGCGGACACCAAGGATTGGTGGACAGAAGCCGAAGCTACACTCTAAGAATCAAGTGCAGGATGCACATGATTCTCCGACTCAACTCCCCTTTTTTTAAAACCCATTTGGAAACCCCATCTGCTTTGTTGGTCGTGCCAAGGGCTCCTGCCCTTGTCCCTTCGGGCTGCGCGCAAAAAGAGCATCATGCTCTTTTTGTCGTCGGCGTACTGTAAGTACGCTTTCCTCCTCCCGCCGCACATCTGGGATTTCCAAATGAGTTTTAAATCTTTCAAGCGATGCATGGGTGGCTTTTCTCGCCGCGCATCTGTGGCTTTTAAAATGATTTTTCTAGTTAAGAATCTTCTCCTTGTTGCTATTACCCATTCAAAAATATTGTTCTCTGGTAAAATTTTTGAAGCCAAGTTTTTAATGAAGTCATTTATGAAGTTTTGTGTTAGCCCCCTTTCTTTAAATGCGTTTGTGGTGCCTGTAGGGGGGACTCTATGAGTGATGTGGGTGGTTCATCGGGGGCGGGAAAGTTTAAGCCTCTGGATAGTACATTCATGCGTCAGCCGCAGCAGAAATCTCCGGAGCAAAAGCTGCGTGATGTTTCTGAAATGTATGAGAAACATTTTTTGCGCGAAATGATGAAAGCTATGCGCTCTACGGTGCATGAAAGTGGATTCATTAAATCAAATCATGCAGAAAAAATTTTCAGAGACCAGTTAGATGATCAGTACGTTGAAAAATGGAATGATCGCGGAGGCATTGGACTCTCTGGAATGATCTTCGAACAGCTTGTTGAAAAGTTCGGTGCGCAGTTGGGTATGAAAGCCCCGATGCATAAACCTCAAGGCCCATTGCCACTCGACGAGAAAAGTAATTTCAGACCGACAGGTTTTCAACACCCAGGGAAGAAAGAATCGCTTTCGTATAAGTTTGATATCCCGGAAAAAATTTCACTCGAAGAGTCTTCGGTGAAGAACCCTTGGGATGGGGTTTTGCTAGGAACCAAGTCCCTAGCGGATTCCCAGACAGCCCTTGAGATCCAACACGACAATGGTCTAAGAAGCCAGATGGTGTTTAAAGGGGGAGTGTCTAAAGTTTCGACAGGGGAACGATTGCAAGCTGGCGAGACTCTTGGCTTTTTAAGTCCTGAAGCGAAAATGCTGTATTGGACTGTAGAACCTAGACCAGAAACTGCCTCAGAATGATTTGGTGTAAATGTCTCAATATGGTATTATTGGAAATAGTAGAGTGTGCTTTAGCACTCTGAAAGATGGAGGATCGCAATGAAGATCACGCACAATAAAATCGGACAAAATTTGAATCTTTCTGATTCTGCAAGAGCCGATAAAGCCGACGGCATTAAAAACAAAGCCACGGGTGCGATGGACAAAGCGCAAGCAGATGCATTGTCTTCTTCATCATTAGGGGATGCAACTCGTGTTGAGTTATCTCCGAAAGCTCAAGAGGCGAAAAGAATTAAAGAGCTTGCAACAGCAGCTCCAGATGTTGACGAAGCCAAAGTCGCAAAGTTTCGTAAGTTGATCGACGAGGGCAAGTATAACATCGACGCCAAAGCAATCGCTGACAGAATGGTCGACGATCATTTGGAATTCTAATTATCTCTTCGGCTTTATGATGAAGACGAAGTTTTAATTTTTTAACTCGCCAAAGCAGAATGCAACGGCGGCATCAAGGATGATGAAATGGACGCAACAGTTGATAGAGCGTTTCAAAAGTTAGAAGCAAATCTTGACGAACTTACAAAAATCTATCGTTCACTTCTAGATATCGTTCGCAAAGAAAAAGAAATTCTAATCAATGCAGATCGCGAAGCGTTGGATGAAAGCAATAAGTTAAAAGAAGACTTGTTGTTTAAATTAAGAACGCAAGACTCTCTGAGAGCACGCTATGCATTTGACCTAGCAAACCTGATTGGTGCAGATACCGAAAATCCAAGACTTCTAGAGCTTGCACAAAAACTTGCAGGCACAAAAGCCGCTGATCGCCTTCGCAATCAGCACGCAGCTTTAGATATCTTGATCAAACGTATCACAACACTTAATCAGGAAAACGAAGAGTACGCGAAATCTGCATTGAGCACTTTGAATGGCGCTCTTACAGATATCAAAGACACTCTTTCTGGTAAAAAAACTTACGGCGGAAAAGGCCAATACAAAACCGGACCACAAGTAGCCGGCAACTTCGTAAGCAAAGAGGCCTAGCGCTGGATCTTGCTTTTCCCCTGCGTTGCCGCCGTCTCGGCGTATTACAATACGCCTTCGCCGACAGCGCCTTGTGGAAAAACAAGCTTCAGCACTAGGAACAAGTACTGGGGCAAACGGAAGAAAGCCATAGAAAGTAAGTAAGAGTACGAACGAAGCAACTTCGGCATAACCTCGAAAGCAGTAAAATGCTGAGGAAAGAAGAAACACAGGAAGTGTTTTAAACGAACGAAGGAAAGGATGCCAGAGCTTGATACTGTTACCTAGTAAGTCCCGCTGCGAGTTCCGCAGCAGCGTCTCCCAAAGGGAGAGCGTCAGCGAGGACTGTCCGAGCATAAGGGGCTTACTAGGTAACAGTATCAAGATCGGGTTCCGACAGGAGACAGGATGTCTAAGATTTCGGCAATGATGGACACAGGTAAACGCTCTCTGATGAATTCTCAGACGGCGCTTCAAACTGTCGGTCATAACATCGCCAATAAGACAACAGAAGGCTTCTCTCGCCAACGTGTGGAGCTGACGACCAATCAGCCGATCGGAGAAGGGAATCTTCAGATCGGAATGGGCGCGCGCGCTAGTGTCGTTACACGTGTTAATAATCCTTGGTTAGAAAAACAAATCCAAAAAGAAGGTACGAGCATGGGATTTCAAGATGCTCGTACAGACGCTTTGTCTCGCGTTGAGCAAGTATATAACGAACAGTCGAATAAAGGTCTAAACCAGTATCTGACTGATTTTTTCAATTCTTTTAGAGAGCTTTCAAATAATCCAGAGAGTTTGGCCTCTCGAACAATGGTGCGTGAAGCGGGCTTTGCGCTGACAAAGGATTTCTCAAGAGTTGTTGGGCAACTTAAAGACGTGCAAGAAGATCTTGATGGTCAGTTGATTACAACAGTTGACGAGATCAACCAGCTTTCAAAAGAAATTGCGTCTTTGAATGAAAAAATTCAAATGATTGAAGTCCAAAATACTCCAGCCAACGATGAGCGTGATCGCCGTGATCTTTTGTTAAAAAAGATGGGTGAGAAAATTGATATCACCTGGGCTGAGGGAAAAGATGGCATGGTGACGGTCACTGCGGGAAGAACTGGGATTCTAGTCTCTGGCAGTGGATCTAGCGAATTGAAAACTCAAGCCTCCGCTGAAAGAGATCGCGTGGAGGTTTATTTTGTAGGAACAGGATCGCCTGCGAACATCACAAAGCAAATCAGTGGTGGGCGTATTGGTGGCATTTTGGAAGTGCGTGATCAGATCGTAGAGGATTTATTATCTCATGTAGATAAGATGGCCTACACGGTTGCTACAGAAGTAAATAAAGCCCACATCGAGGGGTATGATAAGTCCGGTCGTCCTGGTGTTCTATTCTTTGAAATGCCAGAAAATGTTAAAGGTGCCGCTGGGCAAATTTCTCTTAATAAAACTATTTTCAATGATGTCAGTCGTATTTCAGCAGCATCTCGCCCAGGGGCGGCTGGGGACAATACTGTTGCCAACGTTATCTCTTCTTTGCAGTATCGTGAAGTCATGGATGGTGGCACTGCTACTTTAGATGATTACTATAATACGCAAGTGGGGCAAATCGGAGCGATTGCTCAAAGAGCTGTGAAGTCACAGGAGTCACAGAAAAACGTAATGAGTCAATTGACGAACATTCGTGAAAGCATCAGTGGCGTGTCTTTAGATGAAGAGACAACGAAGATGATTGAATTTCAAAAAATGTATGATGCCTCAGCTCGGCTTATCAGAACAGCCGACGAAATGTTTGATACAGTTCTAAACATTAAGAGACTGTAGGGTGGAAGAGTAAATGAGAATTGCAGATAAAATGGCTTTTAACCAAGTGAATCAGAATCTGACGAAGAATCGTTCGGATATGGCCGACTTGCAAAACCAAGCTGCAACTCAGAAGCGTATTAATAAACCTTCGGATGATCCTTTGGCATCGGCGAGGGTTCTTGCCGCTCGCACAGAAGAGCGTGGCAATACACAGTTTATTAAAAATATTGATAATGCTCGCTCGTTCCTTGAGTTTTCAGATCAGTCCTTAGGGGAGCTTTCTGAGATTCTAATGCGCGCTAAAGAACTAGCAATCAGCCAGGCGAATGATGCCAGTGGAAATATGGAAAGCCGTACAGTGACGGCGGCTGAGGTTGAGCAAATTTATAATCAAGCTGTCCAGATTGGTAATCGAAAACTAGGCGAGAGATATATATTTGGGGGATATAAGACCCAAAACATGCCTTTTGATCAAACGGGGCAGTATCGTGGGGATGATGGCGACATAAAAATCCAAACGCACAAAGATTCCTTTGTCGCGATGAACATTCCGGGTAGTAAGGTTTTCTTGGGAAGGGGCTTAGGCAATGATGGAACGGCTCGCCCTCGTTATGAGGCTCCAAAATCTGTTGAACAGTTAAAAGATTTTCAACAAGAAGAGATTCAGCGCCAACAGCACAATCAAGAGCTCGAGAATAACTTTATTGAAACCAGAGGCCCGGCTTCAGTGAGGCGTCATCAAGCCGCGGACCGTGAGGATCCTGTAACTGGGGCTGCAGGAGTGAACATCTTCTCAACCCTCAAGGGGCTTGAGACGGCGCTTCGTACCAACGATAAAGAGGGTATTCAAGAAAGCCTAGATACTTTAGATCAGGCCATTTCACAGGTGGTTTTATCCCGCTCTGAAGTGGGGTCTAGAGTTATGGCTGTGAACAGCACCAACGACTCTTTGCAGAAAGCTATTGTGGACAACAAAGTGACCGCTTCTCAGCTTGAGGATGTGGACGTTTTCCAAGTTATTTCAGACATAAACAAGACCGATAGTACCTTAAAGGCGACTTTAGAGACTTCGGGTAAGTTAATTCAACCAAGCCTTCTTGACTTTCTAAGATAAAAATAATACCTACAGTTCCGCTTAAAACTGCCGATAACGACTGCAGCAAAAGGAGTTGTCATGCTGGTTCTCACACGGAAGTTGGGTGAAAGCATCGCTATCGATGACCACATCAAAATTAGAGTTGTCCAAATCAAAGGAAAGCAGGTTCGTTTAGGAATCGAGGCACCTAAGGACACAAAAATTCATAGAGAAGAAGTTTATTCCGCTATTCAGGATCAGAATGAACAGTCTGCTAACGTGCCCGCCGATAAGTCGCGCAGCGTCGCAAAGCTATTGAAGCCCTAAAATGGGCTTCAATGCGTCAATCTACGTATAATTTTATTGAGTCTCCCTAGATTTAAGTCCAGATTTATAATGATATGCACCGCCAATATATCTTGGTGTGTCTAAAATATTAGGTGTGGACCTAATGTTTGGGGGGAAGAATGATTATTTCGACATCACGCTTCGGCCAGGTTGAGCTGAAGGAAGAAGATGTTCTGAATTTTCCTGAAGGCCTTTTGGGTTTCGCAGACCTAAGAAGTTTTGTCCTTTTGGATGATCCAAATGATGAGATCTTTGCATGGCTTCAAAGCTGTGAGTCTCCTCAAGTGGCGTTTCCAGTGCTTGAGCCAGAGCTTTTCATGTCACAATACAAAGTGAATTTAACGAAGGGTGACCTTGAGGGTTTGAAAATGACCGCTCAAGATAAAGCTCGTTATTTTTCTATTATCACAATTCCAGATGATCCTACGATGATGACGGCAAACCTTAAGGCGCCAGTCGTTGTGAACGTTGAAAAGCGTACAGCTCGTCAGTGTGTTCTTCAGGATAACAATTTAGCGATCCGCGAACCGATCTTCGCAAAGCTTCAGCAACGTGTCGTTCAGAACCCTTCAGTGGCGATCAAAAACCAATCTTCTGGTATTGATGTAGCGACGAAGCTAGTGGTTAGGGACGCTGATCTTTAATCTGTCTTGATTCAGCAAGATTGTTCTCTTGCTGACTTTGTACGTTTCTCCAGATTTTCTGACTCACAGGGCCTGGTAGGGAAGCTTGTAAGCTCCCTGCCTCTTCGGGTCTTTCCGAACTTAATTGATAAAGTATCTCTGCCTTCACTCCTGCCAGTGCTTTGCGCTCTTCAATTTTTATCTTATTACTTTCGACGGTCTTGTCAGCCACGATGCTCTTGAGAGCTTCAATGGCTGCAGCACTGTGAGGCCCTTTGAGAGATTCAAATAGGTAATCCAAAGCAATGTTCTGCAGAACTTGGTCTTCAGGTTCAAGGGCAGGTTGAAGCAAAAGCTTCTTCGCAGTTAGAAGAACTTCCTTATTGGAGAGTAAATCTTTCTTCAGTTTTTTATCAGCAGCCTTTGGCATCACCTTTTGCTGAACAGAAAAGAAAGAGTCAAAAAGCTCTCTTTCTTTTTCGCTGGCAAAATCACTGTGGGCAATCTGTACTTCGGGCTTTTCTAAAACCGGGTCCAATCCTTTGCGCGGAGATTTTTTTTCAGTCTCGTCTATAGCTGGATTCTTCTTTTGTAAAACTTCTTCTTTCTGTGAGCTTGGGGTGCGCGCAGTGCGCTCCCCAAGTCGATTCGGTTTTATGAAGATCAAGGTTCCTGCACACATCCACAATAGTACTGCGACTCCTAAAAATCTTGATTTCATTATTCGAACACTCCTTGTGTTAATTTATTGCGTAAGAGCGTTCTGTTAAGATCCTTAGCGCCTTCGTTTTGGAAGTAAGCCGTACCGTTTAAGTATCCATTAGTAACTACAATGTTATGGTAAGGGTTGTTTGAGTTCACAAACACGTTATAGACCTTACCGAAGTATTTGATCGGTGTGATAGACACGATCGGATCAAGCACTCCACCTAGCATTACAAGTGAATCTTTAGTTGTGAACTTCTCCGCAACTTCCATATGTCCATTTGGATGAACGAGGACGTGGTTGCGAGTCACTTTCAGTTCTCTTCCAGACTTCAATTTGAATACCAAGATATCATGTTCAGTGTCGATAAGTTCAGTCACCCATCGATCGACTTTAGTTTGAGTTACTTTTCCGTCTAATAAAGACTTCTCGTTACGAAGAGATGCTACGTGTGCCGTATTGTTGAGGAAAGCCTCAATGAACGGTGAGTAAACCATTTTCTTCGTACTTTCATCGCGCACTAAGATTTGTTGCTCTGGTGTTGAACATGAAGATACACACACCGTGGCAACGTAAACTGTGGCTGGCATATCACAAGCTGCGTTTTTATTTTTTGGCGCAATCCAAGGTTTCTCTGGTTTCGTCGCATAGTTCATAAATGTCGGATAAAGCTCTTGTCCTGATCCGCCTAGTGTAACTACGCTACCACCAACAGTTACTTTTACATTTGAGAAGTTCGCTAAGAAGTCTTTAATGATTGGAAGTTGGTCCTGACATTTCAACATCCACTCGTAACGACCTTTAGCTTCTGAGTTGCTTAAAGAGTCTTGCGAACATCTGCGCGCTACGTAGTCACGGCAGTAGCTTTCTTCAACCCAAGCGCCCGGAGCAAGAGACTCGCTTTCTTGTTGAACCTTATGGTCGATACAAGCAAAGACTTGAGTTTTAGTAACCTCGCGAGTCTTCACGATTGTACCGATTTGATTTTTCGGACAAAGGTTTGAGCTGTTGGCTTCTTCTGTATAAGTAGAAACTTTTTGGCTACGAACCGCTTCTGGATTCGCATCACAAAGCCTTTGCTCTACAGGAGCTGCTTGGGAAGCACAGCGTACCGCATCTGCTAGGTTTCCTTTATCATCGCGACATTCGAAGACACGTGTTTGAACGCCACCACAATCCGCCGTACAAGCTGTGAAGTTTTCTGTTGCTGCATGATTGTATGTAGGACATTTTCCCGCAAGTTTGAGGCTGCCTTCGCGGATATTGGAATCCTTAATAGATCCATCCACGCAAGTTTTGTCAGCAAGTTGGTGATAAGTATCAAAGAAGCCCTGTTCTCCGAACTGACAAGTTAAAGGAGATTGAACTTCACCAACTGTAACACCTGTTTTCACAGTCCCATGAGAGCCGAAGTCACCACAACCATTATGACAAGTAAGTTGTGTATGGCTAGCGGAACCAGACAGACTTCCATTATTACAAGTACGAGTTTCGCTCACAGTCGAGCAAGACCCTGCAGGAGTGGAAGTTGAGTAGAAAACTTTTGAAGCGCCATCAGCCATGATATCACCATTTGGTAATCTGCAAGACTGGCCTTCACACTGACCTTCGTGAGTAGTTTCTTGAGACTTAGAAATTTCTTTCCATACTGCTGTTTTACCTACAGACGAACACTCTTCTTTGATGTGATCTCTATAAGTAACTACTTTTGTTCCGTTCAATCCGCAGGCAACGCGATCTGTATAAAGCTCGCTTGTGTGTTCGCGAGTTTGACCGACATCTTTACAAGCATTTGGATCTAGAGGTTCTTCTGGTTCTGGTGGAATCACAAGATCTTCAGTGACGCGGATAGCGTGATCTAGAGTAATAAATGGATTTGATGAACCATTTTCGTAAAGAACTGCCGTGACTTTGTAATCACCTTTTTCTTGGTAAGCATGGCTTACTGATTGATTAGAACCAGAGTTACCATCGCCAAAATCCCAACGAACTGCGCCGATTTTATCAGCAAGACATTCTGGGATATAGACGTGCATTGTCGTGGCTACTTTTACTTTTGCTTCAGAAGCTCCGGTAATTGAAAGATCTAAGATACAGTTGTTACCATCAATATAGTCGATAGTACGAATACGATGCTGAAGATTAACGATCTGCCCTTCGCTATCAGTCACTTCTGCTTTAACTAAGAACTCGTTGTTCTCATAAAATGTATGGTTGTGATTGCTAGCGCCGGCAATCACGCCAGAGCCATCACCGAAATCCCACTTTACAGAAGCAACGCTGACACTATTGGGAGCAACAACTGAGAAAGCAATATCTTGGAATGAAAAAGCAAGTTGTGGAGCCACAAGTTTCATCTCATTAGAAACAACAGTTGTGCGAAGAGATGGCGACTGTATTTCAGAGGACATTTTTTCACGTCCACTGATGACGTAAGTTCCCGCACGTTGGAAGACAGAGTTAAGACCGGCGTTGGTCGTCAAAGTCTTCGTTGCGCCTGCCGCTTTCCAGTGAACATTCTCACCAGGAATACAAACACCGTCTTTATTCAGAGAATATTGAGCGACTGCTCCACTTTGATTGGTGGCGCTTCCAACTACCTTCAGACCCTGACTTTCTGGATCTGACTGACATGAGGCTCCTGCACTTTGCAGAGCTTGATCAATGCCCATTTGGTTAGAACAACCTAAGGCTGTTAGAACAGTAACCGTCAACAACGCTTGAACGAACTTCATTGGCGACTCCTTGCTTCTCTTAATCGTTGCAAGCCCAAAGGGGAATCTCCAATAAATTATTGTCGTCGAGTCATAATGAGTTAGTGCACTCATCAGACTTTAAACACTTTATGAAACCTTTTTTGAATGTTCATTTTTCTGTAAAAAGAATGGTCATTCCTCGAGTGAAAGAAGCTCATTTCGAGGAACGACGGGAAGTCATTTAAGAGTCTTCAGTTGTTACTTTTTTCGGACGGGTATTTCGCAGGAATTGATGGGCTTTCTTGAGCCTCAATCATAGCTGGAGCATTTTTGTCGGTAATAGAGCGATTGATTCTATTGGCTTCGATAGCTTCTTCAAGGGCCGAGTTGGCAATTAAATTTGAATGATATGCTATTCCCAGAGCTATTGCGTTTGCCAAGAGGCTAATGATTGCCACATAGGCAAGCCAGCGTTGAATTTTAAGCGACTCAACCTGAGTGTCTTTATTGGTTGATTGAAGCTTTAGATTCTCTCGGTTCATTTCTATAGCATGAAATTGCATTTCTCTTGCAAAGTCTTGGGTGTCTTCATTTTTTGCGCTTTCTATGGCGTGTACTTCATCATGAAGTAACATTTTCAAGCGTATAAGTTCTCTGTCGATGAGAATACGCTCGTGTTTTTGATCGTCAGATAAAGGATGGTTTTGGTTGGCTAGCTGAAGTTCATTGTGAATTTTCAAATTCTCTCGGAGCATTTTAACAAGATTTTGAACTTCAGCATTGTCTGGATATTTTTCCGAATATCGAAGAAGTGATTTTTCTGTCATTTCCTAGGGCCTTTCTCTCATCCAAAATTTATTTAGTGAGAATATTAAAGGCCTAAGACTTTACAGTTTCAAGCTGTGGAAGCGTTTTTTCTGTTTTTGCGCCTAAGCGCTTCAATTCCTCGACTTGATCCATCAGGTTTCCGCGTCCATCACTGACTTTCTTTAAAACTTCCTCGTGGGCTTTTTGCGCAGCCGAGAGTCTTTCGCCCAGAGTTTGTAGATCCTTCATAAGGCCCGCAAACTTTTCATAGAGAAGCCCACCACGACGGGCGATCTCAAGAGCATTTTTTTCTTGGCGATCTTGTTTCCATAAAGCAGCGACCGTGCGCAAAGTCGCCAAGAGAGTTGTTGGGCTCACGATGGCGATGTTTTTCTCCCAAGCATATTGGAAGAGGTCGGGCTTTAAGCGGAATGCCAATGCAAAGGCTGGTTCCAGCGGCATAAATAAAATAACAAAGTCGGGAGAGATCAGTTTTTCGGCCGTATGGTATTTCTTTTGTGAAAGCCCATCGATATGTTTTTTCAAAGCCTCAACGTGAAGTTTGCCTGCGCGATCTTGCATTTCAAGATCTTCGCTTGAAGAGTACTCTTCGTAGGCGTTGAGGGTCATTTTAGAGTCGACGACAATGTGTTTGTTATCGGGCAGGTGGACGATGACGTCAGGTCTTAAAATTTGACCGTCTTCTCCGCGTAGGTCCATGTCAGTTCCCTGAACTGTGAACTCTTCACCTTTACGTAGACCAGAACGTTCTAGGATGTTTTCTAGAATCAACTCGCCCCAGTTTCCTTGGGTCTTATTTTCCCCTTTAAGTGCCTTGGTCAAATTTTGAGCTTCAAGAGACATGACCTTATTGAGCTCCATCAGTTTGGTAAGCTCTCCGCGTAAAACCCCGCGTTCAGATCTCTCGTTGGAGTAGGTCTCTTCCACTTTCTTTTCAAAGTCTTTGATGCGCTCTTTAAGTGGCTCTAGTACAGAAGCTAGGTTTTTCTGATTCTGATCCGTAAAACGAGCTGACTTTTCTTCAAAAATCTTTTGCGCTGCCATTTCAAATTGCAGATTCATTTTTTCAGCTAAGTCTTCTTGTTGTTTTTTAGATTCTTCAAGAAGGCTCTTTTGCCCTTTCAGGCTTTGCTCTAAAAGGTCGGCCTTGATTTGAAGTCCTTGGGCCTGAGCCATAATCTCAGATTTTTCAATGGCGTGAATAGCTTTGGCACGTAAATGGACAAATAGGCCAAAAATGAGGGCTCCAGCCAGAAATGTAAGAATAGGGATAATAATATTCATTGAAAGCCTCCTCTATAGGTCTTTTGCCTCTAGAAATTGCTTTGGTCACGAGAAAAGAATCTGGTACAAAGACAACGTAAAACAAATACCTAACAATGCGACGCAAAAATGAATACTCAAAGTAAATTTAAAAGCATCCTTCTGGCATTTCGCCCTAAAACCCTAACAGCGGCTCTTGTTCCTTGTTTGGCGGGAACGGCCTTGGTGAAGGCTATCGGTTTAAGCTGGGATGGCTGGGTTCTTTTCTATGCCTTAGCGGCAGCCTCTTTCATTCAAATTGGAACAAACCTTGTGAATGATGCTGTGGATTTCAAAAAAGGTGCGGACACTGAAAAGCGCATAGGCCCTCAGCGTATCACCCAAGCTGGAGTTCTATCGGCTTCCCAAGTGATGGCTTTGGGGAGTTTGTGTTTTCTTCTGGCGATTCTTTGCGGAGTTCCTCTTGTGATGAAGGGCGGCTGGGTGATTGTCGGAATCGGACTTGTTTCAGTTCTGATGGGATATGCATATACGGCGGGACCTTTTCCTTTAGCCTATTTGGGGCTCGGCGATTTGTTTGTGATTTTGTTCTTTGGTCTTCTCGCTGTTTCTGGAATTGTTTTCCTCAATACAGGGGAGTGGTATTCAGAAGCCATGATCCTAGGTTTACAGATTGGGTTTCATGCCACAGTACTCATTGCGATTAACAACTTGAGAGATCATAAAGGGGATGCCTTGGTGAATAAAAAAACCATGGCTGTGCGCTTTGGCGAAAAATTCTCTCGTTATGAAATTGCCTTTCTTGCCTTTGCTCCATTTGCATTAAATATTTACTGGTGGTTTGAGGGATTTAAGATTCCTGCTATCGTATCTTTATTCGCCCTGCCTTTGGCGATCAAAGTCACTCGTAATGTGTTTAAGACAGAACCAGGGCCTATCTATAATAAATTTTTGGGCCAAGCTGCAGGTTTACATCTTGTATTCGGAATTCTTATCGCCATAGGATTTTATCTATAAAAAATGAAGATCTTTTACTCTCCTTATTTTTTAAAGCCCAAACATTCACTGAATTCTTTGTCGCAAAAGAATCAGCGTGAAGGTGCTTTGATCAAGGTAGAAGAGGGGAATTATTCGGGATTTGCGGATCTTCATCCTTTGCGTGAATTTGGCGATGCCCCGATAAGCGATCATTTAGAATCTTTAAAAACTTCAAGCCCAAGTCCTCTTGTGGCACGCTCTCTTTTTTTAGCACAACGAGATTTGGAAGCACGTAAAGCAGGTGTTTCCCTGCTTGGTGGCGCAAAACTTAAGAATAATTTTTCAATCCCAGATATTCAGTCTTTTGATTTGCAAGATCTTGGGGAGCTTCAAGAGTTCAAAACACTCAAAATTAAAATCGGTCGAGACTGGAAAAAAGAGGCGGAAATTTTAAATAGTCTTCAAAGAGATTCTTTTAAACTCCGCTTGGATGCCAATGCGAGCTTTACTGAAAAAAGCTTTAATGAATTCTTAGATCTTCTAGATAATCGTGTGATTGAAAGTCTTGAGTACATTGAAGACCCGACTCCTTACGATCTTGAAACTTGGAAATCTCTTCAGAAGAGGGTGCCGATAGCGATTGATTTTGAATATTCAAAAGCACCAGAATCCTTGCTAGATGCGGGTTTCTCGGCAGTTGTTTTAAAGTCCTCGCGACAAAATGTGGAAGACATTGTTGATAAGTCGGTGCGTGCAGGTTTGAAAATCACTTTTACTAGCTCTATGGACCATCTTGTGGGAATTGCCCATGGAGTTTCGATTGCACAGCATTTCAAATTAAAATTTCCAGAGAGTATTTTGGACTCGGGCTTTTTGACCCATGATCTTTTCGAGGAAGATATGTTTTCTTTGAAGGTTTCGATCAAAGAAGCCACTTTGCATTTCTCTGAAGAAAGTGGAATTGGTTTTACAGCGGAATTGAATTCTTGTCAGTGGGTAGGGTTATGATGGATTTATATTCATCTGAGAATGAAATTTTACTCAATCCTCGCTGGCCGGAAGAGGATCTCAAGGCGCTGACAGATCTTGCGAAGGCCTCTCAAGAAGAGCTTGGTCTTCAAGGGCATGTGTGGATTGCAACCTCAGGGAGCACTTCTGACAGTGTTCAAAGTACAAAGCTGGTGGCTATTTCGAAGGAAGCTCTTAGGGCTTCTGCCGAGAGTGTGAATCGTCATTTACAGACGACCTCTTCTGATATTTGGACTCAAGTACTGCCATCGTTTCATGTCGGAGGATTGGGAATTCAGATTCGTGCGCAACTTTCAGGTGCTCGCGTTGTTAATGCCTTAAATAATCAAAAGTGGGATGTCGAACACTTTTATAAAGTTTTAATAGAAGAAAAGTGTACGCTCTCAGCTTTGGTGCCAACGCAAGTCTATGATCTTGTGCAGAGGCAATTCAAAGCACCGGCCAGTGTGCGCGCCGTGGTCATCGGTGGCGGAGCCTTCTCAGAAGATTTGTACTTAAAAGCCCGCCACTTAGGTTGGCCCGTTCTTCCCAGTTATGGAATGACGGAGACGTCTTCGCAGATTGCGACGGCATCTTTAGAGTCCTTAGAAACTTTAGAGTATCCTGAAATGAAACTTCTATCTCATGCCCAAGCCAGAAAGAGTGCTGAAGGCTTTTTAGAGGTGAGGGCCTCGTCGCTATTTACCTGTTATGCTCGCTTAGAAAAAGGTCACAGAAAATGCTGGAGCCCTCAAGTGAGTGGTTGGTTTACGACGGAGGATCAAGGGGATGTTCATGACTCTGTGATCTCCGTTCAGGGCCGTAGTCAGGATTATATAAAAATTGGCGGCGAAGGGACAAATTTAGGGCGACTGCGCCAGATATTTGAGTCTTGCGTGAATCAGGTCGATGCAAGTCTTCAACAAGAACTTGTGCTGCTCGACATGGAGTCCGAGAGGCTTGGCAGCGAGATTCATCTTGTTGTGCAGACAAGCAGTTTACAAGTTTCTGAAATTCAAGAACTGTACTCGCAAAAAGTTTTACCATTTGAGAAAATTCGAAAAGTTCATAAAGTCGATCAGATTCCTCGCTCGGATCTTGGCAAAGTACTTTGGAAACAATTAAGGAGTTTACTATGAAAAGAGAAGAGAATCCTTGGTCAACGGGAATTGTTATGGTCTGCACCAAGTGCCACAAAGCCATTGCGCCAGAGAGCTTAAAGGAAGAGGGAAACTCTGGTGAGAATCTGAAGAATTTTTTGAAGAAGAGCCTTAAAGAATCAGGTGACGCAGGTAAGATTCGCGTTGTGACTTCAAGTTGTTTGGATGTTTGCATTAAGGACTATCAAGCGTTAAGCTACGCTCCTGTAAATGGAGATACAGAAACGTTCATCGTTCACCCAGAGTTAGAACGTGAGAAAATTCTAAGTTATTTAAAGTCCAAGCTGCCTTAGAAATAACTATTCTAAAAATGATTTAATAATGTGAGCCCCATCTATGGTTTTTTTTGATGGGGTTTGTTTTTTTGCTCTATCATTTTCACCACCTACCGAAAAGTCATCCGCAATAACTCTTTTTAGGATAGGCTTTCGATGAAGTTCGGAATTTTCTTAGGTTCTTTTTTGCTTTCGTCTTTTTGTTTCGCTTCAAATTGGTCTCAAACAAATATCCAGTTTCTCCATGGTGACACTTATAGAAAAGCGGATGGTAGCGATACCGTGGGCTCAGTGATGACCGTTGAGCATTTGAGTCACTGGGACTATGGATCGAATTTCTTTTTCTTCGATATTTCAAATCCTGAAACTGAAAGCAGCACTTCTTACTACGGTGAGTTTTCGCCCTCTTTAAGTATGAGAAAATTAGATCTCTACAAAGAGGGAAGTTATGTGAAAGACATTTCTTTTCAGTTAAACTTTGAATTGCCTCAAGGACCTGCGAAAAGAGCTAATCTCGCGGGATTGACGTTTGAATGGAAAAACGTAGGCTTTGATTACCTTGCCACTCAGTTTCTATATCGAGACACAATGGGAGTGGAGGGTAATACTGGGCAGCTAACTCTTGTTTGGATAAAACGATTTGGATCTGAAAGAGCACCTTTTGAGTTTTCTGGCTTTTTAGATTGGGCGGGTAAGGAGGGGTATTTGAGTAGTAATATTCACACACAGATAAATCTTCTCTATGACATTGATCGCAAGACCGCCCAAAGGGTTCCTCTGAAGCTTGGAGTTGAGTACAAGCATTGGGATAATAAGTTTGGCATCGATGGGCTCAATGAACGAGTTCCGCAGGTGAAGCTTCAGTGGAATTTTTAAAAAATCAGCACAAAGAAATGTTAGATAAAAAGTAAATATTGAAATGGGGAACTTTTTTTAAGTCCCCCAAGTTTTTTCGCTTTCGATCTGTTCGCGGATTTGCTTTTCGATAGTGTCACCATCAATGACTTTACCTTTGCCGACTCCAGGGCAGAAGGCTTTCACGTCTTTCGCCCAAGACTTTGCATTCATCACTTCAGGCCAGAAAGGCCAAGTGCGACACTGAGTAGGGCGTGCTTCGTAAACTCCGCAACTGCTGCCTTTAAGGAAAATACAATCCGGATTGATGCGATCTTCTTTGAGGTGCCAGATGCCGCCGGTTTTTTCACAGTAACGGCGAGTGAAGGCCGAAGTGCTAATTTTTAAATGCTTTGCAAATCTTTGGCGATCTTCGAGATTCAAATACACAAATCCATACTCACCACGGGACATGCAACATTTGCCAGAACCTGTGCATTCAAACTGCACGCCTTTGCGCCACCACTCTTTACCAGTAAATTTAAAGTCTTCCATTAGGGTGTCACCTCATTTTCTAAATAGGCTGCCAGACGTTGTTTCATAATGTCGGGAAGCTGCATCTTTTCTTTCGTTTTACCGTTCACTAAAGCATGAACCATAAAAACTTCCGAATGTGTACGGTCGTTTCTAAAGAAGCGATAATGCATCTTAAATGAGGTATTGCCAATCGAAGCGACTTTGACTTCAACGTTATAAGTTTTTCCCGGAAAGAAAGGGCTTAGAAACTGTGCCTCTGTCTGGCGAATAGGAATTATTATATCGCGCTGATTAAACCAGTCGTCATAGGAATAGCCAGCTTTGCATATAAATTCTTCGAAAACATCGTGGGCTATTGAGAAGATATTCCCAAAAAACATGATTCCAGCAGCGTCTGTTTCACGAAAAGTGATGGTCTTCGTGGTCGTAAATACTTTATTCATAATGACTCGAACTTTAAGGGGCAGAGCCCTTGACAGCAAGCGGATAAATCGACAAGTTATCGACTTAAAGCCTGTAGGAGTATGTTTTGCAGCGAAGCGTTAATGA
The DNA here is from genome assembly GCA_000525675.1 of Bdellovibrio bacteriovorus W. NCBI lineage: Bacteria > Pseudomonadati > Bdellovibrionota > Bdellovibrionia > Bdellovibrionales > Pseudobdellovibrionaceae > Bdellovibrio > Bdellovibrio bacteriovorus. The sequence goes on from CP002190.1 coordinate 400,889, forward strand.
TCTCAAAGTCTATGATCCAAAGGATTTTCCGGCCTATTTGCCAAAGCTGAATAAGCTCTATGATGACTTGTTTGCTGGTGGGAAAGGTTTTAGAGCAAAACTCATCAAAATGATGGCGAGCTCATTGAAGATTGATGCTTCTGCTGAATTGCTTTTAGCTCAGACGATTGAGTTTATTCACAATGCCTCCTTATTGCATGATGATCTGATTGACCGCTCTCATCTACGTCGTGGAAAGACGGCCGCTTGGCTTAAGTACACACCTGAGTACGCTGTTTTGGCGGGGGACTATCTCTTAGCGCGCGTGATGGTGAATCTTTCAAGTCATGGCAACATCCATCTAGTTCAGTATACAGCGCAAGTTATCTCAGACCTTTTAGAAGGAGAGTGGCTGCAAGACTCTGTTATTGGAGACTTCTTCGTTTCCCTTGAACAACTGGATCGTATTCATAATTTGAAAACGGCTAGTTTGTTTAAGTGGTGTATCCGTGCGCCGTTTATTGCGCAAGAACGTTACGATAAAGAATTGCACCAAACTCTTGAAGAGATGGGTACTCTCTTGGGACAGTTGTTCCAGCGCAGTGATGATCTTCTCGACTACAATGTGCGCAATGATGAGGGAAAGGCAATTCTTGGAGATTTGAAATCTGGCTACTTAAACTCTTTCGGAGCATACGTTTGTAGTGACAGGTCTCGCCAAGACATTGATCGTATCGTAAAAAGCCGTGATCTGAACGAGTTCTATTTGTCTATTGGTGGCGAAGATAAGTTCAAAGAGTTTGTGGCAAATTTTGATAAAATGAATGAAGAGCTTATTCAGATGTACGCTCATCATTTAGAGCGTCTTTCAAAAATGCTTAAACCTGAAGAGCAAAAGCTGATTGATCATCTCCGTCCTCTTACGGAAATTTTATACTGGAGAAGGAAACCGTAAGTGATCGAGCTTAAGACCCTATCAAAAAAATCTCCGGAGTTTGTCTCTTATCTTACAGGGACTTTCTCAAAGACTTTAAGAGCTCTGCCCGTGCAGTCCTTAAATGTGAATTCATCGGCAGAGACTGTGACGTTTAAAATTGTTCCGATTGATTCTATCCAGAGGCCTTCGACAACAGTTTTTTTGGCTCAGATGTTTAAGGTGCGTAGTTTTTTATTGGTACTGGTGCCTCTGTTTTTAATTCTGACCAAAAATATTGATGATAAAACTCTTTCTTCAGTTTGGTACACGATCGTTGCTTCTATTGGAGTGCTGTTTGCATTTACGGCAGTGAATCTTCGCAACGATTACATGGATCATATCTCAGGTGTTGATCGCATTTTGGAAAGAAGCGGAAGTCGCGCTATTCAAAACGGCTGGGTCAGTGCTGATCGAGTGAAACGCCTATCGACTTTCTTTCTAGTGATCTCGGTTTTGTTTTCTGTTCCCATCGTCTTTGTTTTCCCATCAGTGTCTTGGATTATTATAATCAGTCTTGCCATTGGTCTTTGGGCTCAATTCATGAAGTCTCAGTCCTTCAAATATAAAGTAGGCGGAGAGATTGCTTTATTTTTGATGTTCGGCCCTCTTTTGACCGTTGGCTATCAGTTGGCAATGGGCGTGCCTTTTGACGAAGAGAGCTTTTGGTTGGGTTGTGTATGGGGATGGTTGGTTATGTTTATTATCCATCTGCGCAACTTTGAAAACATTTTGCCTAGTGCTCAAGCTGGATTTACCAATACCATCAATTGGTTGGGGTTTGATAGATCTCGCCGTTTGTTAGCTGCATGGTGGATCGTCTTTATGGCCCTGAACTTTGCCTACCATATGGTATATGCGGGTTCTTATTGGGCAGTTTATTTGACAATCGTTTTGGCCCTTTTTTCGTTTTCATTCATTGCGCGTTTAAAGTCTATTTCAAGCCCTGTCGGTAGCGAGCTAAGAGTGGTTTTTAAAAGAGGATTCCGCCTTTTCCTCATCACTATTTCTCTTTGGATATTTGAATGCATTTGGTACATCCTGGATTAAGTCAGAAGGTCTGTGTAGTGAGCACTAGTGGCTGGGAGAGATCTCAGCACTGGAGTCACTTTTTTCAATGTCCTTTAAATCCGCCAGAGCCAAGTATCTTTCCATTTCAGTTTCACTCGGATCCAGAAGCTACATATCTATTAGATTCCCAAGGGCGACGCCTAGAAATTGATTTTGATAAAAATCATCTCGACTATGCTCGTAAAGGGCATCGAGGGAAAAGTGAACTGATCGCCAAAGCTCTTGGTGCTAGTAAAGGCTATAAAAAGATTTTAGATCTTTCAGTCGGCATGGCAGTTGATAGTGTATTTCTTTGTCAGTTAGGCTTTGAGGTGATCGGAGTCGAAAGATCACCGATTCTCTATGCGCTCTTATCGGAAGCTTTTCAGAAAACTCAGAATCCGCTTCTGAAAAATTATCAGCTTCACTTTGACGATAGTTTAAATTTTTTAAAGACTCAGAAGGGGAAAGTCGAAATAGACGCCATCTATTTTGATCCCATGTATCCTCACAAGAAAAAATCGGCATTACCTAAGCAGGAGATGGTGGTCTTTCGAGAGCTTGTCGGCGATGACTTAGATTCGACCGAGGTCTTTCAAGAGGCTCTTTCTTGGCCAGTGCACAGAGTGGTCGTCAAACGCCCTCTGCATGCTGAAGTTTTAGGAGAACGCTGCACTCATTCTTACACGGGAAAGGTAGTTCGTTATGATACTTATGTGGTTGGGTAGTCTTGCCTTGATGATGTTTGGTTTTCTAAGTGCTAGAGCTGCTCTTCGCGAGATATTCTCTCAGTTTACACTTTCTCTGTTTGAAAAAGAATTGCCACAGCAGCCAGTTTCTTCATTGTTGAAAGCATCTGTGTTTGCTCTTTTGCAGCCTTCTCCAGTGCAAACTCAATACGGAGCCATTTCTTTTTTGAGTTTAAAAAAGTGGGGGACGCGCTCTAGTGCCCTGATGATGTGCACAAGCATTCTTGGTGTGGCATTTATTTTGGTACTTGGGTTCTTGTTTGCAAACTTAAGTGGTGCGCTCTTAATGGGTGTTGGAAGTTTCTATTTAATTTCTCAGCGTCTTTCAAAAACTATGAAGGCTGTTTTAAAATTGATATTCTTTTGCGGCTTGTTTTTGATGGGCGGGGAAGTGGCTCTTCGTAGTTCAAGCATTCTACAAACTCTTTTAGGGCAGTCCGAGTTTGCTTTCTTCTTAGCTGATGGAAGATTTTCTGCGGTTCTGCCGCTGTTATTTTTAGCCTTAGCATTGAGCCTCATTATTGATTTTGAGTATTGGTCTTTTGTTCTTGGCCTGAGCTTACTTTTGACAAACGTAGTTTCTATGAATGGAGCTTTAGCACTTGTGAGTGGGGAGTTGGTGGGAAGGCAGGTTCTTTTAGTTATTAGAACTTGGACTCTGGAGGAGACCGTGGCTAAAATTGCGCGCGGTTTTGCGCTTGTTTCTGTTGTCGGGATTATCTTGGGTTTCTTATTCGCAGGCGAAGCACGCAGTGTTTTTGGACTGGGCTTTACTGAGGACTTCACAGCAAGCCAGGCAAAGCTCTTTGATTTTGTGACGATGATAGCTTTGGTTCACGCCGTGTGGTTTCTAAGCGTTATGGTTTGGGGACACTTTGCGGGGAATAAGACTTATGCACCGAGTGACAAAGCTGTTTATCCACCGGTTTCTTGGTGGGACCAGGGGCTGTTCAGCCATGAGGTCGAGGTCCTGCAGCGTAAGACGATCATACAAAGACTGTCAGAAATTCGCTATCATTTAAAAGGCCTTGAAACTATCGACAAGGCTCAGATCCCAGGCCCTATTCAAGCGCGTCTTGTGAGTGAAGAGAAAGATTTATCCGTACTCGACCAAAGACTGAGACCGTGAAGTTCGTGACTTTTTAAGGGATGATTCTACAATAAGTTTACATGTCTAAAGAAGCAGAACTTAAAGAGAGAATTTCCGAGTTAGAACACGAGCTGGCAGTTAAAGAAGCTGAGCTTCATCGCTATCGCTTGGAGCTGGGCAAGGTGAACTCGGCTCTTGAGAAAATCATTCTGCAAGTCAGTCAAGAACTGACGATGGCGCAAGCACTGCAAAAGGTGCTAACGCCGACAGAGCTTCCGCAAGTTCAAGGTTTTGATTTTAGTACGAAGTTTGTTCCGGGGACGCGGTCTGGTGGAGACTACTTCGATATCTTTGAACACGAAGATAAATTAAAGTTCGGAATTTTAATTTCTAGCGCCAGCGGTTATGGTCTTTCTTCGACGCTTCTTTCGGTCATTATTAAATTCTCCTCGCAAATCGAAGCTCGCCGTGGGCTGTCTGCTGACAAGGTGGTGGGTCTTCTTGCTAAAGAAGTGGTGGGGACTATCCAAGGGGCTGACACTGCCAGTTTGTTCTATGGAATCGTGGATCGTAGAACCTATGAACTGGAGTACAGTTCTATCGGTGGCATTGACGGGTTTCTTCAAGTATATGGACAAGACGAGCTTGTGGCTCTGACGCCAACGGCTCCAGTATTGGATAAGGATTTTAACACGGAGCCTCAAAGTCAGGTTCTGCAACTCAACCCTCGGGACCGCTTAGTGATTGCAACCGAAGGTCTGAAGCTTTCTCAGAACTCGAAGGGCGTGGCTTGGGGGTCGCAAGGTATGAGTCAGGCAATTCTTCGTGCTCCAAAACAAGGTGTTCATGAGCTACGTAATGAGATCCTTTTTAGCAATGAGAAGTACAGTGGCTTAAGTGATCCTCAGCGTGACCAGACTCTGATTGTCACTGAGGTGAAGGACCGAGTCATTAAGCTTGCGAAAACGTAAAGCTTTCTAAATAGACAAAGTATCATTTTTAATTTGTATTCACTTGCGACCTTTTGGCGGGTTTAAAGGTGACTTATTGCGCTTACGTTTGATATGAGTACAATGTTTATCGAACGTTACGAAAGGACTGACCGTGGCAATTAATATTTATGAAGGTGCTGTAGATAAGGGTTTAGAAGGCGTTGTTGCTTGTACAACAAAGGTGTCTTTTATCGTTGGTGATTCTTTGAATTATCGTGGTTACACAATCGAAGATTTAGCTGCTAACTCTACTTTTGAAGAAGTGACTTTCCTACTTTGGAATGATCGTCTTCCAACTGCAGCTGAGTTAAAAAAGTTCTCTGCTGAACTTCACTCTGAAATGACTTTAAGCCCCGAGTTAATCAACGTGCTTAAAGGTATCCCTACAAATGTACATCCAATGGGCTGGTTAAGAACTGCTGTTTCATTGATGGCTCACTGGGATAAAGATGCTGGTGACAACGAAGCAGATGCGAACCTTCGTAAATCTGTACGTTTGACAGCAAAGATGACTTCTCTTCTTTGCGCATTTGAAGCAATCCGCAACGGTAAAGATGTTGTAGCTCCAAACACTGATAAATCTATGGCTTGGAATATGATGTACATGCTGACTGGCGGTAAAGAGCCTAATGCTGAACACGTAAAAGTTATGGATACTTGCCTTATCCTTCACGCGGACCATGAGTTGAATTGCTCTGCGTTTGCAACACGCGTAACGGCTTCTTCTCTTTCTGATTTACACTCTGCGATCGTATCAGCAATCGGCGCTCTTAAGGGGCCTTTGCATGGTGGCGCGAATGAGCAAGTTATCTTGATGCTAAAACAAATCGGCACAATGGATAAAGCTCAACAGTTTGTTAAAGATGCTCTTGCAGCAAAAGAAAAAGTTATGGGTATCGGTCACCGTGTTTACAAAAATGGCGATCCTCGTGCAAAGATCCTTCGTCAAATGTCAGAGAAGTTGACTAAAGACGCTGGTATCCATGAGATGTACGAAATGTCGACATTGATTGACGATACAATGTTCAGAGAAAAAGGCTTAATGCCGAACGTAGATTTCTATTCAGCGACCGTGTATTACTCAATGGGTATCCCAACTGATCTGTTTACACCGATCTTCGCAGCATCCCGTATTTCTGGCTGGTGTGCTCACGCATTTGAGCAGTATGCGAACAACCGTATTTACCGTCCAAGAGGAAACTGGGCAGGTAAAGAAGGCCTTAAATGGGTTCCAGCTGAGCAAAGAGCTTAGTTTTAAAAAGGAGGCGCAAGCCTCCTTTTTTTATTTCTCGAACAAGCAATTAACAGTTTCTATTTTAAATCCATGTCACCTGTCGCTGAGTTCATTTTCTTTCAGTCATAAACTGGTCTTTTTCTAGGCTTTGTCTCGCAAATTTTCTGTGTCCATCCCAAAATTTTTAATGAGTTCTTAGGGAGGGAGAAGAAGATGAATTTGAAGTGGATCGTTCCTTTATCATTAGTCATTTTTTTTCAATCAAACTCATGGGCGCAGCAGTCAAGTTATGGCGCCTATCTCGCGGTTGTGCAGGAGTTGAGCTTAAGCGACATTCGAACGACGATTCTGAATGCGGGAACTCATGGGCTAAATCCCAAAATTTATTGGACTGACGGCATGGAAAAGTTATTCCGTGCAGGTGGAGTTGCGCATAATGAGCTTCGGCCAGAGGCTGATCGCGCCTATTTATTACTGCTTCAACATGCTTCCATTGGCATCGTGGATCCCGAGTCTATGGGCGTTGACGTGAAGATCAAGCGCAAAAGTTTTATCTCGGCTCAAAATCTTCAGACCTTGCGATTGATTAGCGCCAACCGTGCTATGCCCTTATTAGGCAATGTGGTGCCGCAAAACTCTCAGTACAATTCCTTAAAAGAGGCTCTGCGCCGATTTACAATTTACTGCCAAAGTCCTTGGGAAAAAATACCTTCGATTTCAAAAGCTATTAAAAAGGGTGACTCTCACAATGCAATGCCCGCGATTAAGAAAAGATTGAAGCAATTGGGTTATCGGATATCGAGCGTCGATAATACGTATGATACAGAGGCAGAAAGTGCCGTGAATGATATTCAGTGGACTTTGGCGATGAAGCCGGATGGAACGATTTCTCCAGGGGGAAAAACCCTGCGATACTTAGAAAAAAGTTGCGAAAGCCGTATTCAGCAAATTCGTTTAGATATGGAGAAAGTTCGTTGGTTCCCACAAAAATTTGAAGACCGACATATCTTTGTGAATCTAGCTTCGGCACATTTTAGCCTGACAGATAAGACAGGGCATATGACTTTTAAAACTATAGTGGGAAGGGATGCGCGTAAAACACCGACCATGAGTGATCGCATCACCTATATAGTCTTGAATCCTTACTGGGTGGTGCCACCGACGATCTTCCGTGAAGATAAAATGGAAGAGATTCGCTCGTTAGATCCCAGTCAGGTAAACGCCTATTTTGAAAGTCGCAACTATGAAGTGTGGAATCGTGCCTTCACAAAGAAAATCGATCCATCAACGATTGATTGGTGGAAAGATAATCCTAATTTAGATATGGAAATTTATATCCGACAGAAACCTTCCACAGCAAATGCGCTGGGGGTTCTGAAGTTCATGATGACGAACTCCTTTGCAATTTATCTGCACGATACAAATCAGCCAGAACTTTTTAGTTCTGCGCGCAGGCAGATCAGCTCAGGATGCGTGCGCCTAGAGCGCCCCTTTGATCTTGCAGAATATCTTTTACGAGGAACAAAGTGGACTCGTGCTGAGATTGAAAACCACGTTGCCAAGCCAGGAGAGGTTATGAGTAGGGACACGCGGGTGAATTTAGCGCAGGCGATGCCAGTGTATATGGCGGCGCTAACATCTCAACTATCTTCAGACGGGGTGACTCGATTCACAGAGGACATTTACAAACAAAATGCCAGATTGATTGAGAAGGGCGCGTTGATGTCAGAACTTGCCAATGAACTGGGAGATGAATAGATTAGAGCCATCATCTCTTTATTAGGAGTATAAGTATGGCTTCGATTTTTACAAAAATTATTCAAGGGGAACTTCCATCATATAAATTGTATGAGGACGATCAAATCATTTCTTTCTTAGCTTTAGACCAAGTGAACTTAGGACATGCCTTGGTTGTTTGTAAGGAAGAGGTGAATCATTGGACGGAAGTTCCAGCCGATACTTATGCACATCTACATAAGATTTCTCAAAAAATTGGCAAAGCAATTTTGAAAGCCTCAGGCAGTCCTCGTGTTGGACAAATCGTAGCAGGTTTCGAGGTCCCTCACTATCATCTTCATCTTATTCCAGCTTGGTCGATTCCTGATCTTGATTTTAAAAGAGCTCAACGTCGTTCAGATCAGGAAATGAAGGACGTGCAGGCTAAGATTATCGAAGCCCTTAGGGAGCTCTAAAAATTAGATCGGGCTATGATTGCAACAAAGACCGTAGCCCTTATTTTCATTTGAGTTTCATCTAGCAGTCAGCACGTTATCACTTGAAAATCACTTTTTGACCTTTTCCTAGCGTGGGCCTAAAAGCCAGACCTCAAGGCACTTATATGGGGTTCAGATGGCTTTAGCGCTGGCAAAAAAATCGTTTTTTCTAAGTCTTTTTACAATTTTAGCAATTCAAGCTGAGATCGCATATGCGCAAGCTGAAGCCGCTTCTTCCGTTCTCTCAGACAGTGAGACAACAACTGATAGCAGCTCTGCCTCTGAAGCAGTTCCTGCACAAATTTCTGTTGCATCGGCTTCTACAAAGACAAAATCTTTTCCAGATTTCTCTTACACTTCTTATGGATATATGACTTTCACGCAGAAAGAGACTTTCCGTTCTGTTGCTAACTTAGATCCTTACGTTAAAAGAACTTTGGATTTGAATGAGTTCGCCTTCGAGGGAACTTACAAATTGAACGATCACGCAAAGATCGAGTTTGAAGTGGAGTTTGAGCACGGCGGTGTTGGCTCGACCATGGAGTATGATCCCTTTGAAGAGTTTGGAGAGTTCGAGCAAGAGATTGAAAAGGGCGGTGAAGTCGTTCTTAAAGAAATCTACTATGTGAAAGACTTTGCCAACACGAATAGCCAACTTAAAGTCGGTAAGTTTCCTATGTTCATCTCATTGGGATCAATTCTGACGAAGCCACATCGTTATCCAAGTATTATCGCTTCGGATGTTGAAGCGCGTATGATTCCTTATTCTTGGAATGAGATGGGTCTTCAAGTTCAGCAAAAAATGTTTGGATTCCTGACGGCGCGAGCAGCTCTGGTTTCGGGTTTGAATTCAGAGTTTTTTAGAACATATAACTGGGTCGGCGGTGGTTACCAACGCCACTTTGAGTATAACAATGCAGATAACCTTGCGACTCTATTGAATATTGAATTTGGAGATCTAAAAAAGGCCAAAGGTTTCGCACTTTCTTATTATAGCGGTAACACCACGGATAATAGACACAAACTTGGCAAAGTCAGTGTTGAAGCAGAAGTAAAGATTCTTTCTGCAATGACCAATTATAAATACAAAGGCTTTGGAATCGCCGCTCAAGTTTTACGTGGGGAACTGCAAAATTCAGATCTGGTGGTTTTGGGAAATGCCACACTGGGTGGGCTGGCAAAGCCAAAAGCCTTTGCACCACTGGGTCACAAGGCCGAGCTAGAGAGCTTACAGCTATCTTACGACTTCACATCTGACTTCACAGTTTTTGTGAAGGGTGAGCACGTAAATACGTTTGCGGATGTTCAAGGAAGCGTGAATAAGAATCCTCGTTACGACGTCAGCACACGCAGTGCGGGTTTTATGTGGTTCTGGGATCAAGCTGCATTTATGAAAGCAGAATATTTAAGAGAGAGAACGGAGCTTCTGGGATTGCCAGAGACTTACCAAGCGTCTCTTTCATTCGGATTTGATTTAGATAAATTTAAACAATAAAGGAGAAGCCATGTCATTTTTTAAAACATTGCTTGTTTTAGCTCTGAGCTTTGGGATGTCAGCAAACGCTGCTTCTAACAAAGAAATTATCAATAACATTTCTCATAATGTTATTCTTGCAACTTACAACGATCTTGCGAAGACTTCAGCAGCCTTAAAAGTTGCTGTTGAAAAATTGAATGCCAATCCAACTCAAGAGAATCTTGAGGCTGCACAAAAGGCATGGCAAGAAACTCGTGTACCTTGGGAGAGTTCAGAGGCGTTTCTATTTGGTCCCGTAGATGCATTAGGTATCGATCCAATGTTGGATACATGGCCTTTGAATATTTTAGATCTTGATAACGTACTAAGATCTTCTCGTCCAATCACAGTAGATTTCATTCGTGCGCTTGGAACGAACCTTCAAGGTTTCCACACGATTGAGTACTTACTTTTTGGTGATGGGGTAACTCAAAACACAAAACCTGTTGCTAGCTTAACAGCCAAACAAAAAGAATATCTGCTTTCAACTTCTGCAGTTCTTGCAGAGCACACAGCAGAGTTAGCTCACGCTTGGTCACATAACTATGATCCAGAGAATCCAAAAGCTCCTGGATACGTACAAATCATCAGCAACCCATCTTTTAGCAATCCATTCTACACTTCTGAAAGAGCTGTGATGGAAGAATTTGTTCAAGGCATGATGGGAATCTTAGACGAAGTTGCCAATGGTAAAATGGCTGATCCTATGGGTGCTGATATTCGCTCTGCGGATATGTCATTGGTTGAGTCTCCGTTTTCTTGGAATTCATTGAGTGATTTCCAAAACAACATTCGTTCAGTACAGAGTATCTATACTGGTAAATACAAAAACCATGTAGGCCCAGGTATTAAAGACCTAGTTGTGCGTGTAAACCCTTCTCTTGCAACTCGTGTTGAGGCTGAAATTGCAAAGAGCATTCAATTAATCGGTGATATTCGCCCAGCAGTGGGTGATTTCGGAGCTGCGATTAAAGATCCTGCAGGGCGCGCAAAAACTCAAAAAGCAATTGATGCTTTAAATGCACTTCATGCTTTGATGGAAGATGAAGTATTGCCAACTTTGGATATGTAGAACGGGGATTTCATGAAAGGTCTAACTTCCTTAACAGCAGTTTTTGTATGTTTGTTTTTTGCATCTCTTGCAAAGGCAGAGTTAGACCTTGATTATACGAATGTTCTAAAATTGGGTGGCGATACAACCATTCATATTCAAGGTGAAAGCGTTAGAGCCTATCGCAATCCCGCGGCGAATCTGACCGAAGAGCAAGTGGCAGCTCATTTAGCAGGAGACGCGTTGTTTGAGAGAAACTTTTCAGACAACCCAACTCGTCCTTTAAAAGGATTGGGCCCTGTCTATAATAATACGAGCTGCATTGCCTGCCACGCTAAAGATGGCCGTGGAGCTTTGCCGGTGGTGCCTGTAAATCAAGAGTGGGTACCCTTTAAGCAGAATGAATCTATTTTTCTAAGAATCAGTATTGAAAATTCGCATATTAAAAACACACCTAAGAGTGCCATGAACTCTTGGGGAGCTCCGGTGCCAGTGCCTGGGTTTTCGGATCAGCTTTTCCATCTTGGATCTTATGGTGTTCGAGAGGACGCGCCTGGCGTTGGGCAAGCGCGTGTTTGGATGAAGTATGAACATTCTGAGTTTGTATATCCTGATGGTGAGGTTGTTTCTTTAAGAAAGCCTTTGTTTAAGATGACAGATGCCTATGATGAAGTCGTTCTTCCAGATGGAAGTGTGCAAAGCCGTCTCTATGCAAAGGATGTAAAGATCAGCCCGCGCATGTCGCAGCCCATGTTCGGCTTAGGGCTTTTAGAGGCGATCAAAGAGTCTGATATTCTCAGCCTTGCGTCTCGCGATCTTCGTCATGAGGGTATTGCTGGAAAAGTAAATTGGGTGTTTGATATCGAAAAGTTTCTAAGTGGAAATATCTATCCCGTCAGTATGGGAAGATTTGGACTTAAAAATAATACTCCCACAGTACTTCATCAATCTTTAGGTGCCTTACGCGGTGACATTGGTGTCACGAATTATGCATTTCCTGAGGAGAGCATTTTCGGCACGCCTTTATATGAAAACTACGTGCAAAGTTCTGCACACAGAGCTGATGGACTTGAAACAACGAACGAGATTTCAGACGCTCTAGTTTTTTATTCTCAGACCTTGGCTGTTCCTAGCCGTCGTAATATCGAAGATCCAGAAGTGATCCGTGGTGGTCGTATTTTCAATCAAGTTGGCTGTGCCTCTTGCCATCATCCTCGCTACGTAACGGGATCTCATCCTATTCAAGCATTTAGCCAACAAACGATTTACCCATTCACAGATATGCTTTTGCATGACATGGGAGAAGAACTTGCGGATGATCGCCAAGACTTCGACGCCAGTGGAAGAGATTGGAAGACCCGCCCTCTATGGGGGATCGGTCAAACTCAGACCGTAAATCCTCGCGCAGGTTTTCTGCATGATGGAAGGGCTCGCACTATTGAAGAGGCGATTGTATGGCATGGTGGCGAAGGTTCCCATTCAAGGAAGCGATTCTCTCAGCTTAAGAAAGAAGAGCGCGCAGCACTGATTCGCTTCGTGAGATCTCTTTAAGAAAATAAATTTTTCTCATTTTAAAACATCCAAGAAGAAAAGGTCTGGATTCCTATTCAAGGGACTCAGCATCAGTTATTATTTTTGAGGGTTTTATAAATTTATACCCACGACTAATTCCTAATAAATGAGGCTTCTTGAATACTCACTATCTGTATCCTGGACAATTGATTGTCTTCAAGGAAGAGACTTTGATCACGACTCTTTTGGGTTCTTGTGTGGCTGTGGCTCTTTATGATCGCCAAAAGAAAATCGGTGGTTTGAATCACTATCTGATTGATCGTCTGCCGGATGTGAATCATGCGACTCCTCGCTATGGTTGCTTTGCGATCCCTGAGCTTGTGCGACAGCTTGAAGAGCTTGGTAGTCAGAGAAAGGATCTGATTGCTAGAGTCTATGGCGGTGCCAACGTTGCCGAGATTGCGATCGGGGGAGAGAGTGTGGGCGAGCGGAATATTCAATACGCCCTAGATTTTCTGAGAGAAAATGGCATTCCCATTCAAGAAAAGGATCTAGGGGGTAACTCCGCAAGGACCATAAAGTTCAATACAGCAACCGGAGAAGTGCGAATCACACGCCCAGATGACGAGATGCAGTCCTAGTTTAAAACCATATATTCCATCAAGATTGCGTTCTTAGCTCTTATCGCATAGGTAAAATATCTAATCGCTTTGGGAAATTCCCAAGAGTGCGATATGCTTTCGTGGGCGCTGAAAAAGAGAGGTTGCTATGGAGATTTTAAATTACGTTGCTGGTGAGTTTGTTTCTTCTCAAAGTCAGGAAAGCTTTGAAAAGATTTCTCCATTTACAGGTGAAGTTCTAGCAAAAGTGACTTGTTCTTCGGCGATGGATTTTATTTTCTCTCTTCAGCATTCAAAAAAAGCAGCGGCGGCATTTAAAGATTCTAGCCTTGAAGAGCGTGCCGCTCTTTTAGAAAAAATTGCGCAAGCAATCTCAGAATCCGAAACAGAGATTGCCTATCAAGAGGCTCTGCATCAGGGATTGTCTGCGTCCTTCGTTTTAAAAAATGGAGTTAGACCCGCGATTGCGCATTTTACAGCCAATGCTCAAAGCTTACGCGCAGAACAGAGTCCCGAACTCTATTCTGCGGTGGGTGTTGTCGGGATTGTGGCTTCATGGTGTCTTTCTTTGAAACTCATTTCAGAAAGACTGGCTCCGGCACTAGCTGCGGGTAATGCCGTTATCATAAAAGTCTCCGAACAATCGCCAGTCACTGGAAAAATTTTAGCAGAGGCTCTGTCTAAAGCTGGTGTTCCAGTGGGGCTCGTGACAATTCTTCAGGGGAAGAAAGACTTGGCAGAATTGCTGGCTGGCCATCCGGGAATTGCTGCCATTGCAGCGGTGGGAAGCCAGGCGATGTTAGAGAGCCTCGCTAAGTCAGCCTTAGGAACCTTAAAGAAAGTTCAACTATCGGGCGCTAATAAAGGGGCTTCAATTGTCTTGAATGGTTTTGCCTACCAAGATCGCATGGCAGATCTTTTTGAGAGCTTTCTGATGGGCCAAGGACAGATGTGTTGGAACTCAACTCGTTTATTTATTCTAGAGAGCTTTGCGAAAGAATTTATCTCTGACACTCAAGATTACTTCAATCAGTTAAAGCCTCTTCTAGACCCATCAGGGGCAGAGACTTGGTCTCCAGTTATTAATGCTGATGTTCAAGCGCGAACTGGAAAAAGCCTCGCTCTAGCGACTTCAGAAATGGGAAAGGTTCATAACTTTTCAGACAGGCTTCCGGTAAAAGGTTTTTATGTTCAGCCTCATTTTGTTTTAGATCTTCCAAATTGCAGCGCTCTTCAACAGGACGACCTACAATCTCCGGCTTTACTGATCACATCTGTAAAGTACCAACATGAATCCGTGAAGTGGGCCAACACAGGGTATCTTGCGCACTCTTCGGTGGTGTGGGGCCCGGAAGAGAAACTCGACAAGGTTGTGCGTGGTCTTGAGTTTGAAAGAGTCTGGAAGAATCGCTGGTTAAATGGTGATACAGCAACAGTGCTTGGAATGAAGCAAAGTTTTTATGGCAATCCTGAATTGAGCTGGCAAGGGCGCTTTTATTCAAATGTAAAAACCTTGACGACATAGTTAAAGCGTCAAGGTTTTGTTAAAAATCGCCATCAAAATTCTGACGTTTTCTAGTGCAGAGTGTGGCTTTTCGTTCGAGTTTTGACATCACAAGCAGGACAAAAGGCTTCCTCTGTGAGGCTCAAACTATCGAGGCTCTTAAAATGCCTCACTTCGAGGTTGGTATTGCAGAGAACGCAGTTGTCTTGTGCACAAACGAATTCCTTCTGTTTGGGCGTCTCTGTTTTTTCAAAATAACTAATTTTAACAACGTCCATGAGTTCATCCTTGATGACAAGGGCCTTCATCCTGGAGGCCCAAAAAGAAAGATCCTTTCTCGAGCAAACTCTCAAAAAATCCTTCCAAGGTCTCTCTATGCAAAAGCTGTTCACAGACCAATGTCCGAAACCCGAATGCAACGAGGGATAGAGAACTCTCTCGGTAGAGGGGGCGCTTTCTGCAAGGGCAAATCTTTGAATTTCATAGCCCTATCTGGAGAAGTCCCATGTGTGATTTAAAATCGATCTTGTTTTTGGCGTTTTTAGGATGTGTTTCGTGTATTCATGTTGAGGATATAGATCAGCCACCTGAAGAGCCGCTCCAATTGTTTCAAAGAAATATCGGAAATTTTATCGTCGATAGTGAACTCTATGTAATTCGTGGAGAAATTCTAAACAAAGAGGCCTATCAACAGAGACTATCTCTTCCACAGCCGTTGCCAGAGGAAGATTTATCCTCAGAAACTATTGACCTCTCTTTTCAGTCGCTCACGCTAAAAAAGAACGGAGTGATCTATACCATGGGAGAGAATGTGCGGTTTAAAGTACATCAGCTCAATGCTGAGGGCGGAAGAATTGCAACATTTCCCAAAGATCAAGTGGCAGCTCCGCAAAAAGATGGTCGTAGCGGAGGCTTTGTTTATCTCCATGCGGATATCGCCCAAGGGGACCTCTATATATCTTTATTGGGTGAAAAAGGTGGAACGGGAGAGCCTGGCAAAGATCCCGATCTCAGTCTTCGTGGTAAAGACGGCATAGCTGTTTTTGGCCGTTGTGGGGAGGATGCCTATGTCACTGTCGGAACAAAAGGAGAGCCTGGGTTTTCCGGGGGGGCCGGTAAGAGGGGTGGCGACACTGGAAACTTTGAGCTGAATATTTCTGATCAAACGAAGTTCAGATATCACCTCGAAAAAATCCCAGGCAAAGGCGGTGATGGTGGAATGGGAGGCAGAGGTGGCGAAGGTGGACATACTCCGAATCTTTGTGGGATGGGAAGGAAACCTGTGGAAGGGGACCGAGGAATACCTGGCTCTCCGGGAGCAGATGGTGGACTTGGAAGTCTTTGTCTGACCAGTCACGGAGCAACAACCTGTTTATAAATAAAAAAAAGCCTCTGAGATTTCCCAGAGGCTTTTTTATTTTCTAAGGTTCAAACTTACTCTAAATACGAAGTTTTAAGAGACTGCTCTTCTTTAAACTTTTCAAAGCCTAAAGAGATCAACTCTGAAATCAAGGCAGAGTATTTAATTCCAGTGGCTTCCCACATTTTTGGGTACATAGAAATTTTTGTAAAACCCGGCATTGTGTTGATTTCGTTGACGTAGAAACTACCGTCTTTTCTTAAGAAGAAATCGACGCGAGTGAGGCCATCGCAACCCATCACCTGATAGGTTTTTTTAGCAAGCGTTTGAAGTTTCTCCACGCTGCCAGCATCTAGTTTCGCCGGAATTTCTAAAAGAGCTCCGTTATCGTCTAAATACTTTGCTTCGTAAGAATAGAACTCGTGCTGAGGAATGATTTCCCCAGGGAGAGAGGCTTTCGGAGATTGGTTAAGACCCATCACCGAACACTCAATCTCACGTCCTTGGATAAACTCTTCTGCTAAAACTTTGTGATCAAATTGAAAAGCGTCTGCAAGTTTAGTCGGAAAATCTTCTTTGGACTTAATCTTATGCACACCCACAGACGATCCCGCATTGGCAGGCTTAATGAAAAAAGGACTTCCCAGCTGAGCTACGACCTCATCATAAGAAGGAGTCTTTTGTGGTGTTAAAAGAACGTACTTCGCATTAGGTATTTCAGCTTCAGTAAAAAGGCGCTTCATCGTCTCTTTATCCATACCAGAAGCTGAAGACCAAACGCCGCAGCCTACGAATGGTAATTGAACCATTTTGAAGAGACCTTGAATCGTACCATCTTCTCCCATAGTTCCGTGCAATATAGGAAATGCAATATCCACAGAGGTAAAGCTTTGATCCTTAAAAGAGAAAAGCTGAGGTTTACCATCTTTAGAAAGAAGGCACACTGGAGTACCCACGCCTTGCGCTGTCGAGTTTTCAATTTTAGTGAACTTTTCAAAAACACTATTGTCGTCAAAGCGGAACCAATCGCCACACTTGCTAATACCGATTAACAATGGAGCGAATGCCGTCTTATCCATTGCTTCGACGATATTGCGCGCTGAGCGCAATGAAACTTCATGTTCTGCAGATCTTCCACCAAAAATGACAGCTACTGTTTTTTTCATAGTTCAAATTCCGTTTTTTAAAATACTAAATTAAGCCCATTCAACAATTTCATGCGCAAGGCCGAAGATGCCTTTAAATACCTCATGAGGTTTTGCATCGCCATACATATATGCGGGTGTTGTGACGACTTTTGTTTCTCTGTCAGTAATGTAATCATCAACAGGGCACTCTTCGTGAACGGCTCCGGTCTTTTGTATTTCTGCAATTGTGCCGGGATCGTTGCCGATGGTGACCGTTACTTTTTCTTTACCAAGAACTTTTGCAATTAATACCGGTGCGATACACATAGCACCGATGGGTTTGCTGGCTTCGTGAAACTCTAAGATGACTCTGCGAACATCGGCATCGACTTCGCAGGCAGAACCTTTTTCTGCCCAATTAGAAAGATTCTTAGCCGCACCAAATCCACCTGGGAAAACAATAGCGTCAAAATCTTTTGCATGAAGGTTTGAAAGTTTTTGAATTTCTCCGCGAGCGATGCGAGCAGCCTCAGTAAAAACGTCACGAGTTTGTTCTGTCGCTTCGCCTTTAGTGTGATCAACAACAGAGAAAGATTTTTCTGGAGCAAAACAAAAAACTTCAGCACCAGCTTGGTTAAGCGCTATCAGTGTGCTTACAGACTCTGTAATTTCTGAGCCATCCATGTGGCCACATCCTGATAATACGACAGCAATTTTCTTCATAACTTCTTAACCTCCACAATGAGAGGTCAGATTACTTGTATTCTTTGAAGCTGGCAACGATCGAGTCAATGCATTGTCGGGAGATCGACCTTTTGTAAGGAGCGAAAAGTAAAAAAAAAGGCCCTCACTGATGGAGAGCCTTTTTCAAGTTCTAGGGTTTAGCTTCAGGGAGATAGTTCCTGAGATGGGTGCATGTGCTTACTAGAATCTTCTGCCCTTGAACGGGGAAAAGTTGCTTGAAACAATAATTAGTCATGCGTGCGAAGAAAGGCAGGTCCTGACTCAGTGAGATGGAGTAGTTGACGCGTTGTTTTTCTACGTTCTCGCCCTTAATCAAAGAGACTGTCCAATCAAAGCTGACTTTTTTGGTTTTAAATTGGCAGTTGGCAAAGTTTCCACACTGCTCCTGTTTTTTAATTTCTTCAGGAACAGGTTCTCCACTTGTTTCTACTTTGAGATTTGAACATTGGATGTCGCAGCGATCGAGGCCGAGTTCTTGTTGGCAATATGTATCAAGCTCAGGTGTTTTCACGCAGGCGTAAAAGAGACTGCTGACTCGCTCGTAGCCTAAAGTCATTTCTTGATCTTCAGCCATGGGTCTTAGATCACTTTGATTTTGCAAAAGATTGTTAAGAGCTTTTACTTGAAATGACGGGGAAGCTTTAAAAATTGTGCGTTCTTGTTCGCGCGAAGAGACAGGGCCAGCCTGGCCTTGTTTGTACTCTCTGGTTTGATAGGTAAAAATATAACGGTAAGAGTCTGTTTTATCCTCAATGCGAGCCACCGTCGTACCTTCTTGTAAAACATAGAAAGGCTCGGTTACGCCATCGATCTTTTGTTCGGTCTCTTGGAAAATAAAATTGCCGGGCTTCATGGTCATGGGATCTGCCACGCCCCAAGCGTCAGCCAAAGCAGATTGAACTTGATCCAAGGTGGCAGGATTTTCCTCTTCATCCAAAGGAGGCTGGATGCAGGAAGTAAGTAGGCTCACAGTCAGTGCACCCAATAAAAGTTTTTTAATCATATCGAGTCCCAGCCCCAAACCCATAAGTTGAGCGGAAAAATGGTTTCAAACTTTTTGATCGTCTCTTCTTTGAATAAATCCAAGGCACGATAGTCCACAGGACCAAAAAGCAGTTGAACCATATCGGTTTCATTTTTAAGAGTAAAAAGATCTTGGCCAATTCCGAAGACAAAGTGATCAGCGTGCTTTTCGAGAACAAAGTCCGCGATTCCTTCGGCACGGAAGGCGCGTTTGATTTTTGAAGCTAACTGATCAAAATTCACCATCTTAATCATTCCCAAATAGCCTTCATTGATGGTGACAGGGAGCTCTTTTAAATGACGAATCAGGTTTTGTGAATGACGTGGGCAGATAATTGTAAAAGGCTGTTGCTTGTGCAAGCGGATGAATCCCAGTAAGGAAACCAAGCTCTGAACATTGCCGCCCCATTCGTGAATATAGCCACCAAGATCAATGCCTTTGCCTTCGATAGCGTAGGCAGCTAGCTGGCCATTGCTTTCCCAGGCCGTGTAAACTTTAGTTTGCGGGATTGAAAGAAATTTTCTGGTTTCTTCGGTACTGCGAATAGAGCTCACGGAGTGACTTGAGTACAGACGATGGATAGCTTCAGGGGAAACTTTTGAGTCCGTTGAAAAGCGGAGATTATTATTTGGAAGCTCGAACTCATTTTCAATAACGAAGCTAATCTCACTTCCGGCTAATTCAAACCCCATGCGGCGGTAGAAATCAAAAATATCTGTCCAAAGAATGGCGATATCACAAGATTGTTCTTCCGCTTTTTTAAGACAGTCTTGAATGACTTGTGTGCTGAGACCTTGCCCGCGATGGGCATCGTCCGTCACCACAGAGCCAATAGCCCCAACTTTGAAGATGATATGCGGGGATTTAATCACCAGCGGTTTTAGAACCGCATGTGATAAAACGTGGCCTTCGTTGGCGATAATACACATATTGTGCAAGTTGTTAGGATTGAAAGCCGTTGGATATTCGGCAGCAATCGACCAACCAGCTTCTTGGCGCAACGATTTGTTTAAAAAATCCATGACTGACGGAAGCTCCGTCATCGAAGGTGAACGAGGTCCTTCCATGAACACCCTTTCTGGCTAACTCAGCAAACTGCTGATTTTTCACACTCTTTTATAGTCTAGCTTGGGTTTTCGGGGTTCTGACAGCCCCAAGGGGGACAGGGGTGAGAAAATGCGACTCAAGTCTGGATGTTGATTTGACTTAGGGGCCAAAAGTTCTATATTAAGGGCGATTTTTAGGGAGTAGACATGGCTGAAAAAGGTCAAAAGTGGAATGAAAACGTGGCTGGTAAAATGTATGTGGACCAGTCTTGTATTGCTTGTGACGCCTGCATTTTGACGGCTCCTAACAACTTTGCGATGCACGATGAAGACGGGCATGCATTCGTTGTTAAGCAACCTTCCACGCCAGAAGAAGAAGAATTGTGTCAAGAAGCGATGGATGGCTGTCCTGTAGAGGCCATCGGTAGTGATGGCGATCAGTAAAAAGAAGATTTCCAAGAAGGCGACATCAAAGCCTGCCGAAAAGGCTGCTAAATCTCGAAAAGCAGCCCCTTTGCTAGAAACAATTGCTCTATTTAAAAGATATTATCCAGATGCTCATTGTGCTCTGAATTTTACCAATCCTTTTGAGCTATTGGTAGCGACCGTCTTGTCGGCTCAATGTACCGATGACCGAGTCAACATGGTGACTCCGGCACTTTTCAAAAAATACCCAACTCCTGCAAAAATGGCGAAGGCCGATTTGAGTGACCTTGAGGCATTGGTGCGCTCGACGGGATTTTATAAGAACAAAGCCAAGAACCTAAAGTCAGCCGCGCAAACTTTGACGGATGAATATGGCGGAAAAGTTCCCAAGGACATGGAGGCTTTGGTCGAGTTGGGAGGAGTCGGGCGTAAGACGGCGAATGTGGTGCTAGGCAATGCCTATGGCATCGCCAGCGGCGTGGTTGTGGATACGCACGTCACAAGACTTTGCAATCGCTTGGGGTGGGTGAAGTCCACCAATGCCGTGATCATTGAACGCGAGTTGAACAAAAAAGTGCCCCAAGAAGATTGGGTGATGTTCTCTCACTATCTGATCTCGCATGGTCGAGCTATCTGTAAGGCGAGAAAACCGTTATGTAATCATTGCTTCTTAGAGGAGACTTGCCCTAAGAAGGGTGTCTAGTTCACAATAGCTTCATGTTTGTCGCATTTTTTGAGAGCGTGAAGTACGTTGGACATCTTTTGCCCATTTCTTTTCTAAGAATTTTCTTGGGCTATTATTATCTTGAACATGCTATGCAGAAGTTCAAGGGCGACTATTTAACTCGCCCGCGAGTCGCTGACCAGATGGCAGAGTGGTTGCCTGTGAGCAATGCCCCAAACTGGTTGAAGATGTTTGCCAGTGCAGAGTTGATTCCCAATTGGCAAACTGTAGCCTTTATTATTCTGGGGTTAGAGTTCGCCGTCGCCATTTCTTATATCTTAGGATATGTCGTGCGCCCCGTGGCTTTGTTAGGCATTTCTTTGTGTGTGGTGATGCTATTTATTTCTGGTCCGGCACAAGAGGATCTGTATAAAACATTTTTAGCTATTCATCTAACTCTTGCATGGGTTGGAGCTGGGCGCTGCCTAGGGTTTGACTACTATTTCTTTAAACGCCGTCGTGGATTCTGGTGGTAGGCGATGAAGCATTTTATTTTCTTTTTAATCATCGTATTTTCAGGGCTATTCTTAGCTGTCCTCAATAAGACAGAAAACAATGCAGCGAACACATTGCCAACCTTAAGAGTTTTTGGCTACGCCTCGTTCACAGGAAGGTGGGGACCAGGTCCACAACTCAAAGAAATGTTTGAAAAGACCTGCAACTGCAAAGTGGA
The DNA here is from genome assembly GCA_000525675.1 of Bdellovibrio bacteriovorus W. Lineage (NCBI taxonomy): Bacteria > Pseudomonadati > Bdellovibrionota > Bdellovibrionia > Bdellovibrionales > Pseudobdellovibrionaceae > Bdellovibrio > Bdellovibrio bacteriovorus. The sequence continues at coordinate 422,496 of CP002190.1, forward strand.
TTTTATCGAAGGCAGTGATTCTGGGATTCTTTTGCAAAGACTTAAGATCGAAGGGGAAAGCCTTGGGGCTGACGTCGTTGTTGGTTTAGATCAGTTTGACCTTTCGAAAGCTATCGGAGAGCAAGCTTGGCGAAAACTCAACGTTGGCACTCTTGATGTCTACGATTCAGTGCGACCGGCTTTTGCAAATTCTTTCTTCGTACCCTATGACTGGGGTGTTTTAACATTTATCGCAAGAAGGAATGAGTTGAATAGCTATCCAGCATCTTTGGATGATCTATTGGCTCTTGAGCTGAAAAAGAAAATTGCTTTGCAAGACCCGCGAACAAGTTCTCCTGGTATGCAGTTTCTGCATTGGTTGATTCGCTCTAAAGGTGAAGAGGAAGGCTTTCGTTTCTTAAAAGAACTGATGGAGCAAGTTCATAGTTATTCACCGAGCTGGTCATCGGCATACGGATTATTTACGAATAAGCAGGCTAAGTTAGTTTTTTCTTATGTGACTTCTCCGCTCTATCACGAGATTGAAGAGAAGAAGAAAGACTTCATTGCCCTGCCTTTTGATGAACCTCTTCCCGTGCAGTATGAGTTTGTAGGCATCCCTGAGTTTTGTCGTCATTGTGACTTAGGAGAAAAGTTTATCAACTTGATGCTGTCTCCTGAGGGGCAGAAAGTGATTATGGAAAAGAACTATATGTTTCCAGTCACAAAGGGTGTGATGGAGGGAACTCCATTTGCAGCCGCAGCTTCTGGATTAAAGACTCTTCCGCAAGTTGAATTTCCTTCCTCTGTTGAAGTAGATCGTCTTTTAAAGCGATGGACAGAAATTAGAAGAGGTGGATTCAATTGAGTCCTCAGCGGATCATAGCTTTAGCCTCGACGGCTCTTTTACTTTTTCCATTCATATTTCTTATATACCAGTTTCGCCTCTTTTCATTTCCGGAAGCAGGCGAAATTTTCTGGGCATTTAAAAATAGTTTTATACAGTCTTTTTTTTCTGCTTTGCTTTCAATACTATTGGGGTTCATCGGTGCTTTAGGCATCGTGCGCTTAGCTCAGAATAAGCTGCGTCTGCTTTTAGAGTGGATCTGTTTGATTCCTAATTTTGTGCCGCCTCTTTTTATTCTTTTGGCGGTTTTAAATGTGCTTCAGCCATTTCCGATGGGTGTTTGGGGAATTGTACTCATTCACTCGTTTATTAATATCGGGCTCTGTGCAGTGATTCTTGCTCGTGCGATTGAGAATAAAGCGGGGGGAATGATTGAGCTTGGATATATCGAGGGAGCTTCCCGCACGCGCCTTTTTTGGGCAGGTGTTGTGCCGATGCTCAAATCCGATATCGGGCGGTTGTTTTTATTTGTTTTTATTCTCTCTTTTGCAAGTTTCTCGGTGCCTCTGATTGTGGGTGGAGGAACGGGTACGACGTTGGAAGTTTTAATCTATGAGCGTATTCGTCTATCTGCAGACTGGGGAGAGGCTGTTTTCATTGCAGCCCTTCAAAGTTTATTTATTTTTGGACTTTCTTTATTGGTCATGAAATCAAGAATTCAAGGAGCCAATAGACGCATTCCTGCTCTTGCCTTGGGCTCGTGGTTGGGAATTGCATTTATAGGAATTCTGAATTCATTTCTTTTTTATGGGTATCTTAAGGGAGTTTTTGCTGGATTTTCAAATCTCGCGACCTTCTCGGGGATGAGTCAGGAAATTCTATCCGCCTTTTTAAACACGGTCTGGGTGGGGCTTCTTGTCGGTCTATTCAGTCTTCTTGGATTATTAATATTTGCATTTTGCTGGCCTTTAAATTGGTTCGAAAAGTTTCTAAATGGGTATGTGGCACCATCAACAGCTTTAGCTTGTTTTGCATTTTTGGTGATGGGTGGAAGTACAGTTGTCGTTTCTTATTTAAAGATTCCTTTTGTACTTTTTCTTCTAAGTATCACCAGCCTTTATCGTTTGGGTTGGTCTTCTCATTTAGAATCTTTGCGCAGGCAGTACGTAGTGGCGGAGGCAATGGGAGCTACCCATCGAGAAACATTCAAAGCGGTGATACTGCCTCAGCTTATTGATAAGGTAGGGCTTCTGGCAGGCATCGGTGCTGTTTGGGCTTGTGGGGACTTTGCAGTTTCAAGAATCTTAGCTCATCGTGACTTCACAATCGGGATGCTCACTGAAACATTGATGAGCACGTACCGATTAAATCAAGCGGCGACTTTAAGTACGTTATTAATATTGGCATCTGGTGTATGTTTTCTTGTGTTCTGGGGAGGTTGTCGTGTCCTTAGTAAAAAACTTAATTCGTAAGTACGATGACTTTCTTATTGAAATCCCAGATTGGGAGATTCTCGATGAAGGCGTTACAGTTTTAATGGGGCCGAGTGGCTCTGGCAAAACATCAGTGTTTAGAATTCTTCTGGGCCTGGAAGAGTGCCCTGGTCTGGTTTGGGACTTTAAGGGGATTGATCTTGCTCAACTAAAAACTCCAGAGCGTCGTTTGGGAGTGGTCTTTCAAACGCTGGATCTCTTTCCGCATATGTCAGCTCGAGAGAATATTTTGTTTGCAGCTAAGGCTCGTAAGATTTCTGAGACAAAAGTAAAAATACGGATGACACAGTTGATTGAAGAATTACAAATGGAGAAATTTATCCACCGTAAAGCCGATGTTCTTTCTGGTGGTGAGAAACAAAGAGTGGCCATTGCCCGTGCAATCATGGGCGAACCAAGACTACTTCTTTTAGACGAACCGTTTTCTGCTTTAGATCAAGAACTTCGCGAAGAAAGTCGCAAACTTTTAAAGACTGTCATTGCGACTGAGAAAATTCCGACGTTACTTGTGACTCATGATCCCCGAGATGTTGAGGTTTTAGCGAACAAAGTGACGAAGATTTCTGAAGGGCGATTGCTCTAAGTCTTTCTTGTATAGCGATTGACCATATCAATGAACGCCGCTTTCTTAATTGGTGTCGTGGCGTGTTCGGTACATCCAGCATCCATAGACTTCTGAATATCTTCAGCCATCGCATTGGCACTGACGGCGATAATGGGAACGGGTGATTTTCCAAGGCTTGTTTCCCACTCGCGGATACGACGAGTCGCCTCATAGCCATCCATAACGGGCATCTGGATGTCCATAAGTATAAGATCGAAGTCATTTTTAAAAACGGCTTCGATAGCTTCTTGTCCGTCAGAGGCTTGATGGACAATGTACGGTAGTTTCTTCAGATAAGTTTGCAATAAGAAACGATTATCATCTGTATCATCTACGATGAGAATATGCTTTGGAGTCTCTTCGTAGTTTGCGACTTCCGATCGAGTTTCAACCTCAGGGGCTGAGGTAGATTCAAGATAGATTTGTTCCACGGGCGTGAATGGAATTGTGAAATAAAATTCACTGCCTTTGCCCTCTTGGCTCTTAAACCAAATTTTACCACCCATTAGCTCAACAAGATTCTTTGAAATTGTTAAGCCAAGGCCTGTGCCACCATATTTTCGAGTGATGGAACTGTCAGCTTGTACAAAGTTTTGAAAGAGCTGGCTCTGTTTACTAACTGGAATACCTGTCCCAGTATCTTTTATGCAAAAACGTACAAAACGACTGTCATAATCATCAAAGCGTAGAGAGACTGTGATCTCACCACTTTGTGTAAATTTAATAGCATTACCAATAAGATTTAAAAGAATCTGACGAAGGCGTGTGGGGTCGCCGAGGATGACGTGCGACTTTTCATGATCAATCTGAATGTCTAAGGTAAATTGTAAATCTTTTTCCGCGGCTTTTTGTTTTAAAATCTCGCAGATATTATGGGTTGTAGCTTCCAAATTAAAGGGAATATTTTCTAGTTTAACTTCGCGAGCTTCGATTTTTGAAATGTCGAGAATATCGTTAATAAGTGCCAAGAGATTCTCTCCGGCATTTGCACATACCTTTAAAAGCTTTGCCTGATCTGGCTTCAAATCACTTTCAGCTAGGACGTCCGTGATGCCTATAATGGCATTTAAAGGAGTTCGAATTTCGTGACTCATGCGAGCTAAAAACTCAGATTTTGCTTGCGAGGCTTTTACGGCGGTCTCTCGCGCTTCAATGAGCTCACGCTCAGCAGAAATTCGTTCGGCAATATCGGTTGCTACAAAAACGAACGTCAAGTCCTTGCTCGCTCTATTAGGCAAAGCCGCCCAGTTTATAAGGACAGGAATCTTTTGACCTTTATGGTTTAGGATTTCGGCCTGAATACTATGGCGTGTCTGTAGCAGCCAAGAGTAGTTATTAAACTCAGGTTGGGCGATAATTATTTTCTTTAGATCCGTTTCATGTAAATTTTCAGGGCTGACCCCGATAAGCCTCATCGCCGATTCGTTGGCCTGTGAAATTGTATAAGTTGAATCCCAGTTTTCTTGGTCCACAGAGACGCGCACAATAAATAGAAAGGCTTTGATGGATTGAATAACACTATCAAGAAATTCCTTAGAAACGGTTGTGGTCTCTAGACGGTCCGCCAGCTGGTTGTATTTGCTAACAAGCAAACCAATTTCGTCTTGTGAACTGTAATTAATTTTTTGTGTGAGATTGCTCGTGCCTAGGTTTTCAAAACGATCGATAAGAAGCTGAATGGGTTCTACGACCTTTCCGGTGGCTGCAAAGGTTGCAAAGAAAAAGAGAATAAAGATTAATGTGGCTGCGGCTCCAGAGGCGATCGCGATTCTCTCTAAGACCGCAAAGGCTTCACTTTCATCAATCTTTGTTTGAATATACCAAATCTCTCCGTTGGGTAGGAAGATCTTCCCAATAGATCGAATGACCCTGTGGCCACGATAGTCGGTTCCGATTTCCTTAATTTCGCTAATGTTTTCAATTTTCTTGATATCTTCATTTCCACGATTGGCATGGTCGGTAATGCTTTGTGCTTGCGTATCCATCGCAAAGCGGCCGGTGTTGCGCAGGCTCCAGTCTTCACCGTAAATAAGAGTCTCCCCAGTTTTTCCAAGGCCGTGGACAGCCCACGAGAAGTTGTCGCTTGTTAAACGATCAATTTCTGAAATAGAAACTTTTAACATCAATACACCCAGATGCTTTCCGTCTCGATAAACTGTGGTGGCTAGATAAGCCATAGCATCTGGCTGCGCACTGGTAATCCGATTAAAATCTATAAAAAGCGTAGTGCCCTCGACAGCAGAAAGTCCCCAGTTATACAGATCTTCAAGCTTTTCGTGCTCAGCAGAGCCCTTCAGTATATTTTCGCCGTCTTTGACATCTTTTCTTGTCGAATAAACAACACGTCCTTTGGGGTCCACAAGAATAAGATCATAGATATTAAAATCTAGAACGTAGTTATCTAGAATTCTTCTGAAGTGAGGAATCGAATTTGTAGATTTAGATAAGAGGAGATCGTCAGTTTGCCGGTGCGAGGCGACCATATTGATCGCGACATGTAAACTTTTAAAGTATCCTTCGATGGCGCTGGTTTTGGTAACGCGAATCAGAGTGAGCTTGTCGTAGGTACTATCGATGATCGTAGATTCAACAATCTTAAGACCAATAAGCGCCACAACGACTGTCGCTAATAAAACGGAAATAAGATTAAATAAAAATATTCTGAGTCTAATAGTCATAAGTCGCTATTCTTAATTTTGCTAAACGCCCTGAAGAGGAGCAAGCAGTGTGTACCTCTGGGAGTAAATCAGGTCTTTCCTACATATCAAAGATCCCTCTTTCATCGAATCATTTCAAAGCTGAAATAATTGTGGACCAAAGATGTTTCTTATCAACTTTAGTATGTTTGTGAAGAGCGGATACATTTTGTCGAGTAAAAGTGGGGAGGTATTGGAACTGATTCTTCGCAGAACGAAAAGGGGATATTCATGCGATCAGGTGCGCTGCTACTCGGTTTGTCATTACTTGTGGGATGTGCTGCCTCTAAGTCTACATCCGGAAATTCTATGAAGCCGACGATCTACTATAAACCCACAGTCTATTATGATGATACAGGATGCACTGTTGACGAATTAAGGGATGTGAAGAATCCACAAGGTGAGGTCTTGATAACGCTTTGTGAATCAGATTATGCCCAATGTTTGATGGAGGGATCTTGCTTTGTTTTATCAGCGGGTGATCTGCGTTCTTACAACTACCACTCTACTATCGCAGGCATTCCACGCTTTGTTGAGGTCAATTTAGAAGAGTGCCCGTTCGGCTATGGCGTTAAGAGCAGTTGCTTAGATCCTTACTACACCGTGGCTGCTGATTTGAAGTTTCATAAAGCGGGAGATGTTATTTTTGTTCCTCGCCTACAGGGCGCTAAGTTGCCGAGTGGAGAAGTACACGATGGATTTTTAGTGATCCGTGACTCCGGAGGAGGAATTATTGGTGAGCATCGTTTTGATTTCTTCACAGGCTTTTACAACCATTTAGCTCGTCCTAATACTTTGGCGAGATTAGGTTTTGGCGATCCAAAAAATCGCTTCGAGTATCGAAAAGCGACAGAAGAAGAAGCTGAAAATATTCGCCAAAGGCGCAATTACCCAAAACTGACGGAGAAAGTTTTGCACTCGGGGAAAAGGCGCTAACTAGGCAAAAGTCTTGGCTTATTAGGACTATTGTCGTGCGAGTACAAACCAAAAAATCTCAATAAAATTAAGAAAAATAAAAAATACCCAGACAAAGGTCTAAAGTTCTCTGGACGAAAGTCCGAGAAGTCATGCGTTACTTGTTGGGAAGTTTAGTTGCGAAAGAAATCCATTAGGAAATCCTTCGAGGCTTAAGGTTTCTAAGTGAGGTCAGTCACCCTCATTTAGAAACTCTTTCCAGCCCTACAAAATAAGTTTTTGAAAAATTGAATACAAATAAACACTCGTAGCACGTTGTTGGATGTTCGAGGTATATGGGTAAGTGGTGCGACCCATTCACTGAAAAATCCCTTTATACAATTTGCTGCGATTTAAATCCCAAGGAGGTTCTCATGGGCTTAAGAATCGCAACCAATACGGCATCTATTTCCGCGCAAAGGGTTTTAGGTGCGCAACAAAAAAGAGCCGAGCACTCTGCTCAGGCTATCGCTTCAGGATCGCGCATTGTGAGTGCCGCAGATGACGCTGCGGGATTAGCGATCTCTGAAAACTTCAAAGGACAATTAAGAGGGATTAGCCAGGCAAGAAATAATGCCAACAACGCTATTTCCTTCTCGCAAGTTGGTGAAGGGGGATTGAGCGAGATCTCTAATATCTTAGTTCGTTTGCGTGAACTTGGAGTTCAAGCATCTTCGGATACTGTTGGCGAAACAGAGCGGGGATTTTTAAATAACGAGGCCAATCAATTAATTCAAGAGGCTGATCGTATTGCCAAAACCACGGTATTTGGTAACACGAAGCTCTTAGATGGATCGGGTGGAAAGCTTGAGTTCCACGTCGGACCTAATGGTGGAAAAGAAAATATTGTTAGTTTTGATTTTGATTCGAATGCCACGACGAGTTCATTGGGAATTAGTGGTTTAAAAGTTAGTAGTAAATCTAATGCACGAAGTTCACTCGAGGCTGTCGATAAGGCTATGCAAAAGGTCGGGACGCTCAGAGCAAACTTCGGTGCGATGCAATCAAGAATGGAGTCGACGGTAAATAATCTCGATATTTCTTTTGAGAACTTATCGGCGGCGAATTCACGAATTCGTGACACAGACATTGCTAAAGAAACTGCGGAATTAACATCTGCAGGAATTTTACAAAATGCAGCAGTATCAGTTTTGGCTCAGGCCAACCAACTGCCGGCTGTTGCAATGAAGTTAGTGTAGTTCAGGTTTGGAAGTATCTTTTGGGAGAGGATACTTTCATGCACGAGGGGTCGCCCACACAAACTCCTCATGTTCTTAAGCCCGCCCGTGGGGGGGAAGAATCCTCACGGGCATTTTCGTCGAGATTGATGAAATGAGCTCACCTGCTTCGTTGTCGAGCCTCATCCTCACTCCGGCGTACTTAGAGTACGCCTGCGCTGCGGGTGAAGCTCTCCGCCTCGCATCTGAACTCATTTGATCAATCTCGTTAGTGGTTTTGTGAGAAATAGGTAAGAAATCTGGGTTTGATCTCTGCAAACCTCTACTAGCCTTTCGTTGGCGCTGAATCTTGCGCAACATAAGAATTTCAAAATGACTCAATTTAAATCGATATGATGTCGAAAAGCTCGACCTTGGTCTGGTTTCGCCAGAAAAAGGTCTAGTTTTCCAAGACTCGACTAAAGACGTTCTGGACCTCGCCGAAAGGTATGCAAGCAACGACGACATAGAGTTCAAAAGCTCTTTAGATCTTTCATGATGAGTGACTGCTGATTGAAGGATTGCTTGAGAGAGTTCGCGAGCGAAGTGAAGTCCCTAACAAGTAACAGCAGCCTAAGTAGGTATAGGGCTGCTCCTAATGGAGGTCCCTCATGGGAATGAGAATTTCTACGAACGTTTCAGCAATCAACGCGCAAAGAACGATGACGAGCTCACAGCGCGCAATCGGGAAATCAATGGAGCAATTGTCTTCAGGTTCTCGAATCAACAAAGCCGCAGACGACGCTGCCGGTTTAGCAATTAGTGAGAGTTTGAAATCGCAAGTTCGCTCTCTTAGCCAAGCTTCTCGAAATGCGAACGATGGTATTTCCATGGTTCAAACAGCAGAGGGGGGTCTGAGTGAAGTATCGAACATTTTAGTGAGAATGCGCGAATTAGGAGTTCAAGCATCTTCTGATACCATTGGGGACACAGAGAGAGGATTTCTAAATAAAGAGGTCCAGCAACTCAAAGAGGAAGCTCAAAGGATTACGCAAACTACGAAGTTTGGTACGACGAAGCTTCTTGATGGCTCTGCGAATAAGTTCGATTTCCAAGTGGGGATCGGGAATGATCCAGAGGCCGATAGAATTTCATTTAATGCCGGTGAAACAAATGCATCGATTGATAAACTAGGAATTTCAAATTTCGACTTCTCGTCGAAAAGTGGCGCACAAAAAGCACTCAGTGCGATTGATAATGCGCAAACAACAGTGAACGGTTATCGTGCGAATCTAGGGGCCCTACAGAACCGCCTATCTTCGACAGTCGATAACTTGGGTGTTCAGCATGAAAATATCTCTGCCGCAAACTCGCGAATCAGAGATACGGACATCGCAGCAGCCTCAGCAGAGTCCACTCGTAACTCAGTTCTCTTACAAGCGAACACGAGTGTTCTTGCCCAGGCCAATGCAATGCCAAATGCAGCCCTTCGCTTAATTGGATAATTGGAACATCACTGAAAGGTTACCTCCGTTTCCTTTCGGTACCAACCTACCCAGAGAAAGAGCATGCCTCTTTCTCTGGGGTACTTAGATGAAGGTCTTATCTTATGGTAAGGTCTTTTTTGTATTTTAAGTTTTATTTAAAAAAACCGATATAAAGCTCGTATGAATATAAAAGGCTTTATCGCTAACATTCTACCCAGTACTGAAGTGCGCCATGTAGATGGTATTGGTAAAACTATTAAGTCGGATCAGACAAATGATCGCGATGCCAACGGTCAAGAAAGCTATAGCTCGCAAGAGGAACATCGTGAAAAAATGAGCGATGAACAGTTCGAAGCAGCTCTTGAACATCTCCGTAAATTACCTGCTACTAAAGAACATAGATGGACAGTTTCTTCTCTGATTCACGAGGGAAACCGTTTCGCTATTGTTAAAGACAATCTTGGAAATGTGATCCGCCAAATTCCCGAATTAGATTTATGGACTTTACCGTCTGAAGACTCTCCAAGAGGACAGTTGCTGAAGCGAACTGCTTAGTTTTTTTATTCACCCTAGAATATCATTCCTAGCTAGAGGTCTTGCTTATAGACCCTCTGTCAAAATTGCTGCAAAATTAAGCCTGTTTCAGCTCGAAAGCCTTGTCCACTGGTCTTTTCGGCAGACATTTAATTGACTCACGGTCAGCGCCTCAGTTTGACACAATAAATTCATGGCAGGAATTCGTATAACAGGCATGGCCTCTGGGTTACCACCAAATATCGTTGAGCAGCTTATGGAAGCTGAACGTATTCCTGTGCAACAAATGGAAGTTCAAAAAACCAAACAAGAAGACAAGCTGAAGTTGGTCAATGAACTCGAAACGAAAATTACAGATATTACGAAGAGCTTAGGGGAGCTGACATCAACACGTGGATTCTCTGATAAAAAGTTTGTTTCTAGTGACGAGAACGTCATTGCAGGAAAAGTAGATCCTGAAGTGGCCGTCGCGGGAGAGCACACACTTGAGGTTGTTCAGTTAGCGGAAAACCCTGGAGCTATGTCGAATGGTTTTCCGGATAAAAACGAATCCCAAGTAGGGGTTGGTTATATCAAGTTTAAAACCTCTGAAGGAACGAAAGAGGTTTATATCAACGGCAAGAGTAACACTCTTGAGGGTGTGGCTCGTCAGATCAATGCGGCGGACGTAGGCGTCACGGCTCAAGTGGTTGAAGACCGTAAAGATAAAAGCAATCCGTTCAAGCTCATGATTTCAGGGCTTGAAACTGGTGATGATAAGCAAGTGACGTTTCCAAAGATTTATCTTTTGGATGGCGATAGGGATTTATTCTTTAAAGAATCTCGCCCGGCGAAGAATGCCAAGGTGAAGGTCAATGGATTTGAAATTGAAATCCCAGAGAATAAATCAACGGATTTAATTCCTGGTGTGGCTCTTGATTTAAAGTCAGCAGCTCCAGGAAAACAAATTCGTATGAGCGTGCAAGAAAACTATGAAGTTATTAGCGGCAAGATTAAGAGCTTCGTTGAGGCTTATAATGGCGCCTTAGACTTTATTCAGAAGCAAAGTAAGTTGCAGGCTTCAAATTCTGGAACTCCTCGCTTAGGCCCATTAGGCGGCGATGGAATGATCCGCTCTGTAGAGAGTGCTCTACGTCGAATCATTCTTAATCCACAGCTTTCTGGAGAATCGCCAATTCGTCGTGTGGGAGAGTTGGGGATTGAATTTAATAGAAATGGATCTTTGGACTTTAAAGAAGACAAGTTCAATAAGGTTTTACAAGAAAAACCGAATGAAGTGGCGGCCTTCTTTAGAGGAGATGGTTTTAATACTGGGTTTGTGGCGACGATCCGTCGCGAAGTCGGCTCGATGGTGAATGGTTCGTTTGGAACTGTTTCAAATCGTAAGCGGGGTTTGCAAGATCGTATCTCTCAAGTAAACACGCGTATTGAAAACAAAGAGCGTCAGCTTGAAAGAAAAGAAGATAGCTTACGTCGTAAGTTTGCAGATTTAGAACAGAAGATGTCAGACCTCGGTGCGCAGCAGGCGCGGGTCGCAGCTATGGGGCAAGGATAATTTTTAAGCTCGTTTGAGATGTGAGGGGATTCTATGAATAAAAATGCGTATCAAAAGTACAAAACAACTTCTGTACAGAGTGCTAGTAAAGAAAAGATTCTTCTAATGCTTTACGAAGGTGCGATTAAGTTTACAAAGCTTGCGATTAAAGCGATCGACGAAAAGAAGATTGCGGATCGTGGAGTTAATATCGGACGTGCTTTTGATATTATCATGGAACTAAATAATACCCTCGATCACAAAGTGGGTGGTGATGTAGCGATCCAGCTTGAACAGCTTTATATGTTCATGATGGAGCAATACACAAAGTCAAATATCTCTGGAGATCCAGAGCCATTGAAATCAAATCTTAAGCTTTTAGAAACTCTTTATGATGGCTGGGTTCAGGCCGTTGAAAAAATCAAAAGAGATGCTGAAGGCACAACAGAAAAAAAAGTGGGCTAGTCGAATCATGGAGGGGAACATGAGCAGAATTAACACCTTGTTAAACGAAAAGAATCATTATCTCGAAAAGTTCTATGCCTTAAATGAAGTTGAATTGGTCAACTTTGCTCAAGGGAATTTCGATAATATTGAAACTTTCTATCAGAATCGCGAAGGTATTCTTGAAGTACTTCAATATATTGATGCTGAGATCGACAAAGCTCATAATGATGAGGCGTCTCTTTCAGAAGAAATGTCTGCCCAAGATAAAAAAGAAGCGCACGAATCTTTAAGAATTAAAGATGAATATGTGGCGCGAATTATTGAGCAAGATATTCAAGTTCTTTCATGTATTGAGTCTGCAAAGAACTCAATTATTCGTGAACTTCAAGAAGTTCGTAGCGGACGTAAGGCTGTAAGAGGCTATAAGTCTAATACGTTCCAACATCTAGTGAACGAAGAAGTCTAGGAAAAATATTCCTGACAAAACACTGACGGCAAGTTTGGAGAAAGAGCCAAACTCTTGGCTGAACTTGCCCCAAATCAAAACTAAGCACAACTGAGCTTTTGGCATCCGAGTTGCTCTCTAGAATATTCGCGAGGGAGAAAAATCGATGTTAGAAAGCCAGTTATTGCAAAAGTCCAGCGATCATTACTTTGATCCTATCGAACAGAATTCTGAAAAGAATTCGTCAAATATTTATTTTGATGTAGAGACTGCTGTGTCTTCGTTCGAAGGCGAAGTTGAAACTCAAGAGTTTCAAGTAGTAGATTCTAAAACTCAAAAGTACCTAGCAAATGCACAAGTTCTTATTAAGCATAAAGAGTATGACCTTGCCCTTAATATCTTAAGACAAGCAAGCACACGCGACTCGAAGAATCCTTCAGTCCTAAAGATGCTTGGAAATTGTCTAGAGAGAAAAGGCAATTTCAAAGAGGCGATGTTTGCCCGTAAAGCCCTTGTAAAATATGACTACGGTTTTGAGAGTCTCTATTTACAAGCGACTTGTCTTTATAAGCTTGGCCAAGACGAAATGGCCTTGGAAAAATACTACGAAGCTCTTTCTGTTCTAAAAGAAGAGGACACTCAACTTTTCGAAGCCTATAAAAATATGGGAAATATCTTTGTTCGCCAAGGCGACTTTGAAGGTGCTGAGGAGTTCTATAACAAAGCTTATACCATGAACTCCCAATCAGATATTTTGTTGGTAAACTTAGGAACGCTTCAAGTTCAAAGAAATGACTTTGAAAAATCACTTTACTGCTTCCGAAAAGCCGTAGAAGTAAATTCTTTAAATGACAAAGCTTGGGTTGGATTGGCTATGGTACATAACCAACTAGGCGATTCAGATCTAGCATGGGCTAACTTACAAAGTGCTATCGATATCAATCCTGGCAATAGAACAGCAGTTCATCTTCTGGCGAATTGGTCTTTACGTGATAAGAAAATTAAAGCTGGGATCTTAGCACTTCAGCAGTATTTAGCTTCTGTAGAAAGTGATGAGGACATGTCCTTAGTTCTTATCAATCTACTTTGCTCTGACGGTCAAATTGAATGGGCTCTTATGGAGATGGAAAGAGTTCTACTGTGGAATCCAGAGCATCAAGAAGTAAAAGCATTAAAGAAACGTCTTAATAATACTGTGGGAGCCGCTTAGTTTTATGGGAACAATTGTATTTTCTGAAAACCGTCATGCATTTATGATCCCCTACGAAGATGGAGAAGCGCTTTGTAATCCTTCAACGCCGCAAGAAGAAGGCGCGAAATGGGTTTACAGCTTAGGTCGTTTGCCAACGGACCACGTTGTAGTTCTCGGTTTGGGTGCTGGTCATCACATCGCGGCACTAAAAGATATTTATCCTCATTTGCAAATCACAGTGATTGAAAGACGCGACAACTTACTTCAGATGTTCCGCAATCAATATCCAGAGCTATGGAATGAGATTGAAGTTGTTTGCCTAGACAGTGTTTCATCAGTGACAGCGCAGGCCTTTTATCAACGCATCGTCGAAGAGCATTCCTATGTAATCTCCTTTAGAGAGAGCTGGGGTGTGCATTGCGGTTTTTACACTGAGCTTTTCGCAGCGGCAACAGGTAGAAGCGTGATCTCCTTAAACTATCATTTTCGGGAGATCGGTATGAACTTGAAGTCTCGTTATAATCCGCACCCATTGAACTTCTCTGTGTCACCAGAGGTGAGTGGCTTTGAAATTTCTCAAATCGAAGAAGCAGGATAGGGAGCACAAGTCTTCGTGAAAGTCTTAGCAGTGTCTTTATTGAGAATAGGCGATGTTCTGCAGCAGTTACCTCTGCTGCAAGGGCTTTATCGTAAACATGATAATGCTGAAGTTCACCTATTGCTTAATCAGCAGTGCGAAGGCATTTTGCCACTTTTAGAGGGCATGTTTGAGAACGTCGTCTTCTTTGATCGAGATACTTATTTAAAAAGTGTCTCCGCCGCGAGTTCTTTAGCTGAGAGAGTCAGTGCAGTACAGAACTCAATGCCACACCTTCCAAAATTTGATATTATTTATAACTTCTCTCATACGCGACTGAGCGTTGATGTGATATCTGGATTGTCAGCTTCTGAAGTCGTTGGAATTCATAGAAATTCAGAAGGAAGTATTGATCTTAAAAGCAACCGATGGCTTCAGTACTATAACGAATGTTTTTCAGGGAATCACAAAAGTTTCTTTCACGGAAATGAAATTCTAGGAAATGCTTTTGAGATACAGGCAAAGAGATCCGAAGTCCTCTACCGATCCTCAAATTCAATACTTATACAGTGTTTTACCAGCGACAGAAAGAAGAACTGGCCGCTGGCTAAGTTTAAAGATCTTAAAGAGGAAATCCAAAGGAACTATCCTGAGAGCCAAATTAGGATTCTATGCGCTCCAATAGAAAAAGAAGAACTTCTAAGATATTTCTCTGAAAGGGAAATCATAAGCTGTAGCTTCTTAGAGGCGTATGTGCTTTTGCAAGAAGCAAGAGTTCTTATCAGTGTGGATACAAGTATCAAGCACCTAGGCGTTTTAGCGGGAACGCCTGTCGTGGAAATCAATTTGGGTGGAAGTGATGTTATTAAAACAGGAGCCTATGCAAATGATACTTGGAGTGTGCAGGCGCAGGTTGCTTGTTATCCTTGTGTTCACTCACAGGGATGTAGTCAGATGACTCAAATTTGTGCCGAGGACATTTCCATTAAGAAGGTCTATGAACTCGTGCAAATGAGTTTGCAAAAGAGATCCTTACCGCAGTCAGAATCAGTGTTCCATTTGGTTTGGAAAGCTTATCTTTCTCAAACATCTCTTAGCAAAAATCGGGAATCAAGATTCAACGATGCAAAGCGAATCGCAGATCTTGCAAACAGGATTCAGGATTTTGAAGATTCTTTGGTTATTGTGAAAAACAGAGTGCAATCTCGCGGTACGGGTGTTTCGACAGAAACTTTGATGCCAAGTCTGCTCTTGCTTCGAGAAGCTCTTGTTCAAGATCATGGAAACTACTTGGGTTCCTTAAAGGCCGTGTTTTCAGATCGGTATGTGGATGCAGAAGATCTATTCTCAAAAATTTTTAAAGAACTCGCTAAGGCAAAAGAACTAGTGAGTTTACATTTATCTTTATTCAATGAATTGGACCAGAACGGTTCTAGGGAGGCGCACGATGCACCATGAGTTGGAAGAAAAACTCAATCAGGCCTTGAAGATGCTTCAGCAGGCAGAAGAGAGTATTCGCGAAAATAATATTTCTTACAGTGTAGAGATGGAAGATTTGATGATCCTCAAAGAACTAGTGAAGGAGCAGACTCGTCATGAGAATTCTAGTCATACAACTCGCTAGATTGGGTGATATCTATATGACTTGGCCGGTGATGAGAGCTTTAAAAAGGACTCATCCTCAGGCTGAAATTCATCTTCTGACTCGCAGCCGTTTTCAGGCGGCAGTAGAAGGACTTCAAGAAGTGGATCACCATCATCAGCTCAATGTGGCAGGACTGCTAGAGCCACTTTTGATGGAAGAAAATTTGGAAGCTTCTCTAGGTCTTTTGCAAAAAAAGATTCACACGTTAAGAGGTTATAAGTTTGATAAAATTATCAACCTTAGTTTCTCGCCAGTATCAAGCTATCTAACAAATGCGCTGACGACAGAAGGTGCTGAAGTTAGAGGCTATTCACGCCATCCAGACGGAACACTTCACATCTGTGACGAGAACTCAGGCTATTTCTACTCTCAGGTAGGAGTCGCAAGTGCCAATCGCGTTCATATCACAGATCTATTCGCTGCCATTGCGGATGTAGATTACACAGTTGAAGATTGGAGAGGGCCGCAGCTTGAAGTGGGCTCCGCCCATGTTCTTCCGGAAAAATATGCGGTCCTCCATGTGGGAGCAAGCGAAGGACATAAAGCGCCATCTGTAGAAGAATTGTCAGAAGCTATTAGAGCCTACGCAGGTATTCGTCCAGATGGAGCTGTTGTTTTAGTGGGTGCTGAAAACGAAGAGACGATCGCTGCTGGCGTTCAAGAAAATGTTTCCAAAGGGAATATTTTAAATCTTGTGGGTAAGACGAAGCTTGTTGAGACATTTGCTCTTTTGCAAGATGCAGAAGTTCTCATTGGAGGCGACAGTGCTCCACTGCATATGGCGGCGCTGACAGATACTTGCACTCTGAATTTAAACAAAGGGCAGGTGAACTTTTACGAGACCGGACCTAAGGCGGGGAATGCGGGAGTCTTGCTCCTTGAGAAAGCTCAAAACTTAAGAGCAGATCTTGAGGCTTCTCTTCGCTACCTTTTAGAAGGGGTAGAGACAAAGCCTGACGCCCTAGTGACGCGAAGTTATGAGAGCATCGAGAGTTTTGCTGCCGTTGAAAAGCAAAGTTTTGAGTGGGGTTTATTGAAGGCCATTTACTTAAGGCAGCCTTTCCCGGTGATTGATTCCATGGAAGTTCTAAAAGGGGCCATGGAATTGGCTAACATCAACGCTTTTGCGATTGAGCAGATTCAATTGATTCCAGAGCAAGGTTTGCAATTAATTGGACCTTTGTTGGATAGCGCGGAAGATGTAATTCAAAAAATTAGCCGATTGGTGCCAGAATTGAGTCCAATGATTAATTGGTACAATGCGGAGAAGGTTCGTATTGGCCCAGGGTCGACCGAGGATATTTGCGCAGCGACTTTGCACGTTCATCTTAGAATGGCCCATCTTTTAGAGGCCTATGTCCCCAATGAGACTCTAATGCAGAGAGAGGAAGTCTTAGATGGAACGTTATAAAGTCTCCGGTTCAGATTTACGCGATTTTTATCAAGAGGATATCCAATTAGAAAAAGTATTTGGAGATATCGAGCGCGATTTGCGCTCTGAAAATCGGGTTGTATGCCAGTACATCGTGAATGGATTTGAGTTGAATCAGGAAGATGAGGGGCACTTTTCTCAATATCATTTAAGTGATGTTGAGACATTGGAGTATCTCTCTGAAAATAGCCACGACCTTTTAGACGGGGTGATTCGTGGCTGGATTGAAGCTTTGCCTGAATTGATTCAATTTTCAGAGGCAATTGCTAGGCGGATGCGTATTGAGGGAATTAAGCCTTTGGCGCAAGTGACGCGTGAGCTGGTTCAGAATTGTGAAACTTTGGTTCAAAGTATCTATACAATTCGTTCAGCGCTAGGAACTCAGATTCAAAAGGACCCTATCGCTTGGTCTAAGTCTGAAGAAGAAAGTAAGCGCGCCATTTTAGAGGCTATTGTTGCTCTAGATAAGCAGGATTTTGTTCAATTAGCGGATGTCATAGAGTATGATTTAAGTCACTCTCTGCAAACGTGGAGAGAGCATCTGACGGAACTGGAGAATGCGCTTCATGGAGAACAGCACGTCACAAAGCGTGGCCGCAACGAATTTAGATCCCATTCTATGGGTAGGAAACGTATCGCAAATTAGATTGCCGCAGTTCTTTCCATTTCAAAAAAATGAAGTTGAAATCGTTTTAAGAGCTTCCGTAGAGGAAGCTCTTTATTTATTAAAGCGCCAAAAGTTTTCTGTCATCTTGGCTCAAGATTTAGATGAAAATGAATCCTTAGAGTTCTTAGTCCAAGCACGTCTTTATCAACCCTTGGCGCCGCGAATTATGATCTCCGAAGATTTGACGGAAGCTGATGTGCGCGAGGGAATCAATCAAGCTCAAGTTTTTCGCTTTATGCGTTGGCCTCTGAGTGAAAGAGAGATTTGGGCACATCTTGAATCGGCCCTTGAGAAGCATTCTTCTTTTATGTCGCGCTCACTTTTGATGAGAGAATCTGCACATCAGAACAAGCAACTTGAAGCTTTGACCAACTCACTTGAGGGAATGGTTGAAGAACGTACGCAATATATCGAGATCTCCCATAAAGAAGAAAGTGATAAGCTCAATCGCGAAAGACAGCTTTTAAGATTTATTAAAGACCTTTCATCGCAAACTTCTTTTGAAGAGATACTAGGGATTTTAAGAAAGGAACTTAGAAAGTTCCACAAGATGGGAGACCCCATCTTGGTTTATCGCCTGGGCCCGAGTAAAACGATCTTTATGAACTTTCACATGGGGTATTTTGCTCAGTCGGAAGCGGCTGCCTACTATCCTTTTCCAGCTTCTGCCGAGACTCCCGAGGCAGAATTGATACGTTATTTTGCAAATCATTTTGGACGCCCGTTTATTAAAGCCTATGTCACTCCTTTAGAGCTACGCCTAACAAGTCACTTTGTGGGAGGGCATGTAGAGGCCTTGATCTGTGTGGAGAACTCTTTAAACGACAAAGAAATCGGACCGTTCATGGAGTTCATGCAAGACCGCCTTGGGCCTATGAGTATGGCATTGGATCGAGTGCTTTTGGAAAATCAATTATCGATGTTTTCTTATCGTTGGGAGAAAACGTTTGATGGGATGCGCGATCCTATTGCCATTATGGATTTAGATTATGAAGTGGTTCGCGCAAATAGAAAATTTAGCGATAAGTTTATTCAAAAAAAATGTTACCAAAGCTTTGCTGGCAAAGATGCGCCTTGTGAAGGTTGTCCCATTGGGGAAGCTTTTGAAAACGGTGTGACTACATCTGGTCAAATTGAAGTGGATGGGCGTATTTACCTTGTTCATAGTTATCCGGTACTTCATGGGCAGGGAAGTCGTCCAACGAATGTTGTGAATCAATATGTGGATATCACACAATCTCGAGAACTTTACCTACGGATGTTGCAAAGTGAAAAGATGGGAGCCATCGGTCTACTTGCTGGAAATATTGCTCACGAGCTGAATAATCCTTTAACAGGGTTGCGTTCTTTGACTCAGGTTCTATTGCAGGAAGTTGAGGATGGAACCAATCTCTATGCCGATTTGATTGAAATTGAAAAGGCAACGGGGCGATCGCAAAGAATTATCAAAAACCTTTTAGATTTCTCTAAGGGTGAAGATCAGCCCGCAGAAGTCGTTTCTGTAAACAGTGTGGTAGATCGCACTTTGCCAATGCTCAAATCGGCTCTTAGAATTCATCGCCTCTCTGTAGAACTGGATGAGAATCTTCCATCAGTGTTTATCGAGCCGCATCTTTTGCAGCAAGTTTTGTTCAATCTGATTAACAACTCTTGCCAGGCGATGAAAAACCCTGGGACTGTCAGTATTCAAAGCTATCTTAAAGATGGATGGATCACTCTGGCTGTGGAAGATACTGGGCCAGGCATACCTGCTGAAGTGAAGAAGCGAGTTTTTGATCCCTTCTTCACGACAAAAAAAGAAGGACAGGGAACAGGTCTTGGGTTAAGTATGTCGAAATCTGTCATTGAGAAGTTTGGTGGCCATATAGAAATTCTTGATGTGGAGCCTCAAGGTTGTCGTTTTGAGATCCGCTTGCCGCAAATGAAGGGAATCTAGAGTTTTGAAAGTTTTAGTTGTAGATGATGAAGTTTTAGTTCGCCGCTCATTAATACGTGCCCTTGCTCGTAAGGGCTATGAAGTTATTGAGGCTGTCGATGGGGCAGAAGGTGTTGAGCTATGGCGAACTCATTCTCCAGATGTGGTTTTCTTAGACGTTCTCATGCCTCGCTTGACCGGACCAGAGGTTCTGCGTGAGATGGGTGAGGGAAATAAATCCAAAGTAATTTTAATGTCAGCCTTTACTGGTGAGCATAATATGCAAACAGCCCAAGAAATGGGAGCAAGCTTATTTGTATCTAAACCCTTTGAGGACATTTTCAGTGTGGTGGGCTTAGTTGAGGAACTTTTTGTATGAGAATTATCGCTGGCAAATATCGTGGCCATAATCTTGTTTCATTTAAGGCAGATCATATTCGTCCAACAACGGATCGAGTGAAAGAGACTCTTTTTAATAAAATTCAATTCGATATTCCTGGCGCAAGAGTCGTCGACCTTTTCTGTGGAACTGGGAATTTGGGCATTGAATCTCTTTCGCGCGATGCTGCGTTTTGTACCTTTGTAGAAAAAAATCCCAAGTCCTTAACTATCACTCGTCAAAACCTTGAGAAGCTCAAAGTACCCACAGATCAATATAAGATTATTGCTATGGATGTTATTGGCTTTTTAAAAACTTACGAAGGTGAGCCCTTTGATATTGTGATTGCTGACCCCCCGTTTACTGAAAAAATGGCCCACGCAGTTGTTGAGGCGGCCAGCGAGAGTGCATGTTTCGGAAAACACACCTTGATGGCAATCGAATCCGAAAAAAAAGAGCGTATGGACGAGCGCTATGGAGTACTCGTCCGCTTTGATCAAAAACACTACGGTGATAAGTACTTAAATTTTTTCTGCCACGAGGCAGCTTTAGCAGGAGATGCTGATGAGTAAAGTCGCTGTTTATCCTGGAAGTTTTGACCCGATCACATCGGGGCATATAGATATCATCAAAAGAATTTCGGGACTCTATGACAAGGTGATCGTTTTGGTTGCGCAAAGCTCCCAAAAGCAATCCATGTTCACAGCACAGGAACGTAAAGTTTTGATTGAGAATGCTCTTTCGTTTTTGCCAAACATCGAAGTGGATATCTTTGAGGGATTAACGGTTGAGTATATGAAGAGCCGCAAGGCCCAGGTCATTATTCGTGGCTTAAGAGCAGTGGTCGACTTTGAGTATGAAATGACGATGGCAAATATGAACCGAAAGATTGCCCCTGAGATTGAAACGCTTCTCGTCTTTGCGAGCCCTGAGTTTTACTATGTCTCTTCGCGAGGTGTGAAGGAGCTTGCAATCAATGGAGCTTCATTGCAGGATCTTGTGCCAGACTGTGTAGAGAAAGCTCTACAAGATAAGTTAAAAAGGGGCTGACGTGGTTAAGCTTTCTAAACGTGCTCAAAATTTGAAAACATCTCCGACGCTTTTCTTGGTAGCTAAGGCGAAAGAATTAGCGGCTCAAGGGCACGATGTTATTTCTCTAACAGTTGGTGAGCCTGATTGGCCGACATTTACTTCCGCATCTCAAGCTGGCATCGAGGCTATTGAGAAGGGTATGACCAAATACTCTCCAGCCTCTGGAACCGTTGAGCTAAGAAAGACCATTGCTAAAAAGCTTTCGAGAGAAATAGGCATTGAATACTCTGAAAAAGAAATCACGGTCGCGTCAGGCGCGAAGTTTGTCTTGTTTGCAGCCTTGCAAGTATTGATGAACGAAGGTGATGAGATTATTATTCCCGCACCTTATTGGGTGAGCTATCCGACGATGGCAGAGTTGGCAGGAGCCAAACCTGTATTGGTGGAATGCGGTGAAGAAGTTAACTTTAAAATCACAGCTTCAATGTTAGAAAAGGCCATCAATGAAAAGACGAAGGCCTTCCTTATCTGTTCTCCGAGTAATCCTACGGGGATTCAGTACTCTGAGCAGGAGTTGCAAGAGCTTGCTGAAGTTCTAAAGAAGCATCCAGACATCGTGATCATTTCTGATGATATCTACAACCGCCTTACTTTCAGTGGCGATAAGGTAGCTCCTCATATTTTGAAGGTGGCACCTGAGTTGAGAGATCGCGCCGTGCTTATTAATGGCGGCTCTAAAACATATTCTATGACTGGTTGGAGAATTGGCTGGGGGTCAGGTCCTCAGAACTTGATCACAGCAATGGCCGATTATCAAAGTCAGTCCACGGGTTCACCTTCAACAATCGCACAGTATGCTTTACAAAAATCTATTGAACAGAGCGAAACCGATATTGAAGAAGTTGTAAAGAAGCTTATTCGTCGCAAAGACTTAGCGGTTCAAGGTCTTCAGGAAATCTCCTCTTTCCGAGTGATTGAGCCAGACGGAGCTTTTTACCTGTGGGTGGATATTAAGAGCTGCCTAGGTAAAACACTCAACGGACGAAAGCTTGAGAGCTCGCGTGATTTCTGTGATGTGTTGTTGAATACTTACTTTGTATCAACGGTGCCTGGAATCGAAAGTGGAGTGGAAGGCTTCATGAGATTGAGTTTTGCCGTTTCTGAAGAGGATATGCAACGGGCTATCGGTCGAATGAAGGAAATGGTTTCTGTTTTGAAGTAAGAAAAAAAACAAAAAAAAGCCGGTGATGAACCGGCTTTTTTTTATTTAAGAAAATTTATTCTTTTAGAAGAGACCTTTAAAGAAATTCCAGATCTTTGCAAAGAATCCGATTTCTTGAACTTCCACCACTGAACTTGGCAGGCGAGAGTTGTCATCACACTGATAACGAACTTCAACTGTAGACCCGACAGGGACCGGAGAGCTAAATACAACGTTCATACCTTGAACCGATGACTGGATAGAGCCCGCATTTGGAGTGATCGTTACAGAGATATTTCCCTGATAAGGAACGCACTCTAAAGCAACAGAACTCAATGAGTCGATAATGCGATCGTAAAAGAGGTTGAGGTTCTGAGAGTAATCCTTATCACAGATACTTCCAATTCCACCACCCGTCAGTTGTGAAAGCTCAGCGTACTTTACGCCGTAGTGGCTGATCGCGCCTTCTTTATCTTGTTCTGTTTTACATGCCGTATCTCCAGGCTTCACGATAATAGAATTCACAGTGAAGCGCTTTTGATCGCCAAAGATTTCTTTAAAGTAGTCGACAAAAACTTGAGGCTGATCTTCGCGCTCTAAAGGCTTTAGCTCCCCTTGATAGTAAACTTGCGCAGGGTCTCCACCGACACTTCTTTCGTCTTCGTCAGAGATAATGATGTAGGCAACCGCAGAATCCGCTCTGTAGCAGCCACTGTTATTAGCAGGATATCTTAAGTCCCCATTGTAAACGTGATGGTAGGCTGCTTTGATCGCGCGCTCGTCATCGGAATTTTGGTATCCAGCGCCTATGAAGTCGATAGTATTACTGAAGACTTCACTCAGGTGAGAGGACGATACAGAGTCTTTCTTGAGAACTCCACCAAGGCTGTACGAGGTGCCAGCAGGTTTTTGCCAACGGAAAGAAGCTCCCCAATAATGTACAATCTTGTTGTCATCGCCGAGGAAGGGCAGAGCTCGCGTTGGTGTCACACACATCTGCCAGTCAATATTGGAAGACTGAAGTTTAGAAACAAAGTTAGAGAGGCGACTGGCTAGCTTTTGGTTATCCGGTAACATCGAGTTAGAGTCGTCAATAATTAGAACAACATCTAATTTCGTAGCTTTAGCTGCAACCGTGTTTCTAAAAGTGACATCTCTAAGATTTGGAATAGACGTCGGAGGTACATCTGTTGGATCTACAGGTTTGCTTCCCTCTGAGTTTGCTGAAAATTGTACAGGGCCACAGCCAATCAAAAGCGAACTTGTCACTAGGGCGGCAAGAGCCGGGAACCACAGCTTTTTCAAATACATGAAACACCTCTCTATTTGTATATTAGCATAAGGAAAACCGCCTACAAACGAGATCCCCTTTCATTAGGGTCCTGAAATCAAATTCCCGACCAATGTCCCATTGTTAGACGGACCTTGGCCGGAGTAAACTGAAGCTAACTCTGGCAGGGAGGCTCAAGAGTGAGTTTTTGGGTATTATTGCAAGTTCTATTTAATCTAGTGGTTTTGTCAGGTGTCGTAGGCATGTGGATTCGCATGAGCCGTCCTCCGAAAGATGATCCGCGTTTAAGCAAAGGTCTACAGCTTCTGCAAAGCAAAATTGCGGTTTTAGAAGATCTTTCTGATCGTACAGAGACGCAAGTAAAGCAGCTGACAGCTCTTTTGGAGTCTAAGGTGAAAGACATCCAAATTAAGATTCAAAATTCTGATAAGCAGCTTTTAAAAATTGAAAGCAGCATGAAGAAAAGCTTAGAGGTTGCGAAGATTTTCCAAGATCGCATCCCGCATAATGAAATCGTAGAAAGACAAAGTACGATTAAATATGTAAAGGCAGCTCGTCTTGCACATCAAGGACTGAGTGTTGAAGAAATTGCTGAGCAAGTTGATTTGGCATTGGGTGAGATTGAGTTCATCGCTAAAGTGAATCGCGACAAGCTGATGTTCTGCGAAGACTCTTTGCCTGAGTGGATTAACGATGAGATCTCTGAGGATGATATCAAGCAGAGTGATCTGAGCGATGTGGATGACATTTCTTTTATGCCGCCATTGCAAAAGGAATCACCAATCGACTTTGAACAGGTTTTTGAAATTCCAAAGGCCGATGATCAAGCTCTAAAAAAGTTGGGTGAGGCCTTTAAGGCCGCTTGTCAGGAAGTCAAAGAGCAAGAGGAAGTAGCTGATAAGGCTGCGCAAAACGTTTCTGCTCTATTTAATATGACTCAGAATATTGCGCAAAACTTCCTAAGCGAGAAGGCTCCAGGCTCGGCGGCTCCCACGGCGCTTGGAGCTAACAAGCAACCGAAGAAGATGATGGACAACGTTGTTCGCCCGGTGGAGTTTCGTCGGATCGATATGACGAATGATCTGGATTAAGGAGTCAGGGGCATGAGGAAGCTGCAAAGGGGTGAAATCGTTTGGGCCATCGTTGAAGAGGTTCACTCTAGCACCGAAATGCTTTGCAGCTTTGAGGGGAAGTTACTCTTATTAAGTAACCAATCCCGCCGAGTGTTTAAGCCCGGAGATCGAGTGAAGCTCCAAGTCCGCGCTGTTGAACCTTTAAGTTTTCAAATATTTAGTGATCTAAGATTTGAACGTCTTGGATAAAAAAAAAGCTCCCCGATGGGAGCTTCTTTTATTTTGAACTTTCTTTGATAAAGAGAGTCAGATAGTGGCGAACCATGTATTCAAGTTTGATAGGTAGGTCTTGGTAAGTCCAAACCAACTCACCGAAGGCTCCCCACTTTGCTTCCACAATATGCTCATCCATTACATTCGTCGCTGTTTGCTCTGTAGAGCCTGGTGCAGGAATGTAGTTGGTGCCAATAAAGTTAAAGCGCACGCTGATTTGTCCCGGAGCTTTTAATGAAAAGATCATTTTAAAGCCATTACGGAAGAGCATGAAATCAGCATGAGTTTTTGCGATTCCATAAATCTTAATTCGTCCAAGAGCAGAAGGTTTTAATTCATTAAAAGAAGTTGAAGCATCAACGAATTCAGTTTTAAGTTCTAAAAGAAATTGAATTGTTTCGTTGATAAGAATTTTCTCAGCATCGAACCCAAAACTCATATCAATGAGTCCTGATTCTTCCATCTGCTGTTCAGCCTTCACAAGTTCTTTAATCCAGCTGACTTTTTCCATGGGCCCTCCAGGTGACACCGTGATGCGGCTTCCAGCCGCCATTTGTCTCTAATATTCATAATTTAGACGCTCTGTCTCTTTGTCAAGAATACGTGCCTTGGCTCGGCGCGATAGATCCTTATGGCGCCTCCCAGTTGGGGATCTGGGAGGCAAGGAATAAGAAGGGGAACTCGATATTTAGAGTCTCTCAGAGCCCCTTGCGGTTAATCAAAAAACGCGATGAAGGTGTATTTTAAAAGTGATGCTGAAGAAGGGTTCAGTGGGAGGGGAGCCCCCCAAAAAGAGATAAAGGCCCCGTGGGGGCCTTTATTTTAAAATCCAGAAATTTGTAATGTGGTGGCAATGGAGCCTTCGGGGCCATGGGGGGCGCTGAGGGCTGAGTAGTAGCCCACAATGAAAGTGGCTGGGATGACGTAACCAAGCGTGGTGTCGACTTTAAATTCCACGCCAGCACTCCAATAGATCTTCTTCAGGTCGGTGCGCTCTGCAAAGACATAGTTTTTATCAAAGTCATTGATGAAAACTCCGTCGGCAGCAGCACCGTCAACGACGACAGCTCCGGCAAAACGGCGCAAATAAAGGGGGTCTGTTCCGGAGCCGCTGTAAATGTTTTTAATTGGAAAGCGATACTCAGTAGAGAGCGTTGCTAGATTCCTTCCGTAGATCTGCCCACGGCGATAGCCTCTCAAAATATACTGAGGCAAAGGGCTGTCAGGAATGAAAACCACGGGCTCTGTGGATGCTCCATAAATTGAAAGAATCTTTTCAGGAGTATAGAGGATATTCGTTCGCAGCAGAACCGCATGTCGAGAGGGCAGCCACCTGGATAGGTAGATTTGCCCACCCCCCATAAATTGAGAGTGGCTAAGGTAGTCGTTAATTTCTAAATAGTGAGTTGCTCCAAGATAGAAACTTCCCCCACCTTCAGGGGAGATCTGGTTTCCAGCCTTTGAATAGTTCGCAAAACTGAACATGGCCGTCGGCCCCGTGCGCTTAGATTCAAGTCCATGCTGAGACCTCTCTAAGTACTGCCAACCAGCTTGCAGGCTTGCGTATCGAGAAAGGGCAAAAACATCTGGAAGGGCGACAAGGCTTGCTCCAAGATCTTTAAATTCATTGGATACAGTTCCTAGGTATGAATTTCTTTGAAAACCTAAAAAAGCAAAAGGCAAGGACGTGGCTTGATTGAGATAGCTCATCTCAACGCTGCCACGATCTTGAGCTGTATCCCAAGTTCCTGCAAGGGTGTAAGAGTGTTTTTTAAGAGGATCAAAGCCGGATGTCTGCGCTGATAAAATAAATCCAGTGTCTGAAGACGTTCCCGCAATAAAGGGGATCCAATATCGTGGAAACAGGTACGAACCCGGAGCATAGTCCTCTACGGAAGACTGCGCGAGAGCCTCATCGGCTTTCTTTTGACGATCTTGGATAAGCGCGCTGTTGTCTTTATAGCGACTGCCAAGAAGAGAACTTACTTTAGGAAGTGAATTTGATTTATTCCAATTCTCTGGCAAAACTGCAGCGATGCGATTGCCATTTGCAGTGAGGTTAGAAAAATAGATTTCTTTTTTTAGTGGATCAATGTCCCCAGCAAATGCTGCAGTCATAACATGAGTCAGCGGACGGGCAGAGGTGAGTTCCTCGTCGGCAAGGTATAAGTTCGGCACGCCATTTTTTGACGAGGCAAATAAAACACCATCATTCGTAAGTCGAGCAAAGCGGCTGTTTGGGAATTCAGTCAGTACAGCTCTGAGGTCATTGGTAGACTTTTCAAGAATAACAAGGCCTTCATTGCCTTGAGTATCGCGGCGAGAAAAAATAATTTGCTCGTCATTTAAGTATGATGGATAGCTCACTCGTTCTTGTAAGGGGGCCTCAAAAAGAATTTTTTCCTCTCTAAAATCTTCACCCGAAAGCTCTGCAAGAGCTGTTTTCCCACCAGAGAGTTTAATAAAGACGATGCGATCACCGCGAGGAGAAACACTAGGCTCTCTTCCGCGCAGACCACGAGTGAGGCGCTCTAGTTTTTTTGCTGAAAGATCGTAGAGATAAAGATCTGAATAGCGTTCGATACGATTGGTGACGTCAATTTTATCGTATACAACCTTGTCGGATTGAGGGAACCAACTGACCCTCTGAATGCTTCCACCGAGTGAAGGTTCAGAAGTTAAAGGCTCAAGGGCCTCATTCAGATTATCAATGGTTTTGATGTGGCGAGATTCGTAAAAACTAGAGCCATCTTCAGGGCGATCAATCAATTTGATAGAGCGTGAGCCAGAGTCTGTCTCTACAATAAAGGCCATGTGTTTGCCATTAGGAGAAATTGCCGGCGCTGTCATCGTGACGACGTCGTGATTAGAAACGAGCATCGGTGTGAACGGCTCTTGGCTTAAAGTGGAGATCTGTTTTTTCGTAATATCTTCAAGATTATTAAGCATCTGCAGGTAGAAGCTTTCATAGTCTTCGCCAACAGCCTCTTTAAAAGGGGCTTCAATAAAGTACGGAACTCTTTGTCCTTGGCGCTCATTGAGATTGCTTACAATGTGAACGTCGTCTTTTTCAAGGAGGTAGCTCCAGAAAAGAGAGCCAAAAATATAGGGACGCATACCACGAGGCCATGAAGGGGCATACTCATTGGCTTGCGCAATCGTGAACGAGGAAAGTCTGTTTTCGTTCACAAAACTACGGATCATAGCATCTTGGTAGGTAGAGCGCAGGCGTCCATGGGTGCCGGTGCGAGTCTCTAGCTCAACTGCAAGACCTTCCTTCCACCAGTTTGGTAAAAGAATATTGGGTGCGATGACAGTTCCAAAAACCGAACGTAGGGGAACCATAATCCCATTGGCAGGTTCAAAATTAAGAATATGGGCATACTCGTGAACGAGAAGCTCAAAGGCCCAATCTCCAGTATCGGAGAGGCTATCTTCGGGGCCGGGGAGAACTGGATAAGCCATGATGTGAGGGTAAGGAAGGCGAGTGGCGTATCCATTGGTGATATCTGTTTTATCGTTTATTACTACGATGGTTTTCTTGGGAAAACTTTTGAAATACGGTTGCAGCGCAAAGTAGGCTTCTTCGAGTTTGTGAGCATAAAGTCGACCTAGGTCCTGCTGCTTGGCATTATGAATCACTTCAAAGTGAGGAGTGTGCAAAGTCTTCCACCGAAGGTGGGCGGGGACTTCCAGTTGCGCATGAACCACGGAGTTAATGAGAGATGCGAAAACAAAAACGACGAAGTAAACAATTTGAATTTGCATAATTAGTCTTAGCATAGAGCAACACAACTGCAATTACGAAATCAAAGGTTTGACAATGAGCCGCTATAAATTAAAGTTTTTAGGTGCCAAAATAATTTTAGGGAACTTCAAGGAGGACATCATGTTTCGTAAATTAGCATTGGGCTTAGTAGCTTGCGCAATGATCGTTGGTTGTAAAGGAAAACAAAAACAATCGGACCAATCTTTTGAATCATATCCAGGTGGATCTGCTTCTATTGATTCGACTCCTTTGAGCTTTGATCCAATGGGTTCTGATTCTGGCCGCATTGAAGGTCTAGTTACTGTTCACTTCGGTTATGATAAGTCTAGCCTTGATTCTGGAGCTAGAAGAGATATCGCAACGAATGTAGAATGGATGAAGGCAAATCCAGCTGTTCGCGTACAAATTGAAGGACACTGTGATGCTCGTGGTACAATCGAGTACAACGTTGCTCTGGGTGAGAGACGTGCGAATGCTGTTAAAGCTTACATGATCAGCCTTGGTATCCCAAGCGATCGTCTAAGTGTTATCAGCTACGGAAAAGAAAAACCAGTTGAGATGGGTGATAACGAATCTGCATTTGCGCGCAACCGTCGTGCGAACTTCGTCCCAGCTCAGTAATTAACAAAAAGGGTTCGGAGTGAAACTAAAAAAACTTTTCATCGTAGCAATTCTATTTTCGGTGATCGGTTGTCAGACAGTTCCAGCCCCCATTGAGGATTATTCTTTAGCTCGAGCCGCATTAAGTGCGGCTCGTTCTGTTCAAGCCGCCCGTCATTCGCCAGGTCACTGGCATCAAGCCGAAGAGGCGTACCGCAAAGGTAAAATCTATTTTGAGGATCGCGATTATGCGAAAGCCCGCGAGCAATTTATTAAAGCTCGCCACGCTGCTGAGAGAGCTGAAAACTCGGCACGATTGATTCGTCAAAGAACTGGAGATATTCTATGAAGTTTCTACTTCCACTAATAGCATTGAGTTTTGTACTTACAGGTTGTCTTAAAACTCGTAACGATGTTCGTGAGAACGAGCAAAGAACGGTGATGCAGCAACAGGTGGTAACTCTTCAGAAAACCAATGCCGACGCGGCTTCTCGCTTAGGCGATGTGGACGAGCAAATTCGTTATCTCAATGGACGAGTTGAAGTTTTAGAAAATCGCTTAGCACAATCTAATAACGGTGTTGAACACGCATTCAAAGCATCTCAGGAACAAAACCGTGATCTAAGTCAGAAAGTTATCCTTTTGCAGGAAGCTTTGACGAAGATGGAAAAGGACGTATTTGCGCTGAATTCAGAAATTCAGTCCTTAAAAGCGCAAAAGGCCGCTGCCGCTCAGGCCGAGGCTGCCGCAGCTAAGCAACAATCTAAAAAGAACGGCTATGAGCTGGGCGAAGAGCATTTCAATAAAAAAGACTGGAAACAGGCGATTCTTAGCTACCAAAAATACCGCGATTCAAATGCGAAAGGTCCTAAGTTTGCTGACGCCACTTACAAAATCGGTGTGAGTTTTCAAGAATTAGGCATGAAAGACGAAGCAAAGACCTTTTATGACGAGGTTGTGAGCAAATTTCCGAAGTCAGAAGAAGCAAGACGTGCTAAGATCCGCTTGAAAGGTTTAAGCGGTAAAAAATAGTTGAGCAGTGGCAATTAATAAAGTTTTAGCGATTGAAACGAGTTGTGATGATACTTCGGTAGCAGTGGTGGATAAAGAGGGATGGGTGCACTCAGTGGTGGCCGCCTCTCAGGATCTAGAGCACGAGCTATACGGTGGAATCGTCCCAGAAATCGCGGCCCGCAATCACTCCTTAGCCTTAATTCCTCTTATTGAGGAAGCCCTCTCTAAAGCTCAGTGTACATGGAAAGATATCGACGGCATCGCGGTCACCAATCGACCGGGGCTTGTCGGTGCCCTTATCGTGGGTTTAGTGACAGCTAAGGCCTTATCTCAGGCAAAAGGGATTCCTTTTT
The DNA here is from genome assembly GCA_000525675.1 of Bdellovibrio bacteriovorus W. Taxonomy (NCBI): domain Bacteria; kingdom Pseudomonadati; phylum Bdellovibrionota; class Bdellovibrionia; order Bdellovibrionales; family Pseudobdellovibrionaceae; genus Bdellovibrio; species Bdellovibrio bacteriovorus. The sequence goes on from CP002190.1 coordinate 453,086, forward strand.
TAGGTGTTAATCACCTTGAAGGTCATCTACTAGCTCCTTTTTTAAAAGATTCTCAATACGCACCTCCTGAAGATTTTGGTTACCCTTATGTGGGCCTTGCAATCAGCGGGGGGCATACAAGCCTTTATCAAATCAAGGGACTTGGTGATTATAAAGTTCTTGGGACAACCAAGGACGACGCTGCAGGGGAGTGTTTCGATAAGTTTGCAAAAATGGCAGGCTTAGGATTCCCTGGTGGAGTTCGAGTGGATAAGTTAGCAAAAACAGGGGACCCGACGAAGTTTGATTTCCCTCGCAGTATGCTGAACGATAGCTCTTTTGATATGAGTTTTTCAGGCTTGAAATCTTCTGGTCAGCGCATGATTGAAACTCTGGGGCCTGAAAAGGTTCAAGAAAATCTTCCAGATCTTTGCGCTTCTTTTCAAGAGGCCATTGTTGATGTTCTATTAGCAAAACTTGCTCGTGCAGCCAAAGTCTATCGCTCTAAAAGAGTGATTCTAACGGGTGGTGTAAGCGCAAACTCTCGCCTGCGTGCGCGCGCTGAAGAGTGGGCTGCAAAAAAAGGCCTTACTCTCGTAGTTCCTCCCATTCGTTATTGCACGGATAATGCGGCGATGATCGGTTATGCAGGAATCTTAAGAATGAATGCTGGAGAATTTTCTGAAATGGAACTAGGACCTTCACCGCAAGCATTAGCATCGGATTTTAAATGAGTACAGCTAGACAAAGACTTGCCGTATCCCTTGAGGAGTTAGGCATTCTTGCTAAGAAATCCCTTGGTCAGAATTTTCTTATCAGTGACACCGTCATTGAGAGAATTATCAATCAGGTCAAAGAATATAAACCAGAAGCTTTAATTGAAGTGGGCCCGGGGCCAGGGGCTTTGACCTACTTCTTGCAGCAGATGAATCTACCTTTGCACATTGTTGAGTTGGATCGTGTGATCGCGGAATATTGGAGAGAAAAAGGTCTTACAATCACGGAAGGGGATGCCCTTAGGTTGGATTGGAAGACATTGATTCCGTCTCACCAGCGCACGGTTTTTGTTAGCAATCTTCCGTACCAAATCTCTTCTTCGATTGTCATAGATCGATCGATGGACACGGAAGGTGTCGCTGCCATGGTTTTGATGTTTCAAAAAGAAGTGGCGCAAAGAATTCGGGCTCAGGCTAAAACAGAGTTCTATGGATTCTTAAGTGTTATCGCGCAAAGCTTTTGGGACATTCATACAGTTTCTGATGCGGGCCCTCGTGATTTTGATCCACCTCCAAAGGTGGCAAGCCGCGTGCTAGGATTTACGGCAAAAGATAAGGGAATCAGTCAGCGAAAAGACTTCTTAACCTTTGTGAAGGCTGCTTTTGCACAAAGACGTAAACTCTTGAAAAAGAATTTATCTAGTCTTTATTCTCAAAAGGGAGTAACTGAAGAGCAGCTCATCGGCTGGCTGATTGAGATGGGACTTAAAGAAACAGCCAGAGCTGAAGAGCTCAGCCCAGAGCAGTTTTTAGTTTTGTACAAGAAATTTGGATATCAATAATGAGTATTTTGATCGTTCAAGATAACAAAAAAGCGAGATTCGACTTCACGATCGTTGAGACCTTCGAAGCAGGGCTGCAACTGATGGGGAGTGAAGTGAAATCGTTGCGCAATAAAGATGTGCAACTGAAGGATTCTTATATCACTTTTAAGAATAACGAAGCTTTTTTGCAGAACGCTCATATCGCTGAATACAAGGCTTCTAGCTATAATAATCACGCTCCAGAGCGTTTACGTAAACTTCTTTTGAATCGCAAAGAATTAGATAAAATTTTCGGTGCGATGAGAGAGAAGGGTTACACTTGCGTGCCGTTAAAAATTTATTTTAAAAATGGGCGAGCCAAATTAGAAATTGCTTTGGCGAAGGGTAAGAAAACCCACGATAAGCGTGAGGCGATTAAGAAGCGCGACGTTTCTGATCAAATTCGCTCAAGCTTACGACGTTCTCGCTAGTCATAAGCTCTTCTTGTATACCTAAAGAGTTCTGTTTGTCAGTGAGTAACTGCTTCCAGATAGCATAGGACTCTCGGTCCATAGAGTTGATATCGATTTTCTTTAACAACTCAACTTCTTTAAAGCTGCGCTCTTGCAAGCTTTTATAAAGATATTCATAGGTAAGACTGAGTTCTTTAAAGTCTTCAGCTTCATCTAAGTAAAAATCATCAACATTGAGTTTTCCCGCAGAGACTTGGAACATATGTTTTTCGATGGCGACTATCGGAGTCAGAAGCTGCTTTGTGACTCGAAGACTTAGGTAAAGGACAAGGCCACAAATTGTCGAAAAGCCCAAGACAAAGAACGCCTTCAGCCACATCAATTCGCGTTCAAGGTGTTCGACTAATTGCGGTTGAGTATCGAAAGCAAGATTTCTAAAAAGATCATAGTTCTGAGAAATAAAGAAATAGCTAGGTGCAAAGAAGAAAAAGCATCCGCCAGCAATAGCGGTTAGGAAATACCAACAATACTTATACTGAAAATTTCTATTCAATATAAAGCGCGATGGTGCTCGCTGTGTATGTGATATTTGGGGTTCGATGACTCTTCTTCCGTAAAACATACTTCTTGTATCGGCAGAGCTCTCAGAATAATGAGTCTAAACTTCTCAATCAGAGACAAACTAGACTAGTCGATTTACCAGCTTTTGAAATACCTTTTATGAATTTCCATTGTGATTGCAAAAAGCTTGTTTTCAGTGATGGCATCTAGGGGAGTGAACTCAATTCCAAATGTTTGGATAAACTGATTTCCCTCATCGACCTTAATATGGCGAACTAGACCTTGAACAGCAAAGGGTGTTTTATTGTCGATTTGTAGATTGCCGATGACAGCATCTCCTACTTTCATCAGGGGATTTTTTAGCTGATAAACTACGCGGCATCCCTGGCTACTGAGGTCGGCAAGTTTACCGGCAATTTTTTGAGGAGCCCCGTTCACTTCGGCGATATCGTAAGTCGCAGCAAATCCTGATGGAATTTTCACTCGGTAGTTCTGTCTTCTTTGCAGATGCCAAAGCTCTGCGGGAATTCCGATGCGCAATTTTCCTTCATGCAGAGCCGCCTTAGCTTTGAAGTAATACTTTTCTCCACCGATAAAAAAGTATCCCAGATACTCTTCTTGGGGACTTAAGGGGCTGCCTTGAAATTGGCATTCAAGGATTTGTAGAGAGGAAAGATAAAGAGCTGCCTTCACTTTGCAGAGACTATCAGCATGGCCTTTACAGATAATCTCTGCCTTGGCCTGCGCTAAGTCTTGCCACAACTTTATTTTTTCTTCAGGTCTGCTGACGAGGCTGAAGATGTCCTTATCCATAAGGTGACCTCATGTTTATTGTGGTGAAGGTGGATAATTTTAGCATTATCGAGTTCTTTGAACTTTGCAAGAGATTCGAAGTCTGTCTTGCCTTGGAATTTGATAGTGCATACAAAATTCTCACACAGGCCGGACTCTTGCCACTGCCGAATCAGAGTATAAAGTTTTTCTGGATAGCAGATGATATCAGAGAAGAACCAATCAATTTTTCCAATGTCTTCGGGTTTGATCGTAAAGGCGTTAGTTTGAATAAATTCAATTCTGGGCAAACGAGCTATATGTTCTGCCAGTGGAGCACGGTCAATACTGACAACGTTGCAGCCAATAGACTGAAGAACCCATGTCCACCCCCCAGGGCAACTTCCAAAATCGACGACGCGTTCGCCTTTTTTGGGTTTTATGCCATAGACTGTGAAAAACTCCCAAAGCTTTAGGTAGGCTCGAGAAGGAGGAGTCTTTTTATCCTCATTAAACTGCACTTCACCCAAAGGAAAAACGGAATTTGTTCGCGGAGCTGCTAAAAGCGTATTGCGATCAATTAAGCACCAAGCTCCAAGCTCTGTCTGTGGAAGAGGAGCTAAGAAATCTATGACTTTCGATTTCAGTTTTGGAAGTTGGTCTTGGATCAGTTGAGCACGGCGATGATTCTCAAGGGGGTAGTTACACCAGATCTTGCCTTGGTTTTTTAAGAAACGCGATGCTTCGCCAATGGATTCAAATTTAAAGATTTCAACATCGTACCAAATACATTGAGCCCAGATAGACTCCTGCAAAGGACCATTTGTAAGAACTAGGTTGCCGTGAACTGCTTCAACATTTTGAAGTTCTTGAAGCAGTTCCGGTAGAAATTTTTCAGGTGCAAGATAAGCAAACATTTAAGCGCAATATAAATCTATGCGGCCTTTGTTGCAACAGCGGGATTTAGAAGCCCACGTTGTTGCCAAGTTTGCATGCAGTCGTTCCAAAACTTTTCACGGATTTTGATTTCCGCAGGTCCCATTTTTACTTTGGGAAAGTCTTGAGCTGTGAAGTGGGTACCGAACTGTTCCTCAGAGCAACCTCTGACAACTTTAAGCATGAGGTTGAAATGTGCTTCTGTCATGGGCTTGTTATCGACAAGCATTTTGCGCAAACCTGCCTCAGGGGTATGAAGAAGAAAGCTGTAAAGACCGGCTGTATCGTACTGTTGACTCATTTTGAGACTCCTTGTTTTTAACGATGACCCTTTTATTATCGGCTATTTTCTATTCTCCTTAATAACGTGTGTGTGAACGCTTATGGCTTTCAGCGAGATTCTTGCCAGAAAATAATTTTTTTGAAAAAAGTGCGTCTAGGTTACGTCTAGTTCTCGTTAAGGTCCTTTTTCTGTCTCCGATGCGAATGGCATGGAAACAAAAAACGGAACACAAAAAATTTTAGCAGCCTTGTTGTTCTTAGCAATGCAAGGGACCGCCTTAGAGTCGTTTGCAATGTCTAAGAAGAAGCCGGCACCAGCTCCGACTCAGCCCGCTCCGAAACCTACACCGCCGCCCGTGTCGACGCCGACGCCGACACCTCCTGCGCCTGCTCCTGAGCCAACACCGCCGCGCGATCCAGCAGGTGTGGTGGATCCGGTGATACCAAATGGTTATAACGTCTTTAGAGAAGTCTCTTACCCTGTGGGTTCGACTGTGGATAACTACTATAAAAGTTATCGCGAGCTCATTCCGCAAAGAAACGCGCAAGAAGCTTATAAGACAGATCTCTGTGATCCAGAGTTAGATCGTAATGATCGCTTTGCTGATAGGGTGGCTTATGCTGTTGAAGTAAAAATGCAACCGTCTCGCGCCCAGTTAGGTTATGTGGCGTCTTATTTTAATTTAAATAAAGATGTAAATACCTATATGCCAAACAGCTTGATCTCGCATCCTCTGTGCAATGTTACGGCAAGCACTTTAAATACGACGTTGAATGGAAAAAAAGTTCCCTCAGCAGATGTTATTCGTAAGGTGAACTTGTTTGCTGATACTATGAATGAGTACCGCAGGCAGGCCTTAGCGGGACAAGCTGAGGGCTACGTTAAGGCATCAAAGCTTTGGTCAAAGTATATGATGTGTCTGAGTTACGGAGAGTCTTTAACGACAGCCGATACAACGAAGTCCAACTCTGTGGCTGCCAAGTATGCTCCATCTGGATATAGAAAACCAGCCGGAGTGAAGTTTTATGAAGATCCGCTTCAGCCGCAAGCCTCGAAGTTGAATATTGGTCTTTTCCAGTTCACGCCTGATGCGGGCGGAAATATCCAAGCATGTATCAGAGAGTGGAATCTTTTATATCCGAGCTGTAAGATCTCTCAAACTGCTTCAGCAGCGGAGATGATTCGTGTAGTAGGAAGTTCTCTACAAACGTTCAATGCGTTTTGCGGAGCTGCAAAGGTAACAGGCATGTTCGCTGTGCAAGTCAATGCAACGAGTGCAACGAACACGCATCCATACAATGTGAATTCAAGTGGAAGTCTGAAAGCTCCAGCGCAAAGATGTGTGACCCCACACATGGCGACAGGGAAGACATATAATCACTTTGGGCCATTCCAGAATAGCACTGGAGAGAATCTCAATCAGGTTCTTACTTGTGTCTTTAATGGTGATTACTAGTTAATTTTTGCATATGAGAAGTGTGTTTTCTAAGAACGTTTAAGAATAAAACCACTTTAGAGAAAATAAAAAAGCGAGCTCAATGAGCTCGCTTTTTTATTTATGGATGTGCCAGTTAAAACTATTCGATTGAGAAAAGTTTAACTTTTACATTAGGCTGTTTTTCTAAAGCTTTTTGCAAACAAGTTCTTGCTTGTGCAAAGTTAGACGTTGCAGCTCTTTGCGAGAACGTGATGAGTAAAGTGCCGTTTAAAGCGTCACCTGCTACAGAGCACTCTTCATTCATAAGACGGATCGCAGTGCCTTTAGAGAACTGAACTTCAGTGTCAGCAGCGTAACGGAAGGCACAGCTAAAGAAAGAGCGTTCGCCAGTTGTGTCTTCAACTTTTTCTAGGCACTTTTCGTAGATCCCAGAAACTTCTCTTTCAATAGCAACAACGTTGCCTAGTTTTGTGTCAGCAGCGAATGCTGAAAGACCGATCAAAGTTGCAATAGCAAATACCAGTGATTTCATCGAAAACCCCCTCTTGAGTTAATCCCCCTTAGCCTTTCACTAAAAGGAGGAGCAAAGAAGCTCTTTGGCGGCGTGTCTTAAAAAAAACTCCCTATTTCTGGGTTCTTAGCTATCTAGCAGGAATTACAAGGGGTTTTAAGGACTTTAGGGGTCTTTTTTAGGTGTTTTTTGCAAAACGACAATATTGTCACAACCTTGTCTTTATTTTTGACGACGCAAGTTGTAGAAAGCTTTCAACTTTTCAAAGGGGGAAGCGTGAAAAGGTTATTGAGTATAGTTGCCGTGGGAATGTTGGCAACTCAAGCCTGGGCCCAAGAAAGCTCGACAACTCAGTCCACATCAAAAATGGGCAAGGTGTTAGAAAATAAAAAATTCTCTGAAGATCGAGATATCACTGACATTAAACTTCGCGCAGAATCCGGCTCTCTTTCTCGCTACTCTTTAAAATTCTCTCTTTCTTATTACGGCCCTCCAGTAGGGGACATCACCAACGACCGTCAGCCCAATCCAGATGGTTCCATTGGAAATAACGACACAGCAATTACAGGCTCTATCAGTGGACGCTATCGTATCGATTCTAAATCCGCCATTGGTGTGGGAACTGGAATGAGTTCTTTAACTCCTTTTCATGGATCGAAAAGAACGGATATCAAAACGCCGTTCATCAGCTATGACCGAAATGCTCGTCTGCAAACAGTGCAAATGCGGAACTCTTACAGCGCATCCTTCACAACTGTTCAAGAATACTTAGATGTCGGGCAGGTAGGAACTGTAGGTTATAACAATAACCTCGTTTATAACTTAGGAAATTCTGGTTTTGCAGTAGGTTTGGAATCAAGCTTTTCAGGATTCGTTTACAATCGTGATTATGAAAAATCAGATCGCTCTGCGGGACGTTACTACTTAGGCTTCTACCCACAAGTTAAGTACAACCTGACAGATAAAATAGATATTTATTCTTCACTAGCAGTGAGCTTTACGAATCCACGCGCTCGCGAAGATGTGTGGACTCTGCACAACCGCACACTTAGTGGAAGATTGGGTTCTGGGTTTGCTCTGACTCGTGATGTGTATATCTCAGGGTTCTTGAATTACTATCCAACGCAATTGAAAGCAGATTCGACAACGATCTCTCTTTCTACGGTCTTCTCGATTTTATAATCTAAAAATAAATTCGATGCTTCAAAAACGAAAAAACCAGAATCCCTCATGATTCTGGTTTTTGTTCGTTAATCTTCAGCTAATTTTGGAAGATCTTCGCTAAGGTGGGCCGGTACCCCAGTGGAGAGTCAATTCACGGAGCTCTCGTCTCCAAATGCATTCTAGACGTACTTTTTTAAAATTCGCCATCTAGGCTCCTTTCATCAACATGCTTAATTCATTTATCGGCTGGACTTAGGAATAGTTGAGGACAAAATTTCAAATTATTAAAAAAATAGAAGAACGTTTCAGGGCGCGACAAAAACTGTTTCAAAACAAAATAGAATCTCTCCCAGTGGCTGATTATTGAGGAGGGAAATCAGGTTTTGGTAGGGTCCATGCAAGGGCATCTTCGTCGAAAAATTTCGATGAGTAGAGATTCGTAAGATCCCAAGAACTTAAATTTTGATCGAAAGAGTAAGCCGAATGAAACATGTAATCCATACTTTGAACATTTCTTGTCATCCACTTTTCAAGAGGTTGATTGAAAGTCAGTGCATTGAAAAACATAAACTTCATCTCTTCGACATTGGATGTGTTCCAGTTATTAAGTGGCTGATTAAAAGAATAGGAGAGGAAGAACATGGATTGCATGTTTTTTACACTGGCTGTGTTCCAACCTGCAAGCGGCTGGTTGAAAGAGACGGCTTGGTAAAACATTGCACTCATATCGCTAACGTTTGCGACATTCCAATTTTCAAGGGGTTGATTGAAAGATGTGGCTGTGTCGAACATTGAAGACATGAATCGAACCTGAGAAGTATCCCAGTTGCTCAGCGGCTGGTTAAACGCATAGGCTTGTCGAAACATATCTCTCATGTTTTTTATATTGGAAGTATCCCAGTGACCTATAGGCGCATTAAATATGTGGGCGTTATTAAACATTCCCTCTAAGCTATCGACGTGACTCAAGTTGGGAGCATCTAGGGCAGACATCTGTAAGTTTTCACAACCAGAAAACATGTGATCGACGGAGGCCCATTGGTTGGAACCCCAGTTTATGATATCTACAATTTTTAACTTATGTGCAGAGCTACCGAAATCTAAGATCGGGAAAGAGCCTTGCAGGGTTATTAGGTATTTTCCTGGTTGGGTGTATAAGTGAGTTTTACTTGATGAGTTCCAAGCAGAGACTGTTTGAGGCGGACTGCCATCCCCCCAAATCACTTTAAAACTATAAGGAGTGCCTGATTTTAAAGGTAAAGTGATTGAAGTGTTCGGGGCATCAATTTGCCAAAATGAGACAAAAGCATCAGTAGGGTAACTGATTAAAGCGGGCCCATTCGGTACATCAGGCGATGTTGAGAGCCCTACAGGACGAGGCTTTCTCCAGACACTTGCCCCCTCATCAAAGTCATCGGCAAATTCCAGAGAACTCAGATCCCAGGAACTCAAATCTTGGTCGAACGCAAAGGCCGCCATGAACATACGTTCCATGTCATTCACGTTTGAAGTATTCCACTCTTTAAGGGGCTGATTGAATTTAAAGGTTGCGAGGAACATGTTGCCCATGTCTGTGACGTTTGCAGTATCCCAGTGACCAATAGGACTATTAAAAAGGGAAGCCATCGCAAACATAGAGTTTAAACTTTGAACGTTGCTCAAGTCAGGTTTGTCTTTTGCGGATATCTTTAGATAAACACAACCTTCGAACATAGATTCCATAGAGGACCACTCATTAGTGCCCCATTGTTTCACGTCTAAAATTTTTAAACGATCACCGGAGTTCTCGAAGGCCAATCTCGGAAAGCTTCCTAGAAGTTTGATCTCATAAATTCCTGGGTGGGTATAAGTGTGAGTTTTCTCCGGTGCTAAGGCAGATTTGATTTCATCTTTTTTTCCATCCCCCCAATCGACAATAAAGTCGTATTGTTCACCGAGGATGAGAGGGAGTGTGATTTGGCTATCGCCAGAAGAGTTTGGAGAAAGCTTCTGCGTATTGAAAGTAGCGATAAAAAGATTTGGGTCTTCACCTCTTTGCTCCAAGACTCTTGAAAGATGACTTAGATCCAAGTTTAAGGAGCAACCCGTGAGTGTGAATAGAAATAGAAAAAAAGACAACATCATGGACAGAGAATGAAATATAGAAAATCTCTGATGCTTCGTTTGTATGAGCAAGGTATTGCTAACGCTATTAAGGCTGAAAGGGGTATTGAAATTTTGAAGTCGTTTCACACTACCTCCAATACGTTCATACACGTTCTACATCGGTCACTGTTTACAATAAGTTAAGAAATTCTCGAAAATGAGAGATAAAAATTCGCTATTAGAGCATAAATATTCGGATTCAAAGTGAGCACGTCACAAGCAGAGACTTTGTGATGACCTTAAGTTCGCCTACAGGCCGGCGCAGCTTTTGAGCGCGGCAAAGACTCAAAAAGAGAAACTCAAAAAACCAGAGGCGGGCCTGGTGTGGAGGCAATGATTAAATCATCGGGATAATCGAGTTAATAGATTCTCGGTGATTAAATATGAAAGTCCCCAGAGTGGAATTTTAAAACCTAAATCGATTGCTGGATAGTCGTTGAAAACAGCTTTTCGTGCGGGGTCGAGAAGATCTGTAAGAGGAATCCAGCGAAAGTCTGCGACTTCGGTTTCGTCCAATAGCAAATTGACGTGATCGACTTTAAGAAAGACGTGGGCGCGAATATAGAAATCTAAAAGATGGCCTGACTTTCTTCCTTGAATATCATCAAGCCTTGCCAGTTCCTCACTATGGAATAATTCGATACCCGTTTCTTCAAGAGTTTCGCGAATAGCAGCATCTAAATTGGTCGTATCAGTGGCTTCGCGAACTCCTCCGGGGAATGCAACATGCCCTGACCAAGGATCATAGGGGTTCTCTGCTCTTTGGATGTAGCCAAGCTCAAGTTCTTCGGAATTTTTTTGAGGGCGTAAGATCAAGGCAACGCTCGCGCTTCTTTGGATATCTACTGATAGATCCAAAGAAGTCTGGTGGTTTAGTCTGTTTGTCAGATACGAGCGTAGGTCTGTCATTAAAGTCATTTTATCATAACCAAATAAAAGGACACTTTATATTTACGGATGAATGCGCTTACGTTTTTACTCGAGTCATGATGATAAATCCTAAGAAGCAAACGGCAGCTGCAAAATAATAGGGAGCCCCTGGCATAGAGATCGCGGAGGCGTCACTCGAAAAATATGCGAAGAGCTTGGTGGTGATCAGCGGATTGGCAATGGCAGATAGGGACGCCAGGCTGACTAAGCTGCCTTGCAGCTCCCCTTGCTGTTCGGGAGGTGTTTTGTTCGTAATCACAGATTGAAGGGCAGGCCCTTCAACCCAAAATATCGCTGTTAGGACAATCAAAGCATAGAACATCCAACCCTGAGAAGCTGCACCAAATAACATAAAACAAACTCCGTATCCGAGGCTGGCATAAAAGACAGTTTTAATTTCTCCCAGCCAATCAACCACATACTTTGTCAGCACGCCTTGCGAAATGGCAGACAGAATTCCAACTAATGCTAAAGAGTAGCCGACCTCAGCGGTACTCCAACCGAAGCGTTTTTCTGTATAAAGCACCCAAATAGATCCGTGAGTTTGGCCTGCCATTTGGAAACAAAAATAAACCAGTAGGAGTGCGACCAATCCCTCAATGCGAAATACTTTTTGCAATGAATGAAGTGGATTGAGTTGTTTGAGTTCCACAGGGCGACGGCGCTCTTTGGGGTGAGACTCTGGAAGTATGAACAACCCAAATAGGAAATTAAGAAGATTTAAAACTGCGGCAAATAGAAAAGGATAGTGAGTATCATAGTGACCAAGGATTCCTCCGAGGGCGGGGCCTATGATAAATCCTAAGCCAAATGCAGCGCCAACCAAACCAAAGTTCTTGGAGCGATTCGAATCATCACTGACGTCGGCAATATAGGCCATGGCGACGGTAATGTTAGCTCCTGTTAATCCAGCAATAACTCTTCCAATAAATAATATTGTTAAGGATGGAGCATAGGCCATAAGAACGTAATCGGCGGCAGCGACAATCAACGAGACGAGAAGAACAGGTCTCCTGCCAAAGCGATCTGATAAAGAGCCAATAATTGGGGAGGCCGCAAACTGCATGAGCGCATAAATGGAAATGAAATAACCGAAGAGCGTAGAGATCTGAACTTCGTCTTCAGTAAATCTGCGCATAATGTCTGGCAGGGACGGCATGACAAGCCCAAGGCCGATCATATCTAAGGTGACCGTAATAAGAATAAAGAACATGGCCGCTTTACGAGTTTTCATCCGAGGCAAGATATTCGCACTGTGATTGGATGTCATGAAAAGATTTAAAAAAGTTTTAACCGCTACAGCTTTGACCTTCGTCTTATATAGTAACAAAGGAGGGCAAGGATGCGCTTCTTCATAGTGGCGATTTGCTTAATAGGATCACAGGCCATGGGGGCCGTGGAGGGATTTAACGAAATGATTGCTGAATCAAATATTCAGCAAAAACGGATGCGAAGAAAACTTCTTCAATCAATTCAAGGGACGCAGCCAGCGATTATGTTTGCTAATAAGGTAGAAAAAATCGAGGCAAGCGAAGGGAAAAAGGAATTTCCAGTCGTTTTAGTCCAAAATCAAGGGAGGTAGGAAGCTTGTTAGGAATAAACTTAAAACCAATATATTGCATTTAACCCGAACTTTAGGAGATTTGAGATGTTAAATCCCAGAAAAGTTCGGGTTCTAATGCATTGAACCTATTAATTCCTTTTGTTTCTTAATATCTTTGTGCTTCGTTGTTCATACGAAGGAAAAACATGAAAAAGAACACAAAGAGCACAAAAAAAACCAGCGTGAAAACCAAATCGAATGGTTCAGCAAAATCTCCTGTTAAAAAGTCAGCGACCATGTCGAAAAGAACTCAAGCCATTCACGGAGAGTTTCAATCTGGATCATGGGAGTTTTCCCACCACTTAATTCCGCCAATGACATCTTCAACAACGTTTCGTCTTGAATCTCTAGACAGAGGCGCACAGGGCTTTAGCACCTTTGGTGAAACTAAAGAGTCTCAGCCAATTTGGATCTATGACCGCCTTGAGGAGCCGACAACAAATATGTTGGAGTCTCAACTAGCGCAAATGGAGAAAGGCGAATGTGCTGTTGCCTTTGGAAGCGGTATGGGAGCAATATCGGCGACCTTGATGTCTTTGCTAGGCAGTGGAACTAAAGTTGTCGCACATAAGACTCTTTATGGTTGTACGTATAGTTTGATTACAACTTGGCTTCCTAAATTTGGAATTAAAAACAGCCTTATTGATGTGAATGACTTTAAAACTTTGAAGGTAGAACTTAAAGACCCTACAACAAGAGTCGTTTACTTTGAAACAGTATCCAATCCAATTTTAGAAGTCGCCGACCTTGAGGGGATTGTTAAGCTTGTTAAAGAAGCTAATAAGACTCGTTCGAACGAAGAAAAAGTTTACGTCGTTGTCGATAATACTTTTGCAACCCCGTGGGCACTTCGTCCTTTAGAGTGGGGTATTGACTTTGTTATACAAAGTTTAACAAAAAATATCTCTGGTTTTGGAACTGAGATGGGTGGAGCTGTGATTGCTCCTAAGAAATTTGAAAGCCTTTTGCGGGTTGCTCGTAAAGACTTCGGTGCTATTATTCACCCATACTCTGCATGGCATATTTTAGTTTATGGGATCTCAACGCAAGCTCTGCGCTTTGAACAGCAGCAATCTACGGCATGGGCTGTAGCAAAGTATCTAGAAAAGCATCCAAAGGTAGAAAGTGTTTCTTACCCAGGATTAAAATCTCATCCGCAAGCACGTTTGGCAAAAAAATATTTGAAATCACCGGAAGGTAAGTTTGCACCAGGAACTATGATTTCATTTGTTCTTAAAGGGAACATGAATAAATGCCAAAAGTTTGTAGACGATATTGCTGCAAATTCTTATTCCATCACTTTAGCGGTGAGTTTGGGCTTAACAAAGACATTGATCGAAGTTCCGGGATATATGACTCATTCTGCGATTCCGAACGAAAAACGCAAAGAGAGTAACATTGATCCACGTGCGATTCGTTTAAGTTTAGGACTGGAAAGCGAAAAAGATATTATTGCTGATATCGAAGCGGCACTTCGCAGAGTATAATCACTACTTATGAAGAATGCTTTCCATCAGCTTATCGAAGAAACGTCTCAGATTGTTCTAGATAAAGAATCTGAGATTCGCCTTGCAGTGACTTGTCTGCTTGCAGGGGGACACTTGCTCATCGAAGATCTGCCTGGGGTAGGCAAGACCACCCTAGTGCATGTTTTAGGAAAGCTGACGGGACTGTCGACAAAAAGAATTCAATTTACGATTGATCTGATGCCTGCTGATGTATTAGGTGGGCAAGTTTTCAATACTCAAGAGCAAAAGTTTTTCTTTCATAAGGGTCCGTTATTTTCTCAGCTAGTAATGGCGGATGAACTCAATCGCGCAAGCCCTCGTACGCAAAGTGCTTTACTTCAAGCTATGGAAGAGGGCGAAGTATCTATCGACGGTGAAACTTGGTCATTGCCTGAACCTTTCTATGTGATTGCAACGCAAAATCCTCATCAACAAACTGGCACTTTCGCTTTGCCTGAAAGTCAGCTTGATCGCTTCTTAATGAGCCTCGAATTGCAATACGCTTCAAAAGAAACAGAAGTACGCCTGTTTCAAGGTTTAGATCCTCGGGAAAAAAATTAAAGAATTGAAGTCTCTTTTTAAAGAGGACGAAATTCTAAAAGCCCTTCAGATTGTGCAAAACGTAAAAGTGTCTAAGGCTGTGGCTGATTATGTGGGTAACTTGCTAGAGAGATCGCGCGAGTCTGATTTTCAGGGCCAAGTTTTATCGACACGCGCGGGACTAGCACTCATTAAAGCTGCCAAGGCATGGGCATTTCTAGAGGGGCGTGATTATCTTCGACCAGAGGATGTGCAGTCGGTTTTAATCGCAGTTCTCGGGCATCGATTAGGAGGAAACCATGGCATCAAAAAAGGCCGCGAGTGGGCCCTGGTTTTACAACAGAGCACTCGGGTTCCTGCTTAATCAGAGTCGAACCTATATCCTACCGACAGCTTTTGGTTGGTCCTTTGCCGCTGTTGTTTTAGTTCTATTTGTGATGGCCATCGGGTTTGCCAATAACCTTATTTATCTTTTAACGTTCTTATTAGTTTCAATCTCCATCACTGCAATGGTTTTAGCGAATCAAAATATTGCCCAATTAAGAATTGCCAAAGTTCGATTCCCAGAAAGCTTTGCTGAAGAACCATCTGACATTCAAGTGATCTTAGAGTCTCAGAATCCCGCAAGGCCCCTTTGGGAGCTTGAGTTTCGTGTGAATGGTAAAGATATTCCTATCGAGAAGAAGGCCTTGGTCAATGGTTCCTTAGAAGTTTTGCTGTCTTGGATTCCTCAACAAAGAGGCTGGCAAAAAATTCCAAAGATCTCTGTTAAGAGTCGTTATCCGTTTGGACTTTTTAGGGCATGGCAACGGTATCGTGCCCAAGAAGAAACACTTGTCTTTGCTGCACGGAAGGGATCTGCTAACTGGCCATTGGGGAATAGCGGAGAATCCGACCCATCCAGTGTTGGGGTGTTTAAAGAGCATCGCGAATATCAGTCTTCGGATTCCTGGCGACGTATTGATTGGAAAGTAAGTGCCCGGCGCCATGAGGTTTTTATAAAAACCTACGAGGAAGATGAAGATCGTATTTTGAACTTCCAATGGACGCAAACCCGAGGTTTACAAGGGACAGAAGAAAGAATTTCTCAACTCGCTCTATGGATCGACTTGGCCTATCGGCGCGAGATTCAATATTCGTTATTCGTGGGTGTGCACAAGATTCCCGTAGGATCTGGTCGAGAGCATTACTTGAAATGTCAGACACTGCTGGCGACGATTGAAGAAAGCGATTTGCAATGAGGTTTTTTGAAAAAAGACTTTTTTCAATTTCGTTTTTACTTTCGATGGCTATGGTGTCCTTTGAAGTTTCGCCGATTATTGTGCTTTTTAGTTTTGCTATTTTAGTATGGAAGTGGGGAAGCGAGACTTTTTCTTGGAAGCCTCTGTCACGTAAACTCTCTAATTTTTTGAGTGTTGTTTTGTTAGCGACAGTCTGGCTGCATTTCAAAACTCTGGTGGGGCAAGAGCCTGCATTTAGTTTTCTTCTGGGGTTGGCGGCTTTGCGAGTTTCGGACTACCGCTCTGAGAGAGATCATAAGTTCATTGTTTTGCTGGGGTTGATATTAATAGCGGCCAGGGCTTTATTTAGTTTGGATATCTATTGGTTGATTCCTTCTGGCATTGCGCTGTTTGGATTGCTGTACTCTCTTTTGCCTGAAAAACTTCCTCATAGATTCTCTGTTCTATTTAAAGTTTTAATTTTATCGGTGCCTGTAACCACGTTGCTATTTTTAGTTTTCCCCCGTGTTGTGATGCCGTGGGCGATATCCAGAGGGCAGGACTTGGGGCATATCGGTTTTAGTGATGATATGAATCCTGGAAGTGTAGCCGAGATAGCAGCCAATTCTCAAGTTGCGTTTCGCGCAAAGCTTTCTGAACTTCCCTTTAAGCGCACACAAGATCTTTATTGGAGAGGCGTTGTTCTTCAGCAATCCGATGGGTTGTCATGGAAGCAAGGGGTGTCTCATCGCGAAGATACTCCACCGGTGATGCGCACGAAAGAATTCTTTTATGATATTGCACTTGAAGCCACGGGACAGAATTATCTCTTTGCTCTAGATGGCACACGAATTCTTGAAATGGAGTTCCCCGGCGCTACAAGTTGGGCAGGAGGTATTTTTAAATCCAGAAGAGCTTTGCAAAAGACAACCTTCTATCGCGGATACTGGGAGCCATCTTCTCAGGAAAGTGCAGAAGATATTTTAGGTGCTTTGCAGGTTCCGGAACTTTCAGAACGAACACGAAACTGGGTCTTAGAGGTTTCCGCAAACTCTAAAGATCCAGAGGCTCGCCTAAGAAAGATTCAAGAACTTTTTATGGAGAACGGATTTGCCTATAGTCTTAAACCAGGCTTCTATACGGCAAATGGGTTGGATGATTTTTTATTCAATCGCAAAGTTGGATTCTGTGAACACTTTGCAGGTGCTTACGCCACTCTTGCTCGCGCCCTTGGTATCCCGGCCCGCGTGGTGATCGGCTATCAGGGAGGATTCTATAATCCCCTCGGGGACTTTTGGAAGATTGGGCAAAAAGATGCCCATGCTTGGGTGGAAGTGGCCATCAATAATTCTTGGCAAAGAATTGATCCGACGGCTTGGGTGGCACCTTTAAGATTTATCATTGGAGCCGAAGCTTTCTTCAGTCTTTCAGAAGAAGATCAAAGAGTTTTTGCGCGGAACCTAGAATACAGACCGACTGCAAAGATAAATTTTTTATGGTGGCAAGAGATTGAGTTTTTCTTTGAAGATCTGAACTATCGCTGGAATTACTTTCTATTAGACTTTGACCGTCAGGCGCAAAAAGAATTTTTACAGTCATTGACTGCAAACTGGGAAATGCTTGGCGTTTCAGTAGCGCTTCTTTTGGCGGCGATGGTTTTTTTATTGCGTAATCTCTTATCGGGGCAGAGGCGGAAAAAGACAGAAGCCGAAAAGCTTTTGGCGCTTATCGAGGCGTATGGAGAGTTGGCAGGTCGCTCGAGATTATCTTTTGAGACACCGCTTTGCTATCTGGATACTCTCAAAGATAAATCTATTTTAAGTGAAAATCTTCTAGAACAAACAAAAGATGCCTATGAAAAAAATCTTTATCAGGAAAACTATGACGCTAGAGAGATCCAGCAACTCTTGGAGCGCTGGCATTTTGAATATAAAAAGAAAAAGAAACTTTTAAGAGCGAACAAAGCTTAAAAGCTCTTCAAACTTTCTAGCATCGGCTAGCTGTAAAGAGCGGATGTATCTCTTTCTGGCATCTCCCTGTTCGCTCAGGGTGCCCGACTTCATGTGGGCACCCCATGAAAATCTAGGATGATCTAGATTCGATAATAACACATCAGACATCACGCGGGCCCAACGACCGTTTCCATTCGGGAAGGGGTGTATGAAAACAAGTCGGTGGTGCAGGCGAGCTGCGATCTCATCCATAGGGTAGGTTTCGTAAGTAATCCAATAGCGAACATCGCCAATGAGTTTGTTCATCTCAGTGGGAATCTTAAACCATTCAACGCCGATAGATTTATCAGACGTCCGATAGGTTCCCGCCCACTTCCAAACATGGCCGAACATTTTTTTGTGAAGAGTGCGCATGAAGCGCTCTGTGAGAAAGTGTTTACGTTTTTGGGCGAAGGCCCACTTTTCACCTTCGATAATATTTGCTTGTTCGGCGGCGTTGAGTTCACTTTGCGTAGAAATATAAGTAAGTAAAAGCCCCGCGGATTCGTTGGCATTGAGAGGTGTGGCTCCAGGAGGGTATTCTAATTTAAACTCTCTCATTTTCTCCCCCAGAGGCGTGAATCCATTTTCGTTTTAATTTCCTGAGCAAGCTCTTCTAGGTGAAGATGGGTTTCGGCCTCGCCCGCAACCTGTTGTTCAAGCTCCATGGAGTGAAGTGTTGTTCTTAGGATTTCTGCCGCAGCTCTGCGCGCTTGCTTCTCTACGAGTTCTTCCAAAGTTCCTTCTGGGACGACGGCATAAATCAGTCGGCAGTTCATGGCTTTGGCCGCTCGGTCCAAAGACTCTAACGTTACAGTTTGGGCGACCTCTCGTTGTTCTAAGTACGTAACTCCGGATTGGTGTATTCCCATGCGCTCAGCCAATTGAGAAGTCGTCATCCCTAGAGATTCGCGAATAGCCTTCACCCAACCACTGCGCGGGTTGAGCAAGCTCATGGCGTCTTGGAAGACGCTGAGCTTTTCATCCAGGCTCTTTCTTTGAGTTTTAATGAGGGCTTTGCTTCGCTTCATAATTACCTACTATAATAGATTATAATATGAATTTATGATCTATTTCAATAGATTATATAATGATATTCTGATCTATTATAATAGATATTAAATATGAGATTTCTAGGTATATTCTAATAAAAACGAGTGTTTAATGACTTTAGTGGTGAAAACGAAGCTTTGAAGGTCTTATGCAAAGACTCAACACGGGGCAATTTCATTGGCAAACATCGATAAGTTCAGTACTGCTAAGGCCTTCTAAAGGAGTTTCCCATGCGTACTGCCTTGCTGGTTCTGATTTTAGGTTGGGGGCTTTCTGCCCAAGCCGTGTCGTGGAAAGTTTTTGATGCCTGTCACGATGAGCCCGTGCATTCGGGGCAGCACTCTGCTGACTTGGACAAGTCTGTTGGCGAACTTTCTGTAGAGATTTTTAATCTTCACAAAATTTCTTATGTTGGCGCGGCTGAAGGATTTAATTCCATCCTCAATACTCCAATCGGGCTTGATAGCATCGAAGTCGTTTCCGACGTCGAGATGCGTGTTTATGGCTGGTGCTATTCCGTAAATGGAAAGCAGCCGGACTCTATGGCGCACAAAATATTCCTGACTCATCCTACAGATGAAATTGTTTGGTTCTATGCGTACTCCACAAATTTATACAACGAATGGATGAACTACTGCCGTCCTGCCAATGAAATCAAGGCTGAGCAGTTTTGCTCAAAACCTTAAGGAGAACTTGAGATGAAAAAACTTCTTTCGATCACTCTAGGTCTTTTACTAACTTCTTCGTTTGCACAGGCTTTATCTAATAGCGAGATAGCAGATGGAGCTGATTATGAATCCGTTGTCTTCTTCATGGCACCTTCATTTGATAAAAACGGTCAAGAAGATGCGCATGGTCTTTGCGTTGGAAATTTGGTCTCAGCAAGAGTTCTTATCACCGCGGCTCATTGCGTGTTTATGGCCGAAGTCAGTGGCGTGCGCGAGATTGATTTACAAGTCGGTGAGTATCGATATGTCACGCGCCCAACTGGTGAGAGAGTTCGTGTGGGATATGTTCCTGTTCTTCGCCAAAAAGTGAAGGGACGTATTTATGTTCCTGAAACTTTAAGACTGAAAATGGAGCGCCAAAAATTTAGAACTTCTATTGGCCCGTCTGAAGATATTGCGGTGATGGTTTTTGATCACGAACTATCTTTAAAAGAAAACTTCCAATTCACTCCGGTGGTTTCTCGCGCAGAGTACAAAGAAATCATCCCGCAGATTGTTCGTTACTCGCCAACAGTGATTACAATTAACTTTATTGAAGAGATGTCGACCAATACAAAAAGAATGGCTGTGCTTGATTCTTTAAAAAGAAATATGAGCGATCACTTGGAGTCAAAATCGCGCTCTCGCGTGCAGCCAGGCGATAGTGGTTCTCCGTTGTTTGTTAAAATTGGCAATCGCTACAAACAAATCGGCATTACTAAGGGCCGCGCCGAAACTATTTTTTCAAACTGGGATGTCTTTGCTCTTTTAGGAGAGCGCCTTTGCCAAGTGGCCCAGCAAGTCCCACACACAACCGATCGCATGGTTCTTTGTCCTTAGAAAAAAATAAGATCCTAGTTTTAAATGAAGCGACGCAAGTCGCTTTTTTTATTTCCCAACACTTCCAGGGACGCCATCAAACATCAGACCCAGCGTGAAGTAAGAACCTGAAAGATCTAGAGTCTCAAGGTTATTGCTGATGTTACCAGTGCGCTTAAAGCTTGAAACTTTATTCATCGCATAGCCACTTTCAAAAACGAGATAGAAGTATTTAAAGCCAATGCCTGCCGAAACCCCCGCCGCCGCGTAAGGAGAGCCAAACCATCCCTCAGGTCCTTTGCTTGAGAGTTCTCCACTTTGTGCGGCTGTTTTCATTCTAAAAGTAGTATTACTTCCTCCGACCCCGGCAAAGGCATCCATGCGAAAGATATCCGTTTTAAGAAACGGAACTCGGGCAATAAGCAGAACCGTGTCCTGATCGACTCTTGAGTTGAAGTCCGTGCTAGCATTGGCAGGATTCTCTTCAGAGGATGCGAGGATTTTTGTATATCGAGCGCCCACATCCAAATATTTAAAAAGAGGGTAGGTAATTTCTAAACCCAATTGAGATGTATTCTTTAATTTATCCAGCCCTTGCGCTTCCAAAGTTTCATTGGTGTTGCTCGGTTCCGCTGCGACCATTCCCAGAAACAAGCGAACCTGCACGGGGATGTCTTTAGCAAAGACTGCAGATGGATAAATTAGAAATGAAACGAACGAGAAAAAGTACAAACGATAATTCATCAAAACCTCAACAGGGCTTCAGTGTATTTCGTGGGCAACGGCCTCTCAAGTCCAGTCACTCTCGAAGACATATTGTGAGACGCAATTTTTTGCGATCGTGTATTTTGAGTCAAGAATGTGAATGTGAGTAGTTGATCGTTTGTTTAAAATTGTAGAAGTGGGGTAAGTGTGGACGTCGAATTTTAGACATAAAAAAAGCCGACTCTATGGTCAGCTTTTTTATTTGGTGCCCGTTAATCGACGAATATCGAAAAGCTATCATCGAAATAAGTCAGAGATAAACGTCGATCTCGCTAAATGATTGCAGGAGACGGGATGGAAAAATACCTTATTAGTAACTCAGCATTATTAGTTCCGGTGCTAGTGATTTAGAGCTATATCTTGTCATATCTAGTGGGAAAAATATTGCGGCGCGCTGTTTTGGGGCGCGGAGAATTTCGTCATCATTTTTTGTAAACTTACTTAAGATCAGTGAGTGGATTTTTTAAAAAAGAGCATTTTCGTTAGTCCCAAATAGTACCAATTAGTCACAGAACGTCCCAATTAGTCCCAACTTATCCACATTTTTAAGAGATAAATTTAAAATTTTCTAAAAATATTAAACGTCTTTAAACCCATGATTGGTATAGGTTTAAAGATGTTGTGATGTCTTTTTGGAATACTGCTGCTCATCATTTAGGCAAAACAATTTAACGGTTGAAGAGTATTTTGAAATACATAGAATCTTTGGTCGGAAGGTGAGTAGAAAAAGAAAAGGAGGCTGTACAGACAGGCTGACGCAACCCCCCTCCCAAATGCTTAACTCAAAAGTACTCAAGGGTGGCGAATGCATTCAAGTTATTTTTTAAATTAGTGAGCTAAGACAGCCCGCATGAACCATACCCAGGAGGAATATATGGGTTCCGTTAAAAATCTTTTAGTCCATCAGGCAGCTGAAGGATTAATTGTTGAAATGAAAAAAAAGAATCGTCTTCAACGCAGAGAAGGTACGAAAAGAGACATCGAATACTTTACGATTAGTAAAATCTTTGATGAGGATAACAGTATTGTAATTCGCGCGATGATGAGTGGTCCTAACTTTAAAGATATGAGATTTGAAGTTATAAAATCCGATGTCGGTATCGAATTAATTTTAATTGCGGGAGGAGGAAGAGGGTTGTCTCAAGCAATTGAAATCGTCGAAACAGAGGTGGGTCTTCTCTATAAGGCAGTGCTTAGTCGTCCAGCTCCTGGTACGCCAATTAACAAAGACAATTGGGATGGGTACTACATGGAAAGTCGAAATGCCGGACCTAAGAGATTGTTAGACTTAGAGAGAGCGATTGCTTCGGGCATTGTTTCTGCGGATTTCGCAAAACAAGCATCTGAATGGGGATTCTCCATATATGAGACATTCCCAAAAGAAAAAATCTAGAGAAAGAGGGGGGGAGTTCTTCCCCCGCTCAAATCGTATTTGTCCAAAAGTCTTTCTTTTCTTTACTTACTGGCTTCATAATAGCGAGAGTTTCTTTACAATCGTTACATTCAGCCATAAGTCCTCGGTATCCACTCACAGCCACCGGCACAGATGTAATGATCCTTCTTTTGCAAGACGAACATTGTAATTCTTTGGGAGTGAGGGCATAGGCTTTGCACCAGTCTTCTAGGTCTGCGATAGGTAGAATCATTTTTTAACTTCTCCCTTTTCGATTATTGAAATCATGGCCATCTCTAAAAGAGCCGTTTTAGGAAGTCCCATCTCTTTGGCTTTTTTATCAAAGCCCTTAATCAGTTTTTCTGGAAATCTAAAAGCAGTCATTCTTCGAGAGCCCTTTAGTAAATCATGCGACTTGAATTCAGGAACTTTGAATATAATTGTTTTCATTATGTATATACATTGTATAGACATAACAAATTTGGCAAGTGTTATCTTGGGCAAAGGTCCTGCGTAAAAATGTGAATATAAAAATATTTAATGATGTTATTCGGACTGCTTTCTAAGAGTTATCACGCGAGAGTAACTGTTTTCAGTGCTCGATAACCTGAACGGTGCATGAACTTCCATGCAGGACCAGAACTCACTGCTTGCATCGCTAACTTTAGAACATAAAAATGTGTTTGCAGGTTGGTGAAGCGTGAGAAAGAAAAATAATAAAAAAGAAATTTACAATGAAGAAGAACAAGAACACTGGGGGATACGTCTTCAAGATGTTCTCTCTGAAAAGAATATCAGCCGTCGTCAACTAGCGAAGACAATAAACGTAGCACCTTCTGTAATCGACTCTTGGGTAAAGGGAGCGACTCCTAATGACCTCAAGGCAGTGAAGCGACTCGCTGATTATATGGACTGTTCTTTTTCGTGGCTGTTGACTGGGGAGGACGAGGCAGGCTCTGGCACAACCGTAGCTGAGATGTTTCAGGTAGTACCTTACTTTGATGGATATGCGCGTATTCGTATTGATCGACTCATCCCGAGAAAGAGTAAGGGAGCTGGTGAAAGTAAATAATTAGATATATGAAGATACAAGTCTAGGAAAGGGTATGTATGGTATTTAATATTTTTAATATTTTTTTTATTTTGTTTTTAGTTGGAGGTTGTACAAACAAGAAAAGTGCTAATACAACCAAAAAAAGAATGAGTTGCGGAACTTTGAGTACTGCTGATTGTGATAGAATATATGAGTGGTTTGTCGAATATCATTCATATCCAGAGCGGATCACTGGAGTTTGGACTACCTACAATAATACAGATGCTAAAGGTGAGAATGTTGCGTTCAGAGAGTTTAAGGGATATTGCAAAGATGCATCCTGGCCCGCAAGTGTATGCCAGAGTAAAGTGACAGAGTTTTTAAAGAATTACGAGGCTCAGCTTAAAGTCGAAAACGACGAGGAAGAGGCAAGGCAAAAGCGCGAGGCGGATAAATCGGCAGAGCGAGACAGACTGTTGGGATATTGATCTTTCTTAATGTGTTGAGTAAATAATTATATTTCCCGTTAATATGATTGAGGAATTTATGTCTGTATTCTCGTTGATTTTTTCAATAGCTTTTCTTGTGGGATATTTTAGTTGTTGGTCATATTTTTTTAAGATGAGCTCTGCGCGCCTTCCTCAATCAATGTGGGCTATAGTTGGAGTTGTCGTCCCGTTCATTGGCGCATTTCTGGGATGGTATTATATATTAGCTGGTCCTCGTGAAATCGTTGAGCCGACAATTTTGTTCGCAGAACTGACTCGTGCGCAAATGGTAGACTATGTAGATGAGAAATCTACTGCATCGGTCATTGCAAGTAATAGCGAGTGGTTGAAGAAAAATTGGCATGTCTTGAATGATGTCGAGAAGCAAGAATGGGTAAAGTCTCGCTGGTCTTCTTTGGTTGAGTTTCTGCCAGAAGTAAAAGATTCTCCGTCATTTATAAATGCTCTTATGAAAGCCGATAAGAACTATACCAGAAAAACATCTTCTTAAGATTTATACATAGTTATCTGGGCAGAAATATTTTTATAGAAACAAACTGATACGCTAGCCTTCTAACTGCCAATAATTAATAGATAGTTTATTCACACAGTTTTGAGCATTGCTTAGAGTTTTATGCACAGGATTTAAGTCTTACTTCCTTAGGCCGATGAAGTTATTGATGTGGAGGATTCTATGAAAAAGACATCTGTGACTTTGGCAGCAGTAATGGCTCTGCTTTTACAAGGTTGTTTCGACGGAAGTGGTGGATCGGTTGGTTACTTAAGACCACCGACGAGTGGTGTAGGTGATGGTGGGAGTACACAGCCCCCTACTGATACACAGCCGCCAGAACAACAACCACCAGATAACACGCAAACAGATTTCGTAGCAGTAGCTTGGGTTTACGGTAACGATTTTTCCGACTGGGATAACACACCACCGGAAGAAATTAAACATTTAGGATTCTCGAACACTGGCACAGTTATGCGCTTTAGTGGTCCGTTGGGGTCAACACTATACACAGAGTCAGGTCGTATTTGTAAGAATTTAACCTCAACAAGTTCACTGTATTCTGATGGATATTGCACGTTCGACCCACTTCCGAAAGATCCGATCCATGCTTCACTGCACATAGAAGTAGATGGAGAAACACTTTACGTTAGAGCTACTATTAACGGTAAAGAGTTAGTGAAGAACATAGGTAAGATGTATTTCACTAATAGAACGACCTATGAGATTTCATCAGTTAACCCAGGTCTCAATGAATTAGAGCACGGAGTTAATACTCCAGGACCATTTGATAAATTTGGACGTTATATAAGTTTTAAGGCAACGAACGTAGTTACATCGCAGATGGTTTTTAGAACCATTGCACACGTTAATGAGGGAACTTGTTTTAGTGACGGTGTAGTTGAGAAGATAGAAGACTTAAGAGAGAACGATAGTTGGGCGCAGTATGGGTTCAAGTATGTTACTGTCAACGTCTCTGATTTATCTTACAGGGGGTTCGCGTGTACCTTACTTACACCACCTTTTTATTATGCGGCGGGAGTTGAACAGAACTCATTATATTTTGAGCATCACGTTCGACTTTTAGATAGCCTTATCCCAAGTTTCGGAAAATCAGAAATTTCAAATAGAGTTCCTATGGGTGATGTTAACTTTATTAAAGAATATGCGTTAGCAACAGATCATGGGTGGGGCGTAATGGTTACCTACGTTAAATAGAGCAGAAAATAATAGGGGCCACAGAGAGCGAACGTGAATCAGCCCTCGCTATGGCCCAACGCTTATAAAGCTGGGGCCAACTTTATAAGGCCCTTTAAAAGCCAAGGTATTGGATATTTCGGATCATGCAGGACAAGAAGGCGACCATTGAGTATATAAGCTACCTTCAATCGCGCTGAATCTCCTTTTTTGTTGGTCACGGAAACGATTTCATCAGATTTTACTTTGAACGATTTCAGCGTTGTTGTTACTGCTAGTATAACTTGAGATGTCACAATAGGACGCTTTGTATATTCATTGAGTGGTACTAAAAGTAGTCCGCCCTCAGAAATACTTTGCACCATAAAATCAGTCATGATGCCACTTTGGGTAGAAACACTGACACGCTCTCCTTCAGAGATATGTCGAAAAGTGAGAGGGTCTTCCCACTGTACTTTAGCTAAAGATTTCATGATTAACCTTTCGTTATTAGAAATTATCTAGTGCCTTAATGGCTTCGTCTTTGACTCCAGCAAGTGATAGATGCGTATAAATCTGTTGAGCATTTGAGTTGGGAGAGTGCCCGCATAAAACGGCACGCTGATCTTCAGAAAGTCCTGCCTCTGCTAGCTTGGTAGCAAATAGATGACGAAGAAGATGTGGGTTTATTTTAACGCCGGATTTTTCGCTATAGACCTTTGCAATCTGCTGAATCCGTCGAGATGAGAACTTAGTTCTGTTAACTGATTCAAAAAGGTATCTATTGTTACGGCCGGATAAATATAGTTTCAAACTTTCTTTCAGGTGATTCCCAAAAACAATGACTCGATCTTTTCCTCCTTTTCCTTCTTTGATAAAGGCTGTGTTGTTAGAGAAATCAATTCGAGCAACCTCTAGTGAGCAGAGTTCTGATACTCGCAGTCCAGTTCCTAAAAGAACTTGAAAGAGGAGCTTGTGGGGCGGATCACTGATAGTGGAAAAGAATCTTTCAAGGTCCGCGTTGGTTGGTAGCTCGATCAGTTTATTCTTATAGCTTGGGGCCTCGATGCGACATCGGGTTCTCACGTCCCGGAAGATCCGCTTGAGTTGTTCGTAAGAGAGTTTGTGGCGGTTTACTTCGCGAGCAATAAGTTTTACTAACTGCTCATTCGCATTTTGGATATAGGGCCTTTGTTTCGTAGATGGCTTTGAGTGTGCGAAACTGGGGTTATTGGTTCTCGTTAAAATAGGTTTGTCTGCATTTGATGACATGAAATCTCCCATTAAGTAATGGCCGCTTCGCACTTTGTGTAATTCTGCGAAGCGACCTAAACTAGATAAGTTTTTAAATTTGATAAGTGGAGATAAGCAGGCTTTTGTGCGTTGAACTTGGTTGGACAACAACCAGCTTTTATAAGTCGTTACCAATTTGGTAACGGTCATTCATCACGCGAACACACTTTATTGTATCGTTTTTTACATGGTGTTTCAACTATTTTAAAAGTCAAAAAGTCATGTAAAATCAGTATGTTAAGTTGTTGTTTGTAACGCATTTGCTTCGTTGGTTATTCAGTCACGCGATACCCTTGAACTCGTACAAATGGAGACCGCATGAGTCGGAAAATAACTAACAAAAGCTCTCAGAAAGAAGCTGAAATCCTGCTTCAAAAAATACAGTTATCCTACAAGAAGACTCTGAAGTCTTTAATCGAAGTCGGAGGCTACATTGGTCGCTTACGACAAATCTTAACGAGGCCGCAGTTTCAAAAGTCTCTCAAGAGTATTGGGATGAGTGAGATACAGGCATCAAGACTTATCAACTTGCATATCCGCTTTAAAGACCACCAAACCGATACGGTCTTAAAAAGTAAGGTGTCTGTTTTATATTTATTAGCGAGCAGTAAAGCTAATCAGTCAGAGTTTAATCGCCTTGTTGAGGGCCGCTCAGTTGCGATAGAGGGGCAGCGCAAAACTTTACCGAACCTGACAGTAAAAGAGGCCGTGAGACTGGCAAAACCAGTTTTACGAGCGAAGAGACGGTACGCGGAGGTGTCTATTGATCGCGCCTACATAACAAAGTTGATGGAGGTGGTGGACAGCACGCAAAGTATATTGGAGCTTCATCAGCGTAATAAATTGAAGAATGGGCCATTCATTAAACTTCAACTAAAAGAGACTATGAGCTGTCTTAAGCAAGCAGTGGTGCAGTTGCGATGACGACTCTTGAAATCAGCAGAAAGTGTTACGATCAAATATTAGCGTGGTCTTTGTCCTATGCTGAAATTGGATTCATCTGCGCGGGCAGGGAACGCAAGATAACCCACGTCTTTCGTGTACCAAACGTCGCCGACGATACAAGGAACCGTTACAAGTGGGACCAACGCATAAAGAGAGATGCCATGAGGGAGATTGAAGCTCTGGGCTTAAAGGTGATCGCTGAGGGGCACTCGCATCCAAGCCCTAGGCATGAAGAGCGGCCGTCCCAAGCTGATCTAGAATACTTTAGCTTGGGACGGCCTCATATAATTGCTTTTCCTTGTCGAGAAAATATAAGGGGTTGGTTTTTGGGAGGCAATATTCGACAAACCTTGAGGTATGCTATATCGTTAGTAGTCACTTAAAAAGTGAAGGTCATCTTCTGTATTGAACCATTTTTTTGCCCACTGATTAAACCTCTTTCTTAAAGCGTAAGACAGGCTAGCTTTGCCTGAGTTGATTGTCAGTGGAACTAGGAATTTGCCTATATTGCGATGGAAATTTCTGTGCTTGTTATGTAAGATCCTTGCATTTTGAAAACCTAAGGCCAGGACATCTTCTTGAAATGTGTTAAACGCAAGAAGATCATTTACACTTTGAGCAGTTGTTTTTTGTAAGTCATAGAATTCTATTCTTTTAAAAAGTTTGCTTGAATCAATCCATCGTAAGTTGTTCAAAGTTGAAAGATTGAGCGATTTTATTGAAGCTCCCTTTAGTTGAAACTCAAATCGAGTTAAATCTTCTATTTGTAATTTTTCTTTAGAGGAAGGCTTTCTATATGATGAAAGATTCATACTTCTACTGTTGGTGCGAACCCCCGAAATTCTTCCTTTTTCAAAGTCTACTTTTCCTTGCATATAAGCGGAGGTACGGCGTTTCCACTTAGCATGTGTGCAGTAGTGGATTAGGGCCGGAGTAATTACTTCTTCGGGACTAGTGAAAGCAATGTCGAGTCTTGTAACTTTGTGTTGCTCTGAAAGAATCTCTTTCCCAGTAATAGATGAAAGAAAGTCAACATAGGAAGCAAAGCATGGAAAGTCCTTAGGGTTTAAAGTAATAGAATATTGATAAGAAGAATTGAAACGTGGCCCATCAAATATGGTAAACTCGTGGCCTTGCCATTTAAGGCGATAGCCATCTTGATAGGCTCCATTTCTTACTAGATAAAGAACTTCCGCTTCTTTGGTTACAATGGTTTTCTTTATAGTTTTCACTAGTGTCGATTGATAATCAAAATTAACAATCGCATTCAATTTTTTGATGTTTTCGAGTTCTTCATAATTCGGGATTTGACGTTTAATACGTGGTGATACATGCATTGTATTGTTGATTGAGTTCATAATTTACTCCTTAGATGATTTACGATTTTTAATTTTTTTAAGAATTCTGATATAGAAACGGCCTTCGATTGCCATTGGGTGAATAACAAATTTTTGTACGCCTCGTTTTGAGACCATTATATCTGATTTGCATGACCCAAAAGGAAAATACACTCTGTATTCTTTCTTATTGTTGTTTTGGTTAATTTCTTCACGGCAATCTGTGACATCGACTTTTGCTATAAACGTTATTTTGTTATAATTCATAAACACACCTTTCTTTTATAGTTCGTGGAGAGTTGAAGGTGCCTAGGTTTTGTTAGCATTTAAATAGGGTTTTAATTGCTAATATAACAATTTTTTTCTGCTGTGTTTCATGTGGAGGGCTATCATGACGAAAGAGGCAGCTAAAGAATGGCTAGAAAGCATACAATGTCGCATCCGAGAAGAGATCGAAGTTGTAAAGAAAGAGCACAGAGTGAGGAGTCAGCGCGAAGCTGCGCTTATAATTTTCCGAAATTGCAATATAGAAAGTGATGGTTACAAAGCAGGGTTGTTGTCTGGAACTGTTGCTAATAGAAGCTCGAAGAGGAGGGCTATCCCAAGTAAGTATATAAAGAAGATAAAGTTCGGAACGATTTCTAGTTTGTTCAAAGAATTTAATGTTGCTTTAGCTGAGTTGAACAGCCCAACTCCTGAGAGTGAGATGTGGCGTGATTACATAGAAATTGCCGCTTTCATGGACTCAACAATGGAGGAGTATTTAGATGATTATAAAGGTGATATGACTTTAGCTATGGTGGCAGTATTATATGGGGCATATGATGCTTGCCGATCTTTTTTAAATAACCTCGAAAACTCTCATGAGGTGACACTATCTAAGGAGAATGCGGAGAAGTTTAAGGACGCTTTAGAAAAACAATGGAAAGGACTGATTTCAATAAAGGGGGAAAATACTCCTAGGTTTTACGTTAGGGAGAGTTTAGCAAAGAAAGCGATTTTGAAGATATATGAGAGTATTGATGTTCGCTCTGCTTATGAAGAATTGTTTTGGAACGAATCTAGCCTTTATGTCTATTGGGATTGCCAATATCGAGGGAGGAGTCTCCTTGTTGGACACTCTTTACGCCAAGGCGAGTTGAAAATCTCGTTTAGTTAGCAAATCTTTTTTAGAGAAATGCTAACTTTTCTCCGGCACCTTCATCTGCTGTGAAGAACTGCAAGAATGACCAATCTAATTTGAATAGTTATGATGACTCAGTGATGGAGCTAGAATCCATCACTGAAGTCTTTGCTATTTTATTAAAGTGGGATCAAGAGCTTGCAGGAGCTTCTAGTAGCAAAAGTGAAAAGTCCAAAAAGGATGAGGAGAAAAGAGATGAAGGGTAAAGCTTTTATTTTATGTCGAATTTCTGATGTTAAGCAGGAAGACGGTTACTCACTGGATGCACAAGAGAAGTTTGGGCGTGAGTACTGCAAGAAGGAAGACCTTGAGCTTATTAAAATCTTTAAGTTTATTGAGTCAGCTAGTAAAATTGGTAAAAGAACTAGGTACGATGAGATGTATCGGGAACTTAAGTCTCTGATGAGAACTTCAAAGGAGGCGGTTCATCTTGTTGTTGAAAAGCCTGATCGCCTGACACGCAATCTTACCAATAAAGAACAGATGGAAGAGCATGTGATGAAAGGTCATCTGATAATCCATTATTATAAAGATCGTAGGATTTTTGATAAGTTTTCTACTCCAGCAGACATCTTTACCGAAGACATGATGGCTACGGTAAGTAAGTACATGGCTAAGAATACCGCTCGCGAGACGATGAAAGGAATGACAGAAAAAGCAAATCAAGGCTGGTTTCCAGGGCATGCGCCTCTTGGGTATATGAACGTTAGAGATGGGTTAGAGAACAAGCATGGAAGAAAAGAAGCTTTCATTGCGATCAATCCTGAAGAAAAAGACGGCGTATTAAGAATGTTCGAGTTGAGGGCTCAAGCAAGGCTCTCCTATCAAGCAATTAAGGATACACTCATTGAAGAGCGACGGTTCCCACCTAGTAAGCTAAAGTACCTTCATAAAAGTACAATTGAGAAAACGCTAAAGAATCCATTCTATGGTGGGAGTTTTAAGTTTAAGGATGTGATTTACCAAGGGAAACATGAATGTTTTGTTCCGGCGAGATGGATTCGTGCTGTTGCGGAAATGGAGGGAGCTGGTGCAAAAAAGCGACCTATGGGAGTTTTTAGTAATTTTTTAACCTGTGGAAATTCAAAGTGCGGATGCGCAATTCTATATGACCCGAAAAAGAAAACGAATAAAAAGACAGGCGCCTTCAGGGAGTATAAGTACTATCATTGCTCTGATGGTCGTGGGGTTCATCGTGCTGCGGAAGAGAAGCAGGTCAATGTTTCTGAGGAAATTCTGTGGGATCAATTTGCGCGTCCAATGCGTGACATTCATATTTCTGAAGCTCTGGCAGACGCAATATCAAAGGCATTGAGAAAGGCTAATGACAAGGCGGTGGCTGCGCATATGCAGGTAATGGAACAGTATCGTCAAAAAATATTAGTTACAGAGCAAGAAGAGGATGACTTGGTAGAACTCTTAATGAGTGGCGTGATTGATAAGGAACTCTTTAGAAGAAAAACTGAAAAAACTAAAGAGGAGCGCAGAAGGTATGAAGCTCTATTAGAAAAAGGACAAGAGGCTATCACGAACGTTTTCTATGTAAATTCAGAAAAGATTCTCGAACTTTCTAAGAATGCAGAAACACTGTGGAAATCAAGAAGTGAGCAAGAACGGTTGGATTTCTTGAAACGAGTACTCTCGAACCAAATGTTAGAAGGCTCAAATCTAATATACGAATTAAAGAAACCATTTTCAGCGATTTTAGACATAAAAAAAGCCGACTCTATGGTCAGC
The DNA here is from genome assembly GCA_000525675.1 of Bdellovibrio bacteriovorus W. Lineage (NCBI taxonomy): Bacteria > Pseudomonadati > Bdellovibrionota > Bdellovibrionia > Bdellovibrionales > Pseudobdellovibrionaceae > Bdellovibrio > Bdellovibrio bacteriovorus. The sequence continues at coordinate 485,098 of CP002190.1, forward strand.
TTTTTAGATTGGTGCCCCGGGAGGGACTTGAACCCCCACGCTTGCGCACTAGATCCTAAGTCTAGCGTGTCTGCCAATTTCACCACCGGGGCAACACCGTTTTTCAGAAGACTATTGATAGCGCAAAAATGCGCTATCATGCAAGCAAAATCTTAGAATTATTTTTCTGTGATTAGCTTTTTGTACTCTGGAGCTCTCATTAAATTTGCGAGTTCCTTTTCAGTATCCATTTCAATGCGAACTAACCAGCCATCATTTACTGGGTCGTCGTTAAGGATTGATGGATCGTCGTTTAATGCGTTGTTTACTTCGATAACAGTTCCAGAAACTGGAGCGTAAAGATCTACAACCGCTTTTACTGACTCAACAACACCAAAAGTTTGGCCTTGAGTTAGTTTTTGACCTTCTTCTGGAAGCTCAACGTAAACAACTTCGCCCAATTGATCTTGAGCAAACTCAGTGATTCCAACAGTTACGATGTTCTCGTCAACTTGAGCCCATTCGTGTTCTTTTGTGTAGTAATAATCTTCAGGAATATGAAATGCCATTTCGGGCTCCTTATTTAGTTATAAAGGGAGTTTTACAAACAATTGCTTTCACCTTACGGCCGCGGATATCTAAGAAGAACTCCGTGCCTTCGTTCTTAAGCTCAACGTCGATATATGCAATACCGATCGGTTCGTCTAAAGAAGGTGAATGTGTACCACTAGTTACCTTGCCGATTTCTTTGTTGTCAAAAGAAAATAGGCTGTAGCCTTGGCGAGGAATTCCCTTGTCGAGCATTTTGAAACCCACAAGAGCTTTTTGAAGACCTGCCTCTTTTTTAGACACGATTTTGTCTTTACCAATGAAGTCTTTTTTAGCAGGTTTGATAACCCACCCTAGGCCAGCTTCATAAGGGTTGGCATTATCATCGATTTCATGACCATAAAGTGGATACTTCATTTCCGTGCGAAGAGTGTCGCGTGCACCCAAGCCGATAGGCATTACCTGAAGATCTTGGCCTTTTTCCAAAAGCTCATTCCAAAGCGCCACAGTCCCTGCATTAGCGATGAAAACCTCACAACCTTTTTCACCTGTGTAGCCTGTCGTCGCGATCATGATTTTGTGACCTTTAAAATCCCCCATAGAGATCGTAAAAGGCTTCATTGATTCTAGATCAACATTCAAAACACGTTTGCAAAGTTCGATGGCTTTAGGGCCTTGAATTGCGATCTGCCCCCAAGATGGGCTCTCGTCTACAATTTCAGCGCCTTTATTATTAGCAGTCATCCACGCAAAGTCTTTGTCAGAGTTTGAAGCATTGGCGCAAACCAAGTACTCAGCGTCTTTTTTAAGGCAATAAACAATAACGTCGTCAACGACTCCGCCGTTTTCATTCGTTAGAAGAGTGTATTGCGCCTCTCCGTCGTTCAGCTTTGCAACGTCATTCGAAGTTAGCCACTCTAAAGTCGCTAAAGCTTGAGGGCCACGAACAAAGATCTCACCCATATGAGAGACATCAAAAAGTCCGACATTGTTTCTAACGTTATTGTGTTCTTCGCGAACGCCGATGTACTGAACGGGCATATTCCATCCAGCATAATCAACCATACGCGCACCTAGTTTTACGTGTGTTTCGGCTAAGGCAGTATTTTTCATGGCCCGAGTGTCCTCGGCAAAGTTCAGACAGTCAATGGCTTACGCGATGGGGGAGGGGCCTCAAAAGATATGAAAAGAGGCGCCTGGCCTAACAGGAGGCGGGAGCTTGAGAACCGGAGGGAGGGTTTTTAGAAAATATGAGAAAATTCGAGTTTAATGTTCTGAAAAGGCGGATTTATGTGGCCGCACGAAGCTTCTTTCTGGTGGCTGGTGGGGCTTTGCTGGCATTTGTCGTATGACGCAGAAGCTAGGGGATTATTAAATATCTGTAAGGTAGTTAACAAGATATTGATTATTCATTGCCCTACCAATAATCCTTTAGCTTATGCAAAATATAAACGAAAACTCGGATTTTAGGCAGTTTCTAGAGGATGAATTGGCTCGTCGTAGCCAAAACTACCCCCGTTATTCTTTGCGTGCGTTTGCTCGCCACTTAGAAGTTGACTCGTCGTTTCTTTCGAAAATTCTAAATGGTAAGAGAACTGTCACGATGAGAACCATCCGCATGTTTGGAGAAAGATTAAATCTTGCTCCAGACGAGCTTTCACGTTTCACGGAAATCAGTCGTGAGAAGAAGATGAAGCGTAAACTTGAGCGTCTGCTTGAGAAAATGCCATCTGAAGAGCGTGAGCAATCAACGATTTCTTTACGTGTTGCTGAGGATCGTCTTCCAGAAGCAAAAGAAAGAATCAAAGCATTTAGAAAAGAACTAGCAGAGCTTTTGGATGCGGGTGCCGCTCCAGATGGAAAAACATATCAGATCTCTGTATCTCTTTTCCCGATGTCTGGATTCGACTTTAAGGAATAAGAGATTTTAAGCATGTGCTTATTTTGCGAAAAGCCGAGTTAGGGACTCGGCTTTTTTGTAAGCTTTTTCCAGTCGTTTAAAGTCATCAGGGTCACTGACTCAGAATTTTGATCGAAAACGATCTTAATATCGCCTTTGTCGATCTGTCTCTCGACCTGTTCAAACTTTTTGTCGAAAGTAATTTCGGAAACTCCGTAATCTGTACCTTCCCGTAAGATAAACTCTTTGATGATATTCTCTAAAGCATCATCACTTAATAAATCCTTGGGCACCTCAATGGGAGGAAGTTCCTCCCTATCGTCGTAATTACTCATAAAGTGGAATTTCCTCTTCGATGCGAACTTCGTTAGAAACCTTTTTTGATGAATCAGGAATTTGAATAAGTGTTCCGCGCAGGATGTCTTGAGAGATCTTGGTTTTGTGAAGCCACGCTAAGAACTCTCTTTCGGTTCCGCGGCAGATCATCTGACGATCCTTGCCTTTTTCTTTCATGCGGTCGCCAACAACACGAGTGGCCTTCACTAGCGCTGGAGGTGTCTTGCGCATGAGTAGATAACTCATTGTCAGACTGCGATTTTTCATAGGAAGCTGTTCTTCCATTTTTAAGAACCAAGTCGGGGCATCAAATAAAACCCTGTCATGGCACCAGTCTGTTTTTGATTGATGCAGCAGTGGACACTTGTCTTCGTGAGTACAAGGCGCGTAGGGGTGGTAACCCTTAGTAATCAGCTTTTCGCGTAGCTCTAAAAGTTTACGCCCATCTTGTTGGGTCGAAGGTTCTACCAGCATCAAAGCTTCACATTGCAATGCCCACTCGGGGATGTCCTTAAGCTCTGTTAAAGAGTAAGAAAAAACGGCCATGGTTTTCTCAGGACGATCGAGGGCTTTCTCTGTAAAGCTTTGGTGCCAAGAACCTTTAAACTCAGGGAAGAAATCCGCAATGATCTTCTGTGGCTCTTTAGATCTTTCAATAAGATGAAACTGAAAGTTTTTAACGGCGGCCAGGTTGAGGGATGCCGTCGCTAGGCCTGCACCGAAATCGATGACATGTGTGATGTCTTTGAAGAAATCTCTGCGAGCGGCTTCCTGAATGACTTTAGTCAGACGTACAGAGTTCAGTGGCAGGTAGTAACAGAGATAGGCGATTTGCGCCCACTCTTTATTCCAAGGTGTTGCCTTGTCTGGGTTTTGAATAAAAAAATCGGAAAGCTCTAAAACTCTCTTAGCAAGATTCTTAGAATCCGATAACGACAGCGAATATGTTTTTAAAGCAGATTCAATTTGGGAATCAAAATATTCAGGATACTTTGTCATAAGCTTTAAGGACCTACTAACTTATTAAAAACTTCATCGACACTGATTTCATTCATTAACTTTGAGACATCGCCATAGTGGTCTCGTTCTTTCGGGCAAAAGATCGTGACATCTTTTCCGCGAGCTGCCCACCTGCGGGGGTGCTGCACACGCAGCGGGGAATAAAGGCCCAGTACCTTTGTTCCAAGGGAGGCGGCCATATGGGCAACTCCAGTGCTTGGAACAACAACGGCTTTCGCATTTTTTAATACGCTAAAAAGGCCAGAAGACTTTAGCTCGTTCTGTAGATTGATAAAGTTCTTTTGCCCTTTGAAGTGGGACTTAATCTCGGTCAGCCAAGGCTCGTCCGCTGGAGTTCCCGTCAGAACCACAGGATGTATTGGAAGAATCTTTGTGATCAGCTCAATGTATGAGGTGATCGGCCAATTCAGCGCCGATCCCGCCATACCAGGGTGAACCACCACATAGTCATTCTTGGTGAGGTGATGTTTTGATAAAACTTCCTCATCGCCTTGCGACTCGAGTAAAAGTGTTGGTACGTTCGTCGGAGCAGAAATTCCCAGAGCATGGCGCAAGAGATCCATGTTGTATTCACTCTCGTGCTGAGTTGCTAGGCTGCGCTTTTGACGAAGACCTCTATTAAAAAACAAGAAGCTATGCCATTGAGATTTGACTCCGGCGCGCACAGAAATATTTTCTGCCCACAAAGCATAACTCACCCACCATGGAGCTTGAAAGCTCACGGCGATATCAGGGCGGTATTCTTTTAAAAACTGTCTGAGTTTTTTTAACGACTCTTTCCAATTATTTTTATCAAGCTCTAGGAAAGATCTTTTCGGAGAAGCATGTTCCGGCACGAAGGCTAGACCCTTGGCGATGGCCCAATGAACATCATGGTCTTTTAAAAAAGAAACCTGATCTACACACATGGTGCAGATCAGGTCGCCGATTTTATCTAAACGTATTAAGAGAATTTTTTTCTTCATCTATACGATTATTGATATTCCTCAATCGGAGGGCAAGAGCAGACTAAGTTTCTGTCACCGTAGGCATTGTCAACACGACCAACTACGGGCCAGAACTTGTTCGAACGTAACCACTCTAGAGGATAAACTGCCACTTCGCGAGAATACGGATGATTCCATTCAGGTTTCATCAGCATCTGCGCTGTGTGAGGCGAGTTCTTCAATGGATTGTTTTCTTTATCCATCGCGCCGATCTCAATAGCCGTGATTTCTTTGCGAATTTCGATCATTGAGTCGATGAAGCGATCCACTTCAGCTTTAGATTCAGACTCAGTAGGTTCAATCATCAGAGTGCCCGCAACAGGGAAACTCATTGTTGGCGCGTGGAATCCATAGTCCATCAAACGCTTCGCAATGTCAGTGACGTCGACGCCAGAGTCAGTTTTGATACCTCTGATATCCACGATGCACTCGTGCGCCACAAGGCCATTTTTACCTTTGTAAAGAACAGGGTAATGCGCTTCTAATTTCTTCGCGATGTAGTTTGCACTCAAGATACTCACAAGAGTTGCCTTACGAAGACCTGCTTGCCCCATCATTGTGATGTAAGCCCAAGAGATCGGAAGGATACTAGCGCTTCCCCAAGGAGCTGAAGAAACTGCAGAGATGCCTTGTGCAGGACCAGCTTCAGGAACCAATGAGTGCGTTGGTAAGAACTCTTTTAAGTGAGCACCCACGCCAATTGGACCAACACCAGGGCCACCGCCACCATGAGGAATTGAGAATGTTTTATGAAGGTTCATGTGCGAAACGTCAGGACCGAATTTTCCTGGGCGGCACATGCCGACAAGAGCATTCATGTTTGCGCCATCCATGTAAACCTGTCCACCATTTGAATGGATGATTTCACAGATGTTCACAATGCCTTCTTCAAACACACCGTGAGTGGAAGGGTAAGTGATCATAAGTGCTGCTAGTTTATCTTTGTGAAGTTCCGCTTTAGCTTTCAAGTCATCAACACAAACGTTGCCTTCATCGTCACAGTTCACAACGACAACTTTCATGTTCACCATGGCCGCTGAAGCTGGATTTGTTCCGTGGGCAGATGCTGGGATCAAACAAATGTCTCTGTGACCTTCGCCGCGAGATTCGTGATACTTCTTGATAACCAATAGTCCTGCATATTCACCTTGAGAACCTGCGTTTGGCTGCAAGCTCACAGCTGCAAAACCAGTGATGTCAGAAAGTTTGTTCTCAAGATCTTTAATCATTTCAATCAAGCCGGCTGCTTGTGAAGTTGGCGCGAATGGATGAAGTTTACCGATTTCAGGCCATGATACGGGAACTAACTCAGAAGTTGCATTTAACTTCATCGTACAAGATCCAAGTGGAATCATTGAGTGAGTTAAAGACAAGTCTTTGTTTTGTAGGCTATGGATGTAGCGAAGCATCTCTGTTTCAGAGTGGTGAGAGTTAAACACCGGATGCATTAAATACGCTGATGTACGATTGAAGACTTCTGGCCATTGAACATCGTTCAAAGCTTGGTCAACTTCTAAAGCCGTGAAGCTTACTTTGTTGCCACCGTTGAAAGCCATCCAAATTGTTTCAACGTCTTCTAAAGAGGTTGTTTCATTCAATGAAATGCTGATGCGGTTGTCAGAAAACTTTCTGAAGTTCATTTCTAGCTTTTCAGCTTGAGCAATGATCGTCGCTGCTTTGTCTGTAGAAACAGTCAATGTGTCGAAGAAGTTTTTATTCTCAGGTGTAAAGCCAAGTTTTTTCAAACCTTCATTCATGATGCCAGTAAGGCGCTGAACACGAAGAGCGATTTTCTTAAGACCCGCTGGCCCATGATAAACTGCATACATTGAAGCCATGTTTGCAAGAAGAACCTGAGCTGTACAAATATTAGAAGTCGCTTTTTCACGACGGATATGTTGCTCACGTGTTTGAAGAGCAAGGCGCAAAGCCATTTTACCTTGAGAATCTACACTCACGCCAACAAGGCGGCCGGGCATATTTCTTTTGAATGAATCTTTAGTAGCCATGAAAGCAGCGTGAGGGCCGCCGTAACCAAGTGGAACGCCGAAACGTTGCGTGTTTCCAACTACGATATCTGCTCCCCATTCTCCTGGAGGAGTCAAAAGAGTCATTGCAAGTAAATCTACTGAAGCTGCCACAAGACCGCCTTGGTCTTTGTATTTTTTTGCAGCCGCCGCGTAGTCTTCGATATTTCCAGTTGTATCCGGGTATTGGAAGATCACACCAAATACAGGTTTAGCAAAATCAAAAGTGAGAGGATCTGTGATGATCATCTCAAGTTTCAAAGCTTGAGAGCGTGTCTTTAAAACTTCTAAAACATGAGGATGAGCATTGGGAGAAACTACGAAACTAGAAGCTTTGTTTTTGCTCAATGAGTAAGCCATGAACATCGCTTCTGCGGCTGCTGTGCCTTCATCGAGTAGAGAAGCATTGGCAATTTCCATCGCAGTCAGTTCAGTAACCATCGTTTGGAAGTTCAAAAGAGCTTCCAAACGACCTTGAGAGATCTCAGCTTGGTAAGGAGTATAGGCTGTGTACCATGCCGGGTTTTCAAAGACGTTTCTTTGAATCACAGTCGGTGTGATTGTGTCGTGGTATCCCATGCCGATATAAGATTTGAAGACCTTATTTTTTTTCAGCATTGATTTTAAATGATTTAATAAATCAAATTCAGAGATTCCATTACCTACAACACTGTAGTCATGCTCTGAGCGAATTTCAGATGGAATAGCCTTATCAGCAAGTTGTTCAAGAGAGTTGAATCCAAGAACTTTTAACATCTCGTGAATGTCAGAATCCTTCGGACCGATATGGCGTGGAATAAATTCATTTTTAGGGGATAAGTCTGCAAATTTCATTAGCACCTCACTGCGGCCCAGAGACTAGCACAGCAGTGAGATCTAAGAAAGAGATGTGCGCAGCAGAGCACGCCCTAATGCGAGGCAGCTAGGCGTGGTTCAAAGCTAACTGGGCGCGGCGTCTCTGGCCTCGACGGAAAATTGTTGTAGCAAGCAGGCAGAAGAAAAGCCCCCCCATGCTGACGGCTGGCCATTGGCCCCAGCTCCATAGGAGCGAGCCCACATAAGAGCCCAAACTTCCTCCGACAAAATAGCAGAAGATATAAATCGAGCTCAGGCGCGAGCGGGCTTCTTCTGAAAGCTCGAACATACGAGTTTGGTTGGAGATGTGGGCGACTTGGATGCCCAAATCTAAGAGTAGAACACCAATGACGATACCCCATACCCATTGGGTGGATGCCGCTAAAACAGCAAAAGCTGCCATTGAAAAATACAGTCCTAAACGGATGGTCGCAGCTGTGCCTTTTTTATCGGCGTAGCGCCCAGCAATAGGGGCGGCGGCAGCCCCTATCATACCTAGAACTCCGAAGAGACCGATGGTTTGAGCAGAGTATTGAAAAGGCTGCGCTTCAAGGAGGAACGTCAGGGTCGTCCAAAACATTGAGAACGAACCAAAAAGAATGGCTCCCATCAAAGCAGCCTCGCGAACTAGGCTGAACTCTTTTACAAGCTGAAGCGTGGATTTAATAAGCTGTTTATAGGTTCCAGTAAATTGCGACTCTGCAGTTGGTAGGGCCCAGTGAATGATAACAGCTAAAACAATGTTTACGCTTCCGGCAAAAAGATAAACTGTCTTCCAACCGAAGTGTTCAGTGATAAATCCAGCGAGGGTTCTCGCCATAAGAGACCCTAAAAGAATTCCAGCAAGCACGGTGCCGACGATCTTTCCGCGCTCTTGAGGACGCGCAAGGTTTGCAGAAAAAGGAATAAGTACCGTCGCTGAGACGTTAAAAAATCCCATTAAGAAGCTTAAAACACACAGCACAGTGACATTAGGGCTGTAGGCAATACTGAAAGCCAAAGCCCCCGAAACCGTCATGCAAACTTGCATGAGTCTACGGCGCTCCATCATGTCTCCGAGTGGAACCAATAAAAGAATTCCGATCGCATAGCCAATCATTGTGAACGCAGGGACAAGCGAAACTTCTTTTTCAGAGACGCCAAACTCGCGAGCAAGAACACCAAGGAGAGGTTGATTGTAGTAGAGGTTCCCGATGATCAGAATACATGCAAGAACCATGAAGAAGACTTGAGATTTTGTAACGCCTTTGCCCATAAGCTACTAGGTACTCGAATTGATGGGTGTGAGCAAGATGGAAAAGTTTATTTTTTCTAATATGAGAGAGTCTAATTCTTTAAGGACGTGCAGCTTTGAGTGATGGTTTTACGGCTAAGGCTGCCGCACTGTTTGCGCAGCTCTTTGATATCCTGCAAGCGGCTCCATAAAACTTGCGTGTGAGGATTTTTATAAAGATGTAACATTTCGCTCAAGCCCGCTTTTTGAATCTTAAGGGAAAGTCCGAGCTTATTGAAAACGTCATTGGAGGCCGAAGCACTCATGGCGTTCAAATCAACAATGGTCTCAAGCACGACAGGGGTAAGAAGCGTTTTTAGCAGAACCGTTTCTTCCATGCTTAAGCGGAACTTAGGATCGGCAAGAGCTTGAGATCCCCAATCGCGATAAAACTTCACAAGGTATTGAGTGCGCTCTTCGAGGTGCTTTTCAGATTCAAAATAAGATTCGTTACATAAGACTTCGCAAAGAGGAGGCTTTTTCTTTTTTGCCAAAGTCGTTTGTAAATTTTGAAACTCTTCAAAGTCACTTTTGTATTGAGCGCCAATAGACAGCAGCTCACGCAGATTATCTCCTAAGGGTGCCGTAGCAGCTTTGAGCTTCATTCCAGTTTCTGAAGTTGAGATGACCTCGGTGACTCCATAGGAAAGCACCAATAATAAAGCCGCCACCCCGCAGGCTAATCCTACAGAGAAGAAGACAGAGGCTTTTATTAGAAACCGAGAAACCTTTAAGAGCATAGAGGGGTTCTAATCAGAACCCCCTCGAAGGGCAAGGAAAGCTTCCTTGAGAAATTAATTTTATGGTTAGAAATTGTAAAAAATAGATGATCGCAAGGAGGACAGTGTTTGAATTTGAATAAAAAAAAGCTCTCTGTTTTCAGAGAGCTTTAAAGATTTACTTCTTAGTAGCTTTTTTCTTAACAGCCTTCTTTTTCGTAGCAACGGGCTTAGCAGCCTTTGCGGTCACTTTTTTAGTCGCTACTTTTTTAGTTGCAGCCTTCTTCGTTGTAGAAGGAGCCTTGGCAGAAGCTTTTTTACCATTAGCTTTTGGAGCTGTCTTTTTGGCTTTCTTGAAAAGGGACTTTTCAAGTTGCTCCTTGTGAGAAACAGCTTTCTTTTTATAAGAGTTCAAATTCTTTTCGAGGTCAGCTGCTGACTTCTTAATTTTTTTAATTGTTGTATTCACTTCTTTATTCAGTTTTGCTTCTGAAACATTCAAAGCTTTAAGAATGTCCTGGTATGTCTTCCAAGCCATGTCGATCTTTTCTTCTTTTTGTTGATCGAACTTACCTTTCAGTTCAGTTTCTTTCTTTTTGATCTCTTGATTCAGTTTTTGGAAGTTTTCAAGAAGACTTTGGATGCCTTTTGTTTCGGAAAGATTTTCGATGAGTTTTTGAAACGTAGAAACAGCCACGAGGAACTCCTTTTTTTTGATGATCTTAAAGATACTCGGCCTCTTGAATTTGCACAAGAGGCCCCTTCATTATTTTGACTTAAAACTAACAGAGTCTAAGTAAACTTCTCTTTGTGCCGAGAACTGGCCAGGGAATTTATCAATTCCTTTTTCACGCAGAGGCATTGCGTACTCCTGGATGTACTTTTTTAGCGCGTCTTCGCTCTCTACTTGATAGTTGATGCGAATTTCTTTGCTAGAAGCCTCCATAGAGCCACCTTTACGGAAACAAAGGTCCGCACTTAGAAAACCAGGGCAGGCCAAAACCTCAGCGATGTGTTCCGTTTTAAGCCACTCTAAGTACTGTTCATAAACTTCGTGGCGAACCATGATGTGAACGCTGTAAAGAACCATTTTGTCTAACCCCTATAAAGTGAATTTGAAATCTTTGATTAACATACCTGGGTTTTTATTTCCACCGAAAGCGCGGCTTTCATAGGTCGAAACAGCAGGATTGATTTCTTGGAAATCAGTCACCGCCAGCAGGTTTCCACCAAGGCAATCAAACAGGCTCTCGTCAAAGCGCATATCTGCAATCGGAGCAACAATCTCGCCATTTTCTACCCAGAAACAAGCATAGCGAGTCATTCCCGTGATTCGAGCATTCGCTCTATCTGACCAGTTTAGGTAATGTAAGTTTGAAAGATAAAGGCCCGTGTCTAATTCCTTAAGAACGTCTTTTTCTTTTAAAGATCCTGGTAAGATTTCTAAAGAGCGAGGCGATTCGCCAGGACTTGCCTGATTGCTTTGCACTCCATACTCTTTGGCTGAGCGAGAGCTAATAAGATAAGTCTTTAATTCGCCATCTTTAATCAACTCTTGGTATTCAGGTGCAAGTTCACCCAGGGAGTTGAAGCGATGAGTAAGTCCCATTTTGAAATTTTCAACAAGAGTGAATAACGGAGAAAGAGACTTCTCTTTGTCTGCTAGTTTTTGCAAAGAGCTAGTACCTTGTTTATAGCCATTGAAGCTAAATGAACCCCAATAAAACATCGAAGCCAATTCCGCTACAGCTCCCGGAGCTAAGTAAGTTCTATAGGCACCAGGCTCTAAAACTTTTTTAGGTCTTGCCATAAGGCTTAGAAGATTTTTGCTTTCAGAAAGTTTAGCTTTGAAAGAGTCAACGTTCCATTCAGAACCGGCATAGACTCCTTTAACTGCTTTCTCTCCCATATAGATCGAATAATCCATAAAGAAGTTTTCAGCCGCAAACCAATGGCTTTGGCCCGCAGAGTTTTTATTAGCAGAAATTTGTGGCCCACCCGAGTAGAGGCCGGCAAAGTCTGTTCCTTCTGCGGCTTGAGTGATGGCTTCGATGATTGCTGATGGATCTAAAAGCTTCCCTAACAAAGTTGAATCGCTGGTGCCATTGTTAGTGATAGCGACTTGATAAGGATCTTCCGGTAAGAGGTCACATTCAAGGCGAGCACTTTCAAGCCAAGTCGTTGCACTTTTTAAATCTAATTCGTTATTGCCAGTCAGCGAGAACGAAAGGTTGGCAGTGCGCCCATTCTTTTGCAAAGTCAGACTTAATACACGTTGTTCAACAAAGGTATTCTGTCTGACGTGATTGTCGTTAAAGCGTACAAAGAGAGACTCTTCCGCCTGAAGATTAATGTTGGCCGCTTCGTTAGAAGCTAAGCTTTTAAGAATGTGGTCAGCGACTGTATTGAAGTTATTTTTCGTTTGTTCGATAAAGTTAGGCACCGAAGACCTCCACGTTTTCAAATAGGCAGAATGGATTTGTATGGCCGACGCGAATAATTTGGTTTGGTTCACCCTTACCACAGTATGGAGAACCATAGGTTTCGCGAGCAGCGCTGACAGCTTTGAGGCTTGACCAGAACGGCACAGTGATTCCGCGGTAGTTCGGATTTTTTAGTGTTTTAGTCAGTTTTCCATTTTCAATGAGTTTTGCGTACTCACAGCCAAATTGGAATTTATTGCGGTAGTCATCAATCGACCAAGATTTATTGGCCATCATAAAGACTCCGCGCTCTGTTTGCGCAATCATTTCTTCTAAAGAAGAAGTGCCAGGCTCTAGGTTGATATTGGCCATACGATCAATCGGTGCACGATTCCAAGAAGAAGATCTTGAGTTCGCAACCCCTGGAAGACCAAGGCGGGACTGAGACTCTAAGCCGCCTAAGCCGCGCAAAAGTTTTCCGTCCTTAATAAGATATTCTTTTTCAGCTTTAAGGCCAGAGTCATCAAAGGCATAAGAGGCCATCGCATCGCTGATGGAAGGATCGAATGTCACGTTCATCAGCTTAGAGCCGTACTGAAGAGAACCAAAGTCTTCAGGCTTAACAAAGCTCCAGCCGGCGTAATTTCTTTCGTCGCCAAGAATGCGATCGTACTCGAGTGGGTGACCGATGGACTCGTGCACCTGGAGGGTCATTTGATCTGGAGCCAGGATTAAATCCATAGATGTATTCGGGCAGTTTTCTGCATCAAGGAGCTCAAGGGCTTCTTCGGCCACGCGTGTACATCTTGCTAAAATAGATTCACGGTTAAAAACTTCGGCTCCGATTTGTAAGCAGCGAGCAAGTCCACCACTATCTGTGCGAGTTTGAGTCTCTCCATTTTTAAGAGCAGTGGCTGAATAGTCCGTGCTCACGATAGAGAAGTTCTGCGCAATATCGGCTCCTGATGAACTCATGGAGTGGACTTGAGTTTCAACGATCATAGCTGTGGCAGAGCGGCTGACGATATGATCACTGAGTTTCATTGCAGACGTTGCTGCTGTGAAAATGTCCATAATTTCTTTGGCAGAGAAACTATCCAGCGGTTTTACCACGGGTGAGCGGTAAGACCCTTGAGATGCAGGTCTTTGCGCTAAAGAGAAGTCATGAACTTTGTGTTTAGAGCCTGCTTTGGCAACGGCCACCGCTTTTTGTAAAGCTCTTTTGATTCCAGAATCAGAGAGGTCGCTGGTGCCAGAAAAACCGAAATGACCATTGACGATAACTTCGATCATGATTCCTTGGTCAAAATTAATGTTATTGGTGTCAGGCTTGTCATCACGAACGGAACGATAAGTGGTCTTTTCTGTAACGAAGCGGAGATTGAGCCAATCAACCTCAGACTTAAGATTTTTCATCGTGCGATTTAAATCCAGCATAGGGACCTCTTTTCGATAGGATTAATCAACTGAAAGTACATGAAATCCATAAAGGATGCGGGGCTAAAAGACAACCAACTAGACGGCAAAAAGGTATTTCGTCGAGAAGTGGTGGCAAAATATTTTGGCAAGGCTCTTGCTTTATATATTTATCAGAATGGCATTGGAGCCATATCGCTACTAGATGGGGGTTTTTATGAGAGCACTTTTACTATCTGCAATGATGACACTTTCTACTTTGGGTCTTGTTGTGAAGGTAGCAAAGGCCGCTGATATCAATGCACCCCAATGCTCGATGGCGAGTGAGGGAATCTATCAAGGTTATTGGGTAAAACACCGAATCGTTGTTGGTGATAGCGTTGTTGCAGGGGCAAATGACATGGGAGCTATCTTGCAGCACCTTGAAAGCTTGCGTGATCAAGGTTTTTGCCGCTAAAGTGGCAGAACTTTGGATAGAGCAGAATTTCTTAGAACAAAATGGCTAGCATATCCTGAAATTCCTTCGAATTCTCAGGTCTACGGGCGGATTTACCGCCTCGATCTTCAGCGTTCTCCGGCCTTGGTGGAAATTCATCAGGGCTCCGAAATACACAAACTTGAATTCACAGAGATTCCAGAAATCCTTTCAGTTTTAACTGAAGGAGATCTTGTGGCGTCAGATGCTAAAAAAGAGCTCGTATTATTGGCTCCGGCACTTCGTTCTTTGCCACAGAACAAAGTAGATCTTGAAATTTTAAAGCAGTGGAATCTTTTTGAAAAAGCCTTGCTGAACTTTTTCTGGGAAAGAGATTTTCTCCAATTACGAACTCCATCGCTGGTCACTTGCCCGGGGACAGAGCCTAGTTTGGATGTTTTTTCTACGAAACTTAAAGTGGGTTCACTCACTAAAACACTTTTCTTACCCACGAGCCCTGAAATCCACCTCAAAAAAGCTTTGGCTCTAGGGGCTGATAAGATTTTTGAAGTAGCAAGAGTTTATAGAAATGGAGAAATCACAGAGCGCCATCAGCCCGAGTTTTTGATGCTTGAGTGGTACAGATCTTTTTCTAATTTACGCAACATTCAGAATGACGTGGTTGAGTTGGTGTACTTTTTGGCGGACCAACTGAGTTTGCCGAGGCCAGAAAGTGTTCAAACCTTTAGCGTGGCTGAGCTTTTTAAAATCCACTGCAACTTTGATCTTAAGCCCGATACGCAGATACCCGAGTTGAAAGAATTAGCAGAGCAAATCGGTGTGGATGTTCGCAGTGCTGAGACCATCGACGACTATTTCTTTTTGATCTTCATGGAAAAAATTGAGTCGCAATTGCCACACAATAACCTAGTTTTTGTGACGGAATACCCACCTTATCAGGCGGCTTTAGCTCGCTTAACTCCATCTGGTTGGGGAGATCGATTTGAAGTTTATTGGAAAGGCCTCGAGTTAGGAAATGCCTTTCATGAGTTAAATGATCCGAAAATTCAGCGTCTGCGCTCTGCAGAGGACTTAGCGAAAAAAGCTCAAATGAACAAAGAGATGATCGATCTTGATGAAGAGTTTTTCCAGTGCCTAGAAGCAGGAATGCCACCTTCCGGTGGCATCGCTATGGGTGTTGAGAGATTGTTCATGGCCTTATTTGATATCGAGGATATAAGTAAGGTTCAGACCTTTTCCCACTCTCGTTATTGAGAGTCTTCTTCAGCCCCTTTATTGATGTCTTCTTTGAGTTCTTTTCCAACTTTGAAGAATGGAAGTTTCTTTTCTTCCACATTGATGATTTCGCCAGTGCGAGGGTTACGTCCTTTGTAAGCGCCATATTGACGGTTTACGAATGAACCAAAACCACGGATCTCAATACGATCATCACGCATGAGAGCTTCCACCATAGAATCAAAAATCGTGTTCACTACGGTTTCAGCTTTTACGCGAGTGATCCCGGCTTTTTCAGAAATGAGATTTATTAAGTCCGCTTTAGTCATCTTTTTGCTTATCCTCAGCAAAGTGTAGCTTAAAGTATTGATAACACTCCCGATTATACCGATCTACGGGGCCCTGACCACCACTTTTCGCCTATTTAACTCAATGCTTCTTATACAATCCGGTGTTGAGTAGTATTTTCTTATAGGCTTCGACGGTAGATTGCACCATTTTTCCGGTATCAAAGAGATCTACGACCTTTTGACGAGCTCTTTCGCCTATTTCTTCAGCTGGCATGGTACCTGAGAAGATTTCCACCAAAAGATTGCTCATCGAGTCCACATCGGCTGGGCGTAGTAAAAAACCATCCCTGCCATCTTCTATAATATTAGCAATCGGAGAGACTTCAGAGCCCATCACGATCTTTTTTTGCGCCATCGCCTCTAAAGTCGAAGGTTCAAATCCCGTTGTACGGGAACCCATATTCACGAAAACATCACCAAGAACAATATAATCTTCGATTTCAGTGGCAGGAACGGCGCCGACCATCAGCACTCGGTTACCCAGAGCACGATTTAAAACCTGAAATTCAATCTCTCGAAACTGAGGGCCATTTCCGACTAAAAGGAGATAACTGTTTGGCTTTTTAATGGCGACTTTTTCAAAGGCATTTAAAAGAGGAATAAGCTCCTGCGTCTCTGTCATATCTGAAATAGTGACGGCCACATGGGCATTTTCAGGGATATGGAGTTTTCTGCGCAGTTCGAGAGACTTCTCTTTCGGAGTTAAATCACCCAGTTCGATTCCGTAGGGAACCGTATAAGTGTGAAAATCGGGGTACAAATAATATCGTTCAAGAATGATTCTTTGCTGAGGATTGGTAACAAAAACTCCATCAGCAGTGGCGAGCAATCGGCTATCGCCTCCATAGAAAGTTGTTAAAAACTTATAAGCCGTAGCGACAGCCGTAGTTAGCATACTGCCCAGAGTGTCTTGCCTCATTCCCAAAATTGCAAAAAGTTGCGACATTTGCGTGGCTTCGACGTCATAGGCAACGGCCACTTCAAGCTCAGCTTTCCGACTGCTAATTCTGTATGCGGATCTGTCGATACTGTGGATAAGATGAAATGGTTCTTCTTTATGGAGTTGCAGAAACTTCTGTCTAACAGCCATTTGAAAACTTGCAGGAGAAGTATTTTTGGCTCCTTCTTGCAAGAAAAGCACGCGAACACCGTCACGAATAACTTCTGATTTTTTAAGCGGAGAGTTGGCTGCTAAAACTGTGACCTTGTGGCCCTCTTTAGCAAGTCCCTTCGCAATGGGCCACAAAAACCCATGATCAGTGGCTCGACTGAGAATAGGAAATCTCTGCGATGTGAGGCAGATATTAAGTGATTCCGGCAGGGATTTCTTGCGCTTAAACATAGCTTATCTTAAATGAGCCAAAGCCTTGTTGTACAGGCGATTGAGTTCATTCAAGGAAGAGTCGATGAGATGTCGATCTTCGGCGAGTTGATCGGCGACGTTCTCGGGAACTTTTAAGTTGGCTTTAAGGAGGACCTTTTCCAAGTCTTCACTCATAGCATCCCAACGTAGAATCCAGCAATTTTGTGCGTTCTTCCAAAGATCACCATGCACTTTGGTTTGTCGTGAATCTAAAATCATCACGGCATGGGCTGAGATCGCTTTCATATAATAGTCTGTCACTTCGACCGGACTTAGGGCCTGCCCTGCAAGATATAGAGCTTCGGCTTTCCCCAGAAGATATTGAGTCTGTGCCAGTGTCAGTTGAGAAGTGATCAACCAACCTTTTCCCTGATGCTCATCCATCCATTGCGCAAACCTTTTGCGTTGTCGCAAACTCCAACCATCGAATGAACCCCATAGGATCACACGATACTTCTGATTGATCTTTAAGAGGCGATGAAAGTGATTGGCAAAAGGAGTGAATTTCTCTTCGCGAAAGGGGACAACTATATAAGGACGAGAGGTGAAGTCTTCAATCTCTTCCAGCTCATCTAAATAAGTTTCTTCTCTTAAAGCAGAAGAGGATAAATCCAAAACGGGTGGTAAGATGCCGCGACCTTGTTGATGTTCACGAACATTGAGGCCACGAATATATCCAAGAGCCTCAACAGTGGGGCAAGTGATGATATCACTTTCTTCAATGAGATAGCGCACGGGATTCAAGCGTGAAAGTCTTTTACGAATAAATAATAATGAAGTCGTAAGCACACACGTCGGATGGGAACGGGCAAATCCAGAGAGAATAATTTGTGCCGGAGACATTTTATCTTCATCCAAAAGAAGATGTAAGA
Source organism: Bdellovibrio bacteriovorus W (assembly GCA_000525675.1). Lineage (NCBI taxonomy): Bacteria > Pseudomonadati > Bdellovibrionota > Bdellovibrionia > Bdellovibrionales > Pseudobdellovibrionaceae > Bdellovibrio > Bdellovibrio bacteriovorus. Next base: position 502,817 of record CP002190.1, read on the forward strand.
TCTGTGGCTGTAGTCCAAAAAGACCAGGGATGATTTTAAGCCCTTCAGCAAAGCTCCACTTTTTAAAGTAGGCCATAAATTGAATTCCATGACTGCTACCCATGGGTTCTTCTTTATAACTCGTTAGGACCACCACATCATGTTGCTGGGCTTTTAATGCTAAAGCCAGTTGCCATGAAGTTGCAGTGATCGTTTTAGTAACGAGGATTATTTTCGCCATTCGACTCCAAGAGCTTTATAGATCTTTGGTAAGAGTTTGCGATTGGCCTCAGGAATATTGCGATGCTTGAGCTCTTCTGGATGAATCCATTCAAGCATCATGTGGTGTTTCGCACGAGGCTCGCCCTTCCAGTAGAGTATTTCATAAAAGAGAATAAGAATCCCAACATCTCCGTAGGAGTGTGAACAAGCAAGTTTGAGTTCGCCCACCTCAGCTTCAATACCGAGTTCTTCTTGAAGTTCGCGTGCTAGAGCTTCTTCGGGCGATTCTCCGTTTTCAATTTTTCCACCTGGGAATTCCCATTGACCCGGAAGAGAGTTGTTTTCAGGGCGTTGACCGACAAGAATTTTACCGTCTTTGCGCAAAAAACCAGCAACAACTGGAATCCAGTGTCCTTTACGAATCTTTGATTTTTTTGGCTTTACTTCAACTTCACTACTGTCCGCCATCATACCTTCTAGCAACGTCATGGAAAAACTGCGGTCCATAAAAAATTAGGGCTGAATAAATTTGAACAAGATCCGCCCCCATTTGCAATCTTTCAAAGACATCTTCAGGTGTCATTATGCCACCCACGCTTACAATAAGCATATCTTTGCGTTTATCCCCTAGGCTTTTGACCGCAAGTTGAAGGGCTTTTTTAGAGAGATCTTTAAGGGGCTTCCCCGACAATCCGCCCTCGTTGGGAAAATGGCAATCCGTTGGGCGAGACAGCGATGTATTTGTTAGCACTAAACCATCGACCCCTAAGAGTTGGCATGTTTGCACGCTCTCGACAAACTGCTCTTCTGGCATGTCAGGAGATAGCTTTACTAAAAGAGGCTTTTGAATTTCTTGGGCTTTCTTAAGCAAAGGTAAAAGTAATTGCGTCAGTTGTTCTTTGCCTTGAAGGTTGCGCAGTCCCTGAGTGTTGGGGCTTGAGATATTAACGACGAAGGCGTCTGCATGGGCTTTAAATTTTTCAATCAAAAACAAATAGTCATCGGAGGCATTTTCGTTTGCTGTCTGGCGATTTTTACCAATATTGACAAAGATCGGAGTTTTTAGATCTTCAGAGTGTAAACGCAGATTGTAGAAAACTTCATCCGCACCAGCACTGGGAAAGCCCATTTTATTCCACATGGCTTCAAGATTTAGATCGCGATCAACAATTTTTCCAGGATTGGGGTCTTGAGGCAGGGGAGTGACAGTGCCCACTTCAATAAACCCACAACCAAGATGCCACCAAGAGTTTAAGTGCTCGGCGTTTTTATCAACGCCCCCGGCGATACCAAGGGGGTTTTGAAAGTGCAGACCTTTCCAAGAAAGAGGCTGCCATTGAGGAGTGCCTCCGCGATGAAACAAGGTGACAAGAGGGAGTCCCCAGCTAGAAAGGTCATGGGCAAGTTTGGGTGGTAGTAGAAGCCATGGTTTTTTGAGTGCTTTCAGAACGTACATCCTTGTTGAAAATCATGGGCACATTCCCCTTAGCAACATTGCTTTTTCCAAGCGTTGGATGGCAACGGCCATGGCGGCGTCCCTCATGTCGGTCTTTTTGTCGATGCTAAAAGCATAACTGGTTTCGAAGGCTTTGAGAATAATAGATTTCAATCTTTCATGAACTTCGGGCTCTTCCCAAAAGTAGGACATCGTGTCTTGAACCCATTCAAAGTACGAAACGATAACGCCTCCACCATTAGCGATAAGATCGGGAACGATGAAAACACCTTTTTCAGACAAAATTTTGGTAGCTTCGTGGCTTAAGGGGCCATTGGCTCCTTCGACAATCATTTTGGCCTGAATACTATGAGCATTGTGTTCTGTGATTTGATTTTCAAGTGCGCAGGGGATGAGAGCCTCGCAAGGGAGCTCAAAGAGTTCGGGATGAGAAATGAGTTCTGCTCCTTGGAATCCCTCAAGATATTTATAAGTTTTAATATGGCGAATAGCTGAGGGGATGTCGATGCCATCGCCATTAAAATAAGCGCCCGAAACATCTGAGATGGCGATGACTTTGGCGCCGCGAAGGTGAGCAAAGTGTGCGGCTGAAGCACCAACATTGCCAAAGCCTTGAATGGCAATGCGGGCTCCTTGAAAGTCTAAACCTTTTTTATGAAAGGCGTGTTCGGTGACGTAAATAACTCCAAGGCCCGTGGCGTGATTGCGACCCACAGAACCACCAATTTCTACTGGTTTTCCGGTGACCACGCCTGTTTGTGTAAACCCGCCATTTTCTTGGGAGTACGTATCCATCATCCACGCCATAGTTTGTGCGTCAGTACCCACGTCAGGTGCTGGGATATCTTTTTGTGGACCCATGAAGGGACCTATTTCTGAGGTATAGCGTCGGGTAAGAATTTGTTTTTCGGTGGCCGAGAGTTTACTCGGGTCCACGGTCACTCCACCCTTGGCTCCGCCAAGAGGCAGTCCCAAAAGAGAGTTCTTAAAAGTCATCAAAGCCGCAAGGCCAGCCACCTCTGCTAAACCGACATCGGGGTGAAAGCGAATGCCTCCCTTATAGGGACCGAGAGTTGCACAATATTGCACTCGATAACCCGTAAAAACCTTCACGCTGAAATCATCCATTCGCACAGGGATAGAGACTGTGATGGATCGGCGTGGGCGTCTCAGTTTTTCCATGACGTTGGGGTTGCAGTTAATTATTTTGCCAGCATGCTCAAGAGCTTTTAAAGCATTGTTAAAAAGAGGACCTTCATAAAGATCGTGGCCATTTGCCATATAGATAAACTCCCTGCGCATTTTTAAACAAGCTAGGATCTTGTTTTTTTAGAAGGAATATCAAGTGACTCTGGTAGAGAATATTCGGACAATCTTAAGAATGTTGCGTTACTATTTTGTTATTCTAAAAACTGTGATTCTACTTCCGACTTTGACGCTTGCTCAAACAAGTCCTCAGCAAGAATTTATTAAGCATTTTGAAACCACTCGACTGGCAATGCCCAATGAGGCTCAACTCGAAAAGCTCACGAGTGTTGTTAAGTATCCAGAGCCTTTGAATTTCATTCTAGAAACCGTTTTAAGTTGGACGCCCCAAGGCAAAGTTCAGTTGATGTCAACGCCTTGTGATCCTGACGTTTGGCAAAGTCGAATGCAGGACAGTCGTATTTCTGCATCGATTCAACTGCAAGGCGCTCTTGTTCAAAAATATTTTCAAGAGTGTCGCACAGAACTTGAGACCGGGAAAAACAGCTTTCTTCGCAACGCTACAGAAATGATGACAATGAAACTGCAAAGTCATCAACATCCTTTCATGCGCAGAGTTGTTTTGGGACTGCCAGGCGGCGTGAAGTTAAAAGGTCTCTTGGCTTTAAAAGGTGATAATAAAAGACGCCCTTTAGTTGTGATTCGACTCGGTATTTTTTCAAATGTCGAAGACTTTAAACCCGAGCGTGCTTGGTTGATGATGCTTTTTGAACAGGCTCCTTTTAATGTTCTCTTAGTGGAGAACATGACAAGTTCTGATTTCATCATGAATAACGCCGGCTTTGCATTTGGTGGTTATGATGAGGGGATACAAAACATTCATATCGCAAAAATCTTAACGGACCCACTTCAGCCCATCTCTCAGTTAGTCGAGAGTGTGCATCTTTTTGGTGTGAGCTTAGGGGGACATGGGGTTCTTTATGCTTCCTTATTGAATAAATTTAACTCCCCGAAGACTCGTCCATTGATTCAAAGTTTCACGGCACTTTGCCCCGTTGTGGATTTGCAAAAGTCCATGGAAGGTTTGGTCGCTGGAGGAGCAAAGTCTGCCTTTGTGGACTATTGGGGAAGACAGAGACTTAAGGGGTTGGATAAAAAAATACCAACACTTGTCACGTATGATAATTTTTCATTTCTTTCCAAGGCGATTTCTGAAGTTGCAAAAATCTATCAAGGGGGGCTTTCATACAATAGCTCGATCCAGCTACCTCCCGGGATTAAAGATGGAACTAATTTCTGGGAATTGAATAATTTTTGGAAGAACTATAAAGACGTTCAACAACCGGTGATGATCTATGCAACTTCTCAAGATCCAGCCGTGCCCTTTTCATACAACTCTCAGCGCCTGCGCGATAAGACTTTGGATTACTCAAGTAAAAACATCCGCGTAATTGAATTGCCTCAAGGTATTCATTGCACTCTGCCTGTGGCTTACGACTGGCATAGCATCAGCAGTTTATTGCAATCCTATGTGCTGTCTCATTCTCCGAAGTTTAAAATGGTTGAGCGCAAAATGACTGTCGATCTTTTGGAAGAGGATTCAGGGGAGTTCTTTAAAAACGGCGCCCACGCTGCTTTTCAAGCCTTAGAGCCTAGTAAAAAGGCGGGATTTGTATCGTTAAAGGTGAAACTTGAAAACCAAGCAGGTAAAACCAAAAAGATGCGCTTGATGCTCCCGACGGCAGAGTTCGATTTTAGGTTCTTAAATTCAGAAATGACAGCTTCGGAGCAGGAAATGCTTGTTCGCTGGATGAACCAAAATATTCGTATGGACGTTTTAGCAGAGGCTAAGCAGTTAGAGGTGCGCTGGAGCGTAGCAAAATAGGTCCTATCGGGCTCCAAATGATGACATTGTTTGGAATACTGGGTAGAACCTCATCTTTGGAGGACTTGAAATGACGACGCCAAGACAAGCTCAGATTAGAGCTGAAGACAAAACTCAACTCATTAACCAAATTCCTGCCCTTAAAGGCAAACGCATACTTATCGTTGGTGACGTGGGTCTTGATGAATACGTTATGGGACAAGTACGTCGTATAAGTCCTGAGGCGCCGGTTCCAGTTCTTGAAGTTGAAGAAGAAGACATGCGTTTAGGTCTTGCGGCAAACGTTGCTCAAAACGTGGCAAGTCTTGGTGGGGAAGCTATTTTAATCTCTGTTGTGGGTGAAGACACGGGCGCTCGACTTTTAAAGGAGCTCTTTGAAAGAAATGGTGTTTCTTGGGAGCACATGATCGTTGATAAAGCTCGCCCAACGACTCGTAAAACTCGTGTGATGGCTAAACATCATCACTTGGTTCGTGTCGATTACGAATTGAGAAAATACTTATCACAAGAAGCTGAAACAGCTTTGATTGAATCCGTAAAAAAGAACATCACAAAGGCAGACTGCGTGGTGATTGAGGATTATGCTAAGGGTGTTGTTTCTAAAAAAGTTATTCAAAGTGTTGTAGAGATTTGTCGTCAGCACGATAAAAAACTTTTAGTAGACCCACACCGTAGCAATCCGGGCGACTTCTATCACGGAGTTGATCTTATTAAGCCGAACTATGACGAGGCTGTGAGTCTGGCGGGAATGGATTTCGATGATCTTCGCAGTAATCCAAATAAAGTTGTAGAAGTCGGTCGCGCTTTGCAAAGAATCACAGGTGCGAAGAAAGTTGTTCTCACTCGCGGAAAAGATGGAATGACGATTTTTTCTGGAGACGAAATCACAGAAGTACCGACTTACGCTCGTAAAGTTTTTGACGTTACAGGTGCTGGGGATACGGTCATTGCAGCTCTTTCGTTGAGCCTCAGCTCAGGCCTAGATTTGGTGCACTCTTGTATGTTTGCTAACTATGCAGCGGGTGTTGTTGTTGGAAAAGTAGGTTGTGTACCTTGCGAGATTCCAGAACTCATCGAGTATATTCAGTCAGCGCACTAAGTTTTTTGAATTTGCAGTGGGAGATGCTGAATAAGCCTCCCACTTTTTTATGTATCTATCTTGAGGAAGAAGTTTTTGACCTAAAGACACGCGGATAAGCGGTCACCATCATAAGGCTGATTAGCATAAAGCCAATTCCAAGAAAAAATGCAGAACGAATATCAAAGAGATCCGTAAGCTTCCCGAAGCTTAAGTGCATGGTGATTAGCATCACTGAATCCACAGCCATCAAGTATGAAATTGCTGAATCAATGTCCTCTGGAAATTGCTCTGAAATCCAAGAAATGGTTAAGGGATAAAAGGGGGCAATCGTAAAGCCCATCAAGGACAGAAAAAGGGGATTCCACCAAAGGCCTAACCCTATGCACACTAAAGAACTTGCCAGTGAAAGTATTAAGAGATGTCGAGGCGTTGCTTTGAAATGAACGACAGCAAATAGAAATCTTCCAATCATCATCGCAATAAAAAAATATGTCACATAAAGCGAAGAGTGCTCCATGCTAAAGTGCCACTCGCGTTGCATATAAAGTGCTAATCGCGAAGAGACCATGATCTCTGTAGCAACGGCAAGGCTCAGCATTAGAGCTAAAAACATTTGAGGTTTGAAGTTTTTCTTCTTGTTGGCTTGGTGACTTTCTAAAGAAAACTCAGCCTTCTTGTGCAGGTTTTTATGACTCTTGCTGAAGGTGTAAAGCAAGAGAAGTAAGGGCGCCAGTGAGGCTGCCACGAATGAAAATCTCCAGTTGCCAGTGAGGCGTTCCATGCTTGCCGCCAAGAGGGGGGCCATTAAACTCGCTAGTCCATACATCGTGTGTAGCCCCGAAAGGAGTCTTTGTTTGTAGATACTCGGAGAGCCCACGGATACCAAGATATTAGGAACAAGGCCGATGATCCCCATGCTGAGGCCGAAGCAAAAACTAAAACCTAAGAACGGGAAGAAACTCCACGCACTAGCCATTCCCCACATGGAGAGGGTCAACCCGAGGGCTCCGATGCGAAGGACGCTGAGTCTATCGTAGCGGCGAAGCAGTTGACGGCTTCCATAGCTTGCAATCAGAGTTGAGAAAGCGCTCAAGGCAAACATCAGAGACCCTACAGAGTCGCTAACCTCAAATTGCTTGAGTATTTCAGGAAAAAGGGGACCACGGACGTTGTCAGAAATCCCAAAGACGAACAAGCTTGCGTAAGATAGAAGTATAAATGGCCAGATCACCGGCGCCATCTTAAAGAAGCTTTTGAAGAACGGCAATAGGTTCAAAAAAGAATACAATGTGAGTGAATTTTTGAAGTTTTTACCACTCTCTCGAAGAGGATATTGGTTAGATCTTTGGACGGAGCTTGTATTTACTTTAAAATAAAAGAGCCCTTCGCTTTTTTCTAAAACAAACTGTTCATTTAAAACGGCCTATGCTAAATAAGGCGCTTAAATCCTTAAGAAAAACCGGATCAGATTAAAGATCCAAGCTGTAAAAAGCCAGGCTGTGATAAGCCGAAGGAGCCCTTAGATGGACGAAAAAGTAACCGTGAACCCTGCAGCCCCTGAGAACTACCGTGACGACAATGTGGCGAAGCCCATTGAAGACAAGCCTGCAAACTTCTATTCCCTGACATTAGAGGATCTAAAAGCTTACCTAAAAGGTAAGGGCAAAGAGCAATATCGCGCTCAGCAGATTTTTAAATGGGTTTACGAACAAAGGGTTACTGATCCTGAAATGATGACAAATCTTTCGAAGGACTTCAGAGCGGATATGCCTAAGCTTTTGAGCTTCGAAATGCCTCCGGTGTTAACGCATTTAAAGTCTGTCGATGGCACACAAAAACTTCTTTTTGATATGGGTGATGGCCAAAGTGTGGAAGCGGTAGTTATTCCTTCTGAGGGACGCCTTACACTTTGTATTTCTTCTGAAGTCGGTTGCAATATCGGCTGTAAGTTCTGCTTCACAGGTAAGCAAAAATTAAAGCGTCGCCTACGCACAGAAGAAATTGTTGGTCAGTTTATGCAGGTGCATGATCGCTTAGGTGACGGTCAACGTATTACTAATATCGTATTTATGGGAATGGGCGAGCCTCTAGATAATCCAGAAGCGGTCTTTAAAACGATTGACGTTGTTCACTCTCCTTGGGGCATCAATCTTTCTCGTAAAAAAATCACTGTTTCTACTTCAGGAATTGTTCCTGAAATGTGGAGAGTGGCTGACGCAAAAGTGCGCCTTGCTGTGAGTTTGAATGCGCCTTCGGATGAAGTGCGTTCTCAGGTTATGCCGATCAATAAGAAATGGAACACCGAAATGCTTTTGAAAGCTTGTAAGGACTATACTCTTGCAACAAAAGACAAGGTGACATTCGAGTACGTTCTTTTAAAGGGCGTGACTGATCAAGTTGAACACGCTCGTCAGTTAGTGAAACTTGTGAAAGACGTTCCATGCAAAATCAACATTATCCCTTTTAACGAACATCCAGGATCTGGTTATGAAAGACCTTCGGATGAAGCTGTTGAGATTTTCCATAAAGAGCTAATGCGCTTAGGTGCTCATGTTCTTTTAAGACGCTCAATGGGTAGAGACATTTTTGCAGCTTGCGGACAGCTAACAAGTCAGATTCCGAATAAGCCAGTCTCTATGGATATTTCAAATTCAAAATTAGCTGGGTTGCCGAAGCATCGTCGTGAAGAATTAGCGCAACAGGCAACACAAACACAGGAGTAGACCATGTCTGAAATTTTAGTTGTTGGAAGTTTAGCTTATGACTCTGTAGAAACGCCATCAGGTAAAGTTGATCGCGCTCTAGGCGGATCTGCGAATTACTTCTCTTTGGCGGCCTCTTTATTTTCCAAAGTTAGAGTCGTTGGTGTTGTTGGTGAAGACTATGATCAGAAAGATTACGATCTTCTGAACTCTCGTGGTGTGGATCTGTCGGGCCTTTCAAAAGTTCCTGGAAAAACATTCCATTGGGCTGGCTCTTACATGGGTGATATTAACGAAGCGACAACTCTACAAACAGAGTTGAATGTTTTTGAACACTTCAATCCTCAATTGCCAACTCACTTCACAGATTCGTCTTTTGTTTTCTTGGCAAACATTGCTCCTGAATTGCAAATGCAAGTTCTAGAACAAGTGAAAGCGCCAAAATTTGTGGGCATGGACACAATGAACTTCTGGATCTCGATCAAAAAAGAAAAGCTGATCGAGGTGATCAAAAAAGTGAATCTAGTTTTGATCAATGAAGGTGAAGCTAAAATGTTAACAGGCGCATCGAATGCCATTGCAGCAGCTCCAATGATTGCGGCGATGGGACCAGATGCAGTTGTGATCAAGCGTGGTGAGTACGGTTTTGCGATGTATACGAAGGCGGAAGGTTACTTCATTCTTCCAGCAATGCCGATTCAAACAGTTGTGGATCCTACGGGAGCAGGAGATACATTTGCTGGTGGCTTCTTCGGCTATTTGGCTTCTAAAAATGAAGTGCCAACCGTTGCAAACATGAAGCAAGCTTGCATCATGGGCTCAATGATGGCGAGTCATACTATTCAAGATTTCTCAGTAAGAGCTCTTGAAAAAGTAACTCCAGGAACTTTAGAAGAACGTTTGGCAGCGTATCACAAGGTTATCTCATGTTAAGCAAAGGCGATTTTTCGCTTTTGCCTTGCGAACACTTTGTGTGCTCGTTAAAATAATAGTTACATAATTAAGTTTTTCAGGGTTCCTAAAATGAATAGCTCTTTTTAGGAAGTTTATGGTCGGTAGGGTCGCTGGCAATCGGAGACCCTATGGACTTAAGTACTAAGTTGCAGCATCTGCTTGTGATCGCAATCCCTTTAGTTTTCTTTGTTGTTTCTTTTTTAGTGCTAGATCGCATTCAAAAAAATAAAAAAGATCGTCAAAAATAAGAATCTCATACTGAGACATACTGGACGAAGAGACTGTTATAAGCAGGATCATCGAATAGACTTAAAGGGATTTCATCTTAATTCCGATATTTCCAGTAGATATGAGTAAGAAAAAGAAAAAATCCTTAGCTGCTGAGAACCTCATTGAGTCCTTGATGGATGATTTGAAGGATATTCAAGCCGAGTCTTCGTATAACGTGGGCGCGGATGAGGATGATTTCGACGGCTTACCTGTGATGGATGCAGATTTCTCGCTTGAGGGTGAAGAGAAAAATCAACTTTGGGACGAACTGGAAAAAGACATTGATGTGTCTGAATTCACCGGCGGTGCTAACGAAGATTTAGATCTCAATGCGGTGGAAGAATCTGAGGATGATTTCCAAGTGCCTGAGGGATTTGGCGATCTGCCACCATCAGAGCAATTCTTTATGAACAACCCCAAGCACTCGGGTCCTACTTACGATGGGCCTTCTGCCGATGGTGGAGGGTATCAATCGTCTGATGAGTTGTTCTCTGTTGATGAAATTCCAGACAGTGCTGATGTTTTTTCTGCAAGCGAAGACGATGCTACGAAGCCAGTAGGTTTTGTCGGGACATCTGCAGGTGAAGATAAAACAGTATCTATTCAACAAGATCTTAATAATGCCTCTTCGATTGCGACCTCTGCGACAGACGCAGATAAGACAATCGCTGTTGAGGGATTTGCCAATGCTAAGATGGGTCCGCGTCGCTCAGATGTGGATGTTAAAGTTAGTGTGGGTAATTTCCGCGGTAGCAGCCGAGGTGCTGCAAACGTTCTAACGTCGGTCGATGCAAGTTTAGCTCAGGCTGAAAACCTTAAGTTTGCACAACAACGTATTTTAGAACTTGAAAAAGAAGTTGAGCATCTGCGTGCCGAGAATGAAGATTTGGCATCTGCCGGAGAAACTATCCGCAATCGCACAGATGAACTAACAGTAAGGGTGACTTCGCTTGAAAAAGAAAAAGAAGAAATCCGTGAGTCTGCGCAAAGCGAAATCCTGATTTTAAAAGGCAATTTACAGTATAAAGAAAATGAAGTTGCCAAAGCTCGCATTAAAGTGGAAGAACTGGATACCAGATTAAAGTCTGACTTTAAGAAGATCCGCGTTCGTGAAAGAGAGCTAGAAAATCGTCTAGAGCTTTTAAGAGCTGAAAAGTCCGCTCTTATTCGGTCTAAAGATGAGTATATCCTAGAGCAGAAAAGAAAGATTGATCAGCTATCTCAAGAACTCGATAATTATCGTCAGAAGTGTCTTGAGTTGAATAAGACGATTGAGGCGAATCAGGAACAAGTCAAACGAACTGAAAGAGCTCTCCGTCTTGCTTTAACGAATCTCGAGGCCAAAGAGGAGAACGTCGTTCCGTTAAAGAAAGCTGAGTAATAATGGATGTCCTGACACCCGTTGATAAATCTGAAAATATTGCTCCGGCGAAGGCCCCCATCAAAAAAATCAAAGTGATTATTTCTGATCTCCATTTGGGGAAAGGGCGTCTTTTGGAACAAGGGGGCATTAACTCCCTTGAAGAGTTCTACTATGGTGAAAAACTGGTTGAGTTTATTCACTACTATTCCACGGGCATTTATAAAGATTACGATGTGGAGATCATCATCAATGGTGATTTCTTAAATTTCTTGCAGTGTGATTACAAAGGCCATTTCTTAACGGTGATCACCGAGAGTGTCACTCTTGAGATTCTCAAAGAGATTGTTAAGGGTCATCAAAACGTTTTCAAAGCCTTGGCAGACTTTGCAGCAAAACCCGGAAATACCATCACCTATATTGTGGGAAATCACGATCAAGGGATGTTGTGGCCTGCGTGTCGAGCCTATCTGAATCAAGTGGTGGGGAAGCCTATTCGCTATAAGAACATCGTCTACTTCTTCGATGGCGTGCATATTGAACACGGACATATGCACGAGGCAGCCAATCGCATGGATCCTAAAAAGTTCTTTTTGAAGAAAGATCTGGTAGAGCCCATTTTGAATTTACCTTTTGGGTCACACTTCTTCCTAGAAGTCGTGCTGAAGATCAAAGAGCACTATCCTCATGTGGATAAGATTCGTCCTTTCGGGCGCATGGTGCGTTGGGCGTTATTTAACGAAACGCTTGTTATTGTTAAAGCCTTCTTCATGGCTCTTGGTTACTTTATCAAGAGTTCGTTCGTAAAAGACCCTCGCAGAAATTGGCCTTTGAAAAGAATTATCCAAGTTATCGCTGAAAGTGCCATTTTTCCAGATTTGAGCGAGTCGGCGAGGAAGATTCTCTCTGATGAGCGCGTCCACACCGTTGTGTTTGGGCATACGCATGTATACCAATATCGTCAGTGGTCAGAAAATAAAGAGTATTTTAATACAGGAACATGGACGGAGATCACTTCTTTAGATATTGTCTCTTTGGGGAAAATTACGAAATTGACCTATGTGTTGATTGAATATCCAGAAGACGGGGGCCGCCCTCGTGGTCGCTTGAAGGAATGGAAAGGATATCATCGCATAGAGGAAGATGTGGCTATTTCCTAGAATGGATTTCACGACATGTTAAAGATTACTCAAGCTCACCATCAGCTTCAACCGGCCATTGTGGACAAGTCCCAAGAGGCTCTGAAGATCTTTTTGCAGCGTAAAGATATCGGCTTTCCTTATTTGGTCGAGCGAATCAACTTATGGCAGCAATCTCATAAGCTTGGAAAGCAATTAGCTGAAAAATATAAAAAGATGGTGATCGTGGGATCTGGTGGAAGTTCACTAGGAACTCGAGTTATTGGTGAAGTTTTCCATGCAAAGAATTTATTCTTTTTAGATAATGTTGATGCTCTTGAGTTTGAAACTTTGATCGAAGAGTTAGGGGACCTTAAAGAAGTCGTTTGGGCTTTTGTTTCAAAAAGTGGAACTACCATTGAAACACTTTGTGCACATGAGTTTTTAAACCAGATCTATCAAGATGAAATGTTAGAGTTATCAGACTACAGCATTGTGATCTCAGAAAATAAAGACAACACGCTGACAAAATGGGCAAAGGCCCACGATGTGCCGACGGCAGAGATCCCAGTAGATGTTGGGGGGCGTTTTTCAGTCCTTTCTCCTGTGGGCATGGTGCCTGCGGCATTCTTAGGGTTAGATTTAGAAAAGTTCCGTCTAGGAGCTGCTGAAGCCCTTCACGAGACAGCTCTTGTTACGCAGATGATCGCGCAAAGCATGCAAAGTTTTGAACGCAATGAGTGGATCACACTCTTGTGGACTTATAATTCTCGTATGCGTACTTTTGGCGGTTGGTTCCAGCAGCTCTGGGCCGAGTCCCTTGGTAAATCCAAAGATCGAACAGCTAAAGTGGCTCCGCGTGCGAGCACCCCAGTTACTGCCATCGGAGCTTGTGATCAGCACTCTATTCTGCAGCAAGTGATGGAGGGCGCTAAAGATAAGTTCGTTATCTTTCAGCGCATTGAGGAGTCCGAAACTGGTTCTTTGCGTTTGCGCCACACTCATTTCACAGAGACGAGTTCCTTAGCAGAGCGAACCATGGGGGAGCTTTTAAAAGCTGAGGCTGTATCAACTCAAGAAGCTCTTTCTCAGAATGGGATCTCAACCATGACCTTACTGACAAAGGTCTTAGACGAAAAAAGTTTGGGTTTTTTGTTTATGTTTTGGCAACTTGTGGTTGCTGGATTGGGTGAGTCCCTGAATATCGATGCGTTTGACCAACCTGGTGTAGAGCTAGGCAAGAGACTAGCGAAAGAGAAATTGAAAAAAGCCTGATTGTCATTTTTCGCAATCGGGCTCATACTATTTAGCATGGTCACGAGCGATGATAATTCCAATGATATTTTAGAAAAAACGAGCATTGTTGCGAGCGATACCTTTAAAGGTCGCCTTAAAGAAGCTGATGAAGCTCCTCCCGCAATTGTTGTTCTGATCGGTCCTCCGGGATACGTGGGGAAACAATACCCAATTACAGCCAGTGATATCGTTATTGGTCGCTCTGTTGAGAGCCAAGTTTATATTGATGATAAAAGCTTGAGTCGTTCTCATGCGAAGTTTGCAGTAATAGGCAGTGAAGTGTCTGTGATAGATCTTGGTTCAACCAATAAAACGGTTGTGAATGGTCAAGTGATCCCGCCATTGGCTTCGTGTTTATTAAAAAACAACGATCAAATTAAAACGGGCAATGTCATTTTCAAATTCCTTGAAAGAGGAAGCGTTGAGTTGATGATGAATGCGGCGATGTACGAAAGAGCGTCGAAAGATGCTTTGACGGGCGCGCACTCAAAAGGGGCGTTGATTGAAAAAGGCCCAGAGGCGATGAAACGCGCCGAAGTTCTTAACGAGCCATTGAGCCTTGTGACGTTTGATATCGATCATTTTAAAAAAATCAACGATACCCATGGGCATCCTGCGGGTGACTATGTTCTAAAAGAGCTTTGCCACGTTGTTATTACTAAGCTGATTCGTTCAAATGACTTCTTCTCTCGTTATGGTGGAGAAGAGTTCGTCCTATTGCTTTCGGGTTCTCCTTTAAAAATTGCAGGAGATGTCGGTGAGCGGATTCGCCAAACGATTGAGTCCCATGAGTTTGTCTTTGATGGCAAAAAAATTCCTGTGACAATTTCTGTGGGTGTAGCTGGCAAGCTTGCGCAAGAAACAGAGTGGACACAAATTTATGAGAGAGCCGATCGAGCACTCTACCAATCCAAACAAGGTGGCCGTAATCGCGTCACGGTTGTAAGTTAAAGTTTATAGACTTTTAGAAACGAATACAAAAGGCTCTATTATCAGAGCCTTTTTCTATTCTAGTTTATACTCACCAATCCCCTGACATCCGTTGTAGATAACAGGAAATACAAGGCGATCTGGCAGAAGAGAGTCTGCGGGCTTAAAGAGCATTGCATATCCATTGCAGCGAAACCCAGCAGGCATGGGAAGACGTTCAGAGACGCTTGGACCTATAGAATAAGTCCTCATCAATTCTCCGGTATTCGCGCAGCTATACACATAGTCTTTATAGACATAGAAGCTGTTCGACGGATGATCTAAGAAAGCCACTTTTTGAAAAGAGCCCCCGGCCTTAATTCTATAAAGAGTCGTCGGTGCATTCCCTACTTTGCCGAATGACGACGAGCCTGTGACAATCCATGAATCGGAGGTCGAATCAAACTGAGCCTTCGGTGAGCTTCCTAAGCCATATCCCCAAAGAGGAGTATTTATTCCAAGAGCGCCATCCACGAAATCTATATTAGTGTTTGGGCCTCCGTTACCAATAGTATGGCGAACATAACTTGATGCCCCAGGAAAATTAGTCATTTCTTTAGTTGAAACCTGCATATTGTTCCACTCAGAAACGAATGTCATACCGCTTATTAAGATTTTTTTTGTACTAGCAAATTTTCCAAATGCTCCGGGCATGGCTGCGTAGGCGAACTGGTAGGAGTTTAAATAACCCGACGATGTATCCGAAAAGTTGGGATAAGATCCCGGAGCACTGGCGGGCAGAGCTGTCCATTGATGAGTCGAGTTGATGAGTCTACAAACGCGACTATCATTTTCGCCGAGGCGACAGCCGAAATAGATGTCCCCATTATCTGAGTCAGAGGTAAAAATAGGAGTGCTTAGATTTCCCGCCATTGTGATGCCTTGGGACCTGGCATCGCCTCCTACCTGCATATAACCAGTATAAGAACCGTTACCAGCAAGGTGGCGTGATTGTTGAGAAAGATTGTTAGGAATAATTTCAGTGAACTTATGATTGGCATCGTCGTAAGCAATGACTTTGGCTCCGGGGCCATGATCAATGGACGTAATATTATTGAACTTGATATTATCGAGTTTTGCATTGTCGGGACTGTTTTTATGTGAACCATAGAGACTGTAAATTCGATTGTTCTTAATGACTCGAAATATGCCTTCTTCCATTAGATAAATGCTTGAGAAGCGATTCACAAAAACGGTATCTAAAAGGACGGCAGACGTTGAGGCTACAGAATTGTCGGGACTGGTCCCATGCACATCATTTCCTGCGACAGCGGACCATGTGTTGGAGGCTTTATTAAGTTTTAAAAGCCGATTGTGAGTGAAGCGATTATAAAAGTAAGTTTCGTTATCCATAGAGTTGGCAATGTTATAAACAAGCGAAATATTTCCATAAGGAGAGGGGAGAGCGCTCTGAGCGACACCTGTAGGAGAAAATTTAGCAGGGTATCCATGAGTATTACCCACGACAGGTCTTCCCAGAAGGACAATCATGCTGGTGGCATTCCCAGTGATGGGATCAAATTGCACAGACCAATTATGAAAGGGCATGGAGGCTGTATTTGCACTATAGGTATCAGGCCAAGTTAGTCCTCCGCTAAGGCGAATGGTTTCAATGCGTGGCTTTGGCAAGCTTCCACGATAGACTTTAATACTGGTGGAGTCTGTAGCATCGCCACGGAAGTAAAGATCGCCATTAGGTATGAAAACTAAAGAGTTATATGTATAAGGGCTACTTATTTGAATGTTCATTTTAAAATTGCGTGGATCTAATACAATATCCGCCGTGGACTCGCCGAGCTGTCCCTCATTGTTGGCACCGATAACAGAAGTAATTGTCCATGGAGAAGTGTGCGTATCAATCTTGCGAATACGATTGATATCCTGAATCCAAATATTATCTAAAAAGTCGACGGTGAATTTGATAATACTTCCCGCGCGAGCCTCTTCAACGGGGCCACCGTCACCAGAGGGTGTCGAATTATCCGATGCTTTGAGGATGACTTGGGTACTGAAGGTGAGGGGGTCAATTCTAACCAATCCTCGAGTGTCATTGATAAGAATCATTCCGTTCGTCAAGGTAACGACTTGTCCCACGCCTGCAGAGTTCGAATTGTACGAGGGGCTAAGGCGAGTCAGTCGAGGATCAGAGCCATCTCCAGAATCCAAGTTACCAGCCAACAAACGAAAATCGCCTGCATTAAAAAGAGCTGAGCGTAAGGAGCTTGCCTGTCCGTATTCATCGACAACACGGATTTGTAGAGCAAAACTTTTCGCAAGCGGCACGGTGCTTGACCAAACGGCACATCCCGTAAACTCACTGGTTAATACACAGTCGCCATTTGCATCGTTAATGAGGTCTTCTTGTACGACTTCGAATTTTCCATCTTCAACAGAAAGTAAAAGTTGAACCTTGGAAATACCTTTATTATCTGAAGCATTCCAAAATAGATGAATATCTGTCCCGAGATTGGCGGTGAGATCCACCCAAGATGGAGGAAGTTGAGGGTCCGGCTTATTAGCCGCGATGAAGCGATCTACATTTGGGGGAGCGTCGATAAAGTATTGAAGTGTGACTAAGTCTTTTCCGATAGCGATAGGTATCATGTGATCTGAAATATTTAGACCACGATCGCGAACCCATAGATACATTTGATGAGTATCAGGAATTATGAGGTCGAACTTAACTATATCGGTTTGTATTTCTCTATCCGGGGTTATGCCAAAGGTTTCCAAAGCAACCCAGCAGTTATCTGAGTTTGTAGGCTTAGATGCACTATTGGATTTTAAACAGTAATGAGTAATATCGGTCTGTGTATCTTGCGCATGAAACTCAATGTTGATTACCTTGGAATAGCTTGGAAGCGGATTTGTTGAGCCATTAATTTTATAACTTTCGAAAATCACCTCTGGTGGAGTTACATCCTTAAGTACTTCAAACTCAATTGATTCCACTGTGCTCGTCTGTCCAGAGTTATCGGTTAAAGTGATTCGAAGTTTTTGTTGCGCACCGATGTGAGTCGGGGTCCAACTGTAAAAAATTTTTTCAGCGGCTAGGGGACTTATCTTATTGAGAGCTTGAGAACCGGCATTTACCCAAGCACTTCCGTTAAAAAGCTCAACATAAAAAAGAGTCGATGGTGAAATATCAGCCTCTGTAACTCTAAAAGTTAATAAGTAAGGAATAGATTCTGGTAAATATTGGGGGACTGAAGAAATTGTAATGGTGGGAGGTTTCGTGTCATAAAGAACGAATGTTTCAATACTTGCATAATTACCGACTTCATCTACAAAGAATGCGTAAATAGCTCTTGAGCCATTTTCACCGCCAGACAAGTCATAGATATAATCTCGATCTGTTGAACAATCTTGCCATTCGGGATCAGAAATTGGAGGCATGAAGCCAGACTCGGAGACAAAAACGTTTGTGGCGTCATCACAAGTAGAAATATTGAATTTTGCAAAGTCTTCCTTATTTAATCTACTTTGCAGTGTCCATAGAGGTTTTATCAGGACAGTATCTTTGATAACTGAAAAATTAATTTCGGTAGAGTTTGTAGCTGCATCGGTAGATACAACTTTTAAATTCTTAGCTCCGTCATTTCCCGCCAGTGTCGCAGATAGTTCATAAATAGAATCTTTGCAAATCGTTGATTGGGGAGAGTTGACAATTGCGCCTTGTAGTTGGACGGACGTTCCAGATTCACAAGTGCCTTTGACGGTGGCTTGGGAGGGTTGTTTCTGGCCTTCCGAGGGACTTGTAATTGTTAATGCGGGTGCGACCTGATCGAGAATGATATCGTTTGATTTACTAAGCTGACTCATGCTTTGAAAGTTTCCGTATTGATCTCCAGCAATAAGACATAAACTATAGATGCCGTCCCCAAGATCTAGCTCTAAAGTATAGTTAGTGGAAGTTTGAGGAGAAAGAGCTGTCAGTTCGTCGAAGTGCGCATCGCAATTAGAATTAAAAATACGCAGAACTTTGTATTGAGTCGCGTCACTTGGAAATACAAATGTGGCAGTCTTTTCGATATTGCTATTCGTAATATACGGTGTTGGTAAAGAAATTTGAATCTTGTTAGCTGGAGCGAGCGTGTCTTTAAGGATATTGATACGCTGTTCGCTTGTATTTCCTGCAAGATCTTTTTGTACGATGAGAATCTCTACGTTGCCCTCGGGGAAGAGCTCGAAATCAAAGAAGCCCGTGTATTGGCTACCTATACAAGGGAAGAATCCAATGAATACACCATTTACATAGACTTCAACGGGAAGATCGCCTTGTGAACAGGTGCCCGAAACTGAAAAGGGATTGGGGCTATTTGAGGTTATTACCGATTCAACGGGATTTACAGATCCCAGGCTTGGGGGAGTGAGATCAATGATATGAATGGACTCAGTTTGTGATGTGATTCCGTGAATGGTCGTAGAAGTTGAAATGATGCTATAGGCACCTTCTTCCCAGCTTAGGGTATCTTTTTCAAATTGATATTCTCCATCAATACATTCGACCTGAACTGTATCTATTGAAAGGCGATCTGAAGAAAATATCTGTGCAGTGAGTTTGCCACTATTTTGAAAACATAAACCGCGGAATGAATAGTTGGCAGATATTGACGATTGGCCGATATAAAGTTTTTCATACTTTTCGTTTAGAGAATTTACAAGGTAAGGAGACGGATGAGAAAAGGGAGCCTTGCTATCGATTCTAATACAACCGACTATGCTTAGAGCAAAAAAGATGGAAATTCCAAAACGTAATATATCCATTCAATAAGCCTACCTATACTTGTTTATCGAGTGCTAATCATAAAAACTTTATAAAAAATGAGCCTCCTAATAAATGAGACGGAAATATTTTAAAAAAATAACAAACAGAAACCTATTCTAGTTTATATTCGCCAATTCCCTGACACCCGTTGTAGATAATCGGAAAAATAATGCGAGCTGGAAGCTGAGGGCCGGTATTTTTAAAGATCATCGCATTGCCTGAACAGCGGAAGCCCTCTGGTAAGTTTAGCTTTGTCGAAACAGCAGGCCCGGTCATTGGAGTCCTTCTGATTTCTCCCGTAAGGTCACAGCTATAGACAAAACCTGCGTGAATATAGAAACTTCGAGCTGCATGATCTAAAGCTCTGACTTCCGTAATGGTGCCGCCCACTTTGGTTTTATGAATCAATGTCAGTGGTTGCAGAGCCATCGACAGAAAGGCTGAAGTGCTCGTGATATACCACTCGTCCGTCGCAGCAACGTACTGAGGTCTTGGCATGCTCCGAAGTCCGCCGCGAAGATGGGATGTTGCTGCGTTGGCACCATTGGTATAGTTGCCTCCGAGGAACTTACTTGCCTGACCAATGAGATGCTTCACAGCCCCTCCTGCTGGCAGGCCGCTGACCTCTTTGATAGATTCGACGTGATAGCCATCATCGGCGGTGTAAGTGAAATTCATAGCGCCGACGAGAAGCTTCTTGGTGCCTCCTGAAGTCTTGGCAAATCCACCTACTAGGCCCGTATAGGCAAAGATATAATCAACAAGATTTCCATCTCTGGGAACATCGAAGTAGGTCGCAATATCCTTGCCAGTGCCAATGGGATGCCCGGAACTATTCATCGCACTCCACACTCTTGTTGTGTTATTGAGATAGCAGAGCTGGCTGACATTGCTGTTCGTATGACATCCAAAATAGATATCTCCTGTATCAGCGTCTGAAGCAAAAGGAGGAGTGGTGTAGTATGCCGACATAGTGAGACCTTGAGTGAGGCTGCTATCCCCTGGGGTCATCGGAAGAGTGTAGATACCGTTCCCAGCAAGGTGTCGAGAAGGATAGCTTTGGTTATTCGTTTGAATCTCTGTGAATTTATAATTTCCTTCATCGTAGATAATCACGTTATCATTTTTTCCATGATCGATGCTGCTGATGCTATTTAACTTCAAGCTCTCCAATGGAGACTGATCTGGACTGTTTTTAGAAGTCCCATAAACCGTGTAGAGCTGATTGTTTTTAACAACTCTAAAGATTCCTTTTTCCACAAAGTAAATATTAGAAAAGCGATTTACGAATGATGTATCTAGCAGGACAGAGCTTGAAGAAGCCGTAGAGCCATCCGGGCTAGACGCATGGACGTCATTACCCATTATGAGGTCCCAGGTGCCTGCTGCGTGATTTAGTTTTAAAAATCGATTTGCTGTAAAACGATTGTAGATATAGGTCTGTCCGTCCATTGCAGACACAAAGTAATAGACTGAAGACTGATTAGGATAAGGAGGTTGGGCAATGGCTCGAATGCTTTGACCATTTAAGCCAAATTCCGCAGGGTAAGAATAGATATCTCCGATAACAGTTCTTCTCAGCAAAAGAATAATACTTGTCGCAGCTCCACTGAGAGGATCAAATCTCACCGACCAGTTAATAAAGCTCATGTTGGTGGCATTTTCACTATATGGAGATCCCATCCAATCCCAGGAAAGAGCCCCAGAAAATCGGATCGTTTCAATTCGAGGCTGAGGGAGGCTTCCTTTATAAACTCTTAAGGTCATAGAATCATAAAGAGTGGATCTAAAATAGAGATCTCCATTGGGTGTGAAAATCATTTGATCATGGTGAAATGGAGCGTTTAATCCTGTTTCAAAGCGAAGATTGCGAGGGTCTAAAATAGTATCGGCAAAGGAAGTCCCTTTGTTGCCTGCATCATCTGCCCCAATCACAGAACTAATGGTCCAAGGCGTGGTGTGTGTGTCGATTTTACGGATGCGATCTACATCCATAATCCAAATGTTATCAAGGTAATCGACAGTAAATTTAAACACTCTTCCTGCCAAGGCATCTTTGACGTTCCCACCATCTCCGCGCGGTATCGAGTCGTCCGAGTTTCTTAGAACGACTTCAGTCATTGATTCTTGAGGTGAAATCTTTACGAGTCCTCTACTGTCGTTGATGAGAATGTCACCACTCGTCAAGGTGGCCATTTGATTGACCCCAGAGACGTTCGACTCGTAAGAGGGGCTAAAGCGCGCCAGGCGAGGATCTGCGCCGTCTCCAGAATCAAGATTTCCTGCTAGAATTCAGAAAGGTCCTGAGTTGAAGACAGCAGAACGTAGACTTGCAGCTTGATTAAACTCATCAAAGACTTTGAGTTGTAGAATGAAGCTCTTGCCGATAGGAGCAGAATTACTCCAGCCAAAACATCCTGTATATCCTGAGGGCACGGCAGAGCACCCTGCATTCAGTCCGTTTGCAAGTCCATCACTGACAACAACAGCTTCCTCTCCATCGACGACCAATAAGAGTTGTACGTTTTGAATAAAGGTATTGTCGGAAGCGTGCCATGCAATATGAAGGATTTGACCAGGATTGGCGGTGAGGTCATTCCAAGAAGGCGGAGCTTGCGGAGTTAAGTTGTTGGCTGCTAAGAGTTTTGATACTTGTGGAGGAGCATCGATATTATATTGAATATCGACAAAGTCTTTTCCTCTTGCAGGAGATCCTTGTAGCTGAGAAATATTGAGTCCTCGATCGCGAACCCAAAGATAAAGGCGATGTGAACCCGGAATTACGAGATCGTGTTTGATCTGGGTAGGGTGAAGATTCTTGGCAGGTTCAATTCCAAAGGTCGAAAATGAAACCCAGCACATATCGCTGTTCAATGGCTGTGTTGCGGTTTCTTTAATGCAGTAGTGAGTAATATCGGTTTGTGTATCAATGGCCTCAAAGGCGACAGTCACGATTTTTGAATAAGTCGCTGCTGGTGTTGAAGATTCATTCAAGAGGTAAGAGGCAGAGGTAATTTCTGGTGGAGTTGTGTCTTGAACAATTTCAAAAGCATTGGATTCGACGGTCGTGGACTGGCCTGAGTTATCACTTATGCGAATGCGAATCTTTCGTCCTGTGCCAATTGAAGAGGGAACAGGCCAATTGTAGAAAAACTTTTCTCCAGAAAATGGGGAAATTTTATTCAAGGCTTGTGATCCCACGGCCGACCAAGTTGAACCATTAAAGAACTCGACATAGAAATGCGTGCTTGCAGCAATGTCAGCCTCTGTGAGTCTAAAGGAGAGGCTTGTGGTGATGACCTCAGGAAGAGGTGAGGGGATTGTGTCTATCACGATAACTGGGGGTTTGGTGTCTAACAAAAGATTGTGCTCAATAATACTCGATAGATTTCCAGCTTCATCGCGGAAATAAGTGAACAGAGTTCTGAGACCATCACTTCCTGCGGAGAGGTCATAGACATAGTCGTTCAGAGTTGAGCAGTCTTGCCAAAGCAAATGATTCAAGGCAGGTTTTGTACTCGATTCAGAAATATAAACTTTAGTGACATCACTACAAGATGAAATGCTAAAGACTGCTGTCGTCTGATTATTTGGACGAGCTGCCAAAGTCCAAGTCGGCATCTCAAGAACAGTGTCTTTAGTAACGGACCAGTTTTTCGTCACGGAAGTGTTGCCCGCATGATCTGTGGAAGAAAGTTGCAGGGCTTTAGAGCCATCCGGCGTTAGTAGTTCTAAGGTAAAACTGAAATTAGAACTGCTACAGGTGGCTTCAGAAGGTGAGCCCACAAACGGGCCAGAGATATTGACCGAAGCTTGGTTCTCGCACAGCCCGTAAATAGTAACTTCGCTCTGATGTTTGGAATTTTGTGCAGCTCCAGAGATTGTAAAATCCGGTGCCAGCGTATCTAAAGTGATGCTACCTGAAGAAACAATCAAGCTCGCATTTTGAAAGTTATCATGTTCATCGCCAGCTAGAGCGCAGGCTTTGTAAACTCCGTCTCCGCTATCTAGAGGGATCGAGATAGAAGCTGTGCTGACCGGAGATTGTGCAGAGATTTCGTCATAGTAAAGACTACAGTCATCATCTTTGACGATAAGATACTTATACTGCGTTCCTTCAGGAGGGAGAGTGACAGAGAGAGTTTGTGCCGTCGTACTTTTGGTCAGCGATTGAGTTGGTGCAGAAAACGCCAGGGGTAAAATGGGAGGAAGAGTGTCCTTAAAAAAAGAAAGACTTTGCTCGGTTTTATTTCCAGCACGATCTGTCTGAGAAAACAGAACGCTGTTATCGCCTTGAGGTAAAAGACTGGTATCAAAGATAACGTTGTACAGATCATTCACACAGACAACGGGATGCAGCTCGATCTCATTGACCTGAAGATTGAGGTCTCCATCACCAGTAGTGCAGGCGCCAGAGAAAGAGTATGGATTTGGACCTGCTGAATTCACAAGGTTTGCAAAGCTAGCAGGCAATTTTAGATCGGGAGGAGTTATGTCCTTAATGATCTCAGCCGTGGAATAAGAAGAAACTCCGTACTCTGTTGTCGAAGTCATTTTAATTTTGTAGCTATCCTCATTCCAACTTTGCACATCAGCTTCAAAAGAGAACTCATTATTCACGCAAGTAACGGGATAGGTTCCCTTCAGTGAGCCATCATTATTGAGGACCTCGACTTTGAGCGTCCCTTTGGGATCGGTCTGGAAGCATTTACCTTTAAAGGTGTAATTTGCAGAATCAGTCTGTCTATTAATATACAGGGATGAAGTGAGTTCGCCTTCTGCAGAAATCAGGTAGGGGCTATCGTACGAGCTTAGGTGCTCGACGTTGAGAGCTAAACAGCCAATAAGTTGCATTAGAATAAATGCGGAAGTACCAAAACGTATCAAATCCATTCTGTTGAATTCCTTCAATCTGTACTCAATTTGTCGGCAGAAACTCTTGTTTTCTTGAGAGTTTCTCAAAGTAAGATGAGCGGTCTTTCTGGCACTAGGCTAAGGTTTGAAGGCATAAGTCTTTCTTATGAGACGCATAACGTGTTGCGCAAAAACGAAGTGATTTCGTGAATTTAGGGCCATTATGACCACAAAAAAGTCGGCATCACTGTTGCAATTACTTCTTTGTAAGCGATCACCGGTTTGGTGGGGGAGAATTTACCGGGCGCTGGGGGGAGTTGTGAGGACTCTTTCAGGAAAAAAATTCACAAGATTAACCGAATTTAGACAGAAACGAGTCAGAGTATGCAGAGAGATCTAGAACTAACGGATCTTGAACTGGTTGAAAAAGTAAAATCTGGTGACAGAAGGTCTTTTTCAGAACTCGTGAGACGACATCAAAGAGGATTGCTACGGTTGAGTTTAAGGTTCATGAAGGACATGGATGCAGCGGAAGATGTTACGCAAGAAGCGTTCATCAAAGCTTACGAGAAACTTCACTCTTTTGAGGGAAGAGCTTCTTTCAAAAGCTGGTTGTTTCAAATTGCAGTGAATACTGCAAGGAACAAACTTCGTGAAACTAAAAGACATGTAGTTGATATTGATGATGTAAATTTAGCAGTGGATGCAGAAGCAGAGTCTAACTTGGTTCACTCAGCAGTTTCTGATGTTTTGCAGACTGAAGTTGAAAAACTTCCGTTCAAACAAAGAACTGCTCTCGTTCTAAGAGTTTACGAAGACTTAAGCTTTGCTGAGATCGCAGAGATCATGGAGTGTCCATACGACACTGCTAAAGCAAACTACAGACATGCCCTTTTAAAATTGCGTGCAATTTTTGAAGAGCAATCTGAGTTAAAAAACTGGTCTGAAGAAGTTGGTGGTTTCTTTATGGAAGTTCATCAACGCTACGCTGAAGTAGAGGGTTAATTTTATGAACATGGATTCTAAAGTAAAAGAAATGCAAAAGGTCCGTCGTGGTCTCAAAGATCAAGACATGTTGAAAGATCTTGATATGAACCTCGACGATGCCTTTTTCGATCGGCTTCATGATAAAGTCATGGCACAGATCGAAGAGACAGAGATGGCGCCGGCACCAACGCCGATGCTTTCATATTTAACGCGTCGTCGGGCCTATGAGTATTGGAAGAACTGGTCATATCCCGTTGGGGGACTTGCAGCCGTTTTTATTTTGGCATTTGCCCTTGTGCCTCAAATGCAAAAAATTAATGAATCAATGACACGCGCGGGTCTAGTTACAGATGGTACAGAGCGCATTATTCAACAAGCACTTGGTGCTCCTGAAGAAATCTCCCAGACTTTTATCTCCACTCAGTCAGAAGCTGACTTTTTTATAGACGTAGCCAGAGAATCATTTGAAAATTTACCTAGTAATAAGATTGAAAAATTAATCTTGGGTGAAAGCACACGCTAATCACCCTTTTAGCGGGTGAGTTTTGCGAGTGCGCCTATTCCTTCAAATATTTCTTTTAGTTTTCTTTGTTTCTTTCAGTGCGCAAGCCGCGAATCCAAAAAATAAATTGGAAGAACTGCTTATTTGGAAAATGAGCGATGAGCTCAAATTGAATTCTGTACAAGAGCAAGATTTTGCTGGTGTCATTCGGACACTTAATTCCTCTAAAGCCACTTATACAAGAGATTTACAAAAGTCGCTCGAGGTCATGGCGAAGGCCAAAGACAGTAAACTAAAAGAAAAAGAACTAGAAAACTATTCACACATTCTAAGAAAACTGAATCAACTCACAGAGAATGAAGTTAAAGATATGAGGCGTATTCTTGGTGTTGAAAAACTTGTGGAATACTTGTTACTAAAGCAAGACATCGTCACGCGTATTAAAAGCTCTCTTACGAACTCTCCTGAGTCTTCAAAAGTAAAAGAGCTTCCCGCGCCAAAGATTATCGAACAGAAGTAGTTACTTCAGACCCAATTTAGAAAGTCCAAGATGTGTAGCTTTGCGGGCAAGATCCTCAAATAGAGGTCTCATTGCCGAGGACAGATCGAAGTCCTTCATGCGAAAAGCTTTGTCACAGCTGAGTGATGTAGGAAGAGAGAGATCTTTAAAAGTGAGAACAGTCTTTCCTAACGTCTCTTGGGATTCAATATCCCAAACCTCAAGGCCTACAGAGAGATAGGCGATGAGTTGCTCTTGAGCGCTTGTGTTTTCGCAATAGAGTCCATACCCAGCGTTGACACTTTCATTCTCTGGAGACGGCATGGGGTACATGAAGACAATATATGAAGCCCCTTGTTTTTTTGCCTCTTCATGAATGTATCTCTGAACACCTTGATAGCGGTTTCCAAGATAGATGTTTTTAAGTTGGAGAGCATCTTTGCGTTTATCCTCAATGAGCTGATTGTCGACAGCTATATTAATGACTTGTTTGCCCGCGAGCTTGAAAGAAGCTTGAAGCTCTTGGTTTACAATTGCATTTAGGCCCCAAGCAGAAGTGTCGTAGTTAATATCTTTGGCGATCTTGTTCTTTTGTTTAAAGCGAATATTCAAATTCTCATCAAGAGTCGAAAGAGTTCCCACGTTGTTGATTTTATCAATAAGAGTCTGTTCACGCATGAGCGATGCGCAGCCTGTTAAGCTAAATGCTAGACACAAAGTAGAAACGAATTTGAAGTTTTTCATGAGCTGATCTCCCAGATGAAATCATAGGAACAATCAGTTTGACTGTCTACGGTACGGATGTCGCGAATATACTGTAAAATGAAAGTCTTAACGAGAGCTGATTCTCTTCTGCAAATCCGAGATTTTTAAGCGCAGGGCCTCTTCAGGGCTTTTAGAAGACTCAAGTTCTTTACATACGACGATGAACTTTTCAAAGTTACGATCTACGAGTTGATAGAGTTGTTCAAACTCATCAAGATTTTGCATATAGGTCTTGTAGATCAGCAGTCGGGCATTATTTAGATTTAACGTAGAAAAACGCGAGTATTGTTGACCTTGAAGACGAGGCAGAACTTCGTTTCTAAAGCGCGTTTGAATTTCTTGGAGTCGGGCTTTGCGGATGTCTTCAGTTCTTTCTAAGGCAGAGATGTTTTTATACCAATCTTTAAGGTTTTTTATCTCCTCTGAGATAAAAGCAGAGAAAACTTTACTGTCTTCATTGTCGATCTTAACTTGCTGAAGTGTTTCAGAGTCAGGACCTTCGCGTTCTAAATAGAAGTACTCAGCTCCTTTATTCCCTAAAAAACTAGCTAAGCGTTCATTAAAGTCTGCGGCGTGTTTGATATACAAAGTGGCATGGACAGTTTCGTGAATGATTGTATTGACGAGATCATAGTCCTTATAGCGCATCATTGAACTTAGGAGTGGATCATCAAACCAACCGAGGGTGCTATAGGCGGTGACTCCGCGCATGTAGGTATCAAGATCGTCGCCTTTTAGCTTTTCTTCCTCACTCTTTGCATCCTCTTCATTGAAGTATCCCTTGTAGGGCATTTTTCCTAAGAAGGGATAGCTCCACTGATGGTGTTCTAAGCTCCACTTCGGAGCTGCACTCACCACATAGGTCACATAAGGACGATCCAATTCAACATAAGATTTATAATTTTTTGTGGGCTTAAGGTGCAAACGCTCTTCGGCAAACTTTCGCGCATCTTGGCTGATAGAAAGCTTATGGCGAGTATCCTTAGAAAGGTCTTCTCGCTTAAGGACTTCTTCCACGGGGACACGTGATGAAAGAAGTTTCATCTGCCCGTATCCTGATTTCATGATGTACGTTAGCTGACATCCCGAGAGCAAAAGGCTAAGGCCTCCGCTAGCTACTAAGATAGCTAAAGATTTTAGAGGGCCCAAGTGATCCCTGCGCGCATAGAAGAGTCATCTGTTTGTGCGCCACCACCGATCGGAGTTTTCCAAACGTCGTAACTTAACTTGATACCGAGGGCTTCAGTGACTTGAATCTTTAAGCCCGCACCATAAGAGGGGACGGTCGCGTTTTCAGGTTCGATCGTGAAGGTGTTTTGCCCTTCGATTTTGACTTGTTGGTAGCGGCTGATCTGCGCTCCGCCAGCTTTTATGTAGGGCTGAAACAAAGCTTTTTTGTCAGCAAAAACTAAAATTAAATCAGCTCCGATGACTTGGGATTTTTGTGTCGTCACACGCTTAGCGTCTGCAGGGCTTGCTTTTTCATAGCGAATGCCTGTGGCGTCGGTGAAGCTCAGCTCCAGAGCCAGTCGTTCTAGAAAATACAATGAAAGTGATCCGGTGATGGATTCCGAATCAAAAGAGTTTTGTTCGTCAAAGGTTGTCGTCTTTCTTCCGTAGGACAGTCCCAGTTCAGTGTACATTGCAGAAGCTGTTGTTGAAGCGATCAGACTTCCTGCAAAAATAAAGGCGGCAATATATTTTTTCATAGACTTCATTCTACCAAAAGGCTCTTGGTGAGTGACATGAAATCTATTGCAAGCTGGACTAAAGCTGATGCTTCTTTTAGGATTTTAAATATGAATTCGAAAAAAACTTTAAAATGCGGTTTGCCTGAAGATAAAGACGAGCTTAAAAAAATCTTATCGGCTGAGCAATATCAGATCATGGTAGAGAATGGCACCGAGGCTCCTTTCCACAATGCTTATTGGGATCACTTTGAACCGGGAGTCTATGTGGATGCCATTTCAGGCGTTCCTCTTTTTTCCAGTGAGGATAAGTTCCACTCCAAGTCGGGATGGCCGAGCTTCCTTAAACCTATTCAGGCAGATGCCGTGACAGAGCATCAGGATCAAAGTCATGGTATGATTCGGGTCGAGGTTCGATCGGCATCTTCAGATGCCCATCTGGGACACGTTTTTCCGGATGGGCCTGCGCCAACGGGCCTACGCTATTGCGTGAATTCGCTTTCATTGCGATTTGTGCCCAAGTCAGATTTGCCTTAGTAACGATTTACTAAAGCAGGTGGGTGATAATTCACCGTGAACGAAAACTTGATATGGATGAAGCCATCTTCTTGAATCATCTCTTGGGGAGGATTCGGGAAGATGCGTGCATCTTGGAACGCATTGATAGCCGAGGCATCAAAAGCTTTCACTCCGGATTCTTTCATGAGTAGAGCCTTTTTAAGTTCCCCTTTAGAGTCCAAAAGAAATTCTACATGGGTTGTCCAATTGCGATTGCTCAAAGCTGCAAGGGTAGGACGGTCAAAGTTATTGATTGCGTGCTGCACGCGAGTTTCCCAGCGATAGCGAATGAGTTCTTCGATGCGCGCATAAAAAGTATAGTACAAATATCTGTCAGTATTTAAAGCCGTGAACGAGCCAATACGAATATCATTAGGTAAGTTTTCTCCAACAGTTGAAAAGCCTTCACCGAAGCGATTCATCTCTTGCAGGTCTTTACTTATATCTACATTTTTAAATCCATCATCCCCAGGCTCGTTATTCTTTGCAGAATCTTTTCTGGCTTGAGGCGGAGCCGGGGGAGTCGGTGCAGCCGGAGCGGAGTTCGTGCGATTGGCCGTCGAACCCGTGATGGCGGCTTTGACCTCTTGGCGAACACGTTGTTTTTCTTTGGAAAGAAAGCGCGCTAAGGTTTCGTCTTCAGGGGCTTTGAGCTTTTCAGGAGCTAATGCTTCTTTGACGATGGATTGTTTATTACGAGTGAGGGCTTCAAGAATTTGCCCTTCAGGATAGAGTGCAATCTCAATCGTCTCTTTTTTTTCTGGTAGAAGGCGTGGAGAGGCATAAAGAAAAATCAATATTCCAGCGTGCACCAAGAGGCTGGCGATAAGGGAACCCCAAAATAGTCGAGATTTAAAAACACGCATCCGTCTCATTTTAGAACGATTCTGGACCTTAGTGCAAGACGGCTAAAGTTGAAACACATTCCGCCGATAAGAAAAAATGCAATAGGGGGCTAAATGGGGAAGATTTTAGATATCACGTCGCGGCTAAAGACTCAAAATGAGCTGATGAAAGACAGTATGCCTGAACCGGCGCCGGTTTTGGACATGACTGAAGCTCGTCAAGAGATCTTAAAGAAAGATCGACGTGATGTTAAAAGAACCATTTTAACAGAGTTCGTAGGAGCATTCGTGATTCTTCCAGAAAAGGGTTTGATGAAAGTCGCTCTTTACGACATTTCTGAAAACGGGATGGCTTTTGACCTTGAGATGGCAGATGGTCGTTTCGTTCAAGGTGAAGATGTTGCGATGAGAGTCTATCTAAATCATTCAACGTACTTTCCATTCACAGTGAGCATAAGTAACAGTCGTGTTATTGATGATGAGGGACTTGTTCGTCATGGTGCGAACTTTGTAAAAGGTACGATGAATGATGTTGCACTTCATCATTTTGTTAAATTTATCGAGAACGTCAGTGCAAGTTTAAAGACTGATTCTGGCGATCGCATGGTCTCTAATATTTCTTAATCTTTTATTGATTTAAATCTATGTAAGCCCCTCTTTTTTAAGAGGGGCTTTTTTATTCTACAATTCAAAAATAAAAGAGAATTTTCTGTGATTTAGCTCAGGCGCGCAGTTCTTTTTCCGTGGACTTTGGTCCGGCAATTTGTTGCAATTTAAGAAGAAGCTCAATGCAACTGGAAGCGGCGAGCGGAAAATCTACGGAGGGTTTCCCTTGAGTAAAGTAAAACGCAGAAAAATTGTAGTAGATACGAACGTAATCCTTTTTGATTCCCAGGCGATTCTTCGCTTCGGAGAGGCAGACGTACACATTCCAATTTCTGTTATCGAAGAAGTCGATAAATTTAAGAGAGACCAAGGTGAGAACGGCCGCAATGCTCGTCAATTCAGTCGTTTTATTGACGTTTTGAGAGCAAAAGGTTCTTTGGCGAGCGGTGTGCAAATTGATAATTCTGAAAGTGTTGTTTTCATCAATACGGACCTAATGCTTGCTGGCATGCCATCAGAGTTGGATCATCAAAAAGCTGATAACAGAATCTTAAACACAGCATTGGCTCTGCAGAAGCAGCATCCAAAATACCAAGTTGAGCTTATTACAAAAGATATCAATCTACGTATTAAAGCCGATGTCTATGGGATTTACGCTGCGGATTATGATTCCAATGATATTGATAGAGATGATCTTTATGAAGGCTATCATGAGATCATGGTAAGCCCAGAGCAAATCGATTCATTTTACCGTGAAAAAAGATTTGTTCCAGATACAAAGCTTTATGCGAATCAGTATATCATCATGAAAGATTCTTCAGACCCGAATCACTCAGCGATTGGCCGATTCAGCCAAGCCGAGCAAGCCATTGTTCCTCTCGTAGGGGCGGCGGATTCTATCTGGGGAATTCATGCACGCAACGTTGAGCAAGCTTTTGCGATGGATTGTTTGTTGAACGATGAGATTCTCTTTGTATCTTTGGTCGGCAAAGCGGGTACTGGAAAGACTCTTCTAGCTATTGCGGCTGGTCTGCACAAGAGCTTAGATCAAGGTCAATTCCAAAGATTACTGGTGTCTCGTCCAATCTTCCCGATGGGGCGCGATATTGGTTATTTGCCAGGTGACATTGAGCAGAAGTTAAACCCATGGATGCAGCCGATCTTTGATAACGTAGAGTTCTTGATGGGGGCAGACAAAAAAGCTGCTGGACGCGCTCAAGAGTTGATCAATCAGGGAATGTTAAACATTGAGCCTCTGACATACATTCGTGGAAGAAGTATTCCTAAGCAGTATTTAATTGTGGATGAAGCTCAAAACTTGACTCCGCATGAAATCAAGACCATCGTTACGCGTGCTGGAAGAGGCACTAAAGTTGTCCTTACTGGTGACGTTTACCAGATCGACAATCCATACGTGGATTCTGCAAACAGTGGTTTGACTTACGCCGTTGAGAGATTCAAAGGCCAAGCCATTGCTGCTCACGTCACTTTAACAAAAGGTGAGCGTTCAGAGCTGGCAGAACTTGCAGCGAATATTCTTTAGGAGATAAAAATGGTTACAGATATCGACGTTGGTTATACAGCATCGATCACGGTTCAAGTGACGGATAAAATGGTTCAACAATTTGCGGATCTCTCCGGAGACCGCAATCCTATGCATTTAGATGATGAGTTCGCAGCGAAAAGTCGTTTTGGTCGTCGTATCGCACACGGAATGATCGTAGGAGCTCTTATCTCAAGAGCTCTTGTTGATGGTATCGGTGGCGGTGGGATTTATTTAGGCCAAAATCTTAAGTTCGTGAATCCAGTTTTCATTGATGATGTCATTACAATTACAATCAAGATCACGGGTCTTCGTAAAGAAAAAGGTATTGCCACAGTTGAAACCAATGCCTTTAAAGAAAATGGTGATCAAGTTGTAAAGGGTGATGCTGTCATCATGATGAGCAATCCAGGGGCATAGTTGGAAACGCTCTTTCATCTTCTTTATAGAAGCGAAGTTCCATCCGATCTGTCGTATTCAGATCTTCAGGAAATCGTTGAAAGAGCCAAAGACAACAATCCCAAGCAAGGAATTACTTCCCTACTTATTCAAAAAGACGATTTCTTTCTTCACCTCCTTGAGGGTGAAGAAAGAAGAGTTAAGTTTCTCTTGAGTGATATCTTACTCGATCCACAAACGCAGGCTTTGAAGGTTCTTTACGAAGGCCCTACGCTTGAACGTTATTTTAAGAATGAACCGATGCTATTTATCGACGGAGATCTCTCAGTAAATTCGAGTGATTCTCTGGATCAGCTATTTGCAATTTGTATGGGTCCAGATAAAATAAAAGGCCAAGCTTTGTCCTCTCTTTTAGAAAAAATCAGAGATACAATTTTAAAAAAAATCTAACGAAAGAAACACATCATGGTTAAAAAACTTTTTTCAACAGTGAATGCTAACGACTCAATCAATGACTTTGCACTTTTGTTCCTAAGACTTTGTGCAGGTTTAACTATGGCTTTTGCTCATGGTCTTGGCAAAATGCCTCCTCCTGAAATGCTTGTTCAAGGCGTAGGGGCTATGGGATTCCCGATGCCAGAGCTGTTTGCTTGGCTTGCGGGTTTGTCTGAGTTTCTTGGTGGCGTATTCTTGGCGATTGGTTTCTTAACTCGTCCAGCAGCTTTCTTCATGGCGATCACAATGGGTGTAGCTGCATTCGTAGTTCATGCGGCAGATCCATTCGTTAAAAAGGAAATGGCACTCTTATATCTGTTCATTTCTGTGTTCTTCATGATTCGCGGAGCAGGTAAATTCTCTTTGGATCGTTTCATCTACAAAAAATAGTTTTTTCTAAAAGCTAAAGACGAAAAAGGAAGGCTTGATGCCTTCCTTTTTTTATTTCTAAATCATAGATGGATCCTACTAGTACTCTTGAGAAATCAATTCTTTGTGATATCTGCGATGGATTCTTCAATCGGAGCCCGAGTCTCTTTGGTTAAAAGTGAAGCTAAGAGGGCGCGAGCAGGTGTGTCCACCATAACTGTAAAACCCTTGGGTATTTGTGAATTGTGCTTAAACGCATTTCTTAAGTCAGGATTGAAAAACAAAAAGTCCTCTTGGCTCAGTCCGCTCTGTTCATAGAGCTTCTTAGCTCCCGTGGCTTTAGCTAAGCGGACCGCATGAAGATCTAACGTCTCTTCATAGTTTAAGTTTTCAAAAAGTTGGTCGTGGTATTTTTCTACATAGAGAGCTGCCAAGAACTCGCTATAGAAATTCGTCGAAGCAAAGTCGAAGGTCTTTGCTGGATGATTCAAAATTTTTCCTAGATCTGTAGAGTTCGTTTTCTTAATAGCACGACGAACTCCTGGCGGACCGTGGTTCCACGCTGTGATGGCAAGAGGCCACGACTTTCTTAAGATCAGATGGTTTTCCTTTAAAAGTTTAGCCGCTGCTTGCGTGGCTTTGAACGGAGACTTTCTTTCATCAATATACTTATTCACCGTCATGAAACTCTTGCCGGTATAATCCATGAATTGCCAAATACCAGAGGCGCCGACTCTGCTGACGGCGTGCTTGTTAAAGCTGCTTTCAACAAAGGGAAGGCGCGTGAGTTCTTTGGGAAGGCGGTGTTGTTCAAAGATCTCTTCCATTCCACTTAAGTAAAGCGGACTGACTTCAAGAGCTGCTGAGAAGTAGTTCTTCTGTCCTGTTTGGGTGCGCACCGCTTTAAGGGCTTTGCGTGCATTCACTTTCAAGTTTCCTTTTAAAGGAGCGAGAGCCTGTACCACGAGGTTTTCGGCTTCGTTATTAGTATCGGCCTTGCCGGTGTTTGAGATCTTTTTAAGGGCTTTGCGAATAGCCTGAACTTCTTGTTTTACAAGGGCATCTGCTTTTTGATTTCGCATCCAGCGTGCTTTCGGCATGTCAGCGTTGATGATCTCACTGACATCGACAACCTTGTAAACGATCCAAGGGTAAAGTGTATGATGGATGACTCTTTGGTTGGAATCGTATTTAGCATAAATATCAAACCAGAATCCTACGCGGTCTTTGAGTAGATCAGAGATTTGAAACTCTTCGCCGATACGTTCTTGAGCATCAGCAAGAGCATTGATCTTAGCATCATCATAGGAGGGTATTTGTTTCTTAAGGATTAACGGAGCTTCGATTTCAACGAAGTTCTGATTGCTCACTCCAGATCTATCAACATAGACCGTGCCCACTGCGATCGGCAGAGTGAGGCAGGCCAACGATAAAAGGAGGGGTCTTTTAAAGTTATAAGTATTCTTCGCTTTTTGGAGAAGGCTTACTTTAATCATACTCACTCTTAGAGCAAGACTGATGCTTGTTATAAAATGCTTAAATTCCTTATGGCTTGGGAAACGTCTAAGAAAGAGACAGTTTAGGGCAAAAATGGTTCTTCGCGAGGCCTAAATTTGGCCAAGCCTTGATGGGCGGGGGCTGTGAGAGGAATAAAAAAAGGCACCCTTTTAGGTGCCTTTTTCTCAGTTTAAAGAGAGCTGCTTAGTCGTTATCCCCTTGGTGAGTCGGAGGAGCTCTCAATGCAAGTGCCGCAAGGACTTCTGTTTTTAGTAAGAAGGCCACTTCGCGAACATCGGCGTGAACCGCACAGATTTCAACTTTACGATCTGTCATTGTCGTTTGCTTACAAAGCTCTGGGTCCATAGCAAGAACTTGTTCTTCTAGAGTTCCGCGGTCTTGAGCAGCAACAACAGAAGCAAGAGCTTGGTCGATAGCGCGAATTAATTTTTGTGCAACATCGGCTCTTCCAGATTTAGCTAATAAGTCTTTAAGGCCATAGGCTTCTTGTTGAGCGTAGCTACCAGTGAAAACAGCTTTGAAAGTTTTCAATTGAGCTTCAGCAGAAAGCAAAGACGCTCCAGAGTACCTGTGTTCAACGTCACTTGGGCATTTATCGTTATAGCAATCTTTGTGGCGAGCTGTTGGCTTACCTAACTTCGCGTCTTTAAGAATTTCAATATCTGCAAGAGCATCCGTTAAAGCATTGATAGCTTCTTTAGTGTTTGGGTAGCGAGTGTTGTTAACAAGAGTGTGAGTGAAGTTGCCTTGTTCTACAGCCCACTTGGTTTTTAAGCCCTGAGCTTTAGAATCGATATCGTTCATCAGTTCTTGTGCCCATACACAGCGATCAAGCTTCTTTTGAGCAAGTGTTCTTGCGTTCCAATCAGCCATTGTTGGGTTTGCACGCATATTACAAGTTGATACATAAGAGTTTTCAAAAAGAAGATACTCAATCGCACCGAGGCCACGCACATTAAATAACAAACGCTCTGAAGAAGTTGGTGCTTGTACGTTTTCAAAGACGTTCTTATCAATGTTGCAAGTGTTAAGGTATGGCCAAGAGTAGATATAGTCGTTTAGGAAACGGCCATCATCCATCAAAGGTCCCAATGGAATAGAGCGGACTGAATGGAAAGCCATCATTGTTCTTTCCCAGTCCATTTTAACTTGGTTCTCTTGGCGTTGCGCTGAGCTTCCAGCAGCGAGAGCCTCACAGTATTGACGTACAGATTGTTTTAGTACCGGAACTTGAGCGGCAAAATCGTCAGCAGAGCGAGAGATCACGTTCAAGCCGATATTGATCAACATCTTTTGTTCGCTGAAAGGACCTTCATTGGGTTTTTGAAATTCACCAGGAAGTTGGCCCGCTGGAAGGTTATTACCAGAGTTAGTATTTTTTGTAGATGTCGCTTTATTATCTTGGAAGAAATCAGCACAAGATGCTGTCAGAAGAATTGTCGCCAATCCAAGAGTGGTTCTAGCTAATAAGCTCTTTACTTGCATAGGTCCTCACTTTCAGTCTGACTATCTGCCCCAAGAATCCCATAATGACAAGTTTTCATGGTGACCTCTGAATAATTGAAAACTGAATGAGGATTCTGGGCTTTCGAGTGTGAAAAAGCTTCCCGTGTGTTAAAAAGGGCTATGTCAGAAAGCTTTGAATCTTGGACAAGATTGCAAAAATTACTATTTCAATTCGATGAGCCCACATCGCGGCTCTATCACGTCAACATCTTGTCGAGTTTCATTTTAATCGTCTTAGTTCTGTGGATTCTTGCAAGACGGCAAAACATCTCTGTGGGAACCCTTCTGAAACGCTGGGTTTTTCGCAAAAAATACTGGTGGAATGCCTCTACTAAGCAAGACTATCTCATTTATTTTTTGAATGCTCTTTTTAAGAGTTTCCTGTTTGTACCTGTTTTTGAAGGTTCCTTTCATGTTTCGCAATGGGTGATTCGCTTTTTGGTGAAGTTTAGCGGTGGAGATGTCTTAGATCTGAAGGCCACTTCGGGGGCGATTTTAGTTTTCACTCTCGGTACTTTTGTTTGGGATGATTTCCTGCGCTTTATAAACCACTGGTTAATGCACAAGATTCCCTTCCTTTGGCACTTCCACAAACTCCATCACAGTGCGAGGGTCTTAACTCCTGTGACTTTGTATCGGGCGCATCCAGTGGAGTCCATAATCGCTATACTTCGTAACAGTCTTAGTTTAGGGGCTTCGATTGGTGTGTTTATTTATATCTTCGGTTCTAGTTTTTCGATATGGACTCTTTTAGGAATCAACGGCTTTGGTTTCTTGTTCAATCTCGTAGGGGCGAATCTTCGACATAGCCATATCCCCTTGGGATTTGGTTGGGGAGAGTATTTACTTATCAGCCCTATTCAACACCAATTGCATCATTCTCGTGAAGAGCGACACTATGATAAAAACTTTGGAGTGAGTCTGGCTATTTGGGATGGGCTCTTTGGCACATTGGTGCGCTCAAAAGATATCGGAAGAATCAGGGTGGGTTTGAACGAACGCTTTCGAACCAATCTTTGGCATCACTACATCAATCCCTTTACGGATATTTGGGGCTCTGTGAGATCCAGATTTACTCGTAGTGAAGAACCAACGAAGATAAGCAGCAGTACAGAAAGATAGATGACTGCACGATAGACTGAAGAGCGTGATAGAAACGAATTAAAAAATAAAAAAAGGCGCCTTGTTTAGCAAGACGCCTTTTTTCTTTAGAAGTGATGCTTAATTCCTAAGAGCACACTTTGTGGTTTCCCAGGACGAGCGCCGTAAGGCTTTAAAGAAACAACATAGTTTCTATCAAGGACGTTATCAAAACGCGCAAAGACCGCCCCTGCATCGCTATAGTTATAGCGGAAGTTCATATCAACAACTCCGTACGATGGAATTTCACGACGGTCTGTAGATACGGCCTCGTTGTACATTTTCCCAGTCCAAGTCAGTGTCGTTTCGTGCACAAATTTTTTGTATTGTGCGCCGATATTCAAACTGTATTGCATCTCAGGAACGTAAGGCATTGGGTCCCCAGAGTGAACATTGCCTTTACCCCAAACTTCATTGTTCGATGTGAAGGAATTTTTAAATTCAGCTTTGGTATAAGTCGCGCTGACGCCAACAGGGAAGTAGACAGCTTGATACTGCAAACCCTTTTGCGCGCGAAACTCTAGGCCACGAATCTGCGCCTGACCACCGTCGAAGCTTTGATCCACTGAAGAGGTTCCGCAACCTGAAGAGAAAGAACAAGTATCTTTAATGTTTTGATAGTCATTAAAGAACCCAATGGCTTCGGCAAAGAACTCATGCTCAGCATTTGAATATCTTGTGCCAAGCTCGTAGTTGATGCTCTCCTCGGGCTTCTGGCTCATGTTCTGTCCTGGGCCAATGATGGAGTAACCACGATTAATCCCGACAAAGACAGACCACTGATCGTCAATTTGTTGAAGTACGCCCACTCCAGGAACGATGAAACTCTCTGAGCCCTCTTTCGTGGCTCCTGTTTTTAAATCCTCTTCCACATAGGTCAGATTCTCAAAACGCACAGAGGTCGTTACTTTAAGGCTTTTCATTTTGCCGACAGAGTCTAAAATCATGTCGTCAGAAAGAGTCACAGCCACAGACTTGGTATTGTCTCGGTTGTGAGTGAGCTCATCTGTTGGCTTAGAGGTGCGAACAAGATGCCCCGCCGTCATTGCGTATTCATTGCTTAAGTGAGCGCGCTTGATCTGGTCTTCGTGAAAGCGTAGACCTGCACTCAGTTGATGAACCCAATCACCCACTGGGTGAACCGAGAAAGATCCTAGCTGCACGCCTTGGCTGAAGTAGTAACGATTGTTGTTCAAAACAATTACATCATTGCCTGTTGAGTCTGCATTTCCTCTTAAGATATCTCTTAAGCCGAGATTTGTAGGAGTGTCATTGAGAAGCACATCATTGATTGTTTGAGTGATTCCTGTCAGCCCATCAAACCTTCTCCAGTCACGGTGAAACTTATGATGATAAAGTGTCGTCCACAGACCCCAGCTGTCAGAGATCTGATTTTTATAAGAGATCTGATACTGTTCATGTTGCCAGTCCATTTTATCTAACTCTGAAGCGGCATAGCGATGGAATGGATCTTTATCAAAATCTTCCATGGTCAGACCAAGATAAGTCTCATTGGAAACTTCGGTCGCGTATCCGATCTTAACATGAAGGCTCTGCTTACGAGCTTCGTCTAAAAAGTATTCTCCTTTTAAAAGAAAATCATTTTTAGAAAAACCAGTGTCAGCACCTGAAGTCAGTTTCTTGAACCCATCGTTTTGCATATGGGTGCCTTCGAACATGACTCCGCCAGATTCAAAAACGCGTGCAACGTTTGCACGGTACTTCTGAGTGTTGAAGCTTCCGTAGCCAAGTTCAATTTCGTTGTTATCAGAGCGTGGAATACTGCGAGTGATGTAGTTAATAGCTCCACCGATAGAGTTCGGACCGAAGGGGACAGAGGCCACGCCTTTGAAAACCTCCAAAGACTCAATCTTGCTCATAAACGGAGTGTAATAGGCCGCCGGAGCTGAGTAAGGAGCGGGGCCGATTAAGATCCCATCTTCCAAGATCACAATTTTTTTACTGCGATCTGGATGAGTTCCGCGAAGTCCAATATTAGGTCGAAGGCCAAAGCCGTCTTCCTCGCGCACGTAGACACCTGGAACTTGCTTCAAGACGCGGTTGACGTCACTTTGCTGTTGCAGCTCGAGTTTCTCTTTATCGATGAAGTGAGCAGAGCTTGGTTGAGTCAGTTCTTCTTCAGAACTACCGATGATTTTTACGGCACCTAACTCAGACGTTTTTGAGGTTTCAGAAATGGCTTCGGCCTGAAAGTTCAGGCCGAAGATTGAAAGTAACACAATTGATTTAAAAACAGAGGAGCTCATTATTTATAATCAAGTTCCTTAATGATTTGCTTAGCAGCTGGAACATTGTCGCCAATGATTGACCAGTTAGTAGCGTCAACTTTAAAAGTTCCCCAGTCAGCGATCAATGTATTTGGAGTAACACCTACAGCAGCAGGGTAGTCCATGTGACCTGAAGATAAATGAAGTTGAGCTTCTTTAGTTAATAGTAAAGCGATGAACTCTTGAGCTAGAGCAGCTTTCTTAGAGTGCTTTACGATACCAATACCAGAACCATTTACGTGCACACCTGTTGTGTTTTGGTTTGCAAAGAATGGCTTGATTGGGAAATTCGGGTTTTGTGCAAGAACTTGACCCAAGTAGTATGTGTTAGAAATACCCACGT
Organism: Bdellovibrio bacteriovorus W; assembly: GCA_000525675.1. Lineage (NCBI taxonomy): Bacteria > Pseudomonadati > Bdellovibrionota > Bdellovibrionia > Bdellovibrionales > Pseudobdellovibrionaceae > Bdellovibrio > Bdellovibrio bacteriovorus. The sequence goes on from CP002190.1 coordinate 542,988, forward strand.
CACACACACCGTTTGCAATCGCATTCATCATAGCAATGTCATTCGGGAATACATCAGCCGCCATATTATCAAGGATACCCGCCATGATGTTTTTAGCAGCAGTTTCACCTTTGTGGTGAATGAAACTAGCAATTAAAGCTACGTTGTAAGTACCGCGTGAACCACGTAGGCAAATACGGCCGGCCCATTTAGCATCCGCAAGATCTTCATAGTCAGAAAGTTCAGAAGCATCTACGCGAGATGGATCGTAAACCATTGTGCGGGCTCTGAAAGTTACAGCGACCCAGTTATTATTTGGATCACGCATAGCTGGGATAACACTGTTTTGAACTTTTACATCGCTCAATGGCTGAAGAAGACCACGCTTAGTCATGTCAGAAAGATAAACGATGTCTTTAGTGAAAAGAAGATCTGCAGGAGTTGCAGCTCCATCAGCTTCGATTTGATTAGCAAGATCGTCATAACCTTTTTCAACGATAACAACTTCAACGCCTTTTTCAGCTTTGAATTTGTCAGCAAGAGGTTGAAGACGCTCTGTTGGGCGATCTGTGTAGATTGTTAACGTTTCTGCTTTTGCAGAAAGACCGGCAAGAACAACCATTGAAGCTAATAATAGTTTCATTTTCTGAACTCCTTTAATGATGGCAAGGAAATAGCCGAAGCCGATGCCTACGACAACAGTTCAGGAGGAATTTTGTCTAATTGAGAAACCATTGAAGATGAAACCTAATTGAAAATGAGGTTTTAAAGATATCTAAAATCTAAGTGTATGAATTTACTAAGAGTTTGCCGTCAGATGAAGGCGTGTCGCCGGAGCTAAACGTTGCTCGTGGCAGGCTTGAATAAAGGCTTCAACCAGCGGTTGGGCCGATAAAACCCCTTCGATTTGTTGAAACTCAGGATGCCATTGAACGCCTACGAAAAACGGGTGCACTTGGCTGCTAAAAGCTTCAATAAGGCCATCGTCAGAATGAGCTTCTGCCGTGAGTTGATAACCTAATTTTTTAACACCTTGATGGTGAATGGAAATGATCTTCCCCTCGTCTTTGCCGTAAAGCTTTTGCAACATTCCGTTTTCAACAAACTTCACATCGTGGGTTAGGCGATCATATAGATCTGAGCGGTAGTGCGCGACCTCTTGAGGGCGTTGAGTCGGTAAGTCCTGAAACAGAGTCCCCCCAGAGTAGACATTCATCAGTTGAAAGCCGCGACAGATTCCGAGGACAGGTTTCTTTCTCTGCACGAAGGCATGCAAGAGCTTCATTTCGTAGCGATCTCGAATAGGGTCTTGGCGATGTTGAGACATCACTTCTAAGGGCTCTTCACCATAAAGTGATGGAGAGATATCGACGCCACCTTGGAGGACAAGTCCATCAAGGGCTTCGGCATATTTATGCACATCAAGATCACTGCGCTCAAGGATGGAGTGGGACTCAAGTGATGGGATCATCACAACAAGGGCACCTTCTTGGCCCACGAGATGGGCAAGATTCTGCTCTAAGTACTGAATGGTTTTCCCTTTAACCTCAAAGTCCTCGGAAGTCTTATGGATAATCCGAGCTGAAAGGCCTATGAGAAGAGGCTTTACTGCGTCCACTCTTAAATTTTGACAAGGACAAATAGTATTGTCGATAGAAGAGCTTTAATTTTGTTAAAATCGCTACAGAGGGCTGGGATTTTCAAGAAATTTTGGTAGAGGACAAAGGTTTGCAAGGCGTTTGAAATAGAAAGAGCTCTTCTTTTGGAAGAGCTCTTTTGTCGAATTGAACAGATTCAAGTGGAACTTAGTAGTGAGATACGATTTCAAAAGTCGCGCTGCAACCTCTGTCGACCCATACTTTATTGTTGTAAGCTCCTGCAGAGCGACCCCATACACAAGCGTCGTAAGAGTTTTGTCTAACGATGCGGATATTAGTCACACCGTAAACACTGAAGTAGCACTCGTTGTAACGGTAGTTGTACGAAGTACAAGTTACGTGTTGAACGCGATAGTTCGGTGGTGGTGGGTAACCTGGGTTCGGGCGTGGCGCTGGTACTGGCGTTGGGCGCGGAGTCGGGCGTGGACCCGGATTTGGGCGCGGTGGATTTCCCGGTCCAGGGTAAGGACCTGGGCGACCTGGGCCAGGGCGCACCTGAGCAGTTTCAGGATTTGAATTGTCAAAGTATGCAGATGCATTTGATGATGCAAGCATTGCAAATGCTGCAAGAGCGATAAAGAAAGCTTTCATATTTCCCCCAATAGAAACAGTGCCAAAATGGCTAAATAAAATCTTTTTTTTAAAACACTGCAGAAATGGTGCCGAAGTTTTTGGTGTCGAAGCGGCACTTTCCGTAACTGGATGGGGTTTCAAGGATGAATATCAGTGTCGAAAAGCAAAGCGGGAACTGTTTGAAGGTTCCCGCTTCTCTAACTACTTACGTAAAGGTCTTTGAATGATATGGATGGCGTGTCCTAGAGTCGCTTCAGCCGCTTCCATCATTGTCTCACCCAGAGTTGGATGAGGGTGGATAGATAGAGACAAGTCCTCAAGGCGAGCACCCATTTCGATAGCTAGAACCGCTTCAGAAATTAAGTTTGAAGCCTCAGGTCCTACGATGTGAACGCCCAAAATGATGTTCGTCTTTTTGTCAGCGATCATTTTCACAAAACCATCTGTTTCAGACATGCTCACGGCACGACCATTAGCTGCGAACGGGAATTTACCGATCAATAGATCTGTGAATCCTTTTTTCTTAGCTTCGTCTTCAGTCATACCCGCAGAAGCGATTTCTGGATCTGTAAACACAACTGCTGGAACTGTTTTAGCGTCATATACGCGATTTTGTCCGGCAATAACGTCTGCAACTAAAACACCTTCGTGGGATGCTTTGTGCGCAAGCATTGGTTGGCCACAGATATCACCGATAGCAAAGATGTTGCTAACGGTTGTGCGTCTTTGAGCATCTACTTTAACGAAACCACGCTCATCCACTTGGATGCCAGCTGCTTTTAGATTTGCTTGGTCACCATTTGGACGACGACCCACAGTTACGAGGATCTTATCGCAAGGGATAACTTCATCTTTACCGTTAATCTCAACAGTAACTTCGTAACCTGATTTTACTTTTTTCTGAGATTTTGCTTTAGCTCCGTAGATAACATTTACGCCATCTTTTTTAAGCTTGCGAGTCACTACTTGCGCGCAATCTGGATCAACAACGCCTGCAAGTAATGAAGACTGAGCTTCAATCACAGTTACTTCAGTACCTAATTTACGTAGGTAAGAAGAGATCTCTAGACCGATATAGCCACCACCAATAACAGCAACGCGTTTTGGAATAGTATCGAATGCTAAAGCGCCTGTAGAAGAGCAGATATCTTTTTCGTCAAATTTGAAACCTGGGATTTCAATCGGGCGAGAACCTGTAGCTACAACGAAGTGTTTCGCTTGGACAGACTCTGTGCCTTTAGAAGATTTCACAGTGATTTCTTTAGAGCTTTTGAATTCAGCTTCTCCAGAAATGATAGTTACGCCATTTCCTTTTAGAAGTTGATTCACGCCGCCAGCCATTTTATCAGAAACAGATTGTTTCCAAGTGACTAGCTTCTTCATATCTACATCAATTCCACCTTTAATGTTCAAACCCATTTCGGCGAAGCCGTGTTGAGCTTTATGAAGTAAATGAGTAGCAGTGATCATCGCTTTTGAAGGAATACATCCTACGTTTAAGCACACGCCACCAAGAAATTCTCTTTCGATGATTGCTGTTTTAAAACCATGCTGAGCAGAGCGGATAGCTGCTACGTATCCGCCAGGTCCTGCACCAATTACTACAACGTCAAAATTCTGAGCCATTAAATCATCTCCACTAAAAGTTTACCTGGATTCTCGATGCGACCGATGAATGAAGCTAGGAAGCGAGCTGCTACCGCACCATCAATTAATCTGTGGTCTGCAGTCATTGTGAAGTTTTGAACTTTGATAGCTTTTAATTGGCCATCTTTAACAACTGCTTTTTCGTCGATTTTATACATTCCAAGAATTGCAACTTCAGGGTGATTGATCACAGGAGTTGCGTATGTTCCGCCGATAGAACCGATGTTTGTAACAGTGATAGTTGCACCCTTCATTTCGTCTGGTTTCAACTTACCATCACGCGCACGCTTAGAAAGATCTAGAATCTCTTTAGAAATTTCTAAGATGTTCTTTCTGTCAGCATCTTTGATCACAGGAACAACAAGTCCGTTTGGAGTGTCCGCTGCAAAGCCGATGTTGAAGTAGTTTTTGTAAACGATTTCACCCGCAGCATCGTCGATAGACGCGTTGAACATTGGGAACTCACGAATAGTTGCAACCATCGCTTTGATAACGATTGGAAGATAAGTGATTTTTGTTCCATGTTTTTCAGCGTGCTCTTTAAGTGATTCTCTCATCGCAACTAAAGAGTCCACTTTTGCTTCATCCATAATTGTGAAGTGTGGAATCACGTGCTTAGAGCGCTGCATGTTTTCAGCAATACGCTTACGGATACCGATAAGTGGAACTCTGTTTTCAGCAGCACCAACTGGGCCTGTGTAAGCAGGTTTAGGAATAGTCATGCTAGCTGCCGCTGCTGGAGCTGCTGCTTTCGCCGGAGCTTTACCTTGAGCTGCAAGAACATCTTCACGAGTCACGCGACCCGCAAGGCCTGTGCCGCTAAGAGCATTGATATCAACACCGATCTCGCGAGCAAGTCTGCGAGTAGCTGGAGTTGCTAAAACTTTCGAATCAGCAACTGGTGGGAAAATACCAGATGTTGCAGTCGATGTCGAAGCCGCTACCGGAGCTATTGCCGCAGGAGTCGCTGCTACTGGCGCTGGGGCTGGGGCTGCAGGAGCTGTTGCTGCTGGAGCAGAACCACCACCGATCAAAGTGATCATCGTAGAGCCTACTTTAATAACATCACCTGATTTGAACATAAGGTCTTTAACAGTTCCAGCAACAGGAGTTGGAACCTCAACAGTTGCTTTATCCGTTAGAACTTCAGCAATGGGTTGATCTGCTTTTACAGAGTCACCTGGTTTTACTAACCAGTTTACAAGTTCACCTTCAGAAACACCCTCGCCCAATTCAGGAAGTTTGATGTCTTGAGCTTTTCCGTTTGCCGCTGCTGGTGCAGCAGGTGCTGGAGTAGAAGTCGTGGCTGCAGGAGCTGGAGCTGCGGCTGCGGCTGCGGCTGCTTTCGCAGGAGCGGCGCCATCAAGAGTAATCATCGTAGAGCCTACAGTGATCACATCACCAGCTTTAAATTTAACTTCTTTCACAACGCCAGCTACCGGAGTCGGAACTTCGACAGTTGCTTTGTCAGTCAGAACTTCAGCAATCGGTTGATCTGCTTTTACAGAGTCACCCGGCTTTACTAACCATTGAACTAATTCACCTTCAGAGACGCCTTCGCCAAGTTCGGGCAGTTTTACATCTGTTGCCATTTGAGGAAGTTCCTTTCCTTGTTGAGTCTTATAAAACTATTCAAAAATTTTTGTGCTGGAACGATCCGTAGAGATTAAAAATCAGTGCGGGGTTCAGCCAAAATAAGGTCCTAAAATTTTAGAAAATCCTTTAGCGCAGACTTTCGCAAAAAATCTAAAACTTTCAAGAGATTTAAAGCACTTGCGTAGTTTCTGCATTCCTAAAAAAAATGGACAGTTCCTTCTAGTCTTTGCGGCGCCCATTTGCACCGAATTATACGAGGCGTTAGGCGCTAGCCATGCGCATTTTGCCTTCAAAATGTGCAAAAACGACGTTCAAAAGCTCGATTCTGAGGGGGAGCATGTCATCGGATGTTAAAAACCTTGCTAAGCCCCCTAAGAATTGGAATGAACGGAGCATTGAAAAAATGTAAGGGCAAGAGGGCAGAGGTCAGCTCACTTCGCAGGCCTGCTGAATTACCAGCAAAAGGGGAGGGTATGGAATATTCAACAAAGCTGTTAGCGGGAACTTTTCTGAAACGCTATAAAAGGTTCTTTGCAGACATTGAACTCAATGGAGAAGTTGTTGTCGCCCATGTTCCGAACACAGGCAGCATGAAGGGGCTTAATATAGCAGGACGCCCTTGTCTTATTTCTCCGAGTAATAATCCGGAAAGAAAATTGAAATTTACTCTAGAGATGGTTCAAGCTGAAACAGGAGCTTGGGTTGGCGTGAATACATCGACTCCCAACGCGCTTGTCAAAGAAGCGATCGAAGGGTCGATTGCGCAGCAAGATTCAAAATTCCCTCGTTGGTCGACCTTTCATTCCGTGAAACCTGAATTTAAAATCAGTGCTGCCACTCGTTTGGATTTTGCCCTTCAGCAAGAGGGTAAAGACAACAAGCACTTTATCGAAGTCAAGAATGTGACTCTAGCAGAAGATGGTATTGCGAAGTTCCCAGATGCGGTCTCTGAGAGAGCGCAAAAGCACGTTCAAGAGCTGATGGATTTAGTGGATCAAGGGCACACGGCCGAACTTGTCTTTACGGTTCAGCGCAATGACTGTCAGTGGTTTGCACCGGCCGACGATATTGATCCCAAATATGGCGAACTTCTACGTCAAGCGCATCAAAAGGGAGTCGTTATTTCTCCGTTAGTTGTGCATTTGTCAGACGCTTCGGCGATGCTCTCTAATGAGATACTTCCTTTGAAGCTTTAGCTTTTGAAGTCGAAGTCAAATTTAGTAAAAAGGAGTGAGGATCTCACTCCTTTTTTATTTTCTATTATTGAGACACGTGAGTCAGAATATCTCCGCTGACTTTCGCAGCTTGGTCCTTACGGGCAATGTCGCCCAGGCTCAACATGCCAACCAGGCGGCGTTCTTTGTTAATGACCGGAAGACGGCGGTGCTTTTTACCAGACATTTTAGTAGAGGCTTCGTCCAGACTGTCTTCTTCAAAACAATAATTGATCCCCTCACTCATCACATCTTGCACTTTTGTTTTCTTGGGGTCTTTGCCTTTAGCAACAACGCGAATGGCGATGTCTCTATCGGTCAGCATTCCAATCATTCGATCGTCTTTTTCTACGGGGATTGAGCCGCAATCTTCGGAAACCATTAACTTTGCAGCAGCCTCCACAGAGTCTTGGAAGTTAATGACTTTGGCTTTTTTGTGCATGATATCTCTGACTAACATAGGGTCCTCCACAACGGGGTGAACCACAAAGTCAGGCCAAAAAGGAGGCTGACTCTGCGGTGTGTTTATTAAGGGTTTAAGGGCTTTTCTATTTTAAGAGATGCGCTCGAAGTATGAGAGGGAAAAGGATTGGAGATGTTAAAAGGCTCTGAGTTACAAAGACTCCATAGAAAAAGCCTGATGATTATCAATCGTCAGGCTTCATTCTGATTCTTAAATTATGTTTGAGTTTGCTTAGAAAATTTTAACTTGTTCGCCGACAAGGTTCTTTAAGTTCTCGACATAACCGACGTACTCATAGAGATCGAGGCGATCTTGAGGGCGGATGGAAGCGCTGGTTGAGTTATACGGCGTGAGCTCAATGATATCGGCATGAGAAGAGATGGCAGAAAAGTTATGCTCTTCAAGAATTTGCATCAGATTATCTAAGTCATGTCCGGCATCGTCACTTGGGTATTCCAGTTCACGCATTTCGCAAAGAGCTTTTAGAAAGTTCTCGCAGGCTTGAGCAAGATTATACCCTACAATGTCATGTTGGCTTTGGTTATCGATATGCGCTTTGGCTAAATTAAGATCGTCTTGGGCTTTAATGATAAGAGACTTTGCGTGGGCTTTCATCGAGCCTCCTTTTTGAGCAGTCTGCTGTTTAGTGCTAATCCGCTTATTTTATGCAGAATAGGGACTTGCTCTCAAAGAAAATCGACAAAAAGGCAAAAAAAAACCCGCCGAGGTGGCGGGTTTTTTGAGAAGACTTCTAATTACTTAGAAAGATGTCTGTCGATGATCTCTTTGAACTCAGAGAATGGGTATGCACCGCGAAGTGAAACACCATTGATCAAGAAGCCTGGGGTACCAGAGAAGTTGAACTTACGAGCTTCTTCCATGTCAGCTTCAATGCGCTTAGTGATTTCTTCGCTGTTAAGATCTTTTTCTAACTTCTTCATGTCCGCACCTGCGCGTTTAGCGAAGTCTTTCAAAGCGCCTTCTTTTTTAGTTCTAAGGTCACCTTGGTTTTCGAACACTAGGTCATAGAATTTCTTAGCTTTAGCTGAATCTTGCATAGCGATTGCTTCGAAGTATCTTGAAGCAGGCATTGCAAGTGGATGGAAATCAAGAGGTAAGTGTTTGAATACAACGCGTACATCTTTAGGGTAAGCTTTCATCACTTCTTCAACTGTAGCATGGCCACGAGCACAGTATGGGCACTCGAAGTCAGAGTATTCAATGATCGTGATTTTTGCGTCTTTTGGACCAAAGATAACACGGCCTTCTTCAACAGCAGGAACTAGTGGGTTTGCGAATTCTTCGTCGCGTTTTTTACCTTCGTCTTCAACTGCTTTTTCTTGAGCTTTACGTTGAGCGTTCTGAGCTGCTTTGTTAACAACTTCAATGAACTGCTCTGGATCTTTTTCAATTGCCGCAAAAACGATGCTTGGATCTTTTTCAACAGCTTCTTTAAGTTGTTTTGCAGAAGGTGCGCAGTTAACAAGAGTCAGGGCAATAGCGCTGATGCCAAATAATTTTAGTGCTTTCAATGTATCCTCCAGGATGGATTAGTTTTTTAAGCCCTTCTATTTGACAACAAGTTGTCGTGAGAGGGAAGGAAAAAATCCCCGACAAAGGTCCTAACGTTTCTGGCCTTGAAGCTGGGGGCTATGTCTTTAAACTAGAAATATGAAAAAACTAAACATTCTTTTAACACTTCTAGTATTTGTATTTTCAACAAACGCGATGGCAGGTTTGCTATTTACGTACTCGCAATTAACAGTCAAAGATCTTGATCAGATGGCGAAAATTGTGAATGACAAAATTGCTGAGTCCAAAAAATCAGCGCATGGCAAAGAGGTTCCTCTGAAGGAAGCTTTGCAAGCAGTGTATGCTAGACCAAACGACGATGATATGATCAACAAAGTCGTCGCTCCATTGCGTACGAATCTAGATGATCTAGGGTCCTGGGAAAAAACGATCAGTCAATTAACTGACGAAGCGATCAATGCTCTAAAAAATCCCAAAGCTTTTCAGCCCGTAGTACAAGTAACATATGTCGTTTTTCTTGAAAATCTATTGTCAGAATTAAAACCCTATATCGCCACGGAAGGCTTTGAGAGAAGCATGACGGAGCGAATTCAGAACGCTAAAATCACGGTGACCAAAGAAGCTATCAGTGAAAGAAAGTTGCGCATGATGAAGGGCACAGCATCGCCTTCAGAAACTGCGGAAAAGATCCTAAAAGCAGCAGGTGAAGCAAAGCCTGAAAGCTCCCATGAGGACAAAGAAAGTCCTGAAGCGTCTGAATAATCGGCAAAAAATTCCACATTCTGCTGGCCCACAGTCGAGAAAGACAAGAGGCCAGCGTCAAATGATACAACTCCTCAAATCATCAAAAATCGCCTCAAATTGACTCAAGTTCTAAGAGACTTCCGCCGAAGAAAGTATGGCAGTGTGAAGTCGCAAAGCTCAGAGGGGGATTTGATGTTTCTTCAAGGTGATTTACAGACAGTATTCGATGCTCTTTATGCAATCGGCGCTATCGATCCAGTTCTTAAAATGGATTGGAATGAAGTTACCAAAGAAATGATGTCTCAGCCTCAAATTTTGAGCGACGCTTTTCAAAAGATCAATGCGTGCAGAGGAGATATGAATCTTCTGGTGCAAAAGCTTCACACTATGGACTCTAGGTCTGTGAACTTTATCGCCATGGAGGTTGCGCGTGAGTTTTGTGAATTCCAAGATCGTTCAGACTTGCATTAATTGTGCACTTTTAGTTTTTATTGCAACTCCGGCAATGGCTTGGGAAGTAGACTTCTCAAGACGACAAGTGCAGTTCAATAAAGTTAAAGATGACGATCGTCTTCCTGCAAGTATCAGGGAAGAAAACTCTTTAAATATTTTAAACAAGGTCTTTGATAGTGCAGAGCCTGCACAAGACATTGTGATCATGAATACTGATAAAGGTTTCGTACCTGAAGTTGTGCGCTTAAGAAATGGTGGCAACTATCGTATCCATGTTGTGAATGTGAATGGATCAGAGAAAAACGTCAGCTTTATCTTAGACGCATTTTCAGAGCATCATAATACAGTGTTTGGCGAACAAAAAACTTTTGTAGTAAGTCCAAAGACAGATGGAGTGTTCTCTTATCAGTGCCCTGAAACTGCGGTTCAAGGAAAGTTTATTATTTTCTCGGACAATGGACAGAGAAAGCCCGCATCAACGAAATAACCGGATAGGCCCATGTCAGACGCATCAAGTGTTTTTAAACAAACCATCCAGCAGAATCTAGGTCCCGTTTTAAAATACCTAGACGATGGCGGTGTGTCTGAAATTCTCGTCAATGGCCCCAAAGAAATCTTCGTCGAAAGAAAAGGGAAACTCGAAAGAGTTCCCGAAACGTTTCCGTCTGAAGATGATCTTAGAGCGGCTGTGAATTCGATTGCTCAATCTGTTGGTCGTCGTATTGATGACGAGTCGCCAAGGCTCGATGCACGCTTGCCAGATGGTTCGCGTATTGCCGCCGTTATTCCTCCTATGTCACGCAAAGGCACAACTCTTTCGATTCGTAAGTTTACAAATAATCAGATTACATTTGCCGAATACATCAAGCTCGGCGCAATTACAGAAGATGGCGCCAGGTTCTTAGATATTTGTATGTTTCTCGGTAAAAACATGATCGTCAGTGGTGGTACAGGTTCTGGTAAGACCACTTTGTTGTCATTGCTTTGCACACGTATTCCTAAAGGTCAGCGTGTGATGGTGATTGAAGACTCTTCAGAGCTTCAAGTGGACTACGAACATGTCGTGATGTTTGAAACTCGCCAAGCCGATCAAGGTGGTAAAGGCGAGGTCTCTATCAAGGACCTACTCAAGAGTGCTCTTCGTTTGCGTCCAGATCGTATTATTGTCGGGGAAGTGCGTTCTTCAGAGGCGTTAGAGTTGCTCAACGCCATGAACACAGGCCACAAAGGCTGTATGGGAACAGTCCACGCGAACACTCCCGAAGATGCGATTGTCCGCTTGGAAGCCTTAGCACAAGGTGGAGATTCTAAAATCAGTGAGAAAGCTCTTCGTTCTCAGGTTGTCTCCGCGATTGAGATAATTATTCAGGTTTCAAGGTTCTCAGATGGATCCAGACGTATCTCTCATATTAGTGAAGTGCGCGGATTCAATGAGGATGGCTCTTACAACGTGATTCCTATCTTTGAAATGTCTCGTTTAACACGTCGTCCCGACGGGAAATTAGAAGGGCAGTTGCAGTCCACAGGCAACGTCCCATCCTTTATGGATGAGATTATTGATAACAAACTTCCATTTCCGAAATCTAAGTTCGCTAAAGTCGCTTGATTATACAGCGAGTCAACTTCCTCTGAGGGAGCCTCTTAGATGTTTATCCTAGCTCGAATATAAGCTAAGAATAATTCGTGCACTTTAGTTGTAAGATTTCAAACGCAGTCTTAAATATTTTGGAAGAGCAGGGCGAGGACCTGTCGGTCCTCTATGATCAAACTCATTTGCCCTTAGAGCTCATGCGTGATCCTTCCTATTGGATCAGCGCACCTGATATGGAAGAGTTTTTAAGATTGGTTTTGCGCCTTCCCTTAAAGAATAGCGAAAGCTTGCTTGAAAGAGCGGGACACGATGGTCCTCAGTTAAGATCATGGGGAGTGCTCGATAGCGTTTTGCGCATGATGCCTCGTCCTCAGGAAATTTTTAACAATCCAGAGCAGTTCCTTTCTTACTTTATTTCTCCGAAACCGCCTGTTGAAAATCTTCGTCGCGATGACGAAAAGATTTCTTTCGATCTTCCATTGTCGGCGGAGCAATACCCTTTAGTGACAACTTATCTTAAGGCCGCTTTTGAGTCCTTGCCCGTTTATGTCGGTCAGCCGTTGGCGAAGTGTGAATGGACAGATATCACAATTCAAATGACTTGGGCGATTAAGCAAGATTCTTTTGTCGAAGAGGAAAGTCTTGGTCATCAAGTCAGTCCGGCACTTTTCCAAAGCCTCATTGATGATTTGCAAAATACTCAGCGTGAACGCGAAGATTTGCAAAAGTATGTGAACGACCTTGAAGCCAAGGTTCGGGATCTAGAAAAGCAAACTCGTGCCGAAGGGGGCAAAGCTCCTCAAGCGCCAGTCACTGAGGCCTTATTAATTTATGATGATGTTGTGATGAGGGATGCCGCCGGCGGTGTGCCTTCAAGTTATGTTTTGAACCAAAATCTAGCAAGAATGCATGACTATATGGTTCGAGCTCAGCAACTTATTACGATGCTTTTAGGGCAACAAAGTAAGATGCCAGCCGGAGTTAAAGAAGCAATGAGGCGCATGGATTGGGAGCACGTAAAGACTCAATATCCACGCACCGTTTTTGAGAGTATGGAAGTTGTCAAAAAAATGCATCTGAACAATAGCGAACAGGAAGGTAAATAAGATGTCTGAAATTATGGGTGTTATCTCCAGAGAGATTTTAGATAGCCGCGGAAATCCAACAGTTGAGGTTGAAGTAACAACAGCAGCGGGAAATATGGGACGAGCAGCTGTGCCATCAGGTGCATCAACAGGTGCCCATGAAGCTTGTGAACTTCGTGACGATGATAAAAAGCGCTTCCTTGGAAAAGGTGTTTATAAAGCTGTTGATAACGTTCGTGAGAAAATCGCTCCAGAAATTTTAGGCCTACAAGTTACGGATCAAGTTTACATTGATAAAATTCTGCGCGAAATCGACGGCACTGATAATAAATCAAACCTTGGTGCTAACGCGATTCTCGGAGTTTCACTTGCGGTAGCAAAAGCGGCCGCTCTTGATTCTGGCCTTCCTCTTTATCGCTATGTTGGCGGTTCTCAAGCTTGCCGTCTTCCAGTTCCATTGATGAACGTTCTCAACGGTGGAATGCACGCTGACAACGGTTTGGACATTCAAGAGTTCATGATTGTGCCAACTGTTAACAACTCTTATGCAGAGTCATTAAGAGCCGGCACTGAAATCTTCCACACTCTTAAAAAGATTTTGAACAAAAAAGGTCTTTCTACTGGTGTGGGCGATGAAGGTGGCTTTGCTCCGAAACTTAGCTCTAACCAAGAAGCTCTTGATCTTTTGATGAATGCGATTGTTGATGCTGGTTATGATCCAGGTCAAAACGTATTCTTAGCTTTGGACGTTGCTGCTACTGAGATGTTTGCTGACGGTAAATACCAATGGCAAGGATCTAAAATTGCGCCTGAAGAATTGTTGGGCATCTACAAATCTTGGAGTGAGAAATATCCATTAATCTCTATTGAAGATGGTTTCTCTGAAGATGATTGGGATTCATGGGTAAAAGCAACTTCTGTTCTTGGTTCTACTGTTCAGCTAGTCGGTGACGATTTGTTTGTAACAAATCCAAAACGCCTGCGCATGGGCTTAGAAAAAAGAGCAGCCAATGCACTTTTGGTTAAAGTAAATCAGATCGGAACTCTGACTGAAACTTTTGAAGCTGTGAATCTAGCTCAGCGTAATAAATATAAAACCGTAATGTCTCATCGTTCAGGTGAAACTGAAGACGTAACGATCGCAGATCTATCCGTTGCTCTTAACTGCCAACAAATCAAAACTGGAAGCTTATGCCGCGGCGAACGCACGGCGAAGTACAACCAGCTTCTTCGTATTGAAGAGGATTTGGGGGGGATGGGAGTATACTGGGACAAAGCAGCCTTCCGCTAAGATCAGTGAAAAAGGCCCGCCTGCCGCGTTGTCGGCAGGCTTTCTCGCTCCGACGTGCTTGAAGCACGCCTGCGCTGCGAGAGCCCACCTCCGCCTTGCATTCGAACCTTTTTGACTGACCTTAAGTTGATGAATTGGTATGCGTTGTCAGGCCCCGTCCTCTCTTCGGCGTACATTTAGTACGCCTCCGTTGCGGGCGGAACCTTCCGCGTGGGCTGCGCCTCAAAAATGCTTTAGCATTTTTGTGCATACACCCACTTTTGAACAACCTTTGAAAGATCAGTGAAAAAGGCCCGCCTGCCGCGTTGTAGAAGGTGCCCCTGCTAGAAACGTCCTTGTGTTGCTGCTCTGTCGGGGTTGCAGTCCCTGTTTTCCAGTCACGGGTCCGTGGGACTGTTTTGTTACTTGTCGGGAGATGGTGCTTAAAGGACTTTAAATTCTGCGACGATCGTCAAGATTAACAAAACGATGATCAAAAAAACTTTAGTAATCTCTAGAACACGTCGAATACGTAAATACTTGTGTTTACGCATCGGACACCTCCTGTTAGCAATGGACAGGAGATCCACCAAAAGCGAGTCTAGCAAAGGCTATACTCGCTTTTGCATTTTTTGAGCTCAAAGAATTACGGCCACGTGTCTTTGAAAAGTCTTCTCAGCAATCTTACCTAGTGAATTTATTGGAAATTCAAAATCTTTAATTGAACGATCTTTTTCGAATTGGACTTCGGTCTTGTAGTCTTGGACGCGACAGAGGATTACACTTTCTAGTATGTGGTTCATGCAGCTTGCGAGTTTCATCCGTAATTTTCTAAATCAACCTTCTAAAGTAGCGCTCACTTGTTTGGCGCTCTTCACGGTTTCTATCGTGTTGAATGGGAATATTTTCCGTCTTTGGAATCTTCATCGCGATATGGACCGCATCACTGCCGAAATTGAGCAGACCCATGAAAATATTGCGTCCCTCAACTTGCAGCTCACTCAAGCTAAAGATCCAGCCTATATTGAGCGTCAGGCTCGCGACAGGTTGGATTTGGCAGGCGAGCACGACCTTGTTTTCGTATTCTCCGACGAATGAGACTTGGCGTCTTATTTGCCCTATTGCAAATCCTTAATCCCTAAGATATGACTAGTGTTTTAACTCTAAATAATCATTTTTAGAGTAAAAACAGGGTCTTATATGACAGAGAACAATACACTTGTTTGGGATCAAAAGGCTGTTCGCCTCCTTCGTCTGCGCCTTGGCTGGAGCCGCGCAGAGATGGCACATAAACTTGCCTGTTCAGCGGCTGATATCGAAAAATTCGAATCCGGCTTGTTGGATATCGACTTCAAATTGCGAAGTGAATTAGAGATTCTGAATAATCAAGCAGAGGCCAATTCTGAAGAGATCATGGCGCGTCCTGCAGCAGAGAACTCATTAGTTCAAAACGCTCTTTCGCAAATTGATTTTTCACGCATTAAGGCAGAGCTAGAATAACATCTAGAACCGTCGACAAATGTATCCCATCGGTGTATTGCTTTAGGGCTTATTCGAGGGAGACATTCACATGAAAAAAATCTATCTAATCGATGTGAGCGCGATGTTCTTTCGTGCTTTCTACGCGATCCGCACTCTCACATCTCCTTCTGGTTTACCAGTCAATGCGATCTACGGCTTTTTGTCGATGTTGATCAAACTTAAAAAAGAAGACAATCCTGAATACATCGTCTTTTGTTATGACCGTAAAGAGCCATCCTTCAGAAAAGAAGTTTATGACGCTTATAAAGCTCATCGCACGGAGATGCCTGAAGATCTCGGTGTGCAAATTCCCTATATTAAAAAACTAGCTGAATTTATGGGAATTCCTGCCTATGAAGCTGAAGGCTATGAGGCCGATGACATCATTGGAACTTTGGCTCGTTGGGGGAAGAAAGAAAATTACGAAGTTTTTATCGTCAGTGGTGATAAAGACTTTGGGCAAATCGTTGAGGATGGAATTTGGCTCTACGATACGATGAAGGATATTCGCTACGACTCTGCTGCTGTAGAGAAGAAGTGGGGCGTTCCTCCGCATCAATTCATCGACTATCTTTCTATTGTAGGTGATGCCTCAGACAACGTGCCTGGTGTGAAGGGGGTTGGGGAAAAGGGCGCTGTTAAACTATTGCAGCAATTCCCGACTCTTGAAGCTATTTACGAAAATATCGAGCAAGTTGAAAGTAAGAGCGTGCGTGAGAAGTTGATTGCTTCTAAGGACAACGCCTTTTTATCTAAAAAACTTGTCACTATCTGTACGGATATTCCTCTTGATGTGAGTGCCGAGGCCATTCACTTGAAACCGATGATGGAACAAGAACTGCGTGGCTTGCTCGCAGAGTTGAATTTCAAATCGTTTGAGAAAAGTATCTTTGGTTCAGCTTCGGATCTAAATGAAGTGCCCGCGAAGACCTCTTCGCCATCGCAGAGTTCTTCGCAAGAAAGCTCTTCTCAAGAAATTACTCCCGTCATTAACATCTTAAAAGAAAATCGTGTTTTCCAAGAAAAGACGATGCTCACTCGAGAACTTGCTGAAGTTCTAGAAGAGAATCAATCTCTCTGGGGTGTTTTGCATAATGATCTTTGTTTTTTAGCGACCGAAAAAGACGTTATTCAGGTCTCTGATTATGAATATCTCGGCAAGCTTTCGGACACTTTTAAAGTACGCTGGAGTGGTTTTGATCTTAAGAATTTTTGGCATAAGATTGGCGCGAAAAGCCCGCTACCGCAGTGGGACTCTCAACTGGCGTCTTATGTTTTAAAGGCTGGCGATACGTCGGATTTTAATAAAGTCTATGCGAAGGCCATGCTGGAAGAGATCTCTGCTGAAATCACTCCGTCAGATCTTATCAATGCCCACATTAACTTCGCGGCCAATATGCAGGCCCAGTTAAAAGCTGTGGATAATGAAAAAGTTTATCAAGAGCTGGAGCTGCCTTTGGCGCCGGTTCTGCTTTCTATGGAAAAGCTGGGTGTGAAAATTGATAAGCCACTTTTAGAAAACTTCAGCGAAGAGCTAGCTCGTGAAATCGCTGAGCTTGAAAAGGCTATCCATAAAGAATCGGGTGAAGAGTTTAATATCGGAAGCCCTAAGCAATTAGGTGTGATTCTTTTTGAAAAATTGGGTTTGCCAGCAGGTAAAAAAACTAAAACGGGATACTCTACCGGAGAAGAAGTATTACTGACTCTCGATCATTCCATCGCAAAGCTAGTTCTGAGCTGGCGTGAGCTGTCTAAATTGAAATCTACCTATGTGGATTCATTGCCGGCATTGACGGATAAAGACGATCGCATCCATACAAGCTTTAATCAGGCGATGACGACCACAGGTAGGCTATCGAGTACGCATCCTAACTTACAAAACATTCCTATTAAAACGCCACGTGGAAAGATGGTGCGTAGAGCATTTATTGCAGCTCCGAATATGAAGCTTCTTTCTGTGGATTACTCTCAGATTGAGCTTAGAATTCTTGCGCATATTTCTGAGGATCCAAATCTTATCAAGGCGTTCCAAGAGGATCTAGATATTCACGCGGCTACTGCTGCAGAGATCTACAACGTGTCTTTAAAAGATGTGACAGAAGATCTTCGTCGCTCAGCTAAAGCCGTGAACTTTGGAATCGCCTACGGTCAGGGAGCTTTTGGACTTGCAGAGAATCTAGGGATTTCTCGTGGAGAGGCCAAAGATATTATTGATCGCTACTTTGCAAGATTCAAAAATGTTCGCGATTATATCGAAGGCACCGTAAAGGTGGCACATGAACAAGGATACGTCGAAACACTTTTTGGTCGTCGTCGTTATATCGAAGAGCTAAAATCAAAAAACATGATGCTCAAAAAATTTGGAGAAAGAGCTGCCATCAATGCTCCCATCCAAGGAACGGCCAGTGATCTAGTTAAGAAGGCGATGATCGAAGTTCACGAAAAAGTTCCGACAAGAATGTTACTACAAGTACATGACGAATTGGTTTTTGAAGATCGCGAAGAAAATCTACAAAGATTTGTTCCCGAGCTTGTAAGAATCATGGAGTCCGTAGCCACATTGAAAGTCCCACTGAAAGTGAACTACTCCATCGGCAACAACTGGGACGAAGCCCACTAAAATACTATGAAATAAGGGACTTGCGATGGAAACTGAGCAACTCCCTGCCAACTTAGAGGATGTTATAAAAGTTCATTGGCGGTTGCTTTCTAAATTTTGTACTTAAGTTATATCGAAATTAGAAGTTTCGTTGTGAAAGGGAAATTTAAAAGCCTCGCAAGGAGTGAGGCAGAGGGAAAGTCTTCCAGAAAAGGCCTCTGCCAAGCAGGATGCGCTCCGCCGTAGCCAAGCGAAGGCGGATGGCAGCGAAGCAGGAAGCTGTGCCTACGGAGGAAGAGTTTCCCTCTGTCTCAATCCCTAGCACGGTTGTGGAGTTACTCTGTCTCCCAACCGACAACTCTGCCGCCTTCAAAATAGACGTAGCGGGTTTCGTTGCGATAGCCTTGTGAAGTTGAGACTTGTCTTTGGTATTTCCAGCGTTCGTTTCTATAGATAGGATTTCCTGAAGACTCGATGCTAAGAGGGTCACCCCAAGAGCGGCGAACGTAGTCCTGTGGCATGCCGACGGCGACATCTTGGCTTTCGATCAACTCTTTCATTTCTTGTTGAGGCACTTGAGTTCGTGCCCAGATATTGCTTTTATTAATCCACTGTTGGCGGCCTTCAAGGCTTGGGATAGATAAGAAGCTGATCTTTTCTTGATCGTCGCGAAGCCAAGGTAAGACTTTAGAGTATTGTTCACGCTCTTTGTTTGAAATTAAAGTGCGCTCAAGCTCTTTTAGTTTTTGGCGATTGCGAATTTCTACCAGATCGTTGGGAGACAAGGTCGCAGGATCTTTACCAAGTTCATAGGCAACCTGCTTTGTCTTAGAATCGTAAGAAGATGCCGACGAGTAACGGGTAGTGGTGTCCTGATAACTTTGACCGTAACCACTTTGTGTAGATCGCTGCATACTTGTGCAGGCAATAAAAGAAGTCGATAGCAAAGCTGCCAATAAAGCTCGAATCATAATAAGAATCTCCCTCTTAGATACTAGCCGAAGAACTCTGTTTTATAAATTGTTCTTGCGACGTCTTCGGTTCTTTTCTTACAATCGTCTTGGGGGTAACGCTTTGACTGATCCAAATACTACGACCAAAGTAGAGTCTGCTACAGATGAAGAAGGGTTTGAAGAATCCGAAGATCTGTTGTCTCTGGAGTCGTTGGATTCAATCATCTCTGAAGAAGACCCAGAATTTTCAGCTTCCCTTCTGGCAATCGGACCTCCGGAAGAGCTCAGCGCTTCTATTTATGATGAGGGCTTAGCTTTTGAGTACACCCTTGATGAAGAGGTCCGTCGTTGGAGTGAGGGGTCAGAACTTCGTAAAAAAGTTTATGCCCGAGCACCTTTTGTTCCGGCTTTCATCTATGGATACAATGTTCGTCGTTCGGCTTTTCGCTTAGCTCTTGAGAAAGAGAAAATTCGCACCATTGATTTCTTTAGGAATATTGTTCCCAATACCAAGTCAGGTATTCAGAGACTAAGCCTTGCTATCAAAGGCTCTCTGAATAGTTTTAAAAAGACATTTGCAGGCTTCTCAAAATTAAAGAAAGTGTCTTTTGTAGTTTTGCTAATGGCAACAGTGCCTCTTTTAGTGGTCGCCTTTTTAGGAATCAAGGGAAGGCTGGTCGCTCCTCCGGAAGATTTATTTATTGGCAGTCTTGCAGAAATTAGTGATCAAAATATTTTAGCAACTGAAGTTGGAACCATGGAGTCCTTTTATGACTCTCCTCGAATTTCTCAGAATATTCTTCTTCTGCGAAGAATGGTGGTGAATCTTCAGCGCTCTGAAAACTCAGGTCCCAATCCGATGGGGGCTTTTGAGTTTTACATAGAGGGTACGGGCAATGACGTTTTAGTTGAAATCAAAGATCGCGAAGCTGAAGTTGAAGATCTTTTTGCAAGAACTGCGGAAGAGCTTAATTACGATCAGATAGAAAGTGCCGAAGGAAAACGACTTCTTTGTGACCGTCTTCGTAAAGAAGTGAATCGTATTCTGACTCAAGGAATGATTCGTAAGGTCTTTTTAAAAACGGCCATCATAAAGCCCTAATGCACTCGCATCAGGGCCCTGGTTTAAATCACGGTTTGAAATTTTGGACGTCAATTTGGTAATACTTCAGGCGATCATGTAGGGTGCTCTTGGGCATCCCTAAATCTTTGGCTGTTCGGCGCTGATTTCCTTGATTTGCACTGAGGCGTTTAATAATCATTTGGCGCTCAATTTCTTTAATAACAGAACCATCAATTCTCGCTCTATCGCGGTCATTAGCAGGCAGAAGAGTTTTATCTAAGAGTTTCTCAACATGCTCTTCAAGGATGTGTACTTGCGGATAGATTGCAGACACGCGACTGACTAAGTTCTTTAGCTCACGAATATTGCCAGGCCATGAATGCTTTTTAAGTCTTTCGATAGCATTAAATGAAAAACGAACTCGCATCTGCTTCGCAAAAGAATAAAGAAGGTCATCAAAGTCCTCCATACGAAATTGCAAAGCCGGTGGAGTCACACTCACGACATTGAGACGGAAATAGAGATCCGATCTGAAAAGCCCTTCTTGAATTTTTTCCGACAAGTTTTGATGAGTCGCTGCGATGATACGAACATCTGTTTTTACGTTGCGGTCCGAACCTACGGGGCGAATTTCATTGTTTTCAAGAGCTCTTAATAGCTTGGCTTGAAGGGCATAGGAAAGATCACCGATCTCATCCAAAAACAAAGTGCCACCGCGAGCCGCTTCAAAAGCTCCTTTGCGATCATTGATGGCACCGGTAAAGCTTCCCTTAACGTGGCCGAAGAGTTCGCTTTCGATCAGGGTTTCACTCAAAGCACTGCAGTTCACACTCACCAAGGGGCCGCGACGGTGAGAGCAGTCATGAATGGACTGGGCGATAACGTCTTTTCCAGTGCCTGAGGGGCCTAAAAGTAAAACCGGAAACTCGGTTTTTGCCACATTGGCTAAAGATTGCAGCTCTTCATTCCAAACTTCATTGCGACTGGTGAGGGGAAATTTTTGCGGCTTTTCCTTCTTTTCTGTATAGACGAGTTCTTGATCTCCGAGTTGGATCAGATCTCCGTGCTGAAGGATGGCCTCCAACACGCGGGCTCCGTTGACAAGGGTTCCAGAAGTGGAGCGAAGGTCGCGAATAACGTAAAAGTCGTCTTTTTTTTCAATACGTGCATGGCGCTCGTTGATATTTTTTGAGTGAAGCTGGAAGGCGCAGGTGGGGTCTGAGCCAATAGTCGTTAGGTCTCCTAGAACAAAGGTTTTGGGGTGGATTTCAAGGGTTTTAATTTGTGGTGATAGCATTCGGCCTCCAATATCTGGAGAAGCGGATATTCAAAACGAGGTCCGGTCCCAAATGCATTTTAAAGGGGGCTCAAGTGCTTCGACTCGCCTTATTATTTATCATAGGACCCTATTCCTAGAATTGAGAAATGGCTATTCCTCTGGTAGCCTAAGCCATGCCAAAAGTTATTGAATTTATCAAAAGTGCTGTTCTTGCCAAAGACTACCCTGAAACTAAAATGATGGAAGTTGCGATTGTCGGTCGCTCCAATGCGGGGAAGTCCTCTTTTATCAACGCCCTTGCAAAAGGAGGGAAGGTTGCCAAGGTCAGCTCGACTCCGGGTAAGACTCGTCTTTTAAATTTCTTCAATATGGGCAACTCCTATGTTTTGGTCGATATGCCGGGATATGGTTTTGCTGCGCGCTCTAATGCTGAGATCACTGAATGGAATCAGATGATTGAAAATTATTTTGCGAGCCGTGAAAATCTAGTGGGCCTTTTATTGGTGATGGATATTCGCCGAGAATGGTCGCGTGAAGAAGAGTTGATGAAGCGCTATTCAGATCAGCACGGATTCCCCATCGCAGTTGCTTTGACGAAAGCGGATAAGCTTTCTCGCAGCCAAGCTCTACAAGCTGTGGCAAAAATTAAAAAAGCGGCGGGACTAGTGGCTGTGTTCCCAGTGTCTGCTCTGAAGAGAACAGGGCAAGATGAAATTGAAAATCATATGTTTGAGAATTGGGTAAAGATATGAAGATTGTGGGTGTGATCCCAGCAAGATATGCATCAACTCGTTTTCCTGGAAAACCTTTGGCGCTCTTGCAAGGTCGCCCCATGATTCAATGGACCATAGAGGGAGCGATGAAGTCCCGACTATGCTCCGAGGTCATCGTTGCTACGGATAGTGATGAAATCGCTTTGGCGGCAAAAGCGGTGGGTGCCAAAGTTGTGATGACAGATAGCGATTTGCCAACCGGGACAGATCGAATTTACGCCGCTGTTAAGAATCTCGAGTGTGATCTCATTGTTAATATTCAAGGAGACGAACCTACCGTCACAGGCGATCTTGTCGATCAATTAGCGCAAGTCTTTCTCGATGAACCTCATTTGGATATGGCAACATTGGCACATCCAATTTCTGAGGAAGATATTCCTTCTTTAAATGCTGTTAAAGTTATTGTGAATCGAAATGATGAGGCTTTGTATTTTAGCCGTTATCCGATTCCGTATTCTCGTCTTAAGTTCTCTGAAAAACCGGGAATTTGTTTAAGACATATAGGCATGTATGCCTATACAAAGAAGTTCTTAAAACTCTTTTGTGAGTCTCAGCCTGCAGACATTGAGATCGCAGAGAGTTTAGAGCAATTGAGAGCTCTTTATTTAGGGGCTTCTATAAAAGTTGTGAGAGTTCAGCAGCCAAGTATCGGTGTGGATACTCCCGAGGATTTGGCGAAGTTAGAAAAAATCTTAAGTCAGGGGATGTAATGGCTCAAAGAAAAGCAACCAAGAAAGTCTCAACGGCAAAATCACGAAAGAAAGCTTTGCAGCAAAAGTTTATCTTTGTCACCGGGGGGGTAGTTTCCTCTATTGGTAAGGGTTTAACGGCAGCAAGTTTGGGAGCTCTCTTAGAAGCTCGCAATCACAAAGTAACGATCATGAAATTTGATCCCTATCTAAACGTGGACCCAGGTATGATGTCGCCGTTTCAGCACGGTGAGGTTTACGTCACTGAAGATGGTGCTGAGACTGACTTAGATTTAGGACACTACGAACGATTCACAGATGCTGTTATGAACAGAGCTAACTCTGTTTCAACAGGACAAATCTACGACACTGTGATCAATCGCGAGCGCCGCGGAGAATATCTTGGCGGCACTGTTCAAGTGATTCCGCATATTACTGAAGAAATTAAATCTCGAATTTATACAGCGGCTCAGGGCAGTGAAGTGGTCATTGTTGAAATCGGTGGAACAGTAGGGGACATCGAAGGGCAGCCTTTCTTAGAGGCTATTCGTCAGATGCGCCTGGATGTGGGACCAGAGAACTCAGTGCTGGTTCACGTCACATACCTCCCTTATATCGCAGCAGCGGGAGAGTTAAAATCAAAGCCGACTCAGCACTCAGTCAAAGAATTGCGAGAAATTGGCTTGCAGGCAGATTTCCTAGTTTGCCGAAGTGAGAAAACAATTGATCAAGGTCTTAAAGGCAAGATTGCACTCTTCTGTTCGGTGAAACCAGCAAACGTTATAGCAGCTGAAGACAGCCGCTATATTTATGAAGTTCCATTGGCTCTTCATAAAGAAAAATTTGATGAGCTTATTGTAAAGCGACTGGGACTTTCTCCGGGGAAGCCGAATTTAAAAGGTTGGCAGGATATCGTTAAAACTCTAAGCAGCCCTTCTAGCAAAGTGCGCATCGGGGTGGTTGGAAAGTATGTTGAGCTGACAGAAAGTTATAAATCTCTGCACGAGGCTTTGACCCATGGTGGAATTGCCAACAAGTCAGCTGTTGAAATTGTCTATGTAGATTCAGAAAAAGTAGATGCAAAATCAGCACACAAGCTTCTCGGTAAAGTGGACGGGATTCTGGTACCTGGAGGTTTTGGCGATCGTGGATCTGAAGGGAAAATTGCAGCTATCAAGTATGCCCGCGAAAAAAGAATTCCTTTTTTAGGAATCTGTTTTGGTATGCAGCTTGCTGCTATTGAGTTTGCTCGCAATGTCTGTGGCATCAAGGATGCGACAAGCCGCGAGTTTGAAGCAAAGGCAAAGAAGAATGCAAACTTCGTCGTTGACGGTGTTGTTGATTCTCGTGAAGTCTTGAATAAGAACTCATTAATGCGCCTAGGGGCATATCCTTGCTCTCTTTTGCCGAATACAAAAGTTCGTCAAATTTACAAGGCAGACTTTATTACTGAAAGACACCGTCATCGTTTTGAAATTAACAATCAGTACAAACCGCTCTTTGAAAAGAATGGTATGATTGCTTCTGGAATTAACAAAGAACGGGATTTGATCGAAGTTTTAGAACTTCCAGATCATCCTTGGTTTATAGGTGTTCAGTTTCACCCTGAGTTTAAATCGAAGCCTTTAGATCCTCACCCTTTGTTTGTTCACTTTGTGAAAGCTAGTTTAAAAAAGAAGTAGGTCTTTATGTCAAAAATTATTGATCAAGCTTTGCGCGTTTTAGATGTTGAGGCACAAGCCATTCTAGGAATGAAAGAAAGAGTCGGAGACGACTTTGAAAAGATCGTAAAGATGATCTGCGCTTGTGATGGAAAACTAGTTATTACAGGCATGGGAAAGTCAGGGCAGATCGCGCGCAAGCTCGCATCGACCTTTTCTTCTACAGGAACTCCAGCGGTTTATCTTCATCCAGCAGAGAGTGCTCACGGTGACTTAGGGATTGTCGAGAATAACGACTTGGTGATTGCTATTTCCTACGGGGGAGAGTCGCCGGAGTTTAGTAGCATTTTGAAGTTCGTGGCTCGAAAGGGGATTCCCTTAGTGGTCATCACGGGGAAGCCTGATTCAACTATCGGAAAGGCGGGACAGCATGTGCTGAACGTTCATGTTTCCGAAGAAGCTTGTCCTTTGGGACTTGCGCCTACTGCCAGCAGCACAGCCACCCTAGCAATGGGCGATGCTATTGCGATGTCGGTGATGGCGGAAAAAGGATTTAGTTCTAATGACTTCGCTGAATTTCATCCAGGTGGAAGTTTAGGCTTTAAGCTTCTCACTCGGGTTCAAGACGTCATGCATATTGGTGAATCAATGCCTACCGTGCGCCTGACTTCGCCTCTTAAAGAGGTGTTCTCAATCATGACCTATAAGGACGTGCGCGGAGCCGCTGGGGTCGTTGATGAAAACGGAGATCTTGTGGGTGTTATTACCGATGGACAAATTCGTCGCCGACTTGAAAAGAGTGAAGATCCTTTAACGGGTTTAGCAAGTGATTTGATGACAACAAACCCGCGAACTATCGATATCAATGAACTGGCAGAGAAAGCACTTTTTGTTATGGAGCAATTTCAGATCAATATGCTCTTTGTTTTGGATAACTCTTCGGCTCAACCAAGAAAGCCGGTGGGGATTCTGCATGTTCAAGATCTGCTAAGAGCGAAAGTTCGTTAAGATCCAATACAAAAAAGAATAAAAAAAAGCCCTGAGTTTTCACTGAGGGCTTTTTTATTTTGATAGTGTCGATTACTTTCTAAAGCTTCGGACGATAGGTCATATATTCATCAATTGCATTGATGATGTGGTAGAGGGAACTGGCTTTAGAAGAGCTTCCTTCCAATGTGTTATCTTCTTTGATTTGATCATACCAAAAACCTTGTTGCGGCGTTTGCAAGAAGCGCATCAAGACTGCGACGGCATTATCAGCATTCTTTTTGTAAAACTCTTTTTCTTCCCCACGAGCCTCCGCACCAAGTTTGACGGCGGCTTTGATGCGCTCACATTGTGGCCAGAAGCGGGAAGAGGTCAGTTTAGGAGTAAAATCACTCCAGAGTTCATCATAGGCGGTGCCGTTGGACGGATTGATTCCATGTTCTTCTGCGAGTGTGTAAAGACGTTGACGGAGTCCACGGCAAGAAACGCCACTGAGTTCTTCATACCATGCCAGTAACCACGCCCACTCAAATTGATGGCCAGGTTCATAAATGAAACGACCCTCGACTTTAATCGAGTTCCAGTTTTCATCAAAGTACTCTCCCAAGACGCCGAGATCTGGATTTATGAATTTGGTTTTAGTCATCATATAGATGTGATCGCAAAGAACTTTCCAAGTTGAATCATCATCTATTGCTAACCATGCAAGGGCACCTTCAAAAAGATGCATATGAGGGTTTGTTTTAAAAGTGATATCGCCATTTTTTTCGATCTCAGTATAACCACCAGTTTTAACTTTTCTCTGAGAATTCAGATAAGTTACCAAGGATAGCGCTGCATCTTTGTATTCTTTTTTTCGATTCACTTTGTAGACTTGAGCAAGTCCAAAAAGAACAAAAGCCTGAGTGTACAGATCGCGAGTGGAGTCATGTACCTTTCCGTCAGCAAGAGCAGAGTGAACAAAGGAGCCATCATCGTTGCGATAGATTTTTAAAAGTAGATCTGCACTTTGCGAAGCTTTTGATTTTGCTAAGTCCTCTGGATAAAAGCCTAGCTCAGCACCTTTAAGGAAGCTGTATATTTGGCGACATTGAACCATGGCGCGACGGGGAACAGCGACTGCTTCTCCTTGAAAGTTCAAGGTTTCTTCAAAACAACCGTGATCTTCATCAAACCCGTTCGTACCCCACATTGGTAGAACGTGCTGTTGCAACCACTGAGAAAAAAATTGGATGTTCTCTTGCCATGTTTTATTCATATCAACCTCGCTGACACATTCTACATTTCAAGGCTATTCAGTCAAATAGCTCTTGCAACCCCAAACCACCCCTTAGTCCTGTATCAATGTTGTACGCTTGCTCAGGGACTCATTAACTTTCACAATGATTTTGTGGCATTAGAAATTTCAAAGTTAAAAAATATCAAGATGTTAGTCCTCGATGTGGACGGCGTGTTAACAGATACCAGAATCTGGTTTGACGGCAATGAGTGGCGTCGATTCTTTTCTATCCGCGATGGTGTAGGTATCAAGCGACTGAGTGAAGCAGGTTATAAACTTGCAGTCATTACTGGTTCGCGATCTCAAGATATTCGCGAAAGAGTGAAATCATTGGGAATTCATTACTTTTACGAAGGGGCTCTTGATAAAGGCCCTTCTTTTTTACAGTTACAAAAGGACTCAGGTTTAACGCCCGCAGAAATGGCTTACATTGGAGATGATATTTTTGACATCCCGATGATTCAAGAGTCTGCGTTTGGCGCGACAGTTCCTGAGGCAGTAGATGAAGTGATTGAAGTTGCAGACTATGTAACTAAGCGTCCTGGAGGAATGGGCGCGGTGAGAGAAGTCTGTGATTATATTTTTAAATATGGTGCGTATTCTTCGAGGTAGGTATTCATGCTGAAGAATGGATTTAAGGCATTTTTTATTATCGTTCTAGCGCTGGTATTACATCGCACGGCATTTGCCGCTGAGGTGATTAACTTGCCGCCTGAAGAGTTGGCAAAAGAGTCAGTTCTGCCGATTTTTGATAACCCAGTCAGTGTTCGCAACCGTAATGTTGTGACAACAGGGCGTTTTGATATCGACGTTTTCTACGGATATGCAATGACAGAACCGATTGCTAACGTGAGTAAGCTGGGCTTGGGAATCTATTATCACTTGAATGAAGATCATGCCTTCGGGGTTTTCTACACGAATAACATGTCAGGCCTTTCTGACTATGCTCGCCAAATTGAGCAAGCTCCTCAGACGCCACTGGATTTATCCAAAGTCCCTCTTCCTAAAAGCTCGATCATGGGTGACTACAATCTAAAAGCTTTTTACGGGAAAATGAGTCTTACAAAATCAATCGTCCTAAATACTGTTCTTTATGGTTCAGGCTCATTGGGCATGATCCAGTACGATCATAAATCCTATCCAGCAGCTGCTTTAGGAATGGGGCAGAAGTTTTATTTCAATAAAAATTGGGCTTTGCGTTTTGACTTAAGATTGTACGCACATCAAGGGCCAGTTCCCTTTGTGGCTGGCGGAGTACCAACTTCCTTTGATCAATTTTCAGAACGTATGATGTTTACGACAAATCTTGATGCTGGCTTGTCGTATTTATTTTAAGCATGGGAAAGAGCAAAGAGATGTTACGAAAATATATAATTCTTGCGCTACTGATCTCGATTGGTTTTTCTACTGCCCAGTCAAAAGCTGCTGAGTATGATGATTTAGACGTTATCGAACTTGAACTCGATCGTTCAAAACGGGAACGTGAGACTCAAAGAAATGCTCCCACTGAGCGAGAAATGCCCAAAGAACAAATGACGGATTTTTCGGGTTTGGGAACGCTGGCTCCTTTTAGTGATATTTCAGTTATTCAAAAAAGATATATGCCAAAAACGGGTAGATTCCAGTTGTTTGGTGGTGCGACGGTTCTTACCAATAATCCGTTTTTCAACACTCTGGGTGCCTCTGTAAAGGGAAGTTACTTTTTAACAGAGTCTTGGGGAATTGAATTGAACTATATGGGACTGACAACATCAGACCGTCAGATCACAGAAGAGTTGCGAGATATCCAAGGCGTTAAGACTGAGAACTTAGTATATCCAAAGTCTTTCATGGGCGTGGATCTTATGTTTGTGCCTATTTACGGAAAGATGTCTTGGTTCAACGAAAAGATTATTCCTTTTGATCTATATTTTTCTGCAGGGTACGGAACTACCAATACACAAATGGGTGAAGACGTTGGAACGATTCACTTAGCTGCAGGACAAATCTTTGCTTTAAGTAAAGCCTATGCTGTTCGTTGGGACTTTAGCTGGAACTTCTTCAATGCTAAAGGAATCGATGGAAATCAGAACACCTTCAATAACTTATTCCTGACTGTGGGGATGAGTTGGTTCTTCCCGGAGGCTAGTTACCGATGAAAAAACTTCTATTACCAGTCCTTCTTGCTAGCTTAGTCGTGCCAATGGCGTCTTCTGCACAGAGGAATCGCCAAGCTCCACGCAAAGCTCCCGTTTCTAACAGAGATACAGGGGCGCGCTCGCAATTGAGCAATGCTCTGCGCTTGGCTCAAAGCGGGCAGTACGAGGCTGCGGCTAACAATCTATTCACACTTTCTCGCCGCTCTGAATTGGCTGCCGAGAGACCGCAAATTAAATATATTCTGGGAACGATGTTGATGGAGCTGAAGCTTTATCAAACTGCTGCTTTCCAGTTCGTTGATGTGATTCGCTCAAAGCATCCAAAGTATTCTAAGATGGCGATCGAAAAGCTGTCTTTAGCTGCGGATATTCTAGGTGATGATACGATCCTAAATTATGCAATCTCTAAGGTGAATGTTAACGATTTCCCAGCGAGCATGCGTGATATGCTGAATTTCCGCTTAGGGGAGATTAAGCTGCGCGACCGCGCCTTTGCCTCTGCGGCGGATCACTTTTCTAAAGTAGGTTATAACAGCAGTTATTATTACCCAGCTCTTTACAGCAAAGGACTTGCGGAGCTTGAGGCTAATAAGCCTAATCTAGCTATTTCTACATTCAATCGTATGTTGGATTCTCGTCGTCGTGCTCCGGTGACAGATACCAATCGTGTTTCTGCGCAGATGGGTTTGGCACGCGCGCTCTATCAGCGTCAAGACTGGGATTCGGCGATTCAAGCTTATGCAGAAGTTCCTAGAGACACTCTGGCATGGCATGATGCCGTTTTTGAATCGAGCTGGGCGATGTTGCGTTCGGCTCGCTTTAGATCAGCTTTGAGTAACTTTCAGACTCTCCACTCGGCATATTATGAAGACTTTTATATGCCGGAGAGTTTATTACTTCGCGCTATCGTTTACTTATATATCTGTAAGTATGATGAGATGGATAAAGTCTTAAATCTTTTTGAAAGAACGTATGGACCGATCCGCACGAAAATTGGCGAGTTCATCCGTACGGCTCCAGATGCCAATGCTTATTATTTAGAAATTGAAAAGGCGCTTTCAGGAAAGACAACAAAGCGCACGGGAAATCTTCGATTGCCTTATATAGTGGTCAAGAACGTTTCCGAGCAAGGTGATGTGAAGAGATCACTTCACTATCTATCTAAAATTGAAGAAGAAAGACATCGCCTTGAAACAAGTCCTGTTTTTAGAGCCACGCCTATTGCGCAATATGCGCTGAAGGTTCTAAACAATCGTACGCGAAATACGAAAATCGCTATTGGTGATATGATGAAGGCTCATTTGCAGAATATGCGTGCGGATCTAAAGGATCTGTATGAGCAAGCTGGCTTCATCCGTTACGAAATGATCACGGGCAAAAAAGACAGCATCAAAAAGAAAATTGCGGGTCGTGAGACTGAACAGATCGATGACAAAATTGATCGTAAGTTCTTTATTGAAAATGGGTATGAGTATTATCCGTTCCAAGGCGAGTATTGGCTCGATGAAGTTGGGAATTACCATTACTTAGGAAAACAAAGTTGCGAGTAATTATGAAGTTAAGAAGTCACCATGCAGTCATCACCACGTTTTTAGTAGCTTCCTTTGTGACTCCATCTTTGGAGGCACAAAATAAAAATACTCGTGGACAGAAAAAAACTGTCGAGCAGCTATTGTCTCAAGCACGCGATACAAATCGCGGAGCTCGAGTGCAAATGTCTAAGACAGACACTGCGCTGCCATCATCTAGTTTGGGATTTAAGCAGCAAAATGTGACTCCTTATAACTTAAACTCGGTTAAGCCTCCACGCTCTTCAGAGATCGTGAATCACGCACCTGGTGATAATAAGGCTGAGTACGAAAGAATTCTCGATCAACAGATTGATGAGCTCTATAAACTGACTCAGAGATTTAAAACAAGCCCTAATCGTGGTGAGTTGTGGCTGCGTCTGGCAGAACTTTATGTTGAAAAAGCAGGTATCATAGATGCTCGTAGCCAAGATGCTTACGATGCACAACTTCGTGCTTTTCAATCTGGAAAAACGAAAGTTCGCCCTAAGTTAAATACAACTAGAGCACGTGAGTACAATCGTAAAGCTGTTCAGCTTTACGAATGGTTCCAGAGAGACTTCCCGCGTGATCCGAAGATGAGTCAGGCACTCTTTTTCTTGGGATTTAACTACTTTGAGTTAGGGGATGTGAAAAAAGGGGCCGCTTATTACGACCGCCTTGTTAAAGACTACCCTCGTTCAAACTTTGTTGGGGAAGCAAGATTTGCGCTTGCCGAGTACTACTTTGAAAATGAAAAGTGGGCACAAGCTTATAAAGAATACTCTCCATTGATTAAAGAAAAGAATCATAGACTGCACACCTTTGCTCTTTATAAAGGGGCCTGGTGTTTGTTCCGTCTAGGTAAAACCAATCAAGCTATGAACTACCTTGAATACATCATTAAAGATGGCAAGGCAGAAACAGGTGATGAGTTAGCTGGGAAAAGAGTTGTTAACCGCACAAAGCTTGAAGGTGAGGCTTTGCGCGATATCGTTGTTTTCTATGCAGAAGGTGGAAGCCCGCAAAGAGCCGCTTCTTACTTTAGAGATCTCGTAGGCGATGCAAATAGCTATGCTTACCTAGAGAGACTTGCTTATCAATATTCTGATCGTGGCAATAAAGATGCGTCTCGTGAGGTTTTTAAACATCTGATCGCCCAGAATCCTACGGCGGCTAAGTCTTTCGATTTCCAGTATCAAATCGTTCAAGACTATTTCTATGCTAAAAATACGTCGCGCTTTAAGACAGAGCTTTATGGGTGGATCAAAGACTATGATTCCTCGAGTCCTTGGTACAATGCCAATAAGGGCAATAAAGAGTTGATTGAAAACTCTTATAAGTTACGCGAGACGACGTTAAGAAACTACGTTTTGCAACAACATCAAACAGCACAAAACTCGCGTGCGGCTTTCTCTCAAGGGCAAGCAAATGATGGTTATCAACTTTATTTAAGATCATTCCCAGATTCAGCACTTGTTGGCGATATGCACTTTTACTACGGTGAGTTGCTCTACGATATGGGTAAATTTGATGAGGCGGCTATCCAGTATAAATGGGTTGTGGACAATGCTCCTCAGAATAAGTTTTATAGCAAGTCAGCTCAAAACCTTATCTTGGCAGTTGAGCGTAGCATTCCTTCCGATGAAGAAATGCAAAAACGAGTGGGTAATAGCTTAGATCCAATTCCTCTTGAACCTAAAGTCGATCGCTTTATTAAGTCAGGTCACTGGTACATCGAGAAATTCCCGCAGTCTGAGAAGTCTGTTGAAATTAAATTTAGAATTGGTCGCCTATATTATCAAAGCAATCACTTTGATGAGGCTAGCAAGTACTTCCGTGAAATCGTTCAAGAAAGTCCTAAAACTAAGTACGCCGAGTATTCTGCTAACTTGCTTTTGGATATATACAACTTGAAAAAAGACTATGTTGGACTTGAGAAAACAGCCGGCGAACTATTGGCCGTACCAGCTATTGCAGGCTCTAAAGCCGGTGATGATATTCGTGGCGTTTTAGAAAATGCGTCCTTTAAGCGTGGGCAAGATCTAGAGGGCCAAAAGAAATATGCTGAAAGTGCTCAGGTCTTTGATTCATTCGCAAAACAAAATCCGACTTCTAAGTTAGCGACTTCGGCACAGTTTAATGCCGGTGTGAACTTTGAAAGAGCTGGCATGAATGCGGCAGCGATTGCTTCTTATCAAACGGTTTTAAATTCAAAAGCAGCCGACTCTGCAGAGGTCCGAGCAAAGGCACGTCGTCTATTGGCAAAGCAGTATCAAGATTCTGCTCAGTTTGAAGAGGCAGCAAAACTGTATCTGCAATCAGCTAAAGAGAACCCTAAAGATCCGCTTTCAACAAATATGATGTTCAACGCGGCTATCTTGTATGAAGCTCTGGGAAAATCAAATGATGCGATTCGTGCGTTCACAGAATTTACGACATTGAATAAGAAGCAGGCTGATAACGTTGAGGTCCTTTTCAATATGGCACAAATTCATCGCAAAGCAGGGCAGAACTCAGCGGCGATTGGCAAATACACCGAATACATTGAAAAAGGTGGGCGTAGCCAAGAAAAGGTTGTTGAGAGTGCTTACTGGGTGACGGAGTTGAATCGACGTCAGAAAGCGATCACTAAGTCCAATGAGTGGCGTCTAAAAACGTTATCCATTCAAAAACGTTTTGCACCAAATGGAAAGGGTGTCGGAGCGGGTTTTGCTGCGAAGTTAAAGCTTGAAGATGCTCAGCAAACTTTCAATGAAATGAAGGCTGTGACTTTCCCTGCAGATCCTGCAAAACAAAAAGCAGCTGCGGATAAGAAGATCGCTCTTTTAACAAAGCTCAACTCGCAATTGGCGGAAGTGATTAAGTTTGATAGCGCAGAAGAAATCGTGAGCTCTTTAAGTATTTTGGGTGAAGCCAATCAGAATATGGCGAACTCTCTAATTTCTGCGCCACTCCCTCCAGGGCTTAACGCTGAGGAAACCAAACAATATAAGGCGGGCGTTCAAGGCTTTGCAGAGCCGTTCAATGCCAAGGCCCGTGATAGCTTCAAATTGGCAGTTGAACGTGGTTGGGAGCTTGAAGTTTATAGCTCTTATTATCGCAACGCACTTGCCTACATGAATAAGATTGATCCGAAGACTTATTATGACAATGGCGAACAGGCTGCAGAGATTCGTTTAATTAACTGGATAGGTCAGTAATGAAAAAGTATTTAATGTCCTTAAGTATTCTTGCGTTGGCTGGGTGTTCTTCGACGGGCTCGAAGCAGGCTGGAGAAGCGCCGGCACCGGTACTCTCGGTGAGCGAAGCTCCTGAGCTTACACCAGAAGGTAAAAAGGCTTTAGCTGACGAACCAGTAAGGCCCCCAGTGAAGGTACAACCTTCTCAATACGATGCTTTGAATGAAGCAATAAAGATTCAAAGTGATGACAAAATCTACGCGGCGGCCACGCACATTCTGACGCAAACACCAGAAGATGCGAAGGCTTTGAATGCTCTGGCAATGTATCACTATAAGCGCAGTCGCTTTGATTTGGCGAAGTACCTTTTGAATAAGGCACTGACTGGTAACCCTCGGATGGCAGAACTCTACTCTAACTTAGGTGTTGTTCACTTGGCGCAATCAGAGCAACGCGAAGCTATCCAAGCTTTCCGCAAAGCTCTGGAGATCAACCGTGATGATGTTGTGGCGTCATCAAACCTTGGTGCCATTTACGTACAAGAAAAGGATTTTGTGAAAGCAGAAATCGTTCTTGAGGTGGCGTACCGCCGTGGCGTTCGAGATGCGCGTGTTTTGAATAACTATGCCGTGGCTCTTGCTGCCAGAGGAAAGTCTGCTAAGGCTGAAGAAGTCTATAAAGCTTTACTCAAAGACAATAGCAATTTGAAAGAAGGTCTCTTTAACTACGCTATTCTCTTAGTTGAGAATATGGGGAAGTATGCAGAGGGTTTAGAGGTAATTAACAGACTAAAGTTTGTAGGTGGGCCTGCAGATAGCAGGAATAAAATTATTGCTTTGGAAAATAAGGCGAAAGCTGGTTTAAAATAGATAAAGGGAATCTTTAGATGAGTACTTGGCGATTTTTATTAAACATTTCATTTGTCTTCGCAATTGGAATTATTGCGCAGCTATCTATTGCCCAAGATTCTGCTAAGACAGAAAGAAAAGCGACGTTGAGCTTTGAAGATGAATTGATCGAGGGATCTACTCAGAAACCCGATTTGTTTTATCTCTTCCAAAAGAAGAACTTCAACTACAACAAGCTTATTAAAATGAGAGAAAATTTTTTACCCGAGATGAGACGTTCAACAGAAGATATTCAGCGAGTTCGGGGTGGTAATTGAAAGCGCCTTTAATATTTCGAATCTTTAAAAACAATCAACTAGTTGGTGTGAAGCAGTTCGATCTGGATCAGATCGTGATTGGTCATAATGCCGACGTCAGTTTAGATCTTGAGTCGGATGAGATTTCCCCGATTCACTGTCTGATTGAGCTCCGAGACAATGGTTACTATATCTGTGACCTTGGTTCTGCGACGGGGACCTTTAAAAACGGCCAAGCTGTTTTAGATGAGGCAATTTCATCAGGTGATGAAATTGAGTTGGGTCCTTACAAGCTTGCTTTCTTCGTTGGTGTTCCAAAGCCTCAAGTGGCTCCGAATGCAGGAGAGACTGCAGCACCAGTTGTTGAGGTAAAGCCAGTGACTGCGGCAAAGACAGAGAAGTCTGCGCCTATGCCACCGGCAGCCGTTGTTAAAACGGAAGAAATTAAAGTTGAGCCTGTAGTTATTCCTCCTCAGATAGTTGAAGAGGAACCTAAAAAAGAGGTTTCAGCTCCAGTAATACCGGCAGCGGTTCCATTCACGCTTCAGACTGAAACTGTGAAGGATGATAGGCCGACAATCACTGCGGCTCCTGTAAAGCCTGAAATTAAAAAAGATAGATCTGCTTACAAGAAACAAAAGACGGCGAAGACTTTTGCTCCGCCTAGTGAGATTGCGGATCTTAAATGTCATCTAAAGCCAGGCAAGGGTGCTACAGTTGAAGTTCTAGTTGCTTGGAAAGAGCGCGTTCTTACAACGTATCATTATAAAAACGGTGATATTGCCCGTGTAAACTCTGGCGATAAGGCAATTGCTTTACCAGATGGCATGACTCCGAAAGCCTTTCCTCTGATCGATAACTCTAAAGGTCTTAAAGTTAATACGACTGCAGGCATGAAGGTTGAGTTGGTCACAGCCAAAGCGACTCAATCCTTAGAGGAGCTTGAGTCCAATGGTAAAGCGCAAAGGGGAGGACAAGGTCACTCCATTCGCGTCGACCAGCATGAAATGCTCGTGGTTCATTTGCCAGGAGATAATTTAGTTCTTTATGTTCGTTTTGTACCTCAGGCACCTATTGTTCCTGTGATTCCTCTGATGCTTTCAGGTTCAGAGATGACAGGCTTAGTGATGTCGATCATTTTGGTGAGTTTGCTGGCACTCTATATTTCAGCAACAACACCAAAGAACTGGCAGGAGAACAAGCAGGAGGAAGTTCAGCGTATTGCGCAGGTGATTTTCAATCCGCCTCCGCCACCTGCTGAGCCAAAACCGACTCCTCCACCTCCTCAGCCGCCGCCACCACCGCCTGAGAAAACGCCACCGCCTCCGCCACAGCCTCCAAAAAAGGTCGTTGTTGCAGATAAGACTAAAGAGGCTCAGAAAAAAGGCCCTGTGTCTCAAGGGGGGCAGAAAGCTCAACTGGCAGGAAGAGCTGCTGAAGTTGCGCCAAAACCAAATGCACAAGATCGCACGAAGAAGTTTACTTCTACTCGTCAAGGTGGCGCGATTAAAACAGGAAACTCAGAAGGAGCCAATGCTCAGTCTGCGAATAAAGACTTATCAAAAGTCGGCTTATTCAGTGCCTTCGGGGGCGGTGGAAGTCGTGCGAATATTGATAAAGCATACTCGGGAGCAGGTGAAGTTTTAGGGATGGCTGATAAGGCCTCCGGAGCTTCTGGTTTCAATCAAGACAGAGCGGGTGATGATTTAGGATCACGCTTTAAAGACTCGGGTGCTGGCGGAAAAGGTACAGCTACTGAGGGGATTGCAGGCATTGGCACAAAAGGTAGAAGTACAGGGCAGTCCGCTTACGGCTCAGCAGATGGTTTTGGAAACAAAACAACTGTGGCGGTTGAAGGTGGCGGCTTTGAAGAATCTTTTGATGGAACTATTGATAAAGAAGCTATTCGTCGAGTGATTCGCGCGAAGAAACATGAACTTCAAAGCTGTTATGAGCGTGCTCTTAACTCGTTGGCAAAAGGTCAGCGCCTTGAAGGTAAAATTGTTCTTTCATGGGATATTATCGAGCGTGGCCAAGCAAGAAATGTAAAAGTAAAGAGTTCGACTTTGGATAATCGCCAAGTTGAATCTTGTATTCGTGACAGGCTGGCAAGTTGGACATTCCCAGAGCCGCCTCCAGGAATGGTGGCAGAAGTCCAAGCGTATCCGTTTGTTTTGAATGCAACTAGTAATTAATTTTTAAATACGACTGACAAAGTTAGCAGTTGTAATAAGTTTTTAAGGAGGAGTTCCGTGAACCCAACAGCAGCAGTAGACAACATGAATTTCATCCAGCGTGCTTTCGCTGAGGGTGGTTTCGTCATGTACATTATCGCGGTTATAGGTATTTTAGCCCTATTCGTGATCGTGGATAGATTGATGAAAATGAAAAACCTTTCAGTGGATAAAAAAGAATTCACGGATCAGGTATTCCGTATGGTTGTAGCGGGCGATATCCGCCAAGCAATCAGCTATTGCGATGCTCGTCCAGCTCCTCTTACAAACACTGTGAAAGCAGGGTTGGTTCAGGCGATGAATAAGCGCCCTGACGAAGAAGTACAAGTAGCTATGGATGCAGCAGTTATGCGTGAGATGCCGAGAGTTGAGGGTTGGACTTCATTCTTAGCAGTTTTTGGTAACGTTGCGGTACTTGCGGGTCTTCTAGGAACGATCATCGGTATGATCGGTTCATTCCGTGCGGTTGCAGCGGCTGACCCAGCGACAAAAGCTTTAGAACTTTCTAAAGGTATTTCACATGCCTTGAACTGTACGGCTTTTGGTCTTTTAGTAGCGATCATTTCAATCGTTGCTTATGGTCTTTTCCAACATCGCATTCAGCAAACAGAGAATGAAGTTGTTGAAACAAGCATGAGTCTTTTGAACTTGGTTGTTGCGAACAGAGATAAAATTAAAGACTAGTTCAGTCGAGGTTAAAAATGGCTCAAATTGAGGGCGGAAAAGGCAGACAAAGGAATATCGAGTTAAACCTCGTTCCCTTTATCGATTTGATGAGCGTACTTATTACGTTTCTTCTTATCACTGCCGTTTGGACCCAAGTTTCGATGATTCAAATTGGTAGCTCACTTTACGGTAAGAAGTCTGAATCTCAGCCATCTCCGACTCCTCCTCCGAATGCGGACGTGGTTTTGAAAGTGGATGTAAAGGAAGGCGGCTACGTATTAACAGTTGGAAGACAGATTATCAGTCTGCCAATGGTTGATAATCAATTTGATGAAGAGGGCTTGGTGGCTCAACTTCAAAGAGTGAAGCAGCTTTATCCAGAAAAAGTAGATGCTGTAGTGAGCGTTGCTGACGTGATTCCGTATGAACAGTTGATTCGTGCAATGGATAACTGTCTCTCCGCGGGGTTCTCAGCGATCTCTGTTGCAACAGGGGGGCCTAACTAATGGCAATTTTTAGACCTGGTGAGAGACATCGTTATCACAATATTTTAAGTAAAAGAAAAGGTAAGAGAGACGTTACCGCATTGCTGTCGCTAACTGCGATGGTCGATATGTTTACCGTTCTTGTGATCTTTCTTTTGCAAAACTACAATACAACGGGTGAGATTCTTTACATTCCGAAGGAAGTCGTACTTCCGAAGGCAAGCAGCGTTCGAGAATTGAAGCCTTCTCATGTTGTGACGATTTCAAATAAAGAAGTGTTGCTCGACAAAACGGCTGTCGCTTCGTACGACGACGTCTTGGCTGCTGAGGATTGGAATCTTGAGGGATTGAAGACTCAGTTACAAGAGGCTTTGGCTCAGTCTAAAGCAGAGCAGGAAAGCAAACTGCAACACAAAATTCGCGACGCTGTAGAGTCGACTCGTGGTGAGACTGATGAAGATCCGAATCAATGGAGCAAGGTGACCATTCAAGCTGACAAAGATGTGGATTTTCTTACGATCAAAAAAGTACTTTATACGGTGACTGAAGCTGGAGCTGGTGAAATTAATTTCGCAGTGACTAAAGTCGTTCAAGAATCGACTTCCAACTAAAATTCAGTTAGTCTTGGAAGTCTATGTCAAAATATAAGAACCTCATATTCATAGCATTGTTAGCGATACTATTCGTTGAGGTTCTTATTATCTTCCCCTCGAAATTAGAACATGAAGATGAAGCTGAAGTTCGTGCTCGTGTCGAGGCTCAGAAGCAAGAGCAAAGAGTTGAACAGGAGCGGCTTGCAAACGGTGGCAAGCCCCGTGAAAGTGACAACTTAGCTGAGCAAAAAATGGAAGGTGTCCATCTGGTTGAAAGCCAGCAAGGGACAAGGGATTGGGAGCTTTTTGCCAAGGCCGCTGAAGGCAGTCACAATGCGGGCAACTGGAAACTCAGTGATGTAAAAGTCTATTTTTACAACAATGAGAAGGTTGAATTCACGGTGACAGGGGACACGGGTTCGATTGATGCGAAATCTAAAGACTTAAGTATCATAGGTAATGTAGTAACTAAATCCGAGAATGGATATTCATTTAAAACTCCTTCGGTCTTTTACTCCTCAGATAAACGCATCATCACAAGCCCTCAAGAAGTGATCATGCAGGGGCCGAGAGATAAGGCAACTCATGGCATGAGTTTAAAGGGACAAAGGATGCAAGTCTTTGTTGATCAGTCTAAAATGGTTATCAAAGATAAAGTTTCTGCAACAAAGCCGGAAAAAGACGGCAAGAGTATCCAAGTTGTTGCAGATGGGGCCGAGTTTAGCGGTAGAAATCGGGAAGCTAAATTTTTAGGCTCTGTAAGAATGAGTTATGACAATATGAAGTTGGAAGGGCCCGAGGCTTCTTTCGTTTACAGTAAAGCAACAGACATTTTAGACTCTATCCGTATTAACGGGGGAGTGAAGGTCAGCGATGTGGATAAATTTGCCACTGCTGAAAGTGTTAATTTTGATTTATTATCAGATCAGTATGTTTTCAAAGGACGCCCTAAGGTCATCCAGGGAAATGACGAACTCACTGGCGAAGAAATTGTTTTCTTAGACGGTGGAAAGAAAGTTCGTGTGGACCGAGTTCGTGCGAAAGTGGAGAATAAAGATTAATGAGCCTATTGACGATTCAAAACATTTCCAAAACGTATAAAAAGCGACAAGTTGTAGGTGGGGTTTCCTTCTCAGTAGAATCCGGGCAAGTTGTGGGGTTGTTAGGTCCCAATGGTGCCGGAAAGACCACTTCTTTCTATATGGTTGTTGGTTTGGTTCAATCCGATTCAGGCTCGATTCAGATTGATGAGCTCGATATTTCTAAAGAGCCAATGTATAAGAGAGCCCGCGTAGGCCTTTCCTATTTAGCTCAAGAACCGAGTATTTTCCGCAAGCTGACCGTCTCTGAGAATATTATTGTTGCACTAGAGGCGCATGGATATTCTGGCTCGCAACGAGCGGAGCGTCTTGAGCAATTGATTGCTGATTTTAAAATTGGTCATATCCGAGATAGTTACGGATATGCACTGTCTGGTGGTGAGCGCCGTCGTGTTGAGATTGCACGTGCACTTGCTGGAGAACCAAAATTTTTATTATTGGACGAACCCTTTGCGGGAATTGACCCAATTGCGGTTGCAGACATTCAAGGAATTATTCTCGAGCTTAAGGCCAAAGGTATAGGAGTTTTGATCACCGATCATAACGTTCGTGAGACTTTAGGCATTTGCGATTATGCTTATATTCTAAAGGATGGTAAAATCCAAGTGAGCGGAAGCTCCGACGAAATTGCAAATTCTGATGTTGCCCGTAAGTTTTACCTGGGCGAGAACTTTAAACTTTAAGAAAGGACTTTCATGGCTTTACGACAGACGATGAACCTGAGTCAGTCTCTGGTCATCACTCCACAGCTTCAGCAGGCGATTAAGTTACTTCAGATGTCGCGTATGGAGTTGGAGACTGCTGTTCGTTCTGAGCTTGAAGAAAATCCAATTCTTGAAGAAGCAGAAGTTCTTAGAGAAGAAGATATTCAACGCACAAAAGAAGCTTCTACAGATGTTGAACACTCTGAAGCTCCAGCCTCCCAAGACGTGCAAGATCCCCAAAAACAAGATGAATTCGAATGGGAAAGTTACATTGAGGCCAATCAAAAACCGCCTCAATCAGGTATGGCAGGTTCCGAAGAAATCATGAACTATGAGAACGTCATTACGGCTTCTCAAACTCTTCATGATCATCTTTATTGGCAAGTTAAAATGAATGGCTTTTCTGAAGAAGAAGAGTTAGCCGCTGATGCGCTGATTGGTGCCATTGATGATGATGGTTACATCAAAACTCCCCTTGAACAGATTGCAGAAGAAGAAAAAGTAGAGTTAGGTCTTTTAGAAGACACTCTGACTTTGATTCACGAGTTTGATCCTCCAGGTGTCGGTGCGCGAAATTTACGAGAGTGCCTTTTAATTCAGGCTAAGCATCTTGAAGAAGATACCCACGACCTTGTTAATCTCATCAACAATCACCTCAAAGAGCTTGAAAAAAAGAACTACGAAGCGATTGCTAAGGCATTAAATAAAGATGTCGAAGACGTTATTGAGATGTGTAAAATTATTTACGCCATGGACCCGAAGCCGGGACGTGCGTTCGTTAGCAACGACACTCACTATGTTTCTCCAGATGTTTATGTGTATAAGGTTGGGGATGACTATGTAGTCTCTTTAAATGAAGATGGTTTGCCACGTTTAAAGATTTCTAACTTTTATAAAAACATGCTGAAGAGTGGTCGTTCGACGGGTGATAAAACGCAAGACTACATTCAAGAAAAGCTTCGTTCTGCAGTTTGGTTGATTAAATCCATCCACCAAAGGCAGCGTACGATTTATAAAGTTGCAGAGTCGATCGTAAAGCATCAATTAGAGTTCTTTGAAAAAGGCTCAGAGTTCTTAAAGCCAATGGTTTTAAGAGATATCGCCAACGATATTGGGATGCATGAATCTACGGTCAGTCGTGTTACAACGGCTAAGTACATGCACACTCCGCAAGGGATTTACGAGCTGAAATACTTCTTCAACTCCGGCATCAGTTCTTCGGATGGGGATTCTTTAGCCAGCGAATCGGTCAAAATTAAAATCAAAGATCTTGTTGCTAAGGAAAATCCAAAAAGTCCACTTTCCGATCAGAAGATAGTCGATCTGCTGAAGCAAGATGGAATTCAAATTGCGCGTAGAACGGTTGCTAAATACCGTGACGTTCTAAAGATACTCCCATCGTCTCAACGCAAAAAATACTTCTAAGGCGGTTCGTGAAAAGGGCTCATCTGACTGCGTTGTCGGCAGGCTTTCTCGCTCCGACGTGCAGGAGCACGCCTGCGCTGCGAGAGCCTACCTCCGCCTTGCATCTGAACCCTTTTGACGAACCTTGGTTTCGGTGTGCTTAAGGGGGAGAGCTTTATTGTTCTTACCGTGTCTTCCAAGGATATCGTTGGGTGCTTCTCTAAGTAAGATTCTTGTAAAACTAGAGGCCTCTGGCTGTAGAGTTTTTTTCTGCTGTTTATTTAAACTTTTTTTAGTGTTTTTTGTTTTTGTAGAGATTGTTTCTTAGGCAATTTCTGGGGGTGGAGGTTTTGCTCTAGGCCGAGCTTGTGATTTGCGGATCACTTTAAAACGCTTCGAAAGAAATGTCGTATTTTTCTTCAAATTAACCGAAACAAAATTATTGGAAGTCTCAATATAAGGCTCATCTTTGGTCGTGCTGGACCGATAAGGAGTCATGCCGAATGAACGGCTGGATAAAGGAGATCCAATGAAGCTCAACTACACCTTTAAGCACCTCGACTATTCTGAATCTCTTGTAAATTACACGCAGGAAAAAATGGTGGAAATCAGTCGATTTTTGCTTAAAGAAGGTTTCGGTAACGTTTATGTGAGCAAACAAAACCACGAATTCTGTATCGAGGTTTCGGTAAATACGAAAGAAAAGTATTTTAAGGCCACCTCATATGCTCCTAACGTTTACGATGCTGTCGACGCCGTTGCCGAGAAGCTTGAAAAGCAGTTCCTGAAAGTTAAAGCTCAGTATAAGAACCATAAAAAACCAGAGCTTGCCCGAGAAAACCGATTCGAAGGGGAGCGCTGGAAAAAAGCTGCTTAATTGCCTAGAAGGGCCTTTAAATGTGACCGGAAGATTCAAAAGGGATGGTGTGAAAGCACCATCCCTTTTTTTATTGAGAAACGAGGTTCTTGCAATCGATGGAGTCTTGACCCCGGGCCGTGTTTTTTGATAGTTTGGCCGTTCGCTAGGTGTGATTTGGCACTTAGGATGGCAGATGGCGCTCATTTTCAAAAATAACTCATCTGTCGAGCTCATTAAACCACCTTCCTAATGAGGAATAAAAAGTGAAAAACTATCTATTTACGAGTGAATCCGTATCTGAAGGGCATCCCGACAAAATGGCCGATCAAATTTCTGATGGCATCTTGGACGCAATTTTAGCGCAAGATCCAAAGGGAAGAGTGGCCTGTGAGACTTTACTGACAACCGGTCTTATCGTTGTTGGTGGGGAGATCACAACGTCTGCAAAAGTAAACTTCTCAGAAGTGGCTCGCGACGTTGTTAAGCGCATTGGTTACGATAGCTCTGAAAAAGGTTTCGATTACAAAACATGCGGCGTCATGATCGCAGTTGGTCAGCAATCTGCGGATATCGCAGCTGGCGTGAAAGAGACTCTTTCTGACGAACAAGGTGCTGGCGATCAGGGTTTGATGTTCGGTTACGCTGTGAACGAAACTCCAGAACTTATGCCTTTGAGCATTTCTATGTCTCACAAGCTTGTTCAGGATTTGGCTGTTCTTCGTAAAGCCAATGCCGTTGATTGGTTGCGCCCAGATGCTAA
Source organism: Bdellovibrio bacteriovorus W (assembly GCA_000525675.1). Lineage (NCBI taxonomy): Bacteria > Pseudomonadati > Bdellovibrionota > Bdellovibrionia > Bdellovibrionales > Pseudobdellovibrionaceae > Bdellovibrio > Bdellovibrio bacteriovorus. Next base: position 586,414 of record CP002190.1, read on the forward strand.
ATCTCAAGTGACTGTTCAATATGAAAATGGAATTGCAAAACGCATTGATGCAGTCGTTGTTTCTACTCAGCACTCTGACAGTGTTTCCAATGCAACTATCCAAGAGTTCATCACTGAAGAATTGATCAAAAAATCAATTCCCTCTCAGTGGATTGACTCTAAAACTAAGTTCTTTATCAACCCAACTGGCCGCTTCGTAACAGGTGGACCTATGGGGGATGCTGGTTTGACAGGTCGTAAGATTATCGTTGATACCTACGGTGGACACGGTGCCCATGGCGGCGGGGCGTTCTCTGGGAAAGATCCTTCTAAAGTGGATCGTTCAGCAGCCTACGCATCTAGACACATTGCAAAAAACATTGTAGGTGCTGGCCTTGCGGATCGCTGCTTAGTGCAGGTAGCTTATGCCATCGGCGTGGCCGAGCCAGTCAGCATCACTGTTAATGACTACGGCACTAGCAAAGTGGGCCCAGAGATTTTGGAAAAAGCTGTTCGCCAAGTCTTTGATTTAAGACCGGCTCGTATTACTAGAGAGCTTGATCTTCTTCGCCCAATTTACAGCAAAACAGCTGCTTATGGTCACTTCGGTCGTAGCGACGCGGAGTTCACATGGGAGCAGTTGAACAGAGTTGAACAATTGAAAGAAGCAGTAAAGACCTTATCCTAGCGATAGGGTCTTTTCCAAAGCCTCTCTTTGTTCCATAGAGGTTCGCGAAAAAAGATCACCAATCAGTACAGAGAGTGTCCCTTCGGGTGACTTTTCTGGTAAGAATGCGGAATCTTTTTAACGAACCTTGGTTTGGTTAGTTTTAGTTTTTTAAATAACTCTTTAATTTGTAGAGGCTTATGGATCCTAAGTTTATTCGAAACTTTTCAATCATCGCACATATCGACCATGGGAAATCTACTTTGGCCGATGGACTTCTTGGCGCTACTGGGGCTCTTTCAGATCGTGAAAAGAAAGATCAATTTCTAGACAATATGGAACTTGAGCGTGAGCGTGGAATCACGATCAAAGCTCAAACCGTGTGTCTTGATTTCAAATCCAAAGATGGCAATCAATATCAAATCAATCTGATCGATACACCGGGACACGTGGACTTCAGTTACGAAGTTTCTCGCTCTCTAGCCGCGTGTGAAGGTGCAATTCTTGTTGTTGATGCTGCTCAGGGTGTAGAAGCTCAAACTTTGGCGAACGTCTATCTTGCGATGGAGCATGATCTTGAGATCATTCCTGTTTTGAACAAGATTGACCTTCCATCAGCAGATCCAGATGGAGTTGCTCAGCAAATCGAAGACACTGTAGGTCTTGATTGCACAGAGATCATCCATGCTTCAGCAAAAGAAAAAATTGGTATTACCGATATTCTAGAGGCAATCGTTCAAAAAGTTCCGCCTCCACAAGCTGATCGTACTTTACCAGCACGCGCGCTTATTTTTGACTCATGGTTTGATGCTTATCAAGGCGTTGTCGTTTTGGTGCGTATGAAAGATGGCGTGATCAAAAAAGGTGATAAAATTAAGTTTATGGCTACTGACCGTGAATACGAAGTTTTGCGTATGGGTAAGTACAAGCCATTCCCTGCCATGGAAGAGTCCCTGGAGGCAGGGGAGGTAGGGTTTTTAATCTGCGGAATCAAGGATATTCGAGACGTAAAAGTGGGAGACACGGTGACCTCAGCAAAGCGATCTGCTGCTGAGCCTCTTCCGGGCTTCCAGCGTATTAAGCCGATGGTATTTGCGGGAATTTTCCCAGTTGTGGCTTCTGAATATGAGAGCCTAAAAGACGCTCTTGATAAGCTCTGCTTGAATGATTCCTCCTTAACTTTTGAAGTCGAGAAATCATTAGCCCTTGGATTTGGATATCGTTGTGGTTTCTTGGGCCTTCTTCACATGGAGATTGTTCAAGAACGCCTAGAGCGCGAATTTAATTTGGATTTGATCACGACAGCTCCCACGGTGGTTTATAGAATCACTAAAACTGATGGCACAGAAATTATGCTTGAGAATCCAGCGGGTATGCCTGCGGAGACTCAAATTGCAAAGTTTGAGGAGCCTTACGTAAAGGTCACTCTTCATACTCCAACTGAATACATCGGTGGAATTTTGAAGCTTTGTGAAGACAAACGCGGAATTCAACAAAAGATGGAATACATCAATGAGAAGAAAGTGATCATTGAGTATAAACTTCCGATGAATGAAATGGTCATGGATTTCTATGACCGCTTGAAATCAATTTCTAAGGGATATGCCTCTTTAGAGTATGAGTTTGTTGGTTTTGAAGAGTCTGATTTAGTGAAATTAGATATTATGATTAACGGCGAGCCTGTGGATGCACTTTCTTTGATTGTTCACAGATCGAAGTCGCAAGCTCGCGGAAGAGCTTTGGCTGAGAAAATGAAAGAACTTATTCCTCGTCAACAGTACCAAGTAGCAATTCAGGCAGCTATTGGGGCCAAGATTATTGCCCGTGAAACGCTTTCAGCAATCAGAAAAGATGTGACTGCTAAGTGTTATGGTGGTGATATATCCCGTAAGAGAAAGCTTCTAGAGAAGCAAAAAGAGGGTAAGAAGCGCATGAAGCAGATTGGTACTGTGGATGTGCCTCAAGAGGCCTTCTTAGCGATTTTGAAAGTTGAAGACTGATTCTTGAATGTCGGCATCATTGAAGGAGTGGCAGCATGAGTGAAAATAAAAACGGCTGGAACTGGCGCACAAAGTATTTTTGGACAGAAGGATGGGGTTCGCTCTTCTTAGCTGTCTTCATTGCGCTTTTTATCCGCTGGGGTTTTATTGAAGCCTATGTCATTCCTTCGGGTTCAATGCTCCCATCGCTTTTGATTCACGATCATATTTTCGTAAACAAACTGACTTATGGTCTTCGTGTACCTTTCAGCGAAAAGTGGCTAGTTAAATTTAGTGAGCCAGAGCGTGGCGAAGTGATTGTCTTTAAATACCCACGCGATATGAGCACGTTCTTTATTAAACGTATTGTCGGGGAACCTGGCGATAAGATTTATTATGAGAACGGGACTTTGTATTTGAACGATAAAGTTGTTGAGAAATCCGTTCCAGCAAACCGTGCTGACTTTGAATGGTTGCGCGATATTGACTTCCAACGCGATGGAAATATCAATGACTCTGTAGAAAACTACACAGAGTTCATGGAGCAAATTCCAGGCACTGAAAAGACTCATGCTATTTTAGTTCGCAAAGGCGATATTTACGAAACCTTCGGCCCTGTGACTGTTCCTCCGGATCACCTGTTTGTTATGGGTGATAATCGTATGAACTCTTCTGACAGTCGAGTTTGGGGTTTCCTTCCGAAACAAAACATTCTAGGTCGTGCCATGTTTGTGTGGCTTTCTTGTGAAGAGACAATTCCAGCTCTTCCTTTCCTATGTAATCCATTGACTCTTAGATGGGGCCGCTTCTTCCATAACGTGAAGTAATGCACTCAGAATCACAACCCTCAAAAAACTTAAAAGGGACCTGGAATCAAGCGCTTCTTTCGCTCTTGATTCCAATTCTTGTGGTTCTAGGTGTTCGTTGGGCGGTGGTTGAGCCCTTTGTAATCCCATCGGGCTCTATGATTCCGAACCTTTTGATTTACGATCATATCCTCGTCAAAAAGTTTGCCTACGGCTTGCGGGTTCCCTTTGCCAACTCTTGGTTGGTTGAATGGTCGAAGCCTCAGCGCGGGGATATTATTGTTTTTAAGTATCCAGAAAATCCTGAAGTCTATTATGTAAAAACATTGATGGGGCTTCCAGGGGATGAATTGAAAATCACTCAAGGTCGAGTGGTGCTCAATGGTGAAGCTTTGTCGCTGATCGAAACTCAAGGTGCTGAAAAGGGTTTTGAGTACTTTAGGGAAAAGATCGGAAGCATTGAGCACACAGTGCGCTTTTTAACAGCACCAGAGGGAGAGACTCAAACTATCCATGTTGGGGAGAATGAGTTCTTTTTTATGGGTGATAACAGGGATCAGTCGAGTGACTCTAGGGCTTGGGGAACAGTGCCCAAGAAATACTTAGTCGGTAAGGCGTGGGTGATCTGGTTGTCCTGTGAAAATACGCTTCCAACGATGAACTTTGTCTGTGATCCGTCACAAATTCGTTGGTCTCGACTTTTGCAGAAGCTTTAAGAAGGTCTGTTCGATCTCAAAGTTCTTTTCAATATCTTTTTTTTATACATACAATGAATGTTCATGAATAAATGGAGAGAGTACCTCACGACTTTATTGCTTGCGGTTTTGTGTGCAGTGATCGTGAGAAACTATTTTATCACAGCCTATAAGGTTCCCACAGGTTCAATGCAGCCGACATTGAAGCCTGGTGATTTTATTTTCTCTTCTCGTCTAGCGTACAAATTCAACCTTCCGTTAATTGGAACTCTGTTCCCGCAAACTGCTCCACAGCGTGGAGATCTTGTCGTTTTTACTTATCCAGATATGCGCACGGTGAACTATGTTAAAAGAGTGATCGCTATTGCTGGGGATAAGGTTGAAATTGAGGATGGTAAAATTCTTCTTAATGATGAGCCTCTTCGCTATGTGAAAGGGGAGGGGAGCATCGCAGATAATCCCAATCCAGAACTCTTTGAAATCTTTGAAGAACATCTGGGGGAGTTGTCTTGGCGAGTGATTTTTCAAAAATCTGGGCGTAAAGAGAACTTTGGACCAATCGTAGTCCCTCCGGGGGAAGTGTTTTTATTAGGGGATAATCGCGATGCGAGTGACGACTCGCGCTATTGGGGGACGGTTTCAGAAGCCGAACTTCGTGGCAGGGTCTTCTTTATTTGGTTCTCGCTGGATTCTAAACGCCGCTGGATGAATAACTCTTACCCTTCGGTGCGTTGGGAGAGAGTTTTTTCCTCAGTCCATTGACAATAAAACTTCGACCCCCTAGGCTCAAATTCTAGGATGTCTTCTAGAAAAATAAGTTCTTTTATTAATTTTGCTCAGTTTGATAGGTCAAAGATTCAATCTTTTCTGCAAACTGCCCACTCTGTTTCGCAAAATAAATTATCATTTGATGGCTTCGGTAAAACCGGAGCCTTTTTGTTTTTCGAGCCAAGCACTCGCACTCGCATGAGTTTTCAGATAGCGGCTCACCGACTTGGAATTGCAACAACTCTCCTTGAAGGCAAAGCCGGGACGAGTTTGGAAAAAGGCGAGACCGTCGAAGATACAATTTATAATGTCGCAGCGATGAAGCCAGATTTTATGGTGATTCGAGCGGGGCAAGATTTGGCTCTTGAGGAAATTGCACAGAGTCTGAATCTGCCGGTTTTAAACGCTGGCTGGGGACATCGAGCTCATCCGACTCAAGCACTTCTGGATGTGATGACAATCGAAAAAGATTTTACTTCGATTGAAAATAAAAAAGTTCTTATTGTCGGCGACGTCAAGCACAGTCGGGTGGCGAGTTCTCATCTTCAGCTTGCTCAGATTCTAGGGTACGAAGTCGCAATTTGTGGCCCCGAAGAATTTATTGAAGGCGTTTCGGCTCATCACTTTGCAAACCTAGAAGATGGTTTGCGCTGGGCAGATGTAGTGATGGCTTTGCGTGTGCAGAGTGAGAGGCACTCCGAGAAATTTGCTCTTGAGAGTTATCGCGCGCAGTTTTCGCTGACAGAAGAAAAATTAAAGATTTTAAAGAAAGACGGATTGGTTCTGCATCCAGGGCCTATTAACTTTGGCGTAGAGCTAGAGCGAACTGTGCTAAAAGATCCGCGTAATCGTATATTTGAGCAGGTGTCAAACGGAGTTCATATAAGACAGAGTCTTATATATCACTTTTTGACATCGGAATGTCCTTAAAGACGTGAGTAAAGTTGAAATTCACCTCTTAGAGCCTGATGTGTCAGATTTTAAATGGTGAAAAGAAAGAAGAATGTAAATACAATAACTGCCTGTAGTTAAATGAATGAATCAGTAACAAGGGCAAATTGAAGGTTATGAACGAGTACGGAACGTTAATAGAAAAAATTCTTAATCACTTTGTCGGCGAATCCTTTAAGGATGAGCTCGCAATGGCTAAAGCAGAGTTCTTCGGCAACGCAGGAATTTTGGATGAGAATTCTGATCATTTTGAATCTCGTATGGCTCAGTTCTATGACTGGTATTTCTTTACCCGAGAGCTTTCGGGCTATGGGCAAACTCCGCTAGAGTCTTGCTTAATGATTCGAGAATTGCGCTTTAGCGAAGAAGAGTTGCGCGCCATCGAAATTCTTAAGACTCACAGACACGGTATTTTTGAATTTATTAAAATTAAAAATGGTGATGTTTACATCAAGGACCTTCTTGCGAACAAGAAGCTTGTTGTTAAAGAATCTCCCTTTGTATTTGGCTTTGATCCAGATGAACTGTTTGAAGTGAGACTTATTCCTCACGGAGACAGTTATGTTTTCTCAAGAGGCTTTTGCTTTCATCCAGAAAGCGCCAAGAAGTTCATTTTGAGTGAAGTTAAGAAGCATCGCAAAGATCCTGATTTGGATCCAGAAGTCCTGATGCTTCGTCTTATTAAAATGCGATATAAATTTGAGCAGTACAAACATGTACGGCCGGAAATGATTTACTCCAACGACGGGAAGTTGGGGATTTAACCACGTGAAATAGGAGATACGATGGCGATAGATTCCAGAATTAAAAAAGTTTTAATTATAGGATCTGGACCCATCGTCATCGGACAAGCTTGTGAGTTCGATTACTCTGGAACCCAAGCTTGTAAAGCCCTGATGAAAGAGGGGCTGGAAGTTGTTCTGGTAAATTCAAACCCAGCAACAATTATGACAGACCCAGAGATCGCCACGCGAGTGTACGTCGAACCTCTCAAAGTTCCTTACTTGGAAAAAATCATCGAGATTGAAAAACCAGATGCTGTGATCCCGACTCTCGGGGGGCAGACGGCTTTGAATTTAGCATTAGAGCTACATTCAAAGGGCATTTTACAAAAACACAAAGTTCAGCTTTTAGCAGCCACGCCTGAGGTTATCAAAGCCGGTGAAGATCGTGAGATCTTTAGAAATCTTTTAGATAAAATCGGCGCTAGAGCTCCTAAGAGTCATTTAGTCAGAACCTATGAGCATGGCTTAAATGTTGCCGATGACCTTGGGTATCCTTTGATTCTTCGCCCGAACTACACACTCGGAGGCGGAGGCGGTGGGGTGGCTTACTCTCCAGAAGAGTATAAGAAAATGCTAGTCACCGCTCTTCATGAAAGCCCGACTTCCGAAGTTTTGGTTGAAGAAAGCATCTTGGGTTGGAAAGAGTTTGAACTTGAAGTGATGCGTGATAATCGCGGAGAGTTCAAAGTCATCTGTAGTATTGAAAATCTGGATCCTTGTGGAGTTCATACAGGGGATTCAATCACTGTAGCACCTCAATTGACTTTGGATGAGCAAGAGTATCGTGAAATGCGCGATGAGGCTCAGAAGATCATCGAAATCGTAGGAATGAAAGCTGGCGGGGCTAATATTCAGTTTGCCGTTCATCCAACGACCAAGGAACGCGTAGTGATTGAAATGAATCCTCGCGTGAGCCGATCATCCGCATTAGCTAGTAAAGCAACGGGAGTGCCGATCGCAAAGATCTCTGCTCTTTTAGCAGTGGGGTATAACTTTGACGAAATCACGCAAGACATCTCTAAAGGGGTGCCTGCGATTCTTGAGCCGGAACTAGATTACATCGTTACTAAAATTCCTCGTTTTGCCTTTGAGAAGTTTCCGGGGGCAAAAGACTTTCTGACAACTCAGATGAAGAGTGTTGGGGAAGTGATGGCTCTTGGTAAGACTCTTCAAGAGTCATTAATGAAAGCTATTTCAAGTCTTGAGATGAACCCTCAAGGAATACCTGTTGTTGAATTTGAAACAGGTAAAGTGTCTTACCCAAATAGCCAGAGAATCTATCAACTCTTCCAAGCTTTCCGTGAAGGTAAAACAGTTGCGGAAGTTGAAGAACTGACGATGATCAATCCGGTGTTTTTAAATGCCATTGAAGAGATCATTTCTTTTGAAAAGGATTTTGCGAACAGCTTTTCAACGGGCAACTCTGATCTTTTACTAAAAGCAAAGCAGCTCGGTTTTTCGGATGCTCGCCTTGCTAAGTTATTAAACACCTTTGAGACTGACATACGCGCACTTCGCGAAAAGGCGAACATCCTTCCAAAGTACGTTCCTGTTGGAGAAAAGCGCAGTGCTACTGATACATGTGCCCCTTATTATTATTCAACTTATGCCGCAGTAAACTCGGTAAGTATTCAAGCGCCAGAATCGGTGCTCATTATAGGTAGTGGACCGAATCGTATCGGACAGGGGATTGAATTTGATTATAGCTGTGTTCGCGGAGTGAAGGCTTTGCGTGCAAGTGGTAAAAACGTTCTCATGGTGAATTCAAATCCTGAAACTGTTTCTACCGATTACGACACTTCAGACGCGCTTTTCTTTGAGCCACTGACTTTTGAAAGTGTGAATGAAGTCATGCGCTTTATGAAGCCTCAAGGATTTGTAGCGCAACTAGGTGGACAAACTCCGATTGGGCTAGCCCCAGAGTTAGTCAAAGAGGGGTACCACTTGATGGGCTCTTCTTTAGAGGCGATCGATCTTGCAGAAGATCGCGGACTTTTTTCAAAGATTTGCAAAGAGTTGAACTTCGCTATTCCAAACTCTGCAATGGCGGGATCGTTGATCGAAGCTCTTCAGTATGAGGAAAAAGTAGGTTATCCCATGATCTGCCGTCCAAGTTATGTGCTTGGAGGGCGACGTATGGAAGTGATTGAGAGTCGAGATGAATTGATTTCTTACTTCCAAAGACATGCTGACTTTATTGCATTGGATAAGCCATGCCTTATGGATCAGTTTCTAGCCGGAGCTTTAGAAGTCGACGTGGACCTCGTGCGTGGTAAAGATTGGACCGTCGTTGGTGGAGTGGTTGAGCATATTGAGGCCGCAGGGATTCACTCCGGAGACTCTATGGGGGTTATTCCACCACAAAGATTACGCCCAGAAGCCAGCGAGCGTATTGAAGAACTCAGTCGTAAGCTTGCAGAGCGTATCGATGTGATTGGTCATCTCAATTTACAATTGGCCGTGAAGTCCGATGTCGTGTACATGCTTGAGGCCAACCCTCGAAGCTCGCGCTCGGTTCCTTTTGTTGCAAAGGCAACGGGGATTCCTCTGATTGATCTTGGCGTCGCGGCGATGTTAGGAAAAACGAAAACCGATCTTCAGTTAGATAATTTGAATTGGAAAGATCTCGACACTGTTGCTGTTAAAGGCGTTGTCTTTCCATTTAAGAAGTTCTCAGAGTCGGATTCGATTTTAGGTCCTGAAATGAAGTCGACAGGAGAGAGCATGGGGAGAGGTAAAACCTACTCTGAAGCTCTGGCCAAAGCTTTCCAATCGTGTAACATAAAACTTCCAAAGATGGGGCAGGTGTTTTTCTCTTTAAGAGATAAAGACAAAGCTTCGATGCTTCCGATGGCGAAAGATCTTCAGCGCATGGGGTATGGAGTGTCAGCGACGACAGGGACCGCTAACTTTTTTAACGAACACGGCGTAAACTGTTTGGCGTTAAAAAAGGTCGATGAAGGACGCCCTCACTGCGTGGATAAAATTCGCTCCGGAGAAGTGGCATTCGTAATTAACACCACCTCTGGAAAGCGCGCCATTGAAGCAAGCTTCGACATTCGTCGAGCTTGTACGGACTACAACATTCCTTGTCTAACAGAGAGTGATGCTGCTGAAGCCTTCGTTCTGGCTTTGAAAAATGCAGAAAATGAGTCATCATCAGTGTCGGCCTTGTATCAAATGAAGGAGTTCTGATGAGATTTCTAGCTGGAGTTCTACTGATTTTTTTGTGCAGTCTTGGTATTGCAAATACGAAGACTAAGCCTACAGAAGAAGCTCCAGCATCCATCACAATTGGATTGATTCCAGGTGGAAGCCCCGAGAAGTTGCGCGAACAAGCTGTTGCCCTCGCAAAAGATATTCAAGGCACGATCAATGTTCCAGTGAACGTTTTCTTACCCAAAGACTACAATGGTTTGATTGATGCCTTAGTAGACAAGAAGGTTGATTTCGCTTTTTTCTCTTCTTTGACATTCGTGGCAGCAGAGCAAAGAACGCCCGTCAAAGTTTTGCTAAAAAAAGTTTGGAAAGAGCCTTTCTATTATTCATTTATTGTAACTCTTAAGAATTCCCCGATTCGTAAGCTTCAAGATTTAAAAGGAAAGCGTGTCGCATTCGTCGATAATAAGTCTTCTTCTGGCTACCTCTATCCGATGGTTGCTCTGAAAAAAGCAGGGCTTAAACAAGAAGACTTCAAAGAGGTGATCTTTTCTGGAAATCATGAGGCTTCTGTGAAGCTTTTAGAAGAAAAGAAAGTAGATGCCGTTGCCGTTTACAGTGACGATATCACGGGAAAAACAGGAGCTTGGGTTGAGTTTGGTAAAAAGGACATGAAAGTCCGCAGTCTTTGGAAGAGCGATCCAATTCCCAATGACCCATTTTGTGTGCGTGAAGACTTCTATCAGGCATTTCCTAAAACGACGCATGACCTAATGTTCGCGTTTATTGATGCCGCTGAAAAATCAAAAGGCAAGTATACTGAAGTTTTAGGCGCTCGGGACTTGATGCCTGCAACATCTAAACAGTATGATCCTGTTAGAGAAATGCAAAAGGCAATGGGGCCTGAAATCTCTTTATAGGTCGTATGAGTATTCTGGCGGTTGAAAAATTAAATAAAACTTTTAAGGGTGGGCTATTTGAAAAAAAACGCCACGTCTTAAAAGATGTCAGCTTCTCTCTACCAGCAGGCGAGACGTCGGGGTTTGTTGGTAATAACGGCTCTGGAAAAACGACGACTATTAAATGTCTCTTTGATTTCATCCATCCAGACTCTGGAGAGATTCTCTTTTTTAATCAGAAACTCAACTCAGACTTAAGAGTCAAGATTGGCTACTTACCTGAGCGGCCCTATCTCTATGAGTTTCTTACAGGTATGGAGCTTTTACGCCTTCATTGGAATTTATGTTATGGCGGAAGTCAGAAGAACTTCATTGAGGAAGCTCATGCTGCTTTAAAGCGTGTCGATCTATATCACGCAAAAGATCGACGCCTCAGAACGTATTCCAAAGGAATGTTACAAAGAGTGGGGATTGCACAGGCGATTCTGACGAGACCAGAATTGATTATCTTAGATGAACCGATGTCGGGTTTAGATCCTGATGGACGCAGTCTAGTGAAAGATATCCTGAAGGCCGAGAAAGAGCGCGGAGTGAGTATCTTTTTCAGCAGTCACCTTCTTCAAGATATGGAAGAGCTCTGCTCTCATTTAATCGTCATCAACGAAGGCAGTATCCTTTACGATGGCCAGTTGAAGTCTTTTATGGCTGAGTATCAAAATCTTGAAACTGCTTTTTCAGTTTCAAAGAAATCAAGGGGCAGTGATGTATAAGGTTCTGACCCTTGCGCTTACAACCTTTCGCGAACAAATTCGCGAAAGACTATTTTTAGTTGTTATCATCATTGCCGCAGCTCTCTTGGGGCTAAGCTTCTTGTTGGGAGCCTTGTCGTTTGCTGAACAAACAAAGATTTTAACGGACTTTGGTTTTTTGGCGGTAGAGATTACTTCATTAGGTGTGGCTTTGTTTTCTGGCGCCTACCTTATTGCTAAAGAGATCGAAAAACAGACCTGCCTGCTTATTTTGGCGCGGCCCATTTCACGAAGTCAGTTTATTTTGGGTAAATACTTAGGCCTTTTATTTCTGATCACTCTTTTCAACTTTGCGATCAGCTTGGTTCTTTGGATACTTTTAGGGCTGTGGAAAACTCCTGAGCAGTTCGGTGCTTTCATATCTATTAGTCTATCTCTGTGGCTTGAAAGTGCCGTTGTGTTAAGTTTTGTTCTGTTTTGGAGTTTAGTAGTGCGCCCAGTTCTAGCTTTAGGAGCTGGGGTGGGGCTTTTTCTTCTAGGGCATTGGTTGGAGGACTTAAAGTTTTTTGCCAATAAATCTGGTGATGAAGTTTTTATATTTATGGCCGACGCTGCCGTATGGGTGACGCCACAGTTTTATCGAAGCAATTGGAAGTCCGCCTATTTTTTAGAAAAAGGCATTCCCCTAGAAAACGTTACATGGATGATTTTACATCTCTGTGCGTGGATCGTTATTTATGTGTTGGCTTCGAATTTTGTTTTTAGGAGAAAAGACATTGTTTAATTCTGATTTTCCCTTCTACGTTCTTTTTTTTGTATTGGGCGCTATTTTTGGTAGCTTTGGAAATGTTATTATTTATCGACTTCCCAAGGATGAAAGTGTCGTTAAACCCGCAAGTCACTGCCAAAACTGTAAGAAGGGTGTGCGCTGGTTTGATAATATTCCTATATTAAGCTGGTTTATCTTGCGTGGAAAATGCCGTCATTGCGGAGCTAAGTTTTCTTTTCGCTATCCTTTTGTCGAGTTTCTGATGGCAGCTCTTTTTGCCGGAGCTTTTTATTATTTCGGTCTCTCTTGGAATCTTTTTGAAGCTCTCTTATTTATTTTCGGATTAGTGGTTTGTACTTTTATCGACTTTGACCACATGATTTTACCAGACGAGTTCACTCTTTCGGGCATTGTCATCGGTTTGGTAGGGGCAGCTTTAAATCCTCACCGTGAGTTCTTGGATGCTTTCTTGGGTGTTCTCATGGGGGGAGGCTTTTTGTGGGCCATGGCCTATGTCTATTACCTCCTTACTAAGCAAGAGGGGATGGGCGGCGGAGATATTAAACTTCTTGGTTGGATCGGGGCGGTCCTTGGGTGGAAGGCAATTCCTTTCGTAATCCTTATTTCCGCTGTGGTGGGAAGTGTTGTGGGATTGGCTATGGCGACTCGCCAGAAAGCTGGACTTAAGACAGTGATTCCTTTCGGACCCTATCTTGCCTTAGCAGCCTTATTCTATCTGTTTGGTGGAGAGGCCATTGCTATTTGGTATTTAGACCTCTTCCTTCCAGGTCTTTAATCAGACACCAAGGCAGAGAAATCTGCCTCGTTACGAATCCCTTGGCGTGCTCTGTTAGCATGCCTCGGAGCCCGCGCCTCGCACACTTTCCTGTCTAGTCACCCGCTGTTTTTGAGTGAACAAATAAAGGGGTGAAGGATTTTTTGTAGACTCAGTGACGTGGTAGCAGGACCTTTGTCGGCTTTTAAATCATAAACTATTCATCAAGTGTACTAGACCCTTATTTGACAATTCTCGGCCAAGCAGAAATAATTTTAGTATTTAAGACTTGTGTCTGAAGGACGTAAGTCTTTAAAAAGACAATGATTGTCTTTAGCAACTGGGGAAGCAACTAAGTGTTTTTTAAATCGAAGAAGGTTATCGGACTTGATATTGGTACAAGCTCTATCAAGTTAGCTGAAATGGATGTCAGCGGCAAAGGAGCACAGCTTCTGTCTTTTGGCTTTGCCCCCACTCCACCGAACTCTGTGTCGGGAGGAGAGATCGTTGATATTTCTTCAGTCGGAATAGCTATTCAGTCTCTTGTTCAAGAAATTGCTTCCAAAAGAAAAGCTGTTGCCACGGCGATGTGGGGAACAGCGGTCATTGTTAAGAAAATCACAATTCCAAAGATAGATAAAAAGCTCGTTCAAGATCAAATTCGATTCGAAGCCGAGCAGTATATTCCTTTCGATATTAATAATATCAGTCTTGCCCATCACGTACTTTCCTATAGCGCTTCCCCAGACACTATGGACGTATTGTTGATTGCTGCGCAAAATGAACTAGTGGGTCAGTACACACAAGTCATCGAGATGAGTGGAATGAATTGTTCCGTTCTTGATGTGAGTGGCTTTGCTTTGGCAAACTCCTTTGAGTTGAACTATGGCAAGTTCCCTGGTGAAGTCATTGGACTTTTAAACTTCGGAGCTTCCATTACGAATTTCGTAGTCATTCAAAATGGTGAAGTGATCTTCTGCCGTGATATTCCAGTGGGCGGTGCGAACTACACCAATGAAATTCATAAGGCAATGGGGGTTACAGTCGCCGAGGCTGAAGCACTCAAACTCAGTGCTGTTTCACGCCGCGAAGTTCCTGATGAAGTTCATAGCGTTATCAGCGCCACGAACGAAGCTGTTACCGAAGAGATTCGCAATAGTTTAGACTTCTTAAGTGCGACGACAAATGGATTGGTTTTAAATCGCTGCCTATATACAGGCGGAAGTTCGGCAACATCCGGGCTGATTGAAACTGTTTCGCGTATTACGGGTATTTATATGGAACCGTTTAATCCGTTCCTTAAAATCCAAGCGAATCCTAAAAAGTTTTCTCCTGATTACCTTGAACAAATCAGTCCGTTTGCAGGGGTAGTAACTGGCTTGGCTCTAAGGCAAGTGGGTGACTCATGATTAAGATTAATCTTGTTTCTTCCGCAGCTTTAACGGCAGCTAGTGCAGCTAGTGCTTCTCTTGGAATTTCAACAGGTGGATTTGTTTCTTCTGAAGAGATTCGTAAAGAGGCGCTGAAGAGGCTTGTGTTGTTACTTGTGGGACCATTGGGGTTGATGATTTATGAAAATCAAAATATTCCAGGAAAACAAGCCAGTTTAAATGCAAAGACACAGATGCTTTCTGAGTTGCAGAGCTATAATGCTCGACAGGCAGACTCGGTTGCAGAGATTAAAAAGTTTAAAGAAGATGAAGCTCTGATCGAAGCCCGTATTACGGCTTTAGAAAAAATCTCGAAAGATCGTCAACGTGAAACTCGCGTTTTAGAGCTTCTTCAAAATGTAATTCCTGAAAAAGCATGGCTGACTAGAATTCAGCTAAATCCAGATCGTGTGAATGTGCAAGGAGTCGCCTTGAGTGATTTCGAAGTATCACAGTTTCTGGATGCTCTTTCGAGAAGTGTTTTCTTATTGGATGTGAACTTGGTCAGCTCAAGCGAGTTGAATCAGGATGGGATGATGCTTAAAAAGTTTGAGATCAGTTGTTTATTGGAGAGACGCAATGAATAAGTTGATGGAAAGCTTAGCAGGCCAAGAAGTTGGCAAAATTTTAATAATTGGATTAGCTCTAACGGGTTTCTATTGGTTTTCAATGTATGACGATGGTTCTGCTATTGACATGCAGACAGCGCAAATTTCGCAAAGTCTTGAGGCTGAAGAAGCAAAAAAGAAAGAGACTGATGCGACATTGAATCAAGTCAAAGAGATGCAGGAAAAAGTAGGACAACTGAGCCAAAAGTATCAGGAAATTTCCCGCAGACTTCCAGAAGCTTTGTATTCAATAGATATTAATAGATCTATCGACGATTTTGCACGTAATGCTGGCGTCAGCGTAAAGATGAAAAAGCCGGGAGAGAACATCAAGCGTGAGGTTGTGGAAGAAGTTCCAGTGGAAGTTCAACTAGAAGGGACATACGCAGAACTTGCTCAGTTTACTTATTTAGTTTCACGCGCTGAGCGAATGGCCCGTACAAAGAATGTTGTGATTACAGGTGCCGAAGACGGTAAAAAGAAACTGAAGTTTGAAGGGCAGGTTGTCGGCTATAAATTGTCGACTGACCCTAATAAAGCGGAGAAACCACAATGAAGTCTGTAAGATGGATTATGTCTTACATTTTAGTGGCAACTCTCGGACTTTGGCTGGCTTTTGCAGTCAGTATGAAAGTTATGACTCCAGCTCGCTCTCAAGACGCTCCGACGAGTGGTGATTTGCCGGAAGAGTTTCTAAAGGAAATTGAGTCCACGCAAGTTCCGGGTGGAGAAAAAAAGGCAGAGGCTCCGACTAAGCCAGCTCAGCAAGAGCCGGTTGCGGAAGAGGAACCACCTGCTCCGCCGATTCAGCCAATGGTTGAAACCGGTGGAGGAGACCCTAATATGGGTTATGGAGATGGGGCGACAGCATCTCAGCCTCCGATGAACGAAAATTATTCTGATGGTTATTTTTATGATCCGTCTGGCAAGAGAGACCCATTTATTCCTTTTAAAGTGATTCGTCCACAGCAGGCCGACACTGGAGGATTGAATGAAGTGCTAGAACCTCTGCAAAGATGGGAATTAGAGCGTCTTCAAGTTGTAGGAATTCTTTGGGAAGTAAAAACACCAAGAGCGATGATTCGCGACCCAGATGGGGTTGTTTTTACTATCACTAAGAATTCAAAAATTGGCCGTAACGAAGGATTTGTGGCGGCCATCCGTGAGGGTGAAGTCGTAATCTTGGAAACAAGATACGAAGAAGGCAAGGCGATAAAAGAGCCTCGCATCATGGAATTTAGAAAGTAGAA
The DNA here is from genome assembly GCA_000525675.1 of Bdellovibrio bacteriovorus W. Taxonomy (NCBI): domain Bacteria; kingdom Pseudomonadati; phylum Bdellovibrionota; class Bdellovibrionia; order Bdellovibrionales; family Pseudobdellovibrionaceae; genus Bdellovibrio; species Bdellovibrio bacteriovorus. The sequence continues at coordinate 602,683 of CP002190.1, forward strand.
TCGTATTGAGGAGGTACTAATGAAAGGATTCATTAGGCTTTTGATCCTGAGTTCATTGTTAGCGTCTTTAACATCTTGCGTGAGTCAGCCCATCGATGATGATGACTTTGCATTAGAAGATATGTCAGGCCCGGCGAAGACAGCCTCTTCGTCATCGGGCGATTTTGATGAAGACTTCGCTGACTTTGAAGAAAGTGACTCTGCACCGAAGGCTCAAGCAAATAATTCGGATATGTCTATCGAAGACGAGTTTTCAGATGCGGACGTAGCTCCTCCATCTCAAAATACCGCTTCCAATGAATCGCAAGACCCGTTTGCTGGGGATGATTCATTTGAAGATCCATTTGCTAATAATAATGTAGCAGAAGCTCCTCAAGCGGATATTCCTAGCGAAAGTTCTGACTTCGATGCATTCCAATCAGACGTTGCGACTTCAGAGCCAGCTCCAGAACCAGCATTTGAAAGCACTCCATCCGAGAGCTTTTCTTCTATGCCGGCAGCAGGTGGTCCTGTAGCGAATATCACGGATTTGCAATTTAAATCTAATGAGGCGGGTGGAACTGTTATCGTTCGTGGAGATCAACCTCTTCACTATGTAACTCGTTCAAATCCGGATCTGCGTCAGTTTATTATCGAAGTGGATAACGTAAATCTTCCTGATCGCTTGAAAAGATCTTTGAACACAAGAGATATCAAAGGGAGCGTGGGAGCGATTGATGCATATCAATCTCCGGGATCAACGATTGCTCGCTTTGTTATTCAATTGCGTGAAGGTGTTGAAGAGCCAGCTGTACAAATCGAAGGCAACAGTCTTCTTATCGTGGCCAATGGTTCTGCATCGAGCAGCGATTCTCAAGCGGGCTATGAGCAAGCTGTTTCAGGTGAAGAAAAGATTCTTCCAAGTCAAAACCTTACTGAGTTCTTGGCAGGCAATACGCAATTCTACGGTAAAAAGATTTCCATCGAAACAAACAATATGGATATTCGCGACGCTTTAAACTTCATCACTGAAGAAAGTGGCGTGAACATGGTTATTTCTGAAGACGTGCGTGGGAACGTAAGTTTAAAGCTTCGCCAAGTTCCTTGGGACCAGGCACTCGTAGTTCTTATGCAGTCGCGCAAGCTAGGTTACACTAGACAAGGTAATGTTCTTCGTATTGCGCCTCTTCAGGACTTAAAAGCCGAAGAAGATGATGCAACAAAACTTCAGCAAGCTCGTAAAAACATCGAACCTCTAAAGGTTCGTATGTTCCCAGTGAGCTACGCAAGAGTGGAAGAGCTTGAAAAGAAAATCAAAGATTTCTTGGGTGATCGTGGACGTGTTGTCGGCGATGTACGCACAAACTCTTTGGTTGTGACTGATATCGATGAGAATATTGAAAGAGCTGCGAAGCTTATTGCAAGCTTAGACACTCAGCCACCACAAGTTTTGATCGAATCAAAAATTGTCGAAGCACAAGAGTCTTTCACTCGTAATATTGGTATTAACTGGGGGGCAACGGGTGCGCCTATTAAGTTAGGGAATACGGCTCGTGGTCCAGTGAATATGAACCCAGCGTTTAATATCAACCCGACGGCGGCAGTTCCAGGAAACTTGAACTTCAACGTGAACGTGGGAACACTTGATCTTTTTGGAACGCTTCAGGCTGCATTATCTCTGTCGGAAAGCCAAGGGCAGGTAAAAATTCTCTCAGCTCCTCGTATTATGACGATGTCGAACGAAAAAGCCGATATCAATCAGACGACAGAAGAGCCAGTTCGTCAGGTGACTCAGAACGGGACAGCGACGCAAGAAACTTTCCAGTTCAAGCCTTTGACTTTAAAATTAGAGGTAACGCCTCAGGTGACAGCAGATGCTTCTGTCATTATGAAAGTGACTGTGAATCGTCAATTCCGTGGTGCTGACGTTTCAAGTGCAGGGCAAGGTGCTTTTGCGGTCAATAGCCGAGAAGCCAACACTCGAGTTCTTGTTAAAAACGGCCAGACAGCAGTTATCGGTGGTATTTATCAAAGTGATGCTGTCGAGAACGAAAACGGTGTACCTTGGTTCCGTGAATTGCCAATTGTTAGCTACCTGTTTAAGACTAAAAACGTAACTCGTAATAAGTCAGAGTTGCTTGTGTTCCTAACTCCAAGAATTATCGGTCCTTTGATCGGGAGTTCTGTGAGTCCTGAAACTCAAGATTTCTAAAACTGAGGGAGAGATGAAATGCAGAAGTTTATAAAAGCGATTTCAATCACATTCCTTGCCTTGGTCGTAGCTAGTTGCTCTGGGGGAGAAAATAATGTGGAGGTTTCTATTCAGAGCTCTCCACTCCCTCTGATTCCTGCAGAGGCAAGAAGTTGCCTTGCCGTGAAAACCCAGTCTGGGGATGCATCGGCATCTGATATCTCTCCGTATTATTTTAAAATTCCGAAGCTGACGTTTACTAGGAAAGATGCCAGCAAAGATCTCATCATTTCTTTGATTCGAATTAAAATCAATATTCCGGGCTCAGCTTCGGGAGTGGATTGTTCAGTGGGTGGAGATAATCTGGCGGCCCTGGCTGATTACTGGTGGGGGAAAGATGAACCCATTGGAAAACCTGAAAAAGAGGCGCTAATTCCTCCAGGACAAGCTGCTTTTACGACTAGCTGTGCCCTTTATTGTGGTGGAATTGCAGTAACGAATTCCTTCGTGGCAACTGGAACTTTAGAGATCTTCGGTTTAGAGCGCGATGGAAACGGGGAAGAAGTACCCGTGATAACTAACACAAGCATTTCTATTCAAAGTTTCTAATCTCCAGACTTTTAATGATGACCTTCAATAAATCCATGGCATATATAAGGCCATGGATTTGTTTTCTAGCTCAAAAGCCGCACAATCTAACTCGCCTCTTTCAGAAATCCTTCGACCGAAGACTCTAGATGATATCTATGGGCAAGAAAAGACTTTGGGGAAAACCTCTAAGCTCGGGCAAATGCTTCGCAAGGGCTATCTGCCGAGTTTGATAATTTGGGGACCTCCAGGGACTGGAAAAACCACCTTTGCCTTGGCGCTATCGAATCACTTTAAAGCCCACTTTGAAAATATCAATGCGGTGGACTCGGGTGTTAAAACACTGCGTGATATCGGAGAGAAGGGGCGCGACCGACGCATTCAGTTTCAACAAAAGACGGTGCTGTTTGTGGACGAGATCCATCGCTTTAATAAATCTCAGCAAGACGTTCTTCTGCCTTTTGTTGAAAAAGGGGATGTTGTCCTTGTTGGTGCCACTACAGAAAATCCGAGTTATGAACTGAATCGAGCACTTTTAAGTCGCTGCCGAGTGGTTGTCTTTGAGCGACTTGGCGAATCGGATCTGCAAAAAATCGTTGAGCGCGCTGAGGCTCACTATAATTGGAAAGTCCTCGATGTTCTAACGGATGAGGCTTTAAAAAATCTTATAGAATATTCTGATGGGGATGCGCGGAGGCTTATTAATAGCCTTGAGATCATTCATACCTATAGTAAAGACGAAGAAGTTAAATTAGACGTCAGTGAGATGCGAGAACTCTTGCAGCAGAATCCTCTGGGGTACGACAAGAACTCTGAGATGCACTATGACCTGATATCAGCGTTTATTAAAAGTATCCGTGGAAGTGATGCGGATGCTGCCGTTTATTACCTAGCAAGAATGATTGATGGTGGCGAAGACCCTATATTCATCGCCAGAAGATTAATTGTCTTGGCTTCCGAAGATATTGGCAATGCAGATCCACGGGCGATTTCTGTGGCTGTGGCAGGATTGCAGGCTGTCGAAGCTATTGGACTTCCTGAGGGAGCGATCTCTCTAAGTCAGGTAACAACTTATTTAGCTTCTTGCCCAAAATCAAACGCCTCTTACATGGCTTTGAATAAAGCGAAGGAGTTAGTAGAAAAAACAAGAACTCTTCCTGTTCCTTTGCATTTACGTTCTTCAAGCACTGCTCTGTCTAAAGACTTAGGTTATGGTAAAGGCTATAAATACCCCCATAACTATCCATCTGGTTGGGCGGAACAAGATTATCTTCCAGAAGAAGTTTCCGACGCTCAACTCTATGAGCCTACAAATAGAGGGTTTGAGAAGAACATCCGCGACTATATGAATTGGATGAAGGGGCAGAAGGACAGCTAGTTGTATGAAATTGGTTTGTAGAATAAGCAATGGAGGCATTGAAAAGCATCCATTGCTGTGTCGCTTTGTTTAGATAGCGCGCTGAGCGCAAACGCAAACACAAGGTTGCTCACCTTGTGATGTATGGGAATGTTTGGTGTTCCCAGGGATTTCGACTCTATCACCAGCTCTTAAAACAAATTGATTGCCGGAAATATTAAAAACCATCTCGCCAGAGACAACGATGCGGATTTCCGCAAATGGGTGTCTATGTTCTTTAATTTTAGTATTGGGTTCATAGATCTCGTCATAAGGCTCAAGTCCTTCTGACTCTAAGATCATATGTAGTTGTTCCTTGCTTGGAACGATTGGCGCCTGCCAACGGGTGATAATCATATTAGTGCCTCTTTATTCCAGAAAAATATCTCAAATCGAAACGCTCCCTACAAGTCGCAGCGCCCTGATTCTCTGCTTGAAACATTATTGCGAATCCGTTTTCAAATTGCGACAGGATTAGAGACCTGATTCTTAAGAAAAACTGAATAAGCGTTAAGTCCTTTTATGGTTTGTCGATATTTATGTTGTATGAAAGGCCCTATATATGGGGGAGGGTGTTTTGAGCATTAAATCTAAATCGACACATGCAGAATTAGATCACATCTTGAATTTTGTCGATGCCTCTAAAGGCCTTCGCGCCAAGGTGAGTGAGACAGGGCGAGTGCATATTACTCAGGACTTAGATAAGAAAGTATTTTCTTTCTCAGTAAATGAAGTAAATGAGGTTCTTCACAGATCGGATTCTGAAGGTAAGCCATTTATTCAGGTGAACTTTAAGAACGGATCTAAGGTTCTTCTGACAGATACTCTAATTGGATTTAAGCCATTAGAGACTTTGGGCTTAGATATGACAAGAATCCCTAAAGTGGTGACTACACCTGATCTAGTAAGTGTTTTTGAGGCTATTGAAGAGTCCCTAGGTGCTGACGGAGCCATCGAGACAGAGGTTGAGATCCTTAAAAAGGTCTACCACGCTATCGTTTCTGGTGGTGAAAAGGTGGGTTTCGATCTAAGTCCGGAAAGAGCTTGGCTAAATAGACTCTTTGCGTCTAAGTTCCGCGCAAGTGCATAAGTATCTGTAATTACAATACAAAAAATCAAAAAAACAAATAAGCGAGGCTATGGCCTCGTTTATTTTTTGAGCAGCTTTTTGCGGACAATTAAAAAAACGTAAAAAAGCTATTGACCTTTTTGGGGCTATACGAGAAAACAGCTCCACTTCGTTTGGGGGCATAGCTCAGCTGGGAGAGCATCTGATTTGCATTCAGAAGGTCGCAGGTTCGATCCCTGTTGCCTCCACCAAATTTTCTTTTTAAGACGTTTGTCGAAAATGTTGAAAAAAAAGAAAAAAGATTGTTGACCGCGATTACCAAGTTCGATTAAGGTTGGTACCTCGCGCTTCGATAGCGAAGTCGAAAATGTTTCGTTCTTTGAAAACTGAATAGCTAGTAGATAAGATTTTTTGGGCTCTTAGAATATGTAGTAATATGTATTCACAATTTCAAAAAAATATTCGAACAAACAAACAGCGTAAGCTAGTTGTTTGGATGAGATACAGAATTATAACTGGAGAGTTTGATTCTGGCTCAGAACAAACGCTGGCGGCGTGCCTAATACATGCAAGTCGAACGGGGAAAGCTTTCGGGCGAGTACTAGTGGCGCACGGGTGAGTAACGCGTGGATAATCTGCCTTGAAGAGGGGGATAACTAATCGAAAGATTAGCTAATACCGCATAAGACCACGGGAACTGCGGTTTCTGAGGTCAAAGGTTTTTCGCTTCAAGATGAGTCCGCGTGAGATTAGCTAGTTGGTGGGGTAATGGCCTACCAAGGCGACGATCTCTAACTGGTCTGAGAGGATGATCAGTCACACTGGAACTGAGACACGGTCCAGACTCCTACGGGAGGCAGCAGTAGGGAATATTGCACAATGGAGGAAACTCTGATGCAGCGACGCCGCGTGAGTGATGAAGGCCTTCGGGTCGTAAAGCTCTGTCGCAGGGGAATAACACAATGAAGGTACCCTGTAAGAAAGGATCGGCTAACTTCGTGCCAGCAGCCGCGGTAAGACGAGGGATCCTAGCGTTGTTCGGAATTATTGGGCGTAAAGCGGGTGTAGGTGGCTATGTAAGTCAGACGTGAAAGCCCAGGGCTCAACCCTGGAAGTGCGTTTGAAACTGCGTAGCTTGAGTGCTAGAGAGGTTACTAGAATTCTTGGTGTAGTGGTGAAATACGTAGATATCAAGAGGAATACCGGAGGCGAAGGCGGGTAACTGGCTAAGCACTGACACTCAGACCCGAAAGTGCGGGGATCAAACAGGATTAGATACCCTGGTAGTCCGCACCGTAAACGATGGATACTTGTTGTTGGAGGTATTGACCCCTTCAGTGACGTAGCTAACGCGTTAAGTATCCCGCCTGAGGAGTACGGCCGCAAGGTTAAAACTCAAAGAAATTGACGGGGGCCCGCACAAGCGGTGGAGCATGTGGTTTAATTCGATGCAACGCGAAGAACCTTACCTAGGCTTGACATGTACTGGAAGACTGTTGGAAACAGCGTCGCCCGCAAGGGTCGGTACACAGGTGCTGCATGGCTGTCGTCAGCTCGTGTCGTGAGATGTTGGGTTAAGTCCCGCAACGAGCGCAACCCCTGCATTTAGTTGCCAGCATTCAGTTGGGCACTCTAGATGGACTGCCGGTGTTAAACCGGAGGAAGGTGGGGATGACGTCAAGTCCTCATGGCCCTTATGCCTAGGGCTACACACGTGCTACAATGGTGGTCACAGAGTGAAGCTAATCCGCAAGGTAGAGCAAATCACTTAAAAGCCATCTAAGTTCGGATTGATCTCTGAAACTCGAGATCATGAAGTTGGAATCGCTAGTAATCGCGGATCAGAATGCCGCGGTGAATACGTTCCCGGGCCTTGTACACACCGCCCGTCACACCATGAAAGTTGGTTGTACCAGAAATCGCTGAGCTAACCGCAAGGGGGCAGGCGCTCAAGGTATGATCGATGATTGGGGTGAAGTCGTAACAAGGTAGCCGTAGGGGAACCTGCGGCTGGATCACCTCCTTTCTAAGGATTATCCGGTCATCTTCATTAGGACTTGTTCCTAATAAGTAAAAATGACCCAATCTTAGGTCAACAGACTCTTCCCGAGTCTGTGAGTCCCAAAAAATCTTACTAGCTGTTTAGTTTTGAAGGAGCGAGATTAGCTTCTAATTTCCCGCGAGGGCCTGTAGCTCAGTTGGTTAGAGCACACGCTTGATAAGCGTGGGGTCGGATGTTCGAGTCATCCCAGGCCCACCAACTTAAGTTGTAGGAAAGTTAGAAGGTGATTAAGTTACCGAATGTATTTTGTTCTTTGACAATTGAATAGATTGATTTAGTTGATTTTTAGCGAGGTTAGTTCCATTTATTTAAAGCTACAAAGGGCTTGCGGTGGATGCCTTGGCACTAAGAAGCGATGAAGGACGTGGTAAGCTGCGATAAGCTTCGGGGAGTGGCACACACACTTTGATCCGGAGATTTCCGAATGGGGAAACCCATCTTTTATAAGATATCACTCAGTGAATACATAGCTGTTTGAAGCGAACGAGGGGAAGTGAAACATCTCAGTACCCTCAGGAAAAGAAATCAAATTAGAGATTACCTCAGTAGTGGCGAGCGAACGGGTAAGAGCCTAAACCAGATTCATTTATTTGAATTTGGGGTCGTGGGACCGCGATGTGGGACCGGCGAGGTTAGAATAACAGTCTGGAAAGTCTGGCGAGACAGGGTGATAGCCCCGTGTTCGAAAACCTCAAAAGCCCTAGCGGAATCCCGAGTACCACAGGACACGTGAAATCCTGTGGGAATCTGTGAGGACCACCTCATAAGGCTAAATATTCCTTAGTGACCGATAGAGGACAAGTACCGTGAGGGAAAGGTGAAAAGAACCCCGAGAGGGGAGTGAAATAGAACCTGAAACCGCAAGTCTACAAGCAGTTAAAGACCTTTTTATGGTCGATAGCGTACCTTTTGCATAATGAGTCAGCGAGTTATGTTTGCATGCGAGGTTAAGCCGTTGCAGGTGGAGCCGTAGCGAAAGCGAGTCTGAATAGGGCGATTTAGTATGCAGGCATAGACCCGAAACCCGGTGATCTAATCATGGCCAGGCTGAAGCGAGGGTAACACTTCGTGGAGGGCCGAACAAGTTGAGGTTGAAAACTCTTTTGATGAGCTGTGATTAGGGGTGAAAGGCCAATCAAACTGGGTGATAGCTGGTTCTCCCCGAAATATATTTAGGTATAGCGTCAGGTAAAAAATATCATGGAGGTAGAGCACTGAATGGGCTAGGGGTCTTTACCGGATTACCAAACCCAAATAAACTCCGAATGCCATAGATATGTTCCCTGGCAGGCAGACGTAGGGTGATAAGGTCCTGCGTCGAGAGGGAAAGAGCCCAGACCAACAGCTAAGGTCCCTAAATGCACGCTCAGTGGTAAACGTTGTGGAGTTACTTTGACAACTAGGAGGTTGGCTTAGAAGCAGCAATCCTTTAAAGAAAGCGTAATAGCTCACTAGTCTAGTGACTCTGCGCGGAAGATACAACGGGGCTAAGCGTGTTACCGAAGCTTTGGATTAAAGTATTTTATATTTTAGTGGTAGGGGAGCGTTCTAGTGTAGGCTGAAGGTTGACCGTTAGGACAGCTGGACGAACTAGAAGTGATCATGCTGACATAAGTAGCGTTTAACTCGGGTGAAAAACCCGGGCGCCGAAAACTCAAGGATTCCTGGGTAAAGATAATCTTCCCAGGGTTAGTCGGGTCCTAAGACGAGGCCAAATGGCGTAGTCGATGGCAAAACGGTTAATATTCCGTTACCTGATAAAGTGTGTATAAGGAATGACGGTGTAGGATATCACAGCCCATTATTGGATTTGGGTGTAAGCATGTAGGAGGATCAGTAGGCAAATCCGCTGGTCATAACTCTGAGGTGTGAATGCGAGGGGGTTTCCCCGGAAGTGTGAAAAGCCATGCATCCAAGAAAAGTTTCGTATATTTAGCTTTATTAGCCCGTACCGTAAACCGACTCAGGTGAGTGGGGTGAATATCCTAAGGCGATGGTGAAATCTAGTCAAGGAACTCGGCAACTTAACACCGTAACTTAGGGAAAAGGTGTGCCTGAGAGAGTGTAAGGGCTTGCCCCCCAAGCTTTCTCGGGTCGCAGAGAAATGGGAGTAGCGACTGTTTATCAAAAACACAGGCATGTGCAAAGTCTCAAGACGACGTATACATGCTGACGCCTGCCCGGTGCTGGAAGGTTAAGAGGATTCGTCAGCCGCAAGGCGAAGCGGAGAATCGAAGCCCCAGTAAACGGCGGCCGTAACTATAACGGTCCTAAGGTAGCGAAATTCCTTGTCGGGTAAGTTCCGACCTGCACGAATGGCGTAACGACTTCTCCGGTGTCTCGACTAGATGCCTCGCGAAATTGAATTCTCGGTGAAAATGCCGAGTACCCGCAGAAAGACGGAAAGACCCCGTGAACCTTTACTGTAGCTTGACAGTGATTTTAGAGTTGGCATGTGTAGGATAGGTGGGAGACTTTGAAGCCAGAACGCTAGTTTTGGTGGAGTCGTCCTTGAAATACCACCCTTGTTACCTTTGAAATCTAACCTGCTCCTCTTATCGAGGAGAGGGACACTGTCTGGTGGGCAGTTTGACTGGGGCGGTCGCCTCCCAAAAAGTAACGGAGGCGCGCGATGGTCCCCTCAGCCTGATTGGAAACCAGGCGTCGAGTGCATTGGCATAAGGGGGCTTGACTGCGAGACCTACAAGTCGAGCAGGTGCGAAAGCAGGCCAAAGTGATCCGGTGGTCCCGCGTGGAAGGGCCATCGCTCAACGGATAAAAGGTACTCCGGGGATAACAGGCTTATTCCATCCAAGAGTCCATATCGACGATGGAGTTTGGCACCTCGATGTCGGCTCATCACATCCTGGGGCTGGAGCAGGTCCCAAGGGTTTAGCTGTTCGCTAATTAAAGTGGTACGCGAGCTGGGTTCAGAACGTCGTGAGACAGTTTGGTCCTTATCTTCTGTGGGCGTATGAGATTTGAGCAGACCTGTCCTTAGTACGAGAGGACCGGGATGGACGAACCTCTGGTGTTCCTGTTGTCGCGCCAGCGGCATGGCAGGGTAGCTATGTTCGGAATTGATAACCGCTGAAAGCATCTAAGCGGGAAGCAAACTGCGAGATTAGATCTCACTGGGGCTTCGGCCCCCTAAAGACTCCTTGGAGACTACGAGGTTGATAGGCGGAAGGTGTAAGTGCAGTAATGTATTGAGCTGATCCGTACTAATAGGTCGTGAGGCTTTTTTAAATTTTTTCTTCTTAAGTTTACTTAGGAAGACTTCGTCTCAAAGAAACTTTTATTATTAAAAGCCTGAGACTAGTTCATTTGAATATCATCTTTAGACTTTGATATTGGATAGAATGAAGAACTTGGGACTAACCAAATTCGCTAAAAATCAACTAAATCAATCATTCGATTATCATTAAAATCGGCAACCTTGTTTGTATCAAGATCTTGCCAAAAGAACGAAAGGAAGTTAGCAAGACTTCCGACTTTGATTAATAAACGCTTTGCTGGTGTTTATAGCAGAGGGGCCACACCTGATCCCATTCCGAACTCAGAAGTTAAGTCCTCTTGCGGCGATGGTATTGCACGGGCAACTGTGTGGGAGAGTAGCACGACGCCAGCTCTATTTTACTTAAAACCCGTTAACGAAAGTTAGCGGGTTTTTTTTTGCCTAAATTCAAAAAAAAATAAATCGTAAAAATGAAATGCGCGAGTTCCGTCTTTTTCTATTACTTATACAAAAAGAATAGGTATCTAGAAAACACACTCTCTTTATTTGATGATTAGAAAACTAAATAGCTAAAATAGAAAGAGCCCCTTAACGGAGCTCTTTTACAAGGTTTTTCCAGAAGAGTTCAAAGTTCTCAATAAAAGGTAAATGGCCAAGTCCTGGAAGTTCATAAAGCTTAGAGCCTTGAATAGCCTGTGCCGTCTTTTTACCAAGGACTTTATAGTCACCCATGAGTCTTTGCTTCTCCGGGGTTGCCCACGCTTTACCAATGGCCGTTGTGTCTCGATTACCAATAATTAAAACCGTGGGGGTTTGTAACTGCGAGAACTCGTAAACCACGGGCTGAGTGAAGATCATGTCGGCTGTAAGAGCCGCATTCCAAGCAATGAGCTCCTTATCTGGACCTTTAAGCCATCCGATTGGAATTTCGGTCCAACGATCATAATCTGATTTCCACTTTCGATCATAGTAGTGCGCCATTTGATAGTTTTTAATCGACTCCGGTGTTTGCTGGAGTTCATTTTTGTACAGTTCGTCGATGGGTTTATAACTTGTCAGGATCTTGTAATCTTCAAGCCCAATGGGATTCACCAAGAAAAGTTTTTTCACGCCTTGAGGGAACATCAATGTGTATCTCGTTGCGAGCATTCCACCCATTGAATGACCGAGAAGAAAATGATTGGTAACAGCCAATGAATCTAAAAGTAGCTTCGTATTACTTGCTAGAGTTTGGAAGGAGTACTGATAGCTCGCGGGCTTGCTAGATTTACCGAAACCAATTTGGTCTGGAATAATCACACGATAACCTTCTTGGTTTAGACCTAGAATCAGTTCGTGGAAATAAGCTCCAGAGAAATTTTTCCCGTGAAAAAGAACGATAGTCTTACCTGTGTTCTTTCCAGAGGGAATATCCATATAAGCCATCTTCATCTTTTGATTTTGGCTTTCAAATTCAAAGTACTTCACTTCAAAAGGATAAGTATAACTAGATAGTAGGGAATCAAACCCCTCTTTGGCGGCGGCTGTATTTTCTATTTCGACTTTATTATTCAAGTTCGGAAGAGTTGTCGAGGTAGATGGATAAGTGTGTGCACATCCAATCAGAAGTGCACAGGAACAAAGAGCCAATAAAAAATGCTTTTTCATTATTCAATCCTATTGGGATTTCTGAGGTTCTTCAGGAGTTTCATTCTCGCGATTGAGCTCTTGCATTGTATAGGTTCTGCCAATTTCAAAGAGCTTATTCTGTGATTTAATATCAAAGAGGCTTGCTTGGATAATAACGCCAGGGTTGGTTTCATCAGGTAGATCCATGAACTCAAGCTCTAGGTAAGTCGTACCATCCTTCACTCGCTCAAACTGAGGTCTTTTCTTACCCATTAAAGCTTTAGCCAAAGAAGAGTTCATGCGCGCTTGAATAGTTGCGATTTGCTTCCACTCTTCTGGAAGCTCACCTGCTTCGTTCAATGCTTTGAAGTCATTATTAATCAGTTGAATAAATTGATCGGCCGGAGTGAGCTGAACGCAAGGTGCAGATTCTGTTTTAGTAAATGACTTTAAAATTCCTTCATCTTCCATGGCAAAAAAAGCAATTGCACCCGCAGCTAATATAATAATAACGCCCAAAATTTTAGTCATAAAGAGAGTCCCTTATGGAGTGAGGTTTTCTATATATTATTGAGGCTGCAAGAGGCTCCCTCAATAAGCATGAGGCTCTCAAGCCAAAATCGCATCTTTGGCCTAGCCCCAAGAGAAGAGCTAAATATTTGAAAAAACTAAAGAACTGTACGGCGCAAAATGGCCATTGTTAAAAGTTTAGACAACTCAATGTAAAAAGGTAAGGCCTTGTCGTCCGATAAAGCCTTCTCAAATCAACAACTTAGGAAAAATAGAGATTTTGGCACTGAGCTTGGATAGTGAAAGGGTGAGAGAGGTGGTTTATGAAAACACTCACCAAAATTTCTGTGCTTTCGTTAATGATGGGGCTTTATATTGGCTGCTCGCCTGTAAAGTTCTCTTTGGACGATAGTAAATGTAAAGACTCTGGATGTATCGTTGAACAGGGGCAATACTCCTTCAACTACTCCGTGACGGCTGGACATGGCAAAGTCGATATTCTTATCGTCAATGATAACTCGGCATCAATGTCATTTGAGCAAGCCCGTCTCGGTGAAAGATTCAGAGACTTCATCGGTGATTTAGACGCACGTAAAATCGACTATCGAATTGCAATGACAACAACGGATGTCTCGGGTTCACGTGGAGGCAAGCTTCTATACTTTGAAGCAAATACTCCTTACTTGACGCCAAAGAATGCAAATCGAGAAGCTCTTTTCAGGAACACTCTTCAGCGTCCAGAGACTTTGGCTTGTGAGAAGTTCATAGCGAACTGGATTCGTAATCATGGTGGTGATAGAAGATCTATTGATGGCCCAGCTTACTCAGCAGAGTACGCAAGAAATTGTCCATCAGGAGATGAGCGTGGAATTTACGCCGCGAACCTAGTGGTTTCTAATAATCCATCATCATTTATCAGAAACGATGCTCACTTAGCCGTGATTTTCCTTTCAGATGAAGATGTGCGCAGTGGTCTTTATAACCAAGGTTACGATCTTCACAATTTAGATCAACCAGCAACACTTGTAAGCACAGTTAAGAGCAAGTTCGGTCAAGCAAAATATAACTCGTTAAGTGTTCACGCGATTGTTGTAAAGGACGCGCAGTGTTTGGCAGATCAGAACAATCAAGTGCTTGATAACTATGAACCAACTCGTGGTCTTGTTACAGGTAGCTACGGTCATGTGTATTTAACTTTCCCTAATAATGGTTGGGGAGCTTCAGCAAATATTTGTTCTTCAAATTATCAAGGAGAGCTAGGAGCGATTCGTTCAAATATCACGGATACGATCAAAGACATCATGTTGAACTGTTCGAATCCAACAAACTTAGTAGTGACTGTTTCTGGAGCAAACCCAGGTCATTGGATGGAAGGAAAGACACTCAAGTTCTCTCAAACATTACCGGCAGGTGCATCAGTGAACTTGTCTTATAAATGTAGTTCTCTTAACTAAGAAATAATTTGAACTTACTAGTTTAAAAAAGCCCACAGAGATGTGGGCTTTTTCTTTGAGCATTAGAAACTGCCCCCCTCAGTCTCTCGCAGCCTATAACTCGGACATGCACTCATCTGTATGATGTGATTGAGTGCGTTTATAACTCTCACTAAAACACATTTCAGCTGTACCAGTTGAACTAGAATTATCATGCTTAAACTATTCGCATCCCTGGGGTGTGAGCGTGAAGAGTTGAATGAGATTTTTCTATTCAGAATTAAGTTAGAAATCTGGAATACTTTGCTTTCTCCTCTGTATCATAATGCTTGGAATAGCGAAGGAAATTATCATAATTAACAGGATTTACTGAGATTTTGTCGAACTTCTAAACAGAATTTAAATATTTTAGGTAAGTCTTTAGTCCTGAGTTCTAGAGCCGATAAATCTGGCCATGGGAATGTTAGATAGATACAAAAAAAAGGGCGGCTTCTCGCAATTACTTCAACTCCTAGAGACTTCACCACTGACCAAGCGCGAACAGTTCTTGGGTTTAATTGGCGGAGAGAGTCCTGCATGGGAAGAAGCTTTACGTAAGCGTATTTTAACTATTGATCGCGTTTATGCTTGGGACGGGCAGTATCTCGTAGAGATCTTTTCCCGAGTCCAACCTCTGACCTTAGCTAATGCTTTGCATGGTTCCGAGGAGGCAAAGGTTGATGGGCTTTTATCTTGCCTGCCACCAATTTCAAAAAGAAAAATCACGGATATGCTTGCAGAGTTGAATCCTACTCCGGCAGAGAAATCTACGTGTATTTCTAAGCTACTTTCTGAAGTTCGTGGCTTTATTGCTCAAGGAATTTTGAGACTAGAAAAAATTGATCCAGAGCTTTCTGTTCCGGAAAATATTGAAGAGACTTTAAGTATGGGAGGATTTTCAACAGTATTCTCTACAGAGCCTGAGTATCTCAAGGAAACTCCTGTGACGACGTCGGGATCAGATCCCGCAGTTCAACAAGAGATGGATTTTTTAAAGCGTAAAATGAATCAGCTTATTTCAGAGATCAATGCTTTGAAGCACGAGAATATGGTTTTAAAAGATAAGCTCACGCAAATTCGTAAGATCGCATAGATTCAACTTCAGACACTGATTTATAAAAACATAAGTCAGTGTCGAGTTTCTGATTCAAACTGACTGTCTCATATAGAGATGTTCGCAAAAAGTCTTCTTCTTTTGTCAACACTCTAGACACTCAAAAAATATTCTAAACCGCCATTGGATCTTCGTCGATAGAGGCCTCATAGTACGTGAGGTAGAAATGTCATCGAGAGTTTTAGACTTCGTTGTTGGCGCTAGTTTATTATTTGCAACATCTTTTGTTTCGATTTCGAAAGCAAACGCTCAAGCATTGAGTGTTGATTTTGAAACACAATTTATCAACGAGTTATCAGCAGAATCTGGAGTTACTCCAGTTTCTACAAAAGGAATCCTCTCTGAAGTTCCAGATGGATTAAGCACCAAAGAAATTGCTCCGCATTGTGATCCTCGTCGCTTCGAAGACAGCGTTGTTGGTAGAGGACTATCAACGGCTCAGTATTTTCAAACAGCTAAGCAATACTTTAAAGCTTGTTCTGGAGAGTTGACTCGTCGGTCGACCACAGGACTTTTGGGACTATTGAAATTTACTAAGTTCGTTTATCCATTCTTTACACATCCACAAGTGAAGTCCTTTATGGTGACTTTGCCCGATGGTTCTAAAATTCCAGGAATCTTAGCTATGAAGCAAGATCCGCGTCCACGTCCATTAGTGATTGTTCGCTGTGGAGTGTTTTGTTCAGCAGCTCAATCTGCATCGACAAAGAGCTATCTAATGCACTTATTTGATCAAAGCCCATTTAACGTTTTGATTTTAGCAAATCAGACGGGGATGGATTATATCTACTATAATCACAAAGTGACATTAGGTGGTTGGTCTGAAGGATATGAGTCTTTAGAAGTTGGCAGATGGATGAAGGAGAAGTGGGAGCACCGTAATCGTGTTTCTAGTATTCACTTTATGGGAATCAGCTTAGGTGGAAATGCAGCCGTTATGGGAGCAGCATTCAATGATTCATACCCATTAGCAAATGGTCAAAAAGTCTTTAACTCTGTGACAGCGATTTGCCCTGTAATCAGCTTAAAGCCCACTTTAGATGACTTATTTAAAGGGCAAATTGTAGGTCGCCTATTCTTTAAGAACTCGAAGGATCACTTTAAAGACGCCAGACAGTATGTACATGATGTGCCAGATCTTTTAACTGATAAAAGATTGCCAGCAAGTCGATTGCAAATGGCTGACTTTATCGGTGAGATCGCTTCTACATCACTTCAGCGTCGTGGAATTGCCAGTACAACTCCAGCATATTTTAGAAGTAATAACTTTTGGAACTTGAAGCAGGAAGTAAAGACCCCAATGATGATCTGGGCTTCAAAAGACGATATCGTGGTCAGTAACAAGATCAATGCACAGGTCATGGAGCATGATGATCTTTATGAAAGATCTCAGAATGTGGGAGTAGTAAATCTTGCTTACGGAAACCATTGTGGCTTTTCTTCAGCCTATGGATTCCAAGCTTCTGCAGCACTTTTAAGAACTTTCGTTTTGAATCATAGCCCAGAGTTTGTACAGAGCTATAATCAGAAACAAGTTATGCCTTGGAGTTTTGGTTTCTCTAAAATTGGAAAGCAATTTGAACACATTGGACAATCTTTTGAGTTCAAAGAAAACTCTGATCAAGTGAAGGTCGTATTTAAAATCTTCAATTGGCAGGGCGGAGATCAGTGTTATCAAGATGGACCTTGGGCAGGAACTAATCAGTGTATTTCGAAAAAGACATACACGGTATCAGTGGCTTCTTTAAAGAAGCTGGGTGCACGAGTTCCAAGAAACTCAACCGAAGCACAGGCGATCACGCGAGAGTTTAATACTAAGGTTGAATTTGTGAATGCTGGTAAGCCAATTAATGGAACGAGCGTTAACGACTTCTCAATGGTTTGGAGAAATCATTTTGAGTAAAATCCTGATCACAGGTTTTGTGAGGTTCTTGGGGGAGCCTATCAATCCCACTCACATCATACTAGACAATCTACAAGCAGAGTCCCCGAATATCGAGACTCTGCTTTTGCCTGTGAGTTTCCAACATAGTTGGCGATTGCTAGAAACAAAGTTGGCGGGCAAAGAATACGACTATGTGATTATGCTAGGGCAGGCCGGTGGCAGAGAGCAAATCGAGTTCGAGAGGGTGGCCTTGAATTGGATTGAAACAGCTCATCCAGATGAAGATGGTGTGATCCCTAGACTGGGAAAAATTGGGATTGGGCCCGATGTTCACTTTACAACGTTACCTATCTTAGAAGTTATTCACGCACTCAAGGCACAGTCGATCCCTGCTAGGGTATCACTCAGTGCTGGAGGGTATGTCTGTAATTACCTCTATTATAACTGCCTTCAGTATCTAGCAAACTCGTCTTTAAAGACAAAAGCTTGCTTTATTCACGTTCCTTATCTTCCTACGCAAATTGTGGGAAAGTCTTCTAAGACCCCGTCCATGCCCCTTTCTACGATGCTGGAAGCTATTAAAATCACTGTAGAAACACTTATTAAAAAATAGTTTGAACCTTTTTTGAAACCGAACGTCTAAAGAGTTAAAATGGAGGCGAAATGATCCACTTTAAAAGACTTTTAATACTTTCTTTATTTATCTCCTTAGTGACTCCTTTTGCAGAGGCTCGAGGTGGCAAAGGGAAGATGAAACACGGAGACCCAACTGAGATGGATTATAAATTCCATCCTGAAAAAATGCGGGAACTTGGTTTGACGGATGAGCAAACAGAGAAGCTCAAAACTTTGCGCCAAAAGAATAAAGAGGACCATCGCAAATCGAAAGAAGAAATGATGGCCACAAAGAAACAGTTCCGAGAGCTGATGAAATCAAATGCTTCAAGAGAAGAGATTTTAAACTCTTTCAAGGCAATGAATGAGAAAAAGCGTGAGCTTGAACAGAAGCGATTTGAAGGTATGTTAGATGCACGCGAGATATTAACTCCTGAACAAAGAGCAAAACTTTTTTCAAAAGAGAAATAGGTAGAGCGTGATTGGATCAAGCCAGCAAGACTTTATAGATTTCTATTCCTCTCACGCAGACAAGGTGAGGGGGATAATCTTTCGGATCGCTGGAGAGTCCGCACTCAAAGACTTGACCCAAGATACTTTTCTAAAGGCTTGGGAGAATCGTCACAAGTTCAGGGGAGAATCTCTAGCATCGACTTGGCTTTACCGTATTGCGTATAACTGTGCTTTAGATTTTTTAAGAAAAAATAGAAAGGCGAATTCTGTTGAAAGCGTCATCGAAGAAATGATCGACCCTCAGGTGGATATTCAGAATCGCAATCTTGTAGAGACTGCCATCAAAGAACTCTCAGAGGAACAAAGGGTGGTGGTTCTACTTCATTATATCGAAGACTTTTCATTGCGCGAAGTTTCTGAAATCTTAGAAATACCTGAGGGCACGGTAAAATCACGCCTAAGCTATGCTCGTAAGGTGATGAATGAGATTATGACGGAAAGGAGTCTCTCAAATGCAGGACGATAATTTAAAAAAACTCTTAAAGTCTTCAGTGAAGAGAGTGCCTGAAGATTCTCCTTATAGTGCAACAGTCATTTGGAATAAAATTGAAAGCCAAAAGAGACGACAAAGAAGTTTTTTTTGGGGATTGCCAGTAGCATTTGCGGTTCTGTGCTTAGTGGTTATGATGAATAGTCAAAAAGTGACTCCTCTAGAGACGGATGAAGAAAATTTTCTTTACTCTGAATGGAGTGAGCTTATGCAGGATTCAGATCTTGAAAGTGATTTGAACCTCTTGAGTTTTAGATAGAAAAAGGACCGAGTTTTACCTCGATCCTTTTTTTTGATCAGCTGTTGTAGATAGTATTATTCAACAGTTGAGAGAGCTTCTCTAAGTTTCTCTTCGTTTTTAACGCCTACAAAAACCAGCTCTGCTCTACGATCCTGAGAGAGTATGCCGGAAGTGTCTGAGGCCCCTTTACCGACAGAAATAACTTCAGCCGCAGAAAGGCCGTTTTGACGAAGGACACTGGTCACCTTGTTCGCTCTTTCTTGAGAAAGATGTTGATTGAACTCGGCAGGACCTGTGGCATCCGCATAACCACGGACTTCGACGCGGTCATAAAGATCTTTATTATCTGCTAGAACCTTTGCGATTTCCGCAAGACGTTTTTCGTCTGCACTGGAAATCGATGCCTGTGACGTTCTAAATTCGATATTGCTATCACTTGGAATAAGGCTTGTTAGAGTCACTTCATTAGCAAATGCAGATCCCGGAGTCACTCCCGCAACTGGACGAGCATATTCAGCACTTTCGTCGTTCATTGCCATGTTATCAAACTCGTCATTTGGATTGTAAGATGTTTGACGAACGGAAGTGGCATAGGCATTGGGATTCCAGCCCATCTGTAAGTCGATCATATACATCATAACGTTTCCGTCTGTATTATTTGTCAAAGTCATGGCGCGGGCACCCACACGAGCTAACCAACTCGGTGTCATATTGAATTCACGTAGCGCTTGCAAACCCACAAAGTGAGCATCGGCTTGATCGGCAGAAAGTTCTGGTCCCTGCTCATAAATTTGGTTCGCAACGATACCTGCCTGCCATTTGCTATCCCAGCGATAACGAGCAGCAAACTCTAAGACGCCACTTGTCTGTGAAGTGTCCAAGGACGTCCCTGATGACTGACTATATTGTTGATTGTTCACGCCATAACCCAGGTCTAAAACGACATTCGAACCTGGGAGGTAATAGGAACCTAAGAGTTTTAAGTTCGCAGGAACCCCTTCTGCTGAATTTGCGTTTTCATAGCCTGTATAACCGCCCCCAATTCCTAGAAAGGGCATAAGGCCTTGTGGCTTTGTTTCAACCTCTGTGCGGGAGAATTCGAGTGCACTGCTTGTTGGGGATTGTTGATTCGCAAGAGCAACTGCACTCACCCCCGAGATGAGCATTGTTGAGAGTATAATTTTTTTCATTGCAGACTCCTTTTTATAGGTTTCACTTACTAGTGCACTTTCTAAGTATTAGGAATTCTAAAAAACCGTCAAATTTTCGCGGGGATGAAAGCCTAGAACTTGTCGATATAAATAGAACCAAATTACCTAGCTGTAAAAAAAATGGCGGTTGGTAGAGCTAGCTAAATACACATGGAAAAGGACCGTAGGAAATTTATAAAATCTTTTATGCGACTAAGATATCCCTTAGTCTGCGGGCTTACTAGGTGCTCGTGATTTAAGTAGTGATTCGGATGAAAAAGAATATTTAGCAACTATTAATAATTGTATGGAGGACGAAATGAAACAACAGCATTCTGAAAAATCCAAAAACTCAAAAATGAATCAAAAGGAAAGAAGAATGGCTTCTCACGTTGAAGAGAGCGAAAAAGATCAAGGGCGGGACGAAAAAAGAGCCTCTGCGATTGGATGGGCCACAGCTCAGAAGCATGCTAATAAGCGAGAGGAAGGTCGCGAAGCCTCCTCTGGTAAACATGCTTCTAAAAAAGGTAAAAGTGCTCATAAAAAAACTTTGCATTAGTCCTAAACAAGTTTTTGAAGCGAGCCTGGCAATGAGAAAGAAGACCTCCTAGGGGGCCTTCTTTCTTTTTAAAGTTTAGGAAATTAGGTCTTGTATAAAAAATGGACAGTTTAGCGAGATTAAACTTTTGCAGGAAATTTAAGCTTCACCTGCGAATGGCCGAATCAATGAGTGGTAGCGGTTTTGCGAACGGTTTCATTTCTAAATTGCGCACTGCTACCAATAATTTTTTTTGAACATCATTAATTGCGTGCAAGCAGAAGTCGGTATTAGGCTATAGAAATGAAGAAAATTATCGCTATCAGTGTAACAGCAACTCTTGCAGTGGCTGTGGGAATCGGCAGCTTTTACTTTTCATCGGAGTCCGATGATTTTTCTATATCTGAAGGTAATGCTCCCATCGTTGTACAAAAGGAACCCATTGAGGTTCGTTATCCCCATGTGATGCCATCGAAGTCGTCGTTGTCAGTTGAGCTCTCCCGCTTAGGGATGGATCATCGCGATATTCATGAGGTCGTTCAAGTGGCGAAGCCCTTTCGAGATCTGGCACGCATTCTGCCAGGGACTCGTTTTAATATTATAAAAGATGAAGTGACTTCTATGGTTTCATCCATTCGCTTTCGCTTTTCTCCAGTTGAGGTATTGCAACTGACGAAGGCTGATGAGCAGTGGACGGCTGAAAAAATTGAGAAGCCTGTTGATACTCGAGTTGTCACTTATATGGGCACTGTAAAAACAAATCTTTGGGAATCGGCTCGAGAAGCTGAAATGAATCCATCTTTGATCGCGGAGCTTTCAGAGATTTTTGCATGGCAGGTGGATTTCGCTCGAGAAGTGCGTGTGAATGACAAATGGCGCCTTTCTGTTGAACAAGCTGTTGTTGATGGTGAAGTTGTTGGTCTTGGAACGATTCTATCAGCGGAGTATGTTAACAGCGGACAGGTTTATACAGCAGTGCTTTTCCGAAAAGGTGTAGAGAAGCTAGGATACTTTGCGCCGGATGGTTCCAGTTTGCGTCGCATGTTTCTTAAAAGTCCGATTCAATACGCTCGTATCAGTTCTCGATTTCAAAAAAATAGATTTCATCCGGTCTTAAATACTAATCGTCCCCACCTAGGAGTGGACTATGCGGCTCCGGTGGGTACACCTATCCGCGTAGTGGGCGATGGCGTAGTTACTTTTGCGGGTTGGAGTGGCGGTGGCGGTAATGTCATTAAGATACGCCACAACTCCGTATACGAGACAGCTTATAAACATTTAAGCCGTATCAGTGGTGGGATTAGGAAAGGTGCTAAAGTTCAACAAGGCCAAACAATAGGCTTTGTTGGATCTACTGGACTTTCCACGGGGCCGCACTTGCACTTTGAGTTTTTCGTTTCAGGGCGTTTCGTGGATCCATTGGGGCATAAATTCCCTAACGCGGCTCCGGTCGAGAACAGCCAACTGGCAGAGTTCTTAGAGGTTCAGAAGGACTTCTTAGCCCATCTTCCAGATTGGAATGCCGAGACACTGTAAGTATGTCCGTTAACAATTAGATTTTTAAAGGCTCTCGTTCATCGAGGGCCTTTTTTGTTTTCTAGACTGTTAAAGGTCTTAGCCACAGAAACGGCGGCGGCGAGGTAAACTTTGAGTGATCGAAGTTTTATTAAGGAGGTGGAAGGTGCGTCGAACATCCAACGTTTCAATTTTTTTAGGAGCAGCGTATTTAATTCTTGGGATCATTGCATTAATGTTTGCGGGTGCAACTACTTTGGCTTCCGTTCTAGTTTTAGCAGCCGTCTTCTTAGTTGCGGGGGTTGTCGAGATTGTCTATGCCATTCAAGGGAGAAAAGAAGGGGCGCTCTGGCCTCATTTGGGCTTAGGGGCATTGGCTCTTGTCTGTAGTTTTCTTATATTTCGAAACCCAATTGAAAACACAATGGGACTCACTCTTATTATTAGCTTCTTACTGATTGCAGCAGGACTTACGCGCGTCATTGGTTCCTCGGTTGAGCGACCTGTCGGGTGGGGCTGGCTTGCGACCAGTGGAGTGATATCTATTATTCTTGGAGGAATGATTTTGTTTACATTCCCCGCGTCAGCAATCTGGACCATAGGAACCTTTGTGGGTGTGGATCTTATCGCTACAGGCGCGACACTCATTGGCTTAGGAACATCCATCAAAAGATTTCAAAAGAATCTGTCCTCCTCGCGAGTGCAGAGGGGAGATAATCAAGAACGTGTTCAGCGCCCCCTTTCACGAGAGCGCCCAGATCGGGACTCCGATACATTATCACGTTAAGTCTTTTAAAAATGGAACTTCAGTGCTCCTGAAGTTCCAGACTTTTACCTAAAAATAAAAAAATAGAAATTCCTTCTTGTTCATTTTTCTTGCGTCGTTTAGGTTCAAAAAATTAGCAAGGAGCCTCTATTGACTTTATCTTTTGTGGGAATTATCGCGACAGTATTCTTCGCCAGCGCACTTTTACAGTCCTTAGGCGCTAGTAAAATTTTAGCAGCTTCTGATCGTTTTAAAGATCGTCGCCCTATGCTTTCTAGAATTTTACATTTTATGGGAGAGCCAGAGATCGTCTTCGGCTTTTATGGCGCTGCGTTTATTTTCTTTTTGATGTTTGCAGAAGGCTTCGAATCCGGCCTTAATTGGATGGATAAATTAAATTTCTCTGAAGTCGCCTTCGTTTTCGTGATTATGATTTTGGCTTCCACTCGTCCGGTGACGGATTTGGCTGAGATGGTGATTGGAAAAATATCCAACCTTCTTCCACTGCCAAAAAAGATTCGTATGTATTGTAGTATTTTGGTTTTAGGACCACTTTTGGGTTCTTTGATTACTGAGCCTGCTGCGATGACGATTTCAGCATTGCTTTTAAAGAGATCTGTCTATGAACCCATGCGCGGCTCTGTCAGCAATAAATTCTTCTATATGACTTTAGGAACATTGTTCGTGAATGTTTCCGTTGGGGGAGCATTGACTCATTTCGCGGCACCACCAGTACTTATGGTGGCCAGAGTGTGGGACTGGGACACTCCGTATATGTTTATGAATTACGGCTGGAAAGCCTTGTTGGCGGTTCTTTTAAACGTTGCTGTCTGTGTGCGCATTAATTGGAAAGAACTGATGGCGATGGATCAGGCTGAGGCCAGTTGTCAGAGCTCAACAACATACGTCCCATGGTGGATTACTGGGATTCATTTAGTTTTCATCACTCTGTGTGTGACGGCGGTTCATCATCCCGCGTTTGTAATTGGTTTGTTTATTTTATTTCTTGGTTTCTATGGAATTACCAAAGAGTTTCAAAGTCCTGTTAAGATCGAAGAGAGTATGTTGGTCGGGTTTTTCCTCGGTGGACTTGTGATTTTGACTGCGAATCAAGGATGGTGGCTTCAGCCAATTCTAACATCCATTGAAAGTTTGCCACTGTATTTGGGAACTTTATTCTTAGCACCTGTCACGGACAATGCCGCGATCACTGCCTTAGCTGCTCAGGTGACAACATTGAGTGAGTCTTCAAAGTACTTAATCGTCGCAGCTGCTGTAGTCGGTGGGGGGATGACGATTATCGCCAATGCTCCGAATCCAGCTGGTTTTGCTTTGCTGCGTGAGCATTGCCCAGGCAAGCATCTCAAACCATTGTATTTAGTTATTGGCGGGGGAATCCCAACATTGATTGCTGGTACTATCTATTGGATTTTCCAATAGGGGTGTTTTGCTCCTTCTAGTGCAATGTAAAATTTTAAAAGAATTCATCCGCGGCCGATTTAATGTTATAAGGAATTAAGTCGGCTGAGGGAGGAATACGAATGCAACCATCAATTCTAGAAAATATTCACCAGAGCTATAAAAAAGTTCTTTCTGATATTCAGGCAAGTTGCATCAGTGCTCAGCGCGATCCCAATGACGTAAAATTAATGTTAGTTTCCAAAACGGTTCCGACTGAAATTATCCAAGCAAGCTTTGATTGGGGACATCGGCTATTTGGTGAAAATAAAATTCAAGAGCTTGTTCAAAAGAAAAAAGACATGGCACCGACTCCCATTGATTTTCACTTCATCGGTCATCTACAGACGAATAAAGTGAAAGAGTGCATTCGTTATGCTTCGGCCATTGATTCGGTTGATCGAATGAATCTTGTCGAAGAGTTAGATCGTCGCCTGCAAGCAGAAGGCAAATCCATGGACATTCTAGTTCAGGTGAATACTTCGGGTGAAGAGAGTAAGTACGGCGTTGCTCCTGAACTAGCAATGGAGCTGGTAAGGCAAATTTCTAAATATGACACTTTAAATATCAAAGGTCTTATGACGCTCGCACTTTTTTCAAGCGAAGCAGAAAAGGTTCGTCATTGCTTTAAAGTTCTTCGTGAGTTGCGTGACAATATCAAAAACGAAGGCATACCTCGGGTGGCAATGGATGAGCTCTCTATGGGAATGTCTTCTGATTATAAGATTGCTATCGAAGAAGGATCTACAATCTTAAGAGTTGGCACCGCTATTTACGGTGCCAGAGCAACTCCAGATTCTTACTATTGGCCTGAATCTAAAGGTTAGTTAGTTCAGTATTATTTCTTGATCGATACGAATCTCCTCCAAGAATGCCTCATCATGGGAAATTACGATGAGGCCGCCTTCAAAAGATCGCAGAGCGGAAATTAAGATATCGGTGCTTTCAATATCCAAATTATTAGTGGGTTCGTCCAAGACAATAAGCTGCGGAGTAGGGTCTTGGAGAAGCACTTGCGCAAGACTTGCCTTCATTTTCTCGCCACCACTTAAATGCCGAACTTCCATATTTACTTTCTCACCGAAAAATTGAAACAGGGCGAGTGCATTACGAAGATCAACGATATCTTTAGTGGATTTATTTTGAATATTCTCAAGTACGGTTTTTTGAGGATCAAGATTTGAATAGTCTTGATCTAGCAATGCAAAAGGAAGAGAGACTTGCTTGAGAGTTCCAGTTCTTTCTTTTACGTAGTCTGCTGGTTTTCCCAAAATTTCTTTTAAAAGCGTTGATTTACCTTTCCCGTTCTTTCCCCTCACAGCGATATGTTGAGAGCCTTGCATGTGAAAAGAAAGTGAAGAGTCCCAGAGTGGTTGAATAGAGTTCGTTAGAATAATATTAAACTGATCTGTTTCAAAAACAGATTTCCCCGCTGGAATATATGACTCCGGTAAGTGAAGCAATAATGAGGGGGATTGATTGTGCTTCAGGAGCAAATCATTAATTCTATTTTGACGAAGAATCATAGCATCATCGCCTTTTGATTTAATATTTCCGGAAGACTTTTGCGCATTATCTTTTCGACGACCTAAGAGAATTTTAGGAAGATCTCCTTTTGCAGCCTTTGCTTGCCCCGCTCGGTTTCTTTTTTCTTGTCTCTGAATCTGCTCATGAAGATCTTTTTCTGCCTTTTTCTTTTCCTTTTTAGCGCTAGAAATCGCATTCACGAGAAGTTGCTGTTTTTTGAAACTCTCTTCTTTATAGAAATCATAATTTCCGCCATAGGTTGTTAATCCCACAGGAGATAATTCCAGAATTATATCGACTCTTTGAAGTAGAGTCTTATCGTGACTAATAACTACAAGCGAGCCGCTAAAGTCGCGAATAAAGTTATAGATAATTTCCCGATTTTCCGAGTCGAGATTGTTTGTGGGTTCATCCAATATCAAGATACCGCTTTCTGCGCTCAGTGCTTTAAGGATACGCACTCTCGTCCATTGGCCACCACTGAGATCGCTTATTGGGGTCTCCAGCTCGATATCTTTCAATAAGGTTTGCCACCATGGCTCTGAGAGAATTCCACTTTCCCAAAGATTCTCTAGGTTAGCAGCTACCGTGGTCGCGCTTCGACTTTCATGTTGGGGCAGGTAGGTACAATCTGATGTGCGAATGATATGACCGCTACTTGCCGTCAGCTCTCCAGCTAAGAGGCGGGCAAGGGTGGACTTTCCAACACCATTGTTGCCGACCAAGCCGTACTTGGTTTGAGGTGAGATCGTGAGATGGATATCTTTAAAGAGTGATGTGCCTTCTGG
The DNA here is from genome assembly GCA_000525675.1 of Bdellovibrio bacteriovorus W. Taxonomy (NCBI): domain Bacteria; kingdom Pseudomonadati; phylum Bdellovibrionota; class Bdellovibrionia; order Bdellovibrionales; family Pseudobdellovibrionaceae; genus Bdellovibrio; species Bdellovibrio bacteriovorus. The sequence continues at coordinate 629,436 of CP002190.1, forward strand.
TAAAAAGTAGGACAGAGATTGAGCGCTAATATAAGAATTGGAACCGTTCACAGGAAACCGCCTTTTGTCGTTGCAAAATGTAGAAGTAAGAAAAGGTAAATTAAAGGCAGTTTAATTTCTCATAAGAGTCTGGTTTAGGAGCCAGACTTAAACAGAATAGTATAAGATTTTAAAATTCTCAAGACTGGAGTGAGGTCCTTGATCTGTATCAAAACCAGACACACCTCATACCTAAATCAAGTAAAGTAAAAAAGGCATTATTAAATTTAAAGGAATACAGTTAATCTTTAAGCAGTCTGAACTGGAACGTTTAAGAGGCTTCTGAAGGTCATCTTCAGGGCGGATAAGGTTAAAAATGAAAATGTCCTTGGTTGTATCAACTTTGATGGGGCTTCTCAGTATAACGTCTTTTGCAAATGCTGAATCTAAAGAGTCAGCTCAATCGAGTAGCTCTGCCGTGTCTGAAATAAAAAATGAAAAAAAATCTCAAGAAGGCGGACCTCAAAAAGGGGAAGCTCCTCTTTACTTCGCGGTCGATGGAACTAGTTTTACTTGGAAGAGATCGGGTATCTCTTACGATTTTAGAAAGACTCAGGAGATTGAAGTTGGTGGGCATAAAATTAATGCCAATAGCTTTCAAGTCTCTGCCAAAGATGGAGGCGTAGCTCTTCAATGGGATGCAACGCTGGTGAGAGGTGGGCAGCTCTCAGTTTTTGATAAGTTAGGGAATACTGTCCTGATTCAAAATGTTAGTGGCAGTGAGGCAACTTTATCAAAAGAGACTGTCTCTAAGTGGACAGATCAACAGAGATTGAGATTCTGCGTGAAGAGCTCTGAGGGAAGAGAGTTCAGCTCTCTTTGTTCTGCATGGTATGGCGTTGGATTAAAAACTGACAGTTTGAATCTTAAGGAATTAAAAGGGGAAGCTGCTTCCCAACTTATTATCCAAAACGAGGAAAGAGCTAAAAAGAGTTTCATTGAGGTCAGTTCTAAGGAAGTCGTTCAGTTCTTTGTACGTTTAAAGAATGAGATGACTTATGAATTTGTGGCTCAGGTTCCTGCAGTAGAAGTGCTCGATCTTGTGAAGGCGGGGAATGAAAAAAGCTATCAAGCTGTTTTTGTCGGCGGGCAGCCTCTAGTTGAAAAAATGGAAGAAGTGAAGAATCCACTCTACTCGCGCAAGCTTCCTGTAAATGCGAAGCTTTGGAATGTGAAGATTCCGGAAAAGCAAAACTCTCTAAGTTTCCAAGGTGATGAAGGGGGAATTTTTACTTTTGATTATGATGTGCAAAATCCTCCTGCCGAAAGCGCAAGACTTTACATTTCTGAGAAGTTTCAACAAGGAACTTACAATAAAAAGGATCGTGTTTCATACAGGTCAGAGTCTGGCCAAGGGAAATGGGACTTTCAGTCTCCAGAGCAAGGCTGGGGGCGTGTTGAAGGAGAGGCCGGCAGCGGCGAGCACAAAGCCTATTTAGATATTTACCGAGGCAAGCCGGCAGAGGTCGGCTTGCGTGTGGCAGCCTTAATGACAACGCAAGGAGAGCAAGCCATTGTGGGCGAGGGGTACGCTGGATATTGGTTTAACAACTTTCTGGGGTCGGATAACTACTACTTTGCTCGGCAGCGTTGGGGAATAGGGTTAAGCTATTTAAGTGCCCTTACTCAACTATCTACCGACAATACGGATGATGTTAAGTATTCAAATCTTTCAGCACTTTTAAAATACAAAGTAAAACCTGGGATTGCCTATCACGACTCAAGCTGGGGTTTGCAAGTGGGTTATACTCAATCAGTTGTTGGAGACTTTGATGTTCCTCTTTTAGGGGCGGGGCTGTTTTGGAGCAGCCAATTACCAAAGCCAATTGAGACATTTTTAGAGAAGATTCCATTTTTTAGAAAAACAAAATGGATCGGTATAGAAGGTTTATACAACTTTTCCTCACTGGACAGTGAGGTTGCTCTCGATGGCAGCTTTGTTCTAAGTGGTTACTTAAGAACATTTATCAACAACTCGGCTTACTGGGAACTCAGTGGAGGGTATCGAGACAACTCTTTTACTCGCGACAATGGTGCTGCCATTAAGCTCAATACAGTCATTGGCTCCATCGGGCTAGGCATGAGTTTTTAACAGGCAGGGGCGAAGGAGGGGATTCTCAATGAACTTTCGATTCGTAGTAAATTTCTCCTGAGTCTTGTTCTTTTTGTTTTCTCATTTTAAATCCAATGCCCTATCGGAGGATTTAAAATGATGAAGTTCGTTCTTGCAACTATGATGACATTGGTTTCAACAAATGCTTTTGCTCAATCTATGTGTGATATGTGGGTGGGCAAAGAGCGTTACTTATCGGCTCTTAAAGCCGTAGCAGCTCACCAAAATTATTCACTGGAGCAGCTTTGTACGTTACCTCATGTGATGGCTGTTGAAGTGCAACCATCGCGTGTTATTACTCCTAAAGGAGAGGTCATTCCTCATGTACGCGTAGAGCTTCACTCTTCAGAGTATAGCTGCATGTATATGGTTCGTGATGCCGATCTTGAAATTACTTCAGGTCGCTGTTACTCAACGTTCTAATTTTAAAAAAGAAAAAGGCGCCAAGGGCGCCTTTTTTATTACTCCAACATACTTCTTAGCATCCATGCTGTTTTTTCATGCACGTGCATACGCTGGGTGAGTAAGTCCGCTGTTGGCTCATCATGAGCATCATCAACAATAGGGAATATTTCTCGAGCTGTTCTAGTTACAGTTTCTTGTCCTTCGATCAGAATACGAATCATTTGGTTTGCATCAGGAACGCCTGAAACTTCTTTCACGGATGAAAGCTTTGCAAACTCTGCATAGGTACCTGGAGCGGGGAAGCCCAAGGCGCGAATTCTTTCAGCGATGAGATCTACGGCTCCCGCAAGCTCTGTATATTGTTGTTCAAACATTAAGTGCAGTGTTTGGAATTGAGGACCAGTGACATTCCAATGAAAGTTGTGTGTTTGAAGATAAAGCGTATAGCTATCAGCTAGAACTCTTGAAAGGCCATCGGCAATTTTGCGTCTATTTTCTTCTGAAATTCCAATATTGATTTTCGTCATGGCGACCATCCTTCTGAATGAGTGATTTGCCAGTCTATTATCGAACTTGGATTTAGAAGTGGCAATGGAGAAACCCCCAAGATCGAATTGTTACGCCTAAAATCTAGTTCATCGTGTTTATGATGAGTCCAATATGGGTATAAAAATTGAGAGCACCAAAAAATAGGAAGGAGTACCCAGAAATAGTCCATGCGTAGATCATTGCTTTTTGTAAGGAGTTTAAAGAAGTTGAAGAACTGAATTTTTTCATACCCAAAGGAAAAAGAAGGGCGCCTAATCCTACGAGTCCAAAAAGTCCAGACATGGCGATGGCCTCGACCCAAGGGTACTTAGCAAACTTTCCTGAAATAGGTTCTTCGGGTGGGGCCGCAAAGAGTTGAAAACTAATTCCAGCGCAGGCAATGGCGATGAGAGCAAGTCCCAAGCCAAAGATAAAAATTGAAACGGGATTTGTCATTTTTGAAAACACCTCGGCTGGATTACTTTCAGAAACGAATGAGGTCCCTTTTTTCCAAAGATAAAGCGAAGCAGCTAACAACAGGACTGCAAATCCCAAACTTGTTTCGCCAAAAATAATATTATCGAATGGGAAGTACTTTGCTAGCGGCCAAGTGAGTGTCATGTGAGCGCCAGTTATAAGGAGAATAACGCCACTCACAGCGAAGGAAATAGACCAAGCCTCAGTATGGGAAATTGTTTTCTTGTGAAGGGCTAAGATAAAGCGTGAAAGCGTGATAAGAGCGGCTCCAACAGCAATAGACATTATCGTATTGTAGGTTGGCATTTGAGTCCAATCGATGATTAGCTTTTGCTCCATTTGGGCACTCCTTTTCTTGAGCTTATGACGAGTGGTGAATATGGGGGCCACCGATATATCCACCGGCGAAGTTTTCATGTTTCTTCAAGAACTCTTTTGTTAACCCATAGGTTTTCTCGATAAGGAACTTCGATTGGGAAAAATCATGGGGCATAACACTGATCGGGCAGGGAACAGGGAGATAGATGAGCGAGGCCCCCTTTTCTTTACTCAGACTGACTGTACAACGAGCTTGTTGTTGAATCATTATGGTCAACATATAAAGAAGTTTGGGAATGTAGTGGGAAGGAATTTTTTGTAGTTTGCAAGGGTAACTGCTGTCGAAGATCAGAATTGTTTTTGCACCGAGAGCGAGAGCTCTTTGTAAGGGAAGGTGAGCTGTGAGAGAGCCATCGGCAAGCTCGCGCTCTCCCATCTTAACAGATGGAAAGATACCGGGGATGGCAGTGCTTGCAAGCAAACTTAAGCGCAGATCTCCTTCTTCAAAGTCTATAGGGCTTCCACTTGTTAAGTCAGAGACCATGACGTGAGTTGGAATTTTAAGATTTGAAAATAAAGGTGGGAATCTCTGGAATATAATTTTCTCTAGGCCTTTTAGAGAGGATACCGAGCCGCTAGATCCTCGCATAAACGCCAAAAATGATCTTAATGAAATATCTTGAAATATGTCTCTAGTATGAAGACTTTCCCAAAAATCTTCTAGGATCTTTATTTGTGCAGCACTATAGTCAGCTCCCATCCATGCGGCATTCAACGCTCCAACAGAGGAGCCGACAAGGAAATCAGGTTGAATTCCGAACTCCTGAGTGGCCTTCAGCATTCCGACATGGAGGGCCCCAAGGCTTGATCCTCCAGAAAAAACAAATGCGATCGGATGTTCGAGCTTCATGCATCGCCCTTTCTGTTCATTTGAGTGGTGACATTCGTTATATGATGATGTCATAGATTTTAAATATAAGATGGGGAAACCACATAATTTGCCAAAAGAACTAAGGCATAATGACGAGAAAAAGCACTTCAAAGCTAAGAGAGAAAATCTATTTTAAACTGCATTTATTGTTCTGAAATATTACAGAAAGAATGGATTGCTATAAATTGTGTCTTTGCATTTATAGAAAACGAACTATCAAAAAGTAAGAAAATCAAAAAATATCTCTTCAGTTAAAAATAAAAAACTAAACTGAGGAGTTCGTGATGAAATTCTTTTCTTTGTTCTTGAGTATGAGTTTGATGACTTCACTGGCTGTAGCCGATGTCACTTTGTGGGGGAGGCGAGTGGCTGTGGGGGATGGAACGGTTCGCACATACGCAAAAGTAGATTGTGATGAGAGGCCACTTGCCTTGGGTATTGCTGTCAGTGGTAAATCGCTTTTTGGATTGCCGGAAGAAAAGCATGAGTATGACTACATCTTGCCTTTGCCTGAGGGGCTTCGTATGCCACCTTTCGAACATGTGATGATTAATTGGAATCCTCATGGACATGATCCTGTTGAGATTTATGGAGCATCACACTTTGATTTTCACTTCTATACTATTTCGAATAGAGATCGCAAAAAGATCACTTGTATGAATCAGGACGAGCTTGCTTGCATGAAAGCACCTAGCGCTGACTACCTTCCACCATTCTATGCGCCAACACCTGCCGGTGTTCCACAGATGGGGTGGCATTGGTTTGATACGAGATCGCCTGAGTTTAATGGTCATCCATTTACCAGCACTTTGATTTATGGATATTACAATGCAAAAATCGCCTTTATTGAGCCGATGATCACTCGAGACTTTCTATTGTCTCACCCATCTTTTAGTGCGGAAATTCCACTACCTCAGAAGGTAAGTAAGAGTGGTTACTATCCGCGTCGATACACTGTCAGATACGATTCAGCCAGGGATTTAATTTTAGTGGAGTTAAAGCACTTTAAGAAGATGCACAGATAGAACTTTTAATGAGTGAGGATAGGTGAGACACAGAGACACTTATCTTCACTTGAAGTTATTTTCGAGGACGTACGCTTTTAAAAGATTTGGCGAGCCGTTTTACTCCGGCTGTCATTTCTTCTTCCGTATAGGCGGCAAACCCCAAAAGAAACCCCGGCTCTTTGTTAGCTGTAGCGTAGAGCTTTGAAAGTCCCATGATTTCAATACCATTTCTTTTGGCTGCCAAGACGAGTTCTGCCTCTGAATGTTCTGACTTTAAAAGGCAAGGCATCTGCAGGCCCCCAGAAGGTATTCGAACTTCAACGTAATCCGAAAGATGCGTGATAATAAGCTTGCTCAGGATTTCAAGTCTTCGGGCATACAAATGGCGCATTGACCGAATATGAGTTCCAAAATGCCCCTCTTCGATGAATCTGGCTAAAGTTAATTGTGAGATTGTGGCCGTATGACCATCCATCAGAGTTCTTCCGACAGTAAATGGTGAAACCAGTTCTGGGGGAAGAACTGCATAACCGATACGTAGACCAGGAAAGAGAGACTTGGTAAAGGTGCCAATATAGATCGTACGATTATTATTATCTAACCCCTGCATGCACGCGACAGGTTTGCCGGCATAGTGAAACTCACTGTCATAGTCGTCTTCAACAATCCACGCACGATGACTATTTGCCCAGTCTATGAGTTTAAGTCTTCTTTCGAGAGAGAGTGTAACTCCAGTGGGAAATTGATGAGAGGGAGTTACAAAGCTCGCTTTTGCTTTTTTTCCTTTTTGTAAAAGCACGTCAACTCGCATGCCCTCTGAATCAACAGGAATAGGAATACAGTTTGCTCCAGTTGCATCTAGAATTCTTTGCGCACCAAAATAAGCAGGATCTTCAATGCAAACGCTATCGCCTTTATCGAGCAGCATGGTTGAGCAAAGGGCCATGCACTGTTGGGAGCTTGTTAAAATTAAAATTCGATCGGCTGTAGCTCGAGCTCCCCGTTCTAGGTTGATATAGTCTGCAATAGCACTTCGCAGTTCCTCATTCCCCTGAGGATCTCCGTGAGCAAGTGCGGTGGCTCCATAATCATTTAGAACCTGCCTTTGCAGACGACTCCAAATTTTAATGGGAAAGGTTTGAGTCTCGGGTTCTCCAGGAATAAAGGCGCGAGAAGATGAGTACTCCCTAACAGCTCCTCCCTGCGACATTTTTAAGCCACGCTGACTCAGCTCTGGATTCTTTAAAGATGTGGAACTGCTTTTAGACTGTTTCGTCAGAGTGGAGAAGTTGCTCATTTGCGCGACGAAACTACCGCTCCCGACACGCCTTTCGATCAAGCCCTCCGTATGAAGAAGGGCGTAGGCGGCCTCTGCCGTATCACGAGAGACAGCCAAAGATTTGGCAAGCTCACGAGTTGCGGGGAGGGGAGTTCCAGATGCCAAAGCTCCATTTAAAATTAACTGGCGAACACCGCGTTGGATGCGGGTGTATAGAGGGAGCGAACCATATTTGGGGTCCGCCATCCAAGCTTTAACTGATTCTAATTGCATTCGCTTTAACAATGGATGGTCCTTATTGTTTAAAGTGGCTGGTAATATCAGACCATTTATATGTTACGAAGTAAAGGCTAGGACAGGATTGTAATGGTCCATGGAAAAACTTACCCAAGAGGAGGCCTTTCAATGTCTAATCAGAGACCGACAAATTATTTACGCAGACACATCAGCTCCAGTGATAACAATGTGCATGAAATTCTTCACGTCTTGGAGCTTGATGGGCTAGCGCAAATATCGGACTTCGCAATACCTGAGGAAATAAAATCAAATCATGATTTCTCAACGCTAGGTGCGGGCATGAGTGAGCAAGAAATGCTTACTCAGCTTAAGGCGATGATGAAGAAGAATAAAGTTTATCGTTCGTTTATTGGAATGGGTTATCACAACACCTTTACTCCTCCCGTAATTCAGCGGTGTTTTTTCGAAAATCCCGCTTGGTATACAGCTTACACTCCCTATCAGGCAGAGATATCGCAAGGCCGACTCGAGGCTCTTTTAAACTTTCAAACCATGGTTGCTGATTTGACGGGGATGGAAATTGCAAATTCATCTCTTTTGGATGAAGGTACGGCGGTGGCAGAGGCTGTCGCTATGGCCGCGGCCTCAAGAAAAGAAGGCGTCGATGCATTTTTAGTTTCACCTCTCATGCATCCACAGACGTTGAATGTTGTTAAAACTCGAGCGGAAGCTTTAGGCCTCGAAATGCACGTTGGTGATCCGAATACCTTTGAGAAAGCAGAGAAGGTCTTCGCCCTAGTTCTTCAATATCCAGACACATTTGGAACAGTTCATGACTATAGAAATCTCGTAGAGACGTATAAAGCGGACGGTGTGAAAATTATTGTTGCAGCGGATTTATTAGCTTTAACACTATTAGCTCCTCCCGGTGAATGGGGGGCCGATATCGTCGTGGGATCTACTCAAAGATTTGGAGTTCCCATGGGCTTTGGGGGACCTCACGCGGCTTATCTTGCAACGAAAGAAACTTATAAGCGACTCATGCCAGGAAGACTTGTCGGCTCTAGCGTTGATAGCCAGGGGCGCTACGCTTTAAGGCTGGCTTTACAGACACGGGAACAACATATCCGTCGAGAGAAGGCCACTTCAAATATTTGCACGGCCCAAGTGCTGCTTGCGAACATGGCATCCTTTTACGCCGTTTATCACGGACCCCATGGTCTTCAAGCGATGGCGGAGAGAATCCATCATTTGGCAAAGACCTTAGCTGCAACATTAAGGGAATTATCTTTTGATGTTTTAGATGGTGTTATATTTGATACGGTTGTCATTCGCTCGTTAAATGCTCAAGTGGTCTTAGAACAAGCAGAGCTTGCAGGTATGAACTGGCGAATGATTGATAAGCAGACGGTAGGGATTTCTCTGGATGAAATTTCAACTGAAGAAGATCTTAGGGATATTCTAAAAGTTTTAACGGGGCGAAAAAAAGACCTTACGAGTGTTCTCCCTGGAGGCTCGTTTGGCGAGCTTCGTCGACGCAGCCGTTTTCTAGAGCACTCCGTCTTTAACTCTTATAATACGGAGGTTGAGTTCACGAGATATATTCATCGACTTCAAGCCAAAGATATTACTTTAACTCATGCAATGATTCCTTTGGGGTCCTGTACGATGAAGTTAAATGCAGCGGCAACCTTGGTGCCTGTTTCGTGGCCAGAAGTTAATAGCCTTCATCCTTTTGCGCCTCTCAATCAATCCGTGGGATTTCGCGAAATGATTGATGAGCTAGAATTCTTTTTGAGTGAAATTTCTGGATTCGCAAAAGTTTCGATTCAGCCTAACTCTGGTTCGCAAGGTGAGTTTGCAAGTCTGTTGGCGATTCGAAAGTACCACGAGGCTAAAGGTGAAGGGGAGCGACGGATATGTTTAATTCCAAGCTCAGCGCATGGTACAAATCCCGCTTCTGCTGCTTTGGCAGGACTGGAAGTTGTCGTCGTCGCGTGTGATGCATCAGGCAGTATTGAGATTTCTGATTTGATTGAAAAAGCGGAACAACATAGCAAGCGGTTGTCTTGCATTATGTTGACCTTCCCATCGACTTACGGAGTTTATGAAATTGGTATTAAAGAGATTGCCCGCATCGTTCATGAACATGGGGGGCAAGTTTATCTTGATGGTGCAAATATGAATGCTCTGGTGGGTGTTTGTCGAATTGCGGAACTAGGGGCTGATGCATGTCATATGAATCTCCATAAGACATTTGCAATTCCTCATGGTGGAGGAGGGCCTGGTGTGGGGCCGATTGGAGTGGCTCAGCATTTAGTGAAGTACCTTCCATCTCATCCCTTAGCAGAAAGAGAAGGAACCGATTTTGTAGGCCCCATCAGTGCTGCGCCTTGGGGAAGTGCCAGTATTCTTCCGATATCTTGGGCCTATATAAAAATGATGGGAGCTGAGGGCCTGAAGAAAGCCACCTACGTTAGTGTGCTCAACGCAAATTATATCACCGAAGAGCTTTCTTCTCATTATCCAATTTTATATCGTGGTGGAAACGGTGCTGTGGCCCATGAATGCATCATTGATTTAAGACCCCTTAAAGCAGAAACAGGAATCGATGTTACAGATGTTGCTAAGCGACTGATTGATTTTGGATTTCATCCACCGACTATGAGTTTCCCAGTAGCAGGGACTTTGATGATAGAACCAACAGAGTCAGAATCCAAAGAAGAGATGGATCGCTTTATCGCGGCGATGATCCAGATCCGCAAGGAGATTCAAGATGTGGAGACCGGAAGATATCCAAAAGATAACAATGTTTTAAAAAACTCTCCACATCCTGCAGAAGATCTTCTTGCCGATGAGTGGACTCATCCCTACTCTCGACAAGAGGCAGCTTATCCGTTGGCTTGGCTTAAAAAGAATAAGTATTGGCCTCCGGTTTCGAGAATTGATAACTCCTTTGGAGATCGAAACCTCATTTGTTCGTGTCCGCCTATTGAGGCATATCGCTAGTTTGAAAAACGAGGCCGTGGAGGAAGAAGATGGAAACTCTAGAAATAGCAATGCAGCCTGCTCTCTATGGCTCCAGTTTAAATCTTCGTCCTCTTCGCGCCTCTGATTGGGAAGAACTTTATAGTTGTGCTTCGGATCCAGAAGTCTGGAAACTTCACCCTGAAAAAAATCGCTTCGAAAAAGATAGATTTCTTGCGTACTTTCATAAGGCTTTAGAGTCTGAAAGCGCATTTGTTATCATTGATAAGTCTTCAGGCAAGGCCATTGGCAGTTCACGCTATTATGATTTTAACGCCAGTGAAAAAAGAGTCTGTATTGGTTATACATTTCTTTCTAAAAACTACTGGGGTGGCAGCTATAACCGTGAACTTAAATATTTAATGTTAAGACACGCGTTTCAGTATGTTGAATCTGTTCGCTTCGAGATTGGAATTGATAATATCCGCTCAAGAAGAGCCATTGAGAAAATTGGAGCTCGTCTTGAAAGAAAATCTTCTAACGACGAGACTCCGTATTCTTTGACCTTAGATGGTACAACCCATGTAATTTACTCTTTGAACTTTTCTCAGTTCGAAGAGTCTTTTAAAAATTAAAGCTACAGTTGAATCTTTTCATTGGGAGCGTTTTGGGTACTAGATTTTCTTGCGAAAGCGCGAAGGGCAACTGGAACCTTTCCGTTGAGAATCACATAAGCTGAAAGGCCTATCAAAAGCCCCCAGAAGGCTCCGCCGATTCCTAGCATCTTAATGTTCGCCGCAGAAGCTGTGAAAGTTATAAGTGAGGCCTCTCGAGTTTTTGGGTCCGCAAGAGCATTGGCCAGACTTCCTCCAATAGTACCTAAAAGAGCGAGTCCTGCAAGCGTTGCAATGAAAGTTGCAGGGAAGGCCATGAATACGCCAGCAAGGGCAACGCCAAAGATGCCAACGATGATATAAAGGATTCCCGCTGCGACCCCACCAATCCAGCGCTTGGAAGGGTCTTCATGGGCTTCTTTTCCAGTTGCGATAGCCGCAGTGATTGCAGCGACATTGAATGCATGAGAACCAAAGGGGGCAGTAATCAAAGAACCGAGTCCGGTCACTGTCACTAATGGATTTGCACTTGTTTTAAAACCATCGTTTCTAAGAACTAACATTCCAGGCATGTATTGTCCTGTGAGCGTGATCAGGAACATGGGTAGAGCAACGCTTAAAAAAGCGTTCAATGAAAATGCAGGCATGGTAAAGACAGGGGATGCCATTCGAAATTCTAATCCTGAAAAATCCACTTTGTTTAGGAATATCAGATATGCCAAACCAATAAATAGAATTCCGACCACGGCGTATCGCGCAGAGAATCTTTTAAAAAAGAGATAGAAAAAAATTAAGAGACCAGCAAGGGCTGGATCAATACTAAGTCCTGCAAAGGCACCGATGCCGAACTGTAAGAGAATTCCGGCTAAGAGGGCAGACGCCACTCCGGAGGGAATAAGGCGAATCACTTTTTCAAAGTAACCCGTTAAACCAAGGATTACAAAGCCTGCTGCTGAGATTATATACGCGCCAATAGCTTCGTTATAGCTTGTCGTAGCTAAGGCGGTGACTAAGAACGCAGCAGCGGGAGTAGACCACGCAGTAATAATGGGCTCGCGTGTGAACCAACTAAGAAGTAAACCCGTAATTCCGACGCCTATTGAAATGGACCAAACCCATGATGTCGTTAACTCAGGGCTAAGACCCGCAACTTTAGCGGCTTGAAAAACGAGAATGAAAGTTCCTCCATAATTGACGATCACTGAAATAATACCGGCAATTGTAGGGTTTAGAATATCATTCCAGCTCAACTTGGATTTTGTATTTTGATTTATCATAATTAATTTTTCTAACGTTAAACGAAGTTATTTTGCACGATTTGAGGAGTCAGTAATCAAGTCCCCGAAGCTCCTGGCCAGTAATATGAATTTGGTAAAGCACGTGCACCGAAGACAGCTTGGCCGACTCGCACGATGGTGGCTCCTTCCTCTATCGCCCATTCATAGTCTCCAGACATTCCCATGGATAAGTCTTTTAGAGCTTCTCCTTGAGGGGCTTCATTTTGAGCGATGTCGCGAATGTTTTTTAAAACTCTAAAGCAGCGACGGACTTCTGTTTCGTCGGGGGTGAAGGTCGCAAGGGTCATAAAGCCTTTTAAACGAATAGCATCAAAGGCTTTCATTTCTTTTAAAAAATTTGCCACGTCGTTGGGGTGCAATCCAAACTTTGACGGTTCATGGGAGGTATTCACTTGAACAAGAACGTCTAGGCTGCGACCGAGTGATTGAAGGCGTTTTTCTAAAGCCGTAGCAAGGGAAAGGCGATCGAGTGATTGTACTTCGCTAGCAAATGTCAGAACGTCTTTAACTTTATTACTTTGCAAGTGACCAATCATTGACCATTGTACCGGAGCGTTGCTGAGTTCTTGAGATTTTCTTAAACCTTCTTGGACTTTGTTTTCTCCCAAATAAACTTGTCCTGCATCAATAGCCTCTTGGACTCTCGAAGCGGCCACTGTTTTTGAAACAAGAATAAAACGAATATCTGCACTCGTGCGTCCCGAGCGAATTGCTGCATGCTTGATCTTTTCTTTTACTGTTGAAAGACTTTGTGCGACGTCATTCATGATTGCCTCCATGGATTGGATATTTTGCGATCAGCTCAGAAACTCTTTTGTGTATCCTCGGGTCGTCTCCTTTGCCATCTTTAAGACGATTGAGGATGTCGAGAATAATTTTTCCAACTTCAAAAAAATCTTCGTTTTTGAAACCTCTGGTTGTGCCCGCAGGTGTGCCAAAGCGGATGCCTGAAGTGATTGTCGGCGAGAGAGTATCAAAAGGAACCGTGTTTTTATTTGCAGTGAGGCGATAGTTCTCTAAAGCAAGAACGGCGTCTTTGCCATTTATTCCAAATGGTCGGAGATCCACAAGAACAAGGTGACAGTCTGTTCCTCCAGTAACTAGGCGTAAACCTCCCTCTTCAAGGGTCATGGCTAACTGTTTCGCATTTCGAATAATTTGACGTGAGTAATGAGTGAAAGATGGTTGCAGTGCTTCGTGAAATGCAGCTGCTTTGGCTGCGATGACGTGCATTAATGGACCGCCTTGGGTTCCAGGGAAAACCGCTTTGTTAATTTTTTTTGCGATGTCGGCATCGTTGGTTAATATGATCCCTCCGCGAGGGCCTCTGAGAGTTTTGTGAGTCGTCGAGGTTACTACATGAGCATAGGGGACCGGGTTAGGATAAAGACCTGTCACAATAAGGCCAGCATAGTGAGCGATATCAGCAACTAAGTAGGCTCCCACCTCGTCGGCAATTTCTCGCATTCGTTTGAAATCAATAACGCGTGGATAGGCGGAGCCTCCTGCAAAAATAAACCGGGGCTTCTGTTCACGAGCTCTCTTGGCCATATCATCATAATCTATAAGCTCAGATTCCTTATCGACAAAATAGGAGGCAACTTCAAACCACTGTCCGGTGAAGTTAACAGGAGAGCCATGAGTAAGATGCCCTCCGCACGAAAGATCTAGTCCCATGATTTTATCACCGGGCTTAATAAGAGCGAAGATAGTTGCAAGATTGGCGTTAACCCCAGAGTGAGGTTGAACGTTTGCAAACTTAGCGCCAAAGAGTTTGCAAATTCTTTCAATCGCCAGATTCTCAACGAGGTCAACGGCTTCGCAACCACCATAGTAGCGTTTCCCAGGATAACCTTCCGCATATTTATTTGTGAGTATAGAACCCTGTGCTTCCCGCACATTCCGACTAACAATATTTTCTGAGGCGATAAGTTCTACTTGGTTTTGTTGACGTATTTCTTCCGAGGATATTGCTTTGCGAAGCTCCAGATCGATATGAGTCATTTATAGATGTTCTCCTTTAATTGGTAGGTAGATAAAAATTCTTTAGGAGGAGCTACAATATTTGGGGGCTAAATGGACTGTCCTATAATTAAAAAGTGGAGGGCTCCTTCTTGTTGGAACCAGTGTATTCTTCAGCTGGTCTATTCGCGAGAGCCAGTTTTTATTAAATTTATAGTCCAGCAAGGGGCAAGTTTATGGCGAAGAATAAATGGGAATTAGTAGTCGATATTGATCGCGGAAATAAAAAACCAATTTTTCTTCAAGTGGTGGATGAAATTATTCGCCATATTTGTGAGGGAAGATTAGTGAGTGGAGCTGCTTTGCCGGGAACTCGGACCTTAGCCTCTCAATTATGTATTAACAGAAACACTGTGACCGAAGCCTATAGCGAGCTAACTGCGCAAGGTTGGATTGAGAGTCAACACGGCAAGGGTACGTTCGTCGCAAACTTATTACCGCAAAATGTTTTAATATCTAAGCAGCGTGACCAGGAAAAGCTGATTCATCCTGTTGCTGTGGAAAAAGTCATCCGCTTAAAGCTTGATGATGGTTCTCCGGATAGTCGATTGTTTCCGATGAAAGACTTTGCTCGAACCTATAGTGAGGTGGCTAGAAGAATGGGAGTTCGCAAGAGACCCCGTGAAACAAATCCTAAAGGTGGAGAAAAGTTGCGATCAGAGATTGCTAGTATGTTGCGCATGCGCCGCGCTCTTCCGGTTTCGGCGGAAGATATTCTTGTCACTCGCGGAGGGCAACATGCTTTGTTTTTAGTGGCGCAAGTTCTTTCGCGAGTTCGTAAGGGAAGAGTGGCAGTGGAGTCACCAGGATATCGACCTGCATGGGAAGCCTTCAAAGCTAATGGGCTTAATCTTCTAGAGATTCCCGTGGATAACGATGGTATGAGTGTGGATTGGCTAGAGATGCATCTAAAGAATGGTGAGGAGCTCACTGCGGTTTTCATAACTCCACATCATCAATTTCCAACGACTGTCACATTGAAGCAAGAACGACGTCTTAAGTTAATCGAACTTTCAGAGAAATATGATTTTTGGATTATTGAAGATGACTATGATCACGACTTTCATTTTGATTTAAAACCTGTATTTCCGTTGGCAAGCTTGGTCGGAGCTTCAAAGGTCATCTATGTGAGCACTCTTTCGAAATTGTTGACGCCAGATTTGCGTCTCGGTTATCTCGCGGCTCCTGAGGAGATTCTGAAAGAACTGACTAGATTAAGGGAAGTGATGGATCGAATGGGTGATCCTATCTTGGAAGAAACTTTGGCAGAACTTTTTGAAGAAGGGGAAATTCAGAGCCACGCAAATAAAATGCGCGCAGTTTACAGATACAGAAGAGATCTCTTTGTGGAGAGCTTAAGAGCGCATGGTTTACGTAATCTGACATTTGAGATTCCATCAGGTGGAACGGCTCTGTGGTTGAAATTCGAAAACGGCATTGATTATACAAAGTTTTCTCAGCACCTTCTCTCTAGAGGTATAGTCCCAGTATCTGCGGACCTGTTTACACAAAATGCTGAGAGTCTATGTTTAGGAATGCGAATCGGTTATGCGTCAATGAGTGAAGTGGAAATACAACTTGCCAGTGAAACTATAGCATCGGCCCTCAAGACGGATGAACCCAAAATGTCATTGGAAGAATGTAAATCAGTCCACGTTGAGGATGAGTATCCGATTATTTGAATAATCGGATATTAGCAACTTTTCATCCTTGTAAATTTGTATTCCAAAGGCACTTTGTAAACCATCGGCGCCAGTGGATCTTTTTCGCAAGTAGTCTTCAGGGCCGAGGAAGATCTTTCCAATGGCACCATTTAAAGAGGGAACTCCGTCGAAACTGAGAAGAACGTTATGGCTAGAGAGCATGAGCATGTTTCCTTTAAGGAAATCAATATCCACAGGTCTAGAGACTACGGGATCAAAGATTGATTGGGCCACTGGCGCAACTGTATTAGGAGCGTATTGGCCAATAACGGAATCTGCAGGTACTCCATTCATAGTTGGCACTTGATTGAATATCATGAGTCTTTCATTTTCTCTGTCAGCCACAAAAATTTTATTATTGCGAACTCGAACTCGCTGAGGACTTCGAAACTCAGCTGCGCCAGACCCAGGGGACACTGATTGAAAGTCAGGCTGTCCG
Source organism: Bdellovibrio bacteriovorus W (assembly GCA_000525675.1). Lineage (NCBI taxonomy): Bacteria > Pseudomonadati > Bdellovibrionota > Bdellovibrionia > Bdellovibrionales > Pseudobdellovibrionaceae > Bdellovibrio > Bdellovibrio bacteriovorus. Next base: position 645,813 of record CP002190.1, read on the forward strand.
ATCACAATAGAAGCTGATTCATTATTGGTTGTGGGAATTTGATCGTAAATGAGAACGCGATGATTGTTAAAGTCCGCTATGAAGAGACGAGTTCCATCGTAGGAAAGTCCTCGAGGACCACTGAGAGTATTTGGACCCGGAATGCCACCTTGATTGCGAGATTTCCCCGTCGTAGATGTTTGCCCGATGACGACATCAGGTGGGGCGCCATTCACCGTAGGCCAAGAGTTTCAAATAAGTACACGGTTATTTCCGCCATCGGAAACAAGGAGTTGATCTTCTACGATAAGGACGTCAAAGGGATTGCGCACACCGAAGCTTGAGTTTTGACCAGCTACGCTGGAAAAGTTAGGTTGCCCAAGCACTATATCAGGTGGTGTGTTATCTGCTGTGGGTAAGGTATTCCAAAGCAGGACTCTGTTTTTATTATAGTCTGCAACGGCAAGTCGTCTTCCATCAGTAAAGGCACTGGTAGGATTTGTAGTTAAATAGTCATCGCCAGGGTTACGAACTAGTGACTCCGTGAAACTGGGTTGGCCAATGACGTTGGTGGCGGAGATTCCATCACTCAGAGTGGTAAGATTAAAAGTTAGAAAGCGATGATTACTGGTATCGCTTACATAAAGTAAGTTTCCAATCGCTGAAACTCTTCGGGGAGAGCTAAAGTTTCTGTCTGTTGTATTAGACCCCGTCGCTGCAAAGTTTACCTGTCCTACTACGATGTCAGCATTCTGTGCATTGATGCTAGGAAAGCTATTCCATACAAGGACACGGTTATTGCCGTAATCAGCTATAAAGAATTGTCCATTTTTAAAGGCCACACCCATGGGGCTTTTAAGAGTTTTCCGCGAAGCCGCATTCGTTCCATTTGTTGAATTGCTGTTCAAACTTGATTGTCCTAAAACAGTGACTGGCTGAGTGTCGGCACCACTAGGAACGCCATCGAAAATCAAAACTCTATGGTTACCTGTATCACTCACGACGAGATTTCCGTTGAGAACATCAGCAAAGTCCGGACTTGCTAAAGAAAGTGCACTCACGGAACCACCAGCATTTGCGGTGTTGGATGTGCCATCCGTCTGGCCCCATATTAAATCCGGAGCCGTGAAGTCACGGGTAGGGATTTTGTTCCAGATCAAAATGCGGTGGTTGTCCGTGTCGCTTACAATGAGCTTACCATTGTGAATCCTCGCTGAACGAGGTCCAGAGAGAGTGTTGGCGCTTACTCCAGAGGAGTTTGCCGTATTTGTAGTGTAGTCGGGTTGTCCAACAACCACATCAGCGGGTTGCATTGGATTCTTAGGTATCGAGTGCCAGATAAGAACGCGGTTGTTTGACTTGTCAGCAGCAACCAATGATGTTCCGTCGGAGTGAAGGTCATAGATACCTGCAAAAGTTTTGAATCTTTCAGGACGAATGAAAGGACATTGAACATCCCCCATAGACTCTTGTCCCAGAAATGAATCGAATTTGGGAAAGTTGCTCGTAGGTGGACTGTTAAGAATATTGACTATGCAGTTTCCAAACATAATGAAATAAAGCTTATTATCAATTTCACTAACACCTTGAGGGGTATGAGCCCCACGTGTAAGTCCTGCAGAAATTTCATGCAGTGAAGGAGGGCCAAGAACGATGCCTTTCCTGAATTTTGCAAAGACACTCATTTCGGAGTTGGACTTTAAATTTAAGCGAACGGACGAAGTGGTGCTCGACAGAGTGACTCGGCATTGAAGGGAGGTATTACTTTGTTTTGTCAGGTGATGACACTGAGAGTGCCCAACAGAGACGGAGTCTACGAGGTCTAAATTTTCCCCATAGATTTTCAAAGTGAACTCTTCGCCCGGTTTAAAGAACGGTGGTTCTACGCGGTGAACTTGAGGCTTAGTTATAAGCGAAAGAAACGACTCCATGGAGCAGCCCACAAGATAAAAGCTCGTAGTAATGATGAGAAGAAATCTCCCAAGTGCCGAAACGAACATGAAGGACTTATCGGAACGTGAGGGAAATAACTCAATATAGATAATGAGCTCATAATTTTTTGTAATTTCGCGGGGCGAAGAAGATTTAATTTCGTTCGTTTCACAGGGAGACGCAGAAGCAAGTTTTTTTACGAGTGAACAAAGCTCGGATAGATCGGCAGAAGTATGTTCCCGCCATCCATCATTTGTACTCAATGTGTGTACGTATCTGTGCGGTAAAGGTTTTAGATTCTAATAGAGCTAAATGAATCTCGAACATGGTTTGCTAGTATTAGAGGAATTAGGGGACTGCTTAAATTATTCTTCAGGGGCACTGATCTTATTTTTTCGAACGATGAAATCATTTATAAATATGCAGCGATGATGTCTTAATGAACGAAGTTCAATCACCAGCTTTTGGATGTGCTTCCTGTTTTCTCGTAATTTGCGCAACATAAAAATTTAACGGCGGGGCCTAAGGTCTAAGAATTCTCGAGCGTGAGTTGTGAATTTTTATTAAAACAGCTGTACGCAAGAAGTAGGTCTAAAGCTGTCTGACTGGCTTGAATTGAGACGAAAGACGTCTTTAAAGAACCTTAAAAGCACGCTCCTCTTTAAACTTTTTGATCAAGAGATCCGATATTGTTTATGAAATTGAGGGGTAAGCTTGTCCAATAAATCAGATAAATCCGACAACAATGTGGTTTTTGTTGAAAAGAAGTTTTCGCAGAAGTCATACCACGGTGGCCCCGTTAAAGTGCAAAGCCCTTCTCTGAATTCCGGCAAGCCCAGTTCAGTGGTTAGCTCTAGCCCGCCCGTAGCGACAAGTTCTGCCACAAACACGGTCGAAGCAAAACCTTCATCACAAACAAATTTGAACTTAGCAACGATTGAGAAATCCAGTCTGCCTTATTTCTCCGGACTGTTGGATTTTGAGGATGTTCTTGAACATTGGTCAAAGAGGCTTTTGGCTTATATGAATCAGTCTGAGCGCCATTGTCAGTTTAATATTTGGAGCGGCTCCACTCTGACCGGCAAAACCTCTTTGGCTAAGAGATTTGCGGGCCTCGAGGGGTTTAAACCATTCAATCTGCATCAAAGCAGTATAGTTTATTTCGACTCTTATACGGTCAAAGATAACTTTGAAAAGCTTCGTGTTGACTGGATGGATCCAAATAAAACTCCTCCGAATACAATTATCTTTATTGATGAGTTTGAAAAGCTTATGGATTCTCAATTTAAGCTAGTGGATGAGATCTTCATTCGCAAGTTGAGAAAGTACTTCGAAGATATTTCTCGCATACAAAAAATCATGTTTGTTTTTTTAACCTCCGCGAAGATTGATCGTGAAAGCGTGGTTAAACTTTTGGACTCTAAACTGACGAGTTTGACTGACTTTTCGTTGATTTTTCCAGATTGGACTTTGCAGAGATTGACGACACTCATTTTAAAAACGCTTCAAGCACGCAACTTACAAATAACAGATATGGCTGTGGCAAACTTGGCTTTGCACGCAAGTAGACATACAAAAATTTTAGAAGTTCAGGGAATACTTCCGCTGCTTGAAGTTGAGCTCAAGATTAACGGTCAACGTGAAATTGATGAAGAGCTTATGGCAAAAGTTTTAAAGGGACGAGGGTAGGGATGAGTCGCTACGATGACCAAGTGGATGCCATTTTAAAGCTGATGAACCAGAAGCAAGAACTTATGGACAAAGAGTGGACGGCAAAAGCAGTTTTTGATCAGATGGACGATAAAATTGTCGGAAACGAAAACTATAAGCAAGCCCTTGCCTTAAGTCTTTCCGGTTACTTGGGGAAAAATCAGCAGCGGCAACATATGTTTGTAGTCGGTCCTAGTGGGACGGGAAAAACACATTTGATCCGCAAATTACTTCCGAGCTTTGGAGTTCCGTTTATTATTATTGATTCTAGCTCCTTGGTAGGGCCGGGGTATGAGGGAACAACTCTAGTTCAATTGCTAGAGGAGTTCTACAAATCCAATATGACTGCGGCAAAAAAAGCCATCATCGTGATGGATGAATTTGATAAAGTTTCAGCGAAGGCTGGAAACAACTGGGCTCAGATTATTCAAAACGAATTGCTCAGCTTAGTGGAAGGTGCACAGAAAGGTTCGATTGATACACGCAACTCACTTTGGATTTTTTTAGGAGCTTTCGCGTATGCGGACGAAATGAAAGTTGCCAATCCAAAAATGACAGACACGGATATGTTAAAATACGGATTTAAGAACGAGCTTTTAGGGCGCATTCAAAGTTTCGTAATGACAGACATTCCAACTCAGCAAGATCTTCTATTAAGAATATTGAATAGCGAAGAATTTAATTCTTTCCATACAGATCTTGAGGCCGAAGGAAAAAATGTAAAGATCTCGAACGAGGGCATAGCCGAAATTGTACGAATTCTTCAGCGCCCCGAGTTCGGAATGAGAATGTTGGCTAAGATCCTATATGGTTTAAAAAAGGAAATTATTTTTGCAACCGGATTTAGTGATGTCGAAGTGACTGTTTCCATGATTCAAAAGGCAACTCATGGCAAATATTAAACCTCGCGCCTCACAAAATCGTTCGGAAGAGCTTGCCTGCGAAGAAGCGCCTGCGGATCACCAAGAGTCCACGGCGGAAAGTCTCTCTTTAAATTCTCAAGCAAATTCACATGATCATTCCGCCTTCGAAGAGTTGCTCCTTGAGATTCTTAATGACTTTGAATATACGCAAAGAAAAGAAGTGAAGGTGCAGCCGGAAAACACAACTCCTGTGGTGTCGGCACCATTAAAATCGGATAAGATGAAAGAGCCGTTGCTATTCAGTCCAGGTGTTCTTATGGGAATTTTAGGGCCTTGTGGATTGCCAGGGCATATTGCTCACTTCTATGACTCTAATATGGAAATTGAAAAACATATTAAAACTATTGGAGAGCTGGGGCATGAGCGTTTTGTGAAAGCCTATGAGTATTTTAAGGCAAATCTTCATGTAGAAGCAGTTCTCGTCTATGAGAACCAGTTCATGGCCATTTCTAGACAAAATGGCCGCTTAGAATCAAATACATTTTTTTAGTGCTTCTTTATTTTCGAGAAAAGGTCAACGCTGGGCTCTTAGAGGTTAAAGATCCAAACTCATAAGGGTCATTCTTATTGGCAGGCAGAACTGCTTCCCAAACATATTCTGGGCAGTCAGCTGTGCTGTTCTGATTCTCGGTCGTAAAAACAAAGAACCTGTTTATTGCTAAAGACGTGGTAGCAACCGCTTGATAGCTACAGGTACCTTTGTTCGACTTGCTAGTCAGGTTGCCCCATAGATAGTTCCCCTCAACGCGATTTAGATTTAGATCCCACTGAGCGTCTGAGTTCTTTGAGGTCCATCTTCCCTGCGCCACCTTAAATATTTCTGAAGGTTCGGTCGAATAAACGGCTCCCTTCTCAGATGTAGGGTGTAGATAGATATTGCCTTTTGAATCTTCTAAAAGACTGAGTCGCGTTTGAATATCAAGCTTTGTTGCGTATGCTTGTCGCGTTCCCCAGGCTTCTTGTGCGGGCTTTGTTACGAGGCGTATCCATGTTCTGTCTTTGCCTTCTTCAAGCTGACCTGTAAAAAAGTTCATCTTATCGGCGTTGCCCGAGGGAAAGATCATGCCGTTGATCTCAGGTTTTCCACCGTTAGGTTTCATGTTCAGGATCACGACGTATCGTACCCCGTTTTCCCTTAATATAACTCCATAATGACCCTCTTTAATTTTAGAAAGGTCAGCGACTTTAAAGTTCGTGCTAGGAGTTACCAAAGGCCCCATTCCAATAAGACTTTGATGTGGAGAATTCCACCAATTCGGCAAAGGACGATGGCAGAAGGAGAAAAAAGGAAGTACGAGTAAAATTGCAATATATACGTAATTCATGGTTATTTCCTAAAAATGATTTCGCCGGTTGTTAAGCTACGATCCGCTTTATCTTTTTGGAAAGAGGTGACGTAGAAGAAATTCGCAACGAGCAAAATAACGACGGCGATGGAAATCTTCAGATAATTTTTCTTAGCCTCTTTGATCTCGCTGTATGTTGGAGGATCGGCATACTCGGACTGTTTGGAGCAGAAGTAGTATACTAAAGCTATAAGGACTCCAAGCAGAGTCAGACTCATCGGGACGATGAAACCCAATGCCAACCAAATAAGAGCGACGACCGCCAAAGGCAGTCTAATACGCACAAAAGGCGCATACCTTGCTCGTGCGGCCTGGTCCTGCGTGCTTTTCTGAGAATCTATTCTTTGTCGGAAGTCTTTTTCGAGATCTAGAAAAGTATATTTTTTAGTTTCGGCATAGAGTTCTTCACACGCGCTATAGTTCGAATCTTTTAATTTTCTTTCAAAGTCTTCTTTGAGTCGATCTTTAAAATTAGTGCGATGATTTCTTAGGGGATCTTTTTCAAGGTAGAGTTTTCCCGAGTTCACATCATAGAGGGCTTGTCCTAACGATCCTTCATATTCGAAATCCAGCCTCACAAGCTTTGCCTCAAGAATAGAAAATCTTTCTAGGAGGTGCGTTGTCGAACGAACCTGTTGAACATGGTTAATAAGTTCTTGAAGGTGGGAATTAAGATTTGGCTCTTTAGCTAAGTCGATAAGCTCTTCGACGGTGAATGTCGGCTGATGAGTACTAATATTTTCTTTGAAATCGAGAGTGAAGTGCTCAGGCAAATTATTGAGAGCAGATAACTTTATTTCATTCGATTCTATATGGCTTCGTCTATGAACAAAGATAGATTTTTTAAAGCCCGCAAGTCCCTCGCACTCTTTGCATTTTACAGCCTTGTTACCGGAGCAGGTGGCGCACTGAATACGGCCCTCTGGATTGCATTTATTGCACTTCACCTTTTTCTGAGTTCTGCAGGTTTGACAGGCGATATTGCCATTAGAGCAACCGGTGCATTTTTTGGTTTCGGTGGCAGCGCCCCCGCATCGAGGACAAGTTTTATTGCCGGTGCCGTCACATTGACGGCAGTCGTATTTTGATTCCTTACCGTAGTGATATCCTCTGCCTGAACAGGCATCACAATCTATGTTGCCTCGATGACAAGCCGAACAGTTTTGCTCGTAGGCACCGACACCCCCACAGGCTCGGCAATGGAGTTCTCCAAAGCCATCACAGGTAGGGCAGTCTATTTTTTTATCCCCTTCGCACACATCGCAGAGGAATGAACCGACTTCTTGGCAAGCTTTACAACCCAAACTTCCAGTTTCAGCGCAAGGAGAACACTTTTCATAGAATTCGCTGCCAGGAACGATCAATGACTCACTTTTTTCTTCAAACGAGGTCGTGAAGTGTGGAGGAGTGGGGTAAGTCCAAGGATCTACGTTAGCAGAGAGATTGTAGCACTCGTGGGAAGGCTGGACTTCTTGGAAGCGTTTTTTCGTTCCTCTCTCTTGCGACTTTCGGAAAGAGTATCTAAAGAAAGTTTTAGGACTTTAAAGCCCTCTACTTTTTTAATATTTACTTTTTCTTTGAAATTTGGTGCCAATGGGCCATAGGATTTTTGGTTCCAATGCTCAAGAGCATCCTTAATAAGATTTAAATTCTCAGGATTGAAGATCAGGTAGTTCTTATTCACAGGAAAACCTTTGCGTTAAATATCTTCCATAACGCTAGAAAACAGAACTGATTGAGGCAAACATAATGTCGATTTTTTGGAATTTACTAGACTCACTCAAAGGGCACTAAATAGTGACCATCTGTACTCTGTAAGACATATAAATGTTGAAGATTTAAAATGGCTGTTTTTTGGGCAGTGATGTCTATCAGGTCACCTTGTAAAGGAACGATGAAAATAGCTTCTGGTAAAAAGGCCACCGAGTTGATTTTGAAACGATCGCTGTCTGAAAAAACACCCTTAACGAGTTCTTTAATTGAGAGCAGGACCGCAGAAATCGGATTGACGTGAATGAGATAGGCAGGATTTGGAAAAGTACCTTGAGTCTTTTTTTCGAATTCCTGATCGATATCAAGGCGACTAAAGCCCAAATATAACTCTGAATCCGCAATGCTTTTTAACTGGGCAGCTTGGCTTAGCATTGTTCGTTGATCTTGATTGAGCCAACGAATTTTTTTATGCATGTGAATGAAAGCAAATCGGGGTTTTGCTTCTTTTGCCATGCGGAGGCGTTCAAGTTTGGCAGTTCCATCAAGTAGAATCTTTTTAGCATAGTTTGTTTCGCGCTCTTCGTCTCCAGCTAAGGCGGAAACTCTCCAGATGTCATTCTGAATGCGGGGCCACTTCGATGCTACCTGCTGTGTCAGTTCATAGTCGATACGAGCATCGTCATAGAACCCGTTTTTTTCGTAAACAAAACCAGAGTACCAATAGAAAAAAGCATGCTCCTTAAGGGGATTGTCTGCATACTTCAGCGCAATATCTTGAAGAACCTTCTCCATAGCACGGACACTGACCAAGGCCTCTTTCCACTTATTTTCTTGAAGGTAGGTGAGGCTAAAAAGATAGTGGTAGATAAGGTACTCTTGGGGTTGTAGTGGTTGTCGGTTCCAAGCATCCTCTGCGATAATGACCTTTCCCACTTCCTCAAGAATCGATGTGTAGTTCTGCCAGTGAATATGTTTCGCCGCTTTTAGCAGATAGTTGCGAGCTTCGACTGGACGATGGGCCATAAGAGACAAGGCCCCTAAGTTCATATTATGCAAAAATTCTTGCTGGGGATTGTCGACGCTATAGGGCATCTGTTCGAGGTATTTTTTCAGGACCTCGCTGGGGCTGCGTAAAAATAAGTTGGATTTAAGGCTGCCAAGACTCTCGATGTATATGGGGTCCGAAGTTTTCTCCTCTGCTTGAGCCAGAGTCGAAAAGGGAAGGCTTAGCTGCGCGAGAAAAAAGAGTAAGAATATTCTAAGTTGTCTACGCATGAGTCTTTGCCTTCTGGGTGTTTTTTTAACTAGAGCTGCCTCGTTGTTATCCTATATCGGCTTGTTTAGTTTGTTCTGCACTGGACGTTGGAAAGGTCTTCGAGGTCTTTGCGTTCACTCTGTGTTGATTACCTCAATTTAAAGACCACTCTAATACAGATAACTGTGTAGACAGCAAAATAGGCGACTAGGGCTTGGGGGAAGGTTTTATAATACCAAACGCTCAAGATCGCTCCGATGATTAGTCCCACGATGAGCGCAAAGGCCGTGGCAGCTCTTCTGACGCCACGAAGTCTTTCGGGTCTGCCTGCAGTAAAGGCAATAATATCGTAGATTGAGTTGATAGCTAAAATCAAAAAGAGAGCAATATTGAGCCATCCCAAGAGCTTAGTTTCGGGAGAGTTGCATTTATCACTGAGGTCAAGGCTAAAGCCGGCAATTAACAGAGTGAAAGTTAGTGGCAAGCTAACGAGCGAAATCGCAGCCCGCCATATAGGTAGTTCATGAAGATTGTCATAGCATGGCAGTGTTGGGCCTTGGGTTTTGCAGGACATGGTTGCTCCAGATTATGTTTTATATAAACAATTAAATTTTATTCTTAAAAAAGATAATTGGCGATAAAAAATCAAGAGGGGGTGTTGCATCTCTATGCAATTATAAGCTGGCGTCCTGCTATTTTGAACGAACCTGCGACCCTAGTTAAAATCCCAACTTCAAAGCCTGGCTCCAAAAACAAAAAAAGCCTTCTGATGTTACTCAAAAGGCTTTTGTAAAAACTGAAACTTTAGAAAGTACGGTTCTTCCCCCTTCATGGTGGAATGCTAGGCGTTAGGACCTGAAATAAAAAGGGATCCAGTTAATTACACAAATTTCTTAAGATTTGGTTACGAAGCAAAATCTAAGAAAGCAGGTGTCACTAATGGATCCCAAATGGAAAATCTACGTCTAAATTCATCCTCTTGCCAGAATTAAAAATCATAACTCACTGGCAAAGTGATAAATTCCGAACACAATATAAGTGTGCCAAAGAGTCAGAATTCGAAGTCTGCCCCAAGTGCGCAACGAAGTCCTACTCTGTCCACGATCGGAGGTGGGTTAAGGTTAAGGACCAACCGATTCGTGGATCGGGCATTTATTTAAACATATTAAAACGTCGGTTTCGGTGTCCAGGATGCAAGAAAGTCTTCACAGAGCCCGTTAGTGGCGTACGTAAAGGCTTTAGAACAACTCATCGTTATCGTCGGGGGATTAAGTGGGCTTGTGAGAACTTCCAAGATTTAAAGCGTGTGCAGCAGGCTTTTGGATGTTCGGCAGGAACTGTTTATAAAATATTTTACGAACAACTGGAGTTAAAGCTGCGCGAACGCAAGGAGAACCCTTGGCCCACGACCATAGGAATTGATGAGCATTCCTTTAAACGAGGTTTTAGGAATCGCGAGTTTGCTACGATCTTAATTGATTATCCTAAGAAGAAAATCTTTGAAATAGCTCTTGGTAAAACTGCTGATGGATTGGCATACACATTTGCTGATGTTCCTGGGCGGGATCGCGTGAAAAACGTAGTTCTAGATATGAGCGACCCGTTTAAGAAGTTTGCCAAAGAGTTTTTCCCACAAGCGCGTTTAGTTGCGGATCATTTTCATGTGATTCGTTTGCTAAATCCCATGATTAACAAAGCCCGCACAGAAATCACGGGCGACAAGCGCAGTAATCCTGTTCGAAAACTATTGCTGATGAACGGGAAGAAAAAATTAGAATATTTTGAGCGTCGCGCTTTACATGAATGGCTCGATCATCATCCGAAGCTCAAAGAACTCTATCACTTTAAAGAAGCCTTGCATGGGCTCTACCGCTGTCGCGGGGTCGATCGCGCCCGCAGGGCGCTGATCGGTATCCTTGATCGCATGGCTTTGTCTTCGTTGCCTGAGATCAAAAAACTTCGAAAAACGCTAATGAAATGGAAAACAGAGATCTTAAATTACTTTATAACGGGTTTAACTAACGGAAGAACAGAAGGCTTTAATAATCTCGCAAAACTGTTGCAGAAGCGAGCTTTCGGATTTAGAAGCTTTAAAAACTACAGGCTTCGCTTGCTAAGTTTATGATTTTTGTGTGTTTTGGATAAAGTTCCACCATGAAGTGAGTAGAACCGTAGAACCGTAGAACCGAAAGTACTTCTGCGGAGCAGAAGTGTAAGCAGCCATTTTTCCCAGCCAAAGGCTGGAGAGAAAAATGGTCGGGGAGACAGGATTCGAACCTGCGACCCTCTGGTCCCAAACCAGATGCGCTACCAGACTGCGCTACTCCCCGACAGAGACAAGGACAATAAATAATGAGTAGGGGTTTTGTCAATTCACTAGATGCTAACGCAGAACATAAGTTATGCTTTTTTCATGGAAAAGTTTATTAATTCTCTGCCGAAGCCCGTTCTTGCGATTCTTGCCATTTTAGTAGGCATTATTGTGATAATGATTCTGAATCCTCCTCACTCTGTTTGTGACACTCAGGCAGAAACTTTCAAAGAACTGCAAATGGGCAATATCTTTCCGATCATGGAGAAGAAGAACAAACTTCCGCCTACTTTGACTCGTGCTAAAGAGGCCTGTCAGTTGGGGAACAGCGCGGGCTCTTGCTACGAATATTTCATGGTTTTAAAGAAAGTGGCAGATGATATTTCCAAATCATCATCTGAATGTTTCTCTCAGCTTTATGGGATGAAGGAAGTGCGCAGTGCCATGAATGATGGGATTGAGTTGATGGTGCGCTTGGCGTGGGGAATCCATCCCCCAGAGCCGGGCTTAGAGCGCTTTGGTTGGTTACAAGAAGCCGATATAGCCGTCTTCTGTCGAATTAAGAATGTTTACCTGCGCGCCAATGGCGAGGAAGCATGGAGCCGTTTAAGACAAAGTGTGGCGGCGAAGCTTCCGGGTGAGGAAGTGCCGTTTTCCACAGAGCCTGGCTTGATGGCAGCACCTGCTCGAGTAGCAAAAGACATGATGAATGAACAAGATATCTGGAATCGCAGTTTGTTTTCCGTTCGCTGCGACGGTTACTAATTAGATCGAAAAAAGCTCGACTGTCTTCCAGCGTGGACGGCGAGCTTTAAATTCATATTTTCCGATAAATTTAAAGTTAGCGTCGTATCGATGCTCAATAAGGTAGCCCACAGTGTGTAGGCGATTGAGCGTCCAGTCTGAGGGATTTAATCCGAAGTTTAAAAGTTGAGACTGTAGAGAAAGTGCAGTGTTTTGATTAAGTAACATGTGTGCCCCCTTTGGCGTTTGATACGAGCCTATAAAGCAAGGTGGGCGCCAACCGGATCAGATGTCAGATGAAAATTAGAGGGCGCTGAGCTTCGGAAAGTCTTGCGCCGTCCTAGTCCCTAGTCTAGGTTCTTAGATATGAGACGACGTTTTTTAATTTTCCTAATTTTAGAAGTTGTAGTGATCTTTGCGGTGATGGCCTTTTTCCGTTTTATCCAAGATCGACAAATAGCCGCTACTTTCGCAGGAAGTTTATTTGTTGGGGTTCCCTTGGTGTTGATGGTTTGGGAATATCGCGCAGAAAAGTTGAAAAATTGGGTTTGGCTTTTATGCGCAGCGCAATTTTGGACCTTATTTGCCCTGCCTATATTGGGTATGAGGCTTTTGAATTGGGGCGTCGAATTTGATAGTTTAAGTTTTTTAGGAATTTCGGGCCCACAAATGCATGCGTGGTCGAGTAAAAGTTACATGCTCATGGTGACTGCGACAGCTTGGTTTTGGGTAAAAAGCTTCTTTAGGAAGGCTTAAGGTCGTTGAAAACAGATTTTGGATATAAAAAAAGCCGGCTTTAAACCGGCTTTTTTTTACTTCCATCAGGAAATCTCAAATATTCAAAATCGCTTAGATCTCGAAAGGAACTGGAGAAATAGCTTCAGCTCTGTGGAAGTGGTCAAAAGCGTCAGTTCCAGAAGGCAATAGGCCTAGGTTACGAGCTTTTTTAACCGCTGCTGCAACTTTTTTCTGTTGAGCTACGCTTAATTTAGAGATTCTAGACGGAGTGATTTTACCACCATCGCTGATAAAACGAGTCAAAGAAGCAGGGTCTTTGTAGTCGAAATTGTGGTCGCCAGAGAATTCCTGTCTGTATTTGCTACGAGTTGTCTTTTTCATTACTATCCTTCTTTCGATTTCCTTTTGGTTAGAACTTATTTCAAAACCCTACGTGCTTTGTTGCTCGTCGTTGATGTACAAATCGTACACCTGCCTCCTCGCGCCGCGCACCTAGGACTTTGAAACAAGTTCTAGCGAGTTATTGTGTGTACAAGAAAAAAGAGTTGCCATCAAGTGTCTTTTTACTTTATATGGTTACTTCTTGTTTGCGGCGCCCCTATTAACTTTGAAGGATGGCGTTTACCCAGACTTGTAGCCAGACTGTAGATAAATTTATAGGAGCTTCTTATGAGCAGATGTGAACTTACTGGAAAAGGACCTAGCGTTAAGAATCTAGTGTCTCACTCCAACATTAAAACTAAAAAAGTAACTCAACCAAATGTTCAGAAAAAACGCATCTTTAGCCGTCTTCTGAACGAAATGGTACGTTTAAACGTTGCAACAAGCACTATCCGTGACATGGAGCACGTTGGTGGTATCGACAACTTCATTCTGAACGCTGATGACACTAAGCTTTCTAAAAGAGCTATGGCAGTTAAAGCAAAAATGAAGAAAAAGCTTACTGCAAAAAAACCTGCTGCTAACTAATTAAGAGGCCGTACATGAAATTGAAAATTAAAAAGGGCGCAACTGTCCAAGTTATTACTGGTTCTGACAAAGGTAAAAAAGGAACTGTGCTTTCTGTTGATGCAAAAGCAATGAAAGTTCAAGTTCAAGGAGTTAAAGTTCAAACTCACTTTGACAAAAAAGATGGTCTTTTGAAAAAAGAAGGCTTCATCGATTACTCAAACGTGAAATTGATGGAAGCTGCTAAAGGCAAGACTCCAGCTAAAAAGACGGCTAAGTCTAAGACTGCGTAAACACCGTCAATCGGCAAAGTTTTCCTAAGACAAAGTCTAAATTTGGTCTTTTAGTTGATCTCTTCGTTTTAGTCTCCTATGAGCTGAAGTAAATTAAAAGTTGGGTAGTTATCTGTCCCAACTTTCTTTCACTCACTAAGAGGAGATCAGCTTTGAAAAGAGATCCAATCTCAAAGAAAATCCTGAAAGCACTATCCTCAACAATGATGATAGTGCTTTTTTTCGTTCCTGTTGCTCAAGCCGATGTCGGCGAATCCATGATATTGTGCAGGCTTAATAAAACTGTACGCACTTTGCGTGTGGAGATGGGTGAGGACACTCGCTGTCGCGCTGTTTATACAAAACAGGGTGTGGACGAGACTATCGGTTCCGGGTTGAATCCTAATTCATGTGTTGAGTTTGTTTCTAATGTTCGTCGCAACTTAGAAAACGCGAACTGGAATTGTCGCGAGGTGAAGGAAGCCCGCGTATCAACCGTCGTAAGTCCAGTTGAGTAGGCTATGTCCCAAGAGTTAGTAGTTGCCAGTGTGCAAATGACATCTGTCGATGATTTTGAACTCAATCTTAAGCAGATTGAAAAACGTCTCGAAGAGATTTTCGCAGTGGCAAAGCCTCGCCTTGTTAGTTTTCCCGAAAACTGTCTATACCTACGCCTCACAGAAGGCGAAGCTATCCCGGGTTTGGAAATCACCGATGCGCGATTTCTTTACCTTGGAACTCTGGCGAAGAAATACAATTCCTATTTGCACTTTGGTTCTGTGCCTTTGATTGAAGAGGGGCACATGTACAATGCCTCTCTTTACGCATCGCCGGATGGAGTGATCCACTCTGGATATAAAAAAATGCATCTTTTCGACATTCAACTTCAAGGTCAAAAAGCCATTCGCGAATCGGATGCTTTTAGGCATGGACCTCGTCCAAGTATTTTTGAAGTAGACGGTTGGAAAATCGGTGAATCGATTTGTTATGATGTTCGTTTTGCTGAGTTGTACTCTCAGTATGCTCGGAAAGAAGTGGATCTTATTTTGGTCCCCGCTGCGTTTTTAGTAAAAACGGGAGAAGCTCATTGGGAAATTCTTCTGCGCGCTCGTGCGATTGAGAATCAATGTTACTTAATTGCGAGTGCACAAGGCGGAAAACACGTGGGTGCTAGGGGCGGAGTGCGCGATACCTACGGGCATAGCTTAATTATCGATCCTTGGGGAGTAAAACTCGAGGAGCTCAGTCAAACGGAAGCGGGCTTTGCTGTTAGCAAACTCAGCAGAGAGAGAATTGAGCAGGTACGGGCGCAAATTCCGATGAAGTATCATCGCCGTCTGCCGGTTGCTTAAACTTCCCTAATCCGGCACTATTTCAATGACAACATTCTCATTTAGCTTTTAATATGCGCTAAACGCGTTAGCTCGAGGGGCTTTATATGAAAAAAGCATTTTTTGTGGCTTTGGTATTCGGTTTAGGTTTTTCAAGCTTGAGCTTTGCTCAAGACTTCATTGAAACCTCTACTGATGATGCGAAAGAAGCAGAGATCAGTTCTCGCGTTAAAAAGAGACTTTATCCTGGGGGGCGCGACGAAGAAGATTTGCGAGTGCAAAATCAGCTAGCAAATCCTGTTCGAAAACTAGCGCCACAAGCAGAGATTAAAGACGACAGCAGTGAAGAGTAAGGTTTAAAGATTTTTTTGGAGATAGAGCATGTCTAAATTTGATGAACTACCAGAAGGCGTAACACGTGAAGAAATGGACGTGGATGTTCTGATCGTAGGTGGTGGTGCTGCGGGACTTTCTTGCGCGCTTCATTTGCAAAACCAGATTGAAAAACATAACGAAGATGTTCAAGCAGGTCGTAAGCAAGGGGAAGCAATCCCTGAGCAAATGATCGTGGTCCTTGAGAAAGCATCCGAAATTGGGGCGCACAGTTTTTCCGGCGCTGTTTTAAACCCTAAGGCTCTTTCTGAGTTGATTCCAAACTATAAAGAAGAAGGTTGCCCTTTAGACGCTGAAGTGAATTACGATGCTGTTCACTACTTGGGCTCTGATTATTCTTTCAAACTTCCTGTGACGCCTCCGCCATTTCACAATAAAGGTAATTACATTATCTCTTTGAGCAAATTCAATCGTTGGTTGGGTGAGCGTTGTGAAGCTAAGGGTGTTAATATTTTCCCAGGTTTTGCAGCCGTTGAAGCTCTTTATGATGGAGATAAAATTGTCGGAGTTCGTACAGGCGATAAAGGTCGCGATAAAGATGGAACTCCGAAAGCGAATTTTGAACCAGGTCTTATTTTAAAATCTAAAGTCGTGATCTTTGCTGAGGGAACTCGCGGTTCTCTTTTCAAGCAAGTTGAAAAGAAATTAGATCTTCGCGCAGGTAAAAATCCTGAAGTTTTTGAAGAAGGCGTTAAAGAGATTATTCAAATGCCTGCCGGAACTGTTGAGCCAGGTAAAGTGATCCACACTATGGGTTTCCCATTGTCTAAATCTATTGGTGGAACATTTATCTACACATTGCCGGAAGATAAAATCATCGTGGGCTTAGTGGCCTATCTTGATACGAATGATCCTCTTTTAGATCCACACAGAGAATTGCAAAAACTAAAAACTCACCCGTTCATTTACAACATGATCAAGGGTGGAAAAGTTATTTCTTACGGTGGCAAGACTTTACCGGCAGGTGGTTGGTATTCAATGCCGAAGCTTTATGGCAATGGCTTTATGGTTTGCGGAGACTCTGCGAGCATGGTCGATGTTCAGAAGCTTAAAGGTATTCACTTGGCTATGAAGTCAGGTATGCAGGTAGCGGAAACGATCATGGATGGCTTAATAGCCGGAGCGGATTTCTCTGCAAATATCACTGCGGGCTATGAAAAGAAAATGGAACAAAGCTATGTGAAAGATGAGCTTTACCGTGTTCGTAACTTCCACCAAGCTTTGAGTAAAGGAATGGTCGCTTCAATGCCTTTGTTGGCTTTGCAAGAAATGACGGGCGGTCGTGGACTGACAGATCCAATGCCTATTGAGCATATTGATGCTCAGACAACAGAGACAGTTGTTGAAGTGTGGGGGCCGAATGGTTTGGAACTTGATGAAAATCAACTTCCTAAAACAGATGGAGTTCTGTTCTTTGATAAGCTTTCAAGCGTTTATCTGACAGGGACTATGCATGATGAGCATTCTCCTAATCACTTGATCTTAAAAGACGGGGACACTTGCAGAACTATCTGCGAGCCAAAGTACAAATCACCTTGTAATCACTTCTGCCCAGCAGCTGTTTACGAGATGGTTCCCTCAACAGTAGAGCCAGGTAAGAAAGATCTTCAGATCAATTACACGAACTGCATTCACTGTAAGACATGTGATATCAAGTGCCCGTTTGAGAATATTGATTGGACAACGCCTGAAGGCGGCGGTGGCCCTCAGTACAGAGATACTTAGGTTTTAAAGAGAAAATTCATAATTTTAAAAGGCCTCAATCGTTATGATTGGGGCCTTTTTTTATGGGGCGCTATCGGCTTTCCGACGGTTCCATAGGGCGAGTTTTCTCGGGGTTAGCCCTTCCGAAAGCGAGATGAGCTCTTTTTAAGTTAAAAACTCGGGAAATTAAGGGGTTAGGCTCTTATTGGGAGTCTCTTGCGGAGCTGTCAAAGCGAGGGGAGGTCTGCAGGATTTTCATAAGTTACAAGGGCTTTTAGGAAGGACTTACAAACTGGGGATAGAAATTGAAAAAAGGGAGCTTTTTTGATAGAAAGGCGCATTCAAATATATCAGCAAGCTCTATGATAAGAGTTTGCAGTACCGAAGTGTTTTGGCTTTTTGATGAAGCCTGTATAGCGGGAATGATATGAAACTCAGCGATTAGGACTGAGTTTTTTTAACTGATAAGAAAGGACCCGAGATGGCTCAGTTTTTTGCATCCACAGCCCGTGGACTTGTTGAACCCCTGGAAAAAGAATTAAGAGAGTTAGGCCTCAAAGTAACAGATCGCTACATTGGCGGAGTGTTCTTTGAAAGCAATTGGGAAGGTTGCTATCGTGCGAATCTTCACTCTCGTTTGGCGAGTCGTATTCTGAAGCCAGTTTTGGATTTCACTGCTTACCAGCCCGAAGAGTTGTACTCACAAATTTTGAAGCACGACTTTACTAAATATATTAAACCTAATCAGACAATTTCGATCGATGCGAGCGTGAGCGAATGTAAAATGCGCGACCAGCGTTTCGTGGCGATGAAAGTGAAAGATGCTATCGTAGATCAGTTCCGTGATAAGTTTGGTGTTCGCCCTGACGTTGACAACACGAATCCTTCTTTAAGAATTCACGTGCGCGCAATTAAGAATAACTTCAGTGTGGCTGTTGATACTTCTGGGGATAGTCTATTTAAGCGCGGTTACCGTCGTGAAGTGGGTGAAGCTCCGTTAAAAGAAAATTTGGCGGCGGGACTTTTGAAAGTGACTGAGTGGGATACGAATAGCCCACTTGTGGACTTCATGTGTGGTTCAGGAACTTTTCTTATTGAAGCTGCGATGATGGCTTTAAATATCGCTCCAGGAATTAATCGTACAAGATTTGGTTTCCAAAATTGGTTGAATTACGACGAAGAGGTTTGGGAAAACCTTGTTCAAGAAGCCATGGATGCAGAAGTTGAAGAATTGCCATTTAAGTTCTATGGCTTTGATATCGACAATAAAGTTTTAAAGAGTGCTAAAGACAATGCAAAGCGTGCAGGTGTTGATCACGTGATTGAATTCCGTAAAGAGTCTGTGGCAACTGTAGAACCTCCATGTGAAGCCGGTTTGATCGTTGTGAACCCACCTTACGGTGCTCGTATCGGTGATGAAGACAATCTTCGCGATGTGTATCGTGATTTGAGTTACACAATGAAGCACAGATTTAAAGGATGGGATGCTTGGGTTCTTTCTGGAAATAAGGAACTCATTGCTGATTTGCGTTTGAAATCAACTCGCAAGCACTTCGTATTTAACGGCAACATTGAATGTCGCTTTCTTAAGTACAGTATGTTCTAGATTGAAGGGATAGAGATGAAGCTATACATAATTGCTCTTCTTACAGCCTTCTTGCCGATGTCATCGTTTGCCAGCGAAGCTTTGCCGTCTTTAAATTATAAAACGGCAAGGTGTTCATTCCTTAAGGGAGGCAAGGTCATCGAGACTCGCTCTGGGGCCTTGATGTCCTTAGTTATCGACGAATCCATCGGAAGATTTGTTCAGCTAAAACTTGAGGAGTCTGGTCATCGCATCCAATATCAACTCTTGATTGAAGATGCGCAGTCAAAAGGAACCGGAATCATAGTTCTTCAAAACTTAGCCGTGGATGGGGTGGAGAGCTCTGCTGAGTTTTCTACATCTTCAGTGAGTTGGGTGAGATTGGCTCAAGGGGAATACTCTATACAATGCGATCTGAACTAGTTGATTCTTAAAATTGAGGAAATCAGGTTAAGAACAAAAAATCTGGAATTATTTGTCTGGAGAAAAAAAAGAGACGTCATCGACGTCTCTTTTTTGTTTTTAAATCTAAGTTAGAAATACTAGAATGGCTTGTTGATTGCGATGAACGCTGCCGTTGTACCAAGACCCCAAAGTAGGATCGCTACAGGCCAGCCGATATAACCTTTGCGCTTTACCAAAGAAACGGCAAGACCCAACAGAACCCATACGCCGATCTTAGCTTTTACCCAAGTAGGTAAGCCTGACACTAAGCCTAAGCGTGCCGCCATTCCAAAACCACTCACGAGGATAATAAGCAAGCCCACTCCATGAGTAATAAAACCCATAATACGCGCAGACTTTTTAAGTTCATGGCGAGAGTAAGCTGATAAAAGCATTCCGCCTAAACCAAAAAACAATAGCATGAAGCCGATGAGGTGAAGGATTTTGTATACGTTGTAAGAAATCACAGAGATTCTCCTTATTCTTCGTTGAGGCCCAAGTGTTTAACGACGCGAGCCAAGTCTTTTCTAATTCTAGTAATATGCGTTTTGTTGGCTAACGTTTTTAAAGCATCTCTTAAAGGCTCCAAAGGATAACCACCGTACTGGCCAGGCTCTGTGATACTGCTAGTGACAGCACCTCTGCCTGCGATAATAACTCTATCGCAGATAGTGATGTGATCTGAAACAGCAGCGTCTCCGCCGAACATACAGTTGTTGCCAACTCGACTAGATCCCGCAATCTTAAAACCCGCCGCCATCACACAGTTTTCGCCAATGACCACGTTATGAGCTATATGGCAGAAGTTATCAAACTTTGTTCCTTTGCCAATGCGAGTCACTGTAAGTGCTGCGCGGTCCACTGCGCAGTTAGCTCCCATCTCAACATTATCTGCGATGATGACTCTGCCGATTTGAGGAATTTTTCTATGCGTACCTTCTTTGGTCATCGCAAAAGCAAAGCCATCTGCGCCAATAGTTGTATGCGGATGGATTTCGCAATGATGACCTACTTCACAGTGAGAGCCAATAAAAACATGAGGGTGCAACAATGTGTTTCCCTTCACGGTGGCGAAAGACTCAATAACTGTATGAGCTCCAATGGTTGTATTGTCGCCGATATGCGCACCTTCACCGATCACAACGAAAGGGCCAATGCCCACATTCTTTCCCAAGACAGCGGTTTCGTGGATGACGGCTGTGGAGTGAATCTTTTCTTTTTGGTTGAAGCGGTTCAACTTGCCATCAAAAAGAGGAAGGAGTTCCGCCATGGCCAATTGAATAGATGGTGTACTAAACAACGCTGTGTCATGAGTTGCGGGGACTTTTAGAGACTTATGTGCTACGATAATTGGAGCTTTCGCCGCCAGAGCCATTTGAAGTTGGGGCTCTTTGGAGACGAAAACGAGACTCTCTGAATCGCATTCTTCGGGGGGGAGAACCTTGGTAGCAACCGAATTTAAATCTCCACCCACATATTGAAATTCAGTTGAGTTTATATTTTGAATGACTTCTGCTTTGATCATAGTGATGCCTCGCGCTAACACTTTACTATTATTTTTTTGATGTCAAGTCACTGAGTGATAGTATAGTTCTGCTGAAGTAAACACTTTTTGATCTTTTCTCGTCTTTAATTTTGGAGAGGAACTGAGATGGCAAAAAAAGCTGCAAAGAAAGCCACTAAGACTGCGACTGCTAAAAAAGCGACAACTGCTAAACCGACTGCAAAAAAGGCGACTCCGAAGCCGGTTGCTAAGGTGGCTGCAAAAAAAGTTGTGAAAAAAGCAGAGGCGAAACCAGCAAAGAAGTCCGTTGCTAAGAAGGCAGCTCCAAAACCTGCTTCCAAAGCTCCAGCGAAAGTTGCGAAAGCACCTGCAAAAGCCGCAGTTGCTCCCGCGAAAAAAGTAGCCGCGAAGCCAGCTCCGCCGGCAAAACCAGCGAAGGCAGCAGTAAAACCTGTGAAAGAAGTTAAAGTCGCTAAAGAAGTAGAGCCCGTTAAAAAAAGCTCTCACTTGAGTTTGGTCACTGAAGAGGCAGCTCCTAAAAAAGAAAA
This sequence comes from Bdellovibrio bacteriovorus W, assembly GCA_000525675.1. Taxonomy (NCBI): domain Bacteria; kingdom Pseudomonadati; phylum Bdellovibrionota; class Bdellovibrionia; order Bdellovibrionales; family Pseudobdellovibrionaceae; genus Bdellovibrio; species Bdellovibrio bacteriovorus. The sequence goes on from CP002190.1 coordinate 667,193, forward strand.
AAAGATCAAATTTGATCGCACGGGAATGACTGAAGATCAAATCAAGTGGCATGAAATGCATGAGAAGTACAAAGGAGTGAAGGCTCCTAACTATTCGATTTCAGGCCAATTTGAAGCGAAATCACCTATTCAGCACAAAATCTTTGGTTGGGGTTTCATTTTATCGAATGAATATGATCGTCTTGAAGTCATTTTTGAAGATGGAAAGCGAATGCTGATCAGCAATAGGAAGTTGTCGTAGGGCAAAATTCTATTGCAAGGCAGGTCAATCTGACCTAGAAATTTATCTACATGGCAAAAGACGATTTAGTACAAATTGATGGAAAAGTGATCGACGCCCTTGCAGGGGGTCTTTATAAGATTGAACTTGAGAATAAGGCGATCATTAACGCAAAGCTTTGCGGGAAAATGAGACGTTTTAATATCCGAGTTGTTGTAGGCGACAGGGTGAGTGTTGGAGTTTCTCCATACGACCCAAGTCATGGCTTGATCATGTTCCGTCATAAATAATAACCACATTCAAATATCCAAAATAAATCTAGAGGTTCTATGGATCAGGCTCTTCAGAGTTATTTGGCGCGTATCGCACCGACTGTCACTGCAAAATCCGCTCAAGCGGTTATTGAACTTGCGGCAGAAGGCGCAACCGTCCCTTTCATCGCTCGTTACCGCAAGGAAAAGACAGGTAACTTGGACGAAGTTCAAATTCGTGCAGTCATTGAAGGTCATGAGACTTTCAATGAAATTGTTAAGCGCAAAGCTTTCCTTATCAAAGAAATCGGCGAGCAGAACAATCTGACTGCTGAACTCCAAAAGCGTATTGAGCTTTCTTGGGATCTTGGTGAGCTTGAGGAAATCTACAAACCATTCAAGAAAAAGAAAAAAACCAAAGCGACTGTTGCGCGTGAAGCGGGGCTTGAGCCTTTGGCAAATTGGATTTGGGACATGGGCCATGGGTTGATCAAAGATGATACAACTATGGAAATGAAAGCCAAAGAATTCTTAAATCCAACGGCTAAGATCGTAACTTACGAAGAAGCATTGAAAGCAGCTCAAGATATTATCGTTGAGAAAATTGCCAATGATGCTGATCTACGTGCAATGGTTGCGACGAATTACTCTGAAAAAGGCCGTGTAGTTTCTAAAGCTGCAAAAGGTTTCAAACCAAACTCTAAATACGAAATGTATAAAGAGTTTGAAGAGCCAGTTAAGACGTTAATGGATGCAAAAAACAACCATCGTTACTTGGCAATGAGACGTGGATGGCAGGAAGAAGAGTTGGCTTTAGATATTAAAGCTGATGATGAAGCAAATTTGGCGGCCTACGAGAAGTTTGCTACGACAACTCCTGACAACGCTATTGGAGACTACTTAAAGCAATCAGCTCGCTTAGCTCTTAACGTTTATGTTCTTCCTTCAGTAGTGAATGAAGTGCATAGAACTCTCAAAGAAAAAGCAGACGCTGATGCGATCACGGTATTTGCAGAAAACGTGCGTAAGCTTTTATTGGGATCTCCGTACGGACCTAAATGTGTTCTAGGTGTGGATCCTGGCTTGAGAACGGGCTGCAAGATTGCTTTGATTGATAAATCAGGTGCCTTCATTTCCCACACGGTGATGCACATTTTAGGCGACGATGCGGAAAGAAAAGCAAAAGCTCTTTTCCAAGACGTTCTAAAGCAAATCCAGATCGAAGCTATCGCTGTAGGTAATGGAACTGCTGGTCGTGAGACTGAAACTTTCTTAAGAAAGATTCTAAAAGACCTTGGAAAGAATACTCCAGTGGTTATGGTTTCTGAATCAGGAGCTTCTGTTTACTCTGCATCTGATATTGCTCGTGAAGAGTTCCCAGATCTTGATTTAACAGTTAAGGGTGCAATTTCTATTGCACGTCGTTTGCAAGATCCTTTGGCGGAGCTTGTAAAAGTAGATCCGAAGTCTATTGGTGTTGGTCAGTATCAACATGACGTGAATCAATCTCAGTTGAAAAAATCTCTTTCAGCAGTGGTTGAGTCTTGCGTGAACACTGTCGGTGTTGACGTAAACACGGCTTCGGCAGCTCTTCTTTCACACGTTGCTGGCATTGGTCCAGCTCTTGCGAAAGGTATCGTTGAATATAGAAAGAAAACTTTGTTCTCAGATCGTATGGAGCTTTTAAAAGTTCCTAAGTTCTCTGCAAAAGTATTTGAACAAGCTGCGGGATTCTTGAGAATTCCAAACGGTGGACAAGTTCTTGATTCAACAGGTATCCATCCTGAGCGCTACCAAGCGGTAACAGATATGGCAAAAGACCTTGGCGTTGCGATCAGCGACGTTATTGGTGAAGGAGCTAGAAAGCTTGTTGCACAAAGAACGAAGTGGGCACAGCTTGTAGGTGAATTTACTTTTGATGACATCGTGAAAGAACTTGAGAAACCAGGCCGTGATCCACGTGATCCGTTCAAAGTTTTCCAGTTCCGTGATGACATTATGGAAGTTAAAGACCTTCAAGAGGGCATGATTTGTCCTGGTATCGTAACTAACGTGACTAACTTTGGAGCGTTTGTAGATATCGGTGTTCATCAAGACGGTCTTGTTCATATTTCTGCACTTTCTCATAAGTTCGTTGATGATCCTCGCAAGGTTGTAAACCCAGGTGATCATGTAACTGTGAAAGTTCTAAAAGTAGACGCTATGAAAAACCAAATCTCTTTAACAATGAAAATGGATGATGCTCCTGAAGCATCAGCACCACGTTCTGAGAAGAGAGCTGAAGGTGGCCCACGCGGAGGATATCGTCCAGGCGGCGGTGGCTCTAAACCACAAGGCGGCGGCGGTCCAAGACCGGGTGCTCCTCAGCAAAGACCTTCGAACCCATTCAACAACCCGTTTGCGGCGTTGATGAATGTGCCAACAAATAAGAAGTAGTCTTCGCTTGGTGAAATGGGCCCATTCGCTTTGTTGTCGGGCCCTGTCCTCTCTTCGGCGTACATTGAGTACGCCTGCGTTGCGGGCAGAACCCTCCGCCGCGCGCCTGAACCCATTTGACCAAGCTCCTGTGCTCGGTAAATGAGGATCAGTGCTTTGTTTTTGAGGCTTAATTTCCCTTCTGACTTAGTAAACATGTGAACAAGGAGTTCAAAAATGGCAGTAAAAGGTAAATCAAAAAAAGGCATTCGCCACAAGATGAAGCGAATTGCTAAAAAGAAAAGAATGATCAGAGTTAAAAAACGCTAGATCATAGGAAGGCCCTGGGAACAGGGCCTTTTTTTATGGCGCATTAGCGGTGGGGATTTGTGAAGGGAAAGTGGAGCTCCCTCGCGCTTCAGCGGCACGGCATCGTGCCTCGTTGCGTCCGCTGGCTGCGCCATCGGTTCGGCCATCCATGGCCCCGCAAAGGCCGCTTCCGACGAGAGATCTCCACTTTCCCCTCACAAATCCTTCCCTCATTCTTCAAAGATTGTGTCTTAGTGTTTAGGCGCAGCCGAGAATGGTTGAAGGGCTAGGTTTGGAAAAGCTCAAGTATCGCAAGGTAGTACCTCTTAGAGGAAGGGCTTATCCTTTATAATAGTTCTTTTGGTTCGCTCTGGTCTTATTATATCCTGCGGGGGAGTTATTTAACGACTTTACAGGAGGCCCTCTCATGATAGTTCAACCTCATATTTTAACGAAAGCTTTGGATGCAGCTCTGAGCACAGGTGCAGACTTTGCCGATATCTTCGTGGAAGACACTTACTCGTCACAGTTGACAGTTCTAAACTCACGCCCTGAGCAGGCCATTGTCGGTCAGCTTTACGGAGCAGGTATTCGTTTATTCTTTGGTCATGAAATCGTCTATGTAACGACGAATGATCTTTCTGAAGATGGTTTGGTGAAAGCGGCTCGCAACGCAGCCTTGAGCCGTGGGACGGGTGAAGCTAAGAAGACAATGCCATTGATGCAAGTGCCATTTGATTCAATCCACACCTATGGAGAAAAGCCGTGGGAGATGGATCGCGACAAAAAACTTCACTGGTTGAACTCTGTGGATCAGTATGCTCGTGCGCGCAGCTCGGCGGTGACTCAAGTGGACTCTGGATTGAATGAAAAGTTTCAACGCATTCAGATTGCAAACTCTCGCGGTCTGATGGCCTACGATGAAAGAGCTTACTCGCGTTTACGCTTAGAAACTTTTGTGGAGCAAAACGGCGTTAAGGAAAGCGGCGGCGAAGATGAAGGTCACATGGGAACTTCTGAAATCTATGATCAAGTGGATTTGAAATCCCTAGCAGAGTCGGCTGTGGATCGCGCGCTTTTATTAACGAAGGCAGAGTATGCTCCGGCAGGTGAAATGCCTGTGGTGATTGATAACGCCTTTGGTGGAGTTATTTTCCATGAGGCTTGTGGGCACGGCTTGGAAACAACTGCCGTTGCAAAAGAAGCTTCAGTGTTTTGTGGCAAGTTAGGTCAGAAGATTGCGCATGAAAGTGTTACAGCGATTGATGACGGTACCATTGAAAATGGCTGGGGATCTTTGAATATTGATGACGAGGGCAATAGAACTAAAAAGACAACGTTGATTGAAAATGGTGTTTTGAAATCTTATATCGTCGATGAAATGGGTTCGCGCCAAACAGGTTATGACATCACGGGGAGCGGAAGACGTCAGTCTTATAAATATGCTCCAGCATCTCGTATGAGAAATACCTATATCGCTGCGGGAAACAACACGTTCGAAGAAATGATTCGCGATGTGGATTATGGTTTGTATGCAAAGAAAATGGGTGGCGGTTCGGTGAACCCTGGAACGGGTGACTATAACTTCCAAGTGGGCGAAGCTTATATGATTCGCAACGGCCGTATTGAAGAGGCTGTTAAGGGTGCGTGTTTGATTGGTCGTGGAATTGATACTTTAGGAAAGATCACCAAAGTTTCTAATGATCTGAAATTGGCCCGTGGAATGTGTGGCTCCGTGAGTGGCAGTATTCCAGCAGCAGTGGGGCAACCACAAATTCTAGTATCAAGTCTTATGGTCGGCGGGAGAGCAAAATAATGGATACTATAAAACAAAATTTTGAAAAAGTTGTCGGCATTGCGAAGAACGATGGGGCTCGCGTAGAGCTTCTGATTGCAGGCGGTGAGAACTTAAAAATTGGTTATCAAAAACAAAAGTTGAATTCATTTGAATCCACGCAATCACAAGTTGCTGGTTTCCGTGTGATCCTTGGTGCAAGCCAAGGTTATGCTTACACAGAGAATCTTTCTGAAGAGTCTTTGTTAAGAACATACAAAGAGGCATTGAATAACGCCAAGACTGTTCGCAAAGAGGGAAGTGATGTTCCGCTGGTGAAGGCTGGGAAGACAGCTTCGATGCAGGAGCTTTTCAAACCACAGAATGTAAACATGGAAGACAAGATGCGCATTGCTCAAGAGCTTGAGCAGAAGTGTTTGTCTCTAGATAGTCGTGTTCAGGCTGTTCCTTACTCTGCATTTAATGAAAGCATGAGTTTTAAAAGAATTTTAAATTCAGAAGGCTTGGATCAAGAGTTTAAGCAAACTTATTTCAGTGGCTACGCTTACCCGTTAGCTAAAGAAGGGGAAGCTTCTAAGATGGATGGCGAAGGTTTCTTTGCTCGTTCATTTGATGAAATCAACGTCGAAGAAGTTGCAAACTCGGGCGTAAAAAAAGCGACGTCTCGTTTAGGGGCTACAAAGCTTCCGACGGGAAACTATCCAGTCGTAATTGATCGCGAACAGTTCTCGACGATCTTGCAAATGATCTATAGTTATTTCTCTGCGAAATCTGTGGATGAAGGAAAGTCTTTGTTTAAAGGAAAGCTAGGCGAGCAAGTTGCGAGTGAAGTTTTCCAGTTAATAGATGATCCGTTTTATTCAACAGGTACAGGCGTTCGTCCGTTTGATGATGAAGGGGCTGTTTCGCAGAAAGTTGTGCTCTTTGAAAATGGTAAATTGAAGTCTTTTCTGACAAACCTTGAGTACGCAGCAAAGATGAACTTACCGCACACGGCACATGCTTCGCGTGGACCTGCTTCTCAAATGGGTATTGCGCCGACAAATCTGGTGGTGGCTAAAGGCTCTGCAAGTTTACAGGATTTGTTGACTCGTTACCCAGGAAAGGTTGTTCATCTTATGGACTTCACAGGAGGGCTGCACGCTGGGTTCAAAGAATCTACAGGGGATTTCTCAATGCCAGCTGAAGGCTTCCTATATGAAGATGGAAAGTGTCTTGGGCCTGTCGATCAATTTGTGATGTCAGGAAATGTTTTGGATCTCTTGAAAAACATTGTGGCATTAGGGAATGAGTATGGTCGCCCTGGAGCTTCTTTGATCAGTCCTGACGTGCTAGTAAAGACATTGTCATTTGCTTAATTTCTATAAGTTTATGCAAATAAAAAAAGCCTTCCATGAATATGGAAGGCTTTTTGTTTTGGGAGAAGGTTTTTCTATCGACCTAAGTTTGCGAGAAATAGTTGAAGTAGTAAGTTGATGCTTTGCTGTCCTGAACCCGTGACGCCAATGCTTGGCAGAGCTCCCGTTTGACCTTGAGTCAGAAGGCCTAAGAGACCACTCACAGTGCCGCCTTTAAGTAAGTTTCTATTTTCAAGTTCTCCAAGGCCCAAGCTTGAACCTGATGTGAAGGCTTCTAAGAGAGCTTCCAAACCAATTTGTGTATTCTGACCTGGAAGTTTTCCGATACCAATCACCGAACCTGCACCAATCTGCGAGATAATACTTTGGAGGAAATTTTGATTCATACCAGGGATCTGGATTGAACCGGTTCCCATCATGGCACCTGAAGAAATACTTTGCAGAAGAGTATTGAGATTGAATTTTCCTGTGCCCAAAGCTCCGCCGCCGAAAAGACCTTCAAGGCCTCCAAACTGCGGAAGGGCTAAACCGCCGGTGAGGCTACCGATAAGTTGCTTTGCGACACCCGAGAGGTCACCAGTGCCGATACCTGCGACGGGAAGGTTTTTAAATAAAGATCCAGAAAGATTCTCTAGAAGCTTTGAAGGATCTCCGCTGACAGGGAGATTTCCTTTACCGGCAAGCATCGTCAAGATGGACTCCATAGAGCCTGAACCAATCATAGAGAGAAGGTCTCCGGCTTGGTTCGATGGAAGTTGCAAGCCGCCCACACCTTGAGAAAGACCTCCCATCAATACTGGGATCAAAGCATTCAGATCATTTGAATTTTGCAAACCGCTTTGATTGAGGGCGCCGGTTGCGATGGCAATAATATCTGTGATGTTACCGCCGGATAAGAAAGGTAAGGCAGAGGAAAGGGCAGACATCTTTTGTACGCCACCTTCGCTTGAAGTCGTACTTCCTGTTCTAAGTTGCGTTTCGATATCATCGAGAATTATCTGTCCCGCAGTTTTTTGCTTCACAACAGAAAGAGAAGACTCAAGACCTTGAGAAGTCAGAGTGCTAAACCCGTTGTTACATGCGGTAAGAGTTGTGACTGTAAGCAGAGCTGCAAAACCTAAAGTTAAATTCTTCATCGCTGAATCCTCCAAAAACGTTGTGCGATACAAAATTAAGCATAGGCCTAGGTCTGGAAAATTTAAAGATGGCAAAAATAAACGAAAACTTTGAAAAGAGTGGAGTGAAAAAAACTATGACAGTCTTAAAAACTCTGCTGAAAAGAAATTCGACAGCTAGTAAAAACTCTAGAGAAATCTGTCGACTTCTTTTTCAATAGTTTTTAAATGAGCCTGTAAATACTAAGAATCAGGGATGAAAATAAATTCTTTTTTTGAGACATTGAATCTTGGATCGCTCTCTTGGGTGACATAATTTTAGCCACCCAAGAGAGTTCTTTGAATTATTTCTTATTTAAAATGACCTCTGCAATTTCTTGAAAGCCTAAGCCACCGCGAAGATTTGCTACATAAGTTGGGGGGCTTTTGATGTCTTTGATGAAGTCGCGAATGTTCGCTACAGCAAAGCTATGAGGGAAGTAGGCAAACATCGGTTCATCGTTTGGCGAGTCACCGCTGAAGGCGCATACTTCTTTAGCTCTTTCTGGAGAGATCGAGAATTCATTTTTTAGAAATTGCAATGTCATGGAGAGCTTATCATAGTCGCCAAACCAACCATTGACGTGAATGGAGCTAACCTTGGCAATAGCGCCATGGTTTTCAAAAATGTTTTTTATAGTTGTGACCTCTGCTTTTGAAAGAGGAGCAACGTCTTCACAAAAATCAATCGCAAGATCCATAAGGCGGCAGAATTGATCGCTGGCGATTCCGGCGTTGGGGACTTTGGCGAGGACATCTTGTTTAATGAGTTCGAGTTTCTTTTGATTATTGGCTCTTTCAGTAGCGTCGTTGAAAAAGTGCCGATGCATTTTTTTATCGTGATAGCGGAAATAGAATCCGCCATTTTCTCCGATGATTCCATGAACGGGCCACATTCGTGCAATCATCTCGCACCAACCCGCTGGGCGACCAGTGACGGGGATCACCTTCACTCCGGTATCATGAAGCTGCCAAAGGGCTTCGTAGGCCTCGGGCCCTAGTTGACCTTCGAAAGTCAGAGTGTCGTCAATGTCTGTAAAAAGAAATTCGATGGAAGAATTGAACTCAGAAAGTTCTTTCATAGTGATAAATCCTGTCGCCGAAAAAAGAATTTATGAAGAGTGTGCACTCCTAAATGCCAATGTGAGCTGTCGTCTTTGGTATGGCAAGTCAAAAAATAGACTTGCACCTTCTGGCTTTCGCCGTCATTTTTTGTCTATATATATAGTTCCTGCTGCAACTTGGACGAAGGTCCTGAGATGTAGAGTTTGGAGCTTTGATCTTTTAATCGAGGGCAAGAAATGGCAAAGAAAACGGATTCTTCAGGAATTAAGCTGGTGGTGGTGGAGTCTCCTACCAAGGCGAAAACGATTCGTAAGTTTCTGGGCAAAGACTATGTTGTTGAATCTTGTATGGGACATATTCGTGACCTCCCTCAGTCTGCTAAAGATATTCCTGAAAAAGTAAAAAAAGAAAAGTGGGCGCAATTAGGCGTAAACGTCGATAAAAACTTCGAGCCCCTTTACTGTGTTCCTAAAGACAAATTAAAAGTCGTCAAAAATCTTAAAGACAAGCTAGCCGATGCCTCAGAGCTTTATCTCGCTACGGATGAAGATAGAGAAGGGGAGTCAATTAGCTGGCACTTGATGGAAGTTCTTAAGCCTAAGGTTCCTACAAAACGCATGGTGTTCCACGAGATCACTAAAGATGCGATTCAAAAAGCTTTGAGAGATACGCGTGAGATTGATTTAAACCTCGTGCGTGCCCAGGAAGCCCGTCGCATTTTAGATCGTCTTGTGGGTTATACAATTTCCCCACTCTTGTGGAAGAAGGTCGCCTACGGTTTGTCAGCCGGGCGTGTGCAGTCTGTGGCTGTACGTTTGATTGCTGAACGTGAATTAGAAAGAGTTCGTTTTAAGAAGTCATCTTATTGGGGCGTGTTGGCGGAGCTTTCAAAAAGCGGTGTTAACTTTGAGTCTCGCCTTCAGCAGTATAAAAAACAGCGCATCGCTACTGGTAAAGACTTTGATGGTCTTACGGGTGCTTTGATTGATGGTAAAGATGTATTAGTTCTGGATGAAACGCTTTCTGCGAAGATTGCTAAAGACCTGAAAACTCAAGAGTGGAAGGTTGTGGATGTTGAAGAAAAACCAACATTCAGAAAACCGGCAGCCCCTTTTATCACTTCAACTCTTCAACAAGAGGCGAATAGAAAATTAGGACTGAGTTCTCGTGAGGCGATGCAAGTTGCACAAAAGCTGTACGAACAAGGTTTTATCACTTATATGCGTACGGACTCTACATTCCTTTCCAACGAAGCCCTGAACGCTTCGCGCGCTTGTATTGAGAAGAAATACGGCAAAGAGTACCTAACACCTCAGCCGCGCAACTACGCAGCCAAAAAAGTTAAAGGTGCGCAAGAGGCCCATGAGGCGATCCGTCCAGCGGGAACGGAGTTCGTGGATCCTGATGATACGGGATTAACGGGAACACAGTTTAAACTTTACGATTTAATTTGGAAAAGAACGATTGCTTCGCAAATGGTTGATGCTCGTCAAAAGCAAGTCAGTGCGAAAATTCAAGTAGGCGAAGCTCTGTTTGGAGCTTCAGGGATGACTATTGAGTTCCCTGGTTTCTTACGCGCCTATGTTGAGGGCAGTGATGATCCTGAAGCAGATTTAGCAGAAAGAGAAGTTCGTCTTCCGGCGCTCAAAGTTTCAGACTCTGTGGGTTGCGCTAAGTTAGATCCAACATCTCATGAAACAAAGCCACCTGCGCGCTATACAGAGGCAAGCCTTGTACAGACGATGGAAAAAGAGGGGATTGGTCGTCCTTCAACTTACGCATCGGTTATTGGAACTATTATTGATCGAGGGTATGTTCGTAAAAATGGAACAGCACTTGTTCCAACATTTACGGCAATGATCGTGTCTAAGTTATTAGGCAGTTATTTATCTGAATACGTAGATTTAGGTTTTACATCCGAGATGGAGCAAAGCCTCGATAACATCGCCGAAGGAGAGTTGGATTGGGAGAGCTATCTTGGCTCTATCTATCACGGCTCTAAGGGATTAAAGGCTCGCGTTGATTCGCAAGCCGAAGTGATCAATCCTGATGAAGCTCGTACAATGACTCTTGAGGGAATGGATAATTATAAATTCCACGTGGGTCGCTATGGTGCTTACATCACGACAAAACGTGATGGTGAAGACGTGAGTGCGTCGTTACCTGATAACGAATCACCTGCGGATATCACTCCAGAGTCGGCTGAAAAACTGATCGATCAAAAGATCAACGGTGCCGATGCTCTTGGAAAAGATCCAGCAACAGATTTACCAATTTATGTATTAAGTGGCCGCTATGGACCTTATGTACAATTGGGTGATGTTTCTCCAGAAGACGATAAACCAAAACGTGCGTCTTTGCCTCCAGGGGTTCAGCCTGAACAAGTAGATCTTAAGATGGCGTTGGATTTATTATCCCTGCCAAAAACTTTGGGTCAGCATCCTGGAACTGGTAAAGATATTAAGGCGGGCTTGGGTCGCTTTGGTCCATTCATTGTTCACGATGGGGACTACCGCTCAATTCCAAAAGGCGAAAGTCTTTTCGATGTGGATTTGGCAAAAGCCCTTGAAATGCTCAGCCAACCTAAGAAGGGCAGAGGACGTGCGGCTGCGCTGAAAGATCTGGGAGTGCATCCGGTTTCTGAAGAGCCGATTCAGATCTTCAACGGCCCTTACGGTCCGTACATCAAATGTGGAAAGACAAATGCTTCTTTACCAGAAGGTGCGACTCCTGATTCCGTTACACTCGAGCAAGCCATTGCCTTGATTGATGAAAAGGGCGGTGGGAAAGCAAAAGGTGGCGCGAAAAAGGCAGCCAAGAAGACAGCGAAAAAGGCGACAGCCACTGCGTCTTCAGAAAAGCCAGCTAAGAAAGTCGCTAAAAAAGCCGCTCCTAAAACAGCTTTAAAGAAAGCCACCACGGCAAAATCGAAAGCAGAAGCTTTGGGTGTCAAAAAAGTTGTCACTCGAAAGGCTAAAAAGTAAATTGTTCCATCCCCCTTTCAATAAGGGGGATTTTTTGTTAAGTTCTTCGCGTTTGTAGAGCGTGGAGAAGTTTATGAATGCCCAAAAGGGACAGCTTGAACTAGGTATCAATCGACAAAAAGAGAACGATAGAAATTTCCATTTAGGTGGACGTAGTTTCTATTTTTTCGACTTTGACGACAATATCGCTTTTCTGACCACGCCACTGATTCTTTTCCATAAATCGGGCCGTCAAGAGCTCGAAATTTCTAGTGGCGACTTCGCCCAGCATCACCAACAGATTGGCCAATCGGGAGTTTTTGCGGATTACGAAATGGACTTCTGTGATATGACAGGGACCTTTCGAAATTTTAGAGATCACGAAATTGCAGAGATCGAAAAACTCGCCGGGAAACAGCAGATCTTCGTTCAAGACGTTGCTGCGGCTTTAGGCTTTCCTGATTTTCAATGGAAAGGCCCTTCTTGGGAATGCTTCTATCATGCCTCTTTCAATCAAAGACCGCTTTCCGTTATTACAGCGCGTGGGCATCATCCAGAGACGATCAAAGATGGTATTCGTGTCTTTGTAAAAAGCAAACGCCTTCCGTTAGAGCCGAACTATCTCAGTGTCTATCCTGTGAGTCACAAAGAAACTCGCATGGCTTTAGGAGATACAGAGCTTAAAGAAAATACAGCAGAGCTTAAGCAGCGTGCAATTCGCATGAGCGTAGAGCAGGCGATTGCGAAGTATGGATACAATCCCCATCATCGTTTCGGAATGTCAGACGACGATCCTAAAAACATCCAATTAATCGTGGAAGAAATGTCCCGACTTAAGGAGAGGTTCCCTGAGTTATCATTTTTTATGATCGAAACTCAGAATGGAAACTTCGTAAAGCACGAGGTGCAGCGAGGTGGACTGATCTCCGGTCAACGTGTGGACAATCTTTCTCAATTGTCGTTCTTCGAAGGTCGACAAAAGTCTTAATGCAAGTAACGTCCTAATTTGTTGCGCAGACCATAAATAGAATGCTCTCTTCTAAATATTTGATAAGCTAAAGCAATTAGAAGAGCCCCAAAGGAAGTGGGGGATTTGTCACGGAAGGATCAGCATGAGTGTGTTCTCAAATAGCGTAAAAGGTTTATTAATCGCCGGATCTTTAGCGATTTCCTCTATCGCTTCTGCTCAATTAAAAGAAGGTTTAGACTGTCGCTATCTGACAGTTATCGAACAGGGTTTCCTCGCAAACCACGTGAAATACTCAACCAGAGATTCTGAGCTTCAAACTCGTGTTGTTGAGCAATACCTAAAAAGATTAGATCCCTCTAAAATCTATCTCACGCAGTCGGATGTCGATCGGATTCGTAAGTTAGCAGGAAACGTTTTTGATAAAACGAAAAACAAAAACTGTGAGTTCCTCGATCAGATTCAAAAAATCGTTCTCGAGAAGTTTAAAGAACGTGCAGAATTTGCGAAGAGCTATCTAGGCAAAGAATTCAAATTTGATTCAACAACTGAGTTTACTTTTGATCCAGATAAAAAACAGTGGCCAAAAGATGCGAACGAAGCGAATGAGTATTTAAAAAAATATGTTCAGTTTCAAATCGGGAACTATCTTGCAACTGACATGAAGCTTGAAGAAGCTAAAAGCAACGTAAAGAAAAACTACGATCGCGCAGTTAAGAGAATGCAAGACACAACTCAAGATGATCTTTACTCTGGGTACTTGGATTCTTTTGCTCGTGCTCTAGACCCGCATTCTAGTTTCTTCTCTAGGGATGTCCTTGAAGACTTTGAAATTCAAATGCGTCTGTCTTTAGAAGGTATTGGGGCGACTCTTTCTTCTCAAGATGGATTCACAGTTGTAGAGCAACTTGTTCCGGGTGGAGCTGCGGCGAAGTCAGGACAGATCGATCCTCAAGATAAGATCATTGCTGTTGGTCAAGAAAAAGGGCCGATGGAAAATGTGATCGACATGGATCTTAAAGACGTTGTTAAAAAGATTCGTGGAAACAAAGGAACAAAAGTTCGTCTAACAATCTTGCGTAAAGCAGGTGATGGTAAGAAGAGATTCGACGTCACGCTGACTCGTGAGAAAGTGAACCTTGAAGACGAAGCAGCTTCTATTTCTTTTGTAGATCGCACAATCGGTGGTCAGAAAAAGAAAATTGGGATTATCAACTTTCCATCTTTTTATGCCGACTCTCGCCGTGGAGGACGTTCATCAGCGGCGGATATGAAAAAGCTGGTTAAAGAAGCGAACGATAAAAAAGCGGACGGTCTTGTTCTTGACCTTTCTACAAACGGGGGAGGTTCTTTAGAGGACGCCGTTAAAATCGCAGGTCTTTTCTTTGGAACTGGAAACGTTGTTAAGCAATCTTCTAAAAACGAAGGTCGTGGTGAGTCTGCTCTTAGAGATACAGATGCAACTGTTGATTGGGCGGGACCTCTTGTTGTATTAACAAGCCGTATTTCAGCGTCTGCCTCTGAAATTGTATCGGGAACTTTACAAGATTATAAACGTGCGGTTGTCGTCGGTGGTGATCATACTTACGGTAAGGGAAGTGTACAAAGCGTCCTTCCAATTCCAAACAATCTTGGTGCTATCAAAGTAACTGTTGGAATGTTCTTTATTCCGGGTGGGAAATCGACTCAGCACCGTGGCGTAGATGCTGACATCGTATTGCCAGGTCCTTACAGCACGGATGAAATCGGCGAGAAGTACATGGACTACTCTCTTCCGCCGAAAACAATCGAGCCATTTATTTCTCCAGAAGCTTTTGTCAAAGAAGGCCCTGGGGCATGGAAAGAAATCAAACCAGAGTGGTTGAAAATTCTTGGTGAGAGATCGGCTCAACGTGTAGCGAGCAACGACGAATTTAAAAAGATCGTCGATGAATTAGAAAAAGCAAAAACACGTGGCAAAGTTATTAAAGTAAACGAAGTCCTTAAGGATAAAAACGAAAAGGACAAAAAGGATAAAGCTAAGAAAACGGCAAGCAAATCTAAAAAGCTTGAAGAGTATCTGAAGCGTCCAGAGATCCAAGAAGCTGAGAGTGTTCTTTTAGACCTCATCCAGCTTGAAGAAGGCAAAACTTTGGTTCCACCGAAGCAAGCCAACTCTAAATAAGTCCTAATGCCAGCGATGGTTGTTGTTAAGCCCTCAGGAAGTTAAAAACCTGAGGGCTTTTTTCGTTTGGTGAAAAGGGCCCAGCTGCTTTGTTGTCGAGTCCCGTCCTCTCTACGGCGTACTTGGAGTACACCTGCGTTGTGGGCAGAACTCTCCGCCGCGCATCTGAACCCTTTTGACCAAACGAAGCTTTCTGGCTTGTGAAAAATGGGGGCTTGCCCTGCCGAAGCTTTAGCGAAGGCAGGTGCTTTGTTTTTGGGCAGAACGTATAAAACTTCCTTAAAACTCTGTATTTTGGCTCTCTGTCTTTGAGGGGGGCTCTGAGAAGGCTTTGGTGAGCCTATTTGGCGTGACAAAGTCGTGTCTTTCCGATTAGATAGGACCGATTTTGCACGAAAATTGGAGATTTCAATGTCGAAGAAAACCAAAGTGGCTGCGAAGAGTAAATCTTCGGCCAAAAAAGTGGTCAAAGCGGCGCCGAAAGCGGTGAAGGCATCTGCTAAAAAAGCAGTCGCAAAAAAAACGACTTCAGCAGCGAAGACTAAAAAAGCAACCCCGACAACATCAAAGCCTGTGGCGAAAAAATCTGTGAAGGATAACTTTGGAGGTCTTTCAAAAGATCTACTTTTGCAGATGCATGAGATGATGGTGAAGTCTCGCGTTCTTGAAGAGCGTCTTATCAAAATTTATAAAGCAGGCGAGGCTTACTTCTGGATCGGTGGACCTGGGGAAGAAGCATTCGGAGTTCCACTCGGAATGTTGGCTCGTAAAGGCCGTGGCCCTGAGTATGACTGGCTTCATCTACACTACCGTTGCACACCAACTCTTGTAGCAATGGGAATGGATATGTTGGATTCGATACGTCTGATCGTGAATCGTTCAACAGACCCTTCGACGGGTGGTCGCAACTTTGCCAATCACTATTGCTTCCCTGATATGAACGTGGCTCCTGTGACTTCTCCTATCGAAGTTCAGTATCCAATCGCTTGTGGGACAGCTCATGCGCAAAAACGCGTAGGTAAGAAAGCTTTATCTATCGTTACTGGTGGTGATGCTGGAACGGCAGAGGGTGATTTTGCTTCAGCTTTGATCCTGGCTTCTCGCAAAGGACAGGAGTTGCCAATGTTGATCACAGTGCAAAATAATAAGTTCGGTATTTCAACTCCGTTCGAAGGTCAGCACGGTGAAACTAACATCGCTGATCGTGCCAAGGCGTTCAATATTCGCTCTCGAATCATCAATGGCAATGACCCTGTAGAGTCGTATTTAGCAATTCAAGAAGAGATGGAGTACATCCGTAAAACAGGCAAGCCTGCATTTATTGAAGCTCATTTAAGCCGACTTTACGGTCACTCTTCTGCGGACGGTGCGAATAAGAAAACGGGGATGTTAGATCCTGTGACTGAGTTTGAAGCGCGCCTATTAAAAGCTGGCGTATTATCTCAAGAAGATGCTTCAGCCGTTTGGGAAAAATATGAAGCAGAAGGTGTTGCTGCTCAAGAGAAAGCTCGTCAAGAGCCAGTCCCGACAGCGGAATCTATTTGGGATCATGTGTATGTTGACAATGAAAATGCAGATTGGAGAAAGTTCTAATGGCAAGCATCGCTCAAGCTATCAGAATGGCCCTTCACTACGGTGAAGAAAACCTTGGTGTAAAAGATATTTTTGGTCAAGACGTTGGTGCTCCTCTTGGAGGCGTATTCACAGCGACTCAAGGTTTGAAAACTGCATGGAACTCTCCACTCGATGAACGCGGTATTATCAATATGGCAATGGGTATTGCTATGGCTGGTGATAGATGTGTTGCGGAGATTCAATTTGCTGACTATATCTTCAATACGATCGACTTATTAAAAATTGCTGGCAACACTTTGTGGTGTACAAATGGCCAAGTGCAAATGCCGATGGTAGTGATGACTCCAGTAGGTGCTGGAATCTTCGGGTCTGTCTATCACTCGCACTCTTTCGATGCATGGGCTTCAAGACTTCCAGGCTGGAAGATCGTAATGCCGTCAAACTCTTTGGACGCCTACGGTTTAATGTTGGCGGCGATCAAAGATCCAAATCCAGTATTGTATTTGAAATCTAAAGCGTTGATGAGACATCGCAGTGACGAGCTTATTCCGGGCGAACCAGCAGATGATCGTGAGTTAAAAGCGATGATCGATAAGCCTGTACAAAATCCAGAAGGCTGGGTTCCTCGTTGGCCAGATCTTGAAGAATATATCGTTCCAATTGGCAAAGGTAAGATCACACGTGAAGGTGAGCAGCTAACAATTGTTACTTACAGCCGCATGGTTCATCTGTGCAATGAAGTCGCTGATAAGCTTGCTCAAGAGGGAATGTCGATTGAAGTGATCGATCTGCGTTCGATTTATCCTTATGACTGGCAAATGATTAAAGAGTCTGTTTCTAAAACAGGCCGCGTTCTATTCGTCAATGAAGATACTGAAGTGACTAACTTCGGAGAGCATTTGGCTTACAGAACGACTCAAGAGCTGTTCTATGAATTAATGGCACGTCCTCGTGTTCTTGCTGGCAAGAATGTTCCAGGAATTGGCTTACATCCAAATCTAGAGCGCAACTCTGTTCCGCAGCTTACTGATATTGAAGAAGCGGTTCGTGAAGTAATGGCAGAAGTTCCATAGGACGGGAAGAAATAATGACTAAAGCAAAAGCGACTAAGAAGAAAAAAGCAAAAAACGAAGTGTTTGTATTTGATAAATATGAACTCTATCGCAAAGCGGTTCAATCGGCAGAAAATGATGTCGTTTTTATCAGAGATACTTTTAGAAAATTAAAAGGACGTGATCCTTTTGTTTTCAGAGAAGACTTCTGCGGCACTTTTGCTCTTTCTACAGAGTGGGTTAAGCTGAATGAAGAACATGAATCTATCGGGGTTGATCTTGATCCAGAACCGATGGAGTACGGGAAGCTTCACTACCTGACAACTTTAGATGCTCCTCAACAAGATCGTATGACTTTGATCAACGGTAATGTTCTTGATCCAAAACTTCCGAAAGCAGACATCGTCTGTGCTATGAACTTTTCTTATTTCTGTTTTAAGACTCGCGAGATGATGAAGCAATACTTTGCCAATGTTTATAGAACTCTTGAAAAAGACGGTATGTTCATGGTCGATCTATTCGGTGGCAGTCAATGTTACGATGCTATCGAAGATGAAATTGTTCACGATGGATTTACGTATTACTGGGATCAGACGGGTTTTGATCCAATTGCAAATGAAGCTGTTTTTCATATCCACTTTAAAATCAAAGGTAAAAAAGTTGAAAACGTATTTACCTACGATTGGCGCATGTGGAGCATTCCTGAAATCCGCGATATCATGAATGAAGTCGGATTTAAAAAGACTCACGTCTATTGGGAAGGCACAGCTGCTGATGGATCTGGCAATGGCGAGTTTACTCCTGCGAAAGTGGGGGAGGCGTGTCAGAGTTGGATAGCCTACGTCATCGCCGAAAAATAAAGCTTCGGGCGGTTCGTGAAAAGGGCCTGCCTGCTTTGTTGTCGGCAGGCTTTCTCGCTCCGACGTGCTTAGAGCACGCCTGCGCTGCGAGAGCCCACCTCCGCCGCGCACTCAGACCCTTTTGACGAACCTTTGGTTCTGGGGTGGCGGTTCGTGAAAAGGGTCCATCTGCTTTGTTGTCGGGCTCCGTCCTCTCTCCGGCGTACTTGGAGTACGCCTGCGTTGCGGGCGGCACCCTCCGCCGCGCATCTGAACCCTTTTGACGAACCTTTTTTTTGGAGTAGGGTGGTGTGTGTTTACAGAATTGAATAATAATAAAAGGGTACCTTTGATCTGTACCCCAAAATCCGGACACAAAAATAAAAGACCCTGTCCAGTTTTTGGGGTATTTTCGTATTTGAGAGGCAGATCATGGGTTCATTTACAGCAAAAGATCGCAAAGATCTTGAGAACAATCAAAATGTTTTAAAGGTAACAACCTCTAACGTTACCTATACTCCAGAGTTTAAGGTTAAGGCTTTGAAGCTCCGTCAAGATGGGCTAATGCCTTCAGAAATATTTAAAGATGCCGGAATCAACCTTTCTCTCTTCGGCAAAGACTACCCCAGAAAGTGTATCCAGCGTTGGGCGAAGATGTCTCAAAAAGACGGTGGATTAAAGAAGGAGCGTCGAGGAGTTAATTCTACTGGGCGCCCCAAGGGGCTTCGGTTTAAATCAGCAGAAGAAGAAATTGCTTATTTGCGCGCGGAGAATGATTTCCTAAAAAAGCTCCACGCCTTGGAGGCAAGATACGCAAACAAGAAAAGTTCGCGTTAATTCACGAGGCAATAATTCACCAGCCTGATCTGCGTCTCGATCGGCTATGTAAGCAAGCTAAAGTAAGCACGAGTGGATTTTACGAATGGTCTGCGAAGAAGAAAAGTTCTCAAGAAGCCATTTTCGATGAAGAGTGGGTCTGTATCCTTTTTGAAAGTAAAAAAGGTAGGATCGGTGCTCGCAGCATAAAGATGCTTTTACAGAAATATTTTTGGATCAATATGAACTTAAAGAAAGTCCGTCGTCTTATGAAAAAGCATGGACTTCGAACTGTCATCCGCAGAAAGAATAGATCTAGGCAAGTTTGGGTAGAAGGAGATGAACATAGAGCAAGCCCGAATATTCTTAATAGGAATTTTAATGTCCAAAAGAAGGATACTGTGTATTCGACAGACATTACTTATCTTGATTATGGACTTGGAAAACGAGCTTATCTATCGGCAGTAAAGGATTTGGCAACGAAGGAGATCGTGCATTACACCGTTTCAGCAAGTGCAACTTTAAATATCGCACTTAGGGGCCTCGAAGATCTTTTTAGTCAAAAGCCCAAACATATCATTATGCACTCAGATCAAGGCAGCCACTATACTTCAAAGATCTATCGAGATTTATTAAGCAAGTGGGAAATAACTCAATCAATGTCACGTAAGGGAAATTGTTTGGACAATGCTCCGATAGAAAGTTTTTTCGGACATTTAAAAGATGAGGCAGAGCTTCGAGATTGCAATACATATGAAGAGTTGGTAGCAGAGATAGATCGTTATATTAAATACTATAATAACGAACGACCCCAATGGGACTTAAAAGGAAAAACCCCGGCAGAGTGCCGAGGTTTTACTTAAGAGGCCCTTTTATTTATCTGTCCACTTTTTGGGGTACAGATCACTTTTAGGTACCCTTTTATTTGTATGTGAAAATGTTGCTTCGTTTTTCTTAGCGGATGCCGGAGCCGGATTGGCCTTTGTGGCCGGGGCTTGAGGATGGATGGCCTTTAGGTGCCGGTGGTGCTGGCAGTGGTGAGGATCTTACTGAGGAAAGATCGCCGCCGCAGAAGTCTGCTGAGATTTCACATGAGTTAGCCATTTCTCTGCAGAAGTTTGTGTTTTCACTTGAAGAGCGCATGAAAGAGTTTAGAAGCGGATCACCCTTACCATCGTGGATTCTTTCAATTTCACGTAAGCATTCGGTCAAACCATTATCTTTATTTCCTGAATTGATAATGCCGCTTTTTTTCTGCTCACCGTTCACGTCATATCCAGAGCCCAGAGCTTCTTTCAGTCTTCTTACAAAGGCAGGGCGTCTTTCGTTTTTTGAAAGCCCTTGATTGTAAGTTGGGTACTTCGCTGCAAATCGCTCGTCAGAGGCGTCACGGGGGTTGTTAGAGCGAAATGGATCGGGACTGTTAAGCACGAGGTAATTCATATTCTCTGCCGCGTTCCAGCCAAAGATAGAACCATCAAAGCCGTAGTACTTCCCAAGGCTCTTTAGCTCTGAAGAACCTAGATCCGTGTTTCGCGTAAGACCTTTAAATACATAAGCTGACCAGTCACCGGGGGCGATGTCGGAGTTTTGTTCTGTTGCACGCTTGTCCCAGTCTTTGCTGATGTACTTTTGGCAGAAGCCATAGTCTTTAAGCATTGAGATAACGACTTTGTGATAATTGGCTCTTGCATCCGAGTTTGCGGCGATATTGTTTTTACCAGAACCATCTAGGTTCATGTTCTGAACACTGAGAGTTCCTAAAAGTGCTAACCACTTTTCAGAGGGGACGACTTCGCGGCCACCGGCTTTTTTAGCGAAATAGTTTTGCGCTCCACAAGAGACACACTCTAGTTGCATGTTTTTTAAACCAAGCCCACTGCTGCGGCAGTTCCACTCGTCATAGGCCGCTAAAGAATAAGACGAAGCAAACAGAGCTGAGCCAAGTACAAATGTTGAAAGTATTTTCGTCATAGGCAGTCTCCTTCAGGAATCAGGTCCTTCAAGGCTGCCTATCGGCTAAAAGTCTGATTTTCTGAATAAAGGACGAAGGTCTAGGTTGATCTCGGTCAGTTTCGGTTCTGGGAATTCAGGCCCGCGGTGGATCACGCAAAGAACAGTATCAATTTGAGCCCCTAATGAGCGCAAGTCCCCCGTGGAGATCACAACTTGGCCACCCGTCGTGACGACATCTTCAATCACGCAGACTTTTTTGTCTTTGATGTCATAGCCTTCAGCAAACTGGCAGGTGCCATAACTCTTAGCTTCTTTGCGAACAAAGACACAAGGAATTCCTGTTTCTAAGGAAAGCGCAGTCGCAATAGGAATTCCACCCATTTCTAGGCCGGCAAGAACTTCTGTACCCGCGGGAATGAGTGGCGCCATTTGTTTTGCGATCTCTCGTAAAATTTCCGGGCGAGCTTCGAAGCGATACTTATCGAAATATTCATTGCTAACTTGTCCAGAGCGGAGTTTGAACTCTCCAGTGAGATGAGCAACATCGTAAATCTTTTTTGCAAGCTCTGCTTTTGTCATGATTTCTCCTGAAGGGAAAGTTGGATCCAATTGAGGTAAGCATCGTTTACATCACCAATTTGAATTTCCATGATACAGGGAACCTCGTAAGGGTGAAGGTCTTTGATTCGTTGAAATAGTAAATCGCGAGAAATATTTTCTGAGAACTGAGTTTTGATAAGTAGAACAGCTTCGGTGCTGGATTCAATTTGTTCCTTCCACCAATACAGAGATTGCATTTGTGGAAGGATATTTGCGCAAGCTATGAGTTTTTCTGAAAGCAATTGGCGAGCAATTTTCTGAGCATGTTCTGAATCAGGGCAAGTGATGTAGAACAAATTCATAATTAACTCTTCCTTAATTTTTGTTTGCGTTGTTGCCACTGATCGAGTGCGAACTTCCGCATATCTTCTACGCTATCAAGCTCATCGACGATTTCTACACCTAGAAGTGTCTCGACAGCGTCTTCAAGTGTTACCAGTCCTGCAACAACTCCATACTCATCTACAGCAAGGGCGATATGTTCTTTTTCTTTAATAAAAAAGTCGATCACCTGAGAAACAGTCATTCTCTCAGGCACGCTAGAAATAGGTGTCACCATTTCAGAAATTGGTTTCTCGTGCTGATCATTAGATAGAGCTTCGTGAATTTTATATCGGAAGGTCATGCCCGTGATATTGTCTAAACTCTCAGAGTAGACAGGGATTCTTGAAAAACGCAGAGGCTTATATTTCGCAAAAACTTCTTCCACCGAGAGCTTTTGATCAAGAGCAAAGAACACAGATCGGGGAGTCATAATATCAGAGACATAGATTTTATCCAGCATCAGAAGATTTTTGATAATGCTAGATTCTTTTCCTTTAAGCGTACCCTCTTCAGCGCCGATCTCGGCAGTCATCAGAATTTCTTCACGACTGACTTCGGGATCGTCCGAGTTTTTAGAGAAGATCTTCCCAAGCCACTCTGACATCCTTACTAATGGATAAAGCAAGATGATCATTGCTTGAATGCTGTAAGCAGAAAACGAAAGCAAAGACTTCCAGTGAGAAGCGCCAATAGATTTAGGGATAATCTCTGATAGAACTAGAATCAAGAATGTGAGTACGAAGGAGGCGATCGTCACCATTTCGTTGCCATAGACGACTTGGACTTGATGGGCAACGGCTGCAGAGCCCATTGTATGGGCTAAAGTATTTAAAGTCAGAATCGCAGCAATAGGTCTATCGAGATTTTCTTTTAAGTGCTCTAACAAGATAGCTGAGCGCTTATTCTCTTTAACAAGAACAGCGATATAAGCTGATGTAGAAGTCAGAAGGACAGCTTCTAAAATCGAACACAAAAAAGAAATGGCAATTGTGACTACGGTAAAAACTAAAATGAGGGTCATAGGGCTAACTTACGCCTGTGATATTTCATAGGGCTCTATGATATCACCCCGCACTGGGGGGATGTCTATGAAAACACGAGGCGGCAGCGTGAAATTCGTGGTTCAAAACGAATATATTTGTTTTGACACCTTTGAATGTGGCTTTTCTTCTGGAATTTGAAAATAGGTAAATACCGCTCCCTCTGGGTGGCGATATTTGGCGCAACGTGATAAACATCCCCTGCAATAATTAACTCATTAAGGGGATTACCGATGAAGTCCATTTTGGCGGCTCTTTTAGTATGCTTTACTTTGACGACGGTTGCTCAAGCTTCAAGCTTTTCATACGGAGCAGATATCGCGAAAAAATCTAATAAAAAATCTGAACCAGCTCCTGGGGATGAAAGACGCGGTGGTGGAGAAGAGTCTGATCCACGTGAAGAAACTTACGAAGGTAACGAGCGCGGTGGCGGTTCATTTGACGGTGGTGGTTACTCTGGTGGTGACGATCGTGGCGGTGGTTACTGGGATGGTGGTGGCAACGGTGGCGGTATGGCTGGAGAGATCTTCTACGTGCCAAACGGTAAGACTTATCCAGTAACAACAAATGTTAAAACAGAAGATCGCGGTGATGTCATTGTTCAAACTATCGTTGAGCATGAAGATATCGACGCTTCTGAAACTTGCACTACAATCACTGAAAGAGTGATTGATAAGAAAACTCAAAAAGTGATTTCTTCAAACACTAGAGAGTTCTGCAATCGTTGGCCGTTATAAGCTATATGATTTAAAATTGAATTCGAAGAAAGCTCCAAGGAAACTTGGGGCTTTTTTTTTATTCTTATTTTTGCAAAAAAAAGAGGAAGCCAGATGGCTTCCTCTTTTCATTGAAGAATAGTCTTTAAAAGAATTACTTCTGCTCAGCTGCGCGCTTAGCTTGGTATTTCTTCGCAAGTTCTTCCTGAATGTTACGAGGTACTGGAGCATATTTAGAGAACTCCATAGAGAACTCGCCCTTACCTTTAGTTACAGAACGTAGATCCGTTGCGTAACCGAACATTTCAGTCAATGGAACTTCAGCTTCGATAACGCAGTTACCTTCAAACGCTGTTGTACCAGTGATAGAACCACGGCGTTGGTTGATTTGGCCAACCGCTGCACCTTGATATTCATCTGGAACTGTAGTTTCAAGCTTCATAAGAGGCTCAAGAACAGTTGGTTTCGCGTTAGAGTAAATCTCACGAAGAGCCGCCATACCAGCAATTTTAAACGCCATGTATGAAGAGTCGACGTCATGGTAAGCACCGTCTTCAAGAACTACGTTTACGCCAACAATCGGGAATCCGATAAGTGGACCTTTAACCGTTTGCTCTTTGAAACCTTCTTCAACCGCAGGGATGAATTCCTTAGGAATACGACCACCGACAACTTTGTTTTCGAATTTGAAAACAGCACCGTCTTCTTGAGGCTCAAGAGGAGTGATTTTACCAACGATTTTCGCGAACTGACCAGAACCACCTGTTTGCTTTTTATGAGTGTAGTCAAACGCTGCCTCAGCAGAGATTGTCTCACGGTAAGCAACTTGCGGTTGACCAACGATCACGTCACAGTTGAATTCACGCTTCATACGCTCGATGTAGATCTCAAGGTGAAGCTCGCCCATACCAGAGATGATTGTTTCGTTAGATTCTTCATCACGGTGTACGCGGAATGTAGGGTCTTCTTTACGGAACTTTTGAAGTGCCTTAGAGAAGTTGTTCGCACCAGATTTATCTTTTGGCGCAACTGCCAAGCTGATAACTGAATCTGGAACGTGCATTGATTGCATAGAAGCATGGATTCTATCGTCACAGAATGTATCACCAGAAGCACAGTCAATACCAAATAGAGCAACGATGTCACCAGCGTATGCCACGTCGATATCTTCCATTTTCTCAGAGTGCATACGAACCAAACGAGGAATCTTAACAGATTTCTTAGAAGACTGGTTGATGATGAACTCACCTTTACCAAGTTTACCTTGGTAAACACGCATGTACGTCAACTGACCAAACGGAGTCTCTTGAAGTTTAAATGCAAGAGCAACAGTTGGTAGGTTGCTGTCTGGAGTAAGGTCAAACTTCTCTTCGTTCTTATCAAGATCAAGAGCGTGCTCTTTTTTCTCGGCAGGAGACGGAAGGTAATAAGTAACCGCGTCCATAAGTCTTTGGATACCTTTGTTTTTAAACGCAGATCCACAAAGAACCGGAACGATTTTCAAACCAATTGTGCCTTTACGAAGAGCTGCGCGCAACTCTTCAACAGTTGGCTCTTCTTCCATAAGGAATTTCTCTTCGATTGTAGAATCGATGTCAGCAAGTTTACCGATCATGATTTGACGGTATTCTTTAGCTTGTTCAACTAGGTCCGCAGGGATTTCACCACGCGTAACTGTTTCACCAGATTCACCTTCGTTGATGTATGAACACATCTCAACAAGGTCAACGTGACCTCTGTGCTGATCTTCTAAACCGATCGGAATAGTGATCATAGCCGCATTCAAGTGAAGCTTCTCTTTAAGAGCTTCAACAACGCGGAATGGATTCGCACCTTGGCGGTCCAATTTGTTAACGAATGCAAGACGAGGTACATTGTAACGCTTCATCTGGCGGTCAACAGTGATTGACTGAGACTGAACGCCCGCAACACCGCAAAGAAGAAGGATCGCACCGTCAAGAACGCGAAGAGAACGCTCAACTTCAACTGTGAAGTCCACGTGCCCCGGTGTATCGATTAGGTTTAGAGTATAATCTTTCCACTGAACTTGAGTTGCAGCAGACGCGATCGTGATACCCTTTTCTCTCTCTAGATCCATGGAGTCCATTGTTGCACCAACGCCATCTTTACCACGAACTTCGTGGATCGCGTGGATTCTTCCTCCATAGAACAAAATACGCTCAGACGTAGTCGTTTTTCCCGAGTCGATGTGAGCCGAGATACCGATATTTCTGACCATATCAATATTCCATTTTTTGGACATAACTTACCCTTCTTGATTGATCGTTTTAACAGTGTGGGACTGAGAGGGTTTGGTAACCTTCAAAAGTCCTTAGACAACTGATTTTATTTAGTTACTTTAAAAGTAATTGGAAGTATCACCAATTATATTTAAGTGCAAAAGTCTAGATCATTATCGCGACGCGTAAAAGCCTCCGAAATGGCGTTTTCTAACGTAGTATCGAGCGATGTTAGAACTTCAAAAAATCCTTCAGCAGAACTTTCCATTTCAAACTTTTCGTGGCGAACAAGAGCAGATTTTAACAAGAATTTGGGCCAATGAAAACCTCTTGGCTTTGATGCCAACGGGAATGGGAAAATCTCTCTGTTTTCAGTTTCCAGCGAAAGTCCGAGAAGGGCTCGTTATTGTGATTTCTCCTCTTATTGCCCTTATGCAGGATCAGGTCGACAAAGCTCAAAAACTTGGAATTTCAGCTACTTGCTTAAATTCTGGGCTTAGCCGAGATGAGCGCCTTTCTAGGCAGAGACGCATTCAGGAGGGGGAGTATAAGCTTCTTTATGTGACCCCAGAGCGTTTTCGTAAGGCAGAATTTTTACAGGCGATCGAAGGCCGCAAGGTGCAGCTTTTGGCGGTGGATGAGGCCCATTGTATTTCTCAGTGGGGTCACGACTTTCGCCCCGACTACTCACGCGTTGGAGAGTTCCGTGCCCTTTTAGGAAATCCTCCGACGGTGGCACTCACGGCGACAGCTACTCCCGAAGTGCAAAAAGATATTCTTGCAAAGCTGCACATCCCTGAAGCACTAATTATTTCCGGAGGGATCGAAAGGCCCAATCTTTCTTTAAACGTACATGATGTTTATGGGCTTGATGAAAAAGTTCGCGCCATTGCGGGGCTAAGGCACGGTACAGATGGCTCCGCCATTGTATATTGCTCTCTGATTCAGACGTTAAAAAAAATCTCCTATCAGCTTCATCGACTTGGTATCGGTCACTATGTTTATCATGGCGACTTAAGCCCTCAGGATCGTAAGCGCAATCAACGACGCTTTATCGAAGATGAAAATTCTTTGATGCTCGCAACTCCTGCATTTGGTTTGGGGATTGATAAGGCTAATGTGCGTTTGTTGATCCATGCGGAAACTCCCAATGCCTTAGAGTCTTACTTTCAAGAAGTGGGGCGAGCTGGTCGAGACGGTGTGGATTCAAGTTGTCATCTTCTCTATGACGAGGACGATGTTAGTATTCAAATGGAATTTTTAAAATGGTCCCATCCTGAACCTGCGTTTATTACGTCGGTCTATCACTTGATAAATGACAATCGTCTACGTGTTGACCAAGAGGGATTTGATTTTTTACGAGAACAACTGAACTTTCGTAATCGCCGCGACTTTCGCGCCGAAGCTGCTGTTAATATATTAGAGCGCTGGGGCTGTCTTGAAAAATCAGAGGACCCATTTCCATTTCGCTGCGTTCATGAACCGACGGATGAGCAGTTTCAATTGGAAAATGGTGCAGAGGTTTTAAAAGCTCAAAACCTCAAGCTCCTTCAGATGGTTCAGTGGGCAACGCAAGATTCAGAGTGTCGGATGAATATGATTTATAAATACTTTGGACATCAGCAAGAAGAACCATGTGGGAAGTGCGATGTCTGTAAGAACTCTTAATTAAGGAGAAGATCTTATGAAGGGCGTTTTAGTTTTATTCTCACTAGTCTTCGTATTAAGTGCAGAGGCACAAAAAGGGAAACCGCAAAAACTACCTCTTGATAAGATTCAACTGCCCCAAGGTTTTGCGATTGAGGTGTTCGCCGAAGTTCCTAATGCAAGGTCACTGGCACAGACTGAGGATGGGCGAATCATTGTTGGCAACCGAACAGGTGGTTCTGTTTCAATGGTGACTGAAGGAAAAGTGCAAACATTGGTCGATGGTTTGAAGGTTCCGAATGGAGTTGCTGTTAAGGGCGATAAACTGTTTGTGGCTGAAGTTTCAAGAATTCTTGAATACGTACTGCCTGCTAAACTTGATAAACCACTTCAGGCAATGAGAGAACTTCCTGTGAAGTTTCCTAGCGACCCTCATCATGGCTGGAAATTTATACGCTTTGCTCCTGATGGAACGTTAGTGGTTCCAGTGGGAGTTAATTGTAATATTTGTGATCCAGGAAAAGACTATGCTCGCATTTTTAAAGTGAACATCGAGACTGGAAAGAAGCAAGAAATCGCAGCCGGAGTTCGTAATACCGTGGGTTTTGATTTTCACCCTGAAACCAAAGAACTGTGGTTCACCGATAATGGGCGAGACTGGCTAGGAGATAACTTTCCTCCAGATGAACTTAATCGAGTGACTAAAGAAGGACAACACTTTGGTTTTCCGTTTTGCCATGGCAAAAATATTGTGGACCCCGAGTTTGGGAAAGGAAAAAAGTGCAGCGACTATCAAGCGCCTGAGGTCGAGCTCCCAGCCCATGTGGCAGCCCTTGGAATGCGTTTTTATACGGGACAGGGGTTTCCAGAGAAATATAAAAATGGTATTTTTATAGCAGAGCATGGGTCGTGGAACCGCTCGACTCCGCAAGGCTATCGTATCGAGTTCGTACAGCTTCAGGGCTCTAAAGTTGTCGGAAGAGAGGTCTTTGCCGATGGCTGGTTGAAAGGTGATTCTGCATGGGGCAGGCCTGTAGATATTGAAGTGCTCAAAGATGGCTCTTTGCTTGTCTCTGATGACAAGGCAGGGGTTATCTATAAAATCTATTATAAAGGTGAAAAGTGAGTCAGTTAAAACCCTCCATTGATTTTCCAAATCCCCGTCATACCTTGGCAGAGGGAATCATTGTGGTTGGAGGGGAGTTGAGTGTTGCTAATCTCTATGCGGCTTATCGCAAGGGAATTTTTCCGTGGCCCCAAGAGGGCTATCCAATGTTGTGGTTTTCTCCAGAAGAGCGCGGCGTGATTGATTTCAACGAATTTCACATACCCCGCAGTCTGGAAAAGTTCCTGAAAAAAAATCCACAGATTGAGTTTTCTTTAAACCATGAGTTTTTAGATGTCATTCGCGCCTGCCAGAAGCAGACACGCCCGGGGCAGGCGGGGACGTGGATCAATGAGCAAATCGTGAACGCCTATAATAACTTTCATAAAGCCGGCTATGCTCACTCTTTAGAAGTCTGGGATGGCGATGAGTTAGTTGGAGGAATCTACGGAGTCCTTGTCGAAGGGGTTTTTAGTGCCGAGAGTATGTTTTATAAAAAACCCAATGCTTCCAAACTAGCACTCTGGGCTCTTGTCGATCACTTGAAAGATCAGGGGCACCAATGGATGGATGTGCAGATGATCACTCCCGTTGTTGAAGCAATGGGAGGAAAGTATATTTCTAGAGAGAATTTCTTAGAACGATTGAATAAAAGGCATGCTGAGCTTGGGCTCCCGGGATCTCTATAAAAAGAAGTTTTTTGGGGGGGATTTATCATTTTTTTATTTCTAGGTGAGAGCTATTTTTCCTAACTTCGACTGTGCGCAGAGAGTTGTTTCGTATTTGGAATCGAATGGAACCTTAGGTCTTTTTTAAAGTATTTCAGATATGTAATGGTTCTAAAAACGGAACGTAGCCTTGAAGGTCTATTTATTGGTGTGCTGGAGGTGCGCTTAAGGAAGACTTAGAGTTTTGTCCAGAGATCTAGGCTCAAGGTCTTGTAATCTAAAGATAAATCACCCTCAAGTTTATTTGTTCACGAGCCGTTTATGTAAAGTGAAATCTAATTAGAAATGTCGATTTTGTTTATTTCAAAATGTTCTCATAGTGGAGTCGATATTTGCAGTGCCTGTTCTGCACTTAGCAGATGAGAAGAAGGAGGACGTATGGGGATTTGGGAAAGTACTAAATCTGCAAGTTCAAAAATCATAAAATATTTTTTCTTAGCGACGGTGCTTACGGCTTGTACTAGTAGCTTTGAAGGAGCTGATGGGGGAGATGAATCATCTGTTGCTGAAACTCAAAATGCCCGCTTTGAGAATCCATCTGACTCTCGGTTTAAGGTTGAGACTATATCCTCCTATAAGGGAGTGAAAGTTCCTGTTTTATTTTCAGCAGAAGTAGAAGTTGATTCAGTAGATATAGATGTATTTAAGATCTCCGGATGTGAAGACGCAATTTTAGACAGCATAGAAAAGGACCTAATAGGATTTGATCCAGAAACTGACAAGTGGTTTCGCGTGAAGGTTATTGTTGATGTACCAGAGCATAAATGCACTGTTAAAGATAAGCCCATTAATGTTGAGGTTGATCTGGCTAAAGTTCGCTTAAAACCTAAAGGTGAAGAGTTTGAAGGAAAGTCAGGCAAAGGAATATTAAAAACTACTTACTTTACTGATAATAGAGGGCCGGTGTTAGAGGCCGTTATCGTTGGTGCTAGAGAGTTAAGGCTCGTGGGAATGAGTGTTTTTTCTTTAGAGGATAAGTGGGGTTTTGATAGAAACGAAATGCCTGAATCTATCACATTTAAATTTAACGATAATGATACCGATTGGAAAACCGTTCTTCGCAGTGCAATTACTATTAGTAACAGTGGAAGTGGATTTAATTGCGTTCAGTTGCCTGTGTCGGGCAGTCCTATAAAGAACCAAAAAATGAATTCTTTTACAGTGCCTTTACAAAGAAGTGAGTGTGATCCTGATACGCAGATTAAAGTGAACATTGATCTTAGCGGAATAAAAGATTTGTCAGGAAATGAGGCAGTTGGATCTCAGGATATAGTTATTACTCGGGCCGTGGCTAATATTGACATAAATAAAATTGAACTTGATCCAGTAGTTCATCCTTCTGCTGAAACTCTCTACTTAAATGAAGGGAAAACAGTCGAAATTCTTATCGATTTTGACGCTGCCGTGGAGATTGGCACGACGGGATTACCAGAACTGCCCCTTAAGATCGGATCTAAAGATGTGAAGGCAGAGAATTGTCAGATGATGCTTATGCCCAATAAAGTTAAATGCACTTATACCGTTGGCGAAGTGGAAAACGGCAATTTAGACATTAATAGAGCTGGAAAAATAGAATATTTAGAGCCCGCTTTGAAAGCAGATATTCGAGGCAACCCAAGAAAAGTTTTGGGAACCCTTACTGGGGCAAGCAATTTGCTTTCGGGAAAAGTAGTCGTTGATACAACTCCTCCAGAAATTGACCCAGATGGTTTAAAGGCTAACACGGGAGTCGCTGGCCTTAATGGGTTTAAATTGACGGCTAAGTTTATTGAGCCTGTAAGCTATTTGGAAGAAGATAAAGACAAATTGTTTTCTGTCGAAACTTCATCTTGTGCGCAGATTCAAACCCCAGTGCTATCAAGTGATAAGAAAGTAATAACGGCAGACGTCAAAACAGAAACTTGCACCGCAGCTGAGATGAATGTTTCTTTTGAGATAGATTTAACTAAATTGAGTGACCGAGCCGGAAATATAGGTCAGGGAATGAAGGCTGTTCTCGTATCAATTCACACCGCCATTCCAACTCCATCGATCTCAGTTACGAAATCAATCCTGAATAAGGATGGTAAAGCCACTGTGAAGTTGGAGTATAGCAACTTTAAAACGATTTCTCTAAGCAGGTCACATCTTCAATTGCTAGGAGTTGATGACTTTGACACGACTTCCTGTGAGCTGGCTATTGCACCAGTCGGTAGCCCGGATGATGGTATTCGTATCATTGAAGTTTCGAAGTGCACCGGAGATGGTAAGTTCAAAGTAAAAATTGCGGCGAATTCGGCGATCAATGATGTTGGCAATAAAGCAGCGGAGGTTGAAAGTGCTGAAATAGAAGTCGATAACACGGCACCAGAAGTAGAAAACTTAGGAGTGGAGTTCGATAGTGCTACAAAAACTATCACGATCACGTTTGTCGAGGAAGTTATTTTGGCGGATACGGAGCAGTCGGGTAAAGTCTGCGATGTTCCTACCACAGGAACTCCTGTTTGTGAAAATGCTACTTCAATTGTAGCAGTCGCGGATGCAAAGAAAATAGAATTAACTATTAATGGTGAGTTGGTAGGTTCTGACTATCAAATTCAGTTAGAGGGCGTATTTGATAAGGCCGGGAACAAGCTATTAAAAAATATTAGCTTCGTCATTCCTAATTAGATTCAGCTAAAAAAGCGAGGTCGGAAAGACCTCGTCAGTGTCTTAAATACTTTTAAAAAGATCGAACACTTTACAGAAGAATTCCGTGGCAAGCATATTAATGTTTTGCCTTTAGTGTATGGTCACGGTGAGTGTGGCAATTCCTATTCATCGCTCATAAGGTTTACGCAGTCTCAAGATGAGACATCTCCCTACTTCTCAAGATCTTTAAGAATTAAGATGACTACCCAAAAATGATCTTCGTCAAAATTATCGACAGATATTTCGTGCCCCGGCCAATTAAAGAAGGAACGGCGATTGCAATGCTGTACAGAGATACACATTGGAGGAAGAATCATGTCGGTAAAAAAACTTATAAAAGGGGCTCTGGCAATGTCAATGGTTCTGCCGCACTTGGCAGGAGCTCAGACTGTAAAGCAAGTGGAAAGACCCCCACAGTATGTTGTTTTTGCCTTTGATGGTTCTTATACCAACAGTGTTTGGCAATACTCGCGTGACTTTACAAAAAGACAGAAAAGTTACGGCATTGATACGCGCTTTACTTTCTTTATTAATCCGGTCTATTTGCTAACTCCACAGTCTAAAGATATCTATAAAGCTCCGGGTGGAAAGAAGGGCTCAGCTATTGGCTGGGGTGATGATAATAACGACGTTTCTATCCGCGTAGATCAGATGAATGATGCCTATTTAGAGGGGCATGAGATCGCCTCCCACGCGATCGGCCATTGGGATGGCAGTGGATGGAGTCAGGCTGACTGGGATTCAGAGTTCACTCAGTTCAATTATATTTTAGAGAATATGTTCACTCTGAATAAAATGCGCCCTAGTGATAAACAGCGCAAAGGGCTTCTATTTAAGAATGACATCGTGGGCTTTCGCGCTCCTCAGTTAGGAGTGAGCACAGGGCTTTGGCCAGTGCTTTCTAAGTTTGATATCCAATATGACACTTCCAAGGTTGCGAAAATTGATTATTGGCCACAGAAGAATTCTTTCGGAACTTGGAATTTTCCTCTGGGGCAAATACCTGAGCCAGGCGGCGCTCGTAAATGGCTTTCAATGGATTATAATTTCTGTGTGAGAGATTCTGCGAGAATATTAAGTGAAGAAAAAAATGCGATGTCTTTGACGGGTATTGATCCAATGACGAAGAGGTCTGTGGGAAATAACGATCGCTCGTGCTTAAGAGTTGTATCTGCAGAGCAAAAGAAAAAAGTTAAAGACAATATGATGAATCTCTATCGTGCCTATTTTAACTCGAATTATTATGGCAACCGTGCACCACTACATATCGGGCATCACTTCAGTGCGTGGATGAGTGGGGCTTACTTAGAGGCTTTCTATGAGTTTGCGAACGAAGTTTGTGGTAAACCAGAGGTTAAGTGTCAAACGTATGCTGAGTTGATGAAGTTTATGGATTCAAAAACTTCTTCTCAAGTTGCCCAGTATCAAGCGGGTAACTTCGCTAAGATGCCACGCCCTAAGAGTGCAGATCTGGCGCGTCACTTAGATATGAGCGTACAAATGACTGCTGAAGAAGGGCTTTTGAAGTTTTCTTTAGAGGGGCGAGACGCCGGACGTTCAGGACTTAAAAAGTATATTAGTTTTGCTGATCGTACTTTAAGTCTTGAGGAAGGCATTGAGTTGGCAGAAATTCGTGAAGCTTTTAAAGCTGGTGAAGAAGTCGTCTTGCGTATTTCAGTGAAAGATAAAATGGATAAAGAAATTCTGACTTCTAGCTTTCTTATTAAAGACATCGGAACTGAGAAAGAATCCGTTGAGCTAGAGAATATCGAAGACCATTGGTTGGTAGGTCACTTGGATGAGTCTCACAAAGATGAGTATGATATGACTAGAGGTCACTGATGGTAAAAAAGCTGATCTTTTTCGGAATAGCTATTCAAATCTTCGTAGCATGTGCTGACTACCAGCCAGGTTCTTTAAACCTGTACGGAGGAAGTGGCGTCATCTACGGAGATGATTCTATCGTCGAGATCAGTGTAGAGAGTCCTTTAAAGTCAATGACTGTGGCTCTTGCGCAAAATGATAAGCTTATCCGATCTGAAAAAGTCGGTGCTTACAGTGTTGAAGAAACCTACGGGATTGAAGATGTGATGTGGAAAGCTCAAGAGTCCCTGTCTTATTGTTCGGGAGTTCCACTTTCTGCGACGACGGTTCTTACCGCAGGACACTGCCTTCGCTCGGAGTCTGACTGCGAGTTGATCAGCATTTTACCTAATTACGAAAAAGATCGCGAAGATGCTAGATCCGCCATCGCCTGCAAGAAGGTCTTATTGCGTAAAAACGATGTCGAAGCGGGCTTGGATTATGCGGTGTTGGAGCTAGAAGAACCCATTCTTCATTTTGTAGAAATAAAGAATATTAAGAAGGTTAAAGAGCAAGACGAACTCATCGTTGTAGGTCATCCACTTGGTAGTTTTAAAAAGTCGGCAACAGGAGCTGTTCGCAAGATTCGAGAGAATGGCTTAATTGAAGCGAGCTTAGACGTGTTTGAAGGAAACTCTGGCTCCCCCGTCTTTAAGAAAGAGACAGGAGAGCTTTTAGGTATCTTATCCAGTGGTGCTAAAGATTTTTCGGAGCTCTCAGGGCGAATCTTTGTCAATCGCTGTCCAGATGAAGGCTGTGAGGGAGAACTCATCGTTCCTATTCAGAAAATACTGGAAGACTTTAAGAATAACCAGTAAGTTAGGGCATGCTTTTAGTCAGTACTCATAAACTTGAAAAATCATTTGCTGCCAAAACTCTATTTACCAATGTCAGTCTTGGTATTGAAGAAGGGGAACGGGTAGGCCTTGTTGGACCTAATGGTGCGGGGAAATCCACTCTTCTGAAAATTCTTGCAGGACAGGTTCAGCAAGATGGCGGTGAGGTCACTGCTAAAAAGGGTTTGCGCATTGGCTATCTAGAGCAGAGTCCTCTGTTTGCAGAAGATATTCAAATTCTTGATGCAGTTTTGAGTAAGTGCAAGGACGTCAACGAGTCCATGGCTTTGGCCTATGAATGGATGGCTCGTTTGGATTTAAATCAGTTTGGAGGAGAGTTTCCCGTTAAGAATCTCTCTGGTGGTTGGAAGAAGCGTGTAGCGTTAGCACGTGAGCTTGTTTTAGAGCCTGAGTTGCTATTGTTGGATGAACCGACGAATCACCTCGATGTCACAAGTATCATTTGGCTTGAGGAGTTTTTAGCGAAGGCTCCATTTGCAACTTTGATTATCACGCATGATCGACTGTTCCTACAGCGTGTAACGAATAAGATCTTTGATTTAGATCCGAGAAATCCTAACTACCTTCTATCAGTGAAGGGCGATTACTTACAATACCTCGAGGCAAAAGAGCAGCTTCTTCAAGCGCAAGAACAACGAGAAGTTGTTCTTAAAAACACTCTGCGCCGCGAGACAGAGTGGTTACGCCGTGGCGCTCAGGCACGTCAGACAAAACAAAAGGCGCGCATTGAGAGAGCAGGCAGTCTTAAGGACGATGTACAGGGTTTGTCTTCTAAGAACCAATCAAGAGTTGCAAAGATTGAGTTTAAAGATGCTGAACGCAATCCACAAAAGTTGATTGAAGTTGAAAGTATCTCAAAGAGCTATGATGAGAAGGTTTTATTTAAAGACTTCTCCTATCTCGTTACGCCAAAAACTCGCTTGGCTTTGTTGGGTGATAATGGATGTGGCAAATCCACGTTGATTCGCGTCCTCTTGGAGATGGAAACCCCCGACTTCGGAGTCGTTCGCCAAGCTGATAAATTAAAGGTGGCCTACTTTGAACAAAATCGCGAGACTTTAAATCCTAAAGAATCGGTGCTTAAGAACATCGTCTCTGATGGGGACTATGTCTATTTCCAAGGGCAGTACGTGTTTGCACGAAGCTATCTGGAAAGATTTCTTTTCAATCGCCAACAGATGGATCTGCCGGTTGAAAGACTCTCTGGCGGTGAACAAAGCCGTTTGCGCTTGGCTCAGTTGATGCTTCAAGAAGCACAAGTTCTTGTACTGGACGAACCGACCAATGATCTAGATGTGGCAACTTTGACTGTGTTAGAAGAGTCGTTAAAAGATTTCAATGGCGCTGTGATTTTAGTAACCCATGATCGCTTCTTTATGGATCAGGTCGCTTCTGATATTGTGGCTTTTCATCGCGATAAAGATGGAAACAACTCTTTGGAATCCTTTGCTGGGTATCTGCAGTGGGAAGACTGGTATGAAGAGCAGAAAGCTCTTGAAGCCGCTGAGTTAAAGAAACAGCAAGACGCTAAGAAAGAGCCCGTCAAGGCAGTTAGTAAGCCGGGTAAGCTTTCATTTAAAGAAAAGTTCGAACTTGAGAATATGGAAGATAATATCACCAAGCTCGAAGCGGAAGTGGAAGCTTTGCAGATCGAGTCAGGTAATCCTGAAGTCGTAAGCAACGCCAAAAAGGTTCAGGAGATTTTCGAGAGCCTAGGAAAGAAACAGCATGATCTAGAGAAAATGTACGAGCGCTGGGCTGAGCTTGAGAAAAAGGTGCAAGGAACTACCTAAGATGTCATTCATTGGGGAATAAAAAAAGGAGCTTTTCAAAGCTCCTTTTTTATTTATCACTACTTAACTTTATTTAGAACAAACTCGCCTTCAAAGCCTTTGATATTTGTTCTCCAAGAACCTGTATAAACTCCGTCAATCAAAGTTCCTTCAAAAGTTGCCTTATAAGGAGAGTTGTTAGGATTGTATCTCGGTGTGCCAGACAACGTCAGCACTGGGGGAGCAAGCTCCGGCTGATAGATCGCTGTGA
Organism: Bdellovibrio bacteriovorus W; assembly: GCA_000525675.1. Lineage (NCBI taxonomy): Bacteria > Pseudomonadati > Bdellovibrionota > Bdellovibrionia > Bdellovibrionales > Pseudobdellovibrionaceae > Bdellovibrio > Bdellovibrio bacteriovorus. The sequence goes on from CP002190.1 coordinate 703,925, forward strand.
GTGTGAGAGAAACAGATTCCGATGGGTCGTCGCTGCGTTTGAATTCCCCGATAAGCTGTGGTTCCATTCCCACTTTTACAACCTGTAAAGAGATTGTGAAAGAGAACTTGGCTTTGCCATCGATCATATTCTGACCAGTATAAACACCCGCGATAGCTTCGTATTGACGACGAAGTCTTTCGTAGTATTCGTTTTCTTCGTTGTTTCCTGGATTCTGTCTTTCGTTTGAAGAAAGAGTTAGATCCAGAATTCCAATAAGACCAGAGATAGATTTAACTTCGCCAATGATTTTATTACCCATAATGCGAGCATTGATGGTGTGAACATCATCAACACTGACGTTGATAGATTCATTGGTTAAAATCAGCTCGGCTGTTTCTGGGATGAAGCGAGCCTTAAGATTATATCCAGGACCTACGGGATTAATTTTTTTATAGTTCCCACGTAAAACCACTGTGTACTTGTCTTCGTCTTTAGAGTTTTTGCCAGCTTCTTTCTCTAAAGTAAAAAGGCGCAGCTCGATATCTTGCTGAACTGTAGATGTCGTTAACTTGCCAGAATAAAAGCCTGTTACTTTGCTAAAAGTGGCTAGTTGCTTTTGTCTTTCTGCGACTTCGCGAGCATTCTCGGCTCCGGTATCTTGGTCAAAAGCACAAGCTCCTAAAGTGAGTGCAACGATGGCGATTAGGATATTTTTAAACATAAGTCCCCTCTACTTTTTATCCGTACCCTGTTGGTCATCAGGAATAAGTTCGTCTCTGCTAGCTGCCCATTCGTTAAGCGCAATGGCGTAGTCGCCAACGGCTCTGCTGTATTGTACTTCAGAGTCGAAGTAATTGTTCATAGCTGTAATTAAAAGTGAAATATCAGTACGCCCTTGGTTGTAGGAGCGATTGAGTTCTTGAGATGCTTTCTCACGGAAGTTTTTTTGTTTCTCGGCGCTCAGAGCAATGGCATGGGCCGCTTGCACTTTACGTTGAGTTTGCATTTCAAGGTCTTCAGATTCCGCAAGTTGACGGCGTAATCTTGTCTCTTCAAGATCCTTTGTCAGTTTGCGATTGATGATAGTTTCGTTTTGAATATCAGAACCAAAGTTATACTCAAAGCGAAGGCCCGCATAATACTTTGGACGTGTCCCGCTGATAAGCTCCGAGTAGGCATTTTCAGAAGACTCGTCAACACCTGAAGAGTACACACGACCGATGAACTTCAATGAAGGATAGCTCAAGGATTTTGCTGCTGAGAGAGATTCTTGAGCGGCTTCAGTTTTTAATTTTTGTGAGCGTACAACTCTTAAATCTTCCACGCTCTTTTCAATCAGCTTCGGAACTGGAGGTACTTGTTTAGGTACGTCGAACTTAATAGTCGTGTTGGGTTCTAGGCCCAGTAGAGTGATAAGGTCGTCCATCGCCTTAAGATAGTCCGTCGATGCTGATTTCACTTTTTGTTCGCGGGCTTCAAACTCGGCCTGAACCTGTGGAAGGTCTCCTGGGTTTGAATATCCTAGAGATGTTTTTCTGCGAACAGCATCTACTAATTGCTTATAGCGATCGCGAGAGTTGGAAGCTTCGCGGAAGTTCTCTTGGGCTACATAGGCATTCCAGAATTGACGGATGGATTCTAGTACAACCTCTTCTAATTCGTCGGCGCGAGCAATTTTATTGGCTTCGTAAGTTAACTCCGCTGCATTCACAATTCCGCGATCGGCCACACCGAAGAAGTTTCCTAAGATGGCTTGTTCAAGGATAAGACCTGCAGAGTCTAAAGTTTGCTCTGGAACAGGTGCAATATTGCCTCCACCTTCGTTGGTTGCTTTTTGCGAAAGGCGATTGAACTCAACGCCTAAAAGAGTTCCTGAAGTGAAGGGTTTTTGAAGACTGACAGTTGTGCGCAGACGTTCGTACTTTACCTTGTTAGAGACCGCGCCCCCTGAAAGCAGGGTCGCTAGGTAGTCGTATTCATAGCCGGATTCTAAAAGCAGTCTCCAGTCATAGGCTGAGAGCGCGCGAACAGGCTCAAGGCGATACTGTTGGTATTTTAAATTGACCTCTTGAGCTTTGGGGCCGGTTTTCAAAACTTGCTCTGCAACTGTGCGCTGATTCAATGTGATCTCAGGAGCTTTCTGTGCAGCAGTTCCTTGGCCGTGGGCCACCATAGATGTCGTACTTAAAAGAGCGAGAAGAGTTTTTACCATGTGACTTTCGTTCCTAACTCGAAGTTATCTTGCTGAAGTGCGATGTCTTGATGGTCTTTGATATTTCGTTGAGTCCACTCTGTGAAAAGGGACCATTTTTTTGAAACAGCGAAATCGAGCCCATAAGACATGCCGTCGAAAGTAGCATGTTTTGAGAACGTCGCAAACTCATTGGCACTTGTTTGAGTGTAGTTAATGCTTCCCATATGCGGGGTAAGGACAAGTGAAAGCCACGAAAACTTTTCCCACTGGACAAGTAGAGTGGGGCCGATTGAAAAAATAGTTGAATTCAGACGCGCGTCATCAATGTTATAGCCTGATTCAAGGACCACATCGACAGATTGAGAAGTAAATCCTGCCTCGGCGCGTAAACCAAGGGTCCAAGCCACCTGACGGGTTTTAAATTTAGGAGCTAAGAGGCCGACTTCAAGAGCGGGCATGATGGAGCTCTCACTTGCTGAAAGATCATAAGAATTTGCATCTTTAGAAGCTGTGCCTTCTGCTTGAAAAGACTGTGCTGAGAAGCCAATAAAGTACTTCCAAGATCTTGAAATGATTTCTTCATAGGGGTCTTTCAGAGTGAGCATTCCCTCAAGCTGAGCATCTGTTGCTGTCGGAGTGATCGCGCCTTTATCAGAGTACTCTGCAAGGGCCTTATCCTTGAGTGAAGCCTGTGACTGTTCATTCTTTGCATAAGAAAAATGCGCCCCGATAAAAACGATAGAAAGCGCTAGCAGTAAGGATTTCATCAACACCTCGCTTAATAGAAAATAGACTTTTTATGCGGCGTCAGAAATAGTCTGCACCCCTAGGAGTGTCAACAAAGAAACTTTTTTTAGGGGTCCTAAGAAGTGTCTGTTTTTCGGTCAATTTGCTAATGACTAACCCTAATAAATCGTCCTAGAGTGGCTGGAATTCAGTGAGGAGTTAAAATGCGTCTGTCGGATATATCAATTCGCAATCCTGTGTTTGCGTGGATGCTCATGTTTGGTCTAATGATTTTCGGATTGATCTCATTCTCTAGAATGGGTGTGAGTCAAATGCCCGACGTGGATTTTCCGACAGTCAACGTGAGCGTGACACTTTCTGGAGCGGCTCCTGAAGTTATGGAAACTCAAGTTGTTGATCCGATCGAAAGTGCTTTGATGACGGTTGAGGGAATTGAGTCCATCAAATCAAGCAGTAAAACAGGTACGGCTACAATCACTGTGGAGTTTGATCTTGATAGAAATATCGATGTGGCCTTGCAAGACGTGCAAGCGAAGGTTGCTGCTGCCCAAAGACTTTTGCCAGACGATGTTGATCCTCCAATTTTATCGAAAACAAATCCCGACGACCAACCTATTATTTGGTTAGCTCTTACTTACGATAAAAATGATCCTGAATTCTTAATGAGTTATGCTCGAGACTACCTAAAGGATCGATTCACGACAGTGGATGGCGTAGGGGATATTTTCTTAGGTGGTTACACGGACCCTGTGATGCGCGTGAAAGTTCGCCCGCGCGATTTAATTAGATACAATATTTCAGCCAATGACGTGATGGATGCTGTTCGCTCTGAGCACTCTGAGCTTCCTGGTGGTTACATCGAAACAGAAAAGAAAACCTTTAACGTGCGCACGATGGGTGAAGCGAAAACAGAAGAAGAGTTTCGCTCTATCGTGATCAGTCGCCGTGCTGGAGCAGCCGTGGCTGACTCTACGAACATGGTAAAATTGTCTCAAGTTGCTGACGTCAGCATGGGGCTTGATCAGATCACGAAGATGTCGCGCTTTAACGGTAAGACCGCATTGGGTCTTGGTATTCGTAAGCAGCGTGGGACAAACGCCGTTGCGGTGGCTCGTGCAGTTAAAGAGAAAATCAAAGAGATTCAACCACAACTTCCTGAAGGTATGTACGTGCACGTCAACTTTGATAGCACAAAATATATCGAGCAATCCGTTGATGAGTTAAATAAGCATTTAATGTTAGCTGTGGTGCTAACGTCCATCGTGTGTTGGCTCTTCTTAGGAAGTTGGTCGGCAACTTTCAACGTTCTTCTATCCATCCCGACGTCGCTTCTGGGGGCGTTTATTGGTCTTTACTTTTTAGGTTACACTCTGAATACGTTCACGCTTTTAGGGTTAACTTTAGCAATCGGTATCGTCGTCGACGATGCCATTATGGTTCTAGAGAATATTTTCCGCTATAACGAGAACGGGCGGGGGAAAATCGAATCAGCCATTGTGGGAGCGCGTGAGATTTCCTTTGCTGCTATGGCAGCAACCGCAGCGGTTATTGCGATCTTTATGCCGGTGGCCTTTATGAAGGGAATCATCGGAAAGTTTTTCATGCAGTTTGGTGTGACGATTTCTATCGCGGTTTTCTTATCACTAGTCGAAGCTTTGACAATCACTCCGATGCGTTGTGCAGGGTTCGTTCACATGGGTGAAAGAAAAAGCCGTATTGGAAAAGGTTTCGAGAACATGATGGAAAACATGCGCCATGGTTACGACAAGTGGTTGCGCTGGACTCTCGTGCATCCGGTAAAAGTCGTGGTTATCTCTCTTGTTGTCGTTTTCTTGTCTTTTGGATCGATTAAGTTTTTGAATAAAGAGATGAGCCCGGCGCAGGATCAAAGCTTGTTTATTGCGCGCCTCATGTTGCCAGTGGGAACTTCACTTGCTTATACGAACATGCAAACGCAGAAGGCGGAGAAGTGGCTCTTAGAAAGACCTGAGATTGAACAGGTTTATGCAGCCATCGGCGGCTTTGGTGGTGGAGCTTCAGATGCGAACTCCACGATGATGTTTGTAACCTTAAAGCCTCGCGAGAAGCGTGGTATTGATGCTGAAAAAGGCAGAACACTTTCTCAGCAAGAGTTCATGCAGATTGCCCGTAAGGAACTTGCTAAAATTGAAGATGTCAGACCGGTCCTGATGGATCTTTCACAGCAAGGGTTTTCAGGCGGCCGTGGTTATCCGATTGAGTTTACAATTTTGGGCTCTGACTGGGATAAACTTGCGAAGTACACGGACGATATGATGAAAGCCATGGAAGCGAGTGATTTGATGGTGGACGTCGATTCGAACTATCTTTTAGGTATGCCAGAGATTCAGATTCGCCCAGATCGTATCTCCGCAGCTCAGCACGGTGTGAGTATTAACTCGATTGGTACAACGGTGAATGCATTGATTGGCGGAGTTAAGGTTGGAGAGTACCCACAGGGTGGGCATCGTTATGACATCAAGGTGAAGCTTGTAGACCAAGGCGATCCAATGAATGAGATCAAAGGTCTTTTTGTCGGCAATAGTCGTGGAAACTTAATTCCATTGAACCGCGTGACGAAAGAGGAGATTGGTACAAGCTTGCAGTCTATTTCTCGTTCAAATCGCCAAAGAGCTATCACTGTGACGGCGAACTTAAAGCCTGGAGTTTCTCAGCAAGTAGCTATGGATTATATCGAGAAGAAAGCCAAAGAGACATTTGATCCAGGTTATATGATTGAGCAAGGTGGAAGCTCTAAGACATTTAAAGAGTCCTTCCAAAGCTTGATCTTTGCTTTGATTTTGGGACTTGTGATTGCTTACATGGTTCTAGCGAGTCAGTTTAATTCATTCATTGATCCGGTTTCGATTTTGATGGCATTGCCATTTAGCTTTAGCGGAGCCTTCTTTGCGTTGCTGCTAACGGGTCAGTCTTTAAATATGTTCTCGATGATTGGTTTGTTACTATTGATGGGGATCGTAAAGAAGAACTCGATTTTATTGATCGAGTTTACAAATACGATTCGCGATCGCGGAACTAGAGAAGCTAAGGCAGCTCTGTCCGAGGCCTGCCCAGTTCGACTTCGTCCGATTCTAATGACATCGATTGCAACGATTGCTGCTGCCATCCCTTCAGCAACAGCAAGTGGTGCAGGTTCAGAGACCATGCGGCCAATGGCTATTACACTTATCGGTGGTGTTATCGTATCGACGGCTTTGACGTTGTTTGTGGTACCTTGTGTGTATTTACTTTTGGATCGCTTTAAAAAGCGTGATGACGTTCGTGAAAAAACAAGACAAGCATTTGCAGCTGTTGGTGATGAGGCGATTGAGGCTTAATGGAATATTTTGATAAGCAAAAAAACTATATGTTGGATTTGGGATTCTCGGCAGAGCATTTAGAATCCCTAAAAAAGTATGTCCAACTTTTATGGCAATCGAATGAAGAACTAAACTTAATCAGTCGCAAAATGCCATTTGAGGAACTTATTGATAATCATATTATCGATTGCTTACTTCCTCTCAAGCAGTTCCCCGTAAACTTAAAGCGTGTGGCGGACTTTGGATCTGGTGGTGGTTTGCCAGCAGTTATATACGCCATTCAGTTTCCAGAAACTGAATTCTATCTTTACGAGAAGAGTCCTAAAAAACAGGAGTTTCTTAAGAAGTGCCAGAGTATTGCTAAAAACATTCAAGTTTTTGGCGAGATTCCTAAAACTTTAGAGAAGGTGGATCTGGTAACAGCTCGTGGGTTTAAACCCGTGGATGTGATTCTGGATGTGAGTCGTGAATATTATAAGTCGGGCGGGCAGTATTTTCTTTTAAAAGCCCGAGCTGAAAAAATCTCTGAAGAGCTTCAACTTGCTCAGAAGAAGTTTAAAGATATCTCATCGGAGGTCATTCCTCTGAAGTCTCCTTTACTAGATGTTGAGCGGCACGTGGTTTGGATTAAAAGAAAATAAAAAAAGGGGACTTTAAAAGTCCCTTTTTTATTGAGCAGTGTACATCACTGAGCGCATTGAAAGACTGCCCATTTCGTATCCCTCATAGGGGAAGCTCAGGGTGTCCCTTTCATTAGAAGCACCATAAATATAAAGAAGAGGTAAGTAGTGCTCTTCTGAAGGGACTGCTAGTTGGGCTTCAGGGGCAAGTTTTGTAGCGTAATTCACAAGAGTGTCTGTATCTCGAGTCGTTAAAGCTTTTTCAATTTCCCGATCGAACTTTTCAGTCCACTCGGTTCCGCCGTGAGGGCGATTCCATTCAAGCTTTCTTAAGTTATGTACGATATTTCCAGTTGCCATGATCAAGACGTTGTCATCTCGGAGAGGCGCTAGTTTTTTTCCAAGTTCGAGGTGTTCTTGTGCAGATAAAGAATGGCTCACACTCAGTTGCACAACGGGAATGTCAGCATCAGGATACATGTGTACGAGGACAGACCATGAACCATGATCGAAGCCGTACTCGGGATTGGCCTTCACTTCAGGAGCAAGGCTCATTATTTTTTGAGCAAGTTCTGGAGAACCTGGAGCTGGATACTGAACCTGAAATAGGGCTTGAGGGAATCCATAGAAGTCGTGAATGGTTTGTGGGCGGGGATTGCTAGAGACTTGAGTTCCTTGCGTCTCCCAATGGGCAGAGACGCAAAGAATGGCCCGTGGTTTTGGAATCTGGCTAGAAAGAGTTTTAAGTTCTTCTGTGAATGCATTTTTTTGAATCGCATTCATTGGGGAGCCATGACCTATAAAAACGACGGGCATTGATTTCATAAGATAATCCTTACTTTTTCTCCACTGGTTTTGCAGCTTGGATGTTAAGAACAAGTTTTACTTCGTCCCCAACTACTGGACCAGCTTCAACCATGTTGTTCCAAGTGATGCCAAAATCTTTACGGCTGATTTTGCCTTCAGCAGAGAACGCAATTTTATGGTTACCAAATGGATCTTGAACATCGCCTAGGTAATCAGCTTCAAGAGTCACTTCTTTCTTTTTACCTTTGATCGTTAGATCTCCAGTGATTTTGAAATCATCGCCATCAGCTTTGATTTTTTTAACAACAAAAGTGATTTTTGGGTATTTAGCAGCATCAAAGAAGTCGGCGCTACGAAGATGGTCATCACGATCTTTGTTATCTGTGTTAATTGACGCTACATCCACGTTCATTTCAGCTTTTGATTTCTCAACTTTAGGGTCGATAACGATTTTTCCGTCGAATTTTGAAAAACGACCTTCAACCGTTGAGATCACCAAGTGGCGAATCTTGAATGTCACGTTCGAGTGAGCAGGGTCGATATTATAGGTTCCAGCAGGAATTGTTTTTGCCATTGCTGAAACACTGACGAGTGAAATAAGTGCTGATGCTAAAAGTGCTTTCATTGTGTACTCCTTTGGTTCAATGCCAATTAGTTTAGAACGTTGTCAGTATGAAGGGAAATCTATTATTGCGGTAGTGCACGATTTTAGGATATAATGTTCTATATATGGAACAATTAGATCTCAATCAAGTACGCATGTTTGTTCGCCTTGTCGAGCTAGGAAGCTTCACCAAAGCTGCTGCGGCTTTAAAACAGCCTAAATCGAGGGTGAGTCGTTGGCTTCAGAATCTGGAGCAGGACCTTGGTGTGCAGTTGATCTATCGAACCACGCGTCAGTTTCAGCTCACGGAAAGTGGACGCAGTTTTTATGAGAGAGCTAAGAATTTAGTGGAGGGCTTAGATAGCCTGACTCATGAAATGCGCGAAAGCACCGCAGAGGTTTCAGGTCTTATTAGGGTGACGGCCTCGGATGATATGGGAATTAAACTTCTGCCAACAGTGATTGATGATTTTTTAAAAATTTACCCATCAGTTCGTTTTGATATCATTTTGACACAAGCCTATTTAGATTTGGTGAAAGAATCGGTGGACGTCGCTATTCGCGTAGGGACTTTGGCAGACAGTACTTTGCGCGGAAAAAAAATCGGTGTGGCTAAAAGTATTTTGGTGGCCACTCCGGGGTTTTTAGAGCGCCATCGAAATTGGGAAGATCTGAATGAGTTTATCAAGTTGCCCTTTATTGGCTTAAGTCACTTAAACATCGTGAATATTTTAAAGCCATTGGGGACGAAGGCAAAAAAAGATGTGCAAGAAATCTTGCTTGCAAACAATCCCGCTCTTCTTGTGGAGTTTGCTCTGAAGGGAAGAGGAATTGCTTTGGTGCCGGAGTTTCTTTGTCGAGACCATGTCTTGGCGGGGCGCTTGGTACATGTGCATAAAACTTTTAAGACAGCGGATATTCCAGTTTCACTCTTAACGCCTCATCAAAAAGAAATGCCGTTAAGAATTAAAAAGTTTATAGAGTTTGCGACACTAAAATTAAAGGATGCTTTTTGATAGATCCTCTTTGATGGCAAGAGTGTTTTGCTCAAGCCTTAGTTCAGGGCATTCAACAGGGCGAGATACATTCCCGAGAATTCAAATTTGAATAGATTGAAGACAATGGCGGACCACACTGTTAATAGGACTGCCATAAAAAATAGCTGCGGTAGATTTGCAAAACTGACGGCGCTTTTATGAGGATTTAAAAGTCCTTCGATCTCGCTGCGATCTTGAGTCTCTTTAAATTTTCTGGCAAGGCCTTGAGCGAGAATAATTCTTTGAGGCATTTCCATCTTATAGAAATGAACACCGACTAACATTGTCTCGGGAGTTAAATTATCAACTCTGGTCACAATGGCATAGCAGGCCATTTGCTTTGAACCCGGCGGGGTGAATTGAATTTTAATAACTTCGCCTAACAAAGGGCATAGATCTTCCGGAGCAGTGAATGCAAGTCCCGTCAGAGAAACGTTGCGAATCTCTGTTCCTTCTTCCCACGGAGTTTGTTTCGGGCCAGCCACGCGCACGAGGCTATCATCCTCAGTGCTGAGAATATAACGTGGTGAACGGCCATGGTAGCGAGCAAGACTTGTCATGTTGAACTTATCGGAGAAAAAGCTTGGAACTCGACTTAAAAAAGGACCGAAGTCCTTAAAAGATTTGTGTCTGTGATTAAGAGGGTGGTCTGGTATTTTGAATCTGTCTAATTGAGTGGTTTTTGTGCAATAAAAGAAACCTTTGTCTCAGAGTGAAACTCAAAACTTGAATGAAATTAGAAATTCGTAAACAGAACTGAATCTTGTTAAAAGATCAGCTGCCAAAATGTTTAAAGCCTCTGAGTTCTTCCAAGGCAACACTGCTGTTTTCTTTTTCAAGAAAAACTCCGGCCGCATCGGTAAACTGGCCAACTAGATGCCATTCTTGGAAATGCTGATAGGCCTCTGGCGAGACGGCTGCTAATAACTGATAATCTTCACCACCCCACAGGGCGAGGTCCTCGCTGGAAACACCCATGCGATCAGCTACCTTTGGAGTTTCGGGGTGAAGTGGAAGGTTCTCGGTAAAAATCTTCAGTCCCCCTTGGAAGGGAATGAGTTTGTAGGAGTCCACGACAAGCCCATCACTACAGTCCATCAAAGCATGAATATGTTGAGAATGCTCTTCGAGCATTTTTAAAAGATCCCAACGAGGGCGAGGACGACGATGTTGATTTTTGACGAAGTCAAAATCGGGCCAAGAGTTTGTGAGAGCTATCAGTCCTGCCGCCGATGAGCCGAGGGGGCCACTACACAGAAGTAAATCTCCTGGTCGTGCCCCTTTTCTAGGAATGGGATTTTCCACAGAACCCATAACGCTAACATCGACAAAGATCGGCCCCGGAGAGGCCGTTAAATCTCCACCAACGATCTGACATTGGCACTGATCCGCCAACTCCGCCATAGAGAGGTAAAAGTCTTCAATCCATTCATCGGAAATTTCTTTGGGAATGGCTAAAGAGACTTGAGCAAAATGAGGCGTTCCACCCATGGCGACAATATCACTGATATTCACAGCCAGAGATTTATATCCTAAATCCGCAGCACTCGTGTATTCGCGCTTAAAGTGTATTCCTTCAACTTGCAGATCCTGACACCAAACGCTTTTTCCTGAGAAGTTTTTATAGACAAAAGAATCATCTCCCAAAGGAATCACAGTATTGGGATTGGAGCGATCTACGATCTTATTGATCTTTTGAATGCGACTCCATTCAAGAGGAATTTTCTTCATCGGGTGCTCCCTCGCATGAAAGCCATGAGGTTTTATCTCTACTGGTTAGGATGTTGCCCTAGAGATTCTCTTTGGTCATCATACATTTCCCAAATCAGTCCATCGCGAACTCCGACCCGAGGGATGCGAAGAACTGAAATGGCCGCTTGCTCAAGAATTTTTTCTGTTAAGAGCGCTGCGGGCACGATGACATCGGCTCTGTCTGGAGATAGTCCCAAGACGCTGATTCGATCGCGATAGGACATGGAGTTGAGGATGTCGTTGATAAATGAAAGCTCATGAAGATTTAAAGTTGTGGCTTGAGGTGCTTGAAAAAGACGTTGTTTTAAATCTAAGATCGACTCCATATTTCCTCCGGTTCCTACGCACACCTCAGGAGTGATTCGCTTTAAATTATTGTGTAGGAAGGGAATCACAAAGGAAGTGCTTTTCTCGATAAATGGTGTCAAGTGAGTTTCATCTAAATTCTTTTGAGAGAATCGTTGGAGGAGGCGCACAGTCCCTAGTGGGAATGACTGACTTTGCACAATGCGATTTTTCTGACTGAAGCTAAGTTCAATGCTTCCTCCCCCGATATCTAAAAGAAGGCTGTAGTTTATATCGGGAGAATGGCGACTAACGGCCTTGTGAATAAGCTGCGCTTCTTCGAGGCCATCAATGAGGCGAACGTGAAGTCCACTTACTTTAGATAGGCGGCGCACAAAATCGGCGCCATTGCTCGCATCTCGACAGGCGCTGGTCGCGACGGCTCGGCACTCTGTCACACCGAGTTCGTCCATGATATCCATGAAACTGAAAATTGTTGCTATGGCTTGCCGCTGTGAGCGAGCGCTAATACGTCCTTTAGAAAATGTGTCCTTGCCTAGTCGGATCGCTGCACGCAGGCGGCGTAGGACTTTAATACTTCCAGTGTGACTGTCGATTTGCGCAATCATCATACGAATAGCGTTGGAGCCAATATCGATAGCGGAGACTCGGCGAAGCATGGTGTTTCCTTTTCTTTGGCAAACGTCATTAACGATGACATGATTCTATTTATGAAATCATTTTTTGGCTCATTACTAATTACTCTTTTTGTTTCTTTACAAGCGCATTCTTTAGAGAAGATCGATATCACTGGGGAAGTGGCATTGAATGCGAGTCTTTGGTATTTACCCACTGGCGAACAGGGGAATTCAACCTTTGATCTTAGCACATTCTTTCTTGGCGTTAGTGCAGATCTGCACAACTCAAATTACATGCAGATTGTTTTTGAAGCTGATGAAGCAGAGATGAAGTTGCGTGAAGCCTATGTCGATTTAGCCTCAGCTTTTTCGGGGATGAGAGTCTTGCGAATGGGCCTTTTACCGCAGCCGTGGTTGAAGTCCTATTATGAAATCTGGGACTATCGTTTTTTAGATCGCACCTCGTGGGGTCTTTTGGAAAAGTGGAACTATCAAAGATTTTCGGACTACGGTGTTTCCTATATGTCGGAGTTGGCTCAAGGAAGAGGTGAGTGGGCTGTTACGATTGTTAACGGGAAAGAAGAAAAGAATCGTGGGCCTCACAAAGAGTTTAGTTTTTTTGTGCGTTGGAATGATTTTACGAACTGGAGTCTGTCGGCAAATTATTCGCGCGGAAGCTATGACAAGTATGATGATGGTGATGACCTGAAGGAAAGAGCGCAGTTTTTAGCGGTCTACTCTTTGGAAAGAATCAAAGCGGGCATTGAGTTGCTCTACACTCAGGACTCAAACTTTGCTTTTGCCGACAATGCGATGGCAGAGGGGGTCGAGACAACGCTTTTGCCAAAGGGGCTTTTGACCGGACTGGGTGCTAGCCTATTTGCAGTGGTTGAAACTGGACCAAAAGCGGAGACTTTTTTGCGTTTGGATTACCTGGATGCCGCTCAAGGGGAGGGGGGTAAAACTCTTCTCACGACCATGTTGGGTCTAGGGTACCGTTTAACGGAGGATCTGCGTCTAGCTGCAATGATTGATTACACGGTCTATGGCGATGACTTTGCACCTGGGGCGAGAGATACGTCCAAATTAGTGATAGCCGCTCAAGTTCTATTCTAAGTTGTGTTAGGATTCTGTTAAATCCTCTAAGAGATGGTGTGTTAGCCATTTTCTTAAGTATTAAAAGATATTAAACATTCATTAGAGCTAAGGATAAAGAAATGGAAAGAGCCCTCGATTCTCAAATTGAAGACTTAAAAAAAATGATTCTTCTTATGGGCGGACACGTGGAGAAATCCTTAGCTAAGGCTACGGCCGCTTTGCTTTCTGGCGACCTTTCAAAATTTGAAGAGGTGCATGACACAGAAAAGCTGATCAATAAGGATCATATAAACGTTGATAACGCTTGTATGAATATCCTTGCTAAGCAGGGGCCCGTTGCGAAGGACCTGCGCTTGGTTCTATCTATCGTTAAGATTAATAACGATTTAGAAAGAATGGGCGATCAGGCCGTAAACATCTCTTATTCAGGCAAAGACTATTTGAAAAGAAAATCTACAATCACTCACTCTACGCTGAATGACATTCAACGTATGTCTGAAATTGCGGGACGTATGGTGAAGGATTCTTTGGATTGCTTTGTGCGTGGGGATGTTGAACACGCAAAGAAAATCCTTTTAATGGATGATGAAATCGACATGCTTCGCAATAAAGTTTTTGACGATGCAAAAGCGTTGATGAGAACTCATCCAGATGCTGTCGATGCTGGATTAGATTTAATTTTGATTGCAAGAAACCTTGAAAGACTGGGAGATCACGCAACGAATGTTGCCGAGGATGTCATCTTTGCTTTCACAGGTAAGGATATTCGTCACGGAGGAAAGATTGGCTGACCGTTCGATTCAGGTTCTAGTAGTAGAAGATGAACAAGAGATTCGAGAGTTAATGGCTCTGCATCTTCTAAGACAAGGGTACCGAGTTCTGGAGTGTGCCTCTGCGGAGCAGGCACTTCAAGAAGTTGAACGACAGAATGGCATCGATCTTTTTGTGCTGGACTGGATGCTTCCAGGGATGAGTGGAGTGGAGTTCTTGGCTGCGGTCAAAGCGCGCAACCCTCAAGCTCCCGTTTTAATGGTCACAGCTTTAGCGGAACCGCAAAATATTGTCTCAGCTCTTGAAAAGGGAGCGGATGACTATGTTACGAAACCTTTTAATCCTTCGATTTTTATCGCCCGTGTAAAGGCGTTACTTAGAAGGTCTGCAAATATTTCAACTCAAGCAGATCCTACAGAAGTCCATATCTCTGGACTTCGTATGAATTTTAAAACCTACGAAATCTCTTACAACTTAGATCCTCTTCATTTAACACCTTCAGAGTTTAAGCTTTTAGGGGCTTTGGTACTGAATCAAGGATGTGTGCTGACACGGGAACAACTCATTGAGAACATTCAAGGAGAGGGTATTAACGTTGTCGGGCGCACAATTGACACTCACGTCTTCGGGCTACGTAAGAAGCTAGGAGAGTGGGGGGATAATATCGAAACAATTCGTGGTGTCGGATACAGAGTCAAAGTAGATGGAATATGAATAAACGATTTAACTGGTTTCCTTGGAGAATTTTTTGGCGATTCTTCTTCTTTCAGTTAATTGCGTTTAATATTTTACTCTTTGTTATTATCTCAGTTATTGATTTGCGCTATCAGATGAGAGCCTTTGTCTATAACGAGATTCTTCTTAATTTCTTTGTTTTCAGTATTTTTCTTTCTGCGGCAACTTCTTATAGATTCGCTCGTCCTCTCCGTCGGGTTATTTTGAAGGCGTTGAGAATTTCGCGAAAAACTCACCACTCTGATTTGTACGACCCTCAAGAACATGATCTTTTAGATGATGAGTTGGATGATCTTTCAGAAATCGACATTGCTTTAAATCATATTCATCGCAAGTTGAAACGCCGTAAGGCCCAGCTCCATCAGGCTCGAGAAGAAGCTCAGGCTTTTTTCAGTGCTGTTTCCGAGGGGGTTGTAAGTATCGGAGTGGATTCGAAAATTTCTTTTTTCAACTCTCAGTTTGCCGCTCAGTTTTTAACCAAAGAACAAGTGAATCACGAAACTCTATGGTTGGGAGATGCTATTCGTGCACCTGAGGTGTTGGGGGGCTTTGATAAGGCCTTAAAGCAGGGGAAAGCGCAAAGATTCACAGTGCGTTTAAATACCCTGGTGGACAATCATCCTCGCTATTATATGGTTTCTGCAAATCCAATTCGTCATACGAAAACTCAAGCTGTCTATGGGGTTGTGGGAATCTTTCATGATATCTCTGATCTTAAAAAGGCAGAGCAAATCCGTATCGACTTTGTAGGTAATGCCTCTCATGAATTGCGCACACCATTAACTTCTATAAAAGGTTATGTGGATACGCTGAAGGATGATGTCGCTTCAGGAAATATTGAACACGCCTCTAAGTTCCTACAAATTGTTTCTAAGAATATTGATCGACTGATTGATTTGGTGAACGACCTTTTGAGTCTAAGCACAATGGAGTCTCAGTCGGAGTTAAATCTTCAATGGCTCAATCCTCTGCAGTTAACTGAATTGGTAATTAGCGAGTTGGCAGTTTTAGCGGCGGAAAAAAATATCAATATTCAAGTCTATGGAGATGTGCCGAGCTTCCGCGCGGATCATCGCAAGGTAGAGCAAGTCTTAAGAAATTTAATTTCAAATGCCTTAAAGTATATTCCGGCTAAGGGAACTGTTGCGGTTCGTTGGGAAACAGACGGTTCAGAGCTTGTTTTAAGAGTGATTGATGATGGCCCAGGGATTCCTGCGGAACATTTAGATCGACTCTTTGAAAGGTTCTATCGTGTGGATCGTGGTCGCACACGTGATGCCGGTGGCACGGGGTTGGGCCTTGCTATTGTGAAACATATCGTACAGAGTCACGGCGGTGAGGTTGAGGCTAAGAGTGGACAGGGTGGTTGTGAGATCCTTTGCCGCTTTCCGTTAAACTAAATCTTTGTCTGTTGCCAGATTTCAAAATCGAAATTTATCTTTTGTTTTTTCATGTGTCTTAATGGCCTTCATGAAAAAACAAATGCTTTTACCAATCTTATTTTTATTCGCTGGAATCGGTTGCGCTAATGATGATAGCGGCCATTCTGTTCAAGAACCCATTCAAAATGCGGAGGCAGTTCAAGACGAAGCTTCTTCTAACGAGAGGCAGATGCTTGAAGAGACGATGCAGTTGATCCAAGGCTACGCGACCGAGTGGGGCGTGACGACGGATCTCAATCGTATTCCGATTGTAGTAACTAGTAAGCGCTTGGATCTGAATGCCTCGTCGCAATGTGTTTATCGCGGCAACGTGGGGATCAAGATGTTGGTTCAAAAACAATTCTTCACAGAGCGTGTGTACGAGAAAGACACCGGTTATGCTTCGCCACTATTCAATCTTTTAGTTCATGAAATTGGTCATTGCTATATGATGCGTAAGCATGAAGATGCACTCCTCAGAAAGACTGGTTACAAAGCCCAGTTTGTTATTGAGAGTAATAAAGGCAATGAAAAGGCTCAATATTATTCCGTTCAGGCTTCAATGATGCACAATCAGTACTTCCGCATGCCACGTCTTCTTGAAAGATACTACGTGGGTGAGATCTTCGGTAAGTTCCGTGCAAAGTCTTTAGATGATCTACAAAAATACTACTCATTTGAGTTAGTTCAAGACCGTCGCTAAAAAGTGAAAAGGGCTTCAATGACGAAGTCCTTTTTTTGAATCACACATGAACCAAGGAAGGAGACTAGGATGAGATCTTTTTTTGCTGTTATGGTGTACGTTTTTGCGGTCGGGTTGGTGATTTACAGTCAGACCCACGATCTTTGGGAGGATACGAGAAATCCCAGATCGACAGTTTCTAAAGATATCTTTGAAGACTAAGAGAACTTACTGGGAAGGGGAGTAAGTTTAAAAAGAAAACGGGGTTTGTAACCCCGTTTTTTGTTTTTTTAGTTATCGTTTTTTTGTTTGAATTTGTGTTTGCGATAATCTTCCAACGTCAGAAAGCCATAGGTCTTTTTTCGATAGATTTCGATGGCTTCGATTTCTATGTCCGCCATCACGTCTTCAAAAAAGTCGTGAGGAATGTTTCCCGTCTGCAAAAGCTGAAGGGTGTAAATACTGACAATCTTGCGGATGAAGTCGCCGCTTTTCTCGCGAATGTCAGAGGTTTCTTGAAGTTGGCTTTCAAATATTTTCAGTAACGTATCTGTATGCATAGACAACATATCGGACGCACTTTGGCGAATGTGAGTCTTGGATGAATTAATTTGGCCTTTGGGACGAGAATGGGGTTAATCTTGTTGATATGCAAAACAGACTAAAGCCTTTAACTCAAGTCGAGTTAGAACTCGTGGTTGATGAAATATCAGAGGTCCTTAGCGGAGCTCAACTTCAGGACATTCTCACCAATGACCGAGGGATGGCTTTGGTTTTCCGTGGAGCAGGTTCCTTTTCATTGTTAATTGATCTAGCCCCGAATGCCCCTCAACTCTTGCTCTTTGAGAAAGAGACCCCTTTTAGAAAGCATCCAAAGGCAAAGCCCGTAGGACTATTTTTGAACTCCCATGCTAAGAACCTTTACTTTAAGGGGATTGAGGTTCTTCAGGATTTTGGTCGAGTTGTAAATCTGTATCTGGGCAATACGCAGTCTGTTTGTGAACTTGAGATTCGCCTTATCCCCAAGCAGGCCAATCTCATTGTCACCGCCGCAGGTAAGCAGATCTCTTGGGAAAAGCCTATGGAGCTTTCGCCGCCTCCTCATGTGGAGCAGATTCCGGAGCCAAGAAGTCTTGATGAATTAAGGCAGGCCTGGAAGGAGACCTTGCAAGCTCCTCAGGCAGGTTCTATGGATCCCAAGGTTTTGTGGCAAAAGCAACGGGATAAGAATCTTGCGAAGAAGTGCAAGGCTCTTCCTGAAATTCAGGCGCAAGTGGATGATCCCAGTTTCTCTGAATGGATTTCGGTTGGTGAACATTTAAAAACCTTTGGGTTTGAGGGATTGCGAATAGAACAAAGGCAATACGTGGACACTGAGCAAACAGTGAGCTGGAATATTGAACAGTGCTTTAAAAAAGCTAAGCAGATCCAAGCAAAAAAAGAAGGAGCGCAAAGACGCCTTGAAATTTTGCAGGAAGAAATCGCGGATTTAGAAAAAGCACAATATTCCCCGAAAGCATTGCAGGATAAGCCCGTTGATATGATGAAAAAGGCTGATGCAAAGGGGCGTAAGATGAATCTTTCATCTGGAGCCATTGCCTATTGTGGAAAGTCGGCAAGAGATAATCTCGCACTTTTACGTCAGGCCAAGGCGTGGGATTATTGGCTGCATCTGCGTGATTATCCAGGGGCGCATGCCATTGTTCATCGTAAACGAGAGC
Organism: Bdellovibrio bacteriovorus W; assembly: GCA_000525675.1. NCBI lineage: Bacteria > Pseudomonadati > Bdellovibrionota > Bdellovibrionia > Bdellovibrionales > Pseudobdellovibrionaceae > Bdellovibrio > Bdellovibrio bacteriovorus. The sequence continues at coordinate 722,357 of CP002190.1, forward strand.
AAATTATTTCTGAAAAAGAGTTTGAGCAAATTGCTCAATGGGTTGCTAAGGAATCCCTTGCGGGCAAATCATTGAGCGACGGGCAACGCTTAGACGTGGTGATCGTTGAAGCGCGTTTCGTGCGGCCGATTAAAGGCGATAAACTTGGTAGAGTGACTTATCATTCCGAAAAGACTCTGACTTTTACTGTGCGTCAACTTTAAGGGAAGCCTTAAGGACTTGACTGCACTCAGATCACTAATAAAATTTCTTCTATCTACTAGAGGAGATGCAACATGATCGAAGTAAAAGATCTCACCAAAGATTATGGGCACAGACGTGCTATCAATAAGTTGAATTTCTCCGTCAAAAAAGGCGAAGTCGTTGGTTTTCTAGGCCCTAATGGAGCTGGTAAATCTACAACGATGAAAATCATCACAGGATTCATGGCTCCAAGCTCTGGAACCGCTTCTATCGCTGGCTTTGATGTTTTTGAAAATCCATTGGAAGTAAAAAAGAGAATCGGCTACCTACCAGAGATTCCTCCAGTTTATAGCGATATGTTCGTAGCGGACTATCTTCGCTACGTAGCGGCTCTTAAGAAGGTTTCAAAAGAGCAAATCGAAAAAAATGTTAGATATGCTATTGAAAAAACAAATCTGGGTGATGTTCAAGGAAGATTGATTCATCACCTTTCTAAAGGCTTTAAGCAAAGAGTGGGAATTGCTCAAGCGTTGGTTTCAAATCCCGAAGTTCTTATTCTTGATGAACCGACTGTCGGTCTTGATCCAAAACAGGTTGCTGAAATTCGCGAATTGATTAAAAGCCTGCGCGGAGAGCATACAATTATTCTTTCAACCCACATTTTGCCGGAGGTTGAAGCTACCTGCGAAAAAGTGATTATCATCAATAAAGGTGAAATCGTTGCTGAAGATAATATTCAGAACTTGTCTTTGATTGAACGCGGGCAAAGTCGTTTATTTATCCGTTTAGGCGCTAAGGCCGATCTGCAAAGTCTAAAAAATGAATTTGATTTTATTCAGACGGTTTCCACAGGAAATCAGGCCACCGAATGGGAGCTTGCACTGACTGGTGGGGAAGAGTCCATCGAAAAAATCGCAAGTTTTATTGTAGGCAAAGGATGGGGGCTGCGTGAGCTTTCTCCAGCGAAGATGGATTTAGAGGATGTGTTCCTGAAGTTAACATACGATCGCGTGGAGGAGAAATAATGGGAGCTTTGACGATTTTTAAAAAAGAATTAAAAGGTTTCTACTTCAATCCAACATTTTGGGTGATCGCGGGATTGATGTCGGTGATTTTTAGCTGGGTCTATCCTATTCAGCTAAATCTATTTGCGCAGTTGCTTACGAACTATGTGATGCAGCAAGGGGTGCCGACCAATCAATTAAATATCCACTATGGAGTTTTCTTAAGGCAGCTTTCTTATCTGAATCTCCTTTTGATCTTCGTGGTGCCTGCATTGACGATGAAGCTTTTTGCAGAAGAAAAGAAAATGCGCACGTTCGATTTGCTTCTCACGTCACCAGTGACATCTTTTGAGATTGTTTTGGGAAAATTTTTAGCAGCCGTCGGAGCCATTGCAGGGTTGATCTTTGTCGCTCTTAGTTATCCTTTGGCCACAGGATTATTAGCGAGCATTCAGTGGACACCGTTAATGATCTCCTTTACAGGCGTTTTAATGGTGGGGGCCGTCTATGTAGCGATGGATCTCTTTGCTTCTTCGCTGACAGAAAATAGTATTGTGGCTTACATCATCTCTGTGATCTTCAACCTGTCGATTTGGTTTATCGGGATCGGCGCTGAAGTTGTTGACGGAGAAAAGGCTCGAAAAGTTTTTGAACATCTATCTTTGAGCTCTCACTTGTCGGCGCTGGCAGAGGGAACAATTCGTTCTAACTCTCTGATATTTTTTGCAAGCGTGATCGTATTATTCTGTTTCTTGGCGGAGCGAGTGGTTGAATCCTCTCGTTGGAGATAAGTATGACTAAAATCGGTAAAATTAATTTTCTAATCAGTGGAATCTCTTTAGTCTGTATGGCTATCGCGCGATATTTAATTGGCGAGTGGGTGCCTTTTACTTGGCTTTGCTTAGCTTTTGCGGTGATTACCTTTATCTTTGGTTGCTTTAAAGAAAGAAGCTTTCTTAAAGAATTCTTCTCGATGAAGACCACTAAAGAAGGCATGAGTATGGGAACTCTGATTGTTCTTTTGATAGCAATCTTGGTGATCGTGAACTACTTAGGAGTGAAGTACTATAAAACTTGGGACTTTTCTTCAGCCCAGGTAAATACTCTTTCTCCGCAGTCGATTCAGCTGATTAAAGGTTTAGACTCTGATCTTAAAGTTTACTTTTTTTATAAAAAGGGCGTTGAAGGCAACGAAGAAAATCGCCGTCTTTTTAGAGAGCTCATTAAGAAGTACCAAGACGAAACGACAAAAATTCAATTAGATTTCGTAGAGGTGAACGAACGTCCCGACCTAGCTCAGGATTTCGGCGTGGACAAGGGGAGTGGTGTCGTATTTTTAGATTTTAAAGGACGCCGCAGTCGCATTGAGAAGATCGACGAGCAAGAGTTTACAAGCGCGCTCGTAAAAGTGACACGTGAATCTGTAAAAACGATTTACTTCACAATCGGTCACGGAGAACCATCTTTGAATGAAACTCGTGAAGGGTTAGGATTAGGTTCTTTAAAATCACTTTTAGAGAACAATCGGTACAGTGTTAAAGATTGGGCTATCACTCAGAATCCTCATATTCCGCAGGATGCGGATGTGATCTTTGTGGTAGGTCCCACGCAAGGTTTTCAAAAGTTTGAGATTGAGTTGCTTGAAAAGTATTTAAGCGCGGGTGGTAGCCTTGTGCTGGCTTTAGAGTCTCAAAGCACTGTGGGATTAGAAGCCTTAGCAGAAAAAGTAGGGTTAGGATTCCAAAATAATTTTGTATTCAACGTTGTAGAAACAGCCTTGGGTCGTGCGATCAATCAGGGACCGACTGTGGGGGCTGTTTTTTCTGAGAGCAATAAGATCACAAAAAACTTCAGCCGTGGCGAGGTGACGATTTTTAGATTCCCGCAAGGGATTTCTAGAAAGTCGGCAGCACCTGAAGGTGTTATTGTTGATGATATCGTTCGCACAACACCGAGCGCTGTGGCTAGCAATACTCGAACGGCAACAGGTGGAGAAGGAGCTGAAGGGTCTTTCACGCTTGTTTCTGAAGTGACTGGGGTTTGGCCTCAGTCTAAGGGAGATAAAAATTTCTCGTTGATTATGGCGGGAGACATGGATTTTCTCTCAAACCAAATGCTGTATCAGAATATGAATCGCGATCTAGTTCTTAACTTTACAGCGGCTTTGGCTAAAGAAGAAAATCTTATCAGTATTATTCCTAAAGATCCGCAGGCGACAGAGTTATTTTTGACCGAGACAAAATTCAACCTCTTTCTTTTTGGCTTTATTATCCCATTGCCCTTAATCCTTTTAGGCACCGCTACAGGTATTTGGTTAAGAAGGAGGAACGCTTAATGAAACTCAAAGGGCGCAATGTCTTAATACTTTGTCTTTTGGTTCTTGGAGCTTACACAGCCTACGATATTTGGAAAGACGAACAAAAAGAGAAGAAGAAGCTGACGGAAACTCAACTCATGACTTTAAATTATGAGCAGATTCATAAGCTTTCAATTAAGCGCCCCCATGATCAAGTTTTATTAGAGAGAGACGAGACGGGGTGGAAAGTCAAAGAACCCCTCCAAGACAGTGCAGATAGCAATGATGTCGAAGACTTTATTAAATCCATGGTTACCGAGAGAATCTTTGATGTGGCAAAAGAAGGCGACATTGACTGGGCTCTTTATGGTTTAAGCACTCCAATTGGAACTTTGACTTTAGAGACGAACACCGGAGCTACGCAAAGTTTCACGGTGGCTGATAAAGTAAACTTTGAAGACAAAGCGTTTTTAAGGCGTGATCAGGAGGAACGAGTTCTGCTCGTAAATTCACTCTGGCAAAACCGCGTTCGTAAGACGGCGATTGATTTTCGTCAAAGACGTATCCTAAGAGCAAATTTAGCTTCTGTGGACGAAATGAAAATTAAAAATAAATCGGGTGAGATTTTTCTTCAAAGGGTCGATGGACATTGGATTAATGGTAAAAATAAAAAACAAACCCTTGATCAAAATAAAGTCCGCGAGTTTTTGACAGATTTCTCTGAAGCTCGTGCTGATGAAATCTATGATAAATCCCAAGCCAAAAATCAGACCCTCAAAGATCTATTTAGCGCTGAATTACGCATGGATGATAAAAAGTGGTCAGCCCTGATTCAACAAGATAAGAGTTTTAAAATCTTTGCTCTGATATCAGAACCAAGTTTTTTTATGCGCATGGAGCCCGGAGCGTTAGATAGATTTATCAACGCGAAAATCTCTGAGTTAGAGCCGGATAAGGTGGAAACTCAAGAACCTCAGGACTCTGATGAAGAAATGCTAGACGATCATCAACATTGATCGGCACAATCTTAATAGATCAGTATTAAAAGGAAATTCATGGAAAAAATCGTGGTGAAATCACCGACACGAGTGGACTTAGCAGGCGGCACTTTAGATTTATGGCCGCTTTTCTTATTTGTTGGTGGGGCCACCACTGTGAATGTGGCGATTGATATCTATACCAATGTTGAAATTGAGCCTTTGAGCGATTCCCGAGTGATTTTAGACTCGGTAGATCTGAAGTTGCGCAAAGAGTATAAGAATTTGCAGGAGGCTTTGGCGGATACGGATTCACGCATGATATTATTGCAGACTCAGCTTCGCTACTGGAAGCCAGAGCAAGGGTTTGTTTTGAAAACCTCTTCACAGAGCCCTGTTGGTGGTGGTTTGGGGGGCAGTTCTTCACTGACGATAGGTTTGATGAAAGCTTTTTCAATTTTTTGTAAAAGGCCTTTTAAAGACTCCCATCACATCGTCAATGTAGCTCACAATATCGAGGCTGAGATTTTAAACACACCGACGGGGACGCAGGATTATTATCCGGCATACTCTGGTGGAATAAATGTTTTGAAGTATAACTATGATGGAATCACGCAAGAGATCTTAACGGACGGTATTGAAGAACTGCGTAGTCATTTCATGCTTGTTTATACAGGAAGACCTCACCATTCAGGTTTGAATAATTTTGAGGTTATGAAGTCCGCAGTGGCTAAAGACCCCGAAGTTGTAGAGGCGCTGAAAGATCTGGCGCAAGTAGCTTTGGAAGTGGAATCTGCAATTCGTAAGAAAAACTGGACGCTTTTAGGCGGCCTCTTCAGACGCGAATATGCGGCAAGAATCCGTTTAACCCCTGAGTTTTCCAGTCCTGAGATCGAAAAGCTTGCGGAACTCTCTTTGCAGAATGGGGCAGAGGCTGTTAAAATTTGTGGAGCTGGGGGAGGAGGCTGTGTCCTTGTTTGGTGTCCTCCAGAAAAACAAAGAGGAGTGGCTGAAGAATGCCAAAAAGCCGGCTTTCAGGTGATGGACGCAAAACCCGTCGATCCACTGCAAAACCAGAATTAGAATCCACGGACTTTGGAGATGCAAAAGCTCATCCAGGTCCGGTGCATCGATTCGTTGGGCTGTCTCTTGGTGGCGGTAAGACGGATAAAGCTTGTCTTGCGGTTTTAGAATACTATCCAAAGCACAAAAAAGTTTTTCTTTCTCGCCTTGTCGAAAAAATCAAAACTGAAGGAGACGTATCTGGAGATGCTTTCATCGTTCATGAGGTGCGCTCTCTGCAAAATGTTGAGTCCGTTTCTTTTGATGTTCCCTATCGTCTTCCTCAATGTTTGAACTGCGTTCCTGGTTGTGACGGTATGGAAAACTGTCCCGCCGAGCATATCCAGTGGATGTGGAAGCACACAGAAAAACATCTCAAAGGCAAAAGGCCCAAGAAGTTATTCACCCCATATACTCAGCGCTGCGTAGAGCTTTATGTAAATACAGAGCTCGAAGAAAAGTTCTCTATGCAACACGCTATGGGCTCTAACGTGGCACCGCTTTTAGCGCGTGCCATGTATTTAAAAAATAAACTTCAATTACCCACTCTTGAGATATATCCGAAGCTTTCTGTGTGGAGAGTGGGGCGATCGTTAGATGTTATGAAAAGTCATCTACGCTTTCACAAGCATTCCATTGGTGGGGATGCCAGTCGAAAAGAGATACTGCAAGCTTTGAATGAACACAGTGTGGCCTTTGTGTATAGTGAAGACATCAAGTTGATGATTGAAAACAACCATGCTTTTGAAGCTTTTATCTGTGCGCTTACGGGTTTTTTAGAATATCAAGGGGTCACAGAGCCTCGACCAAAAGGGTTTCCAAAATCAGAAGACTGGATCAGCTTTCCTCAACAAAACCTTAAGTGGAATTTTTTCTAGAACCTAATTACCGATGACAGACTTCAAGAGCTGCTAAGAATTTTTTGCGGTGAACGCTATTCTGTGGTCCGGTGAAGGCTTGGATATGTTCACCGTCAGGGAGTTGTAAAAACTCTTTGGGCGCCTTTGCCGCATTGAAAACATCTTCACCATTTTCAAAAGTAACTACACGATCCGTTTGACTATGTATGACCATGAGGGGAGTCGGAGAGATTTCTGCTATATGATCGCCTGCGGAATATTTATCGCTAACAAGAAGATATCCCAAGGGTTGCAGAGCCCAAGTTATAGGATTTTTTGCCAAAGTTCTCTGTGCTACTTTTTTATAAGATTTAAAGGTGCTTTCTACAGTCACTAAGCAAATAGATTGCTTGTGCTTGGCTGCTGTATAAAGTGCGATATTTCCTCCAAGGCTCTGTCCAAAGATAGCCACAGGAGTCTTTGGATGGCTCGCAAGAAGCCATTGCAGAGCTTGATCGCCAGAGGCCGTCGTGGATTCAGGTGTCGGCTCACCTGAGCTACCGCCATATCCAGGGTAATCAAAGATCAGAAAGCCGTATCCTTCTTTAATAATCCAGAATAGCGAGAAAAAGTGTGAGCTGATATTTTGAGCGTTGCCATGAAAGAAAAGAATATTGGCTTTGGGTTCTCTATCAATAGGTTTGAAATACCAAGCAACGATTTTACCATCTCGGAATGGGATCTCGACTTGCTCTGGAGGGGGAGTGAGCTTCTTGGGATCGACGTAAATATACCGAGTGGGATGGTAAAAGAGATGAGAGCAACCCACTAACATGAGGGGCAAACAAAGAGTTAATAGTGATCTGATGAATCTCTTTCCCATAAAATTTATTTTTACTGAAATGCACTCTGAAGTAAACTTGTTCCTTGCGAGAAAAAAATGGAGTTCGACTCGGAGGGGTTATATTTTTCCTGTAAAAAATGACCCATAAAATTTGAAATTGTTAAGGTCAAAAATTATGGGAGTTCTTGCAAGCGATTCTCAAACTTTGTTTGAAGGCATTCATATAGAGACTTGTAGGGTTTTGCATCTATTTTATAGATAAAAGTCGTAATGATTAAATGTCTCTTAGTTCGTAAAGGGGCATTTGCTTTTATATTACATACCTTTTCTAGACATACCTTGGATATATCCTCAGAGCCTTTTCTGTTAAGATGGCTCTATGCTTTTCTAACGAAAGGAATCTTCGTGGCAGAAAACTCTTTTCCCTACCTTCATGGTTTTTCAAAAGATGAACAAGAAAGACTGCGCAAACAAGCCCGTTTTGGCGAGTTCACGGTCTATCAAAATATCAATTTCTCTTCTGTGCAGAATCTCTTAGAGGTGGGTTGTGGGGTAGGGGCACAGACAGAAATTCTACTCAGAAGATTTCCTGATCTTAAGATCACGGGGATAGATCGCAGCACGAAACAGCTTGAATCTGCACGGGAAAGGCTTTCTTCGCTGTCATCGACGCAGGGAAGATTTGATCTTCAAGAGATGGATGCTACGGCCATGGAGTTTGCGGTGAACTCTTTTGATGGAGCTTTTCTATGTTGGATTTTAGAACACGTCCCAGATCCTATTCGCGTGCTTTCAGAGGTGCGTAGAGTTTTACGACCTGGTTCGCCGGTCTATGTGACCGAAGTTTTAAATTCGTCCTTCTTTTTAGATCCCTATTCGCCGAACGTATGGAAATACTGGATGGCATTCAACGAATATCAACTCGAGCAAAAAGGGGACCCCTTTGTCGGAGCAAAGTTAGGAAACTTTCTTATGCAGTTGGGATACCGCGATGTTCAGACTGAAGTGAAAACTTGGTTCTTAGACAATAGATCACCAAGGGCTCGGAAAGACTGTATTGAGTATTGGACAGAGTTACTACTTAGCGCCAGTGAGCAGTTGATCGAATCAAACTATGTCTCTGAAGAAATCGTTAAAGAAATGAAAACCGAGATGGCCCGAGTAGCTAACGATCCTAATGCTGTATTTTATTATTCGTTTGTTCAAGCCCGAGCGGTGACTTAAATAAAATGACCCCTCTCATGGCTAGCAGAGAGGGGAGTCTTAATGACTACTTAATATCGTCCTTCGTGAGCCAGCCTTTGCGGCTCACCCAGATGAAAGTTCCTACGGCTATGAAGATCATAAATCCTAGAGTTCCGTAGTATCCATAGGGTTGTTTCAGTTCAGGCATGTATTCGAAATTCATTCCATAGACGCCGGCGATAAAATTCAATGGTAAGAAGAACATCGAGAACACGGTCAGGGTGCGCATAATCTCGTTTGTGCGATAAGAAGCTTCGTTGGTCTTTTGCGACATCAACGAGAGATGAAGATTGATCAGCCCTGAAATTTCCTCATGCATCTCTTCCACGAAATAAGAATACTTTGTTAGGGGTTCTCGGACATGGACCGCGTCTTTGTGAGGGAACTCAAGTTCCGCGAGGACCTTGGTCACCGTGTCGTCAGTGAATTTAAATATTTTCTTATAGGCCCCAGATTTTCTTTTAACGATATAACCTTCTCTAAGAATATTTTTTCGTTTGAGCGTGAAAACACGGTCTTCAATTAAATCATTCTGCGCATCCATTTCAGTTAAAGAGGGGCCAAAGCTTGTGATCGTGCGATGAAGAATATTTCTTAAGAAATGAATTTGTGTCATCGGTTCGTTTTTAGCGATCTTTTCTTTCTTACTTTCTACACATGGCAAGGGAAGACGGTGAATGGTGAGAACGAACCCTTCACCAATAAAAATAATTAACTTCGTCGTCAGCTCTTGCATCGTCAGAGATTTTTTCGTGCGGTGAGGATCGCTATGTCTTAAAACCACGAAGAGAGTTTCTCCAGAGTAGTCCGCCATCGGGAGATGTTGAGGGTCTAAGCAAGACTCGACCGCATGACTTTGCAGTTCGAACTCCTCTGCGAGGCTCAAAAGCTCCTCCGTTGAGGGGTTTTCAATGTCGATCCACTTAAAGTCATTCCACTGATGTTCAATTCGTTTCATACTAAAACACTACTGCTGAAAGCTCAGGGTGGCAATGGATGTGAGACCTCTATCAATAGATCGCGTTTGAGGTCGAAGCTGCCCAAAAATGTCTCAAGGTAAGAAGTTTGTCACTTCTCATGGACCCAAATGGAATCTATTGCACTTAAGAAAGCATGAATTCTGCATCTACTGAATCACGATGAAACAGTTAAGTGTAAAACTCATTCATTCTATAGCCCTTATGTCCTTCTTGGCAGCCTGCGCGCCGGACTCCCGTCAAATGCCCTCAGAGGCGACGACGACTTATGCGCCCAAAAAGCCGATCATTACAGAAGGTGATTCCTATAGACTTGCCCGCGGCGCTACTCGCATCGATGCCATGGATGTCGTTTATGATTCTGAAACCCGTTCTATGAGTTTAAAGGGACGCATTGAGTATTTAGATTTAAAAGACAGTCGTTTACGTAATATCGATTTAGATATGTTAGGTCTTGCTGACCAAAATGGTTTCGTGGTTCTAAAAAATACAGCAACGATGCTCGCACTTCCTGACGGAGTTCAGGTCGCAGCCAAAGCCACATGTCTTGGACAAGATCTCAGTTGTACAGCGTCGTTTATAGATATCTATCTATATGCCGAAGGCGTCGTATATCACCATCAAGTCGAGCATGATCAAAACAAGTCAAAAGAAAAAGTAGAGACTCCTGTGGATACGGAAGACGATCCAGATTATGGAGTGGGTTCTGATGACGTGGAAGGCGAACCAGGCCCTTACGTTGGAAGTATTCAAGATGATATTCGTAGTCTTTTAGATTGGAATATTATCGAGGACTCTAAAGCTGAGAAGAAAACAGAGGTTAAGGATCCTAAGAAAGACGATAAGAAGAATGAGAAAAAAGACTCTGTAGGTTCAGATAAAAAAGAAGACCCGAAGTCTCCTAAAAAAGATGAACCGAAAAAAGAAGAGCCTAAGAAGGAAACTCCTAAAAAAGAGGAGCCAAAAAAAGAGCAACCAAAAATAGAAGCTCCTAAAAAAGAGGAACCAAAGAAGGAAACACTTCCTCCTGCGAAGCCTCCTGTAAAAGACGAGAAAAAAGAAGGGCCAAAACCTGCGGATGTGGCAAAGGCTAATCAAGCAGTGGGCTCTGTGAACTCAGGTCGCCTTGAGAATGCAGCGAATTTGTTAACTATTGAAAAGAACCTAACTATACCAGGTTTTAAAATTCTTAGGCCCGAGCGTTTGGCGCATTTTGGTGCGAATGAGCTTTCTTACATCATACAGTTGATGGGCAAAACGACGGAGAGGCTTTTGCCGGAATACAAATTATCGGTCGGAGACCTTTCTCGTGAAAGAGGCGGTCAGCTAGGACGTCATAAGTCTCATCAAAATGGTCTCGATGTGGATGTGGCATTCTTCTTTAAGAACAAAACCTTTCAGACCTTTTTTGCTTCTGCGGTGGCGGTCAACAAGCCCCATGCAGACTGGATGGTTGAGCCGCAATGGGAGCTTTTCAAAGAGGTCGTGAATACGAAGCTTATTGATCGCATCTTTATCCATGCGGCCCTTAAAAAGTCACTATGTGAGCATGCAATCAAGACGGGTGAGTTGCAAAAGGGTAAGAACGATAGTCTAGCTTTTGAAACTCTGCGCCGCTTGATCCCTGAAAAGGACCATCACAATCACTTCCATTTACGTGTGAAGTGTTCAAGTGCCCAAGTACGTTGCCGTCAAATGGCGGAGCCAGTCGCAAATTCTGGTTGTTTTTGACCGACACGCCAATGCCTGCCACAATGTAAGACATGGCAGATTGGCGTGATAGAAGTGAAATGAATGGCGATGTGGTGTTTTTTCGTTATGTCTCTGAAGGCATGGAGCGAAGTCACGACGAAGTCTTTGTTTGGGACATTGATAAAACTTATCTTGATACAACCATCGATTCTTTATCAGGATTGATGACCACTGTTTTAGAAAAAGCTCTGAATAAAAAAAATATCCCAGGTACAAACACTCTCATGCAGTCACTGTCGGCCTATCGCAAACAGCAAAAAGGCTATATGTATTTTCCGGTCTATTTCATTTCGGCCTCGCCGCCGCAGTTAGAAGAAAGAATTTACGAAAAGTTTGCGCTTGATAACATCCGTCCTTTTGGTTGTTTCTATAAAGACAATCTTGCAAATCTTCGCCCTGGAAGACTGTGGCGATTAACGAAGCAAGTAGGCTATAAGCTGCAAGCCCTCTTGCAGTTAAGAACTCGCTTAGCTGAAAACGTGAAGCAGATCTGCTGGGGGGATGATAGTGAGACCGACGCTATCATTTACAATCTTTATTCAGACATCTGTTCTCGACGCCTAAGTTCCCATGAGATCCGAACGATCTTAGAAAAACTCAACGTCACAGGAGAGCAAGTAAATACGATTCTCACTTTGCAAGAGGACATCCCAGAACAAGATCCTGTCGAGAAGATTTATATTAATTTAGCGACAGATACGGACCCAGATTATTATTTGAAGTTCGGTCGCCGCACTCTTGCAACTTATAATACATTTCAAGTGTCGTTAGATCTTTATCAAGATGGGCGCCTTGGTTTTGAGGGGCTCTACGCTGTTTTGCAGGACATGGTTTATAACTATGCCTATACGCCTGAAGAACTTATGAAAAGCTTTGATGAGTTTATTCGTCGGGGAGTCTTGGGTGAGCGAGCTTATGAAGAGATTAAGAGCTTCTTTGTCGAGAAGTCCTTGCTCTTAGATAGCTTCACTCCTTCGGTGGCACCTTTAAAAGAAAAAACAGTTGAGGCGGGGCACGTCTATGAGTTAGAAGGCGAGCATGAGCCTTGGATTCCAGAGCGCATCGACTACCTTCATGACTATCGCTAGGTTGAAGCCTTCGCGATTTTTCAAACTAGCGCAGTTTAATATTAATTATTCAAATCGCAGTGGGAATATCGTTGAGATCGGGTCTCCGCTAAATGCGCGGAACTCGACTCTGCGAAGAGCATCCAGCAGGCACTTTCTAAATGTGGCATCTTGAATATTGGAAGAAGCAATATCTGCTTGAGAAATTTTCCCAGTGCGCTCAATCGTAAAGCTGAGTGAGGCATGTCCTACCACACCTGGCGTTTTTTGCAGCAGCTGTGTATAGCATTTAAAAAACGAAGCACGATGATTCTTCAAAGTTTCTTGGAGATATTCAGACGTGAGACTTCCTGTAGTTGAAGGAGTCGAGGGTTGCGCCGATTGCGCGGGCTCTTGTGTCAGCCCTCCCTTTTGTTGTGCCTTGTATTTGGTCTCGTAATCCGTGGCACTCCAGTGTTTCCCATCAGCAGAAATAAAGACGCTACCTTCTTGGCCGTAGTTCTCAACAAAGACCTCTCCGCGTTTCAGGAGTAATAAAGTACGCGGTCCATCGCTTGAAAGTGTTACGAGAGAGTTTTCTGGGACGCGAATGCGATAACCTGAATCAAATTCAAGAGTGGCGTCTCCGTCCCCACGAGTTTCAAGAGAATCTAAGTTGTAAAGAAAGCCTTTGATATGAACAGCTTCTCTTTGTTGAACCCCCGCACGATAAATATCGGCTCCGCCTAAGTTTATTTCAACTTTTGCAAGGGGAATAAGGTCTAGTGATTTTTGAGAGGATTTGCTGGCGAAGAATAATGACAGCGCAACGATGAGAAGACCAATGATGATAAGAGCGGGTATTAGCCAATTATTATTTTTCGCCATAGAGAAACTATAGCGAAAAATAATTTAAGAATGTACTAAAATTACTCTGCTGCTGGAGCTGTTTCAGCAGGAACGTCAGCCGGAGTTTCAGTTGGAGCCGTAGTAGACTCAACTGGAACTGTTGGAAGCGGCATAGAGTCGATAACTGATTTAGTTTGTGTCGCAGTCATTACAGATAGAGTTAAGCAAGTCACTGCAAAGATAATAGAAACCCATACAGTCATTTTACCAGCTAGTGATTGAGCTCCTGTTGCACCAAGAAGTGAGTTTGAACCGCTCGCAGAGCCACCCATTCCTAAAGCACCATTGCTTTTAGAGTCTTGAATAAGAACTAGAACGATCAAGATAAGTGCAACAATAATGTGCAAAATTCCGATAAAAGTAGTCATCTTTTTGTTATCTCCCGAAGCTCCTGAATATAGGGACTGCATCAGGTTTCGTCCACCCAAAATATTTCTACCCAGACTGATGATGCAATGCATACAAACGTGTTCTTTTGCGGGATGTGGAGGAAGTTCAAAGAATGAAAATCTTGAATGTTCTCGCAGGTTTCTTATTTCTTATCAGTTTATCTCTGACAGCTTGTACGTCCCAAGAGGGACAGCTCAAAAAGCAAAGCATTGAAGAGGGGGATCGTATCCTTTTAGATATGCTCAAAAGAGAGGCAGAAGATTATGGGCCTCGCTCCAATTGGCTAAAGAATGCCTATGTAGACTATATATTGGCGCAATCTACTGTTCAGGTTGCCTCTTTGACCTACCCCGCAAAAGATGCGGCGTGGTTGGTCGTAGAAGTTGAGACTTTATCAAAGGACATGAGAAAGAACCTCTTGGCTGTGGCTCAGAAAGTGGACCCCAGCAAAGAAAGAAAATTCAATTACGGTGAGGCTGTCGGGCTTATTGTGCAGATGGCCGGAGTTTCTCGCGAAAAGGTGGTTCAGCCTTTGAAGACTTTGAGATATACCAAGAGGGACAAAGCTTGGGTTCTGGAGCCTTAAGGCACTGAGAAGCTAAGAGTCCGCGTCTTTTGAGTTAAGAGGATATGATGTTTTTAGTTTTTGAGGGGCTAGATGGCTCCGGTAAAAGTTCACTGATGCGCTCTCTTGAAGAGCGTTTGAATCGCGATCAAATTTCTTTTCATCGCACACGCGAACCAGGTGGTACGCCGCTTGGGGATGAAATTCGTGAAATGATTCTACGCACTCAAGGACCGAATCCTTTGCCGCGCGCAGAATTACTTTTATATGAAGCCAGTCGTGCTCAGCACGTAGATCAGGTGATTCGTCCAAAATTATCAGCCGGAGAATGGGTTCTCTGCGATCGTTTCGCCGCAAGCTCTGTTGCCTTTCAAGGTGGCGGAAGAGAGATCTCAGAATCCGATGTTGTGATGCTCAATACTTTTGCGACAGGTGGATTAGAAGCGGATTTGACAGTTCTTTTAGATCTATCTGTTGAAGAGTCGCGTAAGCGCCGTCAATCTCGAGGAGCCGCTTTAGGGGAATCCGAAGATCGCATCGAATCTGAAGCTGATGATTTTCATGAAAAAGTGCGCCAGTCCTTTTTAAAACAAGCGCGCGGTGCAGAGGCAAAATGGTTAGTTTTAGATGCATCTAAAACACCCCAAGAATTGTCGAGCGAACTTCTAGAAGCACTTATTACACGAGGATTTTTAAAAGCATAATGGCACGTATTTTAGACTCTGTACTTGGTCATGAACAAATTATCGAAAAGATCTTAGAGTCTTTCGAAATGGGTCGTCCTGGGCAAACGAACTTATTTGTAGGTCCTTCAGGGATTGGCAAAAAGAAGGTTGCCATGGGGTTGGCGCAAGCTCTTCTCTGTACAGAATCAAAGCGTGCTTGCGGACGTTGTCCGTCTTGTTTTCGTATGAGTGCAGGCAGTCACGAGGGCTTCATGCTGGTGGAGCCTTCTGGGGCGCAAATCAAAATGGATCAAGCCAAAGAGGTTATCGAGTTCTTGAGTTTTAAAAGTATAAGTGGCAACCGAGTCATTATTATTGATCAAGCTCAGAACCTAAATCCTCAAGCCGCGAACTCTCTTTTAAAAACTTTGGAAGAGCCACCTCCAGGAACTTTTTTCTATCTTATTGCTCCGAGTGTTTCTGGATTAATGAGTACGATTCGCTCTCGTTCAAAAGTTGTCCAATTTCGCCCTCTGTCTGCGGAGTTATTAGCAAAAAAAGTTCAAGCACCTACGTGGGCTTTGCGCTCAGCGGGGGGAAGTTTTGAGAAGTTGGAGCAGCTTCAAGAGGGACCAGAGCAAGAACTGAGAAAGAAATCTGCAGAGATTTTGCAACTCTTCTTGCGCGATGACGACTTTCTTTTAAGTGAAGCTTGGCGTTCGGAGTTCAAGGATCGTTCTCAGGCGCAACGGTTGATGTCTTATTGGGTGAGTTACGCCAAAGATGCTATTTATCTGCAAGAAGAAATGAAAACTCAAATTCAAAACTTGGACATGGTAAATCTCATTAAATATTTAGCAGAATTTGAGAGAGAGTTCTTGCTGAGTCTGGCGCAGAAATCTCTAGAAGCTGAACGGGCCTTTTTGGCCCATCGAGATGCACAGTTGGTGATGGAAGAATTGTTTGTAACAATTCGCCGCTAAACTCTTGGACTTGCACAGAGTCTTTCCTTAAGAGAAAGTAAAACTATGGAATGGATTGATATTCACGCTCATCTAAATATGTTGGAAGAAGGGGTAGAGCCTGCCCTCGAAGCGGCGCGTGCTGCTGGAGTCAAGCGAGTGATCACGATAGGAACAGAGCCTAAGGATCATCCGATTGTTTTGGAGATAGCGCGTAAGTATTATCCTGAAGTCTATTGCACTCTCGGCGTGCATCCTCATGAGGGCGGCACCTATACCGCAGAAGCTGGGAAATTTATTGAAGACAATCTCCATGATCCTTGCGTCGTGGCAGTGGGGGAGATTGGTTTAGATTATTATTACGATAATTCACCTCGCGAAGCGCAGCAGGAGGCCTTCCGGGCTCAGCTTGAAATTGCACGCAAGCACAAAATGCCTATCGAGATTCACACTCGCGATGCAGAAGAAGACACGGTGCGAATTCTCTCTGAGTTTAAAGGGGAACTGACTGGGTTGATTCACTGTTTTACTGGGACGGAGTGGTTGGCCCGCCAAGCACTGGATCTGGGGTTAAACATTTCCATCAGTGGTGTAGTGACTTTTAAAAACGCCGATAGCCTGCGCGAAACTGTGAAGATGCTTCCATTGGATCGGATTCACGTTGAAACCGATGCTCCATTTTTAGCTCCAATTCCTATGCGCGGTAAAAAGAACACTCCGGCTTATGTTGTTCATACGGCAGAATTTGTGGCGCAATTAAAAGGTATTTCTTTAGAAGAGCTTTGCGCGCAGACAAAGATTAATGCGCTTAAGATGTTTCCTAAAATTCAATGGCCCTCTTAGTGAGTTTCTAAGGCCCCTTTTTTAGAGGGGCTCTTCTGGTTTTTTCGAACACTGGCTTTTACCCCACACAGAGTAAAAAATTCAGGCTTGTGCAAGAGTCAGGCTGAATTCCGAGTGATGGTCAAATTGACCTACTTTTTAACCGTTGCACGGGGGCAATCTGTCTTAAGGCAAGAAATAAGGCCCAAGGCTCTATATTGAAGCCTATCCGGTGCGCCTTTTCTTATTTTCATTAAAGTGACGTTCCTGAGATCTAAGAGGTGGTTCCTTTTTGGCTCCGAATTCTTTGGCACAAGAATTGGAGTAGAGGATTTCCGAATCTTTTAAAGACTTAAAAGGAGTCACAATGAAAAAGAACCTCATCCTCGGATCACTTATAGTTACATCTGTTATGCAAGCAGCTTCTCCGGCGTTAGCTAACAAGGAAACTATCGGAAACATCATTGGTGGTGTTATCGGTGGTGCAGTTGGCTCTCAAATCGGAAAAGGTAACGGTAATAAAGCAGCTATCATCATCGGCGCTATTGCTGGAACGATGATTGGCGGAAAAGTTGGTAAAGATTTAGATGAAGCGGATCGGCGCGCGCTTGTAGATGCACAAAACCGTGCTCTGCGTGATCAGTTAGGCCGTCGTAACGACTGGGATGGTCGCAGCCACGGTTCGAGAACGGGTGCTCGCGGAAGCTTTACTTCGACTCGTGAAGGTTACAACTCAAGAACTGGTGAGTATTGCCGTGAGTACACGAGTGTAATTTCAACTCGTTCTGGAACAGAGACAACTCGCGGAATCGCTTGTTCTCGTAGAGATGGTTCTTGGTATGAAGTGCGCGAAACTGAAGTTCGCTTCAATAACCCAGGTCATGGTGGCGGTGGTCACGGTGGACAACGTCCTCCTCAGTACCCACAACCAGGTTACCCACAACAACCGACATATCCTTCTCAGCCGAGCTATCCACAGCCTCCAGCTCCTCCGACAAGACCGGCTCCGCCATCTCAAGGTCGCTATGAGGGGACAGTTCAGTTGAATCAGGTTACTCGTAGATCCGGTGGAGAGTGGTTCCGAATCACTTTCAATAGACCAGTTTCTTTGAGTGCAGTTGAGGTTCGTGCTTTATCTCACGGCGTAAAGCTTCATGAAGCAGTTGCACATACTGTAAATGGCTCACAACTTCGTCTTCATGAGTTCAGCCCAACAGGAAACTTCTACGCTGGACAAAGCGTAATTTCCTCTAACAGCCTGAACTACGGTGGTGGCCGCGATATTATCCAAGTGATCGACATCAGAGCAGAATCTATGGGTGGTTACGCGGATCTTTTAGTACGCGTGATGTCTAACAGCGACTACCCATCAATGTCTGTTACTCGTTACTAAATAATACTTAGGATTAAGGTCCAAACTTTAAAGCCAGCCTATGACTTAGCATGTCTAGGCTGGCTTTTTTTTATGCAAAAGTTGATATTGAGAGAGCTAAAAAAAGGAGCTCTCTCATGTCTAAACTACGTGTTGGTATCAACGGTTTTGGTCGTATCGGTCGTGTTCTCTTTCGTGCGGGTTTTGAAAAACTCGATATCGTTGGAATTAACTCATTAGACAGTATCGAAGGTGATGCTCATCTTCTAAAATACGATTCTTCGCATGGAATTTTTAATGCTGATGTAACTACGGAAGGCGAACACACGCTTGTAGTGAACGGTAAGAAAATCCCAACTTCAGCAACTCGCAATCCAGCAGAGATCCCTTGGAAACAATGGGGTGGTGTGGATATGGTTCTTGAGTGTACAGGCGCTTTCAAAGATAAATCTGAATTTGCAACGCACTTAAACAACGGCGCGAAACGCGTTTTGGTTTCTGGCCCTGCGGAAAAAGGCGCAGACTTAACTGTGGTTTACGGAATCAATCACACAGCTTATGACCCTGCAAATCACACCGTGGTTTCAAACGCATCTTGCACAACGAACTGCTTAGCTCCTTTAGCGAAAGTTCTTAACGATGCATTCGGGATTGAACACGGAACTATGATGACAGTTCACTCTTACACGAATGATCAAAAGATTTTAGATGCTCCTCACAAAGATCTTCGCCGCGCTCGTTCTGCAGCAGTGAGCATGATTCCAACAACAACAGGTGCTGCGAAAAACGTAGGACTTGTTCTTCCTGAGATGAAAGGTCGTATCGACGGCATTTCAATTCGCGTTCCGACTCCAAACGTATCTTTAGTGGATTTCACTTTCACAGCAAAAAAAGATGTGACTGTGGAAGCTGTTAACAATGCTTTGATCGAAGCTTCTAAAGGCGCTTTGAAAGGTATTCTTGCAGTTGAGACTAAGGAACTTGTGAGCGTTGACTTCAATGGCAATACACACTCTTCAATCGTGGACCTTGCATCAACGATGGTTGTTGGCCCACGCATGGTGAAAGTTCTTTCTTGGTACGACAATGAAGTGGGCTTCTCTAACCGCATGGTTGATATGGCTCTTTATATGGCTCAGAAAGGTCTTTAATTTATGTCTAATGGCCTTAAGGGAATCAAGACAGTTCGTGATTTTAACCTCGAAGGGAAAGTTGTTTTTCTTCGTCTTGATCTAAACGTACCTATGAAGGACGGGAAAATCACAGATGAAAATAGAATCACAGCTTCTCTGCCGACGATTAAGTATTGCATGGAGCAAGGAGCAAAGCTTGTACTTGCTTCTCACTTAGGTCGCCCTAAATCTAAAGATGACAAAGAGTTTTCCTTAGAGCCAGTGGCTCGTCGTCTAGGGGAGCTTTTGAGTGCAGAAGTGAGTTTGGTAGAAGAACCAGATTCAGATGCTCCGAAGCACCTTCTTGTGAACTTGAAGAAGAATCAGTTGATCCTTCTTGAAAACGTTCGCTTTGAAAAAGGTGAGACTGAAGACTCCATTGAGTTTGCACAAAAGATCGCTAGCTATTGTGATATCTACATCAATGATGCATTCGGTGCTTCACACCGCGCGCATGCAACGATTCATGCTCTTCCATCTGTGATGAAAGAAAAGGGCATTGGGTTTTTAATCGAAAAAGAAATCACAATGCTGGATTCTCTTTTGCAAAACCCAAAACGTCCTTACATCGCAGTGATGGGTGGAGCTAAAGTTTCTGATAAAATCCCTGTATTTGAGCGCCTCATGGATATCGTTGACGGATTTGTTGTCGGCGGAGCTATGGCTTACACGTTTTTAGAAGCGCAAGAAATTCCGGTTGGAAAATCTTTAGTTGAAAAAGACAAAGTTCGTTACGCACGTGAGATGATCGAAAGAATCGCAGCTCGTGATAAAACTTTATTATTACCTGTTGATCACGTCGTCACTAAAGGAATCACTGACACTGTAAACGTTCGCACAACTTCCGATGCGGTTATTCCAGCAGACGAGTTGGGCGTGGATATCGGACCTAAAACACTTCAGAATTATTCAGCAGCTCTTAGAGAAGCAGGAACTATTTTCTGGAATGGTCCAATGGGTATCTTTGAAACACCTGAGTTTTCACGCGGTACATTCGGTGTAGCGAAGGCGATCGCTGAATCTAACGGTGTGAAAATCGTAGGTGGTGGAGATTCTGCTGCAGCTGCGGAAATGTCTGGCTTTGCGGATAAGATGACTCATATCTCTACGGGTGGTGGGGCTTCTTTGGAATATCTTCAAGGGGATAAACTGCCTGGACTAGAGATTCTTCGCGCGAAGAAAATTTCTAGCATTTAAAGAAAGGTTTGAAGGAATGAAGAAAATTTTTGCAGCAAACTGGAAGCTTTTTAAATCACCTCAAGAGACTCGGGATTACTTTAAGTCTCTTCTTGAAGTGATTTCTTCAGCAACGGGTGAGTTGGTTTTCTTTCCTTCGACTATTTGTTTAGAGGCTGCAAGCACAAGCTTGAAAAACTCTTCCGTAAAGTGGGGCGCACAGAATTGCTATATCCAAGTTGAAGGTGCTTTCACGGGGGAAACTTCTGCCAAGGTCACTAAAGACCTTGGCGCAAGTTACATGCTGATTGGTCACAGTGAGCGTCGCAGTTTGTTTGCTGAAACAGACGCGATGATTGCCGATAAAGTGGCTTTGGCGCAGTCCTTAGAGATGACTCCGATGTTATGTATTGGTGAAACTCTTGAGCAGCGTGAAGGCAAACAAACATTCCGCGTGCTTGAAACTCAACTGCATCTTGGTTTGTCAAAAGCAGATAAATCAAAGCCTTTAGTAGTAGCCTATGAGCCTGTTTGGGCGATCGGGACGGGCAAGGTGGCAACACCAGAGCAAGTCGCTGAAACTCATACGGACGTCTTTAATATTTTAAAAGAACTGGGTTTTGAAACGACGCCTATTCTTTATGGCGGAAGTGTGAAGCCAGATAACGCTGCGGGATTGATTCAGCAGAGTCATGTCTCTGGATTTTTGGTGGGTGGAGCTTCACTTCAGGTTGAATCTTTCCAGAAGATTTTTTCGGTTTAGTGAAGCAAATTAGATAATTGTATTTTTGAAGAAGTAGCTCGCAATCTTCCTTGGTGTTCAGTCTTTTCTGTAAATACAAAATGGTTTTTATCGAGTGCGTTCTGAGTTCCTCTCTAGAAAAGCATCACCGTTGCAAACTTGTAATGATGTTTTTGTTTAATGGCGGTGAACTCGACTTTCGAAGACTTTTGCTCTGGCTTGTCCTGCCCGATAAGAATTCATGCTTAAAGGTATCCAGTTATTTTTTTACGTTCTGGTATGGCTCCTTTTGGCCAGTGCTTGTGGTGGAAAACTGTCTGTTGAGAATCTGTCCTCGACAGAGCCCCCAACATTTTCTGGTGCCGTGTTAAAGCCTGCGATGAAGGTCAGCTTTATTTCTATTGATCCAAGTGTTCTTTCAAGCCAACTGACTCCTCTTGTTAAAGGCTTAGCCACTCACGAAGACTCACATAATGTGACTTTGTACTCAGATGAGACGTGCAGTGTTCCGATTGGTGCAGGTAGCGCAAGTCAGTTTCCTCTGGCTGGAATACGAGCCCTAGTTATACCTAATATTACTACGCATATTCATGCTCGAGTGTTCGATATTTCTGGAAACTTCGGTCCATGCCAAATCATGACATCTTATACATCAGATACGATTGCACCATCTCTCTTTCAATTTAAGATCGATGAAGCATCTTTTGTGAACAAGACTTTATTGAACTATTCGGTCATTGGGGACTCAGCAGATATCGCATCCTATTGTATTTTAGAAAATGATACTGATATACAAAATTGTATTTGGAATTCACCACCTTTACCTCTGACATTAGTGTCAACAGCTCCTCATGGATTTAAAGCATACACTTTGGCATTTAAGGACGCCGTCGGAAATATTTCCAATCGCGTATTTTCTAATACGGTCTATGTTGATATAACTCCACCGACAGAGCCGACCAGCCCGTCGACAGTCCCGCCAACACCGTCTAGTGTGATAGCTCCATTAATCAAGGGCTTTGCTGATCTAGAGACTTCAGAGGTTGCGATTTATAGCGATAGCTTATGTTCAATGACTCTTGGAAGAGGCAGCCGCGATAGCTTTCTGACTACCGGAATTCAAATAACGGTGGGAGTTGGGGCAACCACTTCTTTATTCGCGCAGGCAAGGGATCTTGCGGGTAATACTTCAAACTGCGTGTATCTCATCGATTATGTCCACCAAAGTGGTGCCTTAACACCTCTAACGGTAGGATACTTTTCTATTTCTCCGTTGTCTCCTTCGGCAAATCAAAACCCTAAAATCAAAGGGTACGCTTCAACAGATGTCGTGAATATTGATTTTTATGGACAGTCTTCCTGTACGGGAACGATAATTGGAGCGGGTATAAAGTCAGAGTTCGAGAGTTCTGGAATTGCTGTGACAGTTAAACCCAATGATTTTACCGCGATCTATGCGAAGGGATATGACCTTTCTTTAAACCCCACATCATGCGTTCTGATGGCGACATTCCTTCATGACAATGTTGCACCTGTTAATGTCAGCTCGATATCGCACAAAGCTTTTTTCAATAGCACAAGCTTGACGCCAGAAATATCATGGATGGAGACTCAGGCGGATGTGGGCTCAGGAGTATTAAAAACGGAATACTCTTAGGCACAGCTCCCGGCGCAGCGGATGTTCGTAACTGGACACTGTTAAATATAAATTCACCTGTGAGTTTTACGGGTCTAACTTTGTTAGATACGCATACCTATTTCATTAATTTTCGCACAACGGATAAGGCTCTGAATGTTTCTAATATAGTATCGTCCTTAGGTTGGACGGTGGATGTCAGTGGGCCATCATCACCGCCTATTTTTTCAAACTTTGCTCCGCCATCGCCATCAAATTCCACGACTTCACCATTGGTGCGTGGAAGTGTTACTGCAGATACATCTCTTGTAAAACTCTATTCCGACACAGGATGTAGTTCTCTTATCAAGGTAGGATCAAGGGCTGAGTTTGAAGGTGCAGGTATTCAGTTTAGTCTACAGAGCAACTCTGAGGTTTCAGTTTATGCAAAAGCTTTTGATGCTGCTGAGAACAGTTCTAGCTGTAGCTTCTTAGGCAGCTATCGACATGACAATATAGCCCCTACGTTCTCAGGTCTGGCGATCAACGGTGGTCCTTTTATTAAGAACGTCAGTACCAGTTTAAACATCGGAGCAATGACCGGAGAGCCGAGTCAATATTGTCTTTTAGTCAACAGTACAGATTCTGCAGGATGTGCTTGGCAAAACCTTCCGATGCCATCAGCATTCAACCTAAGCGGTGGAGATGGTAACAAGACTTTATCAGCATTCGTGCGTGATAGTGCGGGGAATATCTCAAGTCGCACGGACTCAAACACAGTCATTCTAGACACCGTGGCACCAGTGTGGGCTTTGCCGAATGTTTCATATGTAGGAGCTCACAGTTCTGCAATGAGTTCTCCTGTTATTTCTTACTCCCAAACGGCGACAGATTTAAACTCTATTAAATATGAATATGCCCTGGGGACCGGGACCACTGGGGTGAGCGTCATTGATGTGGTCGATTGGACTCAGGTGACATCAGGCTCATTCACGATCGGTGGATTGGCCTTAAGTGATGGTCTTCGGTACTATGTGCGAGTACGGGCGATCGATGCGGCGGGAAATGCTACTGTGTCTCCTGTAAACGCAGGATTTTCGGTCAATGTTAATGTTCCCTCGCCTATGTTTTTCGCGGCAATTCCTCAAAGTCCATCTGCAGGGTCAACAAATCCAAGGATTAAAGGGTATCTGGATGTTGTCGCCGATGAGGTAACACTATATTCGGATTCGGCTTGTAGCATTGTCATCGGTTCTGGGGACAGAGGAACTTTTGAATCTACGGGGGTATTGGTTTCGGTTGCAGCCAACTCCAATTCTACCATCTATGCTAAAGCAAAAGACCTAACTATCAATAAGAGCAGTGTCTGTGTTTATATGACGAACTACGTTCATGACAACCAGGGACCGATTCCATCAGTCAGTGTCGATGATGGTACTTACTCAACATCTTTAACGACTTCTCCGCTAATCTCTTGGGTGGGCGGAGGAACTGACGGTGGTTCTGGTTTTAATCGATTTGAATACGCTATTGGAACCAGTCCATTCCTAGATGATATTAAGCCTTGGACATCGGCAGGATCGAGTGTCTCTGTTACGGCTACGGGACTAAATTTAGTGGCAGATACTCGTTATTATGCCAAGGTTCGATCTGTCGATAACGTGGGCAATATTTCGGAGGTTACAGTTGGAGATGGCTGGATTATCGATACAACAGGGCCATCTGTTGTTTTCCTGACGCCCTTTGAAAACGACGACGTGATCTCTGATAAGAGATCAGTGGTTGGGATTTGCGAGACCGGTATTGAGGTACAGCTTTCTTATTCAATCAATGTCTTAGGCCCAGCTACTGTGCCCTGTGTCGAAGGCGAGTTCACGGTTGATATTCTTATCGACGGAATAGACGGGGAAAGAAGTATTTCTGCATATCAAGTCGATGCCGCCGGAAATAACTCAGGCACTGTAACACGTAAATTTATTTATAAGCCAACTTTTACAATGTTAGGTGATGGGTTGAATGCGGCAGTGTGGTCTTTGGCGTATACCAATGACGGAACTCGGGATGTCTTAGTTGGAGGAAACTTTACTCAGTTAGGAGATATCACACTCAACCGTATGGTGCGAATAACGTATAACGGTGATCGGGTCGAATCTTTCAGTATTGGGACAGGGTTTGGCGGTATTGTTTACGCCATTCTTCCCACGAAAGATGGCAGCGGTAAATTTTATGCAGCTGGAGCCTTTACAAATTTTGATCTTACTACAGGCGCAAGCTACTTGATCCGCTTAAATGCAGATGGTTCTTATGACAATACGTTTACTCCAGTCTTTAACAATACTGTTTTTTCTCTGGAGTATGGACCTGGAAATACAATTTTTGCAGGTGGTGCATTCACTTCTGTG
This sequence comes from Bdellovibrio bacteriovorus W, assembly GCA_000525675.1. Lineage (NCBI taxonomy): Bacteria > Pseudomonadati > Bdellovibrionota > Bdellovibrionia > Bdellovibrionales > Pseudobdellovibrionaceae > Bdellovibrio > Bdellovibrio bacteriovorus. The sequence goes on from CP002190.1 coordinate 747,374, forward strand.
AATGGTTCTGCGACTTTTTCGAAATTGGTTCACTTAAACGAAGATGGAAGTACGGTTGCTACCTTCGACGTGAGTACTGGAGGAATAGCTAATGGAGAAGTACGCGCTCTTCGTCTATCCGCAGACTCAAGTGTTCTTTATGTTGGTGGTAATTTTACTACATACAGAGGCAATACCGTAAATAGAATTGCAAAGCTTGATATTACAGATGGTAGCGTTGTGATGGGTTGGCCAATGGGGGCGACAGCGGGGCTAACGACTGGATCTTCCTATGTATTTGATATCGAACTTGCTCCAGAAGGAGATGGTGACATTTATGTCGGCGGTAGTTTTACTCAATACGGAAACGTTGCTAACTCGGCACTGAGATTGGCGCGATTAACATCAAACGGCGCGCTTAGTAGTAAATATAATTTAGCAGCGAGTATAACAAATGGTTTTAATGGAATCGTACGGGATATAAATATAGCACGCGATGGTTCCAGTGATATTTATGTGGCTGGAGAGTTCACTAGCTTTCGTGGAACAGCTCAAGGTTACTTTGCCAGAGTACAAGCGACAGGATTGTTGAGCGCTGACTTTAGTAATCGTGGATTTTCAGCTGCTACCTATTCTTTGTTGGTGCCGCCTAATTCCGTTAATCCCTATGATGATGTTTATGTGGGGGGGAACTTTGCGGCTTACGACGCTTTTGGGTTTGCTCGATTAGCTCGACTGAACGAAAATGGCACGCCAGATATTGGAATTAATATCGGGACAGGAATTGCCGGTGGATCGGGATTGCTAAAAAAAGTCGTCGAAGTCAATGATGGCTCAGACCGTCTTTTCCTTGCTGGAAACTTCACGACTTATCGAGGAGTATCATCCCCGTATATAGTTAGAATCCAACAAGATGGTTCAATCGACACAAGCTTTGTTGTCGGGACAGGATTCAATGGGGAAGTTTCGACTCTCTATTTCGATGAGGATGCAAAAAAGTTATATGTAGGCGGCGCCTTCACCACATATAAAGGTGTCATTGTAAACAGAATAGCTCGTTTGAATTTCGATGGCAGCTTAGATACGACCTTTTTAACAGGAACGGCCTTCAACAATCAAGTTTATGAAATTACCCCAGCTCCTGACAAATCTGGAAAGCTCTACGTAGGTGGGTCTTTCACTACTTATAAAGGAGTCGCATCTAGTCGTTCAATCCGTTTATTTCCGGACGGGATGACTGACACTTCCTTCAACGTGGGCTCCGGTTTTGGAGGCTCTTATGTTTATGTTATTAAAGCTGCCAATGATGGAACTAATGATGTTTTTATGGCAGGGAACTTTACTTCGTATAACGGAACTGCTCGGGCACATATTGTGCGACTCAAAGATACCGGTATTTTAAGTTCGAGTTTTAACGTCGGTACGGGTCCAGCTTATGCGGCTCCAGCGACATCGCTTGCGATTTATGATCTATTAGTGGCGCCCGACGGAGGGATTTACGTCGCGGGTGTTTATCAAAGATTCCAAGGGCAAACAAAGATGGGATTGGTAAAGTTAAAAGCTAGCGGTGCATTGGATCCTACATTCAACGCTGGTATGGGGTTAACCTACAAATATACGGCATCCTCAACGACGGTGGATCGTGGATATGTAACGAGTATCGCTATTGCGAAAGACGGTCGAATTTATGCAACTGGCGGATTCACTGGATACTTTAATAATCTAAGTGCTCCACGAATTATCTGTTTAAACCCGGATGGAAGCATGGATATGTCGTTTGCATTAGGAGCTGGAGTCAATGCAACTGGATGGGGAGTGAAGACGGCCGATGATGGCTCAGGAGACATATTCGTTTATGGTGACTTCACTCTTTACAACGGCTTGAACCGCAATGGGCTTGCGAGAATCAAAGAGAACGGGAATACAAACTAGCCAATTCGCTATTAGTTAAAATGAATAAGAAAAATGATGTCGTAAACCATGCTCTAATTCGCGATCATCTAGGTTCCGTTCGTATGATCGTCAATAGTAGCGATGGAAGTATTATTCAACGAATAGATTATTCTGACTTTGGAAAAGTAATATTCGACTCTAACAAAGGTTTTCAGCCTTATGGTTTTGCTGGTGGAATTTATGATAGTGATACTGGCATGGTGAAATTTGGTGCTCGTGAGTATGATCCAGAAGTTGGTCGATGGTTGAGTAAGGATCCGATACTGTTTAATGGTGGAGATACTAATCTCTATGGATACGTGCAAAATGATCCTGTAAATTGGATTGATCCTGAAGGGACAACTAGAAAATCTGGTCAAGTTTTAGAGAAAGATCCATTCGCTGGCGGTGGTGCTGGACCATCTGGATCAATTGGCGGATCTCTAGGAGGCTCCTCAGGGCGTAGTTGCCCTATAACGGGATATACTAGGCATGGGATCAATAGCGCAATTTCAAGAAGTGATGGTGGAAGTATGAGCCCAAGAGTTATTTTGGATACGGTAAAAAATCCGACTTCAGTTACTCCAAACTCAAATGGAGGTGTAATTTACAGTGGTCCAGGAGGGCAAGTAATATTAAACCCTTCGGGGCACGTAATTACAGTGATACCTTCGAGTTCTGACTCGTTTAGGGGAAAGTAGAAAATCCCATGAGAAATGGATGAGTGATGAAAACAGATATGGAAGTAAAAAAGATATTATTGAATGATTGGGACCCGATTGGCATTAAGAATAATCCTAATGCCAAAGCGGAATATGACCAGTATGCCTTACGAATTGTTGGTATGCTTTATAGCGGTACGACGCGGACTGAGCTTGCGAAGTATTTAGACTCCGTTGTCACAGATGATTTTGGGTTATCAGCGAACAAATCACTTTCGCATACAGTTTCTGAGAAATTAATGGCAGTTAATTTAGACAAGTTAAAAAATAAATAATAAGTAAGTGAATGATGCCCAAACTGTGCTTAAAGGTAGCAGAAGTTCTTGAGATGTAGGTCCAAACCTTTGAACAAAGAGTCGTCATTTCATATGAATTGGCTTCTTCAGAAAAAGATGAATGTTAATTTTGCTATGAATATGACTTAGGAGGACGGCTTTCGAAAGTAACGAGGGATGGAGCTATTCTCAGCCAGCATAACTATGACTTTAATCGAAATAGGACTAGCGGAATATCAGCGGGTACTCCCTCTGTTGCGACTTTCTAACAAAGGTTTTCAGCCTTATGGTTTTGCTGGTGGCATTTATGATAGTGATACTGGCATGGTAAAATTTGGTGCTCGTGAGTATGATCCAGAAGTTGGTCGATGGTTGAGTAAGGATCCGATATTGTTTAATGGTGGGGATACGAATTTGTATGGGTACGTTGCCAACGATCCTGTTAACTGGGTGGACCCGGTGGGCTTGGCGAGATGTACATTCAGTGGTGGCATTCTCTTATGTACAAGTAACAATGGCGGAACCACAGTGGCCATCAATGCCTTTACTAGCTCAGGGCCTCAAAATATGACAAACGGTGCAATCCCTGCGGGTACCTATGACATTACAAAACTGCCAGATTCACAGTACGGCACTTGGTTCCTTGATCCGGGCGCTTTTTCAAGGAGTCTGTATAAGTTTGGTCTAGGCAGGGGTGGCTTTAACATCCATGCTCCGGGTAATGCCTCGAACGGATGTATTACAGCCCCTCGGTCCAACAATAACGCCGGGAACATATACAACTTAAACCAACTGCTGACGAACGAGTTGGGAAGCAATACCCTCATAGTACCGGGGAACTAGATCATTACGGATCTAGTTAAAGTACCGAAAGGCATCGAATGAATAGACTGATTATATTTTTACTGACACTGGGCTGTGGGTCACTAGCTTTCGCAGGTGGCGATTGGTCCGAAGCAAAAGTAGTCACATTTAGCTTTAATGACCGGGCTCAGGTCGTCTTTGAGCTGGAGTGGGTTAAAGACAATGGTTTTATGACGAAGAGTGATTACAAAAAGCTAGTCTTTGAATTTCACAATTGGCCGTCATCGTCGCATCGTTGGTTTCATCAAGTCCTACCTTGGACACCGAGTGATGATAAAGCCTATCCACTCGCAGATGTCGCTATCTGCCAGAACATGCTTTTGGAGGCTTTCAAAAAAGGAACGACTGTTCAGCTTGGTCAAATGGGAACGGTTCCCTTTCGTCCAAGTGTCTCGACCGAAAATGCTGGAGTGGTTCCGTATGCAAAGATGACGAAGCAAGAAGGTGTCGATGTATGCTTTCTCTATGCAGCCCCCATCTAAGAAATACGGTATAAGCGTGCCAAAATTATAGTTCCTCCACGGAATCCGTGCCTGGATCGTGCCAAAAAATTCGATAAAATTGGCAACGCTGGCACGATGTACAGAGTGGTCATGGCGCAATCCGTTGACACGCTAAAACAGGGGGTGGCACGGCCTGAAAATGCGACTTGATACGAATTTTTTGAAGGAAGACGAAGTTACTGAAAGAGGATTTTGATGATCGAAAACATCGTTCAATTTTTACCGGAAATTTTGAAAATCGGCGTTCCCGCCATCGCTAGTTTCTTCAAGATATGAGGCCAAACTGTGGCTAAAAATCGCTCGGCTGGTCCCTGGCCTTGTTGCTGTCAGTAGGATCCAGAAGTTAGTCGACGGATGAGTACGGATCCAATACTGTTTAATGGCGAAGATGCCAACCTTTATGGGTGAGTTGGCAATAATTTCGTGAATGCGCCGACATTCGGGGCTGAAGGTCGGCGCATTCAGTCAAATTTACCTTGGAAGTAGTAATGAGTAAAACAAACGAAACTATTAAAAGCTTTAAAAAAGATATTTTGGGTATGCAAGTAACAGACATCAGAATTGGTTTTTCGACTACCTTAGAGCTTAGTACGGAGGCGAAGTTTTATCGTATCGGCTTGGGTAGCTCAGAAGCGGAAATTTTAGGAGAGAAGTTTTCTATTGCCCCTATAGATATTCGTTCAAAGCTTATATTAGCCGACTTCTTTAAGAGTGTGGTAAGTGGTTTCGAGGTGGCGGAAAATGGTGATCTTCTCATCGAGTTTGATAACGGAATGAAAAAAATAAGAAATCCCGCAATTCCTGACTATGAAGCTTGGGAAATAAACACTGCTAGTAATCTCCAAATAATTTGTACACCCGGCGGAGAAATCACTATTTTTGAATGAATAAAAAATAAATGGATCCTCCTGGCAGTAGATTGAGTTGCGACACAGAGGTAGGAGAACATTTAAGACGGATACAATAGTACTATTGTGCGCGGCTGTTTGCGGCTGTAGTTTTTTTGAATCGAGTCCCTTATTCGGGTAATTTCATATAGATACATTGGTAGTGGAGTTTGGAGCTAGGGGGTATGATCCAGAGGTGGGTCGGTGGGAGAGTACGGACCAGATTCTTTTCAGAGGTGGAGATATGAATCTTTACGGCTGTGGAAATAGCTGGATAGAAGAGTGGTGATGTTTCGAGAACAATAGAAGAAAGAGAGAAATTGGAACGTATTCATAGCGACTTCGTATAAGATGATTTGCTCTAAAAATTAAAACGACCGTTAGCATAAGTTTGTACGTTTTAGGGTTCGCTAGTAGGATCGAGATGGCAGAGCTGTTGGATTTAAACCTAGTTCTTCTTCCGGACCACCGACTATTGACACTAATATTCCTGTCATGCCGGGAATTAAAATAAAATTCACAGGTGAATGAATTGATACCTATCAAGCTAAGAGAACAAATACTTACTGATTTAGAAGATGATGTCATGGGGCTATGGTTTCTTATCGCTCTAATAAGCGACTTTAGAGAAAGTCATGATGAGGAAAAGTTCAGAGCATTTGTACTTGAAGTGATTTTTTCACTTTTGTCCGAAAAGGCAATGAATGCCGGTAATGAAACAAAGAACGGCGGGTTTAAAGCGTGGAAGGGCTCTCCATCTGATATCGTTAAGAGAATAGAAAGAGAGTGGATTAAGCTTAATCGTAGACCTAATATCGGAGAAATTGTGAGTTTTTGTCGTCCAGAGGCTGTTGGCAATGTAGAAGAATAAAAAGGGCTGTTTGGTTCAAATCTTTAGGTAAAAAAAAACGAGGTGGTTAACCTCGTTTTTTATTTGTGAATTTAACCATTCCCAGAGCGTTCTTCTCGCTCGGTGCTCTTTAAAGATTCTAGTAGATCCTTGGCGTCTTTCTTAGGAAGGCTGCGCAGGGCTTGGTCTAACAAGGCTTTGTTTTTCTTATATAGTGGCATCAGCATTTCTGTCGCAGCTTCGGATGGATCTGTTTTAAATGTCAGAGCAGAGACTCGTACAAGCTCTTTGGCAAACGCTAAATCCATAGACTCTTTGCCAGTCATCAAATAGTCCACAGCATCTTGAATCGTCTGCAACATGTCTTGAGTTTTTAAAGCCACGGCATCGTCATTGTGATGAAGGCTGATGACTAAATCTTTATTGCTATAAGATTGAAGCTTCGAGAAATAAGTTTTTAAATCTTTAGCAAAGGCTTGAGAAGAAATAAGTAGAGCGGTCACTAATAAAACTCTGCTGATTTTTTTCATGATAACTTCCTTAAGTTAAAACTATTTCTCTTTAATCATAACACCAATAAGTTGGCGGTTGGAAAGGGTATGATTGGTCGGGCGGTAGAAGTCACTGACGTATCCTCCGCTTGAGCCCCAGTCCGTTTTAATCTCCACATGGCCCGCATGCTTAGCGTCTCGGGTATTTCTGTAAACTAACACAGCACCCTTTGGAGCATCTTTAGGATTTTTAATCAGGTCCTTATAGCGAGGATCGTCCATCATATTGATGAAACCACGGCGTTTAAGATCACCCACCGCGTTTTTTGCTTGAGCCCCTGGAAGATAGTCATCGACTAAGTCTCCGCCCAATAGGGAACGCTTTACATAGCGATAGCAAAGTCGCTTTGAGCGAGTTTCTTTATTTCTCATCCCGTATTTAATGGTCTTATCCACTTCCGAACTGGTGGAGTATTTTACAACCCCAGGGAACTGAGCCCATTTTTTGTCGGGGATATCGGGAATGTTTTGAATCTTTTCTTGGACAGCACGAATAGCTTCCACATTCCTCTGAGGAGGTCGAGGGGAACTCGTTACGTGATTACAGTCTATGCAAATATCAGCTTCTGTTTTAGAGGCTGGCTCATCTGCTTTTTCTAAATTTGGATCTAAGGAAGGTTTGGGAACTGGACGCTCTGGCTTTTGTTCACGAAGAATTTCTTCTTTGCTTGGAAGGCGAGGGGCAGCTACGGCTCCCTCTGGAGTTGGCATGCCTTCACCGTCTTTGATGGCGCGAGAAGTAAGTGCTAATTCAGGGTCCTGAATGTCTTCGCCTTCAACGTCTTTCAGAGCTAACCACGGATCCTTTTGCGAAAAGTAAACCCAAGTTTCTTCGCCCTCTTTAGGTAGGTTCTTGGCTTTAGAGTCACCGACTCGTGTGATGCGAATTTTAATTCCATAGGAGCCTGTGCGGCTGAGTTTGCGAGTCTCAACGACAGTTCCTTCAGTGCCTTCTGGGACTAAATACTTTACGTTGCGCGCATTTTTTCTGAAATCTAAAGAGGTGCGACCATTCAAATTACCTGTCAGAACAATGCTTTGCAGTTCTTCAAAGCCCTCTGCAAACGCAAAAGAAACTGCGAACAGCACTGAGAAGATAATTCTAAGAGGTTTCCAACACTTTGATCTGAACAAATTGACTCCTATAGTTCCTCATCGGCTTTCAAGAAGTGAACTAGAGTAAAATCTCGGAAACTCAAGATTAAGGTCGGGTCTAGAAACAAAGGTGGACAAGTTTAGGCGAAAAAAAAGCACCCTTTTGGGGTGCCTCTCAGAATGAGACATTTTAGAACAAGGCATTGTTCGGAGTACGAGGGAACGGAATCACGTCACGAATGTTCGACATACCTGTGAGATACATCATCATACGCTCGAAACCTAAACCGAATCCGGCATGCGGGAAGCTTCCGTAGCGGCGAAGGTCTGTATAGAAAGAATAGTCCTCTGGAACAAGGCCGATATCTCTCATGCGTTCTTCTAAGATCGCTAGTTGATCTTCACGCTGAGAACCACCGATGATCTCTCCAATACCTGGAGCTAACAGATCCATCGCTTTCACAGTCTTTTGATCATCATTGAGCTTCATATAGAAAGCTTTAATACCGCGCGGGTAGTCCGTCACAAACACTGGTTTCTTGAAGTGCTCCTCAGCCAGATATCTTTCGTGCTCTGACTGCATATCAATGCCCCATTCAACTTTGTGATCAAACTTCTTGCCTGATTTCAGTAAGATCTCAATAGCCTCTGTGTAGGTCACACGGCCGAAGTCGTTATTAAGAACGTTGTTCAATTTATCAAAGAGACCTTTTTCCACAAATGAGTTGAAGAACTCCATCTCCTCGGGGCACTCATCCATCACATAGCGAATGATGAACTTGATCATCGCTTCACCCAACTCCATGTTGGCATTGAGGTCTGCAAATGCAATCTCTGGCTCGATCATCCAAAACTCAGCGGCGTGGCGAGAGGTGTTGGAGTTTTCCGCGCGGAACGTAGGACCGAATGTATAGATGTTTCTAAAAGCCGCGCAATAGGTTTCGCCGTTCAATTGACCACTCACAGTCAAATGAGTTTCTTTTCCGAAGAAGTCTTTAGAGTTATCAATTTTGCCATCTTCTTTACGGGGAGGCTTATTCATATCCAAAGTTGTTACGCGGAACATTTCTCCAGCGCCCTCAGCATCTGATCCGGTGATGATTGGAGTATGCACGTTCACAAAGCCATTTTCTTGGAAGAACTTGTGGATCGCATAGGACAAAACCGAACGCACTCTGAAAACTGCAGAGAACGTGTTTGTACGTGGTCTCAAGTGTGCAATCTCGCGCAAGAATTCAAAGCTGTGGCGCTTGTTTTGGAGTGGATAATCCAGATCTGCTTTTTGGTAGATTTCAATCTCACTGGCTTTGATTTCAAATGTTTGACCTGCGCCTTGAGATTCAATGACTGTACCCTTTACGCGGATAGAGCTAGACAGAGAAAGCTTTGCAACTTCATCGAAGTTATTTAAACTTTGATCGAAGACCACTTGGACGCCTTTGAAAAAGCTTCCGTCATTCAGTTCGATAAAACCGAAATTTTTCTGATCACGCATTTTGCGGACCCAGCCTTTAAGTTCGATTTCTTTATTTAGAAATTTATCTGTCTCTCTATATAGGGATTTAACAAGAGCGATTTCCATGCTGTCCTTTCGTGAAACCCGTCGCTTCTGAAACGAGAAAGTTGCCATCCATAATCTATAAAACTTTCCTGTGGCAAGATAGCTTAAAAAAGAGCATTTTAAGAACATTTTCGTCCAACCATGCTTGTAAGAGAGACCCACAGAGGACTGAGAAAGACTGCCCTAGGAGCTGCAAAGCCGGAGTTCCGAAGCAGTCTCTCCCAAAGGGAGGAGGTCAGCGAGGGCTGTTCGAGGGATTTGCAGCTCCTAGGGCAGTCTTTCCTCATCTCCGAGAGCTCGTATTTTCAACGGTTTCTATTCGAGTATTGGGTCATTGAAACAAGGGCTGCTTTGACTATCCTTCTGACGGGGTGCGAGATTGCGGAATCTTCTTAAAAAAACCACCAGAAAGACTCTCTGGTCCTTGCGTGTCTTGGCATTTTCGAGGACATTATTGCCATAAGTCCCCTGTGAGGAGTTCGAAGCCATGGAAGTGACCTTTTCCGATATTCAAAAAGCCCGTGAACTGATTAAAGACATTATTTGTACCACGGAGATGAGCCATTCTTTGAACGCCAGCAAGTTGATTGGCAGTGATGTTTATTTCAAGTTTGAAAATACACAAAGAACAGGCAGCTTTAAGTTCCGTGGCGCCTATAATAAAATCTCTAATCTAACGGCTGATGAAAAAGCCCGTGGAGTGGTGGCAAGTTCTGCCGGGAACCACGCCCAAGGGGTGGCTCTTTCAGCAAGTCTTGCCGGAGTAAAATCCACGATTGTCATGCCGGTGAACGCGAGTTTGAACAAAGCTTCTGCAACTCAAGCTTATGGAGCTGAAGTTGTTTTGCATGGAGATATCTATGACGAAGCCTACGAGCACGCCCGTCAGTTAGAAAAGGAACATGGTTATACTTTCGTGCATCCCTACCAAGATCCTTTTGTCATCGCAGGGCAGGGGACTATCGGTTTGGAAGTTTTAGAAAAGGTTCCTGACTTAGACTCTATCGTGATTCCAATCGGTGGTGGCGGGCTTATTAGTGGGATCGCTTTGGCAGCTAAGACTATTAATCCAAAGATTAAAATTTATGGCGTTCAAAGTGATCGCTCTCCGGGAATGCTTAACTTGTTTAAGGGCGTACAGCCAACAGATATTAAACGTCCTCCAACAATCGCCGATGGCATTGCCATTAAGTATCCATCCCAAATCATTTACGATAATTTTATTTCCAAGTACGTTGATGAAGTGGTCTCTGTCAGTGATGATGAAATCGCTGAAGCGATTGTGTTTCTGATGGAAAGAGCCAAAACAGTGGCTGAAGGATCTGGAGCAGCTGCGATGGCGGCGGCTATGTCGAGAGGATTAAACCTCGGCAAGAAGACTTGTATTATTATTAGCGGTGGTAATATTGATTTGAATTTAGTTTCAAAAATTATCGATCGAGGACAGATTGTGAGAGGACGCCTTTGCGACCTTTCCGTTGTCGTCGATGACCTTCCAGGAAACTTGAGCAAACTCACTCAAGCCATTGCCTCTCAAAAAGCTAACGTTATTGAAGTACGCCATGACCGCGTTCATCAAGGTTTATCATTGCGTGAAACTCGTATCGACTTTACTCTGGAGACAACCAGCGTGGAGCATATTCAGCGTATTAAAAAGTGCCTAGAAGACGCGGGCGCCAAAGTCGTTAAAATTTAAGTAGACCGGCTCTAGGTCAGTCAGGGCTACAAACCCCTCGGACAGTCCTCGCTGACGTCCTCCCTTCGGGAGAGACTGCTGCGGAACTCGGGTTTTGTATCCCTGACTGACCTACAGCCTACTCTTTAGATTCGGCATCTCCCAATTTACAAATCTGCAAAAAATAAAAAAGAGAGTGTAGATAGGAGAGGGGTTTAGAAGGTTATTTTTCTTTCCCAATGGCATGTGTAGCCGTCTGGTTTTTTCTCTAAATATTTTTGATGGTAATCTTCAGCTTTCCAGAAGGTGGCGCCGCTGGCGATTTCTGTGACGAGTGGGGCTTTCCAGGCTCCGCTTTGATTAACTCTGTCTATGACTTTTTGAGCCATGGCTTGGTGTTCTTGGGATTCTGTAAAGATCACACTTCGGTACTGGCTACCGATGTCGTTTCCCTGTTGATCTAAAGTCGTTGGATTGTGAATTTTAAAGAAGTAAAGCAGCAGATCTTCAAAGCTCAAAACTTTAGGATCAAAAACGACTTTGACGGTTTCGGCGTGATGAGTGACACCCGTGCTGACTTGTTCGTAGGTGGGGTTCGGGCGCACTCCTCCCATATAGCCCACTTCGGTTTCTAAAACTCCGGGAAGTTTCGCGATAAGATCTTCAAGACCCCAAAAGCATCCGCCGGCAAGATAAGTCGTCTCAGACATTGAAGCACCTCTAGTTGATTGTTCAAAGAGCAAGAGACTCCATGTCTCGAAGCTCTTAAGTTAGGATGGGCTTTGTTTATCGAAACAAATTCCACACTCAGTCGCAAGTTTAAAAGTGCTGTTCTTTTTTAAAACAGTATCCCCTTGGGCTTGCAAGACTTGTTCAGAGTCTTTGCTGTCTAGAACTTTAAACTGTGTGATCGATTTCCTGACAAAGCTTTTTGGCAAGCGCGGTGAGTGTGTCGTCAGATCTGTCATCCAACGAAGTTGAATATCAGATTGTGCTTTAATACCAAATTCAACGCCACGACCGCCAGATTGTTTAAAGGTGTCCTCAGTGGCTCCTTTAAATTTAACTTCTGTCACTAGCACCGGAAGGCCGGTTTCAATTTTTTCAATCGAGACCGTAGAGCTTGTTGCAGCTCCACCGGATTGTTGATGAGAAGCGCCGCCGCCAATAGCAAATTGCAGAGCCGAAGATTGCGTATCCGACTCGAGCTGAATTTGCGTGGACACTCCGCAATTGATCGCGACTGGTGTCTTGCTATGAATCTGTGAAAGAGCCAATTCGATCGCATTCTTCAAAGCTGCTGCACCTACTGTCACACCTCGGTAAGCTGGCGATGGGTACTTTGCATTGAGCCAGCAAACTGTCGGTGAAACAATCTGCAATGTGGAAAAAGAACCACTGTTCGCAAGGTGTGTGAACTTATAAAATTGGCTAATGGCATAAAAGCAAATTCCGTAAACAGCAGATTCAGTCAGGAAGGTCATCTTGCCAGCAGTTGTGCCGCTGAAATCGAGATTGATTTTGCCATCATGAATTTCCATGGAGACACGTAAAAGTTCGCCGCTATCTAGTTGTACATCGACGCGAGTCTCCCCAGAAGCGGAGTCAGAAATCTTGTGAACGGCTGCTTTTTTAGAAGCGGAAATATAATCACTGATAATTTCAGGAGTCACTTGCAGACCCGAGAACTCAATGCTCTCGTGAAGGCGTTTCGCCGCATTTTGCATTTTTGCAATTTCAGCTTTCACCCAATCAACCAAATGAGCTGGGCAGAGAGGGTGAGCTCCCATCGCGCCAAGAATCATCTCGTTGATATGCCCATTCATTAAAATCGGTGTTGGAGGAATTCTTAAGCCCTCTTCTTCAATGGACTTTGCAAAGGCAAAGTTTTCGCAGAGAGGCACTTTGCGCATCCACAAGATATCTTCGGAGACGGCCATTACAAAAGTCATCTCATTCAGAGTTGATCCGCCACTATAAGGATCGTTAAGAATCGCGACGTCGTTTTCCTTAAGCTTTAAATACTTACTCACAGTCGTTGCGGCAGCGGCTAATGTTCCATAGATCGCCGGAGCTTCTCCGCGAACGGCAAGGACAGTTCCATCTGTAAGCATAAGGGCCGCGTCTTCATTTAAAAAAGAATTTAAGAGGGAGTGGAAAAGTTCTGTTTGATAGTTCATCTATTTACCCTCCGTATATTTAGCGCCACAAAGAGCCAATGCCATAGACTCATGGAATTCTTCTGTGAAGATCATAGAGTTTTTATCTTTTTTAAAAGCGTTTCCAAAGACAGAAGCCAGAGGGCCCATAATTAGAAGTTTCTGAGTTTTGCGTTTTAAAAAAGCTTCCATAGCTAGGCGTTGCAGACTCAAGCTTTGTAGATCTTTGCTTAGCTTAGGGACGTCGCTGTCTTTCATGCTGCTAATTTTTGACATAGCAAAAATAGCATTTTTAAATCTTTGTACACCCGTTGCTTGAACTCGCTCTTGCAGGCTTTCTAAAGCCTGTAATTTTGGATTTTCAGCCCATAGATCGATCAAAGTGGGTTTCTGACCTCGCCCTAAAAGCATAGGACCTGGTTCCCAACCTGTGATGTTGTTGTCAAAGTCGAAACGGCCAAAGTCATTTAAGCCAATACACGCAGTCGGTTGAATCTCGAGTTCTTCCATGCGAGCATGTTTTGCGGCAACAGGCCCCCATGGGCTTTGCCAAGTGTCGCTCCACTCATCGGCATAAATAAAAGTAAAAGACTCTAAGCCAAGGTAGAGAATATCAGCCTTGTTCTTTTCGCCATAAGTTAAAGCCATCGCAGTTGAAGCAGAAAAGAAATCCCCTATAGGATGTGAGCTCAAGTGGGGAGTAGCGTGACCTTCTGAATTCATCAGGAAGATGTTTTCTTTTTCAAGTACACCTTCAAGGCCTGCAAAGATCTCTTCTTTGCGCTCGTTTAAAACTCCTGAAACAGTCGCGTTCAAAGAGTTTTTGTTCCAGCGCAAAACCTCGGAATCGTCAGTCGAAATTGGAGTGAAAACTTCAAAACCTTGTTCTAGTAAGAAGCTTTTTGCTTGTTCCTCATGAAGAGGATTTTTATTAGCGTGCAGAAAATGAATACATACTTTCGAGCACTGCGCTTCTTTAATTTTTTGCGCAACTTCTTTGAGGTGTTCGATTTCAAGAGCTTGAACAACATCGCCATTTGCTGAAAGTCTTTCTTGAATAGGAAAAACCAAGCTCTGCTCTGTCAGTGGTAAAGATTTTCCACAGATGTTTAGCCAGTCCTCAAAACCCGCAGTGGTTAGGTGAGCTGCTGGGCCACTGAGCTTAAAATCCAAAAGGCGCTTTGGCAGCCGAAGACTGATAAAAGCCTTCTCAGGTTTTGAATCCGAGTTGTCTTGCAGAAACTGTTGAAGATTTGATTTGAGATTATCTCTGGAGAAATAAATTCTTTTGAGTGCTACGGCTTTATCGCCCGACAACAGTGCGAATTCGGCGAAGGACTCTCCTACGCTGATTCCTAACAAGAAACTCTTTTGCATTAAATCGCTCTCTATAATTGAAATTGCTACGAAATATGTTAAAGCTAGGCGGACAACTATAGCAAAAAAAATGTCTTAAGCAAAGGACTCTAAAGTGAAGATTTCTCCCGAAATTCTGAATCTGGTTCCCTATAAGCCAGGTAAGCCGATTTCTGAAACGCAAAGAGAATATGGATTGACGACCGTTTATAAATTGGCGAGTAACGAAAATCCTTTGGGTCCGAGTCAAAAGGCTTTAAGTGCGGTAAAGGCAGCTTTAGAGCAACAACATCTCTATCCAGATCCATCGCACTATGCACTTCTGCAAACTTTATCAGCAGAATGGGGCTTTTCTAAAGACCGACTTGCTATAGGAAACGGCAGTGATGAAATTATTGATCTTTTAAATCGCATTTATTGCGAGCCCGGAGACGGTGTTTTAACTTCGGAGGCAGCGTTTAATGCCTATGAAGTGAGCGCTCCGGCAAATCGTGCGAAGCTTTATAAAGTGCCAATGAAATCGGGGTATCAATTTGATTTAGAGGCTATTGCAGAGGAATATTTCGCGCATCCTGAAAGAAAAATCCGTTTAATCTTTGTTTCAAATCCGAATAATCCTACTGGAACTTTTGCTCCTAAAAAGGATGTCGAAGCGTTTTTGAAAAAACTTGGCAATCGCGACGATGTTTTGATCGTTTTTGATGAAGCTTATAATGAGTTTGTCAGAGATCCGAGTTACTCTTCGGCTCAGAATTATCTAAATGATTACAGCAATTTGATTGTCTTACGAACATTCTCAAAAATCTATGGATTAGCTGGCTTCCGCGTGGGAGCCATGATTGCGCCTAAAGAGGTTATCGAAGTTTATAACCGGGTGCGCAAACCGTTCAATGTCAACGATTTAGCTCAAGTGGCAGCAAATGCGGCTCTGCAAGATAAAGAATTTATTGAGCGATCGCAGCAGATCTGTTGGAAAGGGCTTGATTACTTTTACGAGAAGTTAGAAGAATTAGGCCTGCCCTACATACCCTCGCAAGGGAACTTTGTGATGTTCGACACACTTCGCGACGCCGCGAAAGTGAACGAAGCCCTATTGAAGCGCGGGATTATCATGAGACCTCTCTTAAACTACGGTTTTAAGACACACTTGAGACTCAGTGTGGGGCTAGAGCATGAGAATGAGGCGGCCATGAAAGCATTGGCTGAGGTTCTTAAAGAGGTTCCGGTTTTACCTTAAGCAGAGAAAAACCGAAATGTCGAAAGACGCTTGGAGAGTTATGGGAATGGTGATTACGATTGATGGGCCTGCGGCCTCTGGAAAATCTTCTGTTAGTAGAGAGTTGGCGCGCAGACTTGGGTGGAACTGGGTTTCCACAGGAGCCTTCTATCGTGGACTGGCTTTTGCGGCTTTAAAACTGCAAATCGATTTGGACGATGTTCAAGCTTTAACAGACCTGACTTCAAATCCTGCATGGAGTGTTCGATTGGCCGATGAAAGAACGAAAGTTTTCTTCGGCGAAGAAGATGTTACAGATCTAATTGCTCATGAAGATGTTGGTAACTTTGCAAGCAAGGTGAGTCATTATCCAGAAGTTCGCAAAGCTCTTCTTCAAGTTCAGCGTAACTGCGCTGAAGGACGTGAAGGTTTGGTGGCTGAAGGACGTGACTGTGGAACTGTGGTTTTCCCAGATGCAGAAGCTAAGGTTTATCTAACAGCCAACAGCGAATTGCGTGCGGCTCGTCGTGCGACTGAATTGGGGCTTGATCAAGGCGATATGGTAAAGGCACAGCAACAGCGCGATATGCAAGATTCCACTCGCAAAGTGGCGCCAATGGCGATCCCAGAAAACGCTTTCGTTTTAGATTCGACAGAGTTGAATTTCGACCAAGTTGTTTCAAAAGTTGAAGAGTTTGTTAGAACGAAAATTTAGTTTTTCGAGTTTCATTTAGAGATTTTAAAAAGGAGCCCATGCCGGCTCTTTTTTTTTTGATACTTTGTGAAAGTTTTTTGAGGTAGATCACGTGATCCTCAACCCTCATGGTGTCTTTACGCAGATAAAGACCCACCCATTTTGAACCAATTAAAATATAAAGATATTTCTTAAAGCAGAATAGACGGCAAAGCGCAGAAGATTAAAGTCGATACCAGCGGTATTTTTATTCGAACAATATAACAGTTGTTCTGTGCTTACTGAGTACCCAAAGTGCTCAGTAGTTTCTTTAGTCACTGTTGCGACCTTTTCTTGGTGTTGAGCAAGATCATTAGGAGTTTTGAATTTCATTCTTTTGCCCGAATAAAGTTTTTCAAGACTTTCTACGATAGAATAGTGTTGGTAGTCGTGAATTTGCTGCTGCGACGGATTTTCTATATCTGCTGGTTCGTTAAATTTATCGCAAAAATTTGTAAGACTTTGAGCATGCGTTGAGAAACTTGCAAAGAAGACTAAGCTTAGAGCTAGTAACGCTTTCATAAACGTCCTTTATGTTTGTTATGGGAGACGGATAACAAAGGCAGTTGTTTGTAGCAAATCAAACCCTCGGATTAGAAAAAAGTTCAGATGCCCATTCTTGAATCTGCAAGCTCTCCTTTGGCGGGCAGGGCAAGAGTTCGAGGATGTGTCGAGCGGGTTCAGCTCTCTCCGGATTGGGGGTATCCTCACGTGGCTTCAGAGCTTGAGATATGTCTCAGCTTGGCTCTCAGCTCTCATATATTGCAGATGAGGCCGGAGCTTCGAAAATTGTCCTTTTTTGACCTAACTACCTTATAATGCAGGACTATCGAAAAACTCGCTGGACTGCGTAAAACCTTTGACTTTACACCCCATAGGTCGCTAAACCAGTGTTTCGCCTATGAGCGAAGAAAGGTAACGGGTAGAGCCCAAGAGGTTTTACTACGTGGGAGGTTCCAAAATCTATATGACGAAACAATTAAACAAAGCCGAGCTTGAGAGACAAAAAGTCCTAGCTTTCTTGGATGCTGAAGATGCAAAAGTACCTGCAAATCCTGGCATTCTAAACGCAAAAGCGGAAAAAGGTGATTTCGAAAACCTTTTCGAAGCTTCCATGAAAGAACAAGATTTTAAAGTCGGCGACGTTGTTACAGGAACAGTTGTAGAAGTTCAATCTGACTACGTTCTTGTGGACATCAACTACAAGTCTGAAGGTTTAATCGCGATCAATGAATTCCGTATCGTTGACGGTGTTCGCGAAGTGAAAGCTGGAGACAAAGTAGAAGTTCTTATCGACCGTATCGAAAACGAAAACGGAATGATCGTTCTATCTAAAGACAAAGCTGACATGCTACGTGCATGGACTGACATCTCTAAAGCAGCTGAGAACGAAGAAGTTATCGAAGGTACTGTTGTTGCTAAAGTTAAAGGTGGCTTGAGCGTTGATATCGGCGTTAAAGCATTCTTGCCTGGATCTCAAATCGATCTACGCCCTGTTCGCAACATGGACGTTTACCTTGGCAAAAAATTCAAATTCAAAGTTATCAAATTCAACAAGAAACGTGGCAACATCGTTCTTTCTCGCCGCGCACTTCTTGAAGAAGAGCGTGACAGTCTTCGTTCACAAACTCTTGATACAATGGCGGAAGGTTCAGTTGTTACTGGTGTTGTTAAAAACATCACTGACTACGGTGCGTTCATTGATCTTGGTGGTATGGACGGATTGTTACACATCACTGATATGTCTTGGGGCCGCGTAAAACATCCTTCAGAAATGTTGAATGTTGGCGACGAAATCCAAGTTAAAGTTCTTAAGTATGACAAAGAAAAAGAACGCGTATCTTTAGGTATGAAGCAACTTCACAATGATCCATGGGAATCAGTTAAAGCTGAATACACTCCTGGAACTAAGCTTAAAGGAAAAGTTGTATCTCTTGCTGAGTACGGCGCATTTGTTGAGCTAGGTGAAGGCATTGAAGGTCTTATCCACGTTTCTGAAATGTCTTGGACAAAACGTGTGAAACACCCTTCACAAGTAGTAGCAGTAGATCAAGAAGTAGAAGTTGTAGTTCTTGAAGTTGACACTGAAAACCGCCGCATCAGCTTGGGCATGAAACAGCTTCAAGCAAATCCATGGGTTGAGTTGAAAGAGTCTTATGCTCCTGGAACAATCATCGAAGGTGAAGTGAAATCAGTAACTGATTTCGGTATCTTCATCGGTATCGAAGATGGTATCGACGGTCTAGTTCATATCTCTGACTTCTCTTGGACTAAACGTGTTAACCACCCAAGCGAAATGTTCACTAAAGGACAAAAACTTCGCGCGGTTGTTCTTGGTGTAGACATCGAGAACGAAAGATTCTCTCTAGGTATTAAACAACTTGAGGGTGATCCTTGGTCAAATATCGAAGCGAAATACGCTATCGGTACACAACACGATGTTAAAGTAACTAAAACTGCTGACTTCGGCGCATTCGTTGAGCTTGAGTCTGACATCGAAGGTTTGATCCACATTTCTGAGTTAACTACAGATAAGATCAACTCTGTTGAAGATTTCATCCAACCAGGTGGAGTTGTAAAAGCAGAAGTAATCTCTATCGATAAAGACGCTCGTAAGATCGGTCTTTCTTCGAAGCTAGTTAAACTTCGTGAATCAAAAGCTGACGTTGAAGATTACGTTAAAAAAGCGACTGCAACTTCTAAGTCTACTTTCGGTGACTTGTTTGCAGATCAACTTAAAAACGTAAAAACTGACGGCAATCAGTAATTGTCGTTAGGTTTCCTTAAGTCGCCGCAAGGCGACGAAGGAAAACGAAATTCAGAGCGTTGACTGATAAGTCTTAAAAGAGGAACCTATATAGGTTCCTCTTTTTTTATCTTCACCAGTGTAAGCGAGCTCTGTATGAAAAATAATTTCTTTAAAAAACTGATCATTCTAATCGTTGTTTTCTTAGGTTTGGGCTTTATTGTTGGAAAGCTAAATCTCGACGGACAAGCTCCACAAAAAATCACTCAAAACTCAATTCTTCGTCTGGACATGAATGGTGTTATTCTGAATGGTAAGAAGTTTCTAGCAAACGTCGATGGCTACGCTAAAAACGATCACATCAAGGCAGTTCTCATTGATATCAATTCTCCAGGAGGCGCAGTGGGGCCTTCTCAGGAGATGTTCCAAGCGATCAAAAATATCAAAGACGGTCTTAAGAAACCCGTGGTCTGTGTAACTACAGGAATCATGGCCAGTGGTGCTTATTATGCAGGTGTGGCTTGCGATAAGATCGTTGTGGCTCCAGGAGCCTTGATCGGTTCCATTGGGGTTATCTTTGAATTTGCAAACATGGAAAAGCTCTATGATTGGGCGAAGATCTCTCGCTATTCTATCACTTCTGGAAAGTATAAAGACTCAGGAGCTGAATACAGATCTATGCGTGATGATGAGAAAGCTCTTTTCCAAGGGCTTGTTGATGAAGTCTATGCTCAGTTCCGCGACACTGTAAAAACATCTCGTAATCTAGCGGATGATAAATTAGATCAGTACGCAGATGGCCGCGTCTTCACAGGTGTGACTGCGGTTAAAGAAGGTTTTGCGGATCAGATTGGTTTTTACAACGACGCAGTTAAACTAGCTGCGGAGATGGCAAAGCTTGGTGACAACTACACTGTCTTTACTCCACCGAAAAAGAAAACTTCGATTTTTGATATCGGAGCTGAACGCGAAGATTCTTTGAACTCTCTCGTAGAGTTTGCGGATTCTTTGAAAGCGCAAAAAGGTCTTTCTTTAGAAGATGCGTTTAAATTCCTTCTTAAGACTCGCTACCTAAATCAGCCGATGTACCTAATGCCAGGAGTATGGGAGTAAGCATGTCAGAGACTAAGGCTCCGGAGAAAACAGCTTTCCTGCAAATCGATAAAGAGGTTTGGCCTCTTGAAAGGGACGTCTTAGCACGCCCTGATCGCATGAAGTACGTCAGGAAGCTAGTAAAGCCGGAGGGCTGCGTATTTTGCACAGCAGCCCAAGAGATCTCTGAAGACTCACTTTGTGTTTTTAAATCAAAGCACTCCATGGTTGTGATTAATAAGTATCCTTACAACAGTGGGCATGTTCTCGTTCTGCCGCAAAGACACTGCGGAGATGTTCTTCAACTTTCTGATGAAGAATACATGGATCTACAAAATCTTCTGCGCTTATCCATGAAAGTTATTACGGAAGCCTATGAGCCCGGCGGTATCAACGTCGGATTAAATCATGGCGCGGTAGCTGGTGCTGGGATACCTGAGCACTTACATTTTCACGTGATCCCTCGATGGGCAGGGGATGTAAATTTTTTCCCACTGATTGCCGAGACAAAAGTCTTGGTTGAAAGTCTTGAGCAGACCTACGCTAAGCTATGGAGTATTTTTAAAAACTATGAATAGAGGCGTATCATTTCAAACAGCTCCAGTAACTCCAATGGTAAAATGGCTACTTATTGCCAACATTGGAATCTGGTTTCTTGTTCAGGTTATTGGTGAAGGTTTTTTAAAACTTCCTGTGATGAGCATCTTTGCTCTATACCCAGGTAAAGTTCTTTTTAATTTCGAAATTTGGCAGCTTTTTTCTTATATGTTCCTGCACTCCATGCAGATCACACATATTCTTTTTAATATGTTGATGCTTTGGTTCTTTGGAGCAGAGCTTGAGCAAAAATGGGGTTCTAAGTTCTTTTTGATTTATTACCTATTCTCGGGTGTTGGTGCTGGGATTCTTTACTGCCTCGGTGTATGGGTCTATGCCTTAGCAACCGGCTCTTCAACAGGTCTCATCGTGCCTGTCGTGGGAGCTTCTGGTGCGATCTTTGGGTTATTGTTAGCTCAAGGTATCTTGTTTGGGGATCGCATCGTTTATTTCTTTATGCTCTTCCCGATGAAGGTTCGCTACTTCGTGGCCTTGATGGGATTTGTGCAGATTGCCTCCATGATGACCTCAAGTGTCAGCGGTGGAGAAGTAGCTTATCTTGCCCACATCGGCGGGATCGTTGCTGGGTATATCTGCCTTAAGCTGAAAGACTTTAATGACCGTCGCAAGATGGACAAGCGTCGCCAAACTAAGTCTAAGGGGCGCAATCTTCGCCTTGTCGTGGATAATGAGAAGGGGAGTAGCAGCGATAAGCCCCCAAAATACTGGAACTAGGCGAGGTTGGTGAAAAGCGGGCGTCTGCTGCGTTGTCAGACCCCGTCCTCTCTCCGGCGTACTTAGAGTACGCCTACGTTGCGGGCGGAACCTTCCGCCTTGCATACATCCACTTTTGACCAACCTCGGTTGGTGGGTTTGCGGTTGGTGAAAAAGGCTCATCTGACTTCGTTGTCGGCAGGCTTTCTCGCTCCGACGTGCTTGGAGCACGCCTGCGCTGTGAGAGCCCACCTCCGCCTCGCATCTGAACCTTTTTGACCAACCTCGGTTATTGGGTTTGCGGGTATTGAGTTTTCGGGGGTGGGGTAGACGCCGCTCAATTTTTAGGCTATAAGAATTATCTGTAACAGAGGGAGTTTATATGTCTTTAGCTCAGGCTACGAAGAAGTTGAAATTTGATACACGTCTTTTAGAATCAAATGTAACAAAAGGTGAGTTGTCTAAAGAAGAGCTGAAGAAACACATTGAAGCACTTCCGGATGTTTCTGGGAATTCAGAGACGTTTAAATTAGACGGGAAACACACCCAAGAAGACTCTCACTAAGAAGGTCGGTGAAAAAGGCTCACCTGACTGCGTTGTCGGACTTCGTCCTCTCTCCGGCGTACATTGAGTACGCCTACGTTGCGGGCGAAATCCTTCGCCTTGCATCTGAACCTTTTTGACCAACCTTTGTTTTTTGGATTTATAAGTTCAAATACAAATAAAAAAGCCCTCGAGTGAGGGCTTTTTTTGTTTTTCTTTTAGTTGGGTTGAGCTGCGGGTTGAGAAGCTTGGGTGGCTGTGAAACGATCCTTGGCGATGGCTTCGGCGACTTTTTGTTCGCTGAATGGAAGCCACTCTTCGCGGATAATTTTAAAGCTCTCACCGTCTTTCAGGGCGTAAATAGTTTTTACTCCGTAATCAACGTGCTTGTCGGATTCATATCTCTGAAGTGTCTTTACAACCAATTGTTCTTTGTGTTGAACAATGTAGGGTTGAGAAAGATGGACTTTGATGTATCCATATTTCTTCTTCAGATTTTCTTTATGCTTTTTCCAAGAGTTGAAATTAAAACCTGGAGCTTTGAAGTCTTGATCGTAAAAGCTCATATAAGAGTCTAAGTCTTGGTTTTCCCAAGCCTGTCTCCAAGATTCTACGAAGCTATTGAGTTCAAGGCGGCGCTTTTCGTGATTGTCTTTTGAAATATAATTAACCTGATCAAAAATAAGAATCGGTGTTTCACGAAGCTTGATGTAATCCGACAGGCCTTTAATTACGTCATTTCGAACTACCACGCAGCCGCGAGAACCTCTCGTGAGCGGAACAGAGTCTGGGATTGCGTGAAGCCAGATGCCTGAACCTGTTTTGTTTTCGCGCTTATCGAAGACATTCGGGTAGTTGGTTGTGAATGCCAAACTTCCGTAAAGACTGAAAGGAATATCTGGTTGCGAGAGCTTTTGTTCTAAGAAGTAAATTCCTTCAGGAGTTTTGTGATCGTCTCTTTTGGTTTTATTTCCACCCATCTTACCGATGTCAGTGGGTACCTCTTGAACTTTGCGGATTTTTTCGCCATTTCTTTCATAGACTCGCAAGAGTCTTTCGCCTTTATCAACTAAGAATACATATCGAGAGAAGGCTTCCGTTTCGGAAATCTGCAAAAGAGAGTCAGGTAATAACTCTGTGTCACTTTGAGAATGATTGGTTTTTGCTAAAGTAGGCTGCGCTAGAATTGCTGCCAGAAGCCCTACCGTCGCAAATCCTGTTCTGAATAGTCTCATAAATATCATTATGCTTGAAAGGGCCCAAACCTTGTCAAGACATGAAAACCCCATGTCTAAAGCTTAGACGTTTTCTCGCAAACAAAATTGATATTTTGACAGTGAATTACATTAAGACAAAGGCCCGAAAATCCGATACCGCATAGGTAACGGGGAAGAAATATGGCTGAAACACAAGAACAAGCAGCACCAAAGCGCAATCTGGGGAAATTCCTTCAGATCGGATTTGCTGTTTTGAATTTAGCAGTGATGGGCTTTGGGACTTATCTGGTTTATGCCTCGACAATAGGATGGGAAAGTCCACAGGTCACTGAAGAATCCGCAGATCGAGAGCTGGCCTCTGTTGCAGATAACTTTGATTTCGAGCCCATGGTCTATACGATGGACAAGTTTACCGTGAATTTAGGCGGTGAACCTCAGCGCACCATTCGTCTAGAAGTAAACCTACAAATGCTAGGTAAAGACGGGTTTGAAGAGGTGATGGAGCCAGAGAATCGCGCCAAGGCCCGAGATAAAATTGTTCGTCTTCTAAATGATAAGAACTTTTCAGATATCGATAGTATCCAAGGCAAACTCTTTCTTAAAGACAAAATTGCTGGCGAGGTAAATGGTATCCTTCGTCGCGGTGTCGTGAAAGATGTTTTCTTCTCTGATTTTGTTGTTCAATAAAATCGACTTTCATCCATATTACACACATAAGCAGGGCGTTTTCCTTAAGTCCTGCCAAAAGTCTTAAATCCTCGCAACGTCGTTGTCTTAATCCCGATCGACACTCAAAATGTGGTCTATCTGATTAATCAACGAAAGAAGCGTCTATGAAAAAAATTGCTCTCAGTTTGTTATCGACTCTTATGCTTCAGCCGGCATTTGCGGTTGAACCATTGCCGACAACAAAGCCGTCAAAAGATGTGATTGACGCCATCAAAGGATGGACTGACTCTAGTGATCTTAAGATCTCATTACCAGTAACTAAGTTTGTTCTTAAGAACGGGCTGACAGTACTTCTTCTCGAAGATCACACTGTTCCGATGATTAGCTACCACACTTGGTACCGTGTGGGTTCACGTGACGAAGCTCCTGGTGTCACTGGGGCAGCACATATGCTTGAACATATGATGTTTAAAGGTGCCAAAAAATATTCCGGCAAAGACTTCGATCGTACGTTGCATGAAAACGGCATTACTAATAATGCGTTTACTTCGAATGACTACACTGGATTCTATGAAAATATCCCAAGTGATAAGTTAGAGCTTATAATGGATATCGAAGTGGATCGTATGAGTTCTTTACTTATTAGTCCAGACGATCTTAAGAGTGAAAAAGAAGTTGTCGCAGAAGAGCGCCGTTGGAGAGTGGACAACAATCCAATGGGAGTTTTGCGCGAACAAATGATGTCGACAATTTTTAAGAAGAGTAACTATCGCTGGCCAGTGATCGGTCACATGAAAGATATTCAAGATTATGATGCCGAAAAATTACGTTATTTTTATAACTCTTACTATGGACCGAACAACGCTGTTCTGGTGATCGTGGGTGACTTTAAGACCAGCAACGTGAAGTCATTGGTAGAGAAGTATTACGGTAAGCTTGAGAAAAGAGAAATTCCTCAAAAAGAATATCCAACAGAGCCAGCACAAAAAGTTCAACAAAATGCGATCACGCGTAGAGATGTTCAGAACTCATCTTTCGTAGTAGCATTTCAAGGTCCTAAACAGGGCGAAGCAGATATGTATGCGATGGACTTAGCCGCAAATATTCTTGGCAATGGATCTTCAAGCCGACTTTACCGTCGCTTGGTGTATCAACAACAGCAAGCCACTTCAGCTTACTCCTATAACCACACAATGAGAGATGCAGGCATCTTTGCAGTGGGTGTGAACATGAAACCAGGGTTAGAGACTTCATCGGCTCTTGAAAGCGTTTATAATGAGATTTATAAAATGCGTTCACAGAAGGTGACAGACAAAGAACTTGAGAAAGCAAAAACTCAAGTCATGAAAGACTACGTGGACTCATTGCGCACGATGGACGGGAAGGCCCGCGCCCTTGCGGTGAATGAAATTGTCACTGGTTCTTACGACAGTCTTTTCTCAGACCTTGAAAAGTATCAAGCAGTAACAGCGGACGATATCCTAAAGGTAATGGCTAAATACACTCAGCAAAATCAACGCTCGATCATCACTCTGGCTCCAAAGGCTAAGAAGGAGTAGGACCATGATTAAAAGATATATCTCTCCAATTCTGACTCTTTCACTGGCTGCTACGGTGGTTATGAGTGTGTCGTGTTCTACGAGTTCTAAAAACAATCAGCAGAGCATTCCTGCGGGTTATAAAGTTTTGGGTAATAGCAGTTTTAAACTGCTGCCATTTAAAGAAAAGACTTTAGAAAATGGTCTTAAGATTGTTTACGTTCGCGATGCTTCTCTTCCGCGCGTGAGTTTCACGGCGTTAGTGAGAGCTGGCAATGTGCAAGATCCTGCAGGTAAAGATGGCTTGAACTCATTGACGGCTTATCTGTTAGAGCAGGGGACTCAATCTCGCAATGCTCTAAAGATTGCCGATGATTTAGGTCAGATGGGAACGGGTTTAGATATCTCAGCGGGATCTGATCTTACGACGATTTATGCAGATTCTTTATCGAAGTCTTCTGAAGAGCTTCTTGCTCTTTACTCAGACATTGTGATGAATCCAAGCTTTGATGCGGGGGAAATCACTCGCATGAAGTCGCAGATGACTGCTGCGTTACGTAAGAAAGTAGATAACCCTTCAAACTTTGCTAACGATGAGATGGATAAGTTTTTATTCGGTGCTCATCCTTATGCTAAAGATGTAAATGGAAGCATCGAAACTTTGCGTGGTCTTTCAAAGCAGGATGTTATTAAGCACTACCTAACTTTCTTCCGTCCCAATAACACTAGTCTTGCTGTTGTAGGTAATTTCAATGATGCCTTTGAAGCCAGAGTGGAAGAGGTGTTTGGAAAATGGGTGAAGAGAACAATTCCAGAAGTGAAGACGGCGGCGGCTCCGACTTTTGACAAAACTGAAGTTCGCTTGATCGTGAAAAAGGGCTTGGAGCAGACTCAGATTCGCATCGCCCAATTGGGGATTGAAAGAGATGACCCACGCTTTTTGACTCTACGTTTGGGTAACGAAGTTTTAGGTGGAAGCTTTGCCAGTAAGTTGAACCAAAAAGTAAGAGACGATCTTGGACTAACATATTCGATCTATTCTTATTTTGATGCTCGTAAGCAACCGGGCGGCTTTAAAGTTTCAACTTTTACAAAGAATGAAACGGCTGGGGTGACGCTAGATGAAACTTTGAAAGTTATTAGCGAATACTCAGCAAATGGAGCTACAAGCAAAGAACTTTCTGCTGGTAAGAATCAACTTGTGGGGCAATTCCCAAGAGCTATTGAGACAGCGGATCGTCTTGCCTATAATATTCTGGCACTTGAGTTCTATGGAGTTCCACTCAGCTATCTGACGGATTTCAATAAGAATGTAAATGGAATCTCTTTAAAAACTTCTAACGCTGCTATTCAAGAAACGATGGGTACTGGGAAGTTTAAGATTCTGGTTTATGGAAATGAAAGTATCATTCCACAGTTTGAGAAGTATAAGCCTGAAATTATTCGCATGAAGTAGATTTTTGTAAAGAGAACTGACTTAGGTGAGAAAGTCCCGGCGTAAGTTGCGTCGGGACTTTTTTTAATTCGCGTCTAGCGGTAAACGTCTGTGACACACCTGAATCCAATATGAGAGGCTTTTCCTGAGGCTGCAGATTCTAGATTGTAAACCCCCGCCTTGTCTGGGGTGGCGCTGTTGTTAGAGCCGCCCCGTAAAATAATTAACGAACTAACAGCGGGATCTGAAGCTGGCATATCAATACGCCCAAGACCACAGCCGGATATTGGGGTAGTGCAAACATGCGGATGCGCCTTTAAATGAGGAAATACTTTACTCCAAGGCGGAGGCGCGAGAGTTTCTAGGTCGCTAATGACAAGTTCGTCTACGAGAGTCGACGGGATATCGAAAACCTCTTGTGTGGCTTCTGTTAGATTCCCGGAAAAGTCGTAGATATTTTGACTATTGCTTAGGATAAGTCGTCGGTTGTTAACCCTCCAAAGAGTATCGCTACACTGAGGTCCAGCAGAATAGTCTGCGCATGGGAAATCAGGGTCTTGCATTCCGAGGGGAGGTGCTGAGGTGATATTGCCTACAGGGAGTTCTGCGTCAGTAGGGCCTTTCCAGTTTACTGAGTTTTGGCGAAGGTCATTGGCAATGTGGTTCCATTCAATGGTGCTTGGCAGGCGGCCATTGAGTGTTTGCGGAAAACTTGTTCGGCAAAGGTGCGCCATGTTCTCATAGGAAATGTTATGAATAGGAGTTTTCGCAGAAGAAAGTTCTGCAGCTGTGACCAGTTTAGTTTGGATAGTGGGATCGTTTAGTGCGTCAGCGTCAGCTGAAGTTCCATCGTCCCAGCGCATTTCCCGACTAGCAATGCAGAACTCAGATAAGTACAGTCCGTTCGAGGTGTTGGCAGGCGGCGAAATTACGAAGCCTGGCGGGCAGAGATCCTTATCTGTTGCGACAGACCAAGGGAAGCTTCGTCCATGGAAATCTATATAAGCGGTTTTTATGTTTCCCGCAGCAGGGCGATCCATGCGGAACACAATTACATTTCCAGGATTAACGGAAACGCTCTGAGAAAACTCACTAACATTAGAGCAAGCTCCCATAGCTTTATTACAGACACGCGCTTCAGAGGTGACTCTTAGAGAGAGGGGGCCAGCGGTTATACTGTCAAATTTGAATGTTTCTTCGACAGCAGGTCCTTCTCCTATTCCTGGCACGGAGACCCTCTTAGAAGGAATAAAGAAGTTTGTTTCTGAAACTGACCAAGGAATTTTCAAGACTTCAGATCGATTTCCGAGTTCGTCCAGCGCTGAAACCTCAACAGTATAGAGTTGAGGAGTTGCTTTTAGTTCGTCTATTAAAGTTTGAAAATCTAATGTGCCTGCTGTTTCTGTGATGAGCTGCCAAGGCATTACAATCGCATTGTCGCGAGATCGTTTAATTCGATAGTTTAGTTCTTTAAATCCTACTTGTGCTAATGAGGCAGGCTCAAGCTCGGCCATATTGAGAATTGTGACAATAGGATTTTTAATAAAAGAACCACGATCTTCGATTAAAGGCAGAGGGAATATTTTAGGAATTGATGGTGCTTGATCATCGACAATGATTTGATTAAGAGGAGCACAATTAATGATTTCTCCCATTATATCTTTGTACTCCACGAAAACCTTGTAGGGGGATTGGGATGGGGGAATATTAAAAAACATTGGTAAGGCGATGTTTTGTGGATAGCTCTCCGAGCAATCGGTCTCATATGAAAAGAAAGCAAAAACTGGGAAGGGGCTATTAGTGGTTGTTCCCATGCGTGCCAGTGATGTTGGTATATATGAATGCGTTCCTTTAGGGACTGAACCAGCAACATCTAAAGGGGCAACATCAAGTGGCTGGGTGAATAAGAAAATGGAGTCAGCAAAACAATCACTTGTTTCTCCACCAGTTGTTTTAAACTTCGCACTGACCTCTTTGATGCCATCACCTACAGAAAGAACATAAGCAGCTTCGCTTTGATAAGGGAAAGTGTTGAGTGGCGCTCCTATGCATTCTTTATTGTTAAAGATCTGAACTGTTTCGGCGCTGTAGTATTGTAAGTTAACGCGAACATTTCGATTTTTTGTGAACTTTTCACCAGTGGTAGGAGAAGTCCAATCGGCTTGGAAGCTGACTTCGGATTTGATAATGCCTCTTTCAACTTCTGACGATGACTCAAATGAACCGCCGCACGCTGAAAAGCAAAGGCTCAAAAGACACAGCCAGAGCGTGCGTTTTTTCGCATAAGATTTTGAGATTGTGATTTCCATAGAGTCTCTCTTTGTAAATAAGAAATTAGTTACAAAGAAGCTATCGGCAGCTTTTTACAGGAAATGAAATATTTCTCGCAATTATTAGAGGGACCCTTCTAGTGGCTAGATAAAGGTCGAGGTATGGGGATTAAAAAAAAGCCAGGGGATTAGCCCTGGCTTGGAAGTCTAGAGAGATTATCTCTTCTTTTTCTTTTTAGCACGAAGGTAGATAACGGCACCTAAGGCTGCTAGGACCAAAGCTCCCAATAGCAGAATGCTCTTATTGCCTTTTTTGCCATCGCCGAAGCCTTCGCCTTCTAACATATCAGCAGGCATTGCTGAGCCAATCGGGCCTCCAAGAGTTTCAGATCCTGGACGAATAGGGCCTAGCTCAGGGCGCGCCAGAAGATTTTTCGATGCAATCACGCGAAGACTCATTACTGCTTTGAAAAAGTCTTGGCTATATTTTGTATAGAATTGTTTATGAGCACTGAAGGTAACAAGGATCGCAATCTTATCTTTGATCGTTGCAAGGTATCGAGTGAAGTAGTTAGGAACTTCTGACCCAAGATGAAGAGCATCTAACCAAGACTGATCGTTAATTTTAACGTTTTTAGAAGCATAAACGACTTTTGAATCGCCACCACCACGCACGTTAGAAGAGATCGGAGAGTTTAAGTGAGATTCATAGAGAGGGAAGGAGTCCGTAGGACCAACTTCTTTCGCTGTTAAAATGATAATAGCTTCTTTAGCCTCTTTGCCTTGTTCACTACGGCAAACCCACTCTGTTTGCTCTAGGTTACATTTCCAAGTTTCTGGCATTTCAAAAGAAATGTAAGCATTACGAAAGACTTTTGCTTGTGCGGTGAAACTGAGTAGAATAACAGGCAAAATCAATAAAGCTTTGAATTTCATGCAGACCTCATGTTGGTTATGAAATGATTATAATAACAAATGAGCGCCGGATCAAAGAACAAAGGAGAGTTTTTCTGTGAAGAATATTTATCAGCTATCCACCTTTGTCACCGTAGTGAGTGAGGGAAGCATGACTGCAGCGGCAGATAAGCTTTATCTTACTCAACCAGCAGTTTCTCAACAGATTCGCAACCTAGAGGAAGAGCTAGGCTGTGAGCTTCTGGTGCGTGGGGTGCGCCAAGTAAAACCCACTCCTCAAGGGGAGGTGTTATTTGAATACGCCAGAAAAATTATCAATCTGACACAACAAGCAGAAGTAGCCATTAAATCTATCGGAACTCAGATGCGTGGACAGCTTCGTATTGGAACTTTGAACTCGCTAGGCTTGCATCTCATGAGTCCCGTAGTGGGACGTCTTATGCGCCATAATCCAGAGTTGATGCTTAAGATCGAGTATGAAAGAGGCGATGAACTGATCAAGGCTTATCGCAAAGGTAAGTACGATGTTTTGCTGCTTCCGAATGCGATGGAAGAATTTCACGAGGATTTAGAGAACTCGGAGAAAAAGTTTCTTTTAAAAGAAGAGATGTGGCTTGTGGGTTCGAATAAAATCGAAAAGCTGCCTGACCAAATCAATTTCAACGAAATCGGAATGTTTCCTTTGGTGAGTTTCACAGACGAGTTTCCATCATTCCATGAAATGTTCCAAAAACACATTCAAGGTTTGCAAGTGAAACAAGTTTTTGAATCTTCAAACGTTGGAACTTTAAAACGAGTGATCGAAGCTGGATTGGGTTGGGGATTTTTACCAGCACACTCGATCAAAAAACAAGTTCGCTCAGGCCGTCTTGAAAGAGTCTATGTCAGAGACATGCACTACGAAATGGATCTGATGTTCTACTTCAAACGTTCGGCAGACAACAAAGCTCTGATCGACATCCTTTACCAAACGATGGCTCAGCAGGATAAGTCTTAAGGCGGAGAGACTTGCTCGCGCTAGCAGAGGGTTTCCCCCTTGGTGCTGCTGCGGGCAGTCCTCGGTCGCTTTTCTTTTTGGGTGGCTTCGCAGTTTTTTAGTGGGCGACCTGCGGAACTTGCAGCCCCAAGGGGGAATCCCTCCGCTACCGCGTCCATATCCCTCTTTCTATCGTTATTGATTCGGGGATTGTTTGAATATTTTCAATTGTTATTATCTTTGTTATCCATAACTGAATCTTTAATTTGAGCACCGCACACCAAATCAAGACCATATAAATTCGCTCAAACTTTAATGAAGCCAACGAAAGCACGCGACGGAGAAATAGCGCATAGAAATATGGCGCGGAGAATTTTAATAAAAAATCAAATTAGTAAATTATCCAAAGAACAAACTATCAAAATTCACTCTAAAACCTTGCCCCTAAAAAAAACTGAATGAAAAACACGAATTCACGAACGGGGGAGGGCGGTACCTTAAGGGTGCAGCAAGTTCCGCAAGCTCGCCACAAAATCACTGGCGAAGCCAAGAGGGAAAGACACGAGCGAGGACTGTCCGCAGCAGCACCCTTAAGGTACCGCCCTCCCTCGCTCCGAGAACGTCGCGCTTAGAATATGACACTGTCTGGTAGCCCAAGACGAGCCGCGATGATGCGAACGATTTCACTGGCTGTTTCTTCAAGGGCTCTTTCAGTCACGTTGAAGACTGGCCATCTGCGATTTTGTTTGTAGATCTTTTCTGCGTATTCGATTTCTTGTGCGATGTGAGCCATTGAAGCGTAGGACCCGCCAGGATCTTGACCGAATTTTTCTAAACGGCTCTTGCGAATTCTTTGCAGAGAATCCATGTCGATGATCAGCCCGACAATACGTCGTTGATCGATTTTAAAAAGTTCTTCAGGCAGGGGAGTGTTAAGTACCAGTGGTACGTTGGCGACCTTCCAGCCCTTATGACTTAGAAAAATTGAAAGTGGAGTTTTACTTGTGCGCGAGATTCCCACAAGAACGATGTCAGCTTTATCAAGCTCAGCAAAAGTTTTTCCATCGTCGTGTTTAACCGTGTACTCAATCGCTTCGATGCGTTTGAAATATCTTTCATCAACAGCGCGAAGAACACCAACGTGAGACTCGGAATGATCGCCAAGATAAGTGTCCAATGTGCCTAAAAGAGGCCCGAGAAGATCGTGATAGGGAATGCCTTTGCCTGAAGCCATCTCGCGAATCTTGGCACGCAAGTGGGGGCTTGCCACGGTGTAGGCAAGCATGCCGCGATTTTCAAAACACTCTTCAATCACGGCTTCTGCTTGCAAGTCTGTGCGCACATTTTTGTGACGAACAATATTGATCTCGCGATTAGAGTACTGCACTAAGGCTGCGCGGATCATTGTGGCGGCTGTTTCACCTGTAGAGTCAGATAAAATATAAACGGTATAAGTTCTATCCGACATAATTAATCCGCAAAACCACTGATGAGCTCATTGCTGATAGAAGAGATATGATCCTTCAGCCAAATATCAGGAAGCTTAGAAAATAGAACGTAAGCAAAGTCAGGGCTGACTTTGATAAGTAAGCAACTCAATTTATTTTCTGGATCTAGTTTGCCTAGATGTAGTTTTGCTAAAACGCTGCGTGCATCTGTTTTCAAGATAGTGAGCAAATCAACTTGTGGAAAAGAAATGGAGCACTG
The DNA here is from genome assembly GCA_000525675.1 of Bdellovibrio bacteriovorus W. NCBI lineage: Bacteria > Pseudomonadati > Bdellovibrionota > Bdellovibrionia > Bdellovibrionales > Pseudobdellovibrionaceae > Bdellovibrio > Bdellovibrio bacteriovorus. The sequence continues at coordinate 780,152 of CP002190.1, forward strand.
AGCTTTGGCTGAGATTAGATGACTATGTCCATTTTCGAAATAAGCTTGAGACATCCACTGGCCGTCATTGTTCTCTAAAAGAATACCCACATCGAACAACATGCTTAAACGCGAGAAGACCACGATAGCGCGATCAATATGATCATCAGGCAGAGCTTGAGTGAGGCCACGAATAAGATCTTCAGATCTTGAGGGCTCAAACGGCGCTAGCTTAGCAGCTTCTTGATCGATTTTACTAAAGTCATTGTCGAGGATGGATTCAAAGCGTCTTTGTAGACGATTGATTTTGGCCAAAATAGTTTGAGAAATCCGTTCCATGGTACTTCACCAATTCCTATGAGAAAGTTCTTAATCCGTCGTGGATATCTATTTAATTGTGAAGAGAAAACAGGGATTAATCAAGCACCACAGTGAAATCTTCGAAGTCACTTTGGTTCTTCCAAGCCATTTGAAATTGGCCGGTGCTTTGTTTAGGTGGGAAGAAAACACGTAAACTTGGTTTTTGCAGGGAGTTCCAAACTTTGGCGATTTCCTGAGTCCAAGAATCTAGGTTTTCATTCCATGGAAGTACAACCACCCACTTGTTCGGTAGATGGTGAGAAGACGCAATCATAAGGTTTGAATCGGCGTAGGAAAGTTCCAAGGGAGGAAGTTCCGTGGCTTTTTGAACTTCTTGAATGAAGTCTGGTGTTTCGGCCTTCTCATGGCGAAGGGCCTTAGAGATCTGAAAATTCAAATACCAGTCAATGCGTGCTGTCCATTGCGATTGCTCTAAAGCTGGCAGAACCCAAAGTTCTGCCCCCGGATTAAGAGCACTGGCTTGAGACAGGACGCTGAGACTCATGAATGACCTTTAGCGACTTGGTCTAGGAGGCCGTTCACAAAACTAGCAGACTCCGTCGTGCCGTAGCGTTTTGCGATTTCCACCGCTTCGTTGATCACGATCCCTGGTTGAACAGGATCTTTAGCAAAAGCGATTTCATAAACAGCCATGCGTAGGATGTTGCGATCAATCGTTGCCATGCGCTCGACTTTCCAGTGAGCACTTGAAGCTTGAATTTTAGAATCAATCGCTGGCAAGTGAGCTTGAACCCCACGAATAAGGCCATCGGCATAGTCACGAACGTCTGGTTCCATGCTTTGCTCATAGAGCTCTAAGAATGTGTGAATACTGATTTGCGGAGCAAACTCAGTTTGGAAGAGAATCTGTAGTGCGAGCTCTCGGGCTTGGCGTCTTGTCGTCAGTTTCATGGGTAACATGTTTCTCGTTATCAAAGTTCAATGCAGTCAAAGGTAATTGTGGATTGCTGGCATCTACAAAATCAAGAAGTTCTGCATCCTCAAGAGTTTCAACAAACTCCTGAACGTCTTTGAATGTTCTGTAGACACTTGCGAAACGGATATAGGCAACGTCGTCGAGTTGTTTAAGTTCTGCCATGACCTTTTTCCCGATGAGGCGAGAAGAGATCTCACTTTCACCACGATTTACGACCCAAGAGGCAATCTTTTCAACAACAGCGTCTATTTGCGGAAGGCTGACAGGGCGCTTTTGGCAGGCAGCTTGAAGACCTTTAAGAACTTTTTCTTTGTTAAAGGGCTCGCGGCGTCCGTCTTTTTTGATAATGAAAGGCATTGCAAGCATGATCGTTTCAACAGTAGAGAATCGAGCCTTACATTCAAGGCACTCCCTACGTCGGCGGATGCTTCCATCTTTCTGCACCCGCGTATCTAGTACTCGGTCGTCGCTATGACTACAAAAAGGGCATTTCATTCTTGCTAATTCCTGTCTTAAAAGAGCTGAAAAACTCGACTGGAGATTAGGTATCCGCGCCTTCAGAGTCAACGGGTCCAAAACGACATGACATAATGCATTACGGCCTTAACGGCTCTATTAAAATCTGAGTACAATAGAGACTCAAATATGAGGTGCCTGTGAAGACTTTTCTTACTTTGATTTTCTCCTTGATGATGACTCAATTGGCATGGGGCCAAGAAGCTCCAGTGGTGGGCCGAGACGCTGCCGCAAAATACTTCCAGAAGCGGGATCCCGCACAGAGCTACAATTCTGGAAACTCAAACTCGGATCACTTCCTTGCGATTCATTTTGGTCGCTATATGGGGTCTCAGTCTTATGATTGGTCGAAGCAGGGGCAAAAAGACGATGTGGGCGGGAATAACTTCGGGGTGACTTACAGAATGGGAGAGTGGCAAAACTCCATGGATTTGCACATTCGTATTGATTATACAGAGTTTGATCTTCCAGAGGAAAACGCTTCGAAATTGTCTTTCATGCCGCTCATTACATTCCCTGATGCGAGCTCACGCTTTCCTCTGTATTTCGGAGCGGGCCTCGGTTTAGGTGTTTTTTTCAAACAGGTTAGTGATAAGTCTGCACTTTCTTTAGACTACCAGCTGGTACTTGGAGCACGTTTCTTTGATATTTTTGAAAACACTGGATTCTTTATTGAAGCTGGTCTAAAAAACCACATTCATGTTTTATCCTCTGGTCAATTTAACGGCACCTTTTTAGCGGGTGGATTGGTATTTACGTTTTGAAAATTCATAAGCTTCTCGTAGTCACAGTTGTTCAGGCCCTTGATGAGATTTTTGAGCAAGGCGCTTATGCTGATAAAGTTATTCAGCGAAATCTAAAAAACCAACGCCAATGGGGCGCTCGTGATCGTCGTTTTTTTGCTGAAACTGTGTACGAGATAGTTCGCTGGGAAAGGCTTTTAGCTTACCTTGCTGATGACAATGATCTTTGGAAGATCTGGGCGGCCTACTGGGTTCGTCAGGGGCATGAACTCCCTGATTGGCCAGAGTTAGAAGGCTTTTCTGCAGAGAAAATCAAACAACGCCAAAAAGATATCCCTTCATTTGCGATCGCTCAGTCGATTCCTGATTGGATGGACAAGGTTCTGAGTCAAGAAATCGGTCCTGAATATAAAGAAGTTGTGCGCGCTTTGAATCAGCCGGCAGAAGTGTTTTTAAGAGTGAATGGCTTAAAGACGACAGTTGAAGAATTAATTCCTGTTCTTAAAGAGGCGGGGATCGATGCTGAAAGAGTGAGCGATGATTTGCCTTTCGCACTTCGTTTGAAAGAACGTAAAAATGTTTTCATCACTGAGCCCTTTAAAAAAGGTCTTTTTGAAGTTCAAGATGCCGCTTCTCAGATGGTAGCTCCATTATTGGATGTTCAACCTGGACATCGAGTGATTGATGCTTGTGCGGGGGCTGGCGGGAAAAGCTTGCACTTAGCGGCTTTGATGAAAAATAAGGGCAAGATTTTGTCTCTGGATATTCACGAGTGGAAATTGAAAGAGTTAAAAGTTCGTGCTCGTCGTGACGGTGTGGATGTGATTGAGACTCGTCCGATTGAATCCAGCAAGGTCATTAAGCGCCTTTATGATACTGCAGATCGAGTTTTGCTCGATGTTCCGTGCTCAGGCATGGGCGTTTTACGCCGCAATCCTGACTCTAAGTGGAAGCTCAATGAAGATGAAATTGCTCGCCTTCACGATCTTCAGTACGAAATTCTTACAAATTACTCAGGTATGACGAAAAAAGGCGGAAAACTTGTTTATGCAACTTGCAGCCTTTTACCGAGTGAAAACGAGCAGCAAATACAGAAGTTCCTACAAGCCAACGGCGATAAGTGGACTTTGGAGAAAGAAATCCACTTGCGCCCTGATCGAGAGGGCTTTGACGGATTCTATGCAGCATTACTGAAGCGTCATTAAAAGCGAGCGCTCAGCGTCACTAACCGAAAAATGACATTTTTTTTATTTGAATGACCTAGGCCCCCTTGGTAGAACGGCACGCAACATATAAAGGGGGTCATATGTTACGTTCAATGACAGCGATGCTTTTAACACTAGGCATGGCGATTCCGTCTTTTGCAATGGATAGAGAATATTATTCAATCAAAGACGTAAAAGTAACTGACGTTACGGATGTTACGAATCAAGCAGAAGTTTTCTCAAGATATGATGGTTTTGGTCTAAACCAAGACTGCAATTCAAGCGCTAAGTTCCTACCTAAATACTCTAACGAAACTTTATTAGATAATTTGAACCCACTTGATGCGGTTGAAGTTATCGTTGATAAAATCATCAACATTGGAAAGAAAATTTTCGCAGTTGTTGATGCTGGTAAACCAGTTGTGAATGTAAAGTTAGATACTGCGAATGCACTTCCTCAAGGGCTTACTTGCTGGTCAGATCTTTCTGGATGGCAGATTCCTCAATCTAAAGTGTACAATGTTAAATACAAAAATGCGTACGGTATGACTGTTGTTGATTACACTTACCGTGTGACTTACACAGCGGGCGGTTCCGTTGATGGTATTGGAAAATACATCACGAACGCAACTTTCCAACCGGCGAACATCTACGTTGCTTGGGGTTTCCAATTTGATGCGACGGCAGTAGTGCCTTCTGTCTTCAATACAGGTAGCCGTCAAGATCCTGTAGCTGGTATGCAGATGAATATGCAATGGAAAGTAACATCTCCATTGGCGCATGCACAAAGCACTGAAACGTACTTTGTAAGCGGCGAAAACAAACTAGTAGAACTAGATTAGGTTCGATTGGTGAAATGGGCCCATCTGCTTTGTTGGCGGGCCCAGTCCTCTCTCCGGCGTACATAGAGTACGTCTACGTTGCGGGCCGAGCCCTTCGCCGCGCATCTGAACCCATTTGACCAATCTCTAAGGTCAGTGCAGAAATCGCGATTCTGCTACTTTAAATTATTAAAATATAAAATTTCATTTTTTTAGATGGTATTACAGTGAGTAGTGAGGAATTTGCAGCAAGAAGTTTGCAAGCTCCTGCGCGGAAGTGGCCTTTGCGGGGGCCTGGACGGCCCGAACCGCTGCCAAAGGCAGCGGCCGCATTGAGCCTGGATGGCGTGCCACTGCAGAGTGGGAGCTTGCAAACTTATTGCTGCAAATCCCGCCGCAGATCATCTCGTATTTCTTTTCTCGTATATGGGAAGTTCGCTATTTAAAAATATAATGCGCAGTAGAAGTTTTTGATGAAAATCTGGACATGGCTTTGTTTTATAGGTTTGATTGAAAATCATTCTATTTACGATCCAACAGAAGGGCTTCCCCGTGGTTCATGATATTGATCCCTTTGCACTCAGAATTGCTGGCGACTTTGGAATTCGCTGGTATGGCCTGTCTTACATGCTCGGTTTTATCTGTGCTTATTTTATTATTAAATGGCTAGCACAACGCCAAAGAGCAGGTCTGACTCCGCAAATGGTCGGTGATTTTATTACTTACACCGCTATCGGAACACTTGTGGGTGGACGTCTTGGCTATGTTTTGTTTTATAGCCCTGATCTTCTAACCAAGTTTAAAAGTACACTTCCGTTCTGGGGAGTTCTTGCTGTCAACGAAGGTGGAATGGCCAGTCACGGTGGAATCATCGGGATTGTGATTGCAGCTTTGCTCTTTGCTCGTAAGCATTCGATCAATGGGCTGTATCTTCTAGATCTTGTCTCTGTGGCAGGTCCTGTGGGTGTGTTCTATGGGCGTATTGCGAACTTCATTAACGGAGAACTTGTCGGCCGCCCTTGTGAGCCGGATTACCCATTAGCGGTGAAATTTCCCCAAGATATTTTAAATTGGCCATCTCAAGATTTTAACAAACTCTCTGAGCTTGCTCCCGTGGTTGATAAAATCGGAGTCGGAAGAGAACAATGGTTAGATCTTCTTGAGAAGTTCAGATTCGATGTTCCTGCTCGTGAAGAGGTTTACACACTTCTTAATAAAATCATTGAATCCATTCAAGATGGCAACGTCGCTGCAAAAGAAGCTATCGCGCCTTTATTGACTTCGCGCTATCCATCGCAGTTGTTTGCTGCTTTTGGTGAAGGTCTTTTCTTATTTGTTATTCTTTTCCTTCTTTGGAGAAAACCAAGAAAGCCAGGCTTTATCGCTGCTAGCTTTATTGTTCTCTATGCCATCGTAAGGGTTTGGGATGAGCAATACCGTATGCCAGACGCGCATATTGGACTCCAGTGGTTGGATCTTACGCGTGGTCAGTGGCTGAGTATTGCAATGTTCACTGTCGGTATTATTCTTATGTTTATTTGGAATCGCGCGAGCTCGTTAAAGATTTCGGGTTGGGGGAGAGGGCACTCCATCAAACTAAACCGCAAATAGGGAAGCTTGGTGAAAAAGGCCTGTCTGCTTCGTTGTCGGCAGGCTTTCTCGCTCCGACGTGCTTCTAGCACGCCTGCGCTGCGAGAGCCTACCTCCGCCTCGCATCCAAACCTTTTTGACCAACCTTCTGGGGTGGTTGAGGGGATTGAGGTTCTTCTTGAGTGTTTTATAGGTAAAAAAAGGGAGTTGTGAGACTCCCTTTTTTATTTTGAAAGTGTGATTTTTTTTAGATTAAGCTTTGATGTGGGTGATTAGTTCCGAGCGAGGAACTTCTTTTTGCTCACCGGTTTTTAGATTTTTAACTGTGGCCGTTTTACCTTCTACTTCTTGTGAACCTAAGATCACAGCGAAGTGAGCACCAAACTTATCGGCCTTTTGCATTTTCTTGCCGACTTTTCCTGTCAAAAAGTTTTCAGTGAGTAGCCCTGCGCTGCGAAGTTCGTGAGCGACAACAACACTTTCATTATTGCCGAGATCATCGGCTCCAAGAACAGCCACTCTTGTAATTTCAGGAGCTTGATATTCTGCGGAGCAGAGTTCTGCTAAACGATCAATTCCCGCAGCCCAACCAACTCCGGGAGTTTTTGGACCACCCATCATTTCTACAAGGCCATCGTATCTTCCGCCAGCAAGCACTGTTCCTTGGGCTCCAAGTTTTTGAGTCGTGAACTCGAAAACTGTATGGCAATAATAATCTAAACCACGCACAAGGCGAGAGTTGAGGACGTAAGGAATTTTTAAAGCTTCGATTCCTTGAATAACTTGCGCAAAAAAATCTTTGGCTGAAGGAGTGAGGTGGTCTTCTAAGCGAGGAGCATTTTCAATCAATGCGCGGTCTCCGGCATCTTTTGAATCTAAAATTCGCAAAGGATTTTTCTCTAAGCGCATTTGGCTGTCGGCAGACAGGGAGCCTGAGTGAGATTTGAAATAGGCCACAAGAGCCTCGCGGTAAGCTGTGCGGCTTTCGGCGTCCCCGAGAGTGTTGATCTCGAGTTGGCAGTCTTTAGAAAGACCAATAGCTTTTAAAAGATCCCACGCATAAGAAATGCTTTCTACATCTGCAAGTGGAGACTCATACCCTAAACACTCAGCACCTAATTGATAGAACTGACGGTAACGACCTTTTTGAGGACGCTCGTAACGAAACATCGGACCTGAATAATAAAATTTAAGAGGCAGGTTCTGCATCATTCCTTCAGAGATAAAAGCACGAGCAACACCGGCAGTGCCTTCGGGGCGCAAAGTGAGACTTTCTCCTCCGCGATCTGTGAAATCATAGGTTTCCTTATTTACGACGTCAGAGGACTCGCCCAAAGTACGATGAAAGACCTCAGAGAATTCAAAAATGGGAGTTTCAATCTCTCCATAACCGTAAAGTAGAGCTTTTTGATAGGCAGTTTCTTCGACAAATCTGAATAAAAGATTGTCGGATGGTAATAAATCGCGTGTGCCTCTGACTTTTTGAATTTTGCTACTCATTGTACGTCCTTCTAACAATAACAAGATTCCGTTATAGCAGAGGCGGGCAGAGCGCGCAAAGCTTGCATTTAAAAGGGCTGGAGTTTTTAATGAACTCTGGGTGGTTTTAAATGAAAAAAGGTCTTTTAGTCGGTGGTATTGCTGCCGTTGTCGTGGTGATAGCCATTGTTGTGAAATTTATGATGCCCTCTGCTGGAATCGGCGGAGTCGAGGTTGATTGGCGGCTTTTAGGAGAAATGGATTATATCTCCGGAAAAGCGTCGTCTGAATTGACAGCATTGAATGGGCACAAAGTGAAAATTCCAGGTTTCATGGTTCCCCTTGAAGATGAAGAACGTCAGGTTGTTGAGTTTTTATTAGTTCCGAGTGCGCAAGCCTGCATTCACGTTCCACCACCACCTCCGAATCAAATGGTTTATGTCAAAATGCCTAAGGGGCATAAAGTGATGATGGGACCCATTTGGATTTATGGTACACTGAACTTGGTTACAAAACGATCTATGTACGGAGATGCTTCTTTCGAGTTTATTGCGGATCGAATTGAACCCTATAAATAAATGGAGGTTAGTATGTTTAAGATTCTAGCGCTTTCTATTTTAGTGTCTGCGGCCCCTTCTCAAAAAGCCCATGTTCATGGCAGCGGAAAAGTTGATATTGCATTTGATAATCTGAAAGGGAAAATTCTTTTTCACGCTCCCGCTGAAAGCATTATTGGCTTTGAGCACCAGGCAAAAAGTAAAAAAGATCAGCAGAAAAAAGATGCTGCCCTTAATAAATTGCACGAGTCTTTAGCTGAGATGATTTCATTTGATCCAAGCCTTGGATGTGAAATTCGTATGGAGATGTACGAAGTCATCGCAGAAGCAAAGCATTCAGATGTGGAAGCTGAGTATGGCGTGACTTGCCAGAAGACCCCTAAAGATTCTTCAGTGACTTTTAAATTTCAAAATAAATTTCCAAAGTTAAAAAATGTTCAGGTTAATTTTGTGATCGGAGATTTGCAAAAGAGTCTGACAGTTACCAAAGACGGAGAAATCCTTGAGCTCAAGTAATATCCTGATCGAGATTAAAGACTTGGAGTATCGCTACAATGAAGACGCTTCTCCAACTCTTGTGATTCCAGAATTTTCTGTAGTGCGTGGCGAAGAGCTTTTCCTCTATGGCCCCAGTGGGTCGGGCAAGACAACATTGTTAGAGATCTTAGCTGGGATCTTGCAGCCACAGAAGGGTTCCGTGAAAATCCTAGGGATGGATTTCTCTTCCATGAGCTCCGCAGAGCGCGACGCCTTTCGTGCCGAGCACATGGGATATGTCTTTCAAAGCTTCAATCTTATTCCTTACCTCAGTGTTCTTGAAAACATACAACTGCCTTTGCATTTAAGTGCAAATCGCCGTGCACGTCTGGGGAGCGTGGATGCTGAAATGGTTATTCGCGCTATTTGTGGAAACCTTGGCATCGCTGATCTTCTTGGTAAAAAAGTGATCGAGTTAAGTGTGGGGCAGCAGCAACGAGTCGCCGTGGCAAGAGCCTTGCTTGGCAAGCCAGATTTGATTTTAGCAGATGAGCCGACTTCGGCCCTCGATGTTGAGCATCGCGAGAAGTTCTTAAAACTGATGTTTGAGATTTCTGAACTTTATGGAACAACAGTTGTTTTTGTCTCTCATGATCGCAGCATTGAAAAGCTATTCAGTCGTTCTATTTCTTTAGAATCCATCAACGGGACAGCACAATGATTTTTCTTAAGTTAGCTTTAAAGTCCTTGCGCAATAGAATGTTTTCATCTGTTTTGACGGTGATCTCTATCGCACTCAGTGTGGCGTTACTCCTTTCAGTAGATCGCGCTAAGCGCGCGGCAGAGGAAGGATTTACTCAAGCCATCAGTAAGACGGACTTAATTGTCGGAGCACGCAGTGGTTCGTTACAGTTAATTCTTTATACGGTTTTTAATATGGGAAATGCGACTCATAATATTTCCTACGATACCTACCAGAAGGTTCGCGAAAATCCAGCTATTGATTGGACGATTCCATACTCATTAGGGGATTCTCATAAAGGATATCGTGTCGTTGGTACTAACTCAGACTTTTTTAAACACTATCATTATCGCGGAAATCGCACTGTCGATTTAGCTAAGGGGAATGAGTTTTCCTCGCTGTGGGACGTGGTCATCGGTTCTGAAGTGGCAAGAAAGTTACGTTACTCGGTAGGGGAGAGAATTGTTCTTACTCATGGTGTGACTCGTGGTGAAGGTTTTCAACACCATGACGACAGACCCTTTACAGTGACGGGAATTTTGGAGCCGACAGGCACAGCTTTGGACCGTGCGGTTTATATTTCCCTAGAGGGAATGGAAGCTCTGCATATGGACTGGCAAAGTGGGCAGTTCAAAAATGTGGGGGACGTTAAAGATGTCAAAGTCGAAACCATCACCGCTTTTTTTGTTGGAGCTAAATCAAGAATTGAAACACTCTCTTTGCAACGTGCGATCAATAACTTTAAAGACGAACCTCTGTTAGCGATTATTCCAGGGGTGGCTTTGAGTGAGTTATGGCATGGCCTTTCTTATGTTGAAGGGACGCTGAAGGCAATTTCTTGGATGGTCGTCATTGTCGGTCTTGTTGGGATGCTGATTGCTTTAACATCTACGCTGAACGAACGTCGCCGCGAGATGGCGATCCTCAGAGCTCTTGGCGCAACGGCGACTCAGATTAGTGGGTTGTTGGTGTTTGAATCCTGCCTGCTGACGCTGTCGGGGATAGTTTTGGGCGTTGTGATCACAGGGCTTTTGACTCTGGTTCTAAGCCCTTGGTTGATTACTACTTTTGGAATTTATATCGCAGGTAAGTTTTTCAGCTCAACGATGTGGATCTATATTGCAGCCACGCTGACTGGTGGAGTCTTGATTGGTTTCATTCCAGCGATTCGCGCTCGTACCACGGCGCTTAAAGACGGCCTCTCTGTTAGACAGTAATTAGGCCGCTTGAATCTTAACTTTATCAGCACTCTCTGCTTCATAATCAGAGTAGGGAGTGCGAACTTCTACCATCGATCCATCCTCTGCGCGATAACCTCTGACTTTGAACATCTTCAAGGCTTCCGAGCGACCTTTCACTTCCGCAGCTCCAGCAAGTTCAATTTGAAACTCGTCACCGATTTTTTCAATGACTGAATCTGAGATCAGCAAATCTGCGCCAAAAGCCTTCGTTGAAGCTTCAATTCGCGAGGCCGTGTTCACTGTGTTACCAATGACGGTGTACTCCATGCGTTCATCAGAACCAATGGTGCCAGAAATCGCAGAACCTGCGTGCAGGCCCATTCCTATATTGATAGGAGGTTGATTTCTAGCAATGCGTTTTTCATTTAAAAACTCCAAAGCTCTGCGCATTTCCAAACAAGCGCGCACCGCTTGGTGAGCATCTCGCTCTGTGCTTTGCGGGGCACCCCAAACAGCCATAATCGCATCGCCGATAAATTTATCAACGACACCACCATGAGAGTTGATGATTTTCACCATCACTTCAAAGTATTCATTGAGCATCTCGACGACTTCTTCCGGAGATCTTTTTTCAGAGAAAGCTGTGAAACCGCGAATATCAGAGAAGAAGACGACGACGTTTTTGGCTTGGCCACCAACCCCGATGTCTTTGCTGATAAGGTCTTCTGCGACTGAAGAACCGTGGAACTTTGAGAATAAGCTTTTCACTTTGTCGCGCTCTTTAAGTCCTTCGGTCATGTGGTCGAAGGCTTCTGCAAGATCGCCGACTTCGTCCTGAGAGCGTACAAGGCTTCGCGCTTTGACGTCAAAATTACCCTTAGAGACAAGGTTGATAAGTCCTGCCAACTTTTCAATAGGAGAGGTGAGAGTCATGGAGAATAAAAAGATAAAGAAAATAGCCAGTGACACCGCAGAGCCTGCGACAAAGATGGCACGGCGACGAACTTCTTTTGAAACTTCCAAGATAATATCCTCAGAAATTTGCGACACGACAGCGCCGCCAAAAGAGGTTTTTACGGAAGCTCCAAAATAGTTTGTCTTATTGGATTCATCGACAAACTTCGTCTGATATTGTGGAGCTTTTTGAGCCAGAGCTTTTTGCACAAAAGAATTTCCCATCATTGATGCGCGTGCCGTTGAAAGCTTCTCATTTTTGTGGGCAAGTAAAGTCCCGTGCTTATCAATTAAAAATTGGGTTCTCTCAGAGGGATCAGAGAACGGTTTTTCAAAAACAGACAGTGCAATATCAGCGAGGGCGATATGTGAGATTTTACCTTGGGCATCTTTAACCAAAGGGATGCCAATAGTGATCAAAGCAGGGCCATTAGTGTAAGAAGCGTTGACAAGTTCAATGCTTCCTTCAGAAACAGCTCTGAAGGGGAACTTCTGCCAAGCACGCAGATGAATAAAGTAACTAGAATTTAAATTGAAGGGACTTAAGAGTTCATTTTTCTGACGTTGCGCAATTGTTTGTACAGTGCCGTTTCCAATTCGGATCACTTCAATAGAATAGATACTGCGATCTTTTCTAAAATTTAGATCAAAAGAGTTATCTATGCGCTCGGCTTGAGACTCTTTAAGAAGAGTGCTTGCGTAGTTAGTAATTTTATCTACGTAGCTTGTGGTGATGGCGTCAATTTCTTTAGATTTTGCCATCGCGGCTTCAAGATTGGCGATATCAACTTGTTCCGCAGATTTTTTTTCAAAATAGTCTGAAGAGATCCAAGTGATCGTCCCAGTCGCGATGACTAGAATTAGAATCGTCACGGAGATTAGTTTGGTTGAAATAGGGATTCTCATCATATCTCCTAAAATGCCCACTCGGCAAAAATGTTGAGGTAATTACCGACTACAGTGGATTCATTCTTATCGCCATCAGTTGCAAGGTTTGAATTGTTAGGAACTGCGCTGTATGAAATTTTGTCTTCGCGACGAGCATAGCCGACAAGACCTGTGAAGTTTTCTGTAAAGCGATAGCTTCCTAAGAATCCAAATTGTGTTGAAAGTGTTGGATGCAGATCACGTCCATTGGGAGTTTTCATCCCAAACTAAAGAAATATACATATGAGCATTCGCCTGAAGTCCCAGGCGGGGAGTGAGAGAGTACCAATATTCTCCACCGAGATGAGCACCAAGGGCTGCTATATTATAGTCACTTGTAGAGTGCGTGTGCGGATCGCCGACGGTTTCAGGCAATTCTTTATAATAAGGACCTGCCTGCAGGCGAACCTCTGCACGGTCGCTGACTAAACGGCGATAGACGGCATTGGCCTCAAGTGAAGCAAAAGTTTTAGTGTCACCATTAAAAGTAAAACCACTGAGGTCCATAATACCTAAGAATCCCCATGTTTCGCGCGGCTTAAACCAACCCAAACCGACACGTGCCGTTCCACCAAGAGCGTCGTAAGAAACCGCAGAGTTATGCTCTGGATTTTTTGAAGCGTATTGAATCTCTGTCACCAAATAGCTTGCGATGCCGTACCAGCCGGAAGCTCTTTCAATAGATCTTCGCATGATGACTTTCATTTCAGCGGCAGGGGAACGATCACCGTTAATCACCGTAAATTGAGTTTTCGCAAGTGCGCTCGATTTACGCAGATGTCCTTTGCTGCGAACTACTACTTGGTAGTTTCCACCTGGCCAAGTGCTATCAAAATCGAGCATTTCCGTTGCGGTGTTTTCAAAGACTTTAAAACGAGCCCACTTTTTTTGTTGAACATCGTACTTAAAGATCACCACGTCATAGTTTTCAGTATATGCAGGCTTTGTCCAACGGATGTCCCTTACGAATTCAGACTCAGGTTTAGTAATCTTGGGCGCCGAAAGTTCTTTACCAATCACCGTGAAATTGATTGTTTGACTGGTTTCACTGCGAATTCCGCGATTACTTCCAGCTACAACTTTCCAAGAGTATTGATTAGCTACTGGAACTGTGAGGGAGTGTTTATTTTTTTCAATTTTTTTACTATCAATGACAACACCGTTGCCATCGAAAATTTCAATCTCGTAAAAATCAGCACCATCGACAGGTGCCCAAGTAAGGTTTACCAAACTCTTTTCAGACTCTGAAGTTGATAAGATCGCCGCCGCGCGAGGCTCCATTTTAGAAACAGGATCAAGTCCTACGTGGAAGTCACTATCAGGGCTCCAGTCTCCAGGAACGTTTCGATGATCTGAAGAACGAAGACGAATAATATAGTTGCCTGGCGCTAGATGGCCTTTCCAAGAAGGAAGGGCCACTTTAAAAGTGTGGCGTTTTCCTTGAGAGATATCTTCTTTGGCTTCGTTTGGTGCGCGGCGAATTTCAAGTTCATAATTCTTCGCGCCTTCAATAGCTTCCCATTCAAAACTTACAAGACGACGATAGGGCGCCGAAGCCTGTGCTGGGCTTTCTAAAAAAAGAATCGCAAAAATAAATGCTAGAAAGAGTCCCTTCATTTAATTCACTTGAATCCTTTTTAGTGTCGGAGCTTTGACGTTGGACTTATCTGGAACAATCAATTTTCTGGCAGGTGAGGCCTGTCCCATCCGTCCGTGATTATCCTCGGCAACGATTTCAATTTCGTACTCTCCGGGTAGGAGATTGCGTAGGGCCGTTTTGTTGTTTTGATATTTGCTGCGGCGAACTTCTTTGCCGTTCTTACGAATCGTCAACCAGTAGTCCTTTGCGCCGTCAATTTCTTGCCACTCTAAACTTGTTCTACCATCCATGCTGGCGCGTAAAGGCCCCTCCGCAGGATAAAATTGAACTGAAGGTAATAGAGGGAGTGGAACTACGTTGAAAATTTTAGAAGGACTTGTCGCAATGACTAAGCCGTTGCTATCTAACGCTTCAATGGAAGCGATATAGCGCCCTGGTTTGTTCAGTGGAGCTTTAAACTGTGTACCCTTTAAATCTAAGCGTGCTGCTTTTAAACGAGTGGATTCTTCTTCCACATGAACGCGCCAAAGACTGACGTTGTCGGCGTTATTGGCTTTCCATGAGAAATCCAGTTGTGGTGCTTGGATGTAAAAGTAATTTTCTTGTTCCGTGTTCTCACCAAATTGAATGTTCACCTTTTCTGGGATAGCCGCCAAAGAGCGAGCTTTCTCCGGAGAGGAAAGTGTAAAAGATTGCAGGCGCCCTACGATAGGTTTATTAGAACCGTCAAAGTAAGAGCTCATGCGCCAATAGAAAACACCAGGTGGTAGAGCAAGGACAGTGTAGGAGTCTTCCGTGGCGAAATTCTTTTCGGTAATTTTATGCTTAAGATCTGGATCTGACCAAACTTCGAGTGTCGACATCTTTGTGTCATCACTTTTTTGCCATTTGAATGTCATATCATAGGAATCTTCAGTAATTGGAATGATCGCTGAGGCCAATGGGAAGACAACGGTCGGGGCATAGCGCGCGACAATTTCAACTCTATAGGTTGGAGATTCAGCAATGACTTTTCCATCAGGAGTGGCCGCAGTTAGTTTCCAAAAGTGGCGCCCAAATGGAAGGCTGATGGCAGTGTGTGATTGATTTATAGGAACAACTTGCGCTTCTTTCAAGAGACGACGAGATGGTCCTGTCCATACTGTGACTTGTGTCTCTCTAGGAAAACCTTGCCACTGAAACGGGATGGGAGAAAGATCGTCCACGTTTTTTAAAATAGGGCGCGTTGGCAATGGAGTGAGAATTCGAACATTCGTTCTGTTTTCAACATCACGACTTTCTCCGTTACTTCCTTTAATAGAAGCTTTACCTTCTAGAACTTGAACGTCGACGGTACCACTGCGTGATTTTGAAAGTGAGGCGGAGGCTTTTGAGAGATCCACTTTTCCACTGTCAGAGTTGAGGACGATGGCTGGTTGTTTATCGGAAGTATTCTTAGCGTTGACGAATAAGCTACCTTCCATCAAATCCAGCGCAATATCACCATTGTCTTTTTTAATAACAATCAAAGAATCTGGCTCCAAATCAAGAAAGGAGTCAGAGTCCACGAATTGGATTCGCACTTCGCCGCGTTCACTCGTGCGAACAGCTTCTCCGTTATAGAGAGGTTCTCCTGTGTAGATGAGCTGCCACAGTAGGCGACTGGCGGGACGTCTTTGAATATCATCTTGAAGCTTTGCAACGTAAGCGACAGGTTTCTCGGCCCCGCGGTCAGAATTGTCGGAAGCAGAGTGTTTATACCAGAGATAAGTACCTGTAAAAACAGACGATGAAATAACTGCTGCAATAGCAAGACGCTGAATCTGTTTTTTCATGTTACCTCCTTGAATCTATTTCGGCTGGAGTGAGCATAAGTTTTATAGTTCTAAGGTCTAGACAGGGCCGAAACTGTGAGTATTATTAGAGAAGTTTAAGAATTTGAAGGCGGAGCGTGGCCATGAGTACAAAAAATTATATAACTCCCTCAGGTTTAGCTGGACTAAGAGAGGAGCTTCATCAGTTGTTGCAAGTCGAACGTCCAAAGGTCGTTGAGGTGGTGGCTTGGGCCGCAAGCAATGGGGATCGTTCTGAGAATGCCGATTATCAATATGGGAAACGTCGTCTGCGTGAGATCGACAAACGTGTTCATTTTCTTACTAAGCGTATTGAAGATGCTGAGGTTGTAGATCCACTGGCGATGAAGGGCGAGAAAGTTCTTTTTAGCGCCACAGTCACAGTGATGAACGAAGATGAGGAAGAGATTGTCTATCAAATCGTCGGCGAAGATGAGACAAATCCAAAGTTAGGCAGAATCTCGTGGAAGTCCCCGGTGGCTAAAGCTCTTCTAGGTAAAAAACTTGGCGACGAAGTGCGAATCGTTAAGCCTGCAGGCGAAGAATTTGTGACGATCGAAAACGTGGAATACAAACAGATCTCGAACTGATTCAAAAAATATTTTAAAAAATAAATCAGCTCGCTTTTACTTGATAGAGAAGAAAAAGCGACTGAGCCAAAGTTTCATGCTGGGATAGTGTTGAGGAGTGAGGCCTGAGTCGGTGACTTTGACTCGCATAATTGCTTCGGGCTGAATGCTTTGAGAAAGTGCGACGCTAAGTAAGTTGTGTTTGGGAGGTTGAGGAAAGGTCTCTAACCAAGAACTTTTACTAAAGCCCCAAGTTTCGCAAAAGAAATCACTCGAAGTCGTGCGGTTTTTTTCTAAAATGATCTTAGCAAAAAGCTCGTCATGTTGAAGGCGTTTTGACTTTTCAATTTTCAGTTTTGTGAAGTTACGTTCCCCCCAGGCCCATTTCTTCTCACTGATTGTCGTCTGCAGAACTTTGAATAAGTCTCCAAGAGGAGTGGCAAGGTTTTCATCTGCGACAATGATGAACTCTCCACGCGCAGAAAGAATCGCACGATGAAGTGCTGAGGTCTTTGTTCCGCGCTCTTCTAATTCAACTAAAGAAAGAAAACCATCCGAGTTGTCAGGCTTCTCCTGAGGAGGGGCTTTTGCGGGATTGAGCCAAATTACTTCGTAGGGCGTTTGAAAGCGCCCGAAGAAGGCTCTGATATCAGCGAGAGAACGCTGCATTGTGGCGAGCTTTGGCCCGCTTTTATAGCTGTGTATTACTAAAGTAAAATGAACTTGTGAATCTCGCTCTGTCATGCGGTTAGATAATATCAATATTTCCTTTAATCGCTATTAGTTTCTGGGTATGGTAGCAAAAATGACTTGAACGGACGTCAGCGGGAGATTGCTGTGTTAAGTGGAAAAATTGCGATTCTAAGTTTACTAGCCGCGAACCTGATGATGGCACCTGCGGCAATGGGACAGGTTTTAAAAGTAGATCTAAAAAAAGATTTAGCTGGAAACGTTATTGATCTTTATCAAGTTAAAGGCGCAAAACCAAAGGGCTTAGGGCCTCTGGCGCAATTGAAAGACTTTGAATTAAATCTGAAATGGCAAGAGTGCACAAATCATGCTCCGGAAGTTTATGGTACCAATGTTAGTCTACGTGGTTGGATTGGTAAAACTTGGCTTTCTTGCTTAACTCAACATCATCGCAAGGCGCCGTCTCCTGCTCTTGTAAGTAAAGCTTTAGAGACTATTGAGAAAACACCATCTCTATTTTCTTCAGGTCCTTGGTCAAAAGATCTTCAACAGATGTGGTTGGATCTTAAAATGGATCAACTCGATTCATTGGTCGCAAAGAAAACACAATCTGCAGCTGATTCCATTGATAAGCTGCTCTCACAAAATATTTCTTTGAGTCGTGATCAAAATTCGAAGCTCTATCAGATGCTAGGTGATTTAGCATTAGCGCGTGTTAATTATCCTGAAGCACGATTCTTTTATGAAGAAGCGCAATCCTACCGAGACAATACCTACCTTCAAGAAAAAATAGACTTTCTGAAAAAAGCAGCTAGCGAAGTCGTTGAAACAAAAACTTCTCCAGTTTCATCGGAAGTCGGCGGAGATGAGCTGAGACTTGAAGCGAGGGCACGACAAAGTCTTGCTGCCGGAGAGTCCGTTGCGGCTCTTAAAGATATCATGGCAATTCTTGGTAAGTATCCAGGGAGTGCCACGGCAAAGAAAATCAAAGATGCGCCTTTAGAAATTTACTATGCAAACTCTGAAGCGGCGGTTCGTACAAAAGTATTATCAGAGATGGAGACTGCAGATTCGGGAAGAATTTTGGATTGGGCTCAGAGTCTTCATCGTCGCACCGAGCACGCGGCGGCTTTTCAGTTAGCACGCAAAGCGATTGATAAGTTAGAAGGCTCTAGTCAGTTAACTTCAGCACTTTGGATTGCCGGAAGATCTGCGCACTTCACAGGTCAGTATGAAAAAGCCCTTGAGTATTACTCTCGCTTAGCAAATCAGGCAGCGGGGACCGATGAGGCAGCAGAAGCCCTTTTTAGAGCCTCGTTGATTCACTATCGCAAGAAAGATTATTCCAGTGCTGCGGCTTTATTAGAAAAAGTACTTTTGACGAATAAAGACCGCTACGAGTTGAACGGCAGATATTGGCTTGTGCGCTCTTTGCAGGAAACAAATCCAGAGCGAGCTAAGAGTGAATCTGACAAATTGGTCGAGAAATTTCCCTTTTCTTACTATGGATTACGTCTAAGAGCTGAGGCTCATGGTGGGCTCTATGCGTGGCCAAAGGTCGCTGAAAAAGCAGGAGTTTTAAAAACTGATTTTTATCTGGTAGGGGAGCAAAAGACCTCTTGGAGAAGGTATAAGTCGCTTTCAAGTGCGGGGTGGATTGTAGAGGCTCAGTCAGAGCTGACGTACTTGCCATTTATGCAAGACCCGTCATTGAAAGTTTTCTTGGCTGAGAAGTTTTCTGCACGAGGGCAGTTTGTTACGGCAATTCGCCTGATGAATGAAGCGATGGATGCGGACCCAGTCTTTCGTCGTGAGGAGTTCATCAAGTTCGGCTACCCGACGGCATTTGCCAAGCTCTATGAACAAGAAGGGGCGCGATATAATGTGGCTCCTTCGATCTTGAGAAGTCTCACACGTCAGGAGAGTGCATTTAACGTCCAGGCTGTCTCTTCATCCAATGCTCTTGGATTGATGCAGATGATCCCTCCGACGGCTCAAGAAGTGGCAAAAAAACTAGGACTTCAGGTCGAGTTGCCAGGAGATATGTTCCGCCCATTTGTGAATATCCCTATGGGTTCATTCTATATTTCGCAAATGCTAGACCAGTTTGATCGTCATCTTCCATTTGCTTTGGCGGCCTATAATGCTGGGCCGACGCGTTTACGGCAATGGGTGAATATGCGCCCAGAGGTTCAGGAGAGCATGACTCGCAAGACAGGTGATGTGCGAGATGAAATCTGGTTTGATGAATTGCCTTGGTCTGAGACGAGTTTTTATGTGAAAGCGATTCTACGCAATATGCTTATTTATAGGCTGATTGACGAGAAAAGCTTTACAGTCACGACTTCGGCGTGGCAGGACTTGCTAGAAAAAAAGGCAAAATAATCGAGATCATTGATTGAAAAGTCTGGCTAAGTTCAGTAGCCTGAAGGCTGTTATAAAGGAGAGGCTCATGATGAGACTTTTTGCAGCAAGCTTGATTTTGGCCCTCGTTGCAGGGTGTGCCCACAAGGATGGGGGTAACAACGGGACCAGAACAACAGGATCTGGCTCTACGTCAGAATCAGATTTAAAAGATATTGCCTCGTTCAGATTGTCAGACCCAGAGGGTCCTAAGGTTGTCGATCAAGAATTAGAATCTATTCCTACTGAAGTGAATCCGTTGGTTGAAAAGTGGATTGCTTATTTTCAAGGAAGAGGCCGTCCTCACATGGAACGCTATTTAGCGCGTTCAACTCGTTATGAAAAACTAATGAAGAAAGTTTTACGAGATAACGGTTTACCAGAGGACCTTTTCTACATCGCCTTGATTGAATCAGGATTCAGCGCAAAGGCGACTTCCCATGCAGCTGCTGTAGGTTACTGGCAGTTTATTCGTGGTACCGGAAAGCGCTATGGTTTAGAGATCAACTCATTTATCGATGAACGTCGTGACCCTGTATTTGCAACTCAAGCAGCTGCTGAGTATTTCAAAGGTCTCTATAGCGTGTTCGGATCTTGGTATTTAGCTATGGCTTCTTATAACGTCGGTGAAAACCGTGTTAAACGTGAGGTGATGAATCACTACACGAGAGATTTCTGGGAGCTAGCGAGAAAGAAACGTTTCCCAGCTGAGACGATCAATTACGTTCCAAAGTTTATCGCGGCTAAGATGATCGGTAAAGATCCGGCAAAGTATGGTTTTGATGAGATCGACTACTTACCACCGATCGAGTTTGATCATGTGACTGTTAAAACCGCAGTGAATCTTCGTCAGATGGCAGAAAAAATGAACATCAACTACGAAGACTTCAAAGCATTGAATCCTAAATTCCGCGGTGAAGTAGCTCCGTTAAGATCGACAGAGCTAACTCTGAGAGTACCTCCTGGAATGACGGAGAGTGCAACTGTAGCAGCGCTTGAGAGTGTTGTTCAGAATGTTCAGTTCGTTGCGGACTCTGGAGAAACTCAAACATATCGCATTCGCCCTGGTGATAACTTAAGTTCAATTGCAAAACGCTACCGCACAACGGTTGCGTACTTAAGAGACATCAACAACCTTCCGCGTAAGCAGCCGCTTCGTGTGGGGATGAGATTACAGGTTCCTGATCGTACTCCACTGAAGAGTCGTCCTGCGGCAGCGGCACCATCACGCCAAGTGGCTAAGTCAAAAGCTCAGTCTCCAGCGGTTGGTCAAAAGGTTGCAACTCCAGATGGACGTTACTACATCGTACAATCGGGAGATTCACTATTTTCAATCGCAAAGAAATACAACACAACGGTTGCTGAGTTACAAAAAATCAACAGCATCCGCAGAGGTCGTGTTTTAAAAGTTGGAATGAAACTTAAAGTTCCAGGCATGGATAGCACAGCAACTCGTGCAACATCTAAAGCGAAAGTTCACGTAGTTCGCCGCGGAGAGAATCTTTCCCTAATCGCAGCTAAGTATAAAGTGACGACAGCGGACTTGAAGGCAAATAATAAGCTTCGCAATCCGTCCTCTCTAGCTGTTGGCGAGAGAATTGTGATTCCCTCTGAGAACTAAAAATCGACAGTATATCTACTTAAAAAGCCCTTCGAAGAAGGGCTTTTTTTATTTCTAAAATCGTATTTCTAATATTTTATAAATCTCGAATACTGAGAAACTCAATGGCTGCTTTGATTTTCTGAATCGAGAGATTGCGTTCAGGAGTGGCTGTACCTTCACGAACTTCGTAGCGTCTTCCTTGATACAAGTAGTACATATAGTCTTGAAGAGTCTCTTCTGAAATATCTGGATGTTGATGAGCCATGTTGCGCAGTTCTTTGATTTGCACAGCTACAAAGGCCAAGGTTGTTACCGCAGCATTTTCAGGAACCTTTAAATCACTTTTTTCGATCTTATAGTGTTCGCTAATAACTGGTGGAATCTGTTTAATCTGAGTAGGCCCACGGCTGTTATGAGAAGTATCTAAACCATTGCCTTTTAGAATAGATACCACAACTGGGGCTGTTTGTTTGAGTTGGTATTTCCAGTTACTACCAAAATCTGTTTCAGGTGAGAGGACGCCAAAAGCAAATTCAGCGAGCATGTTGTATTCGTCGTTATCAATCTTTAGGAGTTGCATCAAAGTTGCTTTTTCATTTTGCAAAGTGCGCACATAGCGTTTTGAAAAGGAATCCGTAGCTGCGACCTCGAATTGGCTTTGGCGAACTTTTAGATTGCTTGGAGAGTAGTTGAAGTCAGGACGATGGCGCAGAACTTTAGCCGCATTAAAAATCAACTCTTCATTGCGTAGACGGAATTTATGATCTGCAGACTCAGGGAGAAGGTAGATCGGCGTTCCCGCCGCGAGTTGAACTTCTCCGAAGAAAAGCCCGCGAATCTCTTCGTCACTTTGAGTTCTACCATAGGTATAAGAAGACTTCGTCCCAGCAAAATAGTAAATGCCGGCTCCGCCTTCGTCTTTTTCGTCTCCTGGGTAAGTGGTTACTTTTTCTTGTTTCAGAATTTTACCAGCACGATCATAGACTTTAAGAGTTTTCGTTTTCTTATCTACGATAGCAAAGTCTGAAGGATTTAACTCTCGGTGATAGAAAGAGATGATCTCTGTATTTGATTTCTGATTCAGCTCGTTACGGATCTTTGCATAGTCTTGAAAACTTTCGAATTGCACAGCCCATGCACTGGGGGCAATGGCGAGGGTTATAAAAGCAGTTATCAGTTTTTTCACAGTCGCTCTCTTTACTCTTTAAGATTTCAATAAATTATCAAGAATTTATAGAGCAAAAAGGCGGCCTGTAAGCAGTGGGGTAGGATGAAAATCACGGGCTCTAGGCGCAGTGATAGCTAGAGTGGCTTGTATAGAATTTGTGCGGGTGACGAAAAAAGGCAAAAAAAAAGCTTGCGAGTACTCTTCAATGAACTCTCGCAAGCTAAGGGGAATGAAACCAATCCTTGAATGTATTTTTTCCTTCCATAAGCAGACCTCTAATTCCGCAGGTTTCTCACCTTTGGCAGCTGGCTGACGTGGTTGCATTGCGCAGACCGACACCCCTTTAGCTTTGCGTCCCGCTGTTTCCAACGGTTTGCCTTGAGGCAAAGGAAGGATCTAAATCCTAACGAGTCTAACCCTAGGAACCTCCTTTGAGCTAATGTTAGATCCTAACCTGTTCATCATTTTTTTTAGAGGCCTGAACAGCAACCTCTTTGTAATAAACCTGGTGATCGCGTCGTCACTTTGGTGGGCCATCACGATGGTCGTAAATCCGATCTTGCATCTTGTGTCCTCCTCGTATCTGTCTTGATGACATTTACAGGTTAGCTGGACTTTTGGGGAAGTTTCAAGGCAGGGGCTTTCGATTATCAAAATAGGTCGAAATAGTGTTTAGCTCTGAGATTGCCTTAGAAAAATAAGATTTGAAATGTTCCAAGCAGATACAAAAAAAGCTCTGATGACAACATCAGAGCTTTTAAGAAAGACCAAAGAATTAAATTTCTATGGAAGAATTGTGCGAATTTGTTCAGCGATGCGCATGAACTCTTGGGCTTCAGCGCCATTTGCATTGGCTTCGACAATTGGAATACCAGCTTCACACGCAAGACCCACAGAAGGGTTGAATGGAACTTCGCCGATTTTCTTGAAGCCTTTTGCTTCAGCGTATTTGTCGATTTCTCCCTTAGGGAAGAGCTGCATTTTTTCGCCATTTACCGGGTTGATCATATAGGCCATGTTTTCAATCATACCTAGAACCGGAACGTTCACGCGCTCATACATATCAACTGCTTTTTTCACGTCAAGCAACGCAACGTTTTGCGGAGTTGAAATGACCACAGCTCCTGCCACAGGAACTTTTTGCGCAAGAGTTAATTGGATGTCACCAGTGCCCGGTGGAAGATCGATAAGAAGATAATCAAGCTCGCCCCAGTTCACATCGCGAAGGAACTGATCCATTGCTTTAAAGAGCATCGGGCCACGCCATACCACTGCTGAGTTTTCTTCGATCAAGAAGCCAATACTCATTAGCTTGATGCCGTAGCGAGTGATGGGCTCTAGCTGGTTTGTTTCAGGGTTAATTTGAGGTTTTTGTCCGAGAGTTCCTAACATTCGAGGAATGCTCGGTCCGTAAATATCAGCATCTAAAAGACCCACTCTCGACTTTTTACCAAGAGCCATTGCGAGGTTCGTTGCAACCGTGCTTTTACCAACACCGCCCTTACCAGAACTGACGGCAATAATATGTTTCACTCCGGGAATTGGGGTCTGTTTTTCGAACGGATTTGGGGCTGCCATTGATAGGACTCCTTGCTAAAAAATTGCACTCAACGAATAATAGATATTGCATGAATAGCCAAGACTTTTTGACATTGAATCTGGTAGGCGCAGGGGCTTTCGTTCTGTGGTACCTCTTATCGCGAGGAGGGGCGCGCCGTCCCACTCAATTAAACCTTCATGCAAAAGATAGCGCACCGCCCATTCTGCCTCCAGAAGAGGCTTTGGTGACTTCTCTGCAGCGTTCTGTTGCTACTCCGAACTCGTCAACTCCTGCCACTGCGCAAAGTTATCGTTCACCGCACATCAAGCCTGAAGCCACGCCAGAGGTTAAAGTGCTTAATGTGATGTTTAATTATAACGGGCATTCTTGGGATGCTTATGAAGTTTTGGGAGTACCAGCAGGGGCTTCGTTGCGAATGGTGACGGAGGCTTATCAGTTGGCGATTCAAAGATCGGCAAAGGAATCTTTGGAGTTTTTGGAAACGGCTTATTCAGCGATCTTAAACGCGAAAACGCGGCTCTAGTTCAAAGTTCTTAGATTTTAAAAATAGAATCAGATTGAGTAAAGGCAGCTAAATCCTTGGCCATTATGGCTGCGCTCCCAAAGGAATTTTCCAGTATCATCTAAAATGACCATGTCTTCATTTACGAGGCTGACCTCAGTTTGCTTTTCACGCATCACAGTTTCTTCTACATAGCGAATGACGTTTTCTTCACGCACGGAATAGGAAACGATTTTCTTTGTACCTGATTGTGATTTTAGATGTTTTACTTTTTTCGGGCGATTGATATCACAAAAAGAAACTGTAAATTTATCCGCACTATCTTTAAGTTCAAAGCCATTGCAGTTTTTCTTTTTCCAAACAATCGAGCTAGGGCAGCCTTGAGTTCCTGATGCTAACCAAAACAAATGCTGGGTAGTACCTTGGCTCTGAGGTGCGCGCGCGGGACTCTGGAAGGACTCCCAACTCAAACTCAATAAAAATAAGCACAAAAATAAATTCGAAATATTCATATCGACTTTTAGTAAAGCAATGAGGATGCCTTCTGAGCTGAAAGCAAAGGGCAGGGCAGCGAGAGTTTCTCATTGTGAAACGTCGAAGTGATCTTTGAGTGACAAAAAACGGAGACAATCAGAGAGGAAGAAACTTTTCTTAAGGCGCTAACCGAATAAGAAAAGTTTCTTCGCGAACAGGGAATTGAATTAGAGATCAACTTCTTTTTTCTTAGATTCCAATGGAGAAAGCATCAAGTACAGCGCAGGGACCACAAACAACGTTAGAATAGTTGAAACAATGGTTCCACCAATGATTGATAAACCCATTGGGATACGAGTCTCTGCGCCCATGCCGCCACCTAAAACTAATGGAGCTGCCGCAGCGACTGTTGCCACAGAAGTCATAAGAATAGGGCGTAAGCGAACGGGGCAGGCCTCTTTCAACGCTTGGGTAATGTCGGTGACACCTTTTTTGCGAACTTGATTTGTGAACTCCACCAATAAAATAGAATTCTTCTTAGAAATACCCATCAAAACAATCAATCCAATGAAACTAAATAGATTCAACGAAATATCAAACATCCACAAAGCAACCAAAGCTCCAGAAACACTAAACGGAAGTGCGACAAGAACAGAGATCGGGTGGATGAAGGAGTTAAACTGAATCGCTAAGATCATATACGCAACTAGAATACCTACCAATAAAGCCGAGTAGAGACTTTTGAACGAATCGGCAAAACCTGCTGAGGCTCCCTCAAGTGCAAAAGAATATCCCGTCGGTAAAATTTCTTTAGCTATGGCTCCGGCGCGATCTAAAACAATGGCTTGAGATTGGCCGGCGGCCAAGTTACCAAAAACGGAAATCGCTCTTTGACGATTCACGCGGGAAATCCCTTGGATGGCATTGTCCTCTTTGATATTCACGATCTCAGAAAGCGGGATCAGGTTCCCAAAATTATTGCGCACATAAAGACGTTTGAAGTCCTTTGCCGAGCGAATTTGATTTTCTTTGATCTTAAAGCGTATGTCATAGCGGCGCCCATCGGCAGTGTAGCGGCCTTGGCGAAGACCCCCTACGCCAGCAGCTAGAACTTGACCCACGTCCTCAACAGAAACACCCCTGTCCGCCATGGCTTGACGATTTGGAGTGAGTACGAGTTCAGGGATTCCAGTTCTAAAATCAGTATCAAGATCGACAGCTAGATTTTCTTCTTCAAGGCGCTTCATAAGTTCTTCGGATTTTTCTAAAAGAACTTTTAAGTCAGGTCCCCGTAAGTTCACAGCTAGGGGATTTTGACGACCCGAAGAAAGATTGCGTGAGGAGATGTCACGCATTGTAACGCGAATTCCCTTAACGGCTTTGAATTCTTCGCGCAAGTCAGCCATGACTTGAGTGTGAGTTTTCTCTCTCTTAGATCGATCTACTAGTGTGACAGGCATGAAAACCTGATTCACGTTAGAGCCTCCACCGCCGCCCCCCACAGAGACGAAGAAGCCTAGAATATCTTTGTTCTTAGCAAGAATCGCTTCCAGTTCAGCAGCTCTATTGCTGGTGATCTCTAAAGATGTGCCTGGGGGAGTTTGCGCACTTAAGATTATTAAATTTTGGTCCTGTGCCGGGACGAATTCTTGGCGAACTTTTGCGATAAGTAATAAAGAAACGCCAAAGAAAACTAACGAAGAAAGCACGATGAGATATTTCCATCTCAGTGTTTTTAGTAAAACCCATTGATAGGCATGGGCAAGTTTTTCAAAGGTTTCATCTAAGAATCTTTCTAAACGAGAGATCTCGGGTTCACTGCTGAGGAAGGCCGCCGCTCGCATCGGAGTGATTGTTACGGCTTCTAAAAGAGACAGCATTACCGCCGCACTCATAGTCACACCAAATTGGAAAAAGAATTTTCCGATGATGCCATCCATGAAGATAACCGGTAAGAAGACGGCCACAACGGCTAGAGTTGCAGCAACAGCCGCCGGTAAAACCTCTTTGGCTCCATCGGAGGCAGCTTTAGCTGAGCCCTTCCCCATGCGATAGTGGCGCACGATATTTTCCAAGAGCATAATTGCATCATCGACAACAATCGAAATTGAAAGAGTCAGTGCCAAAAGTGTAAAAAGATTTAGAGAGAAACCAGAGAAGTAAAGTATCGTGAACGTGCCCACGATAGAGGTAGGGATCGAGAAAAGAATGTTAACGGCTGCCTGAATGCTTCCTAAGAAAAGAAAACACACAAGAATGGTAATAAGAGCCGCTACCCAAAGTTTCTCAATGGTCAAACCGACGGTAGCTTCTGTGGAGCGTGTGTAGTCGACGTTCACGCGATAGTCGAAGCCCTCGGGGAATCTATCTTTGAGCTCAGCCATCTTATTAAGAACAGTGTTGGCAACGACGACCTCATTGGTTCCGCGTTGTTTGCGAATCATCATCGCGACAGCTTGTTGGCCATCGACACGAGCCACGCGGCGAATATCAGAAAGGCCGTCTTCTACAGTTGCAACATCGCGGATATAGATTTCACGGTCGTGAATTCGTTGGCCTCCACGGCGTAAGATTTGAATATTTTTAACTTCATCAACACTTGTGGCCTCACCCAACCAGCGCACACGAAGCTCGCGACCTTTTTCGGTAAATTGACCTGCGGCACTTTCTAAGTGTTGAGTGTTAATTGCGCTGACGACGTCACTGATTGTGAGATAGTGATCTTCTAGTTTTTTAGTATCCACCCAAATGCGAAGATTGCGTTGGCTGAATCCCGCAATACTCACTTCACCGACATCAGGGAGGAAACGCAGTTGATCCAAAAGATAATTCTCTGTCCAATTCAGCATCTCGCGAAGAGGGGCTTTGCCGTAAACAGAGATAATGATGATGGGATCTTCTTCGGGATTTTGCTTACGAATTGTTGGAGGGTCCACTCCAGGAGGCATGCGCATACGACCAAGGGCTGTTTGCACCTCTTGAAGGACTACGTCGACATTTCGATTGATATCAAATTCGAGAGTGACAGTTCCAGACCCTTGTCTGGCTGAGGAGCGCATTTCTTTAATGCCCTCGATGGCAAGAAGACGTTCCTCGATAGGGTCGATGAGCTCGGCCTCGACGACTTCAGGGGCTGCACCTTCGTAGGTGACAGAAGCGCTGACTACGGGGAAGTCCACATCGGGAAGTTGACTGATGCCCATGCGGTTCATGGTGATGGCCCCAAAAAGGATCAAGGCAAACATGAGGATCCAAGCAAATACAGGGCGGCGAATAGAGAGGTCTATGAGGTTCATTCCGGTCCTTTCTTAAGCGGCTCTTTAGACGGAATACCGGCAGTAAAGGTTCAAATCAGAGGGAAATTATTGCGCTTTGTTTGCCAAAGGCTCTTTGAAATCAGGAGTCAGTTTTCCGCGATGACACATATAGCACGTCGCTTGAGGGCCTTTTTTGCCGTCAAAACCATTTTCCCGTAACATCTGAGTGAGCTTCATGTGCTCTTTTGAAACTTTATAAGTCTTTTTAGAGTCATCTTTAAAATTTTGGACTTTATGGCACTCGGTGCAGGTCACACCTAACTCTCGCGAAATTGTAATCATCTCTTCGCGGATTTTTTCCTCGGTAGTTACAAACTGTGTAACGGACTGAGCGGATAAAACCACAGGGAAGATCAAAAATAGAGAAAGAATGCTAAACCATTTTGAAGCGCGCTGCATAAAGATAGCTTCTCTCAAGGCCCCTCCAGAGATCAAGTAAGACCCTCGATTCCTTGACTGGTTCTAGACCCAAGTGTAACCATGAGTACTATCTTTTTCTTTAACCGGAGCCAGTATGAAAATTAAGCATTGTGAGGATTTAAACACTCTAGTTTCTCTCAGTAAACGTCGCGGATTTGTATTTCAATCGAGTGAAATCTATGGCGGCCTTGCAAGTTGCTGGGATTACGGTCCTCTAGGTTCATTGATGAAGTTAAACATCAAACGCGTTTGGTGGCAGGCGATGACTCGCAGACCAGAGATCGTAGGTATTGATGCTGCTATTTTGATGCACCCTATGGTTTGGAAAGCTTCTGGCCATATTGATGGATTCAGTGATCCATTGGTTGATTGTAAAGAGTGTAAAACTCGTTTTAGAGCTGATAACACAGATTCTTATATCAACGAGAAGAAGTGTCCAAATTGCGGCAGCAAGAATTTATCTGAAGAGCGTAACTTCAATTTGATGTTTAAGACTCACATGGGTCCTCTTGAAGATACGGGCAGTGTGATCTATCTACGTCCAGAGACGGCGCAAGGTCATTTTGTTAACTATCAAAACTGTCAACAGTCAGCTCGCTTAAAGATTCCATTTGGAATTGCCGCGATCGGGAAGTCTTTCCGTAATGAGATCACTCCAGGGAACTTCATTTTCAGAACTCGCGAGTTTGAACAAATGGAAATGCAGTACTTTGTAAAACCTGGAACGGATGAAGGCTTCTACGACCAGTGGAAAGATCGTCGTATGGCTTTCTATACGAAGTATGGAATTAAAGCTGAGAATCTTCGTTACAAAGATCATGATAAATTGGCTCACTATGCAAAAGCAGCGGTGGACATTGAATACAACTTCCCAATGGGATTCTCTGAGTTAGAGGGGATTCATAATCGCTCTGACTTTGACTTAGCAAATCACATGAAATTCTCTGGTAAAAACTTAGAGTATTTCGACGAAGCATCTAAAGAAAAATTCATTCCGTTTGTTGTTGAAACAGCGGTGGGTTGTGATCGTTTGTTCCTAGCGTTCTTAACGGATGCTTACCGCGAAGAAATCACAACGGATGCTGAAGGGAAAGAAGACGTACGCGTTGTCCTTGGCTTCCATCCTGAAATTGCTCCCTATAAAGTGGCTATTTTGCCTCTTTCTAAAAAAGAAGAGTTAACTTCAGTGGCGGCAAAATTGCGCGATCAGTTGGCAGAAGACTTTGATGTGACTTATGACGAAGCACAATCCATTGGTAAGCGTTACCGTCGTCAAGATGAGATTGGAACTCCGTTCTGTGTGACTGTGGATTTTGATACAGCAAATGATGGAGCAGTAACAGTTCGTCATCGTGATAATATGACTCAAGAAAGAATTGCGATGAAAGACCTCAATGCCTATATCGCTATGAAGATGAAGTCGTTCTAGACTTCTTTGTTGGGTGGGCCTAGTCCCATGCCTAGAAAAAATCATGTTTTAGACTGAAAAAAGCGCCTCGTTTTCTCTAGAAACGGGGCGCTTTTTTTATGGAAAAGTGAAGGCTGTCCTGAGGGGCGTCTGTGAGAAACTTTTGGGCCCGTTGTAAGTACTTGGAAAGTATAAACAAATGTCGTTTCCTTCACTAAACTGACTAGTGTAGGGGCTCTATAACTCGACGCACGCAAGGGCCTAATATTTCATTGATATTAGATACTTAGCGGTGTTCTATTAGAGGAAACTTATTTGAAACTCCCTGTGTTTTGTCGTTCGATGCTTGGGTGCAAGGTTCTTAGCCAATTACCCAAGAAGGCGCAGATCAAGGACTTTGAATGAGCCTTAAGCTTATATCCAAAACTTTACTTTTCTGGAGGGAGACTTATGCACCAGAACGTAAACGCAGAAAATAAATCATCTTCAACATTAACAAAACCAAGCAAGTTTGTTTATTTCTTTGCTGCCGGAGAATCAGAAGGCAATGCAGGGATGAAGAACATTCTTGGCGGAAAAGGTGCTAACCTTGCAGAAATGACTGCCTTAGGTATCCCAGTTCCTCCGGGCTTTACTATCTCTACAGAAATCTGCACGCATTTTTCTGAAGCCGGTGGGGTTCTACCTGAGTGGGTGCTTCCTGCAGTAAAAGACGCCATGGTTAAAGTAGAAACAAAGATGGGTAAAAAGTTCGGCGATCTAAAAGATCCTTTATTGGTATCAGTTCGCTCGGGCGCACGTGCTTCAATGCCAGGCATGATGGACACGATCTTGAATCTTGGTTTGAATGATCAAACAGTTGAAGGTCTTGCAACATCTTCTAGCAATCCGCGCTTTGCATGGGATTCATATCGTCGCTTCATTCAGATGTATTCTGGAGTAGTGATGGGGATGAATGGTTCTCTTCTTGATGTGATTTTGGAAGATCTTAAAGAAGAAAAAAAATATAAAGCCGACACTGAAATGCAAGTTGAAGATCTTAAGTTTTTGGTCAAGCGATTCAAAGACCTCGTTCATCAAACAACAGGTAAGGCGTTCCCGACAGATCCTTGGGAACAACTTTGGGGAGCTGTTTCAGCGGTATTCAAATCTTGGAACACTCCGCGTGCGATCACTTACCGTGAGCTGCATAACATCCCTGCAAGCTGGGGAACAGCGGTGAATGTCCAAGCCATGGTGTTTGGAAATATGGGCGATGATTCAGCAACGGGAGTTGCCTTTACTCGTAATCCATCAACAGGAGAAAAGGCATTCTTCGGTGAGTTCTTGATCAATGCTCAAGGTGAAGACGTTGTTGCGGGAATTCGTACGCCACAGCCAATTACTAAAGAAGCAGCTGGTTTAGCAGGAGTGCAATCACTTGAAGAAGCGATGCCTGTTGCTTACGGTCAGCTCGTTGATATTTATAAAAAACTAGAGTCGCATTATCGTGATATGCAAGATATCGAATTCACAATTGAGAAAAACAAATTGTGGATGCTACAAACTCGTAACGGTAAAAGAACAGCAGCGGCAGCATTAAAAATTGCCTGTGACATGATCGATGAAAAGTTGATCTCTGAGGAAGATGCAATTTTAAGACTTGATCCTGCGGCTCTTGATCAGCTTCTACATCCGACTCTAGATCCAAAGGCGAAAAAGACTTTATTGGCAAAAGGTTTACCAGCCTCTCCAGGTGGGGTGAATGGTCAAATCGTGTTTTCTTCTGAAGAAGCAGTTCTTTGGAAAGAACAAGGCAAGAAAGTCATCCTTGTACGCATTGAAACATCTCCTGAAGACATTGCGGGGATGGTGGCATCTCAAGGTATCTTTACAACTCGTGGTGGTATGACATCTCACGCGGCTGTTGTTGCGCGTGGTATGGGTAAATGCTGTGTAGCAGGTTGTGGTGAAGCTGAAGTTGACTATCGCAACGAGACTTTAAAAGTTCGTGGATATGTTCTTAAAAAAGGTGATGTGATCACTTTGGATGGTTCCACTGGAGAAGTTTTCTTAGGAGAAGTTCAAACCATTGAACCACAGTTGGATGGAAACTTTGCGCGCATCATGAAAGTTGCCGATGGTATTCGTCGTCTCGGAGTAAGAACGAATGCCGACACTCCGAAGGATGCAGCTCTTGCTGTGAACTTTGGTGCTGAGGGAATTGGTCTTTGCCGTACAGAGCATATGTTCTTTGGCCCAGATCGTATCGATGCTGTTCGCGAAATGATTATCGCGGATAATAAATCTGAGCGTGAAAAAGCTTTAGCAAAACTTTTACCGATTCAAAGACAAGACTTCTATGACCTATTTAAGATCATGGATGGATTGCCAGTAACGATTCGTCTTTTAGATCCACCTTTGCATGAGTTTGTTCCTCACACAGATGAAGAAACAAAAGAACTAGCAGCTCGTATCAATGTGGATTTTGAAAAGCTTCGTCATAAGATTCAATCTCTTCACGAGTTCAATCCTATGTTAGGACATCGTGGATGTCGTTTAGCGATCACTTATCCTGAAATCTATATGATGCAGGCAAGAGCTATTGCTGAGGCAGTTTGTAAATTGGTTTCTGAAGGTAAAACTTTAGTGCCAGAAATTATGATTCCACTTGTTGCTACAGATAAGGAATTAGAAATTCTTCGTCACCTAACAATTGCTGAAGTTGAAAAAGTTCAAAAAGAAAAAGGTGCGACGTTTAAGTATCTTGTCGGAACTATGATCGAACTTCCGCGCGCAGCTCTAACGGCTGATGCCATTGCTGAACACGCAGATTTCTTTAGCTTCGGAACGAATGATATGACTCAAACTGCATTGGGACTATCTCGTGATGACTCAGGCCGCTTCTTAGGCTCGTATGTATCTTCTGGTATCTTGGCAAGAGATCCATTCATGTCGATTGATCAAGCCGGAGTAGGAGCTCTTGTGAGAATGGGAACTGATCTTGGTCGTCGTGCAAAACCTGATTTAAAAGTCGGCGTTTGCGGCGAGCATGGTGGTGATCCTGATTCCATCGAGTTCTTCCACAAGGTGGGTTTGGATTACGTATCTTGTTCTCCATTCCGTGTGCCGATTGCGAGATTGGCGGCGGCGAGAGCGGCCCTACAAGGCAAAAAACTTCACTAAGGCGGGCGGTTCGTGAAAAGGGCCTACCTGCTTTGTTGTCGGGCCTCGTCCTCACTTCGGCGTACTTTGAGTACGCCTGCGTTGCGGGCGAAGCCCTCCGCCGCGCATTCAGACCCTTTTGACGAACCTTGGGTTTGGGGTTTGCGAGGGTGAAAAGGGCTCATCTGACTTCGTTGTCGGGCTCTGTCCTCTCTTCGGCGTACTTAGAGTACGCCTGCGTTGCGGGCAGAACCCTCCGCCTTGCATCTGAACCCTTTTGACCAACCTTGGATTTTGGTTTGCGGAGTGAGGGGCCGAGGGCTTGGGGTGTTTTTAGTTATATAATATATAGATATGAATTGCGGGGAAGGGGACGGCTCGGTGAGAGCTGTCCCCTTTCTTTTTTACCCCATTGTGACAAATAGGAGCTTTCCCTAAATTGTCTCTGTCTAAAGTTTTATCAATTGAGCCTGTCTCAGGCTGAAACATGACTCAAGCTAAGTTATTGAAATTGTGTTCTAAATGGCCTGTGCCAAGCACTTGGCAACCCTCTTGCTCTTACAGTCTGGTAAGTGAAGGGAAATAGAAATATGAAAACACAAATATTAAAAAACATTTTCAAGGTTATCGCTCTAGGGATCATGACTCTAGGACTGGCAAACTGTAGTAAAGACAGTGGCGGTGGTTCTAGCAATAATCAGTATGTCATGCAAAATGGCATGTGTTATCGAATCGTCAATGGACAGTATCAGCAAGAGTACAACGCTTCTCTTTGCCATAACCATCAGTATAGCAACGGCAATCAGTATGTCATGCAAAACGGAATGTGTTACCGAGTTCAAAACGGTCAGTACTACCAAGAGTTCAACACGTCACTTTGTTATAATAACGGCGGTATTAACAACGGTCAGATCACTCAAGTTTGTACTGGTTATTACAATGATGGGCACTACGGAAATCAAGCGATTTGCACTCCAGGTGCAAATGGGATTCAATACCAGGGGCAATACATAGTTATGAACTGCTCGGGGTACACTCTTTATAACCAACAAGGTCAGATCGTCCGCTGTCAGTAAGATAGAAACTGTTTCCCTCACATTCACTTAGTTACTCTACGCACCCTCTTTCCCCCGGAGGGTGCGTTTTCTTTTTTTGAAGTCGGTAGCGGCGGGCGGGAAGTTCGCCAGTTTCTGATGGTCATTTTTTCCAAAAGTTGGTTTACTCGAAAAATAGACTGATTTTAGGGTCCCTCCCAGATTGGAGGAAAACGAAGTCTTTCGTGCTGAAAGCTTAGGCATAAGTAAAATCTTAAAAAACGCACTGCAAAAAGAGGTCTTTTCCCTGCTTAAATATTGAGCTGATGCCTTCAATTTTGGAGGCTGTTGTTGACATACGACACAACTGCCGAGAGATTGAAATGGCCTAAAGTCTAGCTAGCTTTAAGTCTAGGTTTGGGCCGTATTCAGAGGGGAATGCCGTGAGAATTAAGAAAATTGAACTGGTAGGTTTTAAGTCCTTTAAAGATCGTACCGTCATTCATTTCGACGCCGGAATTACGGGTATCGTAGGACCTAACGGTTGTGGAAAGTCCAACATCGTAGATGCTTTGATGTGGGTAATGGGTGAGATGTCTGCCAAGGATCTTCGTGGTTCACAAATGACAGACGTTATCTTCGGCGGTGCCGAAGGATATGCACCTTTGGGAATGTGTGAAGTTTCTTTGACGCTTGAAAATGATGGCGGAGCTTTCCCAGCAAAATATATTAAACATTCTGAAATTATGGTGACTCGTCGTCTTCATAGAAGTGGAGAAGGTGAATACTTCATCAATAAAGAGCCTGCTCGTTTGAAAGACGTTCAAGAGATCTTTATGGATACGGGCGCAGGTTCCAAAGGTTTCTCTATTATCGCTCAGGGTATGATCGGAAAGATCATCACTGCGAAACCTGAAGACCGTCGTATGTTAATCGAAGAAGCTGCGGGAATTACAAAGTTTAAAGCTCGTAAAAAAGAATCGCAAAGAAAGCTTATCTCTACGGATCAGAACTTAGTTCGTCTTCAAGATATCATCGGCGAATTAAAACGTCAGATTGATTCTTTGCAAAGACAAGCACAAAGAGCAGAACGCTATCGCAACATTAAGAACCAGATCGAAGAGTTAGATCTTTGGTTGTCATCAGCTCAGTACGTTGAATTGAAGCGTGCCGCCGACGAAGCACAAGCCATCTTTAATGAAGCGCAAAGCATGGAAGTAGAAGGGGAGACAAATCTTTCCTCACTTCAGGGACAGTTAGAAGTTCTTAAACTACAAATTCTTGAAAAAGAGAAATTGGTTGAAGAACATCAAGTTGCCTACCACGAGAAGCAATCAAGCGTGCAAAAGCGCGAGATGGAAATTCAAGAGCTTCGCTTTGAAATCGAACAAGCCCGTCGTAATGAACAAATGACTGGTAATATCTTGAGCGAACAAGAAGCACGCCAAGAGCTTTTGGCTCGTGATAAAGCGGCTTTAGAAGAGCAAATGACAGAGCTAAAAGAAGAGGCTGAATCTCTGACAGCTCAGTTCAATGAAAAGAATGATATTTTCCAAAACTTCAACAGCCGTATTTCAACTGTGGATGAAGATCTTTCTACAAAAAGACGTGAGTTGTTTGCCATTGGGCAGACAGAGTCATCTTTAGATGCACGTGTAAATTCTTTGGCTGCACAAATTGCAGATGTGACTGAGCGCCAAGACAACGAACAGCTTGTCTTGAATGAGTTGCGTGAGAAGCATCAAGAGTTTGAAACTCGCAGACGTAAGGTTCACACAGAACTTGATAAAGAACGTCAAATGCAATTGGATCTTGCGAATGATTTCGAATCATTTGAAGCCAATAAGAAAATTCTTACTGAGTCAGTAGCTAATAGAAAACAAGAAGTAGAAGAGTTCAAAGATCAATTGAACGAAGTGGCTTCTCGTCTTTACGGTTTAGAGAACTTGCAAAATAACTTCGAGGGTTTTCAAGAAGGTGTGAAGCAAGTCATGCTTTGGCAGAAGACTCGCACTCAGGAAATGATGGCAGATGGTTCTGTGGTCACTCATTTTCAACCGGTTTCTGAAGTTGTTGAAGTTCCAGCGACTTATGAAGTGGCAATGGAAGCGGCATTAGGGACTCGCCTGCAAATGCTTTTATCTTCCGATGAAGGCATTGCAATGGATGCGGTTTCTCATTTGAAAGAGAACAACTCAGGCCGTTCAAGCTTCTACTCTGCAAATGAAGGTGGATTGAACTCTAAAAGAGCTTCTGCGCCTTCTCAAGAGTCTGGTGTTCAGGCGATCCTTAAAGATGTCGTGAATGCCGCAGATAAATACAAAAACACGGTGGCGTATCTATTAGATGGAGTTGCTATTGTTGATTCTATTCGTACAGCGTTAGCACTTCGCCCGCGTTATGAAGGTTGGACTTTCGTAACTCTTGACGGTGATACGTTAACAGCTGACGGAGTTTTGACGGGTGGATCTTCTGAGTCTGCGGATTCTGGAGTTCTTAAGCGTCGTCGTGAAATTAAAGAACTTTCAGACAGAAAAGATGAACTAGCGGGCAAACTTGCTTTGGCTCAGGCTTCTTTGAAAAAACTGGAAGAGCAATTAGCAAACGTTGTGAATGACTTTGAAGGCGCGCAAAAACGTAAAGTTGATCAAGAGATCAAAGTTACAGAGTTGCGCAAAGACCTTGAAAGAGCAGAGAACGAATTGGCGAATGCTCAGCAAGCAGTAGAACGCCAAGATCGCGAAGTTAAAAAGATCAATGAACAGCTTCAGCAGATGGAAGCTCGTCTTGAAGAGATGAATGATGCATTGATTGAAGCGCGTGAGAAAAAAGCTCTTTTAGAGATGGAAGTTGAGACTCTAAATTCAGAGTTTGGCTCTATCCGCCTGGGCTTCGACGGTTTGCAAGCTGAAGTGACAGAGTTACAGGTGAAATCGGCATCTAAAAACCAAGAGTATCAAGGTGTTTTAAGACAGCTTGAAATGGTTTCTAGATCTCTAAATGAACTTCAAGCCCAATTGACTCGTATGTCTGAGGAAGCTCAAGGCTATAACTCTCAGATGACCGAGAACCAAATGGCTCTGGAAGAAAAGAAAATCGAATTTGAACGCCTATTGGATGAAGTTGAATCTCTAAAACTTCAAGCGGCTCGCACAAAAGATGAGTACGAAGTTATTTCCGAAAGTGCGCGTGCGATCGAAGATGAAATGATGACTTCTCAGCGCGCGCGCAATGAGCGTCAGCATAAGATGAATGATTCACAGTTGAAGTTAGAGCAAGCGAAGATGAAAGAACAATATCTGATCGATCAAATTCGTGAAAGATACATGCTGAATCTTCCTGACGTTGTCGAAAAATACGCTGACCGCGAAGGTGACTTTGCGACGGCAGATGCTGAGTTAAAGGATCTTCGTGAAAAACTATCTCGTATCGGTGAAGTAAATCTTTCTGCGATCGAAGAGTACGAAGAAACAGCTCAACGTTATGAGTTCTTGAGTAAGCAACATGCAGACTTAACCGAAGCTAAAGAACAGCTTCGTAAAGTTATTGATCGTATTAATAGAATTTGTTCAAAGCGTTTCAAAGAGACTTTTGAACTTGTTAACGATCGTTTCACGCGTGTATTCCCAGTACTATTTGGTGGTGGAGAAGCATGGCTTGAAATGCTTGAAGAGACTGAAAAGAACGAAGCCGGAATCGAAATCATTGCAAGACCTCCAGGTAAAAAGACTCAAAACGTGTCTTTGATGTCTGGTGGTGAAAAGGCTCTGACAGCGGTTGCTCTGGTATTCTCCATCTTCCTTGTGAAGCCTTCTCCGTATTGTTTACTGGATGAGGTTGATGCGCCACTTGATGATGCCAACGTTTATCGCTTTAACGACTTGGTTCGTGAAATGGCGAAGCGTTCACAAATCATCGTAGTTACGCATAATAAACACACGATGGAAGTTGCGAATAAGCTTTATGGTGTAACGATGCAGGAGCGTGGTGTTTCCACGATGGTTTCTGTATCTTTGCAAGACATTCACTAGTAGCGTTTTATAGAAATACTCTCAAAAAAAGGCCATACTTCACAGAAAGTGTGGCCTTTTTTATTTCTAGATGGCTCTGAATCAAACAGTGCCTAGACCGGCCTCTAAGATGTGAGTAAAGAATCGTAAAAATAGCCTAAATAAAATATTACATTTCCCAGAGGGACTATCCGATTTTAGAAGTTCAGCCGATAAGTTTTAGGTCATGACGAATATCTGGTATGTTTCTATTTATCGCATTGTAATTTCTTTTTTTACCCTGGCCACTCTTGGGTGCGGCTGGACCTCAGTATCCATCGAAAGTCGCCTGAATCCAAAGCCGCGGGAACGTGTTTTTGGATATGCCTATTTGTCTTCTCCGAACGTGCAAGCTCAGTCTTCAATAGCAGCCCTCTGTGCATCTTCTAATGAAATCCAGATTTTTGAATATAACCGTGTGAGAAAGCAGTACGACCAGATTGTCGCCACAGCAAAGTTAGATTCACAGGGGCGCTTTGAGTTTTTCAAAGATGAAATTACACCTTCTCTGAATGGGAACAGACAGCTTCTCATGCGAACCCAAATTTGCGACACAGCCTTGCTTCGCCTCGTGACTGATGAGGATCGCCAAGATATCAACACGAGCAGCACCTTGTTGAGTTGGATCACTCAGACAGGGTTGATAGAAGACCTGTCGTTGGAATCGAAAACTCAATTTACGGAGCTTCTCAAACAATTTGGTAAGCACGATGATTTTCAAACCGCATATGATGCTTTGATAGCCTCAGACTTTTTGAAGAGTATGTATAGGCTGACATTTTCTGTGGATCCAGCATTGTTATTAGACTCTTCTCCTTGGGTAGAAGTTAAAAGTATAAAGAAATCTCTTTCAGAAAATACGACCTCTACATTTTCTATTCAGGCTTTTCATTGGTTTCCAACTTATGAATATTTCGTTGCGTGGACTTTGCCGGATGGAAGCGTGCAAAAAGGAAAAGATCTTTTTGAAGTCTCATGGACAAGTTCTAAGAACTCTCAGGGAATAAAAAATCTAACAGTAGAAGTTGGTGCCTACCTTAATGGAGGCTTTTCTTCGACTGGGGAAAGACAAATTTTACAAGTTCCTCTAGAAGTCCAAAATACTTTTCCGGCAGTTCCTTTGGTACTGTCTTTGGTGCAAAGTCATTTGGGTAATAACGAGGTAGATCTACCACAGGTAAACTTGAAAGTGCTTCAAGGTGTCGCGCAGGAAAAATGTGCAACGTTCTCTAAGTTTGCAATCACCGTGAACGATCCATTGCCTCCCACTCTTCTAACAGATTTTCAGTTCTCCTGTGACTCATTGGAGGAGCAAGTGATACCATGGCTTCTGCCAACGACGGGGACAACGGTTTTTCGATTGTGGTCAGTGGATAGTAGTGGAAATGTTAGCAGTGCTTCTTCGAAAGTCGAGGTTCACTATTCCCCAGATCATTTGGTTCCTCCTCGATTAGCGGTTAACTCTCCTGCAGATTTCTATCGTGCTAAGCACAGTGTGAACGTCAGTGGCACCTGTGAGCCAAATCTTTCTTTTTCAATAACAGGTCCAGGAATTCTAGAAGCACAAAACTCTGTTCAGTGTGGCCCGTCGGGAGAGTTTATACTTACCCTGTTTTTTTCGGCAGGTGATGGAAATAAAGTCTTTAACTTTTATCAAAAAAAATCATCGGGCGTCTTTACCAGTTTTTCAAAAACGTATGTAAGAGATACGACGCCGCCGTTGTTAACTCAAAACCTTGTCGCGCCTATTTCTTATTCTACTTTGGACTCTCACAGGTTCGGCGGGTCTTGTGAACCGACTCATTTGATTGAGGTTAGTGGTGCTGCAACTGATAGCTTACCTTGTCCAGTCAATGGTACTTGGACCTATGACACTCCTTCAGTTTTCACTGATGGGAGCAGAAGTTTTAACTTTCGACAGATAGATGAAGCTGGTAATGAGGCCTCTGTTTCAGCCCAATGGATTCGTAAGACGAGTGAGCCGATATTTCTCATTACCTCTTCTTCGGACTTCTTAACGACTGGAGATAGCGTTACTTTTAAAGGGCAATGCGAAAGTGGTCTTAAGATTTTCGTAAATGCAAACCTGACTCCGATTTTGTGTAGCTCAGGAAGTTGGAGCTATACAGCGCATTCGACTATCGACGGAGTTTTGAATTATTCTTTTAAAGGTGTCGATCTTGCTTTAAATGAGAAGACCCTTTTGGGCTCTTGGACTCGAAGCACGACGGGGCCACGTCTGATATTAGCTCAGAATCAAGTTTCGTCCACAATATCGAATTTTGTAATTTCAGGTCAATGTTCTGCCGGAAGCTCTGGCTCTGATGGGTTGATTTCTTTGACCGGTGCACAGGTTGACTCTATTCCGTGCCCTAGCACGGATCAGAACTTGGCAACATGGCAATTTACGGTGTCGCCAACTCTAGATGGTGTCTACCAATATACATTTTCTCTTAGTGATTACTTTGTTCCACCTCGTAAAGCGCAGGAAGTTTTCACGTTTGTTTTAGATCGCGAAGCACCAGTACTTACGAAGCTGATTTCTGTAGATGGAAGTCTTACAAGTCGCACGCCGAATATCGAAGTGAAGCTTGAGGCCTCCGATACATTAAGCCCTATTACCGCTATTTGTATCAAGACATCAGCAGATGTTCCCGAAGCGAGCGATAGCTGTTGGTACCCTCTGAATGGACCGCTGTTAGGAATGGTTCCGGCTCTTTCTGTTTCAGTACCAAAGTTTCCGATCAATCTCGGGGTGATTCCGTCTGAGTATAATGTGTATGCTTGGGTGCGCGACAGTTTAGGCAATACGTCTCATAATCAAAAAATTCCCAATGTAGATTATTTCAAGATTCAATATGCGCCGGTGCCACCACCAATGGTTGGGTCGGTCATTGCATCTAATAATAACGTGATGAACGGAGATATATCGGAAGCGACCTTTAGCGCGGGGCAGGGGATTTACATTCGCTGGAAGGCCGTAGGGCAATCTCTTAAACCTCTACCTGTTCAGATTTTCTTTTCTATGAATGACGAGGATTGGATAGAAGTCACTCCGAAGATTGCAAATGCCAATATCAATTGTCCTCAGCTAACAAGCTCAGGGAATCTCGGAAAAGATGCAACCGGTTGTTACCATTGGAGCAGTGGGGCTCCTACTTCGAAATACTTTAAGATTCGAGTCGCTGTGGATAATATTTATGGAGCTGTGGCTTTCTCTAACAGCGCTCCATTAAATGCTGATGGGATAGGTTTGCTAGCAGGAAACTTAGAGTCGGGAGTGGGGGGCAGTGCGCTGGCAGCCACTTTTCTAACTGAGGACTCTATGGGGCGTCTTTATCTTAGAAATCAATCGCTGTTGGTAACAAACAGTGGAGTTATTTATTTGAGTGATTTCTTTAAAGGAATTTTGAAGATAAACCCTTCCACGGGCGTTCTAGAAAGCTTTATTAAAAAGTCTTCTACTTGTCAGCGCAACTATCAGCAAGCCGTTTCAGTGAGTTCGGCCTGTGTTCTAAATCCTCAAGCGGTGGTTCTAGATCAAAACGAAGACCTTATTATTTTTGATCAGGATAGACTGTTAAAGGTGTCACTGGGACACACTCCGGCAACGATTAAGCTCATCGCTGGCGGCGGAGCCAATACCGCTCACTCGGTTACTGATCCATTTGATTTAAAGATTAACAATACAACACTCAATGTGACCACGGCTCATACGATACTAAAAGTGCTTCCGAATAATGATATTCTTTTTACAGCGGATAGCTTAAATGAAGGCCATCTTATTAAAAATAATCGCAATCTTAGAATTCTTTCCCAATCAGGATCTGGATTGCGCATGGCTGATATTGGGGGCGTTGGATTTCATAATGCACCAGCCGCCAATATTACAGAATGTGGAATCGTTGATATTGGCTTTACTTATACACCCGGTGATGTCGAGGCTAGTGATTTGTTTGCTTATCTGCGCCTTCCAACAGCAAGTCCGGCAGGCTGTCCTGGAAATACGGGGGACTCAGCCATTATTCGATCTTCCCGTCTGAGTCCAACGACCTATAAGGTTGATATATCACAGAAGGCTCATCCAACTGGGATAAGAGGGAGCTACTCTTCAAGAAGTTTTGTTTCTTTAGGCGGAAAGGCCTATTCGATGACTCGACAGTATATTGACGAGTACCGAAATGGATCTTTCGTAAAAATTCTTGGCGATGCAAATATTGGTTTTTGTCCCGATAAGACCCCAGCCAATGAGTGCTCTGTAGACATCGACGATATCTATGTAACAAGTGCGGGGAGATTATACTTTTTAAGTCGTGGTGTGATTCGCATGGTGGACGCTGACGGCCTTGTGAATACAGTTTTTGGAAGTGGACTTGGTGGTGGTGACGGGGATTTGGCAATAAATGCTCGTTTTAAAAAGATCGGAATGTTTGATCGATCTGCAAATGGAAATGTCATGATCTATGACTCGTCTGTTTATACGATTCGAGAGTTTAAAGAGTTAGGTAATATAAATTCTATTATTGGTAATGGAAAGGGAGGAACACATATACTGGGTTCAGGCTCAGCCTCTTTGACCCAGCCACTTCCATTGTCTTCCACTTCGAATGAAGTGGCCTATGCCTACTATCTTGATGATCACAATATCACCTTTGGCTCAACTCTTTCGCAGCTAGCTGTGTGGAATCGTCAGGCTGGATTTTCAAGTCTAGCTATCGGCACTAACTCAGGTGAAGACTATCGCTTTATCGAAGACACACCTGATAAGAATCGTGGTGATAAGATCCGCATTAATCCTCCAGCGGTTTCAGCCGGTAGGATCATCCCCGTCGGCGCTGGAGGCGGAAGGATATTAGCAGCGATGGAGGGGTTGTATCCGAGTTCCTTCACTAGAGACAGTTGGCTTGTCGAGATAAACTCTGGAAATAATTTTTCTATGCAGCCTTTAGTGCGAGCAGCGGGGACTGATAGAGGAAATGCCGCTACATTTTGTGCAGACGGAATTTCATTGGTGGCTTGTGCGCCTTCAAACTCTCAAAGTGCGGTGGCTCGCTATTCTACCTCTCAGTATTGGGAAGAAGCAGGTCAGCACCACTGGTTTGTTTTGCACGTCTCTAATAGTAAAAGAATTATGGAGATTTCTGGAGAAAGTGGCGCAGTCATGAAAACACTGGTTACTCTGAATGATGAAGCCTCTGCTTTTACTAGGGTCCAATATAACTCCAAAGATTACGTGTTCTATTGCTCAAGGAATTCAAATAAGTTGGTGCGCGTGGAGTTGTTTCCAGATGGATCGACTTTTGAGACGACACTGCCTTGGCCCGATGATTCCTTAGCCTGCACTGGTAAGTCATTAGTGTTTGATATTAAAAATGCCAAGCCTAGAATTTTATTCCAAATTGAGCAGTTCACGCTTCAAGGGGTTGCATCTCACGAGAAGATTTTTTAAGGACTACTTTCAGTAAGTGTAGCAGATGGGACGGGCTTTGCCTTTTGTGGAGAGTTCGTCAACGTAACGCCGAAGATCCCAATGGCTCCGCCGATGACCATAGAGGCCAGTATAGTTTCTCCGATAAGACTGCTCGCTAAAAGAACTCCAAAGACGGGAACTAAGTTATTAAAGACGGCCGTTCTTGAAGCGCCAATTTGACGAACTCCGTCTAAGAACCATACAAAGGCCAAGACCGTTGCGAATGCTCCCATGAAAACCAACGAAACCCAGATTTTAAGAGTTAAAAGACCCCAATCCATCGACATGAGATCTTGAAGTGAAAAAAACGTCAAAAACAAAAGCCCCCAAAGGACAGCATAAGTTGTAGTGGCGATGGAGCTGAGGTCTGTAGAGGCCTTTCGGCCTATAAGTGTATACAACGTCCAGCAAACAACAGCACCCATCATCATCAATTCTCCGGTGCCAAATGAAGTTTGCGCATCAGAAAAAAGAGAAAGTAGGTCGCCCTTTGTTAAAATAATCAAAGCGCCTAAGAAAGCTATGAGCACACCAAGCCAACGCTTTGGTCCCAAGTGCTCTTTATAAAGGAAGCTTGCCGCGAGGGCGGTGACCGCCGGACTGAGTGCGACAAATAATGAAGAACGCCCAGCCTCCAACTTTGTGAGGGCCGAGAAGAAAAATATATTATAGAGAAAAATTCCTGATAGACCTAACCCAAGTGTGGTAAGCGCAGAGTTCTTATTTAGTTTAGGAAGTCCCTTGTCGTATTTATAGGAAACTAAGACTAACAAAATTGCCGCGATAGAAAAACGTAGCGTTGCAGCCACGAGGGGAGGGATACTTGTTGTCACGATTTTGGCAGCTATGTATGTGGCACCCCAAATAAAAGAGACGCCGATCAGTTTTGCATAAACTTTATTATGGGATGAAAAAATCACGGTGTGACCTCCGCATAGGAATATGCGAGAGATTGAAACCATTTCGTGGGGAAAGCAAGGACAGATTTAATTGGTAAATGTCACTGGCTGGACCTTGCTAGGAAAGGGATATAT
This sequence comes from Bdellovibrio bacteriovorus W, assembly GCA_000525675.1. Lineage (NCBI taxonomy): Bacteria > Pseudomonadati > Bdellovibrionota > Bdellovibrionia > Bdellovibrionales > Pseudobdellovibrionaceae > Bdellovibrio > Bdellovibrio bacteriovorus. Next base: position 824,898 of record CP002190.1, read on the forward strand.
CTGATTTAATAGAAGGGCTATGGATGAAAAAAAGACCATTGAGATAACCCATCAAGAAGCTTGCGAAAGAAAAGAAGCGTTCTATATTGATCCGCTTACGGGCTATCAAGTCTTCACTGAATACCATCATCTTGAAAGAGGCTATTGCTGTAATTCCGGTTGTCGCCACTGTCCCTATAAGAAAAAAAAGGACGCTTCTGACCCCATGTAAGTTATTTTGACAATTTTTCTGTAGTTAAAGGTTTTAACGAAAGTCCTGTTAACGAGTTCTACAATTGCTTCCAAAGAAAAACACAAAAGCTTGTTTCTTTATCTTCTATAATACCGATAGGACCAGGTGTGATTTTGTCGATATCGGAGTGAGAAGCTTATGTCATTTAACTACAGCAAAAATCGGGAGAATCAATCGCAGGATAGTTTTTGGACATCCTACTCAGATTTATTCTTAGGTCTGAGCACGATATTTCTTCTGCTTTATGTAACCGCAAGTCTTCGTACGGGAACTGAAGGGCTACGCAGTCAAATTGAAAGTGAAAAGCTTTCGATGCGCGTAGAAGAACTTCAGCAGCAGCTGCGTATGTATGAATCCGTTAAAAACGATTACATGCAGAATCAGGCTACTAAAAATGAAATGAATGAGTATGAAGAGCTCATGGATAAACTGACTCTTCTGCAAGAAGATACGAAGTCAGAAAAAGAACGCCTGTTGCAAGAGGCTTATGAGAGCGAAAATAAAATGAAAGCTCTTAATAAATATCAACAGATGGTAAGAAATGTTTTAAATGCCAACAAGATGGCTAAATCCAAGATCGTCAATCGTGATGACCTTATTAAAGAACAAGATGTAGAGATCCAAGGTCAAGAGTTCACCATTGCAGAACTTAATAAAGATATTGCTGATAAGAAGCAGCGTATTGCCCAAGGCCAAGCGCAGATTCAGCAGGCACAGCAACAACTAGCTAAAAAAAGCAAAGATCTTCAAGCCGCATTCAAAGCTAATAAGCTAACTAAAGCCGCTTACGAGCAGCGCATGGCGCAAGCAAAAGCCGAGAGTCAAGCAACGGTTAGTAAATTGAATCAGGCCAATGCTCAATATCAAGAACAGCTGCAGAGTGCAAACCAACAACTAGGTCAGGTTCAAGATGAACTTTCTAAAACCCAAGGGTTGCTTTCACATAAAGAAGAAGAGGCGCGCTACTTAGCGGGTAGCCTTGCTAAAAACAAAGTCGAGTCGCAACAAAAAATGGCTGCTATGTCAGCAGGGTTTGCGGCAGAGAAGGAAGGTCTGAAGGCAGGATTTGCCAAAGAGAAAGCTGGCTTAGAGGCAGAGAAAGCTTTAGGGGCAGCCAAAGTTGCTGACCTGCGCGGAAAACTAAATACGACTCAAAGCGAATTGGCTAAAGCCAAAGCTGAGATTGAAGCCCGTAAATCTGTAGCTAACGAAATACAAAAAGGTTTTGCGAAAGCGGGCGTGAAAGCAGACATCAATCAGTCAGGTGATGTGGTTTTAGATTTTGGCCAAGCTTATTTTGATAGTGATTCTGATAGATTGAAACTCGAAATGAAGAGTGTTTTAGAAAAGGCGATGCCGATTTATTCCAAATCTCTTTTCGGCAATCCGAAGCTTTCAGGAAAGATATCGGCAGTTGAGGTGATCGGTTTTGCTTCACCAACATATCAAGGTCGATTCATTGATCCTTCGAGCAACCGACCGGAAGACAAGGTGGCTTTGAAGTATAATATGGATTTAAGTTACCGACGTGCAAACTCGATCTTCTCATATTTAATTGATCAAAGTGATGTGCGTCAATTTGCTCATCAAAAAGAACTTCTGTCTTTGATGAAGGTATCAGGACGAAGCTTCTTGGAAGTGATGCAAGTACAGAATCGCAACGTAGCAACGGCTACTGAATTCTGTCGCCAGAACGATTGTAAAAAAGCGCAAAGAGTTATTATTAGATTTAGCATGGATCAGAATAAGTAAAGGGGACGATTGTGACATCAAAAGCTTTAGTGGAATATTTTGTTTTACTCTTGCCCTATATAATGGCGGGAGTCTTCTTAGTGGGATTGTTCTTCAGATCCATTATTTTCTATACGGTTCGTCGTCATGAATGGTTCGCTAAAGAGTTCGAAAAGCGGGTGAACCAGTTTATGGAGGGCGAGACCCCAGGGAAATCCGAAAAGGTCTCTTTCTATGTGCTATCTAAAAAGATTTTAGAAAGAACTTACTATGAAGTTTTTGAAGTGCGTGATCGGATGAAGCGCCGTCGTCCAGATTCTGTGATGTCGATGACGGATCGAATCTTTTTGGTGCGCCAAGGTTGTGCATGGTTAGTAAGAGATATCTTGAAACAGTTGAAGTTTCTAAAATGGAACGATAATAACCCAAAGATGCTCAACATCACGAAAGCGACACTGCAACATAATCCTTGTTTCAATAGAGTCTTCGGCTTGATCCCAATGGTAGGGCTGAATGACGTGATAGGGATTCTTCCGGGGATGTTTGTAATCGCGGGTATCTTGGGTACGTTTATCGGGATTGCCGGCGGTCTTCAAGAACTTGGAACAATGAACCTTCAAGATTTAGATGGAACTAAGAACATCATGGATCGCTTTCTTCAAGAGATTGCCTTCGCCATGAAGACATCCATTGCGGGAATTCTATTTTCTTTATTGTCGCATATTTCTAATACGATCCTTTCTCCTGAAAGGTCCTATGTATCCATGGTCGATCGCTTTGAAGCGGCTTTAGATCTTTTATGGTATAGAAGTGATAACAATAACTTTCCAGCCAATGACCGTCCATTTGATGAGCATCGTGATGCGGTAGAGGCTCTTGCGGAAGATGCCCTCAATAAAGAGCTTGGAAAGGTGAACCTTGCTAGAGGTGCCTAGTTTTGAGTTCTTCGTATATTGTTTTAATTCATCGCAAGGATCAGACGCTCACCCGTGAGGTGACGGCTGATTCTTTTTCTGTTGGTCGATCGGTTGATTGTGATATCTCACTCAGCGATAACCAAATCAGTCGTGTCCACTTGACGGTATCTTGTCAGGGGAACGAGTTGCTTATTGAGGATCGCAACTCGTCGAACGGCACTTTTGTGAACGATGAAAAGATTACGCCCGGGGTGGCAATCGTTGTTAGCCCCGCAGATCGTATTCAGCTAGGAAATTCTGAGTATTCCCTATTTATCGAACTAAAGATTGAGCCTGTCATTGAGGAAGCACCGCCCGTTTTTGAAGAAGAGCCTGAGCTCGAGCCGACAATGGCGATGCCGCCTCCGCAGATGAGTCCTTTGCAGGCCGAAAAAATTATTCACGAAGCTAAGCGCCAAGCTGCACAGATAGTCTTAGAGGGCGAGACTCAGGCTGAAAAAAGAGTTCAGGCCATTTATCAAAAAGCACGCGCCGATCAAGCGCAAGCCGAACAGTATTATCAAAATCGTTTGTCTGAAGCAAATAAAGAAGCTGATCGCATTATGGAAGAGTATAAAAAACAAGGGCAAACTCTTCTCCAAGATGCACGCCGTATGTCCCAAGAAATGCGGGAAGAAGTAGATCATTATGTGCAGACACTGCGTGAAAAAGCCAAAAAAGATGCAGAAGTCCTGATGCAGGAATCGCAAGCTCAGGCAGATCGAGTAAGAGCCGAAACTTTCGCACAAACGCGCGAAGACGCAAGAAAGGAATCCAATGAGATCATTCAAGGCGCCAAAGAGGAGGCTCAGCGACTGGTGGAGTTTACGAGGCTTCAAACTAAAGATCTTGAGGAACGTCTTGCGCAAGACACGCAAAGCTTCAATTTATTAAGTCAGCAGTTAAAAGATACTCAAGAAAACTTAAGTAAGGCAATGGCAGAACTTGAAGACACTTCCTCGAAGAATGCGGAATTAAAAGCTGAGGTCTGTGCCAATGAAACTAGAATTGCACAGATCCTTCAAGACGAAAAAGACCGTATTGATGAGCTTTTACGCCATGAGCGAGAGGAAATTGAAAAATATCTTACCGAGAAGAAACAAGCCTCCGAAGAAATAATTCGTGAGCAAAATAAAAAAGTTCAAGAAGCGATCCAACTTGAAGAAACGCGAATTTCTGAACTTTTACGAAATGAAGAAGAGAGAGTTGCTCAGATCATAAGTCATGAAGAAAGCCGAGTGGCAAATTTAGTGGCAGAAGAAAAAGAGCGTATCGAAGAGCTTCTTAATCGTGAATCTGCTAAAATTTCTGAACTAAGAAATGAGGAGGCCGACCTTCTTCGGTCTAAAGAGAGTTTAACAAAGACTATAGAAGAACATCAGTTGAAGCAGGGTAGAGTCATCGCCGATCTGGGTGATCTGGAGAAAAAGTTTTTACAACTCTCTAAAGACTACGAAGCAGAGAAAATCCGGTACGCAGAAAAAACTGCATTAGATCTCTCCCAGCAAAAAAAGAGTGCCGACGAACGAAGGAATACATATGAGTTAGAGCTTAATAAGAACCTCCAACAAATGGAAAAGAAAATGTTGGATGCAATCTTGACCAAAAAACAAGAACTTATTCAGAATATTCACTCTTCGTTGGAGCAAGAATTAGTAAAAGTAGTTCCTCAGGAAAAGTGGGGACCTGTATCGAGCACGCTCAAAGAATTAGTCTCTGAGTCCTTTGAAGGGCGTATGGCTACTCTGGCTCAAGAGTCTTCAAGTGTGAAGTCCATAGATAAACTTGTCGCACAAAAAAGAAACGAAAAAATTCGTTGGGTGACTATGGGGTTTGCTGTTGGGATGTTGGCTTTGTTTGTAGGGCAAACCGTCTTAGTTAAAATGCGTGCGGATCAAAGTCCTTTGCAATCCATGACCCTGCAAGCTGCGCAGAAGAGACAAGAAGATTTAGAGGCGCGTAAGTTCAACCCTGCACAGACAAGTGAGGTCCGTGAAAGCTTCACGGATTCGGTTATCTATACGAGTAACTTTGCTTCTATATACACGGATCCAGTCTATCAAGAGAAGATGTATAAGGCAGCATCTCAGTACCTGCTTAAAACCTGGAGAGTGGATGAGGATAAGTCTATCCAAGTCTTAGCAATTGCTACTGCATTAGTAAAAGACCTTGCTGATCGCCGTTCTAAAATCCATCCTGACTTTGTCAAAGAGGGGATTGATAAGATGAAGGCGGCCGAAAGTGAGTCTTTACTACGTATGAAAGATATCCTAGGAACCGAGGTGAGGGTCGAATCTTTCCGAAGGTTTGATCGTAATTTCTATACCCAGGAACTCAAAAATCGCAAAATGGCACATCACTAGAAAATCTTAAAATCAATATAGTGAGAGGGCAGTTGAAACGCCCCTTTTCTTTACAAATTTGTAACCTGGCTCTTTAGGCGAATCTAGAGTTACCGATCTATTGGGGCACAAATAATCCCTTACCGGTAGGTATAAATATGTCTTGGAAAATCAGCCTCAAAGCAAAACTGCTCCTGTCCTTTTTCGGCGTCTCTATGACTTTGGTCGCAGTGGGGCTATTTACATGGTTTTCTAATCAGAAAGTAGTCGATGCCTATGAGCGTATTGCCACTCGTAGTGTTCCGAAGATTGAATCTTTAGGTATGGTTCGTTATTACGCTCAAGAAGTGAATCGTACAGTTCTGCGTTCCGGAATGATGAAGAGTCCGTCAGAATATGAGCGCATCAAAGGTCTCTATCAAGAGGCTTTAAAGTCTTATGATGGTGGACTTGTAGAATACAATAAAGTTAGCTTCCTTCCAGGCGAGCAAGAAGTTTACGATAAGGTTTCTAAGGCCTGGGCAGGCTATCTAGCAAATTCTGAAACCGTTTTTAAAAGAGGCTATAAAGTAGAGTTTGACCAAGAAGCATCAGATATTATTGAAGGTCCTCTGACGGCCGCGCGCGGAGAACATATTAAAGCTCTGGCGGAGTTGATGCAGTTTCAACAAGAAGCGGTTGGGAGAACAAAGGCCACGGCAGCAGAGGCGGCGTCCAATAATGAATTCGTTCTATGGGCACTTATTGGAATCGGTTTCTGTGTGAGTGTGGTTTTAGGATTTCTAATTTCGAACTCCTTAACAAAAACATTGAATCATATCAGTGAAGAAATCGCGGCTTCTGCTGATAATACAGCCGCTGCAGGATCTCAGTTGTCAGCGGCCAGCCAACAACTTTCTGAGGGATCATCAGAAGCAGCAGCTTCGTTAGAGGAAACAGTGGCATCTTTAGAAGAGCTTACAAGTATGGTGAAGCTCAATGCGGATCACGCGAAAGAAGCCAACGCACTTTCTCAACGTTCGCGTCAATCGGCGGCTTCTGGAGAAGCAGAGATCAAACGTTTAATTTCTGCGATGGAAGATATTGCAGCGGGCTCTCGTAAGATTGAAGAGATCATTCATGTGATCGAGGATATTGCCTTCCAAACAAATCTTTTGGCTTTAAATGCGGCGGTCGAAGCAGCGCGTGCAGGTGAGCAAGGAAAAGGATTTGCAGTTGTGGCTGAAGCTGTTCGCGCTCTTGCACAGAGGTCAGCGGTTGCAGCAAAAGACATCACATCTTTGATCGGTCATAACGTCGAACAAACCGAAGATGGATCTAAAATTGCGTCGCGCAGTGGAGAAGTTCTCCATGAGATCGTAACTTCTGTGATCCGTGTATCTGATTTAAATAATGAGATCTCTGTTGCCAGCCAAGAACAGTCCGCAGGACTCGAGCAAATCTCCAAGGCGATGAATCAATTGGATCAGGCGACCCAAGGAAATGCAGCCTCTTCAGAAGAGGTGGCAGCGTCTTCGGAGGAGATGTCTTCTCAGGCTGTTACCTTAAGTGGACTTGTGGGAGAATTACGTGAACTTCTTACGGGTGATCACTCTGCCGTGACGGGACCTGTGCCGACGGCAAAAGGCTTAGCTAAGCCAGCTCCTAAGGCTGGAAAGCCTAAGTTAGCAGTGGTTAGAAAACTAGCTCCGGTCTCTAAAGGAAAAGCATCTGAAGTATTGCCGTTTGATGAAGATGATCGTGGTAAGGTCGGAAATGTTTCTGGTTTTTAATTGATCATCTAGAATTCGTGTCTTTGCGAAAAAAGCCTTCTTTCTTAGGGAGGCTTTTTTTGTTTCTTTCTACAGTTGCTGCGTCAAGGTGCGCCATTAATAGTGATAGCTTGGGTACAAACTCACACTCTTGCTAGTCTCGGCCGTCAAAATACGATAGATAGGGTTAAGAAAATAACCTGTAATGACGCGGATTGTTGGAGGCGTGTATGATGTCATCGGGCCATGGACAGCAAATTGAAATTCTTCTTTGGATTGTAGCTTTACTGTTCGGAATTATTCTTACAGTGATTTTTTTGAACGTTTTGAAAAATGCAAGACGTGAGGATAAAGAGCAGGTCAGCTACGAAGAAAAGGCAGATATTCTTCCTAAAGAACATGTAGGAGAAGAGGTTGTTACTGAAGTAACTCCTGCACAGCCAGCCGTTTCACCAGAAAAAGACGTCGATTTAAAAGCGGCTTTGCGTAACACGGAAGAGAATTTATTTGGTCGTATTCGTAAGCTTTTCGCAAGTAATGAATCTTCCAATAATTTAGATGAGATCGAAGAGATCCTTTACACAAGTGATCTTGGGCCAGCGACCGTTCAACGTTTGATGGAAGCACTATCTGATAAACTATCTAAGAAAGAAAAGTCTGATTACGAAACTGTTCGCAGTGTTTTGAAAGAAGAAATTAAAAATATTTTTGCAGACTCTTCACAAGCAGATGTGCGAGAAGGAATTTTAGCAAAAATCAATTTCGCATCTGAGGGCCCAACTGTGATTATGGTTGTGGGTGTAAATGGAGCTGGTAAAACAACTTCTATTGGTAAGATTGCATCTCAATTAGCCAGTGAAGGAAAAAAAGTTTTAGTTGCTGCAGGTGATACATTCAGGGCGGCGGCAGGCGGGCAGCTAAAAGTTTGGACGGAGCGCGCTCAGGTAGAGATTTTTTCTCCAGAAGGAGTGACAGATCCTAGTGCCGTGGCCTTTGATGCAGTTTCAAAGGGAAAGACTCAAGGTTATGATGTGGTGATCGTGGATACGGCGGGAAGATTGCACACTCAAGCCAATCTTATGGAAGAAATTCGTAAGATGAAGCGTGTGATGACAAAAGTGATTCCTGAAGCGCCTCACGAGACACTGATTGTATTGGATGCGAACTCTGGGCAAAACGCATTGATGCAAGCCAAAGAGTTTCACAATGCCCTAACTTTGACGGGGGCTGTTCTGACGAAAATGGATGGGACGGCGAAAGGGGGCGTCGCTGTTGGTTTGGCGCAAGAGCTTCACATTCCCATCAAGTTGATTGGCGTCGGAGAGAGAATTCAAGATTTGCGAAGCTTCTCTTCTCAAGAATTTGTAGATTCAATTTTTCAAATGTAGGAATAAAAAAAGGCGGTTAAAATGATCTGTACCCCAAAAAGTGGACAGATAAATAAAAGGGCCTCTTAAGTAAAACCTCGGCACTCTGCCGGGGTTTTTCCTTTTAAGTCCCATTGGGGTCGTTCGTTATTATAGTATTTAATATAACGATCTATCTCTGCTACCAACTCTTCATATGTATTGCAATCTCGAAGCTCTGCCTCATCTTTTAAATGTCCGAAAAAACTTTCTATCGGAGCATTGTCCAAACAATTTCCCTTACGTGACATTGATTGAGTTATTTCCCACTTGCTTAATAAATCTCGATAGATCTTTGAAGTATAGTGGCTGCCTTGATCTGAGTGCATAATGATATGTTTGGGCTTTTGACTAAAAAGATCTTCGAGGCCCCTAAGTGCGATATTTAAAGTTGCACTTGCTGAAACGGTGTAATGCACGATCTCCTTCGTTGCCAAATCCTTTACTGCCGATAGATAAGCTCGTTTTCCAAGTCCATAATCAAGATAAGTAATGTCTGTCGAATACACAGTATCCTTCTTTTGGACATTAAAATTCCTATTAAGAATATTCGGGCTTGCTCTATGTTCATCTCCTTCTACCCAAACTTGCCTAGATCTATTCTTTCTGCGGATGACAGTTCGAAGTCCATGCTTTTTCATAAGACGACGGACTTTCTTTAAGTTCATATTGATCCAAAAATATTTCTGTAAAAGCATCTTTATGCTGCGAGCACCGATCCTACCTTTTTTACTTTCAAAAAGGATACAGACCCACTCTTCATCGAAAATGGCTTCTTGAGAACTTTTCTTCTTCGCAGACCATTCGTAAAATCCACTCGTGCTTACTTTAGCTTGCTTACATAGCCGATCGAGACGCAGATCAGGCTGGTGAATTATTGCCTCGTGAATTAACGCGAACTTTTCTTGTTTGCGTATCTTGCCTCCAAGGCGTGGAGCTTTTTTAGGAAATCATTCTCCGCGCGCAAATAAGCAATTTCTTCTTCTGCTGATTTAAACCGAAGCCCCTTGGGGCGCCCAGTAGAATTAACTCCTCGACGCTCCTTCTTTAATCCACCGTCTTTTTGAGACATCTTCGCCCAACGCTGGATACACTTTCTGGGGTAGTCTTTGCCGAAGAGAGAAAGGTTGATTCCGGCATCTTTAAATATTTCTGAAGGCATTAGCCCATCTTGACGGAGCTTCAAAGCCTTAACCTTAAACTCTGGAGTATAGGTAACGTTAGAGGTTGTTACCTTTAAAACATTTTGATTGTTCTCAAGATCTTTGCGATCTTTTGCTGTAAATGAACCCATGATCTGCCTCTCAAATACGAAAATACCCCAAAAACTGGACAGGGTCTTTTATTTTTGTGTCCGGATTTTGGGGTACAGATCAAAAAACCGCCTTTTTTATTTTCAGTTCAACAATCTGGAACTAGTTGTTGTAGTCGTTATTATTGCTTCTTCTGAAAACAACCTCTGGCGGATTGTGTGAACCGCTCGTTTTCAAGAACTCAGGAACACGTGTTCTGAATTCAGCTAAACCGCTGATTTTCACTTTACCTTTTGTTAAAGATTCGCTTGGATGAGCGTAATCAATAAAGCGACCTTCATCCACTAAGAAGTACCCTCTAAAGTTTGTTTTACCATTTTGGTAGTCTCTTGCCGAATCAATTTCGTAACGGTCACCAGACTTACCCGAAGAAGCTGACTGCGAGAAATCCAATGCAGTTGCATTTGGATACTGATCCACATCGTAAGTTCCTCTTTCGATGACGTTGCTTCCATTGATAACTGGAATTGCCCTGTCGATGATAGTGCGTGCGTCGGCAGTTAGGCCGTTGCTACGCTGAGCTTCATTCGTTAAAAGAATATAATCCCATTTTTTTCCGCCGTTAAATGCATGCGCATAACTTGGAAGTGGGCGAACTGATTTTCCTGATCCAATTTCTTTTTCACGAGTCGACTCACGCGCATAAACGCGGTAAATGTCTGTGCCTACTGGCAATAATTCTCTTAAGTAAGCAATCGCACGATTCTCTAGGCGAGTACAACCTGAAGAGCCTGGATTCGAGAATAGATTCATTAAGAAACTACGAGTAAGATCAATAGCTGCAGAGCCATCAGAACCCCAACCGATTGTTCCATGCATCCACTGGTAGTTCATACCATTGATGTCATCTGCTGGAGTGATCTTCGCAGCATACCAACCGAAGGCGCCATAAACAGTGCTCTTACCATTGCGATCTTTGGTGATCCATTTTCTAGAGTTTAGGATCTTCGACATTCCGCCAGTGATATTTTTTGGAATAGAGTTAAGACTTTGACCTTGGCGATACCAATGAGGATAGTGGCCTGCATTGTCTTGATAGAACTTTACCCACTCAGAGATCTTCGAGTGACCTAGCCATGTGCGGAATGCGTTCTTATCGTTTTTGGTTCCTTCTTCAGGTTTACCAACAACCATATCAGTTTCCATGACCATGCGATGAGCACAGTTGACGGACTCGGTACATCTTTCGTAAACGCGCGTTTTCTCTGTCGCAACGTTTTGAATAACGAAATATTTCGAACCCGCTGTAAAGACAGACTTTTCAGATAGATAGTCTTTTGAAATAAAAAGTTCCGCAGCTGCATTGGCATCAACTGAAACTGAGCGAATGATCTTAATTTGCACTAAAGGAGTTGCGGCGTTTAGAAGATCGTAAACTTCCACTTCATCGTTCATGGAAAGTTTGCCCACTATGTTTGCTGCCGAAGTGGAGTTTGAACTTCTAACATTTAAAGTGTCCGCTGAAATGAAATATCGCTGTCCCACTTTAATTTGTGACTTAGAAAGCGAAACTGCGGCTGCGTTCGTTGAAACCGTTGAGGCCTCTTCTAAAATAGATTGCGCCATACTGGCAATAGGTGAAGCCGCAATCATTAGTCCCATCAAAGCCGCGCCGACTTTGCGCATTTTCATTTTATGCATACACGTCCTCCATCATTTGGAATTTTAAAAATTCATAAGTCTTATAGACGCAGACCAAGGGAGCAAGAACCGTGACACATTCCGAGACGATTTAAACGGCGTATAGGTGCTTTCCACCTGTCGAACTTTTTACCAGTTCGCCAAAGTGTGTCTTTCTGAGAATGTCGGTGACGCCTGTTTTTTCGCCTTCTAATCCCAGTACATTTGATCCCAGAGCGGTCTTGAAGAGGCATTCTTGGCATCGGCTTTGAACTGTCTATATATATGGAGAAACTTATGGCTATGCATTTTGTAAAAAGCAGAATCTTTGGTTTAGGTCTGAGCCTTTTACTTTGCTCGTCACAAGCATTAGCGATGGCGGATGCGCAGACCATTCAAAGCTATGTAAGTCGTAATGTGACAGTGCCTTTGATTAAACCTTCTTGGGGCGACTTTATTCTTCATTCAGCCACGTTGAACAAGCTCTATCAGCAAAGGTCTTATGCGCCGATTTGGGTAACAAGTGAAGGGCAGCCGCACGCACTCAGTTTGCGTTTAAAAGAAAAACTTCAAAAAGCTTCTGAACATGGACTTTCTGATAAGGACTATTGGGATGAGAGTTTAGAAGAGCGTTTTCAGGCGGCAGTTAAAAACCCTCGCAATTGGATCACCTATGAATTGGCAGCTTCAGAGGCACTCATTCGTTATGCAGATCATCTATCGAATGGTCGCTTTGATCCAGATCAGATTGATTCAGATATCAAATTTAAAAAACGTGATTTCAATGACTATCAATTATTAAACACGATCGTAAATTCAGGAGAATCTTTTTTATCAGTGGGCTTAGACCGACTAGCCCCTCGCCATACGAGATATACAGATCTCCGTCAGGCTCTTGCGGACTTGCGCGCTCAAAGAACTCAAGGAGGCTGGGCGACGATCAACTCTCCGGGATTCGCTCTGAAGCTCGGTGTGAATGATCCCGTAGTTATGAAGTTGCGTGAGCGCTTTAATCAGTTAGGTTATCGAGTGTCATATAATGGTGGAAATCTTTTTGATCAAGAGTTTGACCAAGTCGTCAGACGCTATCAAAGCTTGAATGGTCTTGCGACGGATGGGGTGATTGGTGCGCGCTCAGAAGTTTTGAGATCTGTGAACGCTTCTTTGCAGCAGCGTATCTCTCAGGTTGAAGTGAATATGGAAAGACTTCGTTGGCTTCCGCGTGATATTGAAAGTCGTCATGTTTTTATCAATCTTGCGACCTCAGAGTTTCAAGCTTTTGAAAATGGAGCTAAGCCGTTTGATTTCAAAACAGTCGTCGGCCAACCATTCCGCCGCACCCCAAGCATGAGAGATACAATTACATTTGTAAACTTAAACCCTTTTTGGACAATTCCTCGCAGTATTACTATTAAGGATAAACTTCCAGTTCTCAAGCAAGACTATAGATATCTTGAGCGGCACAATATGGTTCTTATCAGTGAGGCCACTGATCGAGAAGTCGATCCAGCAACAGTGAACTGGGCGCAGATGAGTCCACAAAATTTCCCATATTATATTCGTCAGTTACCAGGGCCTGACAATGCTCTAGGGGTTGTGAAGTTTCCTCTGCAGAACCCGTGGGCTATCTATTTACATGATACGAACGAGAAAAATCTTTTTGAAGAAGGCAAACGTCATCGAAGTTCGGGTTGCATTCGCTTAGAGGAACCTCTTGAATTTGCAGCGTATCTTTTGGCGGATCAACAGGGTTGGTCTTTGTCGCAGATTCAGAACTTTGTGCCAATGAGTGTGGGACAGCGAGCTGGCCAGTTGGACAAGAGAGTCACTCTGAAAAGAGCGATGCCTGTCTATATGATGTATTTAACGGTTGAGAAGTCTTCCGACGGGGTTTTGCGTTTTGTTGAAGATGTCTATGGTCAAGATACTCGTGTGAGCAAAGCAATACAGAATAAGAAGGTGAACAATGAGCTCTTCTAATTTTAAGAAACTATTTGTAAAGACCTTCATCGCCTGTGCAGCATGGACTTCGGTGGCTAACTTAGCAGAAGCTAATTCAGGTAATTTAAAAGTCACAGGCCAAGCAGGGAAGTATCAACTTTTTCAGAAAGTAAAGGCTGTGCGCTGTTCTTTAGAAAAGCGCGGGCAATGTGATCCGGCGGTATTCTTTGATCTTAATCAGTCCGCACAGGTTCCTGTGGGACACTATATATTAGGTTTTGAGAACTCGTTGTATCCGGATCTGGTTGAGGTGCGCAGTGGCAGGCAAACAGAGATTCAGCTTGAGAAAGTCTACATTCCCGCACAGGTTCGTGGAGAGAAGATTCGTATCTACAGAGATTTCTCATCCTTAGCAGAACAGAAAAAAATCTATCTTTCGATGTATTTCATGAATCGACATTTCTTCCGTCTTGAAAAAGAGAATTTCGGAGATCTTTATTTAACAGGAGTTTGGGAAAGAGATTTCGTGCAAAGATTTACTTATGAAGTGTGTCCTGTTTTGTCGGCTCTAGGGACCAAGGAAGCCAAAGCGCTTTCAACCTGTGCTGCTTGGAATGGGGCGAAGAATCCCATGGATCTGAAAGATCTTTTTCAGTTTGGATCTGATGGAACTTTCACCGAAATGTGGGTGAGTTATCCAGGAGATGTGTTTGCATCCAAGCATCCTCGATATTTGGTCTCCGCACCTGTAACGGATCAGGATTTTGTCTCGGTTTTTCCTGGACAGTACAAGGTTCAAGCTGAAGGAAAAGGGCAGCCAGCCGTTTCCATTCGCGCAGGAAGAAATGTGAACGTCTCGAATTGGGAAAATCTATTGAATGCCTCCAGTTCCAAGCTTAACCTGATGACGGAGTGTTTTCAGGCAAAAATCTGGAAGACCGATGAAAGAGCGCATTGTACGAGTGATTCTCAAGAGGGTTGTCACCGGATGAATGCGAAATCATGTGAGCCGATGTAGTCGGTTCAGGCGGGGCATGGCGGGGATGAAGTCTTTAATTATTGGTATTGGAACAGTCTTGTTTCCTTTTATGCTGAGTGCTCAGGCTTTGAAGCCTGTATCAGTTTCCTATGAAAATCTAATGCGTTGCTTTCCTGAGTTACAGGATGAGCAGCTTTCGTTCAAAGTTGACCTTGCGCGCCTAAAAGACATCATGGATGAGAAGTTTGTGACTTCCAGTAGTCAACTTCAAGAGCGCAAGGTGCACTATCTTTCTAGTGATAAGAAAATGATGAATTTGATTCTCCGAATGCGTGTCAAAGCTGGGAAAAAAGTGGACACAGAGCTCTCTCTTCAAGAAGTTGATGACAAGGGAGTTGTGACCAATATTCTTTTGACGCAAAACCAAAAAATGAACCCTTCCCAGGATATGATTAATAACTTTCTCTTGAACTCGACCATTAAATCGGACGAGTACTCCTATATTGACACGAAGCTTAATGGGGTTTCCTCGACCTATCGCCGAAATTTTAAAGATATCATGGAAATTGACCTTGTGGATGAGCCAGGTCGCCGCTCCATTGGCTGCGAAAAGAAGAGTGATCTCGGTATTATATGCACTTGTTCTAAGAAATAATCTGTTGAATCTCGAGCTGATAAGGATATACTTTTAGCTGTTGATCTAGAACACATCTAGAGTTTTAAAAGGTTTAGAAACTGATTCGAGATTCTGCAGCTGAGGTGCCAGTGACATCTGATAAAAAAACCTACGATTTTCTAATTGCGGGTGTCCCTTACAGACTAAAAACTTCCCATGACGATGCGACTGTTCAAGAGCTCGTCGGCTTTGTAAATGGCAAAATGAATCAAGCTTTATCTGCTACTAAAAATGGTTCCTACCAAAATGCAGCTGTTCTGACGGCTCTTAATCTTGCGGAAGAACTTATTCTTTTAAAACGTAAAGCCCATCGTGAACTTGAGAAGCTTGAAGAAAAAGCGATGCAATTATCGATGGATCTAGAAGGTTCCAAGAACAACAAGGTTTTGAACAACTAACTTTGTTTTTCTCTTGGAGTGTCCATGCCTATTCCTTGGAGCTCTAAAAAGGAATGTCGTTCCTACTATAAGTCTCTATGTGCTCAAGAGTTTGCACAGGGTCTTGTTCATCACCAACAACAGCTAAATGCGCATCTGATTGCTTTTTTATTAGGGCAATCGGGGGTTTGGGGCGCCTATAGAGCGCTATCCATGGAAGCGAATGTAGACCTAGTCTTAGGATTCGAACCGCTGAGATGGGCTTTCCCTCGCATGAAAGATGGGCAGTTGGATTTCTTTGAAACTCGGGAATTCGAGTTGGGTCCTTACGGAGTATTAGAACCTCCGCAGGCAAGTGCCCATCACCGAGGTCTTTCAGAAATTTCAGGGCTGTTGATTCCAGGTCTAAGTTTTAATTTAAACGGGATTCGTTTAGGAAAAGGTAAAGGTTTTTACGACAAAACTTTATCTGATTATAACGGATTGAAAGTGGGTATAGCGTTTGATTTTCAAATCAGTGCTCGGCCTCTTCCCGCGGAAGATCATGATATTCGTATGGATTATATTATTACGGAGTCTGGTCTTATCGATTGTCGTAAGTATTAGGGAGTATCTTCATGGAAATGGCAATTGCAGCGATCTTAGGTTTGTTCTTAGGCGGAATTATCGTCTTTGTTATTAAAAGACTTCAGGATCAAAACAAAAAAAAATCAGCAAGCGTAGAGGCAGAGCGCATTATAAATCGCGCAAAGTCCGAAGCTGCAAAGCTGAAAAAAGAATCAGAGAATCGTGCAAAGGATTTTGAGTCCCGAGCACGCAAGAACGTGGAAACTGATATCCACAAACAAAAGTCGACTCTTAAAAACAAAGAGTCTCAGTTAGAAAGAAGACTCAAAGAGATTGACGATCAAGTGAAACAAAAGCTTGAAGAGAACGATCGCTACCTGAATACACTTAAGGATCGCGAAAACAAAATCGTTATTGCTGAGAACCGTATTCAAGATTTAGAAAAGAAAAATGAAATTCAAATACAAGAGCTTCGTTTGAAGTTAGAGTCGGTCGCTGCGATGTCGCAAGATGAGGCTCGTCGTCAATTGCTTGAGGCTTTAGAAGATGAAGCTAAGCAAGAAGCATCGAAGAAAATTGCTCATATCGAATCTGAAGCGCAAAGAGAAGCAGAGAAAAACTCTAAGCGCATCCTTGCAACAGCATTGGCAAGATTCGCATCGGAGTACACTTCAGAGCGCACGGTGAGTGTATTGGCTCTTCCGAGTGATGAGATGAAGGGAAAGATCATCGGGCGTGAGGGACGTAATATTCGTACTCTAGAAGCTCTTTGTGGTGTGGATTTGATCGTTGATGATACACCGGAAGCAGTGGTCATTTCTGGTTTTGATCCAGTTCGCCGTGAACTTGCTCGCCGTACGATTGAAAAACTGATGGAAGATGGACGCGTCCATCCAGCTCGTATTGAAGAGGTGGTCGAAAAGCAGCGCGGTGAACTTTTGAAATCAATGAAAGAAGAAGGCGAGAGCGTGGTGATGGAGTTAGGGATTGCGAATATGCATCCAGAACTAGTAAAAATCATCGGTGGCTTAAAGTATCGCTCTTATCAAGGTCAGAACGCTTTAAATCAAGCCCTTGAAGTGGCGAACATCGCCGGTCTTTTAGCGGCAGAAATGGGCTTCAACGTGAAGCTTGCTAAGCGCGCGGGACTTCTTCACAACATTGGTAAAGCCATCGATCATACAGTAGAAGGCAGTTACGCCCTTGTGGGTGCTGAAGCAGCCAAAAAATACAATGAGTCTGAAGATGTTTGTCATGCGATCCGTGCTCATGATGAAGAGGAAAAACCTCATTCGATCTTAGCTTGGATTGTTCACGCAGCATTTATTTTATCTAGCTCTCGTCCAGGTGCACGTCGTCCACAA
Organism: Bdellovibrio bacteriovorus W; assembly: GCA_000525675.1. Lineage (NCBI taxonomy): Bacteria > Pseudomonadati > Bdellovibrionota > Bdellovibrionia > Bdellovibrionales > Pseudobdellovibrionaceae > Bdellovibrio > Bdellovibrio bacteriovorus. Next base: position 842,153 of record CP002190.1, read on the forward strand.
ATTGATACGTTTATTCACCGTCTAGAAGATTTAGAAAGCATCGGCAATAGCTTTGACGGTGTTCTGAAAACTTTGGCACTTCAGGCAGGTAAAGACGTGCGAGTGATTGTTGAATCTAGCAAAATTACTGATGACCATGCAGTGATGTTATCTCGCGATATCGCTCGTAAGATTGAGCGTGAGGTTCCACAAGCTGGCCAAGTGAAAGTAACAGTGGTTCGCGAAACGAGATCTGTGGAGCATGCAAGATGATGAGTCCTCAAGAACAACTTGAAAGAATCAAGTTTGGTACGGCAGAGTTCATTAACGATGCCGAGATGCTTAAGAAGCTGCAAAAAGGGAAACCTCTTAATATTAAATTGGGAGCTGACCCTACGCGCCCAGATATTCATATTGGTCATACCGTTGTCTTGAATAAACTAAAAACTCTTCAAGATCTTGGGCATCAGGTATTTTTTTTAATTGGTGATTTTACGGCGATGATTGGCGACCCTTCGGGGAAGAACACAACTCGTCCGATGTTGAGTCGCGAAGAAATTGAAAAAAACGCTGAAACTTACAAAGAACAAATTTTTAAAATCTTAGATCCAGATAAGACAAAGATCGTCTATAACTCGCATTGGATGTCGAAGTTAACGGCGACAGATTTTATTAAGATGACTGCGCAGTACACAGTGGCGCAGATGCTTGAGCGTGATGATTTTACGAAGCGCTATAAAGAGGGCAGTCCGATTGGAATGCACGAATTCATCTATCCTCTGACTCAAGGGTATGATTCTGTCGTTTTACAATCAGATCTTGAGCTGGGTGGGACCGATCAAAAGTTCAATCTTTTAGTAGGACGTGCGATGCAGTCTGGTTACGGTCAAGAGTCTCAGTGCGTTTTAACTATGCCAATTCTAGAAGGAGTTGATGGCGTTAATAAAATGTCGAAGTCTTTAGATAACTACATTTCAGTGATTGATACTCCAAAAGATATGTTCGGTAAGACGATGCGTATTTCTGACGAGTTGATGTATCGCTGGTATCAACTATTGACGGATATTTCCGCAACGGGCCTTTCTCAATTGCGAACAGATGTTCAGGAAAAGAGAAAGCATCCACGTGATGTGAAAGTCGACTTAGCAAAATTTCTAATTCGCCGATTTCACTCCGAAGCAGCAGCACAAGCCGCTGAGGATGAGTTCAATCGTATTTTCGTAGATAAGGGGCTCCCTGATGAGATTCCAGATTTCCGCACACCTGCAGAGGCCAGCGCAAGCTTGCCTGCTTTAATGGTGAAGGCGGGTTTGGTGGCTTCAAATGGTGAGGGCAGTCGCCTGATTCAAGGTGGCGGTGTGCAAATTAACAGTGAAAAGGTCTCTGACCCCAAACTACGTTTGGATTTAATCTCAGGGGAGACATTCATTTTGCGCGCAGGTAAGAAGAAGTTTGTTAGAATTGTTGTGGAGTAATCCACTGCGAAGGTTAGTGATATGAAAATTAAGTTCCTTCCACAAAATATCGAAGTTGAGGGCAGTCCCGATAAAACTCTTTTGCAAATCGCAATAGATAATAAAGTCGAGATACGCTCTATCTGTAAAGGGGTTCTGACTTGTGCAGAATGCCGTGTGCGTATTGTGGAAGGAGAGAGTAATACCTTACCACCTACGAAGGCTGAGCTTAGCATGATCGGGACGAGTCACTTTATTGATGGCCGTCGCCTTAGTTGCCAAGTTCGTTGTTTTGGGGATGTGACAGTAGATCTTACAGAGCAGCTCGAAAAATCAGCGAATCAAACGAAGAAGATTCGTGGATTTAGAACTAGCAAAAACATGGACTCTAAGGCTGTTAACGACACCATGCTTTTGGTGGAGCCCCCTCAAGATACAAAAGGGGAGAGTCGAGGTTCAGAGGGCGAGTCCCGTCAACAGCAGGCAGACACACCAAAAAATCCGAAGGAGTCTCGCGATAATCAGCATCGCCATCACCACAGAAGAGGCCCGAAGGATAAGGGAAGACCGAAGTCGAGTTGATCTTTTGCGGACAACTCCCGATAAGTTCTTTGCATGTCTCACAAGCTGACGTTTCAAGAATATGGACAGGGGCCAGTCCTTCTATTACTTCACGGTTTTGGAGGGAGTCCTCAACACTTTAAAGCTATTGCTCAAGAGCTTGCGTCTGATTATCGCGTCATCGTTCCTAATCTGAGTCATCTTTATCACAGTGCTAACAAAGTTTTTTTCTCTGTGCAGGTCGCAGCTCTTGCTAAGTATATTCAAGAGCAGTTTCCAGAACAAAAAGTTCACATTGCAGGTGTCAGTTACGGGGGAGCTTTGGCTTGGGCATTGGCCGCTCGCTATCCACATCTTGTGCAGGCGTTGAGCCTTGTAAACCCTATGGTGTGCGATCCTGTGAAAAACTTTGTGCCTTTAGAGATGAAGTTTTTCTTTTCTGTACCTTTGAATTTAAGAAGTACCTACTTGATGTTGCACTCTCCGTTAGGAAAGTCTTTCCTTAAGAAAGCAGCTTTCTTTTTTCGTTCAGAGAGAGTCGATGGCCCTGGGGCAATAGAAACTCTCGAGGGCAGAAAGCTTCAGTTTGTCGCCCATATTATTCATAAGTTTGCGTGGATTTTAAAGAATGAAGATTGGTCTTCTTGGAGTCCTTTGCTCTATAATTTTCGCGGAGATAGTCAGATGATCATTTGCAAAGATGATGGGCTATTTTCGCAAGATAGTTTTCAGAAATTTGCGATGCACATTGGGTGTGAAAATGTTCATACCTTGGATTCGGGCGGGCATTTAGTCATTCGTAGTGAGCCGGAAGTGATTGCTCAATTAATTCGCGAGTTTTTAGCAAGGCAAATCGCAGCCTAGAATTTTCACTTCAATCATCAAAGTAAAGAAAGGATTCTTTCTAAAAAATAGAAAGAATCCTTTTTCATTTTACAGACGAATGCCTTCAGCTTCTGTAGCAGCATGGGCAGAAGGACGCTCAGAAACTCTTTCTAAGAAAGCAACAAGCCCTTTCAATTCAGAGATGTCTACCTTCATGACACGGGCCCAGCGAGCAACGTTATAAAGGTAAGCATCAGCCACAGTGAACTGTTCACCCATCAAATAGGGAGTCTTGAGCAGTTGTTCATTGGCGTAAGCTAGGCGGCGATGAAGTGTTGTGATCATTCTTTCTGGAACAGTTTCTTTGGCTTTCATAGCGCCGAACAAGGGTGAGAATGACTTGTGAACTTCGGTGGCAATATAGTTAAGCCATTCAATAGCGCGATAGCGTTCCATGGTGCCTGCTTTAGGAATAAGATTCTTTTCCGGGACTTGGTCGGCAACCCATTGAAGAATTGCAACTCCCTCAGTCAGGCGTTCTCCGTTATCAAACTCAAGAACTGGGATATAGCCTTTTGAATTTACGGCATTGAAGTCTTTTCCGTCTTCGTAGGTTTTAGAAGCAAGATCAACTTTTACAAGGTCGAACTTCAAACCAGCTTCGCGTAAAATCATTTGTGAAGCGAGAGCGCAAGCGCCTGGAGAAAAAAATAATTTCATAAGGACTCCTATAATCTTTGTAGAACATCAAGTATGATTTCTCTATCAAAATCCTTTCTGAATCTCTCTGCAAGTGTTTTGCTCTTGAGTCAGAGTTAGATTGAGGAGTCCTCATAAACGACATAGTTTTAGTTTAGTGCTGGTGCTTTTAAACGCATTTTGTAATGATAGTTCTATGAGTTTAGAGGGCTTTGAAATTCCTAAAATCATCTCTCCTATATGGGCCCGCGGTGGGCACCTTCAAACCTTATGGGCACATTATCTCAGCAGCCCTAAAATTTTCGAACAATCCCAAGTTTTCAGTGTTGAAACATCCGATGGCGATCATTTGGTTTGTGAAGAATACCTCCGCACCAGTGGTGTGATTATGGTGCTCTTACACGGGCTATCAGGAGATAGCTCTGCGGACTATATGCAAATTACGGGGCGCGAATTTTTAAAACAAGGTCTTCATCTTGTTTTGATGAATCATCGAGGAGCTGGTGCTCATCAGGATAAGGCTAAGAAAATTTATCATTCGGGAAGATCAGATGATTTGTCTTCGGTGTTAAAATATTTACGAAAAAAGTATCCCGATAAAAAAATTATTACAGTTGGGTATTCGATGAGTGGAAATATCGTAGCACTCAACGCTGCTGGATTTCGTTCGGACTATTTGCCTGATATGGCGGTGGCTTTCAATGCTCCCATCGATCTTAGTCTCTGCTCTCACGCGCTGGCGACGGGGTTTAATCGAATTTATGACCTGCGCTTCGTTCATCGCTTACGAGCACAGATAGAAAGTCGAGCTAAAGCTGAGAAAAGCCAAGCTCCAGTGATTCCCACATGGGCGACGATTCGAGATTTTGATGAAATTGTCACGGCTCCCATTTCTGGATTTAAGAGTCGCGATGATTACTATGATACTTGTTCATCTAAAAATTATTTACATCAGCTATCAATACCCCTCTGGATGATTACGAGTGCTGATGATCCCTTTGTTCCCTTAAGCACCTATGAAAAAATAAGTCTTCCTCAAGTTGCAAAGCTAAGTGTTATAGCTTCGGGGGGACATCTTGGTTATCTTCATGCCGATGAAAGTGGCGTGCAGCGCTGGTTAGGGCTCTGGGCAGAAAGCTTTAGTCAGGCGGTTCTTCGTCTTTAAAATATAATCTAGTTTGTTTTTGTCACGTATTATGCGAGACGAATTTACGTTCTTTAGAGAACGACTTGGTATTTCGCGCGAAACAGTTTGTAGCAAAGAAGATGGTCCAAATTTGCTACCTCAATATAGATCGCCTTATTTATAGCCGATAATATAAGTATGAGTATGAGTATGTTTTTATTTAGATTTCGGCTTAATTGCGTTTCATGTTTGAGGTTAGGAGTAGTCCTAACTTTTTTCTCATTTTTATTATCACTCACAGGTTGTTCTTTTGAAGCCAGCATTCAATCTTTGAGTGGAAAAGATCCGACCCCGTCGTTTCAACCTACGGGTACTGAAATCGTTTCCGGAAGTAATCAAAACTCTCGAACAACCCGTGGATATAAAGCTCAAGTTTCGGTGAGCCATCAGGGAGCGGAATCCTTTGGATTCACTACTAGAGGTCATAAGGTTTTTACAAATATTCAAGGAACACTCTTCAAGGAGTGAGAGACATGAAAGTAGCACGTTTTATGGGTGTATCATTTCTGCAAAAAACTATTTTAGCATCGATGCTTTTGCCCGCGATGGCTCTTGCAAATGCAAGTCTTACTTACCATGGTCGAATCCTTGGGCATAACGATCAGCCTTTGGAAGGATCGAGCGTAAAGTTTCGAGTTCGTGTTTATAGTCCTCTTCCAAAGAAGTGTCTTCTTTATGAAGAAACTCGCACGATTGATATGAGTGGGTCTCAAGGCGTTTTTGTGATTGCAATCGGTGATCGCAATGATATTCGCTCAGGGCTAGATCCCGACCTTGCTATCTCGAAAGTGTTCTCAAATAATCCTTTGGAAATTCCAGACTTAGTGTGTGAAGGTTCGGCTGTCTCTTACACTCCTCAAGCTCTGGATCACAGAATTTTAGATGTTGCTTACGACGATGGGTCTGGATGGGATGGACTGCCGGAAATGGCACTCAATCATGTTCCATTTTCAGTGAATGCGCATGATGCTCAAAATATTGGCGGTGTTCCTGCGGCTTCCGTTCTAAAAGTTTCTGGTGGAGCAGCTCCAGCATTGAGTCCTGCTGACTTTTCAGAATTTTTAAATTTACTCAGTGGTTCATCCACGCAATATGAAAAAGTAGGTCGCTTAAAAGGCTCAATAGTTCCGACTCTTGGGAATGGACAGGTTCTAGGTTGGGATGCGGGCGGCTGGTCTGCAGTCACTCCTATGACTTCTTATAAAGAGACGGACCCAAGTGTTTCGTCTTTCGCTAAAGATGCATTGCCAACTTGTGGTGCAAATTCATTTCTAAAAAACGATGGATCAGGGAATTTGACCTGTGTAACAGTTTCAGGTGCAAGTGGTGGAACCGTGACAAGTGTCATTGCCGGTTCTGGGTTAACGGGTGGAACTATTACGAACACAGGCACTCTAGCTGTAGATGGTGGTACTGGAGCTGGGCAAGTTCTTCAATTTACTACGGCTGGTCAGTTGCCAGTGGTGGATGGCTCCAACGTCACAGGTGTGATCGCAAACGGTCTGAATACTACGAATTCCATAGCCAGTGGAAGTCACACTGTGACGGGTAATCTATCTGTTGTAAACGGTAACATTGCTGTTTCAGGCGATGGTGTGAACAATGGAGTTGTTTCAGCTCCAGCGATGGGCACAAAGAATATAGGTGTTAATAAAATCTTTGTTCGTAGCCCTGCAGATCATGCAACGAATGGTATTAATATCACTGCACCTTTAACGAATGTCGTAGCGCCTTATACGCTCAGACTGCCAACAGCTTTGCCAGCTAGTCCGATGGTTCTTAGCTCTGACGCTGCTGGAAATTTAACTTGGATGAGTCCTGCAACGGGTTCTGTGACATCGGTAGTAGCAGATCTTCCACTGAGTGTGGATGAAACAACGGTATCAAGTCCTCGAATTTCATTGAGGGCTGGTACAACAACCAACGATGTCATGACTTGGAATGGAACTAGTTGGATATCTGCACCACTTCCAGCAGGAAACGCGGGTACAGTGACGGGTGTTACTGGTGATAGCTATATTTCTGTGACCAATGGAACCACGACTCCGGTATTGACTGCAAATATTGGTCAAGTCGCAGGAACACTGGCGGCTGGTAATGACAGTCGCTTCGCAGATTTAGACTCACGCTTAACAACGGCGGCAACAAATATCGCAACGAACGCGACTGCTTTAAATACGAAGATCACAGCGCCTGCTACTTGTACAGCGGGACAGTTATTGACATTCAATGCAGTGGCCGACTGGCAGTGTGTGGATGTTCCAAGTTCCTCAGACAAATTACCTTTGGCCGGTGGAACAATGACGGGTGACCTGAACATGGGTAATAGGAATATTTCCAGTGTTCTTGGTATCGGTGTCGGAGTAGTTTCTACAAACACGCTTAAATTCAGTTCGACAACACCAACGACTCCTGAAGAGGGGGCTGTTTGGTATGATAACGGCGTTTTAAAATACCGTGATAGCTCATCGACAAATGTTTTGGGAGTTTCTGGCGCGGGTGTTCAATCAGTCACAGTGACTTCGCCATTGGCTGTGAACAACACAGATCCCAATGCTCCGGCGATAAGTATTCAAGCGGCTAGTGGAAGCCAAAATGGTTATCTGACTTCAGGTGATTGGAATGCATTTAATAGTAAATTAGATTCAACAACGACATTCGCTGGTGATGTCAGTGGCACATCAGGCGCCGTACAGGTCGATAAAATCAAAGGCATCCCTGTAACTCCAGCGACCTACGCCAATGGCCAAGTGCTGCGGTACAACGCGGGAGAGTGGGTGAACTCTCTAATAAATATTAGCACAGATATAACTGGTACACTTTCTATTGCAAACGGTGGCACTGGCGCTACGACTCGGGACGGAGCATTGAATAATCTTCTTCCTACTCAGGTAGGTAACGCTAATAAACTTTTACAGACAAATGGAATGACGGTTACGTGGGTGGATGCACCTATTACTGGTATCACGGCTTTAACTGGTGATGTAACAACAGCAGCTGGTTCTGGTTCCGTGATGGCGACAATTCCTGATAGCACAATTACTTCTGCAAAAATTTTAGATGGAACAATCAATAGCGCGGATATGAACTTCGCCGGGGTGAATTCAGCAACATCAAGTATAGTGATGAAGGACTCAACGGGCGTATTTCATAGTTTTGCTTGCTCGACAACAGGACATGTTCCGACTTGGTCGGCGACAGGGTTTAACTGTCAAGATCCTCTTGCCGTCGGTGGGTTAAAGAACTTTACGGACAGTCTTCATACAACAGCACCCAATGCGACTGTTCCTGTGGCTCAGCTAATGGCTTCGAATATAGCAACTCATGTAGATATCGCCCTGACTCCCAAGGGAGCTGGAAGTATTTCCGCTCAGGTTGCTGATAATACGGCTATTGGCGGTAACAAACGTGGAGAGAATGCCGTTGATTTTCAAATGGCTAGGACTTCGGCAACGGCGGTAGCAAGTGGCTCAAGATCTTTTCTGGCTGGTGGTATGGAGAACACCGTTGTTGGCGATGACTCAGCTGTGATTGGTGGAGGAGGCAATACTATCAATGATATTCAGAGTGCAATTATTGGTGGTTATGGCAATACCACGACCAATGTAGCTGATGTTATCATTGGTGGTGATTCAAATAGGGCGACAGGTGGGTACTCAGCGATTCTTGGGGGCACCAACAATACAGCAGGTGGCGGCCAATCGTTGGTCCTTGGTGGGAGTCGTAATGTAGCAAGTGGGACCAACTCAATTGCAGCGGGATATTACGTTAATTCCGAGTCTTTAAATCAGGTAACTTTTGGAAGATATAATCTTTCTAAAGGTGGAGAAAACAGTGGTAATTGGATTGCGACGGATCCTCTCTTTGTTGTTGGAAATGGAGACAGTTCTGCTGCAAAGTCGAATGCGCTTATGATTTTAAAAAATGGCAATGTAGGTGTTGGGATTACGTCTCCGGCGTATAAGTTGGATGTTGCAGGTGACGTCAATATCACCGGTAACTTTAAAATCAATGGAGTGAATCTCGCAGCGGGCGGTGGAACAGTTACAAGTGTCTCATCTGCAAATACAGATATTGCCATTGCCAATCCAACGACCACTCCGCAACTGACATTAAACTCTGGCACATCAGGTGGGGCAGGCGATGCAAATAAAATTGCAAAGTTAAGTGCAACCGGTTTGTTAGCTCCTGCTATGATTCCCAATGCAGCGGGTGATGTGACGGGTGCTTATAGTGCCTTAACAGTTGAGAAAATCCGCGGAAGAAATATTGCCGCAACGGCACCGACAGCGGATCAAGTGTTACAGTGGGATGGAACGGCGAGTGCTTGGACTCCCAAAGCTCTACCTTCAGCTCCGGTGACAAGTGTTGCGGGAAAAACGGGTGCTGTTACTTTAAGTGTTTCCGATTTAAAGACGAGTGGCAATCTAATGCAATTCCCTACGGACTGTTCAGCAACACAGACACTCACTTGGTCAAGTGGCTTAGATCGATACATATGTACCGATATCAATGTAATTTCGGGAGCAATAAATTACGTGCCTTACTATTCGACAGCAACCACGCTGTCCACAAACTCTCCGATCTCGGTGGGAAGTAGTGGTACGATTGTAGGTGTTAACACGACCCCAGTTTCAAATTCAGGGCTCGTGGTAAGTTCTAGCTGTGGTGGTGGTTCGGGACCTCATGATGGTGTTTATGGATATCCGAATTGCACGGCCATTTTAGCGAGGTCAAGCGGAGGGCCGACTACTGGTGTTCTTGGAGAGGGGTCGGGTGCTGCCGGTGTTGGTGTCGTAGGATATCACCCCGGAGATGGTATGGGTGGTTATTTTACATCAGCGACGGGCATCGCGATGGCAACTGGAAAAGGGAACGTGGGGATCGGGCGTCTTCCTTCTAGTAATACAAAGCTTGATGTCGCTGGACAGATCGTATCGAAGTCTTCAGTCGTTACGACCAATAGTATCGACTGGGGGAAAGGAAACGCCGCCTCAACAAGTGTGGATTGCTCAACTGCGATCAACTTTGCAAATATGCGCGACGGCGGTGCTTACACCCTTGCAGTGACAGGCACGGGAGATGCGATGTGCACTTTCTCGACGGCTACTACTGGAGATGATGCAGGCACAGTCGCTTATAGATTTCAGCCAGCAAATGATAAAAGAACTCCCGGAACACATACGATCTATTCTTTTCAAAGAATTGCTAATACAGTTTATGTATCTTGGATTTCAGGATTCTAGAAACTTAAGGGGACGTTTTTGATGAAGAAGAAGGAAGTAGGAGATAAAGAATTATCTTCATTGTCACGAAGAGAACTTTTACTCTCAGCAGGGCGTTTAAGTGCGTTGGGAATTGTGACTTCAATTCTTTCTCCTCACGAGAAGGCGTTAGCCTTTCGAAACACTCTTGGCTTTTGGGGTTCTAAAAAACAAGCAGGTTTGTTTCATTGGGGAGCCCCATTTGGATCTATGATTAAGCCAACTCAGATCGATCCTAAAGAACAGTGGAGCCAGATATTCACGGCTCCTTTTAATACTTCCAAATCATTTTATGCAATTAAAACTGACGGTACTTTGTGGAGCTGGGGAGAGAATCAGTACGGACAATTGGGACTAGGGCATCGGAATGATATTTTGTCTCCAGTGCAAGTCGGTTCAAAAAAGTGGAAGACATTAGCACTTTCAGGATATGGAGCATCTGGCATTCAAGAAGATGGTAGTCTCTGGGCGTGGGGCGCTTCCGATGAGGGCGAAAATGGAGTGTTCTACGACTCTCCGACAAAAATTTTAAGTGAGTTTGCAGAAGGTTGGAAAGAGATTTGGGCCGATAGTATTGCTACGATTGCAATAAAAACGGATGGTAGTTTGTGGATGTGGGGCTCCGGTACTTCAACCATTAGCGTGCCTCACATACCTAAGCAACTTAGTGATCAAAAGTGGTTAAAGGTTGGGGGTAATAGGGCTTCCAGCTCATTCCTCTTGGCGTTGCATGAAAACGGAAGTCTTTGGGGAATCGGATATAATAACGACGGCGTTTTTGGATCACAAAATTATATTTACAATTTGACGAAAATTAATGACGGACCTTGGGTCAACATGTCTGCTGGCGCAGGACATGTTGTCGCGCAAAAGGCTGATGGTACGTTGTGGAGCTGGGGACGAAATAATCGAGGTCAGTTAGGGGATGGTACTTACAAGGCGTCATCGTCGCCAGTGCAAGTTTCTTACACAGGTACAATTAGAGAATTGGTTTCTACCGCAGAAAGAACCTTTGTCTTGAGTCAAGAAGGTGAGGTTTGGGGCTGGGGGAGTAACGCTGGTGCTGGATTAGGTGTTTCCCATATTGCGCCAACCCATGTTCCTAGCACAAAACCTTGGAAGATGCTGGCAGGACTTTCAACAACCACGATGGCGATTGCTCAAGATGGAACTCTTTGGGGTTGGGGATATAGTTCTTCCGGCGGACTGGGGCTTAGTTCGACATATGTTTTTGATCAAACCTTAGTCAGTGATGCGAAGTGGAAGTATGTTTCAGCTTCAAATTTAGTCTACGGTATTCAGACAGATGGTTCTTTATGGACATGGGGCTTCGGTAGCAACGGTGAGTTGGGAGATGGCGAGAAAACTATCCGGTCAAGTCCGGTGCAGATTTCCAGTGAGTCATGGAGGCTAACTTCTGTGGGGAATTACGTCGGCGTTGGCATTAAGGAAGATAATACTTTATGGGTTACAGGGGGGAATTCTGCGGGGTCGCTTGGCTTAGGAGATACTGTTTCGAGGTCTCATTTAACACAGTTAGGTGGTGCTGAGTGGCGCACTGTCGATGTCGGCAGAGCTGGTTCGATAAATACCCATGTTCTTGCAATTAAAACGGATGGGACACTTTGGGCTTGGGGTTATAACCTCAACGGGCAAATAGGTATAGGAGTAACAGGGGCAGGCAGTAATAAAAGTTCTCCAGTACAAATTGGGAACGCTACAGATTGGGTCAAAGTACAAGGTGGTTCTACTTTTTCAGTGGCCTTAAAATCGGATAATACACTATGGAGATGGGGGCTAGTAGGATTAGAAAATTCCAATTCTCCTGTTCAAGTTGCTGGTAGTTGGACGGATGTATCGTGTTCAGAGGCATCCGTTTTGGCAAAAAAAACAGACGGTAGTATTTGGGGGTTTGGATCTAATGCGTACGGATCTTTAGGTAATGAAAGTCTTTATTTAAATATTTCACCAAATTCACCCGTAAAAGTCCATGACGGCGAGGCTGGGCTGCTGTTCGATTGCCAAAAAGATTTAAGTTTTTTCATTAAGACGGATGGAAGCCTTTGGGCAATGGGTGATAACTCTGCGGGGAATATGGGGATTAAGTACAATACTCCTTCGCAAACTATAGAGGGAAGTGGGTGGAAAAGTTTAAAAGCGAATCCATCAAGAGCCTTTGTGGTAAAATCTGATGGAACTCTTTGGCTTTGGGGGCACACGGGGTCATCGGGATTTTTTGCCAGCATTAATAATACTTATAGATATTTAATACAATCATCCAAAACAGAGACCGATTGGGGATCCATTGAAAACTTGAGTGAGCATATCGTTTGTGTAAAGACGGATGGTACTCGATGGCTTTGGGGAGAAGGAACGGTGGGGCAGTTGGGCAATGGCTCGTTTAGTAACTCGAATTCGCCCATTCAGCTTCAAGGAAGTGGTTGGAAGGAAGTTTCTTGTGGCAATAAATTCACCGTAGCTTTGAAGTCAGACGGGAGCCTATGGAGTTGGGGCAGTAATAGCTCGAGGTCGCTGGGGCATACTTACACGGAACCTCAATTGATCGATTCAAGTAATTGGCAAGCTGTAGCAGTCGCCTATCGCGGTGGCGCGGGAGTAAGAGTTGATGGAACTCTCTGGGTATGGGGAACGGAAGTGAATACTTCTGGTTTTCTTGGTGGCGCCGGTCGGACTAAAATGACTCGAATTGGAGCAGAAACAGACTGGCATTCGGTGCAAATCGGAGGATCTTGGACGGGCCCTGTGGCCATTTCTCAGAAGAGTGATCAAAGCCTTTGGTCTTGGGGATGGGCATCAAGCTCGGGTCTTGCTGGAGTGGCTAATGGAGGCAATCGCACAAGTTCTCCGGTGCTTATTAGTGGCCGCTGGGAAAAGTATTCCGTAAATGAGAATCACGCCATAGCAGTCAGTACGGACGGTACCCTCTGGGCCTGGGGAGTGAACAGCACTTGTCAATTAGGAGGAGGAGCTGTCAATGTCACTCAGTCCCAACCGATTCAGGTAAGTACTGACAAGTGGCAGTCTATCTCTGCTGGGAACTTGGCAACCATGGCAATTAAATCGGATGGAACTTTATGGGCTTGGGGGTCTGGGATGAGTGGACGTACAGGTGTTGGTTCATCAGCCACCTTGTCGTCGCCTACTCAGATTGGTGCAGATAGAAATTGGGATAAAGTGAGTCTTGGATATTTCATTAGCTTGGGAATTCGTAAAAAATAATGCAACAGTTCTGATATCGTTTTTTAGTTAATTATTACTGAGGTCGCTATCCTCTCTCTTAGGGATTATTTCGTATTTCTGTCCTATTCTTCCTGGATATTATTTAATATAGTTTTTAGTGTTTTACTGAATCTGTCGAACCGCAAGGGTGTTAGTCTTTATGAAAAAGAAGCAGCTTATAAGTAATGACGAGATTGTGTCCTCAGATCGTCGAGATTTTCTTTTGTCAGCAGGACGCCTCGGCGCACTTGGAATAGCTGTGTCTATTCTCTCACCAAAAGACAAAACCCTAGCCTTTCGAAACACTTTAGGTTTTTGGAAGTCAAAAACTCAAGTGGGATTATTCCATTGGGGCGCGCCAATCTCGGCTACTATGATAAAATCGACACTGATTGATCCTAATGATGAGTGGCATGAGGTTTTTCTTTCGACAGTGAGTATTGCGGTAAAGTCTTCATATGCGATCAAGACGGATGGAACTTTATGGGTTTGGGGAGAAAATAAATTTGGACAGTTGGGATTGGGGCATCAAACCGATATATCCTCCCCCATTCAAATGGGAACCGCTAAATGGAAAAGTATAGGCGTCTCTCAACGCGGAGCCTCTGGCATTCAAGAAAATGGCAGTCTTTGGGCTTGGGGAGCTTCCGCATTTGGCGAGAATGGAATTTTTTATGACAGACCTCACCAGCTTCCCGATGGAGCTGGCGAGGGGTGGAAAGATGTTTGGGCAGATTATTTTTCAACTTTTGCCATAAAAACAGATGGTACGTTTTGGGCGTGGGGATCTGGAACTATTGTTATTCAAAGTCAGCATATACCTATCCAATTGAATGCGCAAAAATGGAAAAAAGTTACGGGAGGTAGAACCTCAACTCCTTTTATATTGGTATTGAATGAAGACGGAAGTCTTTGGGGAATGGGTATCAATAGCGATGGTATTTTCGGGGCCGAATCCTCCTCTTCGACTCTGACTAAGATTAGTAATGGCCCTTGGATTGATGTTTCAGCGGGTGGAAAACATATTCTCGCTTTGAAAAATGATGGGACCTTGTGGGCTTGGGGAAATAACAGTTATGGGCAGTTAGGTGATGGAACCTATGAGTCCAAATCTTCACCGGTTCAAGTCTCATTCTCCGGTAGTATTAAGAGTTTTATTTCCTCTGAAAATAGGAATTTCATTCTGACAAATAGTGGTGAGATTTGGGGTTGGGGACATAATGCTTATAACTCATTGGGTGTTGAGTATTTTTCTCCAGTATTAGTTCCGAGTGCTCGTCCTTGGAAGGTCATTGCAGGAAATTCAAGTACGACGATGGCAATAGCAACAGATGGAACCTTATGGGGTTGGGGACTTAGTAACAATGGTGGGGTGCTTGGGAAAAGTTCTACCTCTGTTTACAGTCAAACAATGATAAGCGACGCAAAATGGAAAGACATCGCCGTAAGTCACACTGCATATGGAATTCAGACTGATGGCAGTTTGTGGACTTGGGGGTGGGGAAGCAATGGGGAACTGGGCGATGGAACAAAAGCACATCGTTCGAGTCCTGTTCAGATATCGTCTGAGTCTTGGAGGTCCGTATCTGTTGGCACTTATGCGAACGCTGCCATTAAAGATGATAATACTTTATGGGTTAGTGGAGCGAACTCATATGGGACGTTAGGGGTGGGAGATACCAACAGTAGATCTCACCTAACACAAGTGGGTGGAGCTGAATGGCGCAGTGTGGATGTTTGTAAATCCAATACCACTTCAGCCCATATGATCGCTCTGAAAACGGATGGTTCATTGTGGACTTGGGGTAATAATATGTCGGGCCAAATGGGTGATGGCACTACTACTAATAAAAGTTCGCCCATTCAAGTGGGGAGCGCTACCGATTGGGTAAAAGTATTAGCTGGATCGACATATTCTTTGGCGCTGAAGTCAGACAATACATTGTGGTTTATAGGGAGTGTCGCATTAACAAGTTCTAGCACGTTTTCCAAAATTCTCGGGGAATGGACTGATATTTCTGTAGCCGCAGATAGCTTCTTAGCAAAAAAATCCGACGGGAGTATTTGGGGGGTTGGGAAGAACAACATGGGCGCCATGGGCACTACGAACCTTTACTCGACAGTTTCTATTTTTTCTCCAGTAAAAGTTCATGATGCAGAAGTTGGTTTAAAGTTTCACTGTCAGGCGGAAACAAATTTTTTTCTTAAAGCTGATGGTAGTCTATGGGGCACAGGTAGTAATACAGAGGGAAATTTAGGGTTAAGGTACAACGAGCCGCTTAAAGTTGTTGATGGTGTCGGATGGAGGAGTGTTTCTGCATCGAGCTCTCGATCTGTCGGAGTTAAAGCCAATGGCACTTTATGGCTGTGGGGACACACTGGTCAAAATGATATTGCTCTGCCGCGAAACTCGATGCGACACCTACTACAGATTCGCCCAGAGACTGATTGGTCAAGCGTCGAAGATATTTATGAACATATAGTTTGTTTGAAAACAGATGGTAGTCGTTGGCTGTGGGGGAGTAATCTTTTTGGAGAGCTAGGAAATGGCTCTTTTGAAAACTTAAGTTCTCCTATTCAAATATCAGGAGGAGGCTGGAGTAAAATATCCAGTGGAAGGAATTTTACTCTTGCAATTAAATCGAATGGGACCCTTTGGAGCTGGGGAGATAATACTTATGGCTCTTTGGGACAGTTACAGAAAACTCCGCTCTTAATAGATTCTAATGTTTGGAAGCAAGTTTTTTTATCATACCGCAACGGAGCCGGAGTTAGATCTAATGGAACTTTGTGGGTGTGGGGATCTGATATGAATGGAGCTGGAGCTCTTGGAGGCCCAGACCGTGCAAGAATAAGGCAACTCGGTACACAGTCGGATTGGTCGTCAGTGCAGCTTGGTGGTGATATTAATAGACCGATTGGAGTAGCTCTTAAAGAAGACAAGACTTTGTGGGCTTGGGGGTCGGGTGGAAGCCTTGGACAGATGGGTTTGGGCACGATAAGCAAGTCGAGCTCTCCAATGCAGATCTCTGGCTCTTGGAAAAACTTTTCAGTGGGCAAAGAACATGTTCTCGCGTTGGCTACCGATGGGACGTTATGGAGTTGGGGGGCGAATTCCTCTCGACAATTAGGTGGTGGGTTGACCTCTGATAAACATTCTCTACCAAATCAAGTGAACGCGCAAAACTGGAGGCAAGTTTTTGCTTCGAATGACTCATCAATGGCTATTCATGCAGAAGGTTCTTTGTGGGCTTGGGGATCTGGATTAAGTGGAGTGACGGGTTTGGGAACCTCTATGGTTTTAAGTTCTCCTACACAAATCGGATCAGATAAAAACTGGTTCACGATGGCTTTAGGTTATACTCACAGCTTAGGGATTAGAAAAAAGTAAATGGAAGAAAAAAGTAAAGCCGATTTAGTAAACAGCCTTTTGGACGCCCAGCTTGCCGCAGGGTTACGGGGTGATTTTGAAGAAGGTTGGCGACTGGCCAATGAATTAGAAAAAATTGCTCCCGAAGATCCACGTCCTAAATTTAATCGCGCGTGGTATGAAATGATGCGCGGAAATCTTTTGAAGGGATTTGAGCTGCTCTCTCACGGTCGTTGGATTCGTGCCTTTGGCGACCAACCCTTGCCAACAAATAAATCCATTCTTCACCCTCAAGACTCGGTCCAAAATAAGCATATTTTATTTTGTTCAGAGGGTGGTCTGGGAGATGAAATCATAAATTTTAGATTTACGAAAGTATTAGCTGACCTAGGTGCTAAGGTGACAGTCTCTTGTGATCCAGGTTTGGTTTCGGTGTTTGCGCGCGCTCCTTGGATATCGGCGGTGGTTCATCATCAAGCGGCCCCTTTTGTCTATCATGATCATTGGATTCCAGGAATGAGTGCCGGTCATATCCTAGGAGTTGAGTATCAGAATCTTTCGAACCAAGCTTACTTAAGTGTCGATCCAGAATACGATTTGAAGTGGCGCCAGTATTTTCAAAATTTCCCCAAGGACAAGAAGCCTCGGATTGGATTGCGGTTTAAAGGTAACTCGCAATTTGAGCACGAACAATTTAGAAAATTCCCAGAGCATCTTCTTGTGAGTGCGGTCGGAGAGATTCCTTGGGTGAGTCTGCAACTTGGGGAGACAGATCTTGCCATCGAAAATTGGGAAGACACCTTGGCGGTTATTAATAATTTGGATTTGATCATTACCTCTTGCACCAGTGTAGCGCACGCAGCTGCTGCTTTAGGTAAGGAGACATGGGTTGTTGTGCCTGTTTTGCCCTACTATGTATGGGCGATGCCCGGCGATAAGTCGCCGTGGTATGAAAGTGTCACTCTTTTTCGTCAAAAAACATTCGGTCAGTGGGAAGATGTATTTACGTCCATTCATTTAGCCCTTAAGAGCAAATTCTAAAAGGCTATAACGTGAGTATGAAGCTATTAAGATCTTCATGAAGATTTTTGATAGCAGCACTCCAGTCGTTAATCTCTGTCTTGCGATAAATTCTTAATTGATCGTACCATGGAGAGTCTTTACGATTGGGCTCTAACCATCTCCAGCAAGAATCAAAGCGTGAGAGCATAAAGGTAGGCTTTCCTAAAGCTGCAGCCACGTGGCAAGTCGACGTATCAATCGTCACAACGGCATCAAGTTCTTGAATAATAGCTGCCGTATCTTCAAATGAGTTGGTCAGAGGAATTTGTTTAAGTTTTTCAAACTCAAGCCCCGCAATACTAGCAAAGTCTTTTTGTAAACTCACAGAGACCCATTTAGAGTCGTTGATCAATTCCTTAAGATCTGTAGGTAAAACACGACGGCGCGAAGAAGTCTTTTCTTCTTCGGGGTGCTGGCTGCTCGAACCTGACCAAACAAATCCGACCTTCTTTTGAATTGTGGGAAGGCGTTCATTCATAATCTTTTGAGCCAGAGCTTTTCTTTCAGAAGAGACAGAAAGATAGCCTTTAGCAAAGGGAATAGAGTCAATTTCTGTTTTAAAAACACGCGGTAGGCTCATCAAGGAAATTTGTGCTTTTAAATTAAAGGCGTTTAACTGAGGATTTGTCTTGAGGGTTCTTTTGCCTTTAGAGTCGGTTGCGGGAATTAGTCCCTCTTCGTAGGTAAAAACATAATCTGAAATATCGGATGATATATATAGACTTTTTAAAGCTTGAGGGACAACGAAGACCGTCTTCCAGTTTCTCTTGCGGATCAGGGGTAAGTATCGCGCAAACTGTACGGAGTCTCCTAAGCCCTGCTCAGAGCATACCAGAATAAACTCGCCCTGTCCGTCTTCACCGGTCCATAAAGGGATCGTGCCTTCGAGGTGGGCAATATTGTCCATTTTATGAAATCTGGATTCCAAAAGATTGAAGCCTTGAATCCAATTTCCTTTTCGAATCAGTAAATGGGCAAGAAGATCTCTTGCTTCATGAAAGTCAGGATGGAGTTGGAGAGCTTGCTCGCAATAATTTTGCGTTTCTGCGAAACGCGCTTGAGCGTTCATAAGTATAGCTAAGTTTAGAAGAATCTGCGGATGGGGTCCAAAGCGGGTGTTGGCTTCCTCCATGATTTTTTGCGCATCATCGTAGCGATCCTGGAGAAAAAAGAAACCTCCCAAAGACATCATTCCTTCAAGATTCAGATGGTCATAACTCATGGTGAGACTCCTAATAATTCTTAAGAGCTTTATAGTAAATTCTACGGAAAAAGAATGCTACTTCTTTTCAAGAAAGTCAGAGTTATTCAACGCCAGAGACTTTTTGCGGGAATAAAAAATGCCCCAGAAGAAGGGGCATTGAAGAAATAAAAATAGGGTCGATTAAATACTACTTAAACGTTAAAGCTAGAACCACAACCACAATGCTTAGATGCATTCGGATTGTTGAAAACAAAACCTTTACCGTTAAGTCCGCCGGAATAATCCAACGTCATTCCTAAGATGTAGAGCATACTCTGATTGTCGACGGCAATTTTTTGACCGAAGGATTCAAAAAACTTATCGCCCTCTTTAGCTTCTGTTTCAAAGTTCATCTTGTATGAAAGACCTGAGCAGCCACCTTTTTTTACTTCAACACGTAAAAAAGCAGCGTCTTCTTTTCCTTCTTCTTTTTTCAAAGAAGCTAGTTTTTCAGCAGCAGATTCAGAAATTTGTACCATCAGTCACCTCGGTCGTTTCAGATTCAGCAGGCATTATAGCACAAAAGATCCCCAATGTGGAGAACTTGAGTAAAGCCTTGGTGAAGGCAGCGTCAAGGACCAGGGGGAGGCACCGGCTAAAATCTAACTAATTGAAAACACTTGTTTCTTTGGCCGTCGATAGTTTCTTAAGGATGGCTATGGCCTCTTGAATTTCTTCTTGAGTCGTTTCACGTCCCATAGAAACACGGATCGAGGATTCAATATGGGCCTCGGATTTCCCCATGGCCTTCAGAACATGGCTGAGGCTGACGGAGCCAGACGCACAAGCAGAGCCCGCACTCACTCCGAGATTTTGCAATCCCCCTAAGCTTTGCGAAGGATGGTAGTCAGGCAGGTAGATATTTAAAGTGTTAGCAGCTCTTTCTGTCGGGTGGCCATTGATTTGAGCTTCGGGAATTTCTGATTTTAAAAGATCACAGAAATAGCTTCGCAATTTTTCTTGTCTTTCATTTTCAGAAACAAGAATTTCACTGGCAATCTCAGCAGCTTTTCCCATGCCGACAATCCCAGGCACATTTAAAGTGCCCGAGCGCAATCCACGTTCTTGGCCGCCACCCATGATATGAGCATTGATCTGCACTTTAGGGTTTTTGGAGCGAATATAAAGAACACCAACCCCCTTGGGGCCATAGATCTTATGAGCAGAAAAAGATAAAAGATCCACTTCGATATTTTGAACATCGACAGGGATTTTTCCAACGGCTTGAGTGCCATCGGTGTGCAAATAGATTTTATTTTCTTTGGCAAGTTCGACCAATTCAGAGATTGGATTGAGAGTGCCAACTTCGTTGTTCACCCAAATAAAACTTAAAAGTTTCGTGTGAGGTTTCAGCAACTTTTTGACATCGCTGACAGCCACTCTTCCGGTGGAATCAACAGGCACGAAATCAACCTCAACGCCAAGGGCTTGCGCCATTTTTAGTGTTTGCAAGACAGAGCTATGTTCTGCATTGCTAGAAAGAATGTGGATCGGAGCATTCGGATTCTCTGCTTTGATTTTAGTAATCAAACCAAATAGAGCCCAGTTATTGGCTTCGGTAGCACCGCTGGTAAAATAAATTTCCTGAGGGGCTGCGCCAATCAGGCGAGCGACTTGGTTTCGCGCTTTTTGGACAGCAGACTCTGCCGTCCATCCCCATTGGTGGCTGGCGCTGGAAGGGTTTCCAAAGAGGTCTTTAAAGTAAGGCTCCATCGCTGCAAAGACTTGTGAGTCTACAGGTGTGGTCGCATTATAATCCAAATAGATCGCATTTTTTTTCATAGCTAGATTAAGAGCTAATCCCCTTCGGGGAGTCCCGTCAAGAGCAATTCCAAGCAGCCTGAAGGAGTGCAATATGCGAAAGACCATTTGGAGCTTTTTTAAAGGGGGATTACAATAGGTTATGGCTAAAAAATCACTTTATATGGCTCCCTATTTCTATCAAGGAAAAGCTCCAGCAAAGATGTTCCGTTGGAAACGTTCAGATTCACGGATTAAAAATTCTAAAGGCGAAGTCTTTTTTGAAATGAAAGGCGTCAAAGCGCCGGAGTTCTGGTCCCCCTTAGCTGTAGATATTGCAGCTAGTAAGTATTTTAGAAAGGCGGGAGTTCCAAAAACTCGACACGAAAACTCTGTCGAGCAAATGGTAGAAAGAGTTGTGCAGGCCATTGTGCAATCGGGTTTAAAACAGGGTCAGTACTTTGCCTCAAAAAAAGACGCTGAAGTTTTTGCCAACGAATTGCGAATCATTCTTTATTCTCAGGCGGGGGCTTTTAATAGCCCAGTGTGGTTTAACGCAGGTCTGTGGGAGTCTTATAAAATTAAATCACCCAGTGAACACTTCTCGTGGGATTTTAAAAAGAAGAAAATCACCGCTACACAAAATGCCTATGAACGCCCCCAGTGTTCGGCCTGTTTTATTCAAAGTGTTGAAGACTCTATCGAGTCGATTTTTGATTTAGCCAAAACCGAAGCGAAACTTTTTAAGTATGGCTCTGGCTCAGGAACAAATTTTTCTAAAATCCGCAGTCGGTTTGAAGAGACAAGCTCTGGCGGAAAGAGTTCGGGATTGCTTTCATTTCTTGAGGTACTTGATCGTGGCGCCGGTGCTATCAAGTCGGGTGGGACAACTCGTCGGGCGGCAAAGATGGTCGTTGTCGATATTGATCATCCTGAAGTTTTAGATTTCATAGATTGGAAAATGCGCGAAGAACAAAAGGCGCACATGCTAATTGAGGCCGGTTTAGATTCTAACTTTGAGGGCGAAGCCTATAGAACCGTTGCTGGACAGAATGCAAACAACTCCGTGCGAGTGAATAACTCGTTTATGAAAGCCTTGGATCAAAATAAAAGTTGGGATCTAGTTGCTCGTCATACAAAAAAGAAAATGCAAACACTTCCAGCTATGGAAGTCTGGCAGAAAATCGCCAAGGCCGCTTGGCAATGTGCAGACCCAGGAATTCAGTTTCATACAACCATCAATGAGTGGCATACATGCCCGCAAGATGGAGAAATTCGCTCTAGCAATCCTTGCTCAGAGTATATGTTCTTGGATGATTCCGCTTGCAACTTATCTTCTATTAATCTTGTTAAATTCTTACGACCGGACGGTGAGTTTGATTTTGAAGGATTCATTCACACGGCAAGAACTCTCTTTATTGCGCAAGAAATTCTAGTTGATTATTCAAGCTATCCCACTGAAAGAATTGCCGAGAACTCTCATCGCTACCGACCTCTGGGGCTTGGTTATGCGAATCTTGGGAGCCTTCTCATGCGTATGGGGATCGCCTACGACAGTGAGGCGGGAAGAGCATGGGCAGGAGCGCTCACGGCAATGATGACAGGGGTTTCTTACTTAACCAGTTCTGAACTTTCTCAAGTCAAAGGTAGCTTTGCAGGTTTTAAGAAAAATAAATCATCTATGTTGAAGGTGATGAAGAAACATCAATCTGCCTTGAAGAAAATTTCATGGCAATATCTTCCCGAAGATCTAGATCAAGCCCTTGCTCAACTCTGGAAAGCTGTTGTCTATGGTGGCGAGAAGTTTGGGTTTAGAAATGCACAAGCCACAGTGATTGCTCCTACTGGAACGATTGGGCTGTTGATGGATTGTGATACTACCGGCATTGAACCAGATTTTTCGTTAGTGAAAATTAAAAAACTTGCTGGCGGCGGCGAGGTGCAAATCGTCAACCAAGCAGTTCCCGTGGCTCTTAAGAACTTGCAATATTCTCAAGAAGCTATTGCAAGTATTTTAAAACATATTGAAGAGCACAACACCGTCAAAGGAGCGAACGAGCTTAAGCAAGAGCATCGCGCTATTTTTGACTGCGCTACAGGGCCTGACAAAGAGCATGTTTTATCCCCAGAAAGTCATCTCTTAATGATGGCTGCCGTGCAACCTTTTGTGAGTGGAGCTATTTCTAAAACGGTCAACCTGCCAGAGTCTGCAACAGTGCAAAATGTCGCCGACGTCTATGAAAAGGCTTGGCAGCTCGGTCTAAAAGCCGTGGCCATCTATCGGGATGGAAGTAAACGCAGCCAGCCTCTGAATATTAAAAAAGCCTCATCTATCGGCGAAGCCGTAAAGCCTGATTTTATTATGAAATGCCCAGAGTGTGGGGGGGATACGGTTTTGACGAGTGGGTGTTATAGGTGTCCCAATTGCGGCACCACCGTAGGTTGCTCTTAGCGGACTTCCTATAAGGCCCTGTCTGCGGCGTTACTCCTCGTCAGCGTACTTGTAGTACGCTTTCCTCGTCGTGCCTTGCAGCCACGGCCTTCTAGAAAGTCCTTGGATTGTGGATTCCAGGGATAGTACGCCTTCTCCTCTCGCCTTGCATCTGAGGCCTTCTAATGAGTCCTTAGTTGGGTGAGGTGTTGGTTTGTTTCCTCGTCGTGCCTTGCGTTCCGTTCCTTTTAGGACCTTCTTGGTAGAAGGAGTGCTATTGTTTGCGGCATTGCTTCATGTTGAGCTTTCTGGAAGGTCCTAGGAGGTGGAGAGAGGGCTTAATTGGGGTTTGACGCTTTTTATTTTGCTTTTTTTAGGGGGCGGATCGGGGTAAGCTTGCAGTCCCTAGAAAAAGGAAATAGCGATGGCAAAAAAAGATATATTTGGTGATGAGATTGAAGAGACGAAAGACATGGCAAGCTTTGAAGAGCTTTTTGCCCAATCTGAGAAATCTCTAGATCGCAAACTTCGCGTGGGCGATAACTTTCAAGGAGAACTTCTTTCTATCGGTAAAGAAGAGGCCTTCGTATCTACTGGAACTCCTGTTGATGGCATGATGTTCACTCGCGAACTTCTCGATGAAAATAATCAAGTAAAATATAAAGTCGGTGACATCATTGATTGCGTAGTGACGGCAGTTCGCGGCGGAGAGCTTCGCATTTCTCGTAAAGGCGCTAAGGGTGCAAACCTCACTGATACTTTGGAAGACGCTTTTGATATGGAGCTTCCTGTTGAAGGACGTGTGACGGAAGTTTGTAACGGTGGCGTGCGCGTGAGCATCCAAGGTAAAACGGCATTCTGTCCTATCAGTCAATTAGACACTCGCTTTGTTCAAGATGCTTCAGCCTATGTCGACAAAAAATTTGAATTCATGATCACACAGATGGATAAGCGCAATATGGTGGTTTCTCGCCGTAAAGTCCTAGATCTGCAAAAAGCAGAACACGAAGGGACCTTCATGTTGAAAAACCAACCCGGAGCTTTGCTTTCTGGAAAAATCGGCCGTGTTGAAAAATTCGGTGCCTTTGTTGAACTTGAAGGTGGAATCGAAGGACTTGTTCACGTTTCTGAAATCTCTTGGTCTCGCGTTCATGATGCGAACGAAGTGGTTCGTCCTGGTGAACAAGTGACTGTGAAGCTTTTAAAAGTTGAAGACGTGGATGGCCGCTTGAAGATCTCCCTTTCTTTGAAACAAGCTGATGGCGAGGGAAATCCTTGGCATTCAGTTCCGACAAAGTTCCCAGTGGGAACGATTTTAAAAGGGACTGTTGATAAGAAAGAAAACTACGGTCTATTCGTAACTCTGACTCCGGGTGTGAATGGTTTATTGCCGCGCTCGAAGTGGAGAGATTCACTAGATGCTGCTCAATACGAAAATAAAAAACGTGGTGATGAGATCACGGTTCAAGTTGATCAAATTATTTTTGAAGAGAAAAAGATTTCTTTGGGCTTACCTGGGGAAGCTGAAGACATGAGCTGGAAGAGTCATACGACATCTTCATCTTCTGGATTCGGATCTTTAGGGGATGCTCTGAAGAATCTCAATATTAAGCCGAAATAGTTTCTTTAAGCTCCCCCTAAGGGTTGGGGGAGCTTTCCTTTAGGCATTTCAGCCACTCTACCAAGGCATATTCAATCAAAACCTGAAGAGAGCGCGAAACCATCAAGGGATTGTTATAGGGACTCTGAAGTTTTCTTTCGAAAGCCTGCCCCTGAATGACGATTTTTACTTCCGCTAAATGATCTTCCAGAATTTGAAAGTCGAAAGACATTTCCGCGTTTTTATTTTCGTCCGCAGAGTTTGCAAAGTATTTCCAAGAAGCTAAACCGGAAAGAATTGGAGTCAATCTTGTGAGAAGTTTAGGGGATTTTGTACCATCGACTATTGTGACTTCTGGGGTGCCAAATTTTTTTAATTCGTTAGAAATTGTAGAAGCTAAATCTTCTCCATCACGAGTAACTAAAATAGGAGCAAGCTCCGAGGTGAGTTTTTCAAGGACACCTTGGAGTTCCAGGGCTTGTGATTCTCGATAGCTCACTTTAACTTCCACATAGGGAAGATGCACCCGGTAGCCTTTGACAACAGCGACGTCTTTTAAAACTTTTTCTACAGCAATAGCGACATCGGATTCACCTTTCCCGAGTGTGTCCCAGATACGCGTGACTACGGGGTCGGGATCTCGGGCATTTTTTATTAAATATTGAGCGATAAAGTCATCCCAGATAGCCGCGACTTCTTGGGGCGGCCCTGGTAGGACAAAGAAGTGGTGTCCTCTGTGGACAAGATGAAAGCCAGGGGCTGTGCCAGCTTTGTTTTTTAGAATCGTAGAGCCTTCGGGGAAGAAACACTGCTGTTTCTGCTCGTTGTTGGGGACATAGCCACGATCGATCATGCGTTTTTGCACTGCAAGCCATACGTCTTCAGAAAACTCGAGCCTCTTTCCACACCATTTGGCAATCACATCGCGGGTGAAATCATCGGAAGTAGGTCCAAGGCCCCCCGTTACGAAAATGAATTCTGATTTGCGTGCGCAGACTCCAATGGCATCAAGCATTGCCGAGAAATCATCGGGAACGGTAAGGTGGCACTGAGTTTCTACAGTGGCCTCCTTAAGCCTCTGTGAAATCCAATGGGCATTGCGGTTTAAGATTTGGCCATCGGTCAACTCAGTGCCGATGCTTAGAATGCTGGCCCTCATATTTGCTCCTTCGTATTTCTCGGGGGACGAACAATATAAAAACACAGACCCTCTTGACGAGTCATTGAAGTTTAATGGGGCTAAGGGATTTTTTAGGGAAATCATTGGATCTGACAGAGAGCTTGGTTCCTTTCGGGACGGCGGCCCTACGAAAGGCTGAAAAATTGCGGCGCATTATGGGGCCTAAGCCTTGCTCAAAGCAGACTATCTCACTATCACTAAAGGGAAAATTGCACTATAAGTGAAATCAGCTCAATCGGAAGTTGAAGTTGACCGATAGGGCCCTTTTGTCGTTTTAGTGGCAAAGCATACTGGAAACTTGTTTTTAAGGAGACCACCATGTCTTTCGACTGGAAAGCATTTGATCTTTACAATCCCACACCTGAGCACTCAATGCTGCGTGAAACTGTTCAAGCTTTCACACAGGCGGAGGTCGAACCCCAAGCCCATGAGTTTGATCGCAAAGAGCAGTTCAATCTTGAGCTCTTTAAAAAAGTCGGAGAGTTAGGACTTTTGGGAATTACAGTTCCTGAAGAGTACGGTGGAGCAGGTATGGACCCAACAGCTGCGGTTATTGTCCATGAAGAACTTTCTGCTTCAGATCCAGGATTTGCTTTGGCTTATTTAGCGCACTCTATGCTTTGCGTGAACAACATTGCCGTCAATGGCAGTGAAGAACAAAAAATGCGAGTGCTTCCAAAACTTTGCTCTGGCGAGTGGATTGGCTCCATGGCAATGTCAGAACCCGCCGTAGGAACCGATGTTCTAGGTATGCAATCAACTGCAGTAAAAAAAGGTGACCACTATATTCTCAATGGTCGTAAAATGTGGATCACAAACGGAACGATCGATGAGAAAAACACCCCTTGTGATTTGACGTTGGTCTATGCAAAAACTGGCGAGAAAAACGGTCGTTCATTGGTATCTACGTTTCTTGTTGAAAAAGATCACAAAGGATTCTCTGTAGGACAAAAAATCAAAGACAAGTTGGGAATGCGTGCTTCAAACACGGCTGAGCTAGTTTATCAAGATTGTGAAGTGCCAGTATCAGCTCTTGTCGGTGCAGAAGGCGACTCTATGTTGCATATGATGCGCAATCTTGAAATCGAAAGATTAACTCTTGCAGCAATGAGCTTAGGGATTGCAAGACGCTCTATCGAAATTATGAATCGCTACGCAACCGAGCGTGAGGCTTTCGGAAAGTCGCTGAACTTCTTCGGTCAAATGCAGCGCTACATTGCTGATAGTTATGCTGAATACAAATCAGCACGTGCTTATGTTTACGAAACAGCTCGTCGCATGGATTTGAATGCGGAAGGCAATCGTCTAGATTCTGATGGTGTGAAACTTGTGGCAACGACTATGGCGAAAAATGTTGCTGATAGAGCTATTCAAGTTCTAGGCGGTTACGGTTATGTCGGAGAGTACGTCGTTGAAAGACTATGGAGAGATGCAAAGCTTCTTGAAATTGGTGGCGGTACTCTTGAAGCTCACCAAAAAAATATCACTCGTGATTTAGCAAAAAATCCAGGGTCGCTTTATAAATAAGCGACTCTTTGTAAAAGGTTATCTATGTTCCCACACGGCCCATCGATTGAGTTATCTTCTAAGTTATCCGTGTCTTATAAAGACGTCCTTGAGCACATCGGTCCTTTGTTGACCGATGAACGCAAAGTTAAAATCGACAGAGTCGTGGCCGAAAGAAATTTCGACACGGCTGTGGTTTTAGAGAGCATCTATGACCGTGGAAATGTATCGGCGGTCATGCGCAGTGCTGAGGGCATGGGCTTTGGGAACTTTCATGTTATCGAGACTCAAGAAAAGTTTAAAGAATCTCAACGTGTGACCCAAGGTGCTGACAAGTGGGTTGAAGTTAAAAAATGGAAGCAGACGGCTGAGTGCGTGAAAGATCTTAAAGCCAAGGGTTATAAGATCTATGTAACTCATTTAGATGCTAATGCGAAGCCTCTACACGAAATGGACTTTTCTGGAAAAACCGCGCTTGTTCTTGGAAACGAAAAAAGCGGTGTCAGTGCAGAGATGATTGCTGCGGCTGATGCGACGGTTATTATTCCCATGACAGGCTTTGTTCAAAGCTTCAATATATCTGTTGCAGGTGCATTAAGTCTTTATCATATCTCTGAAGATCGCAGAACTCGTCTGGGGACGAATGCTTCTTTGACTCCAGAAGAAAAAGATATCTTAACGGCTTATTACTATCTGCGCACACAGGATTCCGCTGTCTCTTATCTTGAAGAGATGAAAGCAAGAGGTCAGTTGAAAGGATGAGGATGAATTTTTTAGTTACGTTATTGGCAAGTTTGGTTTTTGTAATTTCTTGTGCAGAGAAGAAACGATCTGCTTCTGAAAACGGAAATCCTCCACCAGTGAGGTATTCTAAAGATATGACTCGTCCGGCGGTGAGTGAGCCTCAGGAAGCGGTTTTTGAAAAAGAGGCCAATTCATCAAAACCTCTTCGTTATCGTAAGATTGATGATCTAAGAGTTTCTGCAAGTGGAGCTTTTAGTCAAAAAGCTCTGCGCGATATTCGCCAGCCCTCTAAGAAGATTAAATTTGATCTGATCATTTTCGATTTGCGCCAAGAGCCTCATGGTTTGGTCAATGATCAACCTATTGCTTGGATGGCACCGAATAATTTTGGCAGTGTGGATTTAACGCTCGACGAAGCCATTCGCAGAGAACGACGCCTTTTAGGCGATCTTCAGATCGGCGAAAAGATTTTAAATACGACAATTAAAAGTATTGAAACTGAAGAGTCGATGATCAGAACCAGTGGGCATCAGTACTTGCGCTTTGCTGTGACGGAGCATCTTCGTCCGGTAGATAGTGAAGTCGATCGCTTTGTTGAGAAAATGGCGACGTTGCCAGAAAAGACCTGGGTGCATCTGCATGATCGAACAGGGGAAGGTCGTTCCTCTATGTTTATGCTGATGTATGACTTCTTGGTTTCTGCACGTTATCTAAGTTTTGAAGAGATTCTAGAAAAACACCGTAAGCTTGGCTCTGTGGATTTGATGAAGGTGGGTGTTGATACAGATTGGAATCATACCTTTAAAAAAGAGCGGGCAGATTTTATTCGTGAGTTTTATAAGTACGCAAAAGAAAATCCACGCGGAGAGACACTAACTTGGTCTCAGTGGTTAAAAAAGCATCCTTAAAGTAAAAAGGCTTCCACCTGGAAGCCTTTTTGTTTCTAATTCTTTCGAATGATAATGGATTTCATCAAAGGATCTTGATCGGGAAGTTCGAAGTCCAGACCTTGTAAAGGAGCATCGAGAACTTTGAACGAGAAATCTTTTTTGAGTTTGTTCAAACGTAAATGCAAATCTCCCGTGGTCCATTTCTCGTAGTTTGTACAGAAAAGCAGAAGGCCATTTTTTTCAAGACAGTAAAGACAATTTAAAACGAGCTCGTCGAAGTTTTTGCTGATCGAAAAGGTTCCGTTTTTAGATCTGCCAAAAGAAGGCGGGTCGCAGACGATGAGTCCGTACTTACGTTTGCGGCGATAAGCGCCTTTTAAAAACAAGAGGCAATCTTGAACCCAGAATTCGTACTTTTCATCTTCTGGATCTAAACCATTGATTTCAAAATTGCGTTTGCTCCATTCAATGAAGTTCGCGGAGACATCCACGGTACAAACATCGCGAGCCCCCGCAAGCGCTGAAACGACACTGAAGCCACTCGTGTAAGAAAAAAGATTAAGAACAGAGCGCCCTTCGGCTTGGCTTGCGACCCACATACGATTTTCTCTTTGATCCAAAAAGAGTCCTGGAGAAAGTCCTGAGTCACTGCGCAGTTCAAAGCTCACTTGGTTTTCTTTAGCTTGCCAGCGAGTTTCTGGATTGCGTGCCGTCCACATAATCTGTGCATTCGGGTTATCGCCTCGATTAAGCATTTTACGGACGTAGAGTTTCTTATCTAATTTTTCTGCGATCTCTTCAAAGCGCATTATATCAGCATCAGTAGGGTCTGACTCTTTATACCAGTAGACCCAGATATGATCTCCGTATTGATCAATTCGATAGGTATCGATATCGCGATGGGAAAGTCGCAGACACTGTTCATTAGAATCTTTGCGACCAAAAAGTCTTTCACGCCGTTGGAGAGCTTCATAAAGAGCTAAGGTCTCTTCATCGTGAGAGATTCCCTCACTGGCCCAAGCTGGTAAAGCCGTTTGAAAGAAATAGTCTTTGCCATTTACTTTAAAGCGACTTGAAAGGGAATGTAGGCAGAGTCTGAAGAAGGGTTTCCCGTTATGATCTTTATCGCCCAGCACGGGGATGCCGTTAGCTTCGGCATGCAAGCGGATCTGATGAGGTTTGCCTGTAAGAGGTTGTGCCTCCCAAAGATAATATTCTCCACGCGAACCTAGAAACTTAAATCGAGTGTGTGCATTGGGTTCTTTGTCAGTCTCGCTGACAAAGGCATTCTTTTCTTTATGGATGAAGCTTTTGTAATCAAACTCTGTTTTTGCAGATTTTTGATGAGTTAAAAATAGATATTTCTTTTCAACTTCTTGATTTTCTAAAAGCTGAGTTAAAGAAGCCGCCATCTCAGGAGTCGTGGCAAACATCATGGCTCCTGAGGTGCCCTTGTCTAAACGCTGGACGACAAAGAGTTTCTTGTCTAAGGCGTCTTCATAAATTTCCACGCAGCCTCTTTGTCCAAAGGCAGGGGTGTGGGTATTGATGCCAGAAATTTTATCGATAAAGATAAGATCTGGCATTTCGGTGTACTGTAGATTAATAGCGCGTGTCATCACTGTGATTATAAGCCGGTTTTGATTGAGGGTCATCGGGATATTCGTTAGAAATAGAAGCTAGACAAAGGAGAAGCACAACAAGGAGGCACTCCATGAAAAGAACCATCGTTGGCTTAGTTCTATCACTGTTTTTCTTAACAGGTTGTGGAATTCAATCTCTTCCTCAGGGAAAGAATGCGACAGAAGCAGCACTTGCAGAAGTTAATAACCAATACAAACGTCGTGCTGATTTGATTCCAAATCTTGTAAACGTGGTTAAGGGCTATGCAAAACATGAGCAAGAAACTCTGACGGCTGTGACCGAGGCGCGCGCAAAGGCGACTTCAACTCAGATTGATCCTTCAAAGGTGACTCCTGAAAAACTAGCTGAGTTTCAACAGGCGCAATCAGGTTTATCGCAAGCTTTGGGACGCTTGATGGTCGTTACTGAAAAATATCCAGACTTAAAAGCCGATCAGAACTTCCGTGATCTTCAAGCACAACTTGAAGGCACAGAGAATAGAATTACGATTGCTCGTCAACGTTACATTGAAACTATTCGTTCATTTAATAATTTGATCACAGTGCCACCAACAAGTTTTACAAACTCTTTGGTTTATCATTATGAAAAGATGCCTCAGTGGGACATGACTCCAGAAGAAAAAGCTTCTGCGGAAAAAGCTCCAGAGGTTAAGTTTTAATCAATGAGAATAGCTTTAAGCTTCCTCATTTTATTTCTTGCGACACCATTCGCGTGGTCGCAAGAAGGATTTAAAATCCCACCTTTGACGGGCCCAGTTATTGATGAGGTGGGATATCTGAATCGTTCCGATCGCCAAGAGCTGATGCAGCTTCTTTACGACTTCAATCGTCGTGGCAAGGCCCAAATCCAAGTACTTATAGTCAAAGATCTTCAGGGCATTCCAATTGAGCAGGCCTCTATTCAAATCACCGACAAGTGGAAGCTTGGTGATGAAAAGAAAGACAATGGGATTCTGTTTTTAATCTCTGCCAAAGAACGTGCTATGCGCATCGAAGTAGGACAGGGTTTAGAGGGCGCAATTCCTGATATCTATGCCAAACGAATCATCAGTGATCAGGTCATTCCTTTGTTCCGTGCTCAACGCTATTCCAGTGGAGTCGTGGTGGGGGTGCATGAGATTATGCGCCTTGCAGATAAAGAGTTCGCAGACGAAAACAATGTAGCCTCTGATGAAGGTGGCGACATTCCTGTAGGGCTTATTATTTTAGTTTTAATCATCATTTCTTTACTGGGAAGATTCGGTGGAGGACGTGGACGTCATTACCGTGGTGGCTGGGGCGGTGGCTTTGGCGGCGGCGGTTATGGTGGTGGTGGATTCGGCGGCGGTGGCGGCGGCTGGTCCGGTGGTGGCGGTGGCTTTAGTGGCGGCGGCGCCTCTGGGAACTGGTAAGGAGAACCCATGTCTTGGATCGAAAAGTATCTTTCAGCAAAAGACCTTGAGCAGATCGAAAAAACCATTGATCGAGTGGAAGAGCAAACTCACGGGGAAATCGTTCCGGTGATTGTTAGAAAGTCTTCCACGGTCGGGCATGTACCTTTGACTTTGACATTGTTATTAACTCTGATCGTCGTGATGATCGAGTTCCCCTATAGTGATTGGTTATGGGTCACTCCATGGGTGTATCTGTGGCCATTTTTGATTTTGGCCTTGTTCGGGATTTCTCATTTTCTTGCAAAGATTCCGTGGATTCAAAAAATCTTAGTCCCAGAAAAAGATGAAGTTGAACAAGTTCAGCAAAGGGCTCACTTAGAGTTCTACATGAACCGCGTTCATCGTACAGAGGCGGGGACAGGGGTTTTGATATTCGTATCTGTGATGGAGAAAAAAGCGGTGGTGCTTGCTGATGAGGGGATTGCGCAAAAACTTCCTTCGGCAACATGGGATGGCGTTTTAGAAAAACTTCGCAAGAGTCTTCATGATGGTCAGTGGGGACAAGGTTTTGTACAGGCTATCGAAGAGTGTGGAGAGCATCTTAAGACGCACTTCCCCATTGAGAATCGCTCTGCAAACCAGCTTAAAAATCACCTCGTGATTAAAGATTAGGTTCTTGCTTTTTAAGCACAATCATTCATACTCAAAATCAATGTGCGGCCGTAGTTCAGCTGGATAGAGCACCTGGCTTCGAACCAGGGAGTCGGGAGTTCGAATCTCTCCGGCCGCACCAAATCTTTCTAAAGACCGAATCAAACCCATTAAAAGAGTTCTGACGAAGGTTCCCGATGTACACACTCCTGCAATCTAAATACGTTCGATGTCGGAATTGTCAGCATGTCGGGAAGTCTAAGATAAATAATTATTATCGCGCTTTATTCCTTTTTTTAGCGCTGATCATTTTACCTCTCACAATATACTTTTTAATTCATAAGACGATGTGGGGGCTGCAAAATCTCACTGTTGCCGTCATAACGATGGTGGGAGTGGTGGGTGTCTTTATATCACCCAATGCTCACTCCTGTGAAAAGTGTGGCTCTACCTATTTGCGAGAAATTAAAGATGACGAGTAGGTCGTTTGCCCGAAGGATCGACTCACGCACAATGCGAAGAATTCTTATTTAATCTTACTCAAATAATGAAAAGTTAGTCGAAAAAACCAACGTAAAAAAGCGAATCTTGACACGACAAGCGGAGATCTTTCCCTTAAAGACTTCTTTAAAACGAAATCTTTGCTTTTAGCTTTCCCATAAAACTTATTGGTGAAGCCGAAAGGTAGAGCGCTTTAAAAAGGAAGTTTTATGAAAAAAGTAACTTTGCTTGCTGTATTTTTAATGAGTGTATTGCCGGTATCAGCCCATGCTTGTGAAATGCTTCAAGCTCTTTTCTCTGCAAAAGTTCAAGCGGTAGAACCACTTCAAGGGGAGCAGTGTCGGGTAATAGTATCTTGGGAAGGTCATTGGACCTACAGTCCTGCTTACAGTTGTCCTTTGGATATTGATGAAGTGAGTTCTTTTGGGGTGATTACAACTTGTGATTTTCAAGTCGGAGAGAGTGTTTCTGGAATGGCTTATCGCTCAAACAATGCGACACCTCAGTTTATCTATCTTTATTAAAAGTGTTGTATTTCCAAACTTGATTTTCAATTAGTAGCTTTAGAGAAGTCATAGATTCATGTTAGTATTCCTTTCGGAGGCGCTGAATCTATGATTACACCTATTGATAAATTTATAATAACTCAGGGTGGAGAATGTTCTTAAGAACTTGGGAACAACCTTCGTCTCTTGCGCCAATTATTTTACTGCATGATTCTTTAGGGTCCGTGGATCTATGGAGAAGCTTTCCTTTAATTCTTTCTGAAATCACGGGTCGTTCAGTGATCGCCTATGATCGCTTGGGATTTGGTCGATCATCGACAAGAGTGGGGCTTCCAAGTATGGCGTTTATCGCAGAGGAAGCAGAGAATACTTTCCGTCACTGAAAAAAGAACTCGGCATATCTTGCAAAAAATGGCATTGCTTAAAAGGAAAAGGTCTTCACTTGGCGAATGAAGTCGCTTGAAGGTGAAAACTGGTAAAAGGAAAATAATGGTTGTTGCTTGGGTATTTCTTATTTTGGCTGTGGTTACTGAGGTGGCCGGTACTTTAACCATGAATGCTTCTGGACAGAGCGGGAACTTATGGATGTATGCACTCATGTGCATTTTTATTTCAGCTTCTTACACCTTCCTCTCCTTTGCTTTAAAAAAGATTGCAGTCGGAGTCGCTATTGCGATCTGGGAAGGCTTAGGCGTGACCTTGATCTCGTTGATTTCATTTTTTCTTCTTGATCAAAGTTTGTCTATGCAAAAGATCGCAGGGCTTGTACTGGCGGTGACGGGAATTATTCTTTTAAATTTTGGAGAGGTAAAGGAGGCGCAAGATGAGCAGTAATTTTGCATTTCTTCTTATAGCCTTATCCGCAGTTTTAGATATTTTTGCCAACTTGATGATGAAGAAGTCAGATGGATTTAAGCATAAGCTTTATGGTGTCGGAGGAATTGCACTCGTTTGTCTAGCTTTTGTCTTACTGTCCTTTGTTTCACAGGTGATGGACTTAGCCATCGCCTATGCACTCTGGGGTGCGTTGGCTATTTTCGGCACGGCGATGTCGGCAAGAGTTATATTTGGACAAAAAATAAATAAAATTGGATGGCTAGGGATCGCGATGATTTTAGCATCTGTGTACCTATTAAAGACGCCCTAGAATAAAAGTTTCTAGGGCGAAGCCAAAGACAGATTATTTACAGGATAGCTTTTGATAGGCGTAGGCAGCGTGTACGGGGCAGATTCCATTTCGACAGAGCTCTTTAAGAGTTACCTGCGGAATTTGCCGAAGCAAGTCGGAGAGCTTCTCGACAAGGCGTTGATGGGAAGAATGGATGTCTGTGTTGCGAATCACTTTCATAGAACCCCCTCCTAAATAGGATAGTTTTTCTTAAAAGAATGACAACGAATCTTGGTAAGTAGCGCATCATTGAAAGTGAATTGATGATGCAAGCGAAATGATATTGAGAGAGTCAATATTTTGGCTTCTTGGGGGAAACTGATAGCTTAAGATCATGAAAAAATTTGATCAGAATGAAGCAGATCTCTATGACCAAAGTATTGTTAAAAAAGTTCCTGGTTATTTAGATGTTCTCAGTGAAGTTGCGCAAAGAGCCTCCATAGAGATTCCGCAGCAGGGAAGAGTTTTAGTTTTAGGGGCTGGAACAGGAACCGAGATTTTTTTATTGGGCGAGTTGCGACCCGATATATCTTTTGTAGCAGTGGATATCTCCGAAGAAATGCTCAGTAAAATGATGATTAAGAATCAGGCCCGAACAATTCCTTTAAAGATAAAAACACACTGTGTATCTCTTCATGATTTTATTCCCGAAGAAAATTTTGACGGAGCTCTCTGTTTGCTCACACTTCATTTTATAGAACTTAATCAGAAGGCGGATGTTTTAAGAATGATCCGTAATTGTTTACGAGAAGGTGGAACTCTATGGACCTACGATTTGATGAACTTTGAGGGCAATTCAAAGAATCTTGAAGAGGATCAATTTTTAAAGTGGTGCCGTTCTGAAAAGATAGCTGACCTAAAAAAAGAGCAATTGCTTAAAGGATTAGCGACAAAGTTTTCTCCGATAGCAGAAGAAGAGTTCGAATCCATAGCTCTTGAGATTTTAGGCTTTCGTTCCGTGACTCGATACGCTTCTCATCCTCGATTCAGAGGGTATGAGTTAAAGAGATAAGTAAATTCTGAGGATAGTTTATTTTATGTAATCAAACTATGGCTGAAATTTTCAATCACATCTTGCGGCTCTTTTGTTCTAGATCTAAACTATTCAGTGGAAGCCACTTGTCTATGGCAAAGTTTTTCTTTGCTCGCCCTTGCGACTTCTGAATTTTGAGAAGGGTTCTCTAGAACTCTAGCTTGGAGGTCGACAATGATAGCCCGAATGCTTATTCCCGTTCTTGCAGTTTTAGCTTTGACCCCTTGGGTGTCTTCGGCTCAGGCACTCATTGCGGGGGTGATCGTTGCAGTAGCTTTTGGTAATCCCTATTTAGAGCAGACTCGAAAAATCACCTCCACACTTTTGGGACTGTCGGTCGCTGGTATGGGGGCGGGGATGGACTTAGCTGTCGTGGGTAAAGTCGGATTTCAAGGTGTCGGTTATACAATCGCGGGAATCAGTATTACTTTAGTTTTAGGGACTTTATTGGGAAAGCTTTTTAAAGTTCAAAAAGACACCTCTATTCTGGTTACGGTGGGGACGGCCATTTGTGGCGGAAGTGCGATTGCGGCTGTGGCCCCCGTGATTCGAGCTAAGAACGAAGAGGTCTCAGTAGCTCTTGGAACAGTATTCCTTTTAAATGCGCTGGCTCTTTTTATTTTTCCCCCGTTAGGGCATTTCTTCGGTTTAACGCAAAATCAATTTGGATTATGGAGTGCCTTGGCGATTCATGACACAAGTTCCGTCGTCGGAGCCAGTATGCAGTACGGTGCGGAGGCTCTTCAAGTTGGAACAACTGTGAAGCTAGCGCGCGCCCTGTGGATCATTCCAGTGGCGTTCCTCATTGGAACTCTTTATAAGAAAAACTCAGAGGGGCCTGCGGTTAAGGCGAAGCGTCCTTGGTTTATTTTATGGTTTATTCTGGCAGCGGCTTTGGTGACTTTCGTACCGTCTTTGCAGCCAGCAGGCCATATCGTGAGTGATGTTGCGAAACGTTTTTTAGTACTGACTTTGTTTCTAATTGGCTTGAGTTTATCTAAAGAGACCTTGAAAAAAGTAGGAGTGAAGCCATTTTTACAAGGGGCAGGTCTATGGATCATTGTCTCTAGTGCAACACTGGCGGCATTGCACTGGGGTTGGATTCAATAGCTTAGATTGAAGCGCGCTTTAAGGCGCGCTAGAATACTTATCGAAATTCTTTTTATTTTCAAAATAGACAACACTGCCGTCGGCTTTTGCGCCAATCACGGCCGATGCTTTATCGATACTTTTCTTACTGATCGGATCTATCGCCATGCGTGAAGAGGCTTGGGTCGCCAGTGTGGTTTTGCACATTTCACAACAGCCGTAATAGGTTTTTCCGGCAAAGTTGACAGGTATTTGGGGGCGATTGAAGTGAATATCGTTCACCATGCAGACTTCCACATTTGGCACCGGAGTCAGTTTCTGGGTTTGGCTTTGCGCCAAAGGCAGAAAAGAAATGAAAAGCGTAAGGATCACTGAAAGAAATTTTAGACTGCGCATGGCCGCTCCTTTTAGCTGTTATAGGGGATTGGCAGATCTTTTGTGACATCTTTGTGGAGTTTTTTATTTAAATCGGAGGAAGGCTCACTAAGAATACCCTTGCTGAGGGATAAAAATTACAGGATTTGGGAGCTCGAATTGTTAGGATTTATTCAATCTTTTAAAAGCAAGGGGCCATCTATTGCAAATGACGGGCGTTATGACTATAAAGCCAACCTAAATCACTTCTACCAAAGAGGACCCATGAAGAAATTAATTTTGGCGTTTGTATTGTTGTGTGCGGCACCTGCGTTTGCTGGAAAAATGAAAGAAATCTACATCATGACTCAAGAAAGCGTGATGGATCATCTTGGCTTTGATGAATCAGTTATCCAGATCGAAGGAATGGGTTTTGTAAAAGTAGAAGGTGCTGATCTTGCAGTAGAAACAATCGCTAGAAGCTTCTATAGCAGACAAGCTCCAGCGCCATATTTCAAATGCATCACTACTTATAGAAAAAATGCGAACGACAGATTCTCTGTTGTAAACACGAAGTGTGAAGAAATTTATAAGTAATTTTAATTTATAAATTGAAATGAAAAAGGAGATGTTCACCATCTCCTTTTTTTTATCTGCTATTTGCAGGCAGTCATATCAGAGAATCTCAAGATCTCTGGATAGTACAGAAGTCCGACACGAGCTTCTACACTTCTATTATCAAATACCTTTTTAATTCTAAGTTTTGTACCGGCGCGAATTGGGCCACGCTGAGCATTGATTCTGTTTTTTGCGCACAGGGTATCGCCCTCATGGATTCCCTCAAATGAAGAGATGCGCGCTCCAAGAAGACCTGCACCGATTCTAACGTCCTTCATGTTGAAAGCTCTGCCAACGGCCTTCGTCGAAAGGAAGACCATCTGATTAGGGAAGATATGAGTGATCTTAGAGCCTTCCATAAAACGTTCTTTTTCGTTGTAGTACGTTACTTCCGTTCCCTGTTTTAAGCGGCCGAGAGATTCGATAGATGGGATGAGTTGATTTTCTTGCCTTTGAAGAGGTTTGAAGCCCTCTTCGTTGGTGGTAATGTATATGATTCCTTTATGCACGCCAGAGACACGATAGGCCCAGTTCGTAACGAGGTCATAGACTATTTGTCCTTTTTCAATGGCCATTGCCTGGGAAGCCATAAAAAGACTCATAACGACTAAAAGTTTTTTCATTTTAAATGCTCCATTAGACTAAGCCCTCAGGCTGAAAAAATTAATAATTTGTGTCACGGTTTCGAGGACTGCTGTTAAAAAGGTGCGTGGGTCCACAGCTTTATAGCCACCTTTGTTTGCTACGTGGGTTTCAAAGTGCAGATGTGGGCCGGTCCCAACGCCACTGTTTCCGCTGAGGGCGATGAGATCGCCTGCTTTCACACTAGCACCTTGTTTAATCTTAAACTGCGATAAGTGAGCGTATAGTGTTTCCATGCGACTTTCTGGATGGGAAACAATCACGTAATGACCATAGCCGACAATTTTTTTAGATCTTGCGTTGCGCTCGGTTCTTACAGCTAAAACTTTTCCAGGCAGTGCCGTTGATACTTCAGTTCCGATGCTGGCGCGGAAGTCGATGCCTTTATGTAGAATACGGCGTTTGTGTACTGGATGGTATCTTGAGCCATACTCACTGGTCACTGTAAGGCACGATTGAGTACAACCTTTTAAAGGACTGGAGAGCGGAGCTGAGAAGCCAGTTTTAGCAACGACACCTGATGACTCTAGACGAATTCGCTCCATGGCAACAGAAGATGCAACTTGCGTGATGTAAGCCGAGTTTTTAGATTCCGCGTATCTTTGGAAGGCATCCTGAATCTCTTCACCGTTGCTTTCCAGGGAAGTGGCTTCGCGAAGGGTATCAAGTTCCATACAGAAGTCTGTTCTGTCGAGAAGTGTATTGTCGCGCACTTCTTCGGAGGTGGCATCGACGACGCGAAAGCCGCAAAGAAAGCCATCATTGGATTGACGAGGGCGATCATCCCCTTTGCGCATAAAGGGATAATTTGTTTTCGAAGGATCTCGTTCTTGATTTTCAAGAACTTGAGCTAAGCGATTTGTATCAACGGCAATTATAGACTCACCCGGTAATACGATATGCGGGTAAAGTGCACGCTCGTTGTTCTTTAAGATAGTCGGCAGATAAATGGGTGTGTTGTCGGGCACGCTGAGATACACCGTA
Organism: Bdellovibrio bacteriovorus W; assembly: GCA_000525675.1. Classification (NCBI taxonomy): domain Bacteria; kingdom Pseudomonadati; phylum Bdellovibrionota; class Bdellovibrionia; order Bdellovibrionales; family Pseudobdellovibrionaceae; genus Bdellovibrio; species Bdellovibrio bacteriovorus. The sequence goes on from CP002190.1 coordinate 881,689, forward strand.
GAGTTATTCGCAATAAAATTTTCAGGCGAATTGTCCCCTAAAGATGGCATAGACCATAAAGCTAGTCCTATTAAAGTTAAAAGATTTGAAGTTTTCATATGCCTCCTTTCACACCGAGACTTTTTCTGGTTGCGAAAGGAAGGCCAATGCGATTTTCAGTCACATGGCCGCAGGATCGTTTTGAGACAGTGTAAGTGTCTAGGTCTTAGACTCCGAACAATAATTGTCAGTCGTGGGGGAGAGGGATGATATCTGTTTCACCAGGGACTTGCGGAAAGAGACCTGAGCGCCAAGCTTCTTTAGCTTGTTCAATTTTGTCTTTTGATGAAGAAACAAAATTCCAATATATATGTCGCGGCTCTTTAAAGGGCTCGCCACCGAGTACAATTAAGCGACTCTTTTTGGTAGCGGTGACTTCAAGTTGGGAGCCTTGCTCTAGTACAATAAAGTCATCAACACGGAGAGCTTTATCATCCATTAGAACTTCTCCACCAAGAAGGAAGACCGCAAGCTCTTGGTGTTCAGGGTTGAAGCTAAAGCTTGCTCCCTCGGGGATTTCAACATCCATAAAAAATAATGGCGAATAAGTTTTCACAGGTGAAGATTTTCCAAAGGCCGAACCTGCGATGAGGCGAACTTCAGATTCATTCACTTGAATAGTAGGAATTGTGTTCTTTGAATGGTGAGTAAAGTTCGGTTCACAATCTTCATGCTCCAAAGGAAGTGCCACCCAAAATTGAAGCAGTTGTAGGAAGTGGTTTTTATGATCTGCTTCAGGGGGCATGCGTTCAGAATGTGAGATTCCTTTGCCTGCTGTCATCCAATTGACGTCCCCCGGAAGAAGCAATTGTTTGCTGCCTAAACTGTCGTGGTGAAGGATAGAGCCTTCTAAAAGATAACTCAGAGTTGACAGGCCGATATGGGGGTGAGGCGCCACATTCAGACCTTCGCCCGCGTGAAACTCAGCCTTTGGAAGGTAATCAAAGAAAATAAAAGGTCCGACCATTCTCTTTTTTGCATAGGGCATAAGTCGCATCACCGAGGCGCCGCTCAGTTGTGCTGTGCGGGGAGGGATTTCCATAAGGATGCTGTTGTATAAAGTCTGCATGAGAGCTCCTCTTTTATTTTGTCTGAACTTATGGTAATGTAGATCAGTTTTAAATACTATTATTGACAGAGGTTGAATGAAAACAAAAAAAGATATCGTAGAGAATTGGTTGCCACGTTACACAGGAGTTCCTCTTAATGAATTTGGCGAATACATTCTTCTTACAAATTTCGGTAACTACGTAAAAATGTTTGCTGAGCGCTTCAACGTTCCTGTGAATGGTCTTGATAAACCCATGCAATCAGCGACTGCTGAAAATATTACGATTCTAAACTTTGGAATGGGCAGTGCTCTTGCTGCAACTTGTATGGATCTACTAACAGCTATTCAGCCTAAAGCCGTTTTGTTTTTAGGTAAGTGTGGTGGAATCAAAAAGAAGAACCAACTAGGCGACTTCATTCTTCCAATCGCTGCGATCCGTGGTGAAGGCACAAGCAATGAGTACATTCCTCAAGAAGTACCGGCTCTTCCTTCTTTCAGTTTGCAAAAAGCTGTTTCAGAGACGATCGCTAAGCATCAGTGTGACTACTGGACAGGAACGGTATTCACAACAAACCGTCGCGTCTGGGAACACGATGAGAACTTTAAAGATTATCTCCACCGCACTCGCGCCATGGCCGTTGACATGGAAACAGCAACTATCTTCGTGACTGGATTTGTGAACGAGATTCCTCGTGGTGCTCTTTTATTGGTATCAGATAATCCAATGGTTCCAGAAGGCGTGAAAACAGAAGAGAGCGATAAGAAAGTGACTACTAACTTTGTTGAAAAGCATATCGCAATTGGTATCGATGCACTTCGCGAGTTGAGAGACTCTGGTTCGTCAGTGAAGCACATGCGCTTTGACTGATAAATAATAGTATTCGGAAGAAACCTTTCCCAAAGTCATGCAGGTCTATTAGCGTTTTCTTTTTAAGGAGACCTGCATGAAATTTTCAAAACAAATTCTCGTCGCTTTATTTTCTTCATGTATTTCGTTAGCAGCCCTCTCTCAAGAATCGAGCGGTCCGCTGCCACTTCCTTTGCCAGATCCTCCACGCGCACCGGAGCCGCGCCCACGGCCAAGACCTCCCGCTCCGACTCCGCCACCTCCAGAGGAGAGAGTTCCCGCAGAGCCAGAGTATATCGCTTACAGTTTTGGTGTGACGGACTTAGGAGCTTATGGAAGTAAGGCCTATCAATTTATGCTCCATCCATCCATTGGGCAATTAGTAGAAATCAAACTTCTGGGCACAGAGGACAATGTGGACATTAAAGAAGTGCGAATCTATTCGTCGAATGTTTATCTTGTGAGAAATGTTTCGAGTCTTGCAGGTAATCTTCGTTACGGAGAAATAAAAACTGCGAAGTTAGAAGGCGCGATGATTTCACGAATAGAGATTGTTGCTTCAGCATCTAGCTTTTGGAAGCGTCCAGGAAGTTTTCGCTTGGATATCACCACTATGAAAAATAGATAGGAAAGTGCATGGTGCTTTGACAGCAGTGAAGGAACTCCCTCTGAAATTTACTTTTTTTCATGCAATTAACATATTGTGTCATGTGTCTTTATGGGGTATAACAGGTCCACTTTTGAAGATACACAAATGATTATTGAATCATGACTATTTGGGGAGGCTCGCTTTGATCAATCCTGGTAACACGTTCGTTGAAGAAATGATCGACTCTGATTTGGATTCTGAATTAGAAACCGAAAGAGAGATTAAGAAAACATCTGCATTTGAAGCAGATATGGATGATGATTTAGAAGCTGAAGCTGCCTTGGCTGCTATGCCTGGTAACCTTCTTATGGAAGGTGAAGAAGATGATTTCAACCTTGATGATGTTGAGAACATTCTTGAGTTAAACGATGGAACTTATCCAAAGTTCACACTTGCGAAAAACAAAGCTCGCTTCTTAAGAATGGTGAGCTGGTATCGCGGTAAAGAAGAGTGGATTGAAGTAGCTCCTCTTTCTGGTGTTTCAAAGCTTTTTAAACAACAGACGAAAGAACTTGAAGGCATCCGTTCTTCTAAGCTTGATTACGAAATGGAGCTTGAGACTGGAACACTAACTCCGTCACAAAGATCTTACCGTCGTGATGAGTTGAAAATGTGCCGTGTTCAAGAAAAAATGGCAGTTCACTTGATTTCTAAACTACAAGTGAAAATCAAATCTGGCCGTCGCTAAGATTTAATAACCACACATTTAGAACCACCAAAAGCCGAGTCTAAACAACTCGGCTTTTTTTATGCGCGGATGGGTAAGGCGAAAGCTCTCGGGCTACGAGCGGGAGGGGGTAACTCTACTCTGGTACTCCGAGCGACGCGGCATCGTGCCTCGCTGTGGCCTCGGCTTTGCCGAGGTTCGGGCATCCTGCCCCCACAGAGGTCGCTCTCCGACCAGAGTAGAGTTACCCCCTCCCACTCGCGAACGAGTGTCTTCTTTCAAGAATGCGATAAAAAAAATGGAGTTCTATATTTCAAGGCGGAGGTGCTTGGAAGGCAGGGATTATCATTTCTATTGATAGTTCTATTAGTCTTTTAGACGTGAAGATCTAAATCTCGTATTATACATTTTGATACTTAATTATTCTTTACTCTCTTTATATCGATCTACCTGACATCAATGATGCTTGAATTCAAAGTATAGAAAGATCGTTGAAGCATCAGAAGAGAACACGATCACTCATCCAAGTAAGTCGAAGACCATACAAATCCAAACGCACACGAACCAAGAGCCCCCAAGGCAGCGAAGCGGCCCTGAAACACGAAGACTCACTTGAAGGGGGAGTTTGGGGGAAGGGCATCTCGGAGTCGGCCTCTGGCAAGCAGGATGCGTTCCGCCGCAGGCGGATGCCAGGAGAGCTCAGGAAGAGCGTGCCGACGGAGGGAGGGCCTTCCCCCGAAATCCCCCGCCAACGGAGGGCTGCGTTCGAAGACCTGCCCCCGACCTCCGTCAAGCCTTGTTTTTACGAGTTAAAAAGGCTCGTGTTTTTAGATACTTAAAGTGTCTCAAAAAATATTTTCAACTAGCCCTAAATTCTCACGATGAAACGCCGATAGGTACAAAGTGAGTCAATTATCATTGAAATTTGTTTCAAAAGGGGAGGACAGATGTCACGCACAGTTATGATCGTGGTGAGCGATAACCAGGAAACCATCGAGAACGCAAGGAAGTATTGGGAGAATCACGATGTGACAGTTCAAGCATATTCATCGTCACAATGGCGTGAGGGTATGGATAATGCGTTTTTCAGACAACAACTTGTGGCAGGTGTACCTTCATTGGTATCAGGATCAAGTCCAGTAAACTCAGAAGTTAGCGGTGGTGGAAATGTTATTCAATTCCCAACTGTAACTCCAGCAGCTTCCAACGTACAAAAGATGGAAGAAATCGAAGCTCAAGCTATTGAGAATGCAATTCTTCAGTACAAAGGTAATCTAACTGAAGCAGCAAAAGCTCTTGGTATTGGTCGTGCGACTCTTTATAGAAAAGTGAAGCAATACCAAATCGATCCTTCAGCGGCTCGCCGTAAAAAGGTTATCGCAGCTTAATTCATTTAAGAATATTAAAAGAGGTCGGGAAATTCCGGCCTCTTTTTTTTTTATTGATGAAGAACATTCTTGCTGCCTTTCTTCTTTTATCTATTATGGTCTTCGTAGGCCTTCGCCTATCGAAACCTTCTGCTCATTTTCAAAATCCATATCCTGTCTTCTGTGACTTTGTTGCAGAGAAAATTTTTATTTCTGATGAAGAGCTAACGTCCTGGAAGAAAACTTGCCATAGCCGCAGTCGGCTTGTGACAGAGAAGTCTCCGCCGGAGCTTTTAATCAAAGATATGAATAATGTCCTAGGGATTTTAGGTGTTTCGCACTTAGAGATTTTTGCTCCTCAAGAGGTAAAGTCTATTTGGAAGGGTGAGAACTCTGAAACAGGCATTGAAGCACAATTTGTTGATAGTGAGCTGATCGTCTTTAAAGTTCATCCCGCCTCTCCAGCAGCGGATGCTGGAATCAAAAAAGGTGACATCGTTCGCTCCATTAACGGGGAGCAACCCAATCCTTGGGATGTGCGCACTCAAACTGGGATTTATGAAGTAGTTCAAGGCGGAGTGCTGACAGATATTTATCTCAAAGCTCGCAGTATTGTGCGTGCCGAAGGGATATCTGTTCAAAGGTTTAATGATCAATCGGCGCAGTTGGCAGTTCCCTCTTTTCGTTCTTCTTATTTTGATGAAAAGAATCTGGATCGTCTGCGCGAGGATTTAAAAAAATATAAAAAGATCGTGGTTGATTTGCGTGGCAATGCCGGCGGAAACTTTGTTGCAGGCTTGCGTTTCTTAAGTCTCTTTATGTGTGAATCGCAAGAAGTCGGAAAGTTGATTAAACCAAAGTTTCCTGAAGAGGTCTCGGCGGAACTTCCGAATACTTTGCAAGACACTGAACAGTTAAAAGTTTTGGATGTCAGTAAAGAGGTTGTCCTAAGAACTTATCAGAACTCAAACTGTTATAAGGGAATTGTACGTGTACTTGTCGACGGCAGAACGGCTTCTGTGGCGGAGTTGGTGGCGCAAGCATTGAAAGACTATCGTCAAGCCACGGTAGAAGGCGCGCCTAGTCGAGGACATTTGTTGGTTGGAGTGTGGTATCCGATGCCCGAAGTGGGGCAAGGAGTTGAAATCTCGATTCCTGAAGCGGTTTATGAGACGACATTGGGAAGAAGAATTGAACATCATGGTGTGGAAGTAGATCGAGTTCTCTATTATGACATAGCGGAAATGCAGGCTGGTATTGACTCTTGGGTGAAAAATGCTCTGGACTAGACGTTCGTACTTTGGATTTTTTCGTGTCAAAGTGAGATGATCAAAATGAAACGTCAAACATCTTTTGTTCGGGTGTAAAAGTCTTTAGCACTGGACAAGAATAGGTTAGACTTAGATGATCGGCACAACCTTCGCAATGCAGTCTTAGTGAAAGTTCATGTAGTTTTTCATTCTGTTTTGCAAGGGGTAAGAAATGAGGAATGCACAAGTGATTGAGTTTCCAAAAAAACAATCAGCAAGAAAAAGACTTCAAGATAAAGTACAAGAGCAAAAAACACTTGCTGCCTTGTCAATTGCCTCTGTTCTTATCACATCCGTTTTTTTGAATCAGTATTTAACAAGAGGTTCTGAGGCCCTTGAGACATCTGGGAATCGTGGTGTTGCGAGTATTTCTCCAGCAGCATTTGCCGCGGATGTGAAGTGGGAGCAAGATCTTGCGAAACGCTTTTCTAAAGATAATAACTTACAACGAGTTGCGATTGCCGAAAACCCAACGCTTAGAGATGAATTAGTATTTGGGTACCTTGAAGGTAAATACGGTATGAAGCTAGCGGCAGGGCAGATTGAAAGCCTTGAGTTTATTGACGCTCAAGCTGGAGAGCTTCCAATGAAGATCTCGGATCGCTCTCATTTCTTGAAGAAATACGCATCTGCTTTTGGTTTTGATTATAAGCAAGTAAGCCTTGCGCAAAGCGAAGAAGCTAAAGAAGTATACTCATTGATCAACTCGAATAAAGAAATTGTCGGGCAGGCACTGTTCCAGCTAGACGACCATGGTCGAGTCCAGTCTCTGAAGTTTCATTTCTAGTAAAGAGAAACAAGAAATCTAAACTAAAAATCCTCTCTAAAATTCTTTAGAGAAGACCGTCTCAGGCCGATATAGTCATATGGTATTTCCAGACTTATCGGCTCCAGAAGCCTACGTAAAATCCGCTCCATCCAAACGCCAACACATTGCTCCTGTGGCAGATCGTGCTGTTGCATTTGTTTTGGATTTTCTAATCTTTTCTCCAATCATCAGTTTGTTCATCGCAGGGCTGATGCGACAGAGTAAGACGTACTTTCTAATTAACCCAACATCTAATGAAGGCTTGATCGCACTGACATTGAGTGGCGTTCTGATTTTCTTTTTCTCCGTATTTTTGCAAAGTCTGTTTCTCTATTTTTGGCAGGCGACTCCTGGGCAGCTCTTTTTGCAGATGCGTGTAGTATCTTATCCTGAGTATCAAAGACGATTGAGCTTTAATCAGTGTGTAGTTCGTGCGTTTTTTTGGTGTTTTAACTTTGCCTTATTCGCCATTCCTTTTATGGAAATTTTAAGCCATCCCAAGAGAAGAGCTTTGCACGAGAGATGCTCCGACACTCTTGTTGTCACGATGAAAGAGGGCGCACATGATGTGCCCCATGTCTTAGAATCACGCTTTATTTCAAGCTGGGCGAGAATCGCCTTCACAATGCTTCTGGCTATCGGGTTTGTAAGTTTCTTTAAAGTCTATTACGGCTTACAGGCTGGGGAATTTAAGCAAGATCCAGATGTAAAGGTAGCTGCTTGCGAGAGTCACATGTCCTCTATGGATTCAGCCGTGGCTCTTTACTTGGCAGATGGAATTTCAAATAGCTGTTTAAGTGAGAAGGTTGAAGAAGTTCTTTGGAGCGCTCCTAGCGAAGACGTCCCCTATGCCTACTTAGCCCGCTACTTAATGACAGAAGGTGATGAGCAAGAGAAGTACTTCGCCAAGGTGTGTGAAGAGGCTTCGAGTATCGTTTGTTCTTTGGCGATGTATATTAAGCACAAAGAAAATGGCACAGAAAGAATTGAAAATATTTTCGCTGATTCAAAAACGGCCCAGGTTCTTTTAATTGATGAGAAGTTTAATCAGCGCGATTTTATTGGCAGTTTAGAACTCATCGAAGCTTTACAAAAAGATGTACCTTTTGAAGTCGCACTTGAGAAGAAATACATCCGTGCGGTTTGGTCTCTCCAAGAGCAAACTGCTGAAGAAAAAGTTTTGCAGAATCAGTTAGCCGCGCAAGATAGAGGGAACTCTCGTCAGCCCGCAAGTTATGATGTTGAAGACGTCGAAGAGGCAGCTTGGCTTCAAGACTTTAAAGAGAGATATGATATTCAATGATCATTCCTTATCCCGTTGAACTTAAAGAAATCCATAAGCTTCCAGTGACGACGATGTTAGTCTGTCTGAATATATTCCTATTCGTGATTTACTTTAGCGGACATGACAGTGCTATTTACTCATCGCCATTACTGCAAGCCGATGGCTTAGCTATGACGGGAAGGATGTATCAACAATACATCCAAGATACTGGTAATGAACGCGAACGCCCCGAGTGGGTGCGAGAAATTCGTAACGAAGATCGAGGTCAGTTGGGGGTCCTTGGAGCCTATGCTCTACGCGACAATCAGTTTATTTCGTTAGCGAAGGCTTTTAACTTTGCTGGAGACTCTGTTCGTATCGCCGAATGGAAAGAGAACGTAGAAAAGTATCAAGCCGAGTATCAAAAAAGCATTCTTACAAAGTTCGGTCTCAGTGCCCAGTCGAAGGGGCCTTTAGCATGGCTGACGTATCAGTTTTCCCATTCCAACTGGATGCATCTATTTAGCAACGTGATTTATTTATTATTTATTGGTGCTGCTGTTGAAATGGTCGCAGGAAGTGCAGCCCTTCTGGCGGTCTATGTTCTAGGCGGAATCGGTGGTGGGATCGCGTATACTTTTGCTGATCCCTATAGCATCACGCCCGTGATTGGGGCCAGTGCCTGTGTGAGTGCCCTGTTGGCATTCTACTGTGTTGTAGAGAAGCGCAAGAGGGTTCGCTATTTTTATTTTGTTTTTCCAAGGCCCAATATGTTTGGACCTATTTACCTTCCTACGCTCCTTATCGTTCCGCTATTTTTGGTGGCTGATTTTGCAAGTCTTTGGAGTTCGCCTGTGGGGTTAGGGGGAGGGATTGCGTACTCGGCTCATATTGGCGGAAGTCTAATAGGGATTCTTATTGGAATACTTTATCGCATTCGCAGTCATTATCACTCTAATGCAATTAGTTTGAATTGAGCTCTTGTAAAATATTTATGACTATTGACAGTTTCGGGGTCTCTAGGGGAAATTGCCGTCAGAGGCTGAAGATCACCCCCTTGAAAAGACTGGTGGACCCGAATGAGTTTTGTAAACCTCATTAAGTCAGTGATTGTTTTAACACTTTTAATTCCTGTGCTTGGCGAAGCAAATCAATCGCAAAGTGTTCCCTATTACGGGGATGATTTTTATCAAGACTTGAGATCTGGGGCGAGCAACGTAAAGCTTCGCGAAAGATTGAAAACTATCTTTAACAGCGTTCATCAAGTTCGGGCTAACGGTAACGATGTTATTGCGCCTAAGAACTGCAAAGGCGAATGCTACCAACACACCCCAACGGGTTACACAGCGGCGCGCGTGTTTCTAATGGGGAACTTCTACTTAGTTAAAAATGGAAAAGAGTATTCTGTTCACGATGTTTACTGTGACAGAGATTTATCCCGTGACGATTTTAAAGGAGCTCCACCAGCTCCAGGTCGCATTCCTGACAATCGGGTGATCAACGTAGAGCACACATGGCCACAAAGTCGTTTTACAAAAAGATACTCCGATGAAATGCAAAAATCAGATCTTCATCACCTGTTCCCAACGGACTCTCAGTTAAACTCTATCCGTGGGAATAATATTTTTGGTGAAGTGACTCAAGATTTGATTGATCTAAAATGCCCAGCTTCTCGTTTTGGAGTAGGCTCTGCGGGGACTGAAGAGGTCTTTGAGCCACCTCAAGACCATAAAGGGAATGTGGCCCGTGCCCTGTTCTACTTTGCAGTGAGATATGAAATGGAAATCGATCAAAAAGAAGAGGCGATTCTTCGTAAGTGGCACCGTGAGGACCCGATTGATCAAGAGGAGATCGTTCGCAATGAGGCGATCTTTAAGGTTCAGAAGACTCGCAATCCGTTTATTGATTTCCCAGAACTTGTCGAGAAAATCGCAAACTTCTAAAAAAAGAGCTTGGAAATCCATGCTCTTTTTTTGTCTTAAAATCGGCCTACTATTCACCGTTAAAATATTAGTCGCCTTCAATAAAGAAGATATCTACGATCTCGCAAGTCTTAGGCTCTACAACCACAGCTTCGATCGTATAGCTATTGTGAACGTCACCGTGCCCGCTATAGACGTAACAATCAAAATTATAGATGGCGAGTTGTTTATGGCTACGGGGGTGAATAAGAGGAGAGAAGGCAGGAAGAACAACACCCCCATCGCGAATGTAGCGATCACGATAGTTGCCATAGGATTTTTTTAAAGCCTCAAGGCATTGGCTTGGTTGAGCAAGGGTTGTAGAAGCAGCGATGAAAACACACAGGGATAAAAGATACTTCATAAAGACTCCTTGGTTTTAGGTGCCTATCTTTTAAACTTATTGTTACGTTGGATGCAATTTAGGATTCTGTTAGGGAAATTAAGAAACTGTGCGGCTTAAAAAATAGGCGCAAAGTATCACAGGTACCACTAGCGGCAGTGGTGTTCGATTTAGAATCTTAAAATCTTAAAAAAAGTGAAATAAGATGCTTGCATTACCAAAGTCGCTATGCTGGAATCATTTTTACGGGAGGGGTGATACCAAGGAAGGTATAGGGGAGCATGATGTTCTCACCTCTATTTTTAAAATATTTGAGAACCCACGGTAGAAATACCGTGGGTTTTTTCGTTTCTAGGGATTGTCTTTTTTAACTTTGCAGTTGGGGTGGATGGCCTTGCCGCTCCAAGTGCCATCTACACAGGAAATCGTGTCAGATATACAGATCTCTCCAGGGCCGGCTTCAGGGCTTAAGTATCCCGTGGCAGTGCCGCCATCTGGAATTGTTCCCAGCGGAGTTTCGCAAGACTTTCTTTCGACTTCTTTCGGGGCAGGGGGCTCACCCAAAGGGCTTCCAGTGATGGAAGGTGGAGCTGCTGCAGGTGCGGAATAGATTCGATCTTGCTGAGTGGCAGGGCGAGCTTTGGGCAAAGGAGACTCCATAGAGGTGGTCTTCTTCACGGATTGGGAAGAACAACCCAAGGCGAATAGCACTAGCGGTAAACAAATCCAATTCTTCATAGTCTCTATTTTAAAAGGATCAGAGAGTCTTTCAACTCTAATGTCGTACTTCTAGGTTTTGGTCCTTAGAGTGTTCCAAAGTTGTAATAATCAAAAAAAAACCGCCTTGTGATGAGACTCGGTAAAGAGGCTCTGCAAGGCGGTTTCAATGGATCTATGTTAAGGAACTAGGGCGTTGAATTACTCTTCAACCGGAGCAAAACCTCGGCGCATTGTATTCTCTGTGACGGCAACTGGTTCCATGTATTGTTTCAAGTAATCAGGTCCGCCAGTTTTAGAGCCAGCACCTGACATTTTGAATCCACCAAATGGATGGCGGTCAACCATCGCACCTGTGATACCACGGTTGATGTACATGTTTCCAACTTCGAGCTCTTCTTTTACGCGGGCAATATTGCCTGGGCTGCGAGAGAAGATACCACCCGTCAAGGCGTACTCAGTGCTATTCGCAAACTCAAGAGCTTGAGTTAAATCTTTGGCTTTAATCAGTGCAACCACTGGGCCGAAGATCTCTTTTTGCGCAAGATCAGAGTCTGCTGGAACATTTCCAAAGATTGTTGGCGGAGCATAGAAACCATCTGCTGGTACTTGGCCGCTAAATAGTAACTGGTGCTTACCTTCGGCTTCGTTGATCGTATTTAGAATACGCGCATGCGCTTCTTCATCGACAACGGGTCCCATGTAAGCTTTTGGATTTTCTGCTGCCAAGACTTCGATAGATTTAGCTGCTTCCACAAGGCGTTCTGCAAAGCGATCGTAGACTTCTTCAAGAACAATCACGCGGCTTGCCGCAGAACACTTCTGACCACTGAAGCCAAATGCTGAGTAAAGAACTCCACCCACGGCTTCATCTAGATCGGCATCGTTATCGATGATGACGGCGTTTTTACCGCCCATTTCGATAATGCAGCGTTTGACGTGTTGTTGGCCTGGGTGAACCACAGAGGCTCTGTTTAAAATATGAAGACCGACAGCTTTAGAACCTGTGAATGAAATCACCGCTGTGTGAGGGTGGTTCACGATGTGTTCTCCAACTTCTTCACCGTAACCAGGAAGGAAGTTAATAACGCCTTTCGGGAATCCTGCTTCTTGGATCATTTTCATAAGACCCAACGCCACCACGGAAGACTGCTCCGCAGGCTTCATAACAACGGTGTTACCTGTTACAGCCGCAGCTGCCACCATTCCGCACAGGATTGCTAGAGGGAAGTTCCAAGGAGCGATAACCGCAGTCACACCGCGAGGTTTGTAAAGATAGTGAGAAACCTCACCAGGAACGCCGCCCACTTTAAGTGGTTTATTCAGTTCACGCATATGAGCTGCGTAGTAACGGCAGAAGTCGATAGCTTCACCGATATCCCCATCGGCCTCAGCCCATGGCTTACCCACTTCAAGGACTTGAGTCGCAATAAGTTTAAAGCGATCGCGAGACATTAAGTCTGCAAGCTTATCAACAAGAGCGGCTCTTTCTTCAACGCTTGTTTTTCTCCAAGTCTTAAAGGCTGCGTGAGCCGTTTGCATGGCTTCTTCAGCAAGTTCGATATTTGCCATATGAACTTTGCCGATAACTTGCGACTTGTGAGAAGGATTCACGCGTTCAAAGATCTTGTTTGTTTGAGTCTCTTTACCGTTGACGATCACAGGAACTGTTACAGGCAAAGTTTTTTCAAAGTCAGCAAGAGCTTTCATTAGGTTGTTGCGATTTTCTGCCACGGCAAAATCTAAAAGTGGCTCATTATAGAACTTGCCTGATTTTTTCTCTAAGATGGCATTTGTTGGAGTTAATCCATGAGCAGGGTCTTTTAGAAGTTCTGCTGTGGATTTTCCATCGGCAAACTTTCCACGCAACCAAGATTCGTTAGAAGTGTTTTCAAGAAGACGGCGAACAAGGTAAGCCATTCCTGGAATCAACTCACCCACTGGAGCGTATTCACGTAAGCGGTAGCCCATGTCTACGATAGTTTTTTTGATCGGCTCAGCCATTCCATAAAGCATTTGGAATTCAAGCGCTTCTTTTGGAATGTTTAATTGTTCTGCGTAAAGCATACAAGCTGCTAACGAACGAACGTTATGAGAAGCAAAAGCAGGGCGGATCACTTTGATGTTTTCTAAAAGATATTTCGCGCAACGCTCAAAGTTGGCATCTGATTCTGCTTTCACTGTGTAAACTGGAATTGGCCAGCCACGTTGTTCAGCTTCAATCGTCTCAGAATCCCAGTAAGCACCTTTTACAAGACGAATCCAGAATGGTGTGCCACGTTGTTTTGCAAACTCTGTTAAAGACTTGATGTCGTCAAAAGAATCACGCAGGTATGTTTGGATTACAAGACCGAAGAATTTATAATTTTTAAATTCTGGCTCATTGATAAGCTCTGTGAAAACTTCAACTGTTAAGTGCTTAACAGCGTAGTGTTCCATATCTAAATTTACGAAAACGCCTTTTTCCATACCTAAACGGAAAACAGGGCGAAGACGGTCTTTCAAAATTGTTTTTGAAACATCCCAAGCAGAGTCTTTGATTTGCGAATAAAGCGCTGTCATTTTAACAGACACGTTTACTTTTGGCAGAGCCCCTTCGTGATCGCGATCAATCTGAGGAACTTCGTCCCATTTCTCAGCATCTTTTGCGAGCCAGTTGATCAACTCAATGTACTTGTTATTGTACTCTTGGGCTTCTTGTTCAGACAAAGTGGCTTCTCCGAGGATATCTACGGTGAAAGTCATTTTGTTTTTACGTGCTTTCTTTAAAACCGGAAGAGCTTCATCTGGATTTTCACCAGTGATGAACATCTTAGCCATTCCCGTGACGTTTTTCTTAATGGCTCCTGCCATTAAGCCCGGAGCAAGAGAGCCAAGGCCCAAGCCCACGTTGAAAACTGGAGGCAGAGATCCACCGTCTTCAGAGAAGTATTCTTTCAAATGACGAGCAACCTCATCGCCGGAATTCAATGAAGGCAATACGTCCACAAAACGGAACATATTGGTTTTGAATTTTTCATTTTTCATGCTCCATTCCATCACGGAGCCATACCAAAAATCTTTAGAGAAAATGGAAGCCTTTGATTGGCTTTCCATACGCTTCAAAATTTCCTCGCCACGCTTGGCGATTTCTAATTGAATGTCATTCATGTTTTTACCCTCAGGTTAGAGGGCCGCATATTCCCTCTCGGGGGACAAAAACACAAGAACTTTGAATTTGCGGGAGGCTCTGGAGAGTTGAAAACTAGCCCAGAGCGTCGGGCGGAGGAGCCCGTTTAGAAGGCTTTCCAGGTCTTTTTTATTTGGGAGGTTCCGCTGCCTAGGATTTCAGCTTCTAAAACGTCGCCCGGCTTTACGGGGCCTACACCTGCCGGTGTGCCTGTCAGGAGTAAATCTCCTGGGCAAACAGGGAAGCGTTCTAGAACATATTTGCGCAAAGTTTCAGCGGAAAAGATCATGTCTTGGGTGTTGCCGTCTTGGCGGGTTTCGCCGTTGACCTTTAAAACCAAACGCAGGTTCTGAATCTCTTCCGGCGTGATGTTAAACCAAGCAGAAAGGGGAGTGGATTGCGTAAAGCTCTTTGCCAGCGTCCATGGGTGCCCTTTGGTTTTAAGTTCATTTTGGATCGTTCTTTCGGTGAGATCCAAAGCGATGGCGCCGCGCTTGAAGTTGAAATCTGCATCGAACTCCAAAGCAAGCTCTACTTCATGGTGGATATCATGAGCCCAATTCGGGAGTTTGAATTCCGCGCTGTTTTCGACAGCGGTACTACCAGCTTTTAAAAAGATCATAGGCTCTTGAGGGACGGCATTCCCGAGCTCCTTGGCGTGATCAGCGTAGTTACGACCAACTGCCCAAATATTGCGAATCATACTGAAATCCTCTCAAAACAAAGAAGTTTAAAATCGGGCTCTTGAACATCAAAGCCAATGTATTGGCACGAGTGCCAGTGGGTGAACATTGAAAGATCTTTATCCGCATCAATCAAGCTCATGAATTCCACGGTGACATCATAGTGGCTGCATAAAAATAAAACTTCTTCGCCGCTGTCCATGGCTTTATTGAGCAGAGCTTGAAGTCGTTGGCGAAAGGCGGTGGTGTTTTCATGGCTTTGTTGCTCCAAGAGATCCGGAGTGATTTGCAGAGGTATTTGAAGCTCTTCAGACACGGGGAGGAACGTGTTCTGGGCTCGCTTTTTAGGTGATACCCAAAGAGCTGTGGGCCGAGGAAGTTCACCAGAAAGAACTTTTTTAGCAAGCTCTTGTGCTTGGGCGTGACCTTGGGAATTTAAATCAGGGTCTCCGGAGAAATCCATGGATTTTTGGGCATGTCTAAATATGAAGATCTTCATTTCTAAGTCCTTACCAAGAGAGCTTCGCGGGTTCGATTTTAGCCACAACTAGGGCTTTTTTGAAGGATTCCGAGATGCTCTTTACTTGTATGCTCTATGCTTGAAATTAAGGAAAGGCTTTGCTACTTTGCCATTTTCCACATTTCCGGAGAGTTGTCATGAGTAAACAGCGTGTCCATCGCTTTGTATCTAAAGATTTAACGGTACGTATTGCCGCCGTCAACGCCACTGAGGTTGTTCAACACATGCAGGGTTTACAGAACACTTATCCTTTGGCAACAATTGCAGTGGGAAGAGGCATGGTTGGGGCTCTTTTGATGGCAGCCCAGCTTAAAGAAGGCCAAACTGTCGGTTTGCTTTTTAAAGGTGACGGGCCTTTGGGAAGTGTTTATGCCGAAGCTTCCTACGAAGGGCACGTGCGCGGTTACACTCCGAATCCGCAGTATACACCAGAAAACTATGACAAAGGTTTAAATCTTACGGAGGCGATGGGTAAAGGTACTCTGAACGTGACTCGTCATTTGCCATTTCAAAAACAACCCTTCCACGGAATGGTTGATTTAGTAACTGGCGAAATCGGGCATGACATTGCTCACTACTTACATCAGTCCCATCAGATTCGCTCGTTGGTTTCTTTAGGTGTTTATCTTGATCATGACGCTAAAGTTCAAGTCGCTGGCGGCGTTCTGATTGAAGTCATGCCAGGTGTTTCTGAAGAAGTGGTTGATATGATTCAAGCCAACTACGAAGACTTCCAACCGAACATTTCAAAAATGTTGATGGAAGGGGCGCAGCCTGTGGATCTGGTAAAACCGTTCATGGCGGGAATTGAATTTGAAGAGATCTCTCACGATCACCTTGTTCGTTACTCGTGCCCTTGTGACCAAGAACGTGTAGTGCGTGCTTTGGAAGCCTTGGGTGTGGCGGAACTTGAAGACATGATCACAAAGTCAGAGCCTGCGGATGTGACTTGCCAAGTTTGCGGTAAGCCTTACACTGTGAACATTGAAGAGCTGAAAGTGATCAAAGATAGAATTTCTCATCTACACTAAAGATGTCACAAATACTGGGGGGAGATGTTTAAGATTTCGAACCCCTGTTTTCTCCAATTGAATTCCGCCTCTAGAGCTGCAAATAAATTTATCAAGCTGACATTGACGATGCTGCTACGAAGTAGATTTTTATTAAGGATGATTTTGTTTTTATCCTTAAATGCCTTTCTCTTTAATTCTATATTCCTAATGTCGTCGAGAGTGATTTTAATGGGCTTGTTTTCTAGATGATGGAATTGTTGTTCTAAGATTAAATCCCAGAAACCATTATAATCAAAGCTTTCTGGATCTTTGATCATCATAGAATTTTTAAACTGACTTAAAACTGCCTCTTTATCTTTTCGCAAGATTGCGGAGTACATTCGCTTTTCATTTTGTACGTCGGAAGGGTCTAATTCGATGACTCTGCCGAAGTCCAAGAAAATCACTTGATTGGGTCGGAATAAAAAGTTTCCAGGGTGTGGGTCCGAATGCATTATATTCTTTTCGAAGATAGAAAAGCTATGAAAGTAAGATATTAATTGGCCAGCTTGATTTCTTTCGCCTGACGATGAGCGGGTCTTAAACGCATCAAAAGAAAGACCTGGTTCAAGTTGTGAAACTAAAATACTTTCGCGACAAAGATCGTTTAAAACCCGAGGTATCACAATACGGGGTTCGTGCATAAAGTTTTTTCTAAAAATATTTTGAAAATGAGCTTCGCGTTTGTAGTCTAACTCTAGCATCACCTGAGTTTGGATGTCGTTCAGAACTTCATCTAAAGAACTCCCAAATATTTTCTTTAAAGTATTTAAGATAGATAGAGTTTTGAACTGCTTTGATAGAACTTCGTTAATTTTAGGATGTCGAATCTTAAGGACCACAGTTTCGCCAGAGAGTGTCGTCGCAAGGTGAAGCTGCGCAATGCTTGTTACTCGGAAGGGTTCTTTGTTAACCTTAGAAAAGTATTTGGAGTGATCTCCTTCATAGGCCTCGAATAAAATGTTCTGAATGATCGAAAACGGCAAAGGTTTAACATTAGATAGCAATTCCCCTAAAAGAACGGGTATTTCTGCAGGTAGGCCACCATCGACAAATGCAGCAATCTGCGCAACCTTGATAGCAAGACCACGTGATCCATCAAAAGATTTTATGATTTGTCGAGCAATAGCTACTTTGAGTTTATCCAAGACAGGATCTGAATTCCCAGTATTTTTGAAAGAGTGTTTTACCAGATATGAAATGCTGGACATGCTGTCTTTGGAGACAAAGATTCCTTCAGCCTTTAAAGATTGCACAATAGAAGAGAGCAAATCTCTGGAGTGATCTATGGACTCGGTCGAAATACAGCTTTGCGATCTATTGAGTGTTTGAATATTTGCTTCATAGATTTCAATGAGTTTAATAATGGGGCCGGGGACAGGGCGTTTGCCTGATTCCCATTGGGCGATAGCTCCACAAGTGACTTGAAACTCATCCGCAAGATCTCGCTGAGAGTAGTCTAAATAATCTCTTAGTTTTTTAAGGCGGATGGCTTCGTTGGATAAACTCATTTCCATATGTAATCACAAGTTTTGCAGAATGTAGAAGATATTTTCATTCAAAGAAGGCAGAACCGAAAGGTTCTGCCTTAGTTAAATTCTAAGAGCTGAATTCTTTATCGTAATCTGACTATTTAGAAAGATTAACAAAGATCTTGCGGCCAGAAAGCTCATCATAAAACCAAGTCGTCGGATCAGTCGCACAGCGAGGATCTTGACCTGGTTTTAAGACAGAGGTGAAGTCTACTTGTAATGTTGCTTTTGATTTAGAGACTTGAGTGATCGTAAAGGTGTGTGTGCGAACGATATGGCAGTCTGCTCTATCATCACCTTCGCCCACGTGCCCTGTGTCCTCTTCAGTCTGTGAGGTTGTTCCCATGTTTCCAGAGATCACAAGTTCCGAGTGAAGGAAGCGTTCCCGTGGATAGAACTCGAGGCCGCACATGCCATCTGTTGCGCAGGCAGAGCCATCCAGAATAGGAGCTAAATCGTTCGGATAGTCGCGAAGACGATAGTCACACGAAGTTCCAAAATCGAATTGAACATTTTTGTTGCCGCCTGATTTCAGTGAACTCAGAGTGCAGCTAAGCCCAGCAATTTCTTGCTCTTCAATAGGTACGTTCTGAATCAACTCATAGCAGTTTTTTGCGGCCTTACACTGGGTCTCGTCGACGCCGTGGCAGTTGTCGTCATTTCCGTATTTGGAGTAAGCGAACTTGGCATTTTTTAGATCATTCTCACTGAGATTGCTAAGATCTAAACTAAAGGGAGCTCGCTGTCCAGCTTGGGCGGGAGAAAATGTGTAGCCAGCAGCTGCCAAGCCCTCTTTTCCGCCACAGTGATCAAACGCGGATTTAGTTTTCCAAACCGTAGAGATGTCTGAAGTGGACTGATCTGCTGTGTTAGTGGCGGTAATCTTTTGATTGAAATAGATTTTTTGCTTCCACTCATTTTTACACGCTGTTAGCTCAGCAGGATTTAACTCGTCCATATCACAAGGATGAATAAAACCATTTCCGGTGATTGGCGTCGCAGACCATTCTCCCTTCATATCATAGAACTCCACTTCCTGGCCTGTGGAGCCATTGTCATTGATATTATCTTTATTGACGATGGCAATACTAAAACCTCCTACTGTAGCGATAGCAATAGTACCTAGCTTCAAGCTAGTAGAGCCCGGCTTTGGAGCATAACCCAAAAGCTGCTGGGAACCACCGTAGATTGAATCTTTCGCACCAAATGAAATAGGCATAGACGGAATGCCGTCTACGAAGATCCAGCATCCGAGCGAAGCACCTTCTTCCATGCCTTTCATCTGTAAAGAAAATGCGCCCGTGGTGGCATGTATAGCTCCTTCGCCAGCCACTAGAGGGCCTGAGCCAGGGACGCAGCGAACTTTTTTTTCTTCACCTGCAAAACTTGAGAAATCATTGGGACCGAATATTTTCATGCTGAAGCCGGAAGCTCCTACGCTTGTGTCGATCTGTCCCTCTATGGATAGGTTTTTTGTTTGAATAGGTGGGGAATTCGGAGAGTTTGGTGACTCCGAACAAGCTGTTGCTAGAGCCACAGCCCCTGCCAGTGTTAAAGATTTCAGTATCCACATACGCCCCATTTAAGGTCCTCCATAAAGCATTTAATTTGGTTGTGTGAAATCACAACATGAAAAATGTTCGGATGCCTCTGGGGCAAGTTTAAGTGAAAGTTCTGAGATTTAATGAGTCCGGACTAATTAAACAGGAAAACGAATAAGAGCGCTCACACTGTGAGCGCTCTTATAAAGCTGCTGCGGTAAATAAAGAGCGGGAGTTTAACTACAAGATTTAGAACTCATCATCCAACATATAGATGAGGGCTCTTTGCCAGAACCAGACTTTTTGTTTCTCAGTGATTTGGCGAGATGTCTTGGTATAGGTATTAAAGATTTTTTCCATATGTTTAGCAAAAGAAGGGCTGTAGATAAGAACCCCATTTTCCATGTCGTGAACAAAACTTCTTTTATTTAAATTAACAGATCCCAAGAAGCTTAGCTCATCGTCGATCATTACGAGCTTTGAATGCAAGATGATTTTAGGTTCCGTATATTCATAAATTTTAACAGTGTCGCGGAAGCGGTTCACACCATCTTTGTTGACGGCACCGAGGATGAAGTCCGCAGTGTCTCCTTTAAGATCTAAGCGGGTGATTAGAGTGATTTCAACACCTCTTTCAGATGCTTCTAAAAGAGCTTCACCGACCTTTTTTAAAGGGCGGAAGTAAGGCGTAGAAATTAAGATTTTCCTCTTAGCGCTCTTGATCAAATCGGCATAATAAGTTTCAAGCACTTGGTCGTCTTTAAAGGGGATGGACATATAGTGGCGCGCTAAAGGTCGGGTGTCCGCATCCTTGAAGTAAGACTCAGAAAGATTCTGAACTGTCGGAGCTTGCGCGGTTGAGGGTTTTACTAAATAAGTCACAGAATCCTGCATCCATAGCGCTGCTAATTGTGTGGCAATACGCTCTGCGAATTCTTTAGATTCGACCAAAAATTCGAAATCTCTCCAGTGAACAAAAGACTCTTCGCCACCGCCATAATTTACCAGCGACGGGTAGGCTTTATGGTTCGGAGCTTGAGTGAATAAAAAGCCGTCATGCACGTTGCGGCCACCAATCACTGCACGGTTGTGCTGAGGGTGGGAGTTGGATAAAGTGACAAGGGCCTTCACGTGATTGGTTCGATGTAATTGATGGAACCAGCCGCCACTTTGAGCGCTGCGATTATAGCGATAAGTAAGGACCTTGATGTTTCCATTTTCTGAAGACATCAAATCATAGAGTTTTTTGTCTTTCTTGGTGCTGATAACATCAGAAACTAAGATTCTCACCATGGCACCACGATTCGCGTGATACTTTAAAAGCTCGGCTATCACGTTGCCGTAATAGTCACTTCTAAAAACGAGATAGCTTACGTAGATGGCATCGAGCTTAGGAGCTTGTGAGAAATCAAGGGGAGCAAACGGATTATTTTGAGTGAGGTAATTGCTTGGCAGGGGCTTTCCAAGAAGCATTTTTACTTTTTCTTGGAAGCCATCAATAGGATCTTCAAGTGTTTTTAAAGAGTCCACAGCAAGAGGGCAATTCATAAAAAGATAATCAGTTCTTAAAAAGAATTTCTGGGGTCCTGTAAGATTACCTGCCATTGGCAGAATACAGCCATCCACATTTTTTGAAAGCTTATCTACGTAAGGATAGCGAGATGCTTCAGTAAAGAGTTGAACGCGGTAGTTAGTTTTCTTATCAGCAAAGGTATTTACAAAATCAATGGTACAAGATTTAACTTTAGAACTAGGACGGAAGCGTACATTTTGTCCGTTCAGTCGAGAGTCATACCAGTTAAACTTTGCTGTCTGCCCAGCGCTATATTTTTTAAATTTAAAGAGAGTGGATTTGAGCTCAAAGTCTGCATCGCAGGTTATTTGTGATTTCAGGTACTTTTGGGCATCTCGACGGTCTTCGTTGTCACTTGGAAAAGGAGATTGCTCCTTTGAGAAAGTGGCATGCTCTAGCAGAAGCTCATAATTTAAACTTCGCGAATTCGACATGACAAAGAAAGAATGAGGAGATTTTCCAGTATAGAGATTGAGTTCACCTAGCAAAAACTTCTCAGACTGAGTTCCCCATTTGCTATTGTCAGAAGTACTAAATGCTTTTGGCGAGTCGGAGAATGAACTTTTTTGCGATTCTTGGGAATCAATGCGCTGAAGCGTTTGTTGTTGGGCTTTTAAAATACGTTCCGTATTTTTTTGACGAATTTCCTCGGCCGATTTGTCATGTTCTTTGATAGCGCGTTTTAAAAGATCTTCTTCTCTTTGTTGTTCAATATTGAGTTCATGGACTTTCTGAAGATCGAAAGGAAATGCTGCAGACCCACTCGAGTTTGGAGAGCGCAGTGGGATGGATTGACAGGCTGGTAAGATGACGCAGGAACCGATGATGAGCTTACGCAATTTCATAGAAGGCATTGAATGAGTTCTCCCAATGTAGTCACATCGGATTTTTGACACTGCACTTTAGGTCACTGCCTAAAGATTTGACACTCGTAATACATCTATTGGATTAGAGGGTGGAACTACCTTTGCTTTAATTTTTCTATATGGAATCAGGGATATCGAAAAAATACCGTTTCATTTTAAGACTCAGTGGAGTGCTACTCTACCTGGGACTTTTATTGGGAATCAGTATTTTCTTTGAAAGCAGTAAAGCAAAGACCTTGGTTCATCAGTACATGCATATTTGGGAGGATGATATTGCCTCCGCCAAAATATTTAAATCAGATATCAGTCTACAAAACAAAGTTTTAGATCAATTGTTTCAAGTCCATTCAAGTGTGAGCGATGTTTCGACAGCAAGTTCCTTGCAAAAATGTTGGAGTGAGGTGAGCATCCCTTTGTCTTACAACGCACTTCCGGCGGGACAGGTTCAGGTTTGTTTTGATGCTGCTAAAACGTCGTTTATAGCAATGAGCTCACCGGTCTTTTTATTGGGCCTTCTATTAGGTATAGTTTTCTGGATGTTATCAGTGCGCAAAGAAGTGAACAACCAAGTGCGGGCGCAAAGGCTTCAGACCGAATTGCACTTCAATCAAGAAATGGCCAAAATGAGTCGGCAAGTGGCTCACGACATTCGAGGACCTTTAACAGCCCTTATGACTTTATCTAAACTAGGGCACGATGAAACCAGTGAGAAGCAACAACTCCTACAATTAGCCGCAGAGAGAATTCAAGGGATTGCAGATGATTTGCTAAAGCAGGGAACTAAAGAAAAACAGTCTCTAGCGCCCGTGGTAAATGCTACCACGGAGGCGGCAATTTCCCTGAGGGAAGAAACTCGAAATATAATTCGAGAATATAGATTTGCTAATAGCCATATTTCTATAGAGTTGCACGAGCATCTCGGTGAGTCGTCGGATCTTGTTAAGTTCGAGAAAATCAAATTTCAAAGAATTCTGAGCAATATCTTAAATAATGCGATTGAAGCTTTGCCAGAAGCTGAGCCTAACATCACCATCACTTTAATGGCTAAAAGCAAAGGTCTGATGCTTTTGGTAATGGATAACGGCTGCGGC
Organism: Bdellovibrio bacteriovorus W; assembly: GCA_000525675.1. Lineage (NCBI taxonomy): Bacteria > Pseudomonadati > Bdellovibrionota > Bdellovibrionia > Bdellovibrionales > Pseudobdellovibrionaceae > Bdellovibrio > Bdellovibrio bacteriovorus. The sequence continues at coordinate 904,739 of CP002190.1, forward strand.
ATTCCCGAAGAAGAAATCTCCAAAGTTCTTGAGGAAGGTTATTCCTACCAGAAAAAAACGGGCAGTGGTCTAGGGCTCTATGATGCTGCTAAAACACTCATCGGTATAGGTGGCGATCTGCAAGTAACCTCTCGTCTTGGAATCGGCACGCAGATTCTTTTGGTGTTTCCCTATGCTGAGTTGTCTTCAGCGACGCGAATTTCCTAAAACTTTATCAATAAGTAGATCGTAGGAATCTTTTTTATTTCTAATGATTTTCACGCCGTCTTTAAGATGAAAATCCTTATACGCCAGATATTCCTGCTCATTGCTTTTTAAAACTAAGTCATAGAAAAAGTCGCGACAGCGAATCTTGAGAGGGGTGTCTTCAGGAAGAGTGCCTTTGAGGACGATTTGCATCTCTGAGGAATGGGGCTGAACTTTGACCTGAGAATGAAGTTCTGATTGAAGGGGGCTTTCAAAGTCTTCTACCTTGCACGGAAAGTGGAGAGCCAGCGGGCGGTAGAGAATCAAAGGTACTGAAGTAGGGGAAGTGTTTTGCGGGGTAAACTCAGAAGTGGTGAATTTACCAAATAGAAGTCCCGCCGTATTTTCAAGGGTGCGAGTTGAGCGAATAAGATTCCCAGTTGATTGAAAGAAAACTTTTCTGTTTTCATTTTTAAGAGTGACCTCGGTGATCGCAGTAAAGCTTTGGTCAGTAGAAAACACCAACTCTATAAGTTTTGCCGAGTAATCTAAAGAACGATCCTTTAAGCGCTCAGCGACGCGTTCGGTTTCTTCTAAATACGAAGAACGAAGATCTGACGAGAGGAACTTCGCTTGAGAGTGGCGAACTTGCGTGAAGTTCTTATTCGTATAGGTGAAGTTTCTTTCTAGAAAGTTTTTGGTGAAGTCCGTCAGCTCTTGAGTTTCAAGTAAGAGAGCCGACTCTTGTGAAAGAACGGCTCCTTGATTGAGAAACTGTTCAGATTTGGTGTATAGATCCCAATAAAGCCAAGTGCTACTAGTGGCCCAGATAAGACAAATAGCCAAGGCTCCTGGAAGAAGATATCTCTTCACGGGCGATCCTTGATGGGAGTGATCTCCATCATTTGATCGACGTGCATTTTAGTTTGCTCGTCGTGATCAATCCATTTATCGACTTTATAGACTTTGATATTTACTTTTTTAGAGCCTGACTTTACTTCTTGTTCTCGAACACGACTTGTTACAAGTTCTTTGACGGCTCCGCTTTGGAAGATGTCCATCTGAGCTTTGAGCTTCTCGTTTTCTAAACGGAGAACATCGAGACTGCTTTCATCGCTATAGTAATAATTAGCTGCTAACGCGGCAGCAAGGCCAACAATCGAGCCCCAATACACAGCATGCATTTCGGGTCTTTCATCACGAGGTGCTGAGGCTGCTCCAATAATGGCGCCTGTGCCAAAACCAACTCCGGTTAAAGCAAGTCGACTCTTTGAATTTGTTGCGCATCCCAAAAGGGACAATGAAGTGATAAACAGTGTAAATAGTTTTCTCATGTACACTATTTTATGTTTTTATAGTCAGCGTGGTAAATCAGTTTTTCTTTAGCTAGATGAACGGCTACGTCATTAGATGCGCATAGAGATTGCGATACATATCTCTTTCAGGAGAAACATCAAGGGCTGCGCGGTTTGGATTCTCGGTGAATTGAACCTTAGCATTTTGAATCATCGCTAAGGGACATTGTTCGGCGGCTTCACCCATTGTAAGAACAGCGCTTGCTGCTAGACTATCGACAAGGTTTACTTGAGTCATCGCAAGTGGACGGCCAAAGATATCTTTTTCGCCGATTTTATTTTCAATGGGTTCAATGCCTGCATAGGCAAGAGCAACACCCACTACACCCATGCGCAGAGGACTTGTGCGAGAATCTGTTAGAAGAATTCCAAGGTTTTTAAGGCCGGTCTTTTCTAGGAGGGCTTTGCGCAGTTCTGTAGCACTTTTATAAGGATCTTCTGGGTAAATAATGTAGTGATCATCTTCAGAGTTAGATTCATCAATTCCCGCAGAGGCAATAAGAAGGCCATGCGTAATTGTGAGTTGGGTGCCGTAGCCAATCTCTCCGAGGTAGTAGTCTGATTCTCTTAGAATAAGTTCTTTTTTAGAGATCTCTGATTTTGCAACCAAGCGGTTCTCAGCCAGACTTACGATTTTTGAGGTGATCGTTAAAACCATCTCCTCCTGCCAGAAAGCAGAAGGAGTGTTTTTCATTATGAACTCAACCAGATCATCACCTTTTTTAAAAATATCAGTTTTAATCGGTGTGATGATCAATGGCTTCATGGGATTAGCCCAACTTTTGGATAATAGCGTCTGTGAAGCTTGAAGTAGAACCTTTTCCACCCAAGTCGCCAGTGCGTGCGTTTACGTCCGCTAGAGCTGTTAATAGAGCCTTCATGATATGATCCGCTTTTTCATGCTCACCAATGTGCTGAAGCATCATGATAGCTGATTGTAGAAGAGCTGTCGGGTTGGCTTTGTTTTGGCCAGCGATGTCTGGAGCTGATCCGTGAACAGCTTCAAAGATAGCTACGTCAGAACCGATATTAGCTCCTGGAACTACGCCAAGACCGCCAACAAGACCTGCAACAAGGTCACTCAAGATATCACCGTAAAGATTCTCTGTTACGATCACTTGGAATTGTTGAGGACGAGCCACAAGCTGCATACAAGCGTTGTCGATAATAAGATCTTTCGTAGTGATGCCAGGGTATTGAGAACCCACTTCTTGAGCTACTTTCAAGAAAAGACCGTCAGAAAGCTTCATGATATTTGCTTTATGAATGATCGTTACAAGATTCTTGTCTGTGTTCTTCGCAAGCTCGTAAGCATAGCGTGCGATTCTTTCTGAACCTTTGCGAGTGATGCGCTTGATGCTCTCTGCAGTGTTCTCGTCGACCATTCTCTCTTCGCCGATGTATGAACCTTCAGTGTTTTCACGCACAATTGTGACGTTCACGTCAGAGCAAATGCACTCAACACCAGGCAATGAACGCACAGGGCGCACGTTGGCGTAAAGATCGAATTTTTGTCTTAAAGAAACGTTGATAGACTTGTGACCACCACCGATTGGAGTCGCAGTTGGACCTTTGATCGCAAGTTTATTAGCAGTGATAGAGTCTAAAGTCGTTTGAGGTAAAAGCTCTCCCACTGAATTGAATGCAACTTCCCCGGCTTGGTGTTCATGGTACTCAAAAGGAGCCTGAACATGCTTTAAAATACGAATTACCTGAGTCATGATCTCAGGACCAATTCCGTCACCAGGAATCACTGTCAACTTCTTCATTCTATTTTCCCTTTCGTTTTGAGGACTCCCTTGTAGCACGCGCGCGCTGGTAGGGGGAGCTTTTTTACTCCTTACCAGACTAGGTGAGATAGGGGATGGGAAAGGTGACCCAAGGAACTCCTCGATAGAGGGGAGGGTCGGATTGTCTCAATTCGAGACTTGCTTAAGTACTAAAGCAAGGGCCTTGCCAACTTATTCAGAGCCCTTTTGCACCACACTTTGCGGCGAGGGGGTGTTCGTTTTGTGGACACCTGAAACACTCTATAAAATCAAAGGGTTAAGGACTTTCAGAGGTCCCTGTGAAGAGAATAGACGGCTGAGTGGGCATACGTGAGAAAAGCTTGCGACCGATGAGGGGTTAAAAACTTAAAAGAAAATCAAAGACTTAAGGCGTTTAGGGAGCTGCATGCCAAGTGGTCCTTTCTTTGTAATGTAAATGGGAAGAGGAGGACTACTCATGGTGAGATGGTTAGGGGTCATTTCGATCCTATCTATAGCTCTGATCATTCAAGCCTGTGCGCCGAAGTCGCAAACAGACTGCGGATTCGTACAGAACGTGTATGGTGAGAGAATCTCATGGAAGGGTAACATTCCGGTGGAGATGTATCTTCATTCGTCTGTGCCTGATGAGTTGATTCCAGCAATTGAGTCAGCGGCTGCATCTTGGAAAAGTTCTTCAGGTCGTCCATTGATTCGTATCAATCGTCAGAAACGTTACGACCTTGCAGGGCAACCTGCGCGTGACGGAAAAAACGTTATTTATTTTTTAAATTCTTGGGAAGCTGATCGTTACAACGAGCAAGGGCGCACGAGCGTTTATTGGATCGGCGATCAAATTAAAGAGGCTGACATTCGTATCAATGCAAAAGACTTCTCTTTTAGCTGGAGTAAAACAGGCATGACCTCTTTTAGTGCGGCCAATAAGACACACGTGGAGATCGAGTCTTTGATTCTTCACGAGATGGGTCACGTTTTAGGGCTTAAGCATAACGATGGAGACCCTTCAGTAATGGCCACTTACTTAGCTTCATCTGAAACTAGAACGACTCTGACGGTTATGGATTCGAGTTCTTTACAGTGTGAATACTAAAGCCAGTTTATGCGCTTAGCATTGTAAAAACTCCATGTAAGATTTTTTAAGTTGTTGGTTAGGGATCTGGATTAATAGACTTTAAGTTCTGTCGCGATGACAGGGATAGGGAGAAGACATGAGATTAATCGAACTTGATAAGAGTGCAGAGATGACATCGACTTCAGAAGTTGTTGCTGCTGATTCGTCTTTTGTTGCGCAAAAATCCTATCATGAGCTTTCTGATCGCCCTGTTGTTGAGGTAGATGTGCTTGAACAACTTCACGCCAATATGAATCTCTTAACAGATTTGCAAGGTCGTCTTTCTCATCTAATGAGAGAAGTTCGTTACGTTTTAAAAGCGTAGATTTAGGCTTTACGGTTAAGACGGGTGGCCATACCTTTTGGTAATGTGAAGGTCACCCAATCTCCCTCGCGCTCACGCTTCATTTCTTTCGTGTTCACAGGTGTCTCCAGAGCAAATTCTTCTCTGAAAGTCTGATAGTTGGATGTCGAAACAGACTTATTATCGCTCTCTACTTTATCTTTGAACGAACGCTGACCCGAAACAGTCACTTTGTTTTCTTGTACGCTCACTCTGACTGTGTCTTTTTCATGTTCAGGGATATAGGCCTTAAAAAAATAATAATCTGGATTCTCGCGCAGCTCACTTCCACGGTCTTCTACTTTATAGAACGGATCATCTTTGCGATCCGAGTATTTTGCAGCCGCTTTTGCAAAGTCTTTTTTGGTCTCGGCTAAAGAACGAGTGAAGTTCTGCTTTTGAATATTTAAAGACTCTTGCTGCGCAAGTTCGTTCTTTTGGTAGGTACTTTTAAAACGTTCGTTTTGATTGCGAAGTTGGTTTTCATTGTTAACTTTTTGTTTCTCAAGGCGCTTTGAATACTGATCAATGAGCGCTTCTTCTTTGGCTTCCCAATAGTTTTGAGCTTGGCCATAGCGCTTTTCGATATTCTCATTAAAGCGTTCTAGTTTGCCTGCATGAGATTTCTCTGCTTGCTCGATTTTGTCTTCGCCACGATTCCAGGTTTTATCAAACTCTTCTTGGATCTCTTCCTTCAGCTTTGTTTGCGTGAGTCGGCCTCTCTCAATTTCAGTCTTATTGGCAAGAGCGTTTTGTTCTTTGAGATTTTGTAAGCGTTTCTCACCTAAGCTAATGGCGGTATGAAGTTGAGAACTATGATGTTGCTTAGCTGCTGCAAGATCATTGGTGCCCTTGGCGTTGACTTGCTCAAGGCGATATTCAGAATCGGCCTGTGCTTGTTTGACTCGTTGTTGGCCGTAGTTTTTCATCTCTTCAAGATTTTGTTCGTTCTTATTGCGTGTCGATTGCAGTCTCTCATTGTAAGAATTTGAGAGAGATTGTGTCGAAGCGCGGTAGTTCTGACCAATGCGCTCGCGCTCTTTGCTTGCAGTTTCGATTTGCTCTTGTTGACGCTGACGAATGTGATTGATCGCTGCATCGCCCTCAGTGATCACACTTTCTTTTTTTGCGCCGTAATAGTTTTTAAGAGAATTAATTTCCTGTTCGTTCTTTTGAACAAGTTCTTGGCGCTTACGAGCATACTCTGCTTGTAAGTCATTGAGTTCGGCCTGCTGTGCTTTTCGTGACGAATTGTCTATCGACGACATAAGGACATTGTATCAAAAAGATACATAAGTCCCTAAGGGGAGCTATCGTCCTCGGCCTCATTCTGGCCCTTTGGGTTGGGACAGAAGTTTTTGAATTGGTCCGTTCGACCATAGCAGCGCCAAGTATCGATATAGACCACGGCTTCATTGGCGGCGACAGAGTAGTATTGGCGATATTGAATGGGGTCCAAGGTGCTTTCCACCAGACGAAAGTCAGAACCTTCTTCTTCGCTACTATCGGGCGAACGATTTTCTATCTTATAGATTTTAAGCAAAAAGACTCGGTACTCGGCCGAAGCGGAGCCTGTGTAGAGTATAAATAGAAGAATCAAAGAGATTCGCGAAAGCATGCTCCCTTATCGGCCAAGCCTAAAAGGGACTTAATTTTAATGTTTTTCGTTATTGGCGCGAACGGTATTTTCAACGATATGAAAGTAAGCTCTCACAAGCATGTGGTAAGCTTCGGGCTCTAAAGCTTGCAGATAGGCCATTTTCTCAAAATAGGTCTTTTTAGTGATGAGTTCTGTCATGACGTCTTGGACCTTCTTCATTTTGTCGAAACTGTAAAAGTCCGTGTCATCCTTCACTTCGCGCAAGGCTTCGGCGATAGAATCGTTGTCAAAAAGGACGTGAACACCCATGGCTGAATGTGAAAGCAGGGCTTCCATTCTCTCCAGATTTGTCTCATCGATATTGACCACGCAATGCCTCCTGGTTTTGCACTGTACACTTAAATGTTCAGTAATAAACTCGGGCGTTGCAAGTCATAATATAACATATTGATAAGGGGCGTCGTGCACTCTTTTTTCTAGTTGTTTGCTTTCATGGTATCCTTCGATAATGAAGTATGAAGGAATTAGGCATGGCAAAAACACAATCTCGCGCAAAATCAAAAAAAACCGCTCCTGATGAGAAAGAATATATCTTAGTTGATGAAGCTGCTGGTCTTATCTTTGCCTCAGAACAAGATATGTTTGGTTATTTTGAAAATGCCATCCAGAAGCTGGAAGGTGAGTACCAATCTCTTCGTTCGGCCGAAGACTTTTCTGACGAAGATCAAATCAATTTAGAACACTATCTTGAAGCAACTCTCGATGATCCAGATGAAGTTTGGGAAGATGAAAAAGTTGCTGATGAGTTTCCAGTTTATCACTTCATTCGTGAGTTTGAAGAAGGCAATGAGCGCTTTCATTATGTTGCTACAGCCTATGTTTCCAAAGAAGAAGAGTACCCAACATTTGTGTTCATTCATTTCCCGACAAAGATTGAATCACTTCTGCACAACTATCAGCGCGGCGAGCAGGTCTTTGACCGCGAATACGAAGAGTTAGTCGGTGGATCTATCGAAGGCGATGCACTCGGCGAAGGGGATCCACTTGCAATGGGGCTTTACAGTGCGATGTTAAAAGTTCGCGGTGATAAAGATATTCCTCAAGAAAACTTTCAAGAGTTTGCAGAGATTCGTGAAGAGACCATTGAGAGCGCTGATGAAATCTGGAGAAAAAATGATCTAGATGGAAACATCCTTGTGAGTTTCATCAAAGAGTTTCCTGATCATGATGAATACACAGATCTCACTTATATCGCTGTGACTCAAGAAGATGAAGGAAGCAATGTGCACTCTCTTCTATTCTCATTCCCGACGACGGACCGCTCTTTAGCGGATCGTTATCGTCAGGGTGAGAATCTGCAGGCAGACGAAGTATCCCAAGAATCAGCCCATTGAGGTCGGTTGCTGAAAAAGGCCCATCTGACTGCGTTGTCGGCCTTTGGCTTCACTCCAGCGTACATTAAGTACGCTTGCGTTCCAGGCAAAAGCCTCCGCCTTGCATCTGAACCTTTTTGAGCAACCTCAGAGCACGGCAAGAGATTTTTAAAAAGCGAAAGCCCAACTTTTTGGAGTTGGGCTTTTTTGTTCTCCTTTTAACAGGGGGAGGAGATCGCTTTTTCTTTTATTAGTTTAGGCAGTATGAGTTAGCGATAGAGCGGAAGTCTGTTGCTGTGCTCATGCTTTTGAACGGGTGCAGGTTTTGAAGGATTGAAGCGCGTTGAGCACCGTAGTTATCAACTGCATAGTGAGCAGGGTTTGCGTGGAACGGTGGTAGTAAGCTATCAACTTGTGAAAGTGTTACGTTTGAAGTGCTGTAAAGAGAAACCTTCAAAGCATCATAGTCACCTTGCACGTCGCGTAGATTTACTAGGATATTAACGTTGTTAAAGAAAGCAGAAGCATCGTTATAACCATAAGAAGTCGCTACAGAAGAAACATCACTCCAGCGAAGTGTTGTTTTCCAATCAGTCAAAACTTGACCGTTTGAGCGAAGAGTTAAGCGGAATGAAAGTGGAGTTTGATCTAAGCTTGACTGACCTGAAGCATTTGCCATCCATCTCCACATAGCGATGTAGCTGTCATTAGCTGTAAAGCTTGATGGAAGTTGCGTGATGCGAGCAAAAACATAGTCCATGCGAACAGTGTTGTTCTCTGTATAGCTTTGCGTGCGCACAGTGATCGAAGAGTTAGAAGCTTGGTTGCAATACGCAATGGCTCTATTAGAGTCTACAATTTGGTCTACTGGAAGGCGGCTAGAGAAGTCAGTGCCCTGTGGTTGATTGTTGGAACCACACGCTGTTAATAGAGCCACTGTAGAAAGTGTAAGAGCTGATTTTAAGATGTTTAAAGTTAGCTTGTTCATTTGGAACCCCCTGTTGCCTTTATACTTAAGCAACTGGGGTGCCATATTTCACTCTGAAACACCTGTAAAACATATTTAATTACATATACTTACGGTGTTTTTAAAATCTCACCTTGAGTCGATCTCAAGGTGAGTCGTCGAACCATGTGCTCGGTGACATGAATTGCTGTCACCGAAAGTGTCACTGTGTTTTTATGAGTCACCAAGTTCAGCCCAAGTAATTCCATCACCGCCACCATCGCGAGCGCCAGCTTTCCATTTCTTCACGTAGATAGAGCGAGAAAGGTAAGTGCGCACAGCCTTCTTCAGAGCTTCAGTTCCATGACCGTGAATAATTTTGATACGGTCTTCGCGATTGTTGGCGGCTTTATCCAAAGCGACCTCTAACTCTGACAAGGCTTCGTCCACGGTTTTACCACGGAGATCCAACGCTTTTTCCTCGTCAGAAAGAGAAACGCTAAACCCGCTACCGCTTTGACGAATAATTTGTGCCGTTGGATTAAAAGGTTTTCCAGGAGGGCGCAAGTCTTGCCAGTGCAATTGAAGGCGAACCGAACCGGAAAGAATAGAGACTAAGCCCTTTGACGATGGAGTGCTTTGTACGATGCCATCTTGATTCAAAGAGGAAACAAAAACCTTAGATCCCGATGGGAATTTTTTTGCAAACTCCTCTGCAGACTCAGGAGCGCCAGCTTGAGTAATTGGTTTTGCTTTTACGATTTCTGGCAGCTTGTGTTTGATCTCTTGCAGTGCTTGGTGTCGTTTGAAAGTGTCAGCAACTTTTGCATGAGCAATCGCTTCTTCGACTTTCTTCTCGGCCTTGCGCACAGTCTTTTGCAACCAGGCTTCTTTTTCTTTATTAAAATCATTCAAAAGGTTTTCGTACTTGCTCTTTGTCTCTTGAGCTTTGCGAGTCTCTTTGCGCAAGTGTTCTTGTAAAGAACTGATGTCGCTCTTTAATTGTTCAATCTGTTCTAGACCTTCAAGGCGCGCACGCGTTGCCGGTGCAAGAACTTCAAGAGCTCTTTCAACGATTTCCTTTGCAACACCAACACGCTTCGCAGTTTGAATGGCTAGCGAATCCCCAGGGATGCCTGCGATGAATTGATAGGTCGGGCGACCTGTGCGTGAATCATACTCAAGACTTCCATTAAGGATTCTTGAATCCTCATCCCAACCGGACTTTAAAGGGCCTAAGTGTGAAGTGATCACAGCAAAGACATCTTGCTTTGAATAAGTTTCGATAAAGGAGCGAGCTAAAGCTGCGCCTTCTTCAGGGTCTGTCGATCCACAAATTTCGTCGAGCAAAATTAAGTTTTGGCGACCTTTTAAGGTTGCTGCTTTGCCAAGAATTTTTAAGTGCGCTGCAAAGGTACTAAGTTCTTCATCAACACTCTGTGCATCGCCGATACCAATAAGAATCTCTTTGAAGAAAGGAATCTTTGAAGAAGGGGCTGCGCATACTAAAAGTCCACAGCGCGCCATTTGTGCGGCAAGGCCCATGGATTTCAAAAGGACCGTCTTACCACCAGCGTTGGGACCGCTGAGAAGTAAAATGCTTTTGTGGTCCTCAAGATGAACCGTGTTTGCGACGACAGGTTTGCCAGATAGTTGTAAAAGCGGGTGGCGAACATCGTTCAGTTCAAACGTGTCATCAGAAAAGTCGATGGCATTTGCTTTGATAAGAGTTGCAAATTGAGCTTGTGAAAAACGAATATCACAGGACTCCATGAGATCGCGTGCCATCGCAAAGTTGTCATTCTGAGAAGCTAGGTAATGAGAAAGCTCCGTTAAAAGTCTTTCAATCTCTTCTTCGATATCAACTTCAATTTGGCGCAGGCGATTGTTATTCGGAATGACTGATTCAGGTTCGATGAAGACCGTTTGTTTTGTGTGAGAGGCTGCGTGAATCACTCCAGGGAGTTGATGTTGCATTCCACTGCGCACTGGAAGAACCCAGCGGCCTTCGCGAGTTGTTACGTACTTATCTTGAAGAACGTTTTCCATTTGGTGTGCTTTAACCAAACGATCGAGTGTGTTTTGAACTTCACGTGCAAGGCGCTCTTTTTCACGAAAGAGTTTGTAAAGAGTTTCGCTGGCATCGGCACGAATTTCTCCACCCGGAGTCAGAATCTGATCAATCGCGGAAAGTGGTTCTTCCGCATTGAAGATTGTGGAGGCAATAGAAAGAGCCCAATCGTTTTCAACTCCTTGGCAGGCCTCGCGCAAAGCAAGGGCCTCAAGACAGAAGCTCCGAACATCTTTAATTTCTAAGTTTTTAAGTACGGCTTTCTTGCGTAGGCGAGCAATCCAGTTTGCATAGAGATCAAGGCTTTCCATATAGGGGCGAATTCCGCCTCCAAGGATTGCCGCAGCGTCGTGAGTTTCTGAAAAACTCTGATAAGCTTCGCGCTCAGAGTTTAATGGGCCCAGTTTTAATATCTTTTCGCGAGCAACTGCGCTGGTGGCGAAGTTGCGAATACGTTCAAGAACCTCTTGCCAATCAAGCATCACGAGATTTTGCATTACGAACTCCTCTAACTAGGATAGCAATAAGAACAAGAATCCAAAGGATCCAATCGAAATTCCCAAACAACACGTAAAGAGTTTGGGGAGCACGCTCTAAGTAAGGCACAGTGTGTTGTCCCACCCATTCTTCGTGCAGGGGAGACTGTTGTAAAACATCTCCATTGGCTAAAATCACAGTACTAATTCCGGTATTTGTTGAGCGCACCAGCGGACGGCGAGTTTCAATAGTACGGGCCAATGTCATGTAGAGATGTTGATGGGGTTCAAAGGTTTTTCCGAACCATGAATCATTGGTAACGTTCACAAGGATGTTGGCTTTCTTTTTAGAAAGCTGTCTAGAAAATCCTGGGTAAAGACCCTCGTAACAAATTTGTCCACCCCAAAGCAATTGGTCATCATTCGATACATTCCATTCTAAAACTTCAGGTCCTTGGCCTCTGCCAAAGTTTGACACGAAGGGAAGCCACTTCAAAAGAATTGGAAAGGTGTCGCTGAGTGGAAGGTACTCACCAAAAGCCAAAAGCTCTGTTTTGCGATAAGGCTTATCTAGATTTCTTCCATCCGGGGAAAGCAAGAACAAGGCGTTGTAGGAATTACGATCCTTATTCTCATCCGTGCGTGGATCTTTTGAGTAAGCTCCTGTGATCAGTGGAATTTGATGTTTCGAAAGACCCGAAACCAAATGCTGATAGTTCGGGCTGTTTGAATAGTGCTCATCCAAGTAGTCAGGGTAAGCAGACTCGGGCCAAATTAAAACTTGAGTGTCAGGGTGGCGGGCCATGAGTTCGTCAGTCAGAGACAAGAACTTAGCAATGATCGTATCTTGATAACCGCGCCCTTGTTCGGCATAAATTTTTTCTAAGTTGCCAATATTGGCCTGAACTATGCCGATTTTCACGCTGGCATCGGAACGATTCCAATACTTCCCATGGAAGTATCCAGCAAAGTTAAGAACCAAAAACACAAAGACGATCGCGCTTAGGCGCAGAGCTCTTTTTTTACTATCCTTGTGGTCGATCCAAATTTTCCCAACAAAGGCATTGGAAAGAAGAAGCAGGGCCGAGAGGCCTAAAAATCCAAGAACGTCTGCAAAGTGGTAAACGGGTAGTTTCTGCCAAAGCAGTGTATAGCCCAAATTCCAATCAAAGATGACGGGCCAAACGCGTTCAAGAAGGGAGTGTAAGATCGCAATGACAAATAGCGTACTCGTTGCAGAGAGTTGAAACTTCTTTTGTAACCATTTTCCCAAAGTTACTGCGGCAGGAATATAGAGATGCATGAATGCGCAAAAGAGAAGCAGAGCAAGGATTGAAACTGACCATGGGAGCTGACCGAATTCATGGGCTGTATACGCAATCCAGTGAAAGCCAATCAGCGTAAGTACGAACTGAGTCAGCCACCCTTTGGCAAAAGTTGTTCGCAAGTTCTCGGTGTTTTTGACGACATCAATCCAAAGAGGCGCCAAGCAAAACAGCACCGCCCAAGGAGGAAAAGGGATGTAGCTTGTACCGATGAGAATTCCTGAGAGAAGCGCCCAACGAAATTCGTAGGCTTTGTACTTGAAAAATTGCAACGTCTTTATCATCATGGTATTAGTAACACAAAGAGTGAGTGAGTCTATAGTGAAAATGAAGATCCGTTGTCCACATTGCGCGAAATTATATGAAGTTCAGAGTGAAGATGTTCAGTCGGAAACTCCGCTATTTCAGTGTATTTCTTGCGAGACTCGTTTTTCATTTATCAACCCTCCAGCGGATCTTCAAAATGTCGTTTGTTTTATAGTGGAAACGGCGAAGACAGAGGTTTCTGAGGCGGTAGAAGGTGACGCTCATCAGCAACTTTCTACGGATGAAGAGCTTCATGGCGGAACAAAATCCTGCCCAAAATGTGGTGCTCTGAATGGCCGTAGTTCTAAAGAGTGCTATTCCTGCCACGTGATTTTTGAAAAGTTGGAAGGTCTTCCGACAGATCCCACGCTTCGGGCTCAGCCTTCTTTGGTGAGAAAGTGGCGCCATCTTCTCGATAATTTTGAAAAAGAGACGCTCCACGATGACTTTATTAAGTCATGCTACGAGTTGGACGCTTTACGCTTTGCATTGATGAAGTACTCGGATCTGAAAGAGGCTCAAGGCGGGGACCCGCAGTGTGACCGTATGATCGCACGAATCAATGCGCTGACAGTTGTTGGGCTTTCAGGAAAAAATAAGCCAGTTTTTGATTCTGCGAAGGAGGCTCGTCCTTCATGGCAAAAGTACCTTTACTGGGCACCATTTGTGGCAAGTTTTATTTTAATCACAATGGGAATGATCAATCTAGGTCATCGTAACTTGATCGGCGTCGGAGTGGCTCTTGCTTTCATGGCAGCAGGGCTGATCGTTATGGTGAGAGGGAAGATCTCCCTCTCTGACTTCATTAAATAAATTTCTTAAAGACTGTCGTTGCCTTGTTGCGTGCCGATTTTGCTAGGTGCGCGCGTTCGTGTGCCCATGGCATCAATCAGTGATCTACCAAAATGACTCATTTGTTTTGCGTTCACATCAATGCCGTCATCGATGGAAGTGCTTTGAGCTTCATTCGGGTCGACGGTGAACTTTAAGTTTTGCGGATTTAATGCAACTCCACCTGAAGAAGAAACACCCTCATCAAGAATCGTCAGTGCTTTATATAAGTTAAGCTGACGAGACGTTCGTGTTTTTGAAGCCAATTGCGTCTGAGCATCTCCGGTTGAGAGAATGTACTTTTTCACATCCACAGCCTTAAAAGACTGCTTATGAGCCATGACTAGGGCCGCGGCACCAGAAACAAAAGCCGTGGCTTGAGAAGTTCCTGTCATATAACCGTAAGAATTATTTGGAAGACATGAAAGAATGTTTTGTCCAGGAGCCGCGATATGTACAGTTTCAACCCCGTAGTTGGATGATGCTAAAACTTCTGTAGATGGATCAATCGCCGTCACAGAAATAATATTATCGAGCTTATAGTCAGCGGGATAGTAGTGAAACTGATCTGAGTTTGAACGCTCATTTCCAGCGGCTGCTACAAAAAGAATTCCTTTGCGCTGAGCTTCGGCAATGACGTCATGCTCTTCTTGAGAGTACTCCGTACCACCACCCGAGTAGTTGATGATATGTGCACCCATTTTTACAGCATAGCGAATAGAGGCAATGGTGTTCTTTAAGTTGTCTGTGCCAGCAACTTTTGGATCATAGTATTTTAAAATCATAAGACTGACTTCGGGAGCAATACCAGTGATCCCTTTTCCATTTCCAGCTTCAGCTCCAATAATACCTGCGATATGAGTGCCGTGGCCGTGGTTATCGTCGAGGCGATTGTTGTTGCTAACGAAATTCCAACCATAGACGTCATCGACAAAGCCATTGCCATCATCGTCGATGCCGTTAGTGGCTTTATCTCTTCCATTAGAGTCTTTACCTGACTCACCAGGATTGCGCCAAAGGTTCTGAGCTAAGTCTTCGTGTTTAACATCGATACCCGTATCAATAACAGCCACGATAATATCACGACTGCCTTTCGTGACAGACCACGCACGGGCAGCGTCTGATTTTTTCAAGCCCCAAGCTTGATTAATTGCAGGGTCATTAAAGAGAGCACTTGGCTCATCTTCAACTTTGTCGGTCTTTGAAGTTACGAAGGAGTGTTCGAGGGCACGCGTTCCATCCTTTTTGGTGGAGCTTTGCGTGCGACCTTGTCGAGGAGACTCTTCAAGAGAATATAAATAGGCTCCTAAGCCTGTAAAGACTGCGATGCCGATACCAATAGCTGAAATCCACAACTTCCTTGAAAGCATGAGTTTCTCCTTCCCAAGAAGTTATCGGAATATTACAGACCTTCATGAGAAATACTGTGCCTTTTGAAAAAATCTGGGAGTGATTAAAAAAAGTCTATGCTTGGTGGGGAGTATGAATGTCTCAAGTTGAAACAGACTTGCAAAAAAATAGAGGAGAGCTCTTAAGTGTTTTAATTTTTTAAGCAAAGCTTTGCTTTAGGATTCGATTCGCAAATAGCTTCTCGCAAAAGACGATTTTCTTCTTTGAGACTTGCGATTTCACGACTTTGTTTTTCTAGTTCTGCACTTGTATGAGTGATCTCACTGTAAAGTTCTTTGATTGCTTCGACGATGGGGCCTATTAATTTTGTATAGGCCACCGATTTGAAGCTTTGTTTGTCCGTAGAAACAGCTTCAGGAAAAACCTTTTCGACGTCTTGGGCTATGAGGCCCATATCTGTGTCATCACTAAATGAAATATCAGTACGAACATCATGTCTCCAATTGAAGGTGACCCCATTTAGTTGAAGAAGTTTTTCCAAAGAATCCGGAATGAGTTGAATATTTTTTTTCAATCGAGCATCAGAAGTATTCGCCCAAGCTGCGGTTCCACCTGCAGACCCGTTGACAAAAAAGTCATAAGGATTATTTCCTGATGTGTTAATGCCAACCTTTCCATTGGCATCAATCATCATGCGAGTGACTCCTTTTTGTGTCAGATAAAAGTGGCATGTGGATGATGTTGTAGAGTCGCAGATATGCATATAGGCGTCTCCACGGCCACTGCCACCCACAGCATTTCCAAGGCGAAAGGATTCTCCACTAAATCCATTATCAATAGAAAGTGGGGAATCGTTGAAAAGATATCCTGTACTTTTGATTTCAAAGAGAGTTTTAGGAGCTGTTGATGAAACCCCGATATTTCCGTTTGAATGGAAGCGAAGCTTTTCTTTCATCGCTCCATTGGTCATCGTGCTAATAACGAGGTTGCTTGTTTTAGTTTCACTTGCAAAGTTGGCCGCTGAAGTCGCTGCGATATTGGCAGTGGAGACGTAACTTGTTCCATCGTAAGCTCTGAAGGATAAAAATCCTAAGGAGTCTCCAGTTTGAACTGCTGCAGGATTTTTGCTGGCATCTTCTCGTGCGCGTGCGACAATCAAAGAGCCTTCTCCAGTGGAGTTTCCTTGAGACTCGATAAATAAATCATCATCAACACCGCCGGTGCCTTTCATGTGAAGGCCACGCAGAGGATTGGTTAGAGTTTTTCCAATCCCAATGGCGGCAGGAACCGCAAGTTTTACCGTCTGATCATCTTTCCATTCACCATTAGCATTGGCACTGCCAATGCGGACTGTATTATTTGCTGGTTTGCTAATGGGGCCGATTCCCCAATATCCTGAGCTGTCCCAGTTACCTACGAACTGTGCTTGGCCCTGAGTGTTGTGATAGGAGCCGACAAAAACTGCGTTATAGTTTGCAGTGTCGTTCCATTCTCCCACTTGAAGTCTTGCACCTGGATCATAGGCGTCGATCCCTACGCGACCATCGGAGGTGAATCTCACCTTCTCAGAATTATTGGTTTCAAAGATAATATGCCCATCGACGCCGTTTGCAAGATGAAGGTCCAGGGTATTATTTTCTGTATAACCAAAAGAGCCGAGCCATGCATAGTCTCTCTGAAAGTCCATTTGTGAGCGACCAGCTGCCGGCGAATTTAGAATGAGGCTCGATTTATTAACTCCTGGAGATAAAATGCTAAGAGATGCATTTGTATCAGGTCCTTGAGCGATACCAATGGTGCCTGTTTTTCCAATGGTCATTCTTGTCGTGTTGTTGGTAAGGAACTCGAAGTTATAGTTATCAATCGTTCCTATTTTTGCGAGCTTGTTAAAGCTATTACCGCCGTTGCCATAATAATTTAGTGGAGTGCATCCAGCGATTCCACTTACATTGAAAGTGAGGGCTTCATTGATATTGCATTTAAACGAAGTAAATGCAGATCCAGAGGAGTTTGTTGTCACTAACTGATTTGCCGCAAAAACAGAGGCACCAGTTCCACCATTATTTATGGGTAGAATTCCTGTAGTTTCGGTATCAAGCTGAATAGCTCCAGAACTCGAAGCTGATGAGATCCTTCCTTGAGAATCAACCTTGATATTTGCCCGCGTATAGTTTCCAGCGACCACACCAGTGTCTGTTAAAGAAATTTCTCCAGTTGTGGTAATGGGACCGCCCATCAGTCCATTTCCAGTGGTGATACTTTTTACAGTTCCACCCGAGTCAGAGTCATTATCCGGAGCGGCTTTCCATTCGTTGCCATCAAATTTTAAAACATCACCGGATGTGGGTGCTGAAGCGCTGACTGCAATGCCTCTAATTTTTTGTACGGAGGTTGCTCCTATGGCTCCGCTGACATCGCCCGCTAAAGAAACGTTGATGGCTCGGCATTGAAAGCCACCGACTACATTCCAATACATGGTTTCATTAGCGGCGCATTGAGCATCCGCAATATACGTACTGAATTCGTCCTTCGAAATAAAACTATTTAAAGAAGTGGACAGTCCACTGATATCACTAGCTTGAATCAGTGAAGACCCCCAAGAGGTTCCATCAAATTTTAGAAAATGCTGAGTCGTTGGGGGAGTGGCAGAGACATTCACTCCTTGAATTTTGATGACTTTAGGAGAAGGATAATCACCACTCAAGTCTCCGGAAGCAGCCCCTAGTGGAGGACGCGAATCGCTAAAGCGCGGATCATCGCCAGCAGCCAGCGTGTTTGCAGAATTTCCGACGCTGATGCTTAGAATGGGGTTGGTGCTGCCATCCGATACAGTCAGATACGTAGAATTAGAGCTGACGGACTTAACGGTTCCTTCTGAAGCCGCAGGAATGGTTTTGCAGACAATATTATTACCAATTTTGGTGAGGTATGAATCCCCGATACACGTCGGGACATCACTTCTTAAAACAAAGTCAGAAGCAGATTTAGTTCCTAATAACTCTGAAGAGTAAGAGTAAGCAGCGTAGGGGACGCTGCGAATCTCACTGGAAGGTGAGATCGCTTTCCATCCGCTGCCATCATGAAACTGAACTTTTAAAACTCGAATATCGCCGGCTTTTGCTTCGTATTCTGAATCTCCGTAGCATTTATGGATTTGACTGTTATTAAATGAATCAATCAGTGTGAAAAGGGGATCGCTAGGGAACATTTTAATTCCTGAGCCGATGGGAACGTCAAAAATCCCGTTGGAATTTAAGAGATTTACACCATTTTTTTGTTCGCGATAAATGACACAAGAACCATTTGGGTTGGTAATTTCAAAAAGGAAACTGACGTTGTTCTTGTTAAGTCCCTGACCGTGCTCATCAATAATTCGGCCTTGATAGGTCAGGGTTGCAGGGCTAGCAAAGCCCTGGTTACAAAGGAGAATGAAAATACCTAACAAGAACACACCGATTTTCATGTAGAACTTATCGGCAGGCGGAGTAAAAGTCGAAAGGTCTAAAAAATTACATCTACAAGTAAGTGTCTCATTATGATGCTAAATTTAAAGAGGAGAGAGCTTTAAAAGATCTTCAGGAAACTGAATCGACTCTTGAGTGCGAAGTCTTTTATAAAAAACATAGTTGCGCATCACGAGTTTGATGTAGGCACGGGTCTCTTCATAAGGAACTTCTTCGATAAACTCGACCGAGTCTTCACGATAGCGAGTTTTGAGCCAGCCACGAATGGCGTTATGATTGGCGTTGTAGCCAGAGACTGCTAAAATAAATTGATTATTATAGCGCTTCATCAAGTTCTTAAGTTCAAAAGCCCCTAGAGGAACGTTGATCTCGGGAATAAATAAATCACTGGCTTCGGCGTATTCGAGTTTGTTTTCTTTTGCGAGTTGCTTTGCCACGCTCGGAAGAAGTTGCATTAAACCAAATGCATCAGCAGGGCTGCGCGCTTCAGGGTTGAATGCGGACTCTTGACGAATGATCGACAAGATAAACTCAGACGGAGTCCCACTTTTTTGCGAGGCATCTGCGACAATGTCTTTAAATGCTAGCGGGAATAAAAGATCTGGATGGTCTTTTAAGAGTTTATCTTTTACTTCAGGTTGAAGGGCGCCAATGGCTGCAAAGAGCGGTAAGTAAAGACCACTGCGCGCAAAGCCCGAAGACATGGCTAGCCAAGTTTCTTCTGAGGTGACTTTGTTTTGGCGGAGAGACTCCGCCATTTTTGAAATGATCTGCTCAGCAAAAGCTTTTTCTTTCACGGCAATAAGCCACTCGGCCACAAGTCGATTCTGCGCAGGGATCTCAGAGACACCTAAAAGGCTTAATTTTTCAAGATCTTGAGCTTCATCTCTTAAAGGAGGGTAGTTCTGCTTGAGCTCGCGAATGGCTAAGACGCCGTAATAACCCATAGGGTCTTCGGTTTTTAAAACTTCGAGTTCTTGAGTGGCATCCTGTGGAAGGTTGAGCTTCTGATAAGTACGCGACAACCAGAATCTAGCGCGAGCTTTGTCGGAAGGGTCCTTCACAGAGTCGCGCATCTCAGTGAAACTATCTTTAGCTTCGTTCCACTTTTCAAGTTTGTAGTAGTTCCAAGATTTTAGCCACGCGATTTTATCACGCAATCCCGTCATGCTCACCGGTTGGTTATAGCTAAGCTCAAAGTGAGTGATCGCCTCTTCAAAACGTCCTTTTTCTTCTTCAATTCTGCCAAGGATGAAGTAAACCTCATCTAGAGGGTAGAAGCCTTTTAAATCTTTAAGGGCTCTTTGTAGGTTCTGCACAGCTTTGGTGACTTGGCTCTCAGTCCATAGAGCTTTTGCATTCAACATCAGCGCATCGTGGTAACGAGCTGTTGCGCGACGATCTTTTTTGTTTTTGCGAAAATTCTTGGCTGTCCACTCAACAAGATCATCGGTCGCTTTGATGTATTCAGTTTTTCTTTGTGCCACCTTGTAAGTCTGGCGAAGGCTGCGCAAGGCTTGAAACTTATCATTGTCATTACTGCCTTTGGCTTTCAGAATTTTCTCGTAGGCAGCAACAGCACTGTCAAAGTCACGATGAAAGCGGTAGTCCATAGCCACAGCGCTAAGATCTTTTAGTGCGGGCTGGGGATCTAGGCGCGGTGAGTTTTTGTAAAGGGCCGCTTGAACTTCCGCGATCTTTTCTTGGGAGTTCAACTTTTGCGCTGTCATCAGAGCCTTAAGATAATACTCTTCTTTGATTTTTTTATTGGTCTCTTTGCGCGCCTTTAATACAAAGGCTTCGACGTCGTCATTAAGATCTTCAGACTCCAGGGCTTCTTTGAGTTGGATTTCCACAAAGAGATCATTGTACCAAGGGGCAATCGCACTTGGTAATTGTTTAAGACCCTTTTCGTCGCTACAAATCTCATAGGCTCTTAATAAAGACAAATCATTCAGAGGGAATTCTTCCTCGTTAGAGAGATCTTTATAGAGCGAGCAGGATTGAGTGGCATCCGTCGTGCGCAGCTTGCTTGCTAGAGTGTAGTTCTTCCACCAGCGAATGTTTTGCTCATTAGCTCCCACGGCAAGGTTTGAAAGCTCTTGTGTCGTGGCATTCTTGTATCGAGTTAAAAAAGTAGAAGCGGGGGGAGTGAGTTTTCTATCAATTTTGGTATCAAGCCTCGATAGAGTCGAGCATCCGAGCATAACTGATAAAAATGAAAGTGCGACGATGGATCTAGGCATACATTAAGGCTACGTTGTTTGCAGAGCAGACACAACTGGCTATCGGCTAGAATGCAAAAAAAAAAAGCCGCTTATACGCGGCTTCCTCTTTGTAGAACTTGGATTCTCTCATCAAGTGGTGGGTGAGTCATAAACAGTCTAGAGATTCCACCTTTGTCGCGGTTAGAAATCATCAACGTCGCTGTCTGACCTTCCTCTGGAGGAATCGGCAAGTCATAGACCGATTTTAGTCTTGCTAGGGCAGCAATCATATTCTCACGTGAAGAATACTTGGCGCCGCCAGCGTCTGCGCGGAACTCGCGTTTGCGCGAGAAGTAATTCACAACAATAGAACCTAAAAGTGTAAATGCAATGTCGCCGAGGATGATCACGCCAAAACGTGCGATTTCGCGGAAGCGCTCGTCCACATTTGATGCCACTAGGTTTGCAAGAATTCTAGAGAAGAACATTGCAAAGGCATTCACGATACCTTGGATCAGTGTCATAGTTACCATGTCACCGTTGGCGATATGCGCCACTTCGTGGGCAAGAACGCCTTCAAGTTCTTTTTCATTCATGCGCTGAAGTAAACCTGTAGAAACTGCAACTAGAGACTTGTTTTTAGTTGGTCCTGTAGCAAAAGCATTGATGTCAACGCTCTCATAAACACCTACTTCTGGCATTTTAGAAATTTGCGCACGACGAGACATTTCGTGAACTTTAGTGACGAGGTGGCGAAGTTGTGGATCTTGAGTTTGTGGATCGATAACTTTAACGCCATGGAACATCTTCGCCATCCATTTAGACATGAATAGAGAGATGAAGGCTCCGCCCATACCCCAAACAGCACAGAAGGCCATTAAGAACGGAATTTGCGAGTTAAGACCAGCAAGGCCAAGAAAGCGACTGACGATAGACCAAACAATGCCAATCGTAACAATCACTAAAAGATTCGTCAGAAGAAAAAGACCAATACGCTTAAAAAATGCCATGAAACTATACTCCTTTTAGAGTCATCACTTGTACGCTGTTAGTTAAATTTTTTCCGAGATTGATTTGAAAAAGCTTAACTAACAGCACACTAAGATAATGATAACTCTAAAAGGAATGTCAATACTATCACATCACGTCGTAACCGGATGTTTTACGTTTTTATGTCCAGTGCCATTTGAGGTGGTGCTAAAATGGAACTTCAAGATGCTGTTTTCGAGTTCCACACTGACACGTCCTCCGTCGACAAGGCGGCCAAAAAGAAGTTCGTCCACCAAGGCTTTCTTAAGATGCTCATCCACACAGCGGGCCAGTGGGCGGGCGCCATAAACTCGATCGTAACCTTTTTTGACCAACCATTTTAAGACATCTTGGGTGACATTCAGTTCCACGTTTTTTGCCAGAAGTGCCATCTTAAGTTCATCCACAAACTTCTGAGTGATTCTAAGAATCATCTCCTCAGAAAGATCATTGAACGCGACAACGGCATCCAAACGGTTGATAAACTCTGGAGAGAAAGCCTTTTTAATAGCATCCATCGAAATAGAGCTGCGGTTTTCTTCCACCATGCCAATCGTTCCACGCGAGGCCTCAAGGGCACCAGCGTTGGAGGTCATCACAAGGATCACATTCTTAAAGTCTGCCACTCTTCCATTGCTATCTGTGAGGCGTCCAGCATCCATCACTTGCAGAAGCACGTTGTAAATATCCGGATGAGCTTTTTCAATCTCATCTAATAAGAGAACGGCATAAGGATGTTTATTCACGGCCTCTGTCAATAAACCACCTTCTTCGTACCCCACGTATCCCGGAGGGGCGCCGACAAGGCGGGCGACAGCGTGTTTCTCCATGTATTCACTCATGTCGAATCTTTCAAAGTGAACACCAAGAATTTGCGCAAGCTGTTTGCAGACCTCTGTTTTACCCACTCCTGTAGGACCGGTGAAAAGAAAGCTGCCAATCGGTTTGTTCGCGCGGCCCAAGCCACTGCGCGAGTATTTGATACTTGCAACAAGGCGATCAATGGATTCGTCTTGCCCAAAGATCAAGGCTTTGAGTTTTCGATCAAGTTCGCGCAACTGAGTTTTTTCAGAAGAAGAAATCGCCGCGATCGGAAGACCCGTCATCTTAGCAATGACCTCTTCGATCTTTTCAGCGTTGATTTCTAGTTCTTCGGAGTCATCATCGCGCAGACGGAAGTAAGCCCCAGCTTCGTCCATCACGTCGATGGCTTTATCAGGTAGAAGTTTTCCATGAATGTGTTTTTGCGAAAGCTCAACTGCTGCCGTGATGGCATCGTCGGTAAATAGAACATCATGAAAAGACTCATAGCTCGGGCGCAGCCCCTTAAGGATCGCAATGCAATCTTCCATGCTTGGTTCTTTGACGTCAATTTTTTGAAAGCGACGGTTGAGCGCACGGTCTTTTTCAAAATACTGGCGGTATTCTGAATGTGTCGTAGAGCCAATGCAGCTGATATCACCGTTGGCAAGGGCGGGTTTTAGCAAGTTCGACGCATCCATCGAACCTCCACTCGTTGCGCCAGCCCCAACAATGGTATGAATCTCATCAATGAAGAGTACGGAGCCAGGGCGTTTTTCGATCTCTTTGATAATCGCTTTGAGGCGTCCTTCAAAGTCTCCGCGGAACTTAGTTCCAGCGAGCAGGCCCCCAAGGTCTAGAGCATAGATCACCGTGTTTTTTAGTTTTTCTGGCACTTCACCCAAAATGATTTTATAGGCTAAGCCCTCGGCGATCGCCGTTTTGCCCACGCCGGGTTCGCCAATCAGCAGGGGATTGTTCTTCGTGCGACGGCAAAGGATTTGAACTGTGCGATCAATAACATCTTCTCTGCCAATGAGAGGATCTGTTTTACCAAGCTTTGCTTTTTCGTTTAAATTTACACAAAAGCTATCCAGTGGAGAGCTTTTGGTTTCATCAAAAGTCTCCATGGACTCGGTTCCGCGAGGGGAGCCAGCAGGTGGGATATCGCCTTTTCCTTCTTTGGTAATTCCATGGGAAATAAAGTTGATAATATCAAACTGTGTAAGGCCTTGTTTAGAAAGGGCATAGGCCGCATGGGAGTCATTTTCATAGAACAGTGAAACCAAGAGGCTGCCTTCGCTGATTTGATTGCGGCCAGCACTTTTCATTTGAATTGCAGCTCTTTGAATCAGACGGTGACAAGCCAGAGTGAACTCCGGTGTCCAGGAATCAAAACCACCGTAAGACTCAAGCTGTTCTTGAGTGATTTTCGGAATGCCCGCTTTAAAAAAATCTCTTAAATCTTGCTTTAGTTTTTGTACATTTACAGAACAAGCTTCAAGTATCTCAGTCATTGCAGGAGATTCTGTAAACACCAGGAGTACATGTTCTAGGGTAACGAATTCATGTTGGTGGCGTTTCGCGAGTTCTGTGGCTTCTGCGAGCTTGCGCTCAAGTTCACGACTCATCATTATTCCTCCTCCAGAGTGCTCTTTAAGGGAAACTGATTGAGCTGAGAGAATTGATTCACTTGCATGACTTTCATCTCTGCAATCTCAAGGCTGTAAACCCCTGCGACTCCTGAACCTTTCTTATGAACATCTAACATTATTTTTGTGGCATCTTCTTCTGTTTTTCCGAAAAAGCGACGCAATACAAGGACGACGAAGTCCATCGGCGTGTAATCATCATTAAGAATAATTACTTTGTACATTTTCGGAATGTTTACTTTTGGGACAATTTGTACGCCAACATCGCCCTCGGTGTGTACATATGGAACATTGGAATTATTTTTATTGTTGTTATCGCTCATATTTCAAGAATACCTCAACCTACAAGGTGAGCACTTTATTGTTAGATGCAAGTCTAGGCAAAAGAGAAAAGCTGTAGAAAAGTCGGAGGAGTGCCGATAAGAAAACAACCTGTCCTTATCCAGCGGTTATTCAGCAGTACGTAGGTTGGGGAAAGAAGAGTTTAATAAAAGTCTTACTTACATATATGAACTTGATTTGATCTATCAGATTTGACACACTTATGTGGGTAAACAAAAAAAGAAAACCACGGAGGTTTTAGAATGTTCTCGAAGAATAATAAACAGGCGGGTTTCTCGCTCGTAGAACTTATGGTCGTCGTTGCGATCATCGGTATCTTGGCATCCATTGCGATTCCATCTGTAAATAAATATATAGCCAAAGCTCGTCAATCAGAGGCGAAGACAAATCTTTCTTCTTTGTATACTTCTGAAAAGGCATTTTATTCTGAGTATAATACTTACGATGGACGCTTTGTGGTTGTGGGATTTACGCCAGAAGGAAGCTTAAGGTATAATATTGGTTTTTCGGCCACAGGCCAGGTGGCGGGTGTTGAACATGGATATAATACTGCTCCTACCAACGTTACTTTTCAAGCTGGTGGTGCCGGTGGATACTGTGGGCAAAACGGAGTGTTCCAAAATGGTTGTACAATGCTTAGAGGAGCAACCAACGCAGCTCCTCCTGTAATTACAAATACATTCTGCCCAGCTTCAACAAGTGCTGTTCCGGCGAATTGCACGACCCGCGCTGATAACTTTCAAGCAGGGGCAGTTGCGGTTATTCAAAATGGCGGCGGTAACGATGCGTGGGCTATAGATAGCTCGAAGGTCTTGCGGAATACAATAAACGGGATTCAATAAGCTTTAAATCAATGATTTCAAAGTATTTAGTAAAAGTCCCAAGTATATTGCTTGGGACTTTTGCATTCATAATCATAATTGTAACCCAAGTACACCAGGTGGAGAGTCTTCGAGTGGATCGCAGACTGATACATCCTCCAGTTCATATTGAAAAACTTGTATTTGGGTTCAATGAAATTATTGCTGATTCTTTGTGGATTCGTGCAGTTCAGGATTTTGACTATTGTGAGCAGAAAAGTTTAGAAAATACCTGTATAAATAACTCTTGGTTATTCGTAATGCTTGATGCGATTACTAATTTATCACCCTATTTCAGAGTTGCTTACTCCGCTGGTTCCCTAGCGTTGACAGTTATTATATCAGATATTGATGGTGCGACTCAACTTTTTGAGAAAGCTCTTAAATATTTCCCGAACGACTGGGTTATTAACTACCGCGCGGGTTATCACTACATTTACGAAGTGAAAGATAAGAAGCGTGCGGCTGTACTTCTAGAAACGGCGGCAAAAAATGGCGGACCGCCTTGGCTCTACAGTTTGGCGGGAGGCTTGTATTCTGAATCAGGATCTCAGCAAGCAGCGCAAACTCTTTTGAAGTATATGATTCAGACTGAGCAGGATACGTCGATTATAAAACGACTTCAAGAAAAGTTGGCCAAGAGTTCAGAGACTTTAGGCTCTCAAGGCCCAGCAAAGGGGCAATAGCTGGCTTTTCGCTCCACGAAGCGATGCGCAAAAACCGCTTCCAAAGCCCGATCTTACTTAATTTCCGATCAAACATTGACCTTCCCTGATCAGTGCCCATATTTTGAGTTGAATCGATTCAAAATAAAGGTACCAGCAAAGATATGGCTCAAAGAGACTATTACGAAATTTTGGGTGTCGGCCGTGACGCAAGCGCCGATGTCATTAAAAAAGCATATCGCAAACTTGCAATGCAACACCATCCAGATCGCAATCCTGGAGATAAAGAAGCTGAAGAAAAATTCAAAGAGGCGGCTGCAGCCTATGAAGTTCTAAGTGATGCAGATAAACGCGCAAAATATGATCGTTTCGGTCACGACGCCTTCTCCGGGCGTGGCGGTGGAGCAGGATTCTCTGACGTTGAGGATATCTTCTCTCATTTTGGTGATATCTTCGGAGACATCTTCGGCGGTGGAATGGGTGGCGGAGGACAACGTCGACGCAGCAATCGCAACGAGCCTCGTCGTGGCTCTGATCTTCGTTACGTGACAGAGATCACTTTAAAAGATGTTATAACTGGCATTGAAAAAGAAATTGAATTTGATACCGATAAAAACTGCGGAGAGTGTAACGGTTCTGGGGCTGAAAAAGGCTCTCAACCTATTACTTGTCCAACTTGTGGTGGTTCGGGCCAAGTTGTTCGCTCTCAAGGTTTTTTTGCGATGGCCTCTACGTGCCCTCAGTGTCACGGGGAAGGGCAGATCGTTAAGAATCCATGTAAGGGTTGTAAAGGCTCTGGCAGACAAAGTGAACATCGCAAGATTCGCCTGAATATTCCTGCCGGAGTTGATAACGGCACGCGCTTGCGTGTGGCGACGGAAGGCGAAGGTGGATATCGCGGAGGCCCTCCGGGAGATCTCTTCGTTGAGATTCGTGTGAAGCAGCATAAGGTGTTTGAACGCAATGGTGATGATTTATTCGCAGAACTCTCTGTGCCTTACATTCAAATGATTTTGGGGGCCGAAGTGGACGCTCCTACTGTTACGGGGCAAACCACTGTTGAAATTCCTAAAGGTATCCAAGACGGAGATAAGGTAAAACTATCAGGGGAAGGAATTCCTTCTTTGAGAGGCAGCCGTCGCGGAGATATCTATTACCAAGTTAAAGTAGAGCTGCCTGAAAAGCCGAATAAAGACGAAGAAAAGCTTTTGCGCGAAATCGCAAAGGCAAAGGGTTTGAAGGTCTCTGCTGAAGGATTGGGCAGTTTTTTCGGTAGAAAAAAGTAGTCCCATAAATTGAATGGCCCCAGTGAGAAGGGTTTCCACCAGGGCCAAATCAAACGCTTTAGGGAGGAGCGAGGCTTGATACTGCCGAAGAATCCCCTAAGTGGCGAGTTACGATTTTGTAAGTTGTTGATTTAATTTGTTAAAATAATCTCATAAAAAAGTTACTGACGATGCTTGACGGATGAGCCAGAGGCCTCACATTTAAAGTGTCTAAAGGACATATCATACGTAGTAAGGAGAATGGGTATGGGTAAAATTATAGGCATCGACTTAGGAACTACAAACTCCTGCGTTGCGATCATGGAAGGCGGAGAGCCGAAAGTACTAGTGAATGAAGAAGGCGCACGCACAACTCCTTCGGTAGTAGCTTATACAAAAGATGGCGAAAGACTTGTTGGACAGATTGCAAAGCGTCAAGCTGTTACAAATCCTGAAAATACAATTTATTCAGCAAAACGTTTCATCGGTCGTCGTTTTGACGAAGTGGCTGAAGAGATCAAGCTGACTCCTTTTAAAGTAGTTGGCAAGGGTAATGACTGTGCTTTTGAAGTACAGGGTAAACAGATCTCTCCAGAAGAAATTGGCGCAGCTGTTTTAGGAAAACTAAAAAAAGTAGCTGAAGATTACTTGGGCGAGTCAGTGACAGAAGCTGTTGTTACAGTTCCTGCTTATTTCAACGATGCTCAAAGACAAGCTACTAAAGACGCGGGTCGCATTGCGGGTCTTGATGTAAAGCGTATCATCAATGAACCTACAGCGGCAGCTCTTGCTTACGGTCTTGATAAAAAGGCTGAAGAAAAAATCGTAATCTATGACTTCGGTGGCGGTACATTTGACGTATCGATCCTTGAAGTAGGTGACGGTGTTGTTGAGGTTCGCGCAACGAACGGTGACACTCACTTAGGTGGTGACAACTTCGATATCGTGATCCTTGAGTGGTTGATTTCTGAGTTTAAGAAAGATCAAGGTATCGATCTTAAATCTGACAAAATGGCGCTTCAGCGTTTAAAAGAAGCAGCGGAAAAAGCTAAGATTGAACTTTCTTCAGCGCAAGAAACTGAAATCAATTTGCCATTTATTACAGCTGACCAAACAGGTCCTAAACATCTTCAAACAAAGCTTTCTCGAGCGAAGTTTGATCAGATGACAGAAGATCTTGTAAGACGCTCTATGGAGCCTTGTAAAAAAGCTCTCGCAGACGCGGGTCTTAAAGCTTCGGATATCGACGAAGTTGTACTGGTAGGTGGATCGACTCGTATTCCTTCTATCCAAAAAGCAGTTAAAGATTTCTTTGGTAAAGAGCCAAACAGAACAGTGAATCCGGATGAAGTTGTTGCGGTAGGTGCAGCAGTTCAAGGGGGTGTTCTATCTGGTGACGTTAAGGACGTTCTTCTTCTTGACGTGATTCCATTGAGCTTGGGTATCGAAACTCTGGGTGGAGTCATGACTACTCTGATCGAGAGAAATACAGCGATCCCAACGAAGAAGTCTCAGGTATTCTCGACAGCTGCGGATAATCAGCCAGCGGTGGACATCCATGTTCTTCAGGGTGAACGAAAAATGTCGGCTGATAACAAAACTTTAGGACGTTTTGAGTTGGTGGGTATTCCGCCAGCACCTCGCGGAGTTCCTCAAGTTGAAGTGACTTTTGATATCGATGCAAATGGTATCTTGAGTGTTACAGCAAAAGACAATGCTTCTGGAAAGTCTCAGCAAATCAAGATCACAGCGCAATCTGGTCTTTCTGAAGAAGAGATCAAGCGCGCGGTGGCAGATGCTGAAGGGCATGCTGAGGAAGATAAAAAACGCGCAGAGGCAGTTACTCAGCGTAACAATCTTGATAACTTGATCTATCAAACAGAGAAGCTTGTTAAAGACTCTGGTGCTCAGATGGCGGAAGCTGATGTTAAAGAAGCTAACGACGCTATTGCTGAGGCGAAGAAGATTCTTGAGAACAAATCAGCAAGTGCTGATGAGTTAAAGACTCACTTTGATAAATTGCAGACTCTGACTCATAAATTGACTTCTGAGTTGTACAAAAAACAAGGTGGTCAAGAGGGATCAGGCGGTGACGCGGGCTCTAGCGAAGCTTCATCTTCTTCGACTGAAGGTGGCGACGATGTGATCGACGCTGATTACAAAGACGTGAACTAAGAATTCAAAAATATTTGAATAAGAAAAGGACCGGAGAACCCGGTCCTTTTTTTTGTAAAAATTAGAGAACGAAGTGATCCAAAAGGATGAAGATACCAATTCCAATAAGTAAAAAGGCAAAGACTTTCTTAAGTCGTTTTTCTGGGAGCTTCGCTTGAATGCGGTTACCAATAAAAAGACCTAAAAGAGAAATAATAGATAGAGCTGTCAGAAGTTTAAGATCTATCTGTGCTAAGGATTGAGTGTCTCCAAGGAGACCAACAAGTGAATTTGCAGAAATAATTGCAAGAGAAGTTCCCGTGGCAATGGCCATCGGCATTCCCACTAAAATCACCAACGCAGGGATAATCAAAAACCCACCACCGACGCCCACAAAACCTGTGGTGAAGCCGACGAAAAGACCTTGAAGGGCGATCAGCATATAGCGGGGGTCCATTTCCTGTACGCGGTTAGAGGCTTTAGGTTTTAACATGGAGTAAGAAGCAGCCAACATTATTAAAGCAAAGCTGAGCATTACAAGAGAGCTCTTAGTAAGCGTCCATGAACCCAGGTTTATGATAGTAGGGGGAATTAGCGGCATTAGAAATGCCCTTGTTAAATAGACTCCGACAAAACTTGGTAGAGCAAAAAGAAGTCCTGTTTTAAAGTCGACTTCTTTTTTTATTGCTTTGAGGGAAGCCCCAACAAAGGCGGTACTTCCTACGACAGAGAGAGAAAAGGTTGTCGCCAAAAGGGCATCC
Source organism: Bdellovibrio bacteriovorus W (assembly GCA_000525675.1). Classification (NCBI taxonomy): domain Bacteria; kingdom Pseudomonadati; phylum Bdellovibrionota; class Bdellovibrionia; order Bdellovibrionales; family Pseudobdellovibrionaceae; genus Bdellovibrio; species Bdellovibrio bacteriovorus. The sequence continues at coordinate 934,981 of CP002190.1, forward strand.
ATCTTAAAAAAGTAAATCAGGATCGGGACGGTCAAAATTGAACCGCCCCCTCCAAGAACTCCTAGAGACAGACCCATTAAAACTGTTGCTGCATAACCTAGGATTTCCATTTTTTACCTCTTGAAACCAAATTTTGTGTCGAGCACTTTAAAAATAAAAATACCCGCAATCATACTGAGAACAAAAACAACGGGGGTGATTTCAAAACTCGCAAGCGAAGTGAGTCCAGGACCTGGGCAGAAACCGCCTAAGCCCCAACCCACACCGAAAATCAAAGAGCCAATAACTAATGAAGGCGTAATGTCTTTTTTATTGGGCACCTGCCATTCTTTCGCAAGAATAGGAGTGGGACGTTTGCGAATGAGTTTGTAAATCACACTATGAACGGCAATGGCTCCGATCATGACAAACATCAATGAGGGGTCCCAGCTTCCGAAGATATCCAGGAAGCCGATCACCTTCGCAGGTTGAGTCATACCAGAGACTGCAAGTCCGATGGCAAAAGAAAGTCCGACGAGGAAGGCAAAGAAATTATTTTTCATTATAAGACTCCTAGATTTCTAAAAACAGTCACTGCAAGAATACCGGCAACCATGAATGCGATTGTTGCGACCAGAGAGCGGATGGAAAAACGACTGATTCCGCAGACGCCATGGCCACTGGTGCAACCGCTTCCTAAGACAGTACCGAATCCAACCAGCAATCCTGCAATCGCCGTGACTGGTAAGGAATTGTTAAGTGTATTTTCAAAATAGGATGGGTTTGCTGAAAACATGACGAGCCCACCGACAAAGAGGCCTCCTAGAAAACTCCATCTCCATGAACTGTCTTTGTTGGGAGCAGAAAGTGCACCGCTAAGAATTCCGCTAATACCCGTGACTCGGCCATTTGCTAAGAGCATTAATGAAACGCTGACTCCTATAATTACCCCCCCAACGAGGGCGTTGATCCATTCTTGTGGCATATGATCTCCTTTTGTTTTTTTATTAAGTAATTTTTTGAGAACAGTCTTGAGGAGTACCTTCCATTGGATACTCCAACGAAAGCCAGCGCTCACAATCCCGCATGAATACAAAGTTCGAGTATTCGTAAAGACTTTCTGAGAGGCGAAGTTGCTCTTCCTGTGAACAGATAAACACTGCAAGTCTATCATTGAGATTCTCTAAGATCTTGCTAGCTTCAGCTTCCGTGATGTTAATGGCTTGAGGAATGTGGTTTTTTTGAAATTCCACTGAGTCTCGAAGGTCTAAGATTTGGATAACTTCGGGTTCCGTTGTCCAAATTTGATAAACCTGCTCACAGCTTAGTTGAGATGTTAGTTTTAAAGTTTTCATGAACCTATAATGTCACAGGCATTGCAAACTCAATGATGTGGCAGAACATAATTCCTAAAATATCTTAAGCATGGAGGGTTAAGAAAGAGCTAAGAGCTCTTTGCGATCTAGAATTTCAATAGAGCGGCCGGATTGGCGAATTAAACCGAGGTCTTCTATTGAAGCCAAGGCCTTAATCACTGTAGAAACAGTGCTACCACAGAAGTTTGCAATCTCTTGGCGAGTCCAATTATGCTCCGGATCGATATCCTTTAAATAGATCAAACTTTGTGCAACTCTGGGGATGATTTGGTTTTCTAAAATAGAGACATGCTGAGTTTCTGCGCGGCGAAGCTCTTTAGCGAGTACGACGGCGATATCACGATAAAGTTCAGGCTGCTGCTTAAAAATCTCTTCAATCTTTTTTTGAGGAATAAAAAAGAAATGAGAACTCTCTAAGACCATAGCATTTCCGTGGTAGGGCTCGCCAGATAGTAGAGAACGGTGACCGAAGAATTGCCCTTCTTTGAAGAAACGCAATAAGTATTCTTTGCCGGAATTGGCGCCAATGATTGTCAGACCAACGAGGCCATTTTTTATATAATAGAGTCCCTTGGGGTTGTCATTTTGACGATACACAAAGTCGCCTCTCTTAAATTCAAGAGGCTGTGCGTTTTCTTCAAAAATATGACGGAGAGTCTTTGGTAACTCGCCCCAGTTTACGTTTTCACTCATAGCGGATTGATTCTAACTTGAAATAACGAAGGACTGAAGTGCTTTTTCTTTTGAAACTATGGGGCAGAACATAATTGTTTTCTATCTAATAGGGTTATATTGGGTTTAAATGGTGGAGGTACTAATCCCTCATTACTTATTGAACCATTTATGAGGATAGAAATATGAAACCCATTGTTAAAGAATTTTTTGATAAAGCCACATGGACTTTGACGTATGTGGTTTACGATAACACCACGAAAGATGCTGTGATTATTGATCCAGTATGGGACTACGATCCTGCGGCTTCAGCCATGTCGACTCAGTCGATCGAAAGTGTTCGCACTTTTGTGAAGGCCGCTGCCTTGAATGTTCACTATATTCTTGAAACCCATGCTCATGCGGATCACGTTTCGGGTGCACAAGTTTTAAAGCAGTTCTTTCCGCAAGCAAAAATTGCCATTGGTGCGAAGATCACCGATGTGCAAAAAGTTTTTAAGGGAGTCTATAATCTGGACCCGCAGTTCCCAGTAGATGGGCGTCAGTTTGATATTCTTCTAAACGAAGAAGAAAAACTGCACGCGGGTACTTTATCTATACAGACGATCTATACTCCGGGGCACACACCGGCTTGTAGTACCTATGTGATCGGAGATGCTGTCTTCACAGGAGATGCTCTATTCATGCCTGATTACGGAACAGGTCGTTGTGATTTCCCTGCGGGCAGTGCTAAGGATCTGTATCACTCAGTGCATGAAAAGATTTATAAGTTACCTGAAGACTACCGAACATTTACAGGGCATGACTATCTTCCCAACGGAAGAGAGCTTGCTTTTGAATCTACGATAGGCCAACAGAAGAAAGAAAATATTCACTTGCCAGATGGAATCACAGAGACTGAGTTCGTAGAGTTTAGGAATCGTCGAGATGCGACACTCTCAACTCCACGATTGTTATTACCCAGTGTGCAAGTCAACATCAATGCCGGAAACCTTCCTCAGGAAGAAAATAACGGTGTTAAATACTTAAAAATTCCAATCAAAGAATAGAGGAGAAGCAGCTATGGAAACTCTCAACCTGCAAACATTTAAAGATAAAGTTTTTGATTTTGAACAAAACAAAGAGTGGACTTTCAAAGGTACAAAGCCGGCGATCATTGATTTCTATGCAGACTGGTGTGGACCTTGTCGTGCGCTGGCGCCAATTCTCGATGAAGTCGCAAAAACTTATGAAGGCAAAGTTGATATTTATAAGATCGACACGGAAGCCTCTCCAGAACTCGCCGCAATGTTTGGCATTCGCGGTATTCCAAGTATTTTATTTGTCCCTATGCAAGGGGAGCCTGCGATGAGTTCGGGGTTGATGCCGGCGGAGAGTTTTGAGAAGGCGATAGCCGACCTCTTTCAAATCACCAAGTAAGCTTCGTGAAAAGGGCCCAGCTGACTTCGTTGTCGGCAGGCTTTCTCGCTCCGACGTGCTTGGAGCACGCCTGCGCTGCGAGAGCCTGCCTTCGCCTCGCATCTGAACCCTTTTGACGAAGCTTTGTTTCAGGGGAGGGTTTTATGGAGTGAGAATCTTTATTTGAAGATTCTCATGTTTGTTTTTAAGTATCTTCGGATCTCGAAGGTTTCTTATAGAAAAGCGAGTCATAAAACTCGCTTTTGTTATTTAGACTTTGTCTCATGTCTTAAAAGGATTACCCTATAGGGGTGAGGGTAAGACGATGAGTAAAAAAATCTATCCAGTTCCTGCTGAATGGCAAACGAATGCCTTTGTGAATGAAGAAAAATACAAGGCTCTTTATGCGCAATCTATGAATTCTCCAGATGAGTTCTGGGCCGAGCAAGCGCAGAGGATTGATTGGTTTAAGCCGTTTCAAAAAGTCAAAGACGTTAGTTTCCATCGCCCCGTAAAAATTGGTTGGTTCCTAGAGGGAAAACTCAACGCCTCTTACAACTGTCTAGATCGCCACTTAAAAGATCGCGGTGATAAGGTCGCTTTGATTTGGGAAGCAGATGATCCAAAGACTCCTTCCAGAAAAATTACTTATAAAGAGCTTCATGCAGAAGTTTCTAAACTAGCGAACGTGCTTAAAAAGATGGGCGTCAAAAAAGGCGACATCGTTACTATCTATATGCCGATGATTCCAGAGGCGACAATAGCAATGCTTGCCTGCGCTCGTATTGGTGCGCCTCACTCTGTGATCTTTGGAGGCTTTGCTCCTGATGCAATTTCAGATCGTATGAACGATGGACAATCAAAATTTGTGATCACAGCCGATGGTGGGCATCGTGCAGGGAAGTTACTTAAGTTAAAAGACAATATCGACAAAGCTCTGCACAAAGTACCTCAAGCCGAAAAAGTTTTAGTTGTTAAGTTTGCAGGAAACGACGTGGCCTTCGATTCAGCTAAAGATCTTTGGTATCACGATGAAATGGCTAAGGCGGACTCTCACTGCGAGCCCGAGGTGATGGATGCAGAAGATGTTTTATTCACTCTTTACACTTCAGGTTCTACAGGAAAGCCCAAGGGTGTTGTGCATACAACAGGTGGGTACCTTGTCTATGCAAGTTTAACTCATCAGTATATTTTTGATTGTCATGAGAATGATATTTATTGGTGTACAGCCGATGTGGGGTGGGTGACTGGGCATAGTTATATCGTCTATGGTCCTCTTTCTAACGGCGCGACAACTTTGATGTTTGAAGGAGTTCCCACGTACCCAACGCCTTCACGCTTTTGGGAAGTCGTTGATAAACATCAAGTCAGTATTTTCTATTCTTCACCGACGGCTATCCGAGCATTGATGCGTGAAGGAGAAAAGTACGTTCAAGCAACCTCGCGAAAGTCTTTAAGACTTTTAGGATCTGTGGGGGAACCAATCAATCCCGAAGCGTGGATCTGGTATTATAACAATGTCGGTGATGGGCGTTGTCCTATTGTCGATACTTGGTGGCAAACTGAAAATGGCGGGATCTTGATTTCGCCACTTCCAGGGGCAACAACATTAAAGCCTGGATCTGCCACGAAACCCTTTTTGGGAGTGAAGCCGGCCGTTCTTTCGCAAGAAGGGCAAGAACTTGAGGGAGTGTGCGAAGGACTTCTTGTGATGAAGGATTCTTGGCCAGGGCAAGCGCGCACAGTTTTAAATGATCATAAACGTTTTGAAGAAACATATTTTTCTCAATACGCGGGATACTACTTCAGTGGTGATGGTTGTCGTCGAGACGCTGATGGGGACTATTGGATCACGGGAAGAGTTGATGACGTTTTGAACGTCTCTGGTCATCGCCTTGGCACTGCAGAAATTGAATCTGCTTTGGTGGCCCATGGGAAAGTCGCCGAGGCCGCCGTCGTGGGATATCCTCACGATATAAAAGGCCAAGGGATCTATGCCTACGTTTGTCTCAAAGCCGGCGAGGCGTCTTCAGAAGAACTGCGCAAAGAGTTAGTGCAAATTGTGCGCGAAGAAATCAGCCCTATTGCTACACCGGATCTGATTCAGTTTGTATCGGGTTTGCCAAAGACTCGCTCAGGTAAAATTATGCGCAGAATCTTAAGAAAAATTGCTGAAAATCAACCAGATCAACTTGGCGATACTTCGACTCTCTCAGAGCCGGCAGTTGTACAAGAACTGGTAGACAATAGATTGAATCGGTGATAATTTCGCCACGCATAAAAAGGGGATTCCATGACTCAAAAAAATCAATCAATGAATCAATTATTCGCCTTAGGATTAATGATTTTAGCGGCAGCTTTTAGTCGTTTTATTCCTCATCCTTGGAACTTCACAGCTGTAGGAGCTATGGCTCTTTTTGGTGGTGCTTATCTTCCAAAAAGATTGTCACTCATTGTTCCGTTGGCGGCATTGATGTTAACAGATGCTATTCTGGGCTTTCATAACACGATGGTTTTTGTCTATGCAGCTTTTGCTGCGATCGTGGCTTTGGGATGGGTTCTGCGCTCACAGCGTTCAGTTGTTAAAGTTGGCGGAATGTCTTTACTTGCGAGTGTATTATTTTTCGCGGTTTCAAACTTCGGTGTTTGGATGATGGACGGCATGTACGCTCGTACTTTTGAAGGCTTAGTTCAGTGTTACGTAGCGGCTATTCCATTCTTCGGTAATCAAGTTGGCGGAGATTTATTTTTCTCTGCGGTTATGTTCGGCGGATACGAGGCTTTGAAGTCTCTAGTGCCAGGCATCGCGGGTCAGCAAGCGTAGTTGATTTCGGCTTTTAGTCGTATCTGGATCTTTTGATCGACAATGGATAATTATAAAAATGAATTACGGACTGCATAGACCGATTTTAGGAGGGAAGGTAAACTTCCCTCTTTGCTTAGCGCCCATGGTAGGTCTTACTCATGTGGCCTTGCGCGAAGTGATGCGCGAATACCTTCCTGAAGATGCCTACACTATTTGGCCGACAGAGATGCTCAATAGTCGGCGAATTCCCAGCGAGAATTTAGAAAAAACTCCCGAAACAATGCGCGCAGAGTTTGAGCCTGGGCTTATTCCGCAAATTCTTGGCAATGAAGAAAAGCCCATCGCTGAAAGTGTGAAGCGTCTGGTGGAGTGGGGCGCTGAAGGGATTGATATCAACATGGGTTGTCCGGTGCAAAAAGCCCTAAAGCATAACTATGGTGTCGCCTTGATGGGTGATGCAAGTTATGCCGCTGAGGTTGTGCGCATGACTGTTGAGAACTCAAATGTTCCCGTCAGTGTAAAGTTGCGAGCCGTTGGAAGTAATAAGGAACTCGACGAACTCCTAGAGTTTGTCAGTGGACTTCGTAAGGCGGGTGCAAGCTGGGTCTGCCTTCATCCGCGCACGGCAGAACAAAAACGTCGCGGTAGTGCGGATTGGAATCAAATTAAATATCTACATTCAGTTGTCGACTTTCCCGTCATTGGCAATGGTGACGTGCAAACTGTCGATGATGCCCTCCTCATGCTGACCGAGACTGGCTGTGACATGGCCATGGCAGGGCGTGGCCTTGCTGCAAGACCTTGGATGCTTTGGCAGCTCGGCGAGAAGTTGGGTATGAAAGCTCCTCGAGGTAAAGAAGGTCTGCGCGCTCCGCAAACTCCCGAAGAAGAGGGAGCTGAGTACGGCCGCAGTCTCTTAAAACTTATCGAGCGCAGTCGTCATTATTTTGGCGAAGATCTAGCTATGCGCAAAGTGCGCTTCTACGTACGCACTACTTCAGTGTGGTTGCCCTTTGGAAATACTCTTGTGGGTGTTTGCGCGAAGGCGAAAAACATTGATGAAATGATTCTGGGAGTGGCGAAGTTTTTTGAAAATAGGATAGAGATGTCGGCACACACCGACCTCCGCCAATAGCGAAGTTCGTGAAAAAGGCCTGCCTGCTTTGTTGTCGGGCTTCGTCCTCTCTTCGGCGTACTTTGAGTACGCCTTTGTTGCGGGCGAAACCCTCCGCCGCGCATGCAAACCTTTTTGACGAACTTCTAGAGCTTATGAATGGGGATCATCTGACTTCGTTGTCGGCAGGCTTTCTCGCTCCGACGTGCATGGAGCACGCCTGCGCTGCGAGAGCCCACCTCCGCCTTGCATCTGAACCCTTTTGACGAACCTTCGAGTTCTGTATTTAGTGTCATTGCGGGATTCGGATTTCTTGTTGCAGAATTGGGCGTGAGGTGTGGTTGAGAGCGGGGGATCAAAATTGCAAAAGGTGACGTTGCTTTCGCAGAGTCACCTTTTGGATGGAACTTTTATCGATATCCTTAAAGGAGATCGATATGACAAACACACAATGTCATTTTCGGCAGATTCTCAAAATAGTGAAGCTCGTTTTAGAAATAATTCGAGTTCTCATCGAAATTATTTCGAAGCTAATTTAAAGAACACTCTGGCAGGTTTCTAGGCACTGACTTAGAACCAAGGACGGGACTCAAAATCCCTCGATAGAGGTTCAAAAACTGGATCGACTCTGCGAGAGCACTTCTAAATTAAATTTTCTGGAGTATGAAATAAGGACTTCGTGCTTTTAGAATACGCAGTCCGAATTTTTGTGCAACCCATTCAAATGTTTTTTCAGAGAAAAACGAAACGTGAGTCAGATCGCGGCGGTAGTGCCAATCGTGAAATGCAGCCTCGCCTTTATGAGCAGAGGTCATAACTCCAAGCAGACCACCTGATTCGAGGAGGTCCACAAGGTTGTGAATTTCTTTATGTGGATAGTAGAAGTGTTCCCACACTTCTGTGCTCAAGATGAATTTGTATTTGCTATTGAGGTAACTTTGATCAGGAGCAAAATACATATCGTAGTTCGTCATCTGATAGCCTTTTATCGCCATCAGTTCGCTGGCAACAGCCGTGGGGCCGCAGCCATAGTCTAAACCTTTCACGACTTGGGAATTCTTTAAGCTCTCTTTGCAGAGCTTGTGCAGGTCTTCGATCAGAGGTTGTAGGAAAGCAACATAACCCGCACTTAGATTGTTTTCGTGCAAATCATATCGAGCTTTTTCTTCTTGAGAAGTATAGCGCTCCAAAGGATGCATATAAATCATATCACAATCAATACAGTGAAAATAGCTGCGCTCAGGTTTTTTGACGACCTTAAAAAGGTCTGTTCTCTCGGACTGACATAAGATACAATTCATAATGCCTCAGACCTTGGCGATATGATTAGACGAAGTCAAAAGGAAAGTTATGAAAAAAGTGAAGCTTTATAAGAAGAATCCATGCCCTTATTGCGACCGCGCAATTAATTTCCTTGAGGGACGCGGGATTGCGTTCGATGTTGTCGATTTGACAGATAATTTGGACGAACTTGATAGACTTAGAAATGAAACGGGATGGCGAACAGTTCCGATGATTTTCATCAACGATAAATTGATCGGTGGATACACGGATTTAAAAGATCTGGATGAATCTGGAGAACTCGATAAATTATTGGCTGAATAGTCGAATAAAAAAAGGCGGTGGAAAGACCGCCTTTTTTATTTCTCAATGAGTTTTCAATCTCTAAGGAGTAGATCCTGAAATCTTTTCCCCCGACAGAGTCGGAAGGTCATCATCCCCCAAAGGATTGTGGCGATGGTGGCTAACAAAAAATATTTAGAGACAGATTTTTTCCAACTGAGTTTGAAACTCGACCGGATTCTTTAAAACCTTCAACTGCTCAAAAACAGGTTTTGCTTCTGGATTTTTTAACGACAGAGCACGCAGCCATTGTTTAGATCTGGAAACAGCAAAGTGATTGTTAATGTAGAGTGTACTTGCTTCAAAAAACTGCGGCAGAAGTGGTTTTGCTTTTTCCCAACTCATCTCTTCCACGGTTTCTTTTTTTAGACTTTGTTGGATCTGCTTAAAAATAAACGGATTGCTCATCACTCCGCGGCCGATCATGTAGTCTTCGCATTGAGTGACTTCCACGCAGCGATGAAAATCATCCACATTCCAGATTTCACCATTGGCGATAATCTTAATTTTGACTCGTTCTTTGATCTTAGGAATCCATTCCCAGTGCGCAGGTGGCTTATAGCCATCGGTCTTTGTGCGGCAGTGAACAGTGAGCCAAGTAGCATTGGCTTCTTCAACTGCTTGGGCGATGTCTAAGCAATGGGAAGGATCATCAAAGCCTAAGCGAATTTTAGCGGTGACAGGGGTTGAAGCGGGAACCGCATCGCGTACCGTTTTTACAATGTCATAAATTCGATCGCAGGATTTTAAAAGACTTGCTCCGCCATCATGGCGATTGACGGTTTTTGCGGGGCAACCAAAATTTAAGTCGATGCCTTTGGCGCCGAGTTTCGCTGCGCGCTCTGCATTGAGAGCCAAGGGCTCAGCTTGGCCGCCAAGAAGTTGCAAAAAGACCGGTGTACCCCAGCGAGTCTCGGAGTTGGTTTTTAGCTCAGGGCAGTTCTTATAGAAAACACTCTCAGGATGCAGGCGGTTGGTGACGCGCAGGAATTCAGTCACGCACTGGTCAATACCACCAATGCGAGTCAGCGTATCGCGCATCACCCAATCCACCACGCCTTCCATGGGAGCTAAGAACAGTTTCATGGATTAAGCATCACCTAGTTTTTCAACCAATTCGAAGTGTTTTTTGTCAACAGGTTGAACTGAGAGGCGCGAGCCTTTTTGTAAAACCGTCATATCGGCAAGCTTAGCGTTGTCACGCAAGTCAGGAAGGCTGATGAAGTTTTTAAATTTCTTTACAAAAGAAACTTCAACGCAAGACCAGCGAGGCTTTTCCGGAGAAGACTTGGCATCGTAATATTCAGACTTTTTATCAAACTGCAACTCATCCGGAGCAGCTGGTTTAGAGACTTTCGCAATTCCAGCAATTCCAGGAGGAGTCGCATTGGAGTGATAGAATAAAACCAAATCGCCGACTTCCATATCGATCATGAAATTCCGCGCTTGGTAGTTTCTGACACCTTCCCACCAAGTGCGCTTATCTTTTTTCAATTGGTCGATGGAATAAACATCGGGCTCTGATTTCATCAGCCAATATTTCATTCTTACTCCTCGGTCTCTTCGTCTTCGTAATCAATCACTTTACCAGTTTTAAAATACCACTGGCCAGATTGCTTTCTGAAGGTGCTCACTTCGTGGTGAAGGTACTCTTCACCATCCACAGTGTAGTTGGCCTTAAACTCAACGATTCCTTTATTGCCAGACTCTTCAGCGCGTAGAATTTCAAGAGACGTAAAGTCAGCGGACTCTGCCCACTCACGGTTGGCCTCTTGGTTGAAATCCTGAATATTCTGAGGATGAATTGTGTTTTTAATATAATCGAGTTGCTTCTTCGCAAAGGCTGTATAGCGCGAACGCATCAAGAGTTCTGCTGTTGGAGCAAGCTCTTTACCTGTGTGATAGATTGCACAACATTCTTCGTATTTTTTAGTATTTCCGCAAGGACAGTTCATAGAACGGAAGCTATCAAGATTCTGGCTGCAAGGTAACTGGAAGAGTGATTTGCGCTGCGGCAATTCTATCTTTTTTCGCCTCGACGAGTACGCTCACATAGAGGTTCATCAAAAAGGTTCGAATGTACAAAAAGTGCAAAGAATTTTTGAAGTGTAGGCCGCGCGGAAGCTGGCTTCATGCCATACCAAGCAAGAGGGCCTGCTGACAGCGTGGAAGATGAACCTTAATCGCGAACCTTAAGGTAGAAGGAGAGTTTATGAGTTCATGGGCGCTAATCACTGGAGCGACCTCAGGAATTGGCTGGGCAACGGCAAAGGCGCTGGCAGCTCAGGGGCATCATTTGCTTTTAACAGGCAGAAGATATGAGCGCCTCGAAGCTCTAAAGAATGAAATTCAAAAGCAGCATGGTTCGCTTGAAATTCGTTTGGCATGTTTTGATGTCTCCGATCGCTTTGAGGTCAGTGAGTTTTTAAAAGAACAACAAGAGATTTTACCGAAAGTCGAAATCCTAGTGAATAATGCTGGATTGGCTCTGGGTACTGATAAAATGCAGAGTGCGAATCTGGATGATTGGGAGATAATGATTGATACCAATATCAAGGGAATGCTCTTTATGACTCGTGCGCTAGTGGCAGAGATGGTGAAGAAAAACTCTGGCCATATTGTTAATCTTGGCTCTGTTGCAGGCAGATGGACTTACCCAGGTGGGGGAGTTTATTGCGCCACTAAATTTGCCGTGCGCGCTTTAAGCGAAGGCTTGCGCATGGATTTATTGGGACACAACATTCGGGTCACCAATATCGAGCCAGGAATGGTGCACACAGAGTTCTCTGAAATTCGTCTGAAAGATAAAACGGCAGCGGATAAGGTCTATGAGGGAATGAAGCCTCTCAGCTCAGAGGACATTGCAGAGACCATCGCGTGGTGCCTGTCGCGCCCTTCTCATGTGAATATTCAAGAGCTCGTTATTTATCCCACAGCACAAGCCCATGTCGGGCAAGTAGCAAGGAAAGGCTAAGACGATGAAGACTTCTGATTTTAGAATCGAAAAAGACACCATGGGTGAAGTGCAGGTCATGAAGGATAAACTTTGGGGAGCACAGACCCAGAGGTCTTTAGAAAATTTTAAAATCGGCGGAGATAGATTTCCAAGGGAGATGATTCGTGCCTTGGGTATTCTTAAAAAATCCGCAGCGAAGGTGAATCATCAACTCGGGCTGCTTGATCAAAAAAAGATGCAGGCTATTAGTGTGGCTTGTGATGAAGTGATTCGCGGTAATTTAGACGCGCATTTCCCATTGGTTGTTTGGCAAACAGGCTCTGGCACACAGACAAATATGAACGCCAACGAAGTGATCGCCAACAAGGCGATGACGGATTTGGGAGTCGTACTTCCTAGTAAAGAAATTCATCCTAACGATGATGTGAATAAAGGGCAGTCCTCCAATGATACCTTTCCCACAGCGATGCATATTGCAGTGGCCGAGCAGATTCATCATCGGCTTTTGCCAGCTCTAGAAAAACTCCAAAAAGCTTTAGAGCAAAAACAAGAAGAGTTTAAGGATATCGTTAAAATTGGTCGTACGCACTTTATGGATGCAACTCCTTTGACATTAGGTCAGGAGTTTTCAGGTTATGCCACGCAGGTGAAAAACACCCAGCAAAGGATTCGCAATACTCAAAGCCATCTCTATGAGTTGGCTTTGGGAGGGACGGCCGTTGGGACGGGACTCAATACTCATCCTGAGTTTGCTGTGAAAGCTGCGGCAGCTATCGCGCAAGAAACTGGATTGCCTTTTGTGACGGCTCCTAACAAATTTGAGGCTCTCGCGACCCACGACGCCTTAGTAGAGGTGAGTGGTGCGCTGAACTCAGCGGCCGTGTCTTTGATGAAAATCGGCAATGACATTCGCATGCTGGGGTCGGGGCCTCGTTGCGGAATTGGAGAGATTCACCTGCCAGAAAATGAACCAGGCAGTTCTATTATGCCGGGGAAAGTGAATCCTACTCAGAGTGAAGCTCTCACGATGGTCTGTGCTCAAGTCATGGGCAATCATGTGGCGGTGAGTGTCGGCGGAGCAACGGGGCATTTTGAGTTGAACGTCTTTAAACCCCTGATTGTGTTTAATGTTTTAAACTCCATTCGTCTTTTGGCAGATGCCAGTGACTCGTTTGTTGAGCATTGTGTCTTGGGAATTGAAGCCAACCGTGCGCGGATTCAAAGTCTTTTGCAGAGTTCTCTGATGCTGGTGACGGCGTTAAATCCCCATATAGGCTATGACAATGCAGCTAAAATTGCGAAGGCAGCTCATGCAAACGGCACGACTCTTAAGGAAGAGGCCGTTAAGTCTGGCTTATTGACGGCAGAGGAGTTTGATAAAGCGGTGAGGCCTGAGGATATGGTGGGAATCTCTTAATGAGAGCCCCTTCTGGTGTCTAGAAAGCCAGTCTCACTCTGGCGCACCCTCAGGCTGGGTTGTAATCTTCGAGTTCAGTAGAGTGCGCTCAGATGAAAAAGGACTAGAGAACGGCGCATCATCAAACTTTGTCTCCTCAGACGGGCTGATTTTTAGTAAGATGACCCCTCGTACGTTTCACTGTTTTTAGACTGGATATTCATGAATTCTTTATTGGCAAAAGCGAACTGGATGGATAGAGATGATATCAGACCTTATGTTTTCGTAAGATCTGAAAATCAAATCGCTCAACCCGGCTCCGTTCATCGCCTTGACTGGTTTCCTCACACACCCATAGTTAAAAATCCTCTTGAACTTAAAGAACTGGCCTTCGCTGATCGTATCTACTCTTTGGAAGAACGCGCTTTTGGCCCTTCAAATATGGCGATGCCTCGTTGGGTGTTTTACGATTGTGCAGTGATGCCAGGCTTTGTTGCAGGTTTTGCGGCACGCCCGAGTGCTTTGACTCCGGCCATGCGTGAAGCTCTAGATCCTAAAAAGTTTCCAGCATCCTTGAGTCCCGTTAAGTCCTCTTCGGTTTTGTCAGAAGTGCAGAGCCTGGATGATATGGACTGGGTTCCACTTTCACTTTTTATTATTATTCCGACGATGCATAAAGGGGAGTGGGTGGCCCACAACCTATGCTCAATCAACTCCTTATTACCTAAAGAAGAGCAGTTCTATGGACTGGGTTTCTTATCCAAGGCCTTCGGTCTGTGGTATGCTAACGTTGAGCAGTGCTCTGGAATGACTCAGTGGGGGAGTCCTGCATTAAAGCTTCACTCTCACTATGGCCACTTAGAAGTAATAGGTTCTTATGCTCCTGTTCACTCTCACGCCAAGACAATTACTTACCGCGCTGAGGTGAATACGAATTGTTGGGAAAAATTCTTTTCTAGAGAAGAAGATTATGCTTTTTTAGAGAAGTACGCGCAAACGGGCACTCACATTGATCCCACAAACGAGAAGAGCATGTTCGATATGCAAATGCGTATCGAAAGAAACGAAGGTCCTTTCTTTTTGAGTGCTGGAGAGATCGCGAAGAAGAGTTTGGATGAGCCTTTGATGATTTATAATTTAAAACAACGTTACTAGATAGGAACGAAAAATGTCGAACATTAGTTTACCCGCTGTCGCAAAATCAATTTTTGTATTCTGTAAAAAATGTGATGCTGACAGGTATCATGTTGTTTTAGCTCATACCTCTTCAACATCTGCAAAGATCAAGTGTGAAATTTGTGGTTCACAAAAAGCATACTCTTTGCCAAAGGCTCAAAGCCGTACAACGAAGCCATTGACTGGTGCTGCTGCGAAAAAACGTGAGCAGACAATGAATTCACGTCGCTCAAGCCATAAGAATGAGTACGAAATGTTGATGTCTGATGAAGGCGCTCCAGTAGAGTCGTACAATATGCGTAGCAAGTTTGCAAAAAACGTAAAACTGAACCATCCAAAATTTGGTATGGGCTATGTCAAAGAAGCACTCGATGATAAAATCGAAGTGGTTTTCGAGGACGAAGTTCGTTCTCTTATTCATAACAGAGTTTAAGAGTTAGGATTTTTATAAATCATGGAATGGCTGAAGGGTTTAAACCCCGAACAGCAGCAGGCCGTAAAGCATAATTACGGCCCGATGCTTATTTTGGCAGGAGCCGGTTCGGGAAAAACCACCGTGCTTGTCTCAAGAACGGGTCGGCTGATCTCCGAGAGAGTCGCACAGGCGCAAGAAATTTGCGTACTTACATTCACTAATAAAGCTGCAAAAGAATTAAAGCATCGTGTAGGTGTCAAACTGGGTTCAACGGGTAAGAACCTTTGGGCTGGCACCTTTCACTCTTTTGGTTTGCAGATTCTTCGTAGATTTCATAAGCACGCAGGGTTGAGTCCTTACTTTGGTATTGTCGATCAAAGTGACTGCAATGCTATTATCAAGGACTTGCTCAAAGACGTTCGCAACTCTGGCAAAGATAAATTCGATGTGGATAAGATTTTATCCATGATCAATGATAGCAGAACAGGGCTTGCGCACACCACAGAAGGTTTTGACGAGTACCACGAGATGGTGGAACTTTTAACTCCTCGATTTACAAAGCGCTTAGAGCATCTCGGTGTGGTGGATTTTGAGGGGTTATTAATCAAGCCCTTGCAACTTTTTCGAGAGAATCCAGAAATTTTAGAAAAAGTCCAAAACAGTTTCACGCAAGTGATGGTGGACGAGTTCCAAGATACCAATCGCATGCAAATGGATCTGATTGCGCAAATTGTGAAGACTCACAATAATTTGACAGTGGTTGGGGACGATGACCAATCCATTTATGGATGGCGTGGGGCTGAAGTTAAAAATATTTTAAACTTCCCTCAAGAGTTTGCAAATTGCGAGGTGATCAAGCTTGAGAGGAACTATCGTTCTTCGGCAGAGATCCTGGCTGTTGCCAACGCTGCGATTTCCAAAAATAAAAATCGTCACGGTAAGATTTTAAAATCTGAAAATGCTAAGGACACAGGTGTTCTTCCAGAGCTTTTTGTTTTGGATCGGGAAGAAGATGAATGTGACTTTGTGGTTAGTGAAATCCTGAACTTTCAAAGGCAGGGATTTTCATATAAAGATTTTGCGATCTTATATCGCTCGAACACCCAGGGTGGTTTGATCGAGTCGTCTTTAAGGCGCGCTAATATTCCGTATAATATATCTGGTGGAACCTCGATCTTTGATCGCCGTGAGATCAAAGATATGATGGCGTATTTAAAGCAGGCTTTGGCTCCGAATGAAGTTTCTTTGCGTCGAATTATCAATGTTCCGAGTCGTGGAATTGGGGATACTTCTATTGAGAAACTCACGGAGTTTTCTCTCAGTCGCCGTATTAATTTCGTGGATGCTTGTCGATTCTGGAAGGATGCCGGAGTTCAGGATAAAGCGGGCGAATCCATCGAACAGCTTTTTGAGTTTATCGAAAATCTTCCTAAGAACATTTTGGATTTTCATGTGGGCTCTACTCCAGGTGCCAAGATGGTGGAGCTTTTTGAGAGCATCGGTTATCGCGAGTTTGTCTATTCGACGGCCGCTGATCCGACGAGCGCTGAGAAGAAATGGGTCGTTGTTGAAATCCTCGGACGCATTTTAGATGCCTACCTTGGGAAGCGATCTTATTCCGTTGAGGCCATTAAGTCTTTTGTGGACTCGATGATGCTTCGAGATGATCTGAACGAGGAAGAAGAAAATCAGAATAAAGTTCAACTGATGACTCTGCATGCATCCAAGGGCTTAGAGTTTCCGGTTGTGATTTTAGCGGGGCTTGAGGAAGATCTTCTGCCGCATCGAAACTTGGGATCTGATATCGATGAGGAGAGAAGACTTTTTTATGTCGGGGTGACGCGAGCAAAAAAACGCCTTGTGATGTCACGCTGTCAGCAGCGTAAGCGCAATGGTGTTGTTCGGCCGTCAGCTCCTTCAAGGTTCTTATTGGAAGTACCAACAGAGCTCTATACGGAGTTCCCACAGGGTGCTCGGCCCGTGGTAGGGCAAGATCGTGAAGATCTTGTGGCGAACTTCTTAGCTAAACTTGATGGTCAACTGACTTCAAAAAAAGGTGGATCTTAGAAAAGCAGTGAGTGATTTATTACTCACGTTTGCTTGAACTTCTTTCAGTGGGGGAAACTCCACCTTGAGGCTCTCTCGATCCCCCTGTTCGATAGTAAGCACAAGGCCACCGCTTTCTTGTTTGGCTGCGATGAGTTTACCAATATCAGGTCGGTCTATAAAAAGACCTCCATGGCCAATGGCTCCGACAGAGTAACCATTTTCATCGATGATATTATTACTTTCTAAACGATAGGGACCAGAAGAAAGTCCAAAGACCTTTTCGTCGATCACATAAGAAAAGCGGATCATGATTTTATCTTGTTGCAGTTGAATCAAAAGTTCAGAGGCGCAGTTCTCTGAGAGATGACAAGGTCCACTCCAAGTGCCGGCAAGATCGGCGGGCACACCTCTAAAAAGATTTTGAGGGGCTTGAGTGAGTTCACTATCGTCATCGGGCTTTCCCTTGCGGCAACCTGCCGTTGTAATAAGCATGGCTAAAATTACGATTAGAAGTCTTTTCACAGCGATCTCCTGTGTTCATTAAAAAATACTATGGTCTGGGGCTTTTGGCCTTGAGGAGGATTAAGTGACAAAATTGTGAACTCACAATTTTGTCACTAAGCCCAGTCAGTACGGCGACCTCCGCACTGTATCTTTGCAAGTTTCTTCAAGAGGCATTCATTTCTAAGAGGGGGTTCGCGATATTCAAAGGCGAAAAACTTCACGAGGAGATACTGGAGTGAGTGAACCCATAAATCCCGCTATCGCGGACTTTTTACGATTTTTAGACAATCACGATGAAGAGTGGAATTACGGCGATTTTAAGAGGCAGGGTGATTTGTATTTACAGCGTATTGTGGATTCAATGAAGCCTCTGACTCATGAGCAAAACTTGCAGCTTCAGAGGCTCCGTGAGCGCCTTTTGTGGTCTTATGAAGACGACGTCGATGCGATGAGAGGGATGCTTAAAGAGGCCACGGGATATCTTCGAGAAGCCTCATCTCAGCCCTCACCCGAAGCCCCTTAACAGGATGCAGAGCTTAAAATTAATGGAAAATCTATGACTTTGACGGAGGAAACATGCCGCACGTAACAACACACTATG
The DNA here is from genome assembly GCA_000525675.1 of Bdellovibrio bacteriovorus W. Lineage (NCBI taxonomy): Bacteria > Pseudomonadati > Bdellovibrionota > Bdellovibrionia > Bdellovibrionales > Pseudobdellovibrionaceae > Bdellovibrio > Bdellovibrio bacteriovorus. The sequence goes on from CP002190.1 coordinate 953,046, forward strand.
AAAATAACAAAAAAAGGCTTAAAATGCATAAAGATCAAACTCTTCGTAAAAACAGGAAAAAGAAGATGACGGACGAATCTAAAATTCCCAATGAAGACCTAATGGCTGAAGAACATGCAGAGATGAAGGCGCAAGCTCAAAAAGCTGAGCATTCACACTCTAAAAAAGCTTCGTCTGAAAAATCCCCTAAGCACGCAAGTCGCCACGAAAAAACAGAAGCAGACAGCGCTGAGATGGACCAATCTCATTCTGCTTATGAAGCGTCAGGTGTCGAGCGTGAAGAAGAGGCGTCATTGGATGAGGATGAGGGAGTTCAGGCATCTTCGGAGGATATGGAAAATCCAAAAGTTCATCTAGAGTTTTATGGGAGTGAATACATCCGCATGAAAGCCCCTGAAGTTATGAACTTTGCGGAAAGTGTTGTCGGAGAATGGCAGCAAGATGGCGACTTCGAAGGCCTTCCCGTTGATAATCCAATGGCTCAGATGGTGGCCGCAAAAGCTTTAAGAAAAGCTAAAGATATCGAAAAGACTCTGGATGAAAAAGGCGTCTTCACCATTGCACGCATGGGTGTTGATTACGTGAAATCAAAAATTGAAAAAAGGTAGTTAGGAAATATTGATGAGTTCCCGCTTAGAGAGACTGCAAGATCTTTTAGATAACCAACTTCATCCTTCCGTTTTGCAAATTGAAAACGAGAGCGATAAACACTCTGTACCACCTAACTCAGAAACACATTTCAAAGTTCTGGTGGTCTCAGAAATTTTTGTCGGTAAATCCCGAATTGATCGGCAGCGACTGGTAAATGATATCATAGCGGGGGAGTATAAAACCGGTTTGCACGCTCTGACCCAAAGAGCTTTGACTCCTGAAGAGTGGGCCAAAGAGGCTGGTATTCCCTTTGAATCCCCAGATTGCCTTGGTGGCAGCAAGGTAGATTCAAAGATGACTCGAAAATAGAGATTCCGTAAATTAAGACGAAAAAATCAAAGGTGGAGTGGAAACATTCCGCCTTTTTTATTTAAGTGAGGGCAGAGGATTGAGGGGGCTACTCGATAAACTCATCGAGCTGAGATTTTAACTCTCCCAAAAGGCGTTTAACCTCTAGGAGTTGCTCTTGATCTGGAGATATTTTGTCGCTCATTTCTTCCGTCAAAGTGTCCCAAGAGTTCAATGCGTTCTTTAGATCTGAATTCAGGTTTCCAAAAAGACCTTTTTTGGAGAGCCCTTTGGTAGGTGCTTTTTCATCAGGTCTTTTCGGATCGTGGGCTCCTTGCTCAGAATTTGAGCATGGCGATGCCTTCGCCGAGCTGGCTGAATCAGAAATTAAACTTAAGGGCTTTTTCGCTGGGTCTACGATGCTGTCACTCACTGCTTAACGTTGTTAAAAAAATCGTTGAGGTGCTTCATGCACAGGCGCAGTAGTTTGCTAAGCGCAACTCCATTTGACAAGTGTTTTTACCCTGATACATTACGTCCCAGAGCCAAAATTTCACTTTGCGAGGAGTTTGACATCATGTCTCAAGAGATTATCTACACAATGAAGGGCGTAAGTAAAGTATATCCTCCAAATAGATACGTTTTAAAAGATATTTATCTTTCGTACTTTTATGGAGCAAAAATCGGAGTTCTTGGTCTGAACGGATCTGGAAAATCAAGTCTGCTTAGAATTATGGCAGGGGTTGATAAGGATTTCATCGGCGAAGCATTCCCTTCTAAAACAATGAAGGTGGGATACTTTGAGCAAGAGCCCCAACTCGATGAAACGCTGAGTGTTCGTGACAATATTTTTGCCGGAATGGGTGAGTTGCCTGCATTGATGAAAGAATACAATGCGATCAACGATAAGTTCAGCGACCCTGATCTTGATCCAGATGAAATGAATAAGCTGATTGAAAAACAAGGCGTGATTCAAGAAAAACTTGAGGCTCTTGGTGCTTGGGATGTTGATCAGAAAATCGAAATCGTCATGGATGCACTTCGCTGTCCAGATGGAGAACTTCCCGTCACAAATCTTTCAGGTGGTGAGAAGCGCCGTGTGGCTTTGGCTCGTTTGATTATGTCTGAGCCGGATATTTTATTACTCGATGAGCCTACGAATCACTTGGATGCTGAATCAGTGGCATGGCTTGAGCAATACCTTGCAAAGTTCCCAGGAACTGTCATTGCGGTGACGCATGATCGTTACTTCCTAGATAACGTAGCTGGCTGGATTTTAGAGCTAGATCGCGGTGAAGGCATTCCTTGGAAAGGGAACTATACATCTTGGTTAGAGCAAAAAGATAAGCGCACAGCGAACGAAGCGAAGGATCAAGCTCGTAAGACGAGAACTCTTGAAAGAGAGTTGGATTGGATTCGTCAGGGAGCTAAGGCTCGCCAAGCTAAATCTAAAGCGCGTATTTCTAATTACGAAAACTTACTTAAAGAAGCTTCTCCTGAGAAAATTCAAGAGATGTCTATCTACATTCCACCGGGACCTCGTTTAGGAGACATTGTTGTCGAAGCAAATGGCATCACGAAAGCTTATGGACATAAGGTTCTTCTCGACAACGTGAGCTTTTCCATTCCTCGCGGGGCAATCGTGGGTGTTATTGGACCAAACGGTGTGGGTAAATCGACTCTTTTCCGTATGATTACAGGTAAAGAACAGCCTGATTCTGGCTCATTTAAGGTAGGCGAAACAGTGAAGATTTCTTACGTGGATCAAACACGTGAGACTTTGGATCCAAATAAAACTATTTTTGAAGAGCTTTCAGGTGGGGCTGATGTGATTCAGTTGGGCTCTCGTGAGATCAATTCTCGTCAGTACGTTTCATGGTTTAACTTCTCTGGAACAGACCAACAGAAAAAAGTGGGTCAGTTATCGGGTGGGGAACGCAACCGTGTGAATATGGCGAAAATCCTGAAAGAGGGCGGAAACCTTTTACTTCTGGATGAGCCAACGAATGACCTTGATGTGAATACAATGCGTGCTCTTGAGGAAGCTCTCTTAGAGTTCGGTGGTTCTGCGGTTGTGATTTCGCATGATCGCTGGTTCTTAGACAGAGTTTGTACTCATATCATGGCGTTTGAAGGTGATTCAAAAATTGAGTTCTTTAACGGAAACTTTACAGAGTACGAAGAAGATCGAAAAAAGCGCCTTGGAGAAAATGCAGCTCCAAAACGTATCAGATTTAAAATGATTTAAGGTTCACTAGAACTTTGAGGAAGGCGGGTCAAGAACCCGCCTTTTTTTATGGCGCCAGAGGGAAAGATACCGTGAAACGAGTTTCCCCTGGGGTAGATCCTGATTCAGTGCTCGATGTGACCGTTATTTTTCCATTTAAAAGCTGTATGTATTCAAGAACAAGAGGCAGCCCGTAGCCAGTGCCTTTTTCACCTTGGGTTCCCACTCTCGATGTCGAGGAATTGAACTTAAAGAGGTCCTCGAGCATTTCTTTGGGTATTCCTATGCCGTGATCTACGACGCTGACTTCGGCAAACTGCTTGGCTTCATCTGTGCCCACCTTAATAGTAACGCGGTTCCCAGGGTGCGAGAACTTGATCGCGTTATTGATGAGATTCATCAGGATCAGGTTTGTGATGATCGTTCTTTCGCCTAAGATATTAAGGTTCTCCCTCGGAAGATCGAGAACAATTTTAATACTCTTAGGAGTGGCCGCTAGAGTGGCCGCCTCATAGAGTTCACTGAGAATCATCGTCAGAGAGAGAGGTTTAAGGGGGAGATTGATTTTTCCGTCTTTGACCGACTTAATATGCCTCACCTGAGAGAGGAGGTTTGCGATGTCCTCCACCGTTTTTTCAAGCTTGTCAAAATCAGGAGTTGCTTCACTTTTAGACTGTTCTTTGGCCTTAACAAGGCTATAGGTCAAAGTTGAAAGAGTATTGGCAACATCATGCAAAAGCAGACGCAAGAGGTTTTCTATATCGTTTCTTTGCTCGTTGAGGTGCTTCATATTGCGCTCTTCAGCGATCAAGTACTGTTGGGTCGTGAAGCAGGCGAAGAGGATAAAGAAAAAGAGATTGATGGTTTTTTCTCGAACATAGCTGCCATGTTCAGCCACCAAGTCAGGTCCAATCCCGTAAGCTCTCAGCATCAGAAATACCAAAAAGCTTACCGCCACCAAAACATAAGCTGCATAAGAGCCCTTGCGGCCAGCAAGGACCGCCATGGTCGGTGGGAAGCAGGCTAGCCAGATGATCCCCGGAGCATTAAGGCCACCGCCTATGTAGATCAAAATATTTGTCATCGTGACCGCTGTGATGATCAGGGCAAGGGCGCCAGCTCGATAGCTCTTGCGCAAGAAGACCCACGGGGCGACCAAAAATAGAACGGTGAGGGGAAAGAGGACGGGGTTGTATCTGCTAACCCCATAATAGACGTTGAACTTCCAGACGTACATAAGGATCAAGAAGGCAGCAATAAAGTAGATGAGCCTAAAAAAGACGAGACGTTTTTTTTCCAATATTGCTTTTGTGCGTTCTTCTGATGCCTGCATTTACCAGAGTCCTAGTTAATTCCCATTAGCTATCGGCACCAGCAGAGTAAATGCTGAACTGTTTTCTAGAATGTAATGTTCGGATCTAAGGGTGTCCCACAGAGAGAATCTTAGCTAGGTTTTGATAATGGTCTTTGAGAGTGAAGAATTGCTCACTGCTTCCACCATGGTCGGGGTGAAGGAGCTTGGCAGCTGAGCGGAAGGCTCTTTTTAGTTCTGTGAGGGTGAACCCCTCTGGAATGTCTTGGATAAGCTCTTTGAAAAAGACAAACGACTGAGCTTGAGACTCATCCATCGAGTGGGGAGTGCGAGCTTTGGGTTGAGGGCGAGGGTAGGCTTTTTGTCCCTTAGTAAGAGGGGGTTGAGCGTGCAAACGGTTGATTTTCCCTAGCAAAAACGCCATATGCAGAGGGTCTGCATCCAGTGTTGTCGACTGGTAAAAGGAAGTTTCGGTGGAGTTTTGCTCCATTTTATCTCTTAAGATTTCTTTGAAACTTGCCGTTGTTCCCATGCACTTTTTATCGGTTTCCCGAGGGGAAAATTGAGTCTAGAACCGCATCTTCGAGGGGAAAAACGTCGTTTTTAGGGAGGCGAAGAGGGTTTTCAGAGGGGGGATAGAGGTGGAACGTGCATGGGTAGTGAAAAAAAAGTGAGAGGGCATGCATTTTTTTTTGGACAAACGCCTCGACTTAGATACACACTATGTTCATTCGGTATAACAAATAAAGCTAAAGCTAAAAACCTTAACGGAGGAATTAAAATGGCAAAAGCTAAGAAAGCTACTACTAAGAAAGCAGCAGCGAAAAAAGCTCCAGCGAAAAAAGCAACTACTAAGAAAGCAGTAGCTAAAAAAGCTCCAGCTAAAAAAGCTACTACAAAAAAAGCGGCAGCAGCTCCTAAGAAAGCAGTAGCTAAAAAAGCTACTACTAAAAAAGCAGCTCCAGCGAAAAAGGCTACTACTAAGAAAGCAGCAGCTCCTAAAAAAGCTAAAACTGCTCGTAAGCCAAACGCAGCTTTCATGAAAGAGTTGACTCCATCTCCAGCTTTGGCTGCAGTAGTTGGTGCTTCTCCACTTCCACGTACTGAAGTTGTTAAAAAACTTTGGGCGTACATCAAGAAGAACAATCTTCAAGATCAAAAGAACAGAAGAAACATCAACGCTGATGCAAAACTTAAAGAAGTTTTCGGCGGTAAAACTACTGTTTCTATGTTCGACATGACTAAGCTTGTTTCTAAGCACCTTAAGTAGTCTTAGAATCAGCAATAGCTGAAGAATTAAGAAAGGCTCTGTTTAATACAGGGCCTTTTTTTTATCCAAAATCTTCAAGGCAAAGCTATTATGATCGCTTCGTTGAGGTCTTTGAGATCAGAGACCCGAATGTCTAAATCTTGCAAACCGAACTCTCATACATATCCCAAAACTTATTTCTTGCCTATGGCGTCCCTGAGAGGCATCTGAAGGGGCGAAATCCTCTGAAATCGGGCAAAATCGGCCTATTCATTGCTTTTTCCCTGTGCTATAAACCCAGTCATGAGAATCACGCCATTATCACTAGAAGAAATCAAAAAGATGACGGTTGCTTGCCGTATCGCTGCCGATACTTTGACGTACTTGGATAAGTACATTAAGCCAGGGATCACAACGAATCAGATTGATGAGTTGGCCAACGACTTTATGCTCACGAAGGGGGCGAAGTCGGCTTGTTTGGGCTATCACGGCTATCCAAAGTACACGTGCACATCCATTAACGAAGTCATCTGTCACGGTTTACCTGATGAGACTGTTTTAAAAGACGGGGACATCATTAACGTGGATGTCACAGCTTGGATTGATGGCTTCTTTGGCGACACTTCAAAAATGTACACGATCGGAAATGTTTCTGATGTGGCGAAGGACCTTATCGAGACAGCGATGCTGGCTCGTGATAAGGGCATTGAAGCGATCACTCCTAACGGACGCACAGGTGATATTGGCTTTGAAACGAACAAGGTTATCACACGCCGTGGTTATACAGGCGTGAAAGAGATCGGTGGCCATGGTGTAGGAAGAGTCTTCCATACAGAGCCCTTTGTTCCTTGTTACGGAAAAAAAGGCAAAGGCGAGCTTTTAGTTCCCTTTCATTGCATCACTGTTGAGCCTATGGTGAATCAGGGAACGGATGAAATTATTGAATTTGACATTCCAAACTCTGACATCAAGTACTATCACACTGCGGATGGCTTGCTGTCTGCTCAGTTTGAGCATACTGTGCTAGTAACCGACACTGGCTACGAGATTTTAACTTTACCTTAAGATTTATATTTCATTTTTAGATGAGGAACGAAATGACTGTGAAAAAAACAAGTGGGAAAGCAAGCATGAAGAAAAATGCAAAAGCAGCAGAAAAGGCAACTTTAGCAACAGCGGTGGACTACCGTGTATCTAAAGAAGCTATGGAGAACCCAGAGGTATTTGCGAAATTAGCAAAATGGGGTCGTGAAGAAATCAAAATCGCTGAAACTGAAATGCCAGGTTTGATGGCTCTTCGTAAAGAGTACAAAAAACAGCAACCACTTAAAGGTGCTCGTATCGCGGGTTGCCTTCACATGACAATTCAAACAGCTGTACTTATGGAAACACTAGTAGAGCTGGGTGCTGAAGTACGTTGGTCTTCATGCAATATCTTCTCAACCTCAAGATCACGCAGCAGCAGCTATGGCCGCAGCGGGTATTCCAGTATTTGCTTGGAAAGGTCTAACTGAAGAAGAGTTCAATTGGTGTATCGAACAAACGATCACTGGCTGGGGTAAACAAGGTTTCAACATGATCTTGGATGATGGTGGTGACCTTACCAACATGATGCACGAGAAGCGTTTTGCCAACGAAATCAAAAAAATCATTGGTATCTCTGAAGAGACAACAACAGGTGTTCATAACCTTGAAGTGATGGTGAAAGAGGGGCGTCTAAAAGTTCCTGCGATTAACATCAATGACTCAGTCACTAAATCTAAATTCGACAACCTTTACGGTTGCCGCGAGTCTTTAGCTGACGGTATCAAACGTGCTACTGACGTTATGGTTGCCGGTAAAATCTGCGTTGTTGCTGGTTACGGCGACGTAGGTAAAGGTTCTGCGCACTCACTTCGTGGTCTTGGTGCACGTGTTCTTATCACTGAAATCGATCCTATCTGTGCTCTACAAGCAGCGATGGAAGGTTTTGAAGTAACAACAATGGAAGATGCTGCTCCACTTGGAGACATCTTCGTAACAGCAACTGGTTGCTGCGATATCATCACTGAGAAACATTTCAAAGCGATGAAAAACAATGCGATCGTTTGTAACATTGGTCACTTCGACATCGAAATCGACATGGCTTGGTTGAACAAGAACTCAAAAGTTCGTGAAGTTAAACCTCAAGTTGATATCCACACATTGAAAAACGGTCGTCAGATCATCGTTCTAGCTAAAGGCCGCTTAGTAAATCTAGGTTGTGCAACAGGACATCCAAGCTTTGTAATGAGTAACTCATTCACAAACCAAGTTCTTGCACAAATGGAACTTTACATGAACCGCGCGAAATACAAAAAAATTGCGGTTTACCGTTTACCTAAGCACCTTGACGAAAAAGTGGCAGCTCTTCACCTTGGTAAACTAGGTGTGAAGTTGACGAAGCTTTCTAGCAAGCAGGCGAAGTACCTTCATATGAATGTGGATGGCCCATTTAAACCAGAACACTACCGCTACTAAGGGCGGTTGGTGAAAAAGGCCTGTCTACTTCGTTGTCGGCAGGCTTTCTCGCTCCGACGTACTCTAAGTACGCCTGCGCTGCGAGAGCCTACCTTCGCCTCGTATCCAAACCTTTTTGACCAACCTTGGTTTATGGGTTTGCGGTTGGTGAAACGGGCCCATCTGCTTTGTTGTCGGGCCCAGTCCTCTCACCGGCGTACTTTGAGTACGCCTGCGTTGCGGGCTGCACCCTCCGTCGCGCATCTGAACCCGTTTGATCAACCTTGGTTTTTATGGTTTTGAGATGTTATAATGGCGTAGGGAATTTTTGTTTTTTTAATGAGGAGATCTTTTTTTGAAAGATCTCCTTTTTTATTTTTGTAGAGTGAAGCTAACGCGTGCGCGGACTTCGCCGTTCACCATGATTTCAAGATGATGTGTTCCAGGATAATAGGTTCTGGTTGTTACGATTTTAAACGAATGTTTTTTGCGAATTGTAGTGGCAGATTTTTTTTCGAGTTCTTTGCTGGTCAGTTTGAAAACTTTGGGGCTGTGGCTGCCGTTGGATTTTTTATGATGAATAATGTAATCCACCATCACAGCTATTCCTTTAGCGGTGTGCAGATTAAACGAAAATTCTAAGTGATCGCCGATGCGAACTTTCTTGGTAGAGATTTTTAAGTCTTTAACTTCTACTTTTTCAGATGAAGAGTATCCCAGTAATTCTAAGGCAGACTTATTGCCTTTTTTAATGAGCGTGCGCAAACCGTGGCGAACAATCCAGTCGATCTTTGGTTTATGCTCTTGAGGGCATTCTTTAAGCCATTTCTTAGAGATCTTAATAGCTAACTCAGGGTGATCTTTTGAAATGTCGTTGAGATGATTAGCCACAGACTTTCTGACGTAGAGTTCTTCATCATACTTTAGCGCCTCTAAGATCGGAAGAGTCGGCGAGGGATCTTTGATGAAGGCTTTAAGTTGTTCCCCCCAGGGAAGGCGGGGGCGGCTTCCCTCCGAGGCTAAGCGTCGCAAGTGAACATTTTCCGACTTCATCCATTGATGAAAGTAGGAAAGAGTTTCTTTTGGGTGATGAATTAGAAACGGGCGCACGGCAAACTCTGCCGTGAAAAGTTTAGTGAACTCAGCCAAGGCTTGTAAGGACTCATCGAGATTACTGAGACCATAGGTTTGTACGAAGTCAGTGAAGGGCCATAGATCAAACCCCTTTAAAGGTTTTGTATTTTTATGGGGCGAAAGAGTCGCCTTCAACAAGATAGAAAGAGTTTTGTTATAATTAGTGGGAAGACTTTTATGAAGGGCCTCGCGAATAAGTTGTACGCGAGGTTTCATTTCTAACTCTTGAAGCTTTCCGCCTACTTTTTCAAAAGACTTAAAATCAAACTGCGAAGAGTGCTTTTGAAGGTGTGAAGAAATTCTTAGCACTAGATCTTTATTGATCCAATTTTTAAAAGCGTTGTCTTCGGAGTTCTGATTTTTCTGTGGCATTTATTCGCTTACTTATTTGAGAGTGCAAAATCAATTTTATCACAGTAGTGACGAAGCTCTTGGATACTTTCGCGAATATCTTCCAGCGCGCGATGTTTATTACTTTTGTGATAGTAATAATTGAATTTATTATTAATGATCACTTTCCAAGAAGAAACATCCACCATGCGGTAGTGCAGGCGGGAAGAAAGATCTTTCCAATATTTATCAATGAAAAGTCGATCTTGCATAATCGAGTTCCCAGCAAGAACAGGACGATCATTTGGATTTGGAAAATGTTTTTTAATCATATCCACAAGTTTTGCTTCAGCTTGATCAGCATCCATTCCAAAGGGAACTTTTGCAGTCAGTCCAGATTTGCGATGATGTTCGGTGTTCCAAGCATCCATGGCATCGAGATATTTTTGCGGTTGTTTTACAACGGTTTCAAAAGTTTCTAACTCTGCAAAGTTTAGGTCCGTCACAATGGCAGCAACTTCGATGATGACTTCTTTTTCAACATCAAGTCCTGTCATCTCCATATCGACCCAAAAAAGCTTTTGCATAATAATTCCTGTTCTAGGGTAGAGGAGGTTCCTCCGTGTCCCGGTAAGTTTTTATAATCGAGGATTTTGAGCGGTCTGACAAGCTCAAGACGAAATGACTCTTAGAGAGAAACTCCAGAGCGGAGGGCTTCTTCAACAGTGGAAATAAGCTTGCGCTCATCCCAAGGTTTATCAATCACAGCAAAGACGCCCCATTTCTGAGCTTCTTTCAGAACTTCTTTTTGGCCAAAGCCCGTGTGAATAATAAACGGAGTTTTGTATTGGTGTTCGCGGAGCCAACGTAGGACTTCAATGCCAGATTTCTTTGGCATTTTTTCGTCTGAGAGAATGGCATCAATGCGATGAGACTTCAGCAGTTCAATCGCCTCTTCGCCATTACGAGCTTGAAGGATATCAGAAGCACAGCCCTCTAAGAGATCAGCAAGAATCTCGAGGATGTCATTTTCATCATCGATAATAAGTAGTTTGCCTTTTTGCTCTTCGCTTGCACGTGCCATAAATCTATTATGACAAAAGTTCATAGATTCGTCATCGGCGAAGAACGTATTTCTAATAAAAAACGTAAGTATTTAGGCCGAGCAGAGTTTGGGGCTTCAGAGGGCTCTGCCTTTGCGATCAGAGCTGCCATTTGCTCCTTCGTGACTCTTGCCCCAGCCTTCGAAAACGGGCAGTTAGTTCCCCGGCAAGGGCGTTTTTTTCGAGTCCATTGGATCTTCTCTTGGCGTCCATTAGTAAGGGGATCGGTGTTTTGCTGAAAAACTATGCATAAGAGCGAATAGCACTGCCTTTTAACTTGAGATGTCAGACAAAATGAATTCTTTTGCAAAATTATGTTGTCAGTCGGGGCCGTATTGGCTATAAAAGATTCTCTCAAGCAGATTGGGGTGGTAGTTAAGTTGGTTATAACGTCCGCCTGTCACGCGGAAGGCCGCGGGTTCGAGTCCCGTCCACCCCGCCATTTTTTCCATGAAAAGATGGGGCCAAAGTGACAGATAAAATTAGAATCTCAAAGGCAGTCCGCAAGACTGCCTTTTTTATTTGTGCAACTTCATCACCGTAATGCAGGTGGGTGAACGCAGGATCTACGGTTCACCTAAATCTAATATTCCACCATGAACCGATAAGAGCCGAAGTTAACTGGTCTAGGGTTAATTCATGTAAATTAACGGAGTGAATTCTCGATTTACAGATCTGTCACAAAACTGACGTAACACTTGCCAGAATCTGAGACAATAATTGAGAGTAAAGAATGGTTGATGGACGGTTCAAAAGCCGTTACATGTGAAATTGAGCTACAGTCCAGCGAATTTAATGAGTACGTCCGAGGCGTATTGTCTTCAATAATCACTGTATAGCTTCCACCCTTTTGTAAACCAGTAGCAGTTAGTGTACTAGAGGCTACAGCCGTTAAAGTGATTGTATTCGCGTACTGGAAGTCTACAGCTCCAGTTGATACTACACTTGAGGCAATAGATCCGGTGATGTTAGTTGATTTTAATGGAGACGAAGGCGTGAGAAAACTACTATCGTTTGTAAGCTGGCTTACCTTGCTCGGAATTGAAGGCTTGTTCGTCAGATCGCTGTAACTCCCACTTTTTGCAACAACGTGAAATGCACTCATATCAGCATCTAATCCATTAACAGCGGATTGTGCAATTTGAATTTGAGCACACGAGAATGTACCAGTCACGGAATTGAACTGTAGACTTTCGTTAATTCCACAAGACGATAAATCTGCTTTACGAACGAGAGACTGAGGTGGAACAGAGTCCACCCATTTTGCTTCACCGTCTATTATCGTTAAAACCTGACCTTCACTCCCGCCGTGAGGAAGGCTTGTGCTTCCTCCCTCGAAATAAATAGGGGTAGGTGAATTTGCGGAAGCAGGGTTTATAAAAAGAGAATAAATTGCGCCCGCCTTAATCGTGAAGCCGACTCTGTTAGTTCGGAAAAAACGCCATCCATTTTCTTCGTTAACAAAATATAAAGAGGCACGCATGCCATCTTGGTCCACTAAATCGAATTGCTGGGAGTTATTCGGAATCACATGGCCCTTTATAGCCAAATACCCGTTTTCAATTTTAGCTCTGTTGTGCGGAATCTTCAGCATTTGAACAATAGGGGTAGGTTCGGTACATCCGACCAAAAGCAGGGACGCTAGTAAAATGTTAAATAAATTAGCAAACATTAAACTGTATATCGACGTTTTCAGCTCATTTCTTAAATTTTTTTTGAAAAAAGAGTCTAATCTGCTGATTTACCTACATTTAATATATGGAGGTATGATTTATGAAAAAATTAGCGATTTTGATGGCTGGGTTAATGTTAACGGGGTGCTTGGGGGAAGAAGATAAAAAGCCTCTTTTAGATCTTAATCCACTCAATGAACGGGTGAGTAAACTGGAACAGACGAGTGGTGGAGTGGTTGGTCACCGCCATGATATAAGTGAAATTGACGGGTTAACACTGGATTTTAACAGTTTAACGAATACTCCTGCTGGTTTTACACATACGGCTCACACTCACGACGTAGCGGATATTACGGGGCTTAGTTTAGAATGGAGTTCGATTAATAATAAACCTTTAACTTTCGCTCCGACTGCTCATAATCACGAGATTTCGGAAGTTGAGGGATTGCAGTCGGCTTTAGATTCAAAAGTTAACACGAGCGCTTTAGCTGCTATTGCTGTAACCGGAAACTATAGTGATTTGAGCGGTAAACCTGTTATTCCAACGACCGTAAGCGAATTAACAAATGACGCCGGATACTTAACCTCTTCCTCATCGCTCGACGGTGGAAATGTAATTAACAGCGTCGCTACTTCCGTTAATGCAACTGAGGCAGTTAATTTTACTACCGGGAATACTGCGGCGGCGGCTGCCGGAGCGGAGATTAGCGTGAGTGGATTAAAAGCGGGCGGGTCGTACTCGATTATAATAGAAGATACTACTGTACGTTTATATTTAATTACAGCTACGCAATGTGCGTCTATTAAATATGTTAATAGCGTGGAAAGTAGTGCGGGACCATCCATTTTTACAATTATTGTGAGTGCGAGTTTAAATTGCTACGTAAGTTTCGTTGGGGGTCTATATGGTCAAGTTTAATATTGGAAATGCCGAGAAGAAAACCATGGTTTATTTACTATTATTACTTTTATTACCTGGAAAAGTTGAAGCTTTCGATTTTTCCGCTCGTTTATTAACGTCCGTAAAATTTTCGGAATTCACTTCGATTTCGGCAGGCAGCACTCACACTTGCGGGTTAACTGAAGGCGGGAAGGCTTACTGTTGGGGGTATGGGGGGGGGGGCGACTGGGGAATGGTGGCACAACTGGCTCTCCGGTTCCGGTAGCAGTGAGTGGTGGTCACAATTTCACTTCAATTTCAGCAGGCGACGGTCACACTTGCGGGATTACTGAAGGCGGGAAGGCTTATTGTTGGGGGCTCGGAACTTATGGGCTGCTTGGGAATGGTAGTACGGGTGGCTCTCCGGTTCCGGTAGCGGTGAGTGGCGGACACACCTTCACATCAATTTCAGCAGGGTTATCTCTCACTTGTGGAATCACTACCGACAAGAAGACTTACTGCTGGGGAAAAAATCAAAAAGGGGAACTTGGGAATGGTAGTACGGGTGACTCTTCGGTTCCAGTAGCAGTAAGCGGTGGATTAACCTTCACATCAATTTCAGCAGGTCACTATCACACTTGTGGGATTGCTGAGGGGGGGGAGGCTTACTGTTGGGGTTATAGATGGAGTGGCGCGCTTGGGGATGGCATTGATAGTGGTTTTTCCGCGGTTCCGGTAGCGGTAAGCGGTGGACATACCTTTACCTCAATTTCAGTAAGTCAATATCACACTTGCGGGATTGCTACTGGCGGGCAGGCTTACTGTTGGGGGGGGGGGCAAAAAGGGGAACTTGGGAATGGTAGTACGGGTAACTCTTCGGTTCCAGTAGCAGTAAGCGGTGGATTAACCTTCACATCAATTTCAGCAGGTCACTACTATCACACTTGTGGGATTGCTGAGGGCGGGAAGGCTTACTGTTGGGGTGAAAGAGAGGGGGGGAAGCTTGGGGATGGCATTGATAGTGGTTTTTCCGAGGTTCCAGTAGCGGTAAGCGGTGGACATACCTTTACCTCAATTTCAGCAAGCTCCTACTACACTTGTGGGATTGCTGAGGGCGGGAAGGCTTACTGTTGGGGGGAAAATAATTTTTTCTCTGGGGGACTTGGGGATGGTAGCAGTATAAGCTCATTGGTTCCCATAAAAGTTAAAGGAAAAAGAGCACTTAAACGTAAATAACACCTTTAAGCCCCTCAACCTCTGAGGGGCATCTTTTTTTAAAATTTGTTAAGTGAAACGTTATTAGTTTACAGCGTGATTTTTGTCCGCCAAAAGTCCGTCTTTAAAGCAAAGACCAGACACGCCTGAACCCTTGCTTGAGCCGACCACTGAAGCAGCGCCTACCTTATGCCAAATTAAGCATGTTTTTTCTGGAACCATAGTGGTGGTATACCCGCTATATTTAGCTTTAATGTCTTTTAAAGTCGTTTCTCCGATTTTCATTGATGAAATATCGTCTTCGGACGGGTGTTTTTGGAACGCCTGCATTGCCATTTGCGCACACGCCACCTGACTTAATAAAGCGGCAATTATTGCGATCTTCTTCATGATTATCCTCCAGATAATAAAAGTGTGTTTGTGTAAACTGAGTTTAGATTGTAATTATTTTTTTGATTATAGGTAGAGGTTTGTTCCTGACCCCCTTTTGATCGGCGTAGATATTCCGTCGCAGCTTTTAGAAGCTGGACTGATTGATGAAGTTCGCTTAGTCATTCATCCTGTAATCGCCGGCAAAGGAAGACGTCTTTTCGACGACCTGAACTTGCAAGATCAGTTAGGGTTTAAGCTTGTTGACTCTATGGCTTTCAAATCAGGACATATTGCCCTCAGATATTTGAAGTAGCGTTTCATTTTTTGTAATAGGTCAGAGTTCTAAAGGATTTGGCTCAGATTTGGGGTGTGGATATTTAAAAAACGCAAGCTCCTTCGAGATCGCAATCATCGTCACCACAAACGTCAATCCACCTACATAGTAATATTTGAAATTAAAAAACAGCTCCAAGTTCGCATGGAAGCCTATGATGATGACAAGCCAAAGAGATCTGATTCTCTTAAACAGAGCCAGTGGAGCTAGCAGTTCCACTAACAAAGCTGCAAGCTGTGCCTTTTTAGCAAGCTGCACGTCCTTAAGAAGGGGAGATAAGACCTCGCGATAAGATTGGCCCTCATGGAAAATCAAAATCTGCAATGTCGTTCCATTGAGCCACGCAAATCCTGACTTTAGGATTTTCTCGACTCCCGCTGCGAAGTAAAAAAGAACAATTCCAAAAAACAGTGCTTTCCAGATGTTTTCCGACCATTTCTTCTGCTGCATAAATATAGGAATTGCGCAGAGGCTGTACATCAAGGTGATCACAGCGGCGCGATGGTCTTCGTAGGTAATATGAAAAAGGTAAAATGATATAAATAGAAAATACGCGGCAAAGTTAAGAGCAAAAAATGTTCGCTTTAATGGAGTGAGAATAAGTAATAAGATACTGGCCGCAAAAACTGCGGCAAGAACATACAGTGTTGTTGAAGACTCCGTAAGGGGACCTTGCAAAAAGTAGAAGATAGAATTGGTGACTCGCATGGAATTGAGCCCCCAAGACGTCTTATAGACCGAGAGAATACGCCAGACGTCCAAAGAGGCCGCAAGGCCTAGGCAGGCTAAGAAAAGAATCTCTGCTTGGTTTGAAATAAAACTTTTTAGATTCTTAATCACGTCTAAACTCCCACTGATCTTCACGAATCAGGTCAAAATGCCCAACGGGCGAAGAGGTTCCCTTGAATCGGGTGACTAGAATTCTTTGAGGGGAGTCGCTTTTAAAGATAAACTGCGCGATGGAGTTTAACTCTTCTTTCCCCATCTTCTTATGCAATACAAAGTAAGCGTCAAATTTTGGATTTAGAAAGCTTTGTGCATGATAAGTTTTAAGGTACGGAGTCGTCAGACGCCCAAAATCATAAGGTTGATTTTTTTCATCTGTTATTTCGTAGTAGTACACTTCGTCCATTTTATTTGAATACATGTCGATCCTGTAAAAAGGATATTTTCCAATAAGTACATATCCTAAAAGATAAACGGAAAAGACCAAAATAATTAGATAGATTTCTTTTTTAGGTTGAGACATCTTCCGACTCCTAAAAGTTCATAATTACTGAAGAGAATTTAAACAACGCTTTTGTTGTGGAAACGTTGACTCAAGGATGTTTGGGGAAGCAGGTTTCTCTTCGTAGATAATCCTAACGATGTTGCGAATACTATTTTTTTCTAAGAACGATCTGTCTAGGGTGTTGAGGGGGGCCTCCCTCATATTTTCAAAGCTGATGGCAGGATAAAACTCAACACATCTATTGCTGTATGCAATAGGTGAAGCTTCAAGCTGAAGAGCATTTTGCATAGTTTGTATGACAAGGCTTCTGTCTTTTTTATTTTGGAAGTTCCGATCCGAAAGAAACTGAGGGGATCTGGGGCTGTTATAGGCAAATACTTGAGGATAGGGATCTTGAAGAATATCTATAAACTTAAAGTGCCGAGCAATAGGAGCTAAGAATTGATATATATCGTCGGAGCTCATGGCTGAACTTGAATCAAAATATGTATGATAAACACCGTCCGGCGAAAGGCAGCGCAAGGCTAATTCAATAAATTCATCACTATATAGTTTGGCTGCATTAAAACTAGAGGGATAGGTCGAGGTGTTCAGGATAATGTCGTAGCTTCCGGCTTCACATTCTCGGACAAAGTTAAATCCGTCGCGCAAAATAAAGCTAACGTTTTCTTTACTTAAAAGATCGTGGTTATGCTCTTTAATAATTTCTAAATTACTAATGACAATCGGAGAGATTTCAACCAGATCTACTTTTTTGGAAATTGTAGAGGCTCCGAATGCTGATTGCCCACTACCAACTCCAATGACTAGGGATTTTTTTACCGGAGCCGGAAAGTACATTCCTGCGGCAGCTCCGACAAAGATTTCATCACCTCGAAGTAGATTATGCGATTGGTGCCCATCGACAATATACCAGAGGGCGGATTCAGTATTGAAGCACTCACTGTTCTTAGTAGGGTCAGCATATAAGAGGGCTACAGAAGCTTGAGGGTGTGAAAAGGTTTTAAAATCTGAGGTCTGAAGGCAGTGTTTTAAATGCTTTGGAAAACGTTGCTCGGCGATGGAGGTCTTAATGGGTGGAATAAATAGAAAAGCCGCCAAGGAAGTAATGCTGAGGGCGAGCGCTGATTTCTTTTTCTTTGAAAAAATAATTGAGCAGACTCCAGAAGCAGCAACGGCAATTAGGAAGTACGTTCGATCCCAAAACCAAGGGGCAAAGGGATAGACGAGTAGTAGGCCCGTGAAACTTCCGAGGCCCGCAAAAAGGTTTAGAATGCCGCTAGAAACATCGACGCTCCAATGCTTACTTAAGGTCTCTGTTTCTCTGATAAAAATTAAACTCGAAAAGAAAACAGGAATAGAGAGAAAAACAGCTAAAAGGACAGAGGTTTGATAATAAAGTAGCAAACTTCCGTTGTTGATAGAGCTGAGCTTTGGAGTGAGAATTGGAAACGACACTGCAATTATTAAAAAGCTCAGAGCCATGCCAAGAAAAAGAACCGATGAAGATAAGTTTACTTTCTTTCTGACGGTTCCAGCTAACGTCATCCAAAAAAAGACAGCGATTGAAATGCAGGTAGCGTGAAGACGAAATGTTTCTGTGAGCATGAGTTGAGTTTTGACGGCCCAACTAATGTTATAAAAGCTAATTGTGCAGGCTAAAAATACACAGGCAATTGATTTAAATACGACTCTGCTTTTCCAATCACTCAGTGGAATGGCATGAGTGGATGAATCGACTTCGAAACTCTTACGATGCCTTAACCCGAATAGGCATAAACCAAGGACTGATTGAATACAGCCAAGAATAAGGACTGATACCGACACAGAGCCAGCATTGATAAAGTGCCATTCAAGTGCGAGCAGGCCGAGTGCCCCGCCTAAATGGTAAAGAGCAAAGACGAGAGAGAATCGATGTTTGCGGAAGTAGTAACTATATAAAGGAATATGTGTGCCTAAAGCGAGGGCTGGTAAGAACAGGCCTAAAAGAACAAGGGGGAGAGGAATCGTCACGTCGTACAAGGCTCTTTGCAAAAGTGCGAAAAGGATTAAATTATATATCCCAATGCCAAGCTCAAGTAGTGGTAAAGATTTCCGGAAATAATGACCGATGTAGCTGCCGATAGCAGCGCCGATTATAAATGCTAGAGTTACGGCGACAAAAACAGTGTAGAGGTCGCCCACAAGCATTGAGACAACCTTTTGATACATGACTTGTGATGATAAATTAATGAATCCTGAGATAAGTGCCAAAAATACCATAGATGGTTCATTTTAAGGCAATCTCAACTTTAGGCATCTGCAAAATTCAACTAACTTGACGTTGGTCGTTTAGATTAAATTTTTTCCTTTCGTGCTCAAACTTAGTTACTTTCGGCTTAAGTATATGAAAAAGTCCTCCGATAGTATCAATATGGACCATAAGCATAGGCACGTTTCATCTTTGTTATTGATATTCATCTCATGTCTTCCGCGATTCGCGGTGAGAGTCACTAAAATAGGATTGATGTCCGTCACATTTTCGACATTATTAGGCTGCCAAATGGCCCTGGATGTTGAGGAAGTCAAATATTCTGCGACCTTGCAAATGACTAAAGGGCGAGCCAAAGCCGACGGGCAGGACCCCGTTCAGTTTATTGTCACGGTTACGAATCTCAATATTCAAAAACCCGCAGCCAACGTAGACGTTCAGATTCTGGTCAATGGCGAGAAGTCGACTTCCTATAACATTGTCTGTACTCAAACTGATATAAATGGAAAGTCAGAGTGCGAAGCGACTTCAGAGCTCTGGTCTTTAGTATATTTTGAAGCAGATCTCGGTGAAAAAAAGCTCATCAGTGCAAATAAAACAATGATGGAGTTAAGCACAGGCCAGCTCTATGAGACGGCTGAACGCAAAGAGGCTTTGTTTTTCGATACCAACTCCTACATGGAAGGTTCTGCTCCCGGCTCTTTAGTAGCTTATGCGGACACTCCACTTTCTTCCGTAGAAGTTGCCATTGTCATTTTAGATTCAGATAGAAATCCTATTGAAGGAATGAATCCAGTTATTAAGATCGAAGGCCCAGGCGCAATTAACTATGAATGCACGCCTTCTGATTCCAATGGGGTGGCGATCTGTAAGGTTTTTACTGAAGTGCCAGGAACGTATGAACTTATAAGTGAAAGTCCACGTTTGGCAGATCCTTTAGAACTAAAATTTGAATCCCGCACTCGCTCTTGTAACGCACTTCCAAATGCGCATGCTTATGAGATCTGGGGCGAGAATGAGACGGCAGCTTGGGGACCATGTGTAGTCAGTGGATGTTTTGTTAACTATTCTATGAGTCCAAGTGGAGACTGTGTTGCCGACGTGCGTGTCTGCGAACCGTATCCAACAGGTGCGGCTAACGCCACTCAGACTTGGGAGTCCGTAAAGACAGGGGAATGGGGGGGATGTACTATTTCTTCCTGTTCTCTAAATTATACAATGAACGGCACGGGGATGGGGAATAGCTGTGATGCTAATACACGGCCAGTGGTTCCAGGCGATTTGCCGCCACACGCTGAAGTGGCAGAGCAAACTTGGGATGGTGAGAACTGGGCCCCTCCTTATGTGACTTCGTGCTATTACCCCTACAAAGCGGTTTCGGGTGCTTGTGTGCCATTGGATACTATGCCCAATGCGTTTGTGATCTTAGACAAAGTTTATCAAAACTTGGATGAGGTGATTTACTCCACGCCTGTGACGATTTCTGGAATTGAAACATACGTGCAAGCGGGTATTACCGGAGCAACGAGTGCCTTCATCGAAAAGAAGTTCGCAGGAGAAAGTGATTGGTTGCCGTTTAATCCGTTAACGGATGTTTTGCGCAACGGAGATGAATTCAGATTAGGTGTTTTTAGTTCTGAAAATTTGAATACGACTTCAACGGTTTCATATAGCATTGGAGCAATGGGACCTTTGTCTTGGAGTATCACTACGAGAGACTCCAATCCACCGAGTAATTTCTATTTAAGTCATGCGAATAATCAAAGAGAGTTCTTTATCGGTTGGAGCGGGGCCGGATTAGGAAATACGCCGCAAACTTGTGCTGTCGAATTTCAAGCGACGCCAACGACTTGGACAAGCGTCCTTAGTGGTTTGGATTGTGACAGTCCTTTGGTTACAACATCGACTTACTTACCATCTGCTGCAGGTTTTTCAACTTATTTCAATGCATCTGGAATTCCTTTGCGCATTCGTCGTTCTGATGGAATGGTCCTAGCATCGTTGGCGCAGAAGCTTCGCTGCTTCCCAGACCCATATATGCCAAGTGTGGATGATCACGATAGAGATGAAAACTGTAATGGCGTTTGGAATGACGATGGCGAAGTTAAACCCGTCGGTTCAGGACCACTGGGAGGATTCTTCAGTATCGTTGAACCATCGCCAGTCACCCAGCCATTAATTACTTTGAGCATCACTTGTCCTGTAGATTTAGCAGGAGAGCCAATTTTGGTAGCCTACCAAGAGACGAATCCACCGACAAATTGGGAAGCCTGTGGAGCGACGAAGACGATGGTTCTATCTGGCGATGGAACTCATACGGTTTATGTACGATTTAAAGACTCTAACAATAATATGACTGATGTTTTAAGCCAGACGATTATTTATGATTCGTCCTCTTATGTAAACACGAATGGAAACTTTTTTATCAATGATGGATATCCATATACAAACAACGAATCCGTGAACTTGAATATCTTCTGTCCAGCAAATCTTGATAATGGGATTGTTGAATACGCGCTTGGGGTATCGTCCCCGCCGGGAAATCCTGCCAATGCTAACGATTGGAGCCCGTGTGTTCCGACCGAGGCACACTCTTTAGTTGGTGCAGATGGTGTCAAAGAACTATATATGCGATTCAAAGGGGACGAAGACACTCTGACGCCTTCAGTGGCGGCATCGATCATTCTCGACAAGAACCCGCCGATCGCGACGATTAACTATGCCGATGGATGGAGAACGCAGGCGGAGATTGCTGTCACTGTGTCGGCTTCAGATGCTCTTTCTGGATTGGAGCGTTGCGAGCTACAGATTTCACAGGCATCAGTTTCTTCGGGAACAGTGGGAACCTTTACGCCATGGTCAACGATGAGCACAGCGTGCTCTCCGATATCCATTAATGGAGTCAGCGGAGCCGCTTATAAGTTCCGATTCCGTGCCACAGATAAAGCGGGAAATGTGAGTACATGGATCGAACCATCGAGCATTGCCAAGATTAATATGGAGGCTCCTTTTGGAGGAAGTATCAGTCATTTTAATAGCGTTCAAACAACGACGCCGGTTACAGTGAAAGTGGATCGTGGTCTAGATTCTTACTCTGGAATGAGTAATTCCGCAGGGGACTATCTACTTTCAGTTTCCTCAGCAATTTTGGACCCGATCACTTTAGCATGTGGAACTTATGGTGCTTTTGTAGATGCGAACGTTACAGAGAGCCCAGCGGCTACTCAGTACACTTTCGCAGGTACTCAAGGGTACTGCTATAAATTTAGATATCAAGTTCGAAACTCTGTAGGCTCAACCGTCAGTTACACTTCAACTGATATAACTAAAATTAATTTTACTTACGCTTGGAATATCGGAGCCTATGGGGCTTGTCAGGGTGGAACGGGAACTTGGCAGTATGGTAACTGGGGCGCTTGCACCGGCGGAACAGGTGTTTGGGTGTACTCATCGTGGACGGGTTGTTCTAAATCTTGCGGCGGTGGAACTCAAACAAGAACCGCGAGCTGCAGCATCAACCCAAACACGGCTGTCGAGATTCGTTCAGCGACTTGTAATAAAGTCTCTTTGAGTGGCGTGCAAAATAGAACTGTGGTTTGTCGCCGCAGTGACGGAGCAACAGTGGCGGATAGTTTCTGTGCTGGAACAAAAGCCGTTACTCAGCAAAGCTGTACACCGACGAGTGATAGCGTTTGTGGGACAGTGACGACTTCGCGCAGTTGCACTAATAACTCAGTTTCAGTCTGTGGAAATCAAGCAGCGCTTCAGCAGAGTTGTAATACCCAATTGTGTTGTGCGACGAGTGGGACTTCTAATCTGTGCCCTGGCGTGAGTTTTAGTATCTGTAGTCAGTACTCGAGTTGTTCTAGTTATGGGGGCAGATGTGCTTCTGGTTCCTCAGCTATGGTGGGATACACGGGCACTTGTACTGGAGGGAAGTGGGGCGGAACTGTATATCAATGTCGCTGTAACTAAATAGGAAAGATTTTTTTTTTGGTGCACTTATTTAAAACCGCCATTTTGCAATGGCGGTTTTTTATTACAAAAGATGACCTGGAGTTTAGTATCGGCGAGAACCGAAACCACCGCCACGGCTGCCACCGTTAGAGCGATTCTCTTGTGGTTTAGCTTCAGAAATATTCATAGCACGACCAGAAATTTCCATACCATTCAATCTATCAATTGCGTTTTTAGCTTCGTCATCAGCTGACATTTCAACAAACGCAAAACCTTTGCTGCGACCTGTTTCACGGTCCATAATAACGTTCGCAGAATCAACAGTTCCGTATTCGCTAAATACACTTGATAATTGATCAGCATCTACTGTGTAAGAAAGGTTGCCTACGTATAATTTTTTTCCCATGTTTGCCTCCTTAAAAAGCTTTGGGGCCATTCTCAGAAAACAAAAGGAAATCTAATGAACTATGTGAACGACTTGTAAATCGATTAGATCACAGTTTAAAGGGTTTAGATACAAAAGGTTTTATTTCCTTTAAGATAATGCCAAGTCGACCTCCGACGATT
The DNA here is from genome assembly GCA_000525675.1 of Bdellovibrio bacteriovorus W. Classification (NCBI taxonomy): domain Bacteria; kingdom Pseudomonadati; phylum Bdellovibrionota; class Bdellovibrionia; order Bdellovibrionales; family Pseudobdellovibrionaceae; genus Bdellovibrio; species Bdellovibrio bacteriovorus. The sequence goes on from CP002190.1 coordinate 976,298, forward strand.
TGAGTTAGCTGCCTACTCAGTAAGTGGTTATATTTTAACCTAGTCTTAGTTAGGAGCATTTGTTTGTATCTTCTCTGAGCGAACTGTGTCCTTATAGGGTTCATCTCTGCTAAGAAAGGAATTTCATGAGTGCTCAGATTATTTCCTTCAACTGTATTTTAAAAAACAGAGCCGGCAGTTTGATAAGTTCGACTTTCAATCGAGATATTCTAAATACAACTTTCGGTGGAGAAAGTATGCTTGAAGGTCTTGCAAAGGGCCTTCAAAATCTAAAAAATGGAGAGAGAAGGACTATTTTTCTTAAGGCCGAAGAGGCTTATGGATTGTATGATCCAAAGAAAATTATACTTTACCCTCGGAAAAAAATCTTGGACGAGGTTAGGGAGGGATCCATAGTTGTTATTCGAGGAAAAAGTGGCACGACTAGAGTTTATAAAGTATTTGAAGTTTTATCAAACTTTGTGCGACTCGATGGTAATCATCCACTTGCAGGCCAGGACTTAATTTTTGAAATAGAAGCCCTCAGTGTTCGGCAAGCAACTCCTGATGAACTTGATGAATCAGTCAATGGACTTGAGAATCAGGTATTGCATTGAGTTGAGTATCTTTCTAGAAAATTCGGAATTAATATTGAATCGATAGGTACTTGTTCCTCCTAGGATAGTACCTGTCGATTTGATTTCTTACTTCTTCCTCCGCTTCGACTTCTTAAACTCATCTTCACTGTTCAGCAATGCCTGAAGGCTGGCATCAATATCCTTCTCAGCAATAGCACTTGAAGTGGTCACGACGAAGTTATAATCAGCCTTGCTCACTTTGATGACTTCGATTTTCTTATTGAGGAACTTTTCAATTTCTTCAAGTTGCGGCTTTTCTTCAGTGCTGCAAAAAGAAACAGCGATCCCTTTGTTAAATCCACGGCCTGTACGACCCACTCTGTGAACGTAATTCTCAGGTTTTTCAGGGAGGTCATAGGTCACCACATGGGTTACGTTTGGAATATCAATACCACGGGCGCTGACGTCAGTAGCAATTAAAACGCGGCAAGCGCCTGTGCGGAAGGCTTTCATCACTTCTGTACGGTCTGTTTGATCGTTGCCGCCGTGAATGGTGAGAGTATCAATTTCCGCGCGCGCCATGGCAGCTGCCACGCGCTCTGCACGCACGCGAGTACGCACAAAGACGATGAATTTCCCCTCGGGGTTTTGTTTGATGTACTCTGCTAAGAAGAAACGCTTATCATCCATTTCAACATACATCACAAAGTGCGAAACGTTTTTTGAGACAGGATCATCTGGTGAAATTTGAATGCGAATTGCATTGCCGCGGATCTGAGAGTAAGCCAGTTTCTTAATTTCCGGATTGATCGTCGCTGAAAAGAAAAGCGTTTGATGATTGCGTGTGAGCTTTCTTTTAATAGATTCGATGTCGTCAATAAATCCAAGATCGAGCATATGATCGGCTTCATCTAAAACTAGAGTTTCGATGGCATTGACGTGAATATGACCTTGGCTGATCAAATCAAACATACGCCCTGGAGTAGAAATTAAAATATCAATTCCGTCTTGAAGTTTCTTAATTTGAGCGTCTTGTTCTACCCCCCCAAAAAGAGCAAAGGGTTTTACCTTCGTATGTTTGCAAAGGGAGTTAAAAACTTCACCGATTTGTTGGGCAAGTTCACGGGTAGGGACCATGACAAGACACTTAATACCAAGAGCGCGCTTACTGGATTTGTCGGAGTGAATGCCGTTGACGATAGGAATGGCAAACGCAGCTGTTTTGCCTGTTCCAGTTTGCGCAATCGCTAAAACGTCCTCGCCCTTCATAATCGATGGGATAGCTTTGTACTGAATATCAGTCGTGCGAAAGAAACCAAGCCCATGGAGGTTGCTCAATAAGTCTTCAGAAAGGTGGAATTTATCGAATTTCAAAGGAAACCTCGCAAGGGAATAATATTCGGAATTAGGGGCTTTCTTAGCATAGAAACCCCTTGGGATACATCAGGAAAAACAAAATCGGCCCTATCTGGGCCCTTGCATTCACCTAGGGCTTTATTCTATGGTCAAACCATGAAATTAATTTCCTGGAATGTGAACGGGCTCCGCTCGGTTCATAAGAAAAATTTTCGCGAATGGTTTGAAAAAGAGACGGCAGACATCGTTTGTCTTCAAGAGATCAAGGTCAATGAATCCGCTATTGCTAAGGATGAGGATTTTTATCACCCTGCGGGCTATCACTCTTCTTGGGCCTTTGCTGAAAAAGCAGGGTATTCTGGTTTAGCGATTTATTCAAAAAAAGAGCCCGAAGCGGTTCGTAATGGCCTAGGGATCGACAAATTTGACTCTGAAGGGCGTTGGTTAGAGGCCGACTATGGCTCTATGACCGTGGTGAATAGTTATTGGCCCAACAGTCAAAGAGATCACGCGCGTTTACCGTTTAAGCTAGAGTTCTGCTTAGCCGCTGAAAAGCGTCTGCAAGATCTCAGAAATCAGGGACGCGAGGTTATCATCTGTGGTGATTTCAATATTGCGCACACAGAAATCGATCTCCGCAATCCAAAGACAAATATGAAGAACGCAGGCTTCTTACCTGAAGAGCGAGCTTGGATGACAAAGTTTCTGGACAAGCTTGAGTGGGTGGATAGTTTTAGGAAGTTTGAAAAAGGCCCTGATCATTACACATGGTGGAGTTATCGTCCCGGAGTTCGAGAAAAGAACATTGGGTGGCGCCTGGATTATTTCTTAGTGAATAAAGAAGCTTCGGATCGCTTAAAAGCGGCGACCCATTGCCCCGACGTGATGGGTTCTGATCACTGCCCAGTACGACTTGAATTGAAGAACTAGAGAGTTTTATAGTCAAACTTAGAAGAGGGAGTTCTCCCTCTTCTAAGGCAATTTTTAAAACAAGATTACTTAAAGATTTTATTAGAAGTAGCTAAGCCACCGGCTTTAAGAATAGATTTGATTTTCTTAAGATCCTCATCTGATTTAACGCGATCAAAATGACAAGAACCTTCAAGTTCAGATCCATATCCACCATAAGCACTCCAACCGGTCACGCATTCCATTCCTAAAAGGCTATATGAGCGAATACGCACATATCCAGTGTCATCAGAACCCTCAGCCTGTCCTTTAATGTTGAGTGCCTCCATAGTTTTTACGATTGCCAGGGCATCTTTCCCATCAATAGATTCTTTATTCAAAGCATAGCTTTGCGCAGAGAAGGCAAGTAAGGCGATTGTGGTTAGAACGATCTTTTTCATAGAGCACTCCTATAAATAAAAAAAACGCTAAAATACACCGAGCAATAGGAATGCAAGACTTATTCTTCCTGATTGCTCTTGGAGCTTAGTAGATTTGGATAAAGGCGTTCTTATAAGTAGTTAATAAGTGAGGGGAATAATTTTTTCCTGCCATTTGCAATCAAGGTCTTGAATTCCGTCCTAGCGTATATTTTTGAAACAGGTGACAAAAAACGTCAGAAAATATCGAATGAAGTTAAGATTATTATCACATTTTATTTAAAAACTCCGAAATGTTTACCATCTATGAAGCCGAATGCACCCATTGAAGTGGGCTCTCTTATTAAGATGTTGCAGTTAGAGAAGAAAGCTCAATACAGAAGATACAAACTTGAAACGGAAGCTCCCTTGAGTCGCATCTGTGATAGTGGCGATGCTTTGGGGCCATTGCTACTAGCGAGGAAGCTTTCTACATCAAAATGGATTTTAACTGGTAAGGCCTTTTACTCTCGTTTTCGATCAGGCGATCTGGTTGAGATTCATATTCAAAAAGAAAATACAGACTCCTCTAAAAAGTTTTTGGATGGATGGGTTGTTGAGCGAGTCTATTATCCATCACCGGGAGCTATCGAAGTTGTTCTAAGTGGCGGAAAAATAGCAGATCTCAATAAGACCCAAGAGATCTTTCTCTTCCAGAGCTCTGGCGGGATTTATCGCAATCATATGGAGAATAGATTACGAGCATTTTCTCAGAATGATGAACCCATTATTCTAGCTGATGATTCATATGATTTAAATATTGATGATGATAAGTTTCGGAAAGTTTACGAACAATTAAATAAGAAACAGCAAGAAGCACTTCACATATTGATTGGAAATAATTTTAATGGCGCAGTACAAGGGCCGCCTGGCACGGGTAAGACTCAATTGCTTCGTTCTGTCATATCATTGGCGGTAAACTCAGGATTAAGAGTTGGTGTGGCAGCATTTACAAATTCTGCAGTCGATAATCTTTTAAGTAGAATTGTCGGGGACTCCTTTGACAGTTCTTGGATTAGGGTCGCTTCATTAGGCAAAGTTCGCCAAGATTTGTATGATCAGAGTTTATCAATGATGAACTTCGTTGCTGAAGGATTTTCAGCAACCACCCGATCAAAAAGTTTAATAGGTACGACGCTTCATAAACTCGCATTCAGCAAAAATACTCCTAAATTTGATTTATTGGTTATTGACGAAGCTGGGCAGGTGCCAGTTTATTTTTGGCCATTTATCCAGCGTATGACCAAAAGATTGATCTTAGTGGGAGATCAATTTCAACTCCCCCCTGTTCTATCCGAGAAGCACAGTAACCTTCGTCACGATAATATATTTTCTTTCTTCGTAAATAATGAAACACCAATGCTTGAGACTCAGTATCGAATGAGGCGAGAGATTCAGGAGTGGTCATCCAATAGATTCTATAAAGGAAAACTTAAACCTCATGTCTCAGTGTCCAATCGAGACTACTACGCTCACAGTCCGGCCTTTGTGGCGGATTCGTTTATTGCGCAACGACAGTTTACTTCATCCTCGCATAACACTTCCCAAGCAGAAGCAAATTTCATAGCTGATAAGATCGAACGACTCACAGTTTTTAAAGAAGACTTAGGTTCGGTTGGCGTGATATGTCCCTATCGTTCTCAAGCGGGTGTTGTTAATTCCGCACTTCAGTCAAAACTTGGCGTTGAGGCAGCGTCTAAAGTTCTGGTAGATACGGTTGAGAGATTTCAGGGGCAGGAAAGAGAAGCAATATTTCTTTCTCTTGGCGGTTCAGGTCAATCACAGGAAGATCTTCATTTTCTATCAGACCCACGTCGTTTAAATGTTGCAGTAACGCGTGCTAGATCCCGATTTTATTGTCTCTTCGACCAGAACTTACTTCAGAATTCTCGAAATGTAAGAACAAAAGATCTTCATGAGTTTTTGGAATGGGTTACGAATGGAAAGCTTGCCGCTAAAAGAGCAGCCTAATTTTTTCGATTCATAATTGCTTGCAGTTGCCTGTTAGCAAAGAATCTTTTGAGGATAAATTTAATATCCAACTTTTAACAATCATCTTAACGAGACATAGACATCGATAAAGATCCTTCCTACTTTTTCTCAATGGATTCTAAAAAAAGTCACAAAGAAAGAATGATCGCGGGTGAGTTGTATCTGGGGACTGATCTTGAACTCATTGAAGATCAGCGTACAGTTCAAACACTAGTGCGAGATTTTAATAAAAGTAAACCTAAAGATGCTGGCCGCCGTTGGGATCTGCTAGGGCAAATCTTTGCAAATGTCGGTAAAAACACTGTCATTCGTCCGCCGTTTCATTGCGATTATGGCTATAACATTTCCATAGGTGAAAGATGTTATCTCAATTTTGGTTGCGTCTTTTTAGACTGTACAAGTATCTCTCTGGGCGATGAGGTTTTATTGGGCCCAGGGGTTCAAATCTATACTGCAGCCCATCCTCTAGAGTCTATTCCACGAAGACAAGGGTGGGAGTTTGCCTTACCAGTGAGGATCGACTCCGGGGTATGGATCGGCGGGGGCGCCATTATTTGCCCAGGAATCACAATCGGTGAAAACTCCGTCATTGGAGCGGGGAGTGTTGTGACCAAAAACATTCCGGCAAATGTTCTGGCCGTTGGTAATCCATGTCGAGTGATTAAGGAGAATAAAAGCGCTCTTTAATATCTAAAGAGCGCTCCACAAAAAAAACAATTAAGATACCAATAACTATTTTTTCTTAAGATATTTACCATTCACATCGCGATACGCAGGCAAAGCCCCAAGGGCCGAAGCTTCATACACTCCACGCGCTACTGCGCGTGCCAGGCAATCAGCAGCAACAAGTCCGATGCGATTTACAAGGTCGGCGCGATTTTCTATATCGGTTCCCCAATGACCTGTAGAAACAGCAAAGACCGTATCTCCATCAAAAGGAGTGTGTACTGGTCGGATGGAGCGTGCATACCCATCTTGTGCCATGATCGCAATACGAAGTGCTTCTGATTTTGTTAATCGAGCGTTCGTGGCAACAACTCCAATAGTCGTGTTTTCGCCAGCCTGATTGATGACGCTATCCAAAGGAGATCCTGTCCAAGCCTCTTCTTGGGAATCAAAATTGATGGAAGCCGATGGAAGAGGTTGACCTCCCATTTCATTGGCTTGTTCAAAAGGCCACGCCCAGAAACAAGCTTGTCCCGGCATCACGGGGCTACCAACACAGTTCACAGCAACATAGGCACCGACTTGAAGTCCGTCGCCTGAAATAGAAGAAGCACTTCCTAAGCCTCCCTTAAAAGGTCCCGCTTTGGCGCCGAAGCCAGCTCCGGCATTGCCGAGTTTGAAATCTAATCCTGCACTGTCAAGAGCCGCTCTGCCCAGATCGGCATAGGGAGATTTATCACCCCATTCTTTATTGCCTCCATTCAGGAGATCAAAAAGGACGGCGCTTGGAACAATCGGAGCGCGAGCAGGTCCAATGGGGAAGCCAATACCACGGGAAGCAAGAGTGTCTGTGACTGCTGAAGATGCTCCCAGCCCGAAGACCGAACCGCCGCTGAGAACGATGGCATCAATGCGATCGACTAGGCAGCTAGGATTGAGAGCATCTGTATCACGAGTTCCAGGGGCACCGCCTCGAACGTCGACGGCAGCGACTGCTGAATTATCAAATAAAAGAACTGAAGTTCCAGTCCATACTTGGGTATTTTCAGCTTGTCCTACGCGAATATTTTCTACATCGGTAATTAAGTTGCGCGGGCCAGGTCGGAAGTTGAACTTCATGGTGTCTCCTTCATGAGAACTTAAATAATATTCTAAAAGATATTTAGTAACTAAAATCATAAAAAGGGGAGGGCCGGATGGGAAGAAAATATCTTAGTGGAATTAAAGAAATGTTTTGTGCGATTGCTGAGTAAAATTTATTCGTAGTGACGACCGCACTTGAGACAAAGTAGGATTGAATGGTCGTTACTAGGGATGGTTGAAAAAATGAATATAAAAATTGTCTTTATTCTTGTTCTTATTTTTCTTACTTATAGTGCTTACACCTATTTAGGGTATCACGAGGGGTTGCGTAATTCCCGCTACTTTTTTGCGATTGGATTGTCGTTGGCAATCGTTTCTAACTTATCTTGGATGATGGGTGTGCGAATTTTGAATGCGCCTCAATCCATATTTTGGCTCGCAATTGGTTTTGATATTATCGTAACGACCTGCTCCCTTTATGTTCCGATTGTTTTATCAAAAGTAAAATTTAACTCTTTCACCTGGTTGGGAATTGGTCTCATCGTTGGCGGTTTGCTAATTATCAAAAACTTAGGTATTCGCACGGAAGTTTAGGTATATCTCAATAAAAAAGGCGCCTAGAAAAATTAGGCGCCGATACATCTACGGAATTGCCACTTGCGTGAGCTTGATAAAGTCACCGTAAGTAAAAATTCTTTCTTCACGCGAAAGATTTGGCATCAAGTGAGAGCCTTCAAAGACTTCTTGGGATAGAAGGCTCGCTCCTAAATCACGTCCTTTAAAGTTTGCCGTTCTCGTCGCAAAACGGAGGCTTCCATCACGCAGAGCTGCAAGGCTCGTGAATCTAGCAGCTGCTGTTGATGGCAAAGCTGACAAGCTTGCGATCAGCCCTGTCTCAATCGACATAATCGTCGAACTCAGAGCTTGTCCTGATAAGAACAGGGCAAACGTGGAGTAGATCAGGCGTGATTCGTTGTCTCTTAAAGCTTGATAGCTCTGCGCGCCCATCAGCCACATCGAAAAATTATCACTGAGTCGTGAGTATTCGACGTAAAACTGTTTGCTTGTTAGAGCTGCCGTGGAGCTTCCGCAGGCTAAAGAAATTGGCCATGATTGCAAGATCGCAGAAACCAGCGAACAAGTCGTGAGGGCAGCAAATTTAATACTCGGAGAATTACGAGCAACCCAAGCATCAAAACCTTTTTTCGGAAGCTTTTGCTGAATAAGTAAGTCTCTCAGTGGTTTTTCAATCACAGGATATTTTTGGATGACGTTTTCAACAATTGGTGAATAAATCAAAAAACTATCCAGAGGATTTTTCTGATCGTCATAGATTTCATTTAAAATATTTTGTATGCGCTTGATGTAAAGACCCAAGGCACGATTGATAGCGAGGTCGTCAATTTCATCATCTTGAAAGTAGATAATGAAAGGAATTTGATTGGCCAACAACAAAGCTTGAGTCTCGTAGAACTCCTCAGTGGCACGGGAGTACTCCGGCGCACCGATGCCCTGGCGAGAAAGTTGCGGGTTCAACAAAGGATCATTCTTCATGACCGCCGTTGTGGAAAGAGTCTGAAGTTTTTTTATGGCATCAATATCAGCACGATAAATTTTTTGCACAATTTCGAGCTCTGATGAGCGGTGGCCAGGGCGTGATGTTTCAAGTGTCACTCCTGGAATGGTCAGACCTATTTTTACCGTATTTCCACCAGTCACGGTTTTGACAGCGCGACTCAGTCCTACTAAAAGACGGTACTCTGCGGACTTCTCATGGATCGTTTTACGGATACTAGGAATTTTATTTTTAAGTTCGGCAGAGCAAAGAGCCGAAAAGGCAAAACATCTTCTCAGAGATTCAGCCTCTGATTTCTGGCTTTCGATGAGTTCAATGGTTTCTTTTTTTACCAGTACTAAAAGCTCTTCTTGTTCTGGGGTGTATTGTGTTTTTGAGGACGCGTCTGCCATCACGCACGTAAAAAAGATGCATGTGAAAAGCAATGATAAGATTAAACGTCCCACTTTCATTTTGAGTGTCATATGAGGCTCCTATCGCATCTATATACAAGCTTCATTCCAAGGAAGGGGTTTTGTTGAAATGCGAGGAGTGCTTTAACTGTAGGTAATTCCAGAGCTTTAAAGCAATTCAATGGCTTTGACAGCCCGAAAGCTCAGCATTTTGACGGCAGGGGGGAAAGGGCCTCTAAAGGCCCTTAGAAGGAATTTCATGAAGGGGACGGAAATTGTTAGCCAGTTTTATTTCTTTACTCTTCCCAATAGGCTTCTCCCACCATTAAAAGGCGAGCTGTTCTATAGAAGCTTCCTGATACAACCGAAGAGTTCTGCGTCTCCGCGCCGACACTTAAAATACCTGAGGGCATGCCCAGTTGAACGATCTCCGCTTCAGTTCTCGAAGCCACCTTGGCAACAAGAGTTCCAGGGATCTTCATGGCAACAGCCGTGCAAAGAGAAACCGTCAAGGGGAGGGCCTTATGAACTTGTCCCCCAGCAATCACGCGAATGCAAAGATCTTGGTCTTTATGAGAGATCAACTCGTTGGAGAGACTTTGAAAATCCCTCGGCGAACTTATAATCCCCACATAAGGAATCGTGGCGATGGATTGGGCTTCTTCCAATGTTTTTGCGATTCCCATTTTTACACTGGCTTGCGCGCGCAGATGCGCGATCTCGGGCAGAACTTTCTGGAAATCTTCTTGAGATGTTTCCACACCTTGTAGGCCCAAATCTTGAGCGCAAAAAAAGACAGCCGCATTTGCAGCATCCACACAGGACCCTGGAATTGTTCTGCCATCAAGCCCTATAAAAAGATCTTCCGGGTTGTCAGTAGGCAGAAGCTTTCCAGTGCTCGCCCCTGCGGGGTTTAAAAAATCTAAACGAATCGGAGCACCACTTTGTGAGACTCCCGGAATTTTGAAATTGCCGGAATAACAAGGGAGTCCATCTTTACAATCAAAGCGCGCGTGAATAATTTTTTGTGTATTCGTGTTAAAAATACGAAGAGTGTTAGATCCCTCGTGGCCTGTCAGTAACCCCATTTCAAGGGCTGCGGGACCAACTGCTGCTGACATATTTCCGCAGTTTCCTTTATAGTCTACCAATGCTTGATCCACATGTACTTGAGCAAAAGTGAAATCAATATCGCAATCAGCTCTTTCAGATTTTTTGAGAATACAAACCTTAGAGGTTGAAGAGATCCCCCCACCAATTCCATCGAGCTGGCGCAAATAACTATCAGGGCTTCCCATAAGGCGTAGCAAAACCTTATCTCTATTTTTAGGAAGATCGGATTCGTGAATAAATAGACCTTTGCTGGTCCCGCCGCGCATATAGAGGGCTTTAAGGCTCTTTCTCATAAGATGAGTTTTGCAAAGAAAATCTCAGAAAGCCAAAGATTAATTTAGCGAGCACAGTCTTTCAGAAGCTTTTCGCACTGAGAGATCAACGTCGCCGTAATTTTTATTTTATGTTCTAAAAGCTCTGGTAGCTTTGTCGATTGAACGATTTTAAAAAGTTGCAAAGTGCGAGCAAGTTCGCAGAGTCTTTGCTTTTCAGGCCCACGGCTAAGAGGGAAAGCAGGAGGCGCTATCTCAAACTCTACCGCTTTAAGGATGTCTTCTACCCAGTCAATTTCGGTTTGAGTAAGATAGATAGTAGGTCTTAGGCTCGAGCCAGCAACAGGGGTAGCTTCAAGTTCTCGTTGTGCAGAATAAAGACCCTGAAGTTCTTCAATAATTGCGTTTGAGATAGCCTCTTCGCTAGGGCCGAAGAGAAAGTGCACAGTCTTCTTCCAAGCATTGCAGAAGTCACTGAAGCTAATTGTATAAACTTTTTCATGGGGCTGGGGGTGAGTTACTCTGTGAAGTGACTCCTGAAGTGCTTGATAGGAAATCGCTGCAGAGTCTTTTTTGAGACGAACGCGCATTAAATGATGGGCCCAACTAGCGATCTCAGCCAAAGCAAAACTATCGATCATGGCATTGCCAAAATCCAAAGAAAAGTCGGAATAGAGATATTTAGGCAGGGGACGGTCTAAGATTTGGTCCAAATCACTTTTTTTGCGCTTTTGGGAGGGGATGGAGAAGAAGGCCGCGATTTTATCGCAAAAGTCTTCAAAGCTTTCCTGCCAAAGACCTTCCGACTGACAGGTTTTGTAGAGGTGAAAGCTTTTCAATGGGCTTGGCTCAGCTTGGTGAAGCAGATGATTGATTTTCTCCTCGAGACTCGTCGGAAAAGCGTTCCAAAGTTCATGAATCATAACGAAATTGTAACATGCTCAAATTTAAAAAGATGACTTTTGTTTAGTGAGATTTGTCAAACATATAGACACATAAAAAACTAGCTCTTTAAGCAGTGACAAAATGAAAAAAATCTGCCACGCTATCGGATGCTTTTTTGATAGGTAAGGAAGTTTTTAGTGTTTTCATCGCCGCTCAATTTACAGTTAATTTCGCAACTCCGTGACCCCAAAGATCGTGTACCTTTGAGTGAAACTCGTGTCTTTGAAGAAGGCGAGGTTGTCCTCGAAACTGGTTGTTTTGTTGGATATGACCTTAAGGAATCTCCGGCAGGAGCTTTGCGACTTAAGATATTCTTTTCGATTCCAAACTCAGACAATCTTGTGACAGTTCAGGTGAATGAAAAAGATCCGGGTGGGGATTTGAGTTTTATCTGTGGTCATTGCGGTGATGAAAAACTTGAAGACGGTTGCTCTTATCTTTGGGCTTCCTACTCTTTACTCGTCAAACTTCTAACTCGTGGAGATGAAGAAGGACTTTCGGGGAACTACCTAAAGCTCTATCATGATTTAGAAGAGCCTCTTTTTACGAGTAAGGCCCGTGCGCAACAAGTGCGTGGGGGAATTCCCAAGGGCACAGTTTTAGAATCTGTATCCTTAGTGCTAGATGATTTGTCTTTCATGGGCGGAGATCTTTTAGGGACTCATTTTAATTTCTCTTTAGAAAAGTATCGTCCTCAAGATTTGGCAAATGAAAGAGATTCCTTATCGCCCCATCTGTGGAATATGCCAGAAGTTTTCAGAAGAAAGCTATCGGCTTATTCTGGTCACTATCTGCATGAGGTGAATGAGCAAAATCGCCTTGCTGGGATGCTTCGTTATAATTTTTCAAATGGCATGCAGATCTCTGCAAAAGAAATTTTACGTCATCCGATTTATAAATACGTGGATAAGGAACTTTTGCCTGAGGCTTGGGTGCATCGAGATCCATTTCAAAAATGGCCATTAACTCAGCAAAAAGAGCATCTATTCGTTTCTCAAACTTTGCGTGAAGTTGAAGACATCATGCAAAGCCTTTTTGCGACGGTCTTTGCGAAAGTGAACACGGGCGCCTTAAAACTTTACGTACAGAGTTCTCAGTTTGGCACCCAGGGTTTGGAAATTAAAAAAATTGATTTTGATGTGGATGAAGAATTCTATTGGCGAGTCGACTTTCATGAAAAGAATGAACTTCTTTCTGAGTTTCAACTCTTATCTCGTCATCAAACGGATTGCTTGTTTTTTGATTCCTTTGCCTTAGATAAAAAAACGAACACTCTTTGGGTGCACGCTTGGCAGCAAGAGTGGAAGTTTATTAATGAGTCTTTAAAAAAATTAGGCGCGCCTGAAGGGTTATTCCTTTCAAGTTTTGGACGTCCAAGCTTTGATCTCTCGGGCGAGGCTGAGACGAAGAATCTTTTGCGCAGATTGCGTAATCGCAGATTCTCTGTTGAGCTTACGGGCAAAGAGGTGACTCTTAGTCCTTCCGAGAGCTTAACCGAAATCCATCTCCAGCAAGATGCTTCGTTCTTTATTCAGCACAATGCAAGAGTTCTCGGGCAGAAAGATCTTCTGCGCAAGGGGTGGACTCCGAAGTCCGTTTTGTTTTTAAAAATTCTTTCTGATGGATTACCAGCTCTTTTTCACATGGAGCCGAAAGAACTGGCGGCAAGGGCTCGCACGAAGCGTGAATGGGACTTGAAAATCCTTAAGCATCTTGGCGTGGTTCAGTATTTATTCTTTGAAACTTTGAACTATCACTTTGACGGTCAATTATCTGACGGGGCAAAACCCGAACCTGATGAGATTTTGAATTTCCTTCACGAGCGCATCCAAGCACTCCTAGTGTCGGGATCTGGATTGGTTTTGGCGAAGGAGCAAACTCTTTCTCAGCTCTGTTCTCGATCTGTGCTAGTGTACTTTGAAGAGTTCGTTGAGAAAACTCTTGAGACTCTCAAAGAGAGTGAATCCTTTTACTCCGAGTCAGGAGAGATCACTCTTGATGGAATCGTAGAGAGAGAGTTTCATTTAATTTACGAAATTCTTAAAAAGATGGCCGTGTCTTCTGGGGGCGAACTCTTTAAGAAGGCTCGCACTCCTTTACTGACAAAAATTTGGACTGGGAATAAAGAAAAAGATCCTTTCTTGACAGAGGGTTCCTTCTTTTTACCAAAGGGCAGTAAAGACGTCGCGGCTATTCACGAAACCCTTGAGACCTTTCAAGTTCTAATTCCTTTTGGATTTAAGCTTTTCTATAAAGGTCAGCCTTTGCAAGAATTGACGGAAGATGAGTTCCAAGTTGATTTTAGCATTCAAAGTGAGCATGACGATCGCGACTTTAACTGGTTTGAGTTGAACCCTAGGTTCTTCTTGCGTGGGCAGGAAGTCCAACCTGGGGAACTTTCAAACTTTGGCAGTGGTGGTGTCATTGAGTACGAAGGAAAGCTTTTCCTTGTGCCTCGCAAACAGATGCCATCGCTAAGACGTTTGGAAAACTTTTGGCAGAAGCTACAAAAAGGGGAGAAGACTCAATCTCGTAAGAACTCGGCAGAGAAGATCTTTCAACTTCCATATCATCAGGTATTGGAATTATTAGCGCTTAGAGCTTCGGGTTATAAAGTGCGCGGAGATGCCGAGTGGCAAAGTCTTTGCGAATTTTATGACAATATCGGTACCGAGAAAACGCAAGTTCACGTACCAGACACAGTGACGGCTGATTTGAAAAACTATCAGCGTACGGGTGTACAGTGGTTGATGGATCTTTTCCGTCTTAAACTCGGTGCCTTGCTTGCTGATGATATGGGGCTTGGAAAGACTCTGCAAACGCTCGCCTTCTTAGATACTTTAAGAGAGCAAAAAGAACTGGGACAAGTTCTTGTCGTGGTTCCGTCGTCCTTGATCTTTAACTGGCAACAAGAGGTAGAGAAGTTTACACCAAAAATTCCACTGACGGTCTTTACGAGTAAAGATATTGATCGTGTTGGTAAACGCCTCGAAGCTAAAGAAGATCTGGTTGTGATTACGACCTATGGTCTTTTGATGGAAAACGAAGAGTTTCTATCTCAGTATCGTTGGCAAGTTTTGATTTTTGACGAAGCTCAGAATCTAAAAAACATCACAACGAAGCGAACTAGTTCCGCGAGAGCGCTGGCGGCGCGCTTTAAGATCTGTCTGACGGGAACACCGATGGAGAATCATTACGGAGAGTTTTACTCTTTGATTGATCTTATCGTGCCAGGAAGTCTTGGCAAGGTGGATGAGTTCCGTAGAAAGTTTGTGAACACTGAAATCGTCACCCGTGAAGAAATTGATGACTTAAAACTAAAAATTAAGCCATTGCTCTTGCGTCGTACGAAAAAGGAAATCTTAGATCAATTGCCAGAAAAGCAAGAAACTAAGGTCAGTATTGCATTTGAAGAACGCCAGATGGAAATCTATCGCGACATTGCTCTGTCTTATAACGAAAGAGTTCAAGAAAGTCTTATGACTCAAGGAGAGGCGAGTGTGCAGTTACAAATGCTAACGGCTCTTCTACGCTTAAGACAGGCTTGTTCGGACCCATCAGCGCTTCCAAATGTGAAGTATGATCGAGTGCCGCCAAAGCTTGAAGCACTCAGAGATTCTCTCACTGAAATCGTTTCGGCAGGTGAAAGTGCTCTTGTGTTTACTCAGTTCCTTCAGACACTCGAGCGCACAGCATCTATGCTCAAGGCGGAGGGGATTCCAGTCTTTGTTCTGCATGGGGGAATTCCCACGAAGCAGAGACAGAAGATCCTTTCAGACTTCAATCAAACAGCAGGTGGAGCGGTGCTTGTAATGACTCTTAAAACGGGGGGCGTGGGTTTAAACTTAACCAAAGCTTCTTATGTCTTCCACTTAGAGCCATGGTGGAATCCATCTGTAGAGAATCAAGCCACTGACAGGGCCCATCGCCTAGGACAAAGTAAAGCTGTTCAGGTATTTAGATATATTATGCATGAGTCTTTAGAAGAAAAAATCGAACTTCTAAAAACTCGTAAGGATAAAAAGTTCCAAACTCTATTTGCTCAATCTGAATCAGAAGCAGATCTATCCAATAGTGGAAATGCTCTGAGTAAAGAGGACTTTGATTTCTTATTGGGAATCAAAAAGTAAAATAGCGATCTTCGGTGTTCGCTTATTTGAAATAAAAAACGGCTTTCATCGTGAAAGCCGTTTTTCTTTTAAAGACCAAATTTCTTTTTAATTTTTAGAATGTCATCATCATCGCCACGGACTTTAAGCATCAAGCCCCGGTCGGTATATTCCTCAGAAAGTACCTTGAGCTTTCCGCGAATATCGCCGATAGCCCCTTGAACATCATAGGGGATGAAGATCTCTTGATCGGTCATAGAGCTTTCGAAATGCTTAATGAGCTTTTCGCGAAGATCAATGACGTCTTCTTTTTTTAAAGAACACATTTGAATAGCATCTGGAAACTCATCTGAAAGCAGCTGTCTTTCTTCTTCACTGAGTTTATCGATTTTATTCAAGATCAACTTGGACTCAATATCTTGAGCTCCAACTTCAGCGAGAACTTTTTTAGTGACCTGGAGCTGAGATCTAAATGTAGGGTCCGCGCAATCGACAATATAAAGCAATAGCGAAGCATTAAGGGCCTCATCTAAAGTCGATTTAAACGAAGCCACTAAGTCATGCGGAAGTTTTTTAATGAATCCCACTGTATCTGAAATCAAAATTTTCGGTTTTGATTCCGGCTGCATGATTCTAATTGTAGTATCTAAGGTCGCAAAGAGTTTATCTGCAATATAGACATCACTTCCCGTAAGCGAGCGCATCAAAGAAGATTTCCCCGCGTTGGTATAACCCACCAAAGCCACGGTGATTTCCTGTTCACGGCGCGAACGGCGAACCGTGTGTTCGTTGGCGATAGAGCGAAGCTCATCACGAAGTTCTTTAATGCGATCACGAATCTTACGGCGATCCAGTTCAATACTTGTTTCCCCAAGGCCCTTAGAGCCCGTGCCGCCGCCTTGACGGTCTTCACCGCCAAGAGTTTCACGCAGGCGAGGAGCGATATATTTAAGGCGAGCAATCTCAACCTGAAGTTTTGCGGCCTTCGTACGCGCATGACGAGAGAAGATTTCAATAATCACACCGGTGCGATCTAAAACCTTAGCACCAGTAGCGCTTTCAAGATTGCGAATCTGTGAAGGTGAAAGTTCGCAGTCTACGACAAGAACCTCTGCAAGTTCTTTCTTCGGTGCCGTCACTCCAATTTCTTCAGGGTCTTCTTCTTGAACGGAGTAATCAAGATCAGCATCCAGATCATCGGCTTCTAAAAGCTCATCCTCTTCGTCTTCTTGATTTTTCTTAAACTTTAAAGCTGCTTTGTGCTTCTTCTTAACAACCAGGGGACCTACAACTCCAGTACCACCGGTCCAGCTTGCGACTTCTTTAAGTTTTCCGTCACCTAAAACCGTGCCACCACGCTCTGAAGATCTTCTTTGTGAGGTTTGGCCAATGACTTCATAACCAAGGGTGGTCACCAAACGAGAAAGTTCTTTTAGTGAAGATTGAATTTCAGCATCACTGACACGAGGAAGTTGAACCGCGACAAGAAATGCTTTTTGAGGTTTTTCGTTAATAATCACATTCATAAATTTATACCAGTCGGATGCCGTCGTCAGAGACGGTGATAAGACGTTGTTTGTAGAGACTTCCTAAGGCCATTTTGTATTTCTTTTTACTGACGCCGAATAAGTCGTAGATTAGCTCTGCCGATGTCTTGTCGTTGATTTCAAGATAACCTTTATTGTCCTTGAGCTTTTGTAGAATCAAGGGAGCAATATCATCCGCAGCCTGATGGCCGATGCGTTGAAGGCTCAGGTCAATCTTACCATCAGGTCTTAGCTTCTTAATGAATGCTTTTGTTTTCGTTCCAAGTGGAAGATCTTTAAAGACTTCATTAAAATAAAGAATTCCCCAAACGTTGTTTTGGATAATCGATTTATAACCAAGGTCAGTTTTAGCTGCGACAAGAATTTCGACTTCCTGATTCTCACTCAGTCCCTCAACAGAGTTGGGAAGATTGCGATCTAAGCGCATGGAGGCAGCCAAACGATCCGTGTTATCGACGTAAACGTAGGCAATAACAAAGTCGCCAATTCGTAGTTTTCGTGTCTGCTCAGAAAAAGGAAGGAAGAGATCTTTTGCCAAACCCCAATCCAAAAAAGGCTCCTGCACTTTCATTCGAGACCACTTTGAAGCTAGCAAATTCTCCGACTTGAGCTACGGGTTTTTGTGTCGTTGCTGTAAGGCGATTTTCAGAGTCTAGATATACAAAGACAGAGAGTTGATCTCCGAGCTCAAAAGTATCAGGAACAAAGCGACGGGGAAGAAGAACTTCTTTTTGTTCGTCGTCGGCAAGGTAAATGCCAAACTCCGATTTGCGAGCGATGGTCAGAGTGTTGAATTTTCCTAAATGTATCATTTGTATTTTGCCTGCTGGGGGTGGTCTTAGAGTTTTGGCATAGATACAGGTAAATACTAGAAAGATCAATAAAATCGAAGACCTGTGCTTTGGAGCCAAGCTATTGTTTTTAAAGCATCAGGGACGGGCATATTTTTCATAAAATGATCAGTTTCAATTGGCAAAAGAGGCAGTGAAGCTTTGAGGTATTTTGCTCTTCCAAGCAAAATAGAATCTATGTCACGTTCAAATCTATGGGCAATTCTGGGGATCATTCTGTGCGGTTTTATCGCTTGGTACTATCAATCGAGAACGAATAAGGAAAACCTAGAGCTCAAAACTGCTATCCAACAAGAAAGTGCCACAACAGCCACACCTCAAGCGAACACATCCAATCAGAGTGGGCGCACTCCCAACTCCGCGGGAGCTACTTCTGTGGGGACACGTGCTGAGATTCAAAATGAAATCCAAGACGTCACGCAGCGAATGAATGAAGCCCGCATGGCCATGGATGAAAAACGACAAAGACTTGAGGCGCTCATGTCCCAGAGAAGCACTGAACCTCCGTCCTTGGAAAACCCCCAAGAAACTGAAAATGTCGATTTAGATACGGAACACGATGTTGCTCAAATTCAGCAACTTAACGATCGGATCAATGATCTCAATGCCGAAGAGAGCTCTTTGATGGCGACGGGGGATAGTGCGGGGATTGAAGGCACTCAAGCCACGATGGCAGCACGAGATCAAATCGATAATCAAATCCGTCTTTTGGATGATGCGATTAAAGAAACAGAATTACAAATTCAGGAGTGGCAAAACAACAATGGCTACGTCAATGAACGCGAAGAGAATCTTTCGCGACTTCAAAACCAGTTAGAGAGTCAAAACCAAGAAATGGACGACTTACGAAATCAACGGGGAAATCTATTTAACGAGACTTTGCAAAACACTCAAGCAGGGCAGAGTGCAAAAGAACAACGTCTTTCGGATATCACCAATAACAAACAAAGTCTTTATCAAGAAATTGAACGTCTAAGAACTCAAGTGAGTCAGCGCCAATCAAATACCTACGAAGATCATCTCACTCGTTTAGGGAATGAAGATGAAATTATGATTTTAAGAGAGTCCTACGAAGAAGATCGTAGGGATTATCAGACACTCGAAGAAGAAAAGAAGAAGTTAGAGAGCGAATTGCTCGCTCTCTAAAAAGACCACTTTAGCGGCAAACGTCGTCAATAGTGACGCGGTCTTTGCCAGGGTTGAAGATGCGACCTAAGCGGCCTTTAATGCCCCCCGAGCTGCGTCTTTCAATCACGCACTTTTCGATAGCTTTAAACTGATCGTCACCAGTCATGCGGTGAAGGCTTACGCGCAAAGTGTTTAAGTTCGTCTGAGCTTTGACTTTGTTAACAACAGCCGTTGTTAAAGAATTTCCAGCTTGAAGAACTTGCACGATATCAACAATACCCACTTGGTAGCGCATGTATTCTGCATCGTACACAGTGCGAAGATTTTCTTCAGCTTGAACTGCTGAATTGTATTGCTTATGAGCTTCAGTCATCGCGCCAAGTGTGGCTTCGATAAGTTGTGCTTGTTCAAGGCGCACTTCTTGTTTGCGCAAACGAAGTTGCGCAAGGTTTTGGTTTGAAAGCTCAAGTGCTGGGAAATAGCCAAAGCCAAAATCCACACTCGAGTTAGAAGTCACTGAACTGAAAGATCCGCCAGTCACTGGGCGATTCACGCCAAGAGAAGCTCCAGATAGGAAGCCGAAAGTTTTGCTCCACTTTGCGTATTCAGCCGCCAATAAAAGCGAATCCATTTGCTGAGTTTCCGGAGAAGAAGCATGAACTTTATCCAGAAGAGCTTGCGGCTTCCAGCCTTCATAGTTAGAAGCAGCCGTCGTTGCCGGAGCAAATATGATTTTCTGATTTAATGATAGTCCCAACATTTGGCGAATAGCCGCAGTTTCACGAACGATCAATTCATCTACTTGAGAAACTTGGACAAGAGCAAGCTCTGCCTGAGCTTGTGCTTGAAGGAAATCTTCTTTACGAATGATTCCAACCTCAGCAGGAAGGCGCAATTGATCTTCAATGGCTTTAAAGTTTTCGTACTGGCGATAAAGAGCATTTCGTAATTCGATGTCGCCAAGTACAGTCATGTAAAGTGAGTACGCAGAGGCGTAGCCATTGATCTGTGCAAGGTAATAAGAAATACCCTGAGCTTTTAAGAGGTGTGTACTTTCTTTGAGGTCCATCCATTTGCTCGGCATAAGGAAGGGCATTAAAAAAGAAACACTTGTGAGCATAAAGCTTGGGCCGCTAGAAATCACAGAACCAAGATTTACAGACGGCAAAAGACTTGCGCGCGCCTGAGAGACGTGGGTCTTAACTTGTTGTACTTGATTGAGTGCCACAGCAATGTCGATATTTTGAGAAAGAAGAAGAGTTCTAAGAGTTTGTGGATTGATAGTCACAGACTTCTCGGAATTAGCACTAGCTCCTGATGATAAGCTCAATAAGAGCCCTGCGATGATCCCCATCCAGCGCATCGAAGTTTTCATTGATATCCCCCCGAAATGTTTTAGGAATCTAGGATTATTAGCTCCTTTTAGTCTTGTCAAATGGCTCTTTCGTACGGAGTGCTAAATAGATCTCTTTAGTTTGCATTTGAGTGAAAAATCTTGCCTTTTTTCAAAGGTTTAGAGAGATTTTGAGGGAACACCCAGTAAAATATATTTTGAGGTTTTTATGAAAAGCTACTCTTTAAAGAGATATCAGCCCGCAAGTTTACGAATTTGGCATTGGCTCAATGCAATTGCTATTTTTGGTCTCTTGGGAACGACACTCCTGCGCAAAACGTTTCTAAGTTGGAGAACGAATAGCGCATTCATTCAGTCTCAGCTTTCAGAGCAGGGGATTGAAATCAGTTCTGATCTAGCTAAAAATATTGCCGTCGGAATTCGCAATCCTATGTGGGACTGGCATGTCTACTTCGGTATCAGCTTGGCGTTTTTACTTATCGGACGCGTTTGTATCGCTCTTTGTTCTAGGAATAAGACGGAGTCGTTAGCGACTCACCTAAAGAATTTTAAAAACGAAACATCAAATAAAGTACAGGCTCTGCATAAACTTTCAGTAAAGACTGTTTATGCCGTTTTTTATTTGATGACGACATTGATGGTTTGTTCTGGATTGATTCTAACGTTTAAAGCAGAGTTGGGGTTTGAAAAGTCATTTACTCAGCCGGTAAAAGAGATTCATGAATTGAGTATGTGGTTCTTTGTTGGCTTTGTAGCTTTGCATATTTTCGGAGTTATTTTTGCGGAGTTAACAAAGGATCGAGGGATAGTTTCAGATATGATTAATGGTGGGGATAAATAGGAAAAAGGGGCTTTGAAGCCCCTTTTTTTTATTTCTTATTTGCAGATTCCTAAGCGAGACACTGCTTGGCGAACCTTTAGATATTTTTGAGAGCGCGCCTGTGGTCTCAAAACATCCCAGTAAGATTTACGGCTAAAGAGCATTCCATCTCTTCTCAACTGACCGTCTAACATTGAAAGTCCGCAGCGAATATTGCCTGCTCCTGTTTTTCCATCACCTTTGCGGCAGTTTGGCGCATAGGCTTGTTCACGACCATTGTGTAATTGAAGCAGACCAATAAGTTGTCCGTTTGGACCGGTTGCTGTAATTCCAGCATTGCCTGAGCTTTCTAGATGAGCCATGGCATTGATAATCATTACCCAGACAAGTTCTTTAGAGTTTGAGTTGAGGCTATTATAAGCTGGGCAGACAGCGCGGATATCGGAGGTACCATCATAAAGTGCTTGATAGTTTTTCGCACGCATTTCGTTTACGACAACGCTTCCCCAAGAGCCTAAACCTTTGGAGTTCACAAAGCCCGAGCAGGCATTGGCGAAATTCATGCTTGAGTTGATTTGAGAAAGGTCACCCACACTCATTTGCGAGGTGATTGCATTGCGCACATTTCTAATCTGCTGATTTGCAGTGTTTGGATTTTCGGTACAATTAGTACAAGTTGAGCCAGCAACGGAAGTCACGATCTGAGCGTTGGCGTTCTTTGAAGATAAAGATAACAAAATTGCGATTGTTAAGATTAATGCTTTCATAAAGTTTCTCCCATTCGAAGAAACTATAGAGCAAATGCGAGGCCAATCCGGAAAAGTGCTTCAAATCGAGTTGAAGCACTTTTGGTGTATAACTTTAGAGCACATCGATGACCTTCTGACGCCTCAGAAGATCATCGTCTCAAATTGATATATTAATCGCGGAAATGCCTTTTAGGGCTGCGCACACGTTTAATTCCGCTGTGATCACGACGTTCTTCAGAACGAAGAGGTGGTCTTGAGCTTCTCTCGCTACGCTCTGAGCGCTCAGGTCTCTCTGAACGTTCTGGGCGATCCGCTCTTTCACTGCGTTCTGGACGATCAAAGCTGCGCGCTTTATATCCACCACCTTCAGGGCGGTCGGAAGAAGTGCTACGAGCTTTATATCCACCCCCCTCAGGGCGGTCAGAAGAAGTGCGAGCTTTATAGCCTCCGCCTTCAGGGCGATCAGATGAGCGACCAAAACCACGGCCACCGCGATCACTTCTCTCACGGCGTCCACCGCCGTTGAAGTCTCTTGGACCTCTATCGCCTCTGCTGCCACCGCGACCTTCAGAGCGACCTCTTGAGAAACGATTGTCTTGAGGATCACGTGGAAGAAGCTCGCGAGGAACTTTGTCACCCATGTAATCTAAGATCATGTCTTTCTTAACGAAGACATTCGGGAAGTAAGCCACGATAAAGCGAGCTAGAAGTTCTTCTTTAGTAAGCTCTTTAAAGTCGATCTCTTCAGCGTGAGTTAAATCCATGATCAAATCCATTGCAGATTGAACCGGAGCTGAAGAAGCATCCATTGTTGTCACTTTATCTAAAACGTCTTTAATTTTTAGACCAGCCACTTCATTCGCAGATGGAACAACACCTTTAGTAAGGGTTGCTTTCGCAGTGATCATCACGCGGCGAAGAAGATTCAATTGCTCCGGATTTACCAAAGTGATGGCAACACCTTTTTGCCCGTTACGACCCGTACGGCCGATACGGTGAACATAGGACTCAACATCCCATGGTAGAGAGTGATTGATCACGTGAGTAAGATCTTTAATATCCAAACCACGAGCAGCAACGTCCGTCGCTACTACAATCTTCACAGAACGAGATTTGAATTTTTTCATTGTAGCTTCACGCTCTTGCTGATTTTTATCTCCATGAAGAGAGTCAGCCGGGAAGCCTCTTTGAGTTAAAATATCTGCAAGTTCAGCCACTTCCATCTTCGTTTGACAGAAGATGATACCGTAGAACTCAGGAAGAGTTTGAAGAAGGCGGCCAATGACTTCTGTTTTAGAAGAGTTTTTAACTGTGTAGTAAACTTGCTCGATAGTATCAGCAGCGCCTACTTTATTAACTTGTACAGTTTCTGGATTTTCCAGGTAAGTCGAAGAAAGACGTTTTACCTCAGGGCTCATTGTTGCAGAGAATAACCATGTTCTGCAGGCCGCTCTTTGAGAGTCAGTTTCTTCATCTGGTTGAGTGGCGCGAAGAATTGTTTCCATGTCTTCTTTAAAGCCCATAGAAAGCATTTCATCTGCCTCGTCTAAAACCACTGTTTTAACATTTTGAAGCTTGATGATTCTTTGTTCGATGAAGTCTACAAGACGACCCGGAGTTGCTACAACAATGTGAGCGCCTCTTTTAATGCCGTCAATTTGTGTGCGGTAGCTAGAACCACCGTAAATAGTGACAACGCGAACACCTTTTTTCTTCCCAAGAAGAGTCAGTTGTTCTGCTACTTGAAGAGCAAGTTCACGAGTCGGGCTCATAACTAGAGCCTGAGTGTCCTTGATCGTCGGATCAATGTTTTCGATAAGAGGAATACCAAACGCTGCTGTCTTTCCCGTTCCTGTCGAAGCAAGACCGATAAAGTCTTGGGCTCCTGTAAGAAGAAGAGGTAAAGCTTGGCGTTGAATAGGCGTGGGCGTCGAGAAGCCCATGTCCTGCATAGCGGCCAATAGGGGCGCGCTCAGACCAAAGCTTTCGAACGAATCGACAGTTGTTAATGGAGCCATGTAAAAGAAACCTTTCAGAATTGAGTAGGGCACAAGATAGACGATCTCATACCTAAAAGCTCGATATATATTATTGATTGTAATGACCTTGAACTATTTGCATAGGGTGTGAGGGCACTAGTCAGTGCGCGGTCGGATCCTTATATCTATTCTAAAGCCTTTAAGGGGAAGCTGCGTGGTAAACTTCCTATGCAAGGCTGAAATGACTTATCTAACAGCACATAGAAACGAACCTTTACCACTTAGTTGCTGATCTTACTATATTTTTTTTATAAACCTTTAGAATTAGAGTCCTTTCAGACACAGGAGGGCAAATCTGTGGAAGTCGCCATAGAAGCTGAGTGCGCTTCAAACCCCATAAAAACTAATACAGAAAAAAAGTCTTTTAAGTTATAAAGTTCGAATGATTCATTTATCCAATATTTCTAAGCAGCACGGCAATAAGATCCTTTATCGTAATGGGTCCTTTCAAATCAACTCTGGCGAAAAGATCGGCCTTGTGGGCCCTAATGGTGCCGGTAAAACCACGATATTCCGAATTATCATGGGAGAAGAAGGCTACGATGGCGGCACTCTTTCTAAATCTGATAAAACAGTGATCGGTTACTTCTCGCAAAATATCGAAGATATGCGCGGGCGCTCTGCTTTGGACGAAGTGAAGTCAGCAGTGGGCAATGTCATTGAGATGCAAAGAGATATGCAGACCTATGAAGCCAAGCTTGCAGATCCTGATTTAGATCCAGATGAGATGATGGTCATTCTTGAAAAGTACGGTGAACTTCAAGCTGAGTTTGAACGCCTTGGGGGCTATGATCTTGACTCTCGCGCAGCTGAGATTCTGACAGGTCTTGGAATCGGTCCCGACGATTATCATCGCCCCACAGAGAGTTTCTCGGGTGGTTGGAAGATGCGTATTGCTCTTGCCAAAATTTTGGCAATCAACCCTGACGTTTTATTGCTCGACGAGCCGACGAATCACTTAGACGTCGAATCTATCGTATGGCTTGAAGAGTGGCTGGCTAATTATAAAGGCGCCATTTTAATGACAAGCCATGATCGCGATTTCATGAATCGCCTGGTCACTAAGATTGTAGAAATCGCGAATAAAACGATTACAGTCTATGGCGGGAACTATGATTTTTACGAAAGAGAACGTTCCGTTCGCTTGGAACAGCTGATTGCCGCTGCTAAACGCCAAGAGGACATGCTCGCTAAGGAAGAAGAGTTCATCGCGCGTTTTGCAGCTAGAGCCTCTCACGCGGCACAAGTTCAATCGCGAGTTAAGAAATTAGAAAAAATCGATCGTATTGAGATTCCAGAAGAAGAAGCTGAAATCAAATTTGAATGGCCTGTGCCTCCACGTGGAGGGGATGAGGTTGTTAAATTTGAAAACCTAGAAAAAGTTTGGAAAAGCGACGACAGCAAAGAAAAGCTAGTCTTTTCTGGCGCTAGCGGTTTAGTGAAGCGTCTTGATCGTGTGGCGGTCGTCGGAGTGAATGGTGCCGGTAAATCAACGCTGTTAAAGATTATCGCAGGTCATGCCGAGCCCACTTCTGGAGTTATGACTTTAGGGGCTTCGATCAATGTCGGCTATTTCAGTCAAAACTCTTTGGATGTTTTAGATCCAAAAGCGACCATCGTGGATGAAGTGCACGCCAGAATGCCTAATGCGGGAGTGGGTTTTGTGCGCAACCTTTTGGGTGCTTTTAAGTTTTCTGGCGAAGAAGCTGAAAAGAAGATTTCTATTTTGTCGGGAGGAGAAAAGTCTCGCGTGGTTCTTGCGACGATTCTTGCTCAGCCGGTGAATCTTTTAATTCTGGATGAGCCGACGAATCACTTGGATATTACATCTAGAGAAGTTCTTTTAAGAGCGATCAAAGAGTTCCCAGGAACTGTAATGATCGTAAGCCATGATAGGCACTTTTTGCGTGAAATTACGACGCGAGTTTTTGAAGTAGATCGCAATCAGATTCGCATTTATGATGGCAGCTACGAGTATTACCAGAGTAAAAAACAGCAAGAGCTTCAGGGGTAGCATCTAAGCCTCTCAAAGCTCAACACAGAGGAAACTCATGGACGATCAAAAACTGCAACGGAAGCGGATTTTTAGTTGGGCTTTGTACGACTGGGGGAATAGTGCTTACTCCACGACAGTCATGGCGGGATTCTTTCCTTTGTTCTTCAGTCAATATTGGAGTGACGGAGCTGACGCCACGGTCACAACAGCTCGCCTAGGAATAATCATTTCAGTTTCTAGTTTAATCGTGGCATTGATGAGTCCCACTCTTGGGGTTATCGCCGATTTAAAAGCTTCTAAAAAGTTCTTTTGCCTTTTATTCACTGTTTTTGGAGCTATTGCCTGTGGATGGATGGCCTTTATTGATATGGGACAGTGGCAAGCAGCGATGTGGGCCTACGCACTGGCAATGATTGGGTTTTACGCCAGCAGTGTTTTTTACGATGCTCTTTTACCCTATATAGCTGAAGGAAAGAAAATGGATTACGCCTCTTCTTTAGGATATGCCTTGGGCTATCTCGGGGGAGGAGTTCTATTTCTTCTGAATGTTTTGATGTATCTTTTCCCCACAAGTTTTGGGATCTCCGATGGAGTAACAGCGATTCGAATTTCATTCATTACTGTTGCTATCTGGTGGGTTTTATTTTCTATTCCCCTGGCAAGAAATGTCCCAGAACCGAAGGTCACCACAGAGCATATTCCTTTAAGAATTCTTTTGCCTGCAAGTTTAAGCACTCTATGGAGAACATTTAAAAAGCTCATTCAGCAAAAAAATATTCTGCTCTTTATGGTGGCCTACTGGTTGTATATTGACGGTGTCTACACTGTGATGACGATGGCCGTGGACTATGGAATTGCCTTGGGGTTTGAGTCGAAAGATCTCATCGCCGCACTTTTACTGACTCAATTTGTGGGCTTTCCTTGTGCTTACTATTTTGGAACCCTCACAGGAAAATGGGGTTCTAAAGGGCCGATTTTAGTAAGTATCGGCATGTATTCCCTGACTGTGATAGGGGCAGGGTTTATGTCAGCAGCATGGCATTTTTATGCTTTGGCTCTGATTATTGGGATGTTTCAAGGCGGAGTGCAGTCTTTGAGTCGTTCTCTTTTCGGTAGAATGATTCACAAGGATGAAAGTGGAGAGTATTTCGGTTTATTCAACTTAGTAGGCCGTTTTGCCGCTATTTTAGGGCCACTGATCGTTGCTTTTGGAGTGCAGATCACTGGGAGTTCGCGCTGGGGACTCTCTGGATTGTTGATCCTGTTTGTGATTGGCGGTGGCCTTTTAACCTTGGTGAAAGAACCAAAGTCTGTCTAGAGGAAAGAGCATAATATACCTATGGAAAAACTGCCATAGAGGTTTTAAGCGGATTTTAAAATGGACTTGTCGCCAAGATCAGTCCATATAAAGGCTATGACTTACAATCCACGCGATCATTATTTTAGAAAAGCCAAGCAAGAGAACTTTGCTGCTCGGTCTATTTTTAAACTTGAAGAAATCGATAAGAAATACAAGCTCTTTAAGCCCGGACAGTTGGTTTTGGATTTGGGTGCCTCTCCAGGGTCTTGGTCTCAGTACGCCTCTCAAAAAGTTGGCGGTAAAGGTAAAGTGCTTGGCGTCGATTTAAGCCCTGTCACGGTAAGCATGGCGAACGCCACTTTTATTCAAGCAGATCTTCGTGATTTGAATCTAGAGGATATTTTCAGAGAGCATGGTTTTGAGCCACCTTTTGATATTGTGATGTCAGACATGGCGCCAAAAACAACAGGGATTCGCTTCACTGATCAGGCAAGGTCCATGGAGCTCTGTGAGTTGGCTCTTGATGTGGCTCGTAGGTTCGTAAAAAAAGACGGGCATTTTATCTGTAAGCTTTTTCACAGCGATGAGTTTGCAAAGTTGCGCGATGAAATTAAAAAGAGCTTTGTTAAGTGCGAGGCCGTAAAGCCGGATTCCACTCGTAAAATATCCAAAGAAATTTTCTTAGTGGGAATCTCTCGTAAATGATCAATATAGTTTTTCAAAATGAATACTTCGTTATCTGTGATAAACCTGCAGGAGTTCTATGTACTCCAAGTCGCTTGCGTGAAGACGATGGACGCCCTTGCTTGGGGTGGACTCTGCAAGATGACTTAAGAATGCAAATCTATCCAGTTCATAGACTCGACTACGAAGTGTCTGGATTGGTGATGTATGCTTTGCATGTGCAGGCCCATCGCATATCTAACGGTTGGTTTGAACATCAAACAATTCGTAAAGAGTATACGGCACTAACTCTTGCACAGAGCTACAATCATATCCCAAGGCATATAGAAAATCCGCGCACACCGATTTCTTTGAACGAAGGTGATAAGTTTGAGTGGCACGGCAAGATCATGAAGGGAAAGAAACGCGCCTATTCCGCAGAATATGGAAAGGCTACGATCACCGAAGCGCAGTTTGTAAAAAACGAAGGTGATTATTTGCGTTGGAAACTATCTCCAGTGACGGGGAGATCGCACCAACTGCGTTTTGACCTGAGCCGACATGGATTCCCGATTGTTGGTGACGTGCTGTATGGATCTAAGAAGAATATCGAAAATTGGGGCGAGCATTCCATCGCTCTTCGTTCCTATTCCCTGGATTTTTCAAAGGCCCCCCAGGCCTTGAAGTTTGGTCTACCTCAGTTAGTAACCATCGACGATAAGTTTGCTTGATAGTTGAACCAACTGAAGTCTTTTGGGAGTGAGGTTATCTTGGACTCACTCTTAATCTTAGTCATTAACTGCCGATCTTTAATAGCTAAGGCCATGAGTTGCTTCTTAACTTCTGGCGGAGCTACTTTCTTTCCCTCGCTATACATGATCTGGGCAACTAAACCTGTCACCCAAGCCGTGGCTTGCGAAGTGCCGGTCATATAGCCAAACTTCTTCTGAGGGAGGCTTGAGAAGATTTGTTTCCCAGGTGCTACAATATCCACGCTACTTTTGCCGTAGTTACTGACATCGAGCAGATTTTCATTCTCATCCATGGCAGCAACAGAAATGATATTTGATAGCTTATAACCCGCGGGATAATAGCCAAACTCATCATTATTGCGACCTTCATTTCCGGCAGCGGCGATAAATATAATTCCTTGGCGTTCGGCCTCTTGGATGGCGGCTTCCTCGAGATAGCTGCGCGAATCTCCACCTCCAGAGTAGTTAATAATATCTGCCTTCATCTTTGTGGCATATTGAATGGCCTTAACGGTATTCAAAAGATTCTTTTCTCCACTCTGAGAGGGATCATAGTACTTAAGCACCATGAGCTTAATCTTTGCGGAGCCCGCATTCTGTAAAATAATTCCCGCTATATGTGTACCGTGACCATGCTCATCGGATATGTCTTCTGAGTCAGAAGAAAAGTTCCATCCATGGATATCGTGGGCAGATCCTTTGCCAAAGATTTTGTTTTTTGGAGCAGACCAAAGATGATCTTTAATAAATGGATGCGAAGTATCAGCACCGGTATCGATGATGGCGATGACGATTTCTTCCTGAGGAGATGCATCTAGAAGATGTGGCGTCATCGAAAGTAAAAATGGCAGTATGAATTTTAATTTATTTTGTAGTTGAGTGTTCATGCTAGAGGAGTAAAGCAATCTCGTTGCCAGCTCTAACTACATTGATTTCGATTTCAGACTGTCAAATATTACGAGTGTTGAGAGTTTCTTAGTCAGTAAATATTTATGATCAGCTGTGCGTATATTCGTGGTCACTAACTTTTAATAGACAGGTGTCGAGGAATTAGACGAAAAAAGGGTCTTCCAAAGACCCTTTTAAAGAAATAGCATTAGTAAGACTGTTTTAGGCGATTTTCTTAAGGGGAGAACGCTCTGCGATGGTCCACTTATTCCGGCCCGTTTGTTTGGACTCGTAAAGAGCGGCATCGGCTCGCTTATACCAAGAATCAGCGGATTCTCCCTGATAGAGTTCAGCAATTCCCATTGAAACGGTAAAGCGGATTTCATAGTTCTCGTGAACAAAGACTTCTTTGCGAATTCTTGCCATGGCTTCTTCGGCCATCTTAACGGCAGTGTCTGTGTCACACCCAGGTAAAATCACGGCAAATTCTTCACCGCCAAGGCGGGCGATAAAGTCTTCTTCTCGCATAAAGCTTTCGCCTAAAAGACGCACACATTCTTGTAGAACGAAATCTCCAATATCGTGCCCATAGGTATCGTTAACTTTTTTAAAGAAGTCGATATCTAAAATAATCAAACTCATAGGATCTTTATCAATCTCATGAAGTTGAAGGTAACGACGAACTTGCTCATCATAACTTTTGCGATTGTGGGCTCCAGTTAAGTGATCGCGACGCATCGTCTGGTTGGCTTCCATCAATTGTTTCTTCACCGTGGTGAGGTTCTTTTTGATGGTATCCATACGTTTTGATCTGCGTTCGTTATTATTGGTTTGATGTTTCAGGTAGAAGCTAATGAACTCTCGAGATCTGGCACGTAGGTCTTCAATAGAGTTTGATTCTACGGCCTCGCGTAGCTGCTCAAGACTTTGATTGATATCAGCCTGTGAGGAGTCTTCAATGTGTGCCTCTTCACTGAGGTGATCAGCAAAGTCCCAGATGATTCTTTTAAAATCATCGAAAGTGTTTTGTACATAAGAGTATTCATCAATCCGATAGCTTGAGATGAATTGACGAATTTTAAAAAGAACCTTGTCTTCATCGCCTTCAGGGGCCTGTACCAGTTCTTTAGCGAAAGAATCAAGCTTCGCACGAACTTTTCGGACCTGATGGTTTTGCATTTCAAAAAGATGCTTATTATAGACGTCTAAGAAATACAAAACCGTCGCTCTATCTTCAGATAAGCTAGGGCCTGCAGAAGAGGGCTCTCGAGGAGCCGACTCTTTATTGGAAGGTTGTGAACCCCAATCGATATCAAATTGTTCAACCAGCTTTTTTACCCACTGTTTCACAAATGATGCCTCCTAAAAGATGCGAAATTAGAAGTGATTATGGATATACTATCGGACTTTTTACCAGTGAAGTGAATAAGCTTAGAAAGAAAAATTCACTATATTACCGTCCCACTTTGAGAAGACTCGTTTTGAGTCTTAAAAGAATTTGATTAACGTGGAGCGGGAGGCGGGGGCTTTATTCGAGAAGGGGATTCAGGATGAGTAAATGGTTTTTCATGGCCGATAGAGTCGTGTGGGTAAGGAGGCAAGGATGAAGAACTTTCTAATTTTGAAACGCTTTGTGAGTCGATATATTTGAATGTCGCAATGAGCAGTATGGCAATTAAGATAATGGACCCAGAAACAAAAAGAATTTTGGAATTTTTCATACTCATCAAATCGGAAAGTAATTCAGTTTACTTAAGTTCGATAGAATTCCACTCTAGCCTCCATGTCTGAGATAAAAAAGGCTAGCAATTTGGATAAACCACATTGCTAGCCTAAGAACCACCTTCGATCATCGCTTAAAGAAACGGAGACTTTCCGTTAAGGCTACTTGCGATAACTTTCTAAAACAATCTGAGATTGAGCATCCTCTAAAACAGGATCTCGCACAGATTTATTCATAGGCGAATAAATCACTAGATTTTCTTTTCCATATCCTTTGTTCAAAGGAACTGAAACGGAACTTTGCGCATCAACTTTTACCACATTTGGCATTCCGTAGTAACCTTGAGCTGTTTCAATCACAGAGATACTGTGCCATTTGCTATCATGATCACCTAAGTAATCATCGTATTCCACAACCCCAGCATCTTGGTGAGTTGTAGAAACTTTGATATTGAGTGCGCCAGTTGATGAAAGTTTTAACTGACCAACAGGAGCTTCAATGATGGCAAGAGTGCCATTATCAAACAATGTCATTTCACTCAGAGACATCACTGCCGAAGCATAGTTTTCAGTGGCTTTACTTGGGTCCTTCGCATAGTCATGTTCATATTGCTTGCGCAAAGCACGCGCCTTAGTTCCATCAAGGAGCATCGATACAAAGTTTTCACCAGCTAAACCTGCAAGTCCTTCCTGTTGAAGACCTGCAATTTCTTGATCGGCGATATTATCACCCGTGCTATCAATTTGAACGTTCACTTCACAGCTATGCCATGTGGTTTGGCCTTCATAAAGCTTCAGTGCAAATTGCAAGACTTGGCGATTGTTTTTTTCAATCACGCGATATCCAGAAGACTGCAAGTCGCAGAGGCGATTTTTTGTTA
Organism: Bdellovibrio bacteriovorus W; assembly: GCA_000525675.1. Taxonomy (NCBI): domain Bacteria; kingdom Pseudomonadati; phylum Bdellovibrionota; class Bdellovibrionia; order Bdellovibrionales; family Pseudobdellovibrionaceae; genus Bdellovibrio; species Bdellovibrio bacteriovorus. Next base: position 1,008,416 of record CP002190.1, read on the forward strand.
CATCGCGAGGATCAGCCTTCTTACGGCCATCAGTCCCAAGAAGATTGAATAAATATGATTCACCACTATTTGAAGAAGTGTTTTTCAAAAATAAGTCAGCAGCACTTCCAGCAGCATCCGCTGAGCTTTGGGCATGGATCAAAAGCTTCTCGGCTTGGATGTCAGAGATTTTTCTCACGACAGCCAACGCTGGAATCTGAGATTGAGTTCCATCATTGGCGACAAGTTTTAAGTACCCTTGAACTTCCTCTACAGAATCTTTAAAGAGTGCTGTCGAAATTTTTGCAGTCACAGTTAGTTTTTGAGATTCCCCTGGAGCAAGGCTTAGCTTTGGAGCAGAGACATCAAGCCCCTTATCGCCATTCCACTCAGCCCCAAGGAGTAAAGTTTTAGGGCCGATATTTTTAACCAAGATTTCTTTGCGAAGAGTCTTTTCATTAAGAACATCGGTGATCCCAAAAGAAAGGGAGGAAGGGATGGTGATCACTTGAGTGTTAAGGGCATTGGCAACTTGTACGCGGCCAGCTCCTTGACGACTTACAGAATAGTTTTTCTTATTCTCGTCATGAATTGTTTTAGCTGAAGTCATAACAACAGACTTTAACTCAGCAGGAGAAAGGGTCGGGAAGCGTTGCTTTAATAATGCCATGACTCCGGCAATATGAGGACTTGCCATGGAAGTTCCTGAGCTTAGTTTACCCTTATTACCTTCGCCCACAGAGGCAGAAATAATATTTGAACCAGGAGCAGCGACTTCTGGTTTGATCACACCGTCACTGGAGCGAGGACCTCTTGATGAAAAAAGTGAAACAGTGTCTGCTAGCCAAGGCTTTTGAATTTTTTCTGAAGTCTTCATGTCGGCAACGACAGTTTGCGCCGCTAAAGCCGCACGAACTTTTTGACCTTCTTTTTGAGGGATCATAACGGCTGGGATTTTGTAGTTACCCTCTCCACCCATCACAATCGGAGCTTCAGCAGAGTTGTTCATGACGATGACGCCGACGGCACCTGCATTCGCGGCACGTTTAATTTTATCAGCGAAACCCACAATCCCGCGTTCGATTAAAGCGATCTTACCCTTTACGAGCTCTGCCTGTTCTGGAGTTAGATCAACGGCTGCCATACCGAGATCTATAATCTCACCTGAAAGAGAATCTACTTCAGAGAGTTTTTTTGTAATCGCGGCTTCAATGGCTTCTGCGATCAAGGTTTCATTGTTCACGGAAAAAGCGACAGCAGAGAACTGTACGTTTTGATTTTGATTATCAACCGTAGATGCTACTGAGATCGCATCATTTGAAACTCCTGGTGCACCAACAATATAAGGCTTGTCTCCATTGTTGCCGGCTGCTGCAACAACGACAGTTCCACTGCGAACGGTGTTGCGAATAGCCTCGTTGTACATAATGTGCGGACTGCCATGTCCACTACCCAGAGAAAGATTTACGATATCCAATTGTTCTTTAAAGCTTAAGTCTCCAGTAGGATCGACTGAGTATTCAAGGGCCGCGATAACAACTGCATCTGACGTGGAGCCTTTAGCCCCAAAAACTTTGATCGCATAAAGATCCGCATCTGGCGCAACACCACTATAAGTATTGATGCCATCACCAATTCCGGCAACAGAACCGGCGACGTGTGTTCCATGACTTCCTTCGTCCAAAGGATTCATATCTGGTTTTGGAATTCTTTTATTGGGATCTGGAGAACTTGTATTAAACTCTGTTCCCGCAAGGTCAATCCCTCCGACAACTTTCTTATTTGGAAAGCTTGCGTGAGGAAGGTTTGGATTCACAGCTTTATAAGCCTCAGGTGTGCCCTCACCAAGGAACATTGCGTGAGTGTAGTCGATTCCTGTATCGATAACGCCGACACGCATTCCTTGTCCTGTAAGACCTAATTTATGGGCTTCTTCAGAGCCAATGAAATTCACAGAAGTGTTTTTGCCAACAAGAGTGCGATTTTTTAGATCATCATCTTGAGGGCGGTCAAAGGCACCCGAGAGCTCTGCTTTAGTCACGCCAGAAAGAGCACTGACTTTGTCATAGAACTCTGCCGGCATCCAAACGGCCATACCATTAAGAACAAGTTTGTAACGAATTAGTACCCGAATCTCAGGAGAGATGGCAGCTAACTTAGCAGTCATTTCTTCTTGCTCTTTTTCAATAGCTGCTAAGAGTTTCTTATCAATTTGAAGCTCGCCATTTTTCTTCTGTGCAGTCTCTAAAAGAGCTGGGTTTTTCAGTTTAATCACAGAAAGAAGTGGGCGATCGACCTCGGGCCGAGTCACAAAAAGGCCATCTAAATAAGGAGCATTTTCAATTTTGCCACCTTGAAGACCTTGATCAGTACAGGCTGTTTGAATAAAAGCGCAAAATGCTGCAATTGAAATAAGTCCATACCGTGTCTTTTTATTGGTGATATTCATGGGCTTAGTTCCTTTCTAGTGTCACTTGGACTCCGAAAATCGTACGAACTTGATCTATGTCCAAGATCCGTGCCGTTTTTCTGGGGTCATTTAGGGGCAAAATGGGGCGGTTTAAGTCCAGATATTACGGGAAGCTATTAAAGTTAAAATTGTTTGCTGTTAAATTGAAAGTTCCTATTGGGAAAGAGGTTCGGCAGATATGAAGCAGTGTGTATTGTTGTTGTTGATGATTTCCGGTGGTTACGCACAAGCTCAGCAGGCACCAGCGAGCCGTGCGCCCCTAAAAATAAAGCAGATCATAAGTGCTTCACACGAAGTCGTTGCAGAGTATTTTGGCACCGAACCCCTTGTGCAGGGGACAGCAGTTTTAGCTACTTTTGCGGACCAGCGCCAATGTGCTTTGTTTGTAGATCGCGCGATTCCAGGGCATATCGTACTCAATGGGAAGTCTTGTGATCGATTGGCAGAGCTCAAAGTTCAGCAAGATCTTGAGTTTTCTTTAGTTAGTATTGCTCCTCCAGCAATCACATTAGAGACCAAGACAGAAGAGGGTGCACCCACACTTGAAGTGACTGAGAGCGTGCCTTCCGCGCCAGTAAATTCAGATGTGGCAGAGTTGGTGATCGATGATATCCAGAAAAGATCTAGAATTTATGATCTAAATTATTTGGTACCAGCGAATAAGTTTGAACTTTTAGTGGGAGTTGAGTCCATCAGTCTGCTGGCTAAACTTCAGCTCCCTAATAGCACGTTGAGCGAAGAGATTAGAAACAGCTCAAGTCGCGGTCGAGTGGGGTTAACGCTTGGGCTTGGTGATAGTTTAAATCTTGGGATCAGGGGGTCTGTTTTATTTTTGTCGCGAACAGAAATGGATAGTGTTGGCAGTATAGAATCTAGCGGGTTTGAAGATCCGGGAGCTAGTTTGAAATGGAGATTTGCTTCCCAAGATAAAGGCGGACCTTTAAATCTAGATTTGTCATATTCGTATTCTCCCAAAATGATAAAGGCTCTTTCTGGATCGCCTTTTAAATCAGGTAATGGTGGTAGAGGAAGTGTTGAGACGGCCGTGGCTTTAACACTTTCAAGGAAGTTTGTTGAAAACGAACTTCTGATCGTCGCAACCTCATCTTCGCAAGGGGCAGGTCGTTCTGAAGATGCAGAGACAGGTGGCATCACTGAAACGACGGAAAAATCGGGATTCGGCTTAATTTTTGGTGTTCAGATTCCAGTGAACGAGTTTTTCTTCTTTGGTATTGGTGGTGTTCATCATTCGTATGAAAGCTATGAAACACGAGATTTAACATCAATGAATATTACGCGAAATCATAGATATAACTCGAGTGGAATCCTATTGAGCACAACCTTTCTTTTGGAGCCAGAAACTTGTGTTTTGCAAATCACAGCTCAAACAGAGTACATCAATGAGCAAAAGCAAACGGTTGGAGGCACGATTTATAACTATAAGGATATCTCAGGAGCTAGGCTGGCGGCCTCTTTGAAGTATTTCTTCTAAATGATTCCTTGAAGTCTAAAATTTGAAATAGGGCGTCTTAGAGAGGCGCCTTATTTTTTTTGAAACATTGGCATTCATCTCAAACTATTCTATTGTTCCTTCATGGAGTTCGGGAAAATACATAATATTGAAAATGTGAATTGGTCGCTTCCAGAGGACGATCCACAAACTCATACTTTCCTAAACTCACTTCCTAAAGACTCTGAATGTAAATTCTATGTTGGAGCCCCTTCCTGGGGTGCTTCTGAGTGGCTCGGTAGAATCTATCCACCTAAAACAAAAGCCGCAGATTTTCTTTTTCACTATTCAAGAAATTTCAACTGTATTGAACTCAATACCACTCACTATCGAATCCCCACAACAGAGATGGTGAAGAATTGGTGCCGTCAAGTTCCTGATGAGTTTCATTTCTGCCCCAAGATTTTTAAAGATATCTCTCACGCAAGAAATGGACTTCGTAATAAAGAACTTTTAAAAGAACAGTATCGCAGTCTTTCAGATTTTTCTCAGAATTTAGGGCCGTCGTTTATTCAGCTGCCACCTTATTTTACCTATGAAAATAAGGCAGAGCTCTTTCGCTTTCTCGAGGCTTGGCCCAGCGAGTTTGAACTTCTTTTGGAGTTTCGAGATCCCTCATGGTTTTCAGGCAACCGTATATTAGAGCCATTGGTTCTTTATCTTCAAAAGAAGAATATAGGAATTGTCATGACGGATGTGGCGGGAAGGAGAGATGTCTTGCATCTCTCGGTGAGTGCGCCGTTTTCGATGTTGCGTTTCATTGGGAACGATCTTCATACATCTGATTTTGAAAGATCTTTGGCATGGTCCTTAAAGATTGCAGAATGGAAAGAATTCGGACTTAAGAAGTTTTATTTTATGGTTCATGAGGCTGATTTATCATTGGTTCCTGAAATGGCCGATCGAGTGATTGAAGATTTGAACTCACATTCTGGCGCAGGTCTTACGCCGCTTGCAAAGTCATTGATTTAGAGTGTTTCAAAAAAAGAATTTTATGTGCAAATGACCTTCATCGAGTCTATGAGAATTAGATTCGCAAAAAGTCTCAGGGGTACGATATAATAAGAGCAATATAGTAACTCAAGGGACATTTGAACGTTGAGTAGGTCCTTAGCAGAAATTCGATAGTGCCCCTCGTGTTCATAACAGACTCAAAAGGAAAATGTCTGTGTTGCGCGAAACTTTCAAAATCTTTTTTTTGATAACATTTGTTTTCTTAACAAGTGGCATAGATTCGGTAGACACCGGATTTCGGGTGGTAAAAGGAAGCACAAAAGCTATTCAAGCTCACGGTTCCTGCCGCAAGGTATCGAATAATTCGGCTGTTAAAGATTTTTTTATACCAACAAAATCTGCGAATGAATGGAATACATTCTTAAGCAAAGTCCCGGTTGATCTCACTGTGACTAATTGTCGCTCGTGTTTGGATGTTCTTAATAACGGCGGTTCCACAGGGAACGGAGTCTATAGTTTGAACCCAACAGGTTCAGAGTTTCTTCCTATTTATTGTGATATGACCTCTGATGGTGGAGGATGGACCAGAATTTTTCGGCATAATATTGCAGGGGGATATTTTTCATCTCCGAGCGACGCTCTTACGAAAAATAAAACAGCTCCCGAAGGAAACTTGTACTCTATACTTCATGTAATTCCAAATTTATCTAAAAACGGAAAGTATCGATTTCGTATCCAGTGGCCTGCGACAACAAGTCGAAAAAATATTTGGATTCAGTCTACAAATCCTCTTCTTGATGTTGTGACGGCGGGTTTTACTCCTATTGCAGTGAATGTCCTATCCGATGCGTTCGGAGGATTGGAGTTGAGTAACGGAACTCACGGGCCGACAAATACTAATCAGTCTTTGTTGGATGGCTCAGTACAGATTTCTGATTGGTGGTATGCCGTTGGCGCCACCTCTTCTTACAAGGGTGGTATCCCCAGTGCGGCGGAGATTGATAGTATGGGAGTTCCGGAAGTCCAGCTATGGATGAAAGATGAGGATGTGATTACATCCTATAATTCATGTAAACATATCTTAGACTCAGGAGCTTCCACTGGGAACGGTCTCTACATGATCAACCCCGGAAGCACCGGACTCATTCCAGTTTACTGTGATATGACCACGGATGGAGGCGGGTGGACCAGAGTCATGTATCATGATTACGCTTTAGCCGGTCTTTTTTTAAGTCCTGCTGAGACCCTGATGAGCAATGCGGCAAATCCTCAAGCTACAAAATATTCGATTTTATATTTACTCCAACACTTTAACCGATCTGGCAAATACGAATTGCGTATCAATTGGCCTGGTGTAACGACCCTAAGAAATTGGTGGACTCAAACCAGTGACTTCAGATCACAGCCAGCGGCTGGTTATGTCGGAGTTCAAATCGATTCTACAACCAATTTTTGGGGAGGACTTGAATTTACGAATGCGGCGAGTTCTTTGGCAGATGGGTCCGTCGGAAGTGGAAATTGGTATTATGCAGTAGGCGCGATGACCACATGGGGAACTCCTCCAGGTATTCCAGCAGCGGATGCGGTTTTAGGTACGGGGGTGAGTTCGCCACGCATGGCTTTGTGGGTAAAGTGAGTAAAGGTCTTTGTGATCAGTTTCAATAACTTCGCCTTCCGAGCAAGAATATTAGAAATTTGGAAAGGAATTCTTAGTGCTTTCTACAAGAGTGTTTAGAATCATTTTATTATTACCACTTGTTTTTCTAACCAGTGGTATCGATTCGGTAAGCTCGGGCTTTCGATTAACTAAAGGAAGCACCAAAGCCATTCAAGCTCATGGTGTCTGTCGAAAAGTGTCTAATAACTCTGCCAGCAAAGACTTTTTTATTCCTACAAAGTCATCCAGTGAATGGTCTGCGTTCCTAAGTAAACTTCCTTCTGAAATTACCACATCGAATTGTCAGACTTGTTTAGACGTATTGAATAATGGTGGCTCTGTGGGGAGTGGGGTTTATAATTTAAATCCGACAGGAACAGAGTTTTTACCGATTTACTGTGACATGAATAATGATGGTGGCGGTTGGACACGAATCTATAAACATAATACTGCCGGAGGATATTTTGCGACGTTGAATGATGCTCTCTCCAAAAATAAAAATGCTCCTGAGGGGAATCTTTATTCGATTCTTAGTTTAATTCCTAACTTTTCTAAAAATGGCAAGTACCGTTTTCGACTAGAATGGCCAGGGGCTACGACAAAGAAAAACATTTGGTTGCAAAGTACAAATCCATTGTCAGACGTTGTAACAGCGGGGTATCGACCGATTGCAGTTAACGCACCTTTAAATTTCTTTGGTGGATTGGAATTAGGAAACGGCGCTCATGGGCCTTCGAACACGGGGCTTTCTTTGTTAGACGGTTCAGTTCAACACGGGAACTGGTGGTTTGCGGTGGGCAGCGTGGAGGCCTATCACGGAGGTATCCCTAGTTCCAGCGAGATCAGCTCACAGGGCGTGCCTGAAGCTCAACTATGGATGAAGGAAGACGATTCAATTGCAAATTATAATTCTTGTAAAGCGATTTTAGATGCTGGTGCATCTAAAGGCTCTGGCCTCTATACCATCAATCCTGGAGGGACGGGGAGTATTCCCGTGTTCTGTGATATGGAGACCGATGGCGGAGGTTGGACTCGCGTGATGTATCATGACTACATAGCCTCGAGTCTTTTTGTAAGTACCGTAGAAGCTCAGACAAGCAATGTTTCAACCCCTCTATCAGCAAAGTATTCTATTCTTTATCTACTTCAGCACTTTAAGAGATTTGGAAAGTATGAGCTGCGCATAAGATGGCCCGAGGTAACGCCTCTTAGAAATTGGTGGTCACAAACAAGTGACTTTAGGTCGCAGCCTGCGGCGGGCTATGTCGGAATTCAAATTGATTCGACGTCAAACTCTTGGGGAGGTTTGGAGTATAATACGTCCGGCAAATCTTTAGCAGACGGCTCTGTTGGTACCACTGAATGGTTTTATGCTGTAGGCGCTATGACAGACCAGTGGGGAGCCACGACGCCGGGAATACCTGTTTCTGATCAAATTATGGGAAGCAATATAGGCTCTCCACGCATGGAGCTATGGGTAAAATAAAGTCGTCCCTCTTAACATATACATGCATATTTTAAAATGGACGACCATCCCGTGAAAATCTTAAAGACTTCTTTTTAATTCAGCCCATTCTTGAGCAAGTCGTTCTCGCGCGGAAGGGTGAGAGATACTGATCAGTGCCTGCGCTCTTTCGTTTAAAGACTTACCGTATATATTCACAACACCAAACTCGGTCGCTACATAATGGACATGGGCGCGAGTGGTAACAACTCCAGCTCCTGGTTTGAGTTGAGTCACGATTCTGGAAATACCCTTAGGGCTCTGTGAAGTCAGAGCGAAAATAGGTTTGCCGCCTTCAGAAAGTGCTGCTGCTCTAATAAAGTCCATTTGTCCACCGACTCCCGAGATGACTTTTGATCCAATAGAGTCGGCGCAAACCTGCCCGGTAAGGTCAATTTCAACAGCAGAGTTGATTGCTGTGACTTTAGGATTTCTCATGATGTTGATCGGATAGTTAACATAGCTTGATTCAAGATTGATTGTCGCCATGTTGTCGTTGGTAAAATCATAAAGTTCTCTTGAACCAATCACAAAAGCAGACGTTGAAATCCCTTGATGAAAACTTTTTTGAGAATTGTTAATAATACCTTTCTTAATTAACGAAAGAACTCCATCGGACCACATTTCTGTATGAAGGCCCAAGTTTTTATGATGCTTAAGATTCGCGGCCACGGCGTTAGGGATAGATCCAATACCAAGTTGTAGAGTGGCGCCGTCTTCTACAAGGTCCGCAACATGGTGACCAATAAGTAGTTCTGTCTCTGTTAGAGGTGCCGGTGTCGTGGCATAGATGGGAGTGTCGTACTCCACGGCATAGTCAATTTCATCCACATGAATAAATCCACTTCCGTGAATTCTTGGCATTTGCGGGTTGATATGGGCTATCACTATAGAAGCGCATTCGACTGCGGCCTTGGCAATATCAACACTCACTCCTAAAGACACATAACCATGTTTATCAGGAGGAGAAACTTGAATGAGCGCGACATCTACCTTTTTAATTCCACGGCGAAACAAGAGTGGAATTTCAGATAGAAAGCACGGCAGGTAGTCGATGGTTTCATAGTCAAGTTTGCCGCGCAGATTTTTACCTGTAAAAAGGCTCGTGACTTTAAATCTATCTTTGTATTTTTCGTGGGCATAGAAACATTCACCTTCTGTGTGGATGTGAATCATCTCCATGTTCGTGAGGTGATCGCTATTTTCAGTAAATACTCGGAGCATTTCAACAGGGGTGGCAGCTCCTCCGTGTACAAAAACTGTAGAGTTCGAGGGGATCACTTTTAGAGCTTCAGCAAATGAAGAACAATTTTTCATAGACACCTTCTTGCGTGGTGAAGATATGTTACTGAAGATCGTGTCATTTCACAAGAATAAGGCAAGGTGGCGAAGCCCCTTCGAGGCTTCGCAGCAATAATAGAGTCTCTATTTAGGGGAGCAAGGCAATTCGCGCTTTGATATGCCCAGCTTCTAGTTCTTTGAGCCAGTGATTCACTTCCTTCAAGGGAGCTGTTTGAACTTCCGGTTTTATTTTTCCTTTGGAGATAAGATCGAAAATTTCCTCAAGTTCTTGATGCGTTCCCCAGAACGAACCTAAAACTTCAACTTGAAATGTGATCATGGGTGCAGTGGCTAGCGAAACGTGGCTTGAGCCTAAACCTACGAGGACAATTTTTCCTCCCGGGCGAATGAGCGTCTGCGCACTTTGAAATGTCTTGTCGGAGCCCACAAAGTCGATGATCACATCAAAAGACATTGGATCTAAAGTGCCGATGTCTTGCGCGTTGATAACTCTTTGTGCGCCCAGCTTCTTAGCTGCTTCTAGATTGCCGGCTTTCAAATCGGTTGCAGTAACTTCTGCTCCGAGAGCTACTCCGACTTGGACACCATTGAGACCTAATCCCCCAAGGCCAATCATTAAAACTTTTGAAGCCATTCCGACTTTACCCATCGCTTTGATCGCGTGATACGGAGTAAGGACGGCGTCTGTGGCGACGGCGGCTACTTCTGCAGGGACGCCTTTTGGAACCTTGACGATATTTCTGGCTGGAACCACGAGATACTCCGCATAAGCACCATCTTGACCTATTCCGACGTAAGCTCTGTCGGGACTATTGCAGAGATTATCATAGCCAGTACGACAGTAGGAGCATCTGCCACAGGGATTAGGCCCATGTACTGCATAGAGATCAGATTCCTTATAATCCTGAAGAACTGCCGATCCTTTTTTTACAACAGAACCGCAAGCTTCGTGTCCCATGGTAAATGAATGAGGCATTGGAACCTCTCCATGCAATATATGCAAATCTGAGTGGCAGATGCCGGCAGCATGGACTTTCAAAAGAACTTCCGTTTCTTTCGGCTCTGGGATGGGTATGTCTTCGATGGATAGTTCCTTTTTGCCAGGAACGTAGCGTGCAGCGAACATGGGTATCTCCTTTCAATCTAATCATTATTATATTTATAGACGGATTTAAATACCAAGATATAACAAGAACATTATTTAAACTGTGAAGGAACATTAATTTTTGAGGATATAAACGGGGAGGGTGCTTTCTCGTACAACGGCTCGTGTGATGCTGCCTCCCATGAGGGTTTTCTTTGCGCTAGCTTTAGCACGCACAAAAATCAAATCACATTTCTTAGTTTTGACGATGGACTTTATATGTTCTGTTACGGATTTAAAGTCCGACTTGACGAGAACTTCGCAGGAAACTTTACTTTTTTTAGAGGTGATTTCAATCCATGACTTCATTTCATTCACTTTGCGTCGGTAGGCAGAAGACTTCGGAGATGATTCTTGGGAAGGCTCCTTGTAGCTAATATTTGCATGGTGAAAGACAACCAGATTTGCTTTTAAGCTCTTACAAATTGAAAGAATGTGTTCGATATCTTTTGTCGTAGTTCTTTCAAAATCAGATGCAAATAGCATTGTTTTTAAGAGAGTTGGCGAAGAGGTTGTTGGAGGAAGAATTAGAATATCTTGTGGACTGAGGTGGATAAGCGTCTCGGCGAAGCTTCCAAGCATCAGTCTCTTGTATCCCTTCCGAGCATGAGTGAAGAGGGCAATAAGGTCCGCATTTAATTTGTGAGCTGATTTTATCAGAGTCTTTGCAGTTTTCGTATTTGAAGAAGAGGCCTCATCAAAGACGTGAATCTTGTTTCTATCGAATTTTAATTTCGCGTCCTGTAGCTGCTCCTCAATGATCTCCTGAGGATAGGTAGAGAAGCGTTCTTTGGGAGAGATATCAAATGCTAGACGTAAAGAGGGCTCTGTGTGTGTCGCAATGAAAGCAATTTCAATATGGGCGGCGCTGCCAGTGAGCGACGTCAAAAGCCGGTGCATGTTTTGTAAGTTCTTATTGTCTTGATGGAACGGCTCATAGGCCCAAAGTGCTTTCATTTTATAATCCCCTAGAAGAAAGATCAAACCATGGGCAAGTGAATGGGGCTAATGACAAGTTCTTAATCCTATTTGAAAGGGTGTCTATTTTCTTGTTTAAACGAAGAGGTGTCATGAAATTAGACAGTGTTTTTTCAAGATTTCAAAGGTGGCTTAGATACTTTTAGATTCGGAAGATCTGATTTATAAACGATTAAATACTTTCTGGAGGCATGAAATGCGATTTATCATTGCGGCGTTATTGATGTTGGGGGCTAGTTCGGCATTTGCTGGCAAGATGAAGGACATTTCTATTGGGAATTTGGATAGCATTGTTGCGGTATTAGGTCTTCCAGAAGAAATTCTTTCTATCGAAAATCAACGATTCGTAAGTCCACGTGACGCGGATCTGCCGTCGAATGAAGTTATTGTCGTATCTCAAGTTCGCAATAAGTACACTGGTGATCTCTACCAATGTGAAGTTTCTTTTGCGCAGATTAAAAACAGCTACGTGCCTGTCAGCGCTATTTGTAACTAAATTTGAAATTTGATTTGCTGTGGGGGCGAGCCTAGCTGGAATTACTTCTGGCTAGGCTTTTCTAATTTAAAATCACTTCAATAATAGGAAGTGGTTAGTTCTATAATTTTTGGCTCTAGATTCTTGAGGCTCCATTTTTTACGAGAGAGTCTTCTTAAAGAACTCAATTGTTCTCTCCCAAGCTAGAGATGCAGCCTCTTTATTGTAGCGAGGGGTGGAGTAGTTATGAAACCCGTGCTGAGTGCCATCATAAGAATACATTTTATAGTCGATGTTATTCTTTTTTAAAGCAGCCTCGTAGGCGTCTTTAAGAGAGTTGAAGAAGTCATCTTTCTCGGCGTAGTGAATCAGCATCTTGGCTTTGATCTTTTTTACCTCTTCTGACTTTGGAGCTTTCCCATAAAACGGAACCGCTGCTTGAAGATCTGAACCCATGGCAACGGCGAGTTCATTGACGACACCTCCGCCAAAACAAAAGCCCACGGCTCCGAGTTTGCTATTTGAAAGAGAATAGTTTTTTAAATAATAGGCTCCGTTTTGCATATCCGTTTGGATCTTATTTTGATCAAGCTTTGCCTGCATCACTTTGCCTTCTTCATCATCACCAGGGTAGCCACCGACAGCACTCAAGGCATCTGGAGCAAGCGCAATGAAGCCTGCGACCGCCAATCGTCGCGCGACATCTTCAATGTAAGGATTGAGCCCCCGGTTTTCGTGCACGACTAAAACAGCGGGAAAAGGACCCTTGCCCGCAGGTCGAACAAGCAGGCCTTTTATTTTGCCAGAGTTCCCTCCAGGGGAATCGTAGGTCACATATTCAGAGACGATGCGTTCATCCTTGGGGTTCACTTCTTGGGCAAAGGCATAATTCGGGAGTAGGGCCTGTGCCATGGCTGTCGCTGAAACACTTCCGATCACTGAAAGTGTGGCTGCGCGAGCCAGAAAATCACGACGACTCATGTTGGAGTGACAAAACTCATCATAGAGTTTGTAAACTTGGGGATCGATATTCATTTGATCAGACACTTTGGACCTCGCCAGAATATGTTTTGTTTCTTTAGAGGTAGTACAAAGATTTTTCGACTGGAAACAAAAAGCGACCTCAGAGGTGTGGAGTTGATATTTAGCAAAGCTCCTTCATCGGGGAGTTGTTGGTAAGCAAAGATCTTTGATTGAAGTTATTCAAGGTGAGACAGTTATGACGGAAAAAGACTTGTGAGGAAAAGCTCGGCACCCTCAGGAATAGAAAGCTCTCTCATTTTCTCGTCGCAAGAGTGAACACTTTATACTCGCGATTGAAAGTGAAGTTTTCCTTATCTAAAAAGGGAAGTACTCTGGAATTAAGAGGCTATGTTAATAAAGGCTTCTAAGGAGTGAGTTTTGAAATTATCAATATCCTCTGTTGCGATAGGGATACTTTTTCTAAGTGGCTGTGCCGGAGTGAAAGTTATTAATCCCAGCAAGCCTGATAATAAAGGGACGTTGCAGGTGGATTATTCGGGTGGGTCTCCGAAGTTAGTCAGCACTTACACTTGCACCATGGTGGGAGCGAATGGAAAACGCGTCTACGCCATCGGCAAGAGTGAAGCCGAGGCTCGCGAAGAAGCGATCGCCCGCTGCCAAGTTCAAACAGTGATATCATTTTGCAAAGTCGCAAAGATGTCTTGCGAGAGGAACTAAATTTAGGTGACAGAGAGGTGAATACCCTTTCAAGCATTAGTTTATTTATGGAAGCTAATAATCTTTTCGGCCGTCTTTATAAAATCAATAATTATTTCTCGAGATTCTTTTCCAAAGTTTGAATTATTAAATTCTGCCCCTAAAGTTGAGATGGCGTGGTTTAGAAGGGTTGTCTCCTCATCATTTCCATGGTTAAATTTTTCTAAGCAATCTTTTGCAAATTTTATTGATTTACTATGTGGGCGGAGAGTCTCCAAACTCTCTATTAGTTTAAATAGATATTGAACATATATTTGGTAAGCTTGTTTGGCGGGGATCGAGAACGTCAATGCATAGTCCTCTATCGGTTGATGGTAAATAGATGTCGACTCGGCAGGAGTGTCTTCTTCTGTAGGATGCTTATGTCTTTCTAAAGTTATTTTTTCTTTTTGCATTATTAGGATGGTTTCTTCTAACGATTTTACATGCTTATTCAACGAGTTAATAGTTTCCTCTCTCGCCTTAGAGAGTTCGTCAGCTTTGTTTCGTTTTTCAAATTCGTTGCTATATAAGTTTTGTAGGCGATTTATCTCATCTTCTATGGAAGTAAGTCTTTTGCTAGCTTGGGTGTGGATATTTATATTTCGAACTTTAATATTCTCGAGATATTCATAGACAGGTGAAAGTATTTTCTGAATTGCAAAGTAAAAAACGGTTAAAACAAAAGCAACAGAGAAGGAGTTGAAGAGAAGCTTAGATAGTAAAGGCTGAGTTGAAATATGAATGCGGGGATAAAAAATGACATTCTCAATCGAAACGATTTTGCTCGCTACTTCTTCTTTGGAGAAGAGATAAATTAATGTTTTCCAGTTCAGTAGTAGAAAAAAAACAGTATAAGTTCCAGGAAGCGGATCTAGGAATCGGTTTTTAACGCCTTGGACTGCGGAATCTATTATGTCTTTCATTTCTGAATGGATAGTATTTAATGTTTATCTGGGCAATGAATAATTGGGTTAAAGCTTCTCTTTTTTGAGTGAACTATAAAGAGCAGTTGTTAGAATCACTCCATCCATTCCTAGTTTCCGAGAATTTAAAAGAAAGATGATCGAAGAGGAAGGTTTCGAAATAAAAACCCGCATCTTTCGATACGGGTTTTATAATTTTCCAAATCGGCGTCCCATGCTCCTGCGTCTTAGAACTGAGCTGCTTGAAATAGCCGCCTAATTTGATAGCCGGAGGGGGTGTGAAGAACCCAAGGGCGCCGGTCGTTACGACGGAAACGACGTTATCGACGGTTTCCATCGAGGCCAAAACCCTATGTTCCGATCTGTTTTCTTGGTACCGTCCTCGACTCCTTGTGTTAGTGGCGCTCCTATGGCACAGTCAGTCGTTTTTCCAGCGCCAATGCCGTCAGTCACCACTACGGGCAGTCTTTGTCGTTTATGCTCTGGTAGTTTTAGTTCCGATACTGCTTACAAACCAAGCGACTGCAATACTAAGTTAGCCATTAGGTCGTGGCTTTGAAGCTCTTTAAACTCGCCAAAGACTAAATCAGCAAACACCTCTCTGTCATATACAATCTGCTTTTGAATCATTGGATCAAGAGATGAGCAGAAATTGGGATCGGTTGTAACTCTCATCATTCTGCATAGGAGGGGCCGGTCACTATAAATGGAACACAAGTTCCTATCATTGAGAAAAATGCACTTCCTACTCTGGGAATTCAAGTTGCTCCACGTAGATTTTGAGTTACGTTGAGTTTTGAGGCGGTTTATTTTGTCAGAATCATTTCTGACAAGACCAGCAAGTATTGCGGCTTCACTTGGAGAAATATCGACAGGCAGCGAACAGCATTGTGAACAGCCTTCTTTACATGACAAAGGCGCAGAAGCCGGTTTTCTCTGGGCGCTCATTCGAAGATCTATAATCTTTCTGACTCTTTCTAACTGCATCTCAGAACTAAGTGGTTTAATTTCTTCAAAAGTTTTTTTAACTATTTCTACAGGATTCATTTTATCACACCTCCTGAGGGCTATTCTTTAATCGTTTTGCATGGCGAGCAAGTCCCAATACTTCTCCTATAGCATAAAGAAAATGCAGAGGGGAAACAACAGCAGATAAAAACAGTTTAATCGAACACCAAAATGATCTTGATAAGCTAATTTTCCTTTGACCGTCTGCGCGCGGAGGCCTCGCAGCAGAGTTTTTAGAAAGGGGTTGGCCCCGTAGGCCGCGACTCGAACTCGCCTTACGGGCGCTTAAGGTGCCTGGTGCGGTTTGCTCTAAAATCGGTTCTCGAAATGTCGATTCAATGGTTCAATTCTTATCTCTCTTCTGCTTTCGTTGAACAGGATAGAGAGTACCACTAGAGTCCGAGTATCACTTCACATTTGGTCTGCCAATGATCTTTGGATCGGTAAAGTCCGCCGTGTCAGCAACAAGCTTAATTATCTGTTCTTTTGTTTTATGTTCTTTCATTGATTCATACTTTGTACATCAACAGAGTCACATTTTGTTGATGGAACACTTGGATTATTAAATCGACGATCTTCGAATGCAGTTTTTACGGCGCTTCCGAATTCGCCAGCAGTAATAATTACGGTTCCGGCTTTATCTACACTTGAAAGGCCATACGTTGGAGCCAAAGGATTCCATTTCACACTCATATCCAATGAAACAGAGTTTACATACTGAGCTGAATTATGATGCAGGAAATCTGATCGTAGTTTTAGCAAAAGGCAACTTTATAATTCTCTCACAAGAAATTTTGCAATCTATGGGTTTGAAGAAAACTGAGGCCGCCATTGAAAAATATGATGAGCTAGAATGGAACGTGTATCAACAAAGGGAGCAAAAACTTATTCGTGAATCACAATTCAAAACAACCAAAAAGAGAGCCTCTTAGGCTCTCTGAGGTTAATGATTATGAAAATAGTAATTAAGGAAATTATTTTTTACAGAAGAAAGTATGGGAAAACCGTCGTCATAAAATTGACCGTATATAGTGATTACTCGTTTAAATACGAGTAAGGAGGATCTGTGTTTGTGCTAAAATGTGTAATCGCTTTTTATGTATTTGCTTTCGCTCTCGATCTCTTTTCTAAGAACCGAGGAAAGAGTTGGTTAGTCTTGGACCTCATTAAGTTTTTATTTCGAGGCCTTCTGAAATTATAATACAGATTCGCGTGGCGAATTTGATATTTTGCCCCAACTTGCGGCATGGCGCAAGTTGGGGCGGCTTTTTAGGAGTTAGTCAGGTTCTTCAGTTGCTCGATAAATTTGTTAGTGTCACCTTTCTTCCAGTTGATGATCAGTCTCGCGAGATCAAATACAAGCCAACCGGTTGCTCCAACTGTCGCAAATATAAATAAGGCTCTCCACGTATCTGCTGATATCTTCATGGTTTCATGAAACTCTGCCGTCGATAACGTTGTTACAAATGAGAGTAATAGCGAAAGAGGTGCAAGCCAGCTCAATTTCGAAGCTAAAACTTCCCTGTGTGATATCAAGCACAAACGTAATTTGTCTTCCGATACAATGATTACGCTTTGATCAAGATTTTTATGAACAACAACGGATCCAGAAAAATCTTGGCTTGAAATATTACCGGTAGCTTGCGCTACCATTCCAGAGATGGCACTAGTTCCACTGCCGGGAGAACTTTTTTTAGCCATTCTCTTTGTCCTCCGTTTTCTTGGAGGCATTTTGATATTCCTCATAGATATTCATGATCTTAAGCACGCCGAGAGCATGTTGTGATATGAATCCACAATTTTTACAAATTAGAGAAATTGCCGGAATTGCAGATCCAAGTGTTATTTTTTTTGGATCTTTCTGAACAGTCGTCGAGGTGAATCCGTCTGCTAGCGTGAAATCTTGGGAGCGGCACATTGGGCAGGAAAGGTTGGGAATTTTTTCCTGAATCTTGTTGGCAAGCATTTGTCTGAGCTCTACCGGTAGCAGGTCCTTTTGTGAGTCACTCATTTTTATCCTCTATGTTTGTTCAAAATAGATAACAAATACAATTAAATTTACCATAAAATTGCAATTCTGCAAACTGGTTGAAGTTAATCTTTTTATTCGGCAAGTTGAACTGTTTCTTACTTTTTGTAATGCCTCCAGGTTATCGAGATATCGGAGTGGCCTAGAAATGTCGAAATTCTTCAGGGGTGAATCCGTTCTGAAGCATTAAATCTGTAGAGGGGGATAGGTCTCGATTTTCGAATTAAAAAATCGCTTTAGTGTTTTGTTTAGGGGGCGCTTAAAATTTGTAAATTCAATTAGATTGAGGGCTTGTTTTTGCTCGGAAAAGTACAAAGGTATCGGTTTCCAGGGTCTTCTTTCTTTAAGCTGGCCAATTTACTTTGGTAAATCCAGATTACTTGAACTTTTTTTGAGAAGTCATATTCCGTTTTCAAGGTCTTGAGATTTTTTAGATTGTCGCATTCTTTGGGACGAAGCCCTAGCCAGAGGCAGATAAATAAAAAATTCCACTGCGGAAGTAGATTGCTAATCTCGAATGAACTCTTCTTATTTCTTAAAGTTGTCCAAGTTAAAGGATCTGCCGCCGTTTTTATTCCTGGAATTTCCTCGCGACGTTCATTGATTATTTTCAATAAATGTTTGGCTCAGTGGAGGAGGAGGTGAAATAAACGAATTCGTCTTTCTCGCATAATACTCACCCCATAAGTTAGACATTCGAGTGAGTTTTTTTATGTAGTCTTTTCCCCAGTTTTTTTCTTTGAAATAATTGTAGATTCTTGCTCGGTGGTTATGAAAATCTTTTGGGTCGAGCACTAGGAAGAGATCATTTTCTTTACCACCATCCATTGCTTTTCAAGATTATTTAAGCGCTCGGGATTATCGGAATAATCATCTCTAAGTTCAGCCTCAAATCCGGCAGTTAGATAGGAAGCTATGCGTTTAGAACAAGCTATTATTTTATTAGCTTTAATTCTGTTTTGCCTGTTCAGTTACTTGGCCCTTGCCTTAGCCTCTTGCAAAGGTATATCAAATCTAAACCCGAGTGCGTCATAGGCTTCACGAGGAATAGCTCTCTCTGACCTCATTGGAGATCATGTCTCTTCGACTAATCTGAAATTTGTCTTATTTGATTTTCTGACGAATAATCTCAATTCGACCTCCATGTTGTAGGATACGGAAGTTGCAAATTGAGAATTTAAACACCGTGGAAACCCCGATGCTTTTGCCGGGGTTCTTATTCTTAAATAGTTGTTTTTATTTCTTATTTAGAAAAAAATGGCGTTCCCAAGGGGATTTGAACCCCTGTATCCTCCGTGAAAGGGAGGTGTCCTAGGCCACTAGACGATGGGAACGGAACTAAACGAAAGAAATGGTGGCTCGCGATGGATTCGAACCATCGACCCCATCATTAAAAGTGATGTGCTCTACCAGCTGAGCTAGCGAACCACGTCCCGTTTAGGAAGTGCTAATCTGTAGCAATCGGGGGGCAAAGTCAATACGATTTCTTGCAAAAATTTAAATTATTTTACGAAAAATCATCTGTTTTAAAGGCTTTGCACACCCCTTAAGCAGAATGAGGCCAAATAGGGCCTTCTTTGCTTAGTTATTGAACAAAGGCTTGACCCATAGCGTTTGTTCGCGGCCCGGTCCCACTGAAATTACATCAATCGGAGTCGCTAATTGTGAACCAATGTAGTCAATAAAACCTGTCGTCGGGCGCGGCAGATCTGAAAGTGATTTAATTTTCGTCAAATCTTCTTTCCAACCTGGAAGCCATTCAATCACTGGTTCTACATTCTCAAGATCACTCGGAGAAGTTGGAAGATCGGTAACGATTTCACCGTTGATTTTATAAGCCGTGCACACGCCGATGCGATCGTGACCCGTGAGAACGTCCACTTTCATCATCGCAAGATTCGTAATGCCATTCACGCGGATTGCATATTTCAGAGCAACAAGATCAATCCAACCACAGCGACGCGAACGACCTGTTGTAGATCCGAACTCGTGACCATCTGTCTGAATCTTTTGACCGATTTCATCATGAAGCTCAGTCGGGAAAGGGCCACTTCCTACGCGTGTTGCATACGCTTTAAAGACGCCGATAACTTTCTGAATACCCATAGGGCCAACGCCCGCACTCGCACACGCATTCGACGCTAGAGTCGAAGAGCTTGTGACAAATGGATATGTACCATGAAGGATATCAAGCATTGTTCCTTGTGCGCCCTCAAAGAGAACTTTCTTTCCAGACTTTAGAGCTTTGTTAACAAGTAACGAAGCATCTTTAATTCTGTAAGGAGCAAGGTCTTCAGCAAGCTGCAAAAGATCTTTCATCAAATCTTCAAGTTTAAAGCCTTCATGCTTGTAGTAATTTTTTAACATGAAGTTTTTTTCTTGTAGAGCGAGTTCTAATTTTTCTTTTAGAGTGTCGGCATTAAAAATATCGCCGAACAAAACAGCGCGGCGAGAGGCTCTGTCTTCATAAGCAGGGCCGATGCCTTTACCTGTTGTTCCAATCTTACCATCGCTTAGTGCGGCTTCACGAGCTGCATCCAAAGCCTTATGGTAGGGAAGAATGATTGTCGCCGTGTCTGCGATGAGAAGTTGTTTTGGATTTTGAATCAGACCGTTGTCTTTAAGTTTTTTAATCTCATCGCGAATGGCGAAGAGATCAATGACCACTCCAGGTGCGATCACACATGTTGTGTTATCGTGAAGGATTCCGCTAGGAACCAAGTGAAGAATCGTTTTTTTGCCGTTCACTACCAGAGTGTGGCCTGCATTGGCTCCGCCTTGATAGCGAACAACCATGTCGGCTTTTTCCGCAAAAACGTCGATCAGTTTACCCTTACCTTCGTCGCCCCATTGAGCTCCGACCACTACAATTCCTGCCATTGGAGAACCCCTTTTGAATGTCCACAGTATTCTTTACCTATGGCAGGAGTTCAGGCAAGTTTTATTCAGATTTAAATGGAGTTGCTCCGTACCATGGCGCACGTGGCGGAAGAGTATCGCTCGTCGAACCCTCCCTAAAGAACGCTAAAAGCTTTCCTGCGGCGATTTGAGAGGCTTTAAAGAAAGCATCTTCCGTATTGGCTCCAATATGGGGCGTTAAAATCACATTCGGATAATTCAAAAGTTTTGATGTGCGTGGCAGGGGTTCTTTTTCAAAAACGTCTAAACCTACGCAGCGCAACCAACCTTTATCTAAGGCTTCGCATAAATCATTTTCTTTAATCACAGAGCCACGGGAAGTGTTGATCAGAACAATTCCGCGCTGCAGGTACTCAAAATGCGAGCGATTCAGCATATAATCTGTTTCTGCTGTTTTCGGAACGTGAAAACTTATGATGTCAGCACTCTTAAGAACCTCTTCGTAAGAGTGACGAGTGATACCAAGATCTTCAAAGACTTCATCGTCTTGATAGGGGTCAAAGGCGATCACGTTCATCCCAAAAGCTTGCGCAAATTGCGCGACTCTTTTGCCGATACGACCTAAGCCAATCACTCCATAGGTTCTGCCGGAAAGTTCAATACCTAAAAGAGCTTCGCGATTCCATTCTCCGTCTTTCATCATGCGATGAGCTTGTTGGATATTATTCACGCAGCTTAATACTAATCCCCACGTCAACTGAGAGGCGGATTCGATATTCGCCGTCGGGGTGTTCATAACAGTCACGCCCCATTTTTCGGTAGCATCAAGATCAATGTGATCAAAGCCGCTGGTACAAGTAATCACTACCTGAAGGTTTTTGGCCTGCGCTAAAAGCTTTTCGTCAATCACTGTTCGGCTGCGAATAATCATGCCGTGAGCTTTGGCTAAAAGCTCCTCAGGGATATTGTTCGGAGACCCCGTGCGAATGATTTCAAGATCGCTTTGTTGTTGTAAAAAAAGAAAGCTATCTTGAGCAAAACGATCCGTCAGAAGGATTATTTTTTTCATGGATTTAGCTCCAAGTGGCGTTTGCTTTCTTGAGTGATGGTAGTCACTTGTTCAAGGGAGTAAGCTTCAGGATCGAAGTGGTGCAGAGTCATGCCTAGGCACTTAATGAGTTTCACAAGCTCCGCGTCTTGAATATATCCCATGTGTCCGATGCGAATAATCTTTCCCTTAGCTTGGTCTTGACCGCCCATGATTGTGATATTGTGCTCTTGCTCAAGATAAAGACGGATCTTCTGTCCATCCATTGAAGGTGGCACTAAGAGCGCTGTGACAGAGTCACTAGGAGTTTTTGCATAGAGAGTAAAACCTAGTCTCTGTGCGTAGAGACGTGTGAACTCCGCTCTGCGATGAATGTCATGGAAAAGACCTTCAAGGCCCTGCTTGTCGATGAGATCTAAAACTACGTCCAAGGCGCGAATGATAGAAACATTTGAAGAGTAAAAAGTTTCACCATTGGCGTTGGCTTTTTTCTCTTTGCGCAAATCAAAATAAAATCTCGGTGTTGTGGCCGAGTCGACGAAGCGCCAAGCTTTTTTTGAAAGAGCCACAAAGGCCATTCCTGTTGGAAGCATAAAGGCTTTTTGCGAACCTGCGACTAGGCCATCAATATGCCACTCATCCATTTTGATCGGGTAAGCGCCGAGTGCGGTGATGGCATCGACAAAGAACAAAGTGTCAGGGTAGTGGTGAATAAGTTTACCTAATTCTTCGATAGGATTTTTAACGCCTGTGCTTGTTTCGCAAGCTTGGCAGAAGATGGCCTTAATATTCGGTTCTTTTTTAAGAAGTTCTTCGATTTCTGCTACAGAAACAGGTTCGCCCCAAGGGACATCGACAGCGATAACTTCGGCGCCAAAAACTTTGGCCATTTCACCCCAGCGCTCGCCGAATTTTCCAGTGTTGATAGAAACGACTTTGTCGCCAGAAGAGAGTGTGTTGACGAGGAGAGCTTCCATTCCGCCAGAGCCAGTGCAAGAGAGTAAAAAAACATCTTCTTGGGTCTGAAAAATAGGTTTGATTCGTGTCAAAACTTTTTTAAAGATTTTATCAAATTCTGGCGTGCGATGATGGATCATCGGGAGCGACAGAGCTTTACGCACCTCAGGATGAAGGTTTACAGGGCCTGGGGCTAACAAACTATAGTCATCTTGGGAGTAGTTCATTTTTCTTCCTTGATCTCTCTTCAATTTTATACTCAACTGGGCCCGTGGACGCAAACTATAAAGGTTTATTACTGACTCTCGTATTATCTCTCGGACTGGCTCTGACGACTCTGTCGGGTTGCGCTTATCGCCTTGGGGCGGCCGCACGCACAATTCCAGGTGGATACCGTCAAATTTCTGTTCCAGTTTTTAAAAACAAAACTCAGGAAACAGGAATCGAAGTTGCGTTTAGTAATGCTTTGATTCAAGAGTTTCAGCGTTCTCGCATCGCACGTGTTGTGGACAATTCTTTGTCAGAAGTGGCTGTTGTGGGTGAGATCGACTCCATCCAGTATCTGCCAGGATCTCCGCGTAAAGCGGGCGAGGCTTCTGCTCAATATTTACCCACGGGAACGGTCATTGCCTCTGAGTATCGTATTCTTATGCGCGTTACTGTGCGCATTGTTCGTCAAGCAGACGGGACGGAACTTTGGAGTGGCTCTTTCAGTGGTGAGCGCACATATGCAGCCCCACAAGTGACGCTTGCGGGCGTTAATTCGGTAAATCCTCTTTACAATCTTTCCGCGCGAAGGCAGAACATTGACATCATGGCGAATGACATTATGACAGAAGCCCATGATCGTATTACAGAGAATTTCTAAAGGATTTCACTTAAACAATGGCGATGATAGATGCTCAAAAATTCTACAAGGATCTTGAAAGAGGTCAGCTTGCGCCATTGTACTTCCTGTTCGGTGAAGAACCGTATTTACTCAACCAGTCCGTAGAACGTTTTAAGTACGCTGTCCTTACCGAAGGCGCGATCGACTTCAACTATAGCTTGTTTTATGCAAGTGATGCTGATGTCGGAGTTGTGCGTGACGCGGTAGAAACTCTGCCGATGATGGCTCCACGCCGATTGATTGTTCTGAAGGAAGCGCAAGAGCTTTCCGATAAAGAGTGGGCCGAGCTGGAAGCAATCATAGCAGAGCCTGTTGATTCTTCAGTTTTCGTGATCCTAGCTTCGCGTATTGATAAGCGTAAAAAACAAATTCGCCAGCTTTTAGAAAATGCCGACTGCGTAGAGTTTAAAAAGCCTTATGAAAACCAAGTGCCTTCTTGGATTAATTATATCGCGCAAACTTTAGGGCTCACTATCAGCACAGAGGCGATTCACTTGCTCCATAAGTTAGTCGGTCATCACCTGACAGAGATTGAGTCTGAATTAAAAAAACTGGGTGACTTCACAGGTGGGCAAAGACGTATTGAAATGGCCGATGTGGCGCAAGCCGTGTCACGCTCTAAAGAAGAAAACGTTTTCGACTTTACAAAAGCCATTGGTCAAAATGATCGCGTGAAGGCGCTCGAGCACTTGGTTCATCTTTTGGATCAAGGGCAAAATGAAATCGGTATTGTTTCTTTAGTCGCTCGTCACGTGCGTATTCTTCTCAGTGTGAAGAAGGGAATGGATGAAGGGCTGCATGGAGCAAAGCTTGCTCACTATGCTCAGATCCCTCCGTATTTCCTAGAGAACTATATTGAGCAGGCAAGGCTTTGGAATGCACGCAAGCTTGAGCAGACTCTGGTTGTGCTTTCAGAAACGGATAAGGCACTGAAGTCTTCACCTCTATCAAGTCATATCTGGCTTGAAAACATGGTTCTTAAAACCTGTTCTGCACATCCAGCTTTATAGTTCGCTCTTAATAGAATATTTTAAATCCTGCTTTAGTTCCGCTCCAAGAGTTTTCCTCTTCTGCAGAGTTGCCGAGTTTGTTTTTGAAGTTCTCTTTATACCAAACCCCAAAGATACGAATCATCTTAAAGTCGATAAATGCCCCAGCTTCTGTGTAGTTGGAGTTGATGTCGCCTAGTAAGTCGTGAGAAGTCGGTAGGAAGTAGCGATACTTACCATCAAAGCCAAAGTACTTGGTTAAATAAAGTTGCAAGTGCGCCTGAGCAAATTGTTGTTCAATTTTTTCTTGGGCCGGAAATAGAAACTCGCGACTGCGATATCCGTAAGACAATGTGAAGAAGCTGTTTTGAATCGAGTCGCCGAAAAGGCGTAAGTTGAACATCCCTAAGAAGTCGCCGGTTTTAGATTCAAAGTTATAGTCATACTCTGCGCCTAGTCCTACGAGCTGCGCATAGGCGACGGCTTCAAGGCCATAGGATTTAAAATCAAGGGCTAAAGGTTGGGAGGCGGATTCCTGCGTTTTAGCGGTCTGATAAGAAGCTCCCAGCATAAACTCATAAGGTGACGGGGAGTTCATGGAAAGCCACATATCCATCTGTCGATTGCGTTCTTTCATAGCTAGCCATTCGCTCAAGGACCAGCGAGTCTTTTCGCGATCGGCAGCTCTTTGGGTAAAATCAAAACCCGAGCTATAGCGACTGGAAGTTTGTGCAGAAAGCTCAAGCGGAATGGCGAGTAAGATAAGTAACGAGAATAGAAGCTTCTTCATAGTTCTATTCTCAAGACTTTCGGAGGCAAGGTCCAAGAAATCTCTGCCAGAGAAGGAGAGTGTCTCTATCTGACACGCATGGGGGGGGGGAATATAATAAAATATCGCGTTAAGGGTTTAGTGTTTCGGGATACTAACCGAGATAAAGAATGAAAAAATATCGTGTTAGGCATTTAGATCTCTGGGATGTGTAGATGGAACGTAATGGTGCGCAGGCGATTGGGCATAAAAAATCTCTGTTAAAAAGAAACAAGCGCATTCTTTTTTATCTAACATTAGTTATTAGTTTGTTTTCGATTTCTTGTGGTTATTTGGATGGGGGACTATCAAGCTTGGCCCCGGATGCGATTTCTATTTCGTCTTACTTTAAGTTACAGAATGGTGAACTTGTGGCGAACGTGCGTATTCCCGCATCCCTTTTCAAAGGTAGTCTGGGAAAAGTTGAAGCGCGCTTTGAGTCGGAAGGACTTGGTCGTCTTTTTTACTCAGCGACAAGTTTACCTGAGCCCACGATTACTTGTGACCGCACGACAAATCAATGGGTGGACTGTGCAATCAAGTCCTCAATTCCCCAAGACAAGAAGTACACTGTAGAGATTTTTCTGGATGGGAGACTACTTTCAGCAGGGAAAAAATTAATAGTTTATCCAGCTCCGTCTGTTGACCAGAGCAACTACTACCGCGTCGCCTTTGATGAAAAAAGCGAATTGAATATTCGCGGGAGTGGATTTCGCGAAGGGCTTAAGATTTCGATTGGAGACCAAAAATGTCATCCGATGAATATCATCTCAGCCGAAGAAATACTTTGTGGCATCGAACCCCAGGAATTGAACAGAAAATCAGATATTAAAGTTATTAATCTTGATGAGCAGCAATCTGTGTTTTTAAATGCTGTTCACTATTTGGACATGGCGCCTCCCCAAATTCAGGCCATTCGATTTCCATCTAAAAAAGAGCTTCTTAAAGGTGGAGATAGTTTTGTTCTCGAGTGGAATGCGCTAGATAATTCAGATCAGCCTATAGAACACAGTTTGGATTATTCAAATGACATGGGGGTAACATGGATGCACTCGACCACTGCTACCGGGAATCATGTAAGTAAGAATTGGATTGTTCCAAAGGTAAACTCGAAAAAAATGAAGTTAAGGATTCGGGCGAAAGACTCCTCTGATAATGAAGGAATTTATGTATCTGAGCCCGAGTTTGAGATTGATTCGCGAGCACCTTATTTAACGTTGCTTTCCCATGGGCAATCCATAGTTTATCGTGGCGGAGCAGAGTCGCTCGTTTTGTGGACAGCCTCTGATGAAAACTTTGGTCAAAATCCGATTACTTTGAAATACTCTTTGGATAGCATTACTTGGCATTTGATCGCAGAACTGCCAAACACAGGAAGTTACCTGTGGACTATGCCGGCTATTAATAGTTCCAAAGTTTATCTACAAATTTTTGCAAAAGATATTTTAGGACAAGAGTCTTCCTACATGTCTCCGTTCTTCTCGATTGATTCTACGCCTCCTTCGATTGAACTTCTTACGCTTAAAAATGGTGGAAGCATTTTGAATAATTCTAATCAGAGAATTCGCTGGGTGGCTTCAGATGCAAACTTTGGAGCAAACCCAATAGACTTTTTCTATTCGGCGGACTCAGGAGTTACCTGGAAGGAACTCAATTCAGTCTCACTTCGCAATACCGGATATTATGATTGGAATGTCGATCTTCTTAGTGGTGAAAACTATCGCCTCAAAATTCAAGCCAAAGATTTAGCGGGAAATATCGGGCTGGATGCGACGGAAGTAGACTTTAAAGTTATAGAAGGAATTCCTCGCCTAACACAAGAGCTTATCGAGTCGCCTCTATACACCGGCGCAGAAACATCAAGCATTCAGATAGGTGGCGAGTGTACGCTCGGTATAGCGATTGATATTCAAAAAGATGGACAGGCAAAAGAAAGTATTAACTGCGATCAGTTAGACTGGACTTACACTGTGACCGAGTCGGGGGAATATACATTTACTCAAACCAATCATTTAGGTGTTGCAAGCGTTGAGGTTGTTTGGGTGAAAGATGAATACGCTCCGGTTATTCATGAATTATCGGTTAATGACGGTGCAGAGTACTTATCCGTTCCTTTCGCAACTTTGACAATAAAGTTAACAGATATAGGCAGTGGACAATCAGGGATAAAAGTTCGCTATAGAGCTGTGGAGGGAAGTGGGATTTCGTGTGGTGACTTTTACCAGGATGATGATTGGATAGAGCATCTAAATGAAGTCAGCCACTATGACGTCGAGATTCCGGATAGCGAAGTCGGTGCCTTGCTAACAAAAACTATTTGTGTCTGGGCGCGGGATTTAGCAGGCAATACCAGTCTGCCTTCCAAAATTGAGGTGGATTTTGTTGACGTGGATCCTCCTAAAATTACTGAATTTAAAGTACATAATACTTCCGGCGATATTGACTATAGACCTGGGCAAACCGTCGTTATTAGTTGGACCATGTCTGACAGTGTAGGGCTCCATAATTATCCCGTTTCCCTAGAATATACGACGGATGCCGGCAAGAGTTGGAATTTGATTGAAAGTTCTTATGGCGGATTAGCTGGGAACCCGACGAGCTATACTCATCAGTATGAAGGCTTCTTGGCCCCCGAGGGGGTGTTCCGAATTCGCATTCGCGCGAAAAATAAATATAATATTTTAAGTACGGCACTAGTTTCTGAAACCCAATCAAGCACTCCATGGTCGGTTTATGCTGGCTCTGTGGATAGAGGAGCAGGTGGGGGCGGAAGAAGCGCAAGTATTTATAAGTCTGGTGGAACAAGAACTAATCACTTTGCGGTTGATCCTATTACCGATGATCTTTTTTGGTCGGACAATGTGTATTCAGGAGTCATGAGGATGTCCTCTAAAACAGGGCTTGTGACTCGGGTCTTGCAGTTGGGGCCAGAAACTAATCTTCCAGCCAACGGGCCCTTACCATTGGCTCCGATGATAGAGAGATCCTATCCAGAAAATTCTGCGGCATCGGATAGCATTGTTTTAATTTCCTTTGATAAAAAAGGAAGGCTTTATGTTTTAGTTGGCGATACCATGAGGTACACGAGGTCATCCGAAATGTACCAGATTGATTTCGAAAAGAATTGGGCGCGTAGATATCTTGGTCGTAAAGACACTCTAGAGACTGATGAAACTCAAACTTCACCACAAGACTTTTTTATGCTCACGTCGGATTGGGCTTTCGATGAGGATAATAACCTTTACTTTTTTGCTACTTGCCCTGCCTATGTAGGAACACCTTATGTTGCTGCGAACGTACAGTTGCGCATTTTAAAGCTATCTCAAACAGAAAGTGGCGCCGCTGGTGGTTTTACACCCATCGCTGGTAATTGTACTCGAGGAACTCCGATTGCAGAACAAGACGCAATAACTCAACCGTTGTTCAGCTCAGGAGACCCGCTATTTACAGGGATTACGGTTTGGGATCGGGGAGACCATATCTATTATACTTCCGAGGCGAATGGTGGAACTACTCGCCGAATTGTAAAAGGAAAAATTAAAACCAGTATTCTCACGGCCGGTGTGGCTGGCTTACGTTATAATTCAAAAGACAAGCGACTATATTTTATAAAGAAAGATTTTAAAGCGATTCATTATCTCGATCCTTCCAAAGAAGGCAGTGGTGTAATACTTGAAGAATATATTCCAGCATCAATATCGAATGGCAGTGGCTGTCTGAATGATCGAGTATCAATTCTTGAGCACTGTATGATCTTTTATGGATCCATGGCCTTCAATAAGCTAGGCAGTATCATTTTTGGCATTGGCCCTGTGGACAGCGATATTAGGATTGGATATTTGAACGAAAATCAGAAAATAAGAATTATGGCGGGCAATCTTCCTTTTTCTGGAGATCAGCAGCATCGCCTACTTATGAAGGGAAGATTCTCAGGGATTTACTATAAGTCAGCCTTGGAGCCCCATCAGGAGGCCTTTCCTGAAGGACTCTACTTTATCGACAGGGCAGGAATTGTTTTCGGCCGAATTGGGTCTGATGGAATTGTTAATCACGTTGCGGGAGATCAGCGGGGTGATAGAGCCGTACTTTCTGACGGATCTGACTTCGGCCCGAACTCCGGATTGGGGAGTTCAAGCAATCAATCTGGAAGAAATTTTGTTTTCAATTCGGAAGGACTTCCATGGATTATTTCACAAAATCGCTTAATTAGTATTTCTGAGGATCATAAAGTACAAGCGAGACAACTTGGGGATAGTCAGACCCCGAGTTGGCACGCAGCTAGTGTAAATGCGTCCCCATCGAACACAATTTCCGGCATTCGGGGAGGATTGCAAAACCTTGTTATGAAGGGGAAGGCGACGGTGTTGTTTTTTGGTCTTGGGCATCGATGGGATCAAGGTGGTACGAATCCGTTATTAAGGGCTTTGAACTTTGAATTGAATAAGATCACGCAAATAATGGGCACAGCGGGGGTAGCGCCCTCTCCAGATAGTCAGCTTGAAGGGGATGTCTCTTCAAAAAGCATCGATGGATTTTGTATTGAATCTAATTGTGCGATTCAGTTTGTAGAGAACGATCCGACCTCACCAGGGGATGATGAAATATACATTGCAGAGAATGAGCGCTTAAGAGTTATAAAAAAACCTTGGACCCCTTCAGAGTCCACAATCACGACCCTTCTGACGCTGGATACTGCCATCGACAACTTTATTTTAAGTGTGAGCCCTATGGATTTAAAACCTGATGGGAAGCGGGTTTACTATACAAAAAAAGGTGAGCTGTACTGTTATGCATTTGATGTCGAATTTGAGACAGAAGATTGTAAAAACAGTGTACTTGAGCAAGTGACACTTGGGCCGCCAGTCGGAATGGCGAAGATAACGAAAGGTCCCAATCAAATGACCTGGAGAACTTCGAATCATCTTTTGATCAGTACGATGGAGGGCGAGATTTATCAGTATAACGCCGCTCAGGAATCTCCCTAGTCCTTAGTGGGTAGTTTGATGGGTGATTAAGGACTGTCTTTAGAAAAAGCCTTAAAGTTCCGATACGAGCAGTATGCAAAACTACGAAGACAAGGGACATTTCCGCCGTCAGTATCCAAGACGAGCGATGAAGCGCAAGATAGGTCTGCTTTCAGCAGGGAGCTATTTTTTGTGTGAATCGGGAGAAATTGGAGAAGGGGGAATGTCGATTGAATCCGAATACGTTCTTACCGAAGGGCATGAAGTGGTTGTGAGCTTTCAGGTACCCAATGGAAGTTTTGTATTCCTACGAGCCATCGTTCGCTCAACGCAAAAAAAAGTGGGCGACGATAAGGTCACCCACGGTCTTAGCTTTAACGAAATCGAATTTTCGATTAAACGACAAATCCGATCATTTGTATCTGCTAGAAACGACGCAATTACTTAGCAGCAGTTGCACGTGTAGAAAGACGGCTAACTTTGCGAGCAGCAGTTTGCTTTTTGATCGCGCCAGTTTTAGCAGCTTTCATTACTTGAGAAGTGAAATTCTTAAGTAACTCAGGAAGAGCTTTCATATCTTTCGCTTCAATAGCTTTAACTAACTTCTTTTCAGCAGTTCTTACAGTGCTTTTACGAGCGCTGTTAACAGCGGTTTTCTTAACATCTTGACGAGCTCTCTTCGCTGCAGACTTATGATTTGCCAAGGGATAACCTCCACAGTAATCTTCTAATTAAAAACAGAATAAAAGGGAATAACATAGGGTGTCTCGGGACGCAAGCGGATTAAAAGGAGAATCTCAAAACCTCCTAAAAAAAGCAATTTTAATGGCCCTAAGTACGTTAACTAGCCGCATTCTGGGTCTTTTTCGCGATATGGCGATGGCAGCTTTCTTTGATCGCGCCGTTACAGACGCGTGGACTGCAGCATTCCGCCTTCCCAATTTTTTTCGTCGTGTTCTGGGTGAAGGAACTTTCTCCCTGAGCTTCATTCCCATCTTTAAAGAGATCGAAGCAAGTAAGGGCGAAGTCGCTGCTCAAAATCTCATCAATGCCTTCTATACTTTGCTTTTAATCTCTCTGGGGACTTTGACCTGTTTGGCCGTTCTTTTTACGGAGCCACTAATGGCGATGTTAGTGTCGAAGACCTTTCAAAGTGGACCTAGCTGGGAACTCTGCCTTCGCATGGCTCGTATCATGTTCGTCTTCGTGTTTTTTGTGAGTTCTTATTCATATCTAATGGCTCTCTTGCATCTAATAGGAAGTTTTGCCCTGCCGGCGTTAGCCCCGGCGCTGTTTAATATCTCTATGCTCGCATTCGCGGTGATGCCCACGACATGGTTTTCGCAAATAGGGGATGGCTTGGCGTGGGGAGTGGCAGTTGGAGGGCTTTTACAGGCGCTCTTCGTGGTTATGGTCTTATATAAAAAGAACTATCTACCACGGTGGCAAAAAAACTTTTGGAACTCAGAGACTCGCCGTGTGGTGCTTGCGGGACTGACAGTCGTTTTAGGATTAGGTTATTTACAGCTATCGACTTTACTGAATCTATACTTTGGAAGTGCCCTAGAAGAAGGAGCCCTTTCTTACATTTACTGGGCAGATCGCCTTTTGGAATTTCCACTGACATTGGTGTCCGTAAGTCTTGGAACAGTCATGCTGCCAACTTTGAGCAGTTTAAAGAGTCAGAGGAAAGAATTTGAAAACGTTTGGCAGAAGAATGTTTTGGCGAATGTTCTGGTTTCTTTGCCAGCAAGTTTGGGGCTTTATTTTTTAGCTCAGCCGATTGTAGCGGTCCTTTTTCAGCGAGGACTTTTTACGGCAGATGATACAGTTCTCACAGCAGAAGTTTTAAAGATCTATGCGATCAGTATATTAGTTTTGTCTCTTGGAAGGCTTTTGGTTCCTGTGTATTCGTCCTTGCAGAAGAACCGTCTTTTAGTTCTAGCAAGCCTTTTGGGTTTGTTGGTTCATTGGATGGGTGCACTGACTTTAAAGAGTTGGGGCTTACAAGGCTTGATCGTCGCCTCGGTGAGTGGGGGATTTATCTACACTCTGGTTTTGCTCTTCGGCCTGAAGGGCTTTCATGTTTCGTTGTTTTCTAAGCAATCACTGAAGTCTCTGCTGCAAATAATTTTTGCGGGTATATTGATGTCGATCTTTTTAAGCAAAGACTGGCTCGAGGTTGCAAAACTAGAAGAGTGGGCTGCGCTCGCGGTGAGGGTTTGTGTCGGGGCGGGGATTTATATCTTACTGACGATGAATCTATTCCGAAAAATCAAGCAGTCGTAAAGCAGCTTAATGGCTTCGGAAGTCAGTTCGTTGATGATGCTGCGAGGATAGGGTTGCAAAAATTCAAAAAGGTGGTCTTGCTTTCGCAGAGCCACCTTTTTATGCAGAGCTTTTGGGTTTTACTATTTAACTTCGGCCAGTGAGTTGTAGTTATCACTGAGTTTTTCTTGTCTTTCGACTTCTTTTGACCAGCGATTGACTTCACCTTGGTAGCCGCGTTGTTTTGACTTCCATTCGTTTTCTTCGCTAGCCAGTGTGCGCAATTTGCCATTCACTTGATCGCTTTGCTCTTTCAAGCTTTGACCGCGTGAAGACCAAATCTTTTTCTCTTCCTGAACTTGAGAAAGTTGCAATTGGTAGTCGGCAATATTTGTTTCGCGTTGTTTTTGGTTTTCTTTAATGCGCGCAATCATAGCTTCTAGTTCTTGAATGCGTTGATCTTCTTGTGCGTTTTTATTCTTCTCTTCGTTGATCAACTGCTGAATTTCTTTTTCTTTAGCAGCTACTTGATTGAGAGAGTGATTGTTCTCTTCAATCTGTTGACTGACTTGTTTTTGTTGGCTTTCAACCTGAGATTTTGCCTTGTTGACTTCATTCAGATTGCCAGTAACCACCTTCAGATTTTTTTGATACTCACTAAGATTGGTCTTAGAGTTGTTAACGTTAGACTTGATACGATCAAGGCCTTCTTTGGCAGAGTTCTGCGCCAATGACGGTGCTGACCATGAAAGAACCATTCCTGCTGCTAGTAGAATCATCTGTGTATTGAGTTTCATAAAATCGTTCCTTTTAAATTATATCTAAATTAGTTATTCAGCTAAGCCCGCAATGTTTTCTTGGGCGCACACGTTCTTCAACGACGAGCGATAGTGACCCACTTCGTCTTCCCAAATTTCACCTTTAAATTTCCAGTTCAAGCTTTTGCCTTTTTGAACTTTCAGTTCAGGGCGCTCTTGGCTGTTGATATCGCCTCCGGCCATTTGATAGCGGATGTGTTCACCAGCTCCTGCATAAAGTTCGTATTGAAGAACTTCGTTCTGATCGAGAACTTTATTAAGGTTCGCGACCATATCATCGAAGCGATTTTTAAGAGCGTGGGATGCTTGGGCTCTTAAAACTTCTTTTTCTTTATCAATACGGGCAATACCTTTTGCGCGCAGGTCTTTAATGGACAGACGGGCCTTCTTAGCAATGTGATGCTGGATTCGGTAACTCATCAGCTTTTTTTCTGCAGACTGGATGCTTTCAACAACGGCTGGGGACGGGGAGTCGCCTTTAAGTTGTTGACGAGCTTTTGCAAGCTCCGTGTTCGCTGCATTTTGCTTCGTGATGA
The DNA here is from genome assembly GCA_000525675.1 of Bdellovibrio bacteriovorus W. Lineage (NCBI taxonomy): Bacteria > Pseudomonadati > Bdellovibrionota > Bdellovibrionia > Bdellovibrionales > Pseudobdellovibrionaceae > Bdellovibrio > Bdellovibrio bacteriovorus. The sequence continues at coordinate 1,042,207 of CP002190.1, forward strand.
GTTCACGCTCTAAACGGATCAGAGTCAGCGCAATGCGATTGAACTTAGCGATTTCATCTTCGTAGTTGTTAATTTGTTTCTGCACACTCATGTAAGCTGGGTGGCGAGCCAGTTCCACGATAAAGGATCTAGGAAGACCATCCACTTCTTTGAGGTCGGAATTTTTCAACCATGCCTTGACCGTATCATAATAGTTAAGATTCGAAGATTTTGCCTTCTGGTATTGCTCCAGCTTTTGCTTCCATGGAGCATACTTCTTTGTCATTTCATTCAGTACTTGCACACCGTCACCGTATTGGCACAGGTTCAAGTAACCAACGGTTCTGACAACGTAAGACTCTGGTGAAAAGGCATTTTTAAAAAAGTCTGTGTGAAGGGAGAACATGTTTCCTGCAGCTCCTTCGTAGTCTTCACTAAGAACTTGCGCCCATGCGCTTTCAACCATTGCCTGCAACCATAGAGGGTTCGACTTATCGACCTTTAGGTAGGACTGAAAGGCGTCTTTATAAGCACTCTTTTGAAACTGAATGCGTGCTAAAGTTAATGCGCCCACAGAGCGCAATTCTGCACTCTTTTCACCATCTGTCGACTTGAGCAGGCGATCTAACTGATAAGCAGCATCATCAAGTTTACCTTGGCGATAGTTAAATAGAGCCATTAACAATAAAGCTTCAGGATAGCGCGGAGACTTCTCTGAAATATAAACCAGGGCATTTTCCATAAGGCCCAGTTCACCTTTTTCAGAATAGTGCTTTGCGCGTGTGATTTGATAGTCGTCATTGCGAGTAATATCAATGTCGTATTTCTCTACAAGAGGATCAATCAAGGCAACGTCTGAGTTCTCCAGAATATTGATGTTGTTCACCAGCGCAATGGTAGCTTTTTTCTGCCACTCTTTGTCTTTGGATTCGCGCACAACTTCAATCATGTTTTGGCGGAACTCCGAGTTCAGTCCTAAGCCTTTAGCTGTCATTGCGTAGTGATAGAGAGACTCGAGGCGATGCTCTGGTGTCTCAATCAATTCTGCAAACAATCCCATGGCTAGCTCGTAGCTCTTTTGAATCTCTAAAAAGATCAAAGCTTGGAGAAGCTTATAGTCATTCGGCTTCATCTCATCCATTTGTGCGAGCTGCACAGCGGGATTCTGCGTCGTTGGATCTGCCACCGGCGCTAAGACTTTGATGTCAGGAATCTTTTGAAAAGCATCGGCACTTGTCACTGGTTTTGCTGTGCCGACTTTCTCGTTATATGGATTCAATTGAAGTTGTAAAACAGGAGGGGAGGCGTGCTTGCGCACATCTCTTAAAGAGAGTTCTCTTGAGGCAGGCATGCGCATGGGCGCAAGGTCCGCCGCTGAGACTTCTCTTTCAGATCCTAGATCAAGAACAGGAATGTTCTTAACTTTGTAAACTTCAACTTTTCCGTTAACAGTTTTCTTTTGATAAATATTAAAAGTCGGAACCGCACTGGTTTTCATCTGAAGAGATGAATCCGCAGGGCGACCTTTTGACTTTAAAACTAAAGGCCCCTCTGCAAAGGCAGAACCTGTGCAGAGAAGACTAGATAGAAGAATCAAATTTAAATTTTTCATTAAAACCCCCACCCCTTGGAGATTAGTGCCAGTAAGTAATTCCGATCATTAGAGAAGTGTCGTTGACATTCTCGGAGCCGAGATCGCGGTCCCCAGGTCCTGTTGTACCGCCAGGAATCGGAGTATTCGGCGCATAGAAACGCATTTTCTTTTGATCAGACCACGTGTTTACTAGATCTGCTCGAATTGCAAAATGCTCTGAGAAGAAGATTTGCTGGAAGATACCGAGGCGATAGGCCATTGTGTTCTCTGTAAGATTTCCTTCTTTTTGTGCGATCTCATATTCAAGATTTCCAATCCCGAAAGAAAGACCCATGTCGAAATAGATAATGGCTTTATCTACAACGCTCATCTTTGCGTAAAAAGGAACCCAAGTTCCTGAAAGGAAGTAATTTGCCTTAAGGACGTTATGATTCGGCATTACACCGTAAGTGCTCTCAAACTGAGAGACCGCGTCGTTGCGCTTTAAATCATAAGATTGATAGCTTGCTTCAAGGCCCCAGCGTTCATTGAAAAAGTATCCTAAGCTTGCGCCCACAATACTGCCTTCACTATAGGGATCGTTGAAGGGAATACCCGCAGCCGCTGATAGGTAAAAGCGATCTGCCTTTACGTATCGACGATTTTGCACGACGCTGAAATCGTCATCTTTTGCGGCCCAATATTTTTGCTCAAGTTTTTTAATGTCCAGCTTGTCAGAATCTCTTGCTGCTGGCTTGTTGTCTGCTTGTTGTGCAAACGCTTGAGCTGTCATCATGATGAATACTAATAGTGTCTTTTTAAACATTTTCTTTACCCCGCCTTAGTTTGTACTCTTGAATAAGAATGGATATGTCACAAGCACTCGAGTTCCACCTTGTGGTTGTGGAAACTTCCATGCAGCAACCCTATTCAATATACATCCCTCAACGGTTGCGTTCTTTAGTGTAGTGTCCCCAATAAGCTGCTGTTCTACTGAACCCGATGGTCCAATGGTGAACTTCACGGCGACTTTCCCGAATAGATCAGGACTCGCGCTAAGCTGTCTTTCATAACAGTATAGGATTTGACCTAACTGAGATTTGATATACTGAGCAATAATTTCGCGATCTAAACCTCCTACGATTTCACTTTCATCTTCAATCAAACCAACACCCGCTGAACCTGTGCTACCTGCAGCAAGTCCCCCCATGCCGGAAGCGTTCTTTCCACCACCACGGCCCGCAGTAGAAATCACAACTCCCTGACCCGAACCTTCAGAGCTCCAGTCTCGACCTGATTTCTCCATGCTGCCGACAGCTGCAAGGGCACGACCTGAAGCAGCACCCGAACCAGCCTTAACACCTTGAGCGATAACAACGTTTCCGCTCTTAGCAGCTTGTGCTGAAACTTTTCCGATCAAAGTAGAAATACGACCGGCTGCCGCAGAGTTAAGCATTTTTGAAACTTTACTCTGAGAGCCATTGTTTTCTGCAACCTTAGTTGGAGCAGGGGCAGGAGCTTCTTTAACTACCACTTGTTTTTGTGGAGCCTCTGCTTTTTTACGCTTAGGTTTAAGTTCGGTTTTAACCACAATTTTTTGTGCAATCTTTGGCGGAGGAGCTGCTACAGTTTCTAAGCTCTGATTTTTCGGAGCAAAGATGCCTACAGTCAGCAAGAAGAAGGCAAAACCTAAAACTACGTAAAGACCTTTTTTAGAGTCTTCATCGATCAACTGATCAGCAGTGATAGATCCTAACTTCTGAGCATCTTCCAAAGAAATTGTTCTTTGGCGGATTTTGATTTCTCCGACATTTTGGTAAGTCCATTGATCAGAGGCTTGGCAAGCCACACTGATCGGTGGGACAAACTCAGAGAGCACGAGTTTTTTATTAATCGGCAAAACTTTCGTGGTAAGGACTTTACCAGCTTGTTCAACGATATAAAGTTGGAAGCTTTTTCCACCCTTAAGATCTCGTTGAGCGTTGCCAATTTGTTCAAGTTTTAAATAAAGATCTTGTTCTTTTCTAACCGGAGTAAACTCCAGGCTGCAATCATCAAGATCTACGGACTTTTGCGAATCCAAGCAAAGAGCAGGGGATTGAGCTCCAGTCGCACTCTTCTTGGGATCCATGTCGATATACCACCAGTTACCGTTACGGAACTCAAAGAGACCTTGAATTCCATGTGTGTCTGGTGAAATAGAGATGACATCAGCAAGTCTTGAGGACCCGAAGGTGTGAGTCGTATTCGCAGAGTGCAGTTTCCAAGTTTTCACTGCACCGTTTTTTAGAGATTGGCGTACAATTAACGTGAGCATGTTAACACCTCAAAAAATATAAATAATCAGAAATTAATTATTTAAATATAGGGCCGATTCGCGAATTCTAGAATCCATGTCCTTTTGTACATCGTACAAAGGCATGAACTTGATACCTTTCTTTTGCACAAGATAGGCACCATCTGGGTTCCGAATTGTTCCCTTGAGATTCATCTCACCGAAATTGACTTCTTGAACTTTACGAACTGTGCGAGATTTCGCTTGCGCAGCTGTTGTTCCCAAGAGACAGAAAGCTATCATCGCTGTGATGATTGTTTTCACTTGTATCCTCCATACTACAAGTCTCCCGAGATAACGTGCTGACCGACTTTGTTTTGTGTTTTCAAATACTGTATTTTTTTACTTAACCAATCACGCAGTTCCGTCTGCCGAGAAGATTTCAAAGCCTTCTCATAAGAGTCTAACGCTAGCGTTGGACTGCTTTTGTAGGTCTCAAATAAGTGAGCCTGCTGTAGTAGAAAATCGGCATTTTCTCTGCGAACATTAAGTAAATCTTTGATCAAACTTAATGATTTTTCTACATCACCACGCATGGCGTGCGCTTCACTTAAAAGAATTCCTACATTCAAATTATACAATTGATCTTTGTTAAGAGAAGATAAATTTAAAATCGACTTATTATAATCTCCCTCTGAGAAAGCCTTCACTCCAACAAATGTTTTCAATTCTGTCGAAGACATTTGCATATCAACAACCTTATCGAAGAACGGCATCGCTGAAGTTATCCCATCTTGTTTATAAAGTAGACGGGCCTTCTGGTAAACATAAGGAGAAGCTTCTGGCTGTAGCTTTAAAGCGGATTCAATCATCCATAAAGATTTATCATCAAAGCCCTTGGCTTCTGAAGCAACGCTCACATAGAACAATCCTAGGGCGCGTGTATCTTTATTTTTTGCTGCTTCAAGTCCCAGTCTTTCGAGTAAATCAAACTGTCTAAAAGAATAACAGTTTCCTGCAACTTCCGCTAGTTGTGCAGAAGTGATCTTGCCACCCATGATCAGAGTACGATCACAAGATTTCGCATTTTTACCGGCAAACTGAGACACTTTGCCAATCTCCATCGTCAAGCTTCCAGGAAGGAAAGCGGTCATTTTATCCGGAGACGGGTACTGGACCAAAGGCTCGATAGTTTGATCAGCACGGATGCTCGCATAAGAGCGCTCTGTAGAGACAGATTGTCCCTTTGAAGCCGCAAGAACTTTGAGTTTGGCTTCGTTCTCATTTTTCTTTTCTTGAATCGGCGCAATGAGTTTAGCAATCTCTCCGCGAAGCATGGTTTGTTCTTCGGCGTTCAAACTTGCCGGAAGAGGCATTGATTGCAAGCTCTCTACAAAGTTTCCGTAACAGCGATCAATTCCACGCATCGCCTCTAGCTGCTGGTAGGGATCGTTACTCATCTTCAAAGTTGAGAAGTAAGCCGTGTGAGCCTTATCTAACTTCTCGGTCTTCATAGCTAGCACCATAGCGAACTTGTCTTCGCGAGCCTTCACACTTTGTTGCACAAGCTCTTTCTCTAATATACGGGCTTGGATCAAGCGGGCTTCGGCACGAGTTTCCGCAGGGACACTGCGACCATTGGCTTTAAGAGCTAAATCAAAGGCTGCTGAAAGTTTGCCAGCATCTAAAAGTGCTTTGGCTCTTTGGATCATGATCTGAGTTGTATAAGGCTCGATCCCTTTGGCAAGAATCTGATTCTGGAGTTTTTCCAGATCTCCAGCTTTAGCGTCTTGCTTATAAGAGTCCATCAGCTTGCCATAGATTCTTTCAAGAGTCTTTGAGTCGGCTGCATTCAAGATTCCGTTATACGCAGAGCGAGCCTCTTTGTATTTCTTTTCAAGGATGTAAATATCTGCCGCAAGCTCTAGGTGAGAGTTGCGATTTTTAGAATCCTTTTCAGCAATCTTTGTCAAAGTCTCGGCAGCTTTAGAAATCTGACCGACTTCGGCATAGGCCTTGGCCGCTTCCTTCAAAGCATCCAAGTTGCGTTTGTCAGAAGGATATTTTTCAACGAACTGAATTGATTGTTCAGCACCATCGAAGATCTTTCCTTCGGCATAAAGCATACTGAGAGCCTGCCATAGAGCATCTTGAGAAAGTTTTGAGTCTTGATGCTCTTTCGCAAAAGCTAAGAGTTTTTCAGAAGCCTTATCTTTGTCTCCCGTTTTTACGAACTCTTGAATCTCAGTGAAGTGAGCTTCTTCTAAGATCTTATTCATGCTCGTTTTACGAGTGGTATCCGTAGTATTGGCAAGTACTCCCTTAGAGAAGTCTTTAATACCCGCATAGTCTTTGCGGATGTTGAGGATATCAAGAATTAAGTCCTCGGATTTTTTTCTAGTTTCTTCGTTTTCTTTTCCTTTTAAAGAAGCCAGTGGGCGTAACCATTTTTCAGCGTCTTCGTAATTTGTCTCTTCGTAGGCAATATGACCCAACTTGAACTTTACTTGCGTTGCATAAGATCCAGTTGGATGTTTTGTTAAATAGTTTGTAGCTAGGTCTTTACGCTCAGCTTCTTTAAGAGTTGATTTCTTTTTATCAATACTTTTTTCTTTAGAGTATAGAGCGGCGTAATTGGCATCATGGCGCATTTTATCTTCTGTGCTCTTATCACCAACCATGCGGTACTGGGTACTGGCTTCATCATACTTTTCCAACTGGAAAAGAAGTTCAGCATATGCAAAGCGGCTCTTAAGATCTGGATTTGCTGGATCTTCATTATCTAAAATCAATTTAAAGAGTCTTTGAGTGAGCTCAGAGAATTCTGTGTTTTGTTTGTTCTTAAGCCAGATCTCCCACCATTTTTTGGCGATATCAAGGCTTGTAGAGCGCAGCTCTTTGTCACAGATAGCAGAAGCATCTTCAGGCTGTTGAGCGGTTCTCCAAGCAGAATCGCGGCGGCAAAGGTCGCTGGCGATTTGGAAATGTTTAATAACGTCGTTTCTCTTTTTAAGAGTTTCATTGGCATCAACAAGCATGATGTGAGACTTCACAATCATACTTCCTGATGGGCGCTTAGACGCATATTCATCTAAAAATATATTCATTTCTTTTTGACGGCTATGAGATTCATAGAGTTTAGCTAGATCAATCATAGCCTGACCCATCTCTTCGTCAGTTGTGATGTCGTCAAAGAATGAGTAAAGTTTGCTTGCTGGGTAGGTGTCGCCAATAAAAATAGTCAGGTCGCGCAGTGCCTCACGACGGAGATTGTGGCGGTTTGTCGGAGCCTCACCCGCTTGAAGTGGTGGATTCTTCTTAACAACATCCACGAGTTTTTGAATGCCGCGCTCACTTTCTCCAAGGTTATAGTAAGACCAAGCAGCTTTGTACATGCCGTAAGAATAGACACGAGATTGTGGATACTTTTCGATGGCCAAAAAATGCTCAAGAGCATCTTTGAAACGAGTTTGGTCGTAGAGAAGTTCCCCCACCGCTAGCATACCGTCCGTGACTAGTGGAGACTTTGGAAATTTTGAAAGTAAGCGCAGGTAAAGAACTTCAGATTGTTTAAGCTGGCCGATCTGTTGATTGGCGAAAGCATTGTTAAATAGAACAGAGTCCATTTGATTGAACTTCGGGAACTCTATTTCAATCTTAGTATAAATTTTGACGGCCCTTTTAACGGCCTCAGATCCTTTTTCGTTAGGAATTGGAAACGGAGAAAGTTTTAAAAGGGGAGTGTCCTGGTGAAGATCGAAGAAACGACCTGATTTCGAACGGCGCATATACATTTCTGCCAGACGATACCAAAGGTCTGCTTCTTCAGGAGCTCCCTTTTTTCTTTTAATGATAGCTTGCAGTGATTCGATCGCTCTGTTTTCAGAGCGGGTGATCATCACTTCACTTGAAAGTGCTTTTTTCTCGTTGTCTTGCTCGCTGTTGTTCATACGAACTTCAGGAAGAAGGCCTTTTGTATCTTTCTTCTGAGCAAAAACAGCAATTGAAAACAGATGAAATGCAAGAAGCAATACCACTGCGCGTAACATAGCTTTATTCTCCAACCATGGTGACTAACTTAAGCTGAGGGAAACCGGCCATAGAGGCAGTGTACATAACTTTTCTTAAAGTACCGTAGGGAAGGTTTCTATCAGCTTGTAAAAGAATTTTTCCGTCTTTTACATGAGGCTTGTCGGCCTCGCTTTTGGCGATTTTATCAAGCTGTTCAAAAAGAGGCTTGATAAAGTTTGTATCTTTATCCTCAAGATCACTTGCCATGAAATCTGCATTTTTTAAGTCAGCGACTTTCTCTTTATCAATCTTCAAGGCATTCGCTGTAAGCGATAATTTGATCGCTTCTGTCGGATTAGAAAAAGATGAAGAAGCCGGAAGGCGTAAACCATCTTCTAACTCGATTTGTACCTCTGCTGTCGAATACGACTGAAGAAGGAATACGAGAAGGATGGTAAACATATCCGTCATCGACGTGATATTGAGGGTAAATGTTGAATTTTGCTTAATAGGAGGTTCGTAACGACGTCTTTTTGACATGATCTTAGCCCTCCATCATGTTGGCAAAAACAACTTCTGGAAACATATAATGTGTTTCCACGTTCTTACCTTGTTTAGTATCAAAGACAGGGAATGTTGTCTTGTTGTCCATCGTCTGGCGAGCGTTATCCATGACCTTAACGACATCGTCGTATGGTACGCGACCATCAGGATTCACTTCGATCTTAAAAACTTCTGGATTGGCTTTTTTGACAGCAACAAGTTTTTGATGAAGAGTCTCGTAGTCGAAAGCTCCTTCTTTAAGCGGAATCTTTTCAACTTCGTCTTTACCTTTTTTAGTAACAACGATGTTGATACCGTCTTTGCTATCCATTTCGACGGCCACGTTGGTTGGGGTCTCTTGTTGCTCTTGGCGCTGAATGGCTTCACTGACGACTTGGGGAAGCTCAGTTTCAATAACCATCATTTGCACGAAGGCAGATGAAAGTAAAAGTACTGGAACGAGTTTCACCATGACGGCAAGTAGGGGAGCTAAATCGAGCTCGAACTCACCACTGCTGTTGACTTTAATTTTCTTAAGCTTTCTCATTTCCCACTCCTAAAATAAAATCGTACCTAGTCAAAGAGCTTCCAATTAGGAAGCTTTTGAACTTGAAGATGGAGGAGTCGCTGTTGGCGCCGTTACGTGATCAGGGAAAACGTTTTGGCGAGACAGAGTAGGGATATGAGCACTTGTTAATAGTTCTGCAAGTTTAGAGCACTTCTCTGAAGTCTGTTCTACAAGCTGATTTTGACGAGCTGTTAAGAATGAGAAGAACACCATCGCAGGAATTGCAACTGCTAGACCCAATGCTGTCGTATACATCGAAACCGAGATACCATGGGCTAGAAGGGCTTGCTTCTGAGCTGGATCGGCTGCTGCTACCGCTTGGAACGATAGAATTAGACCGTGAATGGTACCAAGTAGACCCAATAGAGTCGCAACGTTGGAAAGCATTGATAGATAGTGCAGACGTTTAGTGTAAAGTGGAATGTTCTCACTCAACGCAATGTCGTGTGCTTGGAAGATAGTATCGTCATCGCGATCTGCTTTTTCCAAAATTGTTTTAAAAGCACTTGCAAGAGGCTTCTTATCAAGCTGTGCACACAATAAAAGAGCTTCATCCATTTTTTTAGCAAGAACAAGATTTTGTACTTTCGCCATGAATTCATCGACATTCATGCCGTAGTCTTTATAAAGAACTTTAGCGCGTTCTGCGATCAGGACGACGGCACCCATACCGACTAGTAGAATAAACCAGCCGACGATACCAGAATCGTGCATAAATTTAAGAAATGCTGTCATTTGTTTCCTCCTTGGAAGCGCCACCGCGTGTCCATTTTGTTAATTGAGTCATTCCCTGATCTTGCACGTTGAGGAAACGTACGGCGTAATGCAGACCGGATTTTACGTTCAAGCGCTGTTTTGAAAAGTTCTTACGAACGATTTCGCAGAGCGCGTTGAAAGGTTTTGCGTTCACGTCAGAACCTCTGAAGTGAATTAAAATTTGTTGTCCTAATTGAAGCAATGGATCGTTTAGAAGAACCAAAGCTCCATTTTCGCTGACACTCAGTGTTTGCCCGTCAAAAAAGTTGTGATCATTGTGAGCATAAATGGGAGTGACTAGATCAACTCTTGGAAATTTTCTTTCTTTGAAAGCGCCGGAGATATGATCCTTTGTTTCAATCAAACGGCACAATCTGTCTTTGGAAAATTCTTGTAGGTCGCCCAATAGAGTCCAATTTTCAAGGTGAGCTGCCCAGATATAATTATAATCAAAGAGCTCACCATTTTGAATCATAGTAATCAGTGAACGGTATTCATAAGGTCCGTACTTCATCTCTCCACGGAGGATGTACCACTGAGCTGCGTTTATAGATGATTGATGTGCGCCGTTCATTTTCTTTAATCCTTAAAGTTTGATAGATTTAGGGTAAAAATCGATCTGGATATTCGCATCAGCACTTGGGATAGCGTCGCCGTGGAAATGAATCGTCAAGTCAGCAGCATTATAAGTCCAACCGTTAACTAATGATTTCGGAACTACCACGCCATTTACTTTCACAGTGATCGTGCTTTCAACGGGTTCGCGTTGAAGTTGGAAAACTGCTGATAGTTGAATGATAGAGTCAGAAATCAATTCTAAGCTTTGACCGAAGTTAGAGCATAGAGAAGCTTTCACTCCACCAGTAAGAGTCGCAAGTTCGCCAACACGATTACCAGCTTGTGCAGCCGAGTGAAGTGTACAGCCTGGGTTCGTGCGAGTAGGAACATAAATAGCGCTTACAGAGTAGTTCTTCATAGTATCTGTCGACTGAGTATAATCGCGAAGGAATGTTACGTAGTCTTGAACAGGGTGAAGACCTGGATTGGAAGGGTTATCCATACTACCTGAAGATCTTGAGTAATCTTCTTCATCCGTAACGATGATAACTGCTAAGAAAGCATCGTCGCGACGGAAGTTATGTTGATTATTGATAGAGCTTTCAAGTGTAGCACGGAAGCTGTGAAAAGCGCGCTCGTCACCACTTCCATTGATCCCTTGCTTTACTGCGGCACCGAATACTCCACCAAGATTTGATGTGTACTTGTCCATTACGTAAACTCCAAGACCTGGTCTAAATTCAGCTTTTTGAGTTAGGCCCATACCAAACTCTGAGTTTGGAGCCGCTTGCCAAGCTTCAGTCGTAGTGACCGCCATATGGAAATCAAAATTTGAAGTTTCAAAGCGTTGTATAAAAGATTGGAAGTTATCAGCAAGGTCTTGTTGGTACGGGGCCATAGACCCAGAGTTGTCGATCACCCAAAGAACGTCGATCTTCTTCGGGATGAGAATCGCCTGCTGTTGGTAGTCGGCGGCGTCGCTCAACAGGGAATATGAACTGCTACTCTTGCTGCAACCTGCGAGGAACGACACTGCGGCTGCCATCAACACTGCTTTTCTTGCAATTAGATTTACCATACCGTTATGCCCTCCTGAGCCAATACACATCTCGTGTGAAATCAGTTTCGATCAAGAAGGCTAAATACTGAAATTTGATCTAAGCGATTGAAATCGTTTTTGAATTAAAAAAAGGTCTCTTATTGAGGCAAGCTAAGTATTCATAATCATTACAAACTACTAAAAAAAGCAGTTCGTAAAAAAAAATCTTGTGAATAACTTTTGATCAGAATTCTAGAAATAGGTGTCAGAAAATTGGTCTAAGTATTTGAAATTTTAAGAAGTTCTTTTTTTGTGTCGAACTTCTAAGCGGTACTTTTGAGGTTGTTTTGAATACCGTTTTGTTGAAGGTGTTTTCACCGAAGGGTGTTCCAGAATTTTTTTATATTTTGCTGATCTGCCTCTGTAGCTTTCTTAGAGAGGCGAAAAACAAGTGCTATGGGTTTCATGCGGATAAAGCCTACAACGACGTGTCTCTCGGGGTAGAGAGCGTCTTTGTCGATGTCGTTGAGCTGTGCTTGGCAAGTCTTGCCAGTATGTCCAGTAAAGAGAGTGGCGCCTTGAAAACTTAATGTCCCGCTTTTTAGATCTCCGAAGATGCTCTCTAAGATCGCTTCACATGTTTTCTTATTCATTGCTGTTTCAGAAACTGCATGAGGTGTATAGAGATCTACGCGGCGAAGATCTTTGGAGGATTCATTGGAGCGATTAAGGTATCCGACAAAATCTTTACCCTTGGCAAAGTCTAAAAAGGGGCTCTCGCTTGCAGAAACGAATTCAATCTCTTCTTTTGATTTTATGGGAGCTTCTACTTTCTTATTTTTAGCTAAAGAAGGTGATGAAAAGAGAGTCAGTAAAATCAAGAGTGTGGTTTGATACATAGAATTACCTAGTCCCTTCGCTGCCTTTGTCGGTAGAGACGTTGATTTTACCATTGCTAGCTTTGCGAACCTTCTCCACGATATTGGCGAACTGCCGATCCGTAGATTGCTTAAATTTAAACCCCTTGATCTCAATGGCTTTATCAACACCGACTTTACCTTCGTAGGTTTTGCCATTATCGAGAGTGACTTTGAGAATCATATTTTCGTAGCAAGCAGACTTGATGTAACCGTCATCGGCATAGATGTCGCCGGGCTGCCAGACGTAGCCTTCGAGCTTAAGTTTGTCGCCCACAGGGCGGATCTTTAAACCTGCGGTTAAGAAAAAGCTATCGACCGTTAGTAGAGTCGGAAGCTCTTGTAAAATTGCAGGAAGGTTGTCTTTTTGTTTTTGATGTTCAGAGACCGACGAAACGCAGATAGGTTCAGCCCAAGCCGTAGTCGTTGAAGCTAAAATAAAGAGAGCAAAAACTGCGTGTTTTACGAAAAACATAAACGTGCCTCCATAGGATCTGATCGACTTTTCAATCCGAGACCTTTAGATAAAGCCGAGGTATAAACACGCATCAGTGAAGTACTAGCCTAAGGTCGCTCTACCTTAGGTAGGATTTATTTCTTCAGAGCTTCCTCTCGCTGCTGGAGTTTTGCTTTCTTCCAGAATTCATCTTTTTCTTCCAGCGACATCGCCTCCCAATCAAGTTCTTCTTTGCGGATCAGTTTGACCATTTTTTCAAAGCGATCTTCGAAGCGGCGATTGGCTTTTTGCAGTGAATCTTCCGCATCCATTTTTAGATGTCGCGCAAGTTGAGTGAGGGAGAATAAAGTGTCGCCCAGTTCATGTTCAATATCGGCTTGCTGATTGCTTTCGAGGGCTTCTTGAAATTCGTTGATCTCTTCTTTGACCTTTTCAAGAGCTCCATAGACATCGTGCCAATCAAATTTTAATTTTTCCGTTTGTTTGCCAATTTTGTGGGCGCGCATCAAGGCGGGCAGTGGAGGAACACTCAGAGAGACAGGGTCCCTTGAGATCCCCTTGGCGGCTTTTTCTTGAGCTTTGATGGCCTGCCAGTTGACGATCACTTCTTCGGGAGTGTTGGCCACTGAGTTGGAAAACACATGGGGGTGGCGACGGATGAGTTTTTCATTAATCCCTTGAAGAACGTCTTCGATTTGAAAGGCCTGCCGCTCGCTGGCCATGACTGTATTGAGCACGACTTGAAAGAGCACATCGCCTAATTCCTCTTTCATCTTAAGGTCGGTCTCTGTGCCCGCGTCTAACGAAAGAACTTCAGCGAGTTCATGGGCTTCTTCAATAGCAAAAGGTGCTAAAGTTTGGTGCGTCTGCTCTTTATCCCATGGGCAGCCGTTGGGGCCCCGTAGTTTTTCGACGATTTCAAAAAGAGCTGCTAAACTTTGTAAATTAGAAGGTGCTTTTTCCATGAAAAGGGTCTCGACTTTCTGAAAGAATACCTCCATTGTTAACACAGAATACGCTGATGGACGATAGAAAATCCCAGCTAAACAACAAAGCCTAGAAAATAAAACCTAGAAAAATAATTGAGGACCTTTAAAGTCATGCAAGTCTTAATCGTAAACCAAGCCAAGAATCGACTGCCTCGTAAGTTTATTCAAAACTGGATGGAAGAGCTAGGTGCTCTCTTGGTTAAAAAAAGAGTTTTAAAAAAAGCGGACCTTAAAAAAGAGCTGACGGTGGTTTTTTTAGAGCCAAAAGAGGCTAAGAAACTCAATAACGAATTCCGTCAGAAAAACTACGCGACAGATGTGCTCAGTTTTGGCTCGATGGACGATTTTTCTATGGGAGAACTCATTCTTTGTCCTGCGGTTTTGGTCAAGCAAGCGGCGGAGCACGGCCTCAGCTACCAGCACGAGTTAGGATATATGCTTTTGCATGGCGTCTTACATCTTTTGGGTTATGACCACGAAACTGGCGAAGAGGATGCGCGAGAGATGTTTTCGCTGCAAGACAGCCTCTTTGAGCAACTTTTAGAGAAATAAAAACTTTGTCTTCAGGCATGGGTGCATAAGGGGCTTTTTCTTGACAGGCTTTCGCGGCTATATACACTCTAAAGCCTATGTCTATCGTTACAGAATCATCTGAAATTAAAAGTAAAATCTCTGCTCTCGAAAGTTTCTTAGAGGACCTTCGGGGGTATCTTTGACTTAGATAAAAAGAAAAAACGCTTGGATGAGCTTGCTCTTCAAGCCGAGAATCCGGCTCTTTGGGAAAAACCCGCAGAGATGCAAAAACTCAATAAAGAAAAAACTCTTCTCGAAAAAGAACTAGAGGAATTCAATAATTTCTCTTCACGTTTGAGTGATGCAGAAGTTCTTTTAGAAATGGCTCAAGAGGCAGGTGATGAAGACAGTTTCGTTGAAGTAAAAAGCGAAGTTGCGGCATTAGAGAAATACTCTGAAGAGCTAGAGTTGAAGCGTGTTCTGAACGGGGAGTTAGACGCGAATAGTGCCTACCTTTCAATCAACTCCGGAGCCGGTGGAACAGAATCCTGTGATTGGGCGCAAATGCTTCTTCGCATGTACACGCGTTACGCTGAACACCAAGGATTTAAGGTCTCTATAGTGGAGATGACAGAGGGGGAAGAAGCTGGGGTTAAATCTTGCACGCTTCTCATTGAAGGGCCCTATGCTTATGGTTACTTGAAAGCAGAATCTGGGGTGCATCGTCTTGTGCGCATTTCTCCATTTGATTCCAATGCTCGTCGTCATACTTCGTTTGCATCTGTTTTTGCCTGGGCGGAAGTGGATGATGATATCAACATTGAAGTCCGCCCTGAAGATCTAAAAGTTGATACCTTCCGCGCGAGTGGCGCCGGTGGGCAGCACGTTAATAAAACAGACTCTGCGGTTCGAATGCATCATATTCCATCTGGGGTCATCGTGGCCTGCCAAATGGAGAGATCGCAAATTCAAAATAGAGAAAAAGCTCTCAAAATGTTGAAGGCTCGTCTTTATGAAATTGAGGTTGAAAAGCGCAATGCTGAACGTGATGCCATGAACTCTCAAAAGAAAGCTACGGAGTGGGGATCGCAAATTCGTTCCTATGTTATGCACCCGTATCACATGGTAAAAGATCATCGAACGGATTTTGAAACAAGCCAAGTTGATGACATCATGGACGGTGAACTGGATGGATTTATTATGGCTTACTTAAAGCAAGAAGCTAATCTCAATGAGGTTCCAAACTCGTGAATAAATCCTTGGCCTGGATCGCGTGGCGACTTCTAATGTCTCGAACGACTCTTTTTGGTGGCTCCGCCCCTCTGGCTCTTGTGGGCTTGGTTTTAGGTGTCGCTGCCTTAGTAGCCTCTATGGCTGTGATGAGTGGTTTTGAAATGACATTGAAGAACGCCATGGCTGATGTTTCAGGTCATGCGCAAGTTATTAAGAGATCGCGCATCAATGATGACTGGAAAGAACTTGAAGATAGAATTCGCAAGATTGAGCCAACCTTAGAGTCCTCGGCGCGCTTTGTTTTTGTCGAAGCCGTGATGGCTCATAGTGGAAAGATTTCCGGTGTTCTAGTTCAAGGCGTGGATGCAGATCGACTTGATGAAGTTTTGAATTTTAAAAATCGTGTGATTGCTGGATCGGGAACTTTAAAAGGGGCCGAGCCCAACGCAGCTCTTATTGGTAAAGGGTTGGCAAAAAAAATGGGTTTACAAGAGGGCGATCGCTTTCGCGTGGTTGTTCCCGTTGCTGACGCCATTGATCCTTCTAGCTTTCAAAGAAAAGTCGGCCAGTTTCAAGTTCATGGTATTTTAGATTTAGGTAAATACGAATGGAATGAGCGTTTTATCTTAACTGATATAGGTACAGCTCAAGAGGTTGCGGGGATCGGCGATCGTTACACGGGGTTGTTGATGAAATTCGCAGACATCAATCATGCCAGAACTGCTGCATTGAATCTTAGTATGACCTTGGGAAGTCCTTATTGGGTCAGGGACTGGAGAGACTCTAACGAAAATCTTTTTGAGGCTGTTGAAGTTGAAAGGCCCGGGATCTTTTTCGTTGTTCTAGTAATTACCTTGGTTGCTGCATTCAATATTTCTGCGACTCTTTTTGTGAATGTTGTTCGACGCTATAAAGACATCGCCATTTTAAAAACCATCGGTGTTTCTGAAAAGGACATCGTTAAAATTTTTGTTTTTCAAGGTCTGTTTTTAGGAGTCATCGGTCTTGGTTTAGGGTTTTTGTTAGGCTATATTCTCTCGCTTCTATTCTCGTTGGCGCAGTCGAAACTGGGTTTGATAGCCGGAGAAGTTTATCGCTTGGATTCGATCGATATTAATATCCGTTGGGTGGATTCCATCGCCATTGTCATTGCGACATTATTAATTTGTTTTATTGCGACTCTCGCGCCAGCTCGTCGAGGTGGAAAGTTAAATCCTGTGGAGGGCTTAAGAAATGAATAATGAAGAAGTCTTTTTAAGAGCGGTTGATATTCATAAATCTTACGAACAGGGTTCGGGTAGTTTAGATATTCTGCGTGGCGTGAGTTTAGACATCGGCAAAGGAGAAGCTCTTGCAATTCTTGGGGCTTCCGGTGCTGGCAAGAGTACACTTTTACAGATCATGGGAACTTTGGATCGCCCTTCAGCAGGTCAACTTTTCTGCGAAGGAAGAGATCTTTTAGCTATGGGTGATGAAGAGCTTTCCCGTTTTCGTAATTCTGAAATGGGTTTTGTTTTTCAGTTCCATCATTTGTTAGCAGAGTTCAACGCGCTCGAAAATGTTATTTTGCCAGCAAGAGTGGCAGGCGACTCTTTGAAGGAAGCTAAAGAGCGTGGCGCTTATCTTTTGGAATTTATGGGTCTTGCTGAAAGACAAGATCACTTCCCCAATCAGCTCTCTGGCGGGGAGTTGCAGCGAGTGGCCATTGCGCGCGCCTTGATGCGTCAACCTAAAATCCTATTTGCTGACGAGCCTACCGGGAACTTGGATTCTCAGACCAGTTTAAAAATTCAAGATCTGTTTTTCCGTCTTCGCGACGAGATGAATTTAGCACTTGTCGTGGTGACGCATGATCTGACTTTTGCGACGAGGTTTCCCAAAGTGTATCAAATGAAAGACGGCCACTGGAGCGGGCGCTGAAAAGGGTCCGTCTGACTGCGTTGTCAGGCCTCGTCCTCACTCCGGCGTACATTGAGTACGCCTACGTTGCGGGCGAAACCTTCCGCCTTGCATACGAACCCTTTTGAGCGCCCGCTTGCGAAGTGTTCGTGTGGGGTTTGTTTTTTCCTCATCTAGTTTGTGGTTCCAATTTTTTAAAAAAGTGACGGTTGGGTATTTAAGCACAAGGATTCTCCTCGTTGCCGTTTTGTTTCATTGCCCACGGCTCATCGTGCTTAATTGTTGGGCGACAGAGAGTTGGCTTTCTGCTGCGACTGGCAAGAATTTCAGAGCTAAACCGAGTATAGGCTAGACAGGACCTTTGTCTTGCGTTACGATTCCTGAATTAGTTTGTAAGTATCGGTAAATCTTATGGATTTCCAAAAACGACTGAGGATGTAGGTCTTGAATAAGCTTCTTTGTTTCTTGTTGTTGGCGACGATGGTTTCTTCTGTGGAAGCAGCGCCGGCAAAAAAGCAGAATCCACGTAATCAGAAAGCCGCAGCGAGTGCTCCTGCGGAACTCACTATCAAAACAATCAACGTCATTGGAAATAAGAAAATCGAAAAGGATGCAATCCTTGCGAAGCTTATTTCTAAAGAAGGCGAAGCCTATTCGGCAGAGAATCTGCGCCGTGATACAGAGGCGTTGTTTAAACTGGGCTTCTTCAACGACATCACAATTTCTCGTGAAGTCAGTGGGAAGACAGTGGCTCTAACGTACAAGGTGCTAGAGAAACCTTCGATTTTAGAAATTAGCTATGAAGGCAACAGCGAAATTAAATCTGATGATATTGCTGATGCTACGGGAATAAAGACATATCAGCTTTTGAATATGGCGAAGGTTAAAGAGGCTGTTGAGAAAGTTCAAAAGCTATATGAAGACAAAGGTTTTTTCTTAGCTAAAGTTGATGCCGTTGTAGAGACAATGAAAGAAGACGAAAGCGTTCGCTTGGTCTTTAAAATTCGTGAAAACGATAAGGTTAAAGTCAAGAAGATCACTTTCTTAGGTAATAAGCATCTGGGTGATAGCGAGCTTAAAGGTAAGCTTTTAACTCAAGAGGGCGGTTTCTTTTCTGGCTTGAGTGGTTCTGGTCAATACAAACAGGAAATGTTTGAGCGTGACGTGCAGATCTTAAGATTCCTTTATTGGAATAAAGGTTATGTGCAAGCCAAGGTGGATCGTCCTCAAGTGACGGTGACGCCAGATAAAAAGAATATCTACATCACGATTCGCGTTGAAGAGGGCGAGCAGTACGATGTGGGAGAGGTCGATTTTGCGGGCGACATCTTGTTTCCTCGCCAAGAACTCTATGATGCTATCAAAATTGATGACAATGGAATCTTTGCCTACGACGTACTTCAAAAAGATATCAGTGAGCTGACAGCAAAGTACGGTGACTTGGGTTATGCCTACGCCAACGTGATTCCGCGCACGGCATTTAATGCCAAAGATCGCAAAGTGAATCTGATTTTTGAATTTGATAAGGGATCTAAAGTTTACTTTGGCCGAATCGCGATGGTGGGTAACACGAAAACTCGTGATAAAGTTATTCGTCGTGAATTGAAGGTGAACGAAGGCGAGTTGTATAATGAAACTCGTCGTCGTCAATCTTTAGAAAACATCCAGCGTCTTGGATATTTTGAAGAAGTGAACTTTAAAACATCGATTGATCCTGAACGCACTGATGTGATGAACGTGGATATCGCGGTCAAAGAAAGAAACACAGGGCAGATTCAGTTAGGTGCGGGGTACGGAAGCTCTCAAGGCTTTACGTTGCAAGGTTCGATCAACCAAGCCAATTTCTTGGGTAAAGGGCAGAGCTTAGGGGCATCGTTAAATCTAAGTGATACCGGAAGCTACTATAGCCTTTCTTTCACCGAGCCCTATTTCCGCGACACTCTCTGGTCAGTGGGTGCGGATGTTTATCAAAGTGCCAATACGGCTCGTTTGGACTTTGATGAGAAGCACCAAGGGGGGGCGATTCGTTTCGGTCACCCTATTGCCGAGTACACTCGCGGATTTATTCGCTATAAGTATGACGACACTGAGTTGAGTAATAAGTATGACGGGGACGGAAAACTTATTACGGACCCAGACTTATTTCCACTTTCTAAAGCTTCGGGTGTAACGAGTTCTTTAACGGCAACGGTTGAGTACGATACGCGCAATGACCGACAGATGCCGACAAAAGGTATTTATACGAATGCGTCGTTTGAGTACGCGGGTCTAGGTGGTGACTTAAAGTACACACGTGGATCGGGTGGTTTCCGCTACTACAAAAATCTTTTTTGGGACGTAGTGTGGAGAAATAACATCAGTTTCGCACGCATTGAGGGGATTGATGGACAAGAAGTGCCATTCAGTGAGCTGTACTTATTGGGTGGACCTTATTCGTTGCGTGGATACCGCACCTACCGTGTCGGAAAAATGAAATACTCGCAAAAAGTTTTTGACGAGTTAACCACAGGGTCGAATCCCCTGCCGGTCGATGAGGCGCGCAAGCGTGCGATGCGTTTTTACGGTGGTACGCAACAGGCTCTTCTTCAAACTGAATTGCAGTTCCCTTTGGTTAAAGAAGCTGGCATCATGGGTGCTGGGTTCTTCGACGTCGGTGCGGCTGATGATACGATCACAAATGACAATCTTCACGCCGACGTAGGTTTTGGGATTCGTTGGTATTCTCCGATTGGTGTTTTAAGATTTGAGTGGGGCTTCCCATTAAATCGTGATTCGTACTATCAAGATGCTGCGGTCTTTGAGTTTTCGATTGGCCCAAGTTTTTAATCGGCAGCAGGGATGTTGACCGTTTGATTTTAATCAAACCTTTTAAGGAGGATTCATGAAAAAGTTATTAATCGCACTTGCGGTTTTTGCATCAGCGTCGTTTGCACACGCACAAGCAAAAGTTGGATTCGTGGATATGCAAAAAGCTATTCAGACAACTGCTGCTGGTAAAAAAGCAAAGACTGAACTTGAGGGTGAGTTTAACAAAAAGAAAAAAGAATTAGAAAAGAAAGAAGCTGATCTTAAAAAGATGGGCGAAGATTTAGAGAAGAAAAAATCTGTTCTTTCTGAAGAAGCTTTAGCTAAGAAACAAGCGGAATTTCAAGAAGAAATGTTGAAGTACCGTGACGTTGTTGGCAAAAGCCAAGTTGAGATTCAGAAGAAAGAGCGTGATTTGACGGCTCCAATTCTAGAGAAGATGAGAAAAGTTATTGCGACACTTGCTAAAGACCAAGGTTACGCAATGGTTTTAGAGAATTCTCAAATGGTGTTGTACGCAACTCCAGAGGCTGATTTAACTGATGCAGTTGTAAAGGCCTTCGAAAAAACGAAGTAATCAAAAAAAAGGGGCCTTAAAGGGCCCTTTTTTGTTTTCAGTGCATGAAAGAGCGCTTAGGAATTTATGGCAAACTATATTGTTCACCCTAGCAGTGTTTTATCCCCAGATGTTGAATTGGCAGATGACGTTGTCATCGGTCCTTATTGCCTTATTCAAGGGAAAGTAAAAATTGGAAAAGGTACCTTCGTTGAAGGTCACGTGACTTTAGGGTCTCGTTACGGAATCGTAGAAATCGGCGAAAACAATCATTTCTCTCCAGGTGCTGTGATCGGTGGACCTCCACAAGATCACTCTTACAAAGGTGAGCCGACAAAACTTATCATTGGTAATAATAATAAATTCAGAGAGTTTTCAACTGCGAACCTTGCAACTAGCAAAGCAGATGGAATCACTGAAATCGGAAATAACAATTACTTCATGGCATACACGCACGTTGGGCACGATTGCAAAATCGGTAATGACGTGACGATTGCCAACGACTCTCACTTGGGCGGTCACTGTATTATTGAAGACGGTGTGACTATTGGTGGAGTGAGTGCCTTCAATCAATTTACAAAAGTAGGCCGTGGTGCATTTATCGCGGGATCTGCAGTTGTAAATAAAGACATTCTTCCGTTCAGTCGTGCACAAGGCACATACGCTACCATTCGTGCGACAAATAAAATTGGTCTTGCAAGAAAAGGTTACTCTCGCGAGGAGATCGCCAATGTTCATAAAGCAATTCGTATTATGATCATGGGATCGTCGACAGTTGAAGAGGGTATTGCGCGCATTAAAGAAGAATGCGTAATGAGCGATAACATTAAGTATTTTATCGACTTCGTTCAAAGCTCTAAACGCGGAATCGCGGTTGATAGAAGCCCAAAGAATTGGAAAGACGATGAGTAAGGTATTACGTGGCGCAGTTGTTGGGGTTGGCTATTTAGGTCAATTCCACGCACAAAAATATGCTAATTGTCCAGATGTCGAGTTGATCGGTGTTTGTGACGCCTTCCCAGAGCAGGCAGATAAAATTGCAGCTAACATGGAAGTTCAGAGTTTTCATAAACCTGAAGATCTGATTGGTAAAGTTGACGTTGTTACGATTGCTGCAAGCACGTTGAGCCACTTTGAATTGGCTGAGATGTACTTGAAAAATGGAATTCACGTCAATGTCGAGAAGCCGATCACGGCCACTGTTCCTCAGGCAGAAATTCTTGTAAAGCTTGCTAAAGAAAAAAATCTGAAGTTAGCAGTAGGGCACATTGAACGATTCAATCCGTCGGTGATTGAGATTAAGAAGAATCTTAAAGGTCTGAAGTTTTTGGAACTGACTCGCATGGCTCCTTATAAGGCGCGCGGCGCTGACGTGAGTGTGCTTCATGACTTAATGATTCATGATATCGACATGCTTTATAATCTTACTGGAAGCGAAATTAAATCAATGACGGCCTCGGGTAGTAAATTGATTTCTCCAGCGCTTGATGTGGCTTCTGTATCTATGGTTATGGAAAACGGAGTGCACGCATTGATTAATGTGAGCCGTATTGCCACCAACACTGTTCGCTCGGTGAGAGTGGTTCAAGAAGAGAACACTCTTTTTGCAAATACAGGCACGCATGAGTTAGAAAAAGTTGAAAAGGGCAGTGCTGAAGAACCGATTCGTATTACGAAGTGGACTCTTGAGAAGGCAGATGCTCTGCAAGCAGAAACAAATGCGTTTATTAAAGCTGTGTTAAATAATGAAGAGCCAGTTGTTACTGGAGTTGATGGTTTAAGAGCTTTAAGAACAATTGAAGAAATCGAAAAGTTGATAGGTAAGTAGTAATGAATGAAGTCTTGATTGTCGCCGCCGAAGCATCCAGTGTTACATATGCTCAAAGAATTCTTGAGATGTGGAAGTCACAGGGTAAAAAAGTTCATGCTTTTGGTGTCGGCAGTCAGGACATGGAAAACCTAGGCTTTGAGCGCCTCGGAAAATCTGAAGAGATGGCTGTTGTCGGAGCTGCCGAAATTATTTCTCAGTACAGTCATTTGAAATCAGTATTCGATAAATTAGTTGAAGAAGCAGGTAAACGTCGTCCAAAGGTTGCGATCGTCATGGATTACCCAGAGTTTAACCTGATGCTTGCCAAGAAGCTTCACGCGCTGGGTATTCCTGTTGTGTACTACATTTCTCCGCAGGTGTGGGCATGGCGCAAGGGACGCGTTGAAACTATTAAAAAATACTGTCAAAAAGTTTTCGTTCTTTTTCCATTTGAAGTTAAGTTCTATGAAGAGCATGGCGTTCCGGTGGAGTTCGTAGGGCATCCATTGCTCGATGAAATTGACGATCGTCTTTTGACAGATCCAGGCTATTTAAAAAGCCATCGCAATCAATGTGGAATTCGTGACGACGAAATCGTTCTTGGTCTTATGCCAGGAAGTCGCAGACTCGAATTAAAGCAGCACTTTCAGATTCAGTTGGATACCGCACGCATTCTTTCTAAAAAGTATAAGAATTTAAAAATTCTAATTTTAACGGCTCCAACATTTAGCAAAGAGCAGATGCAAGACTATCTGGAAGACTTCCGTTTGCCTTATATCCTTTTAAAAGATGAACCATTCCGTATGATTCATTTAGTGGACATGATGCTTGTGGCTTCTGGAACCGCGACTTTACAAGTGGGCATTATGAAGCGTCCTATGGTCATCATGTATAAGATGAAATGGTTGACGGGGATCTTCGCAAAACTCTTTGTGCGCGGAACTAAATACTTTGGTCTTGCGAATCTAATTTTAGGTAAAGAGGCCGTGCCTGAAAGATTTCAATCAGACGCCAATCCAGAGTTATTAGCATCTTTACTTTCTCGTTATATCGAAGAGCCTGAGTATAAAGCTCAGGTCATTTCTGATTTGGAAGAGCTTCGCCAACATCTTGGAGATAAAGGAGCTACTCAGAGAGTTGTTAAGGCTCTCGATGAGTATTTGCAATCATGAGACCGTATTTAAGACCAATTTCATTTCTGTATGAACAAGTTGTTGGTGTTAAGAATTTTCTCTATGACAAGGGAGTCTTAGCTCAGAACTCTGTCGGTGTTCCTGTTATTAGTATCGGGAATTTGACAGTGGGTGGGACAGGGAAGACTCCGGTGACAGATTTTTGTCTGAAGTCGTTAGTTGCAGATGGAAAAAAAGTGGCGGTTATCAGTCGCTCCTACAAAGCAGACGCTGAGGCCCCTTCGCTCGTGGATACAGAGCATCGCTACGCGGCTCGGTACTACGGTGATGAACCTGTTCTCTTGGCGCAAACCAATCCAGAAGTAGATGTATACGTGGGTCCCAATAAGCTGGAGACAGCTCAGTTTGCAGTTCGCCAAGAAAAATACGATGTACTTATTGTGGATGATGGTTTTCAGCATCGTAAACTCGCTCGCGATTTAAATATCGTGATCTTGGATGCGACGGAAGCTTTGGCTAATTATGCTGTGGTTCCAGAGGGCAGGGGGCGTGAGTCTTTTGCGGGAATCCAAAGAGCTGACCTATTGATTCTTACAAAATGCAATCTTGCTTCTGAAGAGTACCTTCATCTTTTAGAAAAAAGAGTTCCAGAAGAGAAGGAAGTTCTGCACTTTGGGTACTCGATTAATCAGTTTAATAGCGCTGGAAGCGATATCAAACTGACGAAAAGTCAGATGATCGGAAAAAGCTTTTTCTTAGTTTCGGCGATTGCTCGCCCAGACGTTTTTGAAAAGATGATGGGTGATATCGGAAGTGTCTCTAAAAAGAGTCTGCACTTCAGAGACCACCACCAATACACAAATGATGATATCAAACGCATCGAATCTGAGTTTACAAATTCGAAGGCAGACTTTTTAGTAACCACAGAAAAGGATGCTGTTAAATTGCGTTCTTTGATGAGTGAGCCCTCTCAACTTTGGATTGCAAAGCTTGAGGTTGCCGAGGTTGGACAGAAAGGCCGCTTACATGCAGCTCTTAGTAAAATTTTTAGTTAAAATTATGATTTTCTTAAGCTCCCTCTTTCCTCGGCATTGGCTGAGAAAGTCAGGAGTTTGGGTTGGTTTTCTTTGGTTTGATGTGTTGGGATTTCGTAAGCGCATCGTCTTAGACAACCTGGCTTTAGCCTTTCCAGAGAAGTCAGAAAAAGAACGTGAAGCTATTGGAAGAGAGTCTGTTTATCAGCTAGGTTATAACTTTGCAGAGTTCTTTTTCATCCCGTCTATTTCTAACGAGTGGTTGCAAGAAAACGTCGTCTTTGAAGGCTGGGAAAATATCGAAAAGGCCCGAGAGCTTAAAAAAGGCATGTTTTTCCTAAGTTTGCACCTTGGAAACGGAGACCTTGCTTCCAATGCAATTGCGATGAAGGGTCAAGAGATCTTCATTATCACCAAGCGCTTTAAATCCAAATGGTTTGATGATTTGTGGTTTTCCGTCCGTGGCGCAAAGGGTGTTCAGTACATTGATGCTCACGGCCCGAATAACGCTTTTGAAATCCTAAAAGCTTTGAAAAAAAATGCTGGACTGGTATTTGTTCTAGATCAATTTATGGGGAAACCTTACGGAATTGAAACGAGCTTCTTCGGAAAGAAGACGGGGACTGCCTATGGCTTGGCATTGTTTGCGCAAAAAACCAAAGCCCCTATCTTGCCGATTTACACTTATGAGGGAGCCGATCACAAAATTCACGTGGTCGTGGAGCCAGCCCTAGACACTGCTAAATATGTGACAGAGAATAAAGATGAAAGTATCCTTAATCTTACTCAAGCATTCAATGACAAGCTTGAAGAGATTGTACGCCAGCATCCAGAGCAGTGGATGTGGGTGCATCGTCGCTGGAAGGATTTTAAGTGAGACTCTATAAAGCATTCGCTCTTGTTGGCACCTCTGTTTTGATTGCATCTTGTGCATCGGTTTTAAAATATGAGAAAGCAGACCAACTTAAGAAGAATGAAGAGTTCGATAAAGCGGTAGAGATTGTAAAGCCTGTTGAGACGGTAACTCCCGAAGGTGAAGTTCAAGTGACGGAGGTTGTACCGGAAGTCAAACAACCTGCTAAAGCCACTTCGGCAAAGAAAACATCTACAGCCAAGACTAAAGAATCGGCAAAGACCTCAGGATCAGCGACAGTGAACAAAGTGTCCAAGTCAGGAACGACCAAAGGGGGAGTTGTGCAAACAGAGCCAACCTTGAAAGTGCGTCAACCAGAGCTTGAAGATAGTGAGGGCTTCGAGGGGCGCCGGCCTCTTGTTGATCCTTTTAGAGTCGGTGAAGAAGTTGTGCATGATGTGCATTACTTTAAAGTCTCTGCCGGTGAGCTTCGCATGAGGGTGAATCCCTTCGCCCTGGTTAATAATCGCAAGTCTTATAACTTCGGTATCGCTATTAAAACCAGTTCTTTGTTCTCAAGATTTTATAGTGTTGACGATAAAGTAGAAATTTTTTCTGACTATGAAGACCTTGTTCCGAGAGTTTTCCAACTTCACGTGAAAGAAAGCAATCAGTTGCGTGAAGCTAAAATGCTTTTTGATACTGAAAAAAACACAGCGACTTTTTGGGAAAAGAAAGTCACGAAAGAGCATGGCGAGCAGGAAAAACGCTTAGAGTGGGAAATCCCCGAGTACACACAAAACGTGTATAGTGCGATTTTTTATATGCGCAACTTTAAGTGGGAAGTCGGTAAGCAGTACGCCTTTAGAGTCGCTAACGATGATGAGAACTTGGTTTTTTCAGGTGAGGCTTTGCGTAAGGAAGTTTTGCAAACAAAGCTAGGACCTATGAAAGCCATCGTCATCAAGCCTAATATCGTTCTGAAAGGGCAGTTTAAGCCCATCGGCGATAACTTTATCTGGCTCTCTGATGATGACAGAAAGTATGTTCTGCGCATTGAATCTAAAATCAAAATCGGAACACTGGTTTCTGAAGTTGTTGAAATTAAGCCGGGTAAGTAAAAAAAATGAGTTAGAAACTAAAAAGTTACTTCTAAGAAGTCCCTTTTTTTATTTTTAAATATCTCTGATAGAAATTATTTCTGCATTCTCTTAGCTGCCAATTCTTCAATGTCTTTAGCAAGAAAAAGATTCTGAGCTAGAATACGGTAAAAATCTCGTTGTTGAATCTCAAGTAGCAAACATTCTTGCTGAGCCATCACTGTAGCTGTACGCACACCACCACTTAAGAGTAAAGAAATCTCTCCGAAGCTGGTGCCTTGAGTGAGGACGTTGATATTTACTCCGCCCTTACTAATAACTACATTTCCCTGCAAAAGAATGAAGCACGAATTCCCAGGAAGGCCTTCGCGCATTAAAACTTGGTGCGGATGGGCTTTGCAGATCTTACCGCTAAATATCAAACTGTCTAAGCTGTAAGAGGGAAGATCCTTAAAAAACTCCGAAGAGTTCAAAGCTTGCAAAGCTAGAAAACGATATTGCAGACTTTCTGCTTTATCAGTTTTAATCAAAGAATCAATCTCCTGAGAATGACGAACTCTGAGAATTTCACAATCAGAGGTTGTGATAATATCCGCTGTGCGAGGTTGGTTTAGCAGAAAACCTCTTTCGCCAAAGATGGCTCCTGGCTGAAGTGTGCTCACGAGTCTGCGCTGCCCAGGGCCTGTGACTTTATAGATCGAAGCCGTTCCTTTGAGGAGAATAAAAAGATCGCGATTCGTGTCACCAGTTTTAGTGATGAGTCTTTGTGCGGGAACAAAATGTCGTTCCGCTCCTTGAAGCAGATGTTTAGCCAGTTCTGGTTTTAAAGAGCGAAAGAAGGGAAGACTTGCAGAATCCGCACTTGCGTATTTTTCATAGTTTTTAAAAGAGTGTCCATCTTCGGTTTTTACAGTGGAAGCTTGCTGCGACTCTTTTTCTTGTTGGAGCAGGTGGGGATTGGTGACCACTTTTTCTTTGATTAGAATTTGCAGAAGTTTGTGCAGTTCGCGGAAACTGACAATCCAACCTTGACCTAGAAAGAACTGAACAAGGCGCTCGATACTTCCAGTTTTTTGTAAAACCTCAAGATACGAGTATTGAAGAGAGTTGAGCGCTATCGCTTGAGTACTGTTATCAACGGAGAAGCTTCCACCTTGTGAAGAGGGGGAGAGACGAAGGGGTTTTAAATTTAGATTTTCAGTCTCAAAACGCATGCTGACCTATCGGCAAATTTAAGGGGATTATTAAAGCCCCCACTTAGGTTTAGAACCTCTTCTTTGTCATTTTTATGACTCTCTAGATAAAGGCAACCTTCGGTATCATAAGGATATGGCGAACACTCAATGTCGATACTTTTCTGGATATAAACCCTGCACGCGAAATAGTAGCTGCACGGACTCTTGTGTCTATCAGTCTCCAGTTGAAAAATCGATTCTGATTGTACATTTAGGAGCCTTAGGGGCCGTTGTTCGCAGTACAGCCCTCCTTAAGTCTATTCAAAAAAAGTATCCACGGGCGATGATCACATGGGTGACCGATGCTCCGGCAAATTATTTACTTAAGAATCACCCAGCCATAGATCGAGTTTACACCAGTAAAGAAAGTGATCTCCTAGAGCTAAGAGCTCTGGCTTTTGACGTCTGCCTTGTTGTTGATAAATCGCTGAAAGCTGTGGGGATCTCAAAGTTGCCGCAAGTGAAAGAGTACTTTGGTTTTTCAGCTCATCCGATCACAGGCGGAATTGTTCCAGCCAGTGAGGCGGCCTTTGAGTTGTGGGAGCTTGGTTTAGACAATCATAAAAAGTTCTTTGTAAATACAAAGCCCGAAACGCAGCTCATCTGTGAAGCCCTAGAGCTTCCCTATCAAAGAGACGACTACTGGCTTCCTCTTTCAGAAGAAGAGAGCCAATCAGCAGAGTTGCGCCGCCAATCTTGGTTAGAGGGGCGCCGCAAGGATTTTATCATTGGTTTAAACACGGGTTGCAGTGCCACGATTCCCTATAAAAAATTAAGCATTGAGTATCATCGCGATCTTATTAGTGCCCTTTATAAAAACTTTCCCTTTGCTCAGATTGTTCTATTGGGGGGACCAGAAGACACCGCCAGAAATCGTGAAATTGCCGAAGGTCTTTCAGTGATTGCTTCTAATACAGAAGGTGGACTGCGTGATGGGCTTATCAGTGTGGCGGCTGTGGATGTGGTGATCACAGGCGATAGCTTGGGAATGCACATGGCCATCTCTCAAAAAAAGCATGTGCTAGCTTGGTTTGGACCTACCTGCGCCCAAGAGATTGACCTGTTTGAGAGGGGAGAAAAGTTGCTCTCCCAAGCCCTCTGCTCGCCTTGCTGGAAGAGGACTTGTGAAAAAAGTCGAATGTGTTACGATCAGGTCCAGTTAGAGGAATTTATTAATGGCATCAAATCTTATTGTTCAGACCGCTTTTTTGGGGGATCTCCTTCTATCGATCCCACTTATGAAGAAGTGTCGTGAGCTATGGCCAGAAGATGATTTAGTTTTAGTTTGTCGTAAAGGTCTGGGCGATTTCTTTCTTAAGGCAGGGTTGGTTGATCGTGTTTTTGAAGTTCAAAAAGGTCAAAGAAAAACTTACGTTGAAGCTCTGCAAGGACTTTCCAAACTTACTATTCGCAATCTTGTTTCTCCTCATCAGTCGGTACGCACTCAGCTTTTTTGCGCTCAAGTTAAAGCAGCCCAAAAAATCTCTTTCGACAATTTCTTAGGTCGCTTCATTTTTAGAACAGTTCAGAGGCAAGATAGTTTGCCAGACGCTCTTCGACAATTGGCTCTTCTTCAAGATCTTGATGCCGACTTAGCTCAAAAGATTTCAGATTATAAAAATACGGTTCAGCCTTATAAGACAGATGCCCGTCATCAGTTGCCAGGTACTCCAGGTTGGGCATCGATGTCGCTGCGAGAATCTATTTTAAAAGATGAAAGCTTGTGGGCAGAGCTCGAGAAGAAATTCTCTCTGCAAGGTTTTCGAGATAATAAAACCGTTCTGATTTTTCCAGGCAGTGTTTGGGCGACCAAGCGTTGGACGGAAGAGGGATTTGCAGGAGCAGGCAGAGCTTTAAAGGATCAGGGCTATCAAGTCTATGTGATGGGTGGCCCTGGAGAGGAAGAACTCTCTGAGCGAGTCGCAGCAGCGATTGGCGGGGTGTGTTCACTCGCTGGTAAAACAAAGATTTTTGAATCAGCACAGTTGATCGCAAGAGCCAGTTTGGTGATTGGAAATGACAGTGCTTCGACCCATTTGGCGGCGGTCTGTGAAACTCCGTTAATTGCGGTCTTTGGGCCCACAGTTCTCGAATTCGGGTATCGTCCGTGGTCAAATCAGAGTTATGTCGTCGAAGAAAAAGGCCTGTCTTGCAGGCCTTGTGGAAAGCATGGGCACAATAAATGTCCTATTGGAACCCATGCCTGTATGAAGCAGATCAGTGCTGAGCGCGTGACGGCTGTCGCAGAGTCTATTCTTCCGTAGAGTAATCTTTTACGTT
The DNA here is from genome assembly GCA_000525675.1 of Bdellovibrio bacteriovorus W. Classification (NCBI taxonomy): domain Bacteria; kingdom Pseudomonadati; phylum Bdellovibrionota; class Bdellovibrionia; order Bdellovibrionales; family Pseudobdellovibrionaceae; genus Bdellovibrio; species Bdellovibrio bacteriovorus. The sequence continues at coordinate 1,072,323 of CP002190.1, forward strand.
AATGCCATACTTACGAATCTTGCGCAGCAATGTGTTCTTTGGAATATTTGCTTGCGCGACGGTTTGGTTAATTCTTCCGTTATTCGCCTTTAATGCATTGATGATAAATTCTTTTTCCATATCTTCTTTAAAGACGTCAAAGTCCATAGGGCCAGAGAAGCTCACTTTGGTGTTGTCTTTGATTTCTTGAGTCGTTGTTTTAACGTTATCTGGCAAAGAGTTCATCGTGATCTTATCCGTGCTTTCAACGATGAAGGCTCTTTCGATTAAGTTCTCAAGTTCACGGATATTTCCTGGCCAGCGATAAGTTTTTAAAGCCTCTAGTGCCTCTGGAGTAATACCTTGAATTTTATGATCGTGCTGCTTAGAGAACTTTTTGATGAACGTTTGAATCAACGCTTCAAGGTCATCTGTTCTTTCACGAAGTGGCGGAAGGAAAATCGGCATCACATTCAGACGATAGAAAAGATCTTCTCTAAAAGTTCCCTCTTCCATCATCTTTTCAAGATTTCTATTAGTAGCTGCAATAATACGAGTTGTCGTTTTGACTTCGCGATTTCCACCAACAGGTGTGAACTTTTTTTCTTGGAGAACGCGCAGAAGTTTTACCTGCATATCAGGCTTAAGCTCTCCGATTTCATCCAAGAAAAGAGTCCCGTTGTTTGCTAACTGGAACTTCCCAATTTTTCTTTCAATGGCTCCGGTGAACGCGCCTTTTTCGTGACCAAAGAGTTCGCTCTCCATCAAATTCTCAGGAATAGCTCCGCAGTTGATGGCCACAAAACTTCCTGATTTGCGAGGAGAGTTGAAGTGGATAGCGCGAGCGACAAGCTCTTTGCCAGTTCCATTTTCTCCACGCACAAGAACCGTTGTGTCGACTTTGCACAATTTGTAGATCAGGTTAAAGACTTCCTTCATCTTGGAAGAACCACCGACAAATTCACTTTCAATGTCATCATCAAAAACGGGGTTCGAAAGTGCTAAGCTAGAGATAAGGTCGCGAGCTTCAAGACTCTTGCGCACGATCTCACGGAGGCGGTCAGCGTCCACAGGCTTTTCTAGGTAATCGTATGCACCTTCTTTAATTGCAAGTACTGCATCATTTAGATTCGAGTGGGCGGTCATAAGCACCACAAAAGTGCGTGGGTCATGTTCTTTAATTGCCGTTAAGGCCTCAAGACCATCCATCTCTGGCATCTTGACGTCCATTAAAACGAGATCCCATTGCTTTTGCTTTACTTTGTCGAAGGCTTCTTTTCCGGTGGCGGCTTCATCAATAGTGAACTCGATTTCCGGCATCGTAGATTGCAGGATAGAGATGACCGAGCGTCTAAGTTCGGCTTCATCATCAACGATAAGTGTGTGCAGTTGATTCATAGGAGTACCTCCGCTTCTTCTGTTTCTTCATCAAGTGGCAAAGTAAAAGAAACTGTTGTTCCTTGACCCAAAATACTTTCAAGATGAACTTTGCCACCATGGAGTTCAATAAAATACTTAACTAAATATAAACCCAAACCCGTGCCCTTGGTCTTAAGGTCTTGATCACTTCCGCGAGTGAACTTACCCCAAATTCTTTCAAGGTCTTCAGGGTGAATGCCGGCTCCGTCATCTTTCACGATCACCTGAATTTGATCGTCAGACTCTAAAGAAACCACTTCGATATGGCCCCCTTCGCTTCCGTACTTAATGGCATTCTCAATCAGATTGATAATAACTTCTTTGATCAAAGTCGTATCAAACTCCGCTGAAAACATCGGTTCCAGCTGGGTATGAATGGTGATGTTCTTTTGCGCGGCTAACGGGCGTAGGAAGACTAACGCCTCATCAATAACTTCGTTAATATCCGCTACATCTTTGTGAATTTTAAAGTCTCTGGATTCAACGCGCAGAACCTTAAGAATAGACTGGATATAGCGATTGAGTTCATCCCCATACAGACGGAGAGACATCAGATCAGAGGTCAAGCCTTGACCCTTTTGCTCCACTAAAAGGCGATCTACAATGGCTTGGATTTTTGCGATCGGAGTTTTAAGGTCGTGGGAAATCAAGCTGACGAAATTGTTTTTTAAACGCTCGAGTTCCTGAAGATACTGTTGTTCTTGTTGGAGTTCGAAGTTGCGCTTCTCAACTTTGGTGGCTTGATAACCAATAAAGACAATCCACGTTGTCCCAAGAAGCACAAACGGCGAGAAAGCGGGGGACCAGAAATAGAACGTGTCAAAAACCCAAGCCGACAGAGCCGCTAACAAAGTGCCAATCCAGATAATAAAGAAAAATGCGACGGATTGGGGATAGGTCGTAATTAAGAAGACCGCGATCACCATCAAAAGCACAAACCCAGAAGCGTACCACCAGAAGGAAAGTCTTTGGATCCACTTGCCGCCTAAAACGGTGTCAGTGGCATGGGCTAAAATCTCCATGCGCGAGATGGTCCCCATTGGAGTCATGTACACAGGACCTGTTGAGGTTTCTGCACCAATAAGGATGATCTTTCCAGTGAAGGCTTTTGATGGAAGGTCGTCATAGAGAATTTCGCTTAACGAGTATTGAGTGAAAACCTTATTGCTTCCGCGGAAGTTGATCGGTAGGCCGGCAAGCTTTGTTGGAAAGGCTTTGCCCGTGATTTTTTCTACTAGGTGGGGGATGTCTCCCCGTTGTGGAAAGACTCGTCTCACAACGCCGTCATCATCACGTCGGACTTCGTTGCTACCAAGGTTTGAGTAGTTGCTATTGGTAAACGATGGAGTGAGAACTCTTTCTAAGCTGTTCATCGTTGAAGACCAGATGATGCGTGGGTCGTGAAAGATACGATCTTCTTCTTTGTTAAGGCGAATGGTTCCAATGTTGTCACCGAAGTACAACGTTACACCGACAGATTTTGGATTTTGTTTTAAAATGCGGCTGAGCATTCTTGACCAGATTTGGCGATTCCAAAAATAGGAGTCAGTAATGTCAGTGACCTCATGCATATTATCTAGAAAGTTTGTGCGCGCATCATAGACATTGGCAAAATCGGACTGACGAATCGTGATAAGAACTATGTTCGGAGAAGTCTTTTGATCTCCGCGAAGTTTGAATCTTTGGTCGTAGGATTGAATTTCGTCATTGGAAAGGGCGATACAGCCTATGCCCCAACATAATAAGCAACGCAGCCAGAAACCTCTTCTTAAAGATAAGAAGCGCAAGAGGATTTGAATCTTATGGCGGAGCCGCTCGAAATTGATTTTTTGCACGCGTTGCAACATAGCAAATTTGCTAAAAAATTCAACTATTAAAAGCACTTACGCGAAGCCCGAGAAGTGTATATACTGAAAAATATGCAAGTATTTAGAGGCATTCAAGAGATCCAAAAAGCTTATCCTGCGTCTGTAGTCACTATAGGCAATTTTGATGGTGTCCACTTAGGTCATCAGCAGCTTATAGAGACGGTTGTAAGGGAGGCTCAGCATTTCGGAGTACCGGGGGTGGTTTATACTTTTCACCCTCACCCTGTGAAAGTTCTTCATCCCGAAAGGCCCACCCATCGGCTGTTTGACCTTAAGGATCAGCAGGAACAGTTTGAGAAAAAAGGCATAGACCTAGTTATCATTGAAGACTTTACGGAAGATTTTTCTAAAGTCTCGCCTCAGACATTCTTAGATCACTACATTTACTCAAGACTACGTCCAAAGACTCTGGTCGTAGGCCATGACTTTTCTTTTGGGATGGGGAGAGAGGGGAACATTCCCTTTCTGGAAAAGTATTGCGCACAAAAAGAAATTCGTTTGATCATTATCCCGCCATTTAAAAAAGATAATATGGTGGTTTCGTCTTCGTTGATTCGTGAAAATTTGCGCAGCGGAGATGTGGAAACCGCCAATGAGTTATTAGGCAGAACTTACTACTTGCGTGGTCCTGTTGAGCATGGCTTCAAGCGTGGACGCACTATCGGAGTGCCCACAGCAAATGTGCATCCGGATGTGGAATTCGTTCCTCGTCATGGAGTGTACTGCACAACCGTGGTTCATCAGGGGAAGTGTTATCCTTCCATTGCTAATATTGGAATCAATCCAACGTTTGCCAATAAAGATGTGCAGATTAAAACTGAAGTTCATATATTCGATTTTAACGAAGATATTTACGGTCAAGAGATTGAAATATATCTGCATCACTTCATTCGTGATGAGAAAAAATTTAACGGAGTTGAAGAACTAAAATCGCAAATTCAAACCGATATGGACTTTGCTAGGAAGTATTTCGATGAGCGAAAGAAAACTTAAGATTGCAGGGGTTTCGATTTCAAGAAGTAGCGAGTGGAATGCTTTGCGCAAACTTGCTGAGAGTTGTGCGTGGGCCTGGGACTTCGTTGAGCTAGAGGAGTTAGATCTCGCAGACCTTGAAGATTTTGATGCTGCAATAATCCCTCCGTCCTCAGGCAAGGGTAGTATTGAAAAGTTTCGCGTTTTGCCGACTCAGGTTCGGAAGTTAGAAGTCTTTGATTCTCTTTTTCGCGATAGCGGAGCTCTGTTACCTCGTTTAGTTATGCCAGAAGCTTTGCGCCAATTCTTAGTTCATGGCGCTAAAGGTATTGATATTCGAGAGCCTGCTTTTATTGTGGGTGATACGCCTATGGTCAGGGTGGCGGGCGCTGTTTTGGCCGATATGGGATACGGAATTGTATATTTAGTCGGGGAGGGAGAGGCGCTTCAAAATGAAAAGGCGATTTTGAAACGAGCGCAATTTGGTGTTCAGTATCAAATTGTAAATCCAGAGAATCTCACGCTCCAAGCGGTGAGTGCGAGTTTATTGGTGAACACGGCATCTCTTCCAGAGGGTGATCTCTTTTTAAACGACCTTTCTTATTTTAATTATATGAAGCCAGAGGGGATCGTCCTCGACCTCAATCCAGTCGATGAAGAAAAGCCGCTTTTGAAAGAAGCTGAGGATGCAAGTTTAAAAACTCTTTCTACGGAAACTTATATCGAGTTTTATCTCTATCATTGGTTGCAGAAGTTAGAGGATTCAAGCTTCCATCTTAAGTTTGAAGAAGTTCAGCAGCGCTTAAGTGCGAAGTAAAATCTAATTTCTTTAATAATTTCCGATGTTCATCAAATGTTGAGTCACACAAAACTAACCTAATGGCTAGTTACAAAAAACGGCACCCTCTAGTAGAGTTTGAGACTAGGGGAGTCTATGTCTTCTTCGCTTAAAATTGGTGAGTTATTAGTTAAACAAGGTTTGTTGAAACCAGATCAGTTATCTGCGGCCCTTGAGGAGCAAAAAAAATCTGGACACAAACTCACGACGGCTATCATTCAGTTAAACTTTCTGAAAGAGGCAGCGATCCTGCGTGCTATGGAAAAGCACTACGCTGTTCCAGGAGTTGAAGTTAATACGTTTGAAATTGATCAAAGTGTAACTGCGCTTATTCCGAAAGAACTGTGCGAGAGAAACACTCTTATACCTCTGCAAAAGGCGGGAACCACGCTGGTTGTAGCCTTTGCTGATCCTACAAATATTATTATCAAGGAAGACCTTCGATTCATTACTCGTTGCCGTATTCAGGCAGTCGTGGGAACTGAAAGTGCCATCAGCTCTGCAATTGAGAAATACTACGGTGCTAGTATCTCAATGAAATCATTCAGTGTGGGGGGAGATGGACTTGATGAAGAGTTCAGTGTTTCCACGCCGTCGGCAGAGATTATCGACAATGCTGGACCGATGGATGATGCGCCGATTGTGAAGTTCGTGAACGGAATTCTTGGCGAAGCGATGAAAAAAAGAGTTTCCGATATTCACTTTGAACCCTACGAAAAAAAATATCGTGTGCGTTATCGTATTGACGGAAATTTGGTAGAAGCGACAGCTCCTCCTGCTGAAACAGGGGCCGCGATTGCTTCGCGTATTAAGATTATGTCTAAGTTAGATATTGCGGAAAAACGCCGACCTCAGGATGGTCGCCTAAAAGTGCGCACATCCAAAGGCAAAGAGATGGATTTTCGTGTGAGCGTTCTACCAACCCTTTGGGGTGAAAAAGTCGTTCTACGTTTATTGGATAAATCGAATCTTCAACTGGATATGACGAAGCTTGGGTTTGAAGAAGATGACCTTAAGATCTTCAAGAGCAATATTAATTTACCGCAAGGTCTGGTTTTTATCACAGGTCCAACGGGGTCTGGTAAAACGACGACGATTTACTCGGCATTGGCCGAGTTAAATACATCCGATGTGAACATATCAACTGCTGAAGATCCGGTAGAGTTTAACTTAGAAGGCATTAATCAGGTTCAAATGAATCCTGATATTGATTTAACTTTCTCCTCAGCATTGAAGTCTTTCCTTCGTCAAGATCCAGATGTCGTGATGGTGGGGGAGATACGTGACCTCGAAACCGCAGAGATCGCGTTCAAAGCAGCTTCGACAGGTCACTTGGTCGTAAGTACTTTGCATACTAACGATGCTCCGGGAACTGTTGTGCGTCTTACAGAGATGGGTGTGGCTCCGTACATTATCACATCAACCGTGAATCTTATTGTGGCTCAACGTCTTGTGGGTAAGATCTGTGATTCTTGTAAGGCACCTGTAGAAGTGCCCGCACAAACACTACTGAATTTGGGTGTGCCTCAAGCAGAGATACACGATTACAAAGTTTTTGAAGGCAAGGGTTGTGCGAACTGCAACGGCACTGGCATTAAAGGTCGTGCGGCGATTTATGAGCTCATGCAAATGACAGAAAAAATGAAAGAAGCCATCTTAAAAGGAGCTTCCACGGGGCAGCTTCGCTTCTTAGCTAGAGAGCAGGGCATGAGAACTCTGCGCCGAAGTGCTCTGTTGAAATTAAAACGTGGTGTTACGACAATTCAAGAAGTTCTCAACGCATCTGTGAAGGATTCATAATGAGTGTAACGGACTTACTATTAAAGGCGAAGTCGAGTAAAGCAGAAGAGCTAATGTTTGTCGTGGGGAGCGAGCCTCGTATGCGTGGCTCCCAAGGATGGCAGACGTTGAGAAACTCTCCGGCTTTGTTGTCTGAGTGGAATATTCTTTTACAGAGCTTGTTGTCTTCTCAGCAGAAGGCAACTCTTGAAACTCGTGGATTTATTACTGGCGAGACTGCTATGAATAATTTCCGCATGGGCTTTTCGTTTGTTCAAAACGAGACGACGATGAAGGCCTTATTGGACATGAACTTAGATGGTCATGTTCAAGAGTTGCAAATTCCCCCAGCGTTGATGGACTCTTGTCTGCAAATGAAGGGCTTGATCATGCTCTCGTCGGCGGGCGACCTTGGTCAGGTTTGGGCGTTACATAAAATTTTACAGAATATGGGAGAGCAGAAGTCTTTCGTTGCGGCAGTTATAAGTCGCAGAGCTTTTCCACAAATTAAAGAAAACAATGCTTGCTTCATTTATCACACGGGGAACTTTTCCTCTCAGCAAGACCGCGAGGTTTTTCTAGAGGGTGTAGATATGGTTGTTTTTGAGGGATTCTCTGGTGAAGAGTATCTGCAAGAAGCCGTTGAGCTTGCTGAGCAAGGCTATTTCGTAGTGTATTCGATGCGTGCTCCGCATCTGATGAACTGTCTTCGTCGCAGTATTGCACATCTGGAAAACGAATGGGGCGACCATGCCGCTCCTCGTTTAGCTGGAATTCTTTCCTTAGCAAGTGCTCAGTATTCAATCACTGGTCTAGGTGATGAACGTGTTTTTGCTCACGAGGTCTTATTGATGAAACCTCAGCTAAAAGAAAAGCTTGAAGTTGCCGATATTAAATCCATTGGAGAAATTTTAGAAAGCACGACGGAAGCTCCGGGAATTCTCACATTGAATCAATCGCTTCTTCAGCATCTGATTCGAAGAAGAATCGATCTTAAGAGTGCCTTTGAAGTTACACACAATCCAGACAACTTAGATCAACTGCTTAAGAAGGTAGGGATTTAGAAATGGCAAAGTTTCAATACCAAGCGAAGAACTCTGCGGGCCAAGTCGTCCAAGGAGAAATCGAGGCCGCTTCACAACAAGAGGCAATTATTCGCTTGCGCGCACAGCAACTTTTACCAATGCGAGTGACGGGTGGAGGGGCTGCAAGACCGGGAGCAAAAAAGGCTTCGACGGGGCTTTTTGCTCCGAGTGTAAAAGGTAAAGACTTACAAGTTTTCACGCGTCAGTTTGCGACGTTGATTAACGCCGGTATTCCAGTTGTTGATTCATTGAAAATTCTTTCGGAAGGGTTGCGCCCTGGATTACTGAAAGAGGCTTCTGCACAGGTTAAGACCTCCATTGAGAGCGGACGAAGACTTGCTGATTCTATGGCTACGGTTCCAAATGTATTTGATCGCCTTTATGTGAACATGATTCAAGCGGGTGAAGAAGCCGGTATCTTGGATGGCATTTTACAGCGATTAGCTGCTTATATGGAGAAATCAGAAAAGCTGAAGTCTCAAGTAAAAGGCGCCCTAGTTTATCCAGTGGTTATTATCATCGTAGCGATGATTGTTATTGCGGGTATTTTGGTCTTCATTATTCCTAAATTTATGGAGTTCTTTGCTTCCTCTGGAAACGAGCCACCGATGTTGACTCAAATGGTGGTGAATATCAGTAATAGCATGATCTCTAATTGGTATGTGTATTTGGGGATTCTTGTTGTTGGTCCTTTTGCATTTATGAATTGGTTGAAGACTGATGGTGGTAGAGACACCTTTGGTCGCTTCATTATGCATGCTCCGGTTTTTGGTGAAGTGGTGCAGAAGTCAGCGATTGCTCGTTTGACTCGTACTCTTTCAACACTATTGTCATCGGGAGTTGGTCTTATTGAAGCTATTGATATCTCTTCGCGCACAGCGGGAAATATCGTTATTGAACAAGCTCTTTTAAGAAGTAAAGAGTCAGTGACTCAAGGACGCACGTTCTCTGCTCCTTTAGCTAAAGAAAAAGCTTTCCCTGAGATGGTCGTTCAAATGATCGCGATTGGAGAACAGTCGGGAACATTGGATATCATGTTAGGTAAAATCGCGGACTTTTATGAAGATGAAGTTGAGACGGCTGTGAAGGCGATGACATCACTTTTAGAACCTCTTTTAATGGTTGTTCTGGGTGGTATTATTGCGGTTCTAGTTATTGCGATGTACTTACCAATCTTTAATATGGCGGACGTGGTTCAATAGAATGCGCTTAAGCTATTTATTGCAAAGTCATCAAAAGCAAGGGCTGATGGTGGAATTATCCCGCGTCAGTCTCTACGCTTTGATTCTTTTAATCAGTGTGATTTCAAGCATTGCTCAAGAGGGGTTCACCAACTGGGCCATCTTGGGTCCATTTTATACGATCATCACTATTGGGATATCTCTCCATGCCATTTACTTTGCGAAGTGGGAGTGGTTGCTTAGAAGACCCTTTCTGTTCTTCCTCGGCTTTGTCATTGATAGCGTCCTGATTTCAGCGTTGATATATTTCTCTGGGATTAATCAGTCGCTATTTTTGTTTTTACATCTAGTGAATATTCTTCTTGCGGGGATTGCAACGGGAAGTGCTGGGGCGATCGCGCTGGCACTTTGTACAAGTATTTCATTCTCTGTAGCAGCGATCTTTTCGCCGGAGCTTAAGGCTCTGAATTTCTTTTTCTTACTAGCTCTGAATAACGTGGCCTTCTTTTCAGTGGCAGCTTTAGGTGGATACCTCAGTCAGCAGTTGCAAATCGTGGGTTCTGAACTTAAAGAGGCCGGTCAGTCTTTAAGAACTGCGGAAGAGCTGAATGAGATCATGATCGAGAACATTCCCTCGGGAATGGTGTCTTTTGACTCTAAGGGTACGGTTTTAAAAGCCAACAAAGCTGCCTTAGAGATTTTGGGCCTTGAAGAACTTCTTGAAAAAAATTGGTTCGATGTTTTTCCAAGTATTTCTGACGTAAAAGGTTCCTTGCGCGAGGATTTAAAATACCAGAGCCCCTCAGGTGAAGCGAAGATCCTTGAGATGAAAGTATCTTCCGTGACCGCCCTCAATGAGGGTTTGTCGGTTGCGATTTTTGATGATCTTACAAAGATTCGCCAGTTGGAGTTTTCAGCTCGTCAAAACGAAAAGCTTGCGGCCATTGGCGGTCTTGCTGCGGGGATTGCCCATGAAATTAGGAATCCATTGGCGGGTATCAGTGGAAGCATTGAGTTGTTATCGCAGACTGTGAACAATGATGATGATCGTCGTCTTATGAAAATTATTTTACGCGAGATTGATCGCCTGAATAATTTGATCACAGAATTCCTAGATTACTCTCGCCCCGAGGAGCCACCCACTGATCCTGTGAATATTTCTGATCTCTTGTTAGAGGTTTTAGAGGGGATTAAGACGAATACTCAGGTCCGTCTTGAAACTGAGCAGGTCCTTCATATTGATCAAGGGTTGGTGATTTTAGGAAAGCGCGATAAGCTCAAGCAAGCCTTTCTTAATATCATTCTTAATTCCTATCAAGCCATGAATGAATCAGCGACTCCAGCTATTACCGTGTCAGCACTTGTAGTGGATGAAAGTGTTCAGGTGAGAATTAAGGATGCGGGATCTGGCATGAGTGAGAGCACTCGCAAGAGGTTGTTTGAACCCTTTCATACAACCAAGGCAAAAGGCACTGGCTTAGGTCTAGCTGTGACTCATAAGATTTTAGAAGGGCATTATGCCCAAGTATTTGTAGAGAGTGAAGTCGGTGTTGGAACAGAGTTTGTTTTGACATTTCCGAAGGCACGTTGAGAGAATGAACTGTGAATATACCGAACGTGGGAGCGTATAAATGAAGTCGAGAATTCTTGTTGTCGATGACGAAGAATCAATTCGCGAGTTTTTGGAGATCATGCTCAAAAAAGAGGGGTATGAGATTACTTTGGCTGAAGATGGCCAAAAGGCGAAAGATCTTCTGACGAAGAAAACTTTCGACATGATTATTTCTGACTTACAGATGCCTCATGTAACTGGGATCGAGTTATTAGCGCACGTTAAAGAGTCTTACCCAGACACAGTGTTCATGCTTATTACGGCTTTCGGTACAACTGAAACAGCTGTAGAGGCCATGAAAATGGGTGCCTATGATTATCTCACAAAGCCGTTCAAAATTGATGAAGTCCGTTTGAATATTCAAAACGCTCTTCGTTCTAAGAACCTTGAAGTTGAGAACAGAGTACTTAAGAAAGAACTTGTTAAAGAATACTCCTTCCAGAACATGGTTGGAAATAGCCCGGCAATGCACACAATCTTTGACATGGTAAAGCGCGTGTCGATGACGCCGACAAACGTTCTAATCACGGGTGAATCAGGAACGGGGAAAGAAGTTGTTGCAAAAGCAATTCACTACAACGGTCCATTAAAAGACAAACCATTTGTTACAATTAACTGTGGTGCGATTCCAGAGAACCTTATGGAATCAGAAATGTTCGGTCATAAAAAAGGCTCTTTCACAGGCGCGGTTACTGATAAGTCAGGTCTTTTCGAAGTCGCTGATGGCGGATCACTGTTCCTGGATGAAGTCGGTGAGTTGCCATTAACAATTCAAGTAAAACTTCTACGTGCTATTCAAGAGCGCACCATTCGCAGAGTGGGTGCAACTGAAGACGTTAAAGTGGATGTTCGCATTATCGCGGCAACCAATAGAAATCTTGAGGAGATGGTCGCTAAGGGCACTTTCCGTCAAGATCTCTATTACCGTTTGAATGTTATCAATATCAAGACTCCATCATTGCGTGAGCGTTCAGAGGATATTCCTCTTTTGGCAAGCCACTTTTTGAAAAAGTACAATGAACGTCTTAATAAAAATATCGGTGGCATCAGTGTTGAAGCCATGGATATTTTGAAAAAATACGATTACCCAGGTAACGTGCGTGAGCTAGAAAACTTGATTGAGCGCACAGTGGCACTTGAAGGTGGAGCAACGATTCTACCTGAGTCACTTCCACCAATGGTGAACACGACTTCCGGAAGGAAGATGGCATCATCTAATGAAATCGAAATCGGAGACGATGGCGTGGATTTAGATAAGGTGATGGGGCAAATTGAAAAAGAGCTTCTTATCAAAGCTATTCATGCTGCGGGTGGAGTCAAGAAGCGCGCTGCAAAGCTATTAAATATTTCTTTCCGTTCAATGCGCTACCGTATCGAGAAATACAACCTCGGTGTGGTGGGTGACGACGAGTTAGACGACGAATAGTAATATCAACTTTGGTTGCCGAGGAGGATGTATGGTGAACCACAATAATGAAGAAGTGATCGCACTTCTGAATGAAATTATCGAAATGGAAATCTCTGGCGTAGTTCGTTATTTGCATTATGCTTTGATGGTTAAAGGACCTAATAGAATTCCAATCGTGAAGTGGTTCCATGATCAGGCAAACGAAGGTTACTTGCATGCTTCTACAATTGGGGAAAAAATCACTTCACTAGGTGGTCACCCATCTTTGAAAGTGAAGCCAGTTCCAGAGACAACGACTCATAAGACTATGGACATCCTTAAGGAAAGTCTTGAGTTTGAGAAGAGTGCCCTAGAGAAATATAAAAAAGTTCTTAAATTCTGTGCTGAAGATGTGGCATTGGATGAGTTAATTCGTGGGATGATCCGCGAAGAGACTGAGCACATCGAAGAAGTGATTAAAATGTTGGACGTTAATCACTAAAACGATTCATTGAGATAAAAAATAGAACACCTCGGTAAAAAACTTCCGAGGTGTTTTTTTTTGAAAAAAGAAACTTCAAGGGGCAGGACTTATTTACACTGCACTTTGCTTAAAAGCTCACCCGCCATACTATATACAAGATCTTCTTCGCCGGTGGTATCGGCTCTACCTAAAAGACCCGCGACGATAAGCTCTGTTGCCAAAGACTTCGTGTGTAGAATTTGACTGAGCTCAATCTTTTCAACTTTTATCGTATTCAGTTCTTTACCAGAAATCTTTAAACGTCCCTCTGTTCTATGGATAAGGTCGCTATAGCGAACGAAGTTGCGACTATCGAGTTTCATGATGACGTCTTGACCAGACTGCTCAAACTCCACCATGTGATACTTCGTAATTCCCTTGCACTGACTGTAAGGCAAGATGGCAGCGAGTGAATGACTAGAAATAAGGGTTCCTAAAAGAAGACATAGATAGCGCATAGATTTCCTCCAGAGAAAAAATCTATATCAAGAAACTTACGTAGCCCCTAATTACGAACCAGAAATAGTGTTTAATACGCGGCAATGGCAAAAGACGTCACCGCGTATCAGAGAAGTGATCTTTTGAGGCGACTATAAGGAGCGTTTTAAAGGGCCACCGATTGCAGGGAAGGCCGACTTTAAAACCACGGGCCGACCTTTAAACGTTAAAAGTCCAAAGGACGTATAGTGAGTCAGGCGCTGTGCCCAATCGGCAATATCTGTTTCATCGGTCCATCTTACCCAAATAAACTGGCGTGTGGGATTGGACTTTAAAGGGGCGACAATCACAGAACTGTGTTCAGCCACAGTGTAGTTCTGCTTAAGAAGGTTTAAGTTCTCGTCAGAGATACTAAATTCATAGTCGCTTAAGTTTTCGCTCACAAAGCGGCGGATCTCAGGGGAATCACCTAAAAGAACAACTGTTCCCTCTAAAGGCAGTTCTAGAGCATGATCTTTTTTTAGTTCCGCGTAAATGTGAGTGCCGTTGTCAAAGCGTTGTGACCAAATATCAAAAAGGCTTTGCGCTTGGGGTAGAACGGAAAAGTAATTTACTTTCTTTTGAGTAAGAGCCGAAGAAAGAGTTGCTGGGCGCTCTTGAGAATCAATTTTTCTAAAAATCTCAAAGTCAGGATCAATCTCAATAAATACAGGACGGCGAGGTAAAAGTACCAGGAAATCTTGCTCGCTCGACTTCATCGACATCTGTGTGCGATAGACGTCTCCATTTTCAAGAGTGATCGCAACGGGGATATCAAGATCGTAGGCTGTCTTTTGTTTTTGCAGAATTTGAAATGACAAGTTGTAAGAACCTTGCCAGTTCATGAAGTTCACTTTTCCAAGGATAAGTTCTGGTGCGCCTTTGCGATCTAGCCATTGATTGAAAAAGTGCGAGAGGTCTTTTCCACTCACAGTTTCAAAAGAGAACTGCAGCTCTTCAAACGAGACTCTTTGATATTGATTGTTTAAATAGAAGTGGCGCAGGCTTTCTTTGACGACTTCAGCTCCAAGCTTCTTTTCGAGCATCACATAAAGCATCATGGACTTGGAATAACCGACGGCCTGAGAGCTTGAATTGTGACGTCCCTTAAATTGTCTAAGTGGAAAATCTGAGTTTGAATTATTACTGACGAAATCAGTAAACGACATGAGAGCTTTTTGACGGTAGTCCTTATCTTGTTTTTGAACTTGGGACTGCCAGTAATCTGACATGAACGTTGTGAGTCCCTCACTCCAGTTTCCACGCTCATAGTCCACATAGACACTGTTGCCCCACCAGTTATGAAGAATCTCGTGGGGAAGAGAAGTCGTCAAAATAAACGGCAAACGAATAACCGTCGGACCCAAGAGAGTAAAACTGGGCATTCCGTAGCCTGTTTCCCAAAAATTTTCGACAATCGAAAAACTTGTGTAAGGATACGGAGCCAAAATTTTTGAGTAATGTTCAACGTAAGTAGGAACTAGATCGAGATACTTTTTCGCAAGCTCTGGTTCATCTTGGCGTAGATATACACGGAAGCTATGTTGCGAAGACTTCTTTTCAAAGAGAAAGAAGTGATTGGCAATTAAATAGATCTGTTCTTGGGGTTTGAGTTCTTGGTGAGTTTGAATAGACACGCCATTGCGAAGCTCATCTTGTAAAAGGCTTCCTTGAGAGACTGCTTTCCAGTCTGCGGGCAGATGAGTTTGCAGTTCAAATGTGATCGCTGTGTTTTCAAAGTGCGGGTACCAGTAGCTGGAACCGAAAAGAGCTACACCATCGCTAGAGATAAGACCCGAGCTGACGTCGTCGATCACTGGTGAAAAAAGAGTCCCGATGTATTTGAGTTCTAATTCTTGAATTCCAGACTCAAGGGGAGAGATCTCGTACTCAGAGTAGTCTCCATGAGATTGAATCTTTGTGAGTGCAATGTTTTGTCGAAGAGATTCAACTTCTAAATCTTTATAAAGGCGAAAACGCAGACTCGTTGTCAGAGGCTTTGAAAAGCGAATCGTAGTTTGTGCTTCGAGACCTTGCACAAGGGGATTGATCAGGGCTTTAAGGCTATAATGGGTTTGAACTTTTTCAGCAAAAGCTGAAAAACTTGTCAGTAGAACAAATACGTAAACCCAGATGTTTTTTCTTAAAAAGCTCATCCCTTAGACCCTTTGCACAGGGACTGTTTTACGCTTCGATTTCGATTTCGTCAAAATTTTCAGTCTGAATTTCCGGTGGTGAACTCAAATTGAAAATACGCTGTATTTTTATCCATTTTTTACTTAGTGGAGCGCGAATTGTCACCTCTTCCTGAGTCCACGGGTGGACAAATTTATACTCATAGGAATGGAGGCAAAGGCCAGGGACCTGCATCTCTGTTCTAAAGAACCGATTATGGTGAGAATCACCATGAACAGCATCGCCAACAAGGGGATGCGAAATACGATTAAAATGGCGACGGATCTGATGGAATCTTCCTGTTTTTGGAGAGGCTTCGACCCACGAATACCGAGCTCGCGGAAACCTTTTGCCCACTTGGTAGTCAAGCTCCACAGTCCCGAGGCGTTTATAGCCGGTCGCAGCTTCTACGAGTTCGCCTGTGGAATCAAGTTCCAAGGGGACTTCAATATTTCCCTCTTCAGGGACCCAGCCGCGTGCGATGGCGTGATAGGTTTTCTCGGGTGAACGCTCCACAAGGAGTTTACACATTTTGCTGGCCGACTCTGAAGACAGAGCAAAGATCAGGACTCCGCTGGTACCGGCATCTAAGCGATGGATGGGGTAGACATACTGATTGAGCATATCGCGAACGTGATAGAGGCATACCTTATCACGAGAGACTCTATGCTTGGCAATTTCATGGGGATGCACATGGAAGCCACTCGGCTTGTTAATAGCAACCATATACTCGTCTTGATAGATGATTTGCATCACTCATAACCTCTGCTCTTAAACACTCAAGCCCACAGACGTAACGCATTGACTGTAAAATGGCAAGTTCGCAAGCAGGCTCGTGTAGGAAAGAGAGCCTCAGAGCGCTGTTCATTCACAGAATGCTCTCTCGACGTTGAGATAATAGCAGCAGACCATACTATGATAAAGACAGCCTTAAAGTATCTAAGGAGGCCATTTATGCTCTCGCGAAGAATTTTATTTATAATGACCAATGCCAATACCTTGGGGGACACGGGTTTAAAGACGGGTGCCTACCTGTCTGAAATTACTCACGCATTTAATGAATTCTATGAGGCGGGTTGTGAAATGGTGATGGCAAGCCCCTTTGGTGGGGCGATTCCCTTAGACGGAGTCAAGATGGACGATCCACTCAATGTCACCTGGGTGAATGACTCTAACTTTATGAGCATGCTTCAAAACTCCATTCCCACTTATCATGCTCAGAGTGAAGACTATGAAGCCGTCTATATCCCAGGGGGACACGGAGCAAGTTTCGATTTACCGTGGGATCGAGAAACACAAAAGCTTATTCAAGAGATCTACGAGAATAACGGAGTGGTGGGCGCTGTTTGTCACGGAGTTGCAGCTTTAGTAAATGTTAAACTTTCGGATGGGACATATCTTGTTTCAGGGCAAGAGATTTCGAGCTTTACCAACGACGAAGAGAGCATCGTGGGAATGGATCGAGTGGTGCCATTTCTTCTAGAGTCAAAGTTGATTGAAAGAGGTGCGCACTTTAAGTCTTGTCCTGCATTCACAGAGTGTGTGGCTCGCAGTGGACGCTTGATCACAGGGCAGAATCCCGCATCGAGCATTGCTGTTGCAAATTCGATGTTAGAAGTGATGGACCTAGTGATGGCAGGCTTGCAGTACTCAAGTCATAAAAACAGGGCTGCTTGGATGAGCAAACCCCAGAGATTTTCAAATAAGGATTTTTAAATGCAGGCCACTTTGATTGCGGAAAGCCCTTCATTTCGAAATGTTCTTGAAAAAGCGCAGCGAGCTGCGCGAAGCACCGCCAATATTTTGATAACCGGCGAAAGTGGAACGGGCAAAGAAGTTATAGCCCGCTTCATTCATCAGCAAAGCTCGCGGCTAAAGGGAGACTTTATTCCTTTAAACTGTTCGGCGATTCCTGAGCAACTTTTAGAATCAGAACTTTTTGGATATGCCAAGGGCGCATTTACAGGAGCCCTTGGAGCAAAACCCGGTCTTTTTGAAGAGGCCCATGGTGGGACTTTATTTCTAGATGAGATCGGGGACATGGACTTATCCCTGCAGGCAAAGATCTTAAGGGTTTTACAAGAGAGAAAAATTAAACGCGTTGGAGAAAATCAATATCGCGATTTAGATATTCGTTTTTTAGCGGCCACTCACAATGATCTGGCAGAAAGCGTGCAAAAAAAAGAATTTCGCGAAGATTTATATTTTCGTCTCAACGTTGTGCCTCTCCACATTCCACCGTTGCGCGAACGAGAAGAGGATATTTTACCTCTAACAGACTATTTTATTGGGAAGTTCTCAGCTCGCCATAAAGTTCCTAGCAAAGTACTGAGTACTCAGGCGAAAAATTTCATTCAAAATCACTATTGGCCAGGGAATGTAAGAGAGCTTGAAAATGTGATTGAACGCGCGGTGGTTTTAGGGCGTAGTTCTGAAATTGAGCTTGGCGATGTTTACGACACATCTTCTGATGGAAGCGGCGTGGTTGTTTTTTCTGCCTTTGAACAACTTTTTCAAAAAGACCAACGCTTGTTGTCCTTAGAAGAAATGAATAAGTTCTATATCGAATATGCGTTGACAAAAAATCAGGGAGCTAAAGAAAAGACGGCAAAGGATCTGGGGATTGACCGTAAAACCTTGTACCGCAAAATTTCAGCAAAAGATCGATCTGCAAAAATAGAAATTCAAAAAGAAATATAGTTAGGATGCATTGAGGGATCGCCGATAGTTCAGACGACCCCGATAAAAAGCTTTTAATGGAAGTGTTTTCTTTCACGACGCGAGAGATCGTCTTCGCTTTCAGGACGATTCTGTGAAAAAGGACCAGGCTCATTGGCAGAAAAACGCTGTTCTCTGAGATCTCTTTTTGATTGGCGTTCATGGATAAAGTCCATAACAAGGGCTGCAAGAGCACCTTCCAGTGATGAAGCTGACTCCGAGCGAGGAGCTTGAGCATAGCGACGAGAGCTACGTTGCAGTCTCTCCTTCTTTTTCTTTTCATCTCTTTCAGCAAGAACTTCCTCGCGGTCATCTTTAGTAAAGCTTGCGTAAAGACCAATATACACAATCAATGCTAAGCCCATTAAAACAAGGCCGGAAATCAGAGTTGCGGACCATGCAATTTGACGGGATTGATCCCATTGAGCTGAGAGATTGATCAAAGCAATAAAGAATCCACCGCAAAAAAAGATCGTAGCGGCGATTCCTCCGATAATTAGATTGGCTAGTTTCTTACTTTTTTCTCGTGCCTCGTAAAAAATATCCATCAAAGTTTGACGCAGGCTCGGCCCGCGCAAGCGAGTATTGAGCTGACGGAGGGATAGAGTGAGGAACATTAAAATCCACTTCATAAAACGATCTCCTGTCGGGAATTTCAATCAAAAAAAGAGGAAGTCCATCGGAAGAACTTCCTCTGTAAGGGCTAGCGGCCGCGTCTAACAAGCATCGCAGCTACAAAGCCCACTGCTGCAGCTCCAAGAACTGTAGAGATAGGGTATTCGCGAATCACGTCTTCAGAGGCTTCCATAGCTCCACGAGCTCTTTTTTCAATCTCGTGGTAACCTTCTTTAAGAGGGCCACCTTCAAATTCTCTTTTCACGTTTTTTTTAATGTTGCCAAAGCTATTCTTGATATCATTTTGAATCGGTTCCATCCTCTTCTCCTTTGTTGTGATTGGTTGACGACATCTGACCTTAGCTAAGCAAAGCAGGGAATGTACCAATCTAAACTCAATCTAAATGGAGTAGGTTTTAAATATGAGTCAGAGTGCCTCAAGGGCTGGGGGATTTTAGTCCCGCTCTGAAAAGCGAGCTGCCATTTATCAGCCTCTCTTGTGAAATAGGGTTGAAGTCTGAGGTGAACTTTATCAAAATATGGAGGATTAAAATGTACTTCATCAGTCCTCGGGGTGTTTATCGTGCGCGTTAGTTTTCTTCTGATTTTTTGTTTTTTCCTGTCATCTGAAGCTTTTTCAAGTGAGTGTCGACAAATAGAAGGTGCCGTTGATTTTGGTTCAGGAACGACAAAGTTCATCGCGGCCGAAGTTGATCACTGTGCGAAGAAAATCGTGAACATTCTGCATGAAGACCGTCTGCAGATTTCTTTAAATGAGTATCTTGAAAAATCGGATTCCGCACAGGTGAAGATAGATGACTTAAAAAAGTATCTGCCACAATTGCGCAAAAGCTTAGATGCACTTCAAGCAAAGGGTGTGCAGAGGCCCTATGCGGTCGCGACCTCTGTTTTTCGGGTGGCAAAAAACGGGCCCGAGATGGCAAGTTTTTTAAAAAAAGAATTAAACATCGATATACAAATCATTTCTCAAGATCAAGAGGCTGAATTGGGATATTACTCGGCCCTTGCTAAGATGAACGAAGCACACCCTCGCTTGATCGTTTGGGATATCGGTGGGGGCTCGATGCAGATGTTTGCCAAACAAGCGAAAAAAGACCGCATCTATCGTGGAGACCTTGCTTCTGTTACTTTTAAAAATCAAGTATTGCGCGATTTGAAGTTTGCAGACCCCAAGGTGACATCGTCTCCAAATCCAATTGGAGTCTGGAAAGACGCTGCCGTGCAAATCGCTAAGAACCATGCCTACCTGAATGTACCTGACTATTTTAAAAAAGAAGCTTCTGCGGCAACCATTGTTGGAGTGGGCGGAGTTCTATCCATATCTGTTTTAAAACAGACGGGTAGTGAAAAGCCAGAGTTCAGTCAGAGCCAACTCGAGACCACCTTGGGCGCTCGGGCTCAATGGACAGATGAGCAAATTAAGAGTCCGTATAAGGCCACGGATGTGACTAACTTAGCTTTAGTACTTGGATATATGAAGGCCCTGAATATTCAGTCCATTCAAGTTGTAGAGGCCGCCTTAGGGGAAGGGCTTATCTACAAAAAATTACAAGCACCCTAGTTAGTAATAAGAGCTGCTGCGACGGTATTCGTTGGCATATCCTTATCTTTAAGGACAACGACTTCGCCGCCTTGGCGAATGACCTCGCAGGCGATATCGTCTAAGACGTCGTCGTCTTTCGAGGAACTCTGCTTTTCGATGAACGTAATATCGCCCCCTTTACTGAGCTGTCCCCATATTTCAATATCTTCTCTTAAAAACAGAGTTTCGACTTTCCCATTAAGAGCGGCCCGTGAAATTCTTAAAAGGTCGCTGACGATGCGCGGTTTATTAGTATCGCTTTCTTTCTTGGCTTCGGCGGCCATTCTCTTTTCTTTTGCCGTGATTTCTTTATTCAATACTTCATGGGCTTTGTGGGCCATGCTTTCAGCACTTGGAATCTCTGTGGCTGCGATCTTATGAAAAGTGGGAGAATCATGGGAGGTAATTTCGTTATAAAGATCAAAGAGCCCTTCATTGGTGAATACAAAAAGAGGAGTGGTTTTAAAGGCCAGTTCCTTATTAATTTTTGATTCCATCCATCTCAAGAAAATTTTGACGGTGGTGCGTTTCTTCCCTTTATTGTCTTGCAGTCCTCGGCCACGGGTTGTCACTTTGGTATGTGGCATTTGAAAGCTTTCTTCATCATCCCCATGCTTCCAGTCGACGCTATTGCTGTGCGAACCGTACTGAAATAGAAAATTATGAGTTTCGCTACAGCGATCGCCATCGCAGTTAAGAAGCACGGCCTCTTGAGTTGTGAGAGCGAGGATATGAAAAATATTTTGCTGTTTAAGATCTTTGAGCAGGGGCTTGAGATGAAAAGTCTCTGCGACAACGACCTTCATAGGCACTTCGTGCGAAGGCAGAAAGTAGCCAGCCCAGGTTTTATTGACAAACACTGCAATCCCTTTGTCTTCCTCTAAAAGATATTCCGAAGGATTGAAGTTGCGCAGATGCTTTTGAATCATTGCAACAGCTTCTTTGTTTTTGTCAAAAGAGAGAAGGTGGACGGCGCGACTTACCAAGGAGTCGTACTCTTCTGCGAGGTTTCTCTCTGGCATATTGGGAAGATAAATAGAAGCGCAGGGGCCTTCATGAACAGAGGTTAATATCAGAAGATCTTTGTGGGTTAACTTATCAAGCATACTCACTCCGTTCCAAGCTTCTGAAGGCGAGGGGGACTTTAAAGAAATTAAAGTTTGGATGATTTTCGTGTAAATCCAATAAGTCTCTCGGATCATTATGCACGACCATCTGGCGCAAAGCTAAGGGCAAGGATATGAGAAGTAACAGTCTAGTGTCTGAAGTCAAAAAAGAATCATAAGGAGCCGATTGCGATAGAATTATAGAATGGCAGGGAGGAAGTAATCATCGACTCCTTGAATCTATTCATTCTCAAGAAAGGAGGCTGATATGAAGTCCTGGATTGTGGTGGTAAATAGAACAGAAGCAAAATTTTATACCTATTATAATCATCGTAACAGTGATTTGAAGTTTGTGACTAAGATTGAGAACCCTCGGGGGAGATTGAAAGCTCAAGAAATTGACGCCGATAAGCCAGGGATCTTTAGCTCACTCTTAACCTACGGACCAAGATTGGTAAAAAAGCAAACTCCCACACAAAGGGTGGCGGAAGAGTTTGCTAAAGAAGTGGCTGAGTTTATGGAAAATTGCCGAACCAAACAAATGTTCGATAATTTGATTATCGTCGCACCTCCTGCATTCTTAGGTGAATTACGTCAGAAACTCTCGGGGCCTTTGAAGAAAATCGTAAAAAAAGAAATTGCCAAGGATTTGGCTCCTGATATGTCCGAAGTGGAATTGAAGAAACGCCTTTTCCCTGAGGAAGAGCAGCCCGACTATCTGAACTTCTTGTAGGATCCCTTCGTAAAAAGCAGCTAGAGAAAATTCACAAAAGTCACAAGATCTTTTAAGTAAGACCTTGTGACTTTTCTATTTTTAGAGAATCTTTTTGTATTAGCCTTGAGAGCGCAACCAAATAAAGTAGGCGATAGCACCGAGTACAATGCCAGCGATCAATAGCATGACCGACATTTCAAAGAAAAGTTTTGCAGGTTCTGGAATGTTTTCTTTTTCTTTCAAACCATCTTTACGCGCTTGTTCGGTCTCTTTGCGCAATTCATTCTCGCGGCGTTTCTCGAGTTCGAGTTCAAGATCTCGTTGGGTTTCTTGGGGTTCCATAATTCACCAGCCTTTCTCGTCCATTCAATGGATCTAAACTTGTAACTGTGCAAAGTTCTTAAGGAGAGGGGGACGTATGGGATATTGTAAACGCTTCTGAGCAAGACCCCTAAGGGGGCCCCTACGGAGTGCTTAGAAACAGATGAGGGGCAGAAAATCCCATCCGACGTCTAGGAAGGGCTCCACCTATAGTTGAGTTTGTATTCATACAAAGTGCTAATTCGTTTACAAGAGTGAAAATCAACGGAGAACATGAAGGGACGGGGGATTCATGAGACTTCATAATTTATTTATCGCATCACTGTTCTTCGCTCCATTTCATTCTTTTGCGAAAACCAGTCAAGCGCCAAGTTTCTATTGTGGGGCCGAGTTGCCACTGACCTCCGTGATGGCAGAACCCTCTTCATCAGATGCTAAAGCGCCGGTTATATTTAAAATCAAACATCATTTTGGCGCTCACACAGCTCCGGTTTTTAGTGGTGTGGTGACGATGGCAGATCTAAATCACATCCAAGAAAAAATTTCGCTGTATCAAAAATTAGGCGATGAAATTGTTATCGCGTTCGACAAGCAGAAGTGCGAAAACTTCGGTGGATCTGTATGGAGTTGTTTCCGGAACGATAGCTTTGATTTAAATGGTGTTCCTTTAAAAGGAGTCAGCTTCACCACGAGAGAAGTCGAAACGAAAGTGTATGACTATGTTTTTAAATCATACAACGTCGTATTCTCGTTTATTCTAGATGGAAGATCCTACGACATGCCAATGAGTTATTCTTCTGACGAATGTCATTTTCAGTAGATTGAATTGTAGAGTGAGGGACACATGAGTTTAATGAGTAAAGTTTTTCTTTTTATGTTTTTTGCAGCTTCCGTAAGCGAGGCAGCACCTCAAACAATGCGTATCCACTCTTCGCGCTCCATTACCTCCCATGTGGATCGATTCTACGATAAAGTACAAAATGCATTTGCGACCATATTTTGCCGAGAAGACGCGGCTCAGGTCATGATTGTTGATAGTCGCATGACAGATCTTGATGGAAAGAATTTCTATTTTAGCTCTGAAGATGAATGCAACAAGGCTAGAAGCGATGCTCGCATGCAAAGCGCTCGTTGTCAGGTTACCTTGAGTGTTGATTTGAAAAGCCAAAAAGCTAAAGTTAAAGTTGAGCAGTGCCGGTAACGTAGATAATCGATCAGCTTGATGCTTTTAACGGGCTGTCGATCCATAAAATCCTTAGAAAAGTGAATAAATAAATTATTAAAAATTATGACTCTGAGTAAGCCATTTGTGATGAGCCACGTTTTTTGGTATTCTCGTAAAATGGCATCAGACACTTACTTATCTATAGATTTTGGGACCAGCAACTCTTTAGTCGGAGCTTATCATAATGGGAAGAGGCACGAGGCTCTACCCATTGATCCACAGAGCGTGGACCCAACAATTATGCGGACTCTTTTATTCTTCCCCCACGCAGATCTTTGTTATTACGGAGCAGAGGCGATTCAGCAGTATATAGAACAAGATATGGAGGGACGACTTTTCCGTTCCTTTAAGTCTCATCTTCCTAATAAGAGTTATCTTGGCACCGTGCTCGACAATCGTATTCTGACGCTCGAGTCTCTTGTTGGTATTTTTCTTTTAGAGCTTCGTAAACGATCTGAAAAAATTCTGGGTACATCCATTGAAAAAGCCGTGATCGGAAGACCTGCTCGCTATTCAATGGACTCTGTCAGTGATGGCTTTGCTTTGCATCGAATGCAAAAGGCGGCCGACTTTGCTGGCTTTAAAGAAGTTCAATTTGTGCCAGAGCCTTTGGCGGCGGCTTTTGATTATCGCCGTCAAATATCTGAAGAAAAATTAGTCCTGATAGGGGATTTTGGCGGTGGGACATCGGACTTTACTTTGATTCGCTTGCGACCTGATGGTTTTGCTAAAGAGGATGTCTTGTCTATTGAAGGTTGTCCACTAGCAGGGGATGCATTAGACAGTGTTTTCATGAGTCAGCATTTGAATGAATACTTTGGTGCAAAGTCTCGATATCGATTTCCAATGGCGAATAATGTTTTCATAATGCCGCCGACAGTTTCTCAGAGGCTCAATCATCCAGCTCACATCGTGCATCTCAAAGAGCGCGAGACCTATGAGTTTATTAAAGAAGTTAAGCGCTGTGCTTTAACTCCTAAAGATGCATCGGCCATCGAGCGATTGTTTATTCTGTTAGAAGATCAGCAGATATTTCCATTCTTTGAAAATATAGAAAAAACAAAACGTGAGTTGTCTGATAACGAGCAAAGTGAATTTCATTACTCTTATCCTGGGATCGAGATCTCGGCGCTCTTTCAAAGTCAGCAATTCCAAGGGTGGGCGGAAACAACCAAAGAGAAGATCTTTGCCGCTCTGGATGAGTGCTTGAAGATGGCAAGTCTTACCCCCGACCAAGTGGACCTCGTTTGTTTAACTGGCGGGACTGCCAAGGTGCCGTTTATTCAAAACGAATTTGAAAAGCGCTTTGGGAAAACGAAGCTGCAAACGCAAAGTCATTTCCATTCGGTTTTATCGGGACTTACTGAGTCTGCAAGTTTTTGGGCTAACGGAACGCGCGTGACTTAGAAGATGAATATATATTGTGGATACAAAAAAACCGACTCTGGGTCGGCTTGCAAAATCGGAATATGTTCGATTTGAAGAGATTTGGTGCGGGTGGAGGGACTTGAACCCCCACGGACGTGAATCCAAGGGATTTTGAGTCCCTCGTGGCTACCATTACACCACACCCGCAACGAAGATACATTTTGTAAAGAAATCTGGGGTATTAGACAAGTTCTTTTTTAAAAAGACGCAAAATTATCGCCTCGGCGTTAAAATCTGCCTCTTCGTTGGGCAACTATTTGAGTTGCAGCATTTGCAGTTGAATCCACTCTAAGTGAGGGCGCAGATCCGTAAAAAGTGAAATACCATGGCAAACGCGGGTCTTACTAATGGATGTCGTTCTGTGATCCACTCCCATGGAGGTGATTCCCACTAAAAGAGGTTTCCCATCAGGATTGTTCACAAACAGAGGGCCCCCCGAATCTCCACCGCAAACTCCATTTTTATCTTGAAGGAGTGCGAAGGTCTTCGGGATTTCAAAGTCAGTTTTTGTTAAAGCGACGTGGAAACTTTTCTGCAATCGCGTGGCAGAAGCAGACGTCATGCGCAGGGTGCCGGCATCTCGAGCATTTTCAATCGTGTCACCGAATCCTAACATCGTCAGATTGTCAGAGTCAGAAACTTTAAGGTCTTTCAGGGGTAATTCTTCAACTGAGTACCCCAGAGCTTTGGGCCCTGAAAACTTCATAACTGCAATGTCTTGAGAGGCATTGTTTAAAGACTTCGAAGTGAAATCATAATCAGGATGAGTTAAAACCTTGTCGACCACGCGAAGTGTATTAATAGGATCAGCTCCAATACACTGGCTGTTTTTTGTGAAGGCAATATAGATGGCCGAAGTATCAGGCGGAGCGCAATGGGCTGCCGTGAGAACTTTGTTATCGTCTATAAGAGTTCCCGTGCAGACGGATTGTTCATCTTTAGAGTTTACTTGAACGATCAATACGGTGCTGTTGGTAATTTGCGTAGATTTCGTAACAATATCGCCGTTAATTATGCCTTGAGCCTCTGTCAAAGATTCACACATCTCGACGTCAATGGGCGCTGTGAAGTTGCTATTATGCGGAGAGCAGGCGGCTACTGCGACGGCAGAGCTTAGTATAATAGATAAGCGCCTTAAAATCATATCCTCTCCTTATATAAGTAGCCTTTGCGGGCTTCCTTGTCTCAAAGAGGTGCAAATACTAGGCCCTCTGTCTTGGATGAGAAGGGCGAGGGGGAGTAAAGGGCTTTTAAATAGGGGTTTTTGCAAGAATTACCAAAACTGTTTCATTGGTTGTCACAAAATGAGTCACTCCCAAATTTGCGAAAGAACTTAGGCCCTACAGGAAATCCTGTTAAAACAAGAGGTTAGAGGGATCTTTTAAATGCTTGTAAACTTGGCACTGGCCTTGCTCTTGCCTGCTGTGACTAAGGTTACAGAACCAGAACCAAGAGGAGTGTTTATGAAAAAGTATCTTAATATACTTGTCGCTTTGAGTATCGTTCCGACGTTCTCAGTGGCGCAAGGACTTAATGTAGCAGAAGATGTCGATGCTGAACTGGAGCAAATGTATGCAAAAGCTCAAGCTCAGGCCGATGCTACGCAAGCTGCACCTCAGGAGCAGCCTGTTTATATCTTAAACCAAGAGGCTGTACCTGTGACAACACAGGTTGTTCAACCTTCTCAGCCATTGGTACAAACTCAGCCAACGACTGTTATTCAGGACACGCCGTTGACGGAGTCACGCGCTGAAAGTCTTCGCCGTTCTCGTCAAGAAGCTGAGCTTCAGACAGAACAACGAATTGTCGAAAAGCTCGAGCAATCACGTATGGAAGATGAAAGACGTCGTGCTAATTTATTATTTGGAAACGTAGAGCAACAACAGCAACCAGCGGTGCAGCAGCCAGTCGTTGTACAACAACCTGTTGTTCAAGAAGCTGTGATCGTTCCTGCGCAGCAACCAGTAGTGGTGCCTGCGGCAGTTGTAACGCCAGTTGAAGTTCAAGAAGTTAAAGAGACAAAAGAAGTTGCAGTTGAGAATCTTGAGCCGAAAGAAAGTACTCGCGATATCATTCGTGAAGAGTTAGCGGCTGCTCTTAAGACAGAAGCTGAGCTTCCAGTAGAGCCATTAAAAACTTCTTATGTAGCTGGTATCCTTGGCGTGGGAGAGTATCCAGATGCGCGTCAAGTTGAAGGTAACTATGCTCTGGGTGTAGCGTTTGGTACTAAATACGATAACTTCATCGTTGAGGGATCGTTTGTTTACTCAAACTACACTGTAAAAGGTCAGGGTTATTACACAGGTTATGGCTATGGTTATAACTACGGTGGAACTTATGTGCCAGATTCTATCGACGTACAACAATACTCAGGTTCACTAGCTGCTAAAGTTCAGTTGTTTTCTGGAATCGTTCGTCCGGTGTTTGGTGGTCTGGTGTCTTATTCATACAGGGATTTCTCTTGGGGTAATAACTCTTGGGGTTACGTGAATGATACAAAAGCCAACTCTCATGCTATCGACGTAGGTGCGATCATGGGTGCGGACCTTGAGTTCAATCCTAAGTATTCTCTAGGTTTAGATTTCCGTTATATGTGGAATCTTTCAAGCCGAATCAATGCGGGTAATTCTTGGATGTCTACATCTGATTACAGCAACCCGATTGAAAAGCTTCAGTACTATGTAATGTCAATTGTTGGTCGAGTTAATTTCTAAGAATTGAATTTGACTGTCCTTCTCTGGTTGGTTCGCAGGCCCCGTCATTCAGATGGGGTCTGCTTTTTGCGTTAAGGGAACTGGACTTCTCTAGGTCTTTGATGTCATAGTTTTTCTATGACGCTACTTTTAGCATTTCTATTATCCCTTCCGAGTTTTTCTTATCAAATCGTGTCTCAGTCTGTGGGGCAGGTTGCTGACTCCGTAGTGACAAGTCGTGAGGTGAAGGCCTCTATGATTATTGAAAACATTCTTTATCCCTCCAAGTCGGCGAAGTCTGATTATGAGCTGAAAGATGATTATCCTGAGTTTCGCCAAGCTGTGACTTCGATTCTTTTAGAATCTGTCGTTGCACTTGAGGCTGAAAATTTTAATGTCGTGAGTATTGCTGACGAAGAGCTTTCTAAGGCTTTAGCAAAAGTGCAAAAAGAGGCTATGAGTAAAAGTTATTGGACCAAGCTTGAAATGACTCCTAAAGAAGTTCGAGATTTGGTTATTAGAAAAATCACGGCGAAGAGATTTTTGAGCTTTAAGACAGAGTCTTTGTCGGGCGTTATTACCGATGCAGAGGCGCGCCGGTATTATGAGCGAAACAGAGCTAAGTTTTCTGGGCATTCCTACGAAGCCTTTGCTGCAAATATCAAATCATTCTTGTCTCAGCAGCAGCTCGAAGAACGTATTCGCAGTTGGTTTGAAGTTATCAAGCGCAAGTATCGCGTTCGCAACTTTATTGCCGATCAGGGAGTTTAAAGTGTCGAGTTTTTCAATTCGTCGCATGAGTGCTGAGGATTGGAAGTTTGTGAAAGAGTTGGTTCGTCTCATTGAAGCGGAAGGCGGATTGGGGGCGCATTTTCATTGGCCCCAAGATTTGCTAGATGCTGAGCTTCGTTCAAGTTTTGGATTTGGAATTTTTCAGGAAAGTGAGCTCTGCGGGTTTATTTTATACCGCGACATGCTCGATGTTTGGGACATTTCAGTGGTGGCAAGTCATCCAGCGCGTCGGCGCCAGGGCTTGATGGAGAAGCTCTTTGGGGCTCTTGTTGCTGCGAAGGGTCGGGGGCGGGCTTTGGTCTTGGAAGTTCATGAAGAAAATGAGCCGGCCCAAAAACTCTATGAAAAACTTGGGTTTAGGGAAGTCCGTCGACGCCCCAGGTACTATGGGGATGGGGGGACAGCAATAGTCTACATCTTGTCCGCCGAGGCTTAGAGGTTCCGCAAGTCAAGATAAACCCTTGCATTGTTTGAATATTTTTGTTAGTTTAATTTTCGTTCGAGTGGGCCCATAGGCCCATTTTTTTTTGCGCCCGGACGGGCCCATTGATGCAGATCCACCTTTTCAAACTAAGGTCCCTCTCTGCCCAGTGCACATAGCTCTAGACCTGCGACTTCGTAGGAACTGGACTCCGTCCAGTCGCCGTATTGAAGAAAAGGGTAATCAAAGCATGTCTCAAACACCATCATGGATGGAACAGGTTGAAAATATCGCGCGTGAAGCTGCGGCTAAACACGGTGTTCATATCTATGACGTTGAATTCGTTGGAGTGGGTAAAGGGCGCACGCTGCGCGTATTTATCGACAAAGAAGATGAGGGTGTGAGCTTGGATGATTGTTCGAACGTATCTCAAGAACTCAACGAAGTTCTTGATGCCAATGAAGAGTTAATTCCTGGAGAAGGTTATACCCTAGAGGTCTCAACTCCTGGAATTGAACGTCGCCTCAGTAAGCCATGGCATTTTGAAAAAGCCATTGGCAAAAAAATCTATATTAAGACGACGAAGGCTCTTGAATCCATGGGTGTGACGGACAAGAAGTGGAAGGCTGCTAAAACTGTTGAAGAAGTTTTAGAGTCTGCCAACGAAGAGGGCGTACGTTTCATGGTTAAAGATGTAGAGATTAAAATTCCTTACGGAATGATTGATAAAGCTAAAGTTGTATTTGAAATGACCAAAGGTCAAAAAAAGTAAACGAAAAGGAAAAGTCATGGCTGAAAATATGTTTTCAGATCTTTCCAAGGTGATTGATCTAGTCGGTAAAGACAAGGGAATCGATAAACAAGTGGTTATCGATGCAATCACGCAAGGTATGCTTGTGGCCGCTCGTAAAAAGTACGGCACATACCGTGAAATTGAAGCTGCATATAATGAAGACACTGGTGAAGTGGAGCTTTTCGAATTTAAAGACGTTGTCGATCGTGAAAAGTTTGTAGACGAAGAAGTTGAGATTCCTCTTGATGAAGCTCAAAAGCTAGATCCAAACGTTCAGTTGGACGATTCAATTGGTATTAAGCTTGAAGCAACTGATTTGGGTCGTATTGCTGCGCAAACGGCAAAACAAATCATCATGCAAAAAGTAAGAGATGCTGAACGCAACATCATCTTCAATGAATTTGAAGAGAGAAAAGGTGAAATCGCTTCTGGTATCGCTCGTCGCGTAGAAAAAGGCGCTATCGTTGTAGATTTGGGCCGTACAGAGGCTTATATTCCTCCTCGCGAGCAGATCCCAGGCGAACAATTCAAGCCGGGTGATCGCATTCAAGGTTATTTATCTGAAGTTCGTCAAACGACTCGTGGACCTCAAATCATCATGTCACGCGCAGACGAGCGTTACTTAATGAAACTTTTCGAAATGGAAGTTCCAGAGATCTACGACGGAGTTGTAGAAATCATGGCTGCTGCTCGTGAACCAGGTCAAAGAGCAAAAATCGCTGTTCGTTCTAGCGATAACTCTGTAGATCCAGTGGGCGCGTGTGTTGGTATGAAGGGTTCTCGTGTACAGAATATCGTACAAGAGCTTAAAGGTGAGAAAATCGACATCGTTCCTTGGGACGAAGATATCACTCGCTTTGCATGTAATGCTTTAGCTCCTGCTGAAATTTCACGTGTGTTCCTTGATGATACAAACCATGAGATGGAAATCGTAGTTCCAGATTCTCAGTTGAGCTTGGCAATCGGTAAGCGTGGTCAAAACGTGCGCCTTGCAGCTAAATTGACGGGTTGGAAATTGGATATCTTGTCTGAGTCTTCAGCGGCGTCTCGCACGGCTGAGTCTATCTTCAACCTAATGTTGATTCCAGGCATGAATGAGACAATGGCTCAAAATATTTTCCAATCTGGATTCGGATCTTTCCAAGCGGTTGCTGGATCAAGTGTAGAAGAATTAATGACTATTCCAGGTTATGATGATCCTGAAAAAGCAGAGAAACTTTTGGTAGAGGCTAAAGCTCTTCTACAGAAATATGAAACTGAAGGAACTCCAGTTCCAACGGCTCCAACTGCAAACAAAGACAGTGGAAAATCATCGAACGTATCTGCAAAAGCTCAAGCAGATCTATTACTAAAGCAAGAGCTACAAAAACTCGACGCTCAAGAAGCGGACGAAGAATAGATATATCGCTTTAGTAAGCTGTATGTTTGTTTAAGAAAGAATAACAGGGAGACTGAGTGAGTAATCCAAAGGTTTTTGAATTTGCGAAAGAGATCGGGATGACCCCGCTAGCTCTCATGGATAAAATCCGTGAGTGGAATTTGCCTGTGAAGAGTCACATGGCGGAGTTGTCGCCAGACGTTTTGACGCAAATTAAGAGTAAGTTGAGCGTTAGCGAAGCTGAAACCCAAGCTCAAGAAGCTAAACCGAAAAAAACAGCTGCACGTAGAAGTGTTAAAAAAGCTGCTGCGCCTGCAGAGGACGAAGCTGCGCCAGTAAAAACTCCTGTTATTCGCCGTAAAAAAGAAGATATTCAAGCGGCAGAAGCAGCAGCGGCGGCTGAAGCTCCTAAAGTTAAGGTGATCGCAAAACCTGCAGCTGAAGGTGTTGAAGACGATGCAGCGGCGAAGCCAAAACGTGTTGTTGTAAAACGCTCATCTTCAAAAGATGAGGCCGCAGAGGCGGCTCCAGCAGCAACTGAGTCTGCTGAAACCGTAAAGGCCGAAGCAGCTCCAGTACCATCGGTGAAGTCTGAAGACGTAGCAGTGGAAGCAAAAGCTCCCGCTAAACCAGTAAAAGAAGAAGAAAAAGTAGCGACGCCAGCTGTAGCCGAAGAAGCTCCAGCTCCAGCTCGTAAGAAAGAAGTTGTTGTGGGCACAAGTGGTGTTTCAAGTTCAACGACTCCAGCGGTTAAGAGAAATATCATCGGCCGTATGGATCTTTCACGTGTGCAACCGCAAGGTGGACAAAATCGTTCTGAAAGACCTCAAGGTGGATACCAAAGAGGTGCTGGTGGCGATCGTCCGGCTGGTGGGCAACAAGGTGGAGGAGGTTATCAACCTCGCCCAGGTGGATTTAATCGTCCAGCCGGTGGAGCTCCAACGCGCAATATTCGTCCGGGATTTGTAGCTCAATCAACTCCAGAGCCAATGCCAGATGCTAGTAGCGAATTCCGTCGTGATTTTGACAAGCGTAAAAAAGCAACTCCTTCTGCAGGAGGTGGCTTCGCAGCTGGTCGCGAGCGTGAGAAAGAAAAAGAAGAAGAAGTACAAGTTTTCAACCCAGTTGAATTCCGTAAGCGCGAGATGGTTTTCCAGCCGAAGAAGCGTAAGGGAGTTCTTGAGCGTGTGGCTATGAAGACTCAGATTACGACTCCTTCTGCACATAAGCGCGTAGTTAAAGTTAATAAGACAATGAAAGTCAGCGATCTTGCTATGGAGATGGGGATTAAAGCTCCACAATTAGTAAGAGTCTTGATGCAAAACGGTGTTATGGCGAACATGAACGCTGATTTGGATTTCGATACTATCGCATTGATCGTTCCTGAATTTGGTTGGGAAGCACAAAACGTTTTCCAAACAGCAGACGAGCTAGCTGAAGAATTAGCATTTGGTGACCTTAACGCAGAACCAGTAACACGTCCTCCAGTAGTGACGGTGATGGGTCACGTTGACCACGGTAAAACATCTCTATTAGATGCTATTCGTAATGCACACGTTGCGCGCGGTGAAGCGGGTGGTATCACTCAGCACATCGGTGCCTACAGTGTCGGTTTAGAAGACGGAACATTGATTACGTTCTTAGATACTCCTGGTCACGAAGCCTTTACGGCAATGCGTGCTCGTGGAGCGAATGCGACTGATATCGCGATCATCGTGGTTGCAGCAGATGATGGTATGATGCCTCAAACTCAAGAAGCTATCAGCCATGCTAAAGCAGCGGGTGTTCCTATTATCGTAGCTGTAAATAAAATGGACAAGCCAACAGCGAATCCAGATCGTATTAAGCAACAATTAACAGAGCTTGAGATCGTCCCAGAAGAATGGGGTGGATCTACAATCTTCTGTGAGGTTTCTGCTCTTCAAAGAATGGGAATCAACGAACTTCTTGAACAAGTAAAACTTGTTGCCGAGGTTTCTGAATTAAAAGCAAATCCGAAGCGTTCAGCGACGGGTATAGTGATTGAAGCGAAGATGGAAAAGGGCAAGGGCCCTGTCGCTACGCTTCTAGTTAAAGATGGTACAATTGAAGTGGGTCAATATATCGTTGCAGGGTCTGTAAAGGGCCGTGTTCGTTCACTTATGAACGATAAAGGCGAGCGTGTTGATTCTGTAGGCCCAGGTCTTCCGGTGGAAGTTCTTGGCTTGGATGCAGTTCCATCTGCGGGTGATAAGTTCGACGTTGTTAAAGACGAAGAAACTGCAAATAAAGTATCGACTCTTCGTAAAGAACAGGCCGAGAAAGCAGAAGTCACTCCGAATTCGAAAATGTCTCTTGAGGATATCTTCTCTAAAGTGAAGGCCGGAGATGTTAAGGAATTGGCGATCGTACTTAAAGCTGACGTGCATGGTACGTTGGAAGCTATTAGCGGTATGCTAAATAAGCTTTCTACGTCGGAAGTGAAGGCGCGCATTATCCACTCTGCAGTGGGTGGTGTGAGTGAGAGTGACGTGGTTCTAGCTCATACGGCAAAAGGTGTTGTTATTGGCTTTAACGTTCGTCCTGATCTAAGTGCGCAAGCAAAAGCGAAGCAAATGGGTGTTGATATCCGTACTTACTCTGTTGTGTACGAGTTGATCGATCAGATCAAAGCGGCAATGGAAGGTCTATTGTCACCAGACGTTGTGGAAGAAGTTATGGGTCGCGCAGAAGTGCGTAACACGTTCTCTGTTCCAAAAGTCGGCGTGATTGCGGGTTGCTTCGTATTGGATGGAAAAGTTCAGCGTAACAACATGATCCGTCTACTTCGTGATAATAAGATTATCTACGAAGGTAAGATCGGTTCATTGAAGCGCTTTAAAGATGACGCTCGTGAAGTGGCTTCTGGCTATGAGTGCGGTATCGGTATCGAAAACTATAACGACGTTAAAGTGGGCGATATGATGGAAGCATTCATTAAGAAAGAAGTAGCTCGTGAGTTGGGAGCTTCTAATTAATGAAAAATATGGGTGATGGACGCAGAGTTGCTCGCGTCGAAAGAGAAATTCAGGCAACCATCGCGCAGTTTTTGATCAGTGGTTTTAAGTTACCGTTACCAGGTTTGGTAACGGTAGCATCCGTAAAAATGCCCGCGGATCTTCGTGCGGCAAGAGTCTATATCAGTGTTATAGGTTCTGAAGGACAGCTCGACGAAACTGTTGAGTTGCTTCAAGAGCGTGCTTTTGAAATTCAAAATTACATCGGAAAACAGTTGCGAATGAAGTTTTGCCCTAAGCTTACTTTTTACCCAGATCATATGACTGATCAGGTTTTAAAGGTTGAGCGAATTCTGCATGAGCTTGAAAAAGAGCGCAAAGCCAAGGGTGAATCCGATGAATCAGAATCTGACGAATAATAAAGCTTTAAATTTTAACGGTCTGCTTTTGGTCGATAAGCCTTCCGGAATCACTAGTCACGATGTCGTTGCTAGGCTTCGCCGTATTCTTAAAACCAAAGCGGTGGGGCATTCGGGGACTTTGGATCCATTAGCTTCAGGGTTGATGGCTTGTCTTATCAACGAAGGAACGAAGCTGAGTCAGTATATTCTTGAAGGCGATAAGGGCTATCGTGCTCGATTGCAATTTGGCCTGCGCACCGACACTCTAGATATCACCGGTGAGGTTCTTGAAACCAAGCCTGTGGACCTGACAAGTGAGCAAATTCTCAAGGCGGCTGATTCTCTGCAAGGCGAGATGGAGCTTGAAGTTCCAGTCTATTCTGCGATCAAAGTTCAGGGGAAAAAGCTTTACGAGTATGCTCGTTCTGATGAAGAAGTTCAGATTCCTAAGAAGATTATGAAGTTCTGGTCCGTAAAACCTGTCCAGGTGGGGGCGGACTTTGCTGAATTTGATATTGAATGCTCAAAGGGGAGTTATATTCGCACGTGGGTGGATCAACTAGGTCAAAAGCTTGGTTGTGGGGCTACTATGACGGCACTGCGAAGGACGATTTCATCCCCTTATCTTGTGCAGCAGGGGCAAAGCTTAGAGGATATTCAGGCGGCTGTGGAGCAAGGGGAGAAGACTTCGGCTTTCGTGCCGATGGATTTAGCCCTTCCCCATGTAAAAAGGATTCGCGTAAAGGGACAGGATCGTGTTTTGTTAGGAAACGGTCAGATCAGCCATGATTTACGCGCCCAATTAATCAGCCTCTTTAATCCAGCTCAGGACCAATATATTCAGGTTTTAGCACAAGATTCGGGGCAGTTGCTAGCCCTGATCGGCCTAGAAACTGGGCGAGGCTTTGTTCTGAAAAGAGTTTTCAAATACGCCCCCTAAGTCCTTAAAACATAACGGAAAGGGCTGGATTCCGGCCTTGACCCATAGGAGCTTTCGGGGTTAGAACCTTAGACTTATTCGACTCTGCGGATCGACAGCCATGACGACCAAAGGGTTGAGTGAATAAAAACAAACAAACTAGGAGACTTTAATGGCAGTCACAAAAGAAGTAAAAGCAGAGATCATTGGTAAATTTCAAACTAAGGATCTTGATACTGGTTCTACAGAAGTTCAGGTTGCAATTCTTACTGCAAGAATCAACGACCTAACTGGTCACTTCGTAGCGAACAAGAAAGACCACCACGGTCGTCGCGGTCTAGTTGCATTGGTTAACAAAAGAAGAAAACTTTTGGATTACCTTCGTCGTAAAGACCTTACTCGTTACCAAGCTTTGATCAAAGCTCTTGAACTACGTAAATAATTCTGAAACTAGAAGGGGCGAAAAGCCCCTTCTAGCTTTTGTTGCCTGACGGCCATTTGCGCCAGAGATGCGCACAACAACACTCCAAGGAGAACAACTAATGAAAACGACTGTCACAACATCGGTGGGTGGTAAACAGGTTACCATCGAAACAGGCCGTTTGGCGAAACAAGCAGATGGAGCGGTACTTGTTTCTTGCGGTAATAATATGGTTCTTGTAACGGCAGTTTCCTCTCGCAAAGCATCCGAGTTGGATTTCTTCCCTCTTACTGTTGAATATATCGAAAAATTCTATGCGACTGGTAAAATTCCAGGTGGCTACTTCAAACGTGAAGCAAAGCCGACTAACGATGCAGTTCTAGTAGCTCGTCTTATCGACAGACCTATTCGCCCATCTTTCCCAGAAGGTTACCGTCACGAAACTCAAGTAGTAGCAACGATCGTATCTGCGGACGGAGCTTTCCCTCTTGAGATTCTTGCAAGCTTAGGTGCCTCTGCAGCTCTTCATATTTCTGATATTCCATTCAACGGCCCAACAGCTGCTGTTCAAGTAGCACGTATTGATGGTCAGTTCGTTGCGAATCCAACACCTCAACAACTTGAGAAGTCTGATATGGACATTATCGTTGCGGGAACTCGCAATGGTCTATTGATGGTTGAAGGTGAAACTAAATTCATTTCTGAAGCAGATTGCTTAGCAGCTATGAAGTTCGGTCATCAGTCGATGATGCCTCTACTAAATGCACAGGATGAATTGCGTGAAAAAACAGGATCAAAAGCAAAACGTGCTTTCGTAGCGCCTGCAATTGATGCTGATTTTAGATCTGCTGTTGAATCAATGTTGAAGCCGAAAATCGCTGAAGCATTGTCAATGAAAGTAAAGCAAGATCGTTATACAGCGGTTGCTGAAGCTCAAGCAGCTGCTGAGGCTGCGTTGGTTGCAACGATCGAAGATAAAGATTTAGCTAAACAACGTAAAAAAGAATTAAACGCGATCGTTGAAGATCTTAAATATCATGAGGCGCGTTCAATGATTCTTGATAAAAAAGTTCGTATCGATGGACGTGACACAGTTACAGTTCGTCCGATTGCGAATGAAGTAGGTTTGCTGCCAAGAGCCCATGGTTCTGGTCTATTCACTCGTGGCGAGACTCAGTGTCTTGGTACGGTGACTTTAGGAACAGGTGACGATGAGCAGATGGTAGACGCATTGCTTGGAACTCAAAAGCGCAAGTTCTTGCTTCACTATAACTTCCCTCCATACTCTGTAGGAGAGGTAGGTCGCTTCGGTGGAACAAGCCGTCGCGAGATCGGTCACGGAAATCTAGCAGAACGCGCTTTGAAAGCAGTTCTTCCTGAGTTCGAAAAATTCCCATACACAATTCGTATTGTGTCTGAAGTTTTAGAGTCTAACGGTTCTTCATCTATGGGTACTGTGTGCGCGGGTACTATGGCGCTTCTTGATGCAGGTGTCCCTCTTCAAGGAAACGTAGCAGGTGTTGCTATGGGTCTTATTAAAGAAGGTGATCGCGTAGCTGTATTGACGGATATCCTTGGTGATGAAGATCACTTAGGTGACATGGACTTCAAAGTTGCAGGAACTCCAGCTGGAATCACTGCGCTTCAAATGGATATTAAAATTGACTCTGTTTCTTTCGAAGTGATGGAACAAGCTTTAGCACAAGCTAAAGAAGGTCGTTCACACATCTTGAATGAAATGGAAAAAGTGATCAAAGTTCCTCGTGGACAGATCTCTGAGTTTGCTCCTCGTATTGAGACCATCAAAATTAAACCAGATAAGATCCGTGAAGTGATCGGTTCTGGCGGTAAGGTAATCCGTGGTATCACTGAAGCTACCGGCGTGAAAATTGAGATCGAAGACGATGGAACAATTCACATTGCTTCTGCTGACCCTGAAGCTACTAAAAAAGCTATTGCGATGATCAATGACATCATTGCAGAAGCAGAAGTTGGTAAGACTTATAAAGGTCGCGTTGTTAAGATCGCTGAATTCGGAGCATTCGTTGAGATTCTTCCGAACACACAAGGACTTCTACACATCTCTGAGATCGCCAATGAGCGCGTTCGTGCTGTGACTGATGTTCTTAAAGAAGGCGAAATGATCGACGTTAAAGTTCTTGAAGTTGACCGTGCCGGTCGCATCAAGCTTTCTCGCAAAGCCCTTTTACAATAGTAGAAAGCAGCTCTTTGGGGGCTGCTTCTAGTAAACGTTCAATCCGGAGTCCTTAAGGACTCCTGTTGGAGTGGCATCTAAAGTGATTTCTACTGAGTTCAACAAGTCTGAACTTTCCAATGGGATTCGGGTGCTGAGTGAAAAGCATCCGAGCTCTCGAGCTGTATCAATAAGCATTTGGGTTTTGACAGGTACGCGGGATGAAGGTTCCGACGTGGCCGGAGTTTCCCATTTCTTAGAGCACTTAGTTTTTAAAGGAACTAAGACTCGTTCTGCCTATCAAATAGCTAAATCTTTAGAAGCTCTAGGTGGTGAGCTCAACGCTTACACGACCAGAGAATATACCTGCTATCATGCACTGGTCCTGAAGGATCATTGGAAAGTGGCTCTGGATGTTCTTTCAGATCTTGTTTCTAATATGAAGCTGGTAAAGAAAGAGTTCGACCTTGAAAAAGGCGTGATTCTGCAAGAGATAGCTATGTCGGAGGACAGTCACGAAGAGATGGTCTATGACGTGTTCTATGAACAAGTTTATGGAAAACATCCCCTAGCGAAACCTATTTTAGGCTCGCCTGTGTCGATTGCCAAAATGACTCAGAACCAGATCATCGATTACTATGATAGTAACTATACTGGTAAAAATATCATCGTGAGCGTGGCGGGGGCTATCGACCACGCAGATTTGATGAAGGAAACGGAAAAGCGTTTAGGGAAGAAAAAGAAATCGACTCTGAAAGTAAATCGCAAAGTTCCTCGTTGGTTGCGCCGCAGAGCTGTCGTTGAAAAGCAGGCCGAGCAAATGCACATGCTGATGGGTTTTCCAACTGGAAGTTTTAAAGATAAAACGCGTTTCGATGCGGTGATTGCCAATACACTTTTAGGTGGTGGTATGACATCGAAACTTTACCAGAGTGTTCGTGAGAAAAAAGGTTTGGTTTACTCCATTCACTCAAGTCTCAACACTCATTTAGACTCTGGTATGTTAACAATTTATGCCGGCACAGAGGCTAAGAACGCAAAAAAAGTGGGTGAGTTGATCTCCCACGAACTGCAAAAAGTTCGTAAAAAGGGCGTTACTAAGCACGACGTTGAAATGTTCAAGACCCAAGTTATTGGAAACATTCTTTTGGGTTCTGATGACATTGAAAATCGTATGACCTCATTGGCTGTAAATGAGATTGTTTTTGGAAGTTATCGTTCTGTTGACGATGTTATTTCTGAAATCAAAAAAGTCACTGTCGATTCGGTGAACGAGTATGTTGAAAGGCATTTGGATCTTACCAAGGCTTCCGGTGTACTATTGGGTCCTGGAGTCGGTGAGTTGAAAACTTGGTGGGAAGACTTATCGTTTTAAATATTTCTTAGGGAGCTTGAGATGCAAAAGATCAATGTAAAAATTAAAAAATTAAGCAACTTCCGTGGCGAGATTCCTCAATACCAATCTGCAGGTGCAAGTGGTTTTGATGTTCGTGCACAACTAGCAGGTCCCGTTCTTTTGAATCCAGGAGAGAGAGCCCTTATTCCCACAGGTTTAAGTTTTGAAATCCCTGTAGGATACGAAATTCAATGCCGTCCACGCAGTGGTTGGGCAGCGAAGAATGGCCTTTCTGTTTTAAACACTCCAGGCACTATTGATGCTGACTATCGCGGTGAAGTAAAAGTTATTCTCGTGAACCTTGGTAACGAAGCTGTTGCTATCAACGATCAAGATCGTTGCGCACAGTTCGTGATCGCTCCTGTCATTCATGCAAACTTTGAAGTTGTTTCTGAGCTTGCGGAGTCGGAGAGGGGAGCGGGAGGGTTCGGCTCCACCGGTCACCGCTAAGAGATCGGTGAAAAGCGGGTGTCTGACTGCGTTGTCAGGCACCGTCCTCACTCCGGCGTACATTGAGTACGCCTACATTCCGGGCGGAACCTTCCGCCTTGCATCCACCCACTTTTGACCAATCTCTCAAGAAAGTGACGAAGAGATCACTAGTAGTGCGTCTAAGCTGCGTGAGCCTACTTCCACTTTGCATTCGAACCTTTTTGACCAACTTCTTTGTTGTTCTAGAGTTGGTTTTCTTATTTCTATTTCAAAATAAAATCGTGGATTTTTTAATTAAAATGCGGCTGCGAGGTAATCCCCATTAAATGGGATCTCCGGCAGGCATGGATGCCTGCGACCGCCAGAGGCGGTCAAGAAGCCGGCTGAGCCTGGATGGCGTGTCCCATTTAATGGGGATTGCCTTGCGGGCGGTTTGCTTAGTTAGAGCTTAGAGGCGATCGAGGCGGGAGATATCGATGCGGTTCCAGAGCCAAAGAATGAAGACGATGGCGAAAAGAATTGTCACGAGGCGAATGGATTTTCTTTTTTCTAACTGAAAGTTTTCAGTTAAGCCAACAGCCATAAGAAGGGCAGTAAAGGCAAAGCCTACCAATGTTATCGGTGGGATCACTTCAGAGCCAATTTGAAAAATAAAAAATGGGATATTTGCAAAAATCAAAAGTGTAAAGATCTTGCGGAATGAATGCGTGTGCTTTTCATAGACTTGAAAGTAATAGTAAATGAAAAGAGCTCCTACAAATGTCGTTGCCGCACTGACTAGAGGGGAGATGATCAATCCCCCCATGATTCTGAAGAAATTAGGTGGGATAAGCCCCGTAATGACTCCTGAGATCATCGACAAACAAACCAGTGTAATGATCAGAACAGGCCAGTTCCAGTTTGGAAGAACTTTGATGCGTTCGATAGGCTG
Organism: Bdellovibrio bacteriovorus W; assembly: GCA_000525675.1. Lineage (NCBI taxonomy): Bacteria > Pseudomonadati > Bdellovibrionota > Bdellovibrionia > Bdellovibrionales > Pseudobdellovibrionaceae > Bdellovibrio > Bdellovibrio bacteriovorus. The sequence goes on from CP002190.1 coordinate 1,113,095, forward strand.
TTTGAGATATTCAAAAATATATTGCAATACCTCGCGCGCATTTTCAGACGGTTGCTTATCCTTCGGTGTCACATCTCGATAATCATTCATATCACTATTGCATCATTGCTGAGCACTGCTTGCAAGAATGGATTTCAATGGGGACTAAATGGGCTAGATTCTTATGAAACGCTGTCGCTATCGCCATCAATCAAGTCACGCTCTGCAAGGTGTTGGGCTCGGACTAATAGCATTTCGGCATTTTTAAACTGAGAGTCCGCACAGGCCCCCAAAGAGGAAAGGCTAGGGCAGGGGCCAAAGAGCAGTTGGTGAAGGCGATAGGAAACTTTAACCAAGGGCCTTGCTTGCGTGCCAAGCTCCGAGATGATTTCTTCATGGGGAATCGAAGACGGGGAAAGCTGAGAGCTTTTTAAAGGGGCGTCAGCCATAACTGTGATCGAGCGAATGTCTTTATAGGCATCGAGATTGAGACTTGCCTTAAGTTCCTCATAGACTTCTTGATCGAAGATAAGATGCAGCGGTTTATGACCCTCTTGTTCTAAAAACCTTTTAAAGAATCCAGCACGAAGCTTTCCTTTTTTCGAAGGCAATTCGAGATGAAAAATTTCGTAGCCATGCTCTGCTAAATAAATAGGGTAGAGGTTCCAAAACTTCTTTGTATAAAAAACACTCTGTGTTCCAGAGACAAAAACCAAAGGCCATCGTGTCAGCAGGCAGTTGGGAGTCAATTCAAAATCAGGCAGGCTTTGGATGCGAACTCTGTTGGCAAAGTATCCTAAGACCAACAGAGCAAATAGAAGAACTAAGAGAAAGTAAAAGAAGAACACGATTAAAGAGTCGTATTGAGTTTGAAAATCAGATCAAAAGAATTCTTATCAGCCGTGCGATCCACAAGAGCTGTGCGTGCGCTGACTTCAGCACCTAAAGAGATAAAACGATTTATTTGAGCATTAAAGCCCGTGCCGACAACAAGGGAAGGAGTCGTATCGTTCACGCTGATTCCACGCGTATCATCCGAGAACTTCATAAAACGATTAGAGATTCCTGCGCTTAGACTGTATTTCCAAATACCTTCAAGGTAGTTGGTATAGCCCAGTTTCAACTCGAGCTCTTTTAAAGAAAGTTCTTCATTTCCGGAAGTGTTTACGCCGTAATTGCGAAACACACCCTCTGTGAACCATTCAGGAGTCATTAAGTCCATTCCTAAAGAAACCTGCACCCCACTAGCATGGCGATTGAAGTTGCTCTTATCAGCAGAAATATTCGTGAAGGAATTCGCAAAACCCACGCCCACATGCATTTTAACGGCATCTAGGGAGTCGTTCGTGCGAATAGAGCTGCGCATTTGATTTTTCTTCTGATCCAGCTCTTTGAGGAGGTCTTCGTAGCTCACTTCTTCATAATCTGAAGAAGCTGCATGGACCATAGTCCCAGCAGAAAGAGTGAATAAAAGGGCTAAAACGAACTGAAACGTATTTCGTGTCTTCATAACTTAATTCTAGCAAGACTTTGCGGAATCGCAAAAAATGAACTTTCAATCTAGACCAGGTTTTAGGCACAATAAGAATATGGGTCGATCTTCTCACTCTCGTCATAATTGTTATTGTGCCTTCTGCAAAACTCCTCGCCGGATTTATAAAAAGAGAAGCATCTCTTTTGTGAACCTTATTGCTAGTGCGATGACGGCATTGGTTTTTATGTTGGCGATGTGGCATAGCTTTGACCCACGAGTGATCGTTGTCTTCGTCGTATGCTTGGGGATTTCTGAAGTTTTCGTAAAGATCCGCTGGAGACTGTCTATCGTTTGTAAACAGTGTGGGTTTGATCCGGTTTTGTACTTAAAAGCTCCTGATGCTGCTGCTCAAAAGGTCAAAGTTCAATTGGATAAGAGGAAAGAAGATCCTCAGTATCTATTGGCTAAACCATTGAATTTGCCTGCAATTCCGGCAGAAAAAGCAAAGGCCTTGGAGTCAAAGTCCAAAGGCAAATTGGTCTCACGTTCGATCTGAGTTATTCCTTCTTCATGATTGCCAGTTCAGGCAGATTATGACAGTTTAGCGCTGCATGAAAACTTTGATCGTAATTCCGACTTATAACGAAAAAGAAAACATTCAAACTATCGTTCCTGCGGTTCTAGCTCAGAACCTCGGTGTTGATATTCTTGTCGTCGATGACAACTCACCTGATGGTACTGGCGCTATCGTACGAGAAATGCAGCAGTCTATTCCACAGCTTCATCTTCTATCTCGTCCGGGTAAGCAAGGACTTGGTAAAGCCTATATTGCGGGCTTCCGTTGGGGTATGGATCATGGCTATGAGATCATCACAGAAATGGATGCGGATTTTTCTCACCGCCCTGAAGATCTAGGTCTTCTTTTATCTAAGCTTAAAGATCACGATTTCGCTGTGGGTTCTCGTTATGTACCGGGTGGCGCCACTGTAAACTGGGGATTGGTTCGTAAGATCATCTCTCGCGGCGGTGGAATTTACGCACGTTTGATTCTTGGTTTTCCTTTAAATGATTGGACGGGTGGGTTCAATGCTTGGAAGAAGGAAGTTCTTCAGGCCATTGATCTGTCTTCTGTAGAGTCTAATGGATATAGCTTCCAAATCGAGTTAAAGTATAAGGCATTGAAAAAGGGCTTTAAGGGTGCCGAGTCGCCGATCATTTTTGAAGATCGCCGTGTCGGTCAAAGCAAAATGTCTTTGAAGATCGTGATAGAGGCTTTTTATCGTGTTTGGATTATGCGCTTTAAGTAAGCGACTTCTTGTTTTTTTAACGTTACTTATTTTTCCGAGCCTTGTTTGGGCAAACTCTCAACAGGGCACGGTTCTTATTCAAGGGGCCGCTGTCTATGCAGATGCGGACTTTGATGCTCCCATTATCGCTGAATTAAAATACGGCGCTATCTATACAATCTCTGTAAAGAAAAAAGGTCCTTTCTATCGCATCCGTGTTCAACCTGGAAAGATGGGATGGATTTCTGATATCGATATTCAACCGGGTATTCAAAAAGTTCCTTCGCGCAAAAAAGAAGTCGATAGAGAAGCCAATAAAGAGGCGCCAGAGCTAGCACAAGATGAAGCTCAGTCAGAGACCTTTTATGCCACTCGCTATAGGGGGCTGACTTTTGACTATATCAACTTCACTGAAGATACGATGGGACAGGAACGATCGTTCCTGATGCCATTTTTAGGTTTCCGATTCAGTGGTTTTAATACAGTTTTTTCTGGAGATATCTATGCAGAGGGGAATATTTTGTTCTCTCCCGGAGCTCCTAAATATTACGAAGAACAGACGGGTGGCAAAGCCTCTGGCGGCGTTGTGATTGGTAACTTTCTATTGCAGACGGTAATTCCAAAGAGCCCGAATTTAGTTTATTTTTACGGTTTTGGCCCCATGGTGAAATACTCTCATTTTAATATCGATATAGAGGGGACTTCGCTGGGGAAAAGCTATTCTGTGGATGATTTGAATCTGGGAGTGCTTTTTAATTTGGGGCTTGGCTATCGCATCAAAAAAGCGGTTATCAAAGGTGATATTAAATACTACTGGGAAAAAACGAAGTATTTTGGCGCGGGTCTTCATTTTGGATGGGAATTTTAGCAACGCGCCGCAAATCAACCCTGAGCCCCTAAGCATGAGTGGACTTGCACCTTAAACTCATGCAAATTCCCCTTATGTCTATTCAGATTTTATCTCCCGAAGTTGTGGATCAAATTGCCGCCGGTGAGGTGGTCGAACGCCCTGCTCATTTAGTTAAAGAGCTCGTTGAAAACTCCATCGATGCTGGTGCGACGTCAGTGCATGTTGAGTATTTCGATGGTGGTCGAACGGTCAAGGTCAGTGATAATGGCCGCGGGATGTCTCCAGAGGATCTGCAAAAAAGTTTACAGCGATTCGCCACAAGTAAGATTTCAAAAACTGATGATCTGTGGGCTTTGCGAACATTTGGGTTCCGCGGAGAGGCATTGGCCAGTATCGCATCTGTCAGCCGTTTGACACTGACTTCTCGCCAAGCGGGTGCAGAGCAAGCTCACCAAATTATCAGTGAATATGGCAAAGTGACTTTTTCAGAAAAAGTCGGTGGCTCTTTCGGAACTTCTATTTTAGTTGAAAATCTTTTTCAAAATACTCCTGCTAGATTGAAGTTTTTAAAATCAGACTCGGCAGAACATACAGTTATTAAGACGACCCTAAAGGCGATGGCGCTTTCTCATCCACACGTTGAGCTGCGCATTCAAGAAAACGGAAAGCTAATCAGCTTTTGGCCTTCTTGCGATAATCGTAAAGACCGTGTGGAGCAAGTTCTAGAAATCAAACCTCTGTTCGTCGGCGAGGCCGAGCGTGAGTATGTAAAAGCTTATGCGGTTTTTGCAGACCCTCATAACGTCGCGAAAACTTCTAAGAACATTTGGCTCTTTGCTCAGAATAGATGGATTCAAGATCGTAGTTTGCAAGCTGCGGTGAATGAAGCTTATCGCAGTCTTCTCATGCACGGAGAGTTTCCAATTGCAGTGGTTTGGGTGGAAGTAGACCCAGCACATGTCGATGTGAATATTCATCCAACAAAATCTCAGGTAAAATTTCAAGAACCTTCGTTGGCGTTCCGAGCAGTGGCAGCTTCTTTGCGTAATACTCTGGAAGTGGCTCCGTGGTTGAGTCGAGATCAAGCTCGCCTTATGCGCCCTGAAGGGGGAGCCGTTCCGAATCCATTTACTGAAAATTATCCTGCAGCTCCGACAGAGAACCTAGCTTTTACGGATTCAACTCTGGGGGCGACGCAGTTTCAGAAAAAAGATTTTTATTTTCCAAGTTCTAACGTCAAAGACAATGCGGTTACTTATAATGCATTGGCTGAATCTAAGGCTTCACGGGAAGATCTCTATTCAGCAAAGAGTGACTTGAATCAAAGTTATGCTGCGCAGGCGACTTCGCCTCAAGAGTCTGTTGAAAGTGACGAAAGTAGAACGCAAGAAAACGTCATGATGCCCGAAGAACCGCGTGGTTACTGGTCTTCTTTAGAAGTTTTGGGGCAGGCAAATCTCACTTATATTATTACTCAAGCAAAAGATAAAATCGTCTTCGTGGATCAGCATGCTGCCCACGAACGAGTTGTTTATGAAAAACTCATGGCAGCATGGCGAGGTGGAAAAATGGAGATCCAAGATTTCTTATTTCCATTAGCTATCGATATGTCTCCTGAAAAAGTAGAGGCTCTGGTAAGTCTAGCGGATGAAATTGCAAGGCTGGGGGTTCACATTGAACCACTTGGGCCAGGCACTGTCGGAGTGAAAGCAGCGCCGTTGATGATTAAAGAATCTATCTTAAGTTCGGTTTTGGATAAGATGGCTGCTGAAATTGTTGATCAAGGCGGAAGTTATTCTCTTGAGCGAGCTGTTGGAGATATCTGTGCCACGATGGCCTGTCACTCGGTGGTGAGAGCAGGGCAGGCGCTGGGGCTAGAGCAGATGCGCTCACTTCTTCGCGACATGGATGCATTTCCATTATCAAGTTTTTGCCCTCATGGACGGCCTGTGAGCGTCGAGTATCCATTCTACAAACTTGAAAAAGATTTTGGTCGTATCGTCTAATGCAATCTTCTGAGCGACGTATTGTATTTGTTCAAGGGACCACCGCTTCCGGTAAATCAGACTGGGCACTTCGACTTGCGCAAAAATTTAACGGGGTCGTGATTAATTGCGACTCTATTCAGGTCTATAAGAAGTTAGATATAGGATCTGCAAAGCCAAGCATCGAAGAGCGTTCCCTTTTGCCACATTATTTATTCGATTATGTTGATGCACCGGTTGAGATGACGGCGGGGCAGTACGCGCGAAACTTTGAAGAGGTTTTAAAGCAAATACCTGAGACGGCTCCGATTTTTGTAGTTGGCGGCACAGGCTTTTACTTTATGGCCATTGAAAAGGGCATGTACCCTGTGCGCTCGGTATCAGAAGGGCTACGTCAAGCCGTAGAGCAGGAAATGAATCAAGAAGGTGGGCCTGAGAAGCTTTGGAAAGAGCTTCTTGAGAAAGACCCAGAGTATGCGAGCAAACTCCATGTCGCTGATCACTATCGCATTGGCCGAGCTATCGAGTTGATTCGTTCGGAAGGTAGGTCCGTCACCGAAGTTCAAAATGAATTTAAAAATCAGAAGAGTCATTTTCCATATCCTTTGTTAAAGGTGGCCCCTCGTTGGGAGCGTGAACGTCTGTCAGAGAGGATAGATCAGCGCACACAGAAAATGCTGTCAGCGGGGTTGATCGAGGAAGTTCAGAGTTTGCTCGACGAAGGTTTAGGGCAATGGGCTCCTTTGCAAAGTGTGGGATATCGAGAAGTTTTAGAGTATTTATCGGGAAAGATATCTCGGGAGGAGTTAGCTCCGTTGATATCTCAAGGCACTAGGCAGCTTGCGAAAAAGCAGAGGACATGGTTTCAAAGAGACTCAGAGATTTTATGGTTCGACGGTGAGCACGGTTGGGCAGATCTTGAAAGCAGAGTCGAGGAATTTCTAGGTTCCTTGACCCAATAATTAGACAGTTTCAAAATGGAATGACTATGAAAAGTATGACAGGTTACGGCACGGCAAAAGTGCAAAATAAAGATGTATCAGTTGATGTAAGTATTCGCGCTGTGAACGGACGCTTTTTAGAGTCGCGCTTTCATATTCCGAGAGAGTTTGCTTCGTTTGAAGGTGATCTTAAAAAGATTTTAGGACAAACGTTGTTACGCGGAACCGTGGATGTCTTTGTTTCTCGCAGAGTTAAAAATGTGGCGAACAAAGCGCAAGTGACGGTGAACGATGCTTTGGCTAAAAAATACGCCTCAGCTTATAAGCATCTTTCTAAATCTTTAGGGATGAACTTTGATGCAAGACTTGAAGTCTTTGCAAGGTTGCCAGACGTTATCAAAGTTGAAGAGACCTATGAGTTAGTTTCTGGCGAAGAGAAGATTTTAAAGAAGGCATTTCAAGATGCTTGTAAAAACTGTGATCGCGAACGTATTCGTGAAGGGCAGGCACTTCGTAAAGATCTACAAAAACTTTTAATTTCTTTAGAGAAACAAGTGAAGATTATCAGTAACTTGCGAACTCAAGCGAATGTTCAACTTCAAGAAAAGTTTGAGCAGAAAATTCGCGCTCGCTTGAAGGGGAGTGAGATTGATCCTAATAGATTGTCTCAAGAAATTGTCATTCAACTTGAAAAGGCCGATATTAACGAAGAACTTACACGCTTAGCAGAGCATATTAAAAATTACCGCCAGATGGTGGGCTCACAAGCCGCAGAAGGTAAAAAGTTAGACTTCTATACGCAGGAGCTTCTGAGAGAAGTAAATACGATCGGCTCAAAGTCTCAGGTAGCCAAGATCACTCAAGCTGTGGTAGAAGCGAAAACTCTGATTGAGAGACTAAGAGAACAGGTGCAAAACGTTCAATGAAGACACGTCTAATCATCGTCGCAGCCCCGAGTGGCGCCGGAAAAAGTAGTTTTGTCGAAAGAATTAGCCGCGAGGATTCGCGCCTAGAGGACATTATTACGTTCACAACCCGAGAAATGCGTGGCGGTGAGTCTCAAGGACAGCCTTATAACTTCATTACAAAAGATGAGTTTGAGTCGAGAATTGAGCAGGGCTTCTTTGTGGAGTGGGCAAGGGTTCATACGAATTTCTACGGAACATCTGGGGAATCCATCGAAAACGCGTGGAAAGCGGGTCGCTGTGCGATAATGGACATCGATATTCAGGGTGTTCAGACGTTTAAGAGCAAGTATCCGGATGCGAAGACCATTTTTATTCTGCCTCCTTCTATTGAGGAACTGCGCCGTCGAATTGCCAAACGCGACGGTAAAATGCCGGCAGACATCGAAGTTCGCATGGCCAACGCTGAAAAAGAGATCGCAGTGGCAGAAACCTTCGATTTTCAGGTAATTAACGATAATTTCGAGAATTCCTACGCTAAATTCAAAAAACTCATTGAAGAATTACTAACTTAGCTGTACTTTGGCTGAATCGAATGCCCTGATTTTAGCTAAAAAGGGCAGGCTTTTGGAGGCATAAATGGCTCGTGTAACGGTTGAAGATTGTTTAGAAAAAGTTCCTAATAGATTTGCTTTGGTTTTGATGGTTTCAAAAAGAGCGAAGCAATTGTTAAAAGGTTCTGAGCCAACTGTCTCTACTCGTAGCAATAAATACATCGTGAGTGCTCTTCGTGAAGTGGCAATCGGTAACGTAGGTTACCTTGAGGCGATGAGTAATAATGAAGCCATTTCTCAAATCGAGAAAGACCTTAATAAATAAGGCGTGCTTTGATAGATGAATATTAAAAAGGAGAGCTTCAGCTCTCCTTTTTTTTGCCTTTTGTTCGGGATATTTCTTAAGCCCTTTGTCTTTTCTGACGAGATACACAGCTTGGATTGGAGGAGGGGGAATTTCTAAGGGTGATCAGCTCTAAGATTTCTAAAAACTCTCCAAAAAACAGGTAAATAGGTACCTAGAGGGGGGACCAGCTTCCGAATCTTTAGTTGGAAGTGGATTCTGAGATCAGGTAAGCTTATGAGCATGGCAGACACATCCAAGGATAGCAGCAACACGAACCAAAAATCCGTAAAAACTCTTGATGATCTGCTGACGCGGATTCGCAGTTATTATCCTAACGCGGATCTCGGGATAATTGAAAAAGCCTATACATTTTCTGAAAAGGCCCATGAAGGGCAGATTCGTCGTTCCGGCGAACCCTATATTTCTCATCCTCTTTCTGTTGCTGGAATTTTGGCCGATCTCCATTTGGACTTAGACACGATTGCGACAGGGTTATTGCATGACACTGTTGAGGATACTTATGCGACGCTGGATGATATTCGCAATGAGTTTGGTGAGGTCATTGCTCATCTAGTGGATGGTGTGACTAAAATCGGGCAGATGAAGTTTAAAAATAGCCATGAAAAACAAGGCGAAAATATTCGCAAGATGATCGTGGCTATGGGGAAAGACGTGCGCGTCGTTTTAGTAAAGCTTGCTGATCGTTTGCACAATATGCGCACCCTGAACTTTATGCCTTTTGATAAGCAAGAGCGTATCGCTCTTGAAACTTTAGAGATCTACTGTCCTCTTGCGGGGCGCATGGGTATTAGCTCTTTAAAGGTGGAACTTGAAGATCTGTGTTTTAGATACTATCGCCCTGATATGTATTATTCGTTGGTTCAGCAAATTAAGAAAACCGAAGCTGAGCAGAATCGTTACATTGACGAAGTTAAGAGAATGCTTTCCGACGAGTTGGATAAAGCAGGATTTAAATACGACGTTTATGGGCGCTCCAAGCACTTGTGGTCCATCTATCGTAAGATGCATGCACGTAATATTGATTACGATCAAGTCTATGACGTTCTTGCCTTCCGTGTTTTAGTGAACTCTATAGCTGAGTGTTATGCCGTTTTAGGATATGTCCATTCCCTTTGGAAGCCGATTCCAGGAAGATTTAAGGACTTCATCGCGATGCCGAAGGCCAATCATTATCAATCATTGCATACGACAGTTATTGGGCCTGGGGGGGGAGCGCATTGAGATTCAAATTCGTACCCAAGCCATGCATGCAGTTGCGGAGCGCGGGATTGCGGCCCATTGGAAGTACAAAGAGCGCGGACGTATGGTCGACGACCAAGCCACTCAGCAAGCAGACTGGTTGCGAGATTTAGTGACTTGGCATCAACAGGTGCGAAGTTCAGATGAGTTTTTAGATACAGTTAAAACAGATTTATTTGAAACTGAGATTTATGTCTTTACTCCGAACGGAGATGTGCGCGAGTTCCCTGAGGGGGCAACGCCAGTCGACTTTGCCTATGCGGTGCATACAGAGTTGGGGAATAAGATTGTCGGTGCTCGAGTGAACGGCAAAATGGTGCCGATTAAATATAAACTTCAAAATGGAGACTCTGTCGAAGTTATCACTTCAAAAACTCAAGAGCCGTCCAAAGACTGGTTGAAGTTTGTAGTTACGAATAAGGCTAAATCTAAAATCCGTCAGTTTGTAAAAGAGGAGCAGAGAAGAAGGTCCCTTCTTCTGGGTAAGGAACTTCTTGAAAAAGAATTCCGTAAGTTTGGTTTGGCAGCTGTAAAGTACTTAAAAGGCCCTGCCTTTGAAGCATATCTTAAAGATCATGGCATTGCCGACCTTGATGAGCTCTATGTCACAGTTGGATACGGCAAACTAGAGACTCGCATCTTAGTTGAAAGATTAAACCCTGAAGCTGTTCATAAAGAGGTTCAGGAGAAATCAGCCGAATCAACATTTATGGAGCGAGTGATTCGTGCAGCCACGCAAAAGCGCCGTAAGACGAGTTCTTTAATTAGCGTTGATGGCATGGATGACGTTCTTGTTCACTATGCTAAATGTTGTCATCCAATCCCTGGAGATTCGATCGTTGGTTTCATCAGTCGTGGACGTGGAATCACTATCCATCGTAGTGATTGTCGCAAAGCTTTTGAGTTCGATCAAATGCGTAAAGTTGACGTGAACTGGAATGCGAAGGAAGCTTCCGACGGGCAAGAGCGCATGGTGGGATTGAAAATTATTTCTCAAGATCTACCTGGATTATTGAAGTTAATCTCAGAGGCTTTTGCACAGCAGGGTATTAATATTCAATCAGCTCAGATTCGTACGACTAAAGATAAAAAAGCTGTCTGTCATTTTGAAGTCAGTGTGAAAGATGCAAGCCAGCTAAATAAAGCTATATACGAACTTCAAAAGATCAAAGGAATTATCGGTGTCTCCCGTGTATTACACTAATGGGAGGCTGCCGCGATTTCATTTCTTCTTTGCAGCTATTACGGCCATCATTTCAGCCCTGGTTATTTTCGGCTGGATTTTTCAGATTCGAGTTCTAGTCCAAACTCATGCTGAAACGGCACCGATGGTCTTCAATACGGCCTTCGGTTTATTTATCTATTCAATCTCTTATATTTTAAAGCGACGAACGCACTATCTACTTCTTCGTGCAAGCTCCGTGATTATCACTATCTTATCTTTGATGACGATTGCTGAGTATATTCTGGGAGTTCGTACAGGAGTTGATCAATTCTTTGTAGAGCCCTTCTTTGATTCGGGTATTAACCCCGTGGGCAGAATGTCTTTAAGTACGTGTGTTTCATTTTTAGTTTTAGCTGTCATGGGATTTACTAAAAAAAAGAACTTCACCAATCAGATGATTTTGGTTGTGTGTTCGGCTCTTTTAATTAGCTTCGCGTTAATCGCATTATTTGGCTACGTCCTTGGATTTAATTCTGACTATGGATGGGGAAGTTATTCGCGCATGGCCATGAGCACTTCGACGGCCTTGATCTTTATGACATGTGCATTTTTGTGGCAGGTAAAAACCGATACAAGTGCCAAGACTGCCAGTAAAGATGTTCTCTACCCATTCTATGCAGTCTTTGCGGGAATAGTTATTTCAATGGGTATCTGGCAAATGCTTGTCGCAAAAGACCAAGAGCGAAATCGTGGTGTTACTTTGCTTAAGGCAGAGAGTGCTAAGACAAATATTGATAGCAATCTGGTTCCCTTTCAAAAGGCCTTACAAAGAATGGCTGCGCGTTTTGCGCATGAGTCCTATCCCAACAGAAGAGTATGGGAGCAGGATGCTGCTGGATATTTCGATGAGTTTGAATCGGTTTTTAGATTGGTTTGGTCCGATAATACAAATGTAGCAAAATGGGTTTATCCCTATGACGAAGATTCAAAATGGATTATAGGAAGAAATCTCATTCTTCCTCACAGAGATATTAAAAAGAATACGGTTGAGATTTATCGAGAGTTTGAAGACTCAATGGCATTGACCTCGAAATTATCTGGTGGAGAGCCTGGGTTTGTTTTTCAGACGCCATCTTTTAAGAAGGATGAGTTCATAGGAGCCATTTCAGCAGTGGTCTTAGCTCAATCATTTTTTGAGTCAGTGATTGATCTTCCAGGTTACAGTGTTGAGATTTGGAAAGGTAATACACGCATTTACTCCAACAGCGATGTGACAAGCTTCTTTGCCCGAGAGTGGAGAGTGAGCGTGTCGTACGATCGCCTAGGAGTGAACTGGGAGATTGTAGTTATTCCCAACGTTCAAGAGATCCGGCAGAATACTTCGGCTTTGCCAGCATTTATTTTATTTTTCAGTATCAGTATCTCGATTTTGTTTGGCGTTTCGTTGCGATTCTATATTCGATCCAGAGACTCTGAGAAAAAAGTAAAAGAGGCCCTAGAATGGAAAAGGGCAGGTATTGATAGTGCTTCCTTGTTGGTGGTCTCATCTGATTTAAATGGGCGAATTGTAGAAATCAATGCGGCAGCTCAGGCCACTTTGGAATACTCTCTTTTGGATTTACATCGTTTGCCAACGTCCCATCATTTTTTTGACTCTGAAGAGGTGAGGCAGTTTCACTCATTAGCTCTTTTAGAGAAGAACATCGCAATTCATAGTTCTGCAGATTTTTTAAAGGCGATCTTTGCTTTGAATCTAGATAAAGCTTCTGAGTGGACTTTGATTTCAAAATCAAATCGACGTCATAAAGTTGTTCTGACAATTAGTAAAATTCATGGGGCGCAAGGCGAAGTGACGGGTTACTTAAGTATTATGGAGAACGTCACTCAGTTACGTGAAAAAGAAATGCTTCTTGCTGAACAGGAAGAGCAACTGCAGATTTCATCGCGCTTAGCTTCTTTAGGGGAGATGGCTGCTGGAATTGCTCATGAGATTAACAATCCTCTGACAGTGATCGCGGGGCATGCTTCGATTATTCGTAGAACCTTAAGCCAGAGGCCGCAAGGGGATGAAGATCTTATCAAAAAAGTGGACTCCATTGAGTCCATGGTGCAGAGAATTGCAAAGATCATCAAAGGATTAAAGTTCTATGCACGAGAGCCGGATGATGCTGAGCTTGAGTCCGTAAACTTTCAAGTCCTTATGGATGACACTCTATCTTTTTGCGAAGAGAGATTTAAAAAAGAAGGTGTGGAGTTAAAATTAGATATTGAACCGAATCTGATTTTACGAGTTCAGCCTTATAAGATCACCCAAGTTTTACTGAATCTGTTGAACAATAGTTTGGATGCTGTTGTTGGCTCCCCACATGCTCTTGTCGAGGTGAGTGCGAGCAGTCAAGGGGAAGATGTTGAGATCCGCATTCGCGACTCTGGCGCGGGGATTCCTGCGCATATTCGCAAGAAAATCATGGAGCCATTCTTTACGACGAAAGAGGTTGGTAAGGGATTAGGATTGGGGCTCAGTATTTCTTCTGGGATCGTCAACGCCCATCAAGGAACTTTGACACTGGATGAAACCAGTAACGCAACTCAGTTTATTTTAAGACTGCCTAAAAATTCCAACCCCAGCCAGCTCGGATAGAAATGGAGCCGGCTTTCACGGTGCTTGAAGGTGGGTACATCGTGTATTCCAAACTGATAGGGATGTATTCGCGACGAGAGCGCTGAATATCAAGGCCACCGGCAAGGCTCATCACTTGAGATGAAGAGACATTCTTAAGAGCGTTGCTGGATTTTGAAACGGCAAGTAAATATCCTAAGCCTGCTCCCACCCAAGGTCGCATCTTTGTTTTCATCGGATACCATTTAAGATGTCCATAGGTAGCCAGATACAGAATCTCGGCATTACAGTCATTACTTTTTTGGCAGGCAGGTTCGTTGGATGTTCCCTTTACAGAGAATTGATCTAAGCCCACATATCCGCGAGCAATAATATCTGAGCTGACGATGTAATCATAGAAGCCGCCGACAGCAAGGCCATTGCCCTTCATGTCGACATTGCTTTGTACAAGGCCGATAGGATCATTATAAGAGACATTTGCAGACATAGAGTTAGACGACAGACCGCCTAAAATTCCATAGGAAGATTTAAGTACACGTAGATAGCCGCCATTGCTACCAGAAGAAGTTGGAGCTGTTGGAGTCGTTCCTTTTTGAATCATCTCTGGCGTGACATCAGCGCTGATAGAGGACCTAGCTTTAGCTTGCAGAGTTTGCCCTTTACTTGCACGGCCCTTGATGATGAGGCCGAGTGCTTTGTTGGGCTTTACTTGTGAGATGCGTAGAATGCCGGAGCGTTTTTTAGTTTCAGCATCAATTATAAAAAACTCGTCGCCAACTTCAACAATTGCTCCTTCAAGGTTTATTAGAGCCTTACTGTCCTTCACGGCATGGATGGTGGTTGCATTTACCCATGGCGAGTAGAAAAAAAAGAATGTGAAAGCACTAAGAAAAATTTTTTTCACGGAGCTGTACTTTCTTCGGATGTTGTAGTCTCTAGCATATCTATAAAATCAGACGAGTTTTTTAAAAAAGACTCCTGATTCTCAAAGGCCCAATGGCAACTTTTTGTGTCTTCAGAGAGAGAGACTACATGGAGATAGGAGACTTCTTTTCTACTCCAGATAAGGTAAGGCGAAAGAGTCATCTCGTCGTAACCCGAGTTTAAAAGTGTATTTTGTAAAGCAGAATAAGATTCAATTTTTTGACAACTCATTAAATAAAATGAAGCTTTTGAAAAGTCGAGAGACTCAAATTCTTTACGCCCATCGGAGCGATAGACACTGCACGCAGAGTTCATAAGCAGAATCGAAAGAATTAAAGTCCATGGTTTCATCTCTATAAATTGTAAAAGACGTGGGGCTAAATAAGAAGGTTTGATTCTCAATACCGAGCCCTTCGGCGAGATGAGTAGTGTAGTTCGTAAGAGGTGATGATGAGGGGGGAAGAGATAAAAAAAGGCTCATCTGCAATTTGCTGATGAGCCTTTGTGTACCTCATTTAAGAGATAAGTCTAAAACTAAAGTTTAGAAAGGGATTTCGTCGTTAGAGTCAAAGCTTGGCTCTGGTCCGAAATCTTGGAAGTTGAAATCATCACTTCCACCTGAAGATCTGCTTGTAGTGCTTTCCGCGCCAGCAGAACCTAGGAATTGAACAGTGCTTGCTACGATTTCAGTCGTATAGCGCTTTTGACCTTGTTGATCTTCCCATTGTCTTGTTTGAAGTTTACCTTCTACATAGACTTGGCGACCTTTAGAAAGATGTTTACCGCAGATTTCAGCTAACTTGCCCCATACAGTGATACGGTGCCACTCAGTACGCTCTTGTCTTTGGCCGTCTTTTACCCAAGATTCGCTAGTTGCAACGTTAAGACGAGCAACAGTGCTGCCGCTCCCGATAGCTTTAACTTCAGGATCTGCACCTAGGCGACCTACAAGAATGACCTTATTTACTGACATATTCCCTCCAATTCACAACCCGTTCTGGTTCTTAAAGCGTTTGAAGTCAATGAAAGACTAAAAACTTTATTTATTTGCCCACCAGCTCTGCAAAGCAGGGGCTGGGAGGCAAATAAAGTTAATTAAACGAGGGTTGGGAAAGGGGGCAAATTACGGATTAACGCGCGTTGCCAATATTTGGGGGCATCATCGGATTTGTAGCAGAAACGCGGAACTTATATTGAGCGCCTTCGCTCGTATTTGTTTTATAGCCATCGATAAAGCTGAGGAATAATGCAGCACGGTCTTGCAGGCTTTTTTTGGTTCTTAAGTCGATATCGAAGTTATAGGCACCAGCTTGGGGGATGATCTGTCCACCTCTATTAGAAAGATTCAGGGCAATGTTTCCCTTAATTGTTCCATAGAGTTCATCACCTGGTTTTCCAAGAGTACCATTTTCGATAACAAAGCGGCCTGCCGCCAATCTACCACGTAGCTCTACAGAAGTGAGTTTTAGGTCGGGAAGAGTGAGAGGGCCCATCATTGTTTCTACGTTCGAAGGAGGCAATTCGAATTGTTGAATCGTTAGATCGAGTTCAATGTCGGGTTGCTCTTGAAAAGTTAGATCTACAATCGCAGTGCTTGTAAGGTTCACTTGACCCTTTAAAAGCACTGGAAGGTTTGCGATTTCGCGAATGTCATTTAAAGAGACTCTCTTTGCGGTGACTTCTAGCTTTTGTCGTTCAATCCCATTTTCTGTCTTGCTGGCTTTGCTGACTCGGATATCAATGTCGCCTTTGAGAATTCCTTTAGCAGAAACGCTACCAAAAGGCTGCTGTTGGATAAGGCCAGAGATGGAGGGTTTTATATTCAATTCTTTGGCTGAGATGCCCGGGAAGCGAATAGATTCGATATAGACGTTTTCCATATCCACGCCAGGCGCCGGAACTAAGCTGACATTCAAATTATCAAATTGAAGGTAAACCGTATTGCGCGAAAGTTTAGAAACTTGCGAGGAAATTAGATCGGTTAAGTCATCGAAGGGAAATATCATAAAGGCAAAGACCAAGGCGGAGACCACCATTAAGAAGATCTTACCTTTGCTTTCGCGAATCAATTTTAAGAGGGAGCGTAACTTATCCATTAGTTTCCTCCACGGCGGCGACCGCGAGAGTTAGCAGGTTCTTCCGCTGGAGCCTCTGGGGGAGCGGGAACAGCTAAAGAGATAAGTTTGTAGACCACATCAAAGTATCTGCCATCTTCACGATTGGCAGTGATAGCCATATCTTTAAGTTTCACACTTGGATTGATGCTTTGAAGTTGGTAGCCAAAGTCGACAATCTGGCGCAAGTTCAGTTTTGCCAATGAAACTTGAACTCCAGACTCTGTCAGGGTACGCGGGATCAATGTCGAAGGAACTTCAGTGATTTGAGTTCCCTTCATTTGCTCTGGTAAAAAGCCCGCATCGCGCATGAAAGATTCAACTGAAGATTGAATAGATCCCGCCGGAGGGGCTTGAGGAATCTGCGGAACGTCTGATGACTCGCGACTGACTTTAAGAAGATCGCGAATTGTTGAACGCTTTCCTTCAAATTCCGCGATGTAGTCTTGCGATTGCATATAACCAGAATACGGAATGGATAGAATCAAAAGCGAAACTAGAGCAGAGGCGCCAATAATGGACAACTTCTGCATAGAAGGCGACATGTTTTCGTAACGATCACGGAGTTGATTAAACGTAGAGCTTTCTTGAAGACGTTCCCAAGTAGCTTGTGCGTCGGTGACAATACGATCTTTTAAATCTTCTAAATTCATCTTGTTACCTTCTGAACACCACGGTCGACATTGAATTTAAAGGAAAAACTTGTTTTCCCAGGAGAGGGTTGAATCGTTGCGTTTTGAGAGTTGACCTTACCATCGCTAGAAACATTGGTTAAAGCTTGTTGCAGCAAGCGCATCTCGTTAGGAGAGTTCACATAACCTTGAAGAACAACAAGTTCATCGCGAACATCCAGAGCGCGTACTTCCATTTGAATGGCGTTTCGAGCAGGGATGGACTCACTCACTCTTTTCATGACATCAAGGGCAGAGTTCATATTTGCTACACTTGAAAGAGTCTTAAGATCTGCCGCTCTTTTTTTATTGTCGCGGATGTATTTTTTAATACCAGATTCCGACGCTGCACGACCTTTGAGATTTGCAACGACCTTGGCCTGATCTTTAAGCGCCTCTTGAGTGCGATCAGAAAGATTCAGAGTGAAAGTTTGTCTTAGCGACGTGTAGACAAAGAGTACCACTAAAAAAGCCGACGCAACCTTGACAGTGTTGCCCCACTTATTCCAAAAAAGTTTTAGAGCATGGTTCTCTTTCGCAAAATCGCCTCTTAAGAAATTCAGAGCCGGATTGCGTGGTTTTTTAAAACCTTCAATCGCAAGTCCTAAGGCAATGCCACACTTAGCTCCGACTTGAGGAGAGCGATCAAAAAGAACGTTCGGCACAAGCTCAATGGAAGAGCCTTTATTAACAGGAGCTTCTAAAACTTGAGTTAAGAAAGCTCCCATGTTTTTGATTTGTGAAGCTCCGCCGACTAAGGCGATGTCAGTGATTTGGCCATTGAATTCGCTTTTTAGTTCCAACATAGAAAGTTGGATATCGCGAGCGAGTTCGCGAACGCTTTTTGCGATCGTATCAGAGAAAGTAATTTGATCGAAAGTAGCGCCTTGCTTATTCGTTAGAATGAAACCTTTTGTTTCAAGTTCTTTAACAGCATCTAAGAAGGGGATTTCGTATTTCTGTGCAATAGCTTCTGAAATATTTTTTCCACCCCATAAAATAGAACGAACAGCGACTAGAGAGCCGCCCTCAAAGGCACATACTAAAGTGCGCGTGTGGCCGATGTTTAAAACCAAGTGTAGGTGACGAACGGGCTTTTGCTCATCGCCGTCTAAGGATAGGGCTGGAGCTAAGAGGGCCGCCGGAGGCTCATCCCAACGCTCAATGGTATTAGCGAATGCAATACCCTCTGAAGAAAGAACAAAGGGATCAATGCTTGCATCTTTAGCGCGTTCTAAAGCGGCTTTCACATGGTGTTTGGGGGCCGCACAGGCAAGAACTTCAGCACCCGTACCAATTGTGCGAATGATCTTCGCATCGAAAATAGCATTTTCAGCAGAGAAGGGGATATCTTCTTCAAGTTCAAAAGGTAAGCTCTTAGAAATTTTAATTCGGTCATTGAACGGGAAGAATTTATTGCGGATTGCCACTCTATCTTGACGAAGTCCAAGAACAAATCTTGTTTGGCTCGCATCAAACTGAGTTACAAAATCTCTTAAGTATTCAATGATTTCTAAATCTTGATCCGCGCCCGGCGCAATGTTTAGAGGGTGCTCCGTATAACGAGTAACCTGAAATCCTTTTGAAGAACTTAAGACTTCAACTATTTTTATGCTGCTAGAACCGATGTCTATTCCAACTGACTTCACTCTAGGGGCTCCTCCATGAACACGCTCTAAGTCTAAAGTTTAAGCGAGGTTGGAGGGTGTGTATAGTGCAAAGATCATACTTTAGTGAGTGGTCGAGGCAGTGAAGCTAGACTAAGGACTGAGGGCTTTTTAGAGGGATTAAAAAGATAAATGAGACTCAGAAGTCTCAATTATCTTTCGTTCCAATAGACGATACGAGGTGGGCCCTTGGGAACTTGTGCGGTTTGGTTGTTATTACTGTTGTTACTATTATTGTTATTGTTGTTGTTATTACCACCGCCGCCGCCATCACCACTTTCGTCATTGGACTTTTCTTTGTCGACGAGGGATTTAACCTTGGTGGCCGTTTTGTCGAGATCTAAAACAATCGCTGTGATTTCACGAACGGCCCCAGCAAACTCTCCGGTGCTTTGAATGCGAAAGCTTACGATGCTTTCACAAGTCAGGGGAATCTGGCTCGGATCACCCATAAGTCTCGCCCCGCGGGTTTGGGCAAAATTCCAGAAATCTGAGCTACCGCCATTTTGATCGCACTTAAAGGGACCGCCTTCGTTTTCTGATTCACGCCGTTTGATAATCTCGGCAACGATTTCATCTGTCAGGCCCGCATCTAGGGATTTTAGAACTTCCTTGGAAGCTAAATTAGGATTGATTCCTTTCATTCCATAGATCGTCACTCGTGGAGCCAGAAGATCAAAGAAGTCATCGTTCATTCCCGGAACCATGTGCAGTTCTGCAATGGATCTAAAAGCGCGGTTAGGAGGGTAGTAGTCGGTTCCAGAAAGCTGATTGAGTTCAGAAAAACGCGAGCGCTTATCACCACCATTGAGGGATTGTGCTTTGCTACTCATCCAATCGCCGATGTTATTAATGAGCTCCTCAAAACGAAAGTTTCCATATTCTCGAGCAAAATTTTGATCTTCTAGCTTCTTTTGTTCGAAAATATTGAGCAACTGCTGCTTGGTCGCTTCTTGCAGTGATTTTGCTGGGGAATTTAAGTCATTGATATCAATTTTCGAACCTTCATCGTCGATAGTAACAATGTAACTTGCATCCATAGTGGATTCGCTGAAGGTCTTTTTAAAGTTATCTTTATCAATCGCACTGAGTTCATCGGGGATTGGCATGGGCCAAGCAAACGGGAACTTCCAGAGTTGATCTAAGAGGGGACTGTTGCCTAATTGTGCCCCCAATTTGGCTTGGGCCTCTTGGTACATTTTGACTCTTAAAAGACTGAGCTGCATTCCTGACTTCGCTGCATAGTAAGCTTTGACACGATTCAGACTTTGCGAGTTTACCAGATACTCAACGTTAGATTCATAAGAGATTTCTGTCGCAAAATACATGATCATCATCAGTGCTGCCACAGCGATCATGATGGAAACACCTCGTTGATTCTTTAAGGGGCGAGTTAGACCCCAATTAAAGATTTTGCGACGATTGCCTTTGTTGGCCACCTTGTCCCTCCGGAGGATTGTTGGGGAAGTGAATTGGGATTATGAGTTGCATGGAGTACTTCTTGCTCTTGCCCTTGATGTTTTTCTCAACAGTGATGGACAATTCGACAGCTTGTGGAAAGCGGCCCTTGGTAACTCCATCACCTTGAGAGTCTGTTCTCCAGTCAGAGACCCAATCCTGTTTTCCCTTTCCCATGTAGCGAAATTTGAATTCGGAAACATTTTCTAAAAGAACGATCTCGTCTCCACCTTTTGTGACATCCAGATCAACATAAGGGGAGCTTCGGCGCCAAATACACTTTGAAGTTCCACCTGACTCTTTCATGCTGCGACAGTCGCGCACGCTGTAGCCAATTTCAATAAAGTCGGCTTGAGGAGAGTTTCTCACGGTGCGGGCATTGTTCATTGTGACGAAGTTAATACTTTCTTCGTTTCCAATAAAGTGGGTGGCAGGATCACGGCGGGGAACCTCTGGTGCCGGTGTAAATGTCGAGCCGTAGGTTGGCGGAGGAGGAGGTTGGTTGGGGTCCACAGGCGGTTTGTTTTTTTTATCAATTAAATCTTTAATTTCTTTTTCAACGTCTCGATAGTGATAAGCAAGGTTGATATCGCGCTCGATTAAACGAATGGCATCACGCATGCGTGAGACATCATCAATTTGATCTTGAAGTTTAATTTTAGATTTAATGGATTCAGAAAGTGTTTGCGCAGTCAGAAGAGTCAGCGTTGCTAAGATCGCAATCGTGATCATGACTTCAATCATGGTAAAGCCGCGACGGTTATAAATCACATTCCACCTCCGCCACCAGGAAGTGATGGTAATGGCAATGGTTTGTCATAGTCTACAAAGTACTGTGTCGCGCTAAAGTTCAAAGGCTTTTTGCCGCCTTTATAAATCACGGTAACCTTGACCTCTTTGATAGACTTGCTCAAGTGCTCTGTGAGGGTTTTCATGACTGTTAAAGTAAGTTCATCAGCTCCGCCAGATTGGGCTGTTAGCGTGGCAGAAAAGTCGGGGACTTCAAACTCTTTGGACTCCATTTTCCATGAGTACTGAGGGTACTCGGAACCGAAGTCATCTTCTTTTTCTTCGGGGATAGAGTCCAGAGGTTTATCGGCGTACTCCAACTCAATTTCCACCATCTTGCGTTCAAGCAAGGCCGACACTTCGGTATTGAGTTGAGTCTTACGAACACGCATAAAACTTCCACTCCAAGAATTTGACAGAAGCAAAAGTCCTGAAGAGAGGATCACCATAGCGATCACAGTTTCAATGAGTGTAAAACCTCGAGAATTAATCTTCCTCACCGTTCAATATCCTTTAACGTGGCAGCTTTTTCTACAATATCAGCTTGACCCGTCAAAGGATTAAAAACAAGTGTCCAAGTTAAATTATTTCCGTCGGTAATTTGTAAAGCTGAGGCTTCTACAAACCCCTCTGGGAAGAAGTGAATATAGGCTGCTCCGGAAGTGACGGGAGCTTTCATATTGATCGATTCAACAGAAGCAAAGCGAAGTCCACTAGGCAGTTTTTTTTGTTTTTTTGTGATCGATTTGTCGATTTGAAAAGCCGAAGGAGGCTGATCTTCTTTGGAGTCTTTTTCTTTTTCGGCAGCGTCTGGATCGACAGGGCGAGGACCGCTGGCTCTTTCGACCCAGTAGGACTCATTGTCAGGTTCCATGTTAATAACGATACGATAAGTGGAATTGCTGAGGCGGGCTTTGTTGCGCACCTCTTTGCTGAGAACTAGAAATTCTCGGGCGATGGTTTTGACGTTTGTGTTTTTCTTGCTTAATCGAGGGGCTGCCACCAGCATCACAGCAGATATGATTGCCAAAACAATCATAATTTCTATGAGGGTGAAGCCCTTTCTCGATAGCATTCTGATTATTGCTCGTCGTCTAGAGTAACGTCCGCGTTGTAGCCAGAGCCACCTTCGCGACCGTCTTTACCTAAAGACTTTAAAGTGTACTCAGTGCCTTCTAATTCATACACAAGATCATGGTTGAATGGATCTTTAAGTGATTTTTTATAATAAGGCTCTGGTCCCCAATTAGAGCAGTTAGGATCTGCTTTCGTAAGACCTTCAAGAGTTTCAGGGTATTTACCACAGTCTGTGTAGTACATAGAAAGGGCATTCACAACTTGCGTTAACTGAATGCGGGCTTCACGAACTTTGGATTTATCCAACTGTCCAGTGATGTTAGGTAAAAGAAGGGCTGCAATACTACCGATGATCGCAAGAACGATCATGATCTCGATCAGAGTCATACCCTTGCGGTTTTTTAGAAGAAACATCCAATACTCCTTGTTTTTTCAATTTCAAAGAATAGCAGAAGGCTACTTTGAGGTAAAGGAAAGCGTCTAGATTTCTTCAAAATGGCGCAAAGATAAAAATGAAAGCGAGTTGAACAAGAGGTCTAGAAATAGAAAGAAGAAGTCCGCTTTAAAAGGATTCAAAGCGCTAACTCGGGGGCTTCTAGGATTTATTGCAAGAACCTAGAGATTTTAGCTAATGACGAAGACGGCTATGGGTGAAACTCTTTAATAAGGGATCTCCGGTAGGCATGGATGCCTGCGACCACCGTAATCGGTGGTCAAGAAGCCGGCTGAGCCTGGAGGGCGTATCCCGCTTAAAGAGTTTCATTCATAGCCGTTCTGCTTAGCTAGCAAGATCTGGGACTTATCCTGCGATGTTCGCCATTTCAAACATAGGAACCATCACCGCCATGACAATCATACCAATGGCAAGACCCATCATTACGATCACAACTGGACCCATCAGACTTGTAAGACCCTCAAGTTTTTGTTTTTACTTGAAAGTCGTAGGCGTCAGAGACTTGCGAGAGCATATTCTCGAGTTCGCCAGTTTTTTCACCAATGTTGACCATGTGGATCACGATCGGTGGGAATTGTCCTGATTTTTTTAAAGGGCCGGCGATAGATTCACCTTCTGAGATATTGCTACGGGCTTCGTCAATGGCTTGCGCTAAAACGTGATTATTAACAACGTTTCTGACGATGTCCATGGCTGCTAGCATGGGGACGCCACCATTGAGCAAAGTCGATAGTGTGCGAGTAAAGCGCGATACCGCAACCATGCGAACAGTGGGGCCCACAACTGGAAGTTTAAGAGAGATAGCATCCCACTGAGCTTGCCCCGCAGGAGTGTTCTTCCAATTTTTGAAAAGCAGATACATTAGCAGGGCGCCACCCACTAAGAGATACCAGTAATTTACAACAAACTGGCTGGCATCAATGAGCGTCACCGTATACCAAGGAAGCTCTAAATTGGGAGCGGATTCAAAAACAGTGACCATTTTAGGAATCAGAAATACAAAGAGGAAGCCCAAGAGACCCAACGTCACAACCATCATCACAATCGGGTAGGTCATGGCGCTGCTCACTTTGGCGCGCAAGTCGGCCTGTGCTTCCGTAAACTCTGCAAGACGCATCAGGATCACGTCTAAGCTTCCTGACATTTCTCCGGCCTCAACCATAGAAATATAAATATTAGAAAAGATATTGGGATACTTGGCCAAAGATTTATAAAGCGGCGAACCTTCGTTGACCATGTTCTTACAGTCAGCGATGGCTTCTGAAAGAGTCGGGTTCTCCACCTGTTCAGAGACCGCCGTGAGAGCGTCGACAAGGGGAATGTTTGCTTTAATTAAAGTCGCCAATTGACGAGTCATCAGAGAAAGTTCTTTAACGCCGACATTCTTGGTAGAGCGAGGAGCCCCTTTTGCTTTCTTACTATCGCCTTTTTTCTTATCGCGGATATCAACGACAAATATATTGTCTTTTTTCAATTTAGCGCGCGCCGCTCGCATATTCTCCGAGTCGATGATGCCTTTGACGTTTTTTCCGTCTCTTGTAAGACCTTTGTATTCAAAAATAGGCATGGCGCGTTCGTTATCTCCTAAATATCTAACTGAGTATTTGAAGTTAGTTCTTCAATAGTCGTGATTCCAGCTAGGACTTTTTGAATGCCATGGTCACGGAATGTCTTCATTCCATTTTCAACGGCAACTTTTTTAATTGTGTTACCGTCCTTACGTTGCATCACGAGGGTGCGAATATCGTCGGTGACCATTAAAAGCTCACTGATTGTCGTACGACCCGAATAACCTTTTTGGTTGCAGTGATTGCAGCCAATAGCTTTACAGATATGTGCATTCTGAGCTTGATCTTCGGTGATGCCTAAAAGTTGGCGTTCAAACGCCGTTGGCTCATGCGGCGCCTTGCAGTGAGGGCAGAGAACACGCACAAGACGTTGAGCGATCACACCTTGAATAGAGGTTGCAATCAAGAACGGCTCTACACCGAAGTCAATCAGACGAGGGAAGGCGCCGGCCGCATCGTTCGTATGGAGCGTGGATAAAACCAAGTGGCCCGTGAGGGAAGCTTGAATTGCAAGCTCGGCAGTTTCTAAGTCACGAACCTCACCGACCATGATGATGTCAGGGTCTTGACGAAGGAAGGAGCGCAGACCTGCGGCAAACGTTAAGCCAATGCGTGAGTTCACTTGAACCTGTCCGATGCCGTGGATTCGTTGCTCCACAGGATCTTCAACGGTCAAAATATTTACATCAGGCTCATTCAATTTAGAAAGAGCTCCGTAAAGAGTCGTGGACTTACCAGAGCCCGTTGGACCGGTTACGAGGAAGATGCCGTAGGAACGACTTAAAAGATCGTCGAGTCTTTCAAGGTTCTCCGTAGAGAAACCCAGTTGCTCCAACTCAAGAACGATATTGGATCTATCTTGAATACGCATCACCAGACGTTCACCATGAGCGGTTGGAACTGTGGAAAGACGAATATCAATGTCTTTACCGCCCACTTTCAAGGGGATACGACCATCTTGAGGGAGGCGTTTTTCAGCGATGTTTAAATTTGCCATAACTTTGATTCTCGAAGTGATAGCATTTTGCAGTTTCTTTGGTGGTTTGAAGATATCAAAAAGAATACCGTCTGTTCTAAAGCGAACGACCATGTCTTTTTCATAGGGTTCAATATGGATATCAGATGCTTTTTCTTTGACGGCGCGGAAAAGAAGGCTATTCACCATCTTGATCACGGGCGCATCGTCTTCGCCAGCCTCGAGAAGATCCACAATCGGATCGTCTAAGTCGTAGTCTTCGTCGTCAATCTCATCCAATCCAGAAAGGTTCGCGGTGCTTTTTTCGTAGACCTTATTGATGGCATCTTGCACGCGCATCGTCGTCGTAATCAGAGGGCGAACACGCTTTCCGAAAAGCACTTTTAAATCATCCAGCGCTTTAAGGTTTACAGGATTTGAGGTGAGGGCCACAAGCACGTCGGACTCTTCCTTGTAAGGAAGGATGTTGTGCTGTTTAGCGTAGTTAATAGGGATGTCAGTGACTAAATCAGCGGAAATATCGCTGACGGGAATGTCTTTGATGAAATCAAGACCTAACTCTTTACAGAGATCAGAGACCAGCTCATCCGCATTGGTAAATTCCTTTGCAGAAAGAGCTTCTCCGACAGAAATTGGACGGACCACAGATGTGTTCGCAAGAACCGAACGAATTTGGTCCTGCGAAAGGGAAGTGGCCTTAGAAAGTATCGTCTGTATATCTGCTGCCATTTAAGAACAATCTCCGTAAATTCCTAAAAAATCTCAATTACTCTTCCATAAATGGAATGTCATCGTCTTGCAACTCAGGAGCTGGAGCACCTGAAGGCGCTTGAGCTCTGCGATGGATTTGATCCATCTTTTTACCATAAGGATCAACGCCGCCTTGTGCTTTGATAAAATCTATACGTTCGTCAAGCTTTTGAGAAACGATAGCGTTTGAATCAAATGTGTTGCGAATAATCTTAGGTGTTAAGAAGACAACCATATTGGTTTTATCTTTCACGATAGTGCGTGACTTAAACAACCAACCTAGGATTGGAATATCTCCAAGAAGAGGGACTTTCGTTACCGACTCGATATCTTGTTCTCTCATCAAACCACCCAAAATCGCAGTGTCACCATTTTGTACGTTGATCACAGTCTTGATCGAACGTTTGGCTAACGGCTGAGTAGAGTCTTGGAATGCCTTTGGAGTACTTGCTGTCGATAGCTGAGAAACCTGTTGCTTGATCTCCATACGAATTTGATTTGTCGTAGGGCTGATGAATGGTTTCAAAGTTAGTTTAATCGTCGCATCTTCAAATACCGGAGTTGTGATTGTCGTTCCAGAAGTTCCTGTGCTTGTTGCATTGGAACCAACAACAACTTTATCACCCACTTCGATTTCACCTTCTTGGTTATCTAAAGTCATCAATTGAGGAGTCGAAAGGATATTTGCTTTTTTTGCTGTCTTTAAGAAGTTGATGAAACCTAAAAGGCTAGGGATCTTCAAGCTCTGCTTAGAGATAGGATCTGTGACTTCGATAACTTTGCCTTCACCAAAGCCGATAACAGCACCGTTACCGCCAGTAGGGCTAAGAAGGGTGTTGATGTTATCAATTCCGTTGAATCCGACTTTACCATAACCAGTATCGCCGTATTTATAGTAACCAATGCCCCATGCAGTACCATCGTTCGCACTCATCTCCATGATGATAGCTTCAACGAAGACTTGGTCGCGAGGAGTGTCGATTTTTGAAAGAATATTCAGAACAACTTCATAGTCTTGCTTAGACGCTGTGATGATGAGGCTGTTTGTCGTCTTATCGCCTACGATTTTTACATCGCCACCAAAGATCTCTTGCGGAGCCTGCATTTGGCCGCCAGCACCGATTGGAGAAAGCAAGCTTCCGCCAGTTTGTGGCTTAGGAGTGGCATCTTTTGCAACTCCTTGAAGAGTCTGTGCTAATTTTTCTGCGTCCCCATTTTTAACGTGGTAAACGTAAACGCCACCAGATTCTTCAGGGCGAATTTTGAAATCCAATTGAGCAATAAGGCGTTTGATGCGACCGATACCAGATTTATTACCAACAACAATGATAGAATTTGTTCTATCATCTGGGATCGCCATAAAGAAGCTGGCTCCTTGTTGAGAAGAAGCGCCTGCAGTTCTTGAAAAACGTGGAACCCCTGCTGTGAATGTACCTGGAGCACCGCCAGCTTGTGGACGATTTCCTTTGTTCACGATCTTGTCTACGAGATCCGCAAGGTCTTTTGCTTTTGCGTAGCGGATAGGAATAACTTCGAGTTGCTCTTCAAAGCCCGGAACATCTAGCTGACTGATGATTTTCATCACACGGTCAATATTAGAACCGTAGTCAGAGATAATGATGGAGTTTGTTGGTTCATAAATATTCATTTCACCATCTTTAGACGGTAAAATACGCAGATCACGATTCACTTGAGAAGCAGAGATGTGCTTTAAGTGGATAATACGTGTGATCATTTGGTCAGCATTAGGGTAGTAGGCTCCAGAGAATGTTTCGATATTATCTCTTTGAGCATTACGTGCTGACTTTACTTTTAGAAAGCTTCCAGAAGGAACAACTGTGAAACCATTGATAGCTAAAGCCGAAAGGAAAGCCTTGTAAGCTTCAGCAACAGAGATCTTTGTTGGTGCAACAATTGTGATTTTACCACGAACACTTGGGTCGATGATAAAGTTCTTCCCCGTAAGTTCGCCGATAGCTTTAATAAGGTCGGTGATTTCGACATTCGGGAAATCGAAAGACTCAATTGTTTCAGGGAAGTTAGTGCTATTGATATCTTCAATAGGCGCATTGGCAAATTTATCTTTTGCAGACTTATTTAAAACCTCTGACTTATCACTCTCGGCTGAAGCAGTACCAGCACCACGCGAAGACGCAGGGCCTGAAGGGCGCGAAGGTAAAGAAGACGGTGGTGGCGGGAAGTAGCTATCTTCAGAATTATCTGAATCACCAAAATCTGGTGGCGGCGGAGGAGGAGGGAAGTCCTCAAACTGAGCCTGAGCAGCCGGGCCCACAAGTTGGGCAGTCATCAATGAAGCAAGTCCTATGCTGACGGTTTTTTTCATTACACCTCTCCTCTTCTTGAGGATAAAAAATCTTTTATTCAGTTATTACTGAATATTATAAGTCATAGTTTCAGTTTTACCGTTGCGCTCTACTTGCAAACTCACGCGAGGTGAGTTTTTAAGAGCGTTGTAAAGCTCCATAGCCTTAGCAGGGCTATCCACTGGAGTGCCATCGACGGATTTGATGACGTCCATACGCTGCAAACCGAGTTGTTCGTAAATACTTCCAGGCTGCATATCTAAAATTCTAAAGCCATTAATGTTACCAGTGCCGGGTTCGCGATTAGGAACGGCGCGGGCCTGCATAAGAATGCTTGAAAGGTCATTGGTGTATTTTAAGAGGTCCGATTTTTTGATCGCAAACGTGTTGTCGCCTGTTTTTTGAACTTCTTGGCCATTGTCCACTGCAGCTGGCCGTGATGAGCCAAACGCTAAGCGACCCCCATCTTTTTTCATCTCAATAAACTCAAGACGACCCGAGTTGAGATTGCGGAAAGTCACTTTTTGACGTTCAATTTTAATAATATTCGCCATGGACTCAATGTCTTTACCAACGCTGTAAGAGATCACTTGGTTTTTGCCGCGAACTTCAATCGCCGCCAAGGATTTATCGGGATTAGAGTGCACCAATGTACCAATTAAAGTGAGTGGAAGTTGTGATGGCACAGGCGCATCTTCTTGTTGAGTTTGGGTGCCTTTTGATTCATCGACAAGAGCATCGGGCATTTGCCCCGTGAACGAGAACATATTTCTAGAAGCAATTCCGCTGTAAGAACTTTTACTAGCTTGAGTGGAGATGTTTCTTTGTTTCGGTTGAGCAGGGGGAGCTGTTTGCGGCAACATGCGATCGCGGTACGCCAAGATAGAAAGATCAGCAATGCAATAACCTATAAATACAAAGAGAATATAGGAATACCATTTCTCAAATGGTGGGCGCTGATTTTTTCGGTTGCGTAAAATCACAGTTGTACAATCCTTGTCTTTTAAGCGGCAATTTTTGCCGAGTGACACCATCTAGGCTCATGTCCATGTTAGCAAATAGAAGAACTTGGCTGCACTAAAAAATGGAAGCTAGACCATGGTCGTATGTTAACTTTTTGCTCAACATTTGGCTCCAACTTAGGTCAAGATATAAGTATGAGAATTCTCTACTTCACGGATGGAGCAGGAATCGATCTTCTAGGTATCAGGGAATCCGTTCTCAGAATACCTGAAGTACTCACCTCACTACGAGCAGGCCAGGAACAGGTTCGCTATGTGGATTTAATGCAGGTGATGACGATAACAGATGAAGAGTTTCGACTGATCCCATCTGCGCTAAAAAGTCTAATCATCAATCTAGTTCAGCGTGGTCTGCACCAACGCTGGGTTAACCGTGATCATCAGTCAGATCTGATTCTTCGACGTATCAACCATCGCTCGGTGGAAGAGGTGAAGTGTCAGCTCCTTCAGTTCGTGCGCGCGCGAGCAGAGTTGTTCTCTGTTCCGGCAGATCAGTTGAGATTGAGTCATTTTCTTTCTCGATTGGAAATAACTATCATTGGACCAGGATATGATGACGTGGAGTTATGGCTCCGTCGAGAGGCCGAAAAATGC
Source organism: Bdellovibrio bacteriovorus W (assembly GCA_000525675.1). Classification (NCBI taxonomy): domain Bacteria; kingdom Pseudomonadati; phylum Bdellovibrionota; class Bdellovibrionia; order Bdellovibrionales; family Pseudobdellovibrionaceae; genus Bdellovibrio; species Bdellovibrio bacteriovorus. Next base: position 1,142,848 of record CP002190.1, read on the forward strand.
CTGCAAATGAAGGTCTGCGTAAAAGACGTGATTGCTTCGGACCCGCAATTGGACTGGTTCTGGCCCCACGTCTCTCAGAACGTTCTCAATCATGATTCTATAGTGATGTAAGCGAAAATAGATCTTAAATAGAAAATAAGGGCTTTCCAAACACTGGAAAGCCCTTATTTTTTTGTGAAAACGAGTTTTAAATTGCGAAAGAGCAGGCCTATGATTATATCTCCAAAGTTTATTAAATAGGCGAGAGTGATATGTCATTGGGTCGTTATCTTTTAGGAATTTTGCGAATATCTGCGTTTTTGCTGCTTTTGCAGGTGGTTTTTAGGGGGATATTTGCGACTTTCTTTGTCGAGAGTTCTTTGTTGTCGCAAGGAGATTTCTGGAGAGCCTTTTTTTTAGGGATTCGCTTCGATGGAACTATTGTTGCCTATATCAATAGTATTCCGCTCTTATTGGTATTCTTAGTCTACGCTGCGGTTGGTAAGGTTCCTTCTTTTTTTCTGAAATTCTCTAGGTTCTATTATCTTGTGTTTGCAGTATTGGTTTTCTTTTTGAATGTGATGGATCTTGGGTTCTATTCATTCTTTCAGGATCGCCTCAATGTGATGATCTTTGGTTTTTTTGAAGACGATACAGTTGCTTTGATAAAAACCATTTGGAGTGACTACCCCGTGATCTGGGGAGCACTTGCTTTCGTCGCTTTTATAGTTAGTTCTAAAGCCTTCTTAAAGTATGTCTTTAAGGAGAAAGTTGTGAAGTACTTTGGTTTAGAACCTCAGCAAAGTCTTTCTTCACGAGCTTTTGTGCTTTTAGGGCTTTTTGTTTTGATGCTCGCAAACGGTGTAGCAGCCCGAGGATCATTGACGCTCTTTCCATTAAGTGAAATGGATTTGGGGGTAACTTCGAATCCTGTATTAAACGATATGGCTTTCAACTCCAGTCGAGCTTTTTCTAGATCCGTAGAGCTGCGTTCGCAGATTGAGTCGACGCCGGATCTTAATATTCGTAAGTTCGGCTATGATGGGAGAGTCAATCAGGCCTTCGCAAACTACTTTGATGTTGAAGTGGGCAGTGTGCCTGAAAATCCTTTTGAACTCATGCGCCATCAAATTCCAACCAAAGTTCAATCAGGGCCGTCACCCCACGTGGTTTTAGTGGTGATGGAAAGTTGGGGGCAGTATTGGTTGCAATATCAATCTGGTGACTTCGACCTCGTAGGCGCTATGAAGACTCATTTGAGTGAAGACTACCTCACGCGCCACTGTTTGCCAGGAACTGGGGGCACGATTGGATCTTTAAGTGCATTGATGGCAGGGCAGATTCATAGACTGGGCTATAACTTTCTTTCAGAGACCCAATTTCTTCATGTGCCATTTCAGACTTCCCCTGCGCGAATTTTTCAAAAGGCAGGATATGAAACACGACTGGTTTACGGCGGGAATCCTGGATGGCGTGAGCTGGCAAAATTTGCCAGAGCCCAAGGTTATGCCCTTGTCGATGGCGGTCAAGAGGTGCAGGCGTCTTTAGGTACGGAAATCGAAGAGCACTCTTGGGGTGTTTATGATGAAGAGGTCTTTGCGCATGTTTTGAAGGTTCTTAAGGAAGCATCACAACCTCAGTTTATCGTTGTTATGACGACAACAAATCATCCACCATTTGAGTTGCCGACCAAATATCAATTGCCCGAATTAAAAATTCCATCTGAGGTGCAGGCCGAATTAAACACCAGCGTGGAGTTGTCGCAAAAGCGCTTTGATACCTATCGCTACTCGATGGATCGTTTAGCTGAATTTATGACAGCGATCAAAGCAGGGGATTTAGGAAAGAACACTCTCGTTGCGGGAACGGGGGATCACAACTTTTGGAACGTTCGCTTTAATGATAAGAATCTTATAGATCAGCATGGAGTGCCGTTTTATCTCTACGTGCCACAGGGCTTAAAGTCAGAAACTGCTCCTGCTAAAGAAGCCTTTTCTAATATTTATATGTCTCACCAAGATATATTGCCGACGCTTTATGAATTGGCTCTGAGCGGGCAAGATTATTTTTCTTTAGGGAAGAATGTTTTGAAAGTAAATCCTGAAGATAGCTATGCCTTTGATGGATTTGGTTTGGCGCTTTCAGCCGATGGCTTTATGTCGTCTTCACAAGGTGTTCATGCTTACCAAGAAAATGATCTTGCAACTTCAAGGCTAGAGCGCATGAAGATGAAGTACCAGTCTTTGCAAGCTATTATGGATGATTATTTCCGATTTGAGAAGAGTCGGACTTCCAACTAAATCTGCTATTTGCGACAGAACTCCAAGCTCGGTGTTTTTTGCGAAGAACGTTGACAGTTTCTTGCAGCGAAATTAGCACCCAGTTGATGTTGAGAAATCGTCCAATCAAAGTCTACTTCCCAAGCGCGAATTTTATTTAAAGCCTTGCGACAGCTCTCGGTGCTAAGATGCTGTCCGCAAAGGTTCAGAGGCAACTGTCCTTGTGCAACTAACCATTTAAGAAATGGATGAGGCCCAAAGATTTGATCACGAGTACAAGGTAGACTTACCCCAAATATATCACCTGTGATTGTCCAAGAAGCGTAAACGCCACTAGCAATAATATTGTCGATGTTTTTATTTAAAAGAGATTTTGCGCGTTCTTCGAGGCGCGGTAAAGACAGAACACTCGGCGCGCCAAGGGCTTCAAGCACCTGGCAGTAGGCATTAGAGTTTGCGACTTTTTCTTGGGCACAGATACCACTTTTTCCAGTTTCTAAAGTTTGTTTAACGACGAATTCTTCAAAGGTCATGGAGTAAGGTTTTTTACGAATTTCAGGGCTTTTTTGAATCAATCTAAAGAGCCATGCCGGTTGCTCGACATTTTGACAAAGACGAATTCCTCGATAAAGGCTGGCGGCTGTAGTCTCTACTTGTACGGCTAAGAGGGGATGAAGGCCTGCCTCGATCATTTGGCAGGTCATAAAGGCAGCACCTAAAATATGATAATTTTTAGAGGCAATTTGCTCGGCCTTTTTTCCCGGGTATTGGTAGTACAGAATTTTTTCTTTTAAAGAAGAACTAATATCTACGTTTTTACCAAGGCTTGAAGAAACAAAAAAATCCGCCTCTTTATCAGGGCAGAACGAAAGGGCGTCAGCTTCTCCGTCATCAGAGACATCGCTAAAAAGAACTTGCAGAGATTCTTCAGAATGGCCTTTGGCGGTTAGGTTTTTAAGGGCTTCGGCATTAAAGAAATCACCTTGTTCGACATCGTCATGACCGCAGAGTCCAATCAAGGTGATGGCCGCATTCGCGTTGCCGCGAGTGTGTTTAAGGGCTTTTTCCCAAAGCCAGCCGGCTTTGAGGTCTTTGCGTGTTCCGCCAGCGACATCAGCTAATGATGGGCGAGAGTGGCGTACTTGATCAGGATTTAGTTTTTGGTTTTGTCGGGTTTCGGTGCGCAGTTCGCTGTAGAACTCGTAAGCTGTTTCTGCAAAGCAAGTGTTTCGCTTAAAGTGATACTCAAAGAAGTTCGCAATACCAGAGTTTTTAAAGCCCACGGAGTCGTCATCGAGATAGGAGGTTGGTGCAAGTATACTGTAGTAGCGAAGAAGTCCGTTTTTGGTGTTGGATTCAGGGAGGGACTGGATAATCTTTCGAGCAATGCGATCCGCTGAAGAAACCTGACCGCGACTTTGTCCTTCAATAGCTTGAATCTCCTGCCCCATAGCAACGCTGGTGCTCAGGCACATATATAAGAGAGACATCTTAAGAAGGTTTCCAAAGTTCCAATTCATCAATAGATAGAACAGCAAAACCAAGGCCCCCTTAAAACAAAGGAGAGTCACTTTAGGACGCATCGAGTGTCTAACTTTAAAACACTCGCCGTAAGATGGCGGGAGCGTGTTTTGTGCTCAATGAGTGCGCTAATTGAGGCTATGTATGAATAAATTTCGCTGAGCGAAGGTGTTTTGAATCTATTAAGCAACAGGTTCTTTAATAGATCAAACGCCGTTGGCAAAAGGATTGCTCTAGGATTCCTCGATTCTATAAATCTTAATGGAGGATTTTATGAAAAGAGCGGTACTAGGTACGTCGGTCTGTGCTTTATTGCTTATGGGTGCTTCAGCCAAGGCCGCTGTTTGGCAAGAAACCCAATCATGGAACGCGCAGTGGGAAGCTCGTTATTCCCAATGGGTAGAGACCAGTTTTAACGAAGACTTTTTTACGTCTGGTAAATATAAAGGTATTTCAACAGATTGCGCCGATGCTGTTTATGCCGCACGCTTGATCTTTGCTTACGAAAACTCTCTTCCGTTTGCCATCAAAGACCCCACTGGTGGCAGTCAAATGATCACCAATAAGATGACTCGTTTTGATGGCACAGGCGATTCTTTTGCGCGCTTAAAACGATTTATCAACTATGTTTCTGAAATCACTAGCACGAAGAGTTTACCGAACGATTCTTATCCAATTAAGATTTCTCGTGAACACGTAAAGGCCGGTACGATTTGGAGCCGTCCACGTATTACGAAGCAGAATATTTTCAGCAAGATTTTTGGTGGAAGTGTTAAAGAGGACCCAGGCCATGCGGAACTTGTCAAAGAGGTGAGTGAAGGTGGAGCCGTTTATTTGATCGGCTCAACAGTTCCAGCGGCTGTTCGTCCTTTGATTACAACATCGAGCTTGGTGTTTATGCCAGTTGAGAAAAACACTGGATTCAGAAATTGGATTCAGCCGCAACAGTATGCTCAAGGTGTTTCTTCATTACCAGGGTATTCTTTAGAGCAGTTTGAGATCGGTGTTACGCAAAGTCATAATAGCAATGACGATCACAACAGTAGCTCAAATCGCCAAAGACATATTTCTCAGTGGACCAAAGATGTTCAAGAAAGATTGGCACTCAGACCGGAAGAAAAAGGTGAGAGCTACGAGCGTCAAGCGCAGAATCTTTGTAACTTAGTAACTGCCAGAATTGACGTTGTTCAGAAATCAGAAGTGGTTCGTCAAAGACTGAATGGTACTTGTATGAATGCGGATCAGTACGATGCTTATTCAACGCCATCTCGTGACAAACGTATCTTAAAAACTATTAAAGATATGGCAAGTTCAGCCTCTGGTTTTGGAATCACTTCAGCACAAAGAATTAAAAAGTTGAAGTCGTTCATTGATCAATGTCCTGCTATTGAATATCGCCCAGGTCGTAAGATGGATCTTTATGATTTCGTAACTGCGATGTTGGATGGAAAAGTTTCTTCAAATCCTAATGATTCATTAGAAGCTCGATGGGGACTTGCGGATTCAAACGGTAAAGGTTGTCCAAAGTACTAATTTATGAAAAAGCGATATTATCTCGTTCTAGCCGTTATAGCGATGCTCACAGTTTATCTGCGGGCGCAAAAACAATCCCCCGTTGTAGAAACTTCTGCAACGGGAGTGGTCGCTCAGAGGGAGAGTGAAAAGGGGCCAGTTTCTGAAGCCCTGTTCACTGCAAGTCTTCAAGGCGAGTCGTCCACTGTTGTTCAAGGTATTACTGAGCGAGATGATTCCTACAAAGAATTGCTTTCCAACAATTTTTCAAAGCATCTTGAGAAAATGGGTCAATGCCTAGATATCAAGAATATAGTTTTCTCGGAGCTTCCCACTTTGCAGTCTTTAAATACTTCTTTAAAGCCAGAGATGGGAGATCTTTCTGAAGTTTCGACAGAGTGGTTTAATACTCATATTAATCTTCCCAACGGAGAGCAGCGTCGCGTCCGCATTGAAGTCGAGGGGCGAGGCGAAGAGTCTTCACATCGTATTTTGAAATACTACGGTCTAGATAAAGAGGGACTACCGATCTCGTTATCAGTTCCCAATGACCAAAAGTACAACCCATCGGCAAGTTATGTGGGACAATTGGAGCAGGAAGGCAAAGTAGTCATGCGCGAAAAGGCTGCGAGGGCAGTTTTTAGTGGCGGTGGTGATCTTTATTACGTTGAGCGAAACGGTCTCTTAAAGGACATTGAAGTGACTTTAAAGGATCGAAGTTTTAAGTGCTCTGGTATGGAGTCTTTAAGTGCAACCTGCGCTTGTTTCTAAAAAGTTTTAAAGAAAATTAAATCTCCGTAAATCTATTGCGACAATAGGCTGGAGAATATTAAACAGAGATAGATTCATCACCCATCCTATGAGATTTTTTAAGATGCGGAGGGTTCTATCTTGAAGAGTCTATTTCTTATTTTAGCAGTATTAAGCTATCAATCAGCCCAAGGGCAGACATTATTGATCCCAACGCCATTTCGTGCGCCGATTCCCTGTCAGAAACAAGTCAGTGCCTTCCTAAAAAATGAGTTCTCAAAAGACGGTATTCAATGGGAGAGGGTGGTTGATCAGGATTCCCAGACTCAAGTCTATCGAGCTTCGCGCGATCTAGGTCATTGGTATGAGTTGCAAGTTTCTGAGAAGAATCCACCCAAAATTTTTTATATTTCATCCAAGCTGAATAAGAACTTTGAGTGGAATAAAAAGACCTGCGCAATGACTCAGAGTGAGGGGCGAGGCTTGATGTTTAAGCAAGAGACTGCAGGGGCACGCCCAGCAGATTCGGAGCCTGAAAGTTTTTTTACAGATAGCGATCTTAAGAATCTCGTGGCTTCGGGGAAGTCGGGAGTCATTTATGTTTGGTCACCGCGCATGGTTTACTCAGTCACTGAGTTTCGAGTCTTTCGAGATGTCGCAAAAAAACTAAATATTGAATTTGTTCCCGTCCTTGATCCTTTTGTGCATGAAAGTGAAGCCAGAGGGGCTGCAAAAAGTGTTCAGGCAGAATTTAAAGGTCGACGTTTAGCTTCGGTGGATCTTTATATGCGAAACTCTACTTTGCATTTTCCGACAGTTTTTGTGTATGGCAATGGCAAGATCAACTCTCGCAGAGTGATTGGAGTTCTTCCGCCGGAAGGGTTGGAGATCACTTTCAAAGAATGGTTAAAGGAGTTGAACTAATGAGTCACTTTAAAAAATACCCAGTCGCAGTGCTTTGCGGAACTTTATTGTTTTCTTCTTTAACATTGGCGCAATCGGAATGTGTAAAGGCCAACGAATATATCCCTTTTGTTGGTAAGGCAGCTTTAAAAAATAGAGACGGATCGAGTGCAAGTTTGGGAACCTATTCGCGAATTAGCCCAGACGGTCGATACGTTCTGAGGTCTCTTTCCGGCGATCATTTAACTTCAGCAAGTCTTATGGAAATCCGCGACACTGATAGCGGCGGAAAAGAAGCCATCGCTTATAATACGAATTTGAAGAATGAAGCGTTTCCGGTGCAGGGGACTTGGCGTTTTGTGAACAACATTGGTGGTGATCACTTTCGAGTGGCTGATGTTATCGCTCATGAAAAGAAAGCAAGCCGCCAGTTTAAAGGTGGCATAGAGGGCTTTTATGCGACGGCAGCCGAGATGCCTGGCTCGACAGATGCCTCTATAAAAATCAGATCTCTTTCGTGGCCTAACGATGGCAATCAGGCCACGGCAGGTTCACTGAAGAATAAGGTCATCGAAGTTTCTAAAAATAAAGATGGCTCTTATAAAAAGAATAAAGAATCGCAAAGTTACACAATGTGCGGGAACTTAAGAAAAACAGAAGGGGACATGTTCACTCTTCCGATGATCTCAACTGATGGCAAAGAATTTGCGGCATTTCCCGTGAACTCTGCTGACAAAAATCCGACGATGAGGATTTACGAATTTGCTGCCAATAATACTGACTGTAAGCTTGTTGATGATATTGGGTTTGCCACGTCAAAGGTGATTTTTGGTTTTCCGCAAGAAGGTAAAAAAGCACCACTGGTATTTTTGGGGAGTAGTACTGTCCAAGGGGCAGAGACTTGTAAAGCTTCAGCAAAGGGACAAACTCAGTGTTTCAGGGATCGCGTGCCCGTCAGTGGAATTCATCTTTATGACCGAGATTTAAAAAGAACTTTTTATGTTGGAGATAGAACTCGCAAAGTGGATTCTGTGGATTCATTCCCAGGGATGACTAAAGATGGTCGCGTCGTCTACGGGGCTCGTTGGCAGGATTGCTCTTCCGCGAAGAAGGGTGCTTGTGAAGAAAAAGTGGGTTATGTCATCGCGGACCCTTATCAGGCAGATGATTATCGTCAGTTTCTTAAAGAAAATCCTAAGTTTGCAGCAAATGCTAAAACCTGTATTACGAAAGCCGAAGTTTTAAAAGTAGAGCAGGATCAAAGAGTGATTTATGGAATGAGTTCGGGCGGAGAAAGTGCTCCACCTGCTTCTCGAAAAGGACATAAGTAACTTGAACTGGTCCATTAGGCTGGTTTGAAAGCGAGGGATTTGCGGAGCAATCTAAGCAAGTCTCTAGCACTTCAGCGGCACGCCATCCTGGCTCAATTGCGGCCGCTGCCTTTGGCATCGGTTCGGGCCGTCCAGGCCCCCGCAAAGGCCGCTTTCGGCCAGAGACTTTCTTAGCTTTCTCCGCAAATTTTGATTTCAACAATGCTATAGGGATGTTTTTTATTTATGAACTATATGAATCTGTATTGATTCACCTTAGCTATGTACAAATAGATGTTCAGTTCGAGGTGTTCTTTGATTTTGGATGTACACCAACTTTTTCTAGCAAGTCTTTTGATATGATCTCTTAATACAGCGCAGGTATGGTTGAGTGGAAAAAGTGGATCATGGATTCTCTTTTCAGAGCTTAGATACTTTTGCTCTATGGCCGAGCCATTTAAATTTATAGTATACGGTTTTATAGTTACAGTTTAATAGTCTTGCGATCTCTCTTAGAGCGACTCCTGAGGTTGCAAGTTTAAATATCTGTACATTAAGATCGACTCTTTTTTGTCCAAATGTAGGGGATAAAGTTCTAGTGGAAAAGGACTTCTTGCAGGCAAAACACTGATATCTTGGGATGAAAGTTTTAGTGCTCTTTTTATAGAAGTAACCTCTTTTGGAAAAGTTCTTTTCTCCACAATGGGGGCATCTGAAGTGCTTAATGGATAGCTGAGACATACAAGCCTATACCGAAGCAAGAATCTTACTGGCTTAAAAGTATAAAGGCGCAAAGTCTAAAGAGATCTTTGCGCCGATAATCGGAATAGGGCCATCAATGTCTTCACCATGCTGAGGGATCAGTTTTAAAGTGAAAAGAAGGGCTCCATCTCAATGGATTTTTCATTGGACGGATGCAGAAAGCTTGGCACTTCAGCGTCGGGCGGAAGGATGGCATAGACTCCAAATGGGAGTTGTGTACCAATCCAGTTTTGCGGTCGACGATAAATGTACTCAGAGCGAACCTGATTATAGACGATGAACTCATTGTCACGAGCCTCATCGTAAGCCCTCCATAAGAGGGCTTCAAAAATATCCGCATTATCCGCAAATAAAAAATTTAAATACTTGAAATTAAAACCGGCTTCAATTTTTAAACGGCTAAAGGGTTTGGTGAGTGTACGAGTCCAGCCAAACATTTTTCCGAACTTCAAGAACTGACGGAAGTTGTGAGCGCGTAAGTTGTACTGTAGAGGAATGAACTCCTGAAGGCTTCCGCCGGACCATGGAGCGACACAACCCACGACATTGTCGTCCTTGTCAAAGGCGATGAGAAAGTCTTCAAGCTTTAAACCCTTCCAACGTGCGAGCTTGTCATAAAAACTTTTACTGTCCCAAGTTGTTGCTAAGTCTTTTTGTAAAGATTTTTGCGAGATATAATAAATCAAAGCGTCGACGTTCTCGCTGCTGCCACGGCGAATGCGAAGCTTAGGCAGGGGATTCTTAGCCCAAGGTAAGCGGCCATGCACAGAGACCAAGTTGAAACGACGGAATAGGTAGTATCTTGGCAGGGGACGCTTCGAGGTGCGCGGACGCACAAAAGCATTCAGAGCCTGAACTTCAGCCATGCTTAAAACCGAAAATAAATACTTACTTTCAAATAGACGCAGGACTTCGTGCATAACCGGTAAGAAGTGCTGTGACCACTCTAAGATAGCTGCGCGATTATTGGATATGCGCAGGTCCCGCCCAAAGACAATGGGTTGAACCTGATTTTCTAAAAGAGTATCGCGAACGATGAAGCTAGCAATACCTTCAATTTGATCTTCGTCGTTTTTAAGTTGATAGGTGAGGTAGCGATCAGATTGCACCTCGTAAGGAGCAAAGAAGTTATCACCGCGATCAACTTTCATCTCTACATAGCCACGTAAAACAAAGTTTTTATAAAAATCGGCTAACTCTTTAGTATCCGTTGGTTGAGCAATTTCTAGTCTCATTCTTCAGATTTCTTCCATAGAACTTCGGCAACATTTTTTTTGTAGTTCACCCAGCGGGCAGCAACGAAGAGGTAATCACTTAGGCGATTCAAGTACTGCAAAGGCAAGGCGTAAGTGTCATCCTTTACTGCGATTTCTGCAGATCTTCTTTCGGCACGGCGGCAAGAAGTGCGGCAGACATGCAGGGCAGAGGCTGCAATGTGGCCTGCAGGAAGAATAAAGTTCTTCAAAACGGGGAGGTCTACGGTCATGCGATCAATTTCCGCCTCGAGAAAACGAATTTGCAGTTCGGTGATCTGCGGAAGGTGCTGCATGACTTCTTGTTTTTCCGTGGCTAGTAGGCTGCCTAAATTGAAAAGTTCGCTTTGGATTTTTTCTAAAGCTGTTTGTAGATCTAAAAAATCGTTGTCATCTGCCAGATGAGCCCGAGCCAGTCCGATAGAACTGTTGAGTTCGTCCACACAGCCATAGGCTTCGACGCGAGGATTGAATTTTTCAACGCAGGAACCATCGACTAAGCGAGTTGTGCCTTTGTCTCCTGTGCGTGTGTATATCTTGGCTTTAGGTGTCGTCATTTTTTAAAATCCAATCTCTTGAAATCCTCTTAAAATTCTTGCTTTTTCCGAGGAACAGGTCAAGGGTTGAGAATAGTCTATGAGGAGCCGGCCATGTCCCTACAGCAAATTCCATTAATAGTTTCTATACCTCACTCTGGTGAAAAAGTGCCTTCTCAAACTCCATGGTTGAGTGCGCTGCCAGAAGAAATCTTGATGTGTGACGTGGATCGCTATGTGGATTTTCTCTATGAGCCGACTTTGAAGAGTTTAGACATTCCCTATGTTAAAACCGAGTGGCACCGTTATGCGGCGGACTTGAACCGTATCCCTGAGGATGTTGATGCGAGTTCAGTGATCGGGAATGAAAATCCAGCAGGGATGCATAACCGTGGGTTCCACTGGGTGATCACGACTCATAAAGACGTTTTGATGAAAGAACCAATGTCCTTAGCGGACCATAACGAATTAGTGAAGCTGGTTTACGAGCCATTCCATGCGGGAGTGCGAGGAATGTACTCGCAGATGCATCAGCAAGGGCATAAGAAGGTTTATCACATTGATGCGCATAGTATGCCATCTGTGGGGACTTCGGAGCATCGTGATCCAGGTGAAAGACGCGCCGATATCGTGATCAGCGATAGCAAGGGCAAAAGCTGCAGCCCTGAGTTTCGCGATCTAGTTATTGCGGCCTATGTCACTGCAGGATTCAAAGTAGCGTACAACTGGCCGTACTTTGGCGGTCGTGTCACAGAGCAGTATGGGAAGCCAGATCGTGGACAACATACATTGCAGGTCGAAATTAATCGCTCTCTTTACATGGATGAAAAGACAAAGAAGCTAAAAAATGAAGAAGCTTCGAAAGTTCAAGAGCGACTTCAGATGGCGATTGAATATGTGCGCAACAATTTGCTGCGCATAACATAGGGCGTTGTAGAATCAAATTTATGGTCTATAGAGCCGACTTAAACTATTGATAGCATGTAATTTTTTAAATTAGCTTTCAATAAGGGTTGGCGTTGAGTAGAGCAAGTTCTTCCCAAAAATCTCTGTTTAAAAGAATCAACAAACCACTGGCTTCAGTGAAGCTGGCTGTTTTTATTATTTTGGCCATGGCTATTATCACAGCCATCGGAACTTTCGTTGAGGCCAAATTCGATGCTTATGCCGCTAAGAAGCTCGTTTACGACACTTGGTATATGTATGCGATCATGGGTTTGTTATCCATTAATCTCATTGCGGTGATGATTGATCGTTGGCCTTGGAAAAAGCGCCACGCAGCCTTTGTGTCAGCTCATATCGGGATTCTTATTCTCCTTCTTGGTTCCTTACTAACTTTCCAATACGGGCTTGATGGTACGATGAGAGTCGGGATTGGTGAGAAAAACAATCTAGTTCAGACGGCGGAGACGGATCTTGTTGTTTATACTTCTTTTGATGGAGATCGTTACTCTAAGACATTCGATCAAGAAGTAGATTTCTTTTTAAAACCACCGACTCCGGAAAAGCCTTTCATCATTCCTACTTACGAAGGTGAAATTCGTATCGTCGGTTATGAGAAATATGTCGCAGCCTCAAAGAAGGTAGTGGCAGCGGAAAACATCAAAGCAGGTGCGGGCGTGCGTTTTCAAGTCTTCAATGACAACGTGAATGTTATTGAATGGATGGTTCAGAAGAAGCAAGACACCATGGCTACGCACGATTTTGGCCCTGCGCAAGTTCATCTTGGAGTGGCGCCACCGCACGGTCGCGGAGTGAATGAGATTTATCTTACTCCAGAAAAAGATGGACTTCGTTATGTGGTTTTTCAAAAGGACTCACAGAAGGCCTTGAAAAAAGGTTTTGTTAAAGAAGGTGAGGTCTTTGATCCGGGCTTTAAAATGGCTCTGAATCTTCGTGTATTGCGCTATTTGCCGCATGCTATGGAAGACTGGGATCTGCAAATGCTGAAGGCGCCAACGCCTGTAACTAGCGCTGCGATCAAGATCATTTTTGACAACAAAGAGCATTGGGTCTTGTTGAACGATATGGTGAAGTTATTCACGGATAATTCAGTTTATCTGATGACCTTCGGAAATCGCCGTACGGATATTGGTTTTGATATCACATTGAAAAACTTTGCGGTGACCAGATACCAAGGGACTCTGCGTGCGATGGAGTACCAAAGTATTGTTGAAGTTCCAGAGATAGGTGAACAAAGCATCTCTATGAACGAGCCGTTGAAGTATCGCGGACTGACAATTTATCAAGCAAGTTTTCAAGAGGAAAATGGTCAGCCGACGGCTTCTATCTTCTCTGTCAACCATGATCCGGGAAGATTTTTGAAATATCTGGGATCTTTGGTGATGTCTTTAGGGATTGTCTTGCTGATGTGGTTTAAGCATCTTGATTTTAAACTTGCTAAGAAATCGAAGAATACGAAAGAGGGCTAACGCATGCGTCATCTCATTGCTTTTATTTTTCTAGGACTCTTTTCACTCTCTGCTTTTGCAAAGCCTGGGGATGCTCTTAAAGCATTGCCTGTTCAGGACAGTGGGCGCATAAAACCCTACGATAGTTTTGCGCGAGAGATGTTGGAAATCATCTATGGGAAGTCGAAGTTCGAAGGGCGTGAAGCCACTGAGATCGTGATGACTTGGGTGCTTGCACCGCAGACTTGGCAAGATAAGAAAATCTTTGAAGTTCGTAACTTCGAAATTTTGCAGGCGATGAAGTTGCCAAAAGATCAAAGATGGTTCACAGGTGAAGAACTCTTTTCGAATGAGCGCTTTGCTCTTTTAAGACAAGAACTTCAAGGTAAACGAGAGAGCCAAGAAAAACTAGATCCTTATTTTCAAGCAGTTCAGCGCCTAGAAAACCAGTTTGTTATTTTTCAAGAAATCGCTGCGGGAAGAATGTTAAAGGTTGTTCCTCCGAAAGAGGGCGACTCGTGGATTTCAGTGGCTGATCTAGAGGGGGAAGCTCAGGGTAAATTTCTTGAGATCACCAAAACATTTATTAACTATATCGGAGCTGTCGCCACAGGAGCTGCAACAGCAGAGGCGGGGACAGCGTTAGACAATGCGGTGCTTGAGTTTGAAAAAGTAGCAGGGGCATCCAATCCAGCACTTTATGACGTAGGGGCGCGTATCAAAGCAGAAGTTCATTATAATGACTTCCATCCTTTCCGTTGGGCCTACATTCTGTACTTCTTAGCTTTCATCGTTTTGCTTTTAGTTTGGACCTTAAGCAAAGAGTCTTTGATGAAGCTTGCTTGGGTTCTGATTATCGCTGGCTTTATTTTGAATACTTATGGTTTTGGATTGCGTGTTTATATTATGGGCCGTGCGCCCGTGACGAATATGTATGAAACCGTGATCTGGGTAGCGTGGGGGACTATGGTCTTTGCGGCTATCTTGGAGATGATCTACAAGTACCGCGTGATTTTGACGGCGGGAACTCTAGTTGCGGCTTTTGGATTAGTGATTGCGGACTTTGCTCCAGCAGTTTTAGATCCGACTTTGCAACCGCTTGAGCCTGTTTTGCGCAGTAACTATTGGTTAACCATTCACGTAATGACAATCACAATCAGTTATGCGGCATTCTTCCTCGCTTTTGGTTTGGGAGACATCGGACTCATCTACTTCTTAAAAGATGAAACGAAATACAAAAATCAAATTCGCGCTTTGGTGACTGGCATTTATCGCTCGATGCAAATCGGTGTCGCATTTTTGGCGCCGGGAATTATTCTGGGCGGTGTGTGGGCGGATTACTCATGGGGAAGATTCTGGGGTTGGGACCCTAAGGAAACATGGGCGTTGATTGCGTTGTTAGGTTATTTGGCGGTTCTTCATGCTCGCTACGCGGGGATGATTCGCGATTTTGGTATGGTAGTCAGCTCTATTCTTAGTTTCTCGCTGGTTATCATGGCATGGTACGGAGTGAACTTCGTACTTGGCGCAGGGCTCCACTCTTATGGGTTCGGAGCTGGCGGTGTTGAATATGTTTCTGCGTTTGTTGTGATTCACATTCTATTTACTGTGTACGTAGGAGTGATTCGCTCTGGCAGAATGAAAAAACAGAAGCAAACCTAAGTAGTGGAGAGCAGTAGTTAGGAAGCAGTCGGCCAAGACTGCCTAGGAACTGGGCTAAAAAGACTGGTAGGTCCCCTTTTTCAATAAGCTTGCAAAAAGAATATGGACAACTAGACTTTTACACCATTAAATAGGAACAAAAATAATTTTAGGACAGCATACGTTTGTCTTTGGCCCAACAGTGTAGTGAATAAGGATGATTATGCATCGGGTATTTAAAAGATTAGCGGGGAACGCTTTCGCGTTCGCAGGCGCTCTTGTGGTTTCAGCCCTTTTAATGGGTTGTAAATTTCAACCAGGGTTTGGTTACAATAAAGGATACGCTCCAGAACAGCCGATTCCTTTTGAACACTCCCTTCACGTAGGAACACACAACATTCAGTGTCAGTACTGCCATAATCAGGTGGAAAGAACGAAGCATGCCAACATTCCTTCGTTGCAAACCTGTATGAATTGCCATCTTCAAGTGGCAACGGATAAGCCAAGCATTCAAAAAATGCGCGAGCTTTACGACAATGGTGGTTCGGTGGAGTGGGTACGCGTTCACATGCTACCAGACTTTGTTCACTTCAATCATAATGCGCACGTTTCTAAAGGCGTTAACTGCCAAACATGTCACGGTCAAATCGAGACTATGAAAACTGTTGAACAGTTCTCTGATCTATCCATGGGATGGTGTGTGAACTGTCATAGACAGCCAGAAAACAAAGCGCCTCTTAACTGTTCAACTTGTCACTACTAAGAGTTTCGGAAGGTACTATGTCTGACATGCATCATGATCACGATTTAGAAATGAAGAAAGCGCTTCGCCCGGACGTGGAGCGCGACAACAAGTATTGGCTAAGCCTTGAGCAATGGAAAAATGATCCAGAGTTCATGAAAATGGCCGAAACTGAATTCCAATCTTCTCCTCTACGCGGAAGCGATGAAGAGGGTGGATGGGCACGCCGCGAGTTCTTGAAGCTTATGGGAGCTTCTCTTGCAATGGCTTCAGCGGGATGTATTCGTCGTCCTGTTCAGAAAATCGTTCCTTACAATAAGCAACCTGAGGAAGTTACTCTAGGAGTAGCTAACTACTATACTTCTGCTTATATGGAAGGTTCTGAAGGTCTTGGCGTTCTTATTAAAACAAGAGAAGGTCGTCCAATTAAGATTGAGCCAAACGATGGGCACCCATACAGCGTAAGTGGTTTGAACATCCGCTCTCAGGCTTCTTTATTGAACCTTTATGATCCAGAAAGACTTCAAGGTCCAAAGAGAAACCTTTTCAACGATAAAAAGTCTAATAGCCAAATTATCGATGTGAAATGGGAAGATTTAGACAATAAAGTTGTTGAACAACTTAAAAAGGGTGGCGTTGTTGTATTAACAAGCACTCTTTCTTCACCAGCGACTCGTGCAGTTGTAGGTGATTTCGTTCAAGGTTTTAAAGCAAAACACGTTGTGTGGGATGCTTTTGCTAACGAAGAGATCCGTGAAGGTCAAAAAGCTTCTTACGGTGATGACGTTGTTCCTTCATTCCGTTTCGATAAAGCGAAAATGATCGTTTCTATCGATGCAGACTTCTTGGGTACTTGGATCGCTCCAACGACATTTACAAATCATTTCGTCAACGGACGTAAAGACATCAACAACATGAGCAGAATGGTTTCTTTTGATTCCAACTACTCATTGACAGGTGCAAACGCAGATATCCGTTTCAAAATTAAACCTTCTCAACAGCTTGATGTTGTAATGGGTCTTCTCCATGAAATTATCGTGAAGAAGGGTGCTTCTTCTTTCGCAGGAAATGCGAACGTAAAAGCAGCTCTTGCTCCATTTGCTGACGTTGCTGCAAAGCTTGGTTTTGAACCAGCGATGTTTGCAAAAGTAGCGGCAGATCTACTTGCTAACAAAGGTAAATCTATCGTTGTAGCGGGCGGTATCCAGACTCTGACTGAAAAATCAAAAGAGTTACAAGTTGCAGTTAACTTCTTAAACTCAGTTCTTGAGAACGACGGAAAAACTGTAGACCACAAAGGCGGAAACTCAGCATCTAAAGCTTCTTACTTAGACATGGCGTCTTTAATCAAAGACATGGCTGATGGAAAAGTAAAAACTTTAATCATGCATAAAGTGAATCCAGCGTTTGTTCTTCCTGAAGACTCTGGATTTGTTGAAGCTATTAAGAAAGTAGACATGGTTGTTTACACGGGTGACCGTGTTGATGAAACAGGCGTGTTTGCTGATTACGTGGCGCCAGACAATCACGCTCTTGAGTCATGGAGTGATGCTGAATTGGTAAATGGTGTTTACACGATCTGCCAACCTGCAATCCGTCCAATGTATGACACTCGTTCTTTCCAATTGTCTTTGATGACTTGGGCATACATGGCTGACATGGGGCCCGCACGTCTAAAAGACTACGAAACATTCTACGACTATCTTCGCGTATTCTGGAAATCTGATATCCTTCCTAAAGTAGGAAAAGGAAAAGATTTCGAAGATTTCTGGCAAGAAGTTCTTCAAAAAGGTTACGTAGGGGAGATGAACTCTGGTTCAGCAGCGCGCTCATTCAAAGTAGATGCATTTGCTTCTATTAAGCCGGCAGCTGCAACAGAAGGTTTCGAGCTTGTTCTTTACCCAACTTCACAAATGGGCGATGGCTCATTGAACAACGTATCTTGGTTGCATGAGCTTCCGGATCCAGTAACTAAAGTTGTTTGGGATAACTACATCCTTGTATCTCTTGCTACGGCAGAGAAGCACGGTTTGAAGCAAGCATCTGTTCTTGAACTAACTGTAAATGGAAAAACAATTGAGCTTCCAGTTCACATTCAACCAGGTTTGCATGACGATGTTCTAGCAATTCCAGTTGGATACGGCCGTACTCGCGTGGGTAAGGTTGGAAATGGTATCGGTAAAAACGCCTTTGCATTGGCAAGCTTTGCTAATGGCAACGTGATTTTTTCTGGCCAAAAAGCTGAATTCAAAAAAACAAATAAAAAATATGAATTGGCTTGTACTCAAGGTCATCACTCAATGGAAGGCCGTAAGCTTGCTGTTGAATCAACAATTTCTGAGTACAAACAAAGCCATGGCGCAGGTGTTCCTCATGCACACATTTGGAATATCTGGTCAGGTCACGAGTACAGCGGTCACAAGTGGGGAATGGCAGTAGACCTTCACTCTTGTACTGGTTGTTCTTCTTGCGTGGTTGCGTGTCAGTCTGAAAACAACATCCCAGTGGTTGGAAAGAAATATATTCTTGAAGGTCGCGAGATGCAGTGGATCCGTATCGACAGATACTACACGGGTGACCCAGCAAATGCGGAAGCTGTATTCCAGCCAGTTATGTGTCAACACTGTGACAACGCTCCATGTGAGACTGTTTGTCCGGTTCTTGCGACAGTTCACTCTGACGAAGGCCTTAACGACATGGTTTACAACCGTTGCGTGGGAACTCGTTATTGCGCGAATAACTGCCCGTATAAAGTACGTCGTTTCAACTGGTTCAACTATGCGAAGTTGATCGAGAAGCCTCTTCACATGGCTCTAAATCCATCTGTAACTGTTCGTACACGTGGGGTTATGGAGAAATGTACATTCTGCGTTCAAAGAATTCAGGATGCGAAGATGGTTGCTCGTAACGAGAAGCGCGCAATGAAAGATGGCGATGTTAAGACTGCGTGCCAAACTGCATGTCCTGCAGGTGGTATCGTGTTTGGTGATCTTAATGATCCAAACTCGGCAGTGGCTAAGATCTTTAAATCTGAGCCAAGAGCTTATGCACTCCTTGAAGAGTGGCATGCAGCTCCTTCTGTACGCTATCTAACTAAGATTCGTAATAATGATAAAACACAAGGTGAACAGGCATGATTAAGCGTAGTCCATTAGTCCTTGGAAATAAGAGTTTAAAAGATGTGACCGACGACATCTGTGCTCCCTTAGAAAGATTTCCTTCTAAGGGGTGGATGGCTATGTTCCTAGGAGCAAAAACATTGCTCCTAGCATACATCGCGGTTTTAGCTACCGTCGTAGGTGTGGGGATTGGACTTCTAGGGGTTAACAATCCGGTTTACTGGGGAACGATGATCGTAACTTTCGTTTTCTGGATCGGTATTGGTCACGCCGGAACGCTAATTTCTGCAGTTCTATTTTTATTCCGTCAGAAGTGGAGAACCTCCGTTGCTCGTACAGCAGAGGCCATGACCGTATTTGCGGTTATGACAGCGGGTCTATTCCCATTACTTCACACAGGTCGTCCTTGGTTGGATTACTGGTTATTCCCGTATCCAAATCAACGTGGTCCGTTGTGGGTGAATTTCCGTTCACCACTATTGTGGGACGTTTTCGCCGTATCTACATACGCGACGGTTTCTATCACATTCTGGTATATCGGTTTAATCCCTGACTTTGCTACAATTAAAGATCGCGCGAAAAACGCTTTCCGTCGTAAAGTTTACGGAGCTCTTTCTCTTGGTTGGAGAGGGACTGCTAAAAACTGGAGCCACTACGAGATGCTATATCTGATCCTAGCGGGTCTTTCGACTCCACTAGTTCTTTCAGTTCATACAATCGTATCTTTCGACTTCGCGGTTTCTAACTTGCCAGGTTGGCATACAACGATCTTCCCTCCGTACTTCGTTGCGGGTGCGATATTCTCTGGATTCGCGATGGTTGTTACGTTGATGACATTGGTGCGTATTGGATTCCCTGAGTTCAAAAACTACGTAACTCTAGATCATATGGAAGTGATGAATAAGATCATCATGTGTACAGGTATGCTAGTAGGGTACGCTTACGCTGCTGAGTTCTTCATTGCATGGTACTCTGGTAACGAATACGAGCGTTTCGTATTTATCAACCGCGCGTTTGGTCCTTACGGTTGGTCATATTGGATCATGGTTTCTTGTAACGTTTTGATTCCACAACTTTTCTGGTTCAGAAAACTACGCCGTTCTATCCCTGTGATGTTCGTTGTTTCTATCTTCGTTAACATCGGTATGTGGTTTGAGCGTTTCGTGATCGTGACAACTTCACTTCACAGAGACTTCTTGCCATCAAGCTGGGGAATGTACGCTTGGTCGTGGTTCGATACTGGAGTCCTTGTTGGATCATTCGGTATGTTCTTAACAATTTTCTTGCTCTATTTGAGAGTCTTCCCTGCGATCTCTATCGCGGAAGTGAAGCCTGTTCTTCATGTAGGTTATGATGATAAAGGAGGGGAACACTAATGGCTAAATATACAAAAGGCATTGCCGGAATTTGGGAAGATGAAGCATTGGTGTTGAAGGCTGCGCGCAAAGTGCGCGAAGCTGGATTTCAAAAGTTCGAAGCTATCTCTGGTTACCCAGTTCATGGGATGGAAGAAGCTTGTGGTATCAAAAGATCTTGGTTGCCGTATGTAACTTTCGGCATGGGTGTCTTCGGTCTGGTTGCAGGTTTGCTATTGACATGGTGGACCTCTGCAGTGAGCTGGCCAATCAACGTTGGTGGTAAACCAATGTTTTCTTTGCCTGCGTTCATTCCAGTTATTTTTGAAGTAACCATTCTATTTGCAGCTCTTTCATCTGTTGCGGCTCTATTCTACGCTTGTGGAATGCCGAAAATGGATCCACCAGTGATTGATCCTGATCTAAGCTCGCACAAGTTTGCGATCTTCATTCCATACAATGATATTGGATATGATGAATCAAAACTTGAAGGCATGTTCAAAGATCTTGGCGCAACTGAAGTGAAGAAGACGGAGTACTAAGATGAAGGGTCTTGTGAATTTATCAATGGCTGCAGCAGCTGCTATTGCTGCGATGACTTTAGTGAGTTGTGGTCCGCGCGGTAACAAACCGAACGTGGAACTTATCCAAGACATGATGGAATCTCCGGCTATTAAAGCTCAAGAGTTTGAAGCGGGTGCTCCACATAACCGTGGAATGAGAGTTCCTCCTGAGGGAACAACTCCTGTTGGGTTTGAACACTATAAGTACGCAACTGACGTTGAAGGTGCTTCGAAAAATCTTAGAAATCCACTTGCTGGAAAAATGGATGAGGCGACTTTACTTGTAGGGCAAAAGTTCTATGAAACAAACTGCACAATCTGCCATGGCGCTAAAGGCGAGGGCGGAGTTGCTGCGGGATCTACAGTTTCTGAAAAAATGGCTTTGAAGCCACCTGCAGTTATTTCTGACAAAGTGAAGGGTTGGACTGATGGTCACCTTTACCATGTTATTACAATGGGCCAAGGGGTGATGGGACCATATGCTTCTCACATTCCACAAGAGTACCGTTGGCAGGTTGTTAACTATATTCGCTTCTTAGAGAAGCAGTCGAAGTAGGCGAAAAATGGGCGAAAACAATCAAGTTAATTTACACGTTTCTAAATTCGTAACTCCTGCAAAGCTTAAGACTTTAAGCTTTGCTCTAGTTGCAATCGGTCTTTTGACTTTTGTTGTAGGACTAATGAAGAACCAAGATAGACTTTGGACTTCATACCTAGTTGCATTCTTCTTCTTCTCAAGCATGGCTTTGAGTGGATTGTTCTGGATTGCTCTTAACAACGTAGCAAAAGCAGGATGGTCAGTTTCTATCCGTCGTTACGCGGAAGCAACATCTGCATTTATTCCAGCAATTCTAATTGGTGGTTTGGTGCTTTTAGTTGGTTTCAAACACTTGTTCCCATGGGCAAATCAAGCATTCCTTGATGAGCACCCGGTGGTAGCTGCAAAAACTGGATATTTGAACACAGGATTCTTTGTAGTTCGTTTATTCATCTTTGCAATCGGTTGTATGTTGTTTAAACGTGTGATCGTAGGTGGATCTTTGAAGCAAGACCAAACTGGTGATCAAAGCATCACTGCAAGAGCTGTAGCTCCAGCGGTAGGCTTTATCGGTTTCTTTGCACTTATGTACACATTCTTCAGCTTTGACCTTCTTATGTCATTGCTTCCAACTTGGTACTCAACGATTTTCGGTATCTATACTTTCTCTGGAATGTTCCAAGCGGGTATGGCTTTCCTTTTGATCGTGATTATCTTGATGAGAAGAGCTGGCTTTGTAAAAGGCTATGTAACTGAAGAACACCAGCACGACGTTGCGAAATACCTAAAAGGTTTCTCAATTTTCTGGGCGTACATTGCATTCTCTCAGTTCATGTTGATTTGGTACGCAAATATTCCTGAGGAGACTGAGTACTACATCATGAGAGCGCAAGGTGGCTGGATGAGCGTTTCTATGCTTCTTCTAGTATTCCGCTTTATCGTTCCTTTCTTGGCTCTAATGCCAAGAGGTATGAAGCGTAACGATACAAACGTATTGTTGGTGTCTGCGATCGTACTTATCATGCAGTACGTAGATATTTACTGGATGGTTTATCCAAACTTCTTCGAAGGCCAAGTAGTATTTGGTTTCTGGGAAGTAGGTATCTTCGCTGGTTTTGCGGGTCTGTTCTTGTTAACAGTAACTGCATTCTGGGCTAAGCACAGCCTAGTACCGTTGAAAGATCCTCGTATGCACGAGGCAATCTCTCACCACGTTACTTACTAGTCTTTTAAGATTAGAAAAAGGGAGTCTTCGGACTCCCTTTTTTTTGGCTAAAATAGATCACAAAGAGACGATCTCTCTTGAAGCCCTCGGCTTTGCGGTTGGATGAAAAAGCGGCACGGGTCTAGCTTGTGTTGACGAAGAGTCTGAGCGATATGTTTTAAGTCAGGTAAAGAAAGCTCTTCATCCCGCGACAAGATCCAGCCCAAGCGTTTCTCCCTGTTTCCAACAACCATATAATTCTCATTTTTGTCGAAATTGAGAATTTGAAGATCTGTTCCAAGAAGATGAATCCAGTCAAAAAAACGAATATAAGTAATGGATATTTGCGGATTCTCTTGCGAGTTAAGCAGTCGACCTCGACCTTCAGCGATGAACTTTTCCTCGTTGAACTGAATACAGGTATTGAGGACTTTGAGTTCTTTATCGGGAAGTTCAAAGAGCTCGAGAGCGGAGTTATTGCGGCATTGCCTTTGGTAGCTTTGAGGGGTGGCCGCGATCTCATACCATTTCCCCAGCATCTGAGAAGTTGCCAAGGCAGGCATGTTAGAGGGGAGCCCCAAGGAACGACTCCCTGGGGTGGCGAAGAGAATGAAAAGGAGGACAATCCGTTGCCAAGCCTTCATTCCGTCATTCCTAGTGTGAAGATCTATCTTCAACAGATTTCTCTTGATCCTCTAGAAACTCTTGTCTTTCCATTTCGCGATGCTTACGTTTTTGCTCTTCGCACTTTTTATCACCCTTCACGCACACGACCTCTGCAGTTCTATGAGCGCCTTTTTTAGCAAAGCGCTCTGTATTTCTGCCAGCCTCTTTGGTGTCATTTTTGATATCTCTGCCGATACGGGAAGAGTCTTCCTTGACCTCTTGAAGTTCTTGTTTGGCTTTTTCTGACAGTGTTTGTTCAGCAAAGCTGGATACGGAAACGAGAGAGCAGAGGACTATAAGAGGCAGGCTTTTCATAGAATCTCCTTTTGTGAGTGTTTCAAAATGATATTTTCATAAACTCAAAACTTTATGTAAATCAGTTATTTAGCAGGGGTGTTTAAAGTCAGTTAGACGGGTGTTTAAATTTTCAACGGCGCCAGCGTATTAAAGGGGAGCTTAGGTTTGGGCCCTCTCTTTGCAATGAACAATCTTGATGAAGCAATTGAGCGATTTCGATTTTATATTTCTTGGCCAGGATTTTAATGAAGAGTTGCGCTCTTTGGGGCCGATCCGCTGGGTTTTTATTAACTCGGATCAGGAGTTTCAAGTGCAGCTACAACATGTAAAAAAAAGAGGTTTTTGTTGTGATTCAGATGCAGACTTTTACATTCAAACATTTAAAGTTCTTAGAAGTTCTTTCGCGCACTTATTTAAAGTGTCACTTTATAGTTATGTCTCAAGTAGTCGATAGTGCTTGTTACCCAGTTTTGAATTATATGCCAAATATTTATCTTTATACGCGCTGGTCAGCGGTCAACTTCAAGAGTTTTGTTCATAGATGTATTGATGGCTTGTGGAAGAATCGCCGCCAAGAAAGGCGCCCAGTGGCCTCCGGCGTGATGATAAAGCGCAGTGGGTTTTCGCAAAGGTCTCCGATTGGTGAGGGAGTGCAGTTTCTGCGAGAGGGGACAATGGATGACTTTTCGGCAACCGGGGCACGATTGAGTTTGTCCAGCGGCGGAGTGGAGTTAAAGGATTTTCTGAACTTAATGTACAAAAACCAGCATGGGATCTGGGTTTCTGTGGAAAGTCAGGTGCGCTGGGTTCAAGCACAGAAAAACGGCGAAATCTCCTTCGGAGTGCAATTTCTTGCGGTGAATGCTTGACCCTTCAGAGCAGGGGCATTACTAATAAAGTAATGCCATTGCATAATTTAAAGTCATTTTTCAAAGTTCAAATAGATCCGAATCAAGATCAGAAAGTACGTCGTACTTCGGCGTTCACCGTATCATAATGTCACAATTTACAATTATTCTGCCGGATAACTCTACGAAGGTGTTTGACCATCAACCGACGGCGTTAGAAGTCGCCATGTCAATTGGCCCACGTTTAGCCAAAGAAACCTTGGGTGTTAAAATTGATGGGTCCAACGAAATTTCAGATTTAAGAACTCCTTTAAAGGATCAAGCGAAAGTCGCTTTGATCACCACCAAGAGCCCAGAGTCTGTGGAAGTGATTCGTCACTCAACAGCGCATATCATGGCTCAAGCAGTTCAAGAAATTTGGCCAGAAGTAAAAGTGACCATTGGTCCAGTGATCGAAAATGGTTTCTATTACGATTTCGATTCTCCGTTTGCTTTTACAGAAGAGCATTTTGAAAAGATTGAAAAGAAGATGGCAGAGATCGTCGCTAAAGATCTTCCGATCAAGCGCGAGAATTGGCCGATTCAAAAAGCGATAGAGACGTTCAAACAAATGAATGAGCGTTTCAAAGTTGAGTTGATCGAGGACTTAGCTTCTAAAGGTGAGACGGTTGTAGGTATTTACTTCAACGGTGAAGGTTGGTTTGATCTTTGTCGTGGACCGCACATTCAGAGCACGGGGCAGATCAAAGCTTTTAAACTTTTATCGGTGGCGGGTGCTTACTGGCGCGGGGATGAAAAAAACGCTCAACTTCAGCGTGTCTACGCAACAGCCTTTGGTGATAAGAAAGATCTTGAGCTGTATCTTCATAACTTGGAAGAGGCTAAGAAACGCGATCACCGCAAGCTTGGTAAAGAACTTGGTATGTTCATGTTTCATGAATATGCACCGGCTTCTCCGTTCTTCACAGGCAAGGGTGCTACGGTTTACAACCAGCTTGTGAATTACATCCGTGAGCTTTACCTGTCGTACGACTATCAAGAAGTAATCACTCCACAGATTTTTGACGTTGAGTTGTTTAAACGTTCTGGTCACTACCAAAACTATAAAGACAGCATGTACTTCACAAAAGTGGATGATCAGATTGATGCTTTAAAACCAATGAACTGTCCAAGTCACTGCTTGATGTTCGGAGCAGAGAAACACTCCTACAGAGAACTTCCTCTAAGAATGGCAGATTTTGGGCGTTTACATCGTTATGAGAAGTCAGGATCTATTCACGGTATCACACGTGTAAGAACTTTCTGCCAAGACGATGCTCATATCTTCTGTACATTGGATCAGTTGAAAGTTGAGATCTCTCGCTTTGTCGAGATGTTAAACAAGATTTATCAAACTCTTGGAATGCCGAACTACAAGATTCTTTTGGCAACTCGCCCAGAAAATAGAATGGGTGGGGACGATGTTTGGGATCGCTCTGAAGGGGCCCTTGCTGACGCCCTCACAGAGTTGAATTTGCCTTTTGAATACTCTCCAGGTGAAGGTGCGTTCTACGGGCCAAAGCTAGAGTTTCACTTTGTCGATGCTCTAGGTCGCTCATGGCAGACGGGTACGATTCAAGTCGACTTCAATATGCCAGAGGCTTTTGATTTAAAATACACAGGTGAAGATAATAAAGAGCACCGCCCAGTGATGTTACATAGAGCCGTTCTTGGTTCATTGGAGCGTTTCATTGGTGTATATCTTGAGCATACTGCAGGTCACTTACCACCATGGTTGAGCCCTATTCAGGTGGCGATTCTGAATGTTACGGATCGTGTGAATGAGTTCTGTGAGGAGCTACAAGGTCAACTTAAAGGCATGGGAGTTCGTGTAGAATTCGATCGCCGTAATGAGAAATTGAACTACAAGATTCGTGAAGCTCAGATGCAGAAGATCCCATACATGGTTATTGTAGGGGATAAGGAAGCAGAGACGAAAACTCTTTCTTTGCGCTTAAGAGATGGATCTGAGCACAAAGGTTTAGATGTTGAACAGTTTTTAAAGTTAGTAGAAAACGATATTAAGACAAGACAGCTACAGTCTTCACTTGCGAAGCCTGCAGCTCAAAATTAGAACCCCGGAGGTTTCCCATTAGCAAGTTTGAAGGTAATTCTAGAGGTGGTCGTTTTGACCGTAATAGAAACTCTAAGGACTCTTTAAGAGTTAACCGTGAGATTCGTGCCCCGCAAATTCGCGTTATCGACGACGAAGGCGCAATGTTGGGCGTGATGACTGTTCCTGAGGCGTTACGTATTGCGGAAGATAAAGGCCTCGATCTTCTTGAGATTGCTCCTACAGCGACTCCACCGACTTGTAAAATTATGGACTACGGTAAGTACAAATACGAGAAGAAGAAGCAGGCGACTGCGGCTCGTAAAAAGCAAACTGTAGTAACAATTAAAGAAGTTCAAATGCGCCCAAGAACAGATCAGCATGACTTCGAAACGAAGATGAATCATGCGCGTCGTTTTATTCTTGAGGGTGATAAGGTGAAAGTATCTTTGCGCTTTATGGGACGTGAAATGGCCCATCAAGAGCTAGGTATGGAAGTTCTGAAGCGTTGTATCGCATTCGTCGAAGATATCGCTTTAGTTGAGTCTCAACCAAAATCAGAGGGCAGAAATATGTTCCTGATGTTGGCTCCAGATCCAGCAAAGATCAAAGAATACGAAAAAGCGCATCCTAATAAGTCTAAACAAGACACTAAAAAATTGGATGAGTTAACTGACGTAGAAGACGACGAAGACGAGGAGTAAATCGCTTTTGTCAGGTTTCTGTGAATAAGTTCGTGATTTGAAAAGTTAAATACAAAAAAGCAAGGTCCGAGTGGTCCTTGCTTTTTTTTTAGAAAACAAAAGTCGTTTAGTTGGTGACGAGGACGTGGGAGTATCTCTGCAATATGGGATCTTCGGCAGGCATGGATGCCTGCGACCGCCGTACTCGGCGCTCAAGAAGCCGATTGAGCCTGGACGGCGTATCCCGTATTGCAGGGATATTGCCATGGTCGGCTCGCTCAGCGAGCGTTACTTTTTCACAGTGAGAGGGACCATTTCTACAGTGAAACGGGCACCTTCCACATACTGGTAAGCGATGTCACCAGAGAGATAGATCGAGTTGTTCTCTGGGTTGTACAGCCAGCCACCTTTAGCTTGTTGTGGGATCGCTTGGTTGCCGTAACGAACTTTCAACATCAACTGACCGTTCTTTTCAAGTCTCGGTCTTTGGCTTAAGAAGATTTCTTTAGCCAATGTTTTTGCTGTGATGTCGGAACCGATTTTCCCTAAGTCATCCCCAAATTTTGGGCTCGTAATCGCCATGATATGCTTTGCGCGAACCTCATCAGGAGTACCAGAGTTTTTATTGGCTTCCACGATAAGTTGCTCAAGGCGCTCCGGGCCGAAGCCCTTACAGATCCCAAGATTCTTAGGTGTCTTCACAGTCATGTCGAAGCACTCAGGATGGTATTTCGGGTGAACACGTAAATCCCAGTCTTTCACAGAGTCAGGATCGTTGGCCTTTACAAGAACTCCGTAAACAGAAACTTTTTCGCTCTTGCCACCTTTGAAATCAATCAAAGTGCGCGCCATCTGTTCAGGAGTGATGTTCGCTGTAGAGTCATCCGCATCGGTCACGAAAATCACGACAAGTTGAGCATCTTTTCTGAAGAACCCTTCGTTCGTAGCGCCGCGACCTGTTTTTTGAAGAGCTGCTGCCAGAGGAGAGAACATCTCTTCGTACTCTGGTCCACCTTGTTCATAAGGTGTCACACCGATTTTTAAAGTCGGAGCGATAAACGAACTGCCATCAGCTTTTGTGATGTAGCGACGGTTGTTAGCGGTTTTACCTTGAGAGTTTTTAATAAATCTTAAATCGCCGATTTCGAAAGGATCTTTTTTCGCTTTCAAATATCTCTCAGAGCTATCCCAAACAGAGACAACACCGATATTGTAGTCGATCATTTTATTCTTCAAAAGACCCGCTGTGAAGCGATCCATGTTCTTGCTCAAGTTCTCTTGAGCAGAGCGCATACTATCAGAGTCATCCGTCACAAATAAAATATCAACTTGTGGGTTGAAGTCGAGTTGGCGTTGACCACCGTCTTCAGTAATCCAAGTGAAAGTTTGCTCCGCAATTGGATCGTATTGTGGGATCACAACTGGTGGTTCTTCCAAAGGTTTTTCTACGTAAAGAGTCGCTGATTCAGGACTGCACGCAGTTAAGAGCATATAAGCAGAAACATAAATGGCGGCAACAAGGAGAGTTCTCACATCTTCCTCCTAATGTTTTTCACACACGCTTTAGTGGCAACTTCGTATTTATCAAGTTCATCAATCCAAGGGCGTCCATCATCCATAAATACCAATTTGTCAGAGCCCACTTTTTGGAACTTTGTTTTTTCAAACTGATCAGCTTCAAGGCCTAAATCTGTATGAACACGTTGAATCGCTTCAACTTCCACCAGGTTTAACTTTTGGATAGCTTTAAAGTTTGCTTCATTTTCAGCCAAAGCGATTTCTTTAATGCGTTTCTTTAAAGCCGTCATCGCACGATTTTGTGACTGTCTGATTTGGCGCTCAAGTTTTGTCGAACCAGCAGGTAGTGCAGCTAAAGCTTTTTCAGCGGCTTTAATTCTTAAAGCTTGAGTCTGAAACTCTTTGTCTCTGTGAATCAGTAATGGCAACTCACGAGCAGAGTCACCAAGGTCTGCCAACGTTAAAGGGAAGGAGTCTGCCTTCTTAAGAACAGTGGCAACCGCATCGCTAAAGCCAGTTTCAGAAAGGCTTTGCACTTTGATCATACGATTGCGTTGTTTTTCCTTAAACGTTTGATGTGTTTCAAACACACCTTGATAGTCACAAATTCTTAATTGTGAAAGAGACTGAAGAAGGTAAGCTTCAGGGCTTACGATATCAGAAAACTGTGGAGCTAAAAGAGTTTTCGACTGACTTAAAGCTTTGGAATAGTCTTCTTTGCGGAAGTGAGCCCAGCCTTTTTCTTCAACGGCTAAGAGCCACTGATCATCACCACGTGGGATTTTATCATAGTTTGACAGAGCCTGGTCAAATTGACCTTGAGCAAATTGCTTACGAGCTAAATCCAAAGAAGATTTATTTTTCTTATCAAGATCTAAAGACAGAGCCTTCGCCTCAAGAGATTGAGTGCTAAAAGTTTTGTTTTTTTGAGTGGACCAATTTTTCGCCCACTCTGACGTAGAGACACGCTCAGATGCTAGAGCTGAAGAAGCTCCAACAATGAGAATGACTGATGTGCAAAGAGAGAGAACTTTTGTCATCATAAGATCCATCCAATTCCAAGAGATCCAGTTACGATATCAAGGGAACGAGATCCAGTAGCGATTTGATCGTCATACTTTTGGTAACGAATTTCTGCGCGGGCAGAAACGTGCTTTGATAACCATGCACCGATACCTAAACCACCCGTAAGAACAGAAGTGTCACCGCTAGATAAAGAGATGTTTCCGCCACCTGCTAAAAGGTAAACGTCAAACTGAGTCACACCCATATCTAGGAAGCTTGTTTTTCCATAGATTGGATACCAGTTGATAACAGCCATTGTAGAGCTCAGAGGGTAGTCAATATCCACAGAAAGAGCGCGGCCGCCAGCATTTACAGATTCGCGAGCTTGGTCGTAAATTCTTTTACCTTCGTTTGTGA
Source organism: Bdellovibrio bacteriovorus W (assembly GCA_000525675.1). Taxonomy (NCBI): domain Bacteria; kingdom Pseudomonadati; phylum Bdellovibrionota; class Bdellovibrionia; order Bdellovibrionales; family Pseudobdellovibrionaceae; genus Bdellovibrio; species Bdellovibrio bacteriovorus. The sequence goes on from CP002190.1 coordinate 1,172,752, forward strand.
GAGTGTTTCCGAAGTCATAGTAACGAACGCCGAGGGACCAGCGAGGAGTGAAATGATAATCTACTGCTGCTCCAATGCTTTGAGTTTTTACGTAGGCGTCGCCACCGAAAACAGAACCATAAGAAAGACCGAATTCAACAGTGTTTCTTCTCTCAACAATGCGCTCTTGAACGATACGTGAACGGCTTGTTGAACGGATTTTTTCCGCCATCTCCATAAGTTCTTTATTGCCACCTAAAGTATCAATGTCTTCAGCAACGTTGATTTTCTTCGCAGGCGCAGCATTTTTTGGAGCTGCCTTTTTCGAAGAGGCCATGCCTAAAGAACCACATAGAAGCACGCTCAAAACTAGAGTTGTGGATAAAACTTTGAAGTTTCTCATTTTGTAGCCTCCGTAGAGCAAAGGGAAGTGTCTTCTTGTGCTGCTGGTTGAACATTTAAAGTGTATTCAGTAACTTCAGAGTTTCTGCCGTTAGAGACACTGTATGCACTCATACGGATTTCACCTTTAAGTGCTTCTGCTTTTGCGTCGCAAGCGATATTCATCGTCAATGTACAGTCTTGTTTTGCAGTACCTTCTTTAGAGTCACCGCAAGAAACTTGAGGGTTGCCTGCTAAGTTAGATTTAGCACTCTCAACTCTAACAACAGAATTTTTATCCGCGGAGCTGACGATGAACTTAAGTGATACTTTTTGTCCTTTTTGAACTTCAAGAGCTTGTTGAGCTAAACCAGAAAGATCAAACTTTGGAGCTACAAGACCTTTTGTGTATTTGATTTTAACCTGAGCCACTTTTTCAGCTGTCGAAAGACCAGAAGGGTTGTAGGCCTTCACACTCAAGCGAACACGAGTGCCATCGGCGTTGCTGATAATTTTTCCATCTTTGCTCAGTTGAGGTTGAACAGAGATATTTTTAGTGTCAAAGATTAAAGAGAACTTCCAATTAGAATCGCCTAGGTATTCAGGGTCTTTCTTGTTGAGGTCCGCAATGATGTGGCGGGAACCATCAAGTTCTAAGAACGAGTTACCAGCAGTGAGACTTGCGCCATCATAGCTAATAACTAAACGAGGTTTTTGTGTTGAGCGACCATCAATACCAGGAACCTTCACAGTGATTGTAAATGGTGTCAAAGAGTCTTCATTGATTTCAGTAGGAAGTGCGATTTTAAGATCTGTCGGTGCTTTTTGGTTTTTAAAAAGGAAAAGGCTGATCTCTTTTTCGCGCACAAGTCCTTTTAAAAGCTGTAAGTCTTCAGGAGTTTTTGCTGAAACAACCTCAGCAGTCAATTTAACAGAGAAAGACTTCATCATAGCATTTGAATCGAGAGTGTAAACCTCAGGATTCCATGAAAGGATATAGATGTCTTTTTCGTCTTTAGAAGGAGTGAGTGTCGCACCTTTAGGAAGACCTTGTGCAACCAATTTAATTTGCACGTCTTGCAGAAGAGCGCTGGCGCGAATCTTAAATTTACTTTCTTCACCTTCGTTGAAAGTCATCTCAGAATCAGGAGTGATCACAATGAACTTCTCGTCGATAGTAGATTCTTCTTTAACAACAAGAACCGGCTTTTCGACTACTACCGTATTGGTAATCTCTCGCGGCTTATCTGGGCCAGCTTGCGCTTGAGCGCGGGCGTGGGCACGCATTTCGTCCAATCCGCTTGCAGGATCTTTTTGGTATTCACCACATCCAACCCCAAAAAGGGCTAGAACTAGGACGGGGATAAGTGCTTGAGAGTTTTTCATGGGAACTGCTCCTCTTATCAAGTTATCTTGCGCTCACGCGCGTAAGTTCAAATGGGTAAAGTACGTCAACACTGACTGCTCCCACTGGACGAGGGAACTGCCAAGTTTTCATTCTAGCAATCATGCAGTTTTCAACAGTTCTTGAACCTAAAGAAGACTCAGCGACATTTGCTTTAGAGATCTTTCCATTAGGACCAATGATGAAGCTTACTGCCACGCGACCACCAATTGTTGGTTGCGCTCTTAAACCTTGTTCATAACAATATGTGATCTGACCTTTGTTACGATTAATCACAGCGATGATTTGGTCTTGATCTAAACCACCTTCAACAGTGACTTCTTCATTTAAAGGAAGACTCGTTGCCGATGTACCACCAACCATAGAGATCTTTCCGTAACCAGCTTTGCCGCCACCAGAGCCACGTGTTCCGTAACCGCCAGCACCTTGAGCGCGTGCGCCTTCGCCCGCTGAACCTGCAATCAGACCGTTGCCTGGAAGGTAACCTTTAGCGCCGCCGCGACCTGTAGTTCCGATACCGCCACCACCGTTGCCAGTTCCTGCTGCACGGATATTTTTTAGAGAATTCATATCAAGTCCTTCAGCGGACTTACTTCCCTTAGCAACTCCACCAAGAGCGGCTAGAGCTCCTACGCGGCGGATGTCCTTTGTTGGAGCTTGGCGAACAGCGGGTTGAGTTTTAGCCACTTGCTGCGTTGGACGGGGGGGAACTGTTTTATTGACAACTTTAGGAGTCGGTTTTTTAGGGGTTGCCACTTTAGCAACCTTTTTAACTGTTGGCGTGATCTTCTTTTGAGCCGCTTTTACAGTTTCAACTTTTTGCTTAATAGGAGCTGGAGTTTCCTTCTTAGGAATAACAATAGTCACCAGAGGTTGTTCTGGAGCTTTATTAATGAAGCTTGTGTAGACCCAAGAGCTCAATAGTAATAAAACAATCGCAGCAGCATGGCCTACAGAGGCTTTTTTCAATGCAGCAATAAGAGTTTTATCGTCATCTTCTTCTGGTAGATTGTAAGAAGGGCTGTTAACTGCGTTGTCTGAATTTAAACGCAGACGACCCAAACCTACTAAATCTACAGAGTCTGTCATTTCATTGACTTGAATAGATTTAATAAGTGCATAGGAAATTTCGTTGTCATCTAGAACTGAAAGATCAGAGAACGCCTCAACACGACGAGAGTCTTTGAGATAGACAATATGAATCGCATTGGACTGTACTGCAAATGTGCGTACTTTCTGTCCTAGGGAATTTTCTAAAATTAATAATTTAGCTGCGTTCATAATTTTGCCTTTAGTTACGTCCTACTTCTTGTTGACGGCGATCTTCAAAATTAGTTCTTCCGTTTAACAAGTCATCCAACAATTTATCGTTCTCAACCGTGGCTGCTGTCCCCATGGAGGTTTGGTATTTACCTCTTAGAGAAGAGCCCGTGAATCGAAACGATGTGCCCAGTTTTGCCTGTTTAGAGACCGCCTGTTTAGGGGCTGATCGCTTTACAGTTTGTGTCGCTTTTTGAGTCACTTTCTTTCCTTGTTTCGTTTTAGCCAACACATCCTGAGAACTCAGTGAAATAGTAAGCAAAACAAGGGCCAGAGAAATTATTGATTTCATAGGCTATTTCCTCTCTGTAAGTGAGTTAAACGCGCTTCCAAGTAAGACGGCATTAAAGGATGGCCAATTTTTGTCTCGATTGCCTTTAAACGCTCAATATTGCGCGCGTTCGAAGGATCTTCAGACACGTTTGTGCGAGCTGCGGTTAGATCATTCATCGTGAAAGACTTTTCGCGAAGAGCGTTCTCAACAGCAGACTTCATCGGGCCATTTCCAGGAAGTTCTGCAAGAAGTGAAAGTTCCTTAGCTAATAAATTACGAAGCTCAGGTCCTGCAGATTGGAAGTCTTTTAAAGTTTGCGCCAATGCTGGAGACTTTGCCCAGATGGCCTGTTGCTGTTGTTGCGCCGTTTGAGCTTTGACAAAGTAAGGACGTGATTGGTTTTTAAGAAGTCCTAAGTACTGATTTTGTTCAGCGGGGCTTAATCCTTTTGGTAAAGGAAGTGCGGCAAGATCACTTACAAGGCGTAGGTTTTCATAAGCTACGATATTGAGAGCCATCATCTGCGCTGTAACGTCTTTAAGTTTTAAGCTTTCTGCCAAAAGACCATCTGCTTTTTGCAGCAGGTTGATTCTCTCAGTAAGAGTTCTTTGAACTGTGCGGTCGTTTTTAGTATTGAGCTTGTGGGCACCAATAATTACTTTCTCACGCTGAACCTTTGCATAGAAATCCTGTTTTGCAATGAAGTTAGGCGCTGATTGGCGGCGCAACTCTGGCATTTCAAGAACTGACTTTAATGCCTTCGCATTTCCAGTTTTTGCATACACCACTAAAACAGCTTCATTTAAAAGAGCCGGTCTCTTTTTAAGTTCCGGAGCTTGTTCTTTCAATTCGCTGATAGAGTTTTTAGCCGTCATCACTAAGCGACTGCGAACTAGGAAAGATCTTTGTCCGCTAAGGCCTGCTTTAAGAGAGGCTTTATAGTGTTTGCTTGAGTTCATGCCCGCAAGGTCTGCTAAAGTTCCAAGGCGGAATTCTTTTTCGGCCTGAGAAATTTTAGGCTGATTCATGCGTAAAGCTGTTGAGTAAGCATTTCTGAAATCAAGCTTTCTTTCGTAATAACCTGTCATTTGCTCAAGAACGTCTTCTCTTTGGGCTTCACTCAAACCAGGGAGTGCAAGTTGCGCGTTGGAAGAAACGATAAACGTTTTATCGTCTCCCACTTTCTGAGCAAGGACTGATTGGTTCTTATAGAAAAGCATTTTTTCAGCCGCAGAGGCCGATTTAATTTTTGAATCATCTAGAGCACGTAATGACTTTTTCAAATCCGACTGACTAGATTTTTGGTTATTCGCAACTGTTGCTACTTGATTCATTAAAGATTTACGCGCAATAGTTTCAAACTCAGCACGGTCTTTTTTGAAAATTTCAGAGTATTCCCATGCTAACGATTCTAAGCGAGATTCATTTTTAGACTGAACCAATGAATCTAGAGAAAGATCCGCAGCTTTCTTTCTAAGTGCCAAGTTGCCTTTTTCATCTTTTGCCAGAGTTTCAAAGTCTTTTGCAGAATTTGAGAACTTCTTTTCTTGATAGTTTAGATAAGCTAACTGGTAGCGAACCTCAAATCCCTTAACTTCATCATCAGATGTTTTAAGGAAGTGCTGGTAGGCTTCTCTTTGTAGTTTAATGCTCTTAGATTGTTCTGCTGCTGAGATTTCATTGAGAAGAGCTTCGTTGCGCTCTTTATCGGAAGCCTTCTTATTCGTGCTGATAGAACGGTAAAGCTTTACCGCTCCGTCGAAGTTATTTAGTTCTAACGCTAAGAATGCCGCTCTATGAGTCATTTCTGAATCGAGAGGGAATGCAGAGTTATAGGCTAAGTAAGCATTCATTAGATCAGAGTCAGGTTTTAGCTTCTTTGAACGATGAAGTTCTGTGACAAAAGTGCGCATAGACTTTTGCAGACTCTCACATTTGTCTTTAGAGCAACCGTCAAAGTCTTTTGTCGCTTTTGTAAACTCCAAAACAGATTGCTTTGATTGGCCGCGATCGTAATAGATTTGCGCTAGCTGAATAGAAGCTTCTAAACGCTCGTCTTTGCTTAAAGCGTTATTAGCCAAATAGCGGCTCATGATTTCTTGAGCTGCTTTCTTTTGACCAATACGATCTGTCTCTTTTGCAAAGTGAAGCATCATCTCTTTGCGTTTTTCAACCGGAGTTAAGTTCTCAAATGTAGATATCTCTTTTTCAGTGACCGATTTCTTAGTGTAGAAAGTAGCAAGGTCTCTAAGAATATCCGAGTGAAAAGGAGCATCGTAAGTTTTTCCGCCTTCAGTTTCACGAGTGATTTGCGATGGGTCTTTTAATAGAGACTCCAGTGTGTTGATAGCGCGGTTCAGTTGATCCGTATTGTATTGACTCCAAGCAAGGTTGTATTGAGTCAAGTAACGGTTCTGTAGGGATTTGCTCTTGAGAGCAATTTGGTAGTGTTCTTTAGCTTTATTGAATTCGCCTTTTTGGAATAAAAGATCACCAAGGCCAATGCGCGAACGGGTGACAATGTCACCCTTAATGCTTTTCTTTTTTTGATCCTTTATAATGTCTTCATAAAGGGAAATGGCTTTGTCGGTTTTTCCGGCCATCTCATAAAGATGGGCTAGTTGGAAAAGAACCGGACCATGTTCATTCAGTTTCAAATCTTTTAAGAGAGTTTCATAGATGCCGATAGCTTGTTCGCGATCGGTCATAGAGCCTTTGCACGAAGTATTGCAATTAGCTTCAATCTCAAGCATGAAGCGTGTACGAGCTCTCTCTGCAAGAAGATCCGCCAAGCGCTGTTGGCTGACCATCCAAGAAGGGGAGTTCTTTTCAAGAGTAGAAAGGACTCGTTCCATCTTTTTGATAACGAGATCCTGTGTTTCAATATTCATCTTCTCAGAAGCATAGGCCGGAGAGGCTGTTAACACGCCTGAAAAAAACGCACTTAAAATAAGGAAATCGTTTAGCTTTTTCATTGTCTTGGTACCACCGCAAATTTCATTTTTTCAAAACCTGATAAAGAGCTCGCCTTTAAAAGAGGATCTAGATCCTGGTAGCGCATCTCTTGGTCTGCTTGAACAAGAAGCTCGACAGTGTCGGCTTTTTTGTTCTTCGTAAGCTCCGCTTTAAGCTCGGCTAACTTCTGTGGAAGCTGTCTAATAGAAACAACTTTATCGTTGATCTTATAAACGCCTTTTTCGATAGAGATCACGGGAACTTCTTTATCCAAAGAAACTCCGTGCTCTGCCATTGGAAGATTCATCTTTGCTGGAACATCGGATTCGATTCCGTTGTTTTGAGTCCCAATCAAAAGATAAATCACGATGATCGAGAAAGCATCGATCAGTGAAGTTAACGGCAAAGACATCGCGAGACCCGCAATGCCTTTTTTCTTTTTACCTGGCTTCATTCCCTGTATATCGGACAAGGGAGATCTGCGCTTACTAGAATCTAAAAAAGAAGTTGGTTTCATAAATTCCTACCCAAGAGGGGATAAACCCACGCCTTCAAATTGAAATTGTTTAAGTTTGTCCATAATGCGAATAACATCGCCGTAAGCGGCTTGCGCTTCCGGAGTTACCACACCTGTTTTTAGCTCAGGCCACTGAGCGCGTAAGCCTTCAAGCTTCTTTTCCAAAGCCGCCCAGTTTACACCGCCACGGCTTGCTTGAATGCTATCCTCATGTCTTTTTGCATTTGGAAGATCCCGCAAAGAGAGTTGAACTGCACCCTGTGTGTTTACCGTGATCCACAAGGAGGGAGGATTTGTCGCACCTGCCACAGAGTTATCACCAATCGCTTGACGTGTGTCGATAGTACCAATCTGAACCCAAACCGCTGTTAGCAGAAGGAAGCAGATCATCACTGACAAGATGTCGAGGATCGGAAGAATGTTTAATTCAAAGTTCAGCTCTTTTTGTTGGCTCATAATTATCTCCCAGCGTTTGCAGGAATTTCTTTATTTGTGCTCACTGGCTCGTAGTGAAAGCCTAACTGAATGAATAAGTTCAAAGCCGCTTTGTTCAAGTCATCTGTCAAACGAGTGGCTCTGTTTTGAAGAACCGCGTACATGACTAGTGCTGGAACTGCTACGATCAGACCGTAGGCTGTCGTATTCATCGCAAGGGAAATACCTGAAGATAGAATTGTTGCTTTTTCCATCGCGTTTGCATTGGCAATACCCGCAAACGAGTTAATAAGACCGACGATGGTTCCAAGAAGACCTAATAATGTAGCCACGTTGGCAAACATTGCTAAGAAACCAATACGCTTTTCAATGCGTGTGTTTTCTTCTAATAGAACCTCATCCATTTTAAGTTGGATCTCTTCCTTACCACCCATATCGATGGCAGCTTGGATACCAGCGGCTGCTACAACACCCAGAGGCTCGTTCTGGCCAATTTGTTGAGAGCGGCGAAGAGCTCTTTGCAGGTCCCCAGAACGAATATCGTCTGCGATCACCTTAGAGATCTCTTTCTGATTGATTTTACGTTTCATAAATAGCGCCATTCCGCGCTCAGCAATAATAGCTACAGAAACAACTTGAGCACCTAAGATTGCCCACATCCAAATCGCGTCTGCTGCAAAAAATCCACGTCCTAATGCTAAAAGGAATTCCATAATTTAATCCTCCTACGGTAAATCCTGTGCAGTTATAGCAGCAACTAAAGTGCCACTATGAGACGGTGAGCATGTCTTTATAAAAGGTGAAAAAAGTGACGGGATTTGTCACTTTCGAAAATGGAAATGCAGTTAATAAGATTTGGTAAAAAAGAATAAAGAGTTCATGAATTCTAAGTTTTGAAAATGAACAAATTTTGGCAAGTGGTGACGAAAATTGAAACTGCCTAAGGTTCGGGTTAGTTAATTGAAAAGGGCAACCGGCTAAGCAAAAAAAAGTTAGAACGTGCTCTTTATGTAAACAATTAAAGGATTTTTTAAAAAAACGCGAAGGATAAACTCATAAACAGGGAGATTATTTTTATTAATATGTGAATTTCTTAAGTTTCACTCCGAACTGGCCGAAAAAATTATGAGCTGTGCACGTGTTTGGAGGAGCGATGATGAAGTGGAACTGCAAGAATGAGCTTTTTCAGTCAAAGCAAAGTCTTCAAGGCCATGCTTTAAGAAGTGAATCAGTATTCAATACTGAAAGCTTTGGTGGATTTGTGTTCCGGTTCATCGCAGGCATTGCAGGTTTTCTTTCCCTTCTAGGTCTAACGGGTTGCTCTCTTGAGGCTGGGATCTTGAGTTCTGTTTTTGAAGAGAAGATTCAGGTGCAGCTACAATCAGTCGTGGCGCCACAAAACAATTTATCAGTGATTCCGATCACAGTTATATTTTCAGAAAATGTTGCAGATCTTTCCCTTGGCGACTTTGCGGTAGTTAATGGAACTATCTCTGATCTGGTCAAAGGCGCCGATGCAAATGCATATTATCTAAATGTCCATCCTACACGTGATGGTCTTGTGACCGTCGTGTTTTCTGCAAAGACGGTGAAGCTAGAAGGAGGAGACGAGTACCGCCGAACAGTGGCAGGGGAGATCTCCTTTGTCGTGAATCGCACGGAAGCGTCGGTATCGATTGCTGGGCCCAGCAAGTTGTATGTGAACTCCGAAAAGTCTGTAGAGTTTACGTTGAACTTTTCGGGAGTGACTGAGGTTGAGGCTGATCTTGCGCCCTATCTATCTTTAATCAAAACGGGAACAGCAGATTGCACGATGAGTCTTGTCTCGATCAGCCAGCTTGAAAAGAAAGTCGTTCTATCAAGCTGTTCAGGGGACGGCGCAATTCATTTGGCTCTAGCCTCAGGCAGTGCGAGTGGAGTCAATGGGCCGACGGCAGGCGTAGAGTCAAGTTATGCATTAACTGTCGATACAACCGCTCCAAAGTTAACGATAGCAAATCCGACTCCTTTATTAGGAAGCAAAGCTCATACATTTCGTTGGACAGTGACTTTGAGCGATTCCTCTTTGGATCTATCTGGTTTGTTGAGCAGTTTAGAGTGGGCTGGGGATACGACGGGATGTGTTTTTAGTGCCACGGGGAGTGGTTTTTCAAGAGTTGTTCAAGCAACATCTTGTGAGGGGACGACAGAGTTATCATTCTCTATTCCCGAAGGACACATTGTCGATTTGGCTGGAAATAAGTCGGCTCAAGTATCGTCAGTTTTAGTCAAGGTAGACAACGCAGGCCCTTCCGCTCCGACCTCGGTATCTTTGGGAGTTGTGCCAGAAAACTTAACATCGACTCCTACTATTACCTTCACTGGGGGTGTTGATGTTGGTGGAAGTACAACTTCCAAAAACTATATTCGAATTTTACAGGGAACGAGTGTTATTCGCGATTGGGTTGTTTTTACCTCGGGCCAAGCGTTCGCGACGGGACTAAGTTTGGTAAAAACAACGGAGTATGAGGTGCAGATTCGTTCGGACGATGCTCTGGGGAATAAGGGAGCCACAGTCTCTGCAACTTGGACGTCAATGACGCCGAATTGTATTAAGGGCACGACTCAAGCAGGGGATGTTTGTGACGGAGGGGCTCGTTATCTGGGGGCTGCATCGGATATTGTAAATACGGAAAATATTCTCAGTCGATTTATGATTACTCCGTCGGGTTGCGGAGAAATACCTGCAGATAAAATTGCTGGCGGCAGTGGCGCTACAGCCTATTCCTTCGGTGAATTTGAATCGACCTGTTCAGGTGTGGACGTAAAAAAAGCATGGAGTAATGGAAAGTCCTTTAATCACCCAGATCTATTTAATGCTTCTACTTATACAGACGACCGTTACGGTGATGAAAATACAAGAGCTTTATCACTCAATTATAAAGATTCAGAAATGGGAATTAGTGCGGCAGCCAGATACTGTCAAAATCTAGTGTATGGTGGATACGATGATTGGTATTTACCGTCTATCAACGAAAGTAAATTATTTAACAATATAAGGACCGCCAATCTTGTGCCGCTTGGTGTGAAGTTTTCAACTTCGAGTGAGTACTCAGAGAGCTACACATATACTTTTGAGCTGACGTCTTCTGGATATAGCAGAGGATCTGCAGGAAAAACCAACTCTGGGGATTATCTTGTGCGATGTATTCGAAGAATTGGCCCTATGGCACCGAAAAATTTAAGCCTTCAAGGTGATGGAGCTACGACTGAAACTCCTAAAGTATTTTATGATAATGCGATAGCAGAAGTTGGGTTTCCTGTTCAAAGTTATGAAGTCCGTCTGATCAAGAAAGAGACCCGCGCGATTGTTAAAGCATGGAGTCCCCATGTAAGTGGCGACGCGATACCGGGTCTTTCGTTAGAAACAGGGGCCTATATTATTTCAGTCAGAGCTGTTGACGCCGCCGGGAATCGCGGAAAGATTTCTTCGACGGAATGGATCTATCAAGTGGACTGTTCGAATCTGAATACGACCCTAGCAGGCACTTATTGTGACTCCGGTGTTATCTATGCGGGGAAATTAGCACCTGGGGCAGAGTCAGGGGGAGCATCGGTAGATCACTACATGGTGACTCCGGGCGGATGTGAGCCAACTCCAGACTCCGTTCGAGTTGGATCTATAGGAGTCTGGGCTTATCCAAGTGGGCGATTTACTCCGCAATGCGATCACGTATTGGATCAAAACCTTGTTCGCTGGAGCAATCAAACTTTTGATATTCCCGACATTTTTGGCTACGAGAATAGCCAAGGGACAGGTTTTGGACTTATCAATAAGGATCTTCAATACGGCTCTGTGAATACAAATTTCATTGTTTTCTATGCCAGCTCTTCAAGGTACTATCCAGCGGCGCAATATTGTGCAAATTTGGATTACGGAGGTTTTTCAGATTGGTTTTTACCAAATCGGTATGAGCTAAATCTTCTCTATACGAATCGTTCTAAGATCAATGGCTTAGAGAAAAAGAAATCTGGATTTGAAGGAAGGTATCTGTCGTCGACCGAAGCTCCTCCGCGGGATGAAATGGTGTGGATGCAAGATATGTCATATGGGGAGCAGTCCGCTCATTGGAAAGAATCTCGAGATACTTTGTTCAGATGTATGAGAAGAGTTTCTACTCCTTAAATAAAAAAAGCGCTTTGATAAGCGCTTTTTTTATTTCTAGTTCAACTTTTAAAACCCACCCGTGGAGCCCACCTTACGGCGATCTTCCTCACCAAAAGGAAGAACGTCTTCTGGTGCCTCATAAGGGCGTGCTTCACGAGCCGATGACTGAGGGAAGTTAAGCACCTTTGAAGCTTCCGACTGTGAGCCAGAGGCGACTTGAGGGGAAGCAGCTGCGCTCACCCCATGAACGATGCTGCTCAAGGCGCCAGCTAGATCAGACATCTGCTTTGCTTGCGCACTGATCTCTTCTGAGGAGGCGGCAATTTCTTCGGAACTTGCAGCATTGCCTTGAGAAACTTCATCCAGTTGATTCATGGCACGGCTAATTTGCTCAATGCCTGTTGTCTGCTCATTGCTAGCAGCAGAGATTTCGCTATTCAGGCTTGAAACCTTTTGAACAGAAGAGACGATGCTCATCAGGGCTGCTCCAGATTTATCAGCCATCTTACAGCCATTGTCGACCTTATGGGCGCTATCGCGAATCAGCTCGCCGATATCTTTTGCGGCAATCGCTGAACGTTGAGCAAGGCTGCGAACCGCGTCAGCAACGACGGCAAAACCTTTTCCTTGTTCTCCAGCTCTAGCTGCCTCAACGGCGGCATTCAGAGCCAAGAGATTGGTCTGAAAAGAAATATCATCAATCACTGCAATAATCTCTTCGATTTTCTTCGAAGAGGCCGCGATTTCATGCATAGAAGAAATCAAAGATCCCATCTCGCGATGCCCTTGTTCAGCAATGGCACAAGAGTCATTGGAAAGAGTGGCTGCTTGTTTTGCATGATCCGAGTTGATTTTAACCATGGCAGAGAGTTCTTCTAAAGATGCTACAGTCTCTTCCAAAGAAGCTGCGGATTGAGTGGAGGTTTCAGAGAGAACCTGTCCCGCTCCGCTGAGTTGATGGATGGCAAAAGAAAGTTGTTGGCCGGAACCGGCGAGATCTCCGACAACTTGACCAATAGATTTAGAAACACGATGAGCAATAATCATCAATGTCGCAAATAATGAAAGCGCACAGATTAGTGCAATGCCAATCAGAACTTGGGCTTGTCGCGCGCGTTCGTCTTTTTGCAGCTGATTGTTTTCAACAGAGATTTTTTCAAAAAGACGCATATTCGCCGCGATAGCATCTTGAACAGAGATGGCTAGGACGTGCCACTCTCCGAAGTTCATGTATGTGTACGCCTTGGCATCAGACTCAGGGCTTGTGTCAGCAATGAGTTTTAAGAGCTCTTCGGTCTTAGCGTAAAAGAGATCCTTATCGGCTCGCGCCTTGGCGTAGTTTTTTTCCTCTTCTTCAGAGTGATAAGCTTTTTCATAGTCTTCTTGTGCTTTTTTAAATTGCTTAAAAGCCCCGCCGGCGCGGTCTAAGAATTTTTGACGAGCTTCAGGGTTTTCATTCGAGGCAAGGGCTGCCCAAATAAAGTATCCCACACGTGCTCTCTGAGTACCCATCTCTCCAAGAGAATCCATATTGGGAATAATCTGGGTATAGGTCTCATTTAATAAACCACCGAGTTTATTCATTGAGTGCAGAGAAATACCTGTTAAGAGGGCAAAGGCTACAACTGGAAGAAATGCAGAAATAAAAAGCTTACCCTTTAAACCACGAAACCAAGATGACATGAATAGACTCCTTCGAAGAAACGATCTGGTTCAAGGTGTTTCGACGGAAGAGTGACGAACCTTTAATGAATATTGGTCGGTTGTAAGTATTAAAGTGTTTTTAAAACTGAAACTATTTTTATTCTCAATATAGAACGAATGCTGTCGCCCCATAATGGGAATAGGGCGACAAAGGTATTAGCCTCTCCAGAGGCCACTGAGCCAGCGGAAAATTTCTGTGCGACGTACGCCGATGTCGAAATGAGTTCCATCGAACTCGACGTATTCGTGAGGGATGTGGTGATTTTTTAAGAGGTCAGAAATTTGGCGCGCTCCAAATTGAAGATGGAAGTTGTCCTTGTTGCCGACATCCAGGTAAATCCCTTCAAGCTTTTTGAGCTGCACAAGGCGCTCTGCTAAAAAATGAAGCGGATCAAAGGAAAGCCATTTTTGCCATTCACTTTCAATGACAAGTCCTGTGTGAGAATCCACTGGCAGTGTAAAGTCACCATGTTCCCCTTTGGCAGAGTAGCAAGAGGCCATTCCGAAAACATTTAAGACCGTGTGCCAGTTGCGGAGCTTCGTAAGCTTTCCAGCGCGCAGTTCTTCTAAAGCGCGAAAGCCCGAGCGATTGAATTTTTCCCAGAGAGGAAGGACAGGGTAGATTTCGGGCAAAAGGCTAGCTTGAAAAAATGAGTCGGGTGCGATGGCGCCAATGAGACCAAAAACCTCCGGAAACTTTGAGCCGAGGTGAAGAGCACCATAGCCACCGCTAGACCCGCCCATGATACACCAAGTGCTCGGGTCCTTCGAAACAGGAAACGAAGCCTGAATCAGAGGCACAATCTCTTGAATGATATAGTCCTCGTATCGCCCTGTGGCCGCTGAGTTGATAAACTGTGAACCTCCCCAGGTCGTCATGGCATCTACAAAAACATAAAGGGCTGTCGGAGCCTCACCGCGGCCGTATGCCAGATCAAGTTCTTGAACGGTGTTGAGCTGATTGAACTTGGGATTGAAGTAATAAGGGGCATTGCCGGTAAAACCGCCCAGTATAAAAACAACAGGGAGGGGGCCATGGGGGTTTTTGGGTTCTAAAACGGGAATAAATCGAACGGAAGGATCTTTGAGAGGATTATCCTTTAAAACCTCGCTTTCAAGGCGCAGGGTTTTCGGGAAAAAGTGCTCGATTTCGTAAGTTCTTGTATTTTCAAGTATTTGAGAATTAATCATGGGCCATTATAGGCACTTGGGCTTGGGGGTTTTGAAGCTATTTTTTAGGCGCGGCGCATCTTTGACTCCATAGACTTCATCGATTTGCGGGAACGGAGACTGGGGAGGGGCTTCGCCTTTCGGTAACCCCTTAAAAAAGCTTGATTTTGGCAGGCATTAATCCTAAAACCATGAGTTCGTAATTATAACTGGCTAGGGCATGACTAAGAGCTGTTCCCATCGGAAGAGACGCCTTATCGGTAGCAAGGTACTTACTATGAAAATGCGCACGCATTCAGGTGCTAAAAAACGCATGAAATTGACTGCAAGTGGTAAAGTTAAGAAGAAGAGCACTCGTCTTCGTCACTTAAACTCACACATGAGCTCCAAAGTAAAAAGACAACTAGGTAAAACATCATACGTTGAAGATGCGAACATGCTACAAGCACGTCGCTGCTTGGTGTTCTAATTTTAGTTTTGTCTTAAAGATTTTAAAGAATATTTGGAGTAAAAAATGGCTCGTGTAAAAAGTGGTAAAACCAACAAAGCTCGTCACAAAAAGGTTCTAAAAAGAACATCTGGCTTCTACGCTGCAGGTTCTCGTTCATACACTCATGCAGTTGAGAAAATGGACCGCGCAATGGCTTACGCCTACCGCGATCGTAAAGTTAACAAACGTAACTTCCGTACTCTATGGACTCAGCGTATTAACGCTGCAGCTCGTTTGAATGGAACTACTTACTCTCGTCTAATCGGTGGCTTGATCAAAGCTGGTATCGAAGTTGACAGAAAAGTTCTAGCTGACATCGCTATTAACGATGCAGCAGGATTTACTGCACTTTGCAAACACGCTTTGGCTTTATGCCAAAGCTCTGTTGCGAGGAGCGCTAAATGAAAGAGTCCCACTCACAGTTTGAACAACGTAAGCGCGATCACATAAGGATCGCCTTAGACCCGAAGTCTCAGACAGAAGGTCAAAGTGGGTTGGACTCGATCGAATTAATCCATGAGGCTTTGCCAGACATGGATTTTGAAGAGGTCGAAATTTCGGCCTCTTTTTCATTTCAAAAACAGTCTCTTTCTTTAAGTTCACCTATATTTATATCTTCGATGACCGCAGGGCATGCCCAAGGGGAATCCATTAATCGTGCATTAGCGCGCTTAAGTGATCGTCGTCAGATTTTGATGGGTGTTGGTTCACAAAGAAAAGAACTGAGTGATTCCAATGCAGCCCTTGAGTGGAAGAAGGTTCGCGAGCAAGCGCCGAATGCAAGACTCATCGGAAATATTGGAATCAGTCAGTTAATTAAAACACCTCTTAGAGACATTCAAAATCTAGTAGAGAGTTTAGAGGCCTGTGCTCTCTTTATTCATCTCAATCCTCTTCAAGAGGTGATCCAACCAGAGGGAACTCCACAGTTTAAAGGTGGGCTGAAGGCTATCGCTGAGGCTGCTAAGTCTTTAAGTGTTCCTGTGGTCATCAAAGAGGTGGGCTCAGGTTTTTCGGTGAGCACCTTACAGCGACTGCAAGAGGCCGGTGTGGCCGCTGTGGATGTCAGCGGCAAAGGCGGAACTCACTGGGGGCGAGTCGAGACTTACCGCTCTTTAGAGGAAAGTTCTACATACCAAGTAGGGCAAACCTTTGCGAACTGGGGAATTAGCACAGTTCAGTCTTTGATGAATGCAAAAACAGCCCAAGTAGGGTATGAAGTATGGGCTTCCGGTGGAGTGAGAAACGGCCTTGATGTCGCAAAACTCTGTGCACTGGGCGCGCAAAAAGTTGGTATGGCTCAGCCATTTTTAATGGCGGCTTTAGCTGGTTGTGAGCAAAAAGACGGAACGTCTGATAAATTTGATGATGAGAAAAGTGACCTGTCCTTGAATGCTTTCTTAGATCGAATGGAATTGGAGCTTAAGACAGCTCTGTTCTGCACGGGGGCACGCACACTTCGAGACCTTGAATCGAAGCTTTCAACTTAGAGGCGAGTATGATGACAAAAAAACTAGAAGATATTTTCAAAGGATTTTCCAAGTTGTCTCGCGAAGAGCGTCTAGAGGCTCTTCAATCTGTAGGCGCGCTTAAACCTGAAGAAGCGCAATTTCTTTCAGAAGGTGGGTTGAAAGATACGAGCCTTGGTGAAAAGTTTATTGAAAATGTGATCGGCTATTTCCAACTGCCTTTGGGCGTTGCTACGAACTTCAATATCGACGGAAAAGATTTTGTTATTCCAATGGCCGTCGAAGAAACTTCGATTGTCGCTGCTGTTTGTAAAACGGCGAAATGGATTCGCGAATCAGGCTCTATTACGACTGAAGTTTTAGGCAACGAAATTATCGGGCAAATTCAATGTGCAAAGATCAAAAATTTTGCAAGTTTTGAAAAACAAATTCTTTCTCAGAAAAACTTCCTTATCGACTTAGCTAATCGCGAAGTGGCGTTTGGCCTAGTTCGACGTGGCGGTGGCGTGACTGATCTACGTGTGCGTCAAGTGCCTCGCGGTGATGGGCAAGACATGGCCGTGATTCATATTCTGATGGACCCTTGTGATGCAATGGGTGCCAATATCATGAATCAAGTTTGTGAATTTTTAAAAAATCCTATTGAGGAGTTCACTGGCGAAAAAGTCACCATGTGTATTCTTTCAAATCTTGTGGATTCAAAAGTGACTCGCGCCACGGTTCATATTCGTAACGTCGATCCCGAGCTTGCAGAAAAGATTGAAGAAGCTTCTTTATTTGCTCAGCAAGACCCTTACCGTGCGGCGACGAATAACAAAGGTGTTCTTAACGGAATTGATCCAGTGGTTATCGCTACTGGCAATGACTGGAGAGCTGTTGAGGCAGGGATTCATGCCTACGCGGCTCGTGATGGTCAGTATCGCTCGATCACTCGTTGGCACCGTGATGGTGAAGGTGGGTTGATCGGGATTTTTGAAGCTCCATTGGTTGTCGGAACAGTTGGGGGAGTAACAGCTCTTCACCCAACGGCAATGATGAGCATGCGTATGCTCGGCACTCAATCCGCAAATGAGCTTTCACGTGTGATGGCTGCCGTGGGACTTGTGCAAAACTTAGGTGCTTTAAAGGCACTGACCACTGTTGGAATTATCGAAGGTCACATGAAGCTTCACACTAAGAACTTAGCTTTAGGTGCTGGTGCTGAAGAAAAAGAACTGCCTTTAGTTCAGAAGAAGTTAGAAGAGATCCTTGCTGTGAGAAAGCGTATTTCTTTAAGCAATGCTATCGAAGTTCTAATGGAACTTCGTCAAACTCAACACGCTTCCCAGACTCAACATCATTCTTAGGAAGCACCGATGTCTTTGGTGTTTTCTATTCCTGGAAAAACATTCTTAGCGGGAGAGTATCTTGTTTTACAAGAGGGGCCCGCACTTGTTTTTCTATCAGAGCCTCGCTTTGAGTTAGAAGCTGATAAAGGCCAAGGCAATGTTCTTGGTATTCATCCGGATTCTCCAGCGGGTTTATTTATTCAAAGTCACAAAGAGTACTTTGCAGGATGGGATTTGAAGTTTCACGATTCTTATCAAAGTAAAGGTGGCTTCGGAGCTTCAACAGCGCAGTTCTTAGGTGTGTATTCTCTTTGGCTTTACCAAGAGGCTCCACAACAGGATATGGAAAAGATTCTCGATTTCCGTCATCTCTTAGAGGAGTACTATAAAGTCGCTTGGAACGGAGAAGGATTTCGCCCAAGTGGTGTCGATCTTGTGGGCCAGTTAAAAGGGTCATTGACCTTTGTTGATAAGCGCCAAGGTGTCATCGCGGTGAAGGCGTGGCCATTTTCAAATTTAGAATTTTTCATTGTACATACTGGAAATAAAGTTGCGACCCATGAACATTTAAAAACTTTGAAGCCCTTCGATAGCTCGGGTCTTCTCAAAGCTTTTAATAGCATCCGCCTTTCAATGGATAAGATGGATGAGGGATTATTTATTTCTGGTATCAATGGTTACGCGCAAGAGCTGGCAGATTTGCAACTTACTTGCGCTCCGACTAGCAAGCTCTTGGAAGAAGTGCAGGGGCTTGAAGGGGTTGTTGCAGCCAAAGGCTGTGGCGCTCTTGGGGCCGATGTTATTATGGTGGTCACTCTGAAAGGACATCATCTCGCACTTTCAGAATATTTAGAGCATCGTGGTCTTTCAGTATTAGCATCTTCGTCAGATATTGCATCTGGTTTACAAATTAAGGGTACAGTATGAATCAGGTTTTAGTTTCAGCTCCATCAAATATCGCGTTGATTAAGTATATGGGGAAAATCGAAGGCACAGGCAATAAGCCTACGAATGCTTCTTTATCTTATACCTTAGAAAACTTAAAAACTTTCGTGCGACTCACAGAGATTTCTGAAGATCAAGATCGTTGGGCGCCGCTTGTAAGGGAAGATCTAGAAAAGATCGAACTATCTGAAAAAGGTCAGAAAAGATTTCTTAATCACTTACAGCTTATAAAATCTAAATTCGGTGTTTCTAAAAACTATCTTGTGGAATCGGCGAATAACTTTCCTTCAGACTGTGGACTTGCATCTTCGGCTTCAAGCTTTGCCGCTTTGACAATGGCAGCAGCTAAAATGTTTCAAGGAATAAACCCTCAACCTTGGGGAGAAGACCCGAAGGTTCTTTCTGAGCTTTCAAGACAGGGTTCAGGGTCCTCGTGCCGTTCGTTCTTTACGCCATGGGCGCTTTGGAAAGAAGAATATGCTCAGCCAGTAAATCTTGAGCTTAAAAATCTTCATCACATGGTTGTTGTTGTAGAAGACTCAAAAAAAGAAGTCTCTAGCTCAGACGCACACAAACAAGTTACAACGAGTCCACGCTTTACGGGGCGTGTAGAGAGAGCAGAGCTTCGCTTAGCGGATTTGCTTCAGGCCTTGCAGTTTAACGATTGGCACATGGCTCAGCAGATTGTTTGGGATGAGTTTATTGATATGCATAGATTGTTTGAGACAGCTCAGCCTGCGTTTAGCTATATGACCGCTGGCTCTCATCAGGTGATTGAAGACTGCAAAAACTTCTTTAATCGTTGGCAAGACGGTCCGCTGGTAACAATGGATGCGGGGGCTAATGTGCATTTACTTTTCAGATATGATCAAAAGAAATCATTTGAAGAATATCGTGAACACTTCCAGAAGGATTTCAAAGTCCTAGCTTTTGAAGGTATCAAAGAAGATGTCCACTGATTTTGAATGTCGCTCTTTTGGTAAATGGATTCTAGCAGGTGAGCACTCTGTCTTAAGAGGTGTTCCGGCTTTAGTTTTCCCAATCCAATCTCGCGAAATGCATTTGCAATATACTCGTACAAATGAACCTTTGCGCTTTGATCTACTGGGTGCTCACGGAGAAGAATTGCAACTTCTTGTGTGGGGAGTTTTAGATAAAGCCTGTGATCTTTTAAAGATTAAAAAGTCTGATTTACAGGGAACAGTGGTTTTAAGTTCGACGGTGCCTGTCGGGGCAGGCATGGGCGCTTCTGCGGCTCTTTGTGTGGCTTTGACTCGTTGGTTGGGCTATTTAGGTCATGTGAGTGAAAGTGAGTTCTATGATTTCGCGAGAAACTTAGAAAATCTTTTCCATGGTGAAAGCAGTGGAGTGGATATTGCTGTGGCACTGTCGGGCTCTGGACTGCATTTTGAAAGACATGGGGAGCGCTTATCTCTGACAACCTCGTGGCAGCCTCAATGGTATATCTCTTATTGTGGCGAAAGAGGTGTGACTCTCGACGCTGTTAATAAAGTGAAAGCTCTTATTGCAAGCAATGAGGAACTTGGAAGTGCCCTTGATCAACAAATGCATGATGCCGTCTTAATGGCGAAAAAGGCTTTGGCTAAAACCGAGAGTGAAGGTTTTTCTGAACTTGTGAAAGCGATCGATCTTGCTGGAGATTGTTTTGAAAAGTGGGATTTAAACCGTGGCGCTCCAGAGAAGCACATGATGTGGTTGAAGTCTCAAGGGGCTGTGGCCGTAAAGCCCACGGGTTCTGGTGGTGGGGGATATGTTCTCTCGCTGTGGAAGCAGGCGCCACCGAGTGAAGTCTTAAATCAGCTCATTCCTTGTTAAAGAAAATATAAATTTTGGAAGCTGATCTATGAAAGTAAATCCTTCACAGGATCAGCTCCTAAACCTTTCTAAAAACCTTAAAAAGATAAAAAAGACTTGGGAAGATAAAAAGACTTCCCACTAAAAGTGCAATCACCAGCATTTTTAGCGTGCTTTCTGGGGCGGCGGCATTTTGAAAACTAATCGCGCCTTCCGTAGTTCTAATAACATCAGGAAAATAAAGCGCAAACCATCCCGAAAGTATCAAAACAACTTGGCCTGCTGATGTCACCCGAGTGGCAATAGATTTTTTTGTGCGAATAAAAATCCACTGGATAAAAAATAAAACTGTTGCGGCAATTAAGCAGCTTAAAGCAAAAGGATGGGTGATAAAGTCCTTAAAAAGTGAGTGCATTTCTGAATGAGAAAGAACGAATAGCAGTAAACTTGTAAGGATGACGGCAATGTTGGCGCCGAACGCTCTTCGAGTAAAGAGCTTTCGTAACTCTGAAGATCTGGCTTCTCCGATGAGGTAAACGCTTGCTAAAAATGTGAAGATCGCCGCGACAAATAGACCCATGGCAAAGGGATAGAGTCCCCACCATGGATGAATATAGGCTTCAAAGAAATCTAAACTTTTTGGAGCGATTAATCCTCGGTGCAGACTGCCTGCTAAAACGCCGAGCCAAATAGCTGTCCAAAGACTCGAGAAACCGAAAAGAACTGTATAGGTTTTTTGCGACGTTTCAGTTTGAACGGCATCGTAGTGACGGAACGTAAAAGCAGTTCCGCGCACGACGATTCCGATCAGTAGTGCCACCATCGGAATGTGCAAACTTGTCATCAGCGTTGTGAAGATTAAGGGGAAACCGTTAAAGAGAATCACAATAATTAAAACTAACCACATGTGATTGGCTTCCCAGACGGGACCCATCGCATAGTTAATGAGTTCCTTTTGTCCATCTCGTAGGCGGGCAGGGGTGGGTAGAAGCTCCAATATTCCAGCTCCATAATCCGCACCACCGAAAAGCACGTAAAGAACTAAAGAGGCCCCAATAAAGAAGATTAATATTTCAATCACTTTGTAGCCTCCGAAAACTTCTTCTGAGAGGCAAGAACTTGACGGCGCAAAAGCCAAACAGTGATGAAAGCTAAAAATAAATAAAGCACTAAGAAAAGATAAAAATGATAGACCATTCCTGGCATTGGAGTGAGAGCATCTTTAGTTTTTAAAAAACCATAAATAATCCAAGGTTGCCTTCCGACCTCAGTAACGATCCAGCCAGCTTCAATCGCTAAAAATCCGAAGGGAATACAGAAGGTGAGAAGGCGAAGGAGAAAACGTGAATAGCTGTTTTTCTTCCAACTCCAGAGGTAGTAAAGACTTACGAGGGCAAGGAAGGTACCAATGGCGACCATGATTTGAAAAGCGACGTGTGTGATCAGAACAGGTGGCCATTCGTCTTTTGGAAATTGATCAAGCCCTTTGATCTCGGCATTGAAATCATTTGTTGCCAAGAAGCTCAACGCTCCGGGAATTGCGATTCCCCACTCCATGGTTTGATTTTCTTCATCAGGAATACCGCCAATATAAAGTGGCGCACGCGACGAAGTTTTAAAGTGACCTTCCATGGCGGCTAGTTTAGCAGGTTGATACTCGGCAACTTTCTGAGCAGCAAAGTGCCCAATCAATGGCTGTGCAAATGAGCTGATAACGGCAAAGCTCATGGCGATTTTTAGACCGATTTTATTTAGTTTGGGCGCAGAGCCTTTTAATAGTAAATAGGCATGAATGCCTGCCACTGCAAAGCCCACTGCTTGAAGAGCTGCGACTTGCATATGAAGACTTTGATGAAGCCAAGCTTTATTGAACATGGCCTTTACTGGGTCTATATTTGTCGCTACTCCGTTCACCCAGTCAAAACCTTGTGGGGTGTTCATCCACGAATTGGCGGCGACGACAAAAATTCCAGAGACAAATCCCGAGATTCCCACCAAGAGTCCTGCGCT
Organism: Bdellovibrio bacteriovorus W; assembly: GCA_000525675.1. Lineage (NCBI taxonomy): Bacteria > Pseudomonadati > Bdellovibrionota > Bdellovibrionia > Bdellovibrionales > Pseudobdellovibrionaceae > Bdellovibrio > Bdellovibrio bacteriovorus. The sequence continues at coordinate 1,195,096 of CP002190.1, forward strand.
CCAGTGGACCCATGGCTTCATCCGATCCCAACCATAAAGAAAAAGACCAATGGCGATGGCTTCGATAAAGAATGCAGTTCCTTCCCAAGAAAATGGCATACCGATGATAGGACCTGCATAGGTCATAAAGCCTGGCCACAAGAGGCCCAGTTCAAAAGATAGGACAGTGCCAGACACAGCGCCCACTGCAAATAATATTGCCACACCCTTCATCCACATCTTGGTGAGTTCAAGGTACTCAGGCTCTTTCTTTTTTAGATAGTACCAATGTGCCACACTCATAAAGAATGGCATCGTCATGCCGATAGCGGCAAAGATGATATGAAAGCCTAAAGAAAATGCCATCGTTGAGCGGGCGGCAAGCAGGTCTGTCATAGCTCCCTTTTAAATTCATAGAATCAAGAGCGCAATAGCGAATTCACTAGAGCAATAAAATGTGGCACCGTTTAGAGCTCGGCAACTTTTAGTTCCATATCAATTTTAAGAGCTTGAGAAACTGGACAAGATTTTTTGACCTCTTCAGCAATCTTTAAAAGTTGGGCATGCTCAAGTCCTGGCACCTTTGCTTTGAGGTTTAGTTGTGACTTTGTGATTTTAAAACCATCGCCAGATTTTTCTATGCTCACAGTGCATTGAGTTTCTAGATTCTCGGCGGTGTGTCCGTTCTTTTTTAGAGCACCCGAAAGAGCCATGGTGAAGCAGCCAGCATGAGCAGCAGCAATGAGTTCTTCGGGATTTGTCCCCGGAGTATCTTCGAAGCGAGTTGCAAATGAATAGGGTACACTTTGCAAGACTTTGCTTTCAGTTGAGAGCTGACCTTTGCCAGAAAGAATATCGCCTGTCCACAGGGCTGTCGCGCGTCGATTCATAAGAGACCTCCATTGTATTTGTCCCTTAGGATATAGAGACCTCAGGAGGTGAGGGTAGGCTGAAGAGAGATATTTGGTGGAAGTCATAGTGTGAGCAAAGATTGTCTGCTTTTCGTTAGAATCCTTAAACGCACTTTGTCTTTTGAAAGAAGGACATTGTGTTTTTAACTAAGAATAGGTAATTTTTTTTCATGGACCCTGACCCCGCGGGCTCGATGCCCTTGTCATCTAAAAGATTCTCCATTTATTTACCACTCATAAAGTTGGATTTATGTATCAGATAATCGTCGTCTTGATTTGTCTGTTTATCAATATGCTCTTGTCAGGTGCTGAGATGGCATTCGTGACGGTGAGTAAACAGCAACTAAAACAAATCTCTAATCAAAGTCGCAATGCGCGTCGACTCTTGCAGCTTAAGAAAAACCCAGAGCGTACATTGTCAGTCATTCAAATTGGTATCACTGTTGTGGGTGCGATAGCGGCTGCCGTTGGGGGAGCTGGAGCTGAGGGGGCTTTGGGACCCTGGTTGGTAAAGACCTATGGGTTGAGTGTTAAAACCGCCGAAGTGGTGGCTATTCTTTCAGTGGTTCTGCCGATTTCCTATTTAAGTGTGGTGGTGGGGGAGCTAGTTCCTAAAACGATGGCTTTGCGTTACCCCACAGGAATTGCACTTGCCGTAGCTCCAGGTCTTTACTTTGCAGAAAAGATTCTAATGCCCGCCGTGCGAGCTTTGGAGTGGTCTACACATTTTGTCTTAAAGTTGATGCGCTTTGCGGTGCCGGAAAATTCTGGCAAAGATGAAACGATTTACATTGAGGATCTGCCACGCCAAACAAAACAGTATGTGATTAACTTAGTGAATACGGAAAAAAAACTAGCGCGTGAAATTATGGACCCATGGGAGAAGGTAATTTCTGTGGATCGCGCGAACACTTTAGAAGAAGTTGTCTCTAAAGTGTCAGAGTTTAGACATACGCGATTGCCAGTCACTTCAGGAAAAGAAGTCGTAGGACTTTTAAATACCAAAGAGTTGCTGACAGCTCTTCGTCATGGGTCGACAGATTGGCAAAGTCTAGAGCGTCCTATTCTTCGTTTTAAATCTTTTGATACGCTCTTTACGATTCTTCGCAAGATGCAAGAGCAGAAGTCTCACTTAGCAGTGATTTATGATCAGGTGACTCCGGTAGGAATCGTCACAATGGAGGACATCTTTGAAGAAATCATCGGGGATGTTTTTGACGAGGATGATGACGGTGCTTTGATGCGAATTCTTGCTGCCAAAGCAAAGCGTCGTCCAGGAGGGGGAGTTATAACTGGTGAGTGAAGCGAGAGAATGCAAGGGACTTCTTGTGCGAGGAGTGCTCCTCTCAACAGCTAGAGGCTTAAGAGTGAAACTCTTTTTCTGACCTATGTGTCGCGATGTTCTTCTGAAGTGCCAATCATCTCACAAGGGAAGAATTGCATCGATAGTTGATAGATCGCAGATTTGTCGCCTTTACCTTTAAACTTCTTTACGAATCCTCTCTTCATTTTATCGAGATACTCAATCGCCTCAGGAACAAGTTTATGATCAAACACACTGAACATCATGCTGAAGCTTGATTTGTCTTGAAGTGGTGCTGTTTCTAAGGCTTGAAGGGCGTTCTTCAAAGCGTGGCGTTTGCTTACATGGATGCTATCATTGATCTTAGAGCGATCCGTGATGTAGAACTGAGCGCTGTTGACATAGCGACCGTTCTTTTCGTTAATGATCCCTAAGCGTAAAAGGCGGCTCGTGGCATCGATAGCGTCCTCTTTAGATATTCCAAAATAATTCGCAATACTATCCGGAGTTCCGTCATAGCGATGGCTATCGAAGAAGGTGACGATAGCTAAGTGATACCATTTCTCAAAAAGAAGAGCTTCATCACCTTCGATTCGCAGAGTCTCAATGGTGTCAGTCTTGTACGGTGAGTAATGCTCATCCAAGTGATTGAGGTGATAGAGAGCCTCGCTATTTTCTGGATCTAGAATTTGAATGATGTTGGCCGCTGTAGTTTTAGAAATCTTTCTTTTTTTGCGAAGAATTTCAGAAAGAGTCGAAGGACTTACTTGGAGCTTCGTTGCAAAAGCGCGTAGAGAGTAGCGATTGTTTCGTTGTTGGTAGGACTCAAACTGATTTTGAATAAGCTCTACAAAAAAATCATTGGCCAAAACTGATTTATCCATATGAGAACATTAAAGGTTTTTTTTGAAATGTTAAGGAAATAATGCGAGTCATCGCAAAAGCTGCGGACGTTCTGTGCGGAACAACTTAAAAATAATTCTTCTTCAATCATGACAAACCAAATTTTATAGGGTACGAATTTTCCATCTTTTGGGGAGAGATTATGATTAAATCAATTTTTGTATTCTTATTTGCAGTTTCAGCTCAGGCTAATATCGGAGTTGATAGTTCTAAATTGGTGCCTGTGTGGGATGGAAAACTGGCTATTTGTTCAGCGGCAACTGACATTGGCAAAGCTGGAATGTTTTTAAGAAATCTTGGTATTGAGAAAGACGAGAATTCTCAATGGCTTTCCGTAACGCCTCTTTATGTGACTTGTGTTGCTGATGGTTCCGAGAAAGCGAAGTGGGTAGAGGTATCTTTTGAAGATATCAGTTCATCAAGAATTGCAGACTCTTTTGGAAAAGAGTTTCACGTAGTTATTGAATCCCGTGAGTTGGTAGCTCAGGTGAATGAGGCTGACGCATTTGTTGGGCAGCCTTCTTTACGAGGTGACAAGAATGTCGCTATCGACGTTCGCGTATTTGAACTTCTTAAACAACGGCATGCGGATGATTTAGCAGAGTCTGGTAAAATCTTTGTGCCGGTAGATCTCGCGATCCGCAACACAATTGCTGTTTATGACGAAGACAGTAAATTAGTAGATCGCTATTATAACTTTACGGGTTGGCACCGAGTTCAACTCAGTGTTTCTCAGTAGTGCAGAAAAAAAAGAGGACTCTTAAAGAGTCCTCTTTTTTTAGAAGCCTAATGATAAAAACTTCTTCAGAGTCTTTTAGAAGCCTCATAGAGAGCAATGCTCACTGCTACGGTGGCATTGAGTGACTCGACTCCTTGTGTGGGGATAGAGAGCTTGTTAAGCCCCTGTACGCCGCTAAATCCCGGCCCCTCTTCACCAACAGCTAAATATAAATCTTTAGGCCAAGGGAAGCGCGCTATGTTTTCACCTTTTAAATCCAAGGCGAAAATGTCATCTCTCCCTGAAATGAACTCAGAAAATTTCCCAACCTTCGCGATCGGCATTTTTAAAAGAGCGCCGGCAGAGGCTTTGATAGCCTTAGGCAAGTAAGGAGAGCAGGACTCTTCCGTCAGAATGATTTTTGAGGCGCCAAAAGCTAAAGCCGAGCGAGCGAGGGCTCCTAGATTAGTAGGGTCCCCCAGAGGGCAGATGAGCTCTAGTCCCTTAGCTTTGCTTTCGCTTAAGGGTAGGATTTCTTTAGGTTCAAGAATCAGTAAGTTAAATCCAGTGCCAATGGTATCCACTTCGCGAAATAGGTTCTTCGCCAACTTAAAGACAGTGACCTTTTCGGATTGGGCCAGCTTTCCAGAAGTTAAAGGTCTTTGCCCTTCGCAAATGATTTCGCTTTTAATTTTGAAACTCGGGTTTTTTAGAAACTCGTGTACAAGCTTTTCACCCATAAGGATAAACTCTTGATGTTTCTTGATTCCACGAGAGGTATTAAGATCTACCCAGCGGCGAAAATGTGGATTTGTATTCGAAGAGATATCGATCATTTATAAATACTCCAACGACGTTTTTCTTCACCTGAGAGTTCCTCTAGAAGCAACTCTTCGCCTTCGTCTTCTTCAGGAAGCTCTTGGTGTTTGATTTTTTCATAGACTACCAAGCGACGTTCATGGGGTGTTTCTGGGAGGTTGTAAGCCACGTCCTGCACAAGTTTATAGAATTCGCCCCAGTTCTCTTTTGCGGCTTTGATCTCTGGATCAACTCCAGGGCCTTTCATGAAATAAACTCGGCCGCCCAACTGGAGGCCACTCATGACATTGTTAAGAGTGTTGCCGATGTCTTCCACCGCGCGCGTGATAGCTCCGTTGATAGGGTATACGCAATGACGATTGATGTTGCGACCTAAGATATCTAAATTCTCAAGACTCATTTCCGAGCGCACGTGCTTTAAAAATTCCACACGGCGCTGAACTCCTTCGCCCAAAAGGATTTTCTCTTCCGGGAACATAATCTTTAAAGGAATTCCTGGAAACCCAGGCCCTGTGCCCACGTCTAAGAGTGGGAATTGTAGCTCTGTGTGTTTCAGGATGATGATGCTGTCAATGAAGTGACGAATGGCAACGTCACGCAGTTTGAGGAGGCGTGTGAAGTTTTCTTTTTCCTGATTGAGCATAAGGAGGCGGTAAAAGTGCGCTAATTGATGGCGCTGCTCATGGGAGACCAAGTCGAAGCCATGATTGCGGAAAATATCAGCAAGTCTGTCATTAGCTTCGTTTAATTCATAGATCATCTCAGGTTTTTTATGCTTTCCGCGCAGGCTGGAAGATCCTGCTGAGGTCGCTGAGGACGACACGGACCCTTGTTTTGGGCTATCTTGCTTACGGCGGGCTTCTTGGCGCGCCTTATAGGGGCTGTAATTGGATTTATTCTTATGTGCCATTTGTCGAAGCAAGATAGGGGGAAAGTGACCTATCTACAAGTATATTCTGCACCGTGTGTAAAAGCTAAACGCTTGAAAATACACTATTCTGGGGGGATTATGAGACCCTATGTCGACATCAAAATTAGAATCAATTAAAGAAACCGCCTTAGCTGCTTTTAAAGCCGCTGAGAACTCCAAAACGCTTTATGATCTAAAAGTGCAGTACCTTGGTAAATCTGGGTCACTGACAGAGATTATGAAAGAAATGGCCACTTTGCCAAAAGAGGAAAAACCGCTTTTTGGTAAAATGGTGAATGAAGTAAAGCAAGTCCTTGAAGCTGCCTACTTGGAAGCAGAAGAAAATCTTAAGAAGAAAGAAATCTCTGCGAAGATGGCCTCTGAAGAGATTGACATGACTCTTCCAAGTTTTGCTCGCCCTAAGGGAACTCAACATCCGGTGCAAATCGTCACGGATGAGATTTTCTCAATCATGGCGCGCCTTGGGTATAGTGTGCGCACAGGGCCACTTATAGAAAAAGATTATTACAATTTCGAGGCCTTGAATATTCCTGCAGACCATCCTGCGCGTGACATGCAGGATACTTTCTTTATTGATAAGACACACGTTCTGCGCACTCATACATCTCCGATTCAAATTCACTCTTTAGAGTCAGAAAAATTGCCTCTAAGAATCGTAGGTACGGGGCCAGTGTTCCGTTGCGATAGCGATATTTCTCACTTACCAAATTTCCATCAGATTGAAGCTCTTTGTGTCGACGAAAAGGTTTCAATGGCGGATCTAAAAGGTACGATCTCATTCTTCGTAAGAGAGTTTTTCGGAGCGGGATTGAAAACTCGTTTCCGTCCTAGCTTCTTCCCATTTACAGAACCTTCAGCAGAAGTGGATTGCTCTTGCCCGATTTGTAAAGGCAAGGGATGCAGCCTGTGTAAGCAGTCAGGTTGGATTGAAATCGGTGGTTGTGGACTTGTGAATCCAAAAGTTTTCCAAGCCGCTAAAATTGAATATCCGAAATGGCAAGGTTTTGCGTTTGGTTTTGGTATCGAGCGCATGGCGATCATTAAATACGGTATCGAAGATATTCGCCTCTTCCCTGAAAACGACGTTAAATTCTTAAGGCAGTTTGTAAAATGAAAATAAGCTTAAAGTGGTTACAAGACTATGTAGATGTCACTGAATTCTTCGCAAATCCAGACACTCTGGCTGAGGCTCTGACTCGTGCGGGCCTTGAAGTTGAAGAAATCGTCAATCGCGCTAAAGATTTTAATCATGTGGTGATTGGTCATATCCTAGAAAAAGACAAACATCCTAATGCTGATAAACTAAGTTTGTGCCGAGTTTCAACAGGGGATGTGGTTCATCAAATCGTCTGTGGAGCGCAAAACCACAAGGCAGGGGATCGCGTGATCGTCGCTCTTCCAGGAGCGGTATTGCCAGGGAATTTTGCTATTAAAAAGTCAGCGGTGCGTGGTGTGGATTCAGCGGGAATGCTTTGCTCTTTAAAAGAGTTAGGCCTTGCCACAGAGTCAGAAGGCATTGCTATTTTGCCGGCCGATGCTCCCGTTGGTAAGTCTTACGCTGAGTACGGTGGTTACGACGATATCACTTTTGAACTTAAAGTGACTCCGAACCGCGCGGATTGTCTCAGTCATTTCGGCTTAGCGCGCGAGGTGGCTTGTCTGTTTGGTAAAGAGTTAAAAGAGCCCCAAGGTCAAACTGAGTTCGCGGCAGGTTCTACAAAATCTCAAATCGCACTTGAAGTGAAAGCTTCAGATCTTTGTCCACGTTACACGGGAAGATATTTGAAAGGTGTGAAAGTGGGCCCTTCTCCAGAGTGGCTTCGTCAGCGCCTAGAGTCTGTGGGGCTAAACTCGATCAACAACATCGTCGACGTTACAAATTATGTGATGATGGAATTGGGTCAGCCTCTTCATGCGTTCGATGCTTCTCAGGTAAAAGGCAAAAAGATCGTCGTCGATCGCGCTCAAGCGGGAGAGAAATTCATCACTCTTGATGGGACAGAAATGTCTTTGAAAGGTGAAGAATTGTCGATTCGTGACACTGAAAGAGCTGTTTGCTTGGCGGGAGTTGTAGGTGGTCAAAATTCTGGCGTCAGTGAGACGACAACAGATATTTTCCTAGAGGCGGCTTACTTCTTGCCGATGGCTGTACGTAAAACTTCTCGTTCTTTAGGGATTGATACAGATTCTTCTTATAGATTCTCTCGCGGTGTAGACCCAGATGGTGTTCTTCGCGGACTCAATCGTGCGACGAAGTTAATTCTTGAAGTGGGTGGTGGAGAGGCTTTTGGTGAGCACCATGACTTCTATCCAAACCCAGTGGTAAAATCGGCAGTCGAAACTTCTGTAGCGACTGTGAGCACTCGTTTAGGTTATGAGGCCGAAGAGGCTAAGTTTTTAGACTTTATGAAGCGTCTTGGTTGTCAGGTGACTAAAAAAGGAAACGGCTACAGCGTCCTTCCTCCGACATTCCGCTTCGATCTAGAACAAGAGATGGATTTAGTAGAAGAATATGCACGCTTGAATGGCTATGAGCATATCCCTGAAGCTATTCCGGCTTTGGCTGCGGAGCCATCCGTTCAAGATAAAGCTTTTATGTTGAATCAAAAGGTCAATGAGATCATGCGCGGTGAAGGCTTTCATCAAGCTGTGAACTTTGCGTTTGTGGGATCTAAAGCCGAGAAGAAATTCTTGGGTGATTTTGCCAAGCTTCGTGCAACGGGGATCGCGGCAACTGATAAAGAGATCCGTCTTCTAAATCCTTTGAATGAAGAGATGGACGTCATGCGTTCTTCTTTGAGCTTTGGATTATTTAAGAATCTTCATTCCAATTTCCATTCTGGTAATCATGCCGGCAAAATTTTTGAAATGGGTTCTGCGTTCTCTTGTGGGGACGAAGGGCAATACATAGAAACAGCTCGTTTAGGGCTTGTGATGTGGGGACGCTCTGAAAATCTTTGGTCAAAGGCTTTAGATTATCCAGTGGTGTTTGAGTTAAAGGCGGCTATTGAGTCCCTCATGAAGTTCTTGAACATTTCTTCTTACACATGGGTGACTTTAGAGAATAAGTCCGAAGTGCCAGATTTCCTTCATCAAGGGCAATTTGCTCAACTATTGGTTGAAGGTAAAAAGGTGGGTTTCATCGGAACTGTTCATCCTTTGATTTTAGATGACGAAAAGATCCGTGTTCCAGCAGCACTGGCTGAATTGGATATGGAAATGCTCTATAAGGGGCAACCTCGTCCTTACAGAGTTCAATCTGTTTCTAAGTTCCCAGTGGTTGAGAGAGATTTCTCATTCGTGATGCCGAAGACACTCAAAGTGGGCGATGTTCTGAAGGACGTTCGCAAAGCGGGTGGCGCGGTTGTTGTGAATGCAGAGGTTTTTGACGTCTACGAAGGTGATAAAATGGAGGCGGGTAAGAAGTCCGTAGCTATTCGTGTCTACCTTCAGGATAAGAATGCCACACTGCAAGAAGCGCAGATTACAGAGGTAACAACGAAGGTGTTGGACTCATTGAAGAAGAATTTTGATCTTTCGGTGAGATAAATTCTTGATTGTTTTCAGTTAGTTGTTACGCTTATACCAAGCAAGAGGTTGAAGTTTTGCTTGTAAGTTAGAAGAATGAGGAAATGAAAGCTATGGCTGGCCAGAATTTAGGAAAATCCACAGTGACTAAAGCTGATATCGTGGAGAACGTTTATCAGAAGATTGGCTTTTCAAAAAAAGAAGCTTCTGAACTTGTTGAGCTCTGCTTTGACACTTTAAAAACAGTTCTTCAAAACGGAGATAAAGTTAAGATCTCTGGTTTTGGAAACTTCGTTGTTCGCGGTAAAAACGAAAGAATCGGTCGCAACCCTCAAACAGGTGAGCAAATTAAAATTTCTGCTCGTCGTGTACTTACTTTTAGACCTTCTCAAGTTCTTAAAGCGATGTTGAACGGCGAAGAATATGCTCACTTAAAGGATGACGACGATGACGACGACGACTTCGATGACAATGAATAATCATCCCGCTGGAGAAAGTGAAATGGAGCTTTCTTTAGATGAACACTTAGACTTCGTAGAAGAGGTATCGACTCAGGAAGGAGCTCCTGTTTCGGCTTCTGAGCCATTATCAATTCCTGCGATGCTTTGTGATGATAAGTTACTTGAAGAAATCAATTCAATTCCAGATAAAATGGGATTTAAGATTGGTGATGTCGCAGATATCTTAGGCATCAAGCAATACGTTCTTCGTTACTGGGAGACAGAGTTTGATATTCTTAAGCCAAAAAAGGCTGCGAATAATCAGCGTATGTACACTCGCAAAGACGTAGAAAATGCTCTTTTGATCCGCAAGCTTTTGCATAGAGATCGCTTCTCTATTGAAGGCGCTCGCAATGCAATGAAAGAGTTGAAAGCTCACGTTCGCCGCGAGAAAGATATGACTCAAGTGTTTACGAAGCTTGAGAATATCAATGACCGCGTGGAGGATCTTGTTTTAGATATCCGCCGTGTTCGTCAGCTATTCCGCTAAATCTCAGTTTAAAAAATAGTGTTAAAAGAGGCTCGTCTGTTGACGGGCCTTTTTTTATTTTCGAGTTTTGAGTCTTGGCAAATGTTTATTGTGTAAGATCACAAGGACTCTGTATCCGTTCGAAAATTTGGCTTCTTTGGCGAGACAATGAGGAGATGAGAATCAAGTTGAATCAAGGTCAAGGAGGACATGATGATTCCAAACCCATCTCAAGACAGCGATACAGAAAAAGCGATAAAATCTAATTTCACCTGCTCGAGAGTTTGTTTAGAGACTCTTCAATACTGTTTGAATCAAAAGTCTATAAAGTTCTCAGGTCAGCATTTGGCTGTGATGCAGTTCTGCGCAGATGCCTGCCTTTTATCTGCACGGATGATGATGGCTAATCATAGCGTGCACCATCAAAGCTGCGAGTTGTCCTTTGAGTTATGTACGGCATGCGCAGATGAGTGTGAACGGCATCAAGATGATCCGGTAATTGCTCGATGTGCAGAGGAATGTCGTCGTTGTGCTGAGATTTGCAAAAGCATGGTGGGGATGTCAGTAGATATAAGAGGTCCTGAAGGAAAGCGCGAGAAGACGTCAACAAGACCTTAAAAGGACTTCAACCATGGCTGAACGTAACGAATGGTATGATCTCGGGCCGATTTCAAAACTTATCACAAAGCCAGTGCAGCAGATTGAAGTTAAAGATGTCAGGCTGGCTTTGATTTACAAGGATTCCGTTTTTAGTGCGATTTCCGGTGATTGCAACCATGTGGGGGGACCCCTTGGTCAAGGGATTCTCGAGGGCGATTACATCGTTTGCCCTTGGCATTACTATAAGTTTCACTGGCAAACTGGCGAAGGGGAGCCTGGATTTGAGGCAGACCGAGTCGCAACTTATCCTTTAAAAACTGAAGATGATCACCTATGGGTTTCTTTAGTGCCAAAGACTTCAAAAAATAAAGCGCCCCATGCTCCGGCTCGATTGGCGCGCAAGCCAGAAAGGGCAGTCGGGCCATTGCGAGTGGCGGGTATATCCACAACCGTGATGGACCTTAAGTATCCTCGAGTCTCAACATCGGAGATGCTCTTAGAGGATGCTCTCTTGCGCGCTCGAGAAAAGGGCTTCGATACTCACATGGTTAAACTTCGCGAACTTAAGTTTCGCCATTGTGAAGGTTTTTATTCCAAAGCAGCTCATGCTTGTATTTGGCCTTGTTCGATCACACAAATTGATAATACGGACGAATTAGAGTCCGTCTATGAAGACCTTGTGCATTGGGCAGATGTGATTATTGTTGCGACCCCCATTCGTTGGGGCTCTGCAAGTTCTTTGTATTTTAAATTGGTGGAGCGGCTCAACTGTATTCAGAATCAAATAACGACCCATAACAACCAACTCATCCAAAACAAAGTGGCGGGATTTATTATCACCGGTGGACAAGACAATGTGCAGGCAGTGGCCGGAAGCATGATGGGCTTTTTCTCAGAGCTGGGGTTCCATTTGCCCCCATTTCCTTATATAGCGCATTCCTTAGGGTGGAGCATGGAGAACATGGCCCATAATGTTCAGTACGTGCAGCGCAGTCGCGCGTTGAAGGAAGCGGCTGAAGAGTTAGTCGATCGTTGCTCTGAACTTTCACAATACCTTATTAGTTCCAATGTGCCAGGAACTTTGGTGCATCGTGCGGGGAGAAAGGCCTATAAGGCTGAGCGACACAAGGATATCGAAATTTAAGTTAAGTGCCTAAAGCTAAAGATTAAGTTTCGCCTTATGGGCACCTCATCTTGACTTAAAATTGGCCCCATGGTCTTAAAGGCTATGAAGACAAAGAGATTCACCAAGGTGAATATTGAAATCAGCAATGTGTGCAACCTCCAGTGCAGTTTTTGCCCTGAGGTTATCCGATCTAAAAAACTGATGGATTTGGATCTCTTTCGCAATATTATTCAGCAGGTGGCCCCTCTGACTGAGCAGGTCTGCTTTCATTTGATGGGTGATCCTTTAGTTCACCCGAAGCTCTCTGAATTGATTGGTATTTGTGAAGAGAATCAGGTGAAGATCTTCTTTGTCACAAATGGTGTATTGCTGCGAGAAAAACAGGTAGAGCTTTTGTTAAACCCAACTATTCGACAGGTGAATTTTTCTCTGCATAGCTTCCATGATAATTTTGGTGATAAAGATCCTACGGCGTATCTTTCGCGTATTTTTAGTTTTACAGAGCGGGCGTTTATTGAGCGACCTGAATTGTATATTAATTATCGCCTTTGGAATTTAAATGATCCAAGAGGGACTGCGACTAATAATAAAAGCATGTTGCATAGAATTGCCGAACACTTTGGTGTTGAGCTTCCTCAAGAGTTCGATGTGCGCCGTAAAAAGAGTATTCTTATCAAGAATCGTCTCTATCTTCACTTTGACACGGAATTTGTCTGGCCGGACTTGGCGCTTCCCGTTTTGGGAACGAAGGGAACTTGTTATGGGTTGGACTCCCACTTTGGAATTCTTGCTGATGGTACAGTAGTGCCTTGTTGTCTAGATAAGGAAGCGGCGATTCCATTGGGAAAAGTCCAAGAGAGCTCTATTGTAGACATTCTCGACAACCCAAGATCGCAGGCAATCCTCAAGGGATTTCGCGAGCGCAGGCTCGTAGAGAGCCTGTGCCAGCGTTGTCAGTATATCGAACGATTTCAGTGAGTAGAGTTTAAAATTATCTACTAGATGGCCAGTGGAAGTTGGGTCTCGTAGAGATATTCTTCCTCTGGGTTGATTGGAAGTTCTGGGGCTAGATTATTACCTTTTTCCATTCCGTAGAGAACATCATCAATCATCACAAAACCATGATCATGGTAGGAATTAGATTTGTGCACCCAGTGAATGATCGCTCCGTCTGGTGAAGCACGGTATTTTCCGTTAGAAGCTTTTGCCGTGATATAATCACCACAAGCTTGCACGCGTGATCCTGGAGTAAGAGCCTCTGTTGGGATTTTACCGAAAGACTGGTTATAGATAATCTCGATAGTTTCGCGAGGGTTTTCACCGAGGATCACCTGAAAATGTCTGTGGCCTGTTTTGTCTTTATAGACCTTGCCAAGAATACCTTCAACGTTGCCACGATTCTTATAGGCATTTTTAGAATTAAATTTCCAATTCAGAACTTGCTCGTTATTGATAGGCAGGGGTTGTCCCTTGGCCATGCAGAGTGGAGACTCTGCTTGAGCGGTAAGGGTAAAAAAACACAGAAGAAGCGCCACAAAACCAAAAGCTGAACGATGCATGAAGTGTCCTTAGGTAAGGTTGTTACCAAATTTTTCATGAAAGAAAATAGAAAGTCATAGAAATAATCTCAGACGCCACTAGTCCAAACGAAAAAACAACAAATAGGGGCTGATTGAAATAGAAAAGCCCTTGGGGGGAGAGCTTTGACAGGGTTATGCGGAGGCTTTTTCTTTCGTGTCTGTGCTAGATTCTTGTCTTTTACTCAGTCAAAAATGGGACGCGAAAATAGAAAGCCCGATCTGTTATGAGATAGGGCTTTCTATGTGTGAAAGCTATTCTTTCCGATTAGTTCATGGCATTGGCGTGAAAGCGGATGTGCTCTTCAATAAAAGTCGCAATAAAATAGTAGCTATGGTCATAGCCTTCAGCCATCACTACTTTAGTAGATTGCTGCTGGTCTTGAGCGGTTTGGCTCCAGTTCGCAGTTAAGAGTTGCCCAGACTTTAAGAAGTCATCTTCACTTCCTTGATGAATAAGAATGGAATGAGGGTGTTTCTTTCCAGCCTTCAGTAATTCGCAGGCATCATAATTAGCCCAAGCTTCTTTGTTTTCTCCTAAGTATCCCGTGAAAGCCTTAGTTCCCCAAGGACACTGCATAGGGTTTACGATAGGTGAAAACGCCGAGATCGCTTTAAACTTTTCTGCTTCTTTGAGGCCCATGATTAAAGCGCCATGACCGCCCATAGAGTGGCCTGTGATAGAAATATTTTTGCATTTGAAATGGTTTAAAATAATATTGTAAAGCTCTACAGTCACATAGTCATACATGCGGTAGTGGTCGCGATACCCTTCAGTGGTTGCATTCACGTAAAAACCTGCACCAGAACCAAAATCGTAAGAATCATGTTCTTGTGGAAGTTGCAATCCACGAGGAGAAGTGTCAGGACAGATCACCATCAGGTTTTCTTCGGCAAGATACTTTTGTGCTCCTGCCTTCGTGATAAAGTTTTCGTCGGTGCATGTAAGGCCCGATAGCCAAATGATACAACCTTTGACTTCTCCATCAGGGATGAATGTAGAAAACTTCATTTCCGTTTTTGTAGTTTCTGAATTATGAGACCAGAATTGTGTGCGGCCGTTAAATGTTTTGTGGGTTTTAAGAAGATTCATGGGGTCGCTCCTAATTAAATGTCTTAAGACTGAAACAAAAGAAAGGCAGGTCAGAGGCTAATTACCTCTGACCTAACAGATTTAGTAAAGAACCACGCTACGAATAGCTTTGCCTTCGTTCATATAATCGAATGCTTTATTGATTTCTTCAAGGGGCATCGTGAAAGTCACAAGATCGTCGATGTTGATTTCTCCAGACATGTATTTATCTACATAACCAGGAAGCTCAGTGCGACCTTTTACTCCGCCAAAGGCAGAGCCTCTCCAAACACGACCAGTAACAAGTTGGAAAGGACGGGTAGAGATTTCTTGGCCAGCTCCAGCAACGCCAATAATCACAGATTCGCCCCAGCCTTTATGGCAGCACTCGAGGGCATCGCGCATAAGCTGTGTGCTTCCAACGCACTCAAATGAATAATCAACTCCGCCATCAGTCATTTTCACGATGTGAGGTGCGATCGGGCCATCAACTTCTTTTGGATTTACAAAATCAGTTGCTCCGAACTTGCGAGCAATCTCTTCTTTGTCGTTGTTAATATCAACGGCAATAATTCTTGATGCTTTGGCCATTTTAGCACCCTGGATAACAGAAAGACCGATACCGCCAATACCGAATACGGCAATCGTTGCACCTTCTTCTACTTTCGCTGTGTTGAGCACAGCGCCGATTCCTGTAGTGACGCCACAACCTAGAAGACAAACTTTATCAAGCGGAGCTTTTTCATCAATTTTTGCTAATGAAATCTCTGGAACCACTGTGTATTCAGCAAAAGTAGAAGTTCCCATGTAGTGATAGATAGGTTTTCCATCTTTTGAAAAGCGTGTTGTTCCGTCTGGCATAAGTCCTTTGCCTTGGGTTTCGCGAATGCGCTGGCACAGATTGGTCTTGCCAGAAAGGCAATACTTACACTCACGGCATTCAGGAGTATAAAGCGGAATAACATGATCGCCTTTTTTTAGAGTCGTCACACCTTCGCCAATAGCTTCGACAACGCCTGCTCCCTCGTGACCAAGGATTGCTGGAAAGATGCCCTCAGGGTCAACACCTGAAAGAGTGTAGGCGTCAGTGTGGCAAACGCCCGTTGCGATAATACGCACTAAAACTTCGCCTTTTTTAGGCATTTCTAAATCCACTTCTTCGATAGAAAGAGGTTGGTTCGGACCCCAAGCGACTGCGGCTTTTACTTTCATCATAAATTATTCCTTTGTTGTTCAGCTGTGGCCATCAAGAATGGCAAATTAAAGACGGCTAAATTTTATAAGACGCAATGGATGTTGACTATAGCATCATTTAAAACACATTGTTTCTATATGGAAACAATCAAGCAAATGCAAAACAGTCTGATTTTCGTAAAACTTGCCGAAAGTGGTTCATTTTCAGGAGCAGGTAAGGCTCTTGGGATTAGCAAGTCGCAGGTCTCCAAAGCTTTAAAGGCTCTTGAGGAAGATCTCGGAGTGACGCTCTTAAATCGCAATACTCGTCAGATCCACTTGACGGAGCGGGGGCGTCAGTACCTGAGCCATTGTCAGCAGGCGGTGAATTTGCTCGAAAGCGGGAAGACAGAACTGCTTGCTACGGCAAGGGAGCCTCGCGGGAACCTTCGAGTCACCATGGCAGGAGTCTTTAGCGAGAAATTCATTGCTCCATGCCTGATTCAGATGGCCAAGAAGTATCCGCACTTAAATGTTCAGGCTCATTTTGATTCTCGGGTTGTAAATATCTTAGAAAATAATTTTGATGTCGCTATTCGTATTGGGAATTTGCCAGACTCTAGTTTGCGCTCCAAAAAAATTGGCACCCGAGAAGAGGTGATTCTTGCTAGCCCACAATATTTAAAAAATGTATCCATTGAAACACCTTCGGACTTGAAGAAGGCCAATTGTATTGGCGTAGAGGCAGAGTGGACTCTGCGGCGCTCGGGAAAAAACATCAAACTGGATGTTAAAGGTAACTTTCGCTCGAACAATCCAAGGGTGATGGTAGAAGCCTTACTAAAAGGCCTGGGCGTGGCAAAACTACCCATCGCATACGTCGAGCAAGAACTCAAAAAAGGAAAGCTTGTCTCTATTCTAGAAGAGTATCGTGAGCCTGCAAAAGATATTTGGTTTATCACGCCTCATAAGATTAAACATAATCACAACGTAGAGCTATTTTATGAAGAACTAATGCAGTTTTTAGAGAAGAACGGTCAGGGCGAGATTTTCTAGTTATGAGGGCGTCAGAGGAAGCTCCGACGCCTATGAATTTCGAAGTCTTATTTGAGCGGTTTGACATTGCCACAGTTCGCGTTGACGAACTTAGAAGTGCTAGTCATTTCGTATTTTTGACCTTCGCGGTCTCCAGAGATATTTAGCACAAAAAGAATTGTCGCTTTTCTTTTCTAAATTAAATGTGCCTTTGATCTGTTTGCAATTAGCAGAGCCGGACATTTGTTTGTCAGTGTTTTTTGTGACATTAAATTTGCAGCCTTCTTCTTTCATCAAAGAATTTGGATCGGTGATCTTTGCTTCTTTAAGGCATAAACGACCGTCGTCATCGGGCATTGAATTTTTCATGTGCTTTTCTAAATTTTTGCGTTGGCTTTCTGGCATTGCGGCAAGGGCAGTGCGCATCGCAGCCATAGGATCAAAGCGAATGCCATTTAAGTTAATATCAATTTGCACTTCCCAAAGGCCCGCTTTCATTTCCATTGCAGCAGATGCAGACGTAGCGATGATAGTCGAAAGTACGATGATAAGATATTTCATGAGATCACTCCTTTGGATAGTATTTAAATATTGGAGTTAATCTTTGCTTTAAAAGCAATCTTAATAACTTATTTAGCCGTGAATTCTCAGAAGGAAGCGCAGTGTCTTTTTAGAGCTAAAATAAATAGACCAAAGCGCCTGATGTTTTACGATCTGTTCCTGATTTGCTCGAAATTCCATTTGCGGAACCGGAGCGTTGAATGACTTCATGTGAAACCTGCAGACTTAAGTTCTTTCTCAATTGAAATCTAACGTAAACTTTATGGGTTACAAATTCATCTTGAAAGCTCGCAGGATTATTCATCAACTCAGGTGAACGCGATCGACTGTTCGTACTTGTTGCATTAGAAAATTGTCCTTCATAGCCGGCGGTGATTCTTCCCTTGCTGATAGAGATAGCGGCCAAAGTGGAAGTTCCCCAGCCCCAGTAGTAGCCGCGTTTACGAACAACGGCATTTTGCTCTTGAAGATTCCCACCTTGGTAAGTGATATGATCATCCAGAGCCCAAGATTTCACCATGGCAAAGTCGCCATAGTAAGCAATCTCCGCACGAATATTATAGCCGTTATAAAAGACATTGGCGTGCGCTGTGGCGCCTAAAATATTAATTGTTCCATAGAAATCTTCATTCGCACTTTTTTCTTTTGATCCGCGATCTCTCCATGTGGTGCCAGTGCCAACACCCAGAATAAGATCATAACCGCGAAGTTCTCCGCGCTCATCTTTTTGTAGATCTTTTTGATTATAGGCGGCTGCTACGACTTGAGCGATGACTTTAAGGTCACCCATTCCATCGCCGCCAGATTTTTCAATCATCGCCTTTACCATAGCGGTATCGTAAACAAGTTGGCGAGCCTGTCCTGGTTTAGAGTACCCATCAATAGTCACAACTTGCGCATCTAAACCAACGACATAGGTATTGCTCGGATCATGTTGATAAGATTTTTGTCCTTTTTCTAAACCAAGGTACATCGAAATATCTGACCAACGCGGTTTTTTACAGTCAGGTTGGGAAGCATATTTATTTCCGCTGCTTGCTTTATCGATGGCGTGATTCATCGCAAGACCAGGATTGATGGTGTAGCCCACGATTTTTCCGGCGGTGCCTTTTTGCAGGAGGGCACAAGAAATTTGGTAAGAGGCTTCACCAATGGCGTAGCCACCAATAGGAGTTAAGATTTGATCATTGATAGAGAGAACTTCATGATACTCCATGAACTCCCATGCAACCGACGAAGCAAAGCTGACTAAAAAGGATTCTAAAGAATTAAATCCATTGGCTCTGGCTGTCTGATAGTAAAGAACTCCTGCATAGACGTGTCCGTAGTTTGCGAATTTATCGTTATCATCAAAGAGCACAGCTTGGCCGTTGGTTTTTTTGCGCAGACCTTCTGTGAATCCATAGTCAAAGTCAGCGCGGTTATAGACAAGATTTTTATAATAGATAGCCATTCCAGCAGAGAGCATAGCTCCGAGTTGAATGCCCGTACGTAGGTAGTTCTTTTTACGTTCGCTTTCTCCTTCATAGATTGCGAAAGCTTTGTTAAATGGGATCGGCTCATTGGAGAGGCGATCAATAAATAGACCTCGCTTTTGATCGTAGTCTACGAATTTCGACTCCGAAACTCCGTTGACTAGTAAGCCAGCTTTAAAGGCTCTATCGTGAGTGATATAAAGAAAAAAGTTTGCCAAGGCCTTTACTAGAGCTTGCTCTTTGGTGATGGAGCCGTCCTTAGAGTCTTTAAATTTCCAGCCGACATTGGTAAAGTCACTGCTGTGAATAGGGCTCCAGTTATGAGCGTCAACGCTGACAACTTGAGGACTTGAACGCAAAACTCTTAAGTGAAATTCATATTGATGTCTGATGTTTTGTAAAGAGCGATCGGCGAAGTCAGTTGTGTCATAGTGACGACAAGTTAAATCCACTTTTACATCACTGACTTGATTGGCAACGGAGTGTAAGAGTGCGCAGGTTTCTTTTCTCCACTGTAAGCTATTGTTTTGGTAAAGGTCACCGATTGAGACGAGAACTTTTCTCGTTGGTTGAAAGGCCTCTGCAGGTTTTCCAGAAAGAACAAAAAGAGAAAGCAATAGAATAAAATTTAGAATTTTCAAAAGCTCCTCCTTTAGGGTGATAAAAGAGGTAGAGCAAAGACTTGGCCAACTATAAATCACTCATTCTGAGTTATTTTCGAGTTCAGGAGAAAGGCAATTCTAAATGCCAAAAAATGTTGTACACGGTGACTGATAGGTGAGCAGGGTTCGCTGAATAATTACGCGTATTTAAGGATCTTTTGAGTCAATTTTTTCGATCAGCTTTTGGTTTTGCTCAAGAAGAAGGCGGTTCTGGGCCTTTAAGAGTTCCATCTCTTCTTCAAGTCTTGCAAGGCGATCATCGTGGTTTTTAAAGAGACCATGGAATTGATTATACATTTCTTGGATTGCCTTTGTTAACGGCGCAATCAATTGCATGTAGGAAACTGTTTTAATTCCAGTCTCTTTGTTTGTAGTAACGATTTCTGGAAAAACTTCTTCTAGCTCTTGAGCGATGAAACCGTATTGTTTGGTTTCACCTCGTGTAGAATCTTTCCAGAAATAAGAACTAGGTTTTAAACTCAGAACATCATCTAGTGAGTTGTTGAGGCTTTGAATCTCGCGTTTAAGTCTTCTATCCGAGTAGTTTTGATATGCTCCTAATAGTTGGGCATTACCATCCGGAGTTAATGTCATTACGTTCCTCGCAGCTGTTCCGAGATATGTGCCGAAGTTGATATTCCCTCCAGCAGTTTCGTTGAAGACATTTAAGTCATTAACACCATTGTTCGGAAAGCCAAGGTAGGCATTTCGAACATCTGGAGTCGCAGTTCTTGCAAAAAAGCTGATGTATGTATGATTGGCTGTTCCAGGTTTTAGCAGTAGGACGCCAGCTCCACTGCCATTTTCTCCGACAATTAAGTGTCCAAGGTCATTAATACCAAGAAACGATTTATTTGACGAAGCCGTTCCATTTTTAATTCTAAAAAATCTTTTCCCGCCTTCGACTTCATTGGCGATATAGTAATTATTAACATTCGTGGATTCATTGCCTAACTGAATACTGCTGTATTTACTTCCCGCAGTGCCAAAAGAACCGATATGCAATGGTGCCAGCGGAGTTCCTTCGTTAATTCCAAGAAACCCAGAATTTGCGAGGCGCATGCGCTCTTTTGATTGAGTCTCAAACACGAGGGCGTTGGCTTTGCCGTTACTGATATAAAAATCATTGGAAGCACCATCGGTGTAACCAAAAGCTCCCAGCCAAGATCCATTGCGAAGAAAGTCGATAGCAGAGCTTCCGTTAGCGACAGTGTCTAAAGAAAGTGGATTCTGAGAGGTCGTACTCGCTTTGACAATGAGCTTGGCATTGGCGTCATCGACAGCCGAGTTGATCGCAAAGTTCCCAGCGCTGGAAACAGTCATGCGGGTAGCGTTAGATGTTTTAATACTTAAATCAAAAGCGTCATTGGTTCCGATTGAAGCGGGGATGCCAAAGCTATTGCCACCATTTTTAAAGACAGTCGCATCACAAATCATTTTTCCGGCACTATCAAAAGAAACGATCTGGCCTAATGGACAATTAAACGGAACAATGGCAGAGCCCGATGCATTGGAAGCTAAAAGACGATCGCCAGTTAAGCTAGTGACTCCTGTTCCGCCTTTGTTAACGGGCACCGCAGAGACAAAGGTCGCTGGGTTCACACTGACTAAGCCCGTTCCATCCACGCTGAGGCCCGTACCAATTTGCACAACACCTTTAGCCGCACTCGTCGCGGCATCCACACTGATTTGTGGAGTCGAAGAGGGGGACGTCACCCGTACGGGCAAAGTTGCTGAGACATTCGTCACAGTGCCTGGGTTGCCAGCAGGAAGTGTACTTGGTGTCCAAGCCGATCCATTCCACTGTAGCACTTGATTGTTGGTGGGAGCTGTTGCAGAAACATCTTTTCCTTGGATGCGTTCCACTTTAGAAGTGCCAATGCTTCCAGTAACGTCACCAGCTAGTCCGACGTTGATACTTTGACAAGTGAACCCCGCCACAGAAGTGTATGTCATTGTCTGGTGAACAGCACAACCTGCATTCGCAACCGCCGTATTAAAATCAGCTGTCTTTAAATAAGGAGCCAGCATAGCACTCAAACCCGTCACATCACTTGCTTGTAAAGTTGCGGGAACCCACTGGTTCGATTTATAAGTAAGCAGTTGTCCCTCTGTAACGCCTGTTAGAGCTAATGATTGTCCTTGGATTCTATTCACCGAAGGATTGGGATAAGTTCCACTTAAATCTCCACCTGCTGCACCCTTAGGGATTCGTGAGTCAGCGAAGCGAGCATCGTCTCCAGCAGCCACTGTGTTAGCTGTTGTACCAATGGCAAGAGTTAAAGTCGGTGTCGTTGTAGGATTAGAGACACTGAGTGCTGTTGTTGATGATCCCACTGAGGTCACAGTTCCGGCATTGCCAGCAGGAAGTGTACTTGGTGTCCAAGCCGATCCATTCCACTGTAGCACTTGATTGTTTGTGGGAGCTGTTGCAGAAATATTTTTTCCTTGAATGCGCTCTACTTTAGACACGCCAATGCTTCCCGTAACGTCACCAGCTAGTCCCACGTTGATACTTTGGCAAGTAAATCCAGCCACAGAAGTGTATGTCATAGTCTGGTGAGCAGCACAACTTGCATTCGCTACGGCCGTATTAAAATCAGCAGTCTTTAAATAAGGAGCCAGCATAGCACTCAAACCCGTCACATCATTTGCTTGTAAAGTGGCTGGAACCCATTGGTTGGATTTATAACTTAGAAACTGCCCCTCACTGACTCCCGTTAAGGCTAGGGACTGACCCTGAATCTTTTCAACGGACGGAGCAGGGTAGTTGCCACCTAAATCTCCACTGGCACTTCCTGTGGGAGTGCGTGCATCGCTAAATCTGATGTCATCGCCAGCAGCAAGAGTATTTGCTGTTGAACCAACGGATAAGTTTAGCTGAGGCGTTGTGGTGGAGTTTGTAATCGATAAGGCTGCGTGCAAAGAAGTTACAGAAGTTACAGTTCCAGGCGAAGTCGTATCATTGTCATTGGCAGGCTTCCATGAACTGCCGTCGTATTTTAAAACCTGACCCGCAGAAATATTTGTGACATCAACGGGGATGCCTTGAATGCGCTCCACCTTAGAAACACCAATGCTTCCGGTAACGTCACCCGCAAGACCAACGTTGATACTCTGACAAGTAAATCCAGCCACAGAAGTGTAAGTCATCGTCTGGTGAGCTGCACAACTTGCATTGGCAACAGCAGTATTAAAATCAGCTGTCTTTAAATAAGGAGCCAGCATAGCACTCAAACCCGTCACATCACTTGCTTGTAAAGTGGCGGGCACCCATTGGTTCGATTTATAACTTAGAAATTGTCCCTCGCTCGAACCTGTTAAAGAGAGCGTTTGACCTTGAAGCGATTGAATAGAGGGATCTGGGTACGACCCTTTTAGATCACCACTTGCTGCTCCGGTTGGGGTGCGCGCATCAGAAAAACGAGGGTCATTTCCGGCAGCGACAGTGTTTGCTGATGTTCCAATCGCAAGGCTTAAAGTCGGAGTGGAAGTTGGATTGGTTACACTCAGAGCAGGAGTGAGTGAAGTAACTGAAGTGACGGTGCCTATAGAGTTAGCTAAGTCGGCGGAGCAAATAAATTTGGAACCATCCCAGTTTAAAAAAGTATTGTTCGTACAGGTTGGAAGCAGGTCTTTCAGTAAGAGGTCATCTAAAGACTTATCACCAATTAAGTGAGTTGAGTGCGAGTAGGCTGCATAGGGAACACTGCGGATCTCGTTAGATGGGGAGATTACTTTCCAACCGGAACCATCATGAAACTGCACCTGTAGAACACGCACGTCGCCAAGTTTGGCATTGTATTTACTTCCGCCTGCGCAATTATGAATGCGAGAGTTATCAAAGGAGTCGATGAGTTTAAAAATGGGATCTGCAGGGAAGAGTTTGACTCCAGAACCGATGGGCACGTCAAAAACTCCGTTGGAGTTAACCATATTTACGCCATCTTTTTGCTCACGATAGATCACGCAATTCCCTATGGGATTTAAAATCTCAAATAGAAAACTGACATTATTATAGTTAAGACCTTTTCCTTTAGAGTCTAAGATTCTGCCCTGATATGTGAGTGAGTTTGGCGCTGCCTGCACACGGGGTGCAAACCACGGCAAAAGAAGAATAACCAGTAACGTCCAATAATTCATATGACTATTTTTCGGCATATCCAACGGACAGCTAAAGAAAATGTTAAGTAAAATGCATAAAACCGAGGCCTATTCAAAAGTAGAGGAGTGCAGGGCGTCTTTCAGAACCGAAAATATGTGTTATCCTTCTAGCTCGGCAAGGAGGCTTCAAAGTGAATCTTAAAGGTGGCGTGAACTTTAGATGCTTAGGCGGATATCGCAGCGACTGTGGTCGCACGGTAAAGTCGGGGATATTGTATCGTTCAGGGACATTGTCTCGCTTGACGAAAGAAGATCTCGAGCTTCTGGGGCGCTCTGAAATTTCTTTTATACTCGACTATAGGGACGAACAAGAATCAGCCAAGGACCAAGATCAGGTCTGGCAAGGGGTTCGTTATGAGTTATGGCCAGCCAACCCAAAGGATGAATCCAGCAGCGCCGCCGTGGGCGACTTTTTTTCAAACGATCATTTAGAGGCGTTGCCAGAGGACTTCATGGAGGTTCTCTATAAGAAGCTTCCGTTTGATAATAAAGCCTACCAAAGACTCTTTGAAGAGATGCGCAAGGGGAAGGGGATTGTTCAGCACTGTGCTGTTGGCAAAGATCGTACAGGCGTTGGTTCAGCACTATTACTTTTATCCCTGGGTGTTTCAGAAGATCAGGTCATCAGCGATTATCTCATTACAGAAAAAACTCTAGCACCTTACCGCGAGCATGTTTTTAAAGAACTAGGTTCGGGTTGGAGTGCCCGTGCTCAGGAAGTTTTTAGAACAATGATGAGTGCAAATGCAGACTGGTTAGAAGCAAGCTTTCAAGAAATTAAAAAGAAGTACCAAAACTGGGATTCTTATTTCGTTTCAGAGTACTCCTTGGATATGGAGCAGAGAGAATCTCTGAAAGGTGTTTATTTAGAGTAAGTCTTTAGGGACAGGGTGTTTCTAAAGACAGAGCAGCGGGCGTTTTAAGCTCCTTCGTCAAAGGTCTTGTACAAGAGTTCGACAAATTCGAAAACATTCTAGTTGTATTACAAATACTCCGATAGTTCTCATATGGATACAAAACGGGTGGACGAAGAGTATGTAGCATTGTCAAAGTCAGAGTTTATCGCAGGGACTTCTGCTCCTGCGGATATTTTTTTAAAACTCTCGGCGACAAACTATGTACTCTTATTAAAAGAGGGCCATACTGTTCTCTTTGATCAAATGCATTCTCCAGATAAAACCGAGTGGCTGTATGTACGTCGCTCTGATTATCATAAATGTGTCGGGCAAACCTTAGCGATTGCTGGGCTTGTTATTGATAGCAGTAAGATCACGGATATCAAAAAAACAGTTTTTCTTTCAAAGGCTGCAGATTCTACCTTCCGAGAAATTGAGCATTTGGGTTTTGATCATCAAACACTTGAACACTCCAAGATCATTAGTAAATCCATTCAAGCCTTAGTTGAAAGTAAAGACGACTTATTTTCTGTCATCAATATTATGGGAAATCTCGGCGATGGTTTTATCAAACACTCCATGATGGTTTCTGCTATTTCAGTGGTGATTGCCAAATCCATGAAATGGACGCTGGCGCAAAACCTAGAAAAGTTAGCTCTGGGGGCTTTGCTTCATGATATTGGAATGAAAGAGTTGCCAGAAGAGTTACTCAATCTCCCACGACATGCCATGACCCGCGAACAAGCTTATCAGTATGAAACCCATGTGCATCGTGGAGTAGAAATTTTAAGAAGTATGCCTTCTGTTTCCGACGACATTATCGCCATGGCATTAGAGCATCATGAGAATGCTCCAGGGCAAGGGTATCCACGAAGGTTGCGTGATATTAAGACCAATCCATTTGCAAGAATTGTCGCCTTGGCGGACTGTTTTTCAGAGCTTGTGATGAAGACGCCGAACAATCCCCATCCTAAGACAGCGCAGGCAGCTATTCAATTTATTGAAATCACGCTGGGGCAACCATTTCATAAGCCGGCCTTTGTGGCATTGAAACAGGCCTTGAATGAATCTCAAGATGCTTTAAAGAAAGCTGTTTAAATATAACCGAAAAATGAAAAATAAAAAAGGGCGCTTGTGGCGCCCTTGTTATTTCTTAAAGAAAGAATTCTTTAGTGTTTCATAGCCTCTGCTACGTTTTCGCTAGCAGCAATGTGCAGGCTATCAACGAAAAATTTGCAGATAATGAAAAGGTGAGTTTGCTCATCAGCTTCAAGAGTTGGCTCTAGATCTGGAGACATAAATAACTCTTCGATGATGTAGTTGATAACTTCAGGTTGGCCATTCTTCTTAGCTTCTTCTTGGATTTCGACGATAAGATCATCGTTGATTTCTAAGTAGCGTGTGAAGTCAGCTTCTGAAGCTTCAAACTTAGCTACGACTTCGTCTTCAGTCAGAGCGCGCATATTTGGATAATGCTCTTCAAAAGCTTTGTTCAAAATTAGCGCCATCATGAAACCAAGATCTTGCGCCCCCTCTGACATGTCTTCGATAAACTCCATGAAGAAGCCAGACAAATCCGGCTGAGCATCAAAAAGATGCTGAGAAGCTTGTTCAAGAGCCTCTTCTTCTGCGATTCCACAAATTAGGTCAATCGAGTTTTGTACAGTTTGAAACGGGATTTTTTCCATTAGGACCTCGGTAAAATAGGAAACTCATTATGAGAATCAACAGCAGAATAACCACATCCGCGAAGCAGGGTAAAGTAAAAAACTAAAACCGTTATTTTATCTTGCCACAATGAAGGAGTCTTTTAGAATGTGTTTATGAGTCAAATGTTCAAGTCACTACGCCAAGCTTTTGAGTCCCTATTTCGCCTAAAGATGCTCTCATTGGTCTTTATTCCACCTGTGATTTCATTTTTTGTGATTTTGGTGGTTTTTATTGTCAATTGGGGGACTTGGATCAATGGACTTGTTGGTTTTCTAGCGGGGCTGCGTATTTTTGATTGGCTGCAGGGGACTGTGGGGCTACAGGATTTAAGCTATTGGTTGGCGCTGATCTTTCTTATTTTGGCTTTTATCCCTCTGGTTTTTATCTCTGCTCTGGTCATCACATCAATATTTGTGATGCCTATCGTTCTTAGAGAAATTGAAAAGTCTGACTTTCCAAATCTTGAAAAGAAAAAGGGCGGGAGTGTTGTCGGAAGTCTCTGGAATACTCTTTTTACAACAGTGGCATTTATATTTATTTTCGTAGTCACGCTTCCTTTATGGTTGATTCCTGGTTTGCAGGTAGCGCTTCCATTACTCTTAACGGCTTGGCTCAATAAAAGAATTTTCTTATATGATGTTTTGCAAGATTTCGCTTCTAAGGACGAGCGAAAAATCATTGAAAAGGAAGAGTCGCTCTCTATGTACTTTATGGGGGCTCTGCTGGCTTTGCTTTCTTATTTCCCATTTGCCTTCTTCTTTATCCCTATTATTTCTGCATTGGCCTTCACATTCCATGGGCTCAATGCCTTGGAAAATCTGCGTAAAAGGTAATATTCAAGGGGTTTCTGGGGCGGGACCGGTACTTTTACAGCCGAGATTGTGGATTTATAAAAAGAACTGGTGTATTTATGGGGTATGAAAAGCTGTCACCACGAAAGAAAAGATATTGATTTAGACTCATTGAATGAACGAGTCCGTGCGGCAGGGATGAAGTTAACATCTCAGCGAAGTCAGCTTTTGAAAATTCTTTTGAATCATCCAAGTCCAATCTCTGCAGATGAAATTTTTAAAAAATTTGAAAACAAATCCAAGGGAATGGATCTTGTTACCATCTATCGAATTTTAAAGAAATTTGAAGAAGCATTTTTGGTGACGCGCCTCGAATTTGGCGACGGGGTGGCTCGCTTTGAACTAAATCTTGAGACAGGCCATCATCACCATCATGTGATCTGTCGTGTCTGTCAAAAAGTCGAAGCCTTACATCTTTGTGACCTTGAGGAACACCTAAAAATCGTTGAAAAAATGGGATATGCTCAGCTCTCCCATCGCCTCGATTTTTTTGGAATCTGTTCCGCCTGCCAATCTTAAAAGACGAAATTTTATGAAGATTGTCTCTGCCATCTCGGAAAGCAAAGCCCGAATTCATTGGGGCTATTAAGAGTCAGCTTCCCTCTGTGGCGATCGACTGTGTCGCTGACTATAGGAAGGCCTAAGCCTTGAGAGCCTACATGGTCTTTTGTCGTTACGAAGGGCTTTAAAGCCTCTTCAAGAGCCATCGAAAGGCCGGGCCCTGAGTCTTTGACGAGTATTTGAATCGACTCATCAAACTCTTTAATTTCTATGCTGAGGATCGGAGCGTCTTGGTCAGAAGTTGCTTCTGCTGAATTTGTTAATAAATGCACAAGAGCTGCCGTCACTAAAAAGGGCATGCACTCAATTTCGATTTCATCGCTAAAGGGAGCAACCTGAACCTCATAGGTTAACTTTGGAAAGCGTGCTTTGAAAAGACGCAATGTCTTTTCGATTAGAAAATCCATGGTTACAAACTGAAAAGAGTCATCTCCGTGATCCAGTCTACTGAAAGTACGAACAGTTTTTAGTTGGCGGGTCATTTGATCAGCACTGCGCTGAAGGCTTTCCACAGAGGCTTTAATTTTTTCAAGATTAGGGTAAGGATTTTCCAAGAGCTGAGAGAGCTGAAAAGCGCGGGCTTGGATCACAGTTAAGGGATTGCTTAACTCGTGGGCAATAGTGGAGGCCATGGCACCCAAAGTGAGTTGATGGTGGCGAATTTTAAGCGCTTCAGTGAGTTCCTTTTTTTCCATGCTTTATTGTGTGTTGAAAACCAAGGGGCTGTAAAGTCTCTGTGTAAAACTTCTGTATGACGCGAATTGCCTAAATCATAATAAAACCCTGACATTACTCTGATCTTTAAGGGTGTTAATTTTTCTCTAACGCCAAAAGGGGGATCTCTATGCTAGCCAAGTTAGCGACAGCGTTTGTTTTAGCTCAGTTCGTTCTTGCAGGATTTGCGAAAGCTCAAGTGCCTGTGGTGCGCATTGATGGATCAAGCACTGTGTTCCCAATTACGGAGGCCGTCTCTGAAGAGTACCAAACCTCTAAGCGAGGCAAGGTGCGTGTCACCGTAGGTATTTCCGGAACGGGCGGGGGCTTTAAAAAACTTTGCCGCGGAGAGATCGACGTTCAGAATGCATCTCGTCCGATTCAAAAAAATGAGATGGATGCTTGTAAAGCAAAAGGCATCGCGTTCATTGAAATCCCCGTTGCCTATGATGCAACAGCTGTGGTGGTGAATCCAAAGAACACATGGATGGATTCTGTAACAATCACGGATCTTAAAAAACTGTGGGAACCTTCAGCTCAAGGTAAGGTCTTGATGTGGAGTGATGTAAATCCCGCTTGGCCAAAACAAAAGATCAAACTTTTTGGAGCAGGATCTGATTCTGGAACTTTTGATTACTTTACAGAAGCCGTCGTCGGAAAAGCTAAGTCTTCTCGCGGTGACTACACAGCCAGTGAAGATGACAATACTCTTGTGACGGGAATTGCAAACGATACTTATGCTCTTGGTTACTTACCCTTGGCATACTACGAAGAGAACAAATCTAAGCTAAAGGTTCTCGGAATTATCGGTGGCGATAAGGCTCCGATGAAAGATCAGGCTGTCTTGCCGAACAAGGACACCGTTGAAAAAGGCACATATTTTCCTTTAGCTCGTCCAATTTTTATTTATGTGAATGAGACATCTCTCAAGAGAGCTGAGATTCGCGAGTTTGTGGAGTTTTATTTAAAGCATGCACCTGAATTGGTTTTAGAGGCAAAGTATGTTCCACTTCCGGCGAAGGCCTATGAAATTGGTAAAGAGCATTTAAAAGCCAATAAAGTTGGAACAGTCTTTAGAGGCCAAATGGAAATCGGGATAAAGATTGACGAGTTGATGAAAAGAGAAGGATCTTTATAGTCTGTGAACGAAGCAATCACTAAAAAGCAACTCAAGAAGCTCTCCGAGTTTTCATCGGCCAATCACCCCGTGCGACGCATGCGTCGTATTCGTGAGTTTTTCATTGAAGCCGTTTTGTTCCTTGCAGCTGCATCATCTGTTCTAGTCACAATGGGGATTGTGGGAATTCTTGTCGTTGAAAGTATTCCTTTCTTTGAGCATGTTAGTTTCAAAGAGTTTCTCACGGACACCGAGTGGACACCCTTATTTGAAAACGCTCGCTACGGAATTTTACCTCTTCTTGCTGGCACCTTCCTTTCAACATTTATCGCGCTGATCGTCGCTATTCCATTGGGGACAGTGGCTGCGGCTTTTTTAAGTGAATATGTCAGACCTTCTGCGCGAGAAGTTCTAAAGCCTATTCTTGAGCTTTTAGCGGCAGTTCCAACGGTGGTTTATGGTTACTTCGCGCTACTATTTGTAACCCCTCTATTGCAAAAGATTTTCCCAACAATGGGTGGATTCAACGTACTCAGTGCAGGGCTTGTTATCGGCGTGATGATTGTGCCCTATGTGTCGTCTTTAAGTGAAGATGCTATGCGCTCAGTACCGAATCATTTCCGTGAGGCCTCTTTTGCTGTGGGAGCTTCGCGAATGCAGACAGCGTTCCGTGTGGTTATCCCAGCGGCCTTTTCAGGAATTACTTCAGCTTATGTTCTAGGCATTTCTCGCGCTCTCGGTGAGACCATGGTAGTTGCTATTGCTGCAGGGATGCAGCCAAACCTGACTATCAATCCACTAGAGCCGGCAGCGACTATCACAGCCTTTATCGTTCAAGTGAGCCTCGGAGATCTTCCCCATGGATCTGTTGGCTATCAGTCCATCTATGTCGCTGGATTATCGCTTTTATTTTTAACTCTTTGTTTTAATATTGTCGGGCTTTGGTTGCGTAAAAAGTTCCAGGAGAAAGAGTAATGGCTTCTCGCGAAGAACGGACTTTAGAAATTCGAGCAGATATCAAACGTCGCCAGAGAGCTGACTTCCTTTTTGCTTTCTTGGGCCTTCTATCTCTCTTATTTGCACTGGTCACTTTATTAACTCTGATTATTGATCTTGCAGTGACCGGTGTTCCACGTATTAATTGGGATTTTTTTACGAACTTCCCATCACGCTTTCCAGAAAAGGCGGGGATTTTATCTGCGTGGGTTGGATCTTTTTGCATCATGATCACCACAGCTCTTTGCGCGATTCCATTAGGGGTGGCGGCAGGAGTTTACTTAGAAGAATACTCTAAGAAAAACTGGGTTTCGCAAATTATCGAGTTAAACATCATCAATCTTGCAGGTATTCCGTCCATCACTTATGGACTGATGGCTTTAGGATTATTCGTTTATAAATTGAAACTAGGGCAGAGTATTCTGACTGCCGGATTGACTTTAGGTTTGTTGGTCTTGCCGATTATTATCGTAACAACTCGTGAAGCCATCCGCGCCATTCCCAATACTATTCGCGAAGCAAGTTATGCTATGGGTGCCAGTAAGTGGCAGACCATTCGCTATCATATTTTGCCATACTCTTCGGGCGGTATCTTAACGGGAGTGATTATTTCTCTCTCACGCGCTATTGGAGAGACTGCACCATTGATTACGATTGGGGCTTTGACATTTATTGCCTTCTTGCCGACGTCTCCGATTGAAGGGCATTTTCCTTATTTGAATGCTCAATGGTTGATGGACCCATTTACGGTCATGCCGATTCAAATGTTTAATTGGTTATCTCGCCCTCAGGCTGAATTCCACGTGAATGCTGCCGCGACAGGAATTGTTTTACTTGTCATGACCCTTGTGATGAATGGGGGAGCGATTTACTTGCGCTCTCGTTTCCGTAAAAGGATGAAGTGGTAATGGAAAAGAGTTTAGAATTCAGAGCTGAAGTAAAAGATTTATTATTTTCTTATGGTGATAAGAAAGTATTAAACGGCATCACTCTTCCTATTTATGAAAACGGTGTGACGGCACTCATTGGCCCTTCAGGCTGTGGGAAGACGACGCTTTTACGTTGTTTTAATCGCATGCACGATCTTTACCCGAACGCGAACTACCATGGCGAGATTCTTCTTTATCCAGATAAAAGAAATATTCTGAGTAAAGAAATCGATCCGATGGAAGTTCGGATGCGTATCGGAATGGTTTTTCAAAAGCCCAATCCGTTTCCAAAAACAATCTATGAGAACGTCGCTTATGGCCTAAAAGTTCGCGGTGTTAAAAAGAAAAGCTTTATTGAAGAGCGCGTAGAAAAATCTTTGCAACAAGCCAGCCTTTGGAATGAAGTTAAAGATCGACTGCACTCTTACGCTACGGCTTTATCTGGTGGCCAGCAGCAGAGGCTTTGTATTGCGCGTGCCTTAGCGACGGAGCCAGAGATTCTTCTATTGGACGAGCCGACATCGGCTTTAGATCCTATTTCTACTCGACACATTGAAGAGTTGATTCAAGAGCTTCGTAAAGACGTGACGATTGTCATTGTGACTCACAGTTTGCATCAAGCAGCCAGAGTGTCAGACCATACAGCTTTTATGTATATGGGTGACTTGATCGAATTCGGAGCCAGTGAGCAAATATTCACGAACCCGAAGGATCAGCGCACAGAGAATTACATCACAGGGCGATTTGGATAGTTGAGGATAAAGAGGGGGCGGGTAAGTGGGGCCTTCGCAAAGCCTTTGAACCTCGCTCGATGGGATTTAAAGTCCCATCCTTGGTCCTAGTATGAAACAACTAGAAACGTACCAGAAGAGTCCTTAAAAAAACTTCGAGATAATTTCGATGAAAACCAGAATTATTTCTAAAACTAGCTTAATTATTTTCAGAACACGCCGAAAAAGAAGATGGTTGGTTCTTCTCATTTCGACCTCCTTGCTTTAGGAATCGAGCAAGGTTCGTCCTTATAAGGTGGCTCTGCGAAGGCAGCTGTCACCTTTTGCATTTTAGGCACCTCTCTTAGGCGAGGTGCCTTTCTCTTGTATCAGATCAGTTGTCCGATTGTTGGATTTTAAAAAGTCATCGCTATCAGTTCTTTAAAACGAAGAGCTATTCTTTGCAGCAACAAGGCTCAAGGTGAAAAAAAAAGCTCTAGCAGATGTGCCAGAGCTTTAGAGGGGATCGAATTACTGTTTCAAGACAGAGATGCGTAGATTTTTAAAAACCCTCTGCAGTACCAACTCCGCGCCCATCGCCATCGTCGTCAAAGGGGATCACAGACTTAGCATCGGACTTCGCCGTTGGTGCGGGCTTATGGAACTTTTTAGTCGGGAACTTATGCACGTTGCTAGCAGGGGACTTCGCTGCCACAACGGTTTTTTCTTTCTTAGCAGCCACGGGTGTGGAACTAACAAAGACGTGCTGACTTTCCCCATAGACCACAGTGTTTAGTTGGGCAGTTAGATCTTGCGAAGTATTCGCCAAATCGTTGAACTCATCAATAATGGTTACAATCTGTTCCGCAGAAGCAGAGTTCGACTGTGTTGCAGTGTCTAGTTGATTCATCGCTGCGCTGATTTGATGAATTCCAATGGATTGTTCTTTGGAGGCCGCCGCGATTTCAGAGTTCAAGTCAGAAACTTTTTTAACAGATGTTACGATTTCACTCAGAACCTCGCCGCTGCGATCAGCAACTTTGGCACCTTCTTCGATCTGATCTACAGAGTCTTTAATAAGGCTTGAAATATCTTTCGCAGCATTCGCGCTTCGTTGTGCTAAAGAGCGAACAGCATCTGCAACAACGGCGAAGCCTTTTCCTTGCTCACCCGCACGAGCCGCTTCCACAGAAGCGTTCAGTGCCAGTAAGTTTGTTTGGAAGGCAATATCGTCAATGACATTGATAATTTCTTCGATCTTTTTAGAAGACGCTGAAATCACAGACATTGATTGAATTAGATTTTTCATTTCATGTTCGCCACTTTCAGCAGCTACACGGGAAGCACTGGAAAGGGCCGCAGCTTCTTGCGCATGCTCAGAGTTGCGTTTCACCATTGAAGTGAGTTCTTCAAGGGATGTTACGGTTTGCTCTAACGATGCCGCCGAGTTTGAAGAAGCACTTGAAAGTTCTTTGCTGGATTCACCAAGAGTGCCGATTGATAAAGAGATTTGCTTTCCTGCAGTTGTTAACTCAGAGGCTACTTGTGCAAGCATTGTAGAAATCTTTTTAGAGAACAACCAAGCAAAACTCATCGCTGCGAGAATTGAAGATGCAGCAATAAGAATAATCATAGAGCTGCCATTGGTTTCAGCTTTTGTAGCAGAAATTACGGACGCATCAGCGGCTTTCATGGCAAGTTCGGTTTCAACGACCACCGCATCGTAAACGGCTTGAGCCTTCACAGGGCAGACTTCTTTTACAAGGTGAACGATTTCATCTTGGTGTTTAGAGTAGTCGGCAGAAAGCTTAATCAGTTCGCCTCCAAAACTTTTGAACTCACCCCAGGCCTTAACAAGATCCTGATAGGATTGACGAGTGGAGGCAGAAGGGTCCACCTTCGGGAACTCTGTGATCAGACGTTCGACGGCGTTGATTTCCGGAAGAGTGTTGTTGATATAGTTTTTAGCATCTTCGTCTGTGGTCCCTACAAAAGCGACGGATCTAATTTGTAAACGAAGTTCCCGAAAGTGACCACGCAGATCACCAAGATTTTTAACCGCAGGTAGATCTTTAGAGGTTACTTGGTGGTATTCACTCGTTACACTTCCGAGAGTCCAATAACCTACCACACCCGCAGAAACTCCTAGTGAAGTCACTGTTAGGCAAAGAGCGATCATCTTTGATTTTAAACTCAGTGTCTTTTTCATAATCTATAAATCTCCTAAGACTCAACATTACAGTTCGGTTAGTCTTTTCAGAATTGTGAGGAAAGTCGCGCAAATCTGGACGTAAACGAAATGTCATTAGGGATTGATAATGGACCCAAAGAGATCAAATTTCAGAGGAGAAATGAGCGTTTTTGAGGAGGCTTCATAATTGCGATCTGCGAGCTAAGCTATTGTTTTTAAACGTGAGGAACTCGCTGAAAAACCCACATGACTTGTATATTCCTCGTGGGGCTAAATATATTTCCAATCACTGTTTCGTGCAGAATGATATAAATCTAATAATATTTATATATCTAAAAACGGAAGCGCAGATTGAGTTTTAAGTAAGGTGCATTTTCAACTAAAACTGCATTCGTTGGGTCGCGCTGATAGTTCTCATCTGAAAAGAAACGACGATCAAAAGCGTAGCCAGATTCAAGTTCTACGAAAGTAATTTTGTTCAGCGGAGACTTTATTCCTAGGAAGAGTTTTTTCTCGTCATAGAAAAGACGATCATTTTTATTGGCTCTACCAAAAATATAATAAGTCATCTGTGAAAAATCTAAACCTGTATAAACTTTTGCATAGTCGTTGATATGATAGTTAAGACTTCCTTGAATGATCCAAGGAAAGAGAGTGAAGAACTCTAAACTCCAGTGGTCGATAAAGCGCCAACTGATATTGGCAAACGGCGCCCCATAGATGCCGCGAAACTTCTCTGAAGGGGTATGAAAGTATGCAAATCCGGGTAGGGGGATATTATTGAGAATCGGACGATTGTTGGAATAATCCAAA
The DNA here is from genome assembly GCA_000525675.1 of Bdellovibrio bacteriovorus W. NCBI lineage: Bacteria > Pseudomonadati > Bdellovibrionota > Bdellovibrionia > Bdellovibrionales > Pseudobdellovibrionaceae > Bdellovibrio > Bdellovibrio bacteriovorus. Next base: position 1,230,090 of record CP002190.1, read on the forward strand.
AGCAATAGCCAACGCCCATCTGGGGAAGACGAGGGGTAGGAATATAGCGCTGTGGCGCCCAGAGTGCTCACACTTCCATCTTTAAAGGGACGATCGCTGGCAGAACCATATCTTGCTGAAACAGACCACACACGGTCGTTCTCAAGCATTTTAGTATAACCTAAACCCAGCCTTAGGTCGTAAAGCTCTGAGATATTTGATTGAGTTGGGCGTACCGAGAGTTGGTTTCCAGAAAGGCTGACGGAAACGATTTCTTTTTCTGTTTTCCAAACGGGTGTGGAGATACTCAGTGCTTGATAGGTCATTTGACTCTGAGAGTTTTGGAATTCGGAACTGGAATGAAGCAAGCCTGTGTAACTAAAAGTGGGCCTCTGATATTTCGGTGGCGTGAGGCCAGCTCCTAGATCGAAGGCTTGAGAGGTCGTCGAAAATAGCAGAGAAGAGGTCAATGTAAAAAGGCATAAAAGAGTTCGCCAAGGTCTGGCTGTACCTAAGAGGCCGCAATTTAGTTGGCGACCATTGTTTTTACGACTTAAAATAGAGGCACTATGAATACAAATTCTGAAGATCATTATCACATCCGTAATTCTTTTTTTAGTTTAGTTGAGCTTTCGTTATTGGCAAAGCTTTATGAAGAAAACTGCACTCCTATGGCCAGCAAAGATTCTTTGAATAATAATTCAGTGGCTCAAACCCTTTTAAAAATGAAGGCGACAGAGAACCAAGGGGAGCTTAGAGTTGCTATCCACGGTTCTGATCCGATCGGATTTTATTGGCAATACGAAGGAAAAACTTTAGCTCATTGGGTTCATCCAGAGCATCAGGGGCAGGGTGTAGAGCAACGACTGCTTTCCATGTAAAAATAGTGATGTCTGCAAACTCTGATATCAACTTCTGGAAAAATAAAAAAGTTTTCGTGACCGGAGCTAAGACCTTTACGGGAGCTTGGCTTTGTCAGAAGTTGCTTTCGCTGAATGCAGAAGTCTTCGCCTTTGGCGAAGTCACGTCTTCGATAGATAAGAATCCAGAGCTGCCCTTTGAACAGAATCTTTTCGACCTGTTGGGCTTAGGATTAAAAGTCCGCCTGACAGAGGGAAGTCTTTTAGATAAAGAGCTTCTTGCCGAAGCCCTTAATTTTGCCCAAGCCGACATCATTATTCATTCAGGAGAGAGTTCCTCTCTGCGTCTTGATGCCCAAGATGCTTCCGAGCTTATAAAAAAGGAAGTTCTTGGCACCGCAAACCTGATGGAGTTACTGCGAGAAACAGGCAGCATACGAGCAGCCGTCGTCTTAAGTAGTGACAAGGTCTATGCAAGAAATTCAGAGCAAGGTGCCCACAAAGAATCCGACTGTGTGGCGGCTCAAGAGATTTCTGTCACAGCTAAGCTTTGTTCAGAGTTCATAGCAACGAGTTATCGCCATCAGTTTTTTAATCCGCAAAAATACAATAAGCATAAAATTGCTATAAGCACTCTTCGAACTTGCCGTCCCTATGGACCAGGGGAGTTTGGTGGGCAAAGTCTTTTTTTTGATTTAGTTTCAGCGGCCTTAAAAAATGAAATGCTTGAAATACGCAATCCCAACTCGGTTCGTCCCTGGCTTCACATTGAAGATTTTTTATCAGGAGTATTAACTCTTGCTCAAGGACTTTACGAAAAGGGCCCAAAGCTTGAGCCCGTCTACAATCTTTTTCCTACAGAGGTTGCCTCGGTCATCGACGTTGCGAAATTGTTTGAAAAGGCTTGGGGAGTGCAAGTGGGGAGTTTAGTTCAAATCTCTGAAAATGCGAAAGTTCAGAGCTTTTCTTTACACAACGAGCTTTCTATTGAGCAGATTAAAAAGGATCTTCAGTGGCAGCCTGTCGTTGATCTTCAGGTGGGAGTTCGCGAAACTGCGCAGTGGTATAAGGCCTATTTAAAATCTTAAAAAGGCCTTAGCGAAAATATTAGAGAATTTTTGACATCTTCTTTTTAAAGTCGATCGTTACCTGTTGAAGAGTGTCTTGCAGTAAGCAATCAAACATGTCTTCGGCCGGCGTCTTATAGAGCTGAGCTAGTTTTTTTAGAGTCTTCATCGGAGGAGTTGAAATGCCGCGCTCCCAGTTGGAAATAAATTGGGGAGTCGAATATCCAAAGTGATCCGAGACATCCTTTTGCGATAGGCCTGCTTCAAGTCTTTTGGTTTTGATGTATTCAGAGAATTTCATTTTAGTCATTTCCATCCAGCTTTCAGAATATGATCCATTCGTCGTGATAATACTACCGCTGTACATACACTATCACAAGTTTACTTTTTAAAGAAATTTTGCGCTACGTCTGAATTTTCAAAATGCAGATAGTGGCCACCTTTTGTAAATTCAGTGTAATTTACATTAGGATATATATTTCTCCAGCTCTCCACAGACTTACGGTTTCGGACGAGTGCATCATCAATAGAGTATAAAATGGTAGCTTTTCCGGGCCATGAAATATTTGGTTCAGGAGTGTTTAAATACTCCATGTAAACCTTCATGAAGCTGCTGATACTCAATGCTGGTTTAGAAGCGGACAACGCCTCGTGTCGAGAGCGAGTTTCTGTGCATCGCCAATAGTGAGAAGTGAGGCGTAGATCGGCGGACAATTTAAAGATAAGAACCATTTTCTCATCAATGGTCTTTTCTTTCCAGTAATCAAAACCTAAGGCAGACTCCGGAAACATTTCCTCTTCAAGCGAGGTGAACGAGGAAAAGCTATGAAAAGGGGAGTTTAAAAAACGTACTTCCTCGATGAGATCTTGGACACCGGGCAATGCCGCTGCTGCGATCTGAGAACCAAAGCTATGGCCTAAAAGTGTTAGTTTAGATTTAGAGATTGCGTACTGGGCGCGGATAGTTTCTTGAGCCCAATATTTAAGATCGGTAAAACCCATATTCAAGGGTTGATCGATAAAAAGTACGTGAGGAAATAAATTTTCAAACTGGGCGGCCTCTACTTGAGAGTGAAGCCCGGGGCCCATATGAAAGAAAATAGAAGTTTTCTGCTCTTGCATCTTATGTCTTTACGGTTGCCGTTTTAAGTTCCAATGTTAAGGGATCTAAAACCAAAAACTCCGGCAATTCGGGAGTTCTTGGAGCAGAGTCGCCGCCTCTAATATAGCCTAAATCGTTGAGGACACGAATTGCTAGTAAAGATTGCCCTAAATAGCAACTTGCTCCAAAAATAGGAATACCACCCCGTATTCTAATTTCATCAATGAAGTCGTTCAGATTCGAGTTTTTCATGTATTCAGGAAGGGGATGGCCGAGGATAGCCAAAAGATTCTCAAGGCTTGAGTCTTTTAGCAGGGATCCCAGAAAGTCCTCTGGGGTAAAAGAGCTGGTTGGAGAATATTTATAGAGGTGAATTCCAACTCCGACTACAAGGGTCGTGTATACGGGAATGCCTTTTTTTCTGGCAGCATTTAATAGGTGAATCTGTTCCTGAATATGTAGAACGTCGATCTCATTGATGACGACATCCATATTTTCAACAAAGGCCTCAGCGTTCTTTGCGTTTATACCCTCAGGGAACTTGTTTAAGGTAATGCTCGGATCGATATTGATAATCTCTTTAACGGACGTGTCTAGCTTCTTTTCACCGACGCTAGCAATGGAGGCGATAACTTGCCTATTGATGTTGCTGACTTCGATGACGTCGTTGTCGGCCAGATTAAAATGTCCCACACCAAGGCGGGCAAAGATCTCAGCGATATTGCTGCCCATTCCTCCAAGGCCAGCAACTCCTATTTTTAGGTTCTTTAGTCTAGTTTGCCCCTCTACGCCTTGGGTCCAGAAGTGATTGCGTTTGGTTCTTTCGAAATAGAAGTCGTCAATAGCCTTGGAAATCGTTAATGGCATTTTGTAGCCTCCCGTCGACAGATTAACATAAATATATTTATAAACAAAATAAAGTAAAATTTAGACTTTTGAACATCAAAAAACATGACGATAGAGCGGAAATAGATTCGAGGAGTAGTCAGTGAGTCAATTCCGCCTAGTCATTTTGGACAATGTTAAAGCTCAGTTGGATTCTTGTGAAGCTCAAAAAGTTTTTATGGACATGCTGTTTGCAAAACAAAAGAACTTTCTGAGAACAGACGAAAATTATGTAGTTATGGACAAGCATGACATGATAGGGACTCACTATCTAATCTATGACACTAGTGATTTCCAAAATCCAACTCCAATCCTAGCCATTCGTACGACATTTACCAGCAGAGCCTCTGCTCATAAGTTAGAGACTCCATTGGTGTCATTACTACCTCATATGGACGATAGGGCTCGGGGGTTGTTTACAGACTTTAAGAGACGGCATCAAGAGATTGTGGACTGCAATGCTTGGTTTGTTGACCCTCAGTTTTCAAAGAAGCACTCTGGCTTAAGACTTTCAGATATTGCGTACCTAATGGTGGTCATGAATATCCTTCAAGAAGGTGCTGGCAACTTTATAGGATGCGCTAACGAGAAGTACTCAGCATCCAGATGGTTAGCTGGGATGGGAGATACACCGCAAGATTCGTTCTTTGAGCACCCTGCGGTTCAGTGCATTCATAAGCTTGTTCTTATGGAGAATTTCAACCTTTATCACTTTGCTAATATCTTTGCTCAGTACGAAGAATTAATGAAGGACTTGGTGGAGATTCGACCATCGAAAGAAGGGCGAGTCTCCCTTTACGAGTTTACGAAAAGCACTCTCGCACCGTACTTGTCTAAACAAGAGCCAAGGGCGGCCTAGATATTTTTTCAGAGCGCAAATTCAGTTCATAGCGCGTTCTGACGATGTCATTTTTAGATAGCGACTCTGACTTCGGAAATATCGGAGTCAATCCCGCCAAGTAGGGAATCCACGCTGTGCAAATCATGCGATAGCGTAAGAGCAGATCAATCTTATGGGGTTCACCGATCAGATCTTTATGTTCTGATAACGGAAGAGTCATGGTTAAGATGCATTTCTTCCCAACGAATTTACTTTCACACTCGAAATTATTATCAAAGTAGTCAAAGTTCTTCGAAAGAGTTTGATATGCATCATGATGATCTAAAGAAAGCCCAATCTCTTGTCCTAGAGGGCGATTTTTTAAGCTTAGAAAGATCACTGCTGCCAGAGTATCGAGTTCGTCTTTACCTAGTCCTTTTTCAACAAGCTTAGCTAAAAGGTCCGCAAAGAAAGTGAGATTGATCTTAAGATCTGCTTGAACATACATTTCAGAAGTGACATTCAGCTCTGAATACACCTGATTTGTAAATAGATCACCGCGAGTCAGTTTCAAATATTTATAAATATGTTCAGATGTGCGCACGAAACTATTCTGGTTTTTTAAATAGCGTTCTGGCAAAGCTTCAAGCTTTCCGTGAGCTCGTTCTTTTGCAAGTTTTAGATCATAGTTACCGCGAAACAAATCATTATCATTGATGCCGAGACTGCTTGAGAGCTTTAGGAAATGTTTTTCGGTCGGGATAAAATCCAGGTTTCCATTCCACCATTGAAGTGTCTCAAGCGCTGAAATATTAAATAACTCCGGCAGACGTTTTAAGGGTAAGCCTATTTCTTCGATGAGTTGGCGAAGGCGCGAGTCAAAAAGATCGGGAGAGCTAAGCTCAGAGCTCATTCCGTGTCCTCTTCAAAAAACTGTAAAGCCAAGGCGTTTGCCTGAGCGATATTTCCAAACTGAAGCAGGTCGTTGATGTCTTCTTCTTGCAGCTGAAGGATGGGGGCGAGTTTTTCAAGAGTCTCAAGCGAGAAATCAAGTTCCCCATTTTCCATGTGTAAGTACTGATCCTGATCCAAAGCTAGAGCTTCGGCGATATCCGGGGAAGATAAGCCTAGGAATTCCCTCTTCTGGCGTATATGCGCCGATAAATAAAATTTAGAGAAGGGATTTTGTTCCATGAGCGTAGAGGTTCCTTTTACCGTCAATCCTTGAAGGAAAGGCTAATCAGGGATGGGTTGGTTGTAAAGGATAGAGCGGCTAAGTAACTCAAATTTAGGATGCGTCGCGTAGTTTGTCGAAGTAATCCCTTATTATGATGCCACCAAAAGAATACACATGAGCGTGAAGAGGCACACCCAGCTTGTTCGGTCTTTTATTGCGTATACAACAGGGTCATCCGCAATCATATCCCTGCTTGTCTTCAACCACGTCAATGAAATCCAGTACAGTAGGACAGGGGTCGATAGCCATAAAATTGTAGGATTACTGTAAAGGGCTCTCACATCGTTACTTTGCAAGTAAAGTAAAATGACAAGGGTCGACAGCAGGCCAGCGCCAATACCTAGCGCAAAAACAACGGCGTAGTCACTTTGGCGATACCCTCTACCATCAATAGTGATTTTGTTTTTACTGCGCGAAATTTCTGTACATCGCTTAACACAAGCTAAGCTAAAAAAGAAAAGTGTAGAGAAGCTGAGCAACCACTCGGAAACTAGAATACCTGTGGCAGTAGAGCCCGCAAAAATTCTTAAGGTATACATCGACGATAAAATGATAATGTCGAGAATCTCCATCTTTTTGAGATAGAAAGAATAGAGTAAATTAAGAATAAGATAAGTGAGAATTACGAGTGCATAACTCAATGGGAGAAAAAGAGTTGTTCCAAAGGCCACGGCTAAAAGAGCTGGTAGTAATAAAATTCCCCACAAAATGCTCAAAGATCCAGATGCAAATGGGCGGTTCTTTTTGGTTCGATGGTTACGATCGGCGCTGAGATCTAAAAGATCATTTAGAACGTAGACAAAAGAAGCCGAAGCACTAAACCCAACAAAAGCAATAAGACCTGTTTGGATAATAGTAGCGTCAAAAATCCTATGACCAGCTATTGCAGGCAAGAAGATTAACGCATTCTTGACCCATTGATGAGGGCGAAGCTGCTTGATAAGAGCCCTTGTGGTTTTCTTGCGATCAAAAATTGTATCAGCAGGTTTATTGAATTTTCTAATTTGAGATTGAACCAGTGAAGATGGGTTTACCGCAATAATATCAGAAGAATGTTTCCAGATATCCAAATCGGCTTTGGAGTCTCCGGCATATACGAAGTCTTGCCCCTGAAGGTGGCTTTGGATCGCCTTCAATTTATTAGTTCCTTTTAGATTCAAGCCCTCTGAAGTACCTAAAGCTAAATCGAAGAGGCCTAAATGACCGGCAATCCGATCTACCCATTCTTGAGGGCTTGCACTTGCTAGGATGACTTTACCGGAATTAGCTTTCTTCCATGCCTTGATTTTTTCAATCAACTCTTCGCGGTAGGGAAGTTCTTTTGGATCTAATGATGTCACAGAGGCTAATCGAAGCTTTAAATATGACTTCCCTTGGAGTGCCCAAAAAAAGCTTGAGAAAATAAGTAAAGGATTTTTTTTAATGGCTTTAAGCCATTGCTCTAAGAGTAAATCAGTTTTGATTAAACAGTCATCAAGATCACAAACAAAATTTTTCATTCTAATTCTCACTCACGAGTTTAGACTTTCGCTCGAAAAGTCTGTAGATGCCAACGGACTTCGTCAGTTGAAATTCAGAAAGGGCATTTTCAGTCATTTTATATCTTTTCCAGTTGGACGGGTCGAAGATTACCGCGTCAATAGAGTAGGTATCTAGAGCTTTTCCAAGAGCTTCATGGGTGAATGCAAAATGCTTGTGGGCCTCTTTAAATTGATAAGAGATAAAACCCTGAAGGCGGTATTTAGGAACTCCCCAAAAGACGGCGTCCTCAGGAGCTAAAAAATCAGTGCCAGGAGGGAGATGTCCAGCGAGTTCTTCATAGTCACGTCCTGTCGTATCTTTTGTGAAGGTGTAGTGGACGTTGCTCATCCACTGGGTCACAAAGAAAACGCATAGCAATCCTACTGCTACTTTCGGACGTTTTTTTAGAAGATCTACTAATCCAACCACTGTCAGGAATGTGATGAGAGGTATAACAATATTTAGATATTTCGAAGTTTTTCCATGTGCAATCAGAGCTAGAAAAAAACACGCCCCAAAGGTGAATATGGCTGAGTTGCGATAATCTTTCCAAATAGTTTTTCGAGCAAAAAAGATGGAGCTTGCAAATAGCAAAGTGAATCCAATTTCTTTAGGTGAATGTAGGTAGCGGCGCTGCTCATCAATAAGGTTAAAAAGATAATGGAGTATGGATCCATGCTCACTTCCAATATCTTGAGCATGCTTAAATTGATTAATCATCAATGTAAAATCAGCCATGCTATGGACGCCTAGGAGATAGAACAGAAATCCCGTTGCGGCAATTGTACCAAAGATGAGAAATGGCAGAAAGCGACGATGGTAAAGAAGGAGGATGCAGCCTCCACCAGGAATAATCACCCCGTTAAGATGGTTTCCAATAGCCATGCTTGCAGCAAAGCCGGCAATAAGGAGGTCCGACCATCTGAGATCTTTTAAGTATCGGTTTAAGAACAGTAGGCAAAGACTTCCGTTAAAGGCCACTGCGATTTCAGGTCTGTAGACGAAAGAGAATTCGTAGATATGGCCATTTGTTAGAAGTAAAAGGGCAAAGAGTAGAAAATAGTCTTTAGAAAGTTTTAGATATTTGAAGGCCAGAGCCCATGTGCCTAATAAGAGAATGGTATAGAAAAGACTAACGGATTTTACGGCCGCCGCCGACCACCCGAAAACGGCAATAAAAAGAGCACCGACATAAAGATATAACTTATGAGTAAATATGAATTTTTCCTCTCCTTGCCACCAGCCCCTAAATGCATCGCTGCGCATAACGCCATCTTTTAAAAGAAAATATGTCGGTTCGGCGAGGATGCCGTCATCAACGTGGATGAGGCGGTGATAGAAGGAATATAAAAGAACCAGAAGCGTGATGCCTAATGCCGAATATAAAATCTTAGAATTTAAAAAAGACTTCATGCCTATTGGTTCCTGTGCATTTTTTTTATTTTGGCCACTCTATTTTGTTTACTTGAGTGAGGCAATGTCTTTTGAGGGAGAAATTGGAGATTTTACGAGTAAACGATCCGCCCCATTAATCACAAATGCATTCAATTTCTGAATAAAATTTGTGCTAAGTATCCAACAAGCAAAGAGAGCTAATAATCCCGCGACTGGAAGGCGTAACCAATCTCCATGAAGCTTTAAGTTTAATTCGTGTCCTAAATTCATCACAAAAAATGCATGAAGAATATAAATGGTTAAACTGGCTTCTCCAAATCTTTGAAAGAACCTAAGGCGGGGAGCTAAATAAAACACAAAAATAAGACCCATTGAGCCAAGTGCTAAAGAGGCCGCGGTATAGCCTAGTCCTTCAAGCTTAGGAAGAGGTATCTGAGAATAGGTGTAGCTGCCATAAAGTATTTTTGTCGGAATTCGGTACGCAAAACAAAGGGCTACAAAGCTAAAAACTATGATGCCAATAGAGGACGTTGATAGCTTCGAGTTTAGCCCCCTGGCTAGCTTTTCTTTGAAGACCAAACCTATAAGAAAAAATGGGAAGAAATGTAAAATTCGTCCCAACGAGAAAAGATATCCATCAGCATTGAAAGTCGGGAAGAGAAAGGCCAAACCAAGCGAAGTCAGCAGAGGCCAACGAAGAGTCATGAAAGCCGGAGTCAGGATCTTCCATAGGAAAAGAGCCAATAAAAACCACAAGTGCCAGTGAGGGGCTCCTCCATAAAAATGATGTGTGAAGCGCCCGAAGGAGGTAAATGAAGATATCTCGAAAATAACGTTATATGCCACAAAAGGAATAAGAACGGTTTTGACGAGTTTAGAAGGAGCGTTCTCGGCTTTAAATAAGAATCCAGATATTGCTACGAAAGCAGGCATGTGGAATGAGTAAATAAAGTTATAGAGCCAATCTTTCGCTATGCTCGAGGAGAAGCCCTCAATTACATGGCCAAAGACGACTAGAAATACGAGAAAACCCTTAAGTTGTGTAATAGCTGGATTGCGCATAGTGCCTTCTGAATATTGAGGAATCCGTAATACTCTAGTTTTTTTACCGAACTCAAGAAGAAATCGAGAGAGGCCCTTCTTTTAAAAATCTAAATAGGCAATTTGTTGCGCGGTGAGTAAGTATTTAGGTTAACGTTGAATATGGGTTTAGTATTGCGGACTGGAATATGAGGTTTGAAGCGTGATCGACAAATTGAAAGATGAGATGTTATTTATAGTGGGCGCTGTTTTAGTGACAGTGATTTCTCATTTAAGCTTTAGCAACTACTTTAGCAATCAGTCACTTGGGATGCTTCTTTCTGCCATTTTAGTAGGTTATTCGTTCCGCGCTTTCTTTACGAGACTTTTTTCGCTCCATTTAATGCTTGTTGCCGGGCTTATTTTTTATGGAGTTAGTAATATTAAATATGCCAACATGGGGCGTGTAATTGAAGGGCGGGATTTGCTTTTTTTGGGGCAGGCGACGGATGTTTCTGACTATCTTCCTTGGTTGCACATACTTTTTGCGATAGTTCTTCTTGGTAGTTTAATCTTTCATAAGCCGAAGTTGAAATTGAACTTCCATCTTGTTCCGGTTTTTCTACTACTTTTGTGCGGCGTCTTTTTCTATTCAAAAAGTACCAAGGTATTCGCCAACACGAATTCTTTTTTACAGCGCTCTGTGAACATCCATTTGGACTTCTGGAGCGCCAAAAGTAATCTAGAAACAAATGGCATCTTTCTGCATCTTTTGCAGACTAGTCCCACATCTATTCTGCCTAAATCAGGCGAGCATAGTTTTTACGCTAAGAAAGCCACATCAGTTAAGTCGTCAATGGATACACCTGATATCTTTTATGTGATTTGTGAATCTTGTTTTTACAGTGAAGATCCAAACTCACCATTTCATAACAGTCTGAAAAAGTTAAAAGATCTTGGTCTTTCACACTTTGAAATGGTCTCTCCGACCTATGGGGGTGGGACATCAGAGGCTGAATTTGAGTTGCTGACGGGGTTGCCGGCAAGTGGATTGGTCGGAATCAAATACCAAGTTTATGGTGGAAGTTTTTCCATGAATAGTAAGACTCTTCCCAAAGAGCTGCTAACTTCTGGTTATAGAACTTACTTCATGCACAATACGCCGGCTTCACATTGGCGTAGAGATGAGGTTGTTCCTAAGTTTGGGTTTGAAGAGTCTTATTATATCGATTCTATGTCAGACATAGGAAGTGAGCGCTGGGCCCGAGACAAGGCTTTATACAATAAAGCTCTAGAAAAATATAAGGAGGCACTTCAGCAGCCTGCATCGGAGCCTGTTTTTATGAACTTATTGGCCGTTTATAGTCATGGTGGCTACGATTCTGACGAGCAAATGGGAGTTCTCCATTTTAACAAAAAAATTGATGTAGTAGTTAACGACTTTATTGATTTTTATAACGAAATCAATAAGGCTTCCGCGAAAGCACACCGAAAAGCTGTTTTCATCGTGCTTGGCGATCACAAACCGTCTTTGTTAGATGCATTTGAGGCCTATGGCGAAATTCCTTTATCCGCAATCCAAGTTGGAGTCAGCGGAATAAAAACCTTGAACAATCAGCTGACGTCCGAAGAAAAGATAGCTGTTGGTAAAGTGCCTGTTTTTATTAGCGGAAGTTTAAAGGAAATCATAAGCCCAAACACTCTAAGTCTTAAACCGTTTTTCTGTTTACCGGCCTATATAAATTTGTTATCTATAAATTCGTCAAAGTCTTATTTAGAATCTGTTCGCTTTTACTGTGATGCCGAAAGACCCATCGACATGAATGACGATAGTTTTTTACAAAAGATTTTTGTTCAAGAACTTTATTCTGAAAACCTATTTGAGTAGAAGCATGATCGCAGACGGAGTCTCTTTGGAAAATAATCAAAAAGTTATGCCAAAATTTGTTTTATGGTTTTGGCGTTTTAGCTGGGTGATGTTTGGACTGTCTTTTTTTACATCCAAGAGTGGTTTGAGTATCTTCTCAACGCTATTAATTCTTGTTTCCTTGTTCTATGTAAATTGGAGAGCTTTCTTCAAAGAGAAATGGTTAGTCCTTTTCGCGGCCACGGTTCCTCTCGGGATGTTTTTGAATTTATTTTCACTTGGTGGTTGGGAGAGTAGCCTTAAGTTTCTTGGTGCAAATCCTTGGCCTTTGTTGGTCATACCAGGGTTCTATTTGACTCAGCAAAAGAGGGAGCTTGCTTTTTTCTTGTGGCCCCTATCTGTGAGTCTGATTTTGGCCTTACTCAAGGCCGGAACTGTTTTTTATGTCGATTATGGATTGGTTTTCAATTCCAAAACAAGAGTATATAGCTATTTCGATATTGGTCGTTGGGGGCAGTTTTTAAGTATAGCTACAGTTTCATTGTTTGGCTTAAGTTATCCTTCTGCGCAAAAAAATAGATGGCTAATGTTGTACTACAGATCTCTATTTGTTCTTTCTTTACTTTTTTTAGTTTTTTCGAATACGCGAGCTCCTTGGGTAGGTTTTTTTGTCGGAATGATTTTGATTATTATACTGATGAAAAAATATTTAAAAACCATTATTGCAGTGATGTTTATTTGTTCTGTAGTTGTACTTTCAAATAAAGAAATCTCAGCTCGGGTTGTTTCAATCTTCGAAGTAAAAAGAGATGAAACTGGCGTAATAACTTCGGAAGACACTTCTAATGCTGGGCGCTTACATATGTGGAAAGTTGCCTTGGATCGATTTCCGGAAAACCCTTTTTTTGGGACAGGCTTTAAGAACTCAGAGACCTCTTTGATAGATTTTTTGTCTAAACAGACGGACAACTATCGTAATACATATACCGGAATTAATTTTAGTTATAATGACGCACATTCAAGTTATTTTCAGTCATTAAACGAAATGGGTCTTATCTTCTTTATATATTACTGGGGAATCTTGGCGTTTTATTTTATATTTATGATTAGAAAATTTCTGAAAGATAGAAATAGCAATTTTTTGATTTCTGCAGCTGTGGTGTCGGCTAATATGATTGTTTATATTTTCTATTCTTCTTATTCGTCGTATGAGGTGGCATTACTTTCATTTGGTATGATTGTCGGAAGTGGAACTGCAATTAGTCCTTCCCTCCATCGGAATGGCGAGATATTAAGTAATTGAATCTCTTTTTATCAAATATTGAGCTGTTAGTTCTATATTAAGGCAGGTTTTATATTCGTCGTCAGATTGTGAAGAATAGCTTATGGGGAAATCTTAACTTAGCTATACGCTATGGTTTGTCATTTCTTGCGACTGCTTTTGTTGCCAAAGAATATGGCCCTGAAATATTTGGAATCTATCAGTTAGCGATTACATACTTGGGTGTTCTTGATTTAGTCACATTTTTGAATCCACATCATCTCCGCAATTATTTGGTGCGACACCCAGAGGAAGAGGGAGCAATCGTAACGATCTGGAAATTCCATCACTGGGTCATATCTATCCTAATGTTTTTGAGTGTACTGTACTTTTGGTGGAAATCTGAATATGCACTCGTATATACAATGTTGGTACTTTCATTTGCTAGGATATTTTCCAGAGTATGGGATTACGCGCAAGTTATTGTAGACGCACGCTTGAGAAGCGATCTTGTTCAAAAGATTCAAATTGTATCTTTTGGAACATTTAATACTACTCGAATGATTTTGTCCGCTTTAAGAGTCAGTCCTGAGATACTCTCATCGGCTTCTATTGTTCAGTCGGCAGTCTTAGTTTGGCATCAAAAGAGAATATTGCGCAATAGTGGTGGAGTAAAAGTTGCCAGAATGTCTTTTGCATTATTCTTAAAGTTGGTTAAAGACGGATGGCTTCTTTGTCTAATGGCCTTTCTGGTCGGCATTCAGAGTCGAATTGTTAGTTTGATCCTTGTGGAGCGAATGACGGTGTCAGATTATGGTAATTTTCAGTTAATTTTTAGGCTTATTGAACCCGCCATTACAGTTGGAACCGTACTTTTCGGTGTTAATTATACGATCCTCGCGAATACTTTTGCAAATAACAAAGAAGTTTTTTTAAAGAGATTTTTTAAAGTTTCACTAATTGCGATTTTGGGATCAGTTGGTTGCGCTAGTATTCTTGCCTTTCTACCAGTGGATTGGTGGATACATATTTTCGGAGAAGCATATAAAGACGGTTTGAATAGCTTATGGATGGGAGCTTTAGTAGTAATTTCGAGTGCGATCTTTTTGATGAGTGTGCAGGTAGATATTATTACGGGACGTTACATATCGGCATGCTTTAAGAATATTTTTGTGATTGGCAGTTACGGGTTTGTTTTCTTTTTCTATCTTTCTGAAGCGTCGATCGAAATTGCAATGACTTTATATTCTGTCGTTCCTATATTTGTTGTGTTTCTATTTTTGCCAATAGATGGCGCTAATCTGAAGCTATTTGTAAAACGGTAAGCTTTAATAAAAGATGAGTTCTTTATAAATTATTTTTTTGATACGCTGTTAGGATTTTAGTATGAACTATAGAAGTTTTAATGATTTGAGTAATGATATTAGAACGAATTTGTACAAGATAAACTCACAAGATTTTGATCTAATAGTTGGCATACCGAGAAGTGGAATGATTCCAGCCTATATGCTATCTCTGTATTTGAATTTACATGTAACCGATGTGGCGGGATTTATTAATAATTCAGTTCTAGTAAATGGCACAACTAGAAAAGTCAAGAATAGGCTGACAACTGCCTGGGATGCAAAAAAAGTATTATTCGTAGACGATAGTATATCCTCGGGAGAGTCGCTGCAAAAAGTACTGAGGGCAATTCCTGATGAGTTGAGGCATAGAGTTTCCACCTTAGCAATCTACACTGATTCCTCTTTGCGAAGAGATATCGACTTTACATTTGAAGTTGTATCCCACCCTCGGGCTTTCGAATGGAATATCTTTCATCGACCGTTTAGTTCGTCAATATGCTTTGATATTGATGGCGTTTTGTGCGTGGACCCTACAGATGATGAGAATGATGATGGCCCTTTCTATGAAGAATTTTTGATGAATGCAAAACCGCGGTATCTACCAAGCTATAAAATCTTTGCAATCGTCACAAATAGATTAGAAAAGTATCGCTTGCTTACGGAGGAATGGCTTAATAAGCATGGTATCCAATATGATTATTTAATCATGTCAGAGTATAGAACTGCCGATGAGCGAAGATTGGTGGGTAATTACTCTAAAAACAAAGCCAACTTTTATAAGAATTCGAAAGCGATACTTTTTATAGAAAGTGATGTCCGTCAGGCTATGGAGATTGCAGCCCATTCTGGGAAGCCTGTTTTCTGTACAGATAGTAATAAGATGTATGACTCTAATATTTTTTCGACCACCTTAAAGTCTCCTTCGTATTTAAGCTATAAATTTCGAAAACGAGTTATGGGTTGGATCCCACCTGCCTGGAAGAGAAGATTAAAGAGAATCTTGGGTAGATAGAGATTGTTTAAATTTAAGAAAATCAAAATTTTATAATTAGTGTTTATTCTAATATACTTGGAGGACAAGTGTTATCAAAGATTTTATCCAAAGAGGCGGTAATTGGAATTATCGGTTTAGGGTATGTAGGACTACCTCTTGCCTTAAGATTTGCAGAGGTGGGATTCGATGTCTTAGGATTTGATATTGATGAATCGAAGGTTTGTAAGATATCTGATAGTGAAAGTTATATTGAGCATATTTCTTCAAGATCTATTCAGGCAGTTAGTGCTAAATTTCGTGCAACTAGCGAATTTAAGAGGATATCAGAAGTTGATGCGATAATTCTCTGCGTGCCTACTCCACTAAATAAGTATCGTGAACCAGATCTTAGTTTTGTGCTGGGGACTATGGCTTCTGTTAAGCCATTTTTTAAACGAGGACAAGTACTGTCTTTGGAAAGTACTACTTATCCAGGTACCACCGAAGAAGAGTTGAGGCCGGTGATCGAGGCTGCGGGATTGGAGATAGGAAAAGATTTCTACCTTATTTATTCACCAGAAAGAGAAGATCCAGGGAATCCAGATTTTACAACTCGAACTATTCCTAAAGTTGTAGGAGGAAGTACTTCGTCTTGTTTAGAAGTTGGTATGGCTTTATATGGACAAGTTATAGACAAAGTTGTTGCTGTCAGCTCCACAAGAGCAGCTGAAATGACTAAGCTCTTAGAAAATATTCATAGAGCTGTAAATATAGGACTTGTAAATGAAATGAAAATTGTTGCTGATAAAATGGGAATTGATATTCATGAAGTAATAGATGCGGCCGCGACGAAACCTTTTGGATTTGTCGCTTATAAACCAGGTCCAGGCATAGGTGGGCATTGTATACCAATTGATCCGTTCTACTTGACTTGGAAGGCGCGAGAATACGGTATAGATACGCGATTTATTGAGCTTGCTGGGCAGGTAAATAGTTCAATGCCTAACTACATTATGAAGAAAATTGCTGTGGCTCTTAATGATAAAGAGAAGTCAGTAAAAGGGTCAAAAGTTTTAGTTCTCGGTCTCGCATATAAAAAAAATGTAGATGATGTTCGAGAATCTCCGTCAGTCTTTTTAATGGAAAAACTGAGGGAAGATGGTGCTATTTTAAGTTACTCAGATCCACATGTTCCACAGTTTCCAAAAATGCGTGAACATTTTTTTGATCTAAATTCGATCTCTCTAGATGAAGATAGTATTAAGTCTTTTGATTGTGTAGTACTAGCAACTGATCATGATCGATTTGATTACGAATTAATACAGAGAAGTTCTAGTATTTTGATAGATACACGTGGAAAATATAGAGGTTTATATTCTAATGTAGTTAAGGCATAAATATTCACTGGAATTTTGTCCTATCGTTTTTGGACTATAGTTTATTTAATTATTTACCAAGCTGTAACTAAGGCTTTTTGATGTCGAAAAGAAAAACAATTTGGATAGTTAATTTATATGCATCAACTCTTGATACTGGAATTGGAGGTAGATGTTATTACTTTGCAAAGTACTTATCATCATTAGGATATAATGTATTTTTATTTTCTAGTTCATATCATCACTTACTAAGGGATGCTCCAGTTGTTCATAGTAAATACAAAGTTGAGAGAGTTGATGGTTTTAATTATGTATGGATAAAAATGCCATTCTATAAAAACGCTCACAGTAAAATGAGAATATTTAATGAGTTTCTGTTTGGTATGCGTATTCGTAAGCTTTTTTGCTCAGAGTTTGAAAGGCCAGATACCATATTTTATTCGTCACCGTCAATAATCGCATCTGGGGGAGCTCAGTATCTGGCGAGGAAGTTAAATTCAAAATTTGTATTAGATGTCAGAGATCTTTGGCCGTTAACGCTGATTGAAATGGCAGGTTATTCTTTAAAGCATCCTGCTATTCGACTGATGCAGCATATTGAAATCAAAGCCTACAAAGCTGCGGACTTTGTAACCTCGAATTGGCCGTATGCGATTGACTATATGGCTACTCAGGGAGTTGCAAGAGAAAAGTTTGCATGGATTCCAAACGGTTTTTCACAGGAGGAGTTTGACGATAGTGAAGAACTTTCAAGTGAATTTTTGGAATGCTTTCCGAAGGGCAAATTTATAGTTGGTTATACAGGTACTTTAGGAACAGCTAATGCGCTTGATGCAATCATAGATGCTGCAACTTTTTTGAAGAGTAAAGAGGAGATTGCTTTTGTTATCGTAGGAAATGGACGGGAAAGACAAGAGCTTCTTTCAAAGATCTCAGAAAGGAAGTTGTCGAATGTTCACTATTTGGGAGGAGTAAGAAAGAAGCAAGTTCCACAAGTTTTAAAGCTATTTGATATCTGCTACGTCGGTTTTTTGAATATTTCGCTTTATCGCTTTGGTAGTTCTCTTACCAAACTTCCAGAGTATTTTGCTAGTGGGAAACCAATATTATATGCCAGTAGTTCTCCGTTTCAGCCCGTACGTGACGCAAATGCTGGGGTGACTGTAGAAGCTGAGAACTCTCAAGAGATTGCCAATGGAATTTTGAAATTATACGGACTTTCTGAGATTGAACGAAAAGAAATGGGTCAGAATGGGGTGCGAGTTGCACATCGTGAGTATGAGTATAGAAGTTTAGCGAAAAAATTAGAAAGTGTCATTTTTTAATTCTATTATTATACTTCTAATTATTGATGAACTTTACGGTTTTCTTTTTGAGGAGAATTTTGCATAGTAATGGGTAGTGAGATTCTGGCTCTCTTCGACAAACTATTTTACTAGTACTTTATTCATGCACTTGACTATGGTCGATGTGGATTTACGTTGTTTGCTAGTGAGGGCCTATGAGTCCTTCTTGATTGCAATCTAGAATCTGTTTATTATTACCTTTACATTTTATTTATTAGATAGCCATCTTTTAGACCGCGCCAGAGCGGCTTAAAAGCATCAAACTTTTTCTGCAGGACGATGGCTCGAAAATATTCTTTTAGAAATAGTACTCCAGTGAAGATATTAAATGCTATAGGGCGGTACTCGCCCAATGACTGAAGGTATTCTTTCACAAGTGCGCGGTTTCTAATATGATAATATCGGTACATATCCGAGCTTTCATTCAAGGTTCGAATCTGGAGTGACCCCCGATTTATTGGACACGGTTAAAGGTTCACGGACTCCTTGTACTCGACTGGGCTCTTCATGCCAAGCGCTGAGTGCGGAGCAACGTGGTTATAATCGGCAAACCATTCCGGCAGTAGTTTAAGAACAGTCTCGGCACTATCGCAGTCAGCTTGGTAAACATAATCTCTTTTAATTGTTTTAACGAACGCTTCAGCCATTCCATTCGACTCTGGACTGTAGGCCCGAGTGTAGCAACACTGTAAGTTTAAATGTCGCGCTAAAGTTTTTACAGACTTCGCACGATAAATAGAACCGCGATCTGAAAGCCATTGAACTTCCCGAGGAGCGCGAAGAGAAGCTCCGAATCTTTTCTCGACAGCTTTGACCATTAGCTCTTCAATATCATCCGCAGACAATGGCTCTGCTCTTGCGACATAAGCAAAAGCTTCACGATCACAACAGTCCAATGCAAATGCCACGAATACTTTGTCACCGTTAAAGCAACGGATCTCCATTCCATCGGAGCACCAACGAATATTCGGGAACATAGTCATTATAACACCTGTGTGTTCGCGCTTTTGATCTGGCATTGCTTGAGGCAGGGATAGACCATTCATCTGAATGATCCTCTGAACCCGCTTGCGATTGATCTTATTGCGCCCTTCATTGCTTCGCTTTCGATTCACCATGGTTGTCACTCGCCGATAACCGTAGGTTGGTCTGATGGCGATAACAGCTTTAATCTCTTCTAAAATAATTTGATCTTCTGGTTTTTGATAATAGCGGGCCACTCCAGCTTCCTCCTGTAGAACTGGTTCATAGTAAAGTGAACTTCGACTGATCTCGAAGACTTCGGCTATTTGGGTTACTTCATACCGATTAAGCGCTTTGACTTCTTTGGCGGTTGAAGTGCTTTTAATAGAGCTTTTTTTTGAACGATCTCAAGGCCATCTTTTAAGATGTCGTTCTTGATAGCAAGATCACCAACCTTGGCTTTAAGGGTTTGGTTCTCTGTCTTGAGCTTATCGTTTTCTTCGATGAGCTTTTGAACGTACTCAAGATCTATAGTGGATTCTTCTTTTTTATGGGTCATCTGCCTCTTCCAGTTATACAGAGTGATAGCATGAACCCCGTATTTCCTGGCAAGCACTGGAATGGATATTCCTGAAGAATAATGCTCATTGATGATTAATTGCTTCTTTACCTGTGTAAAATGTTTCCGCCTATTAGACGTATTTTCCATAAAGACCCCCTAGGGTGGGTGTCCAAATCAAAAGGGGGTCAGGAACAAATAGTAAGTCTATGTAAGTACATTAGGTAATCCTTTTTATTTTTTTGAAGCGATTGAGCACTTCATTCGCACTTTAAAAAATTGAGTATAAATTCACTGATATTTACTATCGGCATGATCCTAAAAATTTATAAACTTTTAATGGTTTGCGACGCTTTCAGGCAAAAAATAGTATTTATTTGGGACGACCTATTAATTATATGCGGACATTTTAGACATCATTGATGGGGTGCTCGATTTTCATGGATTTCTAAACAAAACAAATTCATGTAAACTTTTGCCCCCGACTTCCGAACAGATACCGGTTAAAAAATTATCCAACTTTTATTTTAGGGATGTTTTATGTCGAGTACATTGTCTGCGAAGCTAACGTTCTATCGTGATCTACTTTTAAATTTCTCAAAAAGAAATAAAGAACTGTATTATCGTCCTTCAAAAAATGCCCTTCTATTACGCCGATTGGATATAAAGTCTGAAGACATAAATAAATTCTTTCAAGAAGGTGCAAATCTCAAAAAGCTCTTAAGCGATGAACAATTGAGTAAAACTGATTGGCATAAGAAAGCAAAGAAACTGAAGTCCGAGGATGACAACTTTCAAAAAGAGTACGGTGTCAGTGGGGGATGGCTATTGGGGCCAATTCTTGTATGGCGAATAAAAGATGACCCAGAGATTCTTGTTTCGCCTATATTTAAAGTTCCGGTAGACCTTGAGAAAAGTCGAGATTCATTTCAACTGATCACCGAAGATGATAGTTTGATCATTAATCCAAGCTTAGAGCTTTTATTAACCAAAAAGCTTGGCTGTGATTTTAAAACAAAGTGTGAAGAAGGTGTTTTAGCTTCGTTGGAGTTCTTTATAAGTGAACTCAAAAAAAGTGGACGAAATGTCACTATCGACAACTCTGTTTTAGATATATTGCGTATTCCACCAAAAACAAAATCTGTAGAGGATGATGACGGCAATCCCAAAAGAGTCCCCTTGGATCCTAGGGAGTATCTAACAGAATCTGAATTCAACATATTTCAGAGTGTCACGGATGTGGACTTCGTTATTCAGCCCCACTTTATAGTGGACACTCTTGATAGTTCGAAACTCACTTTGTATGAAGATTATAACGACATTTTGGATAACCCAAAGAATCCTCTTATAAAGAGTCTTCTTGAGCCTGGTGAAATTCAACGTCTTAGATGGCAATGCGTGGAAGATGTTGATAATGAAGCCGAAGATACCAATCGCTTTGTTGTTGATATCGACTCAACTCAACACCTTGCAATACGAAATGCAGCTTGTCTGCAGGGAATCGTGATCAATGGCCCGCCCGGAACAGGGAAAAGCCAAACGATCACGAATCTGATTTCTCAGCTTCTCTCAGAGGGAAAAAAAGTTCTTTTTGTAGCAGAGAAAAGAGTGGCTTTGGATGTAGTGAATGCACGACTTATAAGAGCAAATTTGGAAAAGGAAGTGGTAGTTCTGCATACAGGCGCAGGCGACAGGCAGACCCTTTATAAGTCATTTGTGAACTCAGCAGCTAGTCAATCGAATGCAAGAGCCATAGAAAAATGGAATGAAGTTTCTAAGCGATTAGATCAATATAAAACCAATGTAAAAGAATATAAACGCCTAATTTCCAAAGAAGTTGAATTGCTTAAGATGAGTTTTGAGGAACTTGCGGGATTCGAATCAATAAGACGGTACGCACGCGGTACAAAGGATGAATATTCCCGGCTTGTTGAAATAGATAGATCATCTTTGGAGAAGCTAGCGCACCACTTAGAAGACCTTCAGGCACTTTGCCAGAATAACCCCCACATGCTGACATCTCCTTGGAGGGGTAGGACGTCGGATTTGAATTACAGTTCGAAGACTAAGGATGAACTCGTAGATGATTCTAAACGATCTACCGATCTTGTTCATAAAATTGAAAAGCTTACCTCAGATCTTCACCTTTTAAAAAACTCTCCTGTTTGGAGTAGGTTTATTTCGTTTTTTAAAATGAAGAATTTAGAAAACGAAATCGCAAATTCAAAGTTGGTTTTAACAAAAAACATTGATAAATGGACTAAGTTAGGAGCGTCCTTGAGAGGACCAAGTGAGTCGATTCCATCTTGGTTTGAAAGCCTTGTTACACGATTCGAAGATTTGAAGAGTGTGATTAAATTTCAGGAGATATGTAGTAATATCGATCGCGAGGTTGGAATAGCATCATTTGGACTATTTCTGAGTGAGTCTCTGAAGCTTTCTTCAAGTTGGTTGACTGAGTTAGAAGGGCGATGGGCGGATGCATGGATTCAGGAGCTACTAGATAGACACTCTGAACTTCAGCAGTTTGATTCCAAAGATTTTGAAACAAGGATCCGACGCTTAAAAGAGCAGTATTTTTTACATCAAGCAGCCGCTAAAGAAGTTGTGCCGCATCTGATTTTAGGTAAAAGAAAGATCGAAGATATAAAGTCTACATCAATACAAATGCTCGCTAGAGAAGCTGACAAGAAAAGACGAGTAAAATCGCCCAGAGAGTTAATGAATGATGGCGCACTATCGACGATGTTAGAACTTAAGAGATGTTGGCTCATGTCGCCCTTAAGTGTAGCGCAAAGTCTACCTAACATCGAAGGAATGTTTGACGTTGTTATTTTCGATGAGGCAAGTCAAATTCGTATCGAGGATGCCATACCAGCAGTCAATAGAGCAAAGTCTTTAATTGTTGTAGGTGATAGTAAGCAAATGCCACCAACGAATTTTTTCGGCGGGTCTTTTGATGAAGACGATGACGAAGAAAATGACATGGAACCACCTGAGAGCCTATTGGAGCAAGCCTCAAGAGGGTTTGAGAGCATTACTCTACGAAGTCATTATCGAAGTCAGGATGAATCTCTTATAGCGTTCTCAAATTATGCGTTCTATGGTTCAAATTTGGTAGCGGCGCCTAGTCACAATGTCTTTGGAGCTGGTGAGGCAATAAGTTTTAATAGAATCGAAAATGCCTACTTCAATTCGAAGAAAGGAAATATCACAGAGGCACAAGCTGTGGTCGCAAAAGTAGCGCAGATTCTCAAAGTAAATCCGCATGCGAGTGTTGGTGTGATATCAATGGGTGTTTCTCAACAGAAAGCTATTGAAAATGAGTTGGACTTGCTTGCTGAATCCGACAAGGATTTTGAAAGGGTCTACAACGAATCTCTTGCGTACCAAGTAGAAGGGGCGTTTGCAGGTTTCTTCAATAAGAATTTAGAAAATGTCCAGGGCGACGAGCGTGACATTATTATCATGTCCGTTGGGTATGCTCCAGCGAAGCCGAATGCGGCTCTTCGCAAAGCATTTGGTCCGTTGTCCTACAAAGGAGGTGGAAGGCGATTGAATGTTGCAGCGTCTAGGGCAAGGCGACAGTTGCATCTATTCTGCTCTTTTGATCCATTTTGTTTGGAAGTTGATCAAATGGCCTATGAACGCAATCCTGAAACAACGACATTTGCGCGATTTCTCCATTACGTGGCATTAGTTTCAGAAAAGTCCACAAATGAGGCTCGCCAAGTCTTACAAACATTCGAAAGTGCCGAATCTATAAGCTCGAGCGAAAGTCGTAAAGGGTTGGCAGTCAGTATTGCGGAGCGACTGTCTGAACTTGGATATTCAACTGATATGAATGTAGGGGATTGTGGTTTCAAAATCGATCTTGCCGTAAGAGACAGAGAGAACTCCAATCGCTATCTGCTTGCTATCGAGATCGACGGAGGTGCCCATGTTTCGGCGGGCTACAGTCGGGATCGAGATCGGGCTCGATTGGAGTTATTAAAGGCGAAGGGCTGGAGTGTTTATAATGTTTGGACGCAAGATTGGCTGAGAGATCGCGATCGGGTTATATCCGCTATCGAAGAGGAAATTAAAACAGTTAGTGGTCGTCGCGTTGCTTCATAAGTAAAGAAGGGTAGTGATTGGTGCGAATGGTAAAGAGCGACAGCGAGCCATTGTAGCTGCGAAAACGATTGGAAAACATAAATGTTTGAATTAGTCCCTATCAACCGCTAAGTTTTAATAGTGAACTTAAAGCAACCTTATATTTCCAAAAGCACTCAAGGTAGGATCAATGCCCCAAAATAAATCCATCCATCGAAAGCTTCGTTCACTGTTCAATCTTCGCGCTGATACTGACAGAGAAGGAACCGTTGAAGATATTCGCGCCAACGTGGATTTTCGCAGTGCCAACGCTTGGACTCTTGTGTTTGCCATCATCATTGCGTCGATCGGTTTGAATGTTAACTCCACGGCGGTGATCATCGGGGCCATGTTAATTTCACCCTTAATGGGGCCTATCGTTGGCGCCGGACTTGCCCTTGGAATCTATGACTTCAAACTGTTGAAGCGATCTCTTGTAAACTTATCTGTGGCGGTTCTGATCAGCATTTTTGCATCGGCAGTGTATTTCCTACTGTCGCCAATATCAGATGCCCAATCCGAGTTACTGGCTCGAACTAAGCCGAGCTTCTTTGATGTTCTTATTGCGTTGTTCGGAGGGGCTGCAGGAATCGTTGCCATGTCTCGCAAAGAAAAGGGCAACGCCATTCCTGGGGTGGCTATCGCAACGGCCTTGATGCCCCCTCTATGTACAGCTGGCTACGGAGTCGCCACCGCGAATCTACAATATTTTCTCGGAGCCATTTATCTGTTTTTGATTAACAGTGTGTTCATCAGTATTTCTACATTCATCTTTGTGCGCTATCTAAAGTTTCATGAGGTCAGCCGGATCGAAGAGGATACGAAAGTCAGTGTGAACCGTTGGGTAAGTTATACTGGTTTTATTGTTATTATTCCCAGCATCTTCATGGTTTGGTACTTAAAACAAGAGAACGACTTCTATCAACAGGCTGACAGATTTTTAAAAAATGAAATCAAAGCCAATGATCTTTTCGTGGTGGACCAAAGTTTTAAATTCAGTTTGAAGTCGCCAAAAGTTTCGATCACTATCTTTGGACCCAAACTGAGTGAGGATGAACTAACAAAAATAAAAGCGCGAGCTGATATCTACTCTCTTAGAGATTCAGATATAGAGATCTCGCAAAGCAGTATCTCCGATAGTATCGAAAGAAATATACATCAAAAGATACGTGGCAATGAGCAAAGCATTGAGAGGATGAGCCCTCGCTTGCAAAAGGCAGAAAGACGCGTTGAAGAGATCAACGAGCTAATAAGCCTGGGCGATAGATTAAACGAAGAACTAAGGGCTTTAAACCTTAAAGGCTTCCACTCAGTTCAACTGACTTTGGCAACAATGCTGCCTGACCAAAAAGATGAAGCGGAGAAATCCCATCTAGGAGCCATCGTTTTATGGAAAGCAGACCCATCGCGGTCAGAAAGAGATCGAGTGGCAGCTTTTTTAAAAGTTCGCCTTCCGAAATTCCACCTGAAAGTAGATAATGGAAAAGTATATTAAGGAGACGGTGATTTGAGCCATTCCTCTTAATGGTGTGTAGTCTCCCTATATTTCAGAAATGATGTCGCCTCCACTTTTTAACCAAAGGAAGCGGATAATTATTATTTTTTAGAATTAGACACTTCGGGGCGCGTTCATGCTTGGGCGGGGGAAACTCTTGGATGACGACTTCAGATGCGCAAGCGAACTGATCGAGAGATTTAGAAAAGTATCGATATGATTTACTATAATTTCAAGTAAAGGCCCTTACCATCCGGATTCGAAGAGTAAGGACCCTGGTTCGTATAAATAATTTATATCACTTAAGCGGCATTAGATGCGGCTGGAGCATCAAAGAAAAGCTCTTTGTTTTTTGCAAAGAATTCTTTTGTTTCCGCTGTTTCATTGATCACGATAGTGCTCATCATCGTATCGTGCAAAGTGAACATCCATGGGAATCGCGTGGCCAATTGATCGACAAGTGCAGCTCCAACTAAAGCTCCTGCTCCTGTGGCTAGGGCGTTTCTTTGATTGTTTTGATCTTCTTCGTATTTTTGCGCTAGAGAGCCGGTATGGCTAGGACCTTGAAAGCGGTTGCTATTGGATAGCGAAGAAAGGGCTCCACCTAGAGCTGCTCATGCCTGCGAAGATCGCAGCGGGGATTAGGCCGCCAAGGGGCGATGCACTTTTCATATCAATCGCACTCAAAATAGCATGAACGCCACTGTATAAGGCGAGTATAAAAAGAAGCGCAGGGCCATCCCATGCCAATAGAAACATAGTCACAAGGCCGCGCTTTTTGAGTGATGGAAATGTAACATATATTTGTTTGTTCATAAAATTTTATTTCTCCTAAAAAAAATTAGAGAATATTCGGAATTCGTCTAAATAAACTTTAGATTGATGCTTGAAAAATGTATTGGCAGGACTTAAAGATTTCGAAAAAGCACTAATGAAAGTGAAATTTAAAATTTGAAAAAATATTCTTCTACGTCCACTGAAAAGCCAAAATTTTTTAAATTTTTCTAAAGTCCCTAAGGCTTTACAGGTAGGGAGCCGTCAAACTTTAATGGATCGAAGCTTCGATATTTTCTTAAAAGATAGAAATCATCATTTTGATCAATACAATCTACAAACTGATTTATCAAAGACAATTTAGAGTTTAGTCTTTTCATTATTTTT
Source organism: Bdellovibrio bacteriovorus W (assembly GCA_000525675.1). Classification (NCBI taxonomy): domain Bacteria; kingdom Pseudomonadati; phylum Bdellovibrionota; class Bdellovibrionia; order Bdellovibrionales; family Pseudobdellovibrionaceae; genus Bdellovibrio; species Bdellovibrio bacteriovorus. The sequence continues at coordinate 1,256,457 of CP002190.1, forward strand.
ATGCGCATGACGATCTCAGTGTTCGCATCTACCGATGCAGATGCAATTTTATGACTCTCCCACCGCATCACCGACTGATGAGTCACATTCAACATCTTCGCAAACTCCCGCAAAGACATCCCAAAATAGTTTCGAATAAACTTAACCTGGTTCCCACTTAGCGGCACGTCCTGACGGGCGCAGATATGTTCAATCAAGGGCTTTGCATATTTATCAAAATCCACATCTGGAACCAATTCACCGCGAACCTTGACCGCAGGGAGTTCGTCAAAAATTACTGGGAAGCCGAAGCCTTCGAATCTGTAGTTTTTTATTTTCATAACTTCTCCCATTTTAGACCTTCGGATCAATCACTGTTAAAACCAAGATCACTTCTTTAGATACCGGAACAACTTCAAAGGTAATCCCGATTCTTAACTCCCGACCGTCGATGGTTTTACCCTCGATGCTGTAGTCCCAAGAGTTAAACTCTTCGTTAAAGCGATCCCGCTTAGCATCGTGCCTGCCGCTCGCAAGAGCCTGTAAAACCTCGTAGTAAAGGATGTTACGCTCTTTCATGCGGCGGTTGGCGTGATCACTCATCCTGAGCCTGTGGGCCTCTAAAAGGACCTTCATCTTTTTAATGAGGTTTTTCTCTTTTGGGGGCCTAGCTTTCTTATCGGAAAGTCTACTGGTACTTAAAGTACCACCTTTAGGTTTTTTTGTCATTTTGTATTTCCTAGGCACCAATAGGGCCTTTCTGGTGTTTATATTTGAGAAGGCGACCTAGACCTGACTTCCAGGCCGCCCCTAAGCCGAATACCTACTGCAAAGCCTCTTGGCCTACTGCCTGGGGTAGCGGTGTTGCATTTGCTTGCGGGGCAAGGCTTGCAAAAAAGTCTCCGGACATTTCTATGGTGAAGTAGTCGCGATAGATCGCTGTGGCGTCTTTAAGAACTTTAAAGACGCTGGGTTTTTCACAAACGATCCGAACGTGGTCATACTTCGGACCGTCAGTGGAATCTCTTCGTCTGATGCACTCGACATACCGGCGCACTTTATCGCGATAACGTTGTTTGGACTTCTGGGCGATTTCGTATTCAAAGGCGATGATCTTACCAGCAAGCGATGTGTATACTCCGTCAGGGGCAGAATCTCTGCTTCCTTTAAATTGAAAGTATTCCGTGTACTGGCATTTAAGTTGTCGGTCGGATTGCCAGTCTTGCACCTTTTCAGCGTCTTCAAGTGCTAAACGGGATTTCATCACTTGTATATCGTGGTCAAAAGTGCGCACGTCGATTTGTTCAATGTGCTTACTTGGAGTCAAAGCCGACTGCATGTAATAGATCAATTCATATCCATGCTTTGTTCCTATGTAATAGCTTTTATGTTCAAAACGATATCTTACGTGTCGTAAATATCCCATCGCCACCAAATGACGAAGACGTTCCCTGACGTACCACATAAACCCATTTTCACCGAAAAGCTCCGAACTAACTTTTTGTTCTAAATTGTTGATATGAATAATTATTTTTTGATATTTCGCGCACTTAGAAAAAGTGCTTTCCCAAACTCATAACCCGACTCTGCGATGAGCCAAGTGGTCGCAGAAATTGGATTTATCCCCAGCGCTCCATCTTCCATATAGGGAGAGAGGGCTCGTCAAAGGTAATTGTTTCCATATTTTTAGAAATATTGAGATTTTTAGCCAAATTTTGCCGATTATTTCTATAAATAAAGAAATAATTATGGAAATACCGGAAAATCAGATATAGTTACTATAAATATAGAAACTATAGGAGTATAGGAGAGCTCATGGCGCGCTCAATTAAAGTCAAACCAACACCTGCTAACCCCTTAGTGACGGGCCGTGAGGACCTTGCTGGGTTTGTGAGAGCTCGAAGGACGCAAGCAAATTTACGTATAGATGACGCCGCAAATCTGTGCGGAGTCTCTGTCGAGACCCTTTCTAAGATTGAAACCGCAAAGGGCGGTGTTACGGTCGACAGTCTCTTTAAAGTTCTCAATGGCCTTGGAATTCAATTGAAGGTGAAGTCATGGTGAGTTCGCAAAAGGCAGAGCTATATGTATTCCATGAGGGCTTGTATGTCGGAAGTGTTTTATATGATCTTGCGACTCAAAAGTTTTCTTTGAATTATTCGGCCGAATGGCTTCAAAAGGGGTTTGAACTCTCTCCTCACTTACCATTCTTTGAAGAGATTGATTCTGAAAGTATCTCAAAATTCTTAGAAAATCTTTTACCGGAAGAAGATGCGTTGAAAACTTTAGCGCGAACTCTTCAAACAACTTCTGGTAATGTTTTTGGTTTGATTGCAGCTATAGGAACAGATGCAACAGGTGCTTTTTCATTTTTGACTGACGATGTGAAACCGATCACTTCATTCCGTTCTATATCAATTGAAGAGCTAAGTCATAGAGTTCTTGAAAGAGCTAAAACTCCTATCAGTATCTGGGATGGCAAACCAAGGCTTTCACTAGCTGGTGTACAAGAAAAGCTAGGTGTAACAGTTATGAACGGAGAGTATGGTTTTGGAGAAGGTGATCTTGCTTCGACTCATATTCTTAAATTTAGCAAAAAAGATCAGCATCTAGCTCTTAACGAGTTTTTCTGTATGACTTTAGCTAAAAAGGTAGGTCTCAATGTAGCCAATGTGGAACTGGTGAAGTTGGGAGAGCGAGTTCTAAAAGTAGAACGTTTTGATCGAAAGTGGAAGGGGATCGAGAGAGTAACTCGAACTCATGTCATTGACGGATGTCAGGTCTTAAATATTCCACCGAACTTCAAATATCAGCGTATAGTGCCAGTCGGTCCGAATAGAAATGACTACTTAGGTCCGGTGAGCGTTCAAAGTTTTTCAGAATTTTGCAACCGGTGCCGAGTTCCAGCTAAAGCTCGCTTACAGCTTCTGCAATGGATACTTTTCAATCTCATAATTGGGAACTCTGATAGTCACGGTAAGAATATTTCGTTCTTTGTAAGTAAGAAGGGATATGAGCTGGCCCCTCTGTATGATTTGCTTAATGTCACTATTTATGAAGAGTTTAATCACGAACTAGCATTTGAGATTGGTGACACTTTTTCTTTAAAAGATGTTAAGGCGTATCAGTTACTTTTAATGTCTCAGGAAATGAATCTTGCTCCTCGTTTCGTTGCTGCACAGTTAAGAAAAATCTGTACAGCAGTATTGAAGTATGTGGATCTTTTTGATGATGAGTTTCTTACAGAAGCAGAGCGAGCTTTTGTCAATAAACTGATTCAAGACATAAAAGAACGTTCAAATATTTTTCTTCAACAAGTACCTTTGATTGAATTATTGAAAAAAACAGATATTTGAACTAAGTGGATTATCTTTCTTACCTCTCTGTTTCTGATTAGATCGACGCTGTGTTTTTACTGTCACAGATATCTATGCTTGGACCCTGTTAGAACTTCCGAAAGATGAAGTTCATGGTTTTTCTGGATGAAAGATTTTAAATCTGAAGGGTCCTAAAATTTACCTTTATCCTAATGACCCGTAAAAGGAATCGTATTGTAGATGCGAGAACCTCTCGTTTTGCGCAAAACAATATCTGCGGATTATTACAATAGGTTCATCAAGCTTACAACTTCTTAATCCGATACAATTCGTAGAGGATAGAATGGATAATTTAAAATGGAACGTTTTGGGAATCTTCTTAGTTGTCTTTCAAGCGGCTTGCTCGCTAGAGATGAATTTTCTGAAACTAGCATCCCACGATAAATTTATCGCGACACTCAGTTCTCCTCATTCTCACTTTAATAATCAATCCGAGTTATTGGTTGATATTGAATTTAGCCAAAAGGTCGCTTCTCTGGATCTTGCAGCTGTCGTAATTGTAAATGCAGATGCATTGTCTTTAAATAAAACAGCAAATGGTTATCGACTTAAGATTGCACCTCAAAGCGACGGTTTAATTGAAGTCAAGCTGGACCCCACGATCATAAGAAGTGCAAAAGACAAGGTCCTTGAAACGTCAAACGTTCTTTCGTTCGAAGTTGTTCGCCAGCCTTTAAAGTTTACATTCACCACAAATAGGGTGGATATTCGTCAACCCCTTGCAGAGATCCAGATTGAATGCAGCGTCGAATGTCCGAATCTTCGGTTTGATGATTTTGATAGTCAAAACGTAGAGTTCATCGGTGTTTACGGAGCTGGAAAGGTTTATACCGCGACCGTGAAGCCTCTGATGTCGGGCCCTGCGGGAATCGCTCTTCTTGAAAATGCTGTTAAAGACAAATATGGAAACTATAACGATGAACTCACTTACTTAATTTTTGATTACCTCAATGAATTACCAGAAGTAGCTATGAAAGAAGTAGATATTTCCGGTGGCGGAAACTTTCCCTACGTGAACAGTGACTCTTACTTCTATTGGGAAATGCGGATTCAAAATGTTCAGAACATTCAACTCAGTGTATCGGACTTTATAATAACCGGTGATACTACAGGATGTTCTATTTCTGTTTATGATTACGAGGACGCACTCGCTGAGTCTCCTTACACAGCGACATATTCTATTGATTTTGAAGATTGCACAGGAGTTGGCCCACTGACTGTTGCATTAAAAAAAGATGTATTAACGAATTCCTTCGGTGGCAATCCACTGATAACCGCAAAAGACTCGGTGATTCTGGATAACGTCTTTCCAGAGCTTGCGGTGACTTCTCCTTTAGATAATTTTGAGTTTGTGAAAACGGAACCGATTCTTCTAAAAGGCACCTGTGATCGCACTGAGGATGTTGCAATATCCATGAATTACAGTTTCATCGCCAGTGTTCCTTGTGCGAATAAAACTTGGTCGTACTCTTTAGATGCATCCTATGTATTTGGGAACTACATCACATTGCTTTTTGAGGCTTCGACGTCAAGTGGAAACGTGATCACCGTAGATCGTTATGGGACGAAAAGAGTAGAGATTTATCCTTTTAAATATGTACACATCGTCGATCGTACATTTGTTGGGATACGGTCTGACGGAACTCTAGTTTCTGTAGGCTCGGACGCCATAGCTGATCAGGATAAAGTGAAGTCCCTCTTGCATTCTAAAAGTTCGAGCTACCCTGGTTATACAGGAGTGAAGTCCAACGGAAGAGTTGTCAATTTCGGATCAAGTCGAAGTGTTTCTATTGTGACGGAGGTAACAAATATTTTTAGAATGGAAAGCATTGATGAGGCCTTTGCTGGACTGACAGCCGATGGAAATGTTCATGCATGGGGATACGTGCATAGTGGGGGAACAACTCCTTCGGCACTGAGCGGGACAAAAAGCGTAGTGGATATTCGCGGTTGGAAAGAGTTTTTCATCGCTGAGCTAGAGAGCGGACAACTATTTTCATGGGGAGCGGCTTATCCAGTGAATCCATTGGATCAAATTCCTGCCTCTTTAAAAACGGGAAGGCCCGCCCTTAAAACTTTTATCCCGAACGAAGTGAGCGCGGCTCTGATGCTCGATGGTTCTTTGTATTCGTGGAGCTCTTTAAGCTTTCCATACCCACCTCCAGCGGGGACTTATGTAGATCTCGTTCAGGAGGGAAGAAAAGTCATTTTTCCTATGAATGAGCGTCGAGAGATTGTGCCTTGGGGGATACCTGATAATGGGACGGAGCCTGAGTTGCGCCCTCATTTTGTTAAAGTTAAGAAAGCAATTAATAAGTACAATATGCTAACCGTACTTAGATCTAATGGTTCGGTTGTATCTGCTGGAGGAAAAAACCAGGATGTCTTTGAGTTGCCAGAGCTTCAAAGTGAGGTGATGGACATTAAAGACACGGGTGCTTGTATTGAAGTCCTGAAACGGGGTGGCGACACCTACTGCTATAAGCCCGGATTTGCACAGAGCTTAACCGTGTGGGGAACAGACTTCATTAGTTCTGCCAAAGGAGTTGTTGCAGGGACCGAGTATGGATTGCGCTCTGATGGTACTATCGTTAGTGCTGAAAAAGGAGTTCTACCTCAGTTCACGGATATCGTTCAGCTGAGCCCGGGGTACTCAAGCTATTTCGCATCTGTTGCCAAAGATGTTTACGGGAAGGTTCATTGTTGGACAGATGAAGCCACTGCTTGCAACGGAATAAACGCATTGCCTGCAGTCAACTCGGTGAGCGTGCAGAAAGTTTATTCCAATAAGAAAGCCTATGTATCTCATTTGTCAGATGGAAGTTTAAAAGCTTGGGGAGTAGGGGCGTCTTCGAATCTTCCTGCAGATGCACCGAAAAACGTTTCTTACATTGTTGCGTCTGATGAAGCCTTCGTCGCCGTAACATCCCGCGGGGGAGTTTTTGCATGGGGCGAGGCCTCCCACGGTGGAGTGTTGGGGGCAAAACAGGCTGCAGTTGCTGAAAAAGTAAAAAAAGTTATTTCTAATGGAAAAAGTTTCGTAGCTTTAAAAACCGACGGAAGCATTGTTTGCTGGGGGGATAGTACAGCTGGTGGAGATTGCTCTTCAGTTGCGGCAAATCTTTTCGGAGTCTCCGATGTTCAGTACACAGAATCAGCCTACGCAGCTTTGCGAGATGATGGACAAGTGATAGTTTGGGGAAATTCATCGACGGGTGGTGTAAAGGGAAGTGCATTTGACGGAGCCACCACGTTAACGGTTCGCATTGTTGCGAACAAACGGGCGTTCTTAGCGATTCAAGACGACGGATCAATGATTACGTGGGGTGATCCAACGGCAGGTGGGGATAGTTCCTCTGTTCAGGCAAGTCTTGTGAATGGAGTTTATCACGTTTTTGCATCTGACCGAGCCTTTGCGGTCCATCGCTTTGATAAAGTCTATGCTTGGGGTGATGCAAACTTCGGCGGCAACACAACCGCAATAGCGACATCATTGGCAGCTGACGTTAAAGAAGTTTATGCTCATCCCAAGGGGTTCATCGCCAAAAAAGTGGATGGCTCTGTGGTCGCTTGGGGGGATGGTGCACTTGCAACATCAATCAATAGCGATCCGAATATATCAATGAAACGACTTGAACTGTATTCCAACGAACAGGCCCTGGTTATGCGCACTCATCAAGGGACACTTTTGGGATATGGAAGCAGTGCCTCTGGCTCTGTTCCACCTTCTGAAGGAAGTGGAACTATTGTGAACGTCGTCTCTTCAGGTCGTGCTTTTGCTGCACTTACCAGCACAGGCAAAGTCATCACGTGGGGAAGCAGTGCACATGGTGGAGACTCATCAGCAGTGAGTTTAGAAATCGCAGCAGATGTCATTGAGATTGTTGCAACAGCAAATGGTTTCACAGCTTTAACAGTCGCCGGGAAAACTATTTCTTGGTAGCTGGTGGTAGCATAGTTTTATTGAACTTCGCCGATTTAAATGAAACGGCGAAGTTCAAAGCTAAGATTTAATCAACGAGTTCACAGTTCACTGAAGAAACCCAGTAAACACCCCAATCACGAGCGTCGTGATCATAAGTATCGCCATAGTGGCTTTCAACGGTTACTAGGTAGTTATCGCGAACACCACTGTCCACTCTATCAACCGCTTTTAAAACTGTCGTGTAGTTGTAGTCCAAAATGCCTTGATCGACTCTGATCGGCGTTACTAAAGTTTCAAGCTCCTCATAAGTTCCCATTCTAAAAGAACATTTTTCGACAATGGCTTCTTTGATGGCTTTTTGGTGTCTTTGTTCCAAGTTTGAATTTTTAATGGCAAATGCAGAAAAAGACATAAACGTAATTAAAATAAACATTGAAGCTTTCATGAACTCTCCGTGGTTTTTTGTTGTAACGGATATGTACATAGAGGCCTCGTCCATCTCAAGTTAAGAAACAGCTGGGTTTGTTAAGATTCTGCTTCTTTTCTGTTTTTCTTGGCGCGACGTGTATTGTCGATATTTGGAGGGTCTTAGGGCGACAGGGGGCAAGGAGCAAGGAGCAAGGAGCAAGGAGCAAGGAGTGATCAAATGTAAGTCTAGAGGAAGCATGGCCCACTAAAGAAGATTGAATCTTGTTGATCTCATTAGGGCCTAAAGTTAGTCATCAAATTCTACATCTTTAAAATGTGCCCCCGGACCTAACTCTGCAAGCTTATCTTGGGGGTTGCGTAGGGGGCAATCTCTCAGCGATAGGCACCCACAACCGATGCAATCGGTGAGATGATCTCTAAGTTGTGTCAAACCATAGATACGAGCATTGAGTTGTGCTTGCCAGTTCTTAGACATCTTCTTCCAATCTGCAGTTGTAAGAGTTTTGTCTAAAGAAGCGTCTTTAAAAGCGTGTTTGATTTCCTCTAATGAAAGTCCCAGTTGTTGGGCGACCTTGATAATGGCAAGTTTTCGTAAAACTTCTCGCGAGAATATGCGTTGATTACCAGAAGACCGAGTGCTTTGAATCAGGCCTTTTGATTCATAAAAATGAATCGCCGAAACAGCCAATCCTGATCTCTTAGCAACTTCACCAACAGTTAAACTTTTAGACATTTCAGATTTTTTCAACTTCATCTTGACCTCAAGTTGACTTGAGGTTGTATCGTGGGCCAAACCCATTCGCAAGAGGTAATAATTGGATTATTTGTTTTTCAAAACTGCGCACATCATTAGTATAGTGTTTCTTCTTTTAAGTTTTGTTTTTATTCTCTTCAGTCGAAGCACCGTGGAAGTAAAACCGAAGGTTCGCAAGTACAGTTTCATGTTGCATGGAGTGGCTTGGTTGTTAGTTTTCATTACGGCATTTGGATTGGTCAGCAGCCTTGGTTTAGGTAAAGAATTTCCAGGATGGGCTAAGATGAAAACCTATATTTGGATTTTCTTGGGAATAGGCGCGATCTTTCTCGCTAAAAAACCACAGTGGAATAAATGGGTTTTACCGTTACTCATGCTTGCCGGATGTGGCGCAATATGGCTTGCGGTATACAAGCCATAAAGATGTCTATCTTAAGATTGCCACAGCTCCGACAATGAGAGAGCTGCAGGCAATCATCGTGGCCATGAGCTGAACCTGAAGTTTAGAATAAGTCTTTTCAATTTTCCCATCTAGAGCGACAATATCAGCTCTAACGGCGATAAATTCTTTATCCATTTTGCTTTCGAGGGCGACAAACTCTCTTTCCATCTTGCTTTCGAGAGCAGAAAAAGAGGAACGCATTGCCGCGAACTCTTTTTCTGTTCGAGCCTCTTGTAGGTCTAAGTCTTTTTTTGTTGCGACCTCATTCATAATCATCTCCGAATAAATCGTGATATGGGCTTCGGCATTCTCTCTCGAGATTCCGAGTTGTTCTAACTTCTTAGTATACAAAAGAGTATTCATTAACTCCAGTTTCCTTTCAAATTTGTTTGGTTTACAGAGTTTGCAGGAAATGTCTCAATTCGAGTTGGCTCCCGGAGATTGAAAGCTACCCTGTCGGGCGATTTGCGGACTAACAGTGGCACTTTATAAATTGAAAGTGATGCAATCTTTAAAGAATCCTTAAAATTACAGAATCATTGGACTCTTGAAAGCTTTCCAATAAGATAAACCTATGAGCTTTGTTGAAATTTCTAATGAGAATCTAACTGCAAAAATTCACCTTCTAGGGGCCGAGCCTTTCTATCTTGCTTTGCAGGGAGGTTCACACAATTGGCTATGGTCAGCAGCTCCTCCGTGGCAGCGCTCTGCCCCTTTACTTTTTCCCATTGTAGGAAAGTTGGAAGAAGATTCTTACGAGTTTCAAGGAAATACATACAAGCTACCGCAACACGGATTTACAAGAGATAGCGAATTCGAAATTATTGCACAAAGTAAAACGAGTGTGCATCTTCGCTTGATCTCTAAGGCCGAGACTTTAAAAGTCTATCCCTTTAAATTTGAGCTGAATGTTTTTTACTCGCTCGAAGGGGTTAGATTTAAAATGAAATGCACTCTTAAGAACTTGAGTGAAGGGGAGTTGTTTTATAACTTTGGCTGGCATCCAGGATTTGTTTTGCCTCAGCAGACTCATAAGATTAAGTTTTGTGCGAACGGCGAGATGGGGAGCTTTCACCGATTGAATAAAGGGCTTATTGATTCTGACAAGTTTGAGTTTCAAAAAGAAGATGATCTCATTGAGCTTACGTCCGAACTTTTCGAACAGGACGCTCTTGTTTTTCTAGAGAATCGAGCCAGCGAGTTTATAATTCAGGATGAAAGCGGAGCGCGGTTAACCCTTAGAGGATCTCAAGCTCCAAACTTTGGTTTGTGGACAAAAGATATTGCTAAATTTATTTGTCTAGAGCCATGGTGGGGGCACGCAAGCCTTGTTGATGAAAAAACAGATCACTTAGAAAGTAAAATAGGCATCAGGCGTTTGCAAGGTGAGGCCTGTTTGGCAGAACTTGAGCTAGAGCCTCATTTTTAATTTAGTATTGAACCTTTTCAAACTCGCCGTGGTCCAACGGAATTAAGTAGTATTTGTTGCCAAGCAAGCTTGGTTTTCGCTCTGTCATATAGAGTTTCTTATTTTTGCTTGCAAATGTGTCTTGAATTTCAAGGCTATCAAAAAGTCTTTCATAAAGTTGCCCGTTTGTATCATAGATGATAACTCTGCCAAAAAAATAAGAACCTCCATCGAAGAGTCCATAGGCATAGGGCATGCCATTATAATGGTCTGAGGACATAGAGCCCTGAATGAGATCTGGAAAAACAGAGATGGTGCTACTGCGAAAACTTCCATCACTATTGAATGTTACGAGATTCAAAGTGACATCTGTTCCGAGGTGGGGCGTATGGCTATAGTAGAGGGTGTCACCTTTGTAAATTGAATAGCTTAGATCTTCCTCTGATTCTAAAAATATTTTTCTATGGAGAGTGAGGTTCCCGATAGACGAAACATCAAATATGGATATTTCAGATTGATCACCTGAAGATGAGGGCGAGCGAATTGTTTCTAAGGTGACCTTGCCTTGGCTATCAGTTGAAAGGGCTAATACAGAATCATTGATCGGGGCACTCTGAAAAGTGAGACTTCCAGTTTGCATGTCTATGCAGTTCAAAGTAGACGGCCAATAGTTTGTGATGAAGTATGCATTGTTATCTTTTACGGCAAAATGTTGATAGTTCATATTCCCACTTACTGCAAATCTTCCAGAAGTCGCAAAAGAAGTATCGACCTCTCCATTAGGATTATACTTAATGATATACGATCCTGAATTAAGGTACGAAAAGATGACAACACTTGCATCATCAAGTTCAATTAAGTTGATAATACTATCTACAGATATGATCCCATTAGTTCCGAAGGAAGTGTCGAGTTTGCCAGTAAGGTCAATGCGGAAAAGAAAACTCGAATACTCATACGAGTCGTTGATATAGGAACCTGAAAAATAGATATATTTTTCCCGAGCTATTTTTTGAGTATAAACTTCAAGAAGAGAATATTCTTTTTTTTCATTGAGAAAACGATGACCAGCATTCCCCCAATTAGAATCAACGTTTTCCAAATCTAAATCGTAGTGGTGCAGGCTTGTTTCCCTAATGACGGAAAACGGATTATTAAAGATTCCTGCTGAAAGGGAGTCTTCGAAACTAATTAAGGTGAGCTTCTTTCCAACAGTATGGGCCGCATATTTAAATGTAGTATCTGTTCTTGCCGGGGCTAATGGCATCGCCGGTAGATTGGTCGGGGTTTGGTTCAAAGTGCTAAGATTCAGTTGGACTCGAGTCACGGCACGATTTGATTTGTTGACTAAATAGATATTGACGATCTCGGTATCCACACGCGCTAAATCGGCAAGAGCATAACTTGCACTAGGGTAGCCACTGAGGGATATATTGAGCGTTTGAGAAATATCACAGTTTTCATCGATCCCAAACACTTGCAAATCAGATGAAACCGCGACAACGCTCGTTTCACTTTGCTTTACCAGACGAAGCGTACTGATATTAGTAATTCCACTAAAGAGTTTTTCCTGAACAGTGCCACTCGAAGAAACTCTATGACATACAGGATTTTTGTTCGAGCCTTTGGAGGCAGAGACCATAATGGCAGAGTTGTCTTTGAATCCGATAAGTGGGCCCGCAGCATCTACTTGTTCGACTTTAAAAAATCCTTTATCACCGAAGGATAGATCAGGATTCCCGATAAGATCTGTTTTTAAAATATAGACACCGCTTTGATTTTTAATAGAGATAAAGAAATTTCTTTCGGTGCTGGCGACAAATGCGGACGACAGGCTTTGATTGTCGGGCAGCTGAATATTGACGCCATTGTGAATTAGCTGTCCTTCTGAAGAAAAGACAATTATTTTTATTCCCCGGGTGACTGTAGAAACATACGAACCGCTCTGCGTACCAAAGAAGGCGGCAAGCTGGCTTTTCCCATTATTTCGAAAACTTAAAAGTGAATGGCCAGTAAGATTCAGAGAGTCCAACACAGTGACTGCTGTGGTGGGATAAAGGTATCCTTGATGAGCAAAGTCGATCTTGTCTTTGCCAGAAGGAGACAGGGCGCGAATAAGGATTCTATCGTTAAGGCGAAATGTTCCCATCATGTAGACGTTGCCAGCATCGTCGCTAGTCGAAAATGTGTACTTCTCAAGTGGGTGTAAAGAGACGCTAAAGTCCCCCGATATTTCATGTTTCGTAAGCTTTTTAAAAACTGGTTTGTCTGGAGGGGATAATAGGCTAGAGGTGGATAGCTCCAAAGAACAGCCCGAGAGAAAAATATAAGAAAGGCAGACTACGCTTACGCTCCTGAAGTTCATCGTAAATCCTCTATTCTTATATAACTATCGGTTAGCTCGCATTTTCCTGAAGATCTTTCGATGAAGAGTGAGGGTTATAAGTGGTTAATGTTCGAGCTTATTTTGCGCACAAGTATCTTTTTGGGAAAGTAGAGGGGCGTGTAAATTCAAAACAGTTTGATGTGAGTGAGTTATATCGAGGACCCGAAGGGCATGTGGGCGTTGCTTACTGTCGCGTTCCGAGTCGGTTCCTGAGGAGGTAAGACAAAAAGGAGGTGAGTCCGTAAGTGAGGCAAAGGCGTCTTAGGTGAATAATGTGGGTGGAAACGATCACTGTACTTCTTCGAACTCTTTGCCTTCAAGAGGGACCAAGTAAAATGCATTTCCTGATAAGTTGGATTGTTTCTCAATCAGATAGAATAGATTGGTTGAGCTTACAAACGTCTTGTGGATTTTCATGCTATCAAAAAGTCTTTCTAAGATTTTACCATTTCGATCATAGATGACGACTCTGCCGAAGTAATAGGAGCCCGCATCGAAGATTCCAAAAGCAAAAGGCAAGCCGTTGTAACGATCGTTCAAAACTTGTCCCTCGATAAGATTCTTAAAGACCGCGCTTGTATCGCTGAGAAGGCTTCCATTGTTGTTATAAATTTTTAGCATAAGAGTAACATTGACACCTGCATTATAAGAATGCTCGTAAAAGAGATCCGTCCCTTTTGATGGCAAGCTATATTGAGGCATCGAATCGAAAGTAATTTCTTCCATCAGACTCAATGTACCGTCAGAGGAGACCTCATGCTTAAAGGCTTTAGGGGTAAGATTAGGTGGAGCAGAAACTTTTCCGCTTTCAAGAATAACTTTTCCGTTTTTATCAGCGTACAGACTTAAAGCTCTGTCGTAAGTTCCTAGATGAGAAATTGTACTATCAAAAACCAGAGAGCCATTAGTCATGTTGAGGCTCCTGATCTTTTTATCGGGATGGGCGCTTGTCGTGGAAATAAAATAGAACTTCCCGTCTTTATAGATATGATGAGTTTTATCTAATTGGCTAGGAACGGGAACTTCAAAGACTCCTGAAACTCCGAAGTTAGAATCTAATTGACCATTAGAGCTGTATTTGAAAATAGACGTGACTTCGGCCCCATAGGCACCACTTTTTGTCACAACAAGAACGTCTGCCTCTTCTGTTTCTATAATATGGAAGATACTCGAATTGAATCTTAAGAGACCGTTGACTCCAAAAGAAGTGTCAAGGCGTCCGTCTTGATGGACTCTAAATATATAGTAACCAAGTGTATAGGATTCGTCCGTAAAGGAACTATGAAAGTAAATGTGGCTCTTTGTAGCAATGGGCGACTGATTTAATTCAAGGAGTGAAGCCTTCTTGGGTTCGTTGAGGAAGCGTCGACCTAAGACGCCCCATGAACTATCGATGGATTTGCTATCCAAGTCAATCCGATGCAAACTTGTTTCCATCGATTGACTGTAACCAACATTATATGACCCTGCTAAAGCTAGGTTATCTTCAAAACTTATGAGAGTTAAATCCTTTCCCTGCCTGTGAAGCCCATATTTATTAGACGTTCCTGTTCTCGAAGGGGCGAGTTGCATTTTTGGTAGAGTCTCAACGGTTTGTGTTAAGCCCGTGGTGTTAAAATGAACTTTAACTATCTCCCGATCCGATCTCTTCACGAGGTATATATCTGCGGCATTATTTGACTCACGCAGAACGCCGCCAAGGGCATAATCACCGGAAGAGTAACCCGATACTGAAGTATTCACGGAAGAGCTACTTTGACATTCCTTATCTATTCCCAATACTTTTAGATATGGATCTACAATCAGAAGGAGATCATCGTGTACCTTGCTAAATTTGAAGCCAGATCCGTAGCTCATACCATTAAGGATGGTCGCCTCAGAAGGGCCCTGAGGATGTAGTCGGTAGCAAACAAGACTACCTGAGAAATTAGCTGCAAGCAGAATAGGTTGTCCAGCGCCCAGCAACTCTAAGGTACTCTGGTAATTCGCGCCAGGCACGACCATATGGCCAGCATCTCCGAACGAAAGATCGGGGTTTCCTTGAAGGTCCATTTTGGCAATAATAGAATCACTATATGTATTAAGCGCGATATAAATATGATTGTCTGCGACCAAAGATCTCGCCGAAGTAGCATAGTAGGAAGAGTCATAGTAAATACTAGGAGAGGTATGAAGAAGTTTCCCCTCAGGCGAAAAAACAGAGTCTTCAGGCCTCGTTTTAAATTTGGGTAGACAATGCTTGTTTGAACTCCGATGGTGACTGCGATTTGAGTTTTACCATTCTTTTTGATGACGGATAGTGCGAGTGGTGTGCTAGAAACAGAGTCTAAAATAGAAATGGCATTTCCAGGGTATAAGTATCCCTGATTACCAAAATCAATCTTGTCTTCGCCCGTAGCGGTGAAAGCTCTTACAACAGGACCGTAATTACTAATAACTGAAGTTCCCATCAAATAAAGATTTCCAGCATCATCAGTTGCCGAAGCGTGATAGCGCTCAAAGGTTTGGATATTTGCCGTGAAGTCTCCCGTGAGTTTATGTTTTACCAAGGATTTAAAGACGGGCTTGTCGCTCGAAACGGGTGGTTCCGATTTAAACGTCGCAACCTCAAGGGAGCACCCTATGGACACTATGGAAAATACTAAGAGTGCAATTACGTTCAGTAAATTCATGTTTGACCCTTTGTTGCTGATAACAATCGGATGTCTCATGTTTTTCTTGAGTGTAATGTTTGGTGGTGGGGGGCCCTAAGTATTTAAATTTCGGGCTAATTTTGAGCACAGTCTTCTCAAATATTGTGGACGATTTAGGTGAATCAAAGTGAGTCTTAGATTTTAATGTCTCAAACTGAGAACGAGCCGTTGAAGGTAAGAAACGAAGAAATGTCTTCGTAAGATGGTCCAAGTCCTGCTTTAGAAATCCTCAGTTGCAAGCAAAAATGTTTGTTTGATTAAGGTTAAATAAGAAAATCAGATACTGAAGAGTCAGTGGATTTTCCGACTCTATTGGGGAGTATTGGGTCGAAGGCTGATGGAGTAAAAAACAAGGGGCCTAGAGTGGCCCTTGTAGCGAACGCTCTAAATACTTTTTGTAGTCAGAGTTTGGATAAGTCGCAAGAATTTCCTTCAAGCGATTTTTATCATAGAAGTTTTTGTAAATAGCAATCTCTTCCAGGCAAGCAATTTTAAGTCCTTGTCTTTGTTCGATCGTCTGAACAAATAAAGAAGACGAAATCAAAGAATCAGGTGTGCCCGTATCAAGCCAAGCAACACCGCGACCGAATTTTTCTACGTGCAGTGTTTTTTCTTCTAAGTAAAGTTTGTTCAAATCAGTGATTTCAAGTTCGCCACGCTTAGAAGGTTTTAACGACTTGGCTTTTTGAACAACGCTGCCATCATAGAAATACAAACCTGTCACAGCCCAATTAGATTTTGGTTCTGTAGGTTTTTCTTCAAGGCTTAAAGCTTTTCCTTCTTTATCAAATTCCACCACGCCATAGCGTTCAGGATCGTGAACGTGGTAGGCAAAAACCGTGGCGCCCTTAGTGATAGTCGCAGCTTCAGTCAACTGTGTGGCTAGATTGTTTCCGTAAAAAAGATTGTCTCCAAGAATCAGACAAGTCGGTTCGTTATTGATGAACTCTTCACCAATTAAAAAAGCCTGTGCAATGCCCTCCGGCTTATCCTGAACAGCATAACTCAAATTAATTCCAAAGTTAGAACCATCTCCTAAGAGATCTTGAATCAAAGGAATGTCACGAGGAGTGCTGATGATAAGAATATCACGAATTCCTCCTAGCATCAGTGTAGAGAGCGGGTAGTAGATAGTAGGTTTGTCATAAACTGGAAGAAGCTGTTTAGAAACACCCTTCGTCGATGGGAAAAGGCGAGTGCCGCTGCCGCCTGCTAAGATAATACCCTTCATAAAACACTCCTAAAAAAAGTATCAAAAAAAGAAGTTCTATTTTTTAAGAACTTTTTCAGCCCACGCAGAGTTAGCCAGATACCATTGGATAGTGTCCTTCAATCCTGCTTCGAAGTTTTTATAACTTCTTTCAAAACCCAACTCGCGTTGAGCCTTGCTATCGTCAATTGCATAGCGCCAGTCATGGCCTGCACGATCTGTCACAAAAGTGATAAGTTCTGCATACGATTTTCCATCTGTGCGAGGACGGATTTGATCAAGCTCGTTGCAGATAGCTTTAACAACATCGAGATTTTTGCGTTCAGAGTTTCCACCGAAGCAATAAGTCTCTCCTGGCTTACCCTTTGTCAGAGCTAGATAAACTCCATGAGAGTGGTCATCCACATGGATCCAATCGCGCACGTTGCCGCCGTTTCCATAGACCGGTAGATTTTTACCACTCAAGGCATTGGTGATCATCAAAGGGATCAGCTTTTCAGGAAATTGACGAGGCCCATAGTTATTAGAGCAGTTCGTCGTCACTGTTGGAAGTCCATAGGTATGGAACCAAGCTCTTACTAAGTGATCGCCACCAGCCTTCGAGGCTGAGTAAGGAGAATTCGGTTGATAGGCTAACTCCTCATGGAATTTTCCCTCATCACCAAGAGTTCCATAAACTTCATCCGTAGATACTTGCAGAAAACGGAAATTCTTCTTTTTTTCTTCAGGAAGATTCATCCAATAGTGACGGCTGGCTTCAAGAAGTGTGAAGGTACCAACGATATTGGTCTGAATAA
The DNA here is from genome assembly GCA_000525675.1 of Bdellovibrio bacteriovorus W. NCBI lineage: Bacteria > Pseudomonadati > Bdellovibrionota > Bdellovibrionia > Bdellovibrionales > Pseudobdellovibrionaceae > Bdellovibrio > Bdellovibrio bacteriovorus. Next base: position 1,273,857 of record CP002190.1, read on the forward strand.
ATTCACCAGGTGAAGAAATAGAATTATCAACATGGGATTCAGCCGCAAAGTTTGCCACCGCATCGAACGCATACTTTTTAAAAAGTTCGCTGACGAATTCGCGATCTGCAATATCACCTTGTTCAAAGATACAACGCTCTTTATCGAGGACGTCTTCGAAGTTTGCAGTGTGACCCGCATATGTTAATTTATCGAGAATCACAACAGAGTGATCAAGGCTCAAAAGTTTGCGAATAAAGCTACTGCCTATAAAACCAGCAGCACCTGTGACTAGTATTTTCATGGAGGCATTGTGCCTTTGAGGGCGCTTTTTAGTCAAGAACCGCTTCCAGAGCCCCTTCAAAATGCATCGCGCCGTTATCTCGATAAAAGCCGTTCTGAAAAGTCCTTTGTCTCCCTCTGATAAAGTGAATATAGTTAATTATTCGGAGGGGATAATGAAAGTTCTAGTAACGGGCGGTGCAGGATATATTGGCTCTCATACTGCACAAAAGCTGATTGAGGCTGGGTTTGATGTGGTGGTCTTGGATGACCTTTCAACGGGCTTTAAAGAGGCAGTTCCAGCAAAGGCCCACTTTATCCAAGGGGATGTGACAGACCTTGAGGTCGTGACGGGCGTCCTTAAGAATCAAAAAATTGAAGCCGTCATTCACTTTGCGGCCAAACTCATTGTTCCAGAATCCGTCGAAAAGCCGTTGTTATATTATAAAAACAATACGACAGGTGTGATGACCATGGTAGAGGCGATGCGCACCTCCGGTGTAGATAAAATCGTATTTTCTTCTACGGCTGCGGTCTATGGCGATGCCAGCACGGACGGGCTTGTGAATGAGGAAACGCCGACAGCTCCGTTAAATCCTTATGGGCATTCTAAGCTTATGAGCGAGCAGATCCTCAAAGACGCTGGTACTGCCTATGGAATCTCCTCTGTGCGCTTAAGGTACTTCAATGTGGCGGGTGCCTCTGTCGATGGGGCCAACGGGCAAAGAACAGCCAACGCGACTCATTTAATCAAAGTGTCCAGTGAAGCAGCTTGTGGGAAGCGCTCTCAAGTCGGAGTTTTTGGAACTGATTATCCAACGACGGATGGAACTGGGGTGCGCGACTACATTCACGTAGAGGATCTCGCGGATCTTCACGTTTTGGCTTTAAAATACCTCAATGAGGGCGGAACAAGTGATGTCTTCAACTGTGGTTATGGAGAAGGTTTTTCCGTTAAGCAGGTGATTGAGACCGTAAAAAAAGTGAGCGGTGTTGATTTCAAAGTTCTCGAAGAGCCTCGTCGCGCGGGGGATGCTGCCACACTGGTGGCAGATTCTCGTAAAGTACGAAAAGCTTTTCAATGGGCTCCGCAAAGAAATAATTTGGAGTTGATTTGTAGAACCGCTTTTGAGTGGGAAAAATCAAGATAATTTTTTCTTAAGAATGTAGAGTCGCAGTACTGCATTTTCATCATTCGACTCCCTCAAGCTAGAAGTCTGAATATCGATCAGAACCTTTGGATTGGCGGGGTCGTTTTTGTATTCAGACTTTTGACATTTAACGCACAGAAGACTGCTTTTTTACCTACTATCATGCCATGAATGTTTCATATTATCTGGAGGTAGTTATGGACATTTATGAATTATTGAAAAAGGATCATCGCCAAGTTAAAGAGCTTTTTTCTAAAATAAAAAAACGACTTGAAGACGAAGATTTTAGTGAAGCTTCCGACTTATTTGAAGAAATGAAAACCGAATTAGGAGCCCATGCAAAGGCTGAAGAAGAGGTTTTCTACGAGCCCTTAAGGCAAGCAAGTCGTGGCGATAAAGATTTAGATCTTGTTGGTGAAGCTAAAGAAGAACACCATGTTGTCGCTCTGCTTTTGAATGAGCTTTCTCGTTTGGATGTCAAAGAAAAAGAATGGAAAGCTAAACTCACTGTCCTGTCTGAAATGGTTGAGCATCACGTCGAAGAAGAGGAAGAAGAGATGTTCAAGAGAGCCAAACGGCTTTTCTCAGAACAAGATGCAGAGCAAATGGCTGAGAATATGAAATCCCTTAAGGAAGAATATAAAGAAGATATAGATTCTGCTTTAGCGGAGGACATCTACCTATTCTCAGACCCATCACTTAAAACCAAAACTAAGAGTTCGCGGGATTCTCTAACTGATCGCAATTTAATCTGAGCAAATTATATATGCAAAAGAGTTTATCACGCAGGCTGAATTAATAGCGGTCCTTCGCGCAGATGAGATTGGCTCGGTCACGACGGTGCGCCGAGCGATTTTAGAGACTTATGGAAAGATTTCTATCTTTAGCGAAGGGAATAAGAACAAATAACTTATCTATGAATCATGAAACGTTTCCGGGAACGGCGCTCATTATTATCGACATCATTAATACTTTAGCATTTCCGGAAGGAGGATCGCTGCTGGATCAAGCTCTTCCCATTGCTAAAAACATTGTGGATTTAAAGCGCCAGTCAAGGCAGATAGGCATCCCGGTTGTTTATGTAAATGATAACTTTGGTAAATGGCATTCTGACTGGAAATCTGTCTATGGTCTTTGTTCGGCCGATGAATCCTTAGGCGCGCCCTTAGCAAAACTACTTGAGCCTTTCGAAGAAGACTATTTTGTCCTAAAGCCGCGACACTCTGGATTTTACAACACTTGTTTAGATGTTCTTCTTGGTGAGCTTCAGGTCCACAACCTTATACTGACGGGAATTGCAGGAAACATATGTGTTCTATTCACTGCGCATGAAGCTCATATGCGAAAATATAACTTGTGGATACCGAGCAATTGTACAGCTTCCAACACCCCTCAAGAGAACGAGGGGGCTATGCTTCATTTAAACCAGACACTCCAAATTGCGATTGATGATTTCAATCAAAATGATAAAGAGCTGTCATCGACCTTAAGAAGAGTTTTTAAAGAGGCTCAGCACCCATCTCAGCTATGATGGCTCCACTGATATAGCTAGAGTCGGCTTCCGATGCTAGAAAGACGTAAGCCGGCGCAATCTCTTCCGGTTGGGCAGGTCTTCCAATGGGTTGATTGCTGCCGAAGTTTTTAATTTTTTCTTCGGTGGCTCCTTTGTCGGCAGGATTTAACGGTGTCCAGACGGGGCCAGGAGCCACGGCGTTGACGCGTATACCTTGGCTGATCAAACTTTGTGCTAAAGATTTTGTGAATGTATTCAGAGCTCCCTTAGTGGCTGAGTAATCGATGAGTTCTTTAGGTGCTCTCTGTGAAGTTTCAGAACTGGTAATAATAATGGCATCTCCATGATGCAGGTAGGGCAGGGCTTCTTTGCAGAGATAAAAACATGCAAAGACATTGGTTCTAAATGTTCTTTCGAAATCCTCGTCGCTGATATCTTCAATGCTATTACTTCTTTTCTGGTAGGCGGCATTACTCACAAGAATGTTGATTTTAGAAAACTCAGAAACGGTTCTTTTTATCGCGAGGCTACAAAAGTCTTTCTCCGTCAAATCACCTTCGATCAATAGGCATCGTCGGCCTTCGCTTTCCACAAATTCTTTTGTTTTGAACGCATCACTTTTCTCTTCAGGGAGGTAGGTAATAGCCACATCAGCTCCCTCGCGTGCATATATATGAGCAACAGCCCGGCCAATTCCAGAGTCACCTCCGGTAATAAGAGCTACTTTGTTTTGTAGCTTGCCCGCAGGTTTATATTGCTCAGCTCTGTATTGTGGTTTGAGATTCATATCCTCTTCTAGTCCCACACCTTTCAGTTTTGATTCTGAAAACGGTGGGGCGGGTTTTGACTTCTTGTTAGGATGATATGAATGGCTTCGGGGTTCTGGCATAAGCACCTCGTTCTATGATAGGAAAATAAATATTAGCAAGTGAGCTAATTTTAAAAGAAATGGCTCAAGGGGTGTAAAAGAATCTGCCCCTTATGCGAAATAAACGAAGAGAAATGTGAGCTAACAAGCTTAAAGCTAGTGGTTTGTGTCAGAAGCAGTTTTTTTAAATTCGAGGATATGAAGAAATTGTTCTGGATTTGTGTAAAAACCACGTAAACCCATAAAGTATATTCTCTTATTTTCAGATCTTGAGATATTGGCGATTCGAGTATTTTCAAGGATTACTTCAGTAGAAGATTTGCTTTGTGTATCGAAGCTGATGAGGTGAGTCGCCACTCGATCGTCTAGTGATGTTGTCATGAGCCAGTTAAGTCTGTGATTCTCCATTTTTATCATTTGATAAGGGACCGCAGAGATTGAACGATCTGTCATGGGGACACGCGTTGAAGTTTCAGAAATGGTCATGGTCGGGAAGTCTATATCTAAGTGTAAGAAGAAGCCTTCCAAAAGCTTAGTATGAGATTCATTAATAAGCAAATTGAAAAAAGTTGCAGCAGAGTTCATAAAAGACCAGGCCACCGTAACCTGACTCTCAGGCATCGTATGCGAGAATTCCTTAACCTTAGCAGCACCACTCGAGGACCATCTGTATTGTTCGAAGGCGTAATGCAACGGGGGAGAATGTGAGAGTGCTTTGCCTAGCCAAAATGAAATGTTCCCTTCGTCATCAAACTCATAATATGCAATATTTGAGCTAGGAGTGCTTTTTATGATGGCGCCAGTATTTACGTCAACATGTACGAGTGCAGAAGAAAGTGGTAGGTAGAGACCTGCGTCGTCTCTTAAGAACTTTGAAATTTGGGATGAGATATAGCCATAGGATTGTAAGCTGATGAAACCATTGACGCCAAAATTAGCATCGGGAATTCCGGGAGAGACAATTTTGAGTATTCCGCTTTGATTGCTCGAGGTTTCTGTAACCCACAAGAAGTACTCAGTATCAGACGCATCTATCACTTGGGAAACTCGAAATTTCGCGAAGGATAGATAGCCGTTCGCAAGGACTGTTTTATTAGGTTTTCCATCTTGATCGAAGGCTGCGATTAGATGTTCGAGAGACTGGCGAGTTTTAAAGTATGTCCCCCAGGTCAGAAGATGGTCGCCATAGATAGCGCTATAGTTGATGTCTTTCATAATATTGGCTTCTATAAATTCTTCGAAGAAATGTAGCACTAGTTGATCTTGGGGCAAGGAGTTCCCCCCTCGCTGAGTCATTCTAAGTGTGTTTTCGCTGATGTTTTTTCCCGCCTCTTGACCGACTTCTCCAGTCGCAAGATAGGCAATATAGTTTTGTGAAAAAGCAACCTTGTAGGAGCTGCCGGGTGCAAGGCCCGCAGGAGCATTTAAGATGATGGGCGTGGTTATGCGTTGAACGCTCAGGTCTTCGGTGTTTACTTTTAAAACATCCAACTTTCGTCCGCTGTAAGTTAAAGTATGGATGTGAAAGCTATTGTCGACTCTTTCGATATCTAGAATATGTTCGTTTGATTGTAAGTTAAGCGCAACCTCTTGAACAAGTTCACAATCGTAGGTCCACTTTTGCACACCCCCTTCTTTAGAGAAAGAATATATATTCTGTTCATCATTACGAGAGAATAAGAACGCAGCCCCTTTGGAAATCTTATTGGTTTTAAAAATAGAACCATCATAATGAATGCAACCCAAATGAATCGTGGAGTTTATGTTTTGGCTGATAGAGGAAAATGAGTTGCCGCTTCCAATATATACTTCAGAGTTGGTGGAGCTGGTATGGGAGCCAATAAAAACACCTTGATCAAACCAGGATACATCAAGAGAACCATCTTTGTTGAATTTCATATATACCGGATTATTAATCGAACCACCTGAAGGGTTTAAAGTTGAGAGGTAGGAAAGATTTATAGAATTTTTATCCAAAGAAAAGACAGCATTCGATACTTTTCGGTTCGGGGGAATTAAAATATCAGGAGCACGTCTTTTTATTTTTCCATTCAATGAGATGAAGATAAAACGAACTCTGTTTTCAAGATTTGCGGTCGAAATTACAGTGCATACTATAATTTCCTCGGCTTGGGGGTCGAATAATAGCTTACTCGATTCTAGGTTGGCAGCCGCAAGCCCTATGATTTCGTCTGTGAGATTAAGATGACCGTTCTTTCCGAAGCTTTGTTTGGGAGTGGTGTCGACGTTAAAGGACCGGATTTGATAACCATCTTCAGAAATTTCAGAGAGGTAAACGGTGCCATCAGATGCAAGAATTATATTATCCATAACTTGAGTCTTGCGGCGGGTGTTGATGATGGGTGGAACTGGAACTGTTTTTAACGAGAATTCATTGATTTCTGGAGGTTTGCGATCTGGAATCAATGATAAAATATCAGCCTTCATGCTACACGCAGAAATAAGTAAAGCGATCATTGAAATGATATATAAATTGCAATTCATATTGCATTCCTAAATTTTTCGCTGATGGATCGAGAAGTTCCAACACGTTCGACAAGAGGCCATATCTACATTCGGGCGTTGTATGACTTTAGTTGAATTACGATTAGGTAATGGAGTCTAAGCCTATGATTTAGTAAATGAGATTAATCATGGGAGGTGGATTTGTTCAGAAGACAGTCAATACTACCGAGTACCCATTTTTGTGGAAGGTGATGGGGGTGCGCTCGCTTTATTCTGAGGTGCTGATTGTTTTGTCGAAATAGAAACACTCGCAAGCTCTTTAACAACGGCTTCGCCCCAAGCCTTAGAGTCTTTCGCTCCATAGTGAATTCCATCCGACTTTTCATTGGGGTACTTCGTGTGTCGAGTGGAATCAATGTATTTGCAGTTGTATTTCTCTGCCGCCGTTTTGAAGGCGCGAACTCCTTGAGGGAGATTGCTACTAAATGGTTTTTTATCTAAGTCAGGAGGTCCAATCCAAACGCACTGGGAATTCGATTTCTGAATATTTTCTAGCATGCTTTCGGCATGACGAACTTCATTGGTAATGTTTTGAGTACTAGAAAGTGCATTCGTGCCCAAACTTATAATCGTGAGATCGGGCTGGCTTTGGGTCAAAGCTTCTTGAAAAGAGGGAAGTTTGTGGCTTTTTACTCGAGTTTCTTTTCCATTCGGGGATTTACTCCAGTATCCACAGTTGGTCTGTTGAAAGTTCTTGCTTGAACGAACCCAAGTTGATGGCGAAGACCCACAGCTTGCGTAAGAAGAAACCCTGTGTCCTTGTTTGCGATAGTGATCATCTAAAACTGTTCCATAAGGGCCGTAGGAATGAGAGTCACCAATGATTAAAATATTCTTTGAAGTGTCGGCAAAACTAAATGAACTCAGAAGGCTCATTGCGGCCACTAGAACGAAGTGTTTTTTTAAAAGCATCAGATCACCTTTTTCACGAGCTAATCTTTAGTCATCAATCCACAGACAATCGTTTGTTGAGGCTTTGATTTTAACTCAAAAACAAAGGAGTTTGAACTGAAAGTGTCTCTAAGTTGAGAGAACCTGACCTTCGAGGGCACAAAACTTGTCCCAATCTGAGAAGAGTGCTTAGGACGAATCCTTGCCGGCTGACAGTATCTCAGGGAAGCTCATGTTTTGAAACTTTGTGTCCACACTGATATCTCGAAAAAAGGTCGTGCGATTTTTAGATAGAAGCATTCTCTGGTTGAAAAGCCTCTAGGAAGTTTCATAAAATAGAAGTTCCCTAAAGAAGTGCTAGATATTTTTACTTCGGAGTCTTCTTATGAAAAACAGCAATAAAATTTATAATAAAATCACCGACACTATTGGCAACACACCTCTGGTCAAACTGCAGCGTATCGGGAAGGATCTTCCTGGGGAACTTTTACTAAAACTAGAGTTCTTCAATCCTCTGAGCAGTGTAAAGGATCGCATTGGTCTTGCCATGATTGAAGATGCAGAGAGAAACGGAAAACTTAAGCCCGGCATGGAAATCATCGAGCCTACAAGTGGCAATACGGGTATTGCTTTGGCGTTTGTTGCAGCTTCTAAGGGATATCCGCTGACGCTGACAATGCCAGAGACGATGTCTCAAGAAAGACGAACTTTATTATTACTGCTGGGGGCAAAGATTGTGCTGACTCCGGGGCCATTGGGAATGAAAGGGGCGATAGCCAAAGCATTAGAGCTGAAAGATAAAGCGACTAACGCATGGATGCCTTCGCAGTTTGCCAATCAAGCCAATCCTGAAATCCATAAAGCCACCACGGCTGAAGAAATTTGGAACGATACCGATGGTCAGGTTGATATTGTTATCAGTGGTGTTGGAACATCAGGTACAATCACAGGAGTGGGCCAGTTTCTAAAAGCCAAAAAGGCCAGCGTGAAGATGATCGCAGTCGAGCCCACAGAGAGTCCTATTTTGTCAGGCGGTAAGCCAGGGCCGCACAAGATACAGGGAATCGGACCAGGCTTTGTGCCTCAGGTGATGGATCGCTCCGTGGTGGACGGTGTTGAGCAGGTGAGTTCAGAAGAGTCCCTAGCTATGGCAAGGCAAGTGATTAAGACCGAAGGAATTCCCGTTGGTATTTCTAGTGGCGCCGCGATTGTAGCGGGTTTACGTCACGCAGCCCTTCCTGAAAACAAAGGAAAGAAAATCGTTGTGATCATTCCGAGTTCCTCAGAGAGATATCTGTCGACGGTACTTGCGGAACAAGAACGGGCGGAGGCGCAGTCCTTAGTTACTTCAGAAGTTTTAGAAGAGTATTTGAAAAAAGCTTAGTAGATGTTTTAGAAAAAGGCTTGTGGTGAAGAATAAGATTGTTCCCTATATCATTCCTCAAATAGAAAAAGTTCTGGTGAAGATCGGAGAAGGTGAGGAATATCGTCGAGAGAATCTAGATCTTCTCGATGTCTTTGTATGGAACGTCTATAAAGGACAACGCGCGGGCCTTTTTGAAACGGACTTTCGCACGCTGGGGCAAAACCGTGACTTCATCATGCTCCAAGAAGCCACGGTCGATCATCGAATGCCGAAACTTTGGCGCGAAGATTTTTCTGCCTATGAGTGGCACATGGCTCAGAGCTTTCACTATAAAAAAGATCTCACCAGTACAGGTGTTGCGATTGGATCTCGTCTAAAACCTGATACCGTGGAATTTATTCGCTCCAAAACCCGCGAACTTTTTTGGTTAACGCCGAAGCTGACTTTGTTCACGGTTTATAATCATCAGGGGACGCAAGTTCTCTTTGTCTGCACTCATGTTCTGAATTTTGTGACATTGGGTGCATTTACAGAGTCGCTCTATGAAATCGCCGAGAAGGTGAGTGTCTTTAACGGGCCGGTGGTTCTAGCCGGAGATTTTAACACCTGGAACACCAAACGTTATCTTGCAATGAAATCCATATTCAGAGATTTACGGCTTGATCACGTGGAGCTTGCCGATGACTCTCGTTATCTCAAGCTCGATCATGTGTTCGTGCGAGGTTTTGATGTGGTCAATGCAAAGGTTCTACCTGCAATCACCAGCTCTGATCACTACCCCTTAGATATTAAACTTAAAATCTCTAAGTAGTTTTGAACTAAAAACGAATACGCACACCAATGCCTGCATCTAAATCCACATCTATGCTCGGCACGATATCTAATGCTAATGATAGTTCCGCAAAGAATTCCAGATTCGGGTTATCAATTTTGTAGAGAAGTCCCAAAGGAGCGCGAGGCCCCAGGGCGACGTCTCCATTGTATCTTCCACCGTCGATATTGATCAGGCGAAACCCGAGACCGTAATAGAGTTCCACAATATTTGAATGCTCCACCACGAAAGTACGAGCTTTATCCCAGAGATAAGTTCCATGAATATGAAAACCACGGCGATGGCCTGCGCTGAATGCCAAGGCTCCTTCAAGGGAATGTCCTGCATCTACACGATGGCGAGCAGAAAGACCACTCGGATCACCTAAAACGACTCCAAGGGCCGATTCAGCATGGGCAGCAAGTGGAGCAGACAATGACATTAGAAGAGTTAGTAGAGCCAACTTAAAGCGCATACAAAAGACCTCCGAGCTTGATGATCGCCTGTCTTATTGGAAACTAAAAGGGCCAGGGAGGGCAACGTCTTTTATTGAAATACTAAAACTTCGATTTTGAAGAATCTGTCGAAGTTTTAGTGTGCTTTTTTTGAAAATTAATTTTGTGCTTGTTCTAAAGACCAGCGATAAACAGTATCAGGTGAAAGCCCCGGAGTGCCATCAAGATGCCAATAATTTTTTGGCCAGAATTTTTTATTAAAGACCATGGGGTGAGTGGGAATACCCAACATCTTACCGATCAGTTCTGAACAGTAAATATACTCATCACTCCAAGAGTACCAGAAATCAAAAGACCTCCCCCAGTAAGGGGCTACATCTTTTAAAGTTAAAGTCTGAGGGATCTCAACGATCTCAGTAATAACCCCACGAGTTTGCAAGGTCTCAAGATCAATAACAGCGACCCCTTCCCCCGGATAGGCATTGAGCCACTTATCGCCAAGCTCTGGGAACTGAATGGCCGTGTGAACAAAGCGGCCCCCTGGTTCATACTCCACCCGTTGACCATTTTTATCATAGGCTTCTAAAAAGGCGATTTTTGAAGCGGCAAAGCTTGAAGCTGTAAATAGAAAAAAGCAGAAAGAGAAAATGAGTGTGCGCATACTCTAGGGATCTACGCCGAGAACATCTGAGATACAAGAATAAATGCGAGGGGGAAGTCTAAAAGTAAATAGGTTTGACTTAGGCGTTCGCTTGGAAAAATTCCAAATGAGTCCAAGGCATTTTTAGTTACTTATTTAAAGAATTAAGACGCAATTTAATGAAAGGATTTTTAACGACGCTGATAAGTTCTCCACCAAGAGCCGCGCCAAAGAACCACATCAATCCTGTTTCAAAATTTACCTCGTGACTCACTAACGAGAACGCCCCAAGAGAAACCAGCGCTAAACTTGCGATTAGTAAAGTACGAGACTTCTGAACCTGAATCCATTCTTCCGCCGTGAGGATGAAGCGAGCAGCTAAAATACTCAGTACAAAGTAAAGAGCTCCACACATAGCTTCGCAAAGAAGCGGACTGACTTTCATAAATAAATGCATCAGGTCTCCGCCTTCAAAGAAAAGGCGCACACCAAATTGTGAACAGGCCATCAGGGTCACAAAAGATCCCAAAAGATGGGCAGCTCCAATCTTAAGAGCCACTTTGCGAAGAGTTGGCTTTTCAAGGGCAATCTGTGAATGGATACGTTGAAGGATAAGGTCAGACCCACGTTCAGAAGTCTCTTCAGAAAAGTTTGTAAAATCATTTTTTAAATTTTTCATCTTAAACTCCCTTCTTGGTGAGTGACTTTAAAAACCTCAAGCTTCGGCTGACGATCTGGCGAACATTGGATTCAGACTCGTTTAAGATCTCTGCGATCTCTTTGTATTCCAGTTCGTCCAGATAGCGATAGCGAACAACTTCCTGCTCTTTCGGAGAAAGCTCCTTTAACAGGGCCGCTGCCTCTTGCCTTGCCTCTATTTTAGGGGAGAGGTCGTCGGTTTGTGACAAAGATTCTTCAAACTCGACAGAATCCTTCATTTCCCTCAGGCGATAGTCCTTAAGCTCGCTTCGGGTGATCACAAAAAGCCACGCCAAGGCAGCGTATTGCGGGTCGTAGAGGTGTTTTTTACGGTAAACCTGCATAAAGACGATTTGCAGGATATCTTCGGCGCGATCCCGAGGAATTTTTCGCTTTAGGCAATAACTGAGAACGCGCCCTGAATGGCGATGATAGAGCTCTGAAAGAGCTTTCTCATTCCCTTGGCTGAGTTCAATCAATAACTCAGTATCTGATAATTGCGCGATCGTTTTCGACATTGGCTGCATCCTAATGGAAAATCTTAAAAGATAAAGTCCAAACCGAGGAATGGGGGCAATTCGGGAAAGATTGAATTCTCGATTGCTCATAAATGTAGCACATTTAGCGCGTGGCGCCAGATAAAATGTGCATCGTGTCTATATTGACTATTTGCAATGAACTCAGGTACCTCTATCCCTTCGTCAATAAAACGAGAACACATATACGGAGTGTAACTATGTTTAGTGAATCCTTACTGATGTCTCCAGTGATTGCTGGGGTTGTTGGTCTAGTCGTAGCATTGGTGCTTTATATCCGCGTGATTAAGCAACCGGGCGGTAACGAAACTATGGAACGAATCGCGTCTTACGTTCGCGAAGGTTCTATGGCTTTCCTAGTACGTGAGTACAAAGTTCTAACGATCTACTCAGTTGTAGTAGCGGCAGTTCTTTGGTTTGCTCTTGGTCCAATCGCAGCAGGATCTTTTATCCTGGGTGCATTCTTGTCGTTGTTAGCTGGATTCTTCGGAATGAAGGCCGCTACTTACGCAAACGTTCGTACATCTCAAGCAGCGGCAAATGGTTCTAAACCAGGTGCTCTTTTAGTAGCTCTTGATGGTGGCGCTGTTATGGGTTTCTCTGTAGCAGGTCTTGGTGTTCTTGGTTTAGGTATCATTTACCTAATTTTCAAAGACAGCACTAATCTTGGTACAATTCTTCACTCTTTTGCTGTGGGTGCTTCTTCGATCGCTCTTTTTGCGCGTATCGGTGGTGGTATCTATACTAAAGCAGCTGACGTCGGTGCTGACATTGCTGGTAAAGTTGTTGAAAACATTCCAGAAGACGATCCTCGTAACCCAGGTGTTATCGCAGATAACGTGGGTGATAACGTTGGTGACGTTGCTGGTATGGGTGCAGACATTTACGAATCAATGGTTGCAGCGATCGTATCTGCAATGGCTATTGCTTTGACGATTCCTCAAGAAGGTTTGTCAGCATTGATGACAAGCGGTGAGGGTGACGTCCTTCGCTTGACTGGTATTGCATTGCCTTTATTGCTTTCTGCTCTTGGTTTAGCAATTTCTGTTGTTGTTATTTTCATTGCTCGCGCATTTAAGAACAGCAGCCCTGCGGCAGTTCTACGCAATGCTTTGATGATTCCGCCAATTCTTTTAACAATTGCGGCTTACATCCTTCTTCCAATGTTCGGTATCAGCCAATCAGTAACTGTTGCTCTTGCAGCGGGTGCGTTTGGTGGCGCCTTCATCGGTCTTATCACTGAGTACTACACAGCTCATCGTCCAATCCGTCTAGTAGCTGAGGCTTCTTTAACGGGTGCAGGAACAGGTGTAATCCGTGGTCTTGCAGTAGGTATGGAATCAACTGCTATTCCTATGCTTATCGTTGCTGTAGCAGCTTATGTTGCTGACCAAGCTTTGGGTCTATACGGTATTGCAATGGCAGCTGTAGGTATGCTTGCTGGTACAGCAGTTGTAATGACTGTTGATGCTTACGGTCCTATCGCTGATAACGCGGGCGGAATCTCTGAGATGTCAGGTCTTGGTAAGAGCGTTCGTGATATCACTGATGAATTAGATGCTGTTGGTAACACAACTGCAGCTATCGGTAAGGGCTTTGCGATCGGTTCTGCGATCCTTACAGTTCTTGCTCTTTTCTCTGCATTCAACATGGAAGTAAATCACGTTCGTGAACAAGCTGGTCTTGCGCGTATGTCTTTGGATTTAACTTCTGCAAACGTACTTATCGGTATTTTGTTAGGTTCAATCCTTCCGTTCCTAGTTGGTTCAACAACTATGACTGCGGTGGGTAAAGCTGCTCAAAAAATCGTAAACGAAATTGCTCGTCAGTTTAAAGATATCCCAGGTCTTCGTGAAGGTAAGGCAGAGCCAGAACCAGCTAAGATCGTTGATATCGCGACTCGCGCGGCACTTTTTGAAATGATTCTTCCTGGTATGATCGCTATCTTGGCTCCAGTTCTTGTTGGCTTTATCTTAGGCCCTCAAGCTCTTGCTGGGGTTCTAGCAGGTGGTCTTGCTGTAGGTGCGACTTTGTCATTGTATATGGCGAACGCGGGTGGTGCTTGGGATAACGCGAAGAAATTCATCGAAAAAGGTGGGCTTCCAGGTCATCCAAAAGGATCTGACGCTCATAAAGCGGCAGTAGTTGGTGACACTGTTGGTGACCCGTTCAAAGATACTTCAGGCCCAGGGATTGCGATCCTTATCAAGGTTATGTCAGTCGTATCTTTGTTGATCGCTCAATTAGTTGCTACAATCGGCGGCTAAACCTTAGGTGAAAAGACATCCTTAGGATGAACATTCATTAAAAATCAAAAATCCCCTTAAGAAATTAAGGGGATTTTTTTATTTCCAGTATGTCATTTCAAAAAAACACATAGCTAGTCCTAGTGCTTTGTCAGATTCTTCGATACTGTCGTAAATGATTTTATCCACTCTGGAGAGCTTGAAGTTGAAGAGTCGATTTATTACAGCAATGGATCAGTTGCAGATCGAAGCCATGAGTGGCGACTTGAGTCTGAAGCGGGTCTTTGAAATTGTAGGCGGAGAAGGGCACGGTATTCTGATGCTCTTTCTGTGCTTGCCCTTTATTCAGCCGATTCCAATTCCAGGCCTATCAACTCCCTTCGGAGCGATGATCTGTTTAGTAGCTCTTTTAGATTTTTTACGAGCAGACCCATGGCTGCCTAAGCGTTTTGAAGAAGTGAAGGTGACTGCCAAAGTAGTTACCAAGTCCTCTGAAGTCGCTGAAAGAATTTGGAGTTACGCTGCGAAAGTTATCAAACAGAGACTGACAGTGGTTTGTGATTTCTTTTTGTTTCGATTAGCGACCTTTCTTGTGGTCATTTTTAGCGCTCTTTTGCTGGCCTTGCCATTGCCGATCCCATTTTCAAACACTGTCCCTGTGATTAGCATTGTTCTCTGCGCTCTTGGGTATATTGAGAAGGATGGGCTTATGATTGTTCTAGCTTACCTTTGGATGATTGTGGTGGTGTCCTTTTTTGCCGCCATCGGAGTGAGTTTGAATCATTTTCTTTAGTTTGAATGCAGAGATTGGAAAATAACTAGGACTTGTGCTATTTTTGAGCAAAGCATGTGAACGTTTATTTTCCAGAACTTCTGGATTAAGGCTTTGTTGAAATGGCTTTTCACTTAAAAACTTCTCAGCATCCGAAACTCAACGAGAGTTTCATTGCAGAGAGCTTGCGAGCTCTTTCGTATATTCATCAGACAAATAAGCAAATCAGACCATTTGTGAATGAGCAATTGCCTTACTTCAATCCCTTATCCGAAATTGGCAAGAGTGCCGTGCTTGCAAACCTTAGGCTTTTCAATCAAGTCTGCGAACAAGTCGTTGCAAGTGGTGAAAGTGTTCGCGACTCTCGTGTGATGCTTTGGCATGTTTTGAAGATGTTGGATTTTATTTTCCCATCAGACCTTTTTGATCATATCACTTCAGATCATCTCGTTGAAGTTTACGATTTTAATAATATTCAAATCTTTCGAAATTTAAGATTCTTTGATGTGACCAGCTATTCTTTAGAAGAATTGCTTTGTAGACCATGGGTAGAGATTTTTTCTCGAAAAGACACTTCACAAATCAGTAAAATTACAGATGTCTTAACGAAAATGTACAATAAAGAGATCCTGGGAATGGTATCTTTAGAGGAAATCGGTGTGAATCGTATTATAGAAACTGATTCGCCCTTTTTGTTAGAGAACGATGCTCTGATTCACTTTGCAGCGCCCATTACAAATAAATTCAAACAAGTCGTGGGCTATATTGCTATTGAGTCTGCTCAGTTGGTGACGCCGATGCCTGAGGGGAGAGAAGAAGAAAGACTTCTGAATATGTACTACGGGAAAAAGAAATAAAAAAAGCCACCCAAGGTGGCTTTTTTTATTTCATTCATTCTTCTAACTGATTAATCAACCAAAGAAATACCTTCAGTGGCTGGCAGAGTCGGAGCCGTTTGTTTCGGGAACTCTCCAGTTAAAGTCTTTAAGAACGCGACGATGTTTTTAACATCAGCGGCCTTAAGGTCTTTGTTCAACTGAGTCTTCGCCATTACGCGAACAGCTTCATCCAAAGACTTCACAGAACCATTGTGAAGGTAAGGAGCCGTTAAGGCGATATTGCGAAGAGTAGGAACGCGGTACATGTGAAGATCTGCCTCTTCTTGAGTCACGTCGTGACGACCTTTATCTTCTGTCAGTTTATATTTCGCATCAAAAACGCTTCCTGGATAAACAGGGAACTTCTGATAGAAACCAATTCCGATTGGAAGTTGTGGGCCTGCGAAGTTAGGACCCGAGTGACAAGAAAAACATCCAACAGATTTCATAGTTTCAAAACCTTTGATCTCTGTAGCTGTTAGAGCTTTTTTGTCGCCCTCAATGAACTTATCAAAACGAGAGTTCGGAGTGATTAGAGTACGCTCGTAAGTCGCAATGGCTTTTACGACGTGATCAATTGTGATCTTCGTGTTCTTGCCAAAAGCGTTGTCGAACATCGGTTTATATCCAGGGATTTTCTTAATACGCTCAACCACAACTTGGTGATTGTCCATGGCCATCTCTACTGGATTTGTCAAAGGACCCTTAGCTTGCTCTTCTAAAGAAGCGGCTCTGCCATCCCAGAATTGAACAGATAGAAATGCCGAGTTCCAAACTGTCGGAGACGAGCGTCCACCGAACTTACCACCAACACCTGATGAGAAAGCTCTATTGTCATCACCACCTGCCATCACGTTGTGGCAAGAGTTGCAAGAGATCGAACCGTCTTTAGAAAGACGAGGATCGAAGTATAGAGTCTTACCTAAAAGAATTTTTTCTTCAGTGATAGGGTTGTCAGCGGGAGTAGGCACTTCTTTAGGAAGCGCTTGTTGCGCAAAACTTGTTGAAGAAACGAAAGGTGCTGAAACGAGTAGTCCCAGAAGAACTAATTTTTTCAAGAGAGCATCTCCTTGTTGTAATTATTAATTGGTTTTCAAAAACACAATCAATATGTCACAGATTTGTCATCAATTGAAGGCTAGATTGAATTCTCTATGGAGCGATTTGTCGCAGTAGGGATCATCAAGCGATTGAAGGTCCAGCTCTGAATATCCACTGAAGATTTTTAAAATATGAATTTCATTCTCAACTTTAGAAAACTGTGCGCGCCAAGTTTTATAGGCGATCACAAAAACTTCACCCAGAGATTGGTCGGGCTTTACGCGTTTCTTTTTATGGTTTGTCGGTTCAAACTCTAGTTGATGTTCTAAAAAGCCACGCAGCTGCGTGAGTCCATGGGCCTCTAGATGTTGGATCTGTCTTTGGGCGTTCTCTGAAAAAACAACGGCGAACTTTTCTGTGTTTAAAAGCCACTCTGGAGTTTGGTCAGTGAAAGAATCTGCATAAGAAATATAGGGCTTAATATCTAAGATCGGAGTGCCGTCTAAAAGATCACTCGCACTGACAAAGATCTTAAGTCCTTCGATTTTTAAAATCTCAACCGTACTCATCCCAATGGCATTGGGACGATAGGGGGATCTGGTCGCAAAGACACCGATTTTTTTGTTTCCACCGCGTGGGGGGAGCACCTTGGGATTCCAATGATCATTGTGATGAAACTGGAAGAGGATCCAGATTCTTTGTCCTGGATTTAATCCTTCAAGGGCTTGCTCAAAGTTTTCTCCTGAAAGAAGCTCAATCACGCCTTCGGCATGATGTGGGTCAGGTTGTCTGCCAGCTTCGTAGGGCGCCACTTGCGGACTTTGAAAGTAACCAATGGGGTGTGAGGTAAATGATTTTCCTGAAGAGTTGCTCAAGGCTGCTCCGCTTTCAAATTCCACTGACGAACCCATTCAAAGCCAGCAATAGCTGCTGTGACCCCGACGTTAAGGGAATTCTTTTTTCCACGTAAAGGGATGATACGAACTTCGTCGATAAATTTTAAAATCTCTGGATCAAGGCCAAAGCGTTCATTGCCTAAAACAAAAGCTGTGGGCTCGTGTTGAAACTCTTCATAGAGATCCTGCGCACAGGCTGCGGTCTCTAGGGCAATGACTTGATAGCCAAGGTCTTTAAGTTCTTGAAGGCAATCTGAAAGTCTTTCGCGATGATGCCAAGAGATATGCTCTTGAGTTCCCATGGCGGTTTTTCCGAGCTTCCATTGATCCGGGGTAGGGGTGTAGCCGCAAAGATAAACTCCACTGGCTCCCATGCATTCCGCCGAACGAAAAATAGAACCCACGTTAAATGCGGAGCGAATATTATCTAAAACAAAAACCACCGGAAGAGCTGGAAGATCATTCTGAGTCTTATCGTTTTCAATGATAAGAAACTCATCGTCTTGCAGGGATTTATTTAAGAGTCTTTCAAATGGAATAGAGAAATTTACAAAATGTCTCAGCGTCATCTTTGGTACGAGATGCTTTGCCACTTCATGGAGGCGTGAAAGCGAATCGTTTTCAAAAGACTTTAACGCCAAGATTTTTTCTTTAAGGTTCGCAAGTGCTTCTGTGTGCAGAGAAAAGTCTTCGTCTTTGCGCACAGCTCTTTCTAGACTCAAAAAGAGCTGGTGAATTTCTTCTAAAACTTTTCGTTCCTGCACGGATAGCATTTACTTCACTCTTTGGCCGACTTGGGCGCCTTCGTCAGGGCTAAGAACAAATAAATCACTTCCGCCGCTGCCAGCCGCAAGGACCATACCCTCTGACATTCCGAATTTCATTTTGCGTGGTTTTAAATTCACACAAACTAAAAGCTTACGGTTCAAGAGAGACTCCGCAGTGTAGGCGGCTTTGATGCCAGCAATGATCTGGCGAATCTCGCCATTGCCGATATCTACTTTAAGTCTTAAAAGTTTATCAGCCTCTTTGATTTCTTCGGCTTCAATGACTTGACCTACACGCAGTTCGACTTTTTCAAAGTCAGCAAAATCAATTAAGCCAGATTCAGAAACTTCCGCCGTTTTTGTAGACTCTTTAGCAGTGGCAGCCGCCGCTGGTGCTGTCGATGCTTTGGCTTTTTGGGCTTGCAGTCTTTCGTTAATAACGCGGCCTTCTTCAACCATGTCTTTGATTTTTTCAGCCTCAATACGTGTTGCAAGGTGAGTGTAGTTATTGATCTCTACATTCTCTAGAACAGTTTGAGCGTCACTCCACTTGTAATCGCTTTCATTTAATAAAACCGCTACCTTTTCAGAGTAGATAGGAAGAATCGGTTTTAAATAAATTGCCAGCACTCTGAATAAATTCAAAGTTGTGGTAAGAACGCGTTTAGTCCCTTCAGGATCTGCTTCCAGAGTTTTCCACGGAGCCTTTTCGTCAAAATATCTATTAGCTTCGTCGGCAAGATTTCTGATCTCCGTTAGAGCCTTAGCAAAATCACGTGCTTCATAATGTTCCGCAATGACTTGGGCCTTTTCTTGAGCAAGCTTAAGGACCTTTGCGCCATCTACATCAGGTGTAGACATTTTGCCGTCCATTTTCTTTTTCAACATCTGTCCACCACGCGAACCAAGATTTGTGATTTTACCCACAAGCTCTGAATTCACACGGCTTGAGAAATCTTCAAGATTTAAATCAATATCATCCACAGAGCTATTCAATTTCGTCGCGTAGTAATAGCGCAAGTACTCTGGGTTGAGGTGATTTAGATAAGTTCTTGCTGCGATGAACGTACCTTTTGATTTAGACATTTTCTCGCCATTGACCATCAAATGACCATGAACAAAAACTTGGTCAGGACTTCTAAAGCCAGCAGCTTTTAAAAATGCCGGCCAAAAGATGGTGTGGAAGCGTGCAATATCTTTTCCGATAAAATGATAGATCTCAGTCTTTGGATTTTGCCAGATCTCTTCTAATGTTTTGTTATTCGCACGGGCCCATTGCTGAGTCGTGGAGATATAACCCATTGGAGCATCTACCCAAACGTAGAAAAACTTTTTCCCATTAGTTCCTGGAATCGGGAAGCCGAAGTAAGGCTCATCTCGAGAGATATCTAGATCCAAAAGATCTTCATCGAACCACTCAAGCATTTTTTTAGAAACTTCAGGAGCACAGTGTTTCGGAATCCATTCAGCAAGGTACTCTTTAAAGTCATTGAGCTTAAAGAAGATACTCTCACTTTGTTTCATCACTGGCTTATTGCCACAAAGAACGCAATGCACGTCTTTCATATCAATCGGTGAATAAGTCGATCCACATACATCACAAGAGTCGCCGTATTGCTCTTTAGCGCCACACTTCGGGCATGTGCCTTTGACGAAGCGATCAGGAAGGAACATTTTATCGTGTTCACAATACTGCTGCTCAATGAGTTGTTTGCGCGTGTGATTCCCAGCAACCATTTTCTCGTAGAAGAATTCGCACAGTTCTTTGTTCTCTTGCGAGTTTGTAGAGCCATAGTGAGAAAAATTGATTTGAAAATCTGCAAAGTCTTTTGTGTGTTCAGTGTAAGAGTTCGCAATGAGCTGCTCAGGTGTGATGCCGAGTTCACGAGCTTTTACCATGATCGGTGTTCCGTGAGTGTCGTCCGCACAGATGTACAAACACTTATTGCCACGCATGTTTTGAAAACGTGCCCAGAAGTCGGCTTGCAGATACTCCACCATGTGGCCTAAATGGATATAACCATTGGCGTAGGGAAGAGCACATGTGATCAAGATGTCGCGTGGGGAAGTGTTGGTATTTGTGGAATGACTCATTTAAGCACCTTTCTAGGTCTTCTTATTCTATGGGCACGATGTCTTCTAAAGGGAAGACAAGACTCTATCTTTAAGATTTTAAGTCTTGATAGAATGATCGCAAATCTCACTCTTGGTAGAATGTGATTTGGGATTGCATCATTAAAAACCAAAAAGCCCTTAAGGTCTATGTTCTTAGATTCTTAAGGGCTTTTTTCGTGTTTTATTGTGCGTTGCTAAAGGGGAATAGACTCTTAAGTAAGAACTAACGCCATTCCACAAGGCCTGAATTCAGGCGATAAAGAGCTTTCACGATCTTTACATCTCCAGAGGCCACAGCGTCTCTTAGGATTGCTGAGCGCTCCAAGAGTTCTTGCTCTAGTCCTTGAAGGTTTGCCCAAGATTCATCCACATGACCGTGGGAAGGAGTTTTGCCAATAAAGCCTTCTAGGCGCGGTCTCATGTCGTCAAACACGTTTTGTAAGGCAGGGCTGCTAACTTGAGCTCCATTCATTGCTGCTAGCGCCGCCTCAACTCCTCCGCAAGAGTCATGGCCTAAAAGTACTACGAGATTGGTGCCGAGGTTAGCGACGGCGTACTCGATACTAGCTAAAGAGTTGTCGGCAATGGTGCTTGCCATATTCCGAACAACAAAGATTTCGCCGAGTTTTTGATCAAAGGCAATTTCTGGCGGGACACGAGAGTCAGAGCAAGCCACCACGACGGAGTGAGGTTTTTGGCCGTTTTGAGCTAGGCGAAGTCTATCTTTTCCACTGGCTCCATCGTTTCTAAAAAAGCCCTTCGTAAACCGTGTGTTTCCGTTTCTTAACCAGCGTTGAGCAGTTTCCGCAGCCACAGGACCAGCTTCGCGGTAAGAGTTGCGATGAGTGTTTTGAATGTGTTCTGCGGCTAAAGAAACTGCTTCTTTCACATAATTGGCATCGGCTTGTGCTTCGTCGGAAGTATTCACATTGGTAGAAGGACCCGTTGGTGTGGTCGCGATGCGATTTTGGCGAAGAGCGTTTTGTTGATCAATGGCCGCATCGATTTCATCGGGGTTAATAGGCATGAAGTTTTTTGAATCTACTAAGTCAGGACGTGACTTTGCTTCGCGCAAATTGCCGTCTTTATCCTTGAGCATCACTTTCATGTCTTCTTGATTGGGAGCGCGTCTGTTTTCAGTGGTTGTTGTACAAGCCGTGATAGCTAAAGATGTAACAGCCAAAAGGGCCAAATGTCGCATTCTTCCTCCGATGTGAATGTATATTGTCGGAAGAATTTCTAAGAACGGTCAATACTAAATATAAAACCGTTCTTAGATCGTAGGAAAAATGTAAAGAACTTCAACAGAAAGTCTAAACTTCTAAAAGGATTTTATCTAAGAGCTCAGGATCGCTCAGAACAGCTTCGCCTCCACGGGCGATGGCTGTTAGAGGGTTTTCGGTCACTCGAACAGGCAGGCGCACTTCATTTTCGATTCTTAGATCTAAGTCTCGAATCAAGGCACCACCCCCTGCTAAAACAACGCCTCTTTCAATGATATCAGAAACCAATTCGGGAGGAGTTTGTTCAAGCGCTTTGTGGACAGCATTGATGATTTCTTGAATGCAAGTGTTCATCGCAAGACCCACGTCTTCAGAGCTTGTTTCGATGGTCGTGTTCATGCCAGTTTCAGCATGGCGACCTGAAATAGTCATATGACGAATATCTTTTTTAGGAACTGCAGTGCCCAAAGTGACTTTAAGTTGTTCAGCAGTGCTTTCATTGATGACGATGTTTTTGTATTTGCGATAGTAATCAATAATCGCATCATCAATTTTATGGCCACCCACGCGGGCGGCCTCACAATAGACGATATCAGCAAGGGCGATCACAGCAACTTCTGTCGTTCCACCGCCTATATCAATCAGCATATTTCCTTCAGGAGATTTGATATTTAAACCAGATCCAATGGCAGCTACCATCGGCTCATCAATTAAAAGAACATCCTTAGCACCCGCTGATTTGCAGGTTTTAATAACAGCTTTTTTCTCAACTTCCGTGACACCGTAAGGAAGTGAAACTGCAACGCGAGGACGCGAAAAAGCAGATTTCACATTCGGATGACTTAGGAATTGTTGCAGCATCACCTCTGTGGTTTCAAAGTCTGCAATCACTCCGTCGCGAATAGGTTTTTGAGGGAAGATACTCCCTGGATTGTTCGCAAGTTTTTCTTTGGCGTCGCTTCCGACGGCAATCACGCGCTTTTTTCCAGGGCTTGTTTGTTGGTAGGCAACCAACGAGGGTTCATTCAGGACAATCCCTTTACCGCGAGCCGCAATCAAAATATTCGCAGTGCCCAGATCCACATAGAGATCTGCGGCAGTTCCAGCTTCGTCCTTAAAGAACCATGATAACATATTATCTACCGAATCCTTTTTCGCCATCAAATGGGAAAGTCGCAAAGACAGAAATGTAAGAGTAGGTTTTGTTCAGCTCAACACCGAGCTCAGCACCTAGAGTTACGTCTTTCCAGTCAACATAATGAAACTCTGTTCCCATTGCAAGGTGCGAGGCCATAACGTTTTCATTTTTGAAATTCAAGTACGTGAACGGCAATGCCACGTATGGAACCGTCAAACCATACTCTGTATCAAATTTCTTGCTTATTAAAGGGGCAACTTGAAGTTGAAGAACATTTTCGTCCTCATCGCGAGTCAGGCCGCCAGAGAATCTCAGCCCCATTGCAGGCTGATTAGCAAAGTCTGGGAATGGCACCCATTTAAAACTCGCGTTTGCGTTGAAATCCACCGCGCCACCACCCAACGTCAATCTTCCGCTAGAAGACTCACTGAAAGCGGTGTCGAGGAATACGCTCACATTCGAGCCTCCGCCTTTATTTAGTAAAATCTGAGGCTCAATGCCGACTTGGTATTGTCCCATTGGCAAAACCTCAGCAGACTCAGCAATTGTTAAGTAAGCATGGGCTTTAGGAGCCGCTGCTGTCGCGAAAAGGGCACTCAAAACAAAGTATTTAAGTAATTTCATTATTCAAAACCTTTCAAACTTTCAAAATCGTAGCGAGTCGCGAATCATTTGACAAGACTTTGATCCAAACAGATGCTGAGTGGTGTGACAAAACTACCGATTTCTTTAGTGATCATTACTTTGAATGAAGAAGCCAATATCGAGCGCTGCATCCGCTCGGCTCCTTTTGTATCTGATGTGGTTGTGGTGGATAGCTTCTCGAGTGACGCCACCCCTGAAATTGCCAAGGCCTGCGGGGCCCGGGTTTTTCAAGAAGCTTGGCGGGGATTTGGACCGCAAAAAGCCTTCGCCACCGAACAAGCCACTCAACCCTGGATTTTATCTTTAGATGCCGACGAGGCTTTGAGCCCAGAACTCGCTGCTGAAATTCAGAGCAAGTTTTCAGAGCTTGATCCGAAGGCGGGCTATATGATTCCGCGAAGATCTTTTCATTTAGGTCGTTGGATCTATCACGGCGGTTGGTATCCCGATTTGCAGCTAAGACTTTTTAATAAAGACCACTCGCAGTGGAACGCGGCTGCGGTTCATGAAAAAGTGGAAGTGCAAAAGGTTTTGCAGTTAAAAAACGATATCTTGCACTGGGTGTTTAAGGACCTCAGTCATCAAGTGATCACCAATGATCGCTACTCAAGTCTAGGGGCTGCAGAGTTAGAATCCCGCGGTCAGAGGTTTTCGATCTTTAAGCTTCTCTTTAAGCCTTTCGGAAAGTTTGTTGAGTGTTATATCATGAAGGCAGGCTTTCGCGACGGAGTGCCGGGCTTGATTATCGCTATGGGTGCGGCTTATTCGCTCTTTTTAAAGTTTGCGAAAATGTGGGAGAAAGAACATGTTCGCAAGAACTCTTAAAGTAATAGTTTTAGTATTCAGTCTTCTTGCTGTTTCCATTTCAGCCAGCGCCCAGAAGCTTTCAACAGCTTCGCCAAAGTACCCCTTGATTGAATCTTGGAAGGGGAAAGTGCTGATAGTTTCAAAATCCGGGGAGCGAACAGAGTTAAAGCGAAGCTTTATCTTGCGCGAGCACACGGGTTTTGTTTCTGAGGTCGGAAGTTCTGTGGTTGTACGTTTGGATGAGTACCGCAGTGTCACCTTGGGCGGCGGAGCTGTTCGCTCAGAATTGGTTTTACCTGTGATCAGTTGGGAAACAGGGGAAGCTCCGATCGTGAACTTTAAAGAAGGCGATCTTCGTTGGGTGTCGGTGAAGGCTGAAAAGAAGATCTATAATATCGCCCTGAGTTCTCAGTTATTTCAATTCATTGTCCCGGTGGGGGATTTTTTATTCTCTCTTGATCCTAAGAAAGCCTTTGCGGAAGTGAAGGTTTTAAAAGGTCAGATGGAATTTTCAGCATCTAACGCCGAGGATTCTGTTTTGGTAAAGTCGGGGGAGCAGGCAAGCTTTCAAGGAGTGATCGAGGGGGGCGAGATCGCCTACGACATTTTACTTCAAGGTCGAAAGATCCCTAAAGGTAAACTTTCTAGAGTTTCAAAGATTGATCCTAAATACTTTGAAGCTGAAAAAGCCAAAGTCAAAGCCGCAGAAGACGCTTTAAAAAAGGCAGCTTTGGCGGAAGCCAAGAAAGTGGCCGCAGGTAAGCGACCAGGGGCTATTTGCCATCAGCCAGAAGGCATGTTCAACGAGTGCTCTTGGCGCTGTGAAAAAGCCGGAACCCTTGTAAAAGGACAAAAACAGGGCTGCGGAGCCGGGGCCACATGCGTTCGCAGACGCTGCAACGCCAACGGGGAATGGGCCGATCGCTTTGAGCTGACGGCTGAAATTGGCGGCAATATGTGCAAGGCTGATGCTGTTGTGGGGGCTTGTGATTATTAAATCAGACTTTTAAGTTTCGTATTTTTGGAAAATTCGTAGATTTGCTAAGGAAAAAAATGGGGTCGTGTTCATAAGTGTACACACTCATTAGCAGAAATCCATTTTCACCACGGACTTTCTAATTTTAAACTCCATAATTCATTTAAGAGAATTGAAAGAGATGAAGGGATTCAGAGATTTAATTTCTTAGGTTGCTTATGATATTTGGGCCAGAAAACATCCTAAGAATTTAGGGAAGGTTTCTGGTGGAGAGAACCTGTCGCGGGGTTTATTAAACCCTCCACCAGTTTTTATATTCTACCAAATACTGAAATCCAAGCAAGTTCAAAAAAACACATAAGATTCAGCTGCTTAAGTTGCTGAAATCCCAGCGGTTGATTATATTTAGGGTTAAGCATATAATGAATTTCTATCCTTGAAATAAACCACTTGAAAGGGGACTCCTAGAATGTGTGCAGTAACTAATAAGTAATCATAAATTTTGTCTATTGATTAATAACTACAATTTTTGAGGTCTTATGAGACAGTTGGCCATGATTAGTCAGGTGAAGGAATCTTCTTTGCTTGATCCTAACATCCGTTCAGTTTTTATGTATGGTTCTTTTATCAAAGGTGAAGGAGACAAATATTCCGACATCGAGTTCTATATTTTTTTAACTGATACAGAAAATTTTGATGAGAAACATTGGGTTGCTCAATTGGGTAAAGTCGATTTGTTCTTTAAAAATGAGTTTGGTACTAAAGTTGCGATCTATGATGACTTGATTCGTGCCGAGTTTCATTTTCTTGATATTAAAGAAATAGGAATTATCAAAAGCTGGGAGGGATTAGTTTCTTTTGAACTCAAAGATAAAATGATTCAGGTCGATAAAGATGGATTATTGAAGAATACACTAGATTCTATTTCCGTTATTTCACCAACAAGAAATTCTAAAGAATCAATTGAGTGGTTAGCACAGTCCTTAGTGAACTCTCTGGTATACACATCACATTTGATTGGAAGAAAAGAGTGGGCCCATGCACATATGACATTCTCATATATTCAAAAATTTACTTTATGGTTAATGAGGGTAGAAGCCTTAGCTTTTGATCATTGGGAGAGTCCTTCTAAGAGTATCGAAAAAGATATTCCTAAGAAGATGTATGAGAAATATGAAAAAGTTTGTCCAGCTCTCGATCCGGAAGCGGTAACTGCCAGCTTTAGAAGCTCTGTCGAAATTGCAGGAGAATTATTCTTGAATCTCGAAGTTAATCAAGAGATTACTTTGATGTTAGAGAAAATCCGTAGAAGGATAGATTAGGCTCTTCTCGGTTCATGGTGGAATGCTAGGCGTTAGGACCTTTGGATAAAGGGATCCACTCAAATCCTAGAACTCTTTAAGATTTTAGTTACGAAGCTAAATTTTAAAGAAAAAGAGGCTAAGAATGGATCCCAAATGGGAATCTACCAATCGTTTTATACTTTTACCAGAACTGAAAATCATAACTCACTGGGAACATAGTAAATTTAGAACCCATTACAAATGCAGTAAAGAATCAGAGTTCGAAGTTTGCCCAAAGTGCGCCACTCCAAGCCGATCAGTGCATGACCGCAGATGGGTTAAGATTGCCGATCATCCTATTCGAGGAGCAGGTATATATCTTCATGTCTTGAAACGAAGGTTCCGCTGTCCGGGTTGTAAGAAAGTCTTCACAGAACCTCTTAATGGCGTTCGTAAGGGCTTTAAAACCACGGAACGTTACAGAAGAGGACTTCGGTGGGCTTGTGAGAACTTTAAAGATTTAAAGCGAGTCCAAAGGGCCTATGGATGTTCAGCATGGTTAACCCAT
Source organism: Bdellovibrio bacteriovorus W (assembly GCA_000525675.1). Taxonomy (NCBI): domain Bacteria; kingdom Pseudomonadati; phylum Bdellovibrionota; class Bdellovibrionia; order Bdellovibrionales; family Pseudobdellovibrionaceae; genus Bdellovibrio; species Bdellovibrio bacteriovorus. The sequence continues at coordinate 1,300,929 of CP002190.1, forward strand.
AAGGTTTTTTATGAGCAACTTGAGATCAAGTATCGAGAACGAATGAATAATCCATGGGGAACTCGTATCGGTATTGATGAACACACATGGCGCAAAAAAAGAAGTAAGAACGGCATAACTGAGTTTGCTTCAATGATTGTGGATCACGATCGAAAAAGAGTTGCAGAGGTCGTCAATGGCAAGACCGTACAAGCTCTTAAGGATGCACTTTCATATATCCCTGGTCGAGAGCGAGTTAAAGAAGTCAGCATTGATATGTGTGATCCTTTTAAAAAATTTGCTCGTGAGTTTTTCCCGAATGCCAAACTTACAGCAGACAAATTCCACGTTCTTCGCTTAGCCAACCCTATGATCAATAAAGCCCGTACTGAAATCACAGGAGATCAAAGATCAAACCCAGTTCGAACTCTGTTGTTAAGGAATAGACACCGCTTAAAGTATTTTGAACGATCTGCTTTGGATCAGTGGTTAAGCCATCATCCAAAGCTGAAAGAAATCTATTGGTATAAGGAAGCCCTCCATCAACTCTATCGAACCAAGGGGCTTCGGCGCGCTTCGCGCGCCCTCATAAACCTTACTGACCGAATGGCCCTTTCTAAACTTCCTGAGATTAAGAAACTACGTAAAACTCTTATGAAATGGCGACCTGAGATATTAAATTACTTTGAAACGGGATTGACGAATGCGAGAACTGAAGGCTACAACCGACGCGCAAAGGGCGAACAATACAATGCTTTTGGAGTTCGCAACTTTATTAACTACAGACTTCGTCTGCTAAATCTTTGAGATGTTTGGGATTTTGAGTGAGCTCCACCATCGACCGAGTAGAACCGTAGAACCGTAGAACCAGATTTGCTAAGGAAAAAAAATGGGGTGAGTAACGGGGCTTGAACCCGCGACACTCGGAATCACAATCCGATGCTCTACCAACTGAGCTATACCCACCACAAAGGAAGATTCTTTATAGAGCTTTCGGATTTAAAGTGCAAGCAGGATTTTAGCTGCTCGGCAGAAAAATTGCCTTCAAGTGTCGTTTAAATTCAGTTGAAGTTGTATTTTAAGAGTAGATGAGTGTTCAGAGCCTTAAGTTGCACGTAATATCAGCAAATACGGATATCGTGTCCGAGATCTCGGACTCAAATTTTAGAATAAATGACCAACCACGAGCTCTAGGCGGCTTAAAATTCAATTCAGACTGGTCCCTTAATCGCAACTCTCTTCCTGTATCAATCAATCGAACAGGAGAAAGAAATGAAAAAACAAACAACGAATAAAGCGCTAGTGATGGCTGTTGTGTTAGCAACTGGGGCTTATGCTGAAGCCCAAGCCCTTAATTCTATCGAGGTTCAATCAGTAAGGGGTGTATTGCGTGCTCTAAACATCGATGAATCTCAATTGTCGAATCAGGACATTGAACAATTAAAAGATCAAGGAAACCGTCTTCGTTTTTACGAAAAATCAAAAGCGGAATACGAACAGAAGCTGCGTGATGGAACTATTTATCGAACTTGCGGCGCAGGTTCTCATGGTGGTGATGGAGATCCGGTTTAATATTTAATGTGGAGATTGCTGTTATGAGAAAGACTATCGCGCAGATTGTAAATGTACGGGAGTTCGCAAACACAAAGCCTCTCGTTCTTTTAGAGATGGTCTACGACGATCTAGTCCGGCTCTTACGATTTATTCATCGAAGTCAAAGGAGCGGTTCTTTAAAAGAACCGTTCTATTTCACAAATCGCATTAGCTACCTTGATGAAATGTGGCACCACTTTATCTTACAAACAAGAAGCTATCATGAGTTCTGCAATAAAGAATTTGGGGAGTATCTTCATCACGAAGTGAGTTTGCCGAGTAACGCTGGTACGGGGGAGAGTATTGGGAGTGAAAGAATCATTACATCACAAATGGCCCTTTTAGAAGCTCATCTCGGCGCAGATTTTATCCATCGAATACTTTTCATATATCCAGAACTTTTAAAGAGAGAAGAAAATGTTTAAAAAAGATCTTGGCAATGGGTTTTTCATTAAAGATATTTCGTCTAAGGAACTTGAAGTACTCTTAAAAAAGCACTTTGAGGCGCTCTTCTTTAATCGCATAGAAAACTCGGTCCCGACTCCGAGTGCTGCTAATGAAAAACTTTTCGTTCGAAAGAAAGAGTGGCAAAGGTTTGTTTTAAGACTGGGTCTTTTTTATCAAGACCAGATAGTCGGTTGGCACTATGGCCACGCATCAGATGCTGAAACTTATTATATGCAAAACTCGGCTATTCTTCCTGAGTATCGTAATCAAGGTTTGTACGAAAAGCTTCTTCTAGCGGTTCTTGAGAGAGTTCAAGAAGAAGAGTTTCAAGTCATCACTAGTTTGCATCATCCTAATAACGCTGCTGTTTTAATTCCGAAACTAAAAGCGGGATTTATAATTTCAGGCATGCAGTTTCATGAACGTTTCCGCTCGTTGATCGAGCTTAGGTATATTTTTGATTTGCGACGACGTCAGGATCTTTGCAGAAATATGGGATTGGATTTCTAAATAGAGAGGTCGGTCAGTTAAGAAAAAATCGTTCTCAGGGAGTTGTATGGTAATTAAAAAAATATTAATCAATTTTTTGAACACCAGGCCCCAGTTAGGGGATTGAAAGGAAGGACTTTATATGGACAGTTCTAGTTATATAGAAATCATTAAATATGTCTGAAGCTATTGGTCTATACTGAAAATAATAAACGTTTCTATGAGTTAAATACATATTTAGTTCAGATCCATGAAGAGGATAGATTTCTTCACCAAGCTTTTGTTCTATTCCATAATACTCTGAATTCTCAGAGGCAAGATACCTGTCTTGAAAAGTCATTCTTGAGTTGTAAATTAATTTCAAGTATTCAAATGGCTGAACCCTTAGATCTGTTCTTTGACCAATAGCCCCAGAAGGAAGCGTTGGTGTGGGAAGTTCTTGAGCGGCGCAAGTAGATCCAATTAAATTATATCCAGAATTACAAGCAGCAGTTCCTGTTAATGCAACACAACTTTCCCAATTCGTACTCCATGATTGAAGTCCATCTCTACCTGGGACATGCGTGGCTCATTGTACCTACTTTTCTTATCTCATTTGGCAGAGTTATAATTTTTGAATATGCATTTTTCTTGTAAAAAGCTCTACTTTAAAAATCAAGAGATGTTCTAATTTGAGATGGCTAATAGTTTAAAAGTTTATTTTTCATCAGAACTTTATCAAACTAACAAATGTTGAGTGTTGTAAGCTATTATTTAACTCAAAGCTCCCAGATTATTTGTGGAGATTTTTTATAGCAAACTGACTGGAAGTGAATATTCATAAAATCTTAAAAGTATGTTTTTTTAAAGGAGTTGCGTAGGTGGATGAAATCAATAAAGCCTTAGTGGTACCATTTGAAGATATCAGGAATGGGATTACAAGGGCGCGTAGTCGGGTAATGAGCAAAATACATCCCTTGAGGTACGGCCTAGCTTGCTACGGTAATCTTTGTAAGCTCGATGAAAGATTTCTTTTAATCTCTGAGGATTTCAAAGAGAAGGTTTTTCTGAAGGCGCTAGGAATTGAAATTCTTAGTAAAAACTTACATACAGTAGATAGTTCTAAACTGTGTTATCCAAAACAGGAAGATATAAGTAAAGGTATCCGATATTTCTATAGCGCAGTTAAAGAAGAAATAGGAAGTCTGAATCCCGTTGAAGCGCAATTACTCATTAGTTTAATACTAAAAACTGAATCTTAAGATAGACTACTAAGTTTATTTCTCCATAAAGTGTATTCCACTAGCGATGTATTTGCATATTGGGAGAAACCTCATTTCCTCCAATAAGGTCATAAGTTGGATTTTTTTTGATGATTCCATCTTTTGGTAAGAGGTTCCAGAACCGAGGCGGGCAGGCTGAGTTCGTTCGACTGCTGTGATCTCCTGTTATAAGCCATGCATTTTTATCTACAGAAGGTGTTGCTATAATAGAATATACGCAGTTTTCTGTAGGGCTTTCTAATTCAACAAGGCCATCGACCTGGTTTTTGGGAGTGTGCTTAAAGTTGAAGCGCCAAGTCTCATCGCCTATTTTGGATTTCCAACTGCCTTTAAGGTATGATTCTGAGTCAATGAGTACCTCGCGTAGGATACTGTCTTTTTGGTTAAATGGTAGTTGTAGATAGATCTGGCCATTATCATTACGATGAAAAGAAAGTCGTTTTTTGAGCGTAACAGTTTTGGTGTACACTCCTTTGGTTGCCATAAAGTTGTCACCAGGGGTGGGGTTCAAGTCAAGCCAAACTCTGTCTTTTGCTGCTTCAATTTTTCCCTCGATTGACGATAGGCTTTCGGGTTCATTATTTTTGAAAACAAATCCCGTTACGAGGGGCGTATCAGCTTGAGGTTCAACCTTTATAAGACCGAGATAATGGCTTGAATCTTCATAAATCCTAAAGGTTAAGTAAGTAGTGCGTGACAACTTAGAAAGATCAGGCGGCAGATTTGTAGATAGAAATGACACGGGAAGTGTAGAGATAGTCTCGGTAATGACTTTGTGCGGAGACATCCACAATAGCGGTTCGGAAGTTAGATAGCTCCGGAAGTAAATAAAAACAATAATAAAAGTAAAAAAATACTTCATAGTTATTTCGTTTCCAATATAATTCTTGTGTTGAAGGCGCTATCTGCAGGATGCTCATAATTTAAAATTCCGAAGTAGTAATTTGCGCCGAGCATGGCGGCCCAGATAATAAGGAGTTTTAAATAAGAAATATATCCTTGGAATATCTCTTGGTTCGTTGGCACTTTCTTATAGCCATCTTTATGCCCACAATGCATGGCAGTAATGATTATAATAGTTATTAGAAATAATAGAGATAGGTTTATAAAAAAGCATAGTGCAATCCAGAGTGCTAGTGAAAGCGCTATATACGTGCCTCTATGAAACCATCGGCCTATGCGTATGCGGCGATCTATGTCGCTTTGAGCTTGGTGCTGTTTAAGTACTTCTTTGAGAGACTTTGCATCACTTGTAAGGTTTGCTGCACTCAGTTCGTTTAAAGTTTTTTCGCATAGATTATAGTTTTTGTTAGCTAAAGCAGATTCAAATTTTGTAATTAGGTTCTGTTTTACGTTTAAGTGAAGTGATGTGAGTGGATCTTTTTGTGCACTGATGCTTTCTGTAACAGTACTATAGACAAAAACACCTTCGGTTTCGGCGAAGTCCAATGTAAAGTAAATTAGTTCACCTTGTGCAAGCGAAAAGTTTTCAAGCAAAGTTGTAGGAGCTTTGTTGTTCTGAACGTGTTGGTAAATTTCCTCTATATAAGGTCTGAGGAACTCCTCTTTCGTAAGATCAAAAATTTTATCTAATAGGATCGTCGGTTTAACGAGATCATGTGTTATCTCCAATTGTTCTGTCATATCGCCAAAATCGGCTGGAATTTCTTTAACTTTACTAATAGTGATGTTGTTTTCACTGTAAACAGTTGAAGCCTTAACCTCAATTGCATTTTGGTGCCCCCCTTGTCCTTCGCAATCGCAGCATCGAACAAGTGTACTTCCTTTACAGTCGTGACAAGTCACCTCACCCCTAGCTTTGCAGAAGGTACAGTCTACGAGCTTTTGAGATCGACATGTGGTGCACGGAACATAGCCTGATCGACAGCTTCGGCAAACAACTTCTTGTGAAGCTGTACCCTCGCAGCGAGAACAGCGAACATACCCACTAGCATCGCACTGTCGACAAAGGGTAAGAGGGCTTGAGTCAGCGTGATAGCCCGAGCCTCGGCACGCATTGCAAGAAAGCTTTCCATTGTTACAGGCAGGACAAGCACTGTCATAACGACCGGCTCCGCGGCACGTTTGGCAAGAGAGCTCACCATACCCATTACATGTGGTGCAGTTTATTTTGCGATTCCCATTGCAAGATCCACAAATTGTTCTACCAGTCTTGTCACATGTTTTACAACTAAGTTGACCCGCCTCGTTACAGGTTTTACAGGGAGTATAGTATGCAGTTCCGGGATAGAGCATAGACTCTTCCTGCTCGACAAACTCTTTGGCAAAAAAAGAGGTGGGAGTAGGTAGCTTCCATAAATCTACTTGTGCAAGAGAAACACTAGGAGAGAGAGGTAGTTGTAATTTTTTTGAAGATTTTTTTGACTCATGCGAGCTACGTTCTTCGACTAAGGTCCACAGGTAAACAGAAAATACCTTAAAGCCTTTTGACTCTTTGATAGTCATTTTTGCTACAAAGTCGGGAGCTAAGGTTCCATATTCTTCGAGTCTCCATGACTCAAGCGCCTCTTTAAACTTCGTAATATGTTCAGGAGTAACTGTAAGAGAGAGTTTGCTCACGCTCAGACCTTTTCTGTTTTTAAAAATTGGTACGAGTTTAATATACAAAAGTTTATTTTGACAAGAGAATGTCAGTGTACTTTCTGAATCTCGACTTGAACAACCCTTGTCGGTTAAAAAAACACAAATGTGTATATTTTTATAAATATTATTATATTTTCTTTTGATACTTTTTTGGTGTGTTTTTGAATTGTTTTAATCTAAATAATCCCAGCTCTTTGACATTCAAATAGCTGGATCAATTCCAACCTTCCTCAAAAGGAGGAAGGTATGGCAATTAAAACATATCAAAAAGACGGACATACTTGCTTTAAAATCCAGTTCACTTCCCGCAGTCGAATTGCGGGGCTTATGGTAAGGCTTCAGCGTGATTTAGGTGCTGTCAGCCATGCCGAAGCAAAGCGTGAATATGAAAAGCTCAAAAAAGAGGCTGAGGCCAAAAGAATCGAAAAAGAGCGCAACGGTCTTGTTTGGCGTGATCTTTTGGTGCGCTTTTATAAAGACGTTGTTCTTAACGGTCCCTATGAAAACAGCACTTCTAAGAGAGACAATTATAATGCTCTCATGATGCATAGCAAGTCTTGGTTGCAAATCCCCATCGATCAACTTCGGCCTATGTCGATGCGATTGATTTTTAACGAGATGGAGAAAAAGGAGATTTCAAAAGGTCGCATAAAGCCCGTTCGAAGTGCGGTAAACACAGTCTTTGATTGGGCTCGTCTAGAACGCATTATACCGGCCCATGTTGAAAGCCCAGCTCGTGGGGGGTGAGCCTTCCTAAGGTTGAAATCAAATTGCAGCCTATACTCAATCGTGACGAAATCAGATTGTTTTTGAAAAAGGCACGAGAAATCGACCACGAATATTATTATTTATGGGCGGTGGCTGTAACCACAGGATGTCGCTCGGGGGAGCTTTGGGCATTAAGATGGACCGATGTTTCGTTTGAGACGAGAATGATTTCCATCACGAAGTCATTCTCAAGTAGACTCGGATGCGACAAATCTACCAAAACCAAAGAGTCTCGTCAGGTGCCCATCAATACAGCCCTTGAGACGCTCTTAAAGGAGCTTAAGTTGAAAACTGCCTCTACAGGTTATGTTCTCCCCAGGATCACGTCGTGGAGGCGTGGAGAGGCGTCTAAGGTGTCGAGGAGATTTTGTGTTGCTGTTGGTATTCCTGAAATCACTTTCCATTCGACACGAGCCTGTTTTGCTGTTCAGTGCCTAGTTAGTGGTTTGGATGTTGTCACGACTATGAAGCTTGGTGGTTGGAAGGATGTTAAGAGCTTTCAGCATTACATCCGATTGGCGGGAGTGGATATTCAGGGGGGCGACGGATGGACTGGATTTGATTCCGCAGCACATTGAGGGAAAGCGTTTAGACTTTGCAAAAGAGTATAAACAGTTTTAGTTTTGACGAGCGGGTTTGATGGATTAAACCTAGTGTTTTTTGACCTACAACACTATTAAGTCGAATATAGTCGATTTGATTAGGTTATAATATGACTATGGGTAATATATTGACTATTCTAGAAGGGTCACATATTATGACATTAAGGATGCAGCCATGGCTAATACTCTAATAGAAAAAGTTAGCTCCATGGGCGGCCAACTAGAGATTGAAATCTGGTCTGATAATCTTCAGCATGCCGTTGATGGGCATCCTGAAGTGACTATTGAAAAAGTAAAAGGAACTTTGAAAGACCCATCAAAAGTCATTCAAAGTAAGAACTCCGCGAATACGTGTCTCTTTTACTCTGTAGAGATCCAGATCAGCGAAACGGAAAGTTTGTTTTTTGTGTAGTGGTAGCGGTTACAGGGGCTGGTAAAGGAAAATTGGTCACGGCATACGATGCAGACTTTATGAAAACCGGAACAGAACTGTACTCAAAGAAGTAGGAGATAAATATGAATATTAAATACTTGTCTGAAAATGAACTTATGTACATCTACTTTGAAAGTAATGTTCCGAACACTCAAACTCGCACTAGCCATGAAGGCATTTTTAAATTCGTAGCTAAGGCCGACAAAAATAAAATTGTTGGTTATGAAGTTGAAAATGTATCCGAGAATTTGAATTACGTTTTGACGAAGTTAAATCTTAATAGCAAACAGAAACTGGCTATCTGCTTGTCCTTTCTTCGTGAACGCCAAGGTAAGACTCAGGAACAGGTTGCGGAAACTCTCGATATTTCTCTTAGCAAATATAAAAGCTTAGAGAAAGCCGACCACAATATAAACTTTGATACTTTGGAAAGCATATTTGAGACTTTCCCGAACGAGCCAATTCTAGATACTGTCTTTCATCAGGCGGGGTAGGGAGAGTTCAGGGAGTTCTCCTATCTAAGCTTAAAGAGAGCGGGCTGTTGTTTAAAAAGTCTCTTTAATCACATATTTTTGTTTACATTCCTTGGCTGATCTCTTAAACCCCATTTTCTATTGGGGGTGTGTTTTGGATAAAAAAGAATCTAAAAAAGTTATCGCAAGTATTTTGGCTGGTGCGGCTTCAACTGTGGGCACGGCTACAGGCGTATTTTCAGCGGTTGGCACTGTTGGGGCTGCTTCCACAGGTGCCGCTATAAGCACTCTTAACGGGGCTGCTGCGACTTCAGCTACTTTGGCATGGTTTGGTGGCGGAAGTATCGCAACCGGTGGTGCTGGCATGATTGTCGGCGCAACTGTGCTTACTGGCGGAGCTGCGATTGTCGGAGTTGGGACAGGAATTGTGGCCTATAAATACTTTTCGAAAAGGAAGACGAACTCTGCAAAGCCACCGCCTCCACCTCGCCCCGTGGTTCAAATGAAATTTGATGTCGTTTATTAAGATGAGTTCGGGAATAAGTAAAAAACAAATATGCTCAGATCTTATTGGAATCGGCATTTTTATGTCAGGTGAAAGAACGTCTTTTAAAGATCATCCGATTACGCCCGAAGCTGCCATTGTCAACGCAGTCTCTATTGCAAAGTCTGATCGCTTGATCTTACAGCTCATGCATACTTGGATCATGAATTATAGCGAGATCATTCATGTCGAAGCTCTAAAACATCTCATTAAAGACGCAGAACCCGTAGGTCGTGCGATATTGGCAAGTCTGCTATCACATACTGGAGATCGAAAGTTTGAAGCGGCATTAAAACGGGCTAAAGTGCCTGAAAATGAGTCTAATCACGGTCTTCATAAAATGATGGATTTTGCAGCTAAGATCGGACAAGTCCCATACGATAAGCACTTTAAAAAGTTTGGTCTTTCAGTTAGTGCGCTTGTGATGGAGTCAGAGAAAAAGATGATTCATTTCGAACATATTGTGGAGATCAATCCATTTATCAAGTATCGATACGTATTTGGAGCTAATTGGAGAGCCGATATTGCAGCACTAATGACTCTTAGTGAATATACGCCGACCGAGGTTACTAAACTACTGGGATGCTCTTGCGAGACGGCTCGTCGGTATATGAAAGGCCCAGAGTTAATTGGTTGAATGTGATTTGGGAAGAATCACCTCGAGAAGTAACTTTTTAATAAGAATTTTAGGATAAATTATGGCTAAAAAAATATATTTAGTTTTAGGCGCAGGGCTTGGTCTTGAGTACGGTTTTCCCGACAATAAGAAGTTGAGAGAAATTTTGATGGATGAGTTAGAACCTTATGAAAAGGGTTTAAAAGAAATCCTGAGAGTATCGTATGCAGATACAATTGATGAAGTTGCAGATAAATATAATGGGCATCGGGATACGCTTAGAAGGATGACTGCTAAGATTTTACTTCGAGGAGAAGACGAGGAGGTGCTTATGCGTCATGGGCCTAATACCTACAAACGTCTTTTAAAACAGATTGTGAATGCAAGGCTAAATGGCGATACTACAAAAATACTGACCTTTAATTACGATCGAAGTCTTCAATATTTAATATATAAAATGAATGCGGTAGCTCCAGTCCAAAGTGAATGGGTTGATCCTTCAATTGTGACGCCGTTCTTTGGAAGACTTCCTTTGATGGATTGTGAACGAGGGCAAAGATCAAATACGCCATATCGTAAGTACGGTGGCGAAGTAGATATACCAATAAAAATCCTTGATAATCGTGAGTATCAGGATGTCTCTCAGGTTGATGACTTTTTTTCTGAGTGCAATATGAGTTTTATATGTCAAGGATCGAGAGCAGATTTAACTAGTATCAAAAGGAATTTTGAGGAAGCAGATTTAGTATTATTCTTGGGATTTGGATATCATAAAGCAAATATGGATATGCTTGGGTTTGATTTTTCAAAAAAGCATCCTAAGAAATTGATCGTTGGAACTGCCTTAGGATGCTCAAAAAGTGAAATAGCGAGAATTCAAAGGAAGTTTCCGGCATTGGAGTATTTGTATGATTGTACTGCATACGACCTTCTGACTAACAGTTTTGATTTGAGTGATTTTGATGCTCATATCGAACGATCTAAGGAAACTTTTTTCGTTAGCTGATTCTTTGGTGTAACTAAAGGGGTAAACTTGACTTAACTAATTGAAATTAGGCTGATGTCGAAGTTCACCCCATTTTTCCCTTCTCAAAAAATAAGCAAAAACCTAAGTATCAGAAACAACGTAGAACCTGCTCAGACAGGCGTAGACACGCGTAGACACGCTATTTTTGATCCTAGGGACTGTGGGGGGCACCGGGGGACCATGGTTGGCTACTTTTGGCTACCATTTGGCTACCACTTTTCCACACCCTTACAAGGCTCTTCTTTTTTCAATTTTTCTGCATTTTCCATGCAGAAAAATGCCCATCTTGTCATCCATCAAAACCCCCATCCACCGCGATGGGGGGGGGGGGATTCTAGCCGCTCCCTTGCCAGCTTTTTCAGCACCTTAGGCGCTGGGGCGACCTGCTTTATCTTGCTGACCACCCACTCCCAACGTGTTGAGAGCAGGTGGTCAGCAAGGCAGGTCCCCCATTACTTAAGTAACAAAAAGCTGGCAAGGGAGCTCATTTTCCTAGTTGGGAGAAGTTGTTTTTAGTTTTGAGAATAACAACAAGATGGAGGGGAGGAGCTTTACCTCGGCCACTTCATCTTTCATCAGTCCGGCTTTGTTGTTGGTTTGTGTTTGCAAATCAAAAAGTCGGCGAAGGGAAAGAGTATGCAGACTGCTTATAGTTTTTTTGATTTACCGTATGTTGTGCAAAAAGTAACTCCGCAAAAGGGGTACAGGTTAACCGAGCGAGAGCTTGATGTTCTGGAGTTCGTTCTAGAAATGAAATTTTCAACACTCGAAGATTTGCACGCGAAGTTTTTTAAAGTTACCAAGCTCGGTACCGTTAGTAACTCGCTGATCTGGGCAAGGCAGCGAGTTCATAAATTAGTAAAATCTGAAATGCTTCAGATTTTAACCGAAGTGTGCGCGAGACCGCTTTATGTGATCACTCAAAAAGGTTACTTGTTTTTGCGAAACTCTCGTTCGCAGAAAAATTATTGTCGTCCTTTGTTGGATGTAGACGGTCGGTTTTTTGATCATGATCAGCGTGTGGCGCAGGTTCGAATTGTTCTTGAGAATTCTGGCGTAGTTAAAGGATGGATTTCAGAAAGGCAGCTTTCTGAAATTGAAGAGTATCGAAAGTATTTGCCTACGGAATTCCGCCCGGATGCGATCTATGTCACACCGGCAGGCAAGAGAGTTGCCTTCGAGCTTGAGATCGCACGCAAAACCAAAGAGCGATATCAGCAAAAGGTGAAGCGCTACATTCACATTATGACGGCGGCACCAGATGCTGAACGCCTTTTTGAAGAAGTTCACTATGTTTGCGAAAAAGAAGCTGTTCGGAACCTGATTCAAGACCACACTCAACTTTTTCAGCCGCTGTTTCGTTTTAGCATGTTGACTGAAGATTTGGGCGAGTAGGGAGGTTTTGAAATGGAACAAGTTAAGAACTTATTTATGAGAAATTCCTCTGCGACTCAGGATCGTGTTGTTCTTGGGAAGGTCTCGGGATCTATGTGGCGAAAGGAAGAGCTAACCGAAGGACAACTGAATCACCATGTTCATGTTGTTGGGGCTTCTGGTTATGGGAAGACGGTTTTATTATCCCATATTATTAAGCAGCGAATCCAGCAGGGGAAAGGTTTGCTCTTTATTGACTTGAAATCGGATATGGAGACTTTGTTGAAGTTTTCCCAGCATGTGGCGGAGGCTAACCGTATTGATGACTTGATGATCTTTTCGCTTACGGAAAAGCAAATGTCCTTGTCCTATAATTTGATCGAGGATGGGACGGCTACGCAACTTAGGGATCGGATCATCAATAGTCTCAATTGGTCTGAGGAGTATTATAAGAATCAATCTTCGAGCTTCATCCTGAAGTTGATGATTTTGCTCTGCTGGATTCGTGACAATAAACAGGAACGGTTTCATTTGGGAACTGTTTTAGATTGTGCAAGTAAACCGGCAAAGATCATTGAAGTTGGGAACAAGATTCCTATGACCGAAACGAAGTTGAAACTTTACGCCCAGAATCTGAAAGAGTTTTTAGATGCAAAGGAGCATTTCAATTCTTTACAAGGCTTACGAACGCAGTTGGAAAGTATAGTTCTTTCGGACTTTGGGGAGTTGGTGACTTCCGAGATTCCAGGTATCAACTTATTTGAGGCCTATACCCAATCCAAAATCATTTTCCTATTTTTGGATTCCCGCCGGTATGGCGAAACAGCCAAGGCCTTGGGGCGTTTCATTTTGCAGGATTTAAAGTCAGTCTCAGCAAAGGTTGATGGCGAAGTTCCGAAAGAGAACCGCAAGCCGTTCTCGATAATCATCGACGAGTTCGCAGATTTAGCCCAAGAGGATTTTATTGGTTTCCTCGACCGCGCTCGAAGTAGTCGGATGTCGGTGGTGGTTGCACACCAAGAGATTTGCGATTTGCAGCGCATTAGCCCTGAGTTTGCAGGTCGACTTATGGGAAATACCTCAACCCTGTATTCGTTCCTCCAGAAGCGTCCTGAAAGCGCAGAAATCATCTCAGGCATGGCGGGGACTCGAACAGTTTGGAAGCAGACTAGGCAGACCGAACGGTTCGGTTTTTTTGAGGTGGATTCTGGCGGTGGAAGTCGGCGCGAGGTGGAGGAGTTTTGCATTCACCCGAATATCATCAAGTCTCTGAGGGTGGGGAAATGTGTTTGTATTAAGAAGTACCCAGAGGCCAGGGCCTATTTAGTAAATGTCGCGCACGATTGATTTTTCTAATAAAATCAATCACTTGCGCTTATTAAAATTAACACTTCAGTTAACTTAACATATGTGTTAAGTTAATATCAAGGCATAGGGGAGATTCAGATGCCAATACCTTCAAAATTTAATGCAGACGGACTTCTCGATCCCGGCACTTACGATGCCAGTTTCACAGATATTCGTAACAGCATCCTAGTATTGGGAGATGGAAGCTCCTCAAGTTGGGATACTGAATGGCGCGCAGAGCTTGTGAATCGAGCTGAGGTTCTTGTAAAGCAACTTTGGGCGGTTGGAGTGAACGATGTATTTTTAGATGGTTCGTTCGTGGAAAACAAAGATCATCCTAATGATATTGATGGTTACTTTGATCCGCACCTTTCAATTTTGAATCCCGCAGACATGGTGATTTTTCAAAAGATTGTGTCTGATTTGAATAATCTCGATCCGCACAAGATTTGGAATTGGGATCCGCGTTCCAGAAAAGCATATCGGGGCTATCCGAAAAAGCAGCTTCCGATGTGGTTGTTCTACAGGGTGGAGTTTTTCCCTCATTTAGATCAGGGAACCGGTATTAAAGATCAGCATGGAAATGATCAAAAATTTCCTGCGGCGTTTAGACAATCAAGAAGTGAATTTAAACCAAAAGGAATTATCAAGGTTATTCCTTAAGGAGTGTTTATGATTAAGACAGAAAAAGAATATCTAGAGTCAAAAATACGATTGGATGCTGAGTTTAAAGAACTCGATGCTCATGCCGAGAAAATGAAAAAATCAGGCCTGACTCCTGAACAAATTAAACTTGCTCTTGATCCATTGGCGTCTTTTGCACTTCAACTTAAAGAAGAGGTTGAGGAGTATGAAAAACTTAAAAGAGGTCAATTTGACATTCTTGAAAATTTCAATGGAATTGGCAGGATGCTCGTCGCTCTCCGAATTTTCAAAGGTTTGAAGCAGAAGGAATTAGCGGAAAAGCTTGATGTCACGGAGGCGCAAGTCTCCCGGGACGAGCGCAATGAATATCATGGAGCTTCCATCGAGAAAATTCAAAAGGTGCTCGATGCGCTTGGGGTGACTTTGAAATCTGCGATTGAGACTGATTACAAAGATGCGGTGTAAAGGATTGAGATGAGTAGTAAGCCAACGGAACCAAGTATAAGCGCATTTATTTCCTACTCATGGGATAGTGATCCTCATGTTGAATGGGTAAACTCACTTGCGCATATTTTGAGGGGCAACTCCATCAAATCACTGACCGACCAAATCTGTGTTGGCCCTGGTGCCAGTTTGAATAATTTTATGAGATTTGGGGTTGATAATTCATCATGGAAAATTTGTGTTATTTCTGACGGCTATGTCTCGAAAATGAATGATCTTAAAACCGGAGTAGGAAAAGAAATAGAAATGCTGGAAAGGCACATGGAATCGGAATATATTATTCCGATTCTAAAGAACAACTCCGGTAAAGGTGTTCCAGATTTCTTTGAGGGAAAGTTCTGGATTGATTTTGATGGCGGAGAATATTTAGATTGTATTCAAAAGCTGGTAAAAAGAATTTTGGGCTTCAATAAAATGATCGAGCCCATGATTGGCCTGAATCCATACTCAAAAGAAGTTTCTAATGTTCGTATGCTTGAGTCAGATATTAAAAAACTACGTTTCTGAATCCAAAATTTGAAGGAAATGTGAGTTTTGATTACTCAAGTAATGACGGAGTTTATGTAGTTGGATCAGGGGAGTATTCATTTGCCACCAAGTGGACTAGAGCTAGTGATGTCTCCATTCACGCCTACAGTGATAGATTGCAAGGCGGAAAAATTGCTATGATAAAAAACATGGGATTATTTTCTAGCTTCCATACGAGTGAATGTCTTGATTTTACTTCCAGAGTGTGGTCACCCGGCGTTGGTGATGCTATTGTGTGGATTAATAAACACGGCAATATGGCAGTCACCAAGATCGTTAAAATTATGGATGCTTCAAGGGGGGCACCGTCTGATGGACTTACTTTTGAGTACCATATATTAGACAAACCCGTATAGGCATTTTGTTTGGTTTAGTGAAGGAAGTACTGTAAAACTATGTCTGACACTTATCTATAAAAGAATGGTCAGTATTATGTGGGCGTTATTCATAGATTTCAAAATAGCACCCTTGTGGCGAATTAAATAACGTTCGCCTTCAAAGGTGCCTTCTTTTTTTAAAGGTAATTTTCAACGGATACTGAATCACTCGCTAGCAAGCGTATATCCTCCCTCAAATGGCTCTAGTGTTCTTCGCGCACCACCACTCCAGCGCTCCACCGAAATTCGTGGCTCTTCATAACCAATATGGCCCGCTACTCGATGAAGTTCTATCTTAGTTTTGCCATTTCCAAGCATCTCCCCATTGGATGTGCGAGTAGCGTGTATCACGGATAAAGTTACTGCATCTTGTTCACGTCTGACTGAGACAAAGTGATGTAAAGGAATACCATGGTAACGCTTGAACACTTCTTGGAAGTTGTAGTCTCTTTCAGCCAAGTAAATTGCCGCCTTTTCAAAACTTCTAAATGGCGGATAATGGCTCGCCCAAAACTTATCTGAAAATAATGATGCGTAGATAGGCTCGCCTAGCAAATAACTATTCGGGAGATCAGGCGACAATCCTTCAAGATCGGTGCGCCGCCGATCAACATCAGCGTCCGGAACCATGATGACGATTTTGGCTTGAGGCAAACTGTTGATAGGATACTTAGTATCAGCCAACATTGCGTTTTTGGACGAATATCCGACGTACGCCGCGAATAATTCGTGAGCGTGCGCTGCCTTTAACTTAATATTGAGCTTTTCGCTTGTGAACGTGCGTAAGGAATCTGCGCACATTTTGGGAATATCTTGCTGCATGACTGCAACCTCCATTAATGGGCTGGGCTTGTATCGGTTGTCGTGAGCGTTCATTACAACCATGCCAGCGTTAATAAAGGTCTAACAAACTGCAAGGTCTAAATTCTTCAGCATCGTCTTTTCGGGCGCTCACACCTGAGGCATTCGATTCCAAGCGCCAAGCTATGATAGTTGATTAAATTAAGTCAAGTGCAAATAAATGGCGTGAATTTGAACTAGCTTAGGGTGTCAGACCAAATTGAAAATCCATTCAAGATAAGTCAGATACCGTGGAAATCTAGTGCCAATGGCTGCCATCGCCATCGAAACCTCTGAAATCACTTCGATTACAGAAATCGCTGAGGCAGTTGGAATATCTGAATCTAAAATTCAGATACTAATTCAAAGTAACGATACTGAACATAGTCTTGAAGAAATTCTCGAGGCTATTGCCGCCTGTATGTCTGTCATCGCTTTTGATTTTTGGTACTGATATACTCAACCTAGTAGATAGGCAGGGAGGGGGACGACGATGAAAGACACAAAGACGAAGCTTGGTCAGGGCTTGTTGAAGGGCATGATGGAAATTCTTGAATCCGAGAGTGATCGCGCCGATAAATCGGCGCACCGGATAGAGAGTGAAGCACAGTTGATAGTCGCGAAAGAAAAAATTGCAGAGTTAAAAGTGTCACTGCGAGAGTGTAAAAACGAAAAGATGAAGAAGGATTTGCAGAAGTCCGCACAAGTTCAGGTTGAGGCGTTAATTCAAGAACTAGAAGAGAGTATTAGGGTTTATGAGTTTTCACGATCGCGGAAATAGTACCTTGTCCGGTTGGGTAAAGCAGTGCAAGTTTCAAATGAAGTAGAATGAATTTCAGTCTCGCACTGCACTGATTATTTTGATGCAATTCCGAGTTGGTTTTGAATCATAAAAAGAATTTCTTCCTTTAGATTCTTGAACTTCAGAATGTAATCATAGTTTTCTTCAATTTGCCTTTGTATTTCATTTTCTGCAGCATAAAAAGCATCTGCGGATAGTAGTCTTTCTTTTCCCACTTTAAATTCTTCAAGAACTGTCAGAATTTCATCCATTTTCCGGGTTTCCCTTTGTGGTATTATGAATGCAGCAAGTCTGAGAGAGCTCCTTGTTGCCTTCATGGCCTTTACAATTTTTCTAATGCCACTCTCTGACACACCATCTTCCTATAACTCAGTAACAGAATCTTCCAGTTGGGTAAGGGATGTCCAAAGTGTTTCAAATAGTTTTAATTGTGCATCAGATATTGATCTAAACTTTTGTAATGATTCTGCGTCTTTTTTTTGAAAGCTACGCAAAATTAAGTAGACAATCGCGGGCGCCAAGAATGGAGAAATAGCAAGAGAGCAATCTTTAATAATTTGAACAACTTCCATTTTTTTCCTCAGGCTCTGTGTACATTAGAGTTCAGTAGTTTCTTCTTAAAATGTAAAATAAATATACTTCCATATATCGGAAGTATTGGCCCTAATAGAAAAGGCCCCAACTTATCCGTTAGGCTGTCGTGTCCGCCTTTTTTCCGATCGCCTCAATTAAAGAACTATGATGAAGAGGGTCCTTTTGTAGAAGCTGCATCAACTCCTTTACAGCGTTGGGCACGAGCATTATTAATTCATCGTGTTTCGTGATCTTTTCAAGGGTGTTGAAGTGCGAAAAGTGGTGCAAAACTTTTAATTGGTGTACTCCTCCCATGAGAATATCTAGACGTTGATCAATCTCAGTGTTTGTTCCAGGTAGCTTTGCGAGGGAGTAGATTTCTAAAAACCGCCTAATCGCATTAGGGATTAATAGAAAAAAGTCGTCATCCAGCGAGCACCCTCGTTCGTGAAACTCATGTAAAAGTTCATATAGAAACACATACTCTGACTTTGTTTTTCTTAGTCGTGAAGGAAGTGGGACAATAGAAGAATGATCCTTCGACAATCTTTGAATGAAGTAGTACTCACACTTTGCAAATTCATCTTTTTTCTTTTTCATTGGAGATGAATCTTGTAGAAAAGAGAAGAATTCAAAGTTGTGTGTTGAAATAAAAAGCTGTTTGAAGCAACTCACTACCTTTTTGGTATCAGCAGGGTCAATCCTTCTGAAAAAGAATGAGTTTATGAGGGCATAAACCTGCGCAATATGGTTTCCATCTAAGCTAGAAATTGGGTCATCAATAAAGACCACGGTTTCACGTAATTTTCCCTCTTTGAATAGACTCTCGAGTGTCACGAGAAAATATGCAAAAGAGATAGCAGTTTTTTCGCCTTCACTCAAGTTACTGGCTAGATTCTCTCCTCTTTTGAGGTGGAACTTATCTTCTGGTGTTACCTCAATATATATATCGTCTCTATTTAAGAAGGACCTAATAAAGCTATTTAAGGCATCCTGTCCGGCGACCACACTTTTTAGTTTGGAAAGGATTTGTTGATTTTTGAATTCCAATTTTTGAGCTATAGATAGATATCTTTTGACGAGCTTGTCGGCTCGATGTTTTTTTATCGATTTTTCTATGTAGTTTTCCCGTTCCAATAACTCTGCCACACAGTGATTTTTGAGTCTTTCGCGTGAATGTTGTTGCTCGCTTGTAAAGTTAGCGACAATGTTATTGTGACGCTCGATGACTGCATTGATTTTGGTCATACATTCTAGAAGGCGACTGTCTACGGTCAAATCTATTGCGCTTGGTGAAATGGAGATAAAGATATTTCCATCTTCCTTTCGGTTAAGATCGTCTTTTAGAATCTTGGCGGTAGCTTCGAATTCTTCGCATATGGTCCTTAATTGCGTGATATATTGCTCAAAGTCATCTTGGCATGATTCGGTGAGTTCATGTTTATTTGGTGGCATTAGGAAGGTCTTTAATTTGTTCGTCTCGGTTTCAATGTCAGTACGACATTTTTGTATTCTGTCTCTGAGTATTGCAGACTCGTTGGAGAAGTAGGATTTCAGATGTTCGATTCGGAGATCTGTTAATTTACTACCGCAGAATGAACATTCACTTAGGTTCTCATGAAGAGTAAGCCCATTTTTTGACCATTTATACAGTTGCTCATTGTTTTCCAGTACTTCCAATAGATCAGATTGACGTGGTTCGGATTTTAAAATCTCAACAACTTCGGTCGAATATTTTATTAGATTCGTGGAGATCTTGATTGGCGAAACATTGGTCTTGTTGTTACTAGACAGAGCTGTTTTCCTTGCAGTGCTCAGTTCGACTTCATCCCTTATTATATGATCCGCCAAGGCATTTTGGACCTTTGGAATGATTGCTTTTAAGTGCCTTAGGTCGAACTCGATCAAACTTTGAAAAGTTTCATTCTTAATAGTTTTGGCTTCTTTAGAAAGTATTTTTTCGAAGTCAGAAAGTAAATTCTGATCCCCCTGGTACCTTTCTATTCTTCCTTTTTGGTTTTTATCGCCTTTGATTCGCAATATCTTTTTTTCATTCTGTTCATATTCGCTTCGGAGTGCGACATTTTCACCAACGTCAAATGAAATTGGTGAAAATGAGGTGCCAGCATCCCACTTCAAGTTCTCTCTAATATAATCTGCATTGAAAACTCGTACTCTTGACGGTAGTGATTCGAGGTTTTTCGTTGTTATCTCAGTGCCGTCGGTGAGTACGAGTTTGAAGTCAGCCTCTGAAAAACTTGCGTCTAGTATACCTTTCTCAAGTGATGAGAAGATTCTTGAAAGAGTGGTTTTGCCTGAGTAATTCCATCCATAAATTATATTCCGTTCACAAAAGTCGGAAATGCCCCGGGAGTTGCTCCACTTAAAGTCTTTGTAGATACCCATGTTCGATATACTTTTAATTCGTTTAATCATGTTACGAAACCTTCTGACTTATAACGTTTGGTGTGTTTAGTTATCGGCATCATATAAACAATGTTTAGATTTTGTGGATCTAGCTATTCGGTATTGATATGAGAAGTGGATTGGCTGCTGGTCTTGTTTCAAAAAGGCGCATGAAACATAATTCTTAAAAAGTACATATTCTTTAGTTTAGTTTGTCGATTTCCGATGAGTCAGAGCAAGTTGTTTTTTTGAGAGAGGAACTTCAATGGCATGGAATGAGATTGCTCCGGGAATTGTGCAAGGTGTGTTTGAAATCACCATGGGGAAAAAGGATGCCGTGCTAAATCCAAATGGAATCACATGGCGGCCTATGGCTGAAACTCATGGCCTTTCCCAATATGCGAGTCCCGTGCTAACTGGAGCGGCAACTATTGTTTCGGTCGCCTCTTTGGGAGTTGCTATTGATTCAAATATTCGAATCCGTCACATACAACAACAGTTGAATAGGATGGAATCAAAATTAATCGCCATGGATTCAAACATTAATAGGGTTTACGAAAAAATTAGGGCGGTACAAATTAAGTCGGAAGAGGCGCACCTTAGAGAGGCTTTTAACTTCACATACGTATGAACCAGATATCTTCATCAGTTTCACCCCAATTTCCTTTCTCAAAAAATAAGCAAAAACCTAAGTATCCGAAATTATTAACGAGTCTCGTTATTTAATATCAGACGAAAGTTTCTTAAAGGACCCTCTCATAATACAGAAAAGAGGAATCTTCTTTAGAAAAACTCATACGAGTTCTTGCGGGTACTCTTTGCGATTTGATATTTCCATATTGTGTGCGAATTCTAGCAATTTTCCATCCGGCCATTTTCATCTCCTTCTTTAAAGCTTCTAACCCCTTCGATATATATCCTTTCCCCTCAGAGTCTTGATCTACCCAATATCCAAACTCAAAACTGCGCTCGGAATAGTTCATAGAATGAATAGAAATAGCACCTTGAAAAACATTTTCCTCAAAGATCTGATAGTGAAATGCTTGCCCCTGATCCCATTGTAAATCGGCCTGTCTACCAAAAGCCTCTTGATCTTCAAGTGTTTTAATTTTTTTAGGCCAGCTTAAATATTCTTGAAGGCGCTGCCTTTGTATTTCTATTTTTTCAAAAATTAGTGGGGCAATTGTTGGGTCGTATTTTTTCAGATGACTGCTTTCGTCCACCGACAATATAAGAGGTGGAGCAGTTTCTCCCCATTTCTGTACTAAACCAATGGATTCATTAAGCCACCGCTCGGCATTATCGAGAAGTAGTTCGCCATTGGGAATCATTTCAATAATTTTCTTCCAATGTTTTTGTGCAGGTACAGAGTTCCATTGAGAAAAAGAATATAGCCGGATGATATCATGTATAAGAGATCCTGTAATCGTCGTTTGTTTTAAGTTGTCCATAATTGAAAAAGCGAGATTCTGTTTCTCGATGCGAAGATCTTTTTGATGGTTATTGATGTATTCCTCCATAGCTTCATTTAAAATAAGAGGAAGGCGATTCGCAATACTATAAGCCAAGCCATCAGCTTCATATTGAGTTTGTAGGGCGTATTCAAGTGCCGAGTATGTATGATGGTATATTTCGATTTTATTAAGGTTCGCGAACTTTACGGCGTCTCTTATGATTTCTCCTTGAGTATCCAAAAAAGACCATTCAATAGGTGAATTCAAAGGGAACAAAGAAATAAATTTATTTCTTTGTTCTAAGGTTGGTTTATCCTCCCAGATAACTACGAGATCAATATCGGAAGATTCTTTGAAAAAAGGTGTATTCATGGAACCAGCGATATAGGCGTAAACTGCAGGAACAGTATTTAATACTTGCTTGATGGCGGCGATTACATATTCATTGTTCATAGTAAATTCCAAACGAGAAGTGTAATGATTTACTTGAGCTTGCTCTTGCCGCATGAGGTTCGCCTTTTCTTAGATACAGGCAATCCTTTGTATGAAGCTCCTGAACCAACGGTGTAACTTGGTTTGTCCAAATAGAAAGGTTGTTCTGTTCATCAAGAAGCATATCTGCTAGAGAAATATTTTTGCGGAAAGAAGGCCATATCTGCCAAACCTTTGATCCTTCGGTTTGCACGATAAAAACATCATGGAGATCATAGTGTGGAGGTAAGCCCTGGCCATGTGGCGGAGTTAAGTAGGCATTGCATTGAACTCTTGCCCTCGTGAAGCGTTCGATCTCGTAACAAGATTGTTGGATCGTTGGGAACGACTTTTCGACTGAAGTAAAAGACCACGTGGCCCCCTCAAAAGAATGAGGGGCCGAAATAAATGTACCGTCTCTGTTAGCAAGATGCCGGGTTCTTTTTTGGAAGGCGGAGTTCGTTGAATAGAACTGTAAAAGATCGTGTGCTGTAGGGAAAGAACAAGTTGAAATAATACTTTTTAATGCATTCATGACTCTGCCTCCTGCGCTAGAAAATAAACTTTCCATCCATATCGCATTTTAACTGAAAAATATTCGCGAGTTCTTTGGCTTCTTCGATTCGATTACGATCAGAACGACCGATGTCGTACGCGGCAAATTTGATTTTCATACTATTGTTGTTCACTCCAAGTATCCTTACCTCAATCCCATCCAAGGAAGCAGTTGCCATAAGATCTTCGATAATGTCGACAGGTAGATTGAGCGATCCATCTTTTTCAAACCTTTGAATTCCTGAATGATGAAGATAAGAAAGTGTTTCGACAGCCTGCTTTGGATCAAAGCCAACTATACGTTTTTGTAGAATGCGGTCTGTCGAATTTATGGAGGCGTTGTCATTTTGGCTACTCTTATTTTTAAACTGCGAGCCTGGCAACGACACTGCATGAGCTGCATTTCCAAGAAGGTTTTGGATACTTAAAATTCCGAGTAGAGCTGAAGACATTGCTTTTTTATTCATAGAAACTCCTTTAATAATGATTTGATTGGGACTATTGCGTTAACTATGCCGAGGGAATTCCCCGCCAAAGTGGTTTAGAATCGATTTGACAGAAAAAGAGTCCGAAAAATCGGACCGAGAGTCTTAGTTTCTGGAATTTGAGGCTCATTCCATCAGTGCGCTATCGACCTCCTCCCACTCCCAAACAAACCCCCTGACAACCCCATATTTTTCCCGCACAATACCCCCATGAAAACAATCCTCTCCATTATCGCCGCAAGCTTTGTCGTTATTGCCGCCTGCATGCTCTATCTCGTAAAAACGGGCGTGGTTATGCGCTCAGCTCCCTATATCAAGCCAACGACGATCCAGCAGGATATCGAAATCGTGGCAGAGCAGTCGATCCTTAGACTCTTCCCAGATCTGCAAAATGCAAAGTTCGTCTTGTGGGGGCTAGATCTTAATAAAGAAGACCAGCAAAGATTCCTCGCAAAAGCTCAGCAAGAATACGAAAGACGTTTTCCTCACAAAGTGAAACTTTTAAACTCGGCGGCAGCAAGTTCTGAAGAGGTCAAAGACTGCGCAACTCCTTGTTGGATTCTTATGCCCCAAGAAGGGGCTCACCAATTAGAACCCAATATGTTCATCGATGAAAATATCAAACCCCTCACAGAACAATACATTTCCATTTCCTGGATCGACTTTCAAAATCCAGAAGAAGTTCCCGCAGAGTGCATCGATCAAAAGTATTTAAATTTATTCTGCATGAAGTGGGTGGGGCTGAACGAGGCACAAAGGCGCTTCAAGGATCAAGGGCAGCGCTACTTCTTTATGCGCAAGTATCTAGATCATGACTACTTTGTCTACGTGCGCCAGCACGCGCAAGAGATGCCCGCGAAGTAGGTAAGCTTTAAAACTCTGATACATAAAATTTCTTCTCTGGGTTTTTCTCTAAAAACCTAGACCTTTGACTTGAAGTTTGATTTGAAATCACTCATGCTTTCATTTGAGAATAAAGCTGGTCTAAAGTTTAGCCGGCGTGATTCGCAAAAGTATTTGGAATTTGCGGAACAAGAGTGCAGAGGGAGTTTGCATGGGAGCAGTGGTTTCTTTTATCAATCAAAAAGGCGGCGTCGCTAAAACAACGACAGCCATCAACGTAGCAGCACAATGGGCTAAGGCCGGCCATAAAGTTTTACTCGTAGATTTAGACCCTCAGTCATCAGCGACAAGATCAATCTTTGGTGATCGTGATTTTGAAGACACGATCTTTGATGTCCTCACTTCAGAAATTCAAGCCGAAGAGGCCATCGTCAGCTCCGATTCTTTCGGGATCGACGTGATTCCTTCTGAAATTATGCTGAGTGGGATTGAGCTGATCCTTGCCTCAAAATTTGGCAGAGAGAGCATCCTTAAAAGAGCTTTAGCAGAAGTTAAAGACGAATACGACATCATCATTATTGATTGCTCTCCATCTTTAGGTCTTTTAACGGTGAATGCTTTGATCGCTTCAAAAGACATCGTGATCCCTATTTGCCCAGAGTATTTTTCACTCAAAGGGATCGAACTTATTTTAGAAACCTTAAAGAATATCCATACAGGATTAGGGCATAAGGTAGATGTGCGCGGTATTATTATTTCTAAATATCGCAATCGTAAGATCGTTGAAAAAGTCATTGATGATTTGAAAACGAAATACACGATTCCAATTTTTGAGAACTACATTCCTGAATCCATTGTGGTTGAAGAGTCCCATCACAAACACTTGCCAATGTCAGCCTATGCGCCGAAAAATCCAGCGGGCATTGCATTGGCAAACCTTGCAATGGAAATGTGGAATTGAGCACCATCAATCCTCTCTTTTTAGATTCAACAAAACCCATTGGTGATAAAGTCGTCACCAACGTAGAGCTCATTGATCTTGTGCTTAAAGAGGGAGAGTCCATCCACCTCGAAGTATGGGATCAGTTCGGCTTTGCGCAGAAGTATGATCTTAAGGTGATTGAAACTAAAAAACAGACGAAATACATCGCTGAAGTTTGGTTGAAATATCAGCACGAAATTCAATACCGCTTCATTAAGATGATGGCAGGAAACGAGATTTCTGCAACTCCGATGCGTGATGCACGTGCTGGACACTTGATCGAAGAAAAGTGGGATGAAAGCACTCTTGAATGTCCAGTTGTAAGAAAAACTCCCACGGGAGCAGCGCGTTCGCCTCGCAAGAAGGACACTTCTATGGCAGCGCCTAAGATCAAAGAACTTAAGACTTCCTCCGCTCAGCCTTTGGGGCGCAGTCATTTCTTAGATCAGATTAAAGACTTACTGGATGATCTTTTGTAAAGCTCATCCAGACTTTTTATATCTTCTAAAAACTTTTAAAGTTCAAACTCTGTTATTCCAAAGAACGAGTCCAAATCCTAAGACAAGAGCTTGGTTTTGGGTGTGGAAGCGAATTAAACGACATTCAGTACTTGGTCCGAGTTTTGGATAGCTCTAGAACTCGGAGGTACTAAAACTATGTTAAAACAAACCTATAAATATTCCACTCTTCTATTGGCTCTCTCATTTCTATCGGCCTGCGCCTCAACTCAGGTTGCAGTTTCTAAAAGAAACCTCGATGTACAAACTAAAATGAGCGAGAGTCTTTTCTTAGATCCCGTCGATAATGAAGAACAAAAAACGATCTTCATTCAAGCTAAAAACTCTTCCGATAAACAGGAGTTTCGAATCCAGCAAGATCTGGAAGCAAGTTTGCGCGCAAAAGGCTTCAGGGTCGTAAACCAGCAGGCCAAGGCGCATTTTGTCTTGCAGGTGAACGTCCTTCAAGTCGGAAAAGCCGATCCAAACGCGGCTGAGGCGGCCCTATATAGCGGTTATGGATTGGATGGAGTGGCTGCAGGGGGAGCGCTTGCTTATGTGGCCGGTGGAAGCAATAAGGCCATCGTAGGGGCAGGGCTTTTAGGTGGGATCGCTGCTGTTGTTGCAGATTCATTTGTAAAGGATGTCTATTACAGCGTTATTACTGATGTGCAGATCCGAGAAAAAACAAAGGGTGGTCAGCTTGTCAGTGTTTCAGGTATGCACTTTAACAAGTCAGGAACTAGTGGCGGTTCAAGGACGACTTATGAAGAAAAATCGAACTGGAAAACTTATCAAACACGAGTTCTAAGTTCGGCTAATAAGGTGAATCTTGAATTCGAAGAGGCACTCCCTGAGCTGAGAAGACATCTTTCACAAAGCATTGCTAATATTTTCTAAAAATTAAGATTTACTCAGAAAAAAGCCCTTTAGATTTCTAAAGGGCTTTTTTTTATAAAGTTTGTTTTGCAAGGGAATCAGCACTTTTAGAAGCAGATTCTTGCAATGCTTTCTTGTCTTTCAAAGTGTTGGCAACAAGGGCAGTCACAATTAAAACGGCTCCGAGTGATTGCAAAGGGCCTAAGCTCTCGCGTAAAACTAAAATTCCTAAAGCGGTTGCGGTGAGGGGCTCGATCATCATCAAAAGGGCGACCTCTTTGCTACGAAGCTTTTGCAGGGCTGCGAGTTCTAAAGACAGTGGCAACACCGTGCAAACCAAAGCAATTCCTAAAACCAGCAAAGCTTGAGAGGTCGTGATCGTAGAGATGCTTTCAGCGCTCGGTGCATGAAACAAGGAAAGTGCGATAGCCCCGAAAGTGATTACATAAAGGGCGGAAGAAATAGGGCGCACATCTTTTTGCACGCGAGCTGAGATCATCACATAGCCTGCGTAACTAATGGCCGATGCTAGTCCTGATAAAACAGCCCAGGCGTTTTTAACTTCGACATGTCCCCATAAAAGAAAAATCAATCCTAACGAAGCCACTCCAAGGTATAGAGCCTCTTTTTTAGTGACCTTATCATGAGTAAAAAAATGCGAAAAGATATTCACCCAAAATGGATAAGTGTATAGAAGCAAAGCCGCCAGAGTGATGCTTAGGCCTTCAATCGCTGTGAAATAGGTGGTTGAGAAAAAAGCGTAACCAAAAATTCCTAAAAGGCCTGCGGTACAGATTTGTTTTAAAGATAAACGAACCCAAGAAGGGCGAAAGATTAAAATCCCAATCCATAAAATGGCGGCGGCTAAGGTGAAGCGATAAGAAAGAAACTCTCCCACAGAGAGTCCTGTGGCAAAGGCCGCCTTGCTAAAAATTCCTAGAAAACCAAAGCCAATACTTGCAATGGTAATTTCAATGATCCCTCGGGCGCGCGCATTCATGATTCGAGTTCTTTCGGCAGAAAAAGCCAGAGATTCGTTAAAGAAAATATTATCACTGACGGCCGTAAAAGAGAAATCCCTTTAAGGGATATGGTGGGCAGTTCATATTTATCAAAAAATAGAACTGCCACTCTAACGATAGAAACTAAGACTCGGTGTTAAGCTCTGGGAATGATTTTATTAAATCATCCAACGCCTTCATCTGTTGAAGAAAAGGCTCTACCTTAGCTAAAGGCAACGCAGAAGGGCCATCGCACTTTGCTTTATCAGGATTGGGGTGACTCTCGATGAAAAGTCCAGCAAGACCCACTGCAAGTCCCGCGCGCGAGAGTTCGGCTACTTGCCCACGGCGACCGCCAGAGGCTGCGCCAAACGGATCGCGGCATTGCAGAGCATGGGTCGCATCCAAGATCACAGGGCTTCCCTTAGAGACTTTTTTCATAATATTAAAGCCTAGGGTGTCCACAACTAAGTTGTCGTAGCCAAAGCTTGTTCCGCGGTCGCAAAGAATGACTTTATCGTTTCCGCACTCTTCGATTTTTTCAACGATGTTGCCCATTTGACCTGGGCTTAAAAATTGTGGCTTCTTCACGTTGATAACAGAGGCAGTGCGCGCCATTGCTTCTACAAGGTCTGTTTGGCGAGCTAGGAAGGCTGGCAGTTGAATAACATCAACGACGTCTGCAACAGGTTTAGCCTGATGAATTTCATGAACGTCTGTGATGATTTTTACGCCAAATGATTTTTTAAGGTCTTCGAAAATGCGAAGACCTTCTTCCATGCCCGGCCCGCGATATGAGTGAATCGACGAACGGTTGGCTTTATCGAAAGAGGACTTAAAGACGTAGGGAATTTTTAACTTCTCTGTGATCTTTAGAAAGTGTTCGCATACCTGCATAGCAAGATCGCGCGATTCTAAAACGTTCATTCCCGCAAAAAGAACGAAAGGTTTATCGTTGGCGACCTCGATGTTTCCAATTTGAACAACTTTGTTTTTCATAACTCTTCCGATTTCCTAAAAGACTAAAAATGTTTCTTCACTGTATCGACAACGTACTGAAGTTCTTCCTGAGTGATGTATGCAAAACATGGAAGATTCAATACTGCTTGAGAGATATGGTGAGCATTGCCATTGTCGATTTTTCCAGCCAAGTGATTAGCTGCACCTGATTGGTGGCTCATCGCTCCTGGGTAAATTGTACCAAAGCCGATGTTAGCTTTTTTCAAAGACTCAATCAAAGCAGGGCGCAAAGAAGGTTCAATCATAGCTACTGCACAGTAACCATTTTCTTTCACGTTTCCTTTTGCGCGAACTGGTTTAAATGGAAGACCTTGAAGAGCCTCTTCATAGAACTTCACAGCATTCATACGACTTTCAATGCGCGCGTCGATATGTTTTAAAGACATATTTAAGAATAAAGACTCATAAGTTCCAATACGAGAGTTCCAGCCAATCATGCCATGAGAATAGTGATCTGTTCTTCCGTGATTGATAAGAGTGCGGCAGTTCTTCGCGTATGTCTCATTCGATGTGAAGATCGCGCCAGCATCTCCAGAAGCACCTAATACTTTTGCAGGGTAGAAACTTGTTGTAGAAATAACTGCAGATCCTAGGATCGACTGTCCTTCAATCTCAGTACCAAAACACTGAGCACCGTCTTCAATCAAAACAACGCCAGCTTCTTGAGCATACTTACGGATAGCCATTGTGTCCGCTGATGCCCAACCGTAAAGGTGAACCATTACAGCTGCTTTTGGTTTGAATTGGTCAACCGCTTGTTTGAAGGTCGCTAAATCCCAATGGCAGTTTTCGCGATTTACGTCTACAGTCACAGGGTTTGCACCCACGTTAACAACAGCTTCAAAAGTTGCCCAGAAAGTCATGTCAGGGATAAGAACTTTATCGTTTTTTTCAACACCTACTGCGCGCAAAGCGATTTGAATCGCATCAGTTCCGTTTGCGCAACCAATCGCGAATTTAGACTTTGTGTAAGCCGCTAGGTTGGCTTCCATTTCAGCAATGATAGGGCCGCCTACGAATTGAGTTTTATCAAAAAGATTTGCAACTCCCGCCAAAAATTCATCGCGGAATCCAGGTTCAAAACGGTTCAATGTGATAAATGGAACTTGTTGAATGCTCATATAAATCTCTCTCGAGGAAAGTGTTTTAGTTTTACCAGAATTGAGTGCCATCGCTGTCACTCTGACTCTGATAGAAGTTCAAAAGAAGTATCTAATAGCTTTTAAAAACTTGCAAGAATCCGAAGAATTTATGGGATGCACAGCTTAAAAGTGAGCGAGCTCAAGGAGTGTCTGGTACTTTCCTGCAACACTTAAGGGGGTATGAACGCTGTAATGTCTAAAGAGGATGGTAAATTTGCAACACCTGAAGGTGGTTCGCTTAAATTTGGCGGCGAGAGGTTTAGAGAGCAAGCCCACTCGTTGCCAGAGGCTTTCTCGTATTCAAGCAATCTGTTAGTAAATATAATAAGATCTTAAAGCTGCCAGCAAAGCATAGCGTAGAAGGTCAAAGTCGATGGTTTGGTTTTGATGAATGCAACAAGAGCTCGTCGGCCTTGAGGGGTTTTCCCAAGGCACGAATAGCAATGCAGGAAGGGACTTTTTAACGTTTTCGGGGGCACGTGTTAACCCCGAAGATTTTGTAGGCGGGGCATCGACCCAGAAGGCCTGTTATTAAAGGGAGAAAGCCTAAAAGGAACCATGGGTTCTTGGGCCCTATAAAGGCAAGAGAAATTAAAACCAAGCCAATCACAATTCGAACCGTGCGATCTAAATTTCCTTCATTCTTTTCAAAAAATGCCATAGCGAATTACCTCCAAGGTAAGGACACTATAACTCGAAGTGCAATTGGGGAAATATGATCTAGAACATAATTTTTAACAAAAATAGGCCTAGTAGGGTATTTGTAATGGCCTAAGATTGAAGAACTAAAAGTTGTAAACAAACACTCTTCTACTTTGCTTTCTAGAGGAGCCTTCGCTAGCATATTTATTCATCGACGGAGTATTCATGCGCTTAATCAAAAGTATTGCCTCAGCTTTGATGTTTTCTTTTTCTATATCGAGTTTTGCCTCAAGTTCGATTGAAGATTTATACACTGCCAAGATTCAACCAATTTTCGATTCCCGCTGCATCAGTTGTCATAGTTGTTTCAATGCTCCTTGTCAGTTGAATTTGCAGAATTATGAGGGGTTTATTCGCGGAGCTAACAAACTCAACATTTATGACGGAAGCCGTAGGCAAAGTGTAGAACCATCAAGGTTGTGGATTGATATGAAAACGGCCCACGATTGGATGGATAAGAGAAACTTTTATTCTCTGAATGAATCTAATGATCCAGAAAAGAATCTTTTTTATCAGACCTTAGCCATGAAGATGTTCCAAAAAGATCTTGCTGTAAAACCCAAAAAACAAGTCGGTGCTGGGGATATGTGTCCCGCAAATTCTGAAGAGCTGGCAAGCTTTCAGAAGATGATGCCTGAATCGGGAATGCCCTATGGTTTGCCCGCACTTACAGGTGATGAATTGGGAGTGATTAAAGAATGGATTTCGCTGGGAGCTCTGGGGCCCAGTGAAGCTGCGTTGAAGCAAAGTCAGCAGATACCTTCGGCGCTCGCAACTCAGATTAAAGAGTGGGAAAAATTTTTGAATGCAAAAGATCTAAAGCATCGCTTGGTGAGTCGTTATCTCTATGAGCATAAGTTCCTAGCACACCTGTATTTTCCGGAAGAGCCGCGAACTTTCTTTAGGCTGGTTCGCTCAAGCAAAGCTTGCGAAAAGGGTGTTGATGAGATTGCAACCCGTCGGCCCAATGATGATCCTGGGAAATCATTTCATTATTGCTTCCAAAAATTCCCAGGGACCATTGTGATGAAGACGCATCTGCCTTTTGAGTTATCTCCTCAAAAGCTTAAGAAGTATCAGGAGATATTTTTTGCAGTCGACTGGAAAGTAAATAAACTTCCTAGCTACGAAAATTCGGTGGCCGAGAATCCATTTATTGCATTTAAAGATATTCCAGAAAAAGCGCGCTATAGATATCTCCTTGAAGATGCGCAATACCAGGTTGCAACTTTTATAAAAGGCCCTGTTTGTAATGGCAGTATGGCAGTAAACTCTATTCAAGAGCAGTTCTGGGTTTATTTTCTGAATCCAGACTCTGATAATATGGTGCTGTCCCAAAGCTATGCGAATAGGGTGAAGGACTTACTTATTCTTCCAGGGATGTGGGGGAGTGATGTGGCTCTAAAGGAAACTCTTTCCTTGGGGAAAGAACTTGTAGAGCATCGAGAAGCCTATCGAAAGGAACGAGCTAAGGAGTATCAAAAGCTCCGCCCGAAAGGTTATAGTTTAAAAGACCTTTGGGATGGTGATGGGGTTAATAGTAATGCAGTACTGACGGTGCTTCGCCATGATGATAATGCGGTCATCAAGCAGGGTATGCATGGGGATTTGCCAAAAACATCCTTCGTTCTTGATTATCCCTTGATGGAAAGATTGGTATATAACTTGGTCGTCAACTTTGATGTCTTCGGAAATATAGGACATCAAATGCTTACGCGTGTTTACATGGATATGATTCGCATGGAGGCAGAAGACCTCTATCTTAGCTTCCTCCCAGCAGAGCAGCGACTGGCTTTAAGAAAGTCTTGGTATAAAGGTATCCTAGCAGAAGTAAAAATGAGCTATGTCTTTCCTCTCGTGGCTCAAGATTTTCCGACGGGTATTCAGTTTAAAAATAATGACGTGCAGGCGGAGTTCGCAGGTTTCGTGTATAAAGATTTTAAACCCGAAGTGCGCGGATTGATGGACCCTGTGAATGTTAAAAATGCTTATTTAAAAAAGATTTTAGGAAATGAAAAGATGGACACCGTTACTAAAGCACTTAGTAAGGTAACGTCGAAAAGGTCTGTCGGAAAAGAGACCTACGCTCGTTACTTCCCTGAATTCTCTTATCTCTTGGTGATAGAAGATGGGAAAGAGCGAGTCTTCAGCATTATCCTGAATAGGGAGCATGATAATATTTCATGGATACTTGGAGAGGGATTAAGGCTTTCACCTCTCGATAATAACCTTATGATTAAAGAAGGTTTCTGGGGGTCGTACCCTGTGCAGTTTTATTCCATCGAAGCTGCAGAGGTTGAGTCTTTCGTAAAGGCTATGAGGGCTATAAACTCTGACCGTGGTTATCAGAAGTTTGTTCAAAAGTTTGGTGTTCGCAGAACTTCTCCGCGCTTTTGGAGAACTTACGATAGCCTCCATGAAGTCTTTAAAAGTAAAGATCCCGTTGAGTTTGGCTTCATCGATCTTACGCGGTACTCGCTAGAGTAAGGTATGCGTTTATTTTTTTGTATCACCCTATGGCGATCCCCAGACCTTTTGAAGGGGTTTGCCTTCCGAGGCCTGTTAATAGGACGTATCTAGCGCCCTGAAGTTAGGGCGCTTTTGAATCAAGATCTATCTTCAGTTTGTCTTAGGTTGAAACACTTATCAGGGGCTTTAATAAGGCAGTGACAATTCGTTTGCGCCCTCATTCGAGAGTAAGGCCTGACTTCAAGACCAGCGTCTGGATGACAATAATTCCATAGAAGGACTTCCTCGAATAGTGGTTAAATAGAGGAGTGGATATATTTAAAATTCTTTCAGTTTCTTTAAGCGCGTTTTTGGTATCTAACTCCGTATGGGCTCAAAGTGAAGAATTCAGAGTTCCAGTAGAGTCTCACCATTGTGCAAAGAATGCTTCCTATAAGGTGCATTTAACTTTTGATGATGGTCCTAAAATACCTGAAACGATCCAAGTACTCGACACCTTAAAGCGTCATGGGATTAAGGCGACTTTTTTTATTTCGACAAGTCGTTTTAAAAACTTAGCGCAAGGTAAAGCGCCTACAGCCAATGAAAGGCGATTGCTCCAAGTCATTGAGAGAATGAAAGAAGAGGGGCACACCGTAGGCTCGCACTCTTATGAGCATATTGAGCATGGAAACCTAAATAAGCACTCCAAAGCTGATATAATGCAGAACTTGCAGGCAAGTTATCGAGTCATTGACCGCTTGGGTTTACCGAGTCCTGTTCCTTTTCGTTTCCCATATGGAAGTGGTTGGCTTGTTGATAACAATCCCACCAATCAATCCATGAATGACTTTGTCACTCGCGAAATTAAGAGTAAGGGTTATCGTCCGTTCCATTGGGATATGGATACCTGGGATTGGAGTAAGGTAAAGCGTCAAGCGTTGCCGAAGTCTCTGCTAGAGCAAGTGTGTTCTCACGGTGGTGGTGTGGCTTTAATGCATGATATTCACAAGTGGACCGCAGATAATTTGGATTCAATTATTCAATCCATCCAGCAGTCGGGGCATACCTTTGCGAGTGAAGAAGAAATTATTCGCTACTCAGATCGTCACCCTCGCGGAACCTTGGTTTCATTAAAGGATCGCGCAGGCAGTATTCGTAGCTGCGGTCGTAAGAACTCAGACCTCGATCAGATTTGGGCAGATTGCAATGAGTACCAACAAAAGTCTTCAGACAATAATAGAAAAGGAGTCAACTAAGATGAAACTTTTTAATCGCATTCTCTTAGGTGCACTCCTTTTACAGTCAACAGCTCACGCTGCGATTCAAGGAATGTCTAACATTTCAAAGGATCAAGTGGTTTTAAGTGTCGAAGATGATGAGTCGTCGGGTCGATCTTTGATTTTGATGAATATTCGCACGTACGCTAAAGAGAAGATCTCTTTGCCAGCAGAAACTGAAAGTGAAGATTTGATGGGGATGGTTCTTTCACCTTCTCATCTCGTTCTAATATCTCAGTGGACAGCAGGTGGAGGGAAGAATCCCTACGTGCACGAATATGACTTTGTAAAAAAACAATGGGCCAAGAAAAAAGAACTGGATTGTTTGTCATTTGATCGAGTGGAAATCAAAGGCTCTGTCGCGACGGTCGCTTGCGAGGCAGGTGGCAATAAAAAAGTGAACCTTGATCTAAAAACGAAAGAGGCCGTGAAGGTTGTCTTCCCAGTCAAACAAGACAAGCAGGGAAGTGATACGGTAAAGCTATCTGGAGGTTCTATTTTTAGATGGCAGATGATAGAGATTCAAGAAGGTAAAAAAGCAAAAAAGATTTTTAAAACTTCCGATTTGCTAAAAGGTATTTAAAAATCATAATAGCACGATATTTCATACGAGAAGGGCTCTTTTTAGAGCCCTTCTTTTTTTTTGTAGGGCTTGAGATGTCAAAAGCAGTCAGCACAACTTCCTTTGCAATGAACGAGGCACAAGGGCTTTTGCCTCCATTAGTAACCGAAGATAATAAATCCTCACGGGGCCGATGTTTGCTTATCGCTGGAAGTGAACAATACCCGGGGGCAGGAGTGCTTTGTAGCAAAGCCGCTTTGCGGGCTGGAAGTGGATACGTCTATCTTGCTCAAAAAGTGAAGCCAAGCTTGGCGCTTTTATCCCCTGAAGTTATTCCGTTAGAGCTAAATTTACAAAATCAAATAACAGAGGCTTTGGCCATCGCCTTGGGTCCTGGGACGGGGTTGGAGGAGTGGGTGCACGCTGCGCTTACGAGGCTCTCTGAAGAGCAGCATGCCAAGCTCGTGATCGATGCTGATGCTCTGACGATGCTATCGCGATTTCCCGACATCCGCCTTCATCCAGATTGGATCTTAACTCCCCATGAAGGGGAGCTGGCGAGATTGTTAAATGTAACGGCAGAGCAGGTTCGGCAAGATCGAGTTGGATGGATTCTTCAGGCTCAAGAAAGATTTGGTTGTGTGATTGTATTAAAGGGGCATCGCACTCTGGTGGCTGATGGGAAAAGTCTTACTGAAAACTTGTCTGGGAATGCGGGGTTGGCAAAAGCAGGGACTGGGGATGTGCTAACGGGTATCATCACGGCGTTTCGCGCCCAAGGATTATCTTCCGCTCAGGCGGCTCGTTTGGGTGTGTTTGTTCATGGAGTAGCCGCGGATCTTTGGATACAAAGTAAGAAAGACTTTTTGGCGCTCACGGCCTCAGATGTTATTGAAAACCTACCTCAAGCGTTGTTCGAGATCCGAAGCTTCAGTACTAATCCTTCAAAGCTTTCCTAAGGGCATCTCCATCTTCTTTGGATAGAATTAGCCATTCCGGAGGGAGAATTTCTACAACAGCACTCCAAGAGGATCTTAGCATCTCTTTAGCAAGAGGTTTTGCGTGCAGATCCTTAAGAAGATTTAGGTGTCTGAGGACGATGGTGCGTGTGGGTTTATAAAATCCACTGCCGTCTTTTCCCTGATTCGTTATCTCTTCAGAGCTTTCAACTTTCAAAATTAAATCTGCAAAAAAATCATCCAAACTCATAGAAAGAGTATAGAGCTAAGCAGGCGATATTGGAAGGGATCTCGGTAGGGCTGCAAATCAAAGTAACCCTTGCATTTTGCAGTACAACCTTTGTCCCCATCTTGATCTTGAGTCGTGGTTTTAGTTGAGTCTTTCATAGGAGTTTTTAGAATAAAGAAAGAGGTAATACAGATATGAAATCATTGATTCTACTTGCTCTTGGTTTATCAAGTTCTGTTTCTATTGCGGCTAATGGCAATAGCAGTCTTTATAAAAGATACTATAGCGGAGCTTTCCAGTTTGACGGCAAGCGTGTGGTTGAAAACTCTCAAGGCTATGCTGTGAACAACTCTGAACGCTGGGCGCGTTTGGATAAAAATGGTTCCAGCTATCAAATGAGCTGGGGCAGTGAAAAGAATGATAATGATGAAATGCTTGTTATCAATGAGTCGATTGTTTCAAAACAAAGTAAAACAGATGAAGAAACTCTTTATGGAAAAACATCTTCATTTGTAGGTAATAAATTGCGTTCATCGACAGTGTGTTATGGTGCTCGCGGTAAAACTCTCGGAGTGCAGAATAGCAATATGAAGTGTGTGACAGCCACACGCAGAGCTTGCGATCGATTGATACAGGCTTATCATCAAGAGAGTTCTAAAAATCGAGATCTTGCTCAAGGAGCAACTACTTCAGCAGATAAAGTTAAAAAAACGCAAGAGCTTGCTAATAAGTGTATGAGTTTTATTGATAGCTATGCAGTGATGGGTAAAGCCATGGCAAACCAGTCTTCGCAATTAAAGCGTCAGCATGACCTAGTCATCGATCAGGACATCGATAGACTCAAAAGTCATATGAAAGCAGATAGTTCTTTAATGAGCTTTACTTCTTTAAAGTCAGCAGTGTCCGCTGACGAATTAGAAAAGAATGTTCGCAATTATTCAGAAACTTTAGAGGGGATGCGTGCGATGAGTGAGGCTCTTCAGGTTTGTATGGAAAGTCAGAATGACTTTACAGATGGGGCGACAAGTGCCGCAGCGGGGACTTCTGGAAGTGGGAAGAGTCCCCGTGGAGTTCGTTAAAAGTTAATTGAAGCGCACATAAGAAGAAAGGGTTGCCCGTTGAGCGGCCCTTTTTTTATGGCATGAGGCTTGGACTAATGATGCGATAGCGATTTTGGATGTTCTTCCAGATATTCGAGTGCGGCCCTGAAATTCCATGAGGGGAAGAGTCTCCTGCAAGTTTGCGATTGCGTGGGTCATTCATCCCTCCAGGAAGAAACTGCCTCAAATCAGGTTTACCTGTGGCAGCGTTAGTGCCCGAGCGCGATGCTCCGGAGCCACCGTAGCCAGCACTCCCAGCGGAGCCATTCATACCCATGCCACCAGTGCCGCCGCCACCACCATAAAATCCACCATTAATATCTTTAGAAAGACCTGATGAATCGCCACCCTCGCCGCCACCTCGACCTGCTTTTGCACTGCTACCTGAGCCAGCTAAAGGACTCACTGGGGAGGAGCCTTGGCTGCCGTCAAGACTTGTGTCGGAAGAGTGCGATCCTTCTCTCAGGGCGATGTCGGGTGTATTGGGAACATCTCCAGAAAAATCGGTGCCGTTCGCTGAGTTGACTCGGTCGAGGGACGAGCCATAGTCGCCACTAAACACTTCGCCGCCAGAGGAAGCATGGTGCTGAGCGCGTTCGTTACAGCGTGGGTCGTTAGGATTGTTCGTGCATATGCAGATCGTATTAGAAGCAGCGACTTGAGGATTTGAGCAGTCCGCCTTTAAGCAGGCAGCACTTTTCGGATTGGTTTTACAGAAGTCTTCTGGAGGGGTGCCGGTGCCATCAGTAAGATTCGCGCACTGGCTGGAGTTTGCACTCGTTGCTGCGTAGTTGGCAATCGCTTGATTGGCCTCGTTGATTTTAGCAGTAAAGTTATCGCAAGAGCGGCGGTGTTCTTTCATTTCATTATAGGCGCCAAAGCGTAGAGCAGCAGTTAAGTTACGGGTTGCTTCAGAGATGCCTGGTAGATCTATACTCACTTGTGGGGAATAACTGAGGCACTGTGCATTTTGCTCTGCAAACCTAACAGCTTGGTCACAGGCATTCACGCAGGAACTAATAGAAGAGCTACAGTTGAGGCGGTAGGCCGCAAGAGCTGCATTGGCTGCTTGAGAAAATTGCGCCATCTTAGAACAAGAGGCGTTTACACTCCCTGCTGTTTGTTGACCCATGACGAGGGCAATTTGAGATGCTTGATCCGAAATGCTAGTTAAGCCTGAATCTTTCTTGTCGTCACAGGTTTGGCCAGTGGACTCGATTTCCTGCAAACACTTTTCACGCAAGCTTAGCATCGTACCCATACAAGAGCCCGAATTGGAATTTTGAGAAGTCTGTTGATTATTTGCATTTGTAGTAGGGCATTGGCATTGGCCGTTTCTAAACACTTGGCTTCCACCATTTGGGCAGGGACCATCGCATCGAGCTTCGTCTGGTGCACAGACCATACTTCCAGATCTTGCATCCGCCCTGCAAGAGGTGCCATCAGGGCAGCTTGCACAAGGACTTACACTCATTTCACCTAATGGCGTACAGCGATAGGATGGAGTTTCGGAGAGAAAGCTTTTTTCCTCTTTGCAGTAATGATTCTCAGGACATGACTGAGTTCCGCACGTCACAACAGCGAAACTTTTTGACGTTGAAATAACGGCATGAAATAAGACAATGAACGAGAGAGTTATGAAAGCTCTTACTAATAGGCGGATTCTCGTCTTGAGACGGGACCGCAGATCCGTAGTTCTTAACATAATTTAAGTCTCCGCTCGTAGAGTGATCCGTATACAGGTAAGCCACATGCTGGGACATGGGATCTTTTCGGAGGGAGCTTGTTAAAACATAACCTTTTGTATGTTTTAAATAAATAAAACTCTCTTGTGTACAAATTGTTTACATAAAAATGGATTGAATTGATAATTATTTAGTCAGAATCTCTTACATTCTCATTCTCGACTATAGCTTACAGTTGGGGCTTTTCTTCGGAGAGCCCCAACTCCTTATTCTTTATACTGGGAGTGCAGCAGGTCCGCCCAGTGCTGGATCATCTTTCTTTGAATCAAGGGCTTTTTTAAAATCAATGCCAAGTGCTTTTGCAACTCCTTCTCCATACTTGGGATCAGCAGCATTGCAATTTCGGATATGTCTCATTTTTATGTATTCTGGGATATCTCCCATGTTACGTGCGGTATTCTCGCAAAGAACTAGCTGTTGAGCTGGAGACATAAGGCGGAAGAGTTTCCCCGGTTGTTCAAAGTAGTTCGAGTCATCCTCGTGGAAATTCCAAAAATTTCCCTCACCTTTAATTTTTAAAGCGGGCTCTTTATACTCTGGTTGCTCTTGCCATTGCTTGAAGCTATTCGGTTCATAGTGTGGCAGCGAGCCGTAGTTGCCATCGACTCTTCCATAACCATCGCGGTGATTGCTATGAACAGGGCATTTAGCGGCATTGACTGGGATTTGGTGATGATTCACCCCTAAGCGATAGCGTTGAGCATCGGAGTAGGCAAAGAGTCTTGCTTGCAGCATTTTGTCAGGACTAACGCTGATTCCGGGAACGAGATTATTCGGCGCAAAGGCGCTTTGCTCGACGTCGGCAAAAAAGTTTTCAGGATTTTTATTGAGTTCAAACTCTCCAACTTCGATTAAAGGAAAGTCCTTCTTGTACCAAACTTTCGTGAGATCAAAGGGATGAATTCGGTAATTATCAGCTTCAGTCTCGGGCATTACTTGAATAAACATTTTCCATCTAGGAAAGTCTTTCTTCGAGATAGCTTCAAAGAGATCTCTCTGATTGCTTTCGCGATCAGAGCCCACGACTTCAGTAGCTTCTTGATCGGTGATGTTTTCAATTCCCTGTTGTGTTCTAAAGTGCATCTTCACCCAAAAACGCTCATTGGCTGAATTTATAAAACTATAAGTGTGCGAACTAAAGCCATGCATATGGCGATAGCTTTTTGGAATACCTCTATCGCTCATAACAATGGTTACTTGATGAAGGGCTTCGGGTAACAGGGTCCAAAAGTCCCAATTGTTCAAAGGGCTTCTTAGGTTGGTATGGGGATCTCTTTTTACAGCCTTGTTGAGGTCCGGAAATTTTCGGGGGTCTCGCAAAAAAAACACGGGGGTGTTGTTACCCACCATATCCCAATTGCCCTCTTCGGTATAAAACTTCAGGGCAAAACCACGAATGTCGCGTTCAGCATCGGCGGCTCCTCTTTCGCCGGCAACCGTAGTGAAGCGAGCAAACATAGGAGTCTGTTTTCCTACCTTCGCAAAAACTTTAGCCTTCGAATATTTAGTTATATCATTTGTCACGGTGAAAGTGCCAAAGGCGCCTGAGCCTTTAGCGTGCATTCTTCTTTCTGGGATGATTTCTCGATTTAAATGAGCAAGCTTTTCTAAGAGCCATACGTCTTGAATTAGTACCGGCCCACGGGGCCCCGCGGTCATGCTATTTTGGTTGTCCACGACCGGAGCGCCAAAAGCCGTTGTGAGATGGGTGACTGGACACTTTTTTGGATCTTTAGGATCAGACATTGGTATCTCCTGAGATTTCGGTGAATCAGAAGAGAGTATCAAATTGGCTTCAGAGAGGAGTCCATGGATAGTGAGTGATTATGACGATTGACAAAAAAAGCCGCCTATCGAAGGCGGCTTTGGAAGAACAACAGGTCAAAGCACAGAATTAAAGCGATTGCTCTTTTCTGCGATAATACTGGTGAAGCATCTCCTCAGCCTGCAGGCCTTCGGGCATGTCGCTGACAATCTTTGGAGATTCGATGGCAATGAAACCACATGGGTAACGATCTTGCTCGTAAATAGGTGCTAAAAAGTCAATTGTAGCATCCATGACGTATGAATACGGGGAATCTGATTCGCTGATGCGATGAGCTCCCACGTCCCCCAATGGCGTCACTGTAGTCAGTTCTTTTGTGTAAAACATGCGGCTTGTATCTAAAATGGATTGAGTGTGGCTCTCATCTCCACGAGTAAAAAGCTCCGTCCATGTTCTGCACAAGAGATCTTCGAGACTGTAGCTAGAGAATTCAAAGAACTTAAAGTTTCTAAAAATCTGGACATTACTTCTATCGTAAACTTCGATGACACTTTCTGCTTCGATAAAGTTAAAGAGGTCAGAAGGGAAGCGTAAGTTAAACTTTTTAAGTGCATACCAAGTCAGGGTTGAAGAGTCCGCTAGGTCCCCACCATTTGCTAAAACCATCTCGCAAATTTCATTATAGGCTTTAAGTTGGCTGATAACCGATTGTTTGTCATCGGTGCGCAGTTTTTTGAAATAGGGCAGATGAGGTGAAGAAAATGCTCGTAGAGTGACATTCGCTGCAGCAGCGTATTGCACGGTCTTATTAGCCAAAATCATAAATTGGTTAACAAGATTTAGATCTGAATTATTCTGAGCAAAGGCAGTTGCAGTACTCAATTTTTCCTCCATGAAAATCGAATTCGAGTTCTCTTGCACTTGAGAGCTCTTCCACTTCTTGATCGCACAAACACTAATTTTGGCGTCCTATAGCTGGAAGTATGTAATAGCAGCTTTTGTGTGAAAGGCAAAATTTGGTCAACCCAGCAGCACATTACTGACCCATCGAACCTAGTGTAATCTTCGTACCCAAACGCTCTCAAACAAGATTAAAGCTAAATTTTATTCTAATAGATTTGGAAGTCCATAGGATTGTTGAATGTTACGCATGATGAGAAGAATTAGCGTTGTCAGGGATTCATTGGGTTTTGGAGCCTTCCCTTGATGGGAACTTGTGAAAAGTTCAATAAGTAAGGGGGGGGTGACTGTAAAAGAGGCATTTTTTTGAAAAAAATGGAAAAGCATCTCTACCTTAAAAGCCGCGTAGAGAGTTGGTTTGGGCGCTATCGAGTGCGCGCGGCGGAGGGCAAGGAGCTTTTTTTTAAGGCGGAGTGAAATACTCTTTGCAAACGGGAGCCACTGTCCATATAAGTGCCGTCCATATTTAATAAAGTTCTCTGGGGAGGGGACGGGTGAAGCATTTTACGGTGATTGCCTTAGGCATTCTGTTGTCGTCTTGTGGCGCTAAAAATTCGGTAAATTCAATTCTAGCTGAAACTGGAATTATGGGTGGTAAACAGGTTGAGGAAAAGAGTCCATATTCTCAAACTGTTGTCGCAATTATTGATACCGAGTTTAACTCAATTTGCACGGGCTCTATCCTTTCCGAGAATCTCATTATTACTGCGGCTCATTGCGTGGATGATGTTGAACACTTTAATCTTCATATTGTTTTTGCAAACAACGCGGATGAGGTCATGGGAAGTCGCGAACCAGATGTAAAGGCTCAGTTCACTCGTCGTGTAACAAAGATGGCTATCCATGAGGACTATGACCCTGAAGAACAAACAGATGAAAATCCTTATGACTTTAGCGATATCGCTATTCTAAAAATCAAAGGAACGATTCCTGAGGGATTTAAGCCTGTAAATCTGGTGAAAAACTCATTTGATTTGAAGCGCGGTATGAAAACGACTCTTGTCGGTTACGGAGTGAATGAAGTTAAAACGGAGCCGATTGATCCAAAAACTGTAAAAAACCTTAAAGAGGCTATGGAGTACGGTGAAGTTCTTTGTGATGAGAATCTTCAAGACTGCATCAAAGTAGAAATGTTTGGGGATGGAGTTCTGAGAGTGGGGCACGCACCGATAGAAGGATTCTCAAAGTCAGAAGTTCGCTTAGATGAGCGCGATGGTGGAACCTGCATGGGAGACTCCGGTGGCCCGGCGTACATCGAAAAGAACAATGAATTGTTGTTATTCGGTATTACCAGTCGTGGAAGCGCTCTTTGTGATGAAGTAGGGATTTATACGAGTGTTCCTTACCACCTGAAATGGATTGAAAAAACGATCCAAAAGCTTAAGTAAGATTTTTTAAAGGCTCCTATCAAGGAGCCTTTTTTATTTCCATTTCGTTCTGAGACAGTCCGTCATCAAATAAAAAATTCCTCAAAAAATGTTTAAGAACTTACTCGACGTTCCGATAGTTTAAATTCGTGCGGGGAGGAAACTTGAAGCATATTCGTGTGGAACTAAATTGGAAGTTAGTAGAAGGCGCGCCGATAAAGGCTCGTGAAAAAGGGATCTTTATTTATACCTTTGGGACGAGTGAAGACCCACCATTCTATACGGGCTGTGAAGCAGATTTAAAACTTTTATCGCAACATTCAAAAGAACCTGGTGATGTGAGTGTTTTTTATTCTCCGATCGCTGAGGTGGCAGGCGTGCCCTACGCCGAGCTTCTTAGATCTGTCGAAGAACGACTCCAAGAGGCCATTCGCGCAGTTTCAGAACCGTCAGCTCCACCGAGTGTGGGGGGCTTAGGAAATTGTCCTTTTTCCTTAGAGGTGTGTATTGCGAGTGCCCACGTGGGATGGGTTCTGGAAAATGCCTCACTCTTAAATAGATATCTTGAGTACCCTCTAGAGTTTAATAGGAAGCCAGCTAAGCGAGTGGCTTAATTAAAAACGCCCAGCTTGTACTGGGCGTTTCTTATTTAGGGAATGAGATATTGAAGGTTGGCTCCAGGGCCGAGTGGCAAATTGAGGCCCACCCAAACCAAGAGCATGAGAGACCAGAAAATCAAAAAGCCAAGCGAGTAAGGAAGCATCAGGGCAATCAATGTGCCTAGTTTTGCTTTCGGATCATATTTATTAGCAAAAGCTAAGATCAGTGGGAAATAATACATAAATGGCGAGATGATGTTAACCACAGAGTCAGCAACCCGATAGGCTGCTTGAGTTAGCTCGGGTGCAAGTCCCAAGAGCATAAACATCGGAACGAAAATCGGCGCCATCAGTGCCCATTTCGCGGAGGCACTTCCTAAGAACATATCTAAAACGCAAGTCAGTAAAATAAAACCAATCATTAATGGAACAGCACTCAAATCCATGGACTTTAAAATTTCAGATCCATGAATTGCCATAATCAATCCGACATTAGAGGCATTGAAAAGAGCAATAAATTGAGCTGCAAAGAAAACCATCACTAAATAAGGAGCCATGGTGACCATAGAGTCTTGCATAGCTTGAATGACATCTTCTTGTTTTTTAAATGTCTTTGCACCTTTGCCATAAGCTAAACCACAAAGAGAACCTATGAGGAAGATCACAGCAATAATTCCACTCATCAACGGGGAATTTAGAATCGTGTGGTCCTGCGGGTTGCGCAGAAAACCATTTTCAGGAAGGGTGCCCGCTAGAATCACACAGGCGATTGTAAGAAGAGTGAGGGCAGCATAAAGAAGTCCCTTTTTTTCGCCGGAATTGAGTGGTTCAGGAAGAGCGCGCTCGGCTCCGCCTTTGTACTCTCCAAGGAATGGAATCGTTATTTTTTTA
This sequence comes from Bdellovibrio bacteriovorus W, assembly GCA_000525675.1. Classification (NCBI taxonomy): domain Bacteria; kingdom Pseudomonadati; phylum Bdellovibrionota; class Bdellovibrionia; order Bdellovibrionales; family Pseudobdellovibrionaceae; genus Bdellovibrio; species Bdellovibrio bacteriovorus. Next base: position 1,345,098 of record CP002190.1, read on the forward strand.
GCAATAAGAGTTCCTACAAGGATAATCAGAAGGGAAGAGGCTGACATAAAATACCAGTTCACAACTGGTGTGACGACATAGTTCGGATCAATGATTCGTGCGGCCTCTTGGGAAAGACCTCCGAGTAATGGGTCGATGGCGCTAATTAAGAAGTTGGCAGCAAAGCCCCCTGAAACTCCGGCAAAACAAATTGCAAGACCCGCAATGGGGTTTAAGCCCGCACTATGAAATGCCATTGCTGAAAGAGGGATCAACAAAACGTAGCCGATATCTCCGGCCGTATGAGACATGATGCCCGCAAGCAAAACAATGGGAATAAGAAGTTGGCGAGGGGACTTTAAAACAAGCAGACGCAGGAGTGTTCCTAAAAGCCCGCTTTTTTCGGCTAAACTAAATCCAAGCATGGCCACTAAAACGGTGCCCAATGGTGCAAAGCCTGTGAAATTTTTGACCATATCCGTGAGGATGAGGTGAACTCCTTTGGCAGAAAAAAGATTCACCGTCGTGATTGTTTCTTTTTTAATAGGATGAACGGCCTCAACCCCCATCCAACTAAAAATGCCGGATGCGACGATTACAATAGCTGCTAGAGCAAGAAACATCAGAGCTGGTTGAGGGAGTGCATTTCCTGCTTTCTCCACCCATTGTAGAAAACGGTTCAGACGACTGTTTTGAGTCTCATTGATCGTAGACATTTAGTTCCCCCCGCGTAAAACTTCATTCTGGAAGGAACCTCATATCTTGTCTAGAGGCAGTTTCTAAGGAAGCAAGTGCGTAATTATTTGTTTGTTCGACATTCCGTAAATTCGACTTTGCCCTGTGGATTGCGTTTGAAAAAGCGTGAACCAAGAATTCCTGGATTTTCTGCGTTCACAGTAAGGTCATCGTTGATATGGGAACTAAAGTAAGAGTGTTGATTCCAAACTTTTCTTGTTGGCATCCACGCTCTTTCCGTATGCGGTTTAAAAACGCGAAGTCCTGTTAGATTTTTTGTCGCCTGTTTTTCTGCTTCAGTGTTGTACAAGTAGCCATAGCCATAATTGTTGGCAACAACAACGAGTTCCGCATAGCCATCACCATCGACGTCGGCAATAACAGGGTACTCGCGGAGTGTTCCACTCGGATTGATCGTAGACCAGATTACTTTCAATTCACGGGATTTATCCATCTCGTAAATTCTCAAATATTGTTCATCCGCGTAGATGATTTCTGGTTTTCCATCTCCATTAAAGTCAAACGATGTGATACCCGTGGCAAGTGAGCTGCAGTCTTGAGTATCACTGCCAGCAATTTTATTTCCATAATTATCAAAAATCGTTAAAGATTTGCCTGTGGCGATCGCAATTTCTAAAGTTTCAGGATTGCCATCAAAATCCCCAATAGAAGCTTGGCCGCCCCCGACAATCCCTTCACCCTTAGCATCTTTTCCACAAATGAGTTCGCTATGTTCATTCAGTTTGCGATCTACAAGTACTTGTCCTGTCATGCCATTATAAATTGTAAGATAGCCACCGCCAGTAACAACGACTTCGTTGCCGATAGCTTCTTTAATTATATCAGCAACAGCTGGGCTACCTGGACGTAAAAAGTTCCAAAGTTTTTCTCCACGGTGATTAGAAACACCAGAAGCACTTACAATTTGAATTGGACTTGAAAGATAGTTTGATAAAAAAACAGGGTAGCTTTGGCAGGAGCCAGATTCATCCAATGTATGATCAATGAATGGTCGACGAGAGGAGTCCTCAGTGACGATATAGGGGCCTGCGATGATTGAAGAAATTCTTTGTGAATTTAGTTTAGCACCCGAGAAGCCATCGTGACATTGAGCAAGATCCCTCGGGATATCGAGAATCCAACGTGTTGAACCGTCGTGGTTTAAAGCGACAATTTTTTTGCGAGAACTATGAAGAAAGAAAACTTCACCTTTGCCATCCCCGTCGATATCAAGAATCAGGGGAGAGCTAACCGCATAAGAGCGCACTTCAGGTTGAACAGCACTCCATTTAACCTGACCAGTGAGTCCATTCATGACGCGAACAATGCCGTCAGCAGTGTAAGCGCTGCCTTTGAAGGTCGTAAAGACAATCTCAGGAAAACCATCTTGGTCTAAATCTCCGACAACAGGAGATGACATGACCTGGTTATATTCTGCTTCGATAGAGTTTGAATGATCCCACGAGTAGTGAAGGCGGGGGGCTACTTCGTCTGCTTCCATAGGTCTGCATACAGGAGGCTCTGGAATACCTTGAGACGCTAACTCGCTAACTTCGGCAAATATAAGTCCTTGCTGGGAACAGTTTTGATAGAAGACAGAGATGCCTAAAGATGAAGCTGCTAAAAGTCCCAGTTTAAATCGCATACGATTCCCCCGATGTTCCAGAGAGTTCATAGCAATTCAAAAGCCAGCTCTAAGCATTTTAGAAATCAGTTGAACGATATATTTTGGTCAGTGTCTAGGGAGTCGCGATAACTAGAAAAAGATGAGAAACAATAGTTACTTACAGAGTGAAGAACGAAAAAACTGTTGAGATGTTTATCAGACGGAGGGGTATGGCTCCGTCTGTGACTAGAATTTCGTCAGTGATTTACCAGCTCCCTGTATTGGTCATATCCTTCCAAGGGGCTTGGGGGGGCAATGGAGAGCCTTTCTGAAGCAATTCAACAGACTGGTTATCGGGAGACTTGATAAAGGCCATATAGCCATCGCGAGGTGGTCGTAAGATGGTAACTCCGGCACTTTGTAGGCGTTCGCAGGTTTCGTAAATATTTTCTACCTGAAAAGCAAGGTGCCCAAAGTTTCTTCCGAAAGTGTACTCCTCTTCAGAGCCCCAGTTATAAGTCAGTTCGACTTCAGGTTCGCCAGGTGCTGTCGCAAGAAAAACGAGAGTGAACTTTCCCATTTCATTTTCTTGGCGGCGGGTTTCGATAAGTCCCAACTTTGTAACAAAGAAATCAAGAGCTCGATCTAAGTCTTTAACTCTCAACATTGTGTGCAGAAATTTCATTTTTAACTCCTTTGCTGAAGGCTCGATCTTAGTCGTTACTCAGGGAAGCTACAAGTCGCGGAGGTTCATTAGATGATTGAAATAGAGTTCTATGGGGAGTTGGCTTTAGAAAATGATGGATTCTTAGTATTTGGTCGGGGGGACTGGACTCGAGGTTTCATTATGAAACACCGATAGATAATGCGACGAGGAATCAAGGATGATTAGAATCGTAATACTCGCAATTTTATTGCTACAAAGCGCCTGCACTGTGATGGAAGACTTAAGCTCTTCCTCGGTGTCTATTGATGGCGTTATAAAACCTTGGGCACAAGGTGCAACGGGGACCACTGCTAACTGCCAAGGCAAAGTCGTTGAGGTTGTCGGCATTAACTCTGATGGCACACCATCTAATAGGGTTCTTGGTAAAACTGTGGCGGTTGGCAATGATGGGTCTTATCGCGTCCTTGTGCCGACATCGAGCATTCAATTTTTAGGAAGTTCAAAAGTAGAGTTTCTTCTCCGTACGCGGGGATGTGAAGAAAATTTAGTACGTCCTTTGACGGGGTTTACGGGGCAAGATTTTGAGTATGGCCTGTTAATGGTGAATCGCGGATTTGAATTGCCGTTAGGACAACGCCCTCGCTTAAACTCAATGACGGTGGATCAGGCAAATTCATTGATGAATGGGTTTGCTGGATTAACTTCGACGACTGCCAAGGCAGTTTATGATGAAATCAGTGCTAACACATCCTTGGCGCTCGAGGTGGCAACGACCTTAGGAATTGTTTTTGAAAATCTTCCGAAGTTAGGCCCGAGAATTGATGTGATCAGTGCTCAAACACCAGTAGCAGAACTCACAAATATGAGAATTCAAACACAGGCCCTTCATTGGTACTATGACGACAGCTATTTCGTGAAAGAGTGGACTCTTCAAGGAATTCCGCAAGCTGAGACTTCTTCAACGATCGTTGTTCCTACGACACAAAACTCTCAAGGAAGCTATGCTTACAGTTTAAGGCTAGGGCACCCAAAAGGGGGGGGCGGAATTGACACGAATCTTATTTCAGATAGTCGAAACTTTACGATTGTAGTTTCTAATACCTACCCAGTGAGTCTACCTATACAGTTGATCACGTTTCCTAAAACCCATACGAACGATCCAAATTATACCTTCAATGTAAAAACCGACGATATCAGCTGTCAGACTTTTACCAAGGTTGTCTATTCTGAGTCTTCGACATTTAATGCAGCTTATCCGTCCTTTGACTGTTCTCCAGGAGATGAGCAAATCACAATTGTTCTTTCAAATTCAGATGCCACCAAAATAATTCATTTTTGGGGAATTGACTCTGCAAATAATGTCAGTGCAAGTCCTGTAACACGACAAGTGATTTTAAAAAGATCCCTGCCGACGCTGACCTTTGATTCGCTTCCAAGCTTAGTAAAGGGCGGCGATGTGCTCACTTTAACAGCGAGAGCCACATCTGCAGATCAGTTCACTAAGATCTGGTGGGAGATTAGCACAGATGGCTCGACATGGAGTCCGCATACAAGTGATCTTGCAGCAGGCGGTGTAACCGCACACACGATTAACTATACGGTTCCCTCGATGGACGGAACACTTCAGTTCAGAGCACGTGTCGAGGATCTCGCGACCAATATTGGAAACAACTTTGAGACATCCATAGTTGTCGTTGATTCGATAGCACCAAGTGCCTTAACGCTGACGCTCACCTCAGCTTCACACACCAATAACCCCGTGATTGATATCTCTGTAGCAGGCTGCTCCGGCGATGCGGTGCGAATGTTATTTCAACAAACAACGGGTGTGCCTGCCGTGGACGACTCCCGCTGGGAAAACTGCTCGTCAGTAAAATCTTATACGGTTTTGGGCGCGGATCAGAGTTTTTCAATCTATGCCTTTGCAAAGGACGCTGCAGGAAACATCAGTGCGATCAGTGGATCGGTAGTGGGAGTTTTAGATCGAGAGCCTCCGGTAATTTCGGCGTTTGCAATCGAGAATGGCAGTACAAGTACACAAAATCCAACTGTCACTTTAACCCTTCATCTTTCCGATAGACTCAGTCTTCAAGGTGCCTTTATCGCAGAAACAGATTCTACCTGCGCGGCGGTTCGTAGTTCCGCAGCAAGCGTCTTTGGTGCAGTACTTGGGAATAATACGACTTCTTTCACGTTGAATTCAGATTTGGGTGTGAAAACTCTTTGCCTCTGGGCAGTCGATGAACTCGGACAAGAGTCAGAAGCATCGGCGAGTATCGAACTTATTGCAGCAGTTCCTGAAGAGGTCCCCTTTGTTGAGAATTTGTCTTTGCCTGTAGCGGGAAGAGAGTTTGCGACGGATCCCGAGGGAAAAGAAATATTCTTAGTAGACTATCAAGTCGGCGGCGGGATTTTAAAATTAAATCTTCAGACTCAAGAAGCAGAACAGATCGTAGCGCAAGGGGATTCTAATTTAGCTTCAAGTGGAGCTAATACATTCCCTCAGGCGGATCTAAAGATTGCTAATATTGCTTTGGATAAAAAAAGAGTTTTGTATTTTGCTGATAGACCTCGTTTGGGGCACAAGGTTATTTATTCGCTGAAGGGCAATTCATTCACTCCTTTGATAGAGTTTTCTCTGGAGAAACCACTATCAAAAGCAGGTATTGTTCTTAAAAAGCGTAACATAAGCTTTGCAGTGACGGACGATGGAGAGATTTACACGCTCAATCGTTGTGCTGGCGACTTTGAACACTACGAACTTGAAAAATTAGGAAATAATCGAAAGCTTGAAACGTTGATGGAGTGCTCGAATGAGCTTTCTAGAGCCTCCGGTGGGTATGGCTTCCGAGCAAAAAACACTCAGATGGTTCTTCTGAATGATGATGTGTTTATATTAGCTGGTGGAAAGGTTTTCGAAATTAGTCGAGGCCTAGTATCGGAGCATCGGGAAATGCAAGAATCCGTGTTCTTTACAAATGGTCTTAAAACCCAAGGCTCTGTTTTTTGGGCGTATAACAGAGTGACGCTCAAACTAGAAGAATTTAAGTATCAACCTCATAAAATTGAATACTCTCATTCCTTTATAAAGGGTGAGGGAATGCACGGGGCCATCATGACACAAGAAGGGCTTTTTGCGAGTCAAACAGACTTCGGAAAAAGATCCTATCGACTTCTAAAGATGGGGAAAAACGAAACGAAAAAAATAAAAATTAAGAGAGTAAAAACAAAAAAGCCCAAGTCTTAACTTGCTTTTTTTATACTACTTGTAGTAAACCTTTAAGACCACGCGGCGATTGCGTTGTCTACCTTCAGCAGTTGCATTAGAAGCAATCGGCTGAGACTCTCCGAAACCAACGGCTTCGATGGCGCTGGATGGAAGCCCCAATTCACCGATTAGAATCGTTTTTACAGCTTCTGCTCGGCGGCGACTCAATCTTTGATTGTACTCATCAGAACCTACAGAGTCGGTATGACCTTCTACAATCAAACGTTTGATATCGACCTTTTTAAGGCCAGAAAGATTTGCACGCAGAGACTTTAAAGCACTCGGAGTTAATTCAGCCTTATCTGTAAAGAACTCCAGATTATTTAAATTCAAAGCACGATCCGCTTTTGGAGCTTCAACAACTTCAATTGTTCCTTGAGCTGTCTGGCCATTTTGATCTGTGGCTTGAATCAGAACTGTTTGCTTACGTAAAGGGGCTTCATAGAAACCGCTAAAGCTCATAGTCCCTTGGCCTCTAAGAACTTTATACTCGTACTCTGGAGCACCACCTTGTGCATCGACTTGAACAGAAGACCCAGCTAACACAGTGTATTTGGGCTGAGTGAACTTAACAGGCGTTGCTTCTTTTTTTACGACTGTGATGTACTTATTAACTGTTCTACCAAAAGTATCACGGAACTCAATGCGCGTAACTCCTGGTGTTTGCGACATGAACTCGCAACCTTGGCTCAATGTGCCTGGGCCTTCAGTAATTTTACAAGTATCAATTTGAATATCGCCTTCAGCATAGAACTGAACCCATTCAAATGTTTCAACACTGTCTACGTCAGGGTAAACAACAAATGGCTGAAGAGTTTCCTTAGAACCCGAAGCCTCGGATTTTTTCTCTGGCTTCCAATAATATACAAGACCCGCGAAGAACCGATAGCTGGGTGCTAAAGATTTCACCCCAGGCTCTACCGTCGCTCCCCAGTCAAAGTTAAGATTTTTATACCAACGATGTTTTAAACCCAAAAGAACATCAATGGATGAGGCATCCATGATCTCGTTGTATGGATCTTTATCAATCGGCATACTTGCGAATGTTTCAAAAACCCAACGAGCTGTTTGAGAGAATTTATCAGAGTAACCGTAAGAGGCTGTAAGTTGGCTCTTGAGCGGGAACATATGTGCATCAGAGGGAGTGTCTGTGGGATTTCTCAACCGGCCGCCGACGTTCAGAGATTGAATGCGTGAGCCACTTGACCAGCTATAAGCACCTTCAAGGTTGAAGATAGGGTTAGAGTCTACACCCATATAAGGGCTGTTTTTTAAGAACGGAATATCGACTGAACCTAAAATTGCCCAATGGGAGTTTGTCGTAGAACTTGGTCCCCATTTAAAACCAGGTCGGAAGCTGTGGATTCCTTCTTTGATGTTTACCAAGACGCCGTCTTGGCGATGAGTGGAGTGACTCACTAAGACTGGCATTTGAAAGCTGAACTGCAGATTTTCAGAAAAACCATAGGCAACGCCCAGATCGTATTCAATGAGTGAATCTTCATAGTCGAGGCGATCTTGAGCCCCCAAAGTTTTATAAACTAGAAGATGATCTTTTGCGTAGTTGAGGTAGTTACTAAAAACCCAAAAATCTTTGGGTAGAGGACGGGCGGAGTGCACCGTGATAAAATCCAAGCCATCTGTGTTTGGAGAAAAAGTTTGCATATCTCCAAGGACATTTGCTTGTGCTGTCGCAGAAAGACAAAGAGCTAATAAAGTGCATTTTGCATAGTTGATAATTCTCATGCTGTGATCCCCATAGATGTAATACCAGTCAATTATACATAAAAAGCTGTGGATGCCTAATTTTTTAAATGCATTTCAGTCAAAAACGGGCGCAGAAATCGCCTAGAATGCCGACTCTGACCAGAAAACATTTCAAAGAGCGGCAGAACAACGCTAGAAAACAAGTCAAGAACGTGTATACTTTCGCCGTGTTTAAGAAAACCTTCTTTCTATTACTAATGTTCTTTGCCGGGCCCGTGATGGCCTTGCAGTTTTCGGATCGCTATTTGGGTGGTCAAGAGGCTTGTCGCTCAAACCCTCATCATGCCAAAGAGACTTCGTTCCACGTCGCTGTTCCAGCGGACTATTCCGATTCCTCAAAAGGGCTAACATCTATCTATGCGTGGACTCACAAGCCATTTGATCCTGAGAAAAAAAGTTTGGTGTTTTTCACGGGGGGCCCAGGAGGGGTTGCCCATGGAATTCAATTCGATTTGCCTCAGTGGAATATAATCTTCTTTGATACTCGTGGGAATTCTTGCTCTCGTCCGGAAGCAAGTGAACTTTTTTTCGACCCCGGCTTTTACAGCTCTGAATGGGTAGCTCGTGATGTAGAGGCTCTACGGAAATATCTAAATATCGAGTCTTTGACGGTTTACGGTGTTTCCTATGGAACAGTTCCCGCACATCTTTATGGGCATCTCTTTCCTTTAACCACTCGGGCGGTAATTTTAGAAGGCGTCGTTTATGAAGGCGGTGCTGCTCTCACTGAGCCCAGTAACAGAATTTCTAACTTGCAAAAGTTTTTTGATGATCTGCCTAAGGGAATGCAAGACTCCATTTTAAGACTATCGAGTCACCCAGAGGTATCCCCCTATTGGTTTTCAAAAATAGGGATGATGATGCTCTATTTGGATAATCCATTTGTAGCGTTTAAGGCCTTTTTAAGTTCTGTTTTGGAAGATGAAAAGTTAGCCGTGAATATGATCAAAAACTTTTCCGACACGGAGCCCGTCGATGAAGTCTTTGGCTATGGGCATATGTTTATGGCCATGATTGGCTGCCAAGAATTGGGAATGTCGGAGGATGGGCCTAGTTTCTATTCACGTTTTGAAGGACGACGATTAAAATCTTCGGGATATAGCCATCTAAAAGAACACTATTGTGATTCGGTTTCTGGATATAAAGTTAAAAACTATAACGCTGGTAACTTCCCCTCGAATGCTAAAACCTTTTATGTACAAGGTTTCCTGGATGGAGCTACTGGTTATAAGAATGCACTTTTACATTTCCAGAGAGCCACTCAAGAAAAAGCAGAACTGCTTTTAGCAAAGCAGGGTGGGCACATGCCACTGCATAGTGGCTTAAACTCTGGCTATGAGAGTAAAGAAGTCGCCAAGGCCAAGTTAAAGATTTTAGAAAAGATGTTCCTCGGGGAATCTCTGCAAATTCAGGATCTAAAGGACCTTGAAAGATTCCACCCTTTAGAATGGAACCTCTTTAAGAAATAGTAGTATTTCGCGAGGCTCTCGTCTTAAAAAACTCAGTCTTCGAGTTTGAAGATTTCTTGGAAGATTAAAGGTAAGACCGGAACGCTTTCGAAGGTGTTATCAAATTCGTACTCCAAATTTTCAACTGCGGGCAAAAGGAAATCGGCGATAATAATTCCGCGAAATAACCCGTAATACCTATTGTGAACAATAGGGGCATTGAAAAGCACCTTATTGTAATTGATTGATTTCCTTTCTAGAGAGCCTGCCCAAGCAAAGTGACATTGTATGTTATCAAAACAATTTCCACGCATTGCTGCGAACTCAGCTTCTTTGCCTGGAAGAACTATCCACTGAGGGTCTGAAGCAACACTACTTTGGATATCAGCCATGCTGATTTCTTGATTAATTCGATAGGCAAGGACGGAGCCTGGGTCGTCGATATCGGCTCTTTTGATAAACTTTATCATTGGGCCGGCGTGATTTTGAAGATTCGGAACTTTACGCGCGTCCTCGAGGATATCTAATATATTCTGTTGCGCGGAAGCAAAAGTGGGGTAGTTTTTTGTAGGAACAAACGCATGACTTTGGCTTTGAAAACGCTCATAGACAAGCAGAGGATTCATTCCACTTATGATGGCGCGAGAACTCGTGATTTGCATGTTTGCCTTTGGGTAAGTGCTTTCATTTGTGTATTGAATTCCGCCTTCTAGAAAAACAGTTTGTGTTGAATGGAGGCGGCAGCCTGCGGCCTTTGACTCGAGATTTAAGTTTTTTAAGAATACGGTCCCATCAACGATGATATCGCCCCAGCATTTGCTAATGGCAGAATTTTGTAAATAGAAACGTCCGCCGTTTTGTTGAACTGAAAAGCCCGTGAACTCGGCATTATTATCTTTATAAACACGCACGCCCCCTTGGTCGATGATAAGTTCCATGTTGGGCGTGAAAGCTAAAAGTTGGGCTCTGGACGGAGTTCCGATTTTAAGTGTCTTTTTAGTGATCACCGTTCCAAATGTGCCAGGGTTCGAATCAGTCGGTGGAGTCGATATAAAAGTCAGAACTCTTTGGATAACTCCTTCGAGACTTTTTAAAGGCCTCGTTAAGAGCTCATAGAACGAGTATGCGGATTGATAGGGATTTCCAGTCGTGGGTTCATTCAGCATATCGACATAAATTTGCGTAACCTTTTGATCGGGCACATAGATGTCTCCTTGGAGTTTCAACCCTTCATTCCAAGTGTGTTGACTGATAACAAGACCGTAGGGGTTTACTAAAGAGGGAGTAGCGCTGGGTTCGTGGTGCCATTGTCCCATTGAGTAGGGTTCGCCATAGCCCATATCTGTGATGATATCGCCTTTAACTTTGGCGTGACAAAGGGCGCAGGTGATTCCTCGAACAGCTAATGCCGGGCGGACTCCGGTTATTGTAAAGACAGGGGGATCTGCGATCAGAGAGATGCTATGACTGTCGCTGAGGCCAACATTATCCACCTGATAAGCTATGAGATTTTGGAGTTCCCCTTCCTGAGTGAAGTTTATCGTGGTGCTGAAGGTCCCATCTGATAAACACTGTATAACCTCTCCATTTTCAGCAATGGTTCCCTGAATGGTAAGTTTATCGCCAAAGGTGCATGTTCCAGTGACCGTGAGCCCATAGGGGTTTATGCGATCATTTGAACTATGAGAGGTGATTCTCACCTCCGGAGGAGTTGTGTCGAGTCTTAGCTGAAATTCAAGATATGCTTCGTTACCAGCAACGTCATGCTGAGTGATGAAAATGTTTTTCAAGCCGTCGGGCTTAGAAAACAGAATCGCCGCGCTAAAGGAATCTTCCTCGCACAAGACTTCTTGTTCATCAAAATCTCCTGAAAGTTTCACGCTAGACCCTCCGCTCTCGCACAGGCCCTTAAGAGTAATATTAAGAGGTGAGTCTTGGCGTAGGGAATGGCTTGTCACGCTGACGAGTGGAGGCGTTTTGTCGAGTTCAAAAAGCGAGGATTCATAAGACGAAGTCTGCCAGTTCCCCGCAAGATCTTTTAAGATAATACAGAGTTGGTATAGTCCATCGTTTTGAATTTCCACATGACTACTTTGTTTGAGTGGGAGTTCAGGTTGCGTTATCAAAGTAGAAAACTGAGAAGAGCACGTTTCTGGTTTTTGAATTAAAAGATACTTATAGCTAGCAACATCTTTTTCCGCTGTTGAGATTGAAAAGGATTCGGTCTTGTCCAAGCGACTGAGGCCTGAAGACCAACCGTTGATTTTTGGTGGAAGTAAAGGGGGAGTGATATCGTAAGTGATTTGGCCTTGAGATTTGCCTTCAGAAATTTTATTTTCATAGTCCACTGTGATTTGATGCAGACCTTCGTTATTATTAAATGAAATTGGAATCTTATAGGTGCCGTCTAAGCAGGGTGTGGTTACTACTTTAGAGCCGAGTCTTAAACGAACAGTTAAGCCAGGAACGCAGGTCCCAGTGACCTCAGTGTTTTGATTGACCTGGTCGCCATCAGCAAAACTGATTGTTGGAGGCTTTAGTGATGGAGTGACATCAACACGCACGCAAGCCGTGAGGGTAAGTAGTAAAAGAAAAACGCACCAACAAAAACGTCCCATAGACTCTTTGTCGGTATTTTGAGAGTAAAAGAATAGGTAATGCGAGAAAGATTAGCTTAAGTTCAAAAAAGTAATGTAAATGACTCAGAATGGAACAGTAAGCGATTAGAAATTTAATAATGTGGCGGTTTTTCATGAGGAAGAATGTCACCATCCCCTGGGTCCGTCATAAGCTCTTTGAACTTCTCAATCAAAGCAGTGGTCTTTAGCTCTAAATCCTCAATGCGCTTTTGTTGTTCAATGATCACTTCATTGAGCTCTTCGATTATATGATCCTGCTGAGTGATTTTAATTTCGAGATTGATAAGTCGTTCATCAGTGTTAGTGCTCATGGTATCTCCTGCCTTCAAGAGCTATATAGCAAATATTTGCTTCTCTCGCCTCATTAAAGATGATTAGCGACAAAGAAGGGCACCTCTAGGGCATTCTTTACTGTCTAAAATCCGAACACTATTCTAAAAAGCTATCTGCGTTTATAAAGCATCTTTGATGAGGTGGAAAATGAAGAGAAAAGCATTTTTACTTGGCGTAGCGGTGGCTATCAATACAATCTCAGTCAGTTCTTTTGCAAGACCTAGCGTTGAAGTCTTTAAAAAGATTGTTTCTCAAGGCGTCCCTGCGCCAGCACTTACGCGACTCGTTGATTTTATGGATGAAAACAAAAATAGAACTTTTCAGCAGGATACCTATAATTGTGCAGGTAAATCAGAAGAGAGCATTTCCCCTTGTCACGAATCCGAAAGAAGCCGTTCATCATCTGTTGTAACTTTAGGAAGTCCCCGTAAGGTTGCGATCGTAGACTTTACTAAGCCCTCAACGGAAAGGCGTTTCTTTCTAATAGATTTAAGTTCAGGAGTTGTTCAAAAGTACTATGGGGCTCATGGTATCGGGAGTGGTAATAGCAAAGACGCCACGATTTTTAGTAACACCAAGGACTCTCGACAAACATCATTGGGGATCTATCTTACGGGTGGAACTTATTATGGAAAGTATGGAAAGACTTTAAGGATGTACGGATTGCAGAGGTCCAACGATCAGGCTTATATGCGCGATATCGTTTTGCATGGAGCATGGTACGTGGGAGAAGACTTTATTAATTCACGCAATCCAAAAACCGAACAGCCCTTTGGTCGTTTAGGTGTTAGCTGGGGCTGTCCGGCGGTATCGACAGCTATCGCACAAAAGATCATTCCCATTCTTGAGGGCGGCAGCTTGATTATGCACTATCATGAAGCGGTTCAAGACCAGTCACTCTCAGGACAGAGAGTGGAGGTCGGAGTTCACAACAGATAGATTTAAAGACACTGAATATAGGAGTCTTGAATCATCGCTATGATGGAGCCTGTTGTAATAGAGGCTCCCTTCACAACGTATCCAAAAGTATTTCCGCCATCGCAATGATCTTCATTAGATGCGATGGCAGTGTAAATTTGCCCAGAGGACTTGCTTCGCAAGGAGATCACACGAACATGCTGACACTGATTGAGGTCTTGAACAAATGCAGCCCTCATTGAAACCCTTGGGGGTGAAGTTAAGAGTTCTGAGACTTTAATAAGATTCGACGATCTTAGGTTCGCAATATTAATATCATCTATTTCACAGGCGCTCGCAATTTGCGCCGATAGTAAAGTCAGAGTGACGGCGGCCATCAGGGGTTTCTTTAAAAGCATATTTATCCTTTCATGCAATGAAAATGCGATCTGCACTAAAAGGGCCTTTCCTAGTATATGATTAAAAGGGAATGAGGGACGGAGGCGGATCGGGGATCCGATAAATTACATTGCAAATTATGGCTGCTCTGTAAGGATAAGAAGATGCGTTTAATATTTCTAATTTTTCTATTTCTTATATCCTGTCAAACTCCACAAAAAACGAAAACTGTTTTGCCAGTGATGGCCGAGAAGTACCCATCCTCCATAAGGCTTCAGAAGACAGCTCTGCACATTGATTACTATCCTGAGTATAAAATTCCTTTGCGAGTTCGCTATAAGCTAACAGAGGAGATGGTTCGCAATAAGAACGCCAAAAGAAAAGATAAGTTCTTTGCAGATCCAGAATTGAAAGCGCGAAAAGTTCCCCACGCTTTGCCAACGGATTACGTAAGAACGGGATATGATCGGGGACACATGGCCCCTTCAGAGGACTTTATCTCCGATCAGGCGCTCAATGATGAAACCTTTGTTATGACAAACATGGCTCCGCAAGTGCCGGGATTAAATCGTGGTGCGTGGGCGCAGCTCGAAGCTTTGGTAAGGCGGTGGGCTTGTGGTGAGAAGTTCTTAGTCGTTGAAGTGGGGCCCATCGATGAGGTTGGATTATCTAAACTGCCCTCGGGGGTAGTGGTTCCTAAGCGGTTCTACAAAGTAGTTCTGGATAAGACGCCGCCAGTGAAGGCGATTGCTTTTATATATAGCCAAGGTGACTTCAAAGTTTCGCCGGCTGAAAAGTCCATGAGTGTTTCAGAATTAGAGACATTAACTAAAGTTGCCTATTTAGAAGGCGAAGTTCTAGATGGAAATGTGAAAAGCACTTCAGATATAAATAAATGGGCGGAAAAAGACTGTAGCCGCTAATGCTTTTGAAAAACTTTCCGAAAAGCTGCTGCTCGTCTGGCGCGATATGGCGTCTATATATAGCGGGAAATTGAATGAGATTTAAATGCTGGGATGCGCGCTGAGTTGTTGAGCAACAAAGAAAGTAGTTGCCTCAACAGAACTTTGCACCTATAACTCGTGCTTCCTTCGCAATTCGTTCCTTCAACGGAACATCCAAAAAGGACAAGTATCTGATTTGAATTCAGAAACTTGATTACTTTGGAGCATTTGCCGCTGACGAGGGTTTTTTCAAAAAAATTGAAAAAATAATTTTTTGGGTGTTGACAAAGATTTCGATCTTAGTTAAAAACACTGCTTCGTTCTTGATGAAAATCAAAACGACAACGATTTCGTTCTTTGAAAACTGAATAGCTAGTAGATAAGATTTTTTGGGCTCTTAGAATATATAGTAATATGTATTCACAATTTCAAAAAAATATTCGAACAAACAAACAGCGTAAGCTAGTTGTTTGGATGAGATACAGAATTATAACTGGAGAGTTTGATTCTGGCTCAGAACAAACGCTGGCGGCGTGCCTAATACATGCAAGTCGAACGGGGAAAGCTTTCGGGCGAGTACTAGTGGCGCACGGGTGAGTAACGCGTGGATAATCTGCCTTGAAGAGGGGGATAACTAATCGAAAGATTAGCTAATACCGCATAAGACCACGGGAACTGCGGTTTCTGAGGTCAAAGGTTTTTCGCTTCAAGATGAGTCCGCGTGAGATTAGCTAGTTGGTGGGGTAATGGCCTACCAAGGCGACGATCTCTAACTGGTCTGAGAGGATGATCAGTCACACTGGAACTGAGACACGGTCCAGACTCCTACGGGAGGCAGCAGTAGGGAATATTGCACAATGGAGGAAACTCTGATGCAGCGACGCCGCGTGAGTGATGAAGGCCTTCGGGTCGTAAAGCTCTGTCGCAGGGGAATAACACAATGAAGGTACCCTGTAAGAAAGGATCGGCTAACTTCGTGCCAGCAGCCGCGGTAAGACGAGGGATCCTAGCGTTGTTCGGAATTATTGGGCGTAAAGCGGGTGTAGGTGGCTATGTAAGTCAGACGTGAAAGCCCAGGGCTCAACCCTGGAAGTGCGTTTGAAACTGCGTAGCTTGAGTGCTAGAGAGGTTACTAGAATTCTTGGTGTAGTGGTGAAATACGTAGATATCAAGAGGAATACCGGAGGCGAAGGCGGGTAACTGGCTAAGCACTGACACTCAGACCCGAAAGTGCGGGGATCAAACAGGATTAGATACCCTGGTAGTCCGCACCGTAAACGATGGATACTTGTTGTTGGAGGTATTGACCCCTTCAGTGACGTAGCTAACGCGTTAAGTATCCCGCCTGAGGAGTACGGCCGCAAGGTTAAAACTCAAAGAAATTGACGGGGGCCCGCACAAGCGGTGGAGCATGTGGTTTAATTCGATGCAACGCGAAGAACCTTACCTAGGCTTGACATGTACTGGAAGACTGTTGGAAACAGCGTCGCCCGCAAGGGTCGGTACACAGGTGCTGCATGGCTGTCGTCAGCTCGTGTCGTGAGATGTTGGGTTAAGTCCCGCAACGAGCGCAACCCCTGCATTTAGTTGCCAGCATTCAGTTGGGCACTCTAGATGGACTGCCGGTGTTAAACCGGAGGAAGGTGGGGATGACGTCAAGTCCTCATGGCCCTTATGCCTAGGGCTACACACGTGCTACAATGGTGGTCACAGAGTGAAGCTAATCCGCAAGGTAGAGCAAATCACTTAAAAGCCATCTAAGTTCGGATTGATCTCTGAAACTCGAGATCATGAAGTTGGAATCGCTAGTAATCGCGGATCAGAATGCCGCGGTGAATACGTTCCCGGGCCTTGTACACACCGCCCGTCACACCATGAAAGTTGGTTGTACCAGAAATCGCTGAGCTAACCGCAAGGGGGCAGGCGCTCAAGGTATGATCGATGATTGGGGTGAAGTCGTAACAAGGTAGCCGTAGGGGAACCTGCGGCTGGATCACCTCCTTTCTAAGGATTATCCGGTCATCTTCATTAGGACTTGTTCCTAATAAGTAAAAATGACCCAATCTTAGGTCAACAGACTCTTCCCGAGTCTGTGAGTCCCAAAAAATCTTACTAGCTGTTTAGTTTTGAAGGAGCGAGATTAGCTTCTAATTTCCCGCGAGGGCCTGTAGCTCAGTTGGTTAGAGCACACGCTTGATAAGCGTGGGGTCGGATGTTCGAGTCATCCCAGGCCCACCAACTTAAGTTGTAGGAAAGTTAGAAGGTGATTAAGTTACCGAATGTATTTTGTTCTTTGACAATTGAATAGATTGATTTAGTTGATTTTTAGCGAGGTTAGTTCCATTTATTTAAAGCTACAAAGGGCTTGCGGTGGATGCCTTGGCACTAAGAAGCGATGAAGGACGTGGTAAGCTGCGATAAGCTTCGGGGAGTGGCACACACACTTTGATCCGGAGATTTCCGAATGGGGAAACCCATCTTTTATAAGATATCACTCAGTGAATACATAGCTGTTTGAAGCGAACGAGGGGAAGTGAAACATCTCAGTACCCTCAGGAAAAGAAATCAAATTAGAGATTACCTCAGTAGTGGCGAGCGAACGGGTAAGAGCCTAAACCAGATTCATTTATTTGAATTTGGGGTCGTGGGACCGCGATGTGGGACCGGCGAGGTTAGAATAACAGTCTGGAAAGTCTGGCGAGACAGGGTGATAGCCCCGTGTTCGAAAACCTCAAAAGCCCTAGCGGAATCCCGAGTACCACAGGACACGTGAAATCCTGTGGGAATCTGTGAGGACCACCTCATAAGGCTAAATATTCCTTAGTGACCGATAGAGGACAAGTACCGTGAGGGAAAGGTGAAAAGAACCCCGAGAGGGGAGTGAAATAGAACCTGAAACCGCAAGTCTACAAGCAGTTAAAGACCTTTTTATGGTCGATAGCGTACCTTTTGCATAATGAGTCAGCGAGTTATGTTTGCATGCGAGGTTAAGCCGTTGCAGGTGGAGCCGTAGCGAAAGCGAGTCTGAATAGGGCGATTTAGTATGCAGGCATAGACCCGAAACCCGGTGATCTAATCATGGCCAGGCTGAAGCGAGGGTAACACTTCGTGGAGGGCCGAACAAGTTGAGGTTGAAAACTCTTTTGATGAGCTGTGATTAGGGGTGAAAGGCCAATCAAACTGGGTGATAGCTGGTTCTCCCCGAAATATATTTAGGTATAGCGTCAGGTAAAAAATATCATGGAGGTAGAGCACTGAATGGGCTAGGGGTCTTTACCGGATTACCAAACCCAAATAAACTCCGAATGCCATAGATATGTTCCCTGGCAGGCAGACGTAGGGTGATAAGGTCCTGCGTCGAGAGGGAAAGAGCCCAGACCAACAGCTAAGGTCCCTAAATGCACGCTCAGTGGTAAACGTTGTGGAGTTACTTTGACAACTAGGAGGTTGGCTTAGAAGCAGCAATCCTTTAAAGAAAGCGTAATAGCTCACTAGTCTAGTGACTCTGCGCGGAAGATACAACGGGGCTAAGCGTGTTACCGAAGCTTTGGATTAAAGTATTTTATATTTTAGTGGTAGGGGAGCGTTCTAGTGTAGGCTGAAGGTTGACCGTTAGGACAGCTGGACGAACTAGAAGTGATCATGCTGACATAAGTAGCGTTTAACTCGGGTGAAAAACCCGGGCGCCGAAAACTCAAGGATTCCTGGGTAAAGATAATCTTCCCAGGGTTAGTCGGGTCCTAAGACGAGGCCAAATGGCGTAGTCGATGGCAAAACGGTTAATATTCCGTTACCTGATAAAGTGTGTATAAGGAATGACGGTGTAGGATATCACAGCCCATTATTGGATTTGGGTGTAAGCATGTAGGAGGATCAGTAGGCAAATCCGCTGGTCATAACTCTGAGGTGTGAATGCGAGGGGGTTTCCCCGGAAGTGTGAAAAGCCATGCATCCAAGAAAAGTTTCGTATATTTAGCTTTATTAGCCCGTACCGTAAACCGACTCAGGTGAGTGGGGTGAATATCCTAAGGCGATGGGGTGAAATCTAGTCAAGGAACTCGGCAACTTAACACCGTAACTTAGGGAAAAGGTGTGCCTGAGAGAGTGTAAGGGCTTGCCCCCCAAGCTTTCTCGGGTCGCAGAGAAATGGGAGTAGCGACTGTTTATCAAAAACACAGGCATGTGCAAAGTCTCAAGACGACGTATACATGCTGACGCCTGCCCGGTGCTGGAAGGTTAAGAGGATTCGTCAGCCGCAAGGCGAAGCGGAGAATCGAAGCCCCAGTAAACGGCGGCCGTAACTATAACGGTCCTAAGGTAGCGAAATTCCTTGTCGGGTAAGTTCCGACCTGCACGAATGGCGTAACGACTTCTCCGGTGTCTCGACTAGATGCCTCGCGAAATTGAATTCTCGGTGAAAATGCCGAGTACCCGCAGAAAGACGGAAAGACCCCGTGAACCTTTACTGTAGCTTGACAGTGATTTTAGAGTTGGCATGTGTAGGATAGGTGGGAGACTTTGAAGCCAGAACGCTAGTTTTGGTGGAGTCGTCCTTGAAATACCACCCTTGTTACCTTTGAAATCTAACCTGCTCCTCTTATCGAGGAGAGGGACACTGTCTGGTGGGCAGTTTGACTGGGGCGGTCGCCTCCCAAAAAGTAACGGAGGCGCGCGATGGTCCCCTCAGCCTGATTGGAAACCAGGCGTCGAGTGCATTGGCATAAGGGGGCTTGACTGCGAGACCTACAAGTCGAGCAGGTGCGAAAGCAGGCCAAAGTGATCCGGTGGTCCCGCGTGGAAGGGCCATCGCTCAACGGATAAAAGGTACTCCGGGGATAACAGGCTTATTCCATCCAAGAGTCCATATCGACGATGGAGTTTGGCACCTCGATGTCGGCTCATCACATCCTGGGGCTGGAGCAGGTCCCAAGGGTTTAGCTGTTCGCTAATTAAAGTGGTACGCGAGCTGGGTTCAGAACGTCGTGAGACAGTTTGGTCCTTATCTTCTGTGGGCGTATGAGATTTGAGCAGACCTGTCCTTAGTACGAGAGGACCGGGATGGACGAACCTCTGGTGTTCCTGTTGTCGCGCCAGCGGCATGGCAGGGTAGCTATGTTCGGAATTGATAACCGCTGAAAGCATCTAAGCGGGAAGCAAACTGCGAGATTAGATCTCACTGGGGCTTCGGCCCCCTAAAGACTCCTTGGAGACTACGAGGTTGATAGGCGGAAGGTGTAAGTGCAGTAATGTATTGAGCTGATCCGTACTAATAGGTCGTGAGGCTTTTTTAAATTTTTTCTTCTTAAGTTTACTTAGGAAGACTTCGTCTCAAAGAAACTTTTATTATTAAAAGCCTGAGACTAGTTCATTTGAATATCATCTTTAGACTTTGATATTTGGATAGAATGAAGAACTTGGGACTAACCAAATTCGCTAAAAATCAACTAAATCAATCATTCGATTATCATTAAAATCGGCAACCTTGTTTGTATCAAGATCTTGCCAAAAGAACGAAAGGAAGTTAGCAAGACTTCCGACTTTGATTAATAAACGCTTTGCTGGTGTTTATAGCAGAGGGGCCACACCTGATCCCATTCCGAACTCAGAAGTTAAGTCCTCTTGCGGCGATGGTATTGCACGGGCAACTGTGTGGGAGAGTAGCACGACGCCAGCTCTATTTTACTTAAAACCCGTTAACGAAAGTTAGCGGGTTTTTTTTTTGCCTAAATTCAAAAAAATAAATCTTAAAACTGAAGTTCGCTCTCTGTCTTTTTGGACTTGAGTTTATTTTCAGTCGGAGTAATTTCTTGTCTATGAAAAAGAACGTGGAGTTTTGTTCGGGCTGTGTGGTGAGAGCTTTTCACTCTGAAGAGCAGACAACATTCGAGACAAAGCAAAAATTTTTGAAAGAATTGAATGAATCTCTTGCGACTTCTGCTGAAGAGGTTGCTTGGAGTCTTAGTTTCACGTCTTGCCAACGCTATTGTCCGGAAGGAAAGATCTCCACTCTGATTGAGCGACAAATGCGAATTTCTCCTGCGAGCAGTGTTGAAGATCTAGCTCTTTTTCTCAATTCAAATATAAAGCGATTTGATTCTAAATAGAAATCAATCTCAAAAACGATTTATTGCGGATGGGCATACTGTCTCGCGTCTAAGTTGCTGATTTTTATCAGTTAATTCTCATTAGTCGAGTTGTATGGGATTTTTCTATGGCCTTGTGATACCATAATATATATCAAATACGGGTGTTCCACCCGGTCGCTTTTTAAGTCTTTTTTGTCGAAGGTTCAAAAAAAGATCTCTCGGAAGATCATCCGGGCACGGGAACTAAAAATTTAACGGGAAGAAAGGAAATAGTCCATTACGAGACATGGTGTCTTATGGCTTATGCATATCTTGCAGCCGCAATTTTATTCGAGGTCCTTGGTACAATAACAATGAAGTATTCAGAGGGATTCACAAAGGTGGTTCCAGTCATTCTAACTTTAGTATGTCATGGAATCTGCTTTGTGGCGCTCGCTGTAGCTTTGAAGTCTTTACCAGTATCAATGGTCTACGCCGTTTGGGCGGGGATCGGAACAGCAGCAATGGCTTTTGTGGGGTTGATGATTTTCAACGAACCACTGCCAATTCAGAAGGTTCTAGCTACTTCTTTAATCGTTCTTGGAGTCGTACTTTTAAGTCTGTCTCCAGATAAAGATAAGAATGAAGCGCAGAATGTTGTGAAGGCAGAGGCGACTCAAAAAGCTAATGTGCTTGATGATGCTGATGTAGCAGCCGCAATCTTAGCTCAGAGAAACTCTGGCTAAGAGCTTGGTTGGCTATAAAGCAAGACAAGATCTAAAAGTTAGATAGAAGTAGGGAAGTCTTCCCTTGGGCGAGTTATTAACTCATCCAAGGGAATGAGAATTTTGAGACTACTTTAGGATTTCTTTTTTCAAAGTCGCAACGCCATCGTCCGATGGTTTTCCTAACCAAATCGAGAAGATATTTTGAACAAATCCTTCGCTGCCTTTAATTTGTGAAACATTTCCAGATGTTGTTTCATAGCTGATGCTTTCGCTGCCATCACTATTTTTAATCCCCAAAATTGTTAGGGCCTTGCCTGACTTGGCCTCTCCACCTTTAACAACAGATTCAAGGAATTGCTGAACAGAAGAGTCTTGAAGGTTTACCTTATTTGTTTCAAGTGCTTCTTTAAATGATTTTTGTACGTTTTCACTGTCCACATCTCTTAGGAAGTGGAGTTGAATAGCTATAGCTTTTTGATCTTTTACAGAAGAAAGAGCGTCCGCTTTTTTAAAGCTTTCTAGAGAAGAGACAAAGAGTTCGCCAACATAAACTTTTACATTCACAAAGACGACTTTCTTTGCACGAAGGCCTGCGCCCACAGCTTGCAAGTTCTGGGAAGTACCTTCGATATCTGCTGTTGCTGATTTAGAAAGAGTTACTTTTTCTAAAGAACCACCAGCTTTGTCCGCATTAATCAGTGCAGCTTGAGCATTGAGTGAAAGACCAAGAAGTACAAAAGCAGAGAGCAAAGAACGTTTCATAAAGATATCCTTTCAGAGGTTCAAAGACTTTTGATGCCCTTTAAGGGTCTAAGGCAGCATTGCTCTTGTCAATGGAGAAAACTTCTCTTGTTCAAGGTGAGGCTCTCAATTATCATTTATTTACAACTTGAGACTGCATAGGCAAAAATTGAGGCGTATGTTTAGGCAAAAACTGGAAGTGATTGTATTATCTGAAGGTTTATATCCAGACTTTCAGCAAAGACTTCAAGAGGTCTTTCAAAAATTTTATATCAATTCTCGATCACTTTCGATCAGTGAGTTTCAAAGCTTGTCCCATTCTGAAAAACTTTGTCACCTAGTGATTCTGTCTCCATCTAACTCTAATGAAGAGCTAAGATCTTCTTGTGAAATCGTTTGGAAAGAACTTCCGACAGCTCTTGTTTTAGCGCCAGTTATGTGGGGCGAATTCGCGGAAGTCGCTAAGATGGCAGCGGATGGGCGATTGATAGTCTTGCGTGAGTTTGATTTTTTTAAAACCATGAAGCTTGAATATATTGTCGGAACGCAAGTTCGCGGACGGTATTTCAAGTCGGGTGTTCAAGAGATTTTCCCAATGAGCACGGTCCCATTTTCAGCCTATTTACCTTTAGCTCTGAATCAGAAATATCTTAAAGTGATTTCTGAAGGGGAAGTTCTAAGTGAGGGAAAGTATCAGAAGTTGATCGATCACCCCACAGCAGAGCACACGTTTTATATTCCTCTTCAACAAGCTGCCGACTACCGTGAGTATATTAACCAGTACTTCGATAAATCTGGTAAAGGATTTCAAAAAAGACTTAGGGCAAGTCTAATGACTTTGTTTAAAGATGTGAGTTTTCTGGTTTCCGTGAGCTTTAGCTATGTTCGTGATGAATCGTTGATTCAAAAACATATCCAACTTATCGAAGCAGAGTTGGAGAATACGTTTGAACTCTTTTTGAAAGAAGAAGATGTTTGGGAGGAAGTCTTAAGGCTTGCGAACGAAGATCTTGGTTTTTCGTACCCAGGATTTTTTGTGGGGATCTATGCCTCATTACTCAGTATTAAGCTTCAAGTCGGAATTCCAAAAGAGGTTTTTTGGGCGGGTGTTTTTGCGGACATTGGTGTGTACGATCTTCCAAAGGGGATTGTGGAAAAGTACTTCTTTGATAGGCAGAACCAATCCATTGCAGATCTTGATAGTGATGATGAGTTCAGAAAGCACCCTACGCATTCTCTGAATCGGTTGATGTCCTTGTCTTCTCAATTCTCAGAAAATGTTAAAGCGATGGTCGTTAGTCATGAAGAGAGACATGATGAAAAAGGTTATCCACATCAGGTACCTCAGAAGGTTTTGCCTTTAGAGTCTCAGTTACTCGGCCTTGCAGCGCTTGTACATTACGAGAGTCAATCCACCTTGAAAATAACAAAAACAAGCTTTCGCTTTATGCGTGAAAAAATATGGCAGACGGAGATAGAGCAGAAAAAACGATTCTCTGAAGTTTTTTTGCAGAAAGTGGCATCAGCCCTCGTTTAGTTTCAGTAAAACGATCAAAGGGCTGTTCGGCTTTTAGATTGCGTGAATGCATATAGTCTTCTCCTGCGCATTGACACCCCAAGTAAGTCTGAAAATACCTTTGCCCGAACGAGCGTAATTTCATTTAATAATCGCTGAAATATTTAAAAAGAATCTCAGAATGGAGACTTTTTAAGAATCACTTGAAGGGGTCGTAAATGACTAAGTTTTTAGCATCTTGTTTTGTTGTCATGGGATTACTAATCGGTACATCGGTGCAAGCGAAGGAATTAAGCAATCGCTTGGGCGTTGGTGTGAAGAAAAATGCGACCTTGGATCTTCCGGAGTTAGCGATGGTTTATCACTTCGCTCCAGATTTATCAGTGGCTGCAGGGCTTGGAATTGATACAGAGAAAGATCAATCTAAATTTACTTTCAATGCAGGAGTTCGCCGTATTGTTTTCAAAGAAGAAAACATGAATTTCTACATGGGAGGATCTCTTGGTCTGGCGAATTTTGAAACATCAGGAGATAAGCAATCTGGTTTTGAATTAAATGCTCTTTTCGGAGCTGAGTTTTTTCTTCCAGGCTTAGACTCTCTTGCATTTACTTTTGAAGGTGGTGTGGGAATTCTTTCTGCCGACAATGTTCGCTTCCGCACAATTGCAGGTGGCCCATTTAATGCCGGAATTATTTTCTATTTCTAAGAGGTTATTAAAATGAAAAAAATTATTAGCACTGAAAATGCACCAAAGGCGATCGGCCCATACTCTCAAGCAATTCAAATGGGTGACTTTGTTTTTTGTTCTGGGCAAGTAGCTCTGAATCCACAAACAGGTGAAGTATTCACAGGTGACATCCGCATTCAAACAGAAATGGTTATGAAAAACGTAACATCTGTTTTAGAAGCAGCAGGCTTGAATCTTTCTAATATCGTTAAGACGACAATCTTCTTAACTAGCATGAATGATTTCGCAGCTGTGAATGAAGCCTATGGGAAATTCTTTACAGAAGCTCCACCGGCTCGTTCGACCGTAGCAGTTGCTGGCTTACCTCGTGGTGTGAACGTGGAGATTGAAGTCATTGCCCATCGCTAAGACTTTCATAAAGTCTAAACTGTTCTGGGCTCTTGTTTTATTAACAGGAGTCCTGACTTATAAATTTTTTGATGAGTATAAAAAAGTCAAAAAAGAACCTCTTCAGTCTTGGGTTAAAACGAGTACGGCAGACTGTGCTGTAGTCTTAACCGGAGGGGCGGGGAGAGTGCGCGAAGGTTTTGATTTACTGGCCAATCAAAACGTGAAGAAATTAGTTATTTCTGGTGTCTATGCCAATGCAAGACTTCGCGAAATTATGCCAGTGTGGTCCTTCTACGGAAACCTTTCAGAGAATGATGTCGTTTTAGATCGAAGATCAGAAACAACTTATGGCAATGCTCAGCAGAGTCTGCCTATTGTTGAAGCTCTGAAGTGTCGAGATATTCTTCTTGTGACATCTCGACTGCACATGTACCGCTCGTATAAAACTTTTCGAGCCGCCTATCCAGAAAGCATCTACATCAAGCGCCATGCGATTATTGGCAGTCGCTTTGAATCCTCATCTTGGGAAATGTATTTCGAGGCTATGAAGTCTCTTTTCTATTCTCTTTGGGCTTATTAGTCTGATTTTACCTATTATATCCCCTTAAAACTCGACCTTTGGCAGATGTGTCCTTTGCAGCCCGATCCGATAAGTCATTCGAAGAAGGAAGCAAAGAATGTCAGCCTTTTTAGGGACTGTTGATAATTTGGGGAGATACGTAACGAAGCATGCGATGTACACATTGCATGTGATGTCGTTGGCTTATCTGTCCATTCGCGCTACAGTGACTGATAAAGCTCAAGGCTTCCGTCAAATTCTTCAAGTCATCTCCGCACAAATTTATTTTACTGGATGGCAAGCGCTTCCTCTGATCTCTAGCTTAGGTTTGGGGGTTGGAGCATTGATGATCTTGCAATCGCAAGCCAATTTAAGCCTTATGGGCGGCACTCACATGCTCGGTTCATTTCTGATTCTGATGATTCTGAGAGAGGCGGGGCCTCTTTTAGTGGCTTTGGTGGTGATTGCGCGTTCAGGAACCGCAGTGGCGTCTGAACTTGGAAACATGCGCGCCAATCGAGAGATCGAAGCTCTTGAAGTAATGGGTATTAATCCACTGAGCTACATCGTCTTTCCTCGTCTGATCGGCGGGGTGATCAGCGTTCTATGTCTGGCGTTTTATTTTAATCTGATTGCTCTTGTTGGTGGCTTCTTTGTGACACGTTTTCTACAAGATCTTTCTTTTGAGTTCTATGCAGATTCTCTTTTACGCTCTATTGCGGCTGCTGATATAGCCGTTTTCTTTTTGAAGAACACTTTTAGTGGAATCATTATATTTGCAGTTTCTTGTTTTCAAGGATTGTCAGTAAAGCGCAGTCATCATGAAGTTCCTCAAGTAACCACTCTTGCGGTAGTTCACAGTATTATTTTTGTACTTATTTTTAATATTTTTATTTCAGCTTTGTTTTATATGCAGCAACTCAGAAACTTAGGAGTGATCTCATGAAAATCGAGAGTCTTAGATTCGAGCACGTCACATTTAATCACGAAGGACATGATCCTGTTGTCTTCAATGTGGAATTTGATTTCCCTATGAATGAAATCCTTTGGGTGAAGGCCGAAGAGGGCGCGGGAAAGAGTTCGCTTCTGCAAATTCTAGCAGGTCTGCAAATTCCTCAGTCGGGGAGATATCTCATCAACGGCGAAAATGTGGTGGATATGACATTTGAAGAGTTTCTGCCGTACAGATTGAATGTCGGTTACTCTTTTGATTATGGTGGACTTTTAAATAATAAATCGATTTACGATAATCTTGTTTTGCCACTTCTGTATCATAAAATTTTAGAGCCGAAAGAGGCTGAGCTCAGAGTGCGAGAGTTGCTAAAGGAATTTTCCTTAGAGCAATTTGCTGATAACTTGCCGGCGCATGTGCCGGGGCGAGTACGTAAGCTGGCTTGTCTTTTAAGAGCTGTTGTTACGCGTCCTCAAGTTTTACTCTTAGACGACCCAAGTGTGGGGCTTGGTCAGGACAGTATTTATACGTTTGCTGATCACTTGCATAAATTGCGTGAGCAGGGGTTCTGTCAGCATGTGTTTATATGCTCTTATGATGATAAGTTCATGAACTTGTTCCAATACCAAATGCTACACCTTGATGATGGACAGATTTATTATCAAGCGATCGATCCAATGAAAAGAGTTGTGCATCTATGAGAAAGATCAAGGTCTCAAAATTTGAGCGCGTTGCTGGGGTCTTTGTTTTGGGAGCCTTGATTGGATTCGTGGGTGTATTTTCGTTGTCAGCCTTGAAGCAAGGTTGGTTTGAGCGGAAGGTTCATTACTCCACAACCTTTGAGAACGCCGATGGTGTCTATCAGGGCAGTACAGTTTTGATTGCCGGCTTGAAAGCTGGCGCCGTTGAAGAGGTTCGCCTGGACTCTAAGAATCGCATTCATGTGGATTTTTATGTTTTGGGCCGATTCGAGGAAAAGATCCGCGAAAACAGTGTTGTGCAACTTACTAGGCCCTTTGTGATTGGGGACCGAGTTCTTGAGGTCTCTTTGGGGAACGATGACTTGCCACTCTTGAAGCCGGATTCTCACATTGCTTCACATGAGAGCATGGACTTGATGTCCTTAATGAGTGGCAAAAATTTAAATGCCTACTTAGAAAGACTGACAAAAACTTTAGAGAGTATTCATGTGGTCATGGATGCCTTTGCGGATAAGAGTCGCGCTGAAAACTTCGTAAAAATCTTTGATAGAATTGATCCACTGATGGTGAATCTGAACGCCATGGCCGTAGACATGACAAAACTATCTCGTCAGGCAACAAAGGATGATGGAGTTCGACATCTTATTCAAAACTTAGCCGTAACCAGTGGCGAGTTGAATCGCGTTCTGCCAGAGCTTAATAGGCAAAATCCCGAGCTTGCTAAGGATCTTGCTATGATCACAAAGGACCTTTCTAAGGTCACGAGAGCCCTAGGGCCCGCCTTCCAGTCAGTGGAGCAAGATTTGCCAGGGGCAAGTCAGCGCCTTGTGGAAACCTTGAATGAGACTGTTGTTGTTCTTAAAGCCATGCAGAAGAGCTTTTTCATGAAGTCCAATGTCCGTGAGGTTTTGGAGGAAGAAACTCAACGCTTGCCAGCAGGGCAAAAAACAAAGAGTCCCTAAACCTGTAAATGCTTGAAACCTGCCCCAGAAATTTTATGATGGGGACATGCTGGTTGGACATTTCTTTAAAAACCTTATTTTTTCAAAAAGAGCCGGAGCTTTGATCAAAAGAATCTCCTGGCTATCTCTTGTGGGAATCTCCATCAGTGTGACTGCGTTTTTAACCGTTCTTTTCGTGATGAACGGAATGAATGCGACAATTAAAAAACGTATCCTGGGGCTTGAACCTCATTTATACGTGCAGGCTTCGGGCATGACATCGCCAGAAAGCTTAGAGAGCCATCCTGTCATGCAAAGACTGAAAGAGTATGAGGGGACAAAGGCTTATGTGTATGAAACCCAAGATGTTATCTTACGCAGTCAGGACGGGCAGTTTCGCGGTGGCATAGCCCGCGGGGTCACAGCAGAGAGTCTTGAGCACTTTATTAACTCTTTACAAAATTTAGATCGCAAAGAATCCCACAGAGAAACCTACTTTTGGGACCCTAGTGATATTCCTCAAGAAGGGGAGATATTAATGGGTGTGGATCTTGCGCAAAGCCTTGGGGTCTTTGAGGGAGATTTTGTCACCATCGTTTCTCCGACAGGATTGTTACTTCCGCCAGGGGAAACGCCGAAGTTTGAAAGAGTTCGCATTAAGAAAATTATTACCACAAGTTTGTCGGATGTAGACGCTCAGTACATCTACTACCAAAGAGGTGTCACTCTGAACGCTCTTGCGCTGGAGTTGCAGCAAAGAAACTTCGGTGTTGAGGTGTGGTTGAGTAATGAGAAAAATCTTGAGCCCCTTAAAAAAGACTTAGAAAAGTTTGATGGTGTGAGTGTTGAGACGTGGATGGATCGAAACTCTGCGCTTCTTTACGCCTTGAAATTAGAAAAACTCACTATCGGAACGTTTCTAGGGTTAGCAGGTATTGTCGCTGCGAGTTCCATTCTAACTGTTCTGGCTCTTTTGCTTTCGCAGAAACGCCGAGACATTGCGATTCTAAGAACCATTGGATTGTCGGGTAAAGAGACAGTAAAAACTTTTGCTTTGATGGGTTTCTCTCTGGGTTTTTCAGGAGTCTTAATTGGAGTTATCGTTGGTACAGGTGTGGGGCTTTATCTTCAGGCCTATCCATTGAAACTTGCAGACTCTGCGATTTACTATGACCCATCCATTCCTGCGCTTGTAGATTATGGTCTTGTGATGGCAGTCTTATTTGTGAGTGCGGTGATTGCGGGACTGGGTGCTTATATTCCAGCAAGAACAGCAGCCTCCGTGAAACCTTCTGATGCTTTAAGAGTGAAGTAAATCTTTTGATAATATTTAAATAAAAAAAAGCTCCAACATATTTGCTGGAGCTTTTTTTTGTTTTAAACGGAATAATATAAAAAAATATTAAACGCTGACTTGATAGTCGCGAAGAGCATCTGTCAGGGAAGTTTTAAGATCTGTGCTGGCTTTGCGTTTTCCAATAATAAGCGCACATGGAACTCCGTAAGTGCCTGCAGCAAAGTCCTTCATCTGTGTTCCAGGAATCACTACAGAGTTTGCTGGGACACGGCCTTTGTATTCAACAGGTTTGTCGCCAGAAACATCAATGATCTTCGTGCTGGCAGTGATAGTGACGCCGGCTCCAAGAACAGCACCTTCTTCAACAATAACACCTTCAACAACGATGCAACGGCTGCCAATAAAAGCATTGTCTTCAATGATAACAGGAGTTGCTTGCACAGGTTCTAAAACGCCCCCAATGCCTACGCCACCTGAGAGGTGAACGTTCTTACCGATTTGGGCACAAGATCCCACTGTTGCCCAAGTGTCGACCATTGTGCCT
Organism: Bdellovibrio bacteriovorus W; assembly: GCA_000525675.1. NCBI lineage: Bacteria > Pseudomonadati > Bdellovibrionota > Bdellovibrionia > Bdellovibrionales > Pseudobdellovibrionaceae > Bdellovibrio > Bdellovibrio bacteriovorus. The sequence continues at coordinate 1,374,903 of CP002190.1, forward strand.
GCGCCAACATAGGCGCCGATATTCACGTAAGAAGGCATAAGGATCGCACCTTTTTCAATGAAAGAGCCTTTACGAGCAATAGCGTTGGGAACTACACGCACGCCTTGTTCATCACTCCATTGTTTTACAGGGATCTTATCGTAGTACGTAAAATCACCTGATTTCATAACATCCATTTTTTGAATGCGGAAATAAAGTAAGATCGCCTTCTTGATCCAATCGTTGGTTTTCCATTCGTTATTGATCTTTTCGCAGACGCGGAGTTTGCCAGCATCAAGACCTTCGATGGTTTCAAAAATAAATTTCAACTCATGAGTAGAAAGGTCATCGATAGATTTTCCACCTTGAATGTCTTCATAAATTTTATTCACTTCATTTTGCATTTTTGAAACTCCTAGCTTTCAAGTACTTTCAGGGATTTTAAAATTGCGGGTACATGCACGCGAATGATTTCTTCAGCGGCAAGGCCTCTTTCAATTTCGTAGGTTAAAGTGGGATGATTTCTTTCTAAACCAGTATAGGTGCCAAGGCAACCTGGGGTTGGGTAACCAATTTCTGGGTCAATGCGATAGCCTGTTTCTTCAGCAATTACTTCAGCGACTTTGTGGCAATCTCCATTAACATTGAGCATAGGTTTCCACGAGTGCAGAGAAAGAACGAAGACCGGCTTCTTTGCGGCGATATAGTCGATCAACCCTTTGTTTTCAGCTTCGCTCCCAGCAGCCGGGCCTGGATGATAGCGGGGAGTTGTTACCTCTGGTGACCAGTCTTTGGTTGGCAGGTTGCGATTGAGATCAACTCCATTTCCATTGCCACGGGTTTTAAAGACAACACCTTCTAAATTAAACTGAGGGACTAAGGTGATGTTGAGTTTTAAGTCATAAGATTTCATGAAATATTTTAAAATTTCTTGGGCAGCAATGACACCCTCGATTTCATCTCCATGAACGCCGCCTAGAATTAAAACTTCTGGGCCATCGTTTTTAAATTCATAAGCTAGTACAGGAAGACCTTTTGAAGTGTAAGTGAAAAGCGAAGTTTGCATCGAAGCTTGCATGTGCAAAGTCCTTTTTAATTTTTAAACGTTAACGACGGTGAAGGTATCTACTTTGACGGGTTTTAAAATTCTTAAAGCCACTTCGTTGAAGTGAGCTGAGTGATCTGTTGTCATAAGATCAATCACTCGAGGCTCCATATCAATACGAGTCTGGAGTCTTTGGTTTTTAAAATCTTTTTGAATCCATTTTGCAATGGCTTCGCCAGAATCCACTAACTCAATGGAAGAACCTGTGACTCTCGCGATAGAACTTTTCAAAATCGGATAGTGAGTACATCCTAAAATCAGCGTATCGATGTGGTTCTCAAGCAAGGGGCTCAAGTATCGATACACAATCAAGTTCGTCACAGGATCTTGATCCCAGCCTTCTTCTGCCAACGGGACAAAAAGAGGGCAGGCTTGATCGTAAACTTGCGCTGAGGGATTTAGTTGCAGAATCTTCTTTGTATAGGCTTTGCTATTGATTGTTGCTCGGGTTCCTAAGACACCGATGCGCGAGCTCATAGATGCCTTTAGTGCAGTCTCTGAGCCGGGATCAATCACGTTGTAAACAGGGATGCCCTCGAACTCTTTTTCAGAGTACTGAGTGGACGCTGTGTTACAGGCAATCACAATAGCCTTCACATCTTTTTTGCGAAGGAAGGCGATGTTTTGTTCAGAGTATTTGCGAATCGTCTCTGGCGATTTAGATCCATAAGGAAGGCGTGCCGTATCACCAAGGTAGACGAAGCTTTCTTGGGGAAACTGCAATGCGAGCTCTTTCAGTACTGTGAGCCCGCCTATTCCTGAATCAAAAACGCCAATGGGGCGAGAATCGCTAATAGACATAGTCTAGTTTTTTACTCCGTGTGCACGTGATTCGGCAATTCCATTCGATGACATTTCCATAAACTGTGCGTTTTCACGCATTTCTGCAATCGTCGTTGCGTTGAGGTAGCTCATACCTGAACGAATGCCGCCAGAAACTTCGAGAATGACATCGCGGACGTGTCCTTTGACAGTAACAAACGTTGCTTCACCTTCTGGGGCCATACCCTCTGGTACGCCACCTCTCCAAGAATCTTGAGCTGCACGCGAAGCCATACCACGGTATTGTTTGCGTCCGTTTTTGATTTCCCCTGGAGTTTCAATGGTTCCTGAAAGCATGCTTCCAAGCATGACCACATCGGCACCTGCGGCGTAGGCTTTAACCATGTCGCCTGAAGTACGAATACCACCGTCAGCAATCACTGGAACGCCGTGAGCCGCAGCCACTTCTGCGCAAAGAGCAATAGCCGTAAGCTGTGGAACTCCACAACCTGTGATAACGCGAGTTGTACACATAGAGCCAGGGCCGATACCAACTTTAATAGCATCTGCACCGGCTTCGATAAGATCTTGAGCAGCATCAGGAGTAGCCATGTTGCCAGCGATGATTTCAACGTTAGGGTAGGAATCTTTAAGCCATTTCAAAGTTTCCATCATTTGGATGGAGTGTCCGTGTGCGATGTCGATAGTGATTAGATTTACTCCGGCATCAATAAGAGTTTTTGCACGAGCTTTAAACTCTTCACCCACACCCACGCTTGCAGAGATAATTTTTACGCCGTTTTCTTGAAGGCGGCGAGCTTGGATGGCTTGTTCTTCAGCGGAGATAAAACGATGCAGGATACCGACTCCACCAAGTTGGCTCATTGCAAAGGCCATGTCGTACTCAGTGACCGTGTCCATGTTGGCGCTGATGATTGGCATCTCGATAGTGATTTTTTTTGTTAAACGAGTTGTTAGCTTTGGTTCACGACGAGAACGGATGTCTGAACGCATTGGCATAAGAAGAACGTCATCAAACGTTAAACCACGGCCACGAGTTTTAATGTCTTTCCAGTTAAATGTAAGATTCATTTTTAGGCTCCTCGGAACTAAAGATATTAAATAATAGTTGGGTTGATATAATTATAAAATAAACGTTCACAGCAGATAAAAATAAACTTGCTATGGGTGTTTTCCATAAAAGTTTATAACCATCAAAAAGAGTGGTCATGATGATGGGGATAAGTATGGTGAATAAGAACATGATGCCAAGAGTTTTCAATTTATGTTTTTTGAAAACCTTAGCTGAGTACTGAAGTGCATCGACGTTACCGTCGTCATAGGCTTTTGAACAAGTAACCACGAAGGTAACAAAACAATACTGCAGGACTTTCCAGACTCCAGGCAGGATCAGCAATAGTCCCCAAGTTAAGATCTTTCCCCAAGATCTTAGATTTTCGATAAATGTTTGAGAAGAGAACTTTGCAAAGAAATCACCGACTTCAAGGTTTTGGTTTTTAGACCTTAAAATTCCATAGATGGCTGTTAGGCTAATAAGTACGGGAAAGAGAAGGCCCAAAATGACGGACAAGGAACCAAAGACAAAGATTTCAGGTTGAACTCCCTGAGGGTGGGTCATGGCTTTTTCGACTTCGAAAGTGAGAAAGTGATCCACTGAACTTGAAATCACAACAAGAGCGAATAAAGGCCAAAATGAAGTTTTAAAAACTCTAAGGTTTTGAGCAAAAAAATTCACTTAAGTATGTAAATCCTGAAACGGGGGGCGAGTCAAGGGAAGAGACTTTTACTAAGGGGGCTCAACTGGGAATATCTCTTCTTGAGCTCGTATTCTCGGCGCTTTGCGCCACTAGCCGAAAAGAAACTCCAGAATCTTGCGCTTCCAGTTTGTATAGGGCTGGTACTTGATCGGAGGCTCTGGGAAAAAGCCTTTGTGCAGGATGCTTTTATAATGGGTAAAGGCATCAAAACCTGCTTTCCCGTGATAAGAGCCCCAGCCGCTTTTACCGACTCCGCCAAACGGAAGGTGACTTTCTGAAAGATGCATGACTGTGTCGTTGATGCAGCCTCCGCCAAAAGACAGATTGGAGAGAATCATATTCTGAAGATTTTGATTTCTTGTAAAGACGTAAAGTGAGAGGGGTTTTTCAAACGATTGAATCTCTTTGATAGAGTCGTCTAAGTTTTTTAAGCGCAAGCAGGGTAGGAGTGGGCCAAAGATCTCCTCTTGCATCAGCTCATCTGTCCACTCAATGTCTTTTAAAATGGTCGGCTCGATGTAGCGATCTTGAATGTTACCTTTGCCTCCATAACACACTTTATCTGAAGGAATGAGATTCATCAAACGAGTGGCATGATTCTCTGAAATGATTTTTACATAACTCTCTGAGGTCTTTGGATTGACTCCGACAATTGAAGGAATTTGTTTTTTTAGTTTTTCTAGAAAGCGATCGTAAATCTCGTCATCAATCAAAAGATAGTCGGGGGCCACGCAAGTTTGACCGGCATTTAAAAACTTACCCCAAGCAATTCTGCGTGCAGCAAGGGTGAGGTCTGCGTCTTTAAAAACAAAGCAGGGACTTTTCCCACCAAGCTCTAAAGTTGTTGGTGTGAGGTTTTCAGCAGCAGCCTTAGCGACAATCTTTCCAACCTTTGTGCTGCCAGTGAAGAATATTTTATCTAATGGAAGTTGAAGAAGTTCTTGTGTGGTCTCTGCCCCTCCGTTGATGACGGAAATGTATTCTTCAGAGAAGGATTTATTCAGAACTTCCGCTAGAGCCTTGGCGGTTTTACTCGGCAGTTCACTGGGTTTAATGATGCAAGTATTCCCTGCAGCCATTGCTGCGACAAGGGGGGCTAGAGTGAGTTGGTAGGGGTAATTCCAGGCTCCAATGATGAGGCTGACTCCTAATGGTTCGGGAAGGCGAAAGGCTTTGGCTGGAAAGTTTGCAAGGCTGACTGGAACTTTTTGGGGTGCACCCCAGAGGTTTAAGTTTTTTAGAGCTTCGTCGATACTATGATAAACCAAGGCAAATTCGGTCAGGTGGGTTTCAAAAGCACTTTTGCCGAAGTCTTCATAGATGGCTTGCGAGAGATACTCTTGATTTTCTTTCAGCACCGCTTTGAGTTCGCGAAGTTGGGCTTTGCGAAAATTCAGATCCCTAGTTTCGCCATTTAGAAAAAACTGCTTTTGTTGAGTGAAAGTCTTATGAATTTCCAAGGCGGGCTCCTTTGAAGATTTGAATAACGGCTTGTCAAATTCTAGTGCTGGCTCTTTATAAAGGCCATGTTTTGTTGCGACGCGCCTACTTTGTGCAAAAAAAATAAGCAAGCCTTGGAGGTCAGTTGACTTTCATCAGAGAAATAGAGAACTTAGTGATCCTGCGTGCCTCGGTGGCGAAATTGGTAGACGCACAGGACTTAAAATCCTGGGGTTCCTTCACCGGGCCGTGCCGGTTCGATTCCGGCCCGAGGCACCATTTTCAAATCTACTTGAATCCACACGGATTGAGTAACTGATATAAAAAAGCTGACCTTTGAGTCGGCTTTTTTTATGCCTAAAATCTACGAATAGCATGCGTGACCGTAAGTTTGTTGGTGAGTCATCTCAAGGAATTATAAAAAGATCCTGTGCGTTTCAACACCTTCGATAGAGTCACGGTTATAACTGCTGGCGATTTTAATTGTAGCCTTCCGTATATTAATAAAAATTTGAATCTTCTTGTGGTTGTGTACAGGCATTAAACCGGAGCTACGTCCTGAAAATTACTAGTTAAAGACGAAAGAACTACTCCAAAGAGTTAAAAATTTTGAAAATGAAGGTCGCATGGAATGAAAGTCCTAAGATATTTCTTAAAGACTTTTTCTAAAAGGGGAACTTATGCGTTTAGGATTTCAACTCTTGGTTCTAGGATTTTTATTAGTACCACTTTCAGGATTTGCAAAAGGCGTCGTTTGTCAGCCGAACCGCTATAGCACTCACTGGATGGTCTCTGTTCAAGAAAAAGAAGTAGTTTTAAAAGTATTAAATCCTATGGGCTATACCTTCATGTCACAGATGGAGACAGTGAGCGAAAGCTCGGTTCCTTTTTTAAAGTTACAAAGTCAAGACTTGCAGGGGTTGGGCGACTACTTTGAGTATCGTTGGCCTAAGAGTCAGTGCACGGTCTCTGAAAAGGATCAGAGCCTTGTTCGCTGTGAAGGGAAAGTCTCTGCGCTACAGGCTGAAAATAAAATTCCTTCATTGGGATTTACAACAGCGCGAGTAAAAGAAGAGTCTCTCAGCGGACAACAAGAGTATCACCGAGTTCGCGCGATCTTTGAAAAAGATAATATCTACTTCGTAACTATTCCTACAGCTGTGGATTACTGTCGCGTATTTTAATGATAAAAGTATAGACAGCTTCTTTAGAGACGCCGTCGATACAATTTAGATATGTGTTCTATATCTGAAGATGTTTCTCACCTGGTCTTTTTTGATGGCGGCGCAAGCTCAAGTGATGTTGTGCGCCTTCTTTCATCTCTTCTAGTATCTTTTTACAAAATGCGGGAATGTCTTCGGGGCCTCGACTGGTGATGATTCCGGCGTCGACAACGACAGCTTCATTTTTCCAATGAGCTCCCGCATTGAGAAGATCTGTTTTCACAGAGCGATAGCTCGTTATATTTCGATCCTCAACGAGGTCTGCTTCAATCAGAAGCCAAGGGGCGTGGCAGATCGCTGCGATGACTTTTCCCTGCTCAGCAAATGTAGAAATGAGTCCCACGGCGCCGATATCCTGTCGAAGAATGTCGGGACTCATAAGGCCTCCTGGTAAAATGAGCGCATCGAAATCTTCAGGTCGACATTCCGTCACAGTCATATCCACCGAAACTTTCTTTCCCCACTCTGTGTGGTTCCAGCCTTTGATCTCGCCTGATTTTAGAGAAACGATTTTAACTTCGACACCAGCTTGGCGAAGGGCTTCAAGAGGTTCAAAGAGTTCCGATTGCTCAAAGCCATCGGCTGCCAGGATAGCCGCTTTATAGGTTTTCATAAATCCTCCTTTAAAAGATTAGTTTAAAGAAGGACCGCTAGAGCCTCTAGAGAGGAGTTTCTGTCTTTGAGCATGGGAATGGCTTGTGGCAGTTCTTCGGCTCGCTGAAGTGGACTAGTCGAAGCCTAAGAGTGTTTCTTTTCAGAGTTTAAAAGATCTTGAAAGTCCAAGAAGTCTTGCGGGAGAGGAGCTTCAATTTTAAGGGGTTCTCCGCTTAATGGATGCGTAAACTCTAAAGAGCGTGCATGTAACATAAGTCTTGGGGGTTTAGGGACTTGCGGAGAGTGATAGAGATCATCCCCATAAATTCCTCGCTGAAATTCAGAGAGGTGAACGCGGATCTGATGCATTCGACCTGTTTTAGGGCTGGCTTCGATAAGTTGCCCTCGCTTTAGTTTTTGAAGCAACGCGAAGCTTGTCAGAGCAGGAGCGCCGCCAGAATGAACCGAGTGCATCTTTGAGCGCTTAGTTTTTTTATCATCAAAAGGTGCTAAGAAGTTTTTAACATCCCATTTTTCAGGAAGGTTTTTGGCATTGATCAAGCACCAGTAAGTTTTTTGAATGTCTCGTCCTTTAAAAAGATTTGCGATAGGGAGATTTGCTCTTTTTGATTTCGCAAAGAGCATGATTCCCGATGTATCACGATCCAAGCGATGATGGAGTGCTAAGTAAGTCTCGGGTCCATCACGCTGAATGAGTTGTTCTTTTAAAAGAGTATAGAAGTCTTTGCGGCTTTTATCCAAAGTGGGCTGCGAAGGTAAGCCTGCAGGCTTGTTCGCAGCTAGGATGTCATCATCTTCAAAGAGGATCTCAAAAATCATCTTTTGTTAATCATGCAGAATTCAATATTGTCTTGAATGAACTGTCTTTGATCTTTCAGTTCTTCTAAAGAAACATTGAAGTCTTTAAGGTCACAACGGTAGTTATGCACGAGTTCGTCAATGGCGATAACCTCTTCTGTTGTCATGTTGAGTTTCCAGATAAGCTTAATAGCTAACCAGTCCTTTACGTATTGGCAGCGATAGTTATGGTCTGGAGGTAGATACTTTTCTGGGCCGCGATCACCCTTAGAAGTGTTCTCGCGAACGCTAGAAGGAATGAGGTGCGGTTTGAATCCCATGTAGTTAGCGTAGAGGCAGCGAGTTTTATAATCCCAAGCCCAGGCTCCTGCAAGATATGCTGACTTCAATGGTACCATATGGTCGACTTGGATATCTTTAGCCTGGTCATAGACTTGTCCATTATATGGATCTGTCCAGCGGCCAGTATCAACCACGCATTCTTTGTTACGCTTATTAGGACGGAAGGTAGGATCAGCTTCAGTGTCGCGAACTAGAACGCGAGCACGTGTATTCATGCATGTGTTGTCATTAGGATCATTGATCCAACGGCCAAAATGAAGTTTACGGATGTAGGCCTCTTCTGGTTGCGGTCTTTGTTCTTGGCGAAGGGCCCAGCGAAGAAGGCTGATTGCCGTCGACTTCAGGGTATTAATATACTGTTGTGGGCCCAGCTCTACTGGAAGAGGCTGAAAGCCAACGACTTTAAAGCGGTTGTGGGCGTCCACAGGGCGCTCATCAAAAGTATAGTACTCCGCGTAAGTGGTTTCTGGGCGCGCGGATGCAGCTTCTGCATTGATGATGCAGAAAAGTGACAGGGTAAAAATGGCTAAAGCATACGAACGTTTCATTCTCTGTCCTCAGTTATGAAGAGTCTGGAATTTCGGGGCCATATAATCATGAAATTTGCCCAAATTCTATGAGAACTTAAAGACTGAAATTGGGAAGTTCTGGCTAAGGGTGTTAAGTATCGGAAAAATAAGGGAAATTCATCTTCGGTGCGAAGGATTAAATTGTCGTAAAACGAATAGTAAAATTTATTTGAAGAATATATAGGGCGAGTGCCGCAAAAGGTCCATGGTAAGGCCGCTAAACCCTTGAGCTTTCAGAAGGGGGAGGTTTTAATGATGAAACGGAGGATGGCATCATGAAAATTCAAACACTATTACTTTCTTTAGCAGCAGCATTCGTTTTAGGAGCATGTTCACATTCTGGGCATAAACATGGATCTTGTTGTGCATCAAAAGTAGAGAAAAAAGCATGCGACGGCAAAGAGTGCTCTATGGAGCGCAAGTGCTCAAGCTGTGGAGATGAGAAGAAAGCTGAAGCAGCTAAGTAGTCCGCTTCCTAATTTTTCTAAATTTCTTAAAAAGCCCATCCTGATTTGATGGGCTTTTTTTGTGTCCGAAGACAGTATTCTACTCAACAACTACGCTGCGACTTCCCAGTTTTTTGGAATTATTGCCAAGAACTGAGGCCTCTTATATATCTAAACAATGTTTATGCTTACATGAAGAGAAGAGGAAAGTGATGACTAAGAGAGCCCTTCTATTTTTTGCCCTCATATGGGGAGGGAGTTCCGCCTCTGCAATGAGTGTTCAAGACTACTTGCAAATGGTTCAGAAGCGCAATCGTACGGTGCGAGCCTTGGAAGTGAGCACAGAGGCCGCTGATGACAGAATGGAAAGCATAGATATTGATTTAGCTCCTTATATGAGCGCAGAAGCAAATCACATCAATGATCGCAGTCCTCTCAGTCAATTTGCCACGTTGGGGTCCTCGGAAGTAAAGACGACGAGCTACTCTCTCGGACTGGGGAAAAAGTTTTCTTCTGGTACTGAGGTTAATCTATTCGCATCAACTTATGAAGTAGAAAACTCGGGGATGCTTCCCGCATTTCAGCAGTTTTCAAAATTTGGCGTGGGAAGTCTAGGCGTCTCTTTAAGTCAGTCCCTGTGGAAGGATTTCTTTGGTCGCGCGACAAGATTAAGAACACAGCGCCAGACTCTCGTCACTGAAGCACAAAAGGGGCTGTATGATCTGCAACGTAAGCAATTATTAGTGGATGCTGAAACTGCTTACTGGAACTATGTTTACGCTCAAGAAAATCTAAAGATTGGCAGAGACTCGTTAGAGCGCGCGCAAAGGTTAGAAAACTGGAGTCGTCGCCGTGTGAATGATGGAATCATGGATACAGCAGACCTCTATGCCGCACAATCTTTAGTGGCCGCTAGACAATTGCAGTTAGTTTCGGCGCAAGATGATTTGGATGCCGCAAAAAGACAAATCAGAGATTTCTTAGAGTTGAGTGATTCTGAAGAACTTCCTGCAATCACAGGGAACCTTTCCCAAAAGCGCAATTTAATTTCTATGGTTGAAGGGGATAAAGCCAATGCGCGTATTGTTGCTCTTGGTGCTTATCTTGCTTCATTAGAATCTAAAGCTAAATCCGTGGGCGCTCAAGAAGTGGAAGATCAACTGAAGCCTGATTTAGTTTTATCAGGCGCTTATAACACAAATGCCTTCGAGCAAGACATGGCCTCAGCTACACAAGAGTGGACAGATACAGATCGTCCTACGCAGAAGATCGGTCTTAAGTTCACCTATGCCTTTGATGTCGGAGCAAAACAGGCAACTCGCGAGGCTGCGAAAAAAGATGCATTGGTTGCAAAGTTGCAAAGTGAAAGAAAAATGTTAGAGAGCGAGAGTGCTTGGATTGAGCTCAATAGACGGTACACAGAGATGAGTCGTCGAGTGAGTCTTGCAGAGAATCTTTCTTCTTTAATGACTAAGACAGCAAAAGCACAAACGGATTTATTTAATAAAGGCCGTGCAATCACGGCGACCGTACTAACAGCAGAGGAAGATGCTGGTAATGCGGAGTTGTCTTTAATTAAGCTTAAGAGCGAACAGCGTAAGATGGAAACTCAAGGTCGACTCTTTATCGGTCTTGAAGGAGAGCAGCCGTGAATTTAGCCGCCCTTTCAATTAAACGTCCCATTTTTATTACTTGTATCGTTTTGTTGATGCTAATCCTTGGGGCTTTTTCGTTGAAGAAAATGCCAGTGGATATGTTTCCAGATGTGACCTTTCCTGTTCTCTTTGTGCAGGTGACTTATCCAGGGGCATCTCCTATCGATCTTGAGAAACAAGTTTCTAAACCCATTGAGGATGAAGTCGGAAGTATCTCTGGATTAAAGACTTTAACGTCTAACAATCTAGATAGCGTTGCGATTATCATTCTTGAATTTCAATTGGGTACAGATATCAAAGAAGTTGAACAAGAGGTACGCAACCGTTTAGGGAATATTCGTCGCGATCTGCCTTCTGAAATTTACGAACCTATTATTCGTCGCTTTGACCCAGCCGATCAACCTATTGTGACCTTATCAGTGACAACCTCTTTGGAGGCAGGGGCTGCTTACGACTTAGCCAATGAAACGATTAAACCTTTGTTTGAACGCTTGAATGACGTCGGTCAGGTCGACATTTTTGGGGGGCGCAAGCAAGAGATTCACGTTTTGATTGATAAGAATAAACTTCAGGATCGTAAGATTTCGATGCTGCAAGTTTCTCAGCGTATTGTGGATACTTCAAAAGACACGCCTATCGGAAAAATTGAGAATCCGAAAGATGAAGTCACTTTACGTACTAGTGGCGAGTTTGAGTCTATCGAAGAAATCAAAGAAGTGAATGTGAACTTCATCGGGTCTGATCGTGCTGTGATGGTGCAAGACATCGGTAAAGTGGTGCGTAGTCTTGAAGATCAAAAAACCATGGGGCGAATTAAGGGACAAAATGCTCTTTTAATGAACATCTACAAGCAGCGCGGTGCTAATACGGTCGCTGTTGCTGAGGCTACGAAGGCCAACATTGAAAAAGTGAATAAGCTATTAAAAGAGAAAAACATCGATGGAACTGTTGGGCTGGTGCGAGATACTTCTCGGCCGATTGCGCTCAACGTATACGACGTTAAAGAGTCGATCACTATTGGGATTATCCTTTGTGTGATCGTAGTATTTTTCTTCTTAGGCTCTGCGCGCTCTACGTTTATCACGGCTATGGCCCTTCCGAACTCTCTATTGGGAGGATTTGTAATTATGTACGCCATGGGGTTCACCGTGAATCTTATGACGTTGCTGGCTCTTTCTTTAGCGGTGGGATTGTTAATCGATGATGCCATCGTGGTGCGGGAAAATATTTTCCGACACTTAGAGATGGGCAAGAAGCCAAAAGATGCAGCTATTGACGGAACGAAAGAAGTCGCGATGGCAGTTGTTGCAACGACGCTGGTTGTGATCGCGGTCTTCGGGCCGATCTCTTTTGTTTCTGGTATTGTAGGGCAGTTCTTTAAACAGTTTGGTTTGACCGTCGTATTTACGATGCTGATTTCTCTATTTGATGCGTTCACCGTGGCGCCGATGCTTTCAGCTTATTTGGCTCATCCAGATGAACATAAGCGCGGCAATGGTATTATTGATCGAATGCTCGGAGGTTTTGATAGATTTCAGAACTGGCTTGAAGAGATCTATGAGAAAGCCTTGCACTATACATTAAATCATCCAAAGAAAATTCTTTTTGGTGGGGCTTTGATCTTTGTTCTTTCATTAGGAACTGTTGCATTCATTCCTAAGACGTTCCTGCCATCGCCAGATAATGGTGAGTTTATGGTGAATATTGAAATGCCAGTGGGCGCCTCTCTCTACGCAACCAGCGATGTAACTGCGGAAGTTGAGAAAATGTTTGAAAGTGATTCGGCTGTGGATATGGTCATGGCTATCGTCGGAACTGCAAACAATGAATCAAACAAGTCGTCACTATTTATTCGTTTGGTTGAACGTAAAGATCGCTCGATGTCGACGACAGACTATAAAGAATCTCTTCGTGAGCGCATTAAACAGGTCCAATCTCCGGCAATGATCACGATCGGGGATATCGATGCTGTTTCTTCAGGGCAAAAACCGTTAAACGTGAATCTTGCAGGAGAAGATCTAGAGGAGCTCAATGCCTACGCAGAAAAGCTGATCGCGCGTTTTAAAGATATCCCAGGCCTTGTGGATGTGGATACTAACTTTAGAGCGGGAAAGCCAGAGTATCAGGTAGTTTTTGATCGCAAAAAATCTGAGAGCTTGGGTGTGTCGACGGTGACAGCAGGAGCTGAACTTCGTAATCGTACAGAAGGAAATGAAGATGCCATCTATCGTGAAAACGGTATTGATTATAAAATCCGTGTGCGCTTTGAAGAAAAGTTCCGCGACTTAAGAGATCAATTTGCATCTACTTTTGTGCCGAACTCTAATTTTAATATGATCCCCTTAGCAAGAATCGCAACGGGTAAAGAGACTTTAGGGTATTCGCAGATCAATCGCCAGAATAAAGCTCGATATATTCAAATCTCAGGAAACTTAGGTAAAGGTGGAGCGCTAGGAAATATCTCTACGGAGATTGAGAAGATTATTAAGAACGATATCAAGCCTCCTGCAGGGATTGAGTTTTCTTTCCAAGGGCAAGCTGATGACTTTAAAGAGTTGATCGCTAATATGTTGATCGCGATTTTCTTAGGGGTTGTATTTATCTATTTAGTTCTTGCAAGTCTTTACGAGAGCTTTATCACTCCTTTTACAATTCTCTTGGCACTGCCTCTTGCAATGACGGGCGCCTTCATTGCACTTTTAGTTTTTGGAAAAACGATTGATATTTTCTCGTTGATTGGGATCGTACTATTGTTAGGGGTTGTGGCGAAGAACTCTATTTTGTTAGTGGATTATACGAACCAGTTGATTCATAACGGATTAGAAAGAAACGCGGCACTCATTAAAGCTTGTCGTACAAGGCTTCGCCCAATTCTGATGACATCTTTGGCGTTGATCGCGGGGATGATTCCGATCGCTATTGGGCTTAACGAAGCCTCCGCGATGAGAACATCCATGGGTATTGCGATCATCGGTGGTCTAATCAGCTCAACGTTCCTGACTCTTTTAATTGTGCCTGCGGCTTTTGGATTCGTGGAGGACTTTAAAGTGTGGTTCCGTGCGCTTCTAGCGCGAATCACCGGCTATCAAGGTTGATTTAAAAATGAGGTCGAAGGCGAATGTCTTCGACCTTTTTTTCAAATAAACTCCAGTCGTCTTTTTCAGAGATCGGGCGCCAAATAGCCTCGATCTCGTCAATCAGTAGAGTGCAAGCATTGCCATCCTTGTAATAGGAGTTGGCGGCTAAATCATCATCGGCAATTTCAAAGTGATGAAGAGCTTTCTCTAAATTTTTAAAGGAATCGCTTGTATAGGATTTTACTTGCGGAGAACGATTGAAGCGTTCTGAGTTTCCTTTGGAATGAAGATCGTAAAAGCTTTGCTCATACGATGTTTTTTCTTCGACCATCCATTGAAATAAGGCTCTTAAGAGAGTTTGATTTTGCTCGCTCGCCAATGCGGGATCTTCTTCAGGATTCTTAAGGTTTAAGCGTTTTAAAAGAGCCGAGTGAGTTGCGATTCCCATTTCATCTGAAAACTCTTCAAAGACGATATTTGGATCTAGTGTTGGGAATGATTCTTTCAGAGCTAGGCAGAGTTGGAAGAGATTCCAAAGTACGGCATGCGGTTGGCGACCGAAAGCATAAAGACGTCCATGGTCAAAGTAAGCTGCTGTGAAGTTCGGGTCATACTTTGGAAGAAAACGATAAGGACCGTAATCAAAGCTTTCACCCGTGATATTCATATTATCAGTATTTAGAACTCCATGAACAAAGCCACCCATCATCCAAGCAGCCAATGTTTGTACGACTTGATATTGAACAGCTTGAAGAAACTTAATAGCCGTAGAGCTATCCATATCGCCTTGAAGGTTAGGATAGAAGTGTTGAATACAGTACTGAATGAGTTTTTTAATATTCTCTGTTTCTTTGAAGTGCGCTAATCTTTGAAAAGTTCCGAAGCGAATGTGACTATGGCTGGCGCGAACTAGTACTGCAGAGCGAGTTGGAGAGGGCTCATCGTGTCTCTCAAGTGATTCGTGGGTTTCAAAGACAGAAAAAGTTCTACTGGTGGGAACTCCTAGAGTTTCTAAATACTCTGTGGCTAAAATTTCTCTGACGGCACCTTTGAGTGTCAGACGACCGTCTCCAGAGCGAGAGTAGGGTGTGCGACCAGAGCCTTTTGTGCCGAGGTCGATAAGTTTTCCTTTTGAATCTAAAAACTGTGCAAAGAGAAACCCTCTTCCATCCCCAATGTCAGGATTGTAGTGTTGAAACTGATGGCCGTGATAGCGCAAAGCTAAGGGTTTTTCGATATTGTTTGAGAACGGTTGGAAAGCAAAAAAACGTGTTTGCCATTCTTCGGGGGTGAGGGCGTCGAGGCCTAAAGTAGCGGCGGCCCGCTGATTGCGATAGCGAAGTGTGGCCTTTGGGAAGGAAGCGGGTTGGACCACGTCATAGAAATCAGAACCGAGTTCATAAATGGAGGGAGAATTTTTTATTGTATTCACACGGTTTTTATCTAGAAATTTCGCCTTAAAAGCAAGGTGAGAAAGAACCCCAAAAACCGTATTGACAATAATTTGCATTTAAAGCAGAAATACTTTCTACAAAAAGGTGGTTCCTGTGAGTGAACATTGCTGCGTCGTTGATCATAGTCAGCACGATGAATTTGAGAAAAAAACAACGGCTTGGGACCGTGTTGGAATGACTCTTTCAAGCATCTGCGCGATTCACTGCCTGATAACTCCGTTTTTAATTCTCTTAGTGCCGGCTTTAGGAAGTGCTTTCGAGTCCGAGTGGGTTCACTTGGGGTTGGCTCTTCTGGTCGTACCAGTGGCCTTTTATGCATTTTGGTCAGGTTATCAGCATCATCATCGTAAATATCTATTGGTGATGGGGCTTTTAGGCGCCGCAATGATCGGAGCTGCAGCGATTCTTCCCCATGATTGGGTGGAGCTTTTCGGCTTTGATATGATGACGATTCTAGGAAGTATTATTTTAGTTGTGTCACATATTCTGAATCGCAACGCCTGTCTTTGTCATGTTCACGTCACAGCTGAAGCATAGCTGCTACGAATTGTTGCAGAAGAGGTCTTGTTAGGTATCAAATTTAAGACCTAAATTGGTAAAATTAGGAAAATCTAATTGAAAACCAAATGAAAGCATATACTATCTTTGGTGTTAACCACACTCTATGGAGGCATCAAAGATGGATAAAATGAATCGTCGTAGTTTCTTTTCGACAATGGCCAAACTAACAGGCGTAGCAGTTGTTGCTCCTACTGTTTTGTCTTCAATTTTTGCTTCTGAAGCTCAGGCTCAGAAAAAAAGAGGCGCAGCGCCAGCAGCAGGTGGAGCTAAGGCAGCACCAATGGTTGATCCAAACGATCCAGTTGCTAAGGCTGTAAAGTACATTGAAGATCACACTAAAACTGCTGAAGCAAAAGGTAACGATTGCACAACTTGCGGTTTCTACAAAAAGACGGACACAGTGGACGGTAAAGAAGTTGGAACTTGCACTATTTTCGCGGGTAAACTTGTTTACGGAAAAGCTTGGTGTGCTTCTTGGAATAAAAAAGCTTAGTCCAAGCTTTTGAAGAATTTGAAAACAAAAAAAAGGAGTGGGGAACCACTCCTTTTTTATTTCTTGTTTGAAGAATAAAAGCCTCCTTTAAGAGAGGCTTTTATTAATTATGCTTGAGTGTCTCTCAATGCACGACGAAGAATTTTTCCCACGTTTGTTTTTGGTAATTCATCGCGGAACTCTACTTGGCGAGGAACTTTATAGTTCGTCAGGCTTTTCTTAGCATAAGCGATAACTTCTTCAGCAGTAAGGGCTGGATCTCTTTTAACAACCACGGCTTTTACAATTTCACCGGAGTGTTCATCAGGAACGCCGATAGCAGCAACTTCGAGAACACCAGGGTGAGAAGCGATCGCGTCTTCGACCTCATTTGGATAAACGTTAAAGCCAGAAACTAGAATCATATCTTTCTTACGGTCAACGATGCGCAAGAAGCCATCGTTATCAATCACGGCGATATCTCCTGTGTGTAACCAGCCATCTGTAAGAACTTTTGCTGTTTCTTCGGGTTGGTTCCAGTAGCCCTTCATGACTTGAGGACCTTTACAGATAAGTTCACCAGGTTCGCCCATTGGAACTTCGACATTTTGGTCATTTACAAGTTTAATATCTGTGCTTGGGAATGGAAGACCAATGGTTCCCACTCTGTCAGTGCCATCAATCGGATTGCAAGACACAACTGGAGAGGCTTCTGTTAAGCCATAACCTTCAACGATAACGGCTTTAGTCATCTTCATCCATCTTTCAGCGACGGACTTTTGCAACGTCATGGCGCCAGCAACAGCGATCTTCATGCGATCGAAGTTTACTGTGGCAAACTCGGGATTATTCATAAGGGCATTGAAAAGCGTATTCACTCCAGCAAAGACAGAGAAAGGAGTTTTCTTAAGCTCTTTAATGAAGCCCGGAATATCGCGCGGGTTGGTGATAAGAATATTCTCAGCTCCGTAGCGAAGAAGACCTAGGCAGTTAAGAGTCAGAGCGAAGATGTGGTAAAGTGGTAGAGCCGCAATAGCGACCTCTTCACCTTCGCGAAGTTTTGGGATCATCCAATCTCTGATTTGTAGAACGTTTGCTAAAACGTTGCGATGCAAGAGCATGGCTCCTTTAGCGACACCTGTAGTTCCACCCGTGTATTGCAAGAAAGCGATATCATCTTGAGTGGTAGGAACTTTAACCATTGGTTTCTTAGAGCCAATCGCCAAAGCCTGACGGAAAGAGTAAGCGCTCGGGATGTTGTATGCTGGCACCATCTTTTTGATGTACTTAACAACTGAGTTTACCAGAATTCTTTTTGGAGTCGGGAAGAGGTCGCCGATCTCTGTGAGAACCACGCTCTCAATAGAAGTATTTTTTAAAATTGATTCCAGTAAGTGTGCGTAGTTCGCAAGAATGACCACTGCTTTTGCGCCAGAGTCTTTAAACTGATGTTGCATTTCTTTGGCAGTGTAAAGCGGATTTGTATTTACAACTGTAAGACCGACTTTAAGAGCCGCAAATAAAATAATTGGAAATTGAAGGACGTTAGGCATTTGGATCGCGATACGATCGCCTTTTTTGAGTTTGAGTTCGTTTTGTAAGAACGAAGCAAACTGATCCACTTTTTGGTCAAGTTCCGTGAATGTAAGAGAAACTCCCATGTTCGTAAAAGCTTTTTTCGAAGTGAACATGCGGATGGACTCTTCGTAGATATCAACAAGTGAGCCGTACTTCGATAAGTCGACCTCTGGCGAAACACCTTTCGGGTAGTTTTTAAGCCAAATTTTTTCCATCAAATCCTCCAATGATTTCTGACCCTTAAAAGTTTAGAGTAAGTATTCTATAAGGGTAAAGTAAATTCTTGTTTTCATCGGGAGTATTTGTCAGACTTGATATATGTCTTGGTCCAACCGTCCGATGTCCTCATTCGTGATTTGCGCGTCTTTGGTGCTTTTGAGTGCTTGCACGCCCCGTTCTAATTCTGAAAAATCAGAGCCAAAGCTAGACTCCAAGCCACAGGTTACGAAGAAAACCTCTAAAAGCGACGATTCATCTACGAAAGACAAAAGTCTTGAGATTGCAGTGAAATATTTTGAAACTGCGGATTCTATTCATCGTGAGGCGTGGTGGGTTCTGAGCGAACAACGTCTTCCCGTCGGGAAATCAGTCTTCGGGAAAGTGCAAAGGGCTTTGTTGTCCTCTCAAAACATCAAGCTCTCGAATAAGTCCATGTTTCGTTGCGACCGCTATTTGACTCAAAGAGATGTAAAAGGACTTACAGGTTATCCGCAAAGCATTCTCGTATTTGAAAAGTGCAGTGAAAAGGCAGAAGCCAAAAAGCTTGCTTTGATTGAAAACCCACGTGAGGGACTGATTCAAGTGCGTTTTTACCCGATTGCATTAGAGGAAGTTCTTGGCACGGGGGCAAGTTTTTTAAATAAAGAGATTGCCTGTGAATTAAAGGGCGATGAGAAAGGCCTCTTAGTAGAGCTTGATTGCCGCGACTTTTCACAAGATCGCTCAAATACTCAGATGGTTCGCCTTGAAAAGTACCATTATAAAAAAGATCAAAAAAATATGATTCAACTGCGCGGAAAGATTTTTGAAAACCTTTCTGAATTGCGTTCAGTGGAAGCGAATATTCCACTCGACGGGAAAATTACTGTCACAGAAACGGAGCTTTATGCTCCTGAAGAAGAAGTTCCTGTGGTGGACCCTAAGAAACAAAGCCTGAATCAGGAAGCCAGTGCTAAGGCCGCAACACCGCACACAAAAGATGCAGCAACCCCTGGTGTAGCTCCTAGAGCCTTGCCGCAGGCGCCTCGCGGGCGAGGAGCACCGCCTCAACAAATAACGGATGCAGAAGTGGCGCAACTTCCTGAGCTTGGTCCAGAGGCTGTCACGCCTTTAAATCTTCCACCGCCGCAGGCGCAGGATCCAGCGGCATTGGGTGTTGAAACTTATTACGATGAAGACGGCAACCCCGTGATGTTCAATCCTCATGCGGCTGATCAAGGTTATCCTTCTGATCCAGATTATGATAGCTATCAAACGATGGAGCACGGAGAGCCGGTGCTCGCACCACGAGGAGGGGAAACTGATGGCAGATAAAACAACTTCTACCGTTTCTTTAGGAAAGAAAGTAAAGAATTTTAAGGCGGCATCGTCTTTTGGGGAAAACTTCGAACTTAAAGACTATAAGGGAAAAAAGGTCGTTATTTACTTCTACCCTAAAGACAGCACTCCAGGCTGTACAACAGAGAGTATCGAGTTTAATGAGAGCTTGGCTAAGTTTAAGAAACTCAATACGGAGATAGTTGGAGTTTCAAGAGACAGTTTGAAATCTCATGATAAGTTTATTTGTAAGTATGATTTGAAGTTTCAACTTTTGTCAGACGAAGATGAATCTGTTTGCCAGCTTTTTGATGTCATTAAAGAGAAAACTCTCTATGGCAAAAAGTTTATGGGTATTGAAAGATCGACGTTTGTTCTTGATGAAGATCAGAAGCTTGTTGGAGAGTTTCGCAAAGTGAAAGCTCAAGGACATGCTCAGCAAATCCTAGATTTCATTAAAGAGATGGAATAGGAAGACACAGTTTAGATTCTAAAAAGGCGAGGGCTAGAAAACCCTCGCCTTTTTTTTAGCTTTTAGTTTTAAAGTTCATGAGATCTGCAATGGACTCTGGGAGTGCAGGCACTTGAGAACTTGGAATAAAGAATGTGGTTAAGTTGAAGAAGTCTCCAAAGATTTTATGTTTGGAAGCTGCATCTGATAAGTACTTATGACCACTGGAACCACCCGTGCCAATCTTCTGGCCTAACATGCGCAATGCCATCAGAGCATGACGACTTCTCCATGTAGTCATAGCTTCGTCGATATCCAAAAGTGCGCGAAGAATTCTATAGGGAGTTTGTAGGATCGGTTGGTGACGGTAAAGAGGAATCAAGATCGCAGCATGCAAGGCCTTAAAGCTCAGACGATAAAGCCCCTGAGAGCGAAGCTCGTCATAGACTTTTTCATCAAACAGAGCATCGAAGCTTTTCAGAGCCATTTCGAGTCCTGCGATCGTTTTTTGTTTTTCTTCTTCAGTTAAGCGCGAGTTTTCTTTTACCACCTGAATATCGTCGCCAAACATATTGTTAACAGCTTCTTTATACTTCTCCCACCAATTGAAGTTATCAGCCTGCAGGAAGGGTGTTCTTTCTAGCCACTTTTCAACGGAGTCAAAAAGAGAAGGGCCGTTGAGTACGTCCATAATTTCAGTCTGCTGCGAAGGTGAAAGAGCTTTGTAAAAAGGTGCTTGGTTGAATGCCAAACGATCTTCAATGCGTAGACCTAGTTTGGTCTCCATGAGGCGCCATTGATAACTTTGAAATCCAGATGCTGGGTAAAGCATATCGCGGAAATCCAAGAAGTCTAAAGGAGTCATTGTTTCTAAAACATCAATTTGGCCCGTGATCTGCTTAAGGATGGCAACGATTCTCTCAAGGCGAGCTGAACAAATGCCTAGTTCAGATTCGCTGATATGATTTTTTTGAAAAATCTCAAGAGTGGAGTCTAATTCGAAAAGGACTTGTTTAAACCAGATCTCATAGGTTTGATGAACCGTGATAAAAAGCATTTCATCGTGAGCAGGTTTTTTATACTCATCACTTTTCGGATATTGAGCATCTAAAATTTGATCTAGTTTTAGGTAATCGTGGTAATGAACAGCAGGGTATTTCATTTTGATAACTCCTTAAGAGCGTTGATAAAACCTTCGATGTCTTCAGTTTGAGTATCCCAAGAGGTCATCCAGCGGCATTCAAAAGTTCTCTCGTTCCAAACATAAAAAAAGTATTTTTCACGCAAGGGTTTAACCCATGCTTGAGGGATTTTAGCAAAAACAGCATTGCTTTGCGAGGGCACTGTTACTTCCACCTGCGAAATATTAGAGACCGCTTGATGGAGCTTTTGGGCAAGGCTTACAGAGTGTGAAGCGATGGATTTCCACAAATCGCCCTCGAGGTATTTTACAAACTGACAGGCAATAAAGCGAGTTTTTGATGGCAACTGAGCAGCCTGCTTGCGTAGATACTTAAAATCCTTAGCTAGATCTTTATTTAAAAAGATCACAGCCTCGCCCATCATGAGTCCGTTTTTTGTGCCGCCGAATGATACGACGTCGACTCCGAGATCTGTCGTCATTGCTTTAAAGGTTGTATTCAAACTGACAACGGCATTGCTTAAGCGAGCACCATCAATATGCACGAACATCTTTTTTGATTTGGCCCAAGTGATGAGTTCTTTCAGTTCTTGTAGAGAATAAACGGTGCCTAATTCTGTTGGCTGAGTCAGAGATAAAACTTGCGCCTGCGAAAAATGCTGATCA
Source organism: Bdellovibrio bacteriovorus W (assembly GCA_000525675.1). Classification (NCBI taxonomy): domain Bacteria; kingdom Pseudomonadati; phylum Bdellovibrionota; class Bdellovibrionia; order Bdellovibrionales; family Pseudobdellovibrionaceae; genus Bdellovibrio; species Bdellovibrio bacteriovorus. The sequence goes on from CP002190.1 coordinate 1,396,551, forward strand.
CCTCTGCGAATGTAATATTCTTCCAAGGCCTCGACAGAAATTTTGCCATTCTGCGTGGGGAGAGTGATGAGCTTGGCACCGGTAAAGAATTCAGGGGCTCCGCACTCGTCCACGTTCAAGTGAGAATTATCGGCACAGAAAATAGCTTGATAGGAGGGAGTTATGGCCTTTAGAGCAAGGACGTTGGCAGCAGTGCCATTAAATACAAAAAACGTCTGAGCTTGCGGGCCAAAGTGTTCCTTAAAAAGAGTTTGCGCTTTTTCACTCCACGGGTCGGTTCCATAGGAAGGTGTATGCGCGATGTTGGCCTCTATGATGGCGTCCATCAGAAGCGGGTGGACACCGGAGTGGTTATCGCTTCCAAACCCACGCTGCATTTTAGTTTTCTTTCTTTAAGGTATCGAAAATAAATCTGTGTGCAATGAGCGCTGCAAGTTTTGCTGTGCGATTGTCTGGGTCGAGAGGGGGGGATACTTCGTAAATCCCCATGCCTCGCACGTCATGATTTGCAATCAACCAGTCAAGGCAAGGTAGGAACTCTTCGGCGCGTAGGCCTGTTGCCCAAGATTGGCTGCATCCTGGTGCTTCGCTAGAGTTAAAAGCATCAATATCTAAACTGATAAATACTTTTTTACCTGCATGGGCATCCATGAACTCTTTCACACATGGCAATAGGCCTTTGGATTCCACGTCCTCCAGAGTGTAAACTTGAGCGCCTTTTTCTTGGGCCCAGCGTACATGAAATGCACTATTGCATTGGTTTTGAATGCCGATCTCAGCAAAAGCAAATTTGCCAGCATAGTCCGTCAATGCGCGGAAGAACGGAGTTCCAGAGTTGAGGCCTTTGTCAGTTGGGCGAACATCCATATGAGCATCAAAGTTAAGTACAACGGCGTTACCGCCATGAACTTCAAGGAAGCCTGCTGTATCTACATATCCATAATCGTGGCCACCGCCGAAAGAGAGCCAGCGACGATTTTGCTTATTTAGAAGCGCAATGGTGTTTTTTCCATTTTCGTGGCGTTCTGCTAGAGAGTGAACACGATTGATCATTTCGCCAAGATCCAAAATCTTAGGAAGTTTTTTTGCTTGCAGGTGAGGGGTCATTCTGTAGAGAAATCTACGAATTTCGCGAGGAGCTACTTGAGCTCCAGGGCGCCCACCATTGAGAGAAATACCATCGTCATCAGGATATCCTAGAATAGTGATATCGCTGGGATGTTGATCAAGCTCTTCAAGAATGACTTTAGGCAAGAGTTGGACGCACTCTCCGAGACGAGGATCCTCTTTATCGTTTTTGGTGAAAAGAAGATTCTTGTCGATGGGATGAAACCAAGCCATGTCTAGAGATTATTCCATTTCTTAAGTTTAAGAACTTTATTGATCTTACCGCTTTCAGAATCGTAGATCTTCATCGTCGCTGTGTCTTTGCTAAATTGAATTGTTGCAAAGCTTGTCGAAGTTGAATCAGAGAGGAAAAGAACCCATTCTCTGCCATCGGAAGGAGTCACGCTATAGCGGTAGTTGATTGGATTTGCCACTGTGTATTCAGGAGCATTTTGGAAATTTTTAAGATTAATTGGGTAGTAGCTCATGCACTCAAAGTCTTTAACGTTGATGATGCCGTCGTTGCTATACCAGTAGCCCAACATTTTTTTGAGGCCGACGTAGTCAATATTGCTAACTGAAGCAATACAGTTCTCGTGATCTAAAGTACCCGTACCCGTAAGGATATCGCCAGAGCTTAATTTCTTTAAATTTTGAGAAGCATCTAAAGTCGTTGTCTCGATAAGGTAGCGAGAACACTTATTGTTTAGCTTTAAATAGACTCTATAGGCATCACGATCAACAGAGCCTGTAAGGTTCGTTGTCGCCACAGCCATAGAACAAGAAATGGTGCTTAAAAGTATCACTAAGAGTCTCATGCCCAACCTTGTTCCATGGCTCAGAAATGGGGTCAATATTATTTAACTTCTAGCCTACGGCTTATTGCGTTAACTGCTAAATTAAACAGCACTTCTCCGTGTTTTGATGAAGATAAGCTCGGGTTTGACCCCATTCTTCCATCTGGAAAAGTTTCGCGGAAAAGCTGTGGGGACATTGGCCATTGGTGTTTGGCTACGGTCGGCTGGAAGTCCATTGAAGGCATTTTGGCGTAGGCCTCGGGATGGGTATACATCGTCACTGAAATTTCACCGCAAGTTGCATGAAAGCCATTTTCGTCGCCAAAAACTTTTTCTTCATATTCGCGAACTTCTGGAAGGTGCCACCAGTTGATCAATTGAAGATCCACGCGTTCATTGTCCATTTGGGCTTGGCAAAATGCTGTTGTAATAGGGGCAATGTTTCCACCGTGACCATTTACAAACAAAATGCGCTTAAAACCATGCTTCATAAGTCCTTGAATCAACTCTGTGAGCACAAGCACGTAAGTCGAAGGGCTAAGGCTCATTGTGCCAGCAAAGGCCATGTGGTGAACAGCCATCCCAAAACAAAGTGGAGGTGCCACTAGGATCTTTGACTGAAGTCCTGCTGCCTGGGCGATATGCCATGCGGCCATGTAGTCAATTCCAATCAGGCCGTTAGGTCCGTGTTGTTCTGTAGATCCAACAGGAACGATAATGGTTTGTTTCTCTTTAAGATAAGCCTCCACTTGAGGCCAGCTCATTTCTTGTAAATTCATAGTCTCTTGCTCCTAGGCAAGAGCACACCTAAGATTATAGATGAAGTCTATCATTAACGATGCCTGTCACAGAAGAACTGTGGGGGAGCATAGGGAATGTGACAAAAGAAATAGAGTCAAAGGAGTACTCATGAAATTAAAGGCGATTCTGGCAGGGGCTTTAGTTTTCTCTATGTTCGGAGCAACGAATGCTCTAGCACGTGGGACAGCAAATGGTGTTTTAGCGACATTGAGTGGGACGATTACGAAACATACTGTGAAGGTAGAAGGCCAACCAGAAAGTAAAGAAGATACTCTTCTTGGAGATATTAAGATTGGTTACTTGAATGGCAATGGTTTGTATCTTGGTGGACTTTATGGATTCGGGAATGTGTCGAATGATGATGGAGTCGGGAACTCTGGTGACTCTAAAGTAACGACTTACGGAGCATCGATCGGTTACGTTGGGGCGACGGGGTTCTATTTAACAGGTCACTATCTTTTTGCTTCTAAATTTGATGACCTTGAAGAAGGCAATGGATTTCAAATTGACTTTGGACATCTAAGTAACGTGACATCAACTTTTGTTGTTGGGGTTCAAGTGTCATATAAATCTATGGAGTATAAAGTTCAGGACATTGGAACTAAAGTTAAAACAACAGACCTTTTCCCAATGTTAACACTTGGCTTCCTATTCTAAGATCTTAAACGTTGTTCGTGAAAATTAATTACTAAACAAAAGCCTTCCATTGAGAAGGCTTTTGTTTTTTAAGAGCAGCGACTTCAAAATAGTTTTCTACTAAATTTTCTTTAAAAGCTCACCCAAGATTTGAATCTGTTGCAGAGGATGCTTTCCCACTTTATCAATCATGAGTTTCTTAGCTGCTTCTAAGCGAGGAACGCCTTCAAAAGTGATCAAGCGATCTAAGGCATTGGCAGTGGAGACTAAAACAGTCAAAGGATCTTGATCTTTTTCTCGCAGGCTCAAAGGGCCCGAGCCATCAATGGTTTCTTCGTGTTGAGAAATAATGCTGATCACTGTTTGGTCAAAGTGTTTTTTATCTTGTACTAGTGAAGCTCCATGTTTTGGATGTTGCATCCAAATAGCTTTGTCTGCAGCGGACATTGAAGAAATCGGTTGAGTCAGAATCAGTGGCGATTGGTGGTGTCCGTAATCATGAAGGAGCGATCCTAAGACAAGAAGTTGTAAACGCTTAGGATCATCAATCCCCATGCGCTGAGCAAGCCCTAGCGCCAGAGTTGCCACTGCAACACCATGATGAGAGATGTCCTTATCGGTGTTTTCAAGCTTCATGATCGCGCCTAAGGCATTGCTATTGTTGAGAATGAAATCGGCATATTTGCCGGCGGCATCCTTAGCCAATCCATAGGAAACTTCATTCTCTGGATTTTCAAAGACCTCTTCCACATTGCTTTGTTGCGAGCCATGGATGATCTCTGTGCGCGATTGAATATCGCGATTGGACTTTGGATCATAGGCAGACTCAATGTTTTGTTGAAGATAGTTTCGGTAACGCTGTTCTTCATCCGTCAGGATGTACATTTTACGAAGCTTTTTGTCTTTAAGGCGCTGAAGACGATCCCCCTCAAAGGAGTCGCCACGACGAAGATAGAGGACCATCTTGTCGTTGATTCGGATATAAGTGTTAAATTCGATCTTCTGATCACCGCGCAGGGTGCTGACTCGAATTGAGACGTATTCCATTGATCAGAACATCCTTTAGTTGGTAACGTATTCACATGGCATTAGACATAGAAATTGTAAAAGATTTTGTAGATGAATCAAAGTCCTTAATCGAAGAGATGATGGAAATCCTCGAAAAAGCCGAGGGGGACTATTCGCAAGTGGCTCTTTTAGCGACATATGGGAACCTTGTGGATCGAATCATGGGAGGCGCGAAAAGTCTTGCAGAGCTTTCTCGTGATGAGCACGCGGTACATATGATTGCGGACTACTCAGCGCTTTGTAAAGCTGTTGGTTATAAGACATCACAAATTGAAGAAAACGAATCCTTTTACAACGTCTGCGTAGGTTTGCTTTTTGATGCGACAGAGACGCTAGAGTTTCTTGTCGATAATATTGAAAAATCACCGCAAAGGTTGCGTGAGTCTATCACAACGGCCTTTATTGATCGCGTGCGCTGGGTCTCTCACAAATTCAATGAAGCTTATTCAATGAGTGTTGGTACGGGGGATGCGAACAGTATGGCGCAAGCCGAGATTGATTCTCTTTTGAAAAAATTAGGTCTTTAGAAATCTATCCGTTGAGTTGATCGAGAGTCCATTGAGCCAACTCCCCCAGTTTTTCATGGTCTAAGAGGGGAATAATAGCATCTTCAAGCCCTGTGAGTTTGCGATTCGCAATAACGATCAGGGCATTTCTTTTTAAACCAAAAGATCCTGCTCTGGCTAAGGGAGTTCCTAAGAAGTCCTTGCTGAGTTTCTTGCCGGAAGATTCTAAAATATAGCGCATTTCTTTTATAAGTTTTTCTTCATGATCTTCACTTATCTCTTCGATGAGGTGAGTGCTTAATTGATTTTTAAAAACCTTCTGATTCCAAGGGCAGGTGGTTTGACAAAGGTCGCAGCCAAAAAACCAATCGCCTATTTTCTCGCGAAGATCTGGCGCGGGAACATTGCGAGACTCGATTGTTAAGTAGGAGATGCAACGACTTGCATCCATTTTTTGCGGAGCTATCAGAGCTTCGGTGGGGCAGATGTCTATACAGCGAGTGCATTTGCCGCAAAAATCAGGGAGCGGAGCGATGTTCGCTTCAAAACTCAAAGAAGTGATGATCTCACCAATGAAAAACAAGCTGCCTTTTTTCGGATGGATAATGCAGGTGTTTTTTCCATACCAACCAAGGCCTGCGCGTTGTGCAAGGTCGCGCTCGAGTAAGGGGCTAGAGTCCGTAAACGCTAAAAACTCTTCGCTAGGAAAAAGACCTTTAAGCTCATTGCAGAGCTCTTGCATTCGCCCACGAAACCAAAAGTGGTAATCCATACCTTTTGAATACATACTCATGCGCGCCGCTTCTAGGGGTGGGTTCTCTTGAGGTTCTGGATGGGGGAAGTAGGGCATAGCAAAGACAAGGCAGGATCTTGCTTCGGGCCATTTTGATTGGGGGTTTTCTTTTATGGATGCGTGCTCTTTGAGGTAGTTCATACTGCCGTAAAGATTTTCGTTCAGCCACGATTGGTAAAAGTCGAAAGTGAGGGGGCGCGCAAGCTTGGCAATTCCAAAATGCGAAAAGCCAGTGTCACTAAGACGGCTTTCTATGAATTGCGTTATCTCTTGAGCGTTCACGATAAGACTTTCCTTCAACTCTGTTTTTTTCTACAATCAAGCTTATGAATATCGAAAAAATCCTCAGTACTCACCCTCAATGGGAGGCTGTGCAAAAAATCTATCATAGGCTGAATGCCGAAGGTTATAAAGCCTTTTTGGCGGGTGGCTGCGTGCGAGATGCTCTTCTGGGAGTGCCGGCAAGGGATTTAGATATTGCTACAGATGCAGAGCCCGCAGTTGTTGAAAGCCTATTTTCAAAAACAGTCGGGGTGGGGAAGATCTTTGGGGTGATTCGAGTCTTAGATTATGGCTCCGATATTGAAGTAGCGACCTTTCGAACAGATGGAAAGTACCTTGATGGGCGACGCCCAGAAGGGGTTCATTTTTCCAGTCCTAAAGAAGATGCTCAGCGCCGAGATTTTACCGTGAATGCCTTGTTTTACGATTTCGCTTCTCAGCAGGTGATTGACTATGTTGATGGACAAAAAGATCTCCAGTTAAAGATCTTAAAAACTGTGGGGCGACCTGAAGATCGTTTTAAGGAAGATCATCTAAGAATTCTGCGGGCCGTCCGCTTTGTCGCTCAGTTAGACTTTTCTTTAGAAGCCGAAACTTCGAAGGCAGTGCGAGGCATGGCATCGGCCGTCACGACGGTCAGCTCCGAAAGAATCTCTGAAGAGCTGGTTAAATTGTTATCGAGTCAGCATGTAAAAAAAGGCCTGGAAGCATTGCAAGAGCATGAATTGATGCGGGTGCTGTTTCCGTTTCGCCAAGGTGATGTGAGTTGGCAGGCCCCAAAGGGGGCTTTGAATAGTTATGAGTTGCTCACTTTGTTTTTTGAACCCTGCCCTAGGAGTGAACTCAGTGAGAGATTAAAGTCATTGAAGTTATCCGTAAAGGCGATGCGTTTTATTGAAAACTCTTTGAAAGTTTTAAAAGATCCAACGGAGTTTTTTGCGATGACGCAAGGACGGCAATTGGAAAAACTTTCTGTAGAGGGAGTTTCGTTTGCGTTGCGCTGCCTCCGTGACAGGCAAAGAGAGAGCTTTTATAAGCAGGCAGAGTTCTTGTTGAAGACTTTCAAACAGTGGAATTCAGAGCTGCCAGCACGATGGGTAAATGGCGAAGACTTAAGGTCAGCGGTGCAAGGGCCATTATTGGGAGAAGCTCTGCAAGACGTCTATGAACGCCAGCTTGAAGGAAGGTTTCAGAATCCACAGGATGCTTTAAAGTGGGTTCGCGAGAAGTATGTTAAGGGAGTGTCTTCATGATTCAAACACCGAAAAGCTCGACACGGCTGAATGCATTTATCATAGATAGTATCTTACGTTGGATCATGGTTTTGCCTTTCTTGAGGCCTCTGTGGGGAGTTCTTGAAGAAGAAGAGATCAGCATATCTTTGTGGTATGTGATCTTTATTGCTCTATTTTGGCTGATCTATGACTTCGTCTTTTTAGCCCTGTTTCAAGCAACTCCAGGTAAGATTTTAATGAGCTTGCGCGTGGACTCTAAAGAGGGAAAAGAGCTAACTTGGCAGCAGGCTTTTTTGAGAGTTTTTGCGACTCGTATGACTTTCTTTTTGGGAATAGGTCTTTATGCGACAGCTTTATTTTCCAAGGAGCGGCGTCATCTCTTTGATTGGTTTGCAGAAACGAAAGTGATTACTGAAAAACCTGTTCAAGAAGAGTTTCGCAAACATTGGGTTTTTGGAACCTTAGTCATTTTGTTTTATTTGAGTGATGGTCTATTTTATTCAGCAGCGCTCATGTCTAACATAGACTGGAAGAATTTTATTCTGACTTTTTAAGAAGGGTTGAAACCCTGCTTTAGGGTTTACTTGAAGTCTAGAGAGACAAGCTAGCCGCTTTTTTTGCTATTCCCGTTGAAATAAGAAGATCCGTTTCATTCTTACCAGAGATCACATCGTCTTTAAGTGTTTCAATGGCGTCCATCGGTGTTTTGCCTTTTATATCATCATCGAGTGACGTCAGTTGTAAGAAGCTAAACGAATAAATAAGAAGCTTTCCGAGGTCAGAGATTCCATCGTTGGTAAGAAAACGGGGAAAACCTTTGCCGTTGGATTTTTCTCGGTGTTGAGCGATCGCATCAGCAACAGCCGCTGAGATCGGAACTTTTTTGGTTTTAATCATATTCACAGAGCGGTCAGGATAGAGTCTAAACTGCATATCATCTTCTGGAGTCAGCTCTGGCTCAGTGAAAACTGAAGATGGAAGTTGTGAAAGGCCGATATTGTGGAGAAGGCCTGCAATAGCGGCATCTTCTCTTTTTTCAAGCGGCCAACCCAATACCTGAGCAAAGAAAGCGCCATAAGCTGCCATGCAAATGCAGTCATGGTAAAGAGTGCGTGTGTTGCCAGAATATCTAAAGATCTCTTGAAAAGCTTCTGTGGCAGAGTTTTCTTTGAGAAGATCGAGATCCTGAATGATGTTTTTGCAGCTCTCCAGAATCTCGCGTCCTTCGGTAAAGTCCGTTGTTCCGCCGTTTAGGAATCTTGACATAAAATGATAGATCGTTTTTTTAGACCGATGAAACTTTTCTGTCATAGAAACGGGGATTGAAGAGTTTCTAAAACTCATCACCGTGCGCGCATACTCAAAAAACTCTTTTCTTTGAGTTTTTTTGATATACATCTGCTGACTCAGGCTTTTGAACTTGTCGATGTGCTTTTGCTCAACTCGGTCACCAGCGCGACGCAAGAGTACTGTTTTGCGATTAGCAGGCAGGTGAACGTAGATATCAAAGTTGATATCCATTTCTGGTTCCATATCGCGCAAATCAACAGGCATCAATGCAGTGATTGGAATGTGATCACCTGAAATGTCGACGGGAGCTAAATCAAGAACCATGTCCGATAAAAACTCTCGGTCAAAATGGAGATGCATTACTTCATCAGCGCCATTCTTCTTAATCAACTTAAAGTCGATACCCATTTCAGAAGTGTGAAGAACAATGACCTTGCAATCGGGGAAGGTCATTTTGGTCGATTGAGTCCACTCATTGGCGATCGTGTTGCCTTTACGGCCATCTAGAATCGCTAGTTTCGGGGTATACTCTGCCTCTAAGACTTGATCGATGGCAGAGGCGTGGTGGAGTTTGTATGGATAAAACCCATCTAGAATCCCAGCAACGGTATCTAAGAAGGAAGTCTCTGGACTTCCCACTAAGACATCGACGCTAGGATTGTTATGGGTATTACTCATTGAACAGAAATTTCTACGTAGAAAGTCGCGTTGTTTGGCAGATTAAAAGGGATTACTAAAGTTGCGCCTTTATCTGCTTGAGTGATTTTAAAATCACCAGAGATCACAGTCGGGATGGCCATTTCAAATTTGTATCCCAATTGATTCAAGCTTGTCTTTGCGCATCCATAAATCATATTGGTCATTTCGCCAACGGCATCGGAAACTTCGTGATTAATCTCTGTGTACTTTTCTCCCAACATATTTTCAAGAATGTGGAAGATGCTATCTCGACCATAGCTAATAACAAGAGTGCCTTTAAGGGGTGGAGCAACCATTCCCACCATGCCAGCAATCTCGCCTTTGCATTTGAATTCCCTCTCGATGAAAGGTTTTCCTGGCTGGGCGTCAGTCTGAGCCATGGTCTTAAGTGTTGTCGTTACGCCCTCTACAAAGGCGGTAATTAATTTTTTATCAAAGAGTGGATTGAGGGGTTCAATTTTTGGTGCGCCCATTTAAAGTTCCTCTTAAGATGCTTTCGCTGTTGCTTGTGGGTTGTGTTTTGCCCAGACTCTTTCCATCTTGGCTTTCAATGTTGCAGAGTTAAATGGTTTCACCACGTAGTCTGACACTCCGGCTTTAGCCGCCTCAAGAATATGTTTTTGTTCAGACTCTGCAGTTACCAGCATAAAAGGAGTGGATTTGAAGCGAGGGTCGGCTTTGCAGGCCTTTAAAAGGTCAATTCCTTGCATTCCAGGCATGTTCCAGTCCGAAATTACAAAGCTGTATGGTTGCCCTGCGTCGTGAGCAGACTGAATAAGTGGAAGAGCCGTTTTGCCGTCATCGGCCTCGTCGATATTTGAGTAGCCAAGCTCATTAAGTACTTTTTTAATGATTTTTCGCATAGTTGCGAAGTCATCGACGACTAAAAAACGCGCCTCTTTCGGAAACATAATAACTCCTGTGCATGTTGTTTGTGTAAAATTCACATGCTTATCGGTCTAGTTTTTTAAAACTAGAGTCCAAAGCTATTGCGGAAATCCTAAAAGCTTGTCAGACTTTATTACAGGTGGTCTTGCTACACATGGACATGAGTCCTAGGTAGCGTAGGTTTAGTTTAGTGTGTGTTTTTAAAACAAACAATTTAGCGGGAGGGAGCAAGGATGCTCAGAGATGTCCTCATTCAAAAAGGTCTTTCAAACAGAGAAGCAGAAGTTGCTGAGCTTGTTTCTAAAGGCTTGTCCAACAAGGAAGTTGCGAATCAGCTTTTTGTTACTGAAAAAACAGTAAAATTTCACCTTACAAACATCTATAAAAAGATGAACGTGAAATCTCGTGCACAACTTATCGTATGGTGCTTACCTCACCTTGGTTTTGTTGAAACTGAAGTGCGCGCTGAGAGCAACAATCAGAATGCAGCCTCTGCATCTGCTTACAATAATAACAATACAACTCAAACGATTCCTGCTGGTTCTGCAACTGTTGCAGGGACGACAACTCTTCCAGGTGGTGGAATGAACCGTAACGGTAATTCTGACATCGGTATGGGTGGAATCTAATTAGCTTGTAATTAGCTGATAGATTTTGAAGCGCAGCTCGAAGGGTGTTAAACTCTTTCGGACTGCGCTTTTTTTATTTGTGCTTACGGGAGTTTTTATGCAAGCAAAACCAGTTTCTGCATCTCAAGTGACGATGACTCAATTAGTTCTTCCTTCTCATACAAATGCCATGGGCAGTGTTTTCGGTGGAACGATCATGTCGTGGATTGATATTGCAGCAGCAATTGCAGCGCAAAGACATTCTAATAAGGAAGTGGTCACAGCAAGCATTGATAAGCTGGATTTTGTGGCGCCGGTTTATATCGGATGGGTTGTGAACTTAAAAGCCAGTGTGAATTTCACTTCGAGAACTTCTATGGAAGTGGGGATTCGTGTTGAGGCGGAAAATCCTAAAACAGGTGAGATGTTTCATACGGCCTCTGCTTATACGACTTTTGTGGCTCTCGGCTCGAATGGTAAGCCAACGCAGATTCCAGAACTTGAATTGGAGTCAGAGGTGGATCGTCGTAGATTTGAAGCGGCAAAGGTTCGCAGACAAGTTCGCCTTGAACAAAAAAAAAGCCCTAAATAGGGCTTTTTTCTTTTAACGAGTTCTCGTTTTTTAAAACTATTTACAAAGAACCTTAATCCATTCGATTGTTTCTTTGGCTTGTTTGGTAAGCGGTGGGTTTTCACCTCTTCCCATGCTGTCGCCAGCTTCGACGGACAGGCGGGCTTGGCCACATTTTTCCGCGTTGGGTTTGCTTTGTTCTTTGGCGAGAGTGAAAGCGGGCTCTAGGGTTTCAAAGAGTAAAGAGATATCTTTTTCGATAGAGCCAGCCTCGTCTGGAGTTTCTTTTTCGAATTCATCCAGGGATTTTTTAAAATCTGTTTCTAGCTCAAGAATCAGTTGAGTTCTTTTGTTAAAGTTCTTTTCTTTGCTCGCTTTTTTGTGAAGCTCTTTAGAAGCCTTATAGAAATCTTCCACGGAGACAAACTCCGCTTTTTCTTTTGCAAAAGCCAAGGAACAAGTTAGGAGTGTGGCAATCAGGATTACTCGACGCATGAGTCACCTCGTTTATCGGAATCAGTAACGCCTGTATTTTTATAATGTGCAAGCAGTTCGTTCATTTTGCTTTCTGTCTGGCGAACATAGGCACTTTCGGCAATGATTTTTTGTTTTACAGTTGCTGGGCTGGTCGAATTATTCACACGTAAGCTGCGAATCAAAGATCTTGCTTGGGCAGGGCCTCCCGGACCGTAGGCAACGAGTGTGAAGTAATTAAGAGTGTCGGTGTCATTAGCAAGGCGTGAAGATTTCTGTGCAAGTGCTGGTTTAATAATACGATCTCTGGTGTAGACGTAATAACCCAAACCATAAATTAGATTTCTTGCGACCCCAGAGCCCGGTGCGACCCAAGAACAATAGTTAGCGACAGAGCCTGGTAGAGGAGGCGCTTTTGTGGTTTCACTTTTCATGATCTCCGCAAACGGTGCGCAGGCAGGGTGAGAGCTCTTCGCTAAATCTTGAAGGATGTAATTGGCATTCCCTTTGTGGGAACCGCGTTTATCTGTCCACCCAGCAATGTCTTTGACGGGAGCTGATGTGAGTTGCCCAATTCCCACTCCACCGACATAGCCTAGATAAAAGTTAAAGGCGGTTTCGTTATTAATCTTTTTAAGGATAAAGCGAGAATCAATAGCGCCATGCTGTTCAGACATACACTGGATGGCTTGATTGACGGCGAAATGAATAAAGTCCACTGACTTTTGATTCCAGCATGGAGCTGTTCGGCCACTGTTTGAAAAAGACTTCTTTGTGTTGCCTTGGCAGACATAACCAGTATTGCCGACGTCTCTTTGTAAAGAGGCTTCGATGCAATCTTTTTTAATCGCCTTTGTGCCTGCAACTAAGGTTTGAAGCTGTTCGATGGTTTCGCTGTTGCGTCCTAATGGATTGCTTGAAGGTGTGCATACAGAGCAACTTCCCGTCGTTGAGGGAGATGTTGTAGTCATAAAAGCGCGCATCAGGGGATCGTTGGCTTTTTCAATGGCAGTGTTAATATCTTGGTTTGCAGCTTTCTTAATGCCTGATTTGTCGTTGATACAGACATTGGCAAAAGCCATCGAACCACTTGAGATGATAATTGTTGTATATAATATGATGTGTTTCACGAGGGGCTTATCGGACCCCTGGCTGAAAGTTTAATGATATTCGAGGAAAATTTTGAATAATCTATTTCACAATATAGCTCTTCCACTTTGCTAAAAGCTGTGGACTGAGCTGCGTGTAGCAAACAGTTCCTTCTGAGGCAGATTCTCGTCTCAAAATGGGAGCTTCGCGACTTAGGTCAAAAATTTTAAATTCTTCAGATTTTGGAAAGAAAAGTTCCACATTTGTCTGCATTTCTGCCACGGTTTGCGCCATCATTTTCTTGAGCTGCTCAAGACCTTGTCCTGTCAGGGCGCTAACAAAAACTCTCGGGTGATGTTTCACTCGAAATTGTCGCTCTAACGGTGCGATATCGCATTTGTTGTAAACGTGGATGATCTTTTTCTGATCCCATTTAAATTCTTCAATTAAAGCTTCAACAACTTCAATTTGGCGATCCATATTAGGGCTTGAAAGATCGATCACATGAATTAAAACGTCAGCTTCAGAGGACTCTTCAAGAGTTGCTTTAAAGGCCTCAATGAGTTGAGTTGGAAGCTTGCGAATAAATCCCACGGTGTCTGTGACGACCGCAGGTGGGCCATCGGGTAGAAATATTTTTCGCGTCGTTGGATCTAAGGTGGCAAAGACCTGATTCTTCGCCATCACTTGTGCGCCCGTTAAGCGATTTAGAATAGAGCTTTTTCCAGAGTTTGTGTAACCAATCAAAGCAAAGGAAGGGATTTCGCTGCGACGGCGAGATTGTCTGTGTTGCGCGCGATTCTTACGAACTCCATCGAGTTTCTTACGAATGATGGCAACGCGTTCGCGGATGCGGCGGCGATCGTTTTCTAGGGCGGTTTCTCCCGGACCTCTGGTTCCGATTCCTCCACCTTGGCGCGAAAGTGATTCTAACCAAGCACCTACCATGCGTGGCATTTGATCGAGCAGTTGCGCAAGTTCTACTTGAAGTTTTCCTTCAAAGGTTTGTGCTCTCTGGGCAAAGATGTCGAGAATAAGTTGGTTTCTATCTAAAACTCTTACTTTAACAATCTGAGCTAAGTTCCTTTGTTGAACACCTGAAAGTTGATGGTCGACAACAACAAGATTGGCTTCGCTGTCGCGAACCATTTCGGCGACTTCTTCAACTTTACCAGAGCCTATAAGGGTCGAGGGATTCCATTTATCAAGGACTTGAGTGAGGGAGCCGACAACTTCTCCACCGGCGGCGCCGACGAGTTCTTCGAGTTCTAAAAGATTCTCTTTGATCTCAGAAAGAGGTTCGGTTTTCAAACCTACACCAATTACGATTGCTTTATCTTGCGCAGTCAGTTTTGTATCTTGAGACAAAAAGGCAACCCCTCCGTTACAGACTTAAGGTTAGCACGAAACTCTGAGGCGTCAACAATCTCTTAAAAAAGCTTTGCCAGTAAGCTGGCTGCGGGCATTTGAAAAGAACATCAAGGACTTTAAAGAAAAGAATCAAAAAAAAAGGCGAGAGGGAGACTCTCGCCTTTTTGAACTATTTGCGGGATTGCAGAACTTCTTTGATGAATTGAGCTTCAAGAGCTGTGAAAACGACAGAGTTGATGATGCCATCAATCGTTGTTGTTCTTTGTAGGACGTTTGCAGATCTGCGAACACCTTGTAAGAAAGGTCCGATAACTTCAGCCTTCCCAATTTGTTGAATCAGCTTATACGAAATATTTGCAGACTCAAGATTAGGGAAGATAAGAACGTTAGCCCCTTCAGTAAGGCCAGAGAATGGGAAAAGTCTTTCCATGATCTCAGGGTTTACCGCTGTATCGGCTTGCATATCGCCATCAACGATCATTCCAGGACGAAGAGACTTCATGATCTCTGCCGCTTTTTTCATCTTCTCAGGCGTGCCTGGGGCACCACTGAAGTTAGAGTAACTCAGCATTGCCGTGCGAGGCTCGATACCGAAATACTCAACGATGCGAGCCGCCTGTAGAGCGATATAAGCACATTGCTCAGAGCTTGGGTCGAAGTTCACAGTCGTATCAGAAAGAACGAGGAATTTGTCTTCAAGAAGAACGAAGTTCAAACCTGAAGGAACACCATTTTGGTAAACACCAATGATCTGTAAAATAGGGCGAACGGCGTCTGCGTAGTTCATGGAAGAACCAGTCACCATGCCGTCTGCTTCACCAAGGTGAACCATCATCGCCGCGAAGTAATTTGGATCAGCCATTAGGCGTTCAGCTTCGCGCAGGCTTACGCCTTTTCTCTGGCGAAGAGCATAGAGCTTTTCAACGTAAGAAAAATATTTTGGATAAGCCGTTGGATCAATAATCGGAACATCAAGAAGTGCCGGAAGATCAAGGGCTTTGATTTTTTCAGTCACTCTTTCAGGTGCACCCAAAAGAATTGGCTGACAGATTCTTTCTTCAACAAGTGTTGCAAGAGCTTTAAGAATCTTAGTGCTTGTGCCCTCAGGGAAAACGATCTTTGGAAGTTCGCCACCCATAGCTTCTGCATTTTGGTGTACGCGGTTGATAGCGTTGCGGATAAATACTTTAGAAGGACCTTGAAGGGCCTCTAGTTTATCTCTGTAAGACTCCCAATCTTCGATACCTTTTTGTGCCACACCTGAATCCATGGCAGCTTTTGCCACAGCAGGAGCTACCCAAAGTAGAACACGCGTATCGAAAGGTTTTGGAATTAAATATTCACGACCGAATTTAAAGCTCTTTCCGCCATAAGTCGCAGACACCTTCTCTGGAACGTCTTCGCGAGCAAGTTTTGCTAAAGCATGAACTGCTGCGAGTTTCATTTCTTCATTGATTTGAGTCGAGCGAGTATCTAAAGCTCCACGGAAAATAGACGGGAAGCCAAGGACGTTGTTGACCTGATTTGGATAGTCAGAGCGACCCGTAGCAATGATAGCATCGGGACGAGCAGCGCGAGCTTTATCAGGAGTGATCTCTGGTTCTGGATTTGCCATAGCAAAAATAATAGGATCTTTCGCCATATCTTTCAGCATCTCTGGAGTCAGTGCACCAGCGACGGAAAGGCCGACAAAGACGTCAGCATCGCGAAGAGCTTCACTCAGCGTGCGAAGCTCTGTGTCTGCAGCGAAGAACTCTTTGTATTTATTCATGCCGTTAGTGCGACCTTTGTAGATCACGCCTTGAGAGTCGCACATGATGATGTTTTCGCGACGAGCTCCAAGAGCAATAAAGATTTTTGCGCAAGAATTTGCTGAAGCTCCAGCACCGTTTACAACGATGCGAATTGAATCCATCTTGCGATTCGTGATGGCAACAGCATTTAAAAGAGCGGCACCAGAAACAATTGCAGTTCCATGCTGATCGTCATGGAAAACGGGAATGTTCATTTCGCGTTTCAAACGCTCTTCAATTTCAAAGCACTCAGGGGCTTTGATGTCTTCAAGGTTGATTCCACCAAAAGTTGGTTCAAGAACGCGAACGGCATTACAGAAAGCATCGACGTCCGTTGTATCTACTTCGATATCAAAGACATCAATTCCTGCAAATTGTTTAAAAAGAATCCCTTTGCCTTCCATCACTGGCTTACCAGCTGCAGCACCGATGTTTCCTAAACCTAGGACGGCAGTACCGTTGGAGATAACTCCGACAAGATTTCCTTTAGCTGTGTAGTCGTAAATTTTCGAAGGGTCTTTAGCGATTTCTTTACAAGGTGCTGCGACACCAGGAGAGTAAGCAAGAGAGAGATCTTTTTCAGTAGAGCATGGTTTTGAAGAGATAACTTCAATTTTTCCAGGCTTGCCCTGTTTGTGATAAAGAAGAGCTTCTTGATCAAAGTTGTTCGTTGCTTTGCTGTCTGTTTTTGTATCCAAGGATACTCCTTTTCTGAGCTGTAAAAGCCAAACCGTGAAGCCCAAGCCTTGCAGAGAAAATAAATCACTGATTTTAAGATTAAACTCAGTGAATAGGCCCATGGCGAAACAAGTGCTATTACTCTACAGAAAGCACATAGGAAGGGTCAATAAAGCAGACCTTTGTCGCAGAGGGATAAGTGCGAGAAATCTTAGTTTTTAGAGTAGATTCTCTAAGAATTCCTCGAATGCGGCTCCCAGTAAGAGAATCCCCAAAAAAAGCTTCATATCTGCACTGCGCAATGAGCTAGACCTCGGCGAATACGAGTTTGTTTGTATTTGGTGAACGCACTCAAAAGGCATAAGATTTTAAGGGTTTATATTAAAAGGAGTGTCCATGAAATCACCTCGTGACGTGGTTCTTGTAGAAGGATTAAGAACCCCATTTGCGAAATCAGGTTCGAATCTTAAGAAAGTTCATCCAGCCGAGTTAGGTAAGACAGCATTGAAAGAGTTGATCGCAAAGACCAACTTGGATGTGAATGAAGTTGATGAAGTGATCATCGGCAACACAGGCAATCCGCCAGACTCTGTGAATATTTCCCGCGTAGTGGCGTTGAACTCTGGCATTCCATTAAAGACTTCAGCATACACTGTTCATAGAAATTGTGCTTCTGCTTTAGAGTCTATTTCTAACGGTTTCGAAAAAATTAAATCCGGAACGATGGACGTTGTTTTGGCTGGTGGCACAGAGAGTATGTCGCAGATGCCAACTCTTCAACCTAAGAAGTTTCAAGATATTTACAATGCGCTTTTTGCTGCGAAAACTCCTCAGCAGGCAATGCCTCTTTTGTGGAAGCTTTTCAAAGCTGATATGAAGCAAATCAAAGCTCTTCTTCAAGGAAACATGAAGGATGAGTATTTCCCGCAGATTTCTGTGATGCTAGGTCTGACAGATCCATTTGTGGGAATCAACATGGGACAAACTGCAGAGATTCTTGCAAAAGAGTGGGGACTCACACGTCAAATGCAAGATGAGTTCGCGTTGCGTTCGCACTTGCGTGCTGGTGCAGCGATGAAGTCAGGTCGTATGGCAGAGGAAATCACTCCTGTGTATCTTGCTCCTGAATACAAAGAAGTCGTGACTCAAGATATTGGCCCTCGTGAAAATCAAACTATTGAAGCGTTGGCAAAATTAAAACCATTCTTTGATAAAGCAACAGGTTCGATCACGGCGGGGAACTCTTGCCCGATCACGGATGGAGCCGCGATGGTCTTGTTGATGTCTCGTGAGAAAGCAGAGGCACTTGGTTATAAGCCGCTGGCGACGATTCGTTCCTATGGCTTTGCAGGTTTAGAGCCTGAGCGTATGGGATTAGGGCCGGCTTATTCAACACCGTTGGCGTTGAAACGTGCGGGATTGAGCTTAAAAGACATGGGGCTTGTAGAGTTGAATGAAGCTTTTGCCGCGCAAGTAATGGCGTGCCAAAGAGCGATGGACTCTAAAGAATTTGCTCAAGAAAAATTAGGTCTTTCTGAAAAAGTAGGCGAGATCTCTGATGATATTTTGAATGTGAACGGTGGAGCCATTGCTTATGGTCACCCAGTTGGAGCAACGGGCACTCGTATTGTTTTAACTCTGGCAAAAGAGATGAAACGTCGCAATGTTCAGTACGGCTTAGCAACACTTTGTATCGGTGGCGGTCAGGGTGGTTCAATGATTTTGGAAAACGAAGGCTAGGAGAAGCAGATGTCTATTCAGGAAAGTATCATCATCAAACCTCAAGGGGACGTTGTAGTTGTTGAGTTTGATCTTGTTGGCGAAAAAGTTAATAAGTTTTCAACTCCGGTTATGATGCGACTTAAAGAAGTTCTAGAGGAACTAAAGGCTTCTAAATACAAAGCCGTCGTTTTCAAATCTAACAAGCCTAAGATTTTTATTGCAGGCGC
This sequence comes from Bdellovibrio bacteriovorus W, assembly GCA_000525675.1. Lineage (NCBI taxonomy): Bacteria > Pseudomonadati > Bdellovibrionota > Bdellovibrionia > Bdellovibrionales > Pseudobdellovibrionaceae > Bdellovibrio > Bdellovibrio bacteriovorus. The sequence goes on from CP002190.1 coordinate 1,415,186, forward strand.
TGATATTGAAGAAATCAAATCTATGACAACCAAAGAGCAGTTCGATACGGCTGTGAAGGGTGGTCAGGATATTATGAATCTAGTTGAAGACCTTCCAATGCCGACGATCGCTTCAATCAACGGAGCTTGTATGGGGGGCGGGTGTGAGTTTATTTTAGCATGCGACTATCGCATTGCTTCTGAGGACTCTTCAACTCGTATCGGTTTGCCAGAGACACAGCTAGGAATTTTGCCAGGGTTTGGTGGAACGCAGAGACTTCCGCGCGTGGTTGGTTTGCAAGCAAGTTTAGATATTATTCTTGCTGGTAAATCTGTGAACGCTAAAAAAGCTCAAAAGATGGGTCTTGTAGATAAGGTTGTACATCCGAATCTTTTAGAAGATCAGACAATGAAGTGGGCGCAAGAGATTGTTGCGGGCGGTTCTAAAAAACGCCGTAAAACTTTTGAAGCCAAAGGTGCAATGAATAAAGTTCTTGAGGGAGCTTTAGGTCGCGGCATCGTTTTTAAGAAAGCGCAAGAAGGCGTGATGAAGGCGACAAAAGGTCATTACCCAGCGCCTCTTAAAGCTCTTGAAGTGATTAAGAAAACATACGGTTCAAGCAATCGTGAAAACGGAATGCGCATTGAACGTGAAGGATTCTGTGAGTTAGGAATTACAGAAATTTCTAAGAACCTTATCCATGTGTTCTATTTAACAGAGATGGTTAAAAAGCAAAATGGTGTTCCGGGAGTTGAAGTAAAACCAAAAACTGTGAAGTCCATGGGGATTTTAGGCGCCGGAACAATGGGTGGCGGTATTGCATACGTGGCAGCTGATAAAGGTGTTCACGTACGTATGAAGGATTTAAACCCAGATGCTCTTGGCAAAGGTTTAAAGCACGCTTCAGATCTTTGGGCGAAGCTATTAAAGCGTCGCTCTATTGATAAATATCAATTTCAACAGAAAATGGATTTAGTCTCTGTCACAACGGATTATTCAGGTTTTAAAAACTTAGACGTTGTGGTTGAGGCCATTGTTGAAGATATGGGGATTAAGCAAAAGGTGATTGGTGAGTGCGCAGGGCAAATGCGTAACGACGCCATCATCGCTACGAATACAAGTTCGTTATCTGTGACGGAGATGGCTAAAGGTCATCCGCGCCCCGAGTACTTTGCGGGAATGCACTTCTTCAATCCGGTTCATAAAATGCCATTGGTTGAAGTTATTCGCGGTGAAAAAACATCGGATGAAACTATTGCGACGATCTATGAGCTTTCAAAGCGCATGGGTAAAATGCCAGTGGTTGTCAAAGATGGCCCTGGGTTTTTAGTGAATAGACTCTTGATGCCTTACATGGCTGAAGCGGCCTTCTTGATGCAAGAGGGTATGAGCATTGAGGCTGTTGATAAAGCTTACGTTCGTGAATTCGGAATGCCAATGGGGCCTTTTGAATTGATGGATGAAGTGGGGCTTGATGTTTGTTTGAAGGTTTTGAAAATCTTTAAAGCGTCATTTGGCGAGCGCATTGAAGTAGCTCCATGTATGGAAGCTTTAGAAAAAACGGGGCGTTTGGGACGAAAAAATGGAAAAGGTTTTTATCTTTACGCAGAAGATGGGAAACGCGGTGATGTCGATCAAACGATCTACGCAGCGTTGGGTCTCTCTCAACCTACAAACCCTCATGATTCTAAAGAGTGTATCGAGCGCGGTGTCTTTGCAATGCTGAACGAGTGTTCGTTAGCGTTGATTGAAGATCGCATCGTTGAAAGCGCTTATGAAGTGGATCTTGCCATGATTATGGGAACAGGATTCCCTCCATTCCGCGGTGGTTTAATGAAGTACGCGGATAGCATTGGCAGTCAGTATATTGCAGATCAACTGGCAACATACGCTTCAAGCCGCAAGGCTACGCGACTAAGACCTTCTGTGCCTTTGACGAACATGGCAAAGGGAAATACGAAGTTTTATAAATAGTCATGCTTAAGTGAATCAAATGAAAAAGCCCGAAGTCATTTAACTTCGGGCTTTTTTTATTTGATAGACAGGCTGCTAACGCTTCAAGTGTCACTTCAAGCGGGACTCAAGAGTTTCTTAAAGCAACTGACTGTATTCAGCTAAGGCCTTTTCCCAACTGTGTTGAGATCTTGCCCAAGAGCCCGCTGCAGTGCCCTTTGTAGCTATCATTCCTGTGGATTCAACAAAGACTTTAACCGCATCTGCGATAGATTGAGCAGACCTAGGCTCTACGAGAATGCCGCGTTCATTTTTTTCTCCCACTTGCTCAGTGGTGCCACCAGCATCTGTGCCGATAACAGGTTTATCCATCATCATGGCATCAATCACACTCAAGCTATAAGTCTCTTTGTGGGAGGCGAGAGCAAAGATATCCAAAGCTTCAATATACGAAACATAATCCTTCTGAAAAGGAATAAGCTTTAAGTGATTTTTTAAGCGCGTCGATTGAAGTTTTTCTTCTAGCCAAGTGATGAGTTCTTGGGAATCTTCACTATAAATAGGTAAGCCTTGCTGGGTTTGTCCAACGATAGTGGGATCTCCAACAATCCAGAGTTGAATTTTGTCTAAAATATTATCGGGCAATAAATCAAGGGAAGCTGTCAGTTCGCGAACCCCTTTGCCTGAATCAATACGACAAAGTGTTCCTATAACAATTTTGCCTTCAGCACCGTATTGCGTACGAATTTCTTCGCGACGCTCTGGATTTTTCTGAAAGATTTCAGTTTTTCTTCCATAACGGATCAGTTTTAGTTTTTCAGGAGCAATTGGAAAGTTGATACGGGCTTCATTGATTATTTCTTCTGATGAAGAGCACAGAGCTGAGACTTTGGAAAATAGCCACTTGTGAACTAAATCTCTTTTGGGAACGGCATTCATATAGAGATTGTAGATATGGCGAATGGAAGAATTGCCGATTAAAGCCAAGGCATTGGCCCAAAGATCTAAGCGGGAGTGAGAGAAAACATCTGTGATTTCTTCAGACTTATAGATGCCTTTAATAATACGGCTATGTTTCCACTTGGATATTTTTTTTGCAGTCAGCGTACGAACTTTGATGTTTCGGCTGAGAAGTTCTTTATGCACCCTAGAGTTTTCTAAGCAAAGAGCTATTTGTGGATAGCCCAGGGACTGCATTTCAGTGATGAGATCAACAGTGTACATCTCCAGCCCGCCCCAAGAGGGGGACTGGAGACAGTGAAGAATCTTTTTCATAGGCTATTTAAAAAACTCTTGTATGGTTTTTGTAATATATAGTGCTTCGTCTTGCGAAAGGTCCGCAAACATCGGCAGTCTTAAAAGTCTATTAGCCTGATCGCTGGTGATTTTAAGATCATCGCCCATGCGGCCGTATTTCACACCAGCAGGTGCTGAGTGAAGAGGGACGTAGTGAGTGGTAGATTGGATACCTGCCTCTTTAAGATACTGTCCTAGTTCTGCGCGCTCTTGTGCTGAGTTAAGTAAAATATAATAGATATGTGCGTTGGCTTTAGCTTCCTGAGGGATTACCATACGCTTTAAAACACCGCGAGATTCAAGCTCGGAGAGTTCTTGATGGTAGGTGTTCCAAATCGCCAAACGCTTTGCTGTGATGATTTCTCCGTCCTCTAGTTGAGAAAGTAAGAAAGCCGCAGAAAGCTCCGATAATAAGTAAGAAGAACCCTTGTCTTGCCAAGTATATTTATCAACCTGGCCTTCTAAGAATTGTTGGCGATTCGTGCCTTTGTCGCGCACGATTTCAGCTCTTTGAATAAGCTTTTCATCATTTATGGTTAGACAGCCACCTTCGCCGCAGACGATGTTTTTAGTTTCATGGAAGCTAAAAGCGGCCATGTGACCCCAAGTTCCCAAGGCCTTACCTTTATAAGAAGCAAAGATCCCTTGGGCTGCATCCTCAACGACGATAAGGTTATGGGCTTTGGCAATTTCCATAATCTTATCCATTTCGCAACCCACGCCTGCATAGTGCACCGGAATGATCGCTTTTGTTTTTGGTGTAATAGCTTGCTTGATGGCCTCGGGATCGATGTTCATCGTATCAGGTTGTACATCAACAAATACAGGAATCCCGCCATAGAGAGCGACAACATTGGCTGTGGAAGTGAAAGTATACGAAGGCAGAATCACTTCGTCGCCTGGCTGAATATCAGCTAGTACCATCGCCATCTCTAGCGAAGACGTGCAAGAGGGTGTGATGATTGTCATCAGCGTTGGAAGGTTTTTGTTAAACCACTCAGCACATTTCTTATTAAATGTACCCTCGCCAGAAAGCTTTCGGTTGGCGATAGCTTGGCGGATGTAGTCTTCTTCGTGGCTGCTTTTCGGCGGTATGTTAAATGGAATTTTCATTGAAGCCACTTTATATGAGGCAATTCCCGAGGGCAACGGCAGTTTCATTTCGACCTCCTTATGAAAAATGCGCGGTGCTTCCAGAATGACATTATAAAATTGTTTTTGTCCTGGACCTGTTGATACGATTTTTTCCAACAGGTCTAGACTCAAGGAGGGGTGGTCATGACAAAGTCGACTCTAAGTCGCGTAGTTGCAACGATTGCATTGGTAGCAACGTTGGGCTTCACGCATAAAACAAATTCTAGCAATACTCTTTGCGAAGGTTTCGTTCCAGAAAATGATATGAAGATTCCAGTAGGTCTTTTCACAGCGGGCGGCATCACTGAACAGCAGTTCAATGAAGTTTTGGACCGTTTAGAAAGACTTTTCTCTGCTGATGTTGAGCGTATGGGGGATACTCTTAAAATCAACAGACGTTGGACAGATCCAACAGTCAACGCGTCTGCTCAACGTATGGGCCGCACACAAGTTCTTAACATGTACGGTGGTCTTGCAAGACATGCTGCTACTAATATTGAAGGTTTCGCTCTGGTAGCGTGCCACGAGTACGGTCATCACAACGGTGGCGCTCCGAAAATGAACTCTTGGACGGGTTCTTGGGCGACAAACGAAGGTGGATCTGACTACTTCGCAACTTTAAAATGCTTACGTCGCTTCTTTGCTGAAGATGACAACGCAGCTATTTTAAAAGATCTTGATTTGGATCCAGTTGCTGAAGCGGCTTGTAACGCTCAGTTTGCAAACGACGATCAAGAGCGCCTTTTGTGCTTAAGAAGTTCATTGGCAGGTCAATCTGTAGCAAATCTTTTCCAATCTCTTCGTAAAGAAGACACTCCACCAACATTTGGTACTCCAGATAAGCGTCAAGTGAGCCGTACTGACGATCGTCACCCTGATACTCAGTGCCGTTTGGATACATACTTTGCAGGAATGCTTTGTGTGGCAAAAGAGTCTGAGTCTCTTAGTAACTCTGATTACAAAGCGGGTTCTTGCTATACACCTCGCGATGTTGTTGGTTTCAGACCACGCTGCTGGTTTGCTCCAAACTAATAGATTGTTAAATCTAAATAAGGAAAAGGCCGAGAGAAATCTCGGCCTTTTTTATTGGTAAAACCTGTTGTGATTCTTCTTTACTATTTACTAGCGGCGTTTTCGATAACGACTGTTTTTGCTGGTTCCGGAGTTTTTGCTAGCTGCAATTGACTATTTCCCATGGCGTAGCCTATGAAATAAGCAGAGCAGCCAATGAGTACGAGAAAAATCCATTTTTTTAACTTGGTGAGTAATAAAGTTTTCATTTTTTTTACTTTTACCCGTTGACAAAAGGGTATGGCAACAGTAATTTTGACTTCTCTTCGAGCGCGGGAGTAGCTCAGTTGATAGAGCGATGCCTTGCCAAGGCATAGGTCGCGGGTTTGAGCCCCGTCTCCCGCTCCAAATAAAACAACCGTTTTTCAGCGGTTTTTTTATTTGTACTGTTTGCACTTCGGCTCCGCCGAAGTAGTTTCTAAAGTTTTCCGCTTTTTACTTGGTTTTGTGAATTGTCGTTTTCTGCCGCGGCAGAAAACTCCTAAAGAAATATATTTTGCTTTTGTGGCAGGTCTTTTAAGGCCTAAACTTGTGAGCCAATAATCTCCGAGCCGACTTTTTACGGCGCTTTTCTCTTTTTCTTCCTAAGTTTATTCAACCACATCCATGTTCCTGTGATAGGCATCGTTGTCGCGAGCAAGCAGGTGATGAAATAAATGATTTTTGAAATCAAACCGTAAAATTCACCTGTATGCAGAATGCGGATCATGCTTGTGATTTTACTCCCCAAGGAGCGCTCAGCGAAAAGACGTTCGAAAACTATTTCGCCTGAATAAGGGTTGAGCTGAAGGATGTCAGTATATTGCAGGCCACGAGCTGGCTGTTTGCGCACACTGAGAGCTTCTGTAGCGGTTCCCTCTAAAGAAAACTGAATCGCACCCTCATAGGGAAGCTTTTCGTCAATGATAGCAATGAGAGAGTTGAGGTCCTTACGTTTTCCTTCTGGAAGAACCTCGATAGCTTCAATGCGGCGATCTCCGAAAACTTTTGAGTTCAGAACAGTTGAAAGACCATCTCGATACCAACCGAAAGACCAACAAAGGCCCGTTAGACACATAATTAAAAGTGGGATCAGAGAATAAAATCCCAGGGTGTTATGAAGGTCGTAAAGCATGCGTTTTTTGTTTTTAAAATTGATCTTCAAAACATTTTTAAGAAGACGCAGATTCTTAGGCCACCATAGGTAAAGCCCCGTTAAAAGTAAAAAGGTCATTATAATGGTCGCAATGCCGACAATCGTTTTTCCAATGCTGTCGGGACTTCCGAGCAACCAACGATGCATTTTGAAGTTGAAAGTGAAAAATTCAGACCTCCCACCTTGTGATGGGTCATTTAAAATTTTTCCGGATGTGGGGTCGACTACAAAAGTTTTGGCGCGACGGCTCTCGGGATCTGACTTAACGCCAATGATGTAAGGAAGTGAGCTTCCTTGGAATTTGAAGCTGGTTACGGTGCCGTGATGGCCTAAAATCGCAAAAACCTCTTCAGGTGTCATTTTGGAAAGTGATGAATTTATAGGAGTGCTGGCACTAGAATCACTAAGGTCTTTAATCTCAGATTCAAATGTCAGAATGGTTCCACTCAGGCAAATGAGAAATATAAAAACTCCGGCGATCAATCCAGCCCAGAGATGCAAGTTGTAGAACAGGTCTTTGATTTTTGATTTCATTTTCAGGGGACTATCAAACTTCCACTTAGGAAGCAAAGAACGCTCTATATCCGAAACTCAAGTGAGAATAGGAGGAAGGCTCGCTCTACGATTGTCTTTTTTGTGAGAAAGGGAGGTGATGTTAAGTTGTGCATTATTTGAGCAAAGCCTGCAAAAGAAGAAAGATCAAATCAGTGCAGAGGCGCAATTAAATATCCGCAAGAGGTGTTTAAAAAGTAGCCACGAATAGCACTAACTCCGTGAAGAAAGCGTTAAAAAAATATTTTAAAAAACTCACGTTCTACAGATTTTTGTTTCCAAACATTTCAAATGTATAAGACTTCCCAGAATGGCGAGAATTTGCGGCGTGGGGACTTTTGTTTCTATACAATATTACGATGAGTTGAGGGCAACATTACACATAAACTTTTGAGGATATTTAGCTTGAGTCTCAAGTGTGCTTTAGACTTTATACTGCCAAAATGCAAAATATGATGAGGAAGATGTCGATAGGAGTGCTTTCGCGTCGAGCAGGAGTCACTGTCGAAGCGATTCGCTATTATGAGCAGGTGGGGATCTTGGCACCTGCGGAGAGAAAAAGCTCTGGCTATCGACTATTTGGGGTCGAGACCCTACAGACTCTGCATTTTATTAAGCAGGCTCAGAATTTAGGGTTCTCGCTGTCTCAAATTAAGCAGTTGCTGAATTTGAGAACTCAATCCAGAAGCTCATGCAAAGAACTGCATCAAATTTTTACAGAGCATTTGGAAGACTTGAGTGGGAAAATTCTCGAACTGCAAAAGATGAGAAAAGCTGTTGAAGATATCAATAACAAACGCTGCTCAAAGCGTGGAGCCAAGTACTGTAAGATTATACAGAGTTTAGAGGGTGAAGTAGACGGACATGGGGAAGATGAAGGTACACATTGAAGGGATTCTTAACGGAGAAATTGGGACTTGGATTCACAAACTACGCCATGATTGTCGTATGGGTGTCGAAGAGGTCGCTCGAACTCTCAATCGAACTGTAAAAGAGGTTGAAGATTGGGAGGCGGGTAATAGTGCTCCTTCTTTTTCTGAGTTATTAACATTGCTACGGCTTTACCAAGTCGATCCCCAGCTTGTAGGGGCTAAGTTATCTTTATTCTATTTAAATCACTCAGCTCGAATTTCGAGAAAAACCAAAGTTTAAATTTTAAAGCTTCATAGCAAGGCTTTGTCTTCTATAAAACGATCCAATCCTTTTGCACGATAAATAGAGTCTCGTTAAAGAAGAGGTTTATAAGGATTTAAGGATGGCAGAGCAGTTTTTGGGCCTTTATATCACCGATTCAGTATGAAGTTCTTCTAAAAGCGGGCACTACGTTTGGAGGAGTGGCGATTAGCGATCACTCGGTCCTAATGCTGCGCGTATAATGAAGAGGAGCCTCGCGAAGAGGTGCAAGAATCCTAAAAAGCTGATAGATCTTAAAGACCTATGGCAAATGCAAATACTCAAAATACACCTTATTCGTCCGTTAAACCTGATGTGAATCTTCCAAAGCAAGAAGAGTCAATTTTGAACTTCTGGGATCAGGAAAAGATCTTTGAGCAGACGCTCGATCCAAAAGGTAAAAAGACTTATAGCTTCTACGATGGGCCTCCGTTTGCGACAGGGCTTCCGCACTATGGTCACTTATTGGCGGGAATTCTTAAAGACGTTGTTCCTCGTTATTGGACAATGAAGGGGTATACGGTTCCTCGTCGGTTTGGTTGGGACTGTCATGGTCTTCCAGTTGAGTATGAAATTAACAAAGCTCAACAAAATCGAAAGTCGTAAAGACGTTTTGAAAATGGGCGTTGCTAATTATAACAACGCTTGCCGCAGCATCGTGAAACGTTACGCTGAAGAGTGGAAAACCACCGTTCGCAGAGTGGGGCGTTGGGTAGATATGGAAAATCCATACTTCACCATGGACGTAAGCTTCATGCAGAGCGTGTGGTGGGTGTTCCAAGAAATGTATAAAAAGGGTTTGATCTATGAGGGGTACAAAGTTGTTCCGTACTCTGTAGGTATCTCAACTCCGCTTTCAAACTTTGAAGCCAATCTAAACTACAAAATGGTTCAAGATCCTGCCTTGACTGTGATGTTCAAATTGAACAATCAAGAAAATACTTGGGTTCTTGCGTGGACGACGACTCCTTGGACGTTGCCATCAAACTTAGGTTTGGCTGTTGGTGTGGATATTGACTACGTCAAAGTAAAAGAAAAATCTTCAGGCAAACAATTTATTTTAGCGCAGGCTCGATTGGAATCTGTATGGAAGAACTGCACAGATGAAGTTGAAGTCTTAGGAATGATGAAAGGGAAGGATCTTTTAGAGCTTACCTACGAGCCGATCCTACCGTACTTCGGTGATCGTGCTGCTCAAGGCGCATTCCGCATTATTGCCTCTGACCACGTGACAACTGAAAGTGGTACTGGGGTTGTTCACATGGCGCCAGCCTTCGGTGAGGAAGATTACTACGCTTGTGTAAAAGCGGGAATACCATTGGTAAATCCGGTGGATGACGACGGGATGTTCACCGCTGAAGTTCCAGATCATGCGGGTAAGCGCGTGAAGGAAGCGGATAAAGATATTATCGCTGACTTAAAAAAACGTGGCAGCTTGTTAAAGCAAGATACGATTCAACATAGTTACCCATTCTGCTATCGCTCTGATACGCCGCTGATTTATCGAGCGGTTTCTAGCTGGTTTGTGGCTGTTGAAAAAATTAAAGAAAACTTAATGGCGAATAATCTACAAACTTCTTGGGTTCCAGATCACTTACGTGACGGACGCTTTGGGAAGTGGTTAGAGAATGCTCGTGACTGGGCGATCTCGCGAAATCGTTTCTGGGGAACACCGTTGCCGATTTGGAGAAACGCCGAAGGTGAAGTGATCTGTGTTGGTTCTTGTGCAGAGCTTGAAAAGCTTTCTGGTAAAAAGATTCATGATCTTCACATAGACATCGTTGATGATATTGTGATCCCTTCACCAACTGGCAAGTCAGATCTTCGCCGTGTTGAAGGTGTTTTAGACTGTTGGTTTGAGTCTGGCTCTATGCCTTATGCTCAATGGAACTATCCACAAGAAAACCAAGAGCAATTTAAAAAAGCTTTCCCAGCAGATTTTATCGCTGAAGGATTGGATCAAACGCGTGGTTGGTTCTATACACTGTCGGTGATTGGAACTGCTCTCTTTAATCAAGCGCCGTTTAAAAATGTCGTGGTGAATGGATTGGTTTTAGCTGAAGACGGTCGTAAGATGTCTAAGAGCTTGCGCAACTATCCAGACCCAATGGAAGTTTTAAATAAGCATGGTGCCGATGCTTTGCGTCTCTACATGATTGACTCTCCGGTGGTGAAAGCTCAGGAGTTAAAGTTCTCAGAAAAAGGCGTTTTCGATATCGTTCGTAAAATTCTTTTAAGATGGTGGAACTCTTACTCGTTCTTTGTCAGCTATGCAAATATCGATGGCTTTGTGCCAAAGGGTGATGCGAAAAATTCTCCGAACATTCTGGATCAGTGGGTGCTTTCACGCTTACATGCGTTGATTGCAAACACACACAAAGAAATGGATGCCTACCGCCTTTACAACGTGGTTCCGCATCTTTTGCAGTTCATTGAGGATTTAACAAATACCTACATCCGCTTTAATCGTAGCCATTTCTGGCAAGAAGGCATGCCGGAAGAAAAACGTTTTGCCTATGAAACTTTGCACGAAGTGCTAGTGACGTTATCAAAACTAATGGCGCCGTTTGCACCCTTCATGGCTGAAGAGACGTACAAAAATTTATCGACTGTTCTGCCGAATGCGAAGAACAGTGTGCACTTAGAGAGCTTCCCTGAAGCAGATTTAAGTTTGTTAAGACCTGAATTGGAAGAAGCTGTTAAGGCGATGGATGCGCTTGTAACTTTGGGACGTAATCATCGTGAAAAAATCGCGGTGAAAGCTAAGATCCCACTGAATAAAATCCGCATCATTCACCGTAGCTCAGATTTGTTAACAACTCTGAAAAAATTTGAACCGTATTTCGTGGACGAGTTGAACTTTCGTGAAGTTATCTACGATGCCAATGAAGATCAGTTCGTGCAGGTAACGGCGAAGGCGAACTTCCCAGTTCTAGGTAAGCGTCTTGGACCAAAAATGAAATCTGTCGCGGCGGGTATTCAAGCTCTACCGCTGGAGAGCATCTTGAAATTAGAAAAAGGCGAAGCTGTTGTTGTCGATGGTGAAGAGATCCAATTGGCTGACGTAGAAATTCGTCGTTCAGCTAAAGGTGATAATGCCGATATCTCTGTTCATCAGGTTGTATCAATTGAGGTTGATCCAACAGTGACTCCGGAGCAAGAACGCGAAGGTTTAGCTCGCGAAGTGATGCGTAAAATTCAAGTCGCTCGCAAAACTGCAGACTTTCAACTGGATGATAAGATCCGTTTAGAACTTGCGGTTGAGGGTGGTTTATTAGAAGCCGTTGAAGCCCATAAAGAGATGCTGATGTCTGAAACACTGACAGCAGATCTTAAGTTGTTGCCAATGTCTGCAGAACCAACAGGTAAATTCACTGAAACAAGTGATATCGATGGAGCTGCGATTAAAATTGGTGTGACGAATCTACCGCGCGTATGAAAAAAAACGGAGGCGTTTTTGAATTTGCAGCCATCGGGCATGTGAGGACTCCCTTTAAAGATAAGTTTGGAGTTCCTAGGCAGCCAGGGTTGGCTGCGGAGGCGAAGGGAGTGATTAAACTTCACTCGAATCCGGATTTAAAAACGGCTCTACGCAGCTTAGAAGAGTTCACTCATCTTTGGATTGTTTTTGTATTTCACGAGCATGGCGGGAAAAGCTGGAAGCCCAGCATTCGTCCGCCGCGATTGGGTGGAAATCGTAAAGTGGGAGTCTTGGCCTCGCGCTCACCCCATCGACCCAATCCTATTGGAATTTCTGCTGTTACCATTGAAAAAATTGATCTTGAAGCTGAGGGTGGTCCTGAAATTTACGTGGGTTCTGTAGACCTCGTGGATGGAACGCCCGTGTTAGATATTAAGCCCTACATTCCCTATGCGGATTCCTTCCCAGAGGCCGGGGCTGGTTGGGCCTCAGAGCCTATTCCTCGCACGAAGGTGGAGTTTAGCGACGTAGCTCTTGCAGAGATAAAAAAACGCGATCCCGGTGGTGAGGCGCGCTTACAGCAAATGATTGTTTCTGTTCTAGAGTTAGATCCTCGGCCAGCCTATAAAAAGCGTCAGTTCCCAGTGAGTGATTCTAAATCATGGGGGCAGCGCTATGGTTTTGAGGTGCTTGGGCATGACGTTAAGTATGAGATTCAAGAAAACCAGTTCTTGGTTTTTGCAATTCAAGACATGCCTGTTGAGAGTTGATTCACTAGTCTGGTGTGAGGCGAGGGATTTGCGGAGTCCACTTAGTGCAGTTCCTTGCGCTTCAGCGGCACAGCATCCTGCTTCAGTTACGGCCGCTGGCTTCGCCATCGGTTCGGGCCGTCCAGGCCCCCGCAAAGGCCGCTTTCGGCCAGGGACTGCACTAAGTGGACTCCGCAAAATCTTGCTTTCAATCTTGTTGCTGGAATATTTTTTTGAATAAGCCACCTGTAACATAAAACTTTTAAAAATGAATGAGCGATTAAAGTAGAAGTGTTTGTCTTTTTTAGATCCTGTGTTGTGATAGGGGCTTGGAAAAGGATTTCTTCTGTGAAAAAAAGTATCAGTTTGTTCTTGATGTTCTTAGTCGCCTGTCAATCAAGCCCATTCTCTAAAAAAGAGGTCAGTTCTATGAATCTAAATGATCCCTATTTGTATTTAGAAGAGGTTGAGGGTGAAAAAGCTTTAGCCTTTGCAGAAGCGGAAACTGAAAGATCAGTAGCTCACTTTAAGAAAAGTCCTTTCTTTAATGGCTTAGAAAAAGATTTCAGGTCTTTGCTGTTGGCAACGGATCGCCTTCCGCTGGTGAGTCTAAAAAACGGAGAGCTTTATAATTTCTGGCAAGACGAGAAAAGTGTTCGTGGTCAGTGGAGAAAAACCAGTATCGAAAGCTACCGACAGGAAAAACCAAAGTGGGATGTGATCTTAGATATTGATGCTTTAGCAAAAAAAGAAAATGAAAACTGGGTTTGGAAAGGAGCTTCGACTCTGTATCCAAATCATGAGTTGGCCTTGGTCTATCTTTCTCGCGGTGGAAAAGATGCAGTGGTCGTGCGAGAGTTTAATATGCGCACACGACAGTTTGTAAAGGGTGGATTTTCATTGCCTGAAGCAAAGGGTTCCTTGCGTTGGAAAGATCGTGATCATGTTTTTGTAGCAACTGATTTCGGACCCGGAACAGTGACTGACTCTGGTTACCCAAGGCAGACCAAACTCTGGAAAAGAGGCACTCCGCTTTCTAACGCGAAATTGATTTTAGAAGGTCAAGCGACGGATATGTCAGTGGGGACTTATGCGGGAATGGATGGTGAGAAAAGACACATCGTTCATACTGTGCGTTTGGGATTCTATAGCAGTAAAAAATGGTATGAGGATGAATCAGGTCAGATTTTTCCGATCGAGCTTCCAGAGGATTCAGAAATTACTGGATTCTTTCAGAATAAAATATTCATAGAACTACGCCAAGATTTGGGAAAATTTAAAGCAGGTAGCGTTGTTTTCATGCCAGTGAGTGAGATATCTAAAGGTATTGAGGCTCGCAAAAGCTTGAAACTCTTATTTGCTCCCACGGATAAAAAGTATTTCCAGTGGATGGATACGACGAAGAATTACATCGTTCTAAATGTTATTGATAATATTTTATCTAAAATGGAAAAGGTGACATTTACAGATGATCACAATTTCAAAATTGAACCTGTTAAATTAGGTCATGAGGGAATGGCAAGGCTTGTATCGACTGAAGAAGAAAGCGATCTTTTTCTTGCGCAGTACGTGGACTTTCTGACTCCGACTTCAATTTACATTGGAGATTTTTCTAAAAAAGACAACGCTTTGAAGTTAGAGAAACAATCGCCAATCCGATTTAAAAGTGACGACTTGAAAGTCGAAAGATTGCAAGTAAAGAGCCATGACGGCACTTGGATTCCTTATTTCGTGATTGCAAAAAAAGACATTGTACTGAACGGAAAGAATCCGACTTTGCTTTATGGTTACGGAGGTTTTCAATCTGCGATGCAGCCTCGATATCTGGCGATGGAAGGTAAATCGTGGTTAGAAAGAGGCGGAGTTTATGTCATGGCGAACTTGCGCGGTGGAGGCGAGTTTGGACCACAATGGCATCAAGCTGTCTTGAAAGAAAATCGGTACAAGGTCTACCAAGATTTTATTGCGATTGCTGAAGACTTGATTCGTCGCGGATTCACCTCGGCGCCTCACTTAGGAGTTTCCGGTCGCTCCAACGGTGGGCTCTTAACAGGAGTGAGTTTTACCGCAAGACCTGATCTTTTTAATGCAGCTATCATTGGAGTGCCGTTGTTAGATATGCTTCGCTACCACAAGCTTCTTGCAGGGGCGAGTTGGATGGATGAGTACGGAAATCCTGAAGATCCAAAAATGCGTGATGCTATTTTGCGTTACTCGCCTTATCAGCGTGTGAGCGCTAGTGTGAAGTATCCAGAAGTTTTCATCATGACGAGTACCAAGGATGATCGTGTGCACCCGGGGCATGCGCGCAAAATGGTAGCCCGTATGAAGGAACAAGGTCATGAGGTTTTCTACTATGAAAACATGGAAGGTGGACACGGCGGCAGTGCGAACATTGAGCAGAGTATTTTATGGGATACCTTAGAGTACACTTATCTTTGGGAAAAATTGGGTAATAAGTAATTAGATTTTCAGGGGAAGGCTTTGCACTTCCCCTTTTTTTCTGAATTTAGACATCTTCACTGATCTTTGCGTTGATCTTTGCGTTGATCTTTGCGTTGATCTTTGCGTTGAACTTTGTGTTGAACTGGGGTCGCTTTGGCTGGCACCTATGTTGCTTACTAAGGCCCTGGGGAAATATTGGTGTTATTTAGACATCAAAAATGAAAGGACCACAGTGAAGAAAATAATTTTATCAGGATTAATGGTGTGTACCATTTTTCTTAACGCTGGTTGTAATTCTTCAGAAATTGCGGCTGGAATTATCGGGGTTGCTATTGGGATTGGTATTTCTTCAGGGGATCATGATCGTCATCATCGTCCTCCTGAACCGTATCCAGGGCCGCGTCGCCCAGTACGACCGCCATCGCCACCACGACACTGCCACGGACACAGATGCTACGCATCCACAGTGACGCTGCCACAGTTAGATGCGCAGCTGATTCTTTTTGCGGAAAGACATCAGATCTCATTGGACGTTGCTCAGAAAATCAAGACAGCTTTTCAGAATGTATCTAAGGACGGCTTAGCGTCTTTTGAGCAAATTGGTTTGAATTCAGCAGCTCTTCGTTCCATTAGCTCACGCAGTCTTCCTAAATCAGAATCT
The DNA here is from genome assembly GCA_000525675.1 of Bdellovibrio bacteriovorus W. NCBI lineage: Bacteria > Pseudomonadati > Bdellovibrionota > Bdellovibrionia > Bdellovibrionales > Pseudobdellovibrionaceae > Bdellovibrio > Bdellovibrio bacteriovorus. The sequence continues at coordinate 1,430,756 of CP002190.1, forward strand.
TTTGCTGCCATGGCAAAGAAGCTAGATATTTCAGAAGCGCAGGCGCGAGATATCTTAAAGACGGCAGTTGCTGACTTTGATGCTCAGGCGAATGATGTTGAAAGTGACTATTGGCAATCTTGTATGAGCAAAGGAAAGTGGAAAACTCCACAAAATTCTTCATGCTCAAAGACGAGCTGGACAGGTTGTTCTCCTGGAACTGGGGCGACGCTTTGTTATTAATTTTTTAAATTTGTCTACGGAAAGTGGGAATGTTTTTCTGTAGACATGAAAAGGACTCCGCAAGTGGAGTCCTTTTTTTACTTTCGCTCTTATGGGTTGTTATGTACAGGGTTAGCTCTTCGCTAACCCTTCTGAGATTAAACCTTCATTGGCCATGATGATTAAAGCATTGGTTGTTGGTGATGGGCCAAGTCCTAACTCGTAGGTGAAGAACATCTTTCCATCGTCTGAAATTTTATCGCGAAAGTGCAAGTTGAACACAGATGAGTTTTCTTCACTCAGATTTGTGAGTTCTAGATCGTGAGTGGAAACGAATCCGCAGGCTGTGCTCGTTGCTGCTAGACTTGCGATGACCGAGCGGCTGCCAATTTGGCGTTCTTTATTATTGGTTCCCTTAAAAATCTCGTCGATTAGAAATAAAATACGGTCTCCACGGCGGCATTTCTCAAGGATAGATTTTAATTTTCTAACTTCAGCGTAAAAGTAAGAAAAGCCATCACTGAGAGAATCGCTCACTGTGATGCAAGTCTCTACTTCCATCACATGGGTCTTCATACTGTCGGCGAAAACGGGGGCACCCATGTTAGCAAGAATCTGATTTGTTCCGATTGTTCTTAAGAACGTAGATTTGCCCGACATATTTGAACCTGTCAGTAAACCCAAACGCTGATCGAGCGTGAAGTGAAAGTCATTTGCCTTGGTTTGTTCGCGCGGCAAAAGAGGGTGGAAGAACTGTTTTCCCATAAGGGGTTCTGATGAAGTTAACTCTGGAAAACTGCGCGTTTGATATTTAAATAATAACGTGAGTGAGCCGAGTGCTTCTATATGAAAAAGCTCATCAAGGCAGGCGGGGAAATTCTTTTCAATAGCACGACGTTCTTTTTCTGCAAGATAGGCCGCGGTCACCGTCCACGGAGAAATTAAATTGATAAAGAAATGGAGAAGTGGATTTGTCTGGGTCCCTAAAAGACCCATAATCCACTCAAGCTTTCGCGCAGATTTTGCTGGCGAAGCTTTATAGATATTCGGCGTCAGGGTTTGAAGGAACTCTGACTTCTGAGTTTCTTTTTCAAGTTGGTGAAAAATAGGCGTGAGAACTTCAAGTTGAACATTGATGCCTAAGAAATTGCCAAAGACAGTGCTCGCTGCTGAAAGGCTCATCATGCTCAGAAGCGGAAAGAAGGCATAGGCCCATGTGGGAATTAGAGTCTGGGTGAAAGTGCTATAGAGTGCTAGAGCGAAAGTCGCAATCCAAAGAATCCAATTAGCGTAAAATAACTTTGAAAAACTATTGCCGACAAGTGGGGTTTTTAGAAACTGCAATAGAAGATCGGAAGCGTCTTCGATTTCTTTTTGTGAAGCTCTAAGTTTGAGCTTTGTGTAGAACCAAGTGTGGGGAAGAAATTTTCTCAAAGAGTTTTGTCTTACTAAGAGAGCGTCGAACTCAGGAGTGTCTTTCATCCATTTAAGTAGACGATCCTGGCCACCATGAGTGATGGTTTCATTAAGCAGTGTCCATAGAGAATGAGGACCAACAAGGCCTAAATCCATTGGTAGCCCCAGTGCGCGCGCTTTTTTCTCGGCGTACTCATGGGAGGTTTTGGGCGGCAAGCCTTGGGTGCGTGCAAGCTGTCTTTCGTAAAAGTGACTCAGCTCTTTTAACTCTGTAACATAAGCGTTTATTTTTTTAGTTTTACGTACCAAAACTAAAAATGGAATAAAGAAGCCAAGGCTGAGAAGAGTTTTAAGTTCCGTGTTTTGGGGGAAGGCGATACTTGCTAAGGTTAGAAGCCAGATAATGCCTAAAATCAGACGACGGTTGCGATGAATATCCAACTGTGTTTGGAATTTAAGGTGGAGCGATTTCGTTTTTTCAAGACGACGAGAAAGATGTCGGATTGATACCAAAGAGTGGCGTATTAACTGAGAAGAGGATGCTTGTGTATTCATCCTCTCATGGTCACTAAAGATTCATTTGAAGGCAAACTACTTTTTAGGGCGGTTCTTCATGTAGCCTAGGTAGTACTCGATAGCGCTTGTGATACTTAAAATAACGCTAATCCATAAAACGCCATAGCCAAATTTTTCAAGATAGGGAACTGGGTCCATGGGACCCATGATGACTATAGGAATGGCAACCATTTGCATCGCCGTTTTCCATTTCCCGGCAGGCTTTGCGGCGATAATGATTTGATCCGCAGCCGCCACAGAGCGAAGGCCGCCGATAAAGTTATCGCGAGCTAAGATGATGATCACCATCCAAGCATCGATTTTTCCTTGAGCTAACAGCATAACGAGAACGCTAGTGACTAAAATCTTGTCTGCGATCGGGTCCATGAACTTGCCGAAATTACTTACTGCGTCGTATTTGCGGGCGTAATAGCCATCGTAATAGTCGGTAATGGAACCCATTAGGAATAAAACCGCTGCTGCAATATTCCAGTAAAGGCTGTCTGGCCACATCATTGCCACAATAATGGGCACAATTACGATGCGACTTAGAGTAAAGCGCATTGCCAGTTTTTTCTGAAAATCAGTGTATTCCATGGAGTTCCTTTTAGTTGCTTCAACCTATCAGTTTGGAATAGAAAGAATCAATGTTTATTCATTATCACACAGTGCAGTTTTATGAGACGGATTTGATGGGGATTGTCCATCACAGTAACTACCTTCGTTTTTGCGAAGAGGCTCGTGTTGCTTGGGCTTTGAGCAAGTCTCTGATTGACTATCAGAAGCCTGAATCAGCAAGTCACTTTGCGGTCTACGAGACTCAAGTGAAACATGTGAAGCCGGCTCTGTTTGGCGAAGCTCTTTCTGTTCAGGTTCAAGGTAAGGCTGAGGGAAATCGAATCATTTTTCAATATCGCATTTTGAAACCTTCAGGTGAAATTTGTGCCCTTGCTAAAACTGTGCATGTATCTTTAGATAAAAACTTAAAACTTATGAGAATGCCGGCTTCTATGAAGGCCGCTATGGAGACCGAACAATGGATAGAAACCTGGCTTTAGAGTTTGTACGTGTGACAGAGGCCGCCGCTCTTCAATCGGCACTTTGGGTAGGACGTGGTGAAGAAAAAACGGCAGACGCTGCTGCTGTTGATGCCATGAGAAAAGCTTTTGATACCATCCGTATGGATGGCACTGTGGTCATCGGCGAAGGCGAACGTGATGAAGCACCTATGCTCTATATTGGGGAAAAGGTAGGGCACATTTCCGATGATGCTCCCGTTCTGGATATCGCTTTAGATCCGCTTGAAGGCACAACGATCTGTGCTACAGGCGGACCAGGAGCTATCTCAGTTATTGCTGTTGCGGAAAAAGGAAAGTTCCTTCATGCGCCCGACACTTACATGGATAAGATTGCTTGTGGACCGGCAGCAAAAGGTAAGATTGATATTGATAAATCAGCAACTGAAAACATTCATGCTGTAGCTGAGGCTTTAAAAAAACCTGTAAGTGAAATGACAGTCGTCATCTTGAAGAGACCGCGCCATGAAGCCTTGATTGAAGAAGCTCGTAAGACAGGAGCGAGAATTAATTTGATCGGCGATGGCGACGTTTCTGCAGCGGTGGCAGCAGCATGGCCAGAGTCTGGAATTGACTTGTTATTAGGTGTTGGTGGCGCTCCAGAGGGAGTTATCTCAGCAGCTGCTATGCAGTGTTTAGGTGGAGACTTTCAAGGCCGCCTCAAATTCCGCAGCGAAGAAGAAAAAGCTCGCGCTATGAAAATGGGACTTAAAAATCCAGATAAGAAATTTACTTGTGATGAACTTGCAAGTGGATCTGTGATGTTTATTGCAACAGGCGTGACGGATGGGGCCTTATTGAAAGGCGTAAGATTCTTAGGCGAAGGTCGAGCGACTACACATTCGATTGTTATGCGTTCAACTACAGGCACGATTCGTACGATCGAAGCTCAGCACGATTTGCGTCGTAAACCAAAGTAAGGCAAGATCTGAGGCTATGAGTACTTCGTTGGTTTGTTTTAGTTGTCATAAAGAAAATAGCCTGACTGGAAACGTCGGTCGCCGTGATGAGTGTCAGCATTGCGGGGCCGATCTCCATGTTTGTAAGAACTGTGATTTTTACGACCCTAAAGCTTATAACGAATGCCGAGAGAATCAAGCTGACGTGGTTCGAGAAAAAGAAAGAGCGAACTTCTGCGACTACTTCACTCCACGCAAAGGTGGCGCAGGGGCTGAAGATAAAGCGGCCGCACTCAAAGCTGCGGCAGAGGCTCTTTTTAATTTTAAAAAATCCTAAAATAAAAAGTAATTTCTAATAGATTTTTGAATATATAGAAAGGTCGAAAGACTACTTAAAAAAGGTGCCAAAGAAGACGGGCAAGGGCTTCACGCCACTTACCCAAAGAAAGAGTCTATTTTAGATAAGTTAAAATAGCGATTGTTAAAATGCTACTGGCAGAAACCATTGCGCCAAGGCGGATAGTTAAACGAGTTTCTAATAAATTCAGATCTGCTCTAAATAAGTTTAAATCTGCTCTGATTATCTGCAGATCCGCTTTCGTAGCCACTTCATTCATAATCATCTCCGAGCTCACAGTGACAAAAGCTTCCGCATTTTCGCGAGAGACTCCCATCTGTTCTAGTCTCTTAGTGTACAGGAGTGTGTTCATAAACTCTATCTTCCTTTCTTCATTAAGAATTCGGATAGAGTCCAAAGGCAAAAAACGAATCAGTCTGAAACGGTATTAAATCACTTCCTATGGGCGGAAACTTTTGGTGTCGGGCATATTTTATTAAATTCTTCCAAACAAGGTCCAGCTTCGAATTGACCGGAGCCGACTAGATCGACAAAATATGCTATGGCAAAAGCATCAACAACAGAAGTTTTCAATTGTAGTCCTGAACAATTTTTCGCAATCATTTCTGATTATGAAAAGTACCACGAGTTTCTTCCGGAAGTGAAGCAATGCAAAGTTGTGAAATCTGAGGGAAATAAAAAACTCGTAGAGTACAGTGTTCAAGTTATTAAAGGGTTTAAATACAATCTTTGGATGACCGAGAACGCTCCAAATAGCATCACATGGGAGTTTGCTTCTGGTGACGTCTTTAAAACCTCTGTGGGTTCATGGAAGCTTGAGGATGAAGCTGGTAAAACTCGTGCTACATACAGCGTAGAGGCGACTTTTAACATGTTTGTACCAGGGCCTATTGCAAAAGCCTTAGTCAGTGTAAACTTGCCTAATATGATGTCGAGCTATCATAAACGAGTAAAGGCGATCTATGGTGTCTGATGATGATTCTAAAAAGCAGGACGAAAAAGAGAGTTCAGATATAAAGGGCTTTCTGGGCGACACCGTGAAGAAGGTTTTTACAGCTGGGGTCAGTGCTGCGTTTATGACTGAAGAGAGTTTGCGCTCTTATGTCTCTGAATTAAAGCTTCCCAAAGAGGCTTTGAATTTATTAATTCAAGGGGCTAATAAGTCGAAGGATGAGATCACTCAAAAAGTGACCAAAGAGATCATCGGTATTGTGCAAAAAATTGATTTTGTAAAAGAAGCTTCTCGCTTTGTGGAAAATCATAAGTTCAAGATCACTGCTGAAGTGGACATAATCAAAAAGACACCATCGACATCGACAGAGTCTAGCTCCTTAGAAAATAACGGATCTGGCGTCTAAAAAACAAATCCAAGGTCTGTCTCAAGTTGATACAAAATAAACCGATAAGAAGGGCATGGATCAAGAAATCTATGCCCTTTTTTCTATTTTTCTTTTCAGCATATGCTGTCATCAGTTGATGAGAACTCTTTTAACTCCTGTGAAGGGGAGTGTGGGGGCTTATTATACTCGCTCGGCGCTGCGAGTTAGCAAAGCTTATAGGGTCTTTGCGTGGGGTGCGATGAGCATGGCCTTTCTCGTAGGGGTCGGCGTTTCCTTTTATCAGGTCTTCGGCAGCATATAAATTATTAAACATTGAATTGGCATAAAGACTTCCCATGACCTTCGGGGATGATTGTGGCAGCCTTCTTACTGAGGAGGAATCATGGCGCAATTTGAAACCACCAATCCCGCAACCGGTTCGAAAATTAAAACCTATCAACATACTTCATTGCAGGATGCAGAAAAAAGTTTGCAAGCTCTCCAAGATGATTTCTTGAAGTGGCGAAAGCTTGATTTTGCAGAAAGATCTCAGTCGCTTCAGTTGTTAGCAGAGGCATTGCGTTTTCATAAAGAGGAACTGGCAATCCTTATGAACTCTGAAATGGGAAAAAGTCTTGCAGAGGGTAAAGCAGAAGTTGAAAAGTGCGCGGTGACTTGTGAATACTACGCCCTTGAAGGGGCTAATATGCTGAAAAATATCGAAGTCAGCCTGTCGCCTTATCCTCAGTGCTCCATTAGCTTTCAACCTTTAGGTATTGTCTTTAGTATCATGCCTTGGAACTTTCCTCTTTGGCAGGTGATCCGCTTTGCAGCGCCTACGCTGATGGCGGGGAATTTAATTTTATTAAAACACGCAGATCTTGTGGCGGGGACAGCAGAGAAAATCGTTTCTATTTTTGCAAATCTTAAGACTCCCGTTCCTTTATTGCGACTTGCTCAAGTGACTCACGAAGACTCTGCACGTTTAATTGCGAATCCTTTAGTGCGAGCTGTGACGTTCACTGGTTCTACTGATGGGGGAAGGGCTGTCGCTCAAGAAGCTGCAAAGAATTTAAAGAAAATTGTTTTAGAACTAGGTGGCAGTGATCCCTATATAATTTTAGCTGATGCAAATATCGAGAATGCTGCAAAGCTTTGTGCAAAGGCTCGCCTTGGCAACGCAGGGCAGAGTTGTGTGGCGGCAAAACGCTTTATTCCAGTGGCGGAAGTCAGTGAGAAATTTTTAAGTCTTCTTAAAACTGAGATGCAAGGTGTGGAGTTGGCCCCTTTGGCGCATTCTCGTTTTCAAAAGAAAGTCTCAGAGCAAGTTGAAAAGTTAAAGTCTTTAGGTGGCAAGATTGTTTTAGGCGGAGTTGCTCCAGAGGGTGAAAGTGCATTTTATCCTCCGACTATTTTGTATTTTGAGAAAAATCACCCCGAAATTCACAATGAAGAGATCTTCGGGCCGGTGGCAATGGTGATTCGTGCAGAGTCACCGGAGCAGGCTATGAAGATTGCGAACTCTTCACCTTATGGTTTGGGGGGCGGTGTCTTTTCAGAGAATGTGGATGCGGCGAGGCAATGGATCGAAAAGGAGCTTGAGTCGGGCTTTGTCGTGGTAAATGATTTCGTCCGATCTGATGCGCGAATTCCCTTTGGGGGAGTCAAGAATTCAGGCTACGGGCGAGAGCTTAGTCAGTTTGGAATCCACGAGTTTGTGAATATCAAAACAGTGGCTTCTGCAGGGGGAAAGATTTGAGTTCAAAGATTCTTTTGCATGCACTTGATCATGATGTCCTTAAGATTTTAAAGGACGAGGGGCTTCTTGATCGAAGAATACTTGTGGGGCTTTCAGGGGGAGTGGATTCAGTCGCACTCTTGCGAGTTCTTAGTAAGTTTTTGCCAAAAGAAAATTTGAAAGCGTTTTACTTCCATCATGGAGAACATGAGAACTCAGTTTATCGAGATGAAGCTCTGCTTTTCTGTGAAAAACTTTGTGCTGATTTGAATGTTGAATTTTCATTTGAGAAAAATGAAGAGGTCGGTACTTCAGAGAACTTTTACCGAGAACTGCGTTATCAAGCTTTTTACGAACACATGGCTATTCATGGGTACGATGTTCTTGCCTTGGGGCATCATCGGGATGATCTTTTAGAGACAAGATTGTTGCGCCTGCTCCGAGGAACGGGGGGGCAGGGGTTAGTGGCGATGAGGCCGCTCCGCGAAGATATTTTCCGTCCGTTTCTAGGTAAATCAAAAAAAGATCTAGGCGATTATCTACTTTTGGAGAAGTTGCCTGTGATTCAAGACCCGAGCAATGACTCGCTAGACCCTTTGCGTAATTGGTTGAGAGAATATTGGCTCCCTCAACTAGAGGAGCGCTCTGAGGGCTCAGTGGAGAGCCTTTCTCGCTCTCTAGAGACTATCGCCAGCGAGCTTGATCGTCACGGTTCAGCTTGGGATCTCTTGGATGAAAATGAGGCATATAAGTCACACGGGCTGTCTCGTATTTACTATCTAAGTCTTTCTCGCTTCGAGCAGAGACGCCTATTGGCTCAATATCTAAACTCTCTGAAGATTAAAGGTTTTTCACAATCTCATCTCGAAGAGATTCAAAAGCGCCTAGACAATTCTCAGAAAGTGATCACATTCAGAGTGGGTGGGTGTAATTGGGAAGTTAACGCAGAGCAAATCAGAGTCCAGACTTCGATTTCTCAATGACTTTTAAGGTTGCGAAGTTTCTTTTTTTGAGATGCCATCCATGATACCCTGAGATAGATATACACAGACCTTAGTGTGAAAGGATATGAAATGCGCTCAACCCAGAAAACGATGGCCTTATGGTTCTTCCTGATAGTCATGGCCGTTTTTCTATTTCAAGCCTACGAGAGTAAGCATCAAAAAGTAATCACAGATTTCAACTATCAAAAATTCTCTGAAGCCATCAAGGCCGGAGAAGTTCAATCCGTGACTTTCCGACAAGATTCTTCAGAAATCCTTGGTGAATTAAAGCCAGAGTTTGAAAAGAAATACAACGGTACTCATTTTGCGATAGTTGGTAACACTGGTGATAAGGGGCTGACGTTTCTGCAAGAAAACGGCATCACTCCTAATTACGAACGCGCTGAAAATGGTGGATTCTTTCAAACGTTCATCGTGAACTGGCTTCCGCTCATTCTTATCGTGGCGATGTTTCTATTCATTATGCGCCAAGTTCAAGTCGGCGGTGGTAAGGCTATGTCTTTTGGCAAAAGCCGTGCTCGCCTTTTAACGGAACATAAGAATCGCGTGACGTTTAAAGAAGTAGCTGGCGTGGATGAAGCTAAAGAAGATCTGCAAGAGATCGTAAGCTTCCTAAAGGATCCAAGAAAATTCACAAAGCTGGGTGGACGTATTCCAAAGGGTGTTCTTTTGGTGGGTTCTCCAGGAACTGGTAAAACGTTGCTAGCGCGCGCGGTGGCGGGCGAAGCGGGTGTTCCATTCTTCACTATTTCTGGTTCTGACTTTGTTGAGATGTTCGTGGGCGTGGGCGCAAGCCGCGTGCGCGATCTTTTCGAGCAAGGTAAGAAGAATGCTCCTTGTTTGATTTTCATCGATGAGATCGACGCTGTTGGACGCCATCGTGGTGCGGGTATGGGCGGCGGTCATGATGAGCGTGAGCAAACTCTGAATCAACTTCTAGTTGAAATGGATGGTTTTGAATCTACAGAAGGCGTGATCATGATCGCGGCGACGAATCGTCCTGACGTTCTAGATCCAGCTCTTTTAAGACCAGGTCGTTTTGATAGACGCGTGGTTGTGAATAAGCCTGACCTTAAGGGTCGTGAGCAAATCTTAGGCGTTCACATGAGAAAAACTCCACTAGGTCCAGACGTTGAAGCTTCTAAAATTGCCCGTGGAACTCCTGGTTTCTCTGGTGCTGATTTAGAAAATCTTGTGAATGAAGCGGCATTGATGGCTGCTCGCTCGGATAAGAAATATCTTGAGATGGAAGACTTTGAAAAAGCTAAAGACAAAGTCATCATGGGTTCTGAGAGACGCTCTATGGTCTTGACGGATGAAGATAAGAAAGTAACGGCTTACCATGAAGCTGGGCATACTCTTGTGGGTAAAAAACTTGCAGGTCTTGATCCAATTCATAAAGTGACGATCATTCCTCGTGGAATGGCTTTGGGTGTGACTCAAACTCTTCCAGAGAATGAGAGCGTTTCATTATCAAAGTCTAAAGCTGTCAACATGATTGCTTTCCTTTTCGGTGGTCGTGCTGCGGAAGAAGTGGTCTTTAATGACATCACTACGGGCGCTGGAAACGATATCGAAAGAGCCACCGAGATTGCTCGCCGTATGGTGACAGAGTGGGGAATGAGCAAGTTAGGTCCTTTGGCGTTTGAAAAACGTGAAGGTCCTGTGTTTTTAGGCATGGGCTATGGCCAAACTTCTAGAGATTATTCAGACTCTAAGGCGCAAGAGATCGACGAAGAAGTGTCTAAATTTATTAACGATGGTTATGCAACTGCCGTTAAGATTTTGAAGGATCACTCCGATGCGTTAGAGCGTCTTGCTTTAGCTTTGTTAGAGTATGAGACTATCGACGGCCATGAAGTAGATATGCTTGTAAATGGAGCAGCCGTTGCTGAAATTGAAAAGTATCGTAAAAGCCGCAAAGATGGAGGTCTAGGACCTCAGGTGGTGGAAAAGAAAGATACTTCCAATGATCCTGTTGGAAATACAGGTCCAGTGACGATCTAGTTTGATATGTAATCGGGGGAGTCTTTTCGGACGAAGTTTTGATCAATCTCAAAAATTCCGAAAAGGCTCCTTTTTTATTTTAAGATTTAGGTTTTTTGAAATTTAGTTCGTTTGCAGAGAGGGTCTTGATGACAACTAAGAAAAACACTAAGAATGATAAGTCTGGACAAAGTCTTTTTGGAACAGATGGAATTCGTGGCACTGCTAATCAGTGGCCAATGACTCCAGAAACAGTGGTGAAAATTGGACAGGCCATTGGATATATCCTTCAGCAAAAGTTTAAAGACGCTCCGGGTGTGCATCGCAAAGTTGTTATCGGAAAAGACACCCGTCTTTCTGGTTATATGATTGAACAGGCCCTAGCGAGCGGATTGAACTCTATGGGAATCTTCGTTCAACTTGTAGGACCATTGCCGACTCCAGGGATTGGTTATTTAACTCGCACCATGCGTGCTGCTGCGGGGATTGTGATCTCCGCTTCTCATAATCCGTTTTATGACAATGGAATTAAAGTATTCGGTGCCGATGGATTTAAAATCTCTAGCGAGATGGAAAAAGAAATTGAGCGTTTAGTATTGGGTGAAGATCTCACTCAGTATCTTCCACCGAGCAAAGAAATCGGGCGCACTCGTCGTATCGAAGACTCCCAAGGTCGTTACATCGTTTATGTTAAAGGTACATTCCCTCTTGAGTACACTCTGGATGGAATGCGTATTGTCTTAGATACGGCCAATGGGGCGTCCTACAAGGTAGCACCTTCGGTATTTGAAGAGCTTGGGGCTGAAGTGATTCAGCTTGGCGATGAGCCTAACGGAACGAACATCAATGACAAGGTTGGAGCTCTTTATCCGCAAAAGCTTTCCGAAGCAGTTTTGCAATATCGTGCGGACGTGGGCATTAGTTTAGATGGCGATGCCGACCGTGTGATTATGGTGGATGAAAAAGGTGAGATCGTAAATGGAGATCGCATCTTAGCTATCAGTGCTTTGCACATGAAATCCCGTGGACTTTTAAAGGGTAATACCCTTGTTGCGACTCAGATGTCGAATTTTGGTCTTGAGAAGTGCATGAACGACAACGGAATTAAACTTGTAAAAACCGATGTCGGCGATAAGTACGTTGTCGAAGAGATGCGTAAAAATGGCTATAACCTCGGTGGTGAGCAGTCTGGGCATATTATCTTCCTTGATCACACAACGACGGGTGATGGTTGTATTGCGGCGCTCAGTGTCTTAGCCGTGATGAAGCAGACGGGTAAGGAAATGAGTGAGCTGAATCACGTCTTTGAAGATGTTCCTCAGGTTCTGATTAATTGCCGCGTAAAGCGTCGACTTGAACTCAGTGAGATTTCGGGGTATGCGGAGCTTATTGCCAATGTCGAGAAGAAGCTCGCGGGCAATGGACGTGTATTTGTAAGATTCTCTGGAACGGAACCAGTCATTCGTGTTCTTGTTGAAGGGCCAGATAAAGCTCTTATCAATCAATACGCCGAAGAAATAGCATCCTTCTTAGAAAAAGAGTTGAGTTAATGAAAAATAAAATTCGTTTAGGTGTGAATGTGGATCACGTGGCGACTCTTCGCCAAGTTCGTGGTGGTAAAACAGCGTATCCAAATCTTATGGACATGGTGAAGCGCACAGTTAAAGGTGGCGCAGAGCAGATTACGATTCACCTGCGTGAAGATCGTCGTCACATTCAGCTTGAAGACCTAAAAGCACTTTCTAAATCTTGTCCTGTGCCTTTGAATTTAGAAATGGCAGCCACTGCAGAAATGGTGGGATACGCTCGTAAGTACCGTCCTGATTGGGTTTGTTTTGTGCCAGAAAAAAGAACGGAACTTACCACTGAAGGCGGCTTGAACGTTAAGAAAGCTTATAAAAAATTATTACCAATGGTTGAAAAACTTCAGCGCATTGGGATTGAGATCTCTATGTTCATTGAGCCTTCTATTGAGCAAGTGGAAGCCTCGTTCGAAGTGGGAGCTGACGCTGTTGAGCTTCACACGGGCAATTGGGTTCATTTAAAAGGTAAAAAGAAAGAAGCCGAGTGGAAGCGCTTGGTAGAAGCTGCTGAGTGGGCACATTACTTAGGTATGAATGTTCATGCGGGTCACGGTATTGATTATGAACACGCAAAATTGATCAATAAGCTTCCAGCTTTGAGCGAAGTAAACATCGGTCACTCGTTGGTATGTTATGCGCTTGAAGATGGCCTTGAGGCTTCTACGCGCAAAATGCGTAAAATCTTAAAATAATGACTTTTACCAAGACTGTTCATTCCTTGGATGAGTTGAAAGAGTTTTGGAAGGACTTGCTTCCAAAACTTCAGCCGCCTTTTGTATTGCTCCTCAGTGGCGATGTCGGGGCGGGGAAGACGACCTCTACGCAAATTATTGCGGAGCTTCTGGGGATGAAAAATGTGCAGTCGCCTTCTTTTGCAATCCATTTACGCTATGAGAATGCTCAAGGAGAATCTTTAGATCATGTGGATCTCTATCGACTGAAAGACGACGATGATCTTGAGAGCTCGGGCTTTTGGGATTTGTTTCAAGAGCCCCAAGGACGCTTGATTATAGAGTGGGCCGAAAGATTGAACTACGATTATCTTCCGATGAATTGGCAGAAAATAGATATTAGGTTTTCTAAAGATTCAATAACGCAAAGAACTCTGAGTGTTAAAGAAGTTGAGAATTAGTTTTTTAGATAAAATGAGAAAATGAAAAAAGGAGCTTCTTATAAGCTCCTTTTTTATTTTGCAAGGTCAGAGAATCTCACAATGTAGATCACAATTTTGTTTTAGAATGAGTATCCCGCCGAGCGAGCTACTTTTTGATTTTGAAAGAAGACTCTTTTCCATACAGGAACTTCGCCAATATCAGCAGGGCGATAAAGTCTTTTAGTTTCTAAGTCGCCAACAAGATTGAATCCATCCATTCCACGCACTGACATGCGGAAGTCATAAGGAAGCTCCAGGTTTTCATAGCGACCCGAGAAGATTCCTAGATTTGCTATAAACCCTTCATAAGCTGCGGCACTGTAATCTGTGAGAGCGCGTTTAGAGAATGGATAAATAAAGTATAAAGCGCCGAGGCCTCGGCGAAGCATTTCTGCATTTACATCTAAGCCATCGTCTCTAAAAACTCTTCCCAAGATTCTTCCGTGCTTGTCTGTTTGATAGTCGTCACCGATACGCACAGAAGATCCACGTGGAGTTATTTCGCGCAAGACATCACAGGCATCCTGAGCTGCTTGGCCTTGGGATTTGCCAAAAAAGTGCAACTCTGGAGTATCGACGCCCATTAAACGGATGCGAACTTTTTCTTTGGTTTCGTTATCAACAATTGTCATTGTATCACCATCTTGAACGGCAATGACTTTTCCAGAAATAGCGAATACGGATGGGGAAATAAGAACAAATAAGAGAGCTAAAATATGAATTTTCATAGAAAGGGTTCATATCATTCCGGCTTTTTCTTGGGAAGAAAACGTTTCTATAAAATCAATGCTTTGGGGATCTTGTAAAAAATCCAAGCCGAAGGGGCAAGGATTAAGTAGGGCTAGGCTGCCTGTAGCCCCTTAATGAATTCATTAGAGAGCTTCTCCGCAAGACTTAGAGAAACTTTATTATAGGCTGACTTGTCGGCAATTCCTAAAATCATCCCCACCATCTTATCAGCTATTAAAAGCGGCGTGATAGTAACGTGATCTGGAATGACTCCTGAGTTCCATCCATCAAAGAACTTCTCATTCACCTCATTCAATGAAATGTATCCATGAAAGGGTTTTTGTGTTGAAGCCACGATATTAAAAACACTTGGAGTTTTTAAAGGTATGCGAAGAGCGGTGTCCTTCATGTCTTTAAAGTTTTCATCCCACGCAAAAGCAGTGAGTTGAGACTCAGAATCATCCAAAGTTAAAATCATCGACTTTTCAAAATGAGTTTTCATTTCACTTAAAGTAGCTTTGATTTTCTCAGAAATTGCTTGGGCATTTTTCTTTTTAATCTTTTCTAGAGTGAAATGCGCACTCGCCACAGGGTTCATATTAGGCTTAGCAGCTCCAGCAGGACGAGGCATAATAGGGATTGGCTTATTGCCAAAGCTATCCTCAAACGGAGGTGGGAAACCTGATTGTGGCGGAGGAGGAATGTGTGGTTTAGAGTTTGCTGCATCATCAAGGCTTGCTGCTTTAGCTACAGCAGGCTCTTGAGGTGCTACCACAGTTGCTTCATTGGAAGAGTCGGTGTTTTGCACCATTGTGGCTTCAAGAGAGGCGCTTAAATCATTTTTTGAATTTAAAACCAAGATATCATTTGCAGCGGCGACCACAGGTTCGCTGATGATTTCAACAGGCTCATTGTCTGAAGTCTGTGGAGCTGATTGAGCAAGTGGTTGTAGTGATACAACTGTTGGTCCATCGAACAAACCTTCAAGACCTTCTTCGGCTGTTGCTTCCAAGGCAATTTCTTCAGAGCCAGAAGCCGTATTGCCTTGAGCAATATCGCCAAGGTCTTCCAATGAAAAGCCTTGATCTGGCGAAGATGTTTTTGGCGAAGAAGCTTGTAAGCTTAAGCCCTCAGGTGCTTCTTCAGTCTTAGTAGCTGGAGCCTCGACTGTGGCTTCTGGAGAGGCGTGCAGTGCTTTCCAAGCTTTTTCAAGATCAGCAGGCTGAGCTAGAATGAAACCACTTGCAGGATATTGTGGAAAATCCTGTGGCGGTTGAAGACACGCAATAATGAGTGAGCCGTCCCACTCCGCCACAGGCAGACACTCCGTTGACCAAGGATAATGGGTCGCCCACTTTGCGAACATTTCCTGAGAGATTGGAGTTTCTGAAAAAAATGAAGAGCGAATTTGTGGCAGAGAATAGTGAGTCATTGCCCAATGAAGATAGGTCTCAATCGAGAGACGATTTTCTTGGAGGCAGTATGCAAGAAGACTTAGAGGCGAACTGCTTTGCTCGTAAGATTCGGTAAGTCCTTGAAGTTGCTCTTTAAAATGTTCAAACCATGCTTGTTGACTCATCGCTATTTTTATCGGCGTTTTGAGCTGAAACATAAGTGATTTCGCAGGTAAACCCGAGAAGACTCGACCTTGGAAAGCAAAAAAAAGGCATCCAAATATTAAACTTGTCTCAACTTAAGACAAACTTAGTACAAACCTAGGACGAACCTAATACGGTGCCGGAATATGAGGCAGATCTTGGCAAAGAATCATCAGCCCACCTGCTTGAAGAGGGGCGGCTTTTTGATCCAGATCCACAGAGTCCAAAAGAAGGTCGAGGTGAGATTTTAAAATGGCGCGAGAAAGAGTTTCCGGAGAGGAAATCCCTTTAAGACGGGCTGCTTGCATATACTCAGGCAGCGTACCTGCGACTCGACGGATAGACTCAAGAGTGTGTCTGAAAAGACAGTTGTAACGAGGCTCTTGTTCAAGCCGGCGGATTTCTGCATCGGCTTCATGCGCAAGGCTTAAGTAGCTTTTATTTTTGTAGAGAGCCTTCAGCGTTGCATGAATTTTTTTAACATCAGGCTTGCGATAGTCTAAAATCGAACCAGCTCCGCGCGGGTTCATTCTTCGAAACTCCGGAGTTTCTGCCATATCAACGAAGTCATTGCAGATCACGGGAATGCCTCGACTCTGAAAATAGCGAGCCCAAGTGTCAGCCAAGCCGGCCATAGGTAAAACTTTTCTCTCAAGTTCGATAAGCTTTTCAGAAATGGGCAGGCTGCGATTATTCGACAGTTGCGCGTAGAGCCACATTCTATGTGTATTGATTTCAATGGCCTCGCGAATGTGAGCTTGTAGACATTTTCGATCGCGTGAAGTTTGGGCCTCAGCCTCTGCTGGAGATACCACGAGTCCTAAGATAAGCGCGCCCATAGCTAGAATGAAGAGTCTGAAGGTTTTCATAGGGCGTAAAGTAGCATAAAAGTCACTTTCCGGGGTTTTCAGTGAGAAGAATTTGAAAAACTCACTCGGTCTGTCGAGTTTCTAGTCATCCGGGAGGAGGCGGTCTTAAAGGGGCGGAGGAACCTATAAGGCCGCTGGGCTTTGCTAATGCCGTTCGAGGCAGGTATTTATTGCAAAGCCAAGGCTGTCTGTGGGGGCTTTCAAATCAAAGTGAAAGAGTAATATTCTTAGAAGTTTTCAACACTTAAGAATTATGCTAGGTTGGCGCGACTTATGAGTTCTACAAAGACCCTGCATTATTTCGATCACAATGCGACGACGCCTATTTGTCAGGAAGTTGTTGAGGCATTGCCACGTCTGGCGCAAAGCTGGGGGAACGCTAGTTCCATTCATTGGGCAGGTCGTGAACCAAAACATATTCTGCGTGAAACGCGCAAAACCGTCGCTGATATCATTGGTGCCAAAAGCCCGCTTGAGATTATTTTTACCTCTGGTGGAAGTGAATCGAATAATACAGTCATCAAGGGTGTCTTTGAATACTTACGTTCTGCTCCCTTTGTAGAGGCGCGCTTAAAGGGTCGCAATCACTATATGTGTTCATCGGTTGAGCATCCTGCGATTATTAAAACCATGGAGTTCTTGCAGTCTGAAGGTGCGAAGGTGGATTTTATCCCCGTGTCGCGTTCAGGACAGATTGATATGGAATTCTATAAAGCTCATCTCTCTGAAGACACAGCTTTAGTGACGGTGATGATTGCCAATAATGAAACTGGAAATATTTTTCCTATCAAAGAGATGACCGAGCTTGCTCATGAAAAGGGTGCTCTCTTTCATACGGATGGTGTGCAAGCTTTAGGTAAGATCCCAGTGAATGTGACAGACCTAGGGGTAGACTTTGCAACCTTCTCTGCGCATAAGTTTTATTCGTTAAAAGGCGCTGGATTTTTATATTCTAAAAAAGGCTCTCACTTTACTTCGCTTATTCATGGTGGTGGACAAGAACGACACCGTCGCGGAGGTACCGAAAATATTTTAGGTATCGCGGCCATGGGAGTTGCTGCGGAGAGATTGAAGCGCTTAGGTGAAGTCGCGCCTGAGATGACTAGGCTGCGTGACTTATTCGAGCAAAGAGTTTTGTCTGAGATTCAAAATGTTTCAGTAACTGGAATCGAGTCTTTGCGCGTACCGAATACGAGTTCATTGGTTATTACTGGGGCTGATGGCGAAACTCTTTTGATGTCTTTAGATCTAGAAGGGTATGCCGTTTCTACGGGCGCGGCTTGTTCGAGTGGTAATCCAGAGCCAAGTCCTGTTTTATTGAACATGGGATTGAGCCGTCAAGAGGCTCAAAATAGTTTACGAGTGAGTATTGGTTGGGACACGACGGAAGAAGAGATTCATAAATTTGTGGAAACTCTAAAAGTCGTTGTGACGAGATTAAGAAGTATTCAATCAGATGAAGGAGAAACCTATCATGTCTAAAGGAAGAGTCCTTGTTGCTATGAGCGGAGGCGTGGACAGTTCAGCCGCGGCTGCGCTGTTAGTCGATCAGGGTTATGAAGTGATCGGTGCAACGATGCAAGTTTGGGATTACTCTGTTTGTGATATCGAAGAGGGTAATGGTACTTGTTGTTCAAGTATCGACGTTGATGATGCGCGCTCAGTGGCGGATCGCCTAGGGATTCCATTTTACGTCATTAACTGCGAAGCAAAATTTAAGGCAGCTGTCATTGATCCTTTTCTTAAGGCTTATCTAGAAGGACAAACGCCACTGCCATGTGTGAACTGCAATACTTACCTAAAGTTTGATCATTTAGTTCGTAAAATGAAAGAATTAAACTGTGATTACTTGGCAACAGGACACTACGCAAAAGTCGTTACTGATGAAAACGGCCAAAGCTCTATCCATACATCTGCCGATGATTGGAAAGATCAGACTTATTTCCTTTTCACAATTGAGCCAGATCTTGTTCCAAAGCTGATGTTCCCTCTAGGTGATATGAAGAAGCCAGAGGTGCGTGCTTACTCCGAAGCCAAAGGTCTTGTAACAGCCAAGAAAAAAGACTCCCAAGGGATTTGCTTTGTTGGCAATCAAGGGTATCAGAACTTCATTAAAGATCATGTGGCATCGAGTGTTCTTGCGACAAAGCGCGGGAAACTCCGTCGCTATCCTTCAGAAGAAATCATGGCAGAGCACGATGGCATTCATAACTTCACGATTGGTCAAAGTCGTGGTCTAGGTATGGATCATCACGAGAAATTATTTGTATTAAAAATTGATGCAACAACAAACACCGTATGGGTAGGAGATGAAAAATATCTCTATGCAGAAGAAGTGCGTGTTGTAGATCCTCATCTTCTTTTAGATTTTGAAGATGGTGAAGAGATGAATGTTAAGATTCGCTATCAGCACAAAGGATCTTTAGCGCAAGTCTATCGTAATGAAAATGGCTATACTTTGAAATTTAAAGAGCCACAAAGAGCTGTAACTCCAGGGCAAGCAGCGGTTTTTTACCGTGAAAAGCAACTCGTGGGGGGCGGATGGATCACTCTTTAAAATATAAAGTTCATACTTTTGGTTGTAAGGTGAATACTTACGACGCAGGTTTGATTCAAAAAAACATGAACTCTCATGGGTTTGCTCCTTTGATCACCGGCGAAAAAGAGGCGCGTATTCACGTGCTTAATACTTGCGCTGTGACCGCCGAGGCAACGAAAGAGGCCGTTCGCTATATTCGTCGATTGAAAGTAAAAGATCCTTTCTGCACGATTGTTGTTACGGGATGTGCAGCTCAAGTTGATACGGGTTCCTTTTCTGAACTTCCTGGTGCGGACCTTGTCGTTGCGAATTCGCACAAAGGATCGTTGCCAGATCTTTTGAAAAAACATTTCCGTGGTGAACTCACTGAGAAGGTTTTTAAATCTAATATCTTTAAAAAAGAGGATTTAGAAGCTGGTGGTGGGATTGAGAAGTCTCACACGAGAACTTTCTTAAAGATTCAAGACGGCTGTAATAGCTTTTGTACTTACTGTATTATTCCCTACGCTCGCGGAAAGAGCCGTTCGATCTCTATCATGGATTTAGTAGATCGCGTAAATGCACTTTACGCTGAGGGCTCTCGCGAAGTCGTTCTTACGGGTGTTCACATTGGTGACTATGAAGATATTCAAGGCGAGAAAAAGCTTTTTATGGAAGATTTGATCGAGAATCTTCTTAAGCGCACCCAGATGCCTCGCTTCCGTTTATCAAGCCTTGAGCCTGTGGAAGTTTCAGAGCGCCTTTTGGATTTATACAGTGATCCACGCATGTGTCCTCATTTCCATATGAGCATTCAAAGCGCGAATACAGATGTCTTATTCCACATGAAGCGTAAGTACACTCAAGACGATGTGAGAAAATCACTTTTAGCTATTGCTGAGAGAGTCCCTAATTCTTTTGTAGGCATGGATGTGATCACAGGATTTCCTACAGAAACTGAAGAACAGTTTGAAGATACTTATCAGACCTTGGCGTCACTGCCATGGACGAAGCTCCATGTTTTTCCTTATAGCGAAAGACAGGGGACGCGGGCGGCAGCGATGGATGTCTCTGTATACCCTCACGTGCGTGCAGAGCGTGCGGCACGGCTGCGCGACCTCAGTATTCAACGTTACGAAGAAGAAGCTCGTAAACAGATTGGCACTTTGAAAAAAGTCATGGTCTTAAAAAATGCTGCCAAAGGTGGGCAAGGTTTAAGTCACGACTACTGGCCTGTGGATATTCTAGGGGCAGAAAGTTTTATTGATCACTGGGCAGGGCAAGAAGTGGAAGTGCGAATCACTGATTATGACCATAGCAATAGGCAACACATGGAAGGCCACTTAAAAGGCGAGGTCGTATCGTGAAGGAGTTAGAGCAGCGATTGCAGTACCAATTCAAGAACGGAAGTCTTCTTGAGCGCGCTTTGACTCATAAGAGCTTTGCTAATGAGTTAAAGAACGCAACAGAACACAATGAAAAGCTCGAGTTTTTGGGCGATGCCGTTTTGGACTTACTTATTGGTGAATTGCTTTTTGAAAAATACCCAGCTGACTCTGAAGGTGGGTTGTCGAAGAAGCGTGCCAGTATCGTGAATGAAGAAGTTTTATCTGATTTAGCAACCGAGATGGGGCTGAATAAGATGATGCTTCTTGGAAAAGGCGAGACTCTGACGGGAGGCTCTAAGAAACCTCGACTGGTGTCTTCGTCATTTGAAGCTATCGTTGGAGCTATTTATTTAGACGGAGGATTTGAGGTCACAAAAACAATTGTGCGCCGAGAATTTTCACCTTTGATTGATAGTATTTGTTCTGCAGAAGATTTTTTTAAAGATTACAAGACTCGTCTGCAGGAATTAGTTCAAAAGAGTCTGAAGGAAACTCCTCGCTATGAGTTGATTTCCGAAGAAGGTCCTCCTCACGACCGAGAATTTAAGGTGTGTGTAAAAGTTCAGAGTGAGGTCTGGGCCGAAGGATGTGGGCGTAGTAAAAAACATGCGGAACAAGATGCCGCAAAAACCGCCCTTGTAGAAAAATTTAAGGAGATAGTTTAATGACTTATCGCGCAGGATTTCTAGGATTAATTGGTCAGCCCAATGCGGGCAAAAGTACCTTGATGAACTATCTCGTGGACGAGAAGGTTTCCATTGTATCAAACAAGCCACAAACCACTCGTCGTCGTATTCTGGGTATTTGGAGTACTGACAATGCCCAAGTCGTATTTGTAGACGCCCCAGGAGTTGTGGCTTCTGAGAAGGGCCTAAATGCATTTCTAGCGCAAGAGGCGAGAGATGTTATTGCCGATTCAGATGCGCTTTTGGCGATTGTCAGCGTTGATGAAGCTAAGCCAGAAGATGCAGAGAAAATTTTAGACATGGTTAAAGCCAGCGGTAAACCTTGGATCGGCGTTATTACGAAATCTGATATCGAAGAGAAAGCTCATCGTATTATGATTTTAAAGCGCATGATCGAAGAGCGTGGCGCTAAGGCCTTCAGTGTTTCTGTAAAAGAATCTGAAGATGATGTCGAAGAAAGAGAAGCGATGTTGATCGAGTTTGCGAACTTGATGCCAGAAAGTCCCGCACCTCTTTATGAAACAGAGTTATTCACGAATGAAAATGTTCGTGAAATGGTGACTGAAATTATTCGTGAAAAGTGTTTTGAGATTCTTCATCAGGAAATTCCATACTCACTTGCGGTGCGTATCATAAAATTTGACGAAGAAGGAACTCTACCGAAAATCTACGCCGAGATTATGGTCTCTAAAGAGAATCATAAACCTATCGTGATCGGTAAAGAAGCAAAAGTGATTAAAGAAATTGGAACCTTAGCTCGTAAAGAAATTGAAAAGCTAATGGGTGAGAAAGTGTTCTTGGATGTCCAAGTTGCCTTTAAGCCTGAGTGGTTTGAGAACAAAAGAATTATGAAGGAGTTGGGCTATGGAACAAAATCAGAGGGCTGAGTTTTCGCCAAAAGTTGCAATTATCGGTCGTCCCAACGTAGGTAAGTCAACGTTTTTCAATATCGTTACGGACTCACGTAAAGCCGTTGTAAAGAATCAACCGGGTGTGACACGTGATATCTTAATCGAGCCGGTGGACATGTGGGGAAAGCAGTTCGATCTTATCGACACTGGTGGAATCACTGAGGCTGGCGATATTTTTTCTAAATTGATTCGCGAGCAAGTGACTGAGTTTTTACATTCTGTGGACTTGATCGTTGCTGTGATGGATGGCCGTGTAGGCCTCGTTCCAGAAGATCGTGATATTATCCGTGTGGCAAAACAAGCTGGAAAGCCGTTCTTATTGGTCATCAATAAAGTCGATTCCATTATGGATGACGAGACCGCAAAAACTGATTTCTATGAATTCGGTGTGGATATTATCTCTGCGTCTTTTGAGCAACGCCGTGGCGTTGGTGATGTTCTTGAATGGGTAGTTCAGCACGTTCCTGTGGCTCCTGCGACGGTAAAAGAAGGTCTTAATATTGCTATCATCGGTAAGCCAAATGTTGGTAAAAGCTCGATCTGCAATCGTATCTTAGGCTCTAATCGTATGTTGGTATCTGATGTGGCAGGGACGACGATTGACTCAGTGGACACTCCTTTTATCTATAATGATACAAAGTACACTCTTGTGGACACTGCAGGTTTAAGACGTTCTTCACGTCGTGAAGAGGATCTAGAAATTATTTCTGCGTTTAAATCTCAAGAGGCTCTACGCAGAGCTGACATTGTTTTATTGATGGTTGATGGGACGGAAGGTCCTTCGGATCAAGATGCGCGCATCATGCAGGCGATTTTGGAAGATCATAAAGCAGTGATTGTGGTTGCGAATAAATCGGATCTTGGAAATAAAGAAGTTCCTGAGTATCGCAAAACGTTCAAAGAGCAATGCGAACGCACATTCCACTTCTTTAGAGACGTTCACGTGACGTTTACAAGCGCAAAGACAGGCGCTGGTATTGAGCAGTTGTTTGAAATGATCGAACTTGTAAAAGATCAGATGACAATGCGTATTCCGACGTCAGAGTTGAATGACTTCTTCTTTGAAACAATTCGTAAAGCTCCAGCTCCGGTTTGGGGTGTGACGAACGTGAAGTTCTATTACCTGACTCAGACTTATCAAAAACCACCAGCGTTTATTGCGTTCGCGAATCATCCAGACGGTGTGACGAATGCTTATCGCCGTTTCTTAATTAAAAATATTAAGGAGCGTTGGAATCTTTGGGGAATGCCGATTCGTATCTTCTGTATGAAATCTAGAGGCAGAGACTAAGTAATGGCTCAAAAACGTGGGGCTTGGCGCACAAGGTTTGGATTTTATCTTTTGGCTGTGGGATCTGCCTGCGGCCTTGGAAACCTTTGGCGCTTTCCTTACGTGGTGGGTGAAAATGGCGGCGGTGCCTTTATCCTGATTTATGTTTTTATGGCGCTGGCAATTGGGGCGCCGATGTTGATTGCCGAGCTGATGCTTGGTAAAAACAGCCGTCGCTCTGTGATCGTCGCTACTCAGCAGCTCAGTCAAAAGGCGGGAAAGGGATTTCGTTGGTCGGGAAGGCTTTCGGTTATTCTTTCGACCGTCGTCCTATCTTATTATGCAGTGATCAGTGGGTGGGTACTGCATTTCATTACCCAATTTGTCCTAGCTCTGTTTGTAGGTTCAGAGAGCATTACCTCGGACTCTAACTTAGCATCTTTGATGTCCAATGGATGGTTGCAGTTGATGTTAGCCTCTGTGCACATTCTTGTTACCGTGGTCGTGGTTGTTAAAGGTGTTCAAGAGGGTATCGAGAGATGGATTGGATGGATCACGCCCTTATTTGTCGCTCTAGTCGGTATCTTGGTTGTGCGAGCGTTCTCATTGCCATCAACTTCTGAGGTTTTGCGTTTTCTTTTCTATCCTGACTTTTCAAAATTAACTCTCTCGTCGTTAAATCATGCTCTGGGGCACGTTTTCTTTACGCTCTCTGTAGGGTTTGGGACGATGGTGACCTTCGGTTCTTATATGCGTGACAGTGATCATGCGCCAACGGCGGGGTTTCGTGTTGCTCTTGTAGATACTGTGATTTCTTTAATTGCCGTGGTGATGATCTTTCCGGTGGCATTTCAAGCGACAAACACTCCACTGACAGACCC
Organism: Bdellovibrio bacteriovorus W; assembly: GCA_000525675.1. Taxonomy (NCBI): domain Bacteria; kingdom Pseudomonadati; phylum Bdellovibrionota; class Bdellovibrionia; order Bdellovibrionales; family Pseudobdellovibrionaceae; genus Bdellovibrio; species Bdellovibrio bacteriovorus. The sequence continues at coordinate 1,454,894 of CP002190.1, forward strand.
TGCTTTGATGTTTGAGGTCTTGCCGAAGTACTTAATTGAAATCCCTGGGGGCGTACTCTTTGGATTGGCTTTCTTTGTTTGTCTTTATATGGCGGCTTTAAACGCAAGTATCGGTCTTTTAGAAGTTATTGTTTCTAATTGGATGGATATGCAAAAGCGGATGGAGCGGGGGCCTGTAACTTGGTTTTCAGGCGTTGTGGCCTTGTTCCTTACAAGTTTGCCAGCTCTTTCAAGTACGGTGTTTAAGAACGTCCGTATATCTGGCAGATCTGTGATTGAGCTTATGGACTCTTTGTTGATTAATTGGTTTTTGCCATTGATTGCTCTAGGGGTTTTACTGGCCTTTAATCTGGGTGTTTCTGACCAAGAAAGAGAAAGTAGCTTTGTCGATAGAGATAAATTTGTGAGCTACTCTATGTACCCTCATTGGAGTTTTATCCTGAAGTGGGTTGCTCCGGCGGTGATTCTTTTGGGGTTGTTCTTGCAAGTTATTGGGGTGCTTTCTTAAAGAAGAATGGGCAACCAGTTTTAAAATAAAAAAAGGAAAGCTATTCAGGCTTTCCTTTTTTTTATGAATCTTCACTTTCTAAATGTATGTTTTAGAAGTTCAAACCGATGATGGCATGGAGTGAGTAAAAGTCTCCAGAGATGGGTTTAAGAAGTTTCTCGTTTCCTTCGATGAACATTTTCGATTCATCTTTAAATTCCACATAGTGATAAACTGCTTGAACTCCTAAGAAGGCTTTTTTGCGCATTAAAGGAATCTCTAAGCCCGCACCAAGATCGAAACCCATTGTTGAGTCACGAGCATAACCGTCAACGGCTCCAGCAGTACTTGTTAAAGTATAAGTTCTATAGAAGTTTCCAAATCCGCCTAAGATATAGGGATTTAGATCTGCAAGACCACGCGTAACATTTTGCGTATTCATGTAGTACTTCAAGTCGACGTTGATAGAGGTAATGGATACGTTTCCAGAATAAGTTTCGCCACCGCCACCAGATTTTTCAGTTTGGAAGCGTACTCCATGGTCACCTGTTTGAAACGATAAGCTCATCGCAAGGCGAAGATCGAAGAAGTAGGTTAAGAAAACGCCAAAGTCAGGACCGCTTTGGTAAACGTCGGCAAAGTTACCAGTGAAGCCGCGAATACCACCGCCCACGCCAGCCGTTAGGAAGCGGCCGTTACGGAAAAAGTTGATGTCAGCTTCTTCATCAGATTCTTCGTCGAATTCACTGTAGTCAGTGAACGGGTCATAGGCCTCATCTGGGTCCATCTGAGCCACGCGGTACTGTTCTTCGTGCGAAGGTAATTGAGCCATGGCTTTATCAGGCATAGTAATGGTGGCTAGCGCTGCTAAAAGCGACGGCAATAGAAATACTTTAAGAATCACTTTTGACTTCACAAGGTCCCCCACTGCTTCATTATCGAACTAAATAGGGCAAAAGTTCAAAAGAAAGTGTAAGGACCCATTGACGATGGACCAAGTGTGTCAGATTGAAGCACTAAAGAGGTTCTTTAAGTGCTTTCTCAATGGCGTTGCGAATAGTGCTAGAGCTAGGTTTAGTGATTGAGGTCCAGCGTTCGATGACTTCACCTTTGCGGTTGACTAGAAATTTCTCAAAATTCCAGCTCACATCTTTGAAAATCAGTCCAGGTTTGGCAGTGGTTAGGAATTCATAAACGGGTTGTTTAGAAGCTCCAGCAACGGCGCCTTTTTCAAAAAAAGGAAAGCTTGTGCCATATTCACTCTGGGCAAACTTCTGAATGTCAGAGCCCTCGGCCTTTTCTTGTTTAAAATCGTTGGATGGAAACGCCAAGACTGTAAAGCCCGATCCTTGGTAGTTTTTCTGAAGATCTTCAAGTTCCTTAAGTTGCGGAGTGAATCCACATTGAGAAGCTGTGTTGACGACAAGAACAACTTTACCTCTGTAGGTAGAGAAATTGATCTTTTTGCCTTCGAGGCTAGTTGCTGAAAGATCAAAAAAGGAAGAAGCTAGGGCTGACGAAGAGATTAGAAGAGCTCCTAGGAATGTGACTAGTTTCATAGCGGAAACCTCCATGTTTTAGGCCTTTTTATTTTAGATCCCCCGAAAGAGAATCTCAACTTTTCCTTCGAGAAATCTTCAATAGATGCAGCGCGCACCTTTGACTTTAAAGGGGCCTGATTTTCTAATGAAGATATCGCAAATACTGCAAGGCTCGGAGAAAAGTCCATGGATACTGGAAGTCCCCTCATTATTGTATCGGCATTTGGTCGCGGTCATTGGTTAGCGGCTGAGCTTGCTAAAGAGGGATTGCCAGTAACACTCTTAGATGTGACAGCTCAGCTTGGAGTTTGGCCTCCGGAAGACCAAGAAGGACCTTTTGGTTTTTTTCGTAATGATAAAATCAGCGAATCGCAGATCGAGCGCCTTTATTCGGATGATGCATTTGAAGAAAATGCCAACGGCTTCACTCTGTGGCTGAAAAATGGTCCGTTAGAGTGCAAAGGGCCGATGACTTCTTTTTCACTCGAAAAAAACGGACTTTCTGGTTTGGTGAAAGAAGCTTTAGCGGGTGACTTGCAAAGCACTAAGAAAGCTCAGCAATTAAACTTTAAGCAGAACTGGCTCTTGCAGTTTGCCCATCAATGGGCCTCTACGACCTTCATGCCTAATGCCCTCGGAGTAAAGGCTGCTGATCCACTGCCACTCTTTTCTTCTTTTTTCAATCGTCAGAGCACGCGCAATGGACTTGAAAAGTCATTGGCTTGGCTCAAAAACAAAGGCGTTCAGGTTATTAAGCCGCAGGCGATTCGTGATTGTTCTTTTAGCTCACACAGTATGATCTCAGGACTTGAGATGGCAGCAGAGACTCAAGGGATCTTTAAGTTAGAGAGGCTGATTTGGACTTTGAGTAGCGAAGAGACTTACTTTTTGAATGAAAAGTTAGGCAAGTATTTCTATCCATCAGGAATAGTTGAGTCTGAATGGAGCTGGGTTCGGTACCGAGTGCAGCTTCAGGCTTGCTCTGAAAGAGAGCAGCTCCCGAAGCACACATTGTTGATTGATGATGTAGAGTCGCCTTGGACCCATGAAAATATGCTCGTGGTTCAAAGAACGTCTTTGGCGGATCACTTTGATGTATGGATGAGAATTCCTACAGTACAAAGATTCAATAAAGAATACCTCAAAGAGCGTAGCGAGCGTATGCAGGAAAAACTTTTGCGTAAGATGGGTAAATCCCAACCAGAAGTAAACTCATTCCCTCAAGAGTATTATTACAACTATGCAGATTTGGGGCCTAGTCGTTATCCCGTATATAAAAACCCTCCTGCTGAGCGCGTGAAAAAGAGTACCTATAAAAACTTTCACCTCAGTGGCCCTGAAGTTTGGGGTCAGTATTCATGGGGAGAATATTTTGAAAATGATCAGAACACCCTAGCGAGTGTTTTGAAGTGGTGGAAAGATAAACTTCTTAAAGAGCAGAAAGAGCGAAAGGAAACTTTGTCATGATCGAAAGATATACGCGCCCAGAAATGGGAAAGCTTTGGGCCAGTGATCAGCGCTTTGCGAATATGATGGAAGTTGAAATTGCTGTAGCGCAAGTACAAGCAGAGTTAGGGATTATTCCAAAAGCTGCGGCCACTGCTATTGCTAAGAAGGCTAAGTTTTCTGTACCAAGAATTTTAGAAATTGAAGAAAAAACAAAACATGACGTGATCGCCTTTGTTTCAAATATGGCAGAAAACGTAGGTCCCCACGGGAAGTTTATCCATTTTGGACTGACTTCTTCAGATGTCTTAGATACCGCTTTTAGTTTGCAAGTCAGAGCGGCAGGGGACGTGCTGACGAAATCAATGCAGACCCTTGAGAAGTCTTTAAAAGCGCTTGTGAAAAAGCACGCAGGAACTCTGTGTGCAGGACGCACGCATGGAATGTTTGCAGAGCCGACAACCTTCGGTTTTAAGATGGCAGGGTTTCTAGCAGAGCTTCGCCGCAATCAAGCTCGCGTTCAAGAAGCTCTTGAAAACATGCGTATCTGTAAACTTAGCGGAGCTGTGGGAACATATTCGAGTCAATCCGAGAAAGTTGAGTCTTTAGTAGCAAAAAAATTGAAACTAAGAACGGAAACGATTGCTACCCAAGTTGTCCCTCGCGATCGTCATGCAGAAATGCTCAATGCTCTAGCAATGTTGGGGACAGGGCTAGAAAGACTTGCTGTCGAGTTAAGACATTTACAGCGCAGTGATGTAGCTGAAGTGGTTGAGGGATTCACTCCTGGACAAAAGGGGTCCTCAGCAATGCCTCATAAAAAAAATCCTATCAGTGCGGAGAATATTACCGGACTTGCGCGCTTGTTGCGCTCTTATGCGATTGCAGGTCTTGAGAATGTAGCGCTTTGGCATGAGCGCGATATCAGTCACTCTTCAGTGGAGAGAGTTGTATTCCCAGATGCTTTCATTGTGGCTGATTATGCGGTTGCAAGAATGGCAAGACTGTTAGATGGCCTCTATGTGAATGAAGAACAGATGATTATGAACATTCAAAGATCTCAAGGACAATTATTTAGTTCGCATGTGCTTTTAGCTCTCGTGAATAAGGGTTTAAAAAGAGAAGATGCCTACGCGTTGGTGCAAGAATTGAGTCATTCCTTAAAGCGTGATGAACAGCTTGAGGATTTGGTTTTAAAAGATCCTCGCACCGCAAAGTTATTAAGTCGCAAAGAAATTGTCGAAATATTCTCTGGAAAAAAACACAAAGCTTCGATCGAAAAGATTATTAAGAGAGTTTAAACGTGAATTGGAAATTTATTAAAGAAGGCGACATTATTGATGTGATTGCTCCTGGGTACGCTGTTGGTGCTGAGGAGATTGAAGGTGGACGTCGCTTTTTAGAAAATTGGAAACTTCAACCACGCATTCCGAAAAACATTATTAAACCGCACTTTTTACATGCCCATGATGACGAAGTTCGTTTTGAGTTTTTAAAGAAGGCTTTGCTTTCTGAAGATTCAAATACGATTTGGTGCTTGCGCGGTGGCTATGGCAGCAATCGCCTTTTGCCTTATTTGGCGAAGATGAAAAAGCCGAAAAAAGAAAAGTTAGTGATTGGTATTAGTGACATCACCTCGTTACATAATTTTTTTATTCAAGAGTGGGGTTGGAAAACTCTGCATGCCCCCCTGTTAGATCGCTTGGGAAGAGGGCAAGTGTCTAAGAAGCATGAAAAAGAATTGAAAGATCTTCTTTTTGGCAAGACTCAAGAAATTGAATTTAAGAAGCTCAAGCCATTGAATGAAAAAGCCAAAAGCTTGAAGTCCAAACGTTCGCGAATTGTCGGAGGTAATCTCACGGTTTTACAATCAAGTTTGGGAACTCCATGGCAGATTGATGCACGTAATGCTTTTCTTTTCGTCGAGGATATCGGTGAACGTGGTTATCGCATTGATCGGATGTTTGAGCAGTTTGAGCAAGCGGGGATCTTTAAAGGTTGTCATGGATTAATTCTTGGTGACTTTATTGGCGGCGAAGAACCAGCTACAAAAAAGAATAATTTTAAAAAAGTTTTTGCAAGATGGGCCGGGGATTTGAATATTCCAGTTTTCACTGGGTTTGAGGCAGGACATGCCATGATTCAAAGACCTGTGCCTATGAACACGCGTTGTGAATTGAGTGTCGTAAATAATAAAACGCAATTGCTCATTCAGTCTGGAGGTATTGCGTGAAGTACTCTGTTTTAGAAAAAAATGTTATAAAAAATATTGAAGAGCATATCCGCGATACGGCTCCTGGCGTGATGGTTCGTGCCTATCAGGGCGGAAGAATTATTTGTGATATCGCGGTCGGAAATACTTATGCTTATTATGATTTAGCAAGCCTGACAAAAATCGTTTTTACGACTCAAGCTATGATGTATGCCTATGAGCTGCAAAAGTGGACATTCCAAACGAAGGTTGTGGATGTGCTTTCGTGGTTTCCACATAATAACGTGCGCATCATCGAGCTTCTCACTCATAGTTCAGGACTTCCTTGGTGGATTCCGGCTTATCAAGAGTTGATGAAGGACAGTGCCGATAAAAAGCGAGAACATCTGAAAAAGATTCTTACTCAGCAAGAAGTTCACAAAGAGGGGAAAGCTGTTTACTCGGATGTGGGTTTTTGGGTTCTTGGGTTTATCTTAGAAGAGTTTTTTCAAAAGCCTTTGGTTGAAATCTGGGAAGATATTAAAAATAAATTCTATTTAGGTACGACTTTGGAGTTTCATCCAAACAATGAACCTAAACTTAAAACTTCCTATTTCGCTCCGACAGAGGAATGCCCTGTACGTAAGAAGCTGATTCAGGGCGAAGTTCATGATCTGAATTGCTGGTCCATGGGGGGAGTATCTACCCATGCTGGACTTTTTGGGAGTGTGGATGATGTGGGTTGGTACTCCTTGTTGTTGCGCTCTCAGCTTATGGGGATTGCGCGCTATTCGATCCGTCAAAAGACGGCAAAGCTCTTTGCACAAAGAGCCCTTCCGGAAGGCAGTGGCGACTGGGCAATGGGCTTTATGATGCCCACGGCAGGTTCAGCAAGCTGTGGAAGTTATTTCTCTTTAGAGTCTGTGGGGCACACAGGCTTTACTGGTACCTCAATGTGGTATGATCCGAAGATGGATATGAGTGTTGTCATACTTTCGAATCGAGTTCTTTATGGGGTGGACAATAAAGCCTTTGCGGAACTGCGCCCAAAAATTCATAATTGGATTGTTGAAAATTATCGCCGTAGTGGTGTTTAGGAGCTTTCATGGAATTGAAACCAAATAGTCATGTTCATTTAATGGGAATTTGTGGAACGGCGATGGCCTCTTTGGCTGGTTTGCTTGTAGATCGCGGATTCAAAGTCACGGGAAGCGATTCTAACCCTTATCCTCCGATGTCTACCCAGATCGAGAATCTAGGCATTCAAATCATGCGCGGCTATAAGGCTGAGAACTTAAAAGACCGTCCTGATTTTGTTATTGTTGGCAATGTGATTTCTGCAAACAACGAAGAAGCTCAAGAGTTGATGCGTTTAGAAATTCCTTACACTTCATTGCCAAAGGCGATGGGTGAATTGATCATTGGTTCTCGTCAAAGCATCGTGGTGGCAGGAACTCATGGGAAAACCACAACGACTTCGATGATGGCTTGGATTGCTGAAAGCGCTCAGTTAAAACCTGGCTTTATGATTGGTGGAATTCCTAAAAACTTTGCAAAATCCTTCAGAAACCCAGAGGGCGACTTCTTTGTGATTGAAGGGGACGAGTACGACACGGCTTTCTTTGATAAAGTTCCAAAGTTCATTCACTACAAGCCAAAGCATGTGATTTTAACTTCAGTAGAGTTTGATCATGCGGATATCTATCGCGACTTAGATCATGTAAAAGAGTCTTTCCGTCAGTTATTAACAATGATTCCAGAAGATGGAACTTTGTTGGCTTGTGCAGATGATGCCAATGTTATGGAGTTAAGAGCTCTTGCAAAATGCAAAAAGAGTTTCACTTATGGTTTGAAAAAAGACGCGGACTTTAAAGCAAAAGTTCTTTTTGAAAATGAAAAAGGTTTGGCATTTGAGGTTCATCATAAGGGCATGGTTCTAGGTCCTTACAATATGCAGATCACAGGCGATTATAATATTCTAAATGCAACAGCAGCTGTTGCGATGGCTTACTCTTTAGGGTGGTCTGAAAATCGTATTCAGATTGCGATGGAGTCTTTTGAGGGTGTAAAGCGTCGTCAAGAAATCCTAGGTGAGCCTCGCGGTGTATTAGTGATCGAAGACTTTGCTCATCACCCGACAGCGGTGCGTGAAACTGTTTACGGAGTTCAGAAGAAATATCCACAGCGCAAAGTTTTTGCGATCTTTGAACCAAGATCTGCAACCTCTCGTCGTAAGATTTTCCAAAAAGACTATGTAGAGGCTTTGAAGGCATCTCATGAGGTGTTTATCGCATCTGCTTTTGATCAAGCTAAAATCGCAGAGGATAATAGATTCTCTTCTGAGGAGCTTGCAGCGGACTTAAGATCGACAGGTACAGAGGCGCATAGCTTTGACCAAGTCGATGCTATCGTAAGCTCTGTGACTTCAAAAGTGAAGTCCGGGGATTTGATCTTGATTATGTCCAATGGCGGCTTTGATGGTATCTATGGAAAGCTCTTAGGGGCTTTGAACGGGTAGTAAGGTTTCTCGCTCTCTTTTTATTTTAGACAGAATCGAGATTGTTAGGGCTCTTTTTAATTTAAGTGGGTCGGCTGTGGATAAATTCCTTTAAACGGGACACGTGATATTGCGGACTACACCACCCACAGCCTCACTCACTTCCTCAAGATCTTTTTTGAGGAAGTCGACCTCTTTCTCCAATAAGCTATTTTGTTATTAAGAGTTTTTTTATTTCGCTCCACGGGGCGTCCCGCATCCAATGCATCCATCATTTGCTCGCGCCAATCGCGGAGTTCGCATGAGCTTATACCATTTGACCTTCAATATTTCCCGAGTTCTTCCCCCTTTAGACCAAAAGACTTCGAAACCATTCTTAACTTCATAGCTTTATTGAATCTTTGTTTGAGATCAATTTCTGTCATCGTTACTCCTTTTTGAGTGCGACATCTTTATAGACAGGTTCCGCTAAGATGGTAAAGCCCGTGCAGATGGATGTCGAGGGAGAGAGTAACGCATAGGGGGCCCACTTTTTCTAGAAAGAGGGCTTAGAGTGCTCACAGTATTAAGTACGAGCTTATCAAGATCTTCACTAAGGAGGGGGTCTTTGTTTAAGGTCTTGGTCAGGCATCCTCTTGTGGGCAATTGGTGTCTCTGGGTGGGGCATATTTATTACATAAGTTCTAAATATAATAATGTTTTCAAATTTGAATGTATTTTTGCGAATCCTGTGCGTAATCTTATTTTGGGCAGGGGGGGCGGATGACGCAGATTTGTCTAAATATAGTAAGTAAAATTAGCTTAATCATCACTGCATCAAGGTTGCTCATATGAAAACCGCTTTAAGAACTATAGCGATCGTAGGAGTACTATTTACCTTTTCTTTGTCTGCCTACTCTAGTTGCGAGGAAGGTTTGATTACTTTTCTTAATTCTTTTAAAGGTCAGTGTGAGTCTGATGGATGTTCCCAGATATACATTGGCGCAGATTTTGTTCATAACACTGATGATATGCTTTATGGTTGTAATCAGACGGCTTGTTACGACGATGATGAACATAGGGGAAGTTATTGGAGCTTGCGATTATGTTCGAGTTCTTATCCAAACTTTGAGGAAACTAATAGATTAAGATATTCCTTAACTTGTGGCTCAATAGTTAATACCGAAAGCCAGCAGCTTGGTGAAAGTGTTCCAGTAGTTGGAACGAATATGTCTCTTAGATATTTTAGTCATTGGACTCAATCATATAAATCGAATTATAAATTCTCTTCTTTAGTAGTTCGATCAGATTTTCCTACAAGTATTACGCAGGTAAATGTAACAGTAATGTCCTCTGACGGTGTTTATGATTCTCAGGTCTATTATCCGTCGGGTATTGATATTGATTATACATTCAATTGGAATGGATTGGATGCATTAGGGAGCCCGGTATATGGCACAAAGACATTCACGGTGCTAGTTACGCAAATTACTGCGGGTTTGTCGATACCAGCAACTTCTATTGTTGTACTGGGGACATTCGACTCTAAGTCTATTGGCCTTGGAGGATGGGTTCCTAGTAATTATGTATATTATGATATCAATTCTAAAAGGATATATAATTCTGATGGCACTGTGAGAAACGTTCAGGCGAATTTATTAAATTCAGGTCAGTATTTAGTGCCGGAGGAGAATGGTTCTCTGGTTTATATTATTTAATAATCAAGGTAAGTTGGAGCATATTAAGTCCGGTTTATTGGGCGCTACATTGCAAACCTTCGGATACAATTCAAATGGACATCTTATCTCAATTTCTGATGCGTTTGGCGGAGTAATACTATTTAGTCGTGACAGCTCTGGCAAGGTGACATCAGTTGTTGCTCCGAAGGGGCAAGTTACAGCGTTAACACTTGATTTACATGACAATTTAATCGCCGTTACAAATTTAAACAGTGAAACTTATTCTATGACTTATGGTTCGCAAAGTCGACTTCAAACACTTCAGAAGCCTGGCTTGCAGGTCAACTCATTCACTTATGATGCTGAGGGATTCCTGATTCAGGATTCTCATTCTGGAGGGTACTTTTTTGATTTGGTAAGGACATTGACTAATAATGTTTCAGTGACGACAGGAATGGGAAGACAGAGCTTGTATAGTACCTCAGGCGATTCATCATCAGGGAGTTCTTATAGTGTTACTCCAGGAGGAGTGCTGAGTACTCAGTCTTACAGCATTGACCCTAATTATTTGAATGAGAGTTTTTACAGAAATGGAGTAAACGTAGATACGACTTCTGTCAAAGATGAAAGGTTTTTAGAAGGAGCATACTATGAGTCTTCTCTATATCGTCAATATTCATCTGCATCTTATACAATTAACAGAACTCAATCACTTGTTTTAAGTAATCCTGATGATCCATTTTCGATTTTTTCTTTATCTTATCAAACACAAAAAGATAATTTTACGATAAACTCGGTTTTTAGTCCGGTGACAAGAGAATGGACTCATACTACTGGAGAGGGGAAAGTGAGTAAGGTTGGCTTAGATTCTTATGAGCGAATTTCATCATTAAGAAGGGGTAGTTTAAACCCTTTGATGTTTTCGTACTCAGGTAAAGATTTAACACAGGTTAGTCAAGGAACACGTCAAATTGAGTTCGCGTATAATCCAACGACAGGTTTTTTATCATCTGCGACCGACTCTCTATCTCAAACTATTTCTTTTGGATATGATTCAGTTGGACGGCTTATTTCCAAGGTGCTTCCAGACCTTCGAGTAGTTGGATACACGTATAATAACAATGGTTATTTGACGAGTATCACTCCTCCAGGGCGTGCGGCTCATATCTTTGGTTTTAATTCTTCGGAATTGGCAAATTCTTATCATCCTCCTGCGTTGACAGGAATCTCTATAGTAAGCTCGAACTATGTTTATAATTCAGATAAGCAAATAACTTCTATCACGCGACCTGATGGTGCTGTGATCAATTTTTATTATAATGCCACGACCGGTGATTTAGAGGCCTACAATACCCCGGCTGGTACATTTACCCAGACAATTGATTATACCAATGGTTTGCCGGCATTTGTGACGACACCTATTGGTATATCAACATCTATTACATATGTTGGAAGAAATTTAGAGTCTACATCAAGCTATGATGAAAGTAGCAACATGCTTTGGACCTATATGCCGGAGATAGGGACGACAGGGCTCATGCAGACTGACGTGGTAGTTAGTCCGGAATCATCATCAACTATAAGTTTTACCTATAATAACGACGAAGACCTAGTCACTGCAGGTGATATCTCTTTATCTTATGACACTCCTAATGGTCACTTAACTGGAACCTCGATAGAAGCTTCTTCTAGCAAGATTGATGACTTCTACACTTACAATTCTTATGGCGAAGTCACTGGCTATGTTGTAAAGCGTGGCGCTAATCCTGTTTTTGAGCTTAGCTTTACTCGGGATGCTCTTGGGCGAGTTATTGAAAAATTGCAAACGATGAACTCAACCACTAAGAACTATTTCTATCAATTTGATAACTCAGGAAGGCTTGAGCAGGTTCAATTAAATTCTAGCATCGTGTCTACATACTCATACGATACGAACAGCAATCGCACAGGTGGAGTTGTTTACGGTACATCTACAGCTGGAGTTTATGACGACCAGGACCGACTTAACTCTTATAATGTTTATGATTTTACTTACAACGCCAACGGAGAGCTGCAAACAAAGGTCAATACCCTTCTAAGTACAGCAACGTCTTATATTTATGATGTATTTGGTAATTTAAAAGAAGTCACACTTCCAAGTGCAGACATTATAGCCTACGAGGTGGACGGCTTAAATCGTCGCATCGGTAAAAAACTCAATGGAGTTCTTCAAAAGCGTTGGGTCTATATGGATCAACTTCGCATCGCAGGTGAACTCGATGCTTCTGGAAGCATCTCAAAACGTTTTGTTTATGCCTCAAAACAAAACATTCCTGATTACATGATCTATGGTGGAGAGAATTATAGAATTATCTCTGATCACTTAGGCTCTTTAAGATTAGTGATCAAGGTTTCAGATGGTACAATAATCCAACGTATGGATCATGATGAGTTCGGTCGAGTGATAGAAGATACTAATCCGGGGTTCTTGCCTTTTGGGTTTGCCGGTGGGTTGTATGATCATCAGACAGGCTTTGTGAGATTCGGAGCAAGAGATTATGATTCCGAGATTGGGCGGTGGACGAGTAAGGATCCGATTTTGTTTAATGGGCAGATGACGAATCTTTATGGGTATAGCTTTCATGATCCAGTTAACTCCGTTGACCTAGATTGATTTTTTGAGTTATTTTTTGGTCCAAATAAAAGTTGCTTAAATGAGTAAAGGAGCAACCATGTCTATCAATTCAGAAAAAGATCTTGAAGGGCTTCGTCGAATTGGGCGGATTGTTGCTCGTTGTTTGCAACTCATGCAATCAAAGTTAGAGCCTGGGATCACAACTGCGGACCTTGATTTGATTGGTGGCCAGTATTTAGAGTCCCATGGCGCAAGATCTGCTCCGAAGCTAACCTATAACTTCCCAGGGTTTACTTGTATCAGTGTTAACTAAGAAGCGGCTCATGGTATTCCTGGGAATAAAGTTTTAAAAGCTGGTGACCTTGTCAATATAGACGTGTCAGCCGAACTTGATGGTTATTTTGCAGATACAGGAGGCTCGGCGATTATACCTCCAGAATCTAAATTGCATTTGCAGATTTGCGCGGTAGCAAAGAAGGCTCTTGAGAATGCCATGCTTGAGGCTCGAGCTGGTGCGCGATTAAATCGTATTGGACACGCAATTGAAAAAGAAGCGCGAGCTAATGGGTTTACCGTGATTGAGAATATCGGAAGCCATGGGGTGGGGCGCGCTCTTCATGAAGAGCCTGATTTTATCCCAGGTTATTATGATAAAAGAGACACGCGTATCTTGCGTGAAAACCAAGTCATCACAATCGAACCTTTTATTTCTTCAGGTGCACGAGAAGTTTTTGACAACGGGGATGGGTGGACATTGATTACCAATCCTGGTGTTTTTACTGCTCAGTACGAACACACGATGGTCATTACGAAGGGGAAGCCTTTGATTATGACTTTGGCGAATTAAAAAATAGTTTGGGGCTATAAGATTTGTTATTTTATCTTTTATTATGATCTGTGCGAGTTAAGAATAAAAGATTTCCCTTTAGAAGCGAGGGATTTAATAATAATACAAAACCCGCGCATCCAATCTTTGCACAGAATTTTCATCCTTCCCTTCAAAGCGAAGACTTAGCTTTTTATTCAAACTAAAATTCATACCTACGCTGTTTTGTCGAAACTCGTCTTGGACTCCCTTATAGTCATAGCGATAATAGGACTCAATAAGAAGGGCAAACCAATCCCTATTCCAGCGCAGAGTGAGGGCTGGGCCCAAACCCATCTTCCAGTGATCTTCGACGAAGTCAGAGCTCGTAAGGAGAGAGGCCTTTAACCATAGGGCAATGTCGAGGTCTTTCCAGAAGCTATAAGTACTTCCAGAACCACCACTGATCTCTGTCCATCTACAAAGTCGGTCGCAATTATTTTCATAACCTCTTTCCACGGCAACCTTAAGGCGCCATGAGAAACTCTTATTGAAATCATCAATCGGCGCTAGTGAAATGACTTCGTAGGCTGTGAACTTATCAAGGGCGATCTCGTGGGACTCTTCTGAATAAGTAAATGCGAAGTCGCCCATCGTGATTTCTGCTGTCGGTGGATACCCAATTTTAGGGTCTAATAAATCATGCAGTGAAAGTTTAAAGCCAAAGAGGTAGGATTTTGAATTATTCCACTCACGCATGCCAACTCCGAGGCGGCGAGACCCCTGCGCATCGTGAGGAGCTTCGCTCCAAGGAGGAGGAACCTTTACGGACTCAGAAGTGCCACCAAGCTCTGCTCGAGCAAACAGTATTTCTTTTTTGAAGTGGTAGTGACCTTCTTTGCGTAAAATTTCTTTTGGATATCTGAAATCCATATAGTCCATGGCCGCATCAAGGACCTGACGTTGTTCATCCTTAGAAAGATCTTTCTTTAGTTTTTCTAAAGACTCTTCTCTGGCGAATTCTTGAATTTTACTTTGTTCGTTTTTAGAAAGGCTTTGGTAGCGTTTTGCAAATGTTGCGCGCCCCGAAGGTCGATAACTAATATTTTTGACCAAGCCTTGAGTTTCAAAAAGAGTCTGCACAGTATCTGCCGGCATGACTTGGGATTTAAGCTTAGAAGTTAATTCAAGACTAGGGCGGGCCACTTCAAAGATTGAAAGAATTCGATAAGAGCAGTTTTCAGAAAAATAGTGATAGTTGAAATTAGCATTCAGCAATTCCCAAATGTAAGCCACGATGAGCTCCACTTCTTCGGGATTAAAACTAAGGTCATACTCCCAAAGATCACGGGATTCGAAATCATTGTATTCGCGAACTTTGTAGTAATAGGGATTGATATCAAAGGACCCTGGCATCATTCCGGAGACACCTAAGAAGGAATAGACGAAGGGGTTTTCAGAGACTTTCATCGCCGCATATCCAACGCCGTAGTCAAAGAGCTCATAGCGTTCGCCGTCTCTTGCGGAAGGACCTTTATTGATGCGCAAAAATGTATGCCCAAAGGCAGAGGCCGGATTGTTTAAATAATACGATGAGAAAACATAAGTCATGGATTGTGGTTGAAGAACTTCTTTGAATCTCTCAAAGCGATCGCATGACGGAGTTGGTAACTGAGTGCCACTGATTTTTTCTAAAAATAATTTCCTAGCTGGAAAAACGCAGGCAGCGGGATCTTCGTACTCGCCATCTTTGGATTTTATTTTGGTATTTTTTTGAAAGGCCTGAATAGTTGCAAGAAGTTCGTTCTCAGGGTGAGTCTTGCCATCAGTGGCGATGAAGAAGTTTTTAGACTCAGCAGGGCTTTCAAAGCCTCCCCAAAACGTTTTTTGATATTGAACAAGGCGATGCCATTGTCGGTCTTCTGACCAACGATTTTTGAGGGCTCTTGTGGTTAAGTCTTCAGACGGAGTTTGCGTAAAACCGAGAAGTGGGAAAATCAAGAGCAGAAGGAAGCCCCCCGCTAGGCGGAGGGTCCTCTTTAAACTAGAAAACAAAATTAACCTTGGCAAGATTGAGCCAAAGATACGATCGCCTCAGAAGCGTTTACTTCTGGAGCATAAATGTTTTTGAAGTTTTGTTGAAGAGTGCTGTTGAACTCAGCGCCACAACCTAACATGTCGTTAAGAGTGCTCAAAGTTTCGCCTTGGCCACGAGCGATGTCGTTTTCAAGAGCTACAGAGTTAGACTCGATGAAAGAGTTGATTTCTGCTTTTGCAAAAAGACCTTTACCGCAGTTTGAAGTACCTGATGTGATACCGAAAGTTTGAACACCAGTACCGTTTAAGGTAGCAGCAAGAACCTGAACTGGACCTTGTTCGTTACCAAAAACCATTGAACCTAAACCGCAACCAGCAGTTCCATAAACGCCATTGCCTTTAAGTACGTCACCAGCTGCGTGAGCTGACATTGCAAAACCCAGAGTTGCAAGAACTACGATGAGTGATTTCATTTTTTTCTCCCTTTGAACTAGTTCGACATCATTGTCGAAATATAAATAGGAATAGAAATTATGTTGGACGAAGAGGGCAAAGGCAAGTTCCTGAACTAATCTTAAATGTATTTTTTCTTTAAAAAGACAGAGGTCTGGGAGCATCTATTTCATTGAAATAGGACCCACTTTGGTGATTGTCAGTAATTGATAAAATTGAGGGCAAATAGATTGAATGTCTTGCCTCAAAAGGCCTTAGAAAAGCAGCCAAAAATTATGACAGGGTCGACCAAGCAGGGTGCTTTCTCAATAGCTGAAAAGCTTTCTTGAGTTTTGCTTTTCCCTCTGGAGAGTGGGGCCAAGTGGAAATTCCACTGGGGTGAGGCAAGCAAAGAACATCTACTTTGTGACCCAGGTATTCTGTCTGAATCAGTTGACCGACAACATCGACGAGTTTTGTTTTTTTAGTGTATTGGGCCCCAAGAACTTCTTGGATAGCAATTTTTCCCACAGCTAGGATCAATTCTGGTTGAAGAGTATTTAACTCTCCTTGAATAAAGCTCTGACAATTTTTAATTTCATCCAATGTGGGAACACGATCTCCCTTTTGGGAAACCTTCCCAGGAAAGCATCTTAAAACCGCAGCCATATAAACATTTTCTCGGAAGTGCTCTTCTTCAACACCGGTGTGATCAAGAATCCATTTAAACAAGGTCTTACCAGCGGTGTAGGCGAAGGGACGGCCGTAAGTTGCCTCGTGAATACCAGGGGCTTGGCCTAAGAGGAAGATTTTTGAAATAACCGCTGGGCCATGAACAGGAGTGCCGCAAACGTGGGGGCATCTACGGCAAGATTCTATTTGTTGCTGAATTTTCTTTAAAAGACGCAGCTCTTTCATGTTTCTTTTATACGTGAAAAAAAGGGGGGCTAACAGGCCAGTCTCGATGAAAGTAAGCGGTCTCAGGAAAGATGGTTTTGATCAAAAAAACCTTAAGTCAAATTCAAAGGAACCCTATTCTGCAGAGGGTAATAAGAAGTTTTTTCTTTTCAAGCTGACTTCGCTCTAGAGGCGAAAAATCTTCCTGAGATGCTTCATGGATGCGCCGCGTTTTGAGGTGAAATAAGCCCTCCGATTGGCTAGCTTTCCCCCTATGTCAAATCAAACACCTCTAATGAAGCAATACTGGGATATTAAGTCGGTCCATCAAGATAAAATCTTGTTATTTCGAATGGGCGACTTTTATGAAATGTTTTTCGATGATGCAGTAAAAGCAGCTCCCGTTATCGGTATCGCTCTGACGCAAAGAAATAAAAAGTCACAGGACGAGACTCCGATGTGTGGTATGCCCCATCACTCGATCTCAGGACCTATCAATAAACTTTTAGGTGCAGGTTTTAAAGTCGCTATTTGTGATCAGTTAGAAGATCCAAAGCAAGCCAAAGGAATTGTGAAACGCGGGGTGACTCGTGTTTTAACTCCGGGGATGGTTTATGACTCTGATACTTTGGATGGCACAAAGCCTCACTATTTAGTTTCATTAGATCATGAATCTATCAGTTTCCTTGATACAACAACGGGTGAGGCCTTCTTTTTCCGCTCACAAAACCCAGATGAACTTCTGCGATTTATTCAAATTCTTCCTGTAGCAGAAGTTGTAGTTTCTGAAGCGCAAAGCTCGTTGCAAGAAAAATTGACCAACGTCCTTGTGAGTTTTCACGAAGATATCATCGAACCTGATCATAATCTTCTCAGCAAGCTTGCGCCACTTTCAGCTGCGCGCTTACTTTCTTATGTCAGAGCTCTTTCTGGCGATGAAGCATTGACGACAATTGCGGTTTTCGAGGAAAAAGATTTAGAACATCGCCTCGATATTTCCGGCACTGTACTTCGCCACTTAGAAGTGTTTTCGACCTACAAGGGCGAAGGGATCGGAAGTCTCTTCCATGCTGTTAATAGAACACAAACTTCGGCAGGGTCTCGTCTTCTGCGTCAGTGGTTGAGTTTTCCATTACGTGATCAAAAGGCTATTGAGGCTCGCTTAGATCGTATTGATTTTTGGAGAAGTCACGTGCTTGAGCTTAAGCGTGTGCGACAAATTCTAGGCCAGATGGGTGATATTGAACGTCGTCTAGGGAAGATCTCTCAACCTCAATGCAATGGTCGTGATCTGATTGCATTAGCAGGGAGCGTGCACGCGGGGATCAGTGCTTTGGAAGTTCTGCTTCATGCCTCTGGACAGACTCCGAATTTTGAAGCTCTGCGCGAACTTGCGTATAAGATTGAAAGAACACTGGTCGAAGATCCGCCACTTTCGACGAAACAAGGTTACTTGATTCGCAATGGTATTTCTCCAGAGTTAGACGAGTTGATTGAGTTATCGACTCACTCACAAGCTTTAGTTTCTCGAATGGAAGCTGAAGAAAAAGAAAAAACGGGAATCGCTAGTTTAAAGATTCGTTATAATAACGTTTTTGGTTACTACATCGAAGTGACGAATACCCATAAAGATAAAGCTCCGGCGCACTATCAACGTAAGCAAACTTTGACGAATGCAGAACGTTACTGCACGGATGAGTTGATTGAGTTAGAGCGTAAGGTTCTAAGTGCGAATTCAAAACGCGCGGACTTAGAATTTGAATTCTTCGAAAATCTTCGCCAAGAAATTTTAAAAGCAGCTCCAATACTTTTGCGGCTTGCGCATCAGTGCAGTGAACTTGATGTGATGAGTTCTTTGGGTTGGCTAAGTCTTGAAGAAAAATACGTGCGCCCACAATTTAGCGAGCGCAATGAATTGCGCCTTAAAGCCAGTCGTCATCCGGTGGTGGAGCAAACGGTTAAGAAAAACTTCGTGGCCAATGATATCGAACTTCAGCCACATTCTTGTTTGCTTTTAACGGGCCCGAATATGGCCGGTAAATCCACATTGATGCGTCAAGTGGCTTTAGTGGCGATGATGGCTCAGATGGGATCTTTTGTTCCTTGTGATGAAGCGACTCTGCCAATATTCGATGCGCTCTTTACGCGTATTGGAGCCAGCGATCAATTGTCGGAAGGTCTTTCAACATTCATGGTTGAGATGATTGAAACTTCAGCAATGTTGAAAAACGCCACTAAGAACTCTTTAGTGATTCTAGATGAAGTTGGTAGAGGCACGAGCACGTTTGATGGAATGTGCCTGGCTCAGTCCATTCTAGAGCATCTACTGAGTGAGACGAAGTCTTTAACATTCTTTGCGACCCACTATCATGAGTTGACAGCGCTTGAGACAAGCTATGGTCAGATTACCAATGCCCATATGACAGTGGCTGAAAGAAATGGCGAAATTCGTTTCTTGCATACTTTAGTGCGTGGTCCTGCTTTGAAATCTTACGGAGTTCAGGTGGCAGAGCTTGCGGGGCTTCCTGCGACAGTCACACGTCGAGCCAAGAGTCTTCTGCGTGACATTGAATCTCGTCGCATGACAGCGAGCAGTCAGTTAAGTCTTTTGGATGCAATGATGGAGAGTGAAGAAGTAGTTCCAGAGATTCAAACTTCTGAGATGCCTGAAGAGCTTCGTAGTTTGATGACAGAGCTTGAAAAGTTCCCGTTGATGCAATCAAGCCCTCTTGAGGCTATGAATCAAATCGCAAAATGGAAAGAAGTTGTTTCCAAGCACGCGCAGACTTTGAACTAAGATTTTTGATAACACCAAAAACAAAACCCCTTAAGATAATCACTTAAGGGGTTTGTTTAAATAAATACTAAAAAGATTTTTACTGATTTGCAGAAGTGTTTGTAGGCTTATTTTTCTTAGGCCCAGTAACACCTGTGTGATTGCGCCAGTTGTATTGCGGGTCAGTTTTAGTTCTATTGTGCCAAGCTTCCCATTTCTTTTTTGGAAGTTTGTGAGAGACATTACCTTGTTCGTCGAAGATGTCAGGATCTTTACCGAATAAGAAATCACCCAATGTCTTTAAAATACCCATTTGCACTACTCCTTGAATGAACTTCCTCAATATAAGCGGAAGAAGGGCAGAAGGGAAAGGTTGAATCGTCATCCTTCTGCTACTTGTCATATCCTTGCCGTAGGTCTTAAGAGCGTGGGTTTGCGCAAACGTCGATAATATCAAGACCGCGATCTTCAGAGACGCGACCATGACCTTTAAAGTGATTAAAGCACTGTTGAGCCGCCATTTCATAGGCTTCTTCGTAACTGCCAGCACTGCGTTTGATTTCAAGAGATTCGCCTGAAAGCTGGTATTTGAAAGTGTACTGTTTTGAGGAAGGGTCGCGGCTTGTCCAAGCGTAGCTTAAAGAAGTGCTTAGTAAGATTGCGGTCATTAGTAGTGCTTTCATGGGTATCTCCTTGTTCAACCTTTGCTTTAATAAAGAGCAAGCAGGGGGCCAGAAGTCCTGCGGTGGGGCTTCGTTGAGAACTTTGGTATATATCTATAAGTGTCTGAAATAACGTATGAAATAGGGGTCTCAAAGTGAGTCGCGAAACCAAGGCCCTGTTAGGATTCAGAGGGTGCCAAAGTCAGGCGAGCACCTGTCTAAAAACTCGACAACGTTCTTCTTGCTAATGGGGGAAAGTGGGGAGGCCTTTTAGTGAATCGAGTGCGCGAGGAAGTCTAATAAGTCGACAGACTTTTTCTAATTTTCACAAGGGGGCGAAGTTGGTGGGGATTTGTGTTAAAAGAGCACATTGCAGGAGGTCCCGCCATGAGAAGTTTCTTAGCTTTGATTTTGATATTTGCGTCGCTTCAAACTCAAGCGCGTATTTTATTGGTGAGTGATATTGACGATACTGTAAAACTAGCAAATGTCGTGGATCTCGCGAATGCCGCGGTTTACGCTTTTGATGATAAGAGCAGTTTTGTAGGTATGAGTGAGCTTTATAACTCCATAGTTAAAGACCGCCCCGATACAGATGTGCTTTATCTTTCTCGCGCGCCTGAGTGGTTTATGAAGAAGACTCATACGCGATTTTTACAGAATCGAAACTTTCCTGAGGGGCTTTATGTAGGGCGTACGAAGTATTCTTCAGCTGTTCATAAGCTCAATAACATCCGCGAGCAGATTCGTAAAAGCAATCCCGACACTGTGATCATGGTGGGTGATAATGGGGAGCAGGATGCCGACGTCTACGCGCAGATCACTCAAGAGTTCGCTCAATCAGGAATTCGCTTTCTACAATTCGTGCGTATTGCTTACAACCAAAAGTCGAGTTTGTTTTTTGAGCAAGTTGGTTTTGTCACTCCACTTGAAGTCGCTTTGGATTTAGAAAAAGAGGGGGTACTTCAGGCTTCGTCAGTACAAAATTTGATATCGACGGTACTTCCAAAAATTCTAGGTGAAAAAGGACGACCAGCAACTGGGCAAGTCGCGTTTCCGAACTTCGTGAAATGTAAAAACTTTGTATGGACTTGGGATGAAGAACTTGAGAGATTCCCTGAGTTAGTTTTTCTAAAAACGCGAATTAACTCTGTTTGTAGATAATTACTTTAGGTTCTTATGTTATTAAAATACCAACTGCCTTTGATCTATCAGAAATTGCTTCCACGAGAGATTCTTGAATTCTCACCTCAAGAGACCAAGGCAGATTGTGACAATTGTAGTATGTCTCGACCGCGTTATAGCGGCCCCCATCCTTATCGAGAAGATCTCAAGTGCTGCACTTTTCATCCATTCATTCCCAACTATATGGTGGGAGCTCTCTTAAGTGATGAGAACGCGGTAGCTGCACATCAGGTTTTTAAAGGCAAAATTGAACGCCGTGAATACGCCTTGCCAATTGGAATGGTGGCTCCGGTTGCGTACCAAGTGCCGTTTAATAATCGTGCTGAAGGGGAGTTTGGGCAAAGAGAGGACTGGCTTTGCCCTTACTACAATCGTGAAAAGAACAACTGCAATGTCTGGAGAAATCGCGGCGTCGTTTGTACGACGTTTTTCTGCCAAAGCTCTTATGGGGATATGGGATTGGAGTTTTGGAATAAAATGAATGACTATCTTTGGTACGTGGAGCTGGCTCTTTTAGAGGAAGCTCTAACGATGTTAGACTTTTCTCCGCGACAGGTGATGGAGTTGTTAGACTATCACAATCGACAAAAAGGTAGTAAAGCAGAGATGCAGAGCAAGTTTTTGCCAGAGAAAAAAGCTCGCGAATTGTGGAATGGCTATTTTGATGATCAAGAAGGCTTTTATAAAAAAAGCTTTGATATTGTTTCAAATCTCGATAAGAAGGACTTTCACGAGTTGTTGGGTGAAACAGGGCAGATGCTTGAAGAGGAGCTTTTTGAAATCGTCCCACAACTTCAGTTATCAGGCGAAGAGTAAGGAAGAAGAAAATGTCATTAATCCAAGATCGTCAGCAAAAGTTAATCAGTGAGTTTTCTGCGTTTTCTCAGTGGGAAGACCGTTATAAAAGAATCATCGAACTTGGAAAGAGTCTTCCTGAGATGCCCGAAGCTATGAAAACGGCTGATAATATTGTCAAAGGTTGCCAGTCTCAAGTCTGGCTTCACGCAAGTTTGAACGAAGACGGAACTATGCATCTTGTGGGTGATAGTGATGCTTTGATTGTTAAAGGCTTGGTAGCATTGCTGTTGAATGTATATTCAGATGCTTCCCCGAGCGAAATTCTTGCGACGCCGCCTGAATTTTTACGTGCCTTGGGCTTCGAAGGAAACCTTTCTCCGAGCAGGGCTAATGGCCTGCACTCAATGTTAAAGCAAATCAAACTCTACGCGACAGCTTTTGATTACCTTTTGAAATCAAAAAAATAGTTTGTTTTTTAATCTAAGTTTATTCACACTTTCCTAGTAGGAAGAATTCAGGATGAATCTTCAGAGAGGAAAAAGTGAATAAAAGTTTTCTAACCACTATGGGCGTTGCAGTTCTTGCGACAATGACTGTCGGTTTCGTTAATGTTGGTCCAAGAGTTATTTACGGTGAAGACAATCGCGTAGATATCTATGAAGTTTCCAGAGCAGATTATCGTGAGCTTGCTGATTCCACTGTGGCTTTGATTCCTAAGCGCAATATTGCTATTGAAGCAAATGGCGAAATTAAAATCAGAGGCGGAAAATTTGGTACTGAGCGCCGTCTATGCTCAGACGAGCCTTTCTTTGATCAAGTTGTAGCAGCAAATTGCTCTGGTTCTTTAGTTGGTGAAGATCTTATTGCAACAGCTGGTCACTGTGTCAGCAACTCTGATTGCTCAAGCTATAACTTTGTTTTCGGCTTCACTATGCAGAATTCAAACACATTGAGAACTCTTTCTTCTGATGATGTTTATTCGTGCAAAGAAATCGTAGCTCGTGAGTACACTCGTAACCAAGACTACGCTCTTGTTAGATTGGATCGCGCAGTTAAGAATCGCCTCCCATTAAAAATGCAAAAAACTCCAGCACAACCTGGCGAAGAAATCTTTGTGATCGGTCATCCATCAGGATTGCCTTCAAAATTTGCTGACGGAGCCGCAGTTCGCACACAAGTGGGTGCTTACTTCCAAGCAAATCTTGATACATACGGTGGAAATTCAGGTTCTGCGGTATTTAACTCCCGCACAAAAGAGATCGTAGGTATCCTAGTTCGTGGCTCTAACGATTTCTCTTATGATCGTGAGCGCCAATGTACAGCAAGTGCTGTATGTCCTGACAATGGTTGCCGCGGCGAAGATGTGTCGAATATTTCTGACATTATCAATGCTGTAAATAAGCTTTAAGAAATGAAAAAGGGTGGTTCTTAACCACCCTTTTTTTGTTCTGAAAATGTATCATCTAACGAAGCTTGCGCTTAAGTTGATTCACTAAAGTCCAGTTGCGAGCAGGGGCTTCAACTTCATCTAAGAAGACCATAATATAAACGCCGCCTTCATCCATAATCTTTTCTGTTAAGTATTTTTTCTCAATCAGAGGATTAATGTCGTCAGCTTTAATGAGTTCACCGGTTTCACGCATGGAATCGTTCTGCACATCATTCAGGCTTAATTTGCGTGCGCCTTTGTGATTCGGCTCGATTTTACGGGCAAAGTGAATGACGCCATTGAGGATCTTCACCTCTTTGTCGTTTAAAGCAGGGAGACGGTCTTTTTCTTGTTTAAATAGCCACTCGTTGTACCAATCTACAAAAGCAAATAGATCTTGCGGGCGTTGATTGATAATTTTTTGCGAACCATCTCCACGGTCTTCTTGTTTTAGGTAACCAATGTCAGTCAGCGCATTCACCACGCTTTGCATTTTATTGGTAGCCTCTTGAAAAATCTGAATCGTGTAGTTGCGCAAGAGCACAGAGGTAATACTGACAGCTCCGCCATCTTCCGGTTTGCCATAGCGATGGGAAACAAGATTTAAAATCGAAAGGTATTTGTTCGTAATATGTGGCGGAAAACGCTCTTCGTCTGTTGTAGTAGTTTCCAGCTCGCGCACTTTGCGGTTGGATTCACGCAAGTTCTCATTGAGTGTCTTCATGATGGCGCGAACCCACACAGGCAGTTGTTCCATCTGTTTAGCTAAAGAATCATAGGGGAGAGCAACAACTTCGCTATCTACCGCGGCTTTGATGTTGGCACTGCGAGGCTTCATGTCGAAAAGAGCCATTTCGCCAACGATAGCTCCGGGTCTGATTTCGGCTAGAATAATTTCGCTATTACCTTTGGTCTTTGTGGCTATGAGTCCGCCAGACTTAACGATATACATCGAATCTGGAGTATCGCCTTCGCGAAATAGATAGTGATCTTTTGATACTTTGCGAGCCTCTGCCAAATCAAACTTCCTTTCTTATCAAAAACGTACTTAAAAATACTCTACTTTATCGGTGTAAAAAGAGGTGAACCTAATGGGGAGAATAAAAAAAGGAGTCTCTGATTGAGACTCCTTTTTGAGACTAGCTTGAATGTGCCTGTGAATTTAGAATTGCATAGGTTTACAGTCTGGAGCAATCGTCATTTTGCCTTCTGTCGCGGCAAGCACTTTTTCTGGAGTAAGGTCTGGTGCGTACTCTTTCAAAACGAAGCCATTTGGAGTGATTTCGATCACGCCAAAGTCACTGACAATTTTTTTAATACAACGAACACCTGTTAAAGGCAGCGTGCATTTTGTACGTAACTTGGAGTTTCCCTCTTTGTCCGTGTGTTGCATAGCCACGATCACGTTGCGAGCACCTGCTACGAGATCCATAGCGCCGCCCATGCCTTTGACCATTTTTCCAGGCACCATCCAGTTTGCGATACTTCCAGTTTCATCAACTTCCATAGCACCAAGAACTGTTAAGTCCACATGGCCACCACGAATCATAGCGAAGCTATCAGCGCTTGAGAAAAACGAAGCACCTTTAAGAGCCGTGACAGTTTGTTTACCAGCGTTGATAAGATCGGCATCGACTTTATCTTCCGTAGGAAAAGGTCCCATTCCCAAAAGGCCATTTTCGCTTTGTAACATAACGAATTTGTTATCAGGGATGTAGTTCGCAACCAATGTTGGAATACCAATGCCTAAATTTACGCAGTATCCGTCTTCAACTTCTTGAGCAATACGTTGTGCGATTTGTTCACGAGTTAATGGCATGGATTAGTCCTTTCTTACCGTTTTTTGTTCGATGCGTTTTTCATAGTTTGTACCTTTGAAAATGCGTTGAACATAAACGCCTGGAGTGTGAATTTGATCTGGATCTAATTCACCCACTTCAACAAGCTCCTCAACTTCAACAACAGTGATTTTTCCAGCTGTTGCTGCCATGGGATTAAAGTTGCGTGCGGTTTTACGGAAAACAAGGTTACCAAAAGTATCTGCCTTCCATGCTTTTACCAGAGCAAAATCTCCAACAATGCCACGCTCTAAAACGTAATCGCGGCCATCGAAGTTTTTAATGTCTTTTCCTTCAGCAACTAAAGTTCCAACTCCTGTTGGAGTGTAAAAACCTGCGATACCAGCGCCACCGGCGCGGATACGCTCTGCTAAAGTTCCTTGAGGGCAAAACTCTAATTCAAGTTCGCCACTCATATAGAGCTTTTCGAAAAGTGCATTTTCGCCGACATAAGATGAGACCATCTTTTTGATCTGGCGATTTTGTAAAAGTAAGCCTAGGCCAAAATCATCCACACCTGCGTTATTAGAAACGCAAGTGAGGTTTTTAACATTCATCTTACTAAGAGCTGAAATACAGTTTTCAGGAATACCACAAAGACCGAAGCCACCCACGATAAGGGTCATTCCGTCTGTAATGCCTTCAAGCGCTGATTTTGCATCAGCAAAAATTTTCTTGCTCATGAATCGCTCCGAAAATTAACGAACAGCTTCAATGATCAAGGCAACAGCTTCACCACCACCGATACAAAGAGTCGCAAGACCATAGCGTTTATTGTGAGTGTGAAGAGCATGCACAAGAGTTGTTAAAATACGAGCACCAGAAGCTCCGATCGGGTGACCGATTGCCACTGCGCCGCCATGGATGTTTACTTTTTCAGCTGGGATCTCAAGTTCTTTCATTGCAACTTGAGTAACAACTGCGAAAGCTTCGTTGATTTCCCAAAGATCTACATCACCAACATTTAGATTTGCTTTTGCTAGAGCTTTTTTAATCGCGCCAACTGGAGCTGTTGTGAAGTATTTTGGTTCATGCGCAAAAGTGCCATGAGCTACGATGCGTGCTAATGGTTTAATGCCACGTTTGTTAGCTTCTGTTTCAGACATCAAAACGTGAGCAGCAGCTCCGTCGTTAATTTTAGAAGCATTAGCTGCTGTGATTGTTCCTGCTTTATCGAAAGCTGGGCGCAATCCAGGGATCTTATCGAAGTTTGTGTTAAACGGCTCTTCGTCTTTGTCGATAGTAACAGCACCTTTACGGCCTTCTACGACAACAGGGGCGATTTCATTCTTGAAAACACCTTTTTCCCAAGCAGTTTGGGCTTTTTTGTAAGAGTCGATTGCAAAAGCATCTTGTTCTTCACGAGTGAAGTTGTGCTCTTTTACGCAGATCTCTGCTGCATTTCCCATGTGGAAATTGTTATACGGGTCCCAAAGACCATCTTTAATCATAGAGTCGGTCATTTGAGTTGGCCCCATGCGGTAGCCTGAACGAGAGTTTTCTAAAAGATGCGGAGCCAAAGTCATGTTCTCTTGACCACCAGCTACTGCGATTTTTGTATTACCCAAAGCAATAGAGTCCGCAGCTAGCATCACGGCTTTAAGGCCAGATCCGCAAACTTTGTTGATTGTTAGGCATGGTACATTGTTATCAAGACCCGCAAAAAGAGCCGCCTGACGCGCAGGAGCTTGTCCCACACCCGCTGTTAATACTTCGCCCATAATGCATTCTTCGATTTCATTTGGCTTTACATTGGCTTTAGCTAAAGCTTCTTTAATAGCAACAGCGCCAAGCTTTGGAGCTGGAACAGAAGAAAAACCACCTTGAAAAGTTGCGACAGGAGTTCTGACGCTGCTTACGATTACGACATTTTCCATAAATCACCTCAATATGTTGTCAATGCTCGGATACTTTTTTATATTTTAGATGCATAGTCAATTTACTAGGGAGTCAACGCATGTCAGCTATATATTTCATTCTATCAGGACTACTCAGTTTCCAAGCTCATTCTGCAACGATGGAAGTGGCGGCCAGTCCAGAAGATCGAATTTTCGTGCGCGGACTCGATGCACAGGTTCATTTTATAGCGCAAAGCACCCCACAATGGAAAGTTTCAGGCATTGAAGAGTCTGCTGAGGGGCAGTTTGTAATGACGAAAAAACAAGGGGTGCTTGAGATCCGCATGGTTGAACCCGGTGGTAAAAAGAACTGGCTGGCTTCTTTAACTCGTGGTGGCGCTCCGAAGAAAATTGAAATTGTGGGGCCCGCAGTACCCGTGGAAGTTCAACTCCGTGGAGGCAGCGTGATTATGCAAAAATGGGGAAAAGCAGCCAAAGTCAGTATGACAAGTGGGCGCTTTTCTGCAATCGGCGGTGCTGGTGAGTACAATATCCATGTTCAAAAGGGAGATATCTCTATTCAAGACCATCAAGGTCGTGTTGTGACGGATATGTACGCAGGATCAACCACGCTTTTGAATATCCAAGGAGACGCTCAGGCCACTGTCTTTACTGGGAATCTTAATATTGAAAAGATGCGAGGCAATCTCAACCTCTTCACTCAACAAGCGAACTCAAAAATCAATGCGAGCACAGGTTCTTTGCAATTTGATAATGGCAAAGGCGCTCTGGCCGTGACCTCTTTTGAAGGACGCCTGGAAGGCCAAAATCTGGACGGCAGCATCAATGTTCACATGGCTTTGGATTCAGAACTTGATGTTCGCTCAAAAGCCGGCCGAGTAGCTGTTCAAACACCAGCAAACTCAGGAATGAGTTTAAATCTATTAACCAATGAGGGTGAAATTGTTGTACCAGCACCTTTACGCGTGACTCGTTTGAGCGCTGAGCGCAGCGTTCGTGGTAAGATGCGGGGCGATGCGCAAAGAGGAAGTGTTTTTGTGCGCAGTCAAGAAGGAACAATTTCCGTGAAATGAGTTGACGGGTTTCAGTAAATGATCCATTCAATTAAGGACTCTTTTCATCTAGGTATATAAAAATATGGCTAAAATCGTAAAAAAGAAGGCCCCTGCGAAAGCGGCGAAGGCGACTAAATCAACTTCGAAGGCGACCACTAAAAAAGCGGCACCTGTAAAAGCAGCTAAAGCGACAGCTAAAAAGGCTGAGAAAACTGTTGTGAAGAAAAAAGCAGCAGCAGCTAAGCCCGTTGTTAAAAAAGCAGCTCCTATTAAGAAAAAAGTAGAAGCTAAAGCTCCTGTTAAAGCAAAAGCAGTTAAGCCGCCGGTTAAAGAAGTGAAAGCGACTAAGAAGGCAGCAGCTCCTCAAGAGGAAGTTGTTAAAAAGCCTAAGAAAGTAGCTGAACCTCAGCCTGTAGTTGAAGAAAAGCCTAAAAAAGAGGCAAAAGCTGCGGCTGCCCCTAAAAAGGCCACTAAAGCTAAAAAAGAAAAAGAGAAAGAAAAAGACGACTCTATCGATGAAGATTTTATCTCGGAAGATGGACTTGGCGATGAAATCGGCGAGTACGAAGAAGAGTTAAAAGCCGTCGAAGAAGCTGATGAAGAAGTTGAAGTTGAGGAAGAATGGACTGGGGAAGAAAAATCTCCAGAAGATGAAGAGATCTACCTCACAGATGCTGAAGGTCGTCGCTATTGCCGCGCAAGAGATTGCGATCAGGCAGCTATTGTTGATGTTTATTGCCGTTACCACTACCTCCTTTATTGGAAGAAGATCCAAATTCGTAAGAAAATCTTGGATGATGGTAAGCTTGAAAGATACGTGGAAGAACTCACATCTCGTTATCCGGATAAGTTCTTAGAAATGATTCGCCGTGATCTACGCACTGAAAAAGACTTCTTAGCAGCGATTCAAGAGCTAGAGCTTGATGAAACAGCTCAAGAGAACGATTTTGAAGAGGATAGCCGCGACTTTATTGAAGAGGTTCGTGGGATGGAGAGTTCTTCGTCCGTAGACGACGACGACTACTAGGTCGGTTGGTGAAAAGCGGGCGTCTGACTTCGTTGTCAGGCTCCGTCCTCTCTTCGGCGTACTTATAGTACGCCTGCGTTGCGGGCGAAACATTCCGCCTCACATACACCCACTTTTGACCAACCTCGGTTCTCGGTTTGATTTGGAATCTATTGAGAATATTTGGTTTGTGCGGTGGTTTTTTGGGGAAATTTTGAAAATATTTTGGCCTGCGACGCGTAGTTGCAGGCTTTTTTTATTGCAAGGTTTTAAGGGACAAAATAGAAACGATTTCGTTCTCAAAGTATAAGTCAGAAATTGGTCTGATGTTTCTACCTGCCACCGGAATGGCAGACTATTTGGAGGCCCTATGCTAAAGAGCATCGCTCTTTGCGCCTTGATGATGTGTGCGTTAACCGCTAACGCCGATGTTCGTTTTCCTTCGGGACCTGATGCTTCACTAACTCCTGGAGTTTTGTGCAAGTCTTCTCGAAACATAAGATATCCCGAGAAAATCAATTACTGTGATCGCAATGTTTCTTCGAACACTAAAAGAGAAGTGTTCATGCTTTATGATCAAATTGGTTTCCGTACGCGTACGATGAAGCGCCAAGACTTTAAAATTGATCACTACATCCCGCTTTGTGCCGGTGGAAGTAACGACATTAAAAACCTTTGGCCACAACACATCACAGTCTACAGAATCACTGATGGTCTAGAGCAGGCTGTATGTGAGAAGATGGCAGCCGGACGATTGTCTCAGAAGCGCGGAATCGCGTTTATTGTAGAAGCTAAGAATAATCTTGAAAGAGCTTCTTACATCCTGAACGTTGTTCGCGGTCTTTAATAAAGAAATTTTCATTTATTTAGTTTTTGCAGTGTGAGGGATTGAGAACTCCCTCACATATTCTTGACTTGCGAAAGCTCCCCCTTGGTATGATGATAGCCGAGCGAGATTCCCAAAGGGGATTGCTGAATAAGGGGTTATATTATGAGTCGCAAAAATGCCGTTCTACTAGCCGATGATCTTTCAAATAAAAATTCAGATACTCAGAAGAGATCGCAAATCTTGCAAAAGTTTGCAACGGACCTTGCGGGTCTTTTTGGATGCAAGACAGATCTAGCTTATATTTACAACACTCCACAGTGGGTGAGTCGTAACTTAACTCTTGAAGATGCCAAACGCATTGAAACTCTAGAGTTTGAAAAACAATCTAAAGAAATGAAAAATATTTCTGCGTTTGATCGCCTGATTGTAAAACTAGGCTGGCCTATAGATTTACTTTTAAGACTTTCAAAAGATCAGCGCTATTCAGCAATGGTTCTAGGAACTAAAGCAGCTCACGGTATGGATCGTTTCTTTCTTGGAAGTGTTGCTGAAGAAGTTGCACGCTCTGTAAAAATTCCTTTATATATTCTTGGTCCAGCCGTGACTTCGACAAACTACCAATTAGATTCTAAAAATCTCCAGCTCGTTGTAGCGACAGATCTCACGAAGCACTCGCGTGCAGCTGAAGCCTATGCTGTGGGGCTTGCGAAGAAGTTAGGTGCAAAGGTTCACTTTTATTACTCTCTCAAAGAGGTTGCAGAGAGTGCGCAAAAGTTTGCCTACCTAGGTGGCGATGCACTCCCTGTTTTTGATAATGTTTTAGAAGACCTTAAAAAAGACGCAATGGCATCCATGCAGAAAAAATTAGATCGCTTGAAAGCCCAAGGTGTGAATTGCGACGCCCATATCGATTCTAGTGATGTGGAGTTAATCGATGGAGTTCTTAAACTTGCAAGCACTCCAAACAGTCTTATTGTAATGGGTCATCAGGGACGCGGATTTATTGCGCAAGCTTTTTTAGGAAGCAACATGCGCAAAATTATCAGCCAAGCAAAAGTGCCTGTGGCTGTTGTGCGATCTTAATGTAATTTGTTTTTATTGCGAGGTGAGGATGTCGTGTCCTCATCTTCTTTTTCCTCTTGGTAGTTTTCGTCATCTCGAGGCGGAGAAAGTTCCTCATCAAGCTCGGCGCGCGTCAGAGCATCTTCATCATCCATATCTTCTTCGTTGAAAAGATCTTCGTCTGTAAGGCCTAAGAGGCGATTGGCTTCTTCTTCAAGAGATGAGTTTTCTGTTGAAAACTGAAGAAATACTTTATTGCCCTGAAAATTAAATTCTTTCCAAGCATAGGGGAAGTCGACTTCGCCTTTGCTTTCTAGGTATTCCATCATCATACTAGCTGCCGCGTCCACGCAGTTGTGAATGCGCTGAAGGGCATCCTGCTCTGTCTGAGAATAGTTCATGGAAGTTTCGAAATTTGCCTGCGCAAGACGCCCTTTTTCAAGATATCCAACGCGCAGCATAATTTCTTCGCTATAAATGCGTCCGTCGATAATAAGAGTCGCATCTTTTAAAAACTCAGCAAAGTTCTCGTTAAACACCGCTAGGATCTGATCCGAGTATTCTTTGGGAAATTTAGTCCAAGATTTTGAGCTTTTTAAGCGTGGATTCATAGGGAAAGTCTCCATCAACTTTGACATTATTCTAAGGCTCCTCTATAACTCACTTTCTTTAATGACACAAGAGGTAACAAACGGTGGAAAATACAACGCAAAACCCTGAAACGACTCACCAAAATAACGATCTTGGACAAGGTCGTGGAGTTTATATTTCTACTTACGGTTGTCAGATGAACGTGAACGATACAGAGCGCATGTATTCTCTTTTAGAGATGCAAAACTTTACGCCTGTTGAAAAACCTGAAGAAGCGTCTCTGATCATCATCAACTCCTGCAGTGTGCGCGAAAAGCCTGTTCATAAAGTTTATTCTGAAGTGGGCACTTTCCGTAAAATGAAAGAACGCAATCCAGATCTTAAAATCGGCGTCGGCGGATGCGTAGGTCAGCAAGAAAAAGACAATCTGATGAAAAATCAGCCGATGATCGACTTTGTTTTCGGAACAGATCAGATCGACAATCTTCCTAATATCGTAGCTCAATCCTATGCGGGTGATAAACGCCTAGTGAGTGCGAAGTTTGAACACCGTGCCCCTTACCACATTGAGACTATGGTTCGTAACCCAGGTGTCGCTACGTTCGTGAACATCACAAAGGGTTGTGATAATTTCTGTACTTTCTGTGTGGTTCCTTACACTCGCGGCAGAGAGAAATCTCGTCCTCTTCAACACATCCTTACGGACATTCAACATCTTGTTAAACGTGGCGTGAAGGAAGTGACTCTTCTTGGACAAAACGTAAATTCGTATAAGGGTGAGGAGGATATCGACTTCGCAGATCTATTAGCAAAGGTCGCAACGGAAACAGATATCGAGAGAATTCGCTATACGACTTCTCACCCTAAAGATTTCAATCAGAAGTTAGCTGATACGATGGCAGCTCACCAGGATAAAATCATGGAGTATATCCATTTGCCATTCCAGTCTGGAAACTCACGTATTTTAGATCGCATGAATCGTAACTACACTCGTGAGCACTACTTAGAAAAAATTGCGATGCTTAAAAAGACAATTCCAAATGTGGTCTTCTCTACAGATATCATTGTTGGCTTCCCGGGCGAAACTGAGGAAGAGTTTCGAGATACAATGAGTCTTGTGGAAGAAGTTGGATTTGAAACAATCTTTGCATTTAAATATTCTCCACGTCCATTTACAAAAGCTGCGAAGTTTGAAGAGCAAGTGGATGAGGATGTGAAGTCTGAGCGCCTTAATCGCCTTTTTGATGCTCATGATAAAATGGCCTTTGAATTGGTAAAGCGTTATGAAGGTCAGACGATGAAGGTTCTAGTTGAACAAGTGGATCGCGAACATGGAAAAATCCAAGGACGCAGCACAGGTAACAAGCTAGTTCACTTTATGGGTGGTCCAGATCTTATTGGTAAAACAGTGGATGTGAAAATCACTAAAGCCTTCCCGGCAGTTTTTAGAGGAGAAATGCTTTAATCCATGAATGACGTATTGGATTTTTCAAAATTAGGATCACAGATCATTTTTTCTCAACCATCGGGAGAGGAAGAAGTTTTTCATCAAAAAGATTTGGTGAAGTTGATTCCCTATGGCCTTTCTGTCAGCAATGATGTGACTCGGCCGTTTTTGCTTTTAAAGGATGAGGCTCATCAATACACTCTGCCTGTGGCAGTAAGTCCTATTGATGCAGGCGTGGTGCTTTCACAGACTAATGGTCAGACACTACAGTCTTCGCCTCATAAGTTTACAGCAATGCTATTAGAGTCAATGGGTATTGAGATCAAGCAAGCGGTCTTTGTTGAGATTCGTGGAGCTCATCAGTACTTGCGTCTTTATATGACTGGTAATCCTCAGGCGAGTTCGTTTAAGATTCGCGCCGATGAAGCAATGTCTCTTTGTATGTATCTGCAAGTTCCGATGTTTGCGACGAAGGGTTATATTGGGCGATCACGTGTAATGAATGCGCAAGTTGAACAAAGTGCGATGCCGGCTTTTGATCAGTTCTTTGGAGCCGATCGAGGTTCGGGTCTTTTAAATTAAGTTAAAGCTGATTTTAGAAGTTTAAAGGAAAAAGCCCTTTTCATGATGGAAAGGGCTTTTTTTATTAAACAAGGGTTGGCTCTGGATTGATTTTCTGAAGAAGCAATTGCTCTTCTTCTTTCGTGTTTGTGACAATCATCAAGTCATCTTCAGACTCAAGCATAGTGCTCCCACGAGGGATGAACTTCTTTCCTTTGCGATTGATAAAAATAATCAAAATACCTTCAGGTAAGTTTAAATCCACCACATGTTTCCCAATCCATGGAGAATTAGGTGGAATTGGGAATGAAAGAATATTTGCAAACGCGTTAATGTCCGTAGTCGGGGCCATGTGAGTAGCAGGGATTGACTCGGGAGTTTCTTTCGGAGTCTCAAGAAGGCCTAGCCAGCGTGCGACAGGCTTAATGGTAGAGCCCTGAAGGAGTACTGATGTGATAACGATAAAGAAGACGAGATTGAAAATGTAGTCAGCCTTTTGAGCTTTCGCCACAAATGGAAAAGTCGCCAAAATAATCGGTACAGATCCACGAAGGCCAACCCAAGATATAAGAAGCTTTTCCTTGAAATTGAATTTTGAAAAATACATGAATACGAAGATCGTTGCAGGACGAGCTACGATAATAAGGAACGCAGAAATAAGAAGACCTTCACCAATCACTGGAGGAAGGCGCGACGGGAAAACCAGAAGCCCTAAGGTGATGAACATCGTAATTTGCATCAACCAAGCGATCCCATCGTGGAATATCATGGTTGAACGTTTGGAAACAAAGGATTGGTCAGAGAGGAAAATCCCGCAGATGTAAACTGCAAGGAAGCCATTGGCCCCCACCTTGTCGCTAAGAAGATATAAAAGCATGACAAGAGCTAGAGAAAGGACTGGGTAGAGACCTTCGTACTCAAGCTTGATGCGGTTAAATAGCCAACCCATAAGGCGCGCGGCAAAGAAACCAACAACACCCGCCATGATAAACTGAGTAACCACCTTTAAGGCCATGGCGGCGCCAGAAAATTCAGAAGTCTCCAGTAGCTGCAAGCAGAGCACTGTTAACATTACAGCCATGGGGTCATTCGAACCGGATTCAAACTCTAAGAGGGGAGCGAGGTTGCCTTTGAGTTGCCCATGCTTGGTTCTAAGGGCTGCAAAGACGGCCGCGGCATCTGTGGAACTGATGATGCTGCCTAAGAGGAAGCTTTCAACCCAACTCCACTTTAAGAGCCAGTGTACAAAGACTCCGGTAATAACTGTGGTCAGAATTACACCGAAGGATGCTAGAACCAGTCCCGTTTTCATGATGGGGCGGATGCGTTTGATATTGGTGTCGAGTCCTCCAGAAAAGAGGATGTAAATGAGGGCGACCGTACCTAGACTTTGACTGAGAAGGGCGTTGTCGAAATAGATCCCACCAATTCCTTCAGAGCCTGCGAGCATTCCTAAAGCCAAAAAAACGATGAGCGAGGGGATTCCGTAGCCACCTAGCATCTTGCTCATGATGACGCTGACAAATAACAAAAGCGAAGCTATAAAGAAAGTCGTTTCAAAATCCATAATTAAATATCCATGCTGGGGCTGCTTTAAGCAAACGGATAAAAATTTTTGTTGTGAATGAAGAGAAGTTTATTTGCTGCACTGGTTCTTGATGTTAAAATCACACAGAGTGTTAAGTACGAAAAAAAGTGAGAGAGTTTTTCTTCTGAGCAGCAAGAGTAAGAAACGACGATCTTAAAAGTAGAGAGAGAATTTTATGAAAGTAAAAGCCCGAGGGAAAGAACCTGTCATTGGTAAAGAAGTTTTTCTTGCGGATAATTGTCGCATTATCAGTGATGTTGAAATTGGAGATAGATGCTCTATTTGGTACAACGTCGTGATCCGTGGAGACGTTATGCCAATTCGCATTGGCAACGAGGTTAATGTTCAAGATGGAAGTGTCATTCATGGAACCTTTGGAAAATGGGGAACTACTTTACATGACCGAGTCACAATTGGGCACTTAGCTATGCTTCATGGTTGTGAGATCGGGCGCGCGACTCTTGTGGGAATGGGTTCCATTGTTATGGATGGTGTTAAGATTGGCGAGCACTGTTTAATCGGAGCAGGATCTTTAGTGACGGAGGGAACTCAGATTCCGCCGCGCAGCCTTGTCGTGGGGCGTCCAGCTAAAGTGAAGCGTCCTTTAACGGATGAAGAGGTCGAGCTTTTAGAAAAGTCAGCGGATAACTACCTGCTCTATAAGACTTGGTACGAGGAATAGGAATCAAGAGGTTGAGCGAGGTCGTCTTGACCAAAACCTGACAGTCCAAAAAAGCATAGAAACGTTGAACTCTGTTTTTTTTCATTTCAGAATGAATAAACCTTTCGTTCACTGGAGATTTCTATGGAAAAATCAATCCCCTATGCTTTGACCTTTGACGACATTTTACTGCTTCCGCAGTACTCAGAAATCACTCCAACGGATGTAGTGCCTCGATCTTTTTTCGCTCGAGGTACTTACTTAAATACGCCGATCATTTCAGCTGCGATGGATACGGTGACAGAAAATCGTATTGCGCGCGTGATGGCTCAAAATGGTGGTCTAGGAATCATTCATAAGAACCTAACAATCGATCAGCAAGTTCTGGAAGTTGAAAAAGTAAAAAAGTACGAAGCTGGAATGATTTTAGATCCCATCACTTTGGGGCCTGATAATTTAGTTCAAGAAGCCGTGGACCTTATGGAGAAGTATTCCATCAGTGGTGTTCCTGTTACGGTCAACGGAAAACTTCAAGGGATCTTAACGAATCGCGATTTGCGCTTTGAAGAAAATTTTAATCAGCCCATTAAAAATATCATGACCCATGAGAATCTCGTCACAGCTAAGATGGGAACAACTCTTGAGGAAGCAAAAAAGATTCTACAAAAAAATCGCATTGAAAAGCTTCCAGTGGTTGATGCGAACGGAAACCTAAAAGGGCTTATCACTATCAAGGATATTGAAAAAGCGAAAAACTATCCTCAAGCGACCAAGGATGAGCATGGACGCCTCTTTGTAGGAGCTGCGGTAGGTGTTGGCGCAGATTCCAAAGACCGTGCAGAAGCTTTGATTGCAGCACAAGTAGATGTGATCTGTGTAGATACAGCTCACGGTCACTCTAAAAATGTGATGGAAATGGTGAAGTACATTTCTCAGAAGCATAAAGATGTGATTATCGTTGCCGGAAATGTTGTAACAGCGGAGGCTACGGAAGCTTTAATGAAAGTGGGCGCTGATGTTGTAAAAGTCGGTGTTGGGCCTGGTAGTATCTGTACTACGCGCGTGGTGGCGGGCGTCGGAATGCCGCAGATCTCTGCAATTGCGGAGTGTTCAAAAGTGGCGCGCTCTTTAGGGAAAACAATCATTGCAGATGGTGGAATTAAATACTCGGGCGATATCACCAAGGCTCTGGCGTTGGGAGCAAACTCTGTCATGGTTGGAAATCTTCTTGCGGGAGCGGAAGAATCTCCAGGAGAAACTATTTTATTCCAAGGGCGTACATACAAGGTTTACCGTGGCATGGGAAGCTTAGGGGCGATGGCAAGTGGTTCTAAAGATCGCTACGGGCAAATGGATGTCGATACAGACAAATTAGTCCCAGAGGGGATTGAGGGTAAAGTTGCTTATAAAGGCCCGGCAGCACTTGTGATTCATCAACTTGTGGGTGGATTGAAGTCAGGCATGGGATATTTAGGCGCTTCTCATATTGAAGAACTTCAGAGTAAGGCAAAATATGTTCGCATCACTGCTTCTGGTCTTCGTGAATCTCATGTTCATGATGTGAGCATCACAAAAGAAGCACCTAACTATAGACTTGAGAGATAACTTCTATGCGTGGCTTTATTATTATTGATTTTGGATCACAGTTTACACAGCTTATCGCACGTCGTTTACGTGATTTAGGGTATTACTCTGAAATTCATTCTTATAAAATCTCAACGGATGAAATTCGCAAGAAACAACCTTTTGGAATTATCTTAAGTGGTGGTCCGAACTCTGTTTTTTCTGAAAAGTCTGCGCAAAAGAATGTTGCTGAACTTGGCGAGATCGCCCCTGTTTTGGGTATTTGTTATGGCTTGCAGTTGATGGTTCATCAGCTTGGTGGCGAGGTTAGGAAAACCACCTCTCCAGAGTATGGCCGACAAGAAATTCAATGGCAAAAAAGCCTCGGAAATATCCCGAAGTCTCACTCTGTTTGGATGAGTCACGGAGATGAGATCGTGCGTTTGCCTGAAGGGTTTGAGGTCTATGCAAAATCCTCTAATGGGCATATTGCCGCGATTGGAAAAGATCACTTCTTAGCTCTGCAATTTCATGCAGAAGCTGCGCACACAGAGTATGGCGTTGACATCTTTAAGCACTTCGCCGCAGAGATGTGTAAGGCTGAGCGCAATTGGTCAGCCCCTGAGATTAAAAATCTCCTCATTCAAGAGGTGCGCGCCAAGGTTGGCGATCACGATCACGTGCTTGTGGCATTAAGTGGCGGTGTTGATTCTTCGGTGGTAGCGACGTTACTCACTGAAACTCTTGGTGCAGACAGGGTTCACTGTGTCTTTGTGGACACGGGACTTTTGCGTAAGAATGAGTACGAAGAGGTCATGACTCAATATCAAAAGTTCGGCCTGAATGTAAAAGGTATTAATGCCAAGAAAGAATTCCTTTCTGCCTTAGCTGGTAAGATAGATCCAGAGCAAAAGCGAAAAACAATTGGTGGACTTTTTATTGAGATCTTCGAAAAAAGTTACGATAAAAGCTTGCCGATTAAATGGTTAGCGCAAGGAACTGTCTATCCAGATGTGATTGAGAGTGTTTCCTTTGATGGCACAGTCACTATTAAGTCCCATCATAATGTGGGTGGGTTACCAGCGAAAATGAACTTGGGTCTGGTGGAGCCAGTGAGAGAGCTATTTAAGGATGAAGTTAGAGCTTTAGGAAAAGAACTGGGGCTCCCGGAAAAAATGCTTTGGCGCCATCCATTTCCAGGGCCAGGTCTTGCGATCCGTGTTTTAGGAGAAGTGACTGAAGAAAAGCTCAATATCATGAAAGAAGCAGACGCTATTTTTATTTCTGAGCTTCGAGAACATGGACTTTATGGAAAGATGTTTCAGGCATTTTGTGTTTTATTGCCTGTAAAAACTGTGGGTGTTCAAAACGATCAGCGCACCTATGAATATGTGCTGTCTTTACGAGCAGTCTCTTCCAGTGATGGGATGACCGCAGACTGGTATCCGTTTGAGTTTGAATTCCTTCGAAAAGTATCAAATATGATCACAAATCAAGTCCAAGGGGTGAATCGCGTTGTTTATGACGTCACAAGCAAACCTCCAGGAACTATTGAGTGGGAATAGGCAATTGATGCGCCGAGTGAATATGTGAGGAACAGGGCCTTTTATTGCTCCGTCCAATGGAC
This sequence comes from Bdellovibrio bacteriovorus W, assembly GCA_000525675.1. NCBI lineage: Bacteria > Pseudomonadati > Bdellovibrionota > Bdellovibrionia > Bdellovibrionales > Pseudobdellovibrionaceae > Bdellovibrio > Bdellovibrio bacteriovorus. The sequence goes on from CP002190.1 coordinate 1,494,036, forward strand.
TAAGATATGAAATTATCATGTCTTTTGTACACTTACACGTTCACTCTGAATACTCTCTTTTAGAGGCTGCTTGTCGAGTTAAGGCCATTGCAAAACAGGCCAAAGCTTTCGAGATGCCAGCTGTCGCTTTAACTGATAACGGCAATATGTTTGCGGCGGTGGAGTTTGCCTTCGCTTGTAAAGACAATGGCGTAAAACCTCTTTTAGGTCTTGATGCTTATATAGCTCCGGGCTCACGTCATGAAAAGAAGCAAGATCGTGATCAGATCAATGTTGGTCCTCGTCGTTTGGTTTTCTTAGCGCAAAATACTGATGGTTATCGCAATCTCTGTAAGCTTTCATCCATTGGCTATCAAGAAGGCTTCTATTGGAAGCCACGCATCGACTACGAAGTGATTCAAGAGCATTCAGATAATTTGATCTGCTTAACCGGCGGTCTACGTGGTGAGGTGGCTGAGGCGTTTTTGCGTGAAGGTCCGGAAGCTGCTTTAGAAAAAATTCGTAATCTAAAAAAAAATCTTTGATGATCGTCTTTATTTAGAGATGTGTCGTACTGGTGTTCCTGAGTGGGATCAGATCAATCCGTTTTTGCTTGAGGCTTCAAAAATCACGGGAGTTCCGGTTGTAGCGTCCAACGATGTTCACTATATGACTCAGGATGATCAATTAGCTCAAGAGGTTTTGATCTGCATTGGTTCGAATAAAACTTTAGGCGATGAGTCGCGCTTTCGTTTAGGTACGGACGAGTTTTACTTTAAAAAACCCGAGCAGATGATTGAATTGTTCTCAGATGTTCCTGAGGCTATTTCAAACACTCTGCAAATTGCAGAACGTTGTGATGTAAAATTTAAATTGAAAGATGATGCTGGAAAGCCCATCTATCATTTGCCGACATTTCCTACGGAAGATGGCGTCTCTTTAAAAGATGATATCGCTAGAAAATCTCGAGAGGGATTGCTTGAAAGATTTAAAGAGGCAGAGGCGCGTGGTGAAGCCGTGCCGATGGAGAAACGTCCCGACTATGACACTCGTTTAGATTATGAATTGGGCATCATTGATCGCATGGGCTTTAACGGGTACTTCCTTATCGTCCAAGACTTCATTAACTGGGCAAAAAATAACAACATTCCTGTCGGTCCAGGCCGTGGATCGGGAGCAGGTTCCTTAGTCGCTTATTGTTTGCGTATTACGGATTTAGATCCTTTACCAAATTTTCTTCTCTTTGAGCGTTTCTTGAATCCTGAGCGTATTTCGATGCCGGACTTCGATATCGACTTCTGTCAGGATCGACGTCAGGAAGTGATTCAGTACGTAACTCAAAAATATGGCCAGCAATCAGTTTCGCAAATTATTACCTACGGAAAGTTACAAACCCGTGCTGCGATTAAAGACGTGGGGCGTGTTTTAGGAATGACCTTCCCAGAAGTGGATGCGGTGACGAAGTTGATTCCTGATAAGTTGGGAATCACTCTTAAAGAATCTCTTGAGATGGAACCGCGTATTTCTGAGATGATGGAAATGAATCCGACAGTGGCAACGCTGATGGATCTTGCGCAAAGAATTGAAGGTATGGTTCGCCATGCGGGGATTCATGCGGCGGGGGTCATTATAGCCGATGGACAACTCGTTACACATGCACCTCTTTATAAGGGTGCTGATGGGGAACAAGTTGTTCAGTATGATATGAAGCATGCTGAGAAAATCGGACTTATTAAGTTCGACTTCTTAGGTCTAAAGACTCTCACTCATATTAATCACGCTTTGAAGTTGATTAAGAAGAACCGCAATAAGACTATAACTTCTCAGCAAATCCCTATGAATGACGAACCCACTTTTGAGATGATGTCACGAGGAGATACGGCGGGGATTTTTCAGTTCGAGGGTGAGGGTATCACGGATGCCACTCGTAAAATCCGCCCTTCAAGTTTTGCTGATATTACGGCGATCACTTCTTTGTATCGTCCAGGTCCGATGGCCAATATTCCTGATTTTACGGATCGTAAACACGGCAAAGCCCCCGTTGAATATCTCTTAGATGATACTCGTGAGGTCCTTGAAGAGACCTATGGTATCATGGTCTATCAAGAGCAAGTTATGGGTATTGCCTCTCGCATCGCTGGGTACTCTCTCGGTGAAGCCGATATGCTTCGTCGTGCGATGGGTAAGAAAATTAAAGAAGAGATGGATCAGCACCGCGAACGCTTTATGAAGGGTGCTGTTGAAAGAGGGCATGACAAGAGTCGCTCTTCCGATCTGTTTGATTTAATGTATAAGTTTGCGGACTACGGATTTAATAAATCCCATGCTGCTGCCTATTCTGTTGTGACTCTCCAAACGGCATGGTTGAAGTGTCACTATGCCGCCGAGTTCTTTGCTGCGCTCTTAAGTACGGAGCTCAATGATACTGATAAAATCGTCAAATACTCTAAGGACGCCACAAAGCGTGGGATCGTCGTTAAGCCTCCGCACGTCAACTTCTCGGACTATCTCTTTGACGTTCGTGGTGAAGATATTTACTTCGGCCTTGGAGCTATTAAAGGTGTTGGTCAAGGTGCTGTTGAGGCGATCATTGAAGCCCGTGAATCATTGCCGGCAAAGAAGTTTGATAGTCTTGATGAGTTTTTTAATACCGTAGATCTTCGTCGCGTGAACAAAAAAGTTATTGAGTGTTTGATTAAAGCTGGAGCCTTTGATGGTTTTGGTGATGCTCACCGTGCGCAACTGATTGCTGGTTATCAAAAATATTTGGACCGTGCTTTAGGCCTTCAAAAAGACCGTGAAGTGGGGCAGGCATCACTCTTTGATTTAGGACCAGGGACCGAAACCGTTGTGCAAATGCCAGATGTTAAACCTTGGACTCGATCAGCCTCCTTATCTTATGAAAAGGAAGTGCTTGGATTTTACCTTAGTGATCACCCGCTAAAAGGCTTTGATACCCTTTCTGAATTATGGACCACTTGTAAAATCATAGATCTACCAGCTCAGATGCCTGCGGAGGGAACTCCAGAGGCTGAAGCTTTAAAAGCTGCTAAAAAGGACTGGAAAAACCGTGATGCCGCTAAAAAGCGTGTGATCGTATCGGGCCTTATCACAGAGATGCGCGAGCTTATTACTAAAAAAGGGACTCGCATGGCATTTGCCAAGGTAGAGGATCTCACTGGAGCCTGCGAGTTGGTGGTTTTCCCCGATTCTTTTGCGCGGTTTGAGATGCAGCTCCGTGAAGAGCGCCCTGTTTTAGTAGCGGGCGGGCTTGAAGTCGAGGAAGGGGTTGCAAAAATCATGGTTGATAACGTAGCTCCCCTTGAAGAAATGCTGGGAAAGACCAAGTTAATGGTTTTCAAGCTAGATAAAATTGATCCTGATCGGTATTCGAGTTTACAATCAGTATTGAATGAGCACCCGGGTAAAACCAAGGTAAGCCTTGAGATTGATATGCCGGAGCTTGAGAGAAGAGTTTTACTAGATACTCCGAACTTAGATGGAGTGCTGGTAGATAATAATTTCTTTGAAAGTATTCATTCTCTTTTTGGACGAACTGACTTTATCGAGTTGAGAAGCTAATAGAGTCGATTTGTAGCAATGAAGCTTTAAAGAAATGTCATGGAGAGGACAGAAGTGAAATTTCTAAAATCCATTTTTCTAGTATGTGCGTTGTTGATGATGGCTTCTACAGGTTTTACTCAACAAGGCGAGTTGGTAGATCGCAGTTTTGCTGGTTCGTCTAAGGCGAAGACTCCGCAAGAGGCGAGAAAAGAAATTCAGGATGAGGCCGCAAAAGCCGTTTCTGAAGAAATCATTAAAGACTTAATCGGTGAAGAGCGTTTTTCTAAGAATCGTTCTGTCATTCAAAATAAAGTTATTAAGAACTCAGCGAAGTACATTCCGTTTTCGAAACCTTCCCAACTTCAACAGAAGGATGAAGAGTTTTCGATGTCTGTTGAGATGAAAGTTTCTTTGCGCGATCTGAAACAGATCTTGCAAGATAACGCTCTTTTAAGCTCTACAGATGATATTCCTGTGGCCCTACCGGTTATTACCATTGTTGATCGCGTTCAGGGGAAAAGTTATCGCTGGTGGAATCCAAGTGAAAGAGAAGATCAGGCTTTCTTGACAAAAGAAGGTCGCGTTCTTGAAGACGGTCTGCGCACAGCTTTTTCTAAAAGCAATTTTTATGTTCTTAAGCCCATCGAAGCATCTTTGGGAAATCGTATTCCTAATGATTTTAAAAATGATCGCGTCAATGCAGATGATGCCCAATTTTTATCTCAATACTTCTCAGCGCCTTTATTGATGGATGGAGTGATTCAATTCCAGAAGTCAGATAAGGATCGCAACTTCCGTATTGATGTGCGCCTATCGGTAATTCAGGTCAGTAATGGACGTGCAATTGCAGACGTATCAAGAAGGTATGAGACAGAGTCTGGACCTTTTGAGCGTGTAATAGATAAAAAATTTCGCGAAATTATCGAATTAGCAAGTGCTGACCTAAGTTCGCAAGTTTTAGAGGCTTGGCAGCGTGGATCTTTGGGAACATCGGTATTGCGAATCACTTTGCGCGGTAAAGGAGCACCTGCGGCTACAGAGCAAGTGAAAGAAAGAATTCGCTCGCAGATCACGCAGATCAAAAGTATTCGTGAGCGTATGGTAACAGCGGATTCTGTGAGCTTTGAAGTGGATACATCAGCTTCTCCGGAAGAAATTACTGGTCGTATCGAAGCTTTGGATTTTGAAGGAAAAAAATTAGGGAAGATTTCTGAAAATCGAGACGAAATCGTTCTGCAGTGGAGATAATATGAGAATTCTATCAACCCTTCTATCAGCTCTTTTTTTTGTTTCCTGCGTAGCCATTGATCGCGGAGGACCTTCTTTACGCCGTGATATTCGCGATGTGGATCAGCAGACACGAAGTGATGATGGAACGCCTAGAAAGCGCATGATCGTTTTGCCCTTCCTAGATCCTTCAGAGAAAAGACCTGAGGAACTTCGCAATAAAGCTCGCGCGGCTTTTATTTTAGATCTCAATCGCACTGGAGAGATCATTGCCTTAGATAGCCGTGATTTAAAGCTCGATCTTTCGAAGATGATGTCTGGAGATCAATACAAGCTGAACGAGATTGCAAAACAAGCGCAAACTCTGGGTGCAAATGCCGTTCTTGAAGGGCGTATCTTAGATATTCGCATCAAGCGAAAAGCTGATAACGTGGGAATTGTACGTCATCTAGCTACAGAGTTTGAAGTCGTGGCTCAGGTGCGAGTTGTAACGGGACGAACAGGTAAAGAAGTATTCAACACAGTAAAAACCGTGACCGTAGAAGAACAAGGTGTGCGTGTTGCTGAAAGAGTTGAAACGGATAAGTTTCTTGCGAACAATCCGGATATGATTCAAATGATCGTGAAAGATGCATTCTTAGATTTCACACCTCAGATCCTTGCGGCCTTAGAAAAGGTTTCTTGGGAAGGGCGAATCGCAGCCATTAACGGAGACCGTATTTACCTGAACGTGGGACGTATTTCTGGTTTGCGTGTAGGGGATCTTTTAAAAGTCACAGAAAACGGTGACGATGTGTTTGACCCAGAAAGCGGTTCACATATTGGTCGAGTTCCCGGAAGACTTAAAGGAACCCTAGAGATTGTAAGTTATTTTGGTAACGATGGATCGATTGCAGTGATTCATTCAGGTTCAGGGTTTCGCGAAAATGATCGCGTTGAGCTTTACTAGGTAATTTACTCAAAAAGAAATTCTACTCAAAGGCCGTCTTTCCGATGGCCTTTTGTGCTTTTAGGGCTCCACCGCAGCCGACCATAGGAAAATATCGAGTCATTTTATTTTTATAAAACGAGTGGGCGATTGTCATTTCATTCACTTCAGAGCTGTAGTTGCCTGCGAAGACAGCTTCGCCTTTTGGAGAAGTGATCACATAAAATGGTGGAACGAGTTCGCTAAACTCACCAAAGAGTCTCTCGCGATTCAGACGGCGCGAGGTGAAGCCTCGGTTGTTAAATTCCTTTTCATGGGTAACGAAGCTACCTATGTAAGCGATGTTTTCAACAAACTCAGACGAAGCATTGCGATCCAATAAATAGTCAGAGATCGCTCTGCTATCATCAGACGATAGATCCAAGACGTGGGTGATAGTCCACTTCTCGGGAGTGTCGAATAAAAAAACATATGTTCCCTGAATAAGAGTCATGCCAGCAAGACAGGCCAATACCCAAACGAACAAAAAGCCAGTGTATTTATGCATCAAACACATTCTTGTATGAAAATGAGCAAATCGACAGTTACTTTTGTGTAATAGACTGGCGTTGGGCATTTAGAGAATAGTTCAGGTCTTTGGTTGAAGACTTTAGACTTTGTTAAATTAGAGAAAAAACTCTAGAATTTCAGGGAGTTATATGGCCTTCGAGGCTTAAATAAATTGAACTCGGTCATCGGAGGTTCGTATAATATTGAAGTTGCATAAGACTATATACTTTTCAATTTGGGAGGTCCAATGCGTGCCAATCAGAAAATGAGACCCGTTGCTATCTTAGCAGGATCAAGAACACCATTTACAAAATCTTCTGGTCTTTATTCTCGAACGTCGAACAAAGATTTGATGATCGCCACTTTGCGCGACTTGGTGGCAAAGACAAATCTTCAGGGCGAAGTTTTAGGCGATGTGGCCCTAGGCGCCGTGATGAAAAATGCCTCTGATTGGAATATGGCGCGTGAAAGTGTTTTAAGCTCAGGCCTTGATCCACACACTCCTGGGTATGATGTGCAAAGAGCCTGTGGGACTGGCCTAGAAACATCTGTGCACATAGCTCTTAAGATTGCTGCTGGACAGATGGAGAGTGGAATCGGCGGCGGAACAGATACGAACAGTGATATTGTTGGGGTGCTTTCCCATGAGTTCACCTGGTCGATGATGGAGATGCAGAATGAAAAAACACTGGGTGGAAAGTTAAAGCGCCTGGCGCAACTTAGACCCTCGGATTTAAAGCCTCGTTTTCCGAATGTACAAGAGCCCCGCACGGGACTCTCTATGGGAGAGCACTGTGAGTTGATGGTGAAGGATTGGAAAATCACCCGTGAAGCTCAAGATGAATTAGCTTACTTGAGTCATATGAATGCAGCTAAAGCTTATGATGCAGGATTCTTCAAGGATCTAGTGTTTGAGTTTAAAGGAGTCAAGAAAGACACGTTCTTAAGACCTGATACGACCATCGAAAAGCTTGCTAAGTTAAAACCTGCTTTTGATAAAACCGGAACGGGAACTCTGACCGCTGGAAACTCCACTCCTTTAACGGATGGAGCTTCTGCAGTTCTTCTTGGCAGCGAGGAGTTTGCAAAGAAGCATGATCTCCCAGTAATGGCTTACTTGGTAGATGCAGACTACGCAGCCGTTGATTATGTAAATGGCGAGGGTCTTTTGATGGCACCCACAAGAGCTGTGGCTCAGCTCTTAAAAAGAAACAATCTGACTTTGCAAGATTTTGATTATTATGAAATCCATGAAGCTTTTGCGGGCCAAGTGCTCTGTACTTTAAAAGCGTGGGAAGATGAAGAGTATTGTCGAACTAAACTCGGAGCAGAGAAAGCATTAGGTTCTATTGATCGTTCTAAATTGAATGTGAATGGAAGCAGCTTGGCCTTAGGGCACCCCTTTGCTGCCACAGGCGGAAGAATACTTGCGACGGCAGCAAAACTGCTTAAAGAAAAAGGCAGTGGACGAGTTTTGATTTCTATCTGTACTGCAGGTGGAATGGGTGTTGTGGCGATCGTTGAAAGATAGGATATGGATTTGTCTGTTGCGCAAAAATTATGGTTATTAAGAGTGCGAGTGGCTTCGGTGGTTTTCCCCAGACGCTCTGCTCAGTGGGCGGAGGAAATTTTTTTAACGCCGCAAAGAGTTCAACGACCAGATTCTGAACGACTTTGGTTTGATAATGCTCGCAAGAAAACATTATCGGGCGGCATAGCTTCTTATGAGTGGGGTCCGGAAGCAGGGCCTATTGTACTTTTAGTTCATGGCTGGAGTGGTCGTGGCACTCAATTAGGGGCCTTTGCAGAGGTCTTAGTTAAACGTGGCTACCGTGTCGTGGCGATTGATGGGCCAGCTCATGGGGCCTCTCTGGGAGAGCAAACCAACGTAGGGCAGTTTTCGAACTGTATAGTGCAAGTTCAAAAAGAGTTGGGACCCTTTGAAGCCGTGGTCGCGCATTCATTTGGAGCTGGTTGTTCTGTGCTGGCGGTCATCAAGGGAATGCAAGCCAAAAAATTGGTTCTTATTGCAGGTCCTTCGCACTATGAAAAAGTCATCCAGAACTTTTTGCGCATGCTTAAGATGACCGAGAAGGCCGAAAGATTTTTTTACGAAAGTCTTGAGAGAAAAGTGGGGATGAAAGCTTCTGATATGAATGTCGGAGCTTTAGGGCATGAGGTACTGAAAGATCACTTGCGTGTGATGGTAGTACATGATCGAGATGATAAAGAAGTTCCTTTCTCTGCAGCAATGGCTATTCAGACTGCGTGGCCAGAGGTTCAGGTTTTTGAAACTATGGGACTTGGGCATAGAAGAATTTTAAAAAATCCTGAAGTGGCATTAAAAGTCGCTCAGTTTATTTCTGAAGAAGCATCGGAGGCTTTACAGTGAAATATCTATTGAGTTTATTATTTGTATTCTTGGCTGTCCCCGCATTAGCAAAAACGGTCGTCTTAGATGTTCGCACGCCAGAGGAATATGCCGAGGGGCATGTGGCTGGATCTTTAAATATTGATGTGACGAATAAAGACTTTGCGAAAAAATTAAAGAGCTAAATAAAGCAGACACTTATAAGATCTATTGCCGCTCTGGAAAAAGAGCTGGCAGGGCTTTGGATGAAATGAAGACTCTAGGTTTTAAGGATTTGGAGAACCTTGGGGGATACGAAGATGCTCGTAAGACCCTTGAGAAAAAGGCTCCTTAATCCATTAAAATGTGATTGCCACGCTCTGGGGGATCGGTTAATAATAGATTTTCTTCAAGAATGGTCTCTTAGCGCAGTTGGTAGCGCGTTTCCTTGACATGGAAGAGGTCACTGGTTCGAGTCCAGTAGAGACCACCATTTTTCTTCGTTATAGCTTATAAATCTCCCCCTTCATTGGCACTTTATCGAGTGACAAAAGTTAAGTTCAGCCAAGTTCAATCTAGTTTTGCATTGATTGTATTTCTAAATGTTTCCAAAATATTTTCGGAGGTTCAGATGATTGATTTTTACACAGCAGCGACCCCTAATGGTCAGAAGGTTTCCTTGATGCTTCATGAGTTGGGCGTTGAGTTTAAAGAGCACAAAGTAAATTTAGCAGCTAACGAGCAGAAAACTCCTGAGTTTTTAAAGATGAATCCGAATGGCAGAATTCCTGTGATCGTGGATCACGAAGGACCTTTTGGAAAAAAACAAACGGTCTTTGAGAGTGGAGCTATTTTATATTATCTAGCTGAAAAGTATGGCCGTTTTTTTGGTAATAACTTGAGTGAAAAAGCGGTTGCCATGGAGTGGGTGATGTTCCAGATGGCGGGAATTGGGCCTATGTTCGGAAATCTTTATTACGGCAAGAACTCGTTAAAACCTTTCAATCCAGCCTATGTAGCACGTTTTCATAAGGAGTCCGCGAGATTGATCTCTGTCATGGAGATGCGTTTGCGTGAGACGACTTATTTAGCGGGGCATGCTTATACCATTGCTGATATGACTACATACCCTTGGATACGTGCTATGGGCGGAATGTCGCCTGAGCTTCTTAACGAAGCCCCTGCGGTTCGTCGCTGGATGGCGGCGATTGCAGATCGCCCTGCGGTAAAGAAGGCTCTGGCTTAAGTCCTTTAAAATCCCACAGCTCTTGGTCCATCAACTGACTTGGTTTGATGTTGCTAAGAGCTGTCTGGATGGATGCGTAAATATTAGGAATTTCTTTTTCCAAATCACGCACAAGTTTTTTAATTCTCTGTCTTTTAAGGCCATCTTGAGAACCACAAAGATTGCACGGAATAATCGGGATCTCCCAAGCGGCTCCAAGTTCTTCAATATCTCTTTCCGACACGTAACATAATGGGCGCACTAAAATATTTCTACCATCGTCAGAGCGAAGTTTCGCCGGCATAGCTGCAGTCGTTCCAATATAGAATTGATTTAATAGTGCCGTATGGACGATGTCGTCTCTATGATGCCCAAGGGCCATTTTTGTAAATTTATTATCGTAGGCAAAGTCATAGAGAATAGCACGACGAAGGCGAGAACAAAGAGAGCAGTAAGTCGCCCCTTGAATTTTTTCTTTAACGATAGAGTAAGTGTCACGCTCTAATACATGCAGACGAACCCCGAGGTTCTCAATCCATTCTTTAAAACGAGTGGCATCAAAACCAGGTTGCTTTTGATCTAAGATGGCCGCTTCAAGAACGAACTTTCTTTCAGAGCGTTTTTGAATTTCAGTCAAGAGTGCCAGAAGAATGCTAGAGTCTTTTCCTCCAGACACGCAGACCATGATCTTGTCGCCGTCTTCAATCATATTGAAGTCGTTCAGTGCTTGAACAATTTGTTTACGCAGTTTGACTGCTAAGGGATGATTAAAATCAGGAGTGTTTTTCATGGTGCTGACTCTTATCTGAAATATCTAAGACTTGTCGAGATAATTTAATATTGGCTTGGTAAAGAGCCTCAATGCACTTTGAATAGACCTTATCGCCAATGCCAAATTGAGCGCCATAGGCATCGATAAAGTAATAAATCTTCACTTCTACCCAATGTTCATTGGCGTCGCTGATATAAGCTCCAGGGGAAGGGATTCCGCGGATCTCGCCAATACCGGCAACGGTTTTTTCAAGAATCTGCTTGGCCAAGTCGATATTTTCACCATAGGCAATTTTAAAGATCTGACGACGCACGATAGGGCTCTCTGGCGGAGAGAAGTTAGAGATCATGGCATTGGCCATAAAACGATTAGAGAGCGTTATAAGCTCTTCAGAGAAGCCTACTAAGGTTGTTGAGCGCCAAGTGATCTCTTTGACTTGCCCCGTGGTTTTTTGCAAGCCACTGGCTACTTCAAGCCAGTCTCCAATTTCAAAATTTCGATCGACCTGTAAGGATATCCCCGCAAAGAGATTTCCCAAGGTATCCTGAAGCGCAAGACCTAGAATGACCGAAGCTGCGGCCGATGTTGCTAAAAGAGGACCAACCTCTAAACCAAAAACTCGTGCAATCCCCCAGAATAACAACACGGTGGAGAGCAAAAGAGAGAAAATATTCACAAGCAGGAGCGGGACCCCGTGCTTCATAGAGCCTAAAAAAAGATATTGTAGGACTATAAGGCGGCAACTACGAACAAAGACAATATTCCCCCATAGGAAGGCGAGCAGGGCGATGTAGGGGGTGACTTTTCCAAAGCCCGCGATCTTGGCCTCAGACGTTTGTAAGAAGATGAAAGTCGCGTAGAGGAAGCTTAAAATCACGTAGTGACGCATCAGTCGATTGAAGTGATGGCGCAATTTACGATGTCTGTCCTCTGAAGCTTCCTGTAAAAAGAATCGATAAAAAATCCAGGTTAGAGCAATTAGAAGACCTAAAAGTATAAAAGCCTCTAATTCTAAAATTCCATAAAGTGCTTCGATATTGATGAACTTATCTGCCATGGCGAATTCCCTCAGTCGTAAAGCCAGTATAGTGACGAAGTTCTAGGCTAGTCGAGTCTAAAAGTAATTTTTGGGGTCAATCTTGAGCACGAGCTTCCGATACGCCCTCTATGAAAACGAAAATCTCGATGTTAATTGGAATGATGGCGCTGTCAGCGTGTGCCCCGCAAAGCAACTTTCAGTTGAAAGATATCGCATCTCAGACGGTGGAAGACATAGCTTGTCAGAATTCAACAATGGAAACAAAACTCTGGGATGGTCTAAAGGACTATCTTCTGGAACAAAAGCAGCTTCCAGACGTGTCTGTGTTGCGCAATGCAATGATCGGTGAAGTTTCAGCAATGTCTGCGACTTCAGGCAGCGACGATACTTCTTCAAGGCAGCTTAAAGAAGAGCTAATCAATCTCGTGGATGTGATTCTTCGCGAAGCACCCGAGGGCGAAAGAGTCGAGACTCCCGAAGAACTTTTAATGTTGATCTCTGCTATTGATGTTGGAGATCGCTCCACAGTTTTTAGAGATTACTTACAAACCAAGGTTCGCCGTCAGTTTGATCGCGTTCAGCTATCAGCAAAGTCAGCAAACTTGGTATGCCCTCCGGGTTCTGAAGATAAGGAAAATGGGCAACAAGGAGGAGGAGTTGAAGAGATTCCTTCCGAAGAGGTGCCATTTGAACCACAAAAGTCGGGATACGATTATCATCGTGCCCAGGCTTTAAACTCTGGTTTACCTTTAGCGGCGTTCGGTGGACGCTGGGCTTTTGCAACAGCCTACCAGAGTTGTCAAAGTGTTCAGCTACCTTCGATGAACGCGCAAACTCCAAATGTAGCGGGGATTCAGATCACAGGAAAGCACTCCGATGGTGTCGGCAGCAAGCGTATGATCGCAAGTCTTTCGCAAGTTCAAAGCTCCCATTACTACGTTCGTGATATGCGTACGTACGGACAAGGTTGCTTTAATGTGCGTGAGAATCCATTGATTTATGATTACGGTGGAAAGCCTTCAGCAACTACAGCAACAGATTCTCCAATTGATCTTTTTAAAAACAATGGTAGCGGTACGAGTGTTTTAGGTATCGACTGCTCGGCGTATGTGTTTTCATCCTTAGCGACTGTGGGGCTTCGCCTTAAAGAGGGTCGCGCTTTGAAAGCATCTGACTCTTGGGCCTGGGGATCGACATCCTATGTTGAGCCAGAGAAAAATGGTCTTACATGTTTATCTAAGATTTCTGTAACTTCTAGTAAGACTATTCAGCCTGGTGACATTGTGGCTGTCAGTGGTCACGTACTATTGATTGATAAAATGGGTGACGATCCTTTCGGGCTTCGCTCTGCGCGCACAGAGTCTGACTGTTCAAAAATCACTTCGGACTCATTTGATTTTTCTGTTGGTCAAAGTTCGCCAAGTAAAAATGGAATTGGTATTAATTTTTTCGAGGCAAGAAATTACCTTCCAACAAGTGCTAAATTTAAAACAGGTTTGGAGAAGTATGCATACTATGCTTGTCTAGCAAAGGTGAAGGGTGGGTCTTACACTCCTAACCTTGGGACACTCTCTGTGGTTCGCCACAAAGGAACTGCGGCTTGTACCGCACCTCGAGTAAAAATGGTCCGCGAAAGCTGTATTGAGAGCTGTTCAAGCTTGCAGCGCTAAAAAAAATGGCGATAAACTTTTAGTCACGGTGACGCTTTTGGGTCTGATTTTACGACTCAAAAGCGTTTAAAATGAACGCCATAGATTCGCAACCCTCTCTAAAAAAATAATTTTATTCTTCAAGTTTTTTCATGGAAGCTATGCTATAAATTCTTCTATGAAAAAACTATTCGCCATCACAATCGGACTCAGTTTATTAACAAGTGCTGCCTTTGCCTCGAATGCAAAGAACACTAAATATAGCTATTGCGAAGATATCCGCCGAGTAGACAGTCTTTTAGATCGCTCTCGTGAAAGTGTGGATAGGCTTCTTGCTGAAAAGATTCAGATTGAGCGCATTGTAGTTTCTAAGGATCGCAAAGAGTTGTATCTAATATCTGGCGATACGATGGTTCGCTATTATCCAGTAGCATTTGGTTTTAGCCCCTTTGGTCATAAGCAGTTTGAAGGCGATGGCAGAACTCCTGAGGGGTTGTACTACATCGACTATAAGAATCCACAGAGTCAGTTTACAAAGAGTCTCCATGTGTCCTATCCGAATAAAGGAGATCTATCTTTTGCAAAATCAAAGGGTAAATCTGCTGGAGGCGATATCATGGTTCACGGGCTTCCAAGTGATGATCGCAAACGCCAGTTAATCAGTAAGATTCATCCAATGAATTGGACTCAAGGTTGTATTGCAGTTAACAATGAGCAAATGGAAGAGATCTACGCTCTTGTTAAAACGAACACGCTCATTGAGATTTGTGCCTCTTCTACAGAGCCGCCAAAGCGTGTAGGAGCTGAAGAGTCTGAGGAAGATAACAAGATCACCATTCCAGCAAAATAGCCATCTGAAGGCCAATGTTGCGTTTTTAAAAGGCTCCCAAGCGGGGGCCTTTTTATTTTTTCACCCCATTAAGTGAATATAATCCAAAGACCCTCTAGGGTTGCGCGGGTGCGGAGCTGCCCCTGTCCTCGCACTGAACTCCTATCCTTGCGGCCTTCCTTAAAAAAATCCCTACTAGACCTTGGTTTTAATCCCTAAACAAAAGTTCCTCAGTTTGTGTAAGTTCGCATAGAATTTGTATTGAAATGAGACACTGCATGACTCCAGAGCACACGACAAACGTCAAGGTGAGTGGGTAAGTAGTGATTCTTGTTAAAGAACTTTTGCTGTGTACCGAAAAGATTCAAAAGCATGAGGTCATTATGAATTGGATGTTGAGATCAGTATCTTTAATCAAGAGCGCCGCTGTGTGTGTCTCTATGGCGACGATGTGTATTGCACCCGTTGCTCAAGGGGCTGCCGCCGCTAATCAAAAGAGTTTGATCAGTCAGTATTTAAAAGAAACAGGATTAACAACGAAGAAAATGACAGTCGGAGAATTCTGGCAGTCAGTTCGTCACGTATATCCTCCAACTCTGCAAAAACAAATGGATGCGTGGGTTTCTTTAAATCGTAATGAGCTTATGCCAAAAGTTGAAGCCACAAGCTTCAAAGACAGCAATGGCAATGAGCAAGTGCGCTTGACTCTAACTAAAGACAACCAATCTACGACTCTCACATTCACAGACGACGAGGATAAACCTCTACGTGTGAATAACGTATCGTTAACTCGCAAAGAGCTTCTGAACTATAATAAGTTCAACGACATTGCTCGTAAGATCTCTAAAAATGATCCTGTTGTTGGTAAGGCTTTAAAAACGGGCCAACAAAAACCTCTGCTTACAAATCCAGTTCTTTCTGCTAACGAATACCGCAAACTATCGCCACGCCAACGTGCTGAGTACATGGTTCGTATGCGTGCTGCCATGGAAGCTGCTGATAAGGTTTATAGAGTTCGTTATGGTGTGAAAACAGCCTTCCAACAGCCTACGAATAAATACGAGTTCGCTCTTCAGTTCCTATTTGGTGATAGTGTTACAGCAGGTGCCCTAACAGGAAAGCCATGTATCATAGCCGGCTACATCTCTAAATACGGGGAAGGCGATTCATGTGGTAGTGACTATCAACGTGGACCACTGAATGCAGACTTATCTCGTCAGATGAAGTCATCGGGCGCTAGCTGTGGCGGACAAGCTGCTTGTAATCCTTTAGTGTATGGATACTCTCCAAACGGTAATGCGTTTTGCGTACCTTCTAGTGAAGTTCAATATGCGACTCGCTTTTGTGACGGTAAATCTCCTGTTAGAACAGCAGAAGATAAAAAACGTATCGTTGAGTCTTACCTTAAGCACCAAGGTAAAGACGTAAATCTAAGACTGAACGAAGAAGGCAAAATTCCTGAAGAGCAAATGAAAGATGTTGAGCCATTCTTAAAAGATCTTGGTTCACTTATCAGCAAAGCTTCAGCCGAGTGTCAGCAAGAACCATTAGTAAAAATTAAAAAAGCTCGTGAAGAGCAAAATGATGCGTGTTCTGTTTTAGAAACTCGTATGTTCTCATTGCAAACTTTTGCAGTTGCGCCAGAGCCTCCGGCTCCGCCAGCGCCATTGCCGAATCCGCCGACACAAACTTGTAACGACAATATGCCAGGCACAACAAAGGACAGCGAAGGTAACTGTGCGTGTCCAGCAGGACAACGTCCGGGCGAAGGTGGAATCTGCGTAGTGATCGAAGCTGATGGTGGCGGAGATTTACCAGGTGGTAAAACTGGCAAAGTTGCAGAAGAGTGTGGTTTCTGGTGTCGCAATAAAAACTGGATTGTTCCAGTGGGTGCGGGCTTAGTCGGTCTTGGTTTGTTCTGGTTGCTAATGAAAAAAGGCAATAAGTCTAAATCATCGACTCCAGAGTATGTGCCACCAGCTCCAGTCCCAGAGCCGGATTCTCCAAATCCGCCAACGACGACTCCACCAGTGGTAGAGCCGCCGCCAGCACCAACGTGTGCTTCACCAAATACTCTGGTGAATGGAATTTGTACGCCGCCAGTGATTGTAACACCTCCACCAGTGGATAATTCTTCGGAGGGAGGCTCTAAGATTGAAGAGCCAGGACGCGGAACCGGGGTTCGATAAAGAACCCCCTCTCTAAGGATGGATAGGGTCTATGATCATTGATAAAGAAAAAAACAGATCAAATATTGATCCTTCTAATTCAAAAAGGGCTCCTCTGAAAAGAGAAGCCCCTTTTCCGTTAAAGGGGCCGACTCGTCGCAAGGGTCCACTCAAGCCTCATCAGCCTCAGGATATTCGTGCACTCTTTAAAAAGGGTGGAATGCAGTTTGATCAAAATACCGGATTTCAAGGTGGTCCCTCAGCGAAGCGCAAAGGTTATCGCTTGGCTTGGTGGTCTGTTTTGGCAAGCTTCATTGATGCTTTGATTTTGATCTCTGGTAGCAGTTTATTTCTGGTTTCCTTTTCATTGGTGATGAAAAGCTCTCTTGGAAGTGTTGTCGGACAGGTTGTAAATCAACAGTCCGGGATGGCGCTCTACGCCCAAGTCTTGCTTGCGTTTGCGTGGCTTTATCTCATCGTCGTTCGTAGTGTGATGGGTTCAACTATTGGAGAGTGGGCTTGTGATTTGCGTCTAGGGCAGCCTCATGAGCGCTTGCAGGCTAACTATATTCTTAAAGTTGTCTTAAGAAGCACAGTCATTCTGGCTACTGGTGTGGTGACCCTACCAATTCTATCGATGCTTTCAGGTAGGGATATTCCGGGAAAACTTTCGGGATTAAAGCTCTTCTCTTTGAAGTAAACCGATCACTTCAAAATGTTGAGTTTGTGGGAATTGATCAATCAGAGCAATTTTCTTTAAAGAGTATCCAAATTCTTTAAGTCGCCCTAAGTCCACTGCCATCGACTCCGGAAAGCACGACATATATAGAAAATATGGCGGCCTTTCGTTCAAACTTAAATCTGCTAGCGGATTAAGAAAATTCATCAATCCCGAGCGAGGCGGATTGGCCAAGATCAGATCGAAGTCCCTAAAGCTTTGTTGGATTTTTCTTTGAAAATCACCCCTAAAAATTTGAATCTTCTCTTTCAAGTTTGCGACAGAGGAAGGTAAATGTTGAAGACTCATCTCCAGCCCCTCAAGGGCAAGTTGATCAATCTCACAGGCCAACAGGCTCTTGGCAAACATTGCTGCCGGAAGGGTGAGGTTGCCAATTCCAGAACCAAATTCAATCACCCGTGGTTGGTCGATCTCTTTAATCCATTGCTGAATTAGATCCGTGATCAGGCGGTTGGCTTGGTGGCTGGGTTGCGTGAAGCTTGCTACTTGGCAAAACAACGCGAGTTCTTGATCTCCACCCCAGGTTGAAAACCATGGAAGGTGCTGAGGGTCTTTTAGTTTTAACCCTTCCGGAGTCGACGTTAGAACTTTTCGACGCTGCCCCATCTCGATAAAGGCTTTGCTTAAGAGAGACTTCAGAATGCTTTCTTCATCGAGTAGTTTTTTTATATCCACATTCGCACAATCAATCCAAACACCCCATTCACCCTTTGGCGAAACACGCAGGCGAAAGGATGCTTTTTCTAGGGGCCAGCGGATCTTGCGAAACTCACTATAAAATTCTTGAAGGCGTGGAGAGAGTTGCGGACAGTAGGGGAGGTCTAAAATTTCTCGAGAATCGACTCTATAAAGCCCTAAACGCCCGTTTTGCCATGAAAAATCCAGACGATCTCGTAATCCTTCAGGGCCTGCCGAAAGAGCCTCGAAAGGAATATTGGACTCCTCAGTAATGACAAGGGACGAAAGAAGTAGACTCAAGAAGGTTTGTTTTTTAAGGTTCAATTGGTCTTGATAGTTCAGTTCAAAACTATGGCAGCCTGAGCACTCTTTGAGGCTTTTGCATTGGAATATAAAATTTTTGTCATAGTTATTAAATTTTGAGTGAATCGACATTCTCTGCTTGCTCAATATATCTGGCTGTTATAGTTGAAGTTTTACTTTATCAGGTCTTGGAGTTTTAGGTGAGAGTTTTATTACTTTTTGCAATTCTTGTATTTTCAAGTTTGTCTGTATTTTCAGCTAATAACAATCCGTGGATGCGTTCTTGTCGGATTGAACAAGGGCAGTTTTGGTTGGTGAAAGCTCAACAAGAGTTGGCTCTTTGCCTTTTTGATGACGCCGCTATTGGGGCAGAGACTTTGTTTCTCTATAAAACCAATCAGAAGAAACCACTGGCGGTTGCTGCCTATCTAAACCGTGAATCTGCAGCTACTCGCGGTGGCGTGTGTGGTACATACGGTGCTGAATTGTTAGAAGCTAGAGACAGCCAAGGTCAGTCATTCAATCTTTGTAAGTTCCAAGACGGCTCTTTGATTGAAGAAACGACTCTTTGGCTAGGTCCAGACTCTGGAAGCACTGATGCTTTAGATAAAGCACTTTCTACAAAGTACTAAAATCTCTAAATTTTTTGAGAATCATCTTGAAGCGCCAGTATGCAAGTACTGGCGTCTTTTTTTATCCCATCCTCAATATGCAAGTCCCTGTCTGTAAATCCTAAAGTCACATGGGGATAGAACTCCTCAGGATCAAAACTTGCCGGATTTCCACCTCTTGAAGTGAAGAGGTTGTGCAGGCGGTGACGAATCTCATAGGCCTTTTCTGAATCCACAACGACGTAATAGGTCCTCATTTGTGAATTGACCTGAGACTTGCCGACACAAGTGGGTTTATAGCTAAGTTTTTCAATATTCTGAGTTTGAAGAAACTGAATGATCTCTTTCTCGCTCAATTTTTGCTTAAGAGCCTTCATTTCAGGCGGTGTGATAAGAGTTAAGTGGGCCTCACCGCGATGTTTGAGTTCGAGGCTTTCTTGAACTTCAACGGCCGAGCGAAGTTTTTCATAAGCCGTGTAAGGTAAGTCCAATGAAACATAAGTGTTTTTGAAATATGGAGCGGTCTCTGAAGCGATTCCTCTTTGCGCACGGAAAAGCTCTTTCTCAGAGTACTTTACCATGGGAATTCCTCTCTGTGGGGGAGTGGCGCAGGCAGCTAATGAAACTGAAATGATAATGCCGTGAAAGAAGCGCATCATAATCCAACTTTCCCTTCCAAATGTTGACTTCAAAGGATGACACTTCTAGGCTACACGCACTATGAAAAAAGTGAAAGTTCTTCTTACAAGTGCCTGCATTTTCTCGGTTATTTCCTGTCAATTTAAGGAATCAAAACCCGTAAAATCTCATTTCGCGACGTCTGCTCAAGTAGGTGGTTTCATCAATGAACCCAATAAGCTTGTTAGCGATGTTCGTCAGCTCACTTTTGTGGGACCGAAGTCTGGAGAGGGTTACTTCTCACCAGATGGAACGAAAATGATCTTTCAAAGCGAAAGAGAACCTGGAAATCCGTTCTATCAGATCTACATTATGGATTTAGTTTCTGGAAATACTCATAGAGTGTCCCCAGGTCATGGAAAAACAACTTGTGGCTGGATTCATCCAAACATGAAAAGAGTCATGTACTCTTCAACACATTTGGATCCAGAAACTAAAAAGAAGACTGCTGAAGAGTTTGAAAGTCGCAAGAACCCAGTGAAGGGTCGCTACGCTTGGAGCTTTGATGAAAACTACGACATCTTTACGTCGGATATTGATGGAAAAAACATTCGTCGCCTAACCAAAGAAAAAGGCTACGATGCGGAAGGCTCTTACTCTCCGGATGGACAGTGGATTGCCTTTGCTTCTAATAGAGCTGGCTACACTGAAAAACTCGAAGGCGAAGATAAGAAGCTTTTTGAACAGGACCCTTCGTACATGATGGATATTTACATCATGAAGGCAGATGGTACGGAGGTGCGCCGCCTAACGACTTCTAAAGGTTACGATGGCGGGCCATTCTTTAGCGCTGACGGAAAGAAAATTACTTGGAGAAGATTTGCTCCGAATGGATCTACCGCAGAGATTTTCACAATGAATGTCGACGGTTCAGATCAAAAGCAAGTAACTCGCTTGAAGTCTATGTCATGGGCACCGTATTTTCATCCATCAGGTGATTACATCATTTTCGGTTCAAGTGTTCTAGGATACTCGAACTTTGAATTGTTCATTGTAGACACTGAGGGCAAAAGCGAGCCCGTTCGTGTGACTTTCGATGAAGGTTTTGATGGACTCCCAGTTTTCACTCCAGATGGGAACCAGTTATCTTGGACTCATAGAAACGAAAAGGGCGAATCTCAAATCATGATGTCGACTTGGGATGATGCTTTGGCGCGTAAGCTTTTAAAGCTTCCAGCGCAAGACCCTGCTAAGGGAGGTTTGCAGCCTGAGATTCGAGCAGAGGACGTGAAGAAATGGGTTCACTACCTAGCCTCTGAAGAAATGCAAGGCCGTGGCACAGGGACGGAAATTGAGAAAGTTTACTCTCAAAAAATTGCAGACCTCTTTAAGTCTTGGGGTCTAGTTGGAGCGGGTGACAAAGGAAGCTTCTTTCAGAAGTTCGAATTCACTTCAGGTGTAGAGCTTGGAGAGAAGAATTCACTTGAAGTCGTTGGTTCATTTGAGCGTAAGTATGAACTTTCTAAGAGTTTTGAACCCCTTTCTCTTTCAAAATCTGGAGACGTGAGAGAAGCGCCAATTGTGTTTGCCGGGTATGGGATTAAAGCTCCAGCTTCTGACAAACAAGTAGAGTACAATTCTTACGCTGGCAGTGATGTGAATGGAAAATGGGTGATTGTACTTAATGATCTGCCTGGAAATATCCCTTCACAGCGTCGCCATTACCTGAATCTTTACTCTCGCCTTCAGCATAAAATCACAGTGGCAAAAAACGCAGGTGCTGTTGGTTTGATTCTTGTGAATGGACCAGAGTCTGGTATTCGCGATCAGTTTGGAAAAGTGAAATTTGAAGGATCTCTTTCAGAAAACAATTTAGCTGTTGTTAAACTCTCAAGTTTGGCAGCTCAAGAACTCTTAAAGTACGCAGGTCAAGATCTACTTACTTTGCAAAAGAAGTTAGACAAAGGGGAGTCTTTAGAGCCTATCGCAATTCCCTCTGCCTATATGAAGGCGAGCGTTGATCTGAAGTTTAAAAAATCTATTGGCACTAACGTCGTGGCAAAGTTGCCAGTTGCGAATGCAGCTTCTTCAGTCATGGTAGGCGCCCATGGCGATCATCTTGGTCATGGACAATTCGGAAACAGTCTTGCTAAAGGCAGCGAGGGCGGAAAAACTCACTTCGGTGCTGATGACAATGCCTCAGGTGTAGCGGGAGTGATGGAACTTGCCCACTATTATGCAGATCTTAAGAAAAAGAATCCTCGCGCACTTCAGAAGAATATCTATTTTGCGATTTGGTCGGGTGAAGAACTAGGCAATCTAGGCTCGGGTCATTTTGTAAAAGCGATGAAGCCCTATGGAATCACGACTTACTTCAATATGGATATGATTGGACGTCTTGATCAAAGACTCTTTGTGCAAGGTCTAGGCTCTGGAGATAATCTAGTGCGCTTTGCTGAAGAAGTGGGAGTTCGCACAGGGGTGCCTTTAACGGTGCAAGAAGATCCGCATCTACCAACAGACTCTCTATCATTTTATATGGCAGGAGTTCCGACGGTGAACTTCTTTACAGGCTCCCATGGTGAATATCACACACCTAGAGACACGGCGGAATTGGTTAATTACGCGGGCGTTGCTCGAGTACTGGATGTTGTAAAATCCTTTATGAACATGATGATTGATACAAAAATCTCCATGGTAAAATACGTAAAGGTCGCAAGTGCCCAGAACAATCTAGAAGGCAGATCCTTCCGTGTGTTCCTTGGAACGATCCCAGACTACTCACAAGAAGGTGTTAAGGGGGTTCGCGTAAGTGGTGCCTCTAAAGGAAGCCCTGCTGAAAAAGCCGGAGTTCAAGAAAAAGACATCATTACAGAGTTCGACGGTATTAAAATCG
The DNA here is from genome assembly GCA_000525675.1 of Bdellovibrio bacteriovorus W. Taxonomy (NCBI): domain Bacteria; kingdom Pseudomonadati; phylum Bdellovibrionota; class Bdellovibrionia; order Bdellovibrionales; family Pseudobdellovibrionaceae; genus Bdellovibrio; species Bdellovibrio bacteriovorus. The sequence continues at coordinate 1,516,160 of CP002190.1, forward strand.
AGAACCTTTATGACTACGTTTACACTCTTCAAGCTGTGAAGCCGAATAAAGAGACCACGATGAAGGTCTTAAGAAGCGGAAAAGAAATGGTTTTAAAAATCACTCCGCAACTCAAAGAATAGAGTTACAACTTCAAAGAGCCAGAGATCAACTCTGGCTCTTTTTTTTTCTTCAAAATTTCTGAAAAGTTTTTTTAGAAAGTGTTTGGAATGTTAGATTTTGAATTAGAAATCTTCCCACTGTTTAACAATGCCTTAATACAAGCACACAGCATCAAAACCAAATCTGGACTCGCTCTCCTTTAACCCTCTGTGGTCTTATAAGAGTCATAGAGGAGGAAGAGGTCATTCATGTCCACGCTGGTTGCTGATTTTAAAAAATATCAAAAAAAAGAAAGAACTTTAACTGTTGCTATAGTTCTTGCCTCAGTAGCTGCGCCCATTGCCTCTTCTGTTCTTTTAAATATGAAAGTGGACTGGGTCTACGCACTCCTAGTAGGAGTTTCATTCCTAGCCATTGCTGTGTGGTTTCACCTTGTGAGATCGAAAGTTTCTCAACGTTTAATCGTTAAGTACGAGGCTTTGGATATTGGGTCTGTTCTTGCTAAGAAAATCTCAACGGCTACAAATCATCAAAAGTTTGTTATTACGAATACAGGCTATAATCACTTTTATATTCGCTGCCTAAACACAGGTGAACAGTCTTTGGTATCTAAGCACCGTGTTCGTGAAGATTTCGATATCGCGAATTAGTTGTCATATCGCAAGCAATAATTAAATTTCCATATTGAAAATTGATCTACTCATGCCTCTCGGTTCAACTGAGATTCGAGGGGTTTTTATGAGGGACTTGCGAAAGTATTTTCTATTACTATTTCTTCTTTTCCCACTAAATAAGGCGAGTGCCCATCAACCTTTATTTTTTAAGTATCATCGCTTCCATTGCGCTAAGACAGTGACCAGCGGCCTACCTGTGGAGTACTGCTATCGAGATGCTTCCGTAGTGAATAGTCCTGATGTGATTTACTTTTTCCATGCCCACGGAGGCAGTGCTAAATCCTGGCAAAGACAAATTCCAGGCACGTATATCATTCAATCTTTTCTAGATGCCCGAGGCTATCGCCCTCAGATTATTAGCATTTCTTTAGGAGAAGAATGGGCGCTGACGCCGAATTCTCTTTTGATGAGTGTCTTTAAGGATAAGATTTTTCCCTTCGTCGAGAACGCAGTGATAAAGGGGAAGAAGATTCGCAAGAGGCATCTTATTGCTCAGTCCATGGGGGGATTGACGGCAGTAAATCTTGCGCTTTCGCAGCCCGAAAAGTTCTCAAGAGTGGCCTTGATGTGCCCAGCCTTAGCGACGTTAAGTCCGCATAGCTCCGAAGAAGAAATTCAGCGCTACAAGAAAAAATACTTTCTCAGAGATGAAATGCTCGAAAAACTTCTGCGTCTATCGAAAATGATTTTCCCCACAAAAGAGACATGGAGTAGTGAGAATGTTCTATCTGTACTTTCTCAAACCAAAAATGCAAACCACCTCAAATTTTATCTGACTATAGGCAGATACGATGGATATGGCTTCCTAGAGGGGGTTGAAAAATTCTATCGTCTAGCAAATCAAAAAGGAATGCGTTCAGTGAAGAAGGTTGTTCCTGGAGGCCACTGCGCTTTCAGTCATCGCGGAACCGCAAAGTTTATTTTAGGAGAACTGTAATGGATGACATGGATTTCTATGAGCCCTCGGGAAGTCACAAAAAGACGAATGTAGATCTTGAAGCCTATCGTGAAGAAGTGAGGACTCTTATAGAGCACATCGTGAAGCTTCTGGTTGATTCTCCGGCGGAAGTTATCGTGACAACTTATCTGGGACCTAAGACGACAGTCTTTCGAATATCCTGTGCCATTGAAGATGTGGGGCAGGTTATTGGAACTCAAGGTAAAACGATTATGGGCCTACGCTCTGTGGTGCATGCTATGACGGCTCGAATTGGGATTCGCTCCATCGTTGAGCTGCCTGTCTAGACTTAAGGACTGCTGGAAAAACCTGAAAAAGCTAAACAATAAAGACTCGCTTTTTCCTTAAAATGTAGCAATCTCTTTTAGAATTTCTCTAAAAATTCCGAATAAATATCGAGAACTGGAGCGTCTTGTGTTTATTCGGAACATTTCTTTGCTAGGACTAGCTTATTTTCTTCTTGGTATCGGTGATATCAATAGCGGCTATCGTTTAAATCCTGGCGAAGAGCTGGTGGTCATTGCGGGAGCTAGTTGCCAAGCTCTTACAAATCTAGATAGTAGCAAAAGTTATTTCATTCCTACAAAGTCTGCAGCTGAACGCACCAGTCTTACAAATATCTCTCTACCTAAATTGATTGTCTCAACCTGCCCATCGACGTGTAAAGAAATACTCACTCAAGGTCGAAGTCGCGGAAGTGGTAATTATCAATTACTGATGCCAGGCATGAGTCTTCAATCCGTGTATTGTGATATGTCAACGGCCGGAGGCGGCTGGACTCTCGTCACATATTCCCGCGGTGTTTCACCTGCGGTCATCACAAAAGATATCTTCGTAAATCCAGTCAATACTGCTTGGTTAACAGATCGGTCAACAGCAGGTCGATTTGCTTCACTTGGAGCTGAAGTCTTTTCCAAGAGAGTGGGCTCCACAGATGGAATGTTTGTCTCAAGTGTTTATGGGGGAGGCGCTCCTTATATTGATCTAGCCATGGGACCTTGGAACTACGATGTCGTTAAATGCACAGGCAATTTGAGACATACAAGCAGAACTGCAGGATGCCCTGGGCAAAATGCCAATGATAACTACAACTCAGCAGACTATTTAAATTTAACGGTTGATGGGGGGATGATCGGCATTGTTCCCAGCTATGGCCCAGAGCTCTGCTACAGCGGTCTAGGTAATTGTAACTTTGAGTTTTACTTGAGGTAACGGAGATGAAGCTTTTAACTTTGCTCTTATTTATTTTAATGACCTCAGCTTGCGAAATGAGCGCGCGCCTTAGTTCTTTGGATATCCCGAAAGATCTCAGGCCTCCTCAGAAGCCTTCTCCCAGTCCAGAGAGCTTCATCAGCAACAGAACACTCACGAGTACCGAAAATAATTATAAAGTCGATTCAAGTATTGGTGAAATTTTACCTAAGGTTCAGCAGACCACAGAGGATCAGTATAAAGTTTATATCTCCGCCCAAGGGGTTATATTTTCGGAGTCACTATGAAAAAACAAATCCTGCACGTTTCAAAATTTGTTTTATTTTTATGTGTCTTTCTTTTGAAGGCAGTCAGCGCTTCTGCAAATCAAGAGATCACCTTTCAAGGAAGAATCTTAAAGCCAGACGGATATGCTTTAAAATCAAACTCGGTTCTTTTTGAAGTTATGATTCTTTCTAAAAATGAATGCGTTTTATACTCTGAAAATCATCGCCTCGATCTGTCTGTTTCCGAGGGTGTTTTTGCATTGAAGGTGGGTAACACTTCAGCGACGGATGTGAATAATAAAGCGGGTACTGAACTTAGCTCTGTCTTTGATAATCAGAAAACTCTCAATGGTCTTTCAGGGGGAGCTTCCTGTACAGGTCAGTATATTCCAACTGCAGGCGACACTCGTCGAGTCTTGGTTAGATTTATTGATGAAAATAATCTACCAATGAATCCACAAACTATCACGAACTCAAATATTTCCTACGTTCCCTATGCGATGAGTTCATCATCTGTTGCTGGTTTTAAACCTGAAAATCTTCTTCGCGTTTCTAATGAAAATCTTGCTCCCTTAACATTGCTTCAGTATCAAGAGTTTCTAAAACTTCTCAATGGCTCTTCAACACAGTTTGTGAGCCCATCAGATTCTCGTTTGACAGACTCAAGAGCTCCGACAGGGACTGCCAATGGAGATTTAAGTGGGTCTTATCCCAATCCAAGTGTTGCCAAAATTCAAGGCCAAAGCATTGCCGCGACAACTCCTCTAGATGGTCAGGTGCTTCAATGGTCTGCGGGTCTCTGGACTCCAAAAACTCTTCCTGCTGCAAGTAACGGAACAGTAACTGCCGTTAGCAGCACAAACAGCTACTTAACAGTAAATACTCCGAATTCAACTCCATCCTTAACCCTAAATGTAGGACAAGTTGCAAACACGGTGGCTGCTGGGGATGATGCGCGCTTCACAAACTCTCGCGCACCTACGGGAGCAGCGTCTGGGGATCTTTCTGGAAACTATCCAGCTCCAACAATTGCGAGCCTTCAAGGGAAAGTTCTAGATGTTGCAGCGCCCGTTGAAGACACTTATCTACAGTTTAAAAATAATAAGTGGCAAGGTGTAGCTCTAGATATTTCAGATGTGGGCGGAGTCGCAACCCTTCTTTCGGGCTATGTAAAGACCACGGACCTTACGACGACTTTAAATTCTTACACAACTCAATCAGCCCTGCATACGACACTGTCTTCTGCTCAATGTGCTGTTCATCAAGTACCTTCGTATAACGCCACAACAAAAGCTTTCGAATGTAAATCTATTAATACATCTATTGTTGGAGATGTTTCCGGAACACTCGCAGCAGCAAGTGTTGATAAAATTAAAGGTATTGAAGTCGACCTGACGGATGTTGCTGAAGGAAAAATTCTTAAACATATCGGCGGCAAATGGGTTGCAGCCGATGATGCTAATACCATCCCTGGAGCCGCTGTGACGTCCGTAACCGCTGGTGGAGGGTTGTTGCTCAATGGAACTGCTGGTGGCAGCATCACCTCCACTGGTACTTTGAGTGTGAACGTCGGGACCTCTACGGGGCAAATTCTCCAATTCTCACAAGATAATAAACTTCCTGCCATCGATGGAAGTGCTTTAACAAATCTTGCGGTGGCCAACCTCACTGGGACTCTGCCTATTTCTAAAGGCGGGACGGGGGCAACATCGGCATCTACTGCCTTTGAGGCTCTTTCCCCACTTACGACAAAAGGGGATCTCTTAGCACGTTCTACAGCGGGCTCCGTGAGATTACCCGCCGCAGTGGCAGACTATAAATATCTACGCACCAACTCAAGCACCACCACTGGTCTTGAGTATGGGGATGTGGTTGCTACCGATGTTACAGGGGTGATTGGCACCGGAGTCGTTTATAAAACTGGAACTGGTTATGCCTCTCGTGGATTATCATCTGATCTTGTAGATCTTGGAACCACAATCGGAGTCGTCGCCGGAACCGTGGCTAATGGAATTTTTAGATTGCCTGCTGATGGTAAAGTTCCCATGGCGAATCTCAACACTGGAACGGGTTCCGGGCAAATTCCACTTTTGAATGCTTCTGGAAAAGTGCCGACGAGTTTACTAGACACAGGCACTACAAATGGACAAATTCCTCTTATTGGAGCTGGAAATAAAATCTCAACAGCGTTGCTTGATACTGGTACAACGAATGGACAACTTGTCACTGTTGGCGTCGGAAATAAAATTCCGACAAGTCTTATTGATACTGGAACCACAGCAAATAAAATTCCACAACTTGATGGTACGGGAAAACTGCCAAGTTCAGTGATCCCTGCGGGCCCTTGGGTTTTAGCAAGTCCTAAACTTTACCATGTCGCTGGTACACCAGGCACAGAGCGTGTGGGTATTGGTACCATTGATCCCAAGGCTAACTTGAGTATTGAAGGGGATGGAATCACAGGTTTTCAATTTAAAACTCGTGGGGCCTTGCCAGTAGACACTTTAAACTTAAGTTTTATAAATAATATGGATGCCACTGGGGATTTTTGGATTTCTAAGGGGGATTCAGCAACTACAGCCCCTGTTGCAAGTGATAAATTATTTAAAATAACCAATGAAGGTGTCGTTGAGATCTTTGCGCAAATGGTTCAAGCGGGTAATGATAAATCCGGAATTCTTGGGTTAAAAACAAAACCTTCAAGTATTGGTGGTACTCGTGATGAAGTATCTTTAGAATTCTATGCAGAAAAAGCCAATATAAATAGCTTAACCGGTTTTGTAGGTTATGAAAATCATCCACAATTTGACTTGATGCTGATGAATAGACATACAAGCGGCGCACTCATTCTGGGTACTAAAAACAATCATCATTTCTATATGGACTCCACAGGGAAAATTGGCATAGGGAATTCTGCACCCACAGAAAAGCTTGAAGTCACTGGCAACATTAAAGCCGGAACCATGTATGCAGCCGAGTATCTTTATACCTCTGATGCGCGCTTAAAGAAGAACATTCGCACATTTGAAAAATCCTTAGATATCTTAGAGCTTCTTCGCGGTGTTAGATTTGATTGGAAAGATTCTAACAAACCAGCCGTCGGCTTCATCGCACAAGAAGTTGAATCGGTAGTCCCTGAACTTGTAAATACTCATCCAGTAACAGGTCAAAAATCTGTGCAATATGGAAATATCACAGCGATTTTAGTGGAAGCTTTAAAACAAGAAGTTAAAGAAAGAAAAATAGCCTCTGTTCAATGTGAAAATGAAATCACAGAACTAAACCACGAAGTTCAAAAGAAAAATGAAACTCTAAAATCTCAAGTTCATGCGTTAGAAATTGAGAATCGCGAACTGAAGCAAAGATTAGAAAGAATCGAAAAGGCTTTGGGATATTAATCTTAAAAATCTTCAAGCGAGTTTCAATAGACCTGATCTTCAGGAATAATTTGAAAATGGAGCTTTGAGCGAAATAAACTCTAAAGCAGTTAAAAAGCTTACTAGTAGAGGGTTCCACGCAAAAACACATTCTTCTGATAAGTTATATTATGTAACATACGATATATGGTTTTTTCCATAGAACCAGATTATATGCGATCTGAGGGTCTTTAAATCATCTAAATCTCTGAGTTTCCATCATAGATTTAACTCCATTCAGGGTTTGAAATTCCGATAAGCTCTTTATGCCTGCGCGTTCATTGAGGTCTGCAAATTTAAAGCTCTTATTCTTACTGATTTGCAGTTTGTTTTTGTTCGCGTGTACAAATCGCGAACTCCCACAGGTTTTAACTCTTAAAAGCCAAGTCTTTAAAGCTGATATTCAAGGACCTTTTCCTGAATCTGGTGGATCAACAACAAGCTTTTCCTGGCACATCAATTACCCACCGAATTTTCGCGTCGATTTAAGCTATGATCATGTCCAAATCCTTGGATCTTCTATCGAAGGCTGTCAAATTGAAGATATTTCTGGAGATCTTCAGCGCCGAGTTGTCTCAATACGAGGCTGTGAGGCTAAGAATGCCTCAGTATCCATCCAAATAGCATCAGGAAGCGCCACACAAGGTGGAGATTTTGCTCCTGTCATAAGGGGTTTTAGAGAGGCTAAATTAAAAGGGGATTTGAAGGTCGATTTTTCCTCGTCTGCACCCGCTTTAAATAATTTATCGACCATTCCCCTTCGCTTAATCACTTCAAATCCTTTACTGAAATTGGATCTGAATCATTTTGTTTTAAAAAATACATCTTTGAAGAAGTTAGAAAAAGTTTCTGACTTTGAATGGGCCTTAGAAATAGAGCCTGTTTCTGATGGAGAATTGAAAGTTTCACTTCCAGAACAAACTCTTTTAGATATTTTTGGAAGCTCCAATGAACTGGCTGAAATTGAGTTTCAATCAGATCGGACTTCACCGTTTATTATGATAAGCAGAAAAACTCCCTATGATACAATCACATTGGGCCAAAAAGTTTCTTGGAAGCTTGAAGTCAGTGATTCATCGGGCGCGCACTTTGATCTTCCAAATGCATCCATAAGCCTTAAGGGAGATCCAGATAGCTGTCAGTACCACTGGAAAGTCGTAGGAGCTTATACGGAAATCACAATCGAAGACTGTAAAAGTTATGGCGAAGTCTGGTTTGAAATAGGCGCAGGTTCTGCGGTCGATAATGCCGGTAATGCATCCGTCCCAACGACTTCTGAAAAGATCAAAGTGCTTGAGCCTGAGAATCCGTTTTTTGCCAATCAATTATTTATAACAAAATGGGATACGTCTTTAGAATCCAATGCCGAGCCCAGCAATCAAATTACAATTCCTCTAGATCTTAGTAAGTCCTATAACTTTAGAATCGACTGGGGCGATGGCACTCATGAAAATATAACCAATACCGCACAAAATCCTTTAGGACGCTCTCTCTCGCATATCTATCCGACCTCTGGAATCTATACAGTTAAGATGATTGGTCAGATTCCCCGCCTTTCGTTTAAAGAAAATTCGAAGAGCCAAAATAAACTTTTGAGAGTTGAACAATGGGGATCTAACGAGTGGGAAAGCATGGCTCACATGTTTTTCTATGCGAGGAATTTTGAATTAAGCGCTTACGATCGACCCAATTTGTCTCAAGTGACTGATATGTCGAGTATGTTTGAAGGAGCTATTAAATTTAATAGTTTTATCGGACTTTGGGATACTTCAAACATCAATAACATGAATTCAATGTTTAAATATGCTCAAGAGTTCAATGAATATATTGGTGATTGGAACACTTCAAATGTCACCGACATGGCTAGTATGTTTGAAAGCGCTCGTAAATTCGATCAAGTCATCACCCACTGGAATACTAAGAATGTCATTACAATGAATTCGATGTTCCTCAATGCAACAGCTTTCAATCAAGACATTGGCTTGTGGGACACGAGCTCAGTCCGGGATATGTCGAGTATGTTTGAAGCCGCATCCATGTTTAACTCCGATATTGGTGATTGGGACACCTCGCAAGTTAAATCCTTCTCTGGGATGTTTAGTTACGCTTCTAAATTTAATCAATATATCGGAGACTGGAATACCCAGAATTCGCAAGACATGAGTGCGATGTTTTCAGCCGCTCTGGCTTTTAATACTTATATCGGAAAATGGAAAACCGAGAATGTTAAGAATATGAGTTCCATGTTCCGTGATGCCACCTCATTTAACGACGAGTTTATAGGTAATTGGGATGTCTCAAAGGTTGAAGATATGTCGCATATGTTTGAAGGCGCGACTTTGTTTAATCAAAACCTTAACAACTGGAACGTTGGCACGGTCAAAAACATGAATTCGATGTTCGCACGAACGGCAAACTTCAACCAATACATTGGTACATGGGATGTTTCTCAAGTTCTTTCTATGAATTCGATGTTTCAAAACAGTAAGAAATTTAATCAAAATCTAAGTGGTTGGATGGTGAATTTAAATGTCACCTCAGTTAATTTTGCAAGCGGTGCCACAAGCTGGACAGCTCCAAAACCGGCCTTCCCTTAAACATCAAAAGATCTTCCCATCTTTGGAATTTCAACGCTTAAGCCAAGTTCTGATTCAATCTTTTGCGCAAGCTCCTTTGCAGCATTAAGTTCGCCATGAACTAAAAACACTTTCTTCGGTGCTTCTTTTGCACTCTGTATCCACTTTAAAAGCTCGCTTTGGTCAGCATGGGCAGAGAATGAATCTGCTGGAATAATTTTACTTTTAATTTCATGGAACTGACCGTGAATTTTTATTTCGCGTTTTCCTTCCAACAGATCTCGACCACGCGTACCTGGACTTTGGAACCCAGCTAAAAGAATCCTGTTTTTTGCATAACCACCAAAAGCCTTGAGGTGATGTAAGACTCGGCCGCCTGTAAGCATGCCGCTAGCTGCGATAATAACCATGGGTCTTTGATGGGATTGATTTAAATCCTTTGAAGCTTCCGATGTTTTCACAGAGTGAATCTCTGACATCACTTCTGCAAACTGACCTCGACCCAACTTGTGAAATGGGTAATATTTTTCATAAAGAGCGCAAGCATCCGAACCCATCGGTGAATTAAAATAGACGGGGACTGTTGCTGGTATCTCCCCGTTTCTTTTTAATTCTACAATTTCATAGAGAATATTCTGTGACCGCCCGACTGAAAAACTTGGAATTAAAAGCACTCCCCGATCTTTAGCTACAGCTAGGATTTCTTCTTTTAAAACTTCTTTCGAGCTGACAGCAGAGTGATTTTTATGTCCATAGGTAGATTCCATCACCAACATATCAACCCCTTGAGGAGCCTCTGGCGGCGGCATCAAGGGATCTTCGTAACGTCCTAGATCACCAGAAAAGTAAACACTCTTTTTACCATTAGAAATCCAAGCCGAGGCAGCTCCCAAAATATGTCCCGCCATAAAGAATCTTGCCTGCAAAGTTCCAATCTGAAATTCCTCTTTTAGATCCACAGTTACAAAATGTTCAAGAACCTTTTCCGCATCTTCCACCGTGTAAAGAGGGAGCGCTGGACTGTGCTTGGAGAAACCTTTTTTATTAGCGTACTCGGCATCTTCTTCCTGAATTTTTGCTGAGTCTAAAAGAATCAAACGAGTCAAAGCCGCTGTGGGTTCTGTGCAGAAAATCGGCCCCTTAAAGCCTTCACGCACTAAGATCGGTAAGGCCCCGCAATGATCCAAATGGGCATGAGTTAATATCACTGCATCAATTTGACTGACGTGAAAATCAAACTCCAGCCAGTTCATCTCTCGCAGCTCTTTAAGTCCTTGAAACATTCCGCAATCCACAAGAATTTGCGTATTTTCATCTTGAACAAGAAACTTAGAACCTGTGACGGTTTCTGCTGCGCCTAAAAAATGAACTCTCATGGAAGCCTCCAGATCCAATATATTAGCTCTAAAAGGGCGTGTTTTCCAAAGAGCTTTCTTGACGCAAACCTAATAGTTTTAAGAGTGCTTTTTCTTTGTTTTAACTAACAAGTTTGGATAGTGTTGGGGCGATTTTTCAAAATCGAGGGGGCTTTGATGAAATCAGTTTTATTGCTTTCTTTAGCAGTCGTATTGGGCGGTTTAGGTTGTCAGGCAGGGGATAAATCTCCAGCGACTCCCCGTCTTAGTATCCAAAAAAAAATTCAAAACGAACGCAATCAGTATCCAGCCCATTGGTGGAAAGAAGTTCCTCGTGAAGAGGCCAAAACTTGGGAAATCCTTCCTCAAGACGCAGGTCTTGGCGAGGTCGTCTTAAGCAAGCGCAACGAGTTGGGTCTTTTATCAAACTTTTCAGATCGCTCTTTTGTGTTTCACGGTAAGTGTTACTCCACAGTAGAAGGTTACTGGCAGATGATGAAGTATCCAGAGACTTCGGATGATCCACGTTGGAAATGGGCTCGTCAGTGGAAGTACACTCGTGATCAAGTGGCAGAGATGAATGGTTACAGCGCAAAAAGTGCCGGCAACTATGCTAACTTTTTGATGGATAAAAACGACGCAAACTTTGTAAGCTTTGAAGGAGAGTTCTTCACCTTTGCGACAAGCACTCCAGAAAAACACTATGCTTTGATTTACGCAGCTCTGGTTGAAAAAATCCGTCAAAACAAAGATGTCTATGATGTTCTGATGCAAACCAATGATCTTGTTTTAAAGCCAGACCACGGGATCTCTGAAAGATCTCCTCGCGAGTGGCATTACAATTTGCTATGGATGGATATTCGCGAGGACATTAAAGCCGGTCGCCTAAGTCTTGAGTCTTCAGAAGATCTTTCTCTAAAAACTTGTAAATCCGTTCGCTATTAACATGATTGATTTTTCTCAAGACTTTCAAAGAAAAGATCCAAGTCTGATTAATATCAATAATGGCACCTTGGGGCTTTGCCCAGATGTTGTTATTGATGCGCAAATCGAAGAGTTAAAGAAATACGAATTCAACACCTCGGCTTCTTTGGGTGGTTCATGGCCAAGACTTTGGGAGGTGCAAAAGCAGCTTGGGTTGTTTTTAAATGCAAGCCCCGAGGATTTGTTTTTAAGACCCAATATTACCGTTGTCCTCAATGATTTAATCATAGGATTAACTCTGCCGGCAAAGTCCGAGATTCTGTCTTTTGAATTTGAATACGGGGCTATTGTTAATATCTTAAAGAAGAAATGCGAAGATGATTCTTTAAGTTTAAGACTTCTTAAAGCAGATCTTTTATTAAAGCCACGAACCTCTAAGAACGACTTTTTAAACTATCTAGAATCTGAACTTCGTCCAGAAACAAAACTTGTAGTTATCAGTCATATTTTCACAGGCACAGGTCACTGCGTGCCTTTGGTTGAGATTCAAAAGCTTCTTACAAGTAAAGGCATTCTCTTGATCGTTGATGGAGCCCACGGCCCTGGTGCGATGAATATCGACTTTGAAAATGAACTGAAAGATTTAGATTTTTATTCTGGGAATCTCCACAAGTGGACGATGGGACCTAAGGGAACCGCTTTTGGCTGGGTGAACCCCTCCAAACAGCACTTATTAAAACCCTTGATGGCTTCATGGACCTATTACCCAGATATTCCCGTGCACTATCAAATGTTTTCCCATGCAGGAAGCTTTGCTTCGCGGATGCTCTGGTCTCATTCACAGGCTTTTTCTGCTTACTTTGCTTTAGAAAAATGCTTTAGCTATTGGAATCGATACGGAAAAGAAGTTCTCTTTCAGGAGATTCAAAAAAGAGCCCAGTGGATTTCCAAAGAATTAGGGGCTGCAGGCTTAGTCCATACAACTTATGAGCAGGAAGAGTTTGTCTCCCCGTTGTTATGTTACAAGCTCGAGCAGTTTGATGAATCACTTTTTAAAAGACTTCTTCTGGAGCTTAATGGCGTGCGCGTGCAGATTGGCCGCCCACAAGTTCCAGATCATCAGTTTTTAAGAATCTCAGCGCATATACACAATACTCAAGCAGAGCTCGCACAAGCCGTGGAGTGTTTAAAACTTGCGATTAAAAAATAAAGGATATCTTTCATGGTAAAAATGACGGCAATTTATGAAGGCGAAAAACACTGTGAGATCACGCACGGCCCTTCAGGCTCTATTATCCACACAGACGCTCCTAAGGACAACAACGGCAAGGGTGAGGCTTTCTCCCCGACAGATCTTTTAGGTGCTGCTATGGGCGGCTGTATGCTGACTGTGATGTCTATTGTGGCTGAACGTGATGGCGTCGATCTAAAGGGTTCAAAAGTCGAGGTAGAAAAAGAAATGGGTACGAATCCCCGCCGCATCGTTAAGTTGAACGTGGTTCTTCGTCTGCCAAAAGCTATTCCTGCAGATTACAGACAGAAGCTTGAAAACACGGCGATGACTTGTCCTGTGAAACAAAGTGTTCACCCCGATATGCAAGTGCCGGTGGAGTTTGTTTACGATATCTAGATTTTATAAATGGAGTAATCTGTCTCACTTTGAAACGGAATACCCCGACTCTGATACGACTTTAGTTAAGGGCATCTCCTGTCTAACCCCTAAACAGCTGCATTCGCGAATTGGCATTTGTAAACATTAAGACTTCTTAAAGTCCACGTAACGTGCTTTTAAGCGGTACGCGGCTTGCTTTTTCATAATCTTCGAAGAGGTAGATATGAAAAAAGCCATCCACTTTAAGTGGTATTTTTCGTTTTTGTTCTTAATGATCGGATCTTCTGCAAACGCTGCAGAGATGTGCCGCCATATCTTTCACACCCCAGAGGTGATGATTAGAGATGTGGACTTTGGTTTAAACCGCACCAGCCGAGTTAAATCATTAAGAGTTCCTGAAGAGCTTTCCAATTACTCCACTATTAAGTCAGAGCTTTGGAAAGCTATGGATACCTTACCGGCTAAACGCCGCGCTGAAGTGGATCACCTTCTTCTTTCGGTCGAATTTTTTGACTACACTCATACAGCCAGAGAAATTGTTCCAGCTTTTCTAGAAGGCAAAAAAACTTCCTTTAACTTCACACGACTGTACGATGTTCAAGGAGAGAAAACCGCAGCTCCTTATAATGGCTTCGTATCAGCTCGTGATTTCTTAATTCAAAAGCAGCCTCCAGTCACAGCTGAGCTCTTATTCCAGCTTCATGCTCGCATTATGGAAGGCGGCGTGGAGGGGGTTGGTAAAGGAGATCTTGGAGCTATACGCCATCAGCACTGGATGGGAAATGTTGCCGGAGAGTTCCGCATCACACCTCGGGAAAAGGCTGTGATTGAAGAGAACCCTTATCTTTCTTTTCAACATTTAAAAACGTCGCAAAGCCATCTCAAGGAAAGCACTTGGAACAAGATCACCATTTGGGGTGAAAAACGTGGAATGCGTCTTGAGAACCAAGACCCGACATTAATTGAAGGTCGCATTCACTATCCGTTCGTTTTAACTCCAAAACTTGAAACAATTCGCCTGATTGAAAAATCACATCCTGAACTCTTTAAAGAGATCATGGCTTATCGTGAGAAAAACAAACCAGACATCAATGGTGCGGGTCCTGAAGCTCTCGAGAGAAAATTTACCAAGGCTTTGGTTGAAGAAAGATTTGATAGATTTCTAAAAGAAAAGTCTAAGCTCGGCGAAATCCGCATCGGTAAGAACGAACATCGTTATAGGGAGTTCTTACTCCCCCATCCATTCCTGAAACCCCGCTTTAAGGGCCTCTTCGAGATCTTTACGATCGATTTCATAGACATTTGAATTTCCCGTTGGGGAGCCACAAACTTGGATCCTCATCATTCCGTCGTTTTGGTTTTTAGCTGAATAAACTTTGATTTTCCCCAATTGCTTTTGCATCTCTTCAACAGGGATTAACTTCCCTTGTCCACACTGAAGTGTGCCATCAGGTTTATGAATTTTAATTCGATTGGATGCAGAACTTTCCACTTCGGTTGCCTCCGTCGCTGGTAATGCTGGAGCTACTTTCTTTTGAGAGCGGCAATTGCCTTGCGCACAAGCTCCAAGAATAAATGCGAAAGAAAGATTCACAAGAATTTTAAACATAAGAACACACTCCTATATCTTAGAAATACGGCGAGCGAATCCAGCCTGCATCAATAGCATAGAGATTGGCTTCACCTGAAATGAAGTAAATACGATTATTTTCTTCATCCACTTGTGGAGTTGATAAAATCCCTCGACCTGGCTCAAAAGAACCCAGCTCTTTACCATTTGCAGGATCCAAGAAGCGCAAACTCCCTTGAGATTCACCAAAAACAAGAGCGCCCTTAAATGTACGAACTCCTGTCGCGATCCCCTCATTGAGTTTATAGCTCCAGATTTTATCGCCGTTGTTCTTATTCAGCGACCAAACTTCTCCATTGGTTGTTGGGTAAATCAAACGATCTCCCACCAAAGTCACGCCGCTATAACCACCACCATCTACGCGCCAAAGGATTTCTCCTTTATCCACAGAGACAGCATAAAGTTTGTCATCATATCCTGCGATATATAGGTTTTTCCCATCAATCACAGCCGCCGCATCGATATCTCTAAATCTCTTATTACGATTTAATTGAAGTTCCCACTGAACAGATCCAGATTGGGCATTCAGAGCGACTAAAGCTCCGTCAGAGAAACCCACATAGAGAACTCCGTTTTGCAGGACAGGACGGCTGCCTCCACGAATAGAGAACTGCGATGTGTCCTGACGCGAGTACAGCCAAATCTGACGACCCGTCGCTGCATCTAGCGCATAAAAAACGTTATTTCCGGCTAAGAAATAAACAACACCATCAGCAAGTAAAGGAGCTGCTAAGTTTTCGGCTTTTGTCGGGAAAGACCATTGAATTTTCCCTGTAGAGGCTTCAAGAGAGTAAAACTCTCCATCACTAGCGCCTACAAAAAGACGGTCTTTAATATGCGTTGCGCTTGGCTCAACACCATTTTGAATTGGAAGCTTCCAGACAAGCTGGCCCGTGACTTTGTCATAGCCAGAAATCCCATCCATTCCGTTACCTTGAACAACCAAATCGCCCACAATCTGTGGAGTCATGCGATTGATCTTACGGAATCCAAGATTATCGTGATCTGTGGTTTGGCGAATCCAAGCCGTTTTCACTTGGTATTCACGCTTGCTGTTGTTCTTGGAACTCCACTTCTCTAAACCACTTTGAACACTAGCACAGGCAGATAGAGATAATACAGCCGTAGCAAGAACAACAGAACGAATCATCATAAATCCAAACCCTTAAAGATTCTGCTTAGCTTTTAAAAGACGAAGATATTTTTGAGCTTCACGAGAAGCTGTGAAATCTGTCGACTCGCCATTGCTATTTCCAACCTCTTGATAAGCCTGTTCAGCTTTTGCAAGGTCGTTCATAGATTCATAACACAATCCCATACGAAGCTTTGTTTCGTCGTGGGCAAATGCTAGAGCTTTGTTATTAACCACATTTTGCCAAGACATCACAGCAGATTGACAGTCTCCATCTGCAGACTTTGCATTCCCCATTTGTATGAACACAAGAGCTGTTAGCATGTCTTTCTTATCAAGGCCTTTTTCAACCTTCTCAAGAGCTGCTAAAGCTTTATCGTTCATTTTATAGTTCATGTAGATTTCGCTCAAATTCAAAGCTGCCATCTGAGCGGCTCTAGTTTGAGGATTTGTTTGGATAAAGCCTTCAAAGTTCGCCACTTCAGTGCCGTAATCTTTTTCAAGATCACCCGTAGGCTTCTTTTTTAGAGCTTCAGCTTCCGCTTTTTTATCTTTGTTTTGAGTCGCCATCATCACAGCGCGATCAGCTTCTTCGAAGCCTCTCTTTTTCTCGCTGTATGCTTTTTCTAAAAGAAAATAGCTTTCTTGATGAGCAATTTCTTTTTTCTCAGTTGTATAAGAAATAATAGAGTAAATTACGCCTACGGCGATAAAAACTCCAAGAACCGCAAAAACGATTTTTGAATGACCCGCTGTCCAAACAAAACCTTTACGAAGTGTTTCAGTCATTTGATCTGGAGATTTTAAATCTTCTTTAGAAATTTTGATGCTCAAAGTGTTTCCCTCGCTGCCAATTTGCTTTTAAGGAATTATTGTTCTTTGGTCGAGTTTTCTTGTCAATACAAAAGCTTACGGCGGCAAAGAGACACAGACATCCTCAAAGGGCCTCTTCGCCAAGCTGCAGCGAAAAAATTAACTTACTTTCTCATTTCCAAAGACGATGAGTTTTAAAGAGGCCGCTGAAGACTTCAGAGACTCTGACTGCTGAGCCAACTCCTCGGCCGCACTTGCCGTAGAGACAGAAGCGGCCGCGTTTTTCTGAGTGACCTGATCTAATTCATTCAAAACATGACTCATTTGCTGTAAGCCTTGGCTTTGCTCTTGTGACGCACTGGCAATTTCCTCTGCAAGTACGGATACAGATTTTGCCGCCTCTGCAAATTGGCCAATATTTCTTTCTAATTTTTCAGCATCATCATAGCTTTTTTGAATTTTGCGATTGTTCTCTTTAAGCACCACAGCAATATCCTTAGCAGAACTCGCGCTGCGCACCGCAAGGCTTCTCACAGCTTCTGCAACGACCGCAAAACCTTTTCCATGCTCACCAGCGCGGGAAGCTTCCACGGCCGCGTTTAGCGACAATAAATTGATCTGAAATGCAAGATCATCAATCACATCTGTAAATTGCTGGATTCGTTTTGCATCGGTGGCCACCTCATCCAGGGACTGAAGCAGTTTTTTCATTTCAGATTCACCTAATTGTGCCCGTGTGCGCATCCCGTGAGCCAGTTCTGCCGTCTTTTTCGCACTCTGTGCATTAAGATCCACCATCGCACTCAATTCTTCCATAGAAGCGACAGTTTCCTCCAGAGAACTTGCTTGCTCCGTAGAGGTGGTTGAAAGAGATTGCGATGAAGTCGCTACTTTCTCTGAAGCTGATGTCAAATGCCCACCTGATTCTGCTAGACAACGGGTGATGGTCTGTAAGACATGAACGACCTTATTGAGCATTAAAAAAGCAATCAAACAGGCGAGCATTCCTCCCAGAACAATAAAGAACACCAGCATTGTCGTAGAGGTAAAACTTCCCGTTTCCGCAGCAAGGGCTTTTTGCACAATCGCCACGTCATTGGAAATCGCAAATACTCCGTGAAGCTTTCCATCCTTCCAGTTCTCCATGGGATAACCTAAAATATCCATCCCATTTCCCCAAGGGCTTGAAGCCGGATCTCCGTGACAAGTCAGACAGCCATTGCTTTCAGCTAAGCGCACGGGGCGATAAACCACGACCCTCTGTGGAGTGGAAGATACGATCTCCTCAAGTTCAGGATCCAAGAGAAATTGATTAAAGATTTTTTGCTCTTCTAAAGTAGCTTTATTTTCCAAGCGACGAGGCTCATCCGAAAAAACTCTAAAAGAATAATACTCCTTCTCTGAATTTTCGGAACCAATTTTCATAGCAGCAAAAACAGGAACCTGCTGAAGCACGAGTTTTTTATCTTCGTCTGTCATGTCTTCATGGGTTTTATACTTGGTCGTAAATTGATCGACGATGGACTTTAAGCCCCCTTGATTAGCAACGTATCTAGAGGCCACATCTAGCCGCGAGTGAATTGTGCGCGACTTATTCACTAAACCTTTAAGATTGTCTTTATTGCTGAAATGAATCGACGTTAAAAGCGCGATACAAGCACAGATCACGCTTGTTAGTAAAACCACGCCAATAATTTTCGCACGCATACTCCACTGAAACGCCCCAAACATAAGTCCCCCTCAAATCGAGAGACATGGTCATTCCAAATTCCGGAACACACAAGGCTTTGTTTTTCGTCAGAGATGCAGATCTCTCTGCGGACAATTTCAAAACATGGAACGAGAATAAAAATTGACTCGAGATTTTGAGGAGCCCACTCTGCTGCGTTCAAAAAATGACTACACAAATAATTCAAAAAAAGACTTACTTCATTTGCTTATTTCAAGAGCATTTATAAACAAACTTCAATATAAAAAAAGGAGAGCTTAAGACTCTCCTTTTTTCTCTACATTCTTTCAGGGGCTGGGATGCCGATCAGTGCAAGCCCTTGTTGAAGGGTGTTGCCGACCGCTTTCGACAAAGCCAATCTGGCATGGCGAAGATTTTCTTCTTTCTCATTCCCAATTGGGCATTCATGATAGAAGACATTAAACTTCTTAGCTAGGTCATAGACGTATGAACAAACAGAAGCCGGCTTGTATTGCTCAGCCGCATTTGCAAGGACCGTATTAAAACCACTCATAAACTGCATCAATGCGCGCTCAGAAGGATGAGTTAATAGAGACCAATCCACAGACTTCTTAGAGTCAAAATCAAATTTTCTGACTAAGCTAGAGATTCGTGCAAAAGAGTACTGAACAAATGGTCCAGACTCACCGTCTAGCTTTAACCATTCATCCATGTCGAATACGATTTTCTTATTCGTATCCATCTTTAACATTCCGTAAAAGATCGCACCCTTGGCAACTTGCTCTGCCGTTTTCTGAATCTCTTCTTGAGTCCATTCATTTTCATAACGACTTAGGTAGCGAGTCTTCACGTGATTTTCCATATTGTTCACTAAGGCCATCAGAGGAACAATATTCCCCTTGCGAGAGCTCATAGCTCCATCTGGAAGTTCGACGTAGTTATACTGCAAATGGAAGCAGTTTTTTGCTTGCTCAAAGCCTAAAATATCCAAAACACGGAAGACCTGTTTAAAGTGCAAAGCTTGGCGCATATCTACTACGTAGATTGATTTCTCTATCTGTACATCTTCAAATTTATGCTTTGCTAACAATAAATCTTTCGTGGCGTAAAGCCCTGTTCCATCCGACTTCAAGAGCATGCAAAAGCCCAGCTTTTCTTGCTCTAGATTCATCCCGATAGCGCCCTCAGATTTTTCAAGCTTCCCTTGAGCATAAAGCTCTTTCACCCACTGCGTGGATGGAGCGTCCATCTCAGACTCAAAATACCACTCATCAAATTCAACATCCGCCCACTTATAGACCTTCTTCATAAGATCGATAGACCACTGGCGAGTCTCTTTCCATAGGTCGTAGTACTCACCTTGCGCGGACTCAAGTTGCTGCAGAATAGCTGTTAACTCTTGGCGATTGATCGCCTCTTGAGGCGTGCCGTTTTGGTCTTCCAAAAGAAGATTTGCCTTCGAGTACATCGATCCCAACCACTCACCCTTACCAGTCTCAGGGGCAGCTTCCTGATTGTGTTTCTTCATATACCAAAGACATTTAGCAACGTGAGTGCCCATATCTCCTGGGAAAGTCGAGGCAACGATGTTGCGCCCACCATAGCGAAGCATTCTTACTAAAGAATCCCCAAGGCAAAGATTACGCATATGTCCAACGTGCAATTCTTTGTGTGTATTGGGCTGAGAGTACTCAATCATAGTTTTAGGAGCTTCATCCATAAGGCGTTTTTTAAAAAACTCTCCATTAAGGATTTCAGATAAAACTCTTTTACCATGAGCTTCAGAACTAAAAGTTAAGTTCAAATACGGCCCTGCCGCTTCAGCCTTAATAAGATCGCTGTCCTTATTAATATGTTGAGCAAGTTCTCCAGAGATCATGGGAGGGGCTTTTTTTAGGTTTTTAGCTAAAACAAAACATCCGAAAGCCAAATCACCCATCTCTGGATTTGGTGGCTCTACTAAAAACTTATAAACTTCATCTTCAGACATTTCAGCGTTGAGCTTAGAAATAGCTTCGGAGATTTTTTGCGTGGCTAAAAGTCGAATTGCATCGTGCTTAATCATAAACCCTTCCAGAACAGAATAAGAGCCAAACCAGAAATAGAAATTAAAGTGATCACTATAGACATCTTCCGCTGAAAATTCAGTTCTTTTTTTAAAGAACCTAATTCTTGCTCAAAACGCCGTTTTTCCATGGAGAAATCAGCGATTTTTAGCTCTAAATCCTGCTGATTCTGCATCTCGGCTTCAAATTCTTCGCGCAGCTTTGATAATGCTTTTTGCGTCTGCGTTTCACTGTTTTGAGTAAGAAAATATTGATTCGTTAAACCAGGGATTTTTTCCTTCAAAGCCAAATACCACTGAAGAGCTCGCCAAATATGCGGGGGCGCATCGCCCGATTTCATCCAACGAGTCCAACTCGATGGATCGACCAAAAGTAATTGAGCCATTTTTCTTTGCGATAAACCGAGCTCTAAACGGATGTATTCAAGGGTTCCGAGCTGCTTTTTTAAGACTTCAACTTGGGCCTCATAGTTCATCCTTAAAGAAGTCTTTGATCGAACAGAGAGGTTTAAATCCCCCCCTTCAAAGCCATCTAAAGCACTCGCGAGATCTTCGTTTAAAACCTCTGTTTCAAGCTCCATATTCATATATAACGCTCCGCACTCAGTATATAGACTATTGCAAATCACAATATTAACGTTGCTATATGCAATATAATGCGTTGTGATTTACCAGTATGATGCTTTGAGGGGAGTCGACGGGTCAAGCTAAGTGTTTGATTCGACAAAGATTTTTCAAAAGGAAGGGCCCTATACCCCTATTTTCAAATTCAACTAAAGCTTATAGTTATAAGCTTTAGTACTAAGTATATGTTTTTATTGGATATTATCTTTAACCGCGATCGGCGATTGATACTGATGTTATGCGTCTTTTCGGTTTTTTATCGGATTTATGGAATTAAAAAGTTACGCAGCCTGTGAGAAATATTCGCATTATAGTTTTTAAGTTTTATCTTCTTTTCGAATCAAGCAGGGCGCTTTAAACCCTCGGTTTTGGAGGCTTTAAGAAGTGTTTTTTTAGACGCCTTTTAGATCGATACTTTTCAGCCAGCTTTAAAGGCCCCGAAAAACCTCTTTTATTCGCCTCCACTCCCTAAGCTTTTTCGCTGTTTTCAGAAAAGTTAGAATATGGAGAAAAAAGCTAGGTTTTTTGAGCCTCCTTGAATAAAGCAATAAAAACGACTTTTTTGCCTCATCTGTGAAAAATTATCGCATTTTTAAAGATCTTCGAGTTTTGCAATATTCCTTGATATTTCATCGACTTATCTCAATGATAGCCAAAATGGCAAAGGCACCTCGGTATCAACTCAACAAAAACAAATACTTACTCGAACCTGAAATGGATCGCTTACGTAAAATTCTTGTGGATTTTCAAGATAAGGATCCTCGCAATTGTTTGATGATTTGGATCGCTCTCAGAACCGGAGCTCGTGCCCAAGAAATCCTTAATATTCGCAAATCAGACCTAAACGCCTACGATGAAAGTATCTTTATCCGCGGAATCAAGGGATCGAACGATCGCGAAATCCCCGTTCACAGCGATCTCTTCAGGCGTCTTGAGAGGTACGCAGCTCAACAGACAACAGAGTTGCTATTCCCAATCACCTACGACCGCCTTTATCAAATCTGGGGGCTTTACAGACCGATCCCTAAGAAGTTTCACGCCCTGAGGCACACTTTTGCTATCGAGCTTTATCGCAAAACGAAAGACCTGCGCCTTGTGCAGGTGGCGCTTGGGCATCGCAATATTACGAACACGATGATTTATGCTGACTATATTTACTCTCAACAAGAGCTTAGAAAGTTGATCCTATAGATCGACGCCGTCGGAAAAATAAAAAAGGGCGAGTTTCTTACTCTCGCCCTTGGTGATTCAAATAGATGGTTCGCGTGGAATTAGAATTCGTTCGCGTTAAACTCACTCGCCAATCTTTCAAATTGTCTTTTCTCTGAAGCTTTATGGTTGTTTTTAGTCTTACTAAAAGCCAAAGCTCCATCTTTTGTTGGAGAGTGATAAGACTTCCCAGAGCTTTCTACGACAACAATGCGTTGGCGAGGCTGTGGGCGTACTGTGTTTTTCTCAAGATTTCCCTGAACATTGGCATGAAGCTCACGTTGAGTCTTTACATTGTCTGCAATCAACGCGTTAAAGTCCGTAACCTTAGCAAAACCAACCGCTGGGAATAACGCTAGTAGAGTTGTTACGAATGCTTTTTTCACTTCAATCTCCTTGGTTTAGATCTTCTCATCGACCTCTTGCTAATAATTAAAGCAAGCGAAGTGCCATGTTTTGCTAGGTCCATCTATCAACTCAATTGTTTTAAGCACGATCCAGTGAATACAAATCAGACAGGTGTCTAACACCAGGTGACATTGTCTTGATATGAAACGCCTTTCCCTCTAGTCTGAAAATCTAATAGGAATAGCTATGAGTATTGAAATTAAAGACCTCGACAAAAGCTTCGGCTCTAAGCAGGTCCTTAAAAATTTAAATCTATCTTTCAAAGAGGGAAGCTTCGTCAGCATTCTAGGAAGTTCGGGCTGTGGAAAATCCACACTTTTACGTCTCATTGCGGGACTTGAAACTCCTTCACGCGGCACCGTCTCTCTGACTCAATCACCTATTAGTTATGTCTTTCAAGGCGCCAATCTTCTTCCGTGGAGAACGGCCCTTGAAAATGTCTTACTTCCATTGGAGCTAAAAAATGATTCTTCAAGATTGAACTTAGAAGAAGATGCTCTGGAAGCTCTTGAGAAAGTGCAGCTTCAACAAGCTGCCAAACTTTTCCCTCACGAACTCTCGGGTGGAATGCAGATGCGGGTCTCCCTTGCTAGAGCTCTTGTGACAAAACCTAAAGTCCTACTGCTTGATGAACCCTTTGCAGCACTTGATGAACTCACTCGCTTTGAAATGCAACGGCAACTCCTTGAACTGTGGCAAAGAGAAAGAATGAGTATTATATTTGTGACTCATTCTTTTTCGGAGGCCGCCTTTTTATCTGAGCGCATTGTGATGCTCAAAGCCCCAGGGCATATCTCTATGGATTTAGATCTTCAGTATTCTAGTCCGCGCGATGAAGCCTTCAGAACCTCTTTGGAACTTGCAGAGACGGTGCACAAACTTTCAACGGAGCTTCGTCGATGAAAAAAATTTTTGCACCGTCGTTAGTTTTAATACTATCCATGGGACTTCTGGAGATTTTAGCTCTTAGTGGCTTTCTCAATCAAAGCCTTATCCCCGCTCCGAGCGATCTATTTAAGGTTCTCTTTGAAATGCCAGAGGAAATTCTTCAAGGAACTCAGGAAACACTTTTAAACTCGTTTCTTGGTTTTTTACTCTCAGCAGTCTTTGGACTTTTAATTGCTTTTGTTTTTTCGCTCTCTAAAAATTTGCGAGATGCGATTTTGCCTTTTGCAGTTTTCTTTCAGACTGTTCCGATCATAGCCATTGCTCCACTTTTAGTTATTTATTTAGGTTTTGGTGCGCCGACCGTGATTGCTTCGGCCTTTATTGTTTCAATTTTTCCGATTATCGCAAATACATTGGTAGGACTCGAATCGTACCCAAAGGATCAATTGGATCTTTTTAAAATTTATAGAGCTTCACCATTTCAGATCCTCTTTAAGCTAAAGCTTCCTTCGGCTTATCGCCATATCTATGCGGGTTTTAAAATTTCAGCGGGACTTTCGATCGTAGGCGTAATTGCCGGAGAATTTGTCGCAGGGGGCGGTCTTGGCGCGCTGATTGACTCTGCACGCACTCAGCAAAGAGTCGATATTGTCTTTGTTGCTTTATTTATCTTAGCTCTGATTGGTTTATTTTATCTAAGTGTTCTTGCTTTGTTGAACTTCACTATTTGCAAGAAAAGACCTCTTTAAAAGGAGTTTTATTATGGTGAAAGCCTTTTCTAAATTTTTATTTTTAGCGATTCTTTTTTTCGCAAACCTCGTATTCTCAAAACCCCTCACTCTTGCTTTAAATTGGAAAGCAGAGCCTGAATTTGGCGGATTCTATACCGCGCAGCTAGAAGGCATTTACAAAAAACATGGTTTAGATGTTAAAATTCTAGAGGGCGGATCTGGAACTCCCACTGTGCAAATGCTTGCTAACGGCAAAGTAGATTTTGCTATCGTCAGCGCCGATGAAATTATTATTTCGCAAGAGCGTAATCCAAAGAATAAATTAAAAGCTGTCTTTTCTGTTTACCACACATCTCCCCATATCATACTTACCCATGCCGAAAAGAACTACAGCAGCATTAAAGATGTATTTGCCTCTAAAGACACATTAGCTGTGCAATCAGGGCTTCCGTACTATCAGTGGCTAGTAAAAACTCTCGGCAAGCCGCAGGCAAAAGTTGTTCCCTTCACGGGAGGCATCGCACACTTTCTGAATGATAAAAACTTTGCCCAACAAGGATTCATCACCACAGAACTTCTTGCAGCAGAAAAAACAGGTGCAAAAGTAAAACACTTCCTCATTGCTGATGCAGGCTACAACCCCTATCTCGTCGTTTTAGCCGTTAGAGAGAGTCTTTTAAAAGAAAAACCTGAGCTTGTTAAAAAACTTGTTCAGGCGGTGCGCGAAGGTTGGGAGGGATATTTAAAAGATCCTACTAAAACCAATGCTGAGATCGCAAAACTCAATAAAGCCTTTGATCCAGAGATTCTAGAAAAAGCGGCTGAAATTCAAAAGCCCCTGATTCAATCCCCAGCGTCCCCTTTGGGCTCTATGACCCCTGAGCGCTGGAACACTCTGACGGAGCAGCTCAAATCCATTGGGTTGATTAAAGCGGCCCCAGAGGCCTCTAGTCTTTTTGAGAACCTATAATAGACTCGCGTTTTAGTGAAAATTTCGATTTTTGATAAATTCTAAAGGAATTTTGATAGACTGCATTTTGAAAAACTGACCGCAAAAACTGCGGAGATCTTGACGAAGCGCCCCAATGCCAGTACAACAGCCCGTTCGTCCTCCGTTTAGTTTTGGGGAGGTAAGGAGTGCTTATGAAAATCAAACTGACTGAAGTTCCTGAAGAAGGCCGTGACTACCGCTGGTCTTCGAAAACCGGTGAAGCAAATGCCGTTTTGAAGGACATTATCGGACAAAACTCTTACGAGGCTGATTTCTTCATTCGTCCTTTAAACTCTCGTGATTTTGAAATGACGGGAAGAATCTCTACGAAGAGCCCAGAAGTTTGCTCTCGCTGCGGCCAAGATATTGATTTTCCAGTGAATTCTAAATTTCACGAGATCCTTATTCCGAAACAAAGCCAAGGGCGTACAGGTAAATACTCTAAAGTAAATCACGTGAGTGATCTGCCTGATTCAGGTCCTGAGTTCACAGAGTACGAAGACATGGTTTTTGATATGGGTGAGTATCTTCATGAAGTAGTCGCCCTAGCCATTCCTTTTAATCCAGTAGGATCTAAAGAGGACCACGGTGATTGTTCTTTCTATGACCCAACCAAGAAAGATCAAACCTTGATTTATGACGATGTAATGCCCGAAGAAGTAGCAAAAAACCCATTCGCTGCTCTAAAGGGTATCAAAATTAATTAAATTGTTGATTTTTATCATTCTTTGGTTAAATTAACGTGCTTTGCTAATAATGACTTTAAAAGAGGTATGAAATGCCAACTCCTAAGAAAAAGACATCTCGTTCAAAACGCGACATGCGCCGCGCTCACGATTTCCTAACTGCTCCAGCTGTTGCTGTTGAGAAAAAAACTGGCGAACTAGTTCGTCCACACGTTGCTAATAAAGGTGCTGATGGCGCTTTATATTACAAAGGTAAACAAATCACTGCAGCCAAGTAGGCTGTAGTAGGTGAAATCCATGGCAGGAACATTTCGATCTCGAGTAGCAGGGATAGGCTCGTATCTTCCAGAGAAGGTTCTCACGAACCAAGATCTTGAAAAAATGGTTGATACGAATGATCAATGGATCGTCGAGCGCACTGGGATCGAAAGACGCCATTTGGCGGCTGAAGGTCAAGCCACATCAGACCTCAGCCTTGAAGCTTCTAAAAGAGCCCTCGAAGACGCAGGGCTCACAGCTCAAGACATTGACATGATTATTGTTGGAACCGTTACTGGAGACCGACAAATGCCTTCCACAGCTTGTTATCTACAAAGCAAACTGGGTTGCGGCAACATTATGGCCTTTGACCTGAATGCAGCTTGTTCTGGATTTCTCTATGGAATCTCCATCGCCGACCAATTCATTCGCACAGGTGTTTACAAAAACATTCTTGTAGTGGGTGCTGAGGTTCTTCATCGTTTCGTAAACTTTAAAGATCGCGAAACATGCATTCTGTTTGGAGATGGTGCGGGAGCATGGGTTCTTTCTCAAGCTAAAGCTGGAGAAACACAGATCATCGAATCTACCCACATGCACGCAGATGGCAACCTTGCAGAGTTACTCACTCTTCCTGGTGGCGGCAGCTTGATGCCTCAATCTCAAGAAGTTCTAGATAATAATCTTCAATTCGTCTCTATGAAGGGACGAGAAATCTTTAAAAACGCAGTTCGTACAATGGCACTTTGCTGTAAAGAAGCTCTCGCAGCTAATAACATTACAGCAGATCAAGTGGATTGGGTTGTTCCCCACCAAGCCAATAAACGCATCGTCGAAGCGGTTGCTGACCACCTTGAGTTCCCAATGGAACGCATGATCGTTTACTTGCACGAAACTGGTAACACTTCGTCTGCCTCTATTCCCCTAGCCTTTGACTGGGCTCAGAAAAACGGAAAGATCAAACGTGGGCAAACAATCCTTCTCACGGCTTTCGGTGCGGGACTCACTTCAGGCAGCGTACTACTGAGGTACTAAATAATGTTTACACTTGTTTTTCCGGGACAAGGAAGCCAGCAACCTGGCATGGGCCGTTTTTTATTCGAAAACTTCAAAGTAGCTCAAGAAACTTTTGAAGAAGCTTCCGATGCATTGAAACAAGACATGAAGGCTCTTTGTTTTGAGGGCTCTGAAGCTGATCTGGCTCTGACAGAAAATACTCAACCTGCACTTCTCTTAGTCTCCACAGCTACCCAAAGAGTCTTGGCCAATGACTTTGGAATCAAAGCACACTCTGCTGCAGGCCACTCAATTGGTGAGTATGCAGCTCTTGTCGCTGCAGGTGTTTTACCATTCGCTGACGGCATGAAGGCGGTTCGTACACGCGGCCAAGCCATGCAATCCGCTGTTCCAGTAGGACAAGGTGGCATGGTGGCGGTTCTTGGATTAGAACCAGAGCAAGTTGCAACTCTTTGCGAATACACTGTTAAAAATTCTGGTCATGGTCCTCTTTCGGCTGCGAACTTCAATAGCCCTGGGCAAATTGTGATTTCTGGCTCTATGAACGCCATCAATTGGCTAAAAGATAACTTCAAGCCAGAAGTTATTTTCACAGAAGCTCCACGCCGTGCGAAGTTGATCCCACTAACGGTTTCAGCCCCGTTTCACTGTGAAATGATGAAGCCTGCTGAAGATAAAATGCGTGAAGTTTTAACTTCAATTGAATTTAAGGACTCAGCTTTTCCAATCATTCAAAACTTCAATGCTAAAGCTGAGACTGAAGCTGCCACTCTGCGTGAAAATTTAATTCGTCAAGTTTCAGCTCCAGTTCTTTGGACTCAGAGCATGGAGACGCTAAAAGCGATGGGCCAAGCTCAAGTGATTGAATGCGGCGCTGGCAAGGTCATCCAAGGTCTTCTAAAGAAAATTGATGCTGATTTCTTCAAAGTTATGACGACCACATCGATGGAAGATATCAAATCTATTGAGGAATTTTTGAAAGCTTCGAGTCAATAAAATCACTTGAGCTTTTACTTGAGTTCAGACAGAGTGTGCTCTGAAAACAACAGACTCTGTTTAAAAAAGGATTTTAAAATGAGCGGAAAATCACTTCAAGGAAAGAAGATTGTCGTCACTGGTGGAAGCCGTGGTATCGGCGCAGCCATTGTACAACTTCTTGCAGAAGAAGGTGCTCAAGTTGCTTTTACTTATTCTTCTCGTGAAGAATCAGCACAAAAAGTTCTCGAAAGTCTTTCTGGCGAAGGTCACTTCCATATCAAAATGAATATTGCAGACGAAGCCTCTGTTGCAGAAGCTACTGAAACTATTTTCTCCAAGTGGCCTGAAGTCGACGGACTTGTGAACAATGCTGGTATCACAAAAGATCAACTTCTATTGCGCATGAAGGCCGAAGATTTTGATTCTGTTATCAATACAAATCTACGTGGTACTTTTTTAGTTACCAAAGCTTTTACAAAACCAATGATGAAGTCTCGCAAAGGCTCTATCGTAAATATCGTTTCCATTATTGGCGAAATCGGTAACGCTGGTCAGGCAAACTATGCGGCTTCTAAAGCTGGTACGATTGCTTTCGGAAAGTCCGTAGCACAAGAACTTGCTTCACGTAATATTCGCGTGAACAACGTAGCTCCTGGCTTTATCGGAACTGAGATGACTGAAATCTTATCCGAAGAAGTAAAAGCAAAAATGCTTGAGAAGATTCCTTTAGGAAAAGTTGGCGAAGGTCGCGACATTGCTCAAGCAGTTAGATTTTTAGTCAGTGATGAATCGCAATACATCACGGGACACACGCTGGACGTAAACGGCGGCATGCACATGAATTAGTTTTTAAAACCCATCGAGCTGACAATGAAGAATAGAGAGTTGTCTTTGTTTTTCAAATCACCGTCGGGATTTTTTAAAATTGTTTTTAAAATAGATGAACGCATTAGGAGGAAAAATGGCTATTCATCCAAAGGTAAAAGACATCATTGTTGAGCAACTTGGCGTAGATCCAGATAAAGTTAAAGCAGAAGCTTCTTTCATCGACGATCTAGGTGCAGACAGCCTTGATATCGTAGAGCTAGTTATGGCTATGGAAGAAGAATTCGACATCGAAATTCCAGACGAAGATGCTGAGAAGCTAAAAACAGTTCAAGACGTAGCTTCTTACCTTGAGAAAAAAGGAAAAGCTTAATCAATATGAACTCCCGATTTGAACGCCCATCAAAACCACAAAGAAGAGTTGTCGTAACTGGAGTTGGCGCTGTCACTCCACTTGGTAACACGATTGAAGAAAGCTGGTCTGCTGCCCTTAAGGGTCAGTCTGGTATCGCTCCAATCACCAAGTTCGATACGACTGGATTCGATGTTACTTTTGCTGGCGAAGTGAAAGGCTTTAATGCTGATCTCTACGTCGATAAAAAAGAGCAAAAGAAAATGGGCGAGTTTATTCACTACTCTATCGCAGCATCTAAAATGGCTATTGATATGGCTAAATTAGAACTGACAGAAGAAGTGAAGAATCAAACGGGAGTGATTATCGGTGTTGGTATTGGTGGATTAGACATCATTGCCGACACTGCTGTTAAGCTTAAAGAGAGAGGACCTGGTCGTATCAGTCCTTTCTTTATTCCATCTGTTATTACAAACCTAGCAGCTGGACAAACATCTATCGCTCTTGGACTGAAAGGTCCAAACTACTCTGTAACATCCGCGTGCGCCTCTGGAGTTCACTCCATTGGAGACGCTGTTCGCTATATCCGCGACGGATTAACAGATGTGATGCTTGCTGGTGGTGCTGAGAGCACAATCTGCGGCCTTGCGGTAGGTGGTTTTGCAGCTATGCGCGCCCTTTCTACTCGTAACGATGCTCCTGAAAAAGCAAGCCGCCCATGGGATAAAGACCGTGATGGCTTCGTTCTAGCAGAAGGTGCAGCAATGCTTTGCCTTGAGTCCTTGGAGCACGCTCAAAAGCGCGGTGCCACGATTCTTTGTGAAGTGACTGGCTACGGTGCCACAGCAGATGCCTTCCATATGACATCCCCAGCTCCTGAAGGAGAAGGTGGATACCAAGCAATGAAACAAGCTCTTAAAGACTCTGGCTTAGAAGCTCAAGATATCCAATACGTAAACGCGCATGGAACCAGCACTCCAGTGGGTGATGGTCTTGAATCTGCGGCAATCAAAAGACTTCTGGGCGATCATGCTAAAAAAGTCTGGGTTTCTTCAACGAAGTCTATGACAGGCCACGCTCTGGGTGCTGCTGGTGCTATTGAATCTGCATTCTGTGTTATGGCAATTCGCGATCAGATCGTACCGCCAACAATCAATCTTGAAAATCCAAGTGAAGACTGCGATCTTGATTATGTTCCAAACGAAGCTCGCAAAGGCAACATTGAGAACGTTATCAATAATAGCTTTGGATTTGGTGGAACAAACGCATCTGTTATTTTCTCTAAATTAAAGTAGGTCTTTATGGTGGTATACGTAGGCTGCGATCATGCGGGTTTGGATTTAAAACTTAAAGTGATGGCAGCTATGCCCCATGTTCAATGGAAAGATATGGGGACCTATACGTCAGACTCCGTCGATTACCCCGACTATGCTAATAAAGTCTGCGAAGAGATTGTTAAAGTAGATCTTCAAAATAAAAAAGAACTTAAAGTAGATTCTAAAGATGGTTCCGCTATGGGGATTCTCATTTGCGGATCGGGCCAAGGTATGGCTATTCGTGCGAATCGCTTTCCAAACATCCGTGCGGCTCTTTGCTGGAACGAAGAGATCGTTCATCTGTCTAGAGAGCACAACAACGCCAACATCCTGTGTCTTGGGGCGCGCTTTCTTTCCCCAGAACAAGCTGCTAAGATGATTGAAATTTTTCTTCAGACACCTTTTGCTGGCGGTCGCCATCAAGGTCGAGTGGATAAATTATCAAGTGAACTTGGCTGCTAGGATTTAAAGTATATCTTTAAACCTTATCACAATCTTAAAGATAACCTTGAGCGGCTTAGCTTGAAGAGTTTACTTGTTAGCGGCTATGCTATTTGAGATTTAATTTTAAGTATTAGTTTAAGTATTAACTGTTTTTGCGAGTGTAAGGAGACACCATGCATTTCACATCACAACCTCTTTCACAAATTGATCCTGAAGTAACAGCTGCCATTGCGGCCGAATCAGAAAGACAACAATTTGGTCTGGAAATGATTGCTTCTGAAAACTACACCTCTAAAGCGGTCATGGAAGCTCAAGGCTCTATCCTTACAAATAAGTATGCTGAAGGTTATCCTGGAAAACGTTACTACGGTGGTTGTGCTAACGTAGACGTTGTAGAGACCTTAGCTATTGAAAGAGCAAAGAAACTCTTCGGAGCAGGCTTTGCCAACGTTCAACCACACTCTGGCTCTCAGGCCAATATGGCCGTTTACCTAGCGGCATGTAAAGCTGGCGATACTATCATGGGGATGGATCTTTCCCATGGTGGTCACTTAACTCATGGTTCTCCAGTGAACTTCAGTGGTTTGCTTTTCAAAGCCGCTTCATACAAATTGGATGAGAAAACCGGTCGCCTTAATTACGACACTATTCGCGCCACTGCGAAAGAAGTTAAACCTCAGCTTTTAATTGCTGGTTACAGTGCATATCCAAGAACTTTGGATTTTGCAAAATTTAAAGAAATTGCTGACGAAGTGGGTGCGAAGCTTTTAGTGGATATGGCGCACTTTGCAGGGCTCGTGGCTTCTGGTCATCACCCGTCTCCAGTTCCTTATGCTGACTATATCACAACGACGACGCATAAAACTTTACGTGGCCCTCGTGGCGGTATGATTCTTACGAACTCTGAAGAAAATGCGAAGACTATGAACTCCCGCATTTTCCCTGGTATTCAAGGGGGCCCTCTTGAGCATGTGATCGCTGGTAAAGCAGTGGCATTCGGTGAGGCTTTAAAACCTGAGTTTACAACTTACAGCGGTCACGTGATTGAAAACGCTAAAGTTCTTGCCGAAGCACTTCTATCTGAAGGCTTCAACCTTGTAACTGGTGGTACAGATAATCACTTGATCCTCATGGATTTGAGCGATCGTGAAATCACTGGAAAAGTGGCAGAACAAGTTCTAGACGAATCAGGAATCACTGTGAATAAAAACACAGTCCCGAACGAAAAACGTTCTCCATTTGTAACCAGCGGCATTCGCTTAGGAACACCGGCGCTTACAACTCGCGGAATGGGTCCTTCAGAAATGAAGCAAATTGCAAAATGGATTTCTCAAGTTCTAAACAATGCGGACGACGCTGCTTTAAAAGCAAAAGTTCATGAGAGTGTTCGTGAGCTTTGCAAAAGCTTCCCGATTTACTAAGCAAGAATTGTGAAGACTTCGTTTTCACAACACCTAAGCCACTTGATAAATGTCGAGTGGCTTTTTTGATGGAAGATAAGATGAACACTTAGGTTTATAGCCTAGTTTTCACTCTGAGATGTATTTACACGCCATTAGGCAATTTTCTTTGGGAATTCTTAAAGATTCTCTTTATAATTAACTTATGAAGTACTTTTCCAAACCTATCACAAGAGTTTTCAGCCTTGTTTCATGTAGCGTGATTCTTGGTTCTTGTACGACATTCCATACGCCAATCTCTCGGGAGAACTTTTCGACTCCTTCCGGAGGTCCTGCTCCCCAAACAGGAGTTTCTAATGCTTCGGCGGACCCTGGCTTCCAATGGCCCGTTAATCGCGCCCGTATGACTCGTGGCTTTCTCCCAAACAAGAAACGCCCACATCTAGGGTTAGATCTCGCAGCACCCAAGGGAACGCCTATTCTGGCCTCTCAAGGGGGGACTGTAATCTATGCGGGGAGAGAGTTTCGTGGTTACGGAAAGATGGTTCTGATTGAATCCGGCTACGGCTGGGCAACCCTCTATGCCCACTTTGATAAGATCCTGGTTTCAGAAGGTCAGAAAGTTCGTTCTGGAGAGATTATTGGAGAAATGGGGCGCACGGGAAGAGCCACTGGCGTTCATCTGCACTTTGAAATTCGCAAAAACCGCGGACCTATTGATCCTCTGCCGCTATTGCCAAAGTCTATTGCTAGTCGATAGCCTCATTCAAAGCTTTAAAGACAGAAGTTTTAATAACAAAATCTAGAAATAAAAAAAAGCAGCCTCGAAGGGCTGCTTTTTATTTTATTCACTTTTCTTATTCTAAATTAGAACAAGTTCAAGTTCGGTGAAAGAGCAACGTTTGTTCTGTCAGAGCGAATGTCTTTAGGAGTGAATTGTACGTTTGGATACAAGTAGATATCACGAGTCAATGAGATACCGATACCCATAGATTGGTATGGCTCAAGTTGAACTAGATCCATTGTAGAGTACTTCGCAAATTGGAAGTAACCAAATACAGTTCTGAAAGAGAATCTGTCGTTGATGCTGTACTCAGCAAATGGGAATAGACCGATACCGTAGTCATAACGAGCACCAGCGAAGTCACCATTCTCAAGATCTTTATCGTAAGAAATAGAAGCACCTGCTTGCCACTTAGAAGTACCAAGGTCAGCCAAGAAGATTTGGCTTAAAGATACGTTACCAAGAAGTTTATAGTAATCAGTAGCGTCTTCAGTCGTGTAATGAGTGTAAGTAGCACTAGAGATCATTTGCATACCAAGCGCACGGTAACCGTGGCTGTAGTCTACGTATGGATCAGATACTTGGCTACGTTTTTGAGTTTTTCCAGTTTGAGAAGCGCGTGGATCTTTGAAATCCTTAGTGATGTCGCCTTCAAGTGGAGCCATGATAAGTACACCAGTACCTAGAGAAAGGTTTCCACCTTTAGATACACGGTAGTTCATACCAACGTTACCAGAAAGAGCTGTTAAAGACTCGATCGATGCAGACGCACGGTAGTTAGGACGGATTGAATCAAGTGGCTTCTCTAGAGATCCACCATTGTAACCAAGGCTAGACTTGAAAGAAAAAGCAGATTTAGAACCAAGAGTCGCACGCATACGAGCGTTTGTGATCTCCTGATCGATATCTTCTTTTTTCTCGTCAGATTTCTTTACATCAGAAACCTTTACTGAGCTTGTGTTTGCGCTTTGCTCTTCTGCGTTTGCAGAAACTGCGAACATAGAACCTGCTAAAATCAGTGATAATAGAACTTGTGCTTTCACTGTTTTCCCCTTCTTTGTGTTAATTATGTTTCTTTCAAAAACATTTTTTAAATCAAATCAATCAAGACTTCGTTAAGAAGTCTTTTTACTCCCACCCAAAGTGGTCCCAAATTGGAATCACGGGAAGTTATAAAGCAAGTAAGGTGCCATGACTTTAGTCGCGTTACAACACCATTTGTAAAGTAAATATGAATTTTTGGATGGTTTTTTGATGAAAAAAGCGGCTAAAAGCCCTCTAGAAGCTACTTGAGGTTTTATTTCCAATGCGAGCTGGGGTCAAAAGGACTCTGATCTATAAAAAAGTAAAAACTATTCAGTAAAAACTTCAGCCTCTGGCACCACTCTTCTTTCTAAATCGGATCCACAAAAATTTCTAAGATCTGACTATTATATGCATCTGAATTAAAGAATATATGAGAGTGCGTTCGCTGGATAGAGTTCCACACGCCCGTAGCTCCTACCAACCCTGGGGAGTGGTTCTTAAGCTGAGTCCCATCCGCCTTTACTGAGTATAGACTCAAGATACCATCTTTCGTTTGATCGGCTCGGAAGTAGAGTTTCTCGGACTGGGGGAATGTATAGATATCATAAATATCGGCGTAGCTGTTTAGCTCAATGAGCTTTCTTGATTCAGATCCATCCCATTTCACCGAGTAAAGGTCCCATTTCCCCAGTGTATCTATCAATCCCGTATAGACAATAGAGCGATTGGCATCCTCAAGTATTTTTACGGCCGCGCCGTTGTTGCCATTCACACTTCCGCCAGGGTAAGGACTTTTGCTAATTCTTCGCAGATCCGTACCGTCTAAATTCATGCTGAAGATTTCATAGACGTCGGGTCCCGTTTCACTCTGCACGATCCAGCGCTTATTAACACCCTCTTGAATGAAACTATAAAAAGAAGAATGAGATGCTGAATACAGAGAAGGATTCAGATCATAAAGTGTCTGATCGCTGATTCTATATGAAACCAATCGACTGCGCCCATCAGTGACCCAATCCCCGACTACTAAAACATATTCCGAGTCATCAGAAAAAGAGCAGTTAGTACTGGTTCTTGCTGCATCGGTTGCTACTTTAATCAAATAATTTTTTCCAGCGGGGTCTAAGGCATTGGCCACATAAGACGCCAAGTGCTTAGCAGAAGTTCGATCCCCCCAATAACAAACCCATTGAGAATCTGGAGAAATTTTAAAACCCGACATATCAATCGTATCAGCAATAGCCTGATTCAAAACCGTAGGACTTCCGGAGCCATCTGTGTTGATCTTGATGATCTCATACTTTTCATCTCTATTTAGATCCGCGCGCATAACGATATAACTTCCATCCGAAGAAAGGTCCCATGACAAGATATTCGTTAAGTGGGCTGTCGGTGGACTTAACTGAATTCCGCCAGTCCCATCAATCTTCACGGCATAGAAATAGAAATCCTTATCCGTTTCTGTGTTGGCGAGATAGACAACCGTCTGAGTGCTTTCGTTGTATTTAAAGCCCTGAACCGTACCCCTGCCATGTTGAAAACTTCCATTGAGTCTGGTCACTTGGTCTAAGGCTATATCGCGAACAAAGAGCTCACTCACTCCTGCCGTCACCTGATCTGCCAAATAGAGCACATGGGAACCGTTTTCAGAAATTACTGCAGATACAAACTTTCCGCCACCATTAGGGTAAGGGTCCGTTACTCTTTTAAGATTGGAGCCATCAGCGTCTGCAATATAGAGATGCATTTCGGCATCGACTTCGGGGTTCCCGCGAATCAATATTTTATTTCTATCCCCTGAAACTGCGTAAGTGAAGAAGTCTCCAGAAAGAACTAACGGAGTCGGAATTTTCCTAAATGAATTATCCAATCGCTTTAACGAAACTGAATAATTTCCATAAACTCCATCAATTGTATCATCAATCAGCAAAGTCGCCGTTGATTTATCCCAATCAAAAAAATGCATCAGCGTCGTGGTCTGTACATCCCCATCTACATTTGAGATCTGAGGTCCCCGCTTTTGAAAGATAGTCCCATCAAGCGTTGCAAAGTAGAATTCATACTTCGCATCCACATCTAGATCCGCAACAAAAGCCACTCGCTGACCGTCAGGACTAATCTCTACAATAGGATAATCCATGACATGGGTATTTGCTAAACCCGGTGTTAAGTTGGTCACAATCAGAGGTTGCTCGACATTGACCGTGTGTAGACTATATTTCATATCGTTTGCAATCGCTGGAGAAACTCCACTAAGATCAGCCTCAAAGACTACGCTCTTAGAATCAGGAGTGAATAAGATGCTGCGAACCTTGAACCCTTGACGAAGTCCATTACGCAAAACGGTTGCTTCGGCTAATGCCGTCATCCCAGATCCATCGGCTTGCACTAAAAACAGATCATAGCGTCCTGTGACTTTTGCTTGAGAAAACGCAATAGTTTGAGAATCAGGAGACCATACATAAGTGCCCACATCCGTATTTGCATTGGTACAAACATTAGAAGCGCGGATCTCTGTTTTGAGTTCGATATTATAAACATATAAACTATAACATCCGGCGATCTCTCGATCCGTTCTATAAATCAAAGCTTTGGAGTTCGGACTGAAGATACCCAACTCAGGAAATCCGTTAGTCATTGTGCCGTTCAAAACTAACTCTTCACCATCCACCAAAGAGACGACACTCATTCCATAACTTGCGTGGGATTTATTCTCTTTAAAAACCACCCATGAACTGTCAGAACTTATGTCATAGTCGCTGACTAACTTCCCTGCGACCATACTCTGATTGAGTTTTCTAAGGCGGCTGCCATCAACCCCTACAGCCCAAAGATCAATGGCCTCATCCGTATCTTTATCAACTCTAAAGACGACTGTTTTTCCATCAGGAGAGATTTTAAAATCCCGCACATCTCCACCTAAAACTAAATCACCGTTTAAGCGTATAATTTTTCCGTCACGAATTCGCACCGAATAAATATTAAACTCATTATCGCGACTCTCTAAATCTCCCATCGCAATCACGAATTCTTCATCCGGAGTGATGAGATAGCGAGTCACACCGCCGACGGGATTTGCAGTATTAGGGCCCACCAAAAGTCGATCATCTGTGCCATCAATTTTTACTGTACGTAACTCTTTTAACTGCACGCGACCGATACTGAATCTGCCATAGATAGCGCGATTTTGCTTCGGAACAGCCGTTAATTGAATATTTTGATCAAGACCCCATTGACCTGAAATAGGACTGATACGCATCAAACCCGTACCATCTGAGTTTACGATTCCTAGATCTACGAGATCATCATTGCGAAGTGGGGCTGCGATCAACATCCGACCGGAGTTTCCATAAGGAGCCACAGCGCGCACGGAGGAAAACCCTGTCGAGGTTACTTTTGGAGAGACCTTATTCCACTGCGGATACCTAATGGTGACTGAGGCCTCTTCCGAAATGTTTCCAGCCTGATCAAAGTGCTGGGCGTAGTAATCAATCGAAGCTGCTGTCTCTTGTGAGAGATTAAGTTTTAAACTCCATTTTTGAGTATTTGAACAAACCACTTGGTAGAGCTGATTCAGTGAGCTTGTCACACGCACAAGATTCATGGGATCAGAACAAGTTCCTTCAAGAACAAAGGCCGATCGCAGCGGAGAGAGTGCATAGTTTTCTGCGTGTGTGGG
Organism: Bdellovibrio bacteriovorus W; assembly: GCA_000525675.1. Taxonomy (NCBI): domain Bacteria; kingdom Pseudomonadati; phylum Bdellovibrionota; class Bdellovibrionia; order Bdellovibrionales; family Pseudobdellovibrionaceae; genus Bdellovibrio; species Bdellovibrio bacteriovorus. The sequence goes on from CP002190.1 coordinate 1,554,201, forward strand.
AATTTTAAAGGTGAGATCTGGAGGCGTAAGATCAATTAAAATTTTTATGATTTCTTTATTGTTCTCAGGGTCGCTACTTGATGCTTGAAAGACTTCGAGTTCCTGAATGCCCTCAAGGCTACCCTCCAAATCTAAATGTCCAGTAAATGTGCCCTCTGAACTGCAAGAGACTTCTTGAGTGACACTACCCATTCGAATTGACACCGGCTCGGCAAAAACTCCGCAACGTCCTTTCACGGGATAATTGCGAAAGTTCGTGCTATTTACTGAACGATTGCTTTCGTCCACATCAAGTGAAAGTTTTTTTGCAAGACTGGGTAGATGCGTAAGTTCGAACTGCATGGAGCAGCCCAATTGCGTTAAGAATATTGAAACAATAACGTACCTAAGTAATCCCATTACTTAGGTATCGGTATATTCATTGCGAAACTAAATCGGAAGGTTGTGAGAAAGGGTCTATTTTACAAGACCGTTCCCAGAGTAAGAGTTGGATTCAGCAAAAGTGTTTAAGAAGCCCACCATACCCGAGACATCATTCATATCTCGTCCCAAAAGTGGACGTGCTTCCTGAGGTTTGAACCATTGATAGACGTCCGTATGTTCTGGTTTGAATTTATCAAAATACTTACGAACGCCCTCTTGAATGATCATATTATTGTTCTGATAAATCGTTAAAGATGCATAGTAGGGATTGCAATCGACAGTTCCACACATGGCATGGAAAACTACAAGATAGTTTCCGACATTGACTTTGCCATCTACGATTTCAGTTCCGTTGTGGCTTGTTGTTACGGGAATCTCCTGATCATTGATTAAGATTTTAGACATAACTACGCGTGGCCCTGGCTGCCCCACCGGAACGAAATATCTTCTTATATCTACAACGTCTGCTTCAAGACCGTAGGCTGCTGCCATCTCACCCGCTTCTTGTGTCTTTACTCCGTCAGCGACTGAGGCTCCCATTTTGTTCTTCGCATAACGTGCAGCAAATTCAGAGTTCTTCTTGGCGCAAGCTCCAACCATGAAAACCATCAATAATAAAAGTGATACACGTTTTAACATACAAACTCCCTTGAAGTCCTTAGAGCTTCTAGAGAGCAAAACACTCGCCAACATTGCAGACAATCCATGTCTTGATAACTTATGAATTTTAAACAGGAATCTCATTCTGAAACACAGGGCCTATTGAGGCTATTTAGGAGATAAGACAATTTTTGCTAGTCACTTGTGAGTTCTGAAACTTTTTAGACAGGGTGATTTTTTAGAATTCCCCGAGAGAGAATAAAAAAAAGGGGGTCTTAAAGACCCCTTTTTACGAGGCAGGCTTTCCTTCAATGGAATCGAGAGATCTTACTAAGAAATTTACTATTGCAAACTCTCAGCGTTTTTAGACCTAACGTGGCCTCGTCTTGAATTCATCATCTCAACTTCGAGCAGTTCTTTCTACTCGGATTCACCAAAACACGACTTTCTCTCAATCTTGGTGCAGTGTTAATCCACACTCTAGATTCAAACTCTTCCGTCATCTTTATGATATGAAAACCCAAGGTAGAAAAATCCCTTCAATTTTTTTCTCACAGAGAGCTTTGATCCAAGTTCAGCAAGAAAGATTGAATGTTAAATTTCTACCTGCAAGCCCACTTCGATCACCTGATTCGGTGGAATCTTAAAAAACGCTGTCGGCCGTTGCGCATTTTTCGACATCACGGCAAACAAGCGCTCTCTCCAATAGGACATCTTCGCTTCTCCAGGCAGAGCTGGGGACTTGCTGGCGATGATTGTTTCTCGTCCCATCACAAAGGTGGTTTCATTCACGTTGAAGTTGATCTCTTGCCCACGACATGCCTCCAAAATATGTTTCATTTTCGGAGTTTCCATAAATCCATAATACGCAATAATTCGATACATATTTGGAATCACTTCTTGGATAGAAATTCTATCTTTTTTAGATACAAACGGAATATCGCGCGTTTGAATTGTAAGAATCGCAATTCGCTGATGCATAACGCGGTTATGTTTTAAATTATGCAAGAGCGGCACTGGAACACCCCATGGGTCACCAGCCATGTACACAGCCGTTCCTGGTACGCGCAGAGGTGGTTCGCGCAAGAGCTTCTGACAGAAGTCTTCAATCGGCATAGAGCGCTCTTTGAGTTTTTGAAAAAGAATTTGTCGTCCCTTTTGCCAAGTCGTCATCAATACATAAATTCCTGCACCGATAACCAACGGCACCCAGCCACCGTGACTTACTTTTCGAACGTTGGCTCCGAAGAAGGCTAAGTCCATGACTAAGAAAGAACCAAAAATCGAAGCGGCCTTAAAGAAACTCCAATTCCATTTTCCGCGCGCCACTTCGTAAGCAAGAACTGTAGTGATAACCATTGTTCCAGTAACTGCAATCCCATAGGCTGCTGCTAAAGCTGAAGAAGTCTTAAAGGTCAGCACCAACCAAATCACCCCGATCAAGAGTGTCCAATTCACAGCTGGAACATAGATCTGGCCAATCTCTTGGCTGGAAGTATGAACAATAGAAATTCTTGGGCAGAATCCTAATTGAATAGCCTGACGTGTGATCGAGAAAACTCCAGAGATCAAAGCTTGAGAGGCAATCACCGCAGAAAGAGTCGCAAGAATGACCATTGGCAGAAGGGCCCATTTCGGAGCCAGCATATAAAAAGGACTTGTTGCAGCTTCAGGACTATTTAAAAGCAAAGCACCTTGCCCAAAATAATTTAAAACCAGCGCAGGAAGAGCAACGAAGAACCACGCTAAACGAATGGGTCTTTTTCCAAAGTGCCCCATATCGGCGTAAAGAGCTTCTCCGCCCGTCACAACAAGAAACACAGAACCCAAAACAATGAAGCCCGCAAAACCGTTGCGCAAGAAAAACTCAATGGCATGATGGGGCCAAAGAGCTTCAAAGATTCCGATGTTCTTAAGCATCCCATTCACGCCTAAGGCAGCTAACGAAATAAACCAAATCAATAAAATCGGCCCAAAGATAACCCCGATTTTTCCCGTGCCGTATCTCTGCATTGCAAACAGAGCTGTAATCACGGCAAGAGTCAGAGGAATAATGAATCCATCAAACTGAGGCGCCACAAGAGCCAACCCCTCCATGGCAGAAAGAACCGAAACCGCCGGAGTGATAATCCCATCTCCATAAAGAAGAGCGGCACCAAAGAGACCTAAGATCGTCATCACCCACTTACGACGTGGCGGAGTTTTATTACCCTGAGAGCGCACGGCAAGGGCCATCAAAGAAAGGATTCCCCCTTCACCTTTATTATCAGCACGCATGACGAAGGCCATGTACTTGATACAGATCACTGTGATGAGAGTCCAAAAGATCAGGCTTAAGATTCCAATTACGTTTTCTGGTGTTGGACTTAATCCGTATTCACCAAAACATTCTCTGAAGGCATAAAGAGGACTTGTCCCGATATCCCCAAAGACGACTCCTAGAGCTGCTAAAGAAAGAACATATATATTGGTATTGCTGTGTTTGTCGGCCTGAGTTTCGATACGACGACTCCGTCTGTGAGCATTGAAAATCAAGGCCTAAGTTTAGTGAAAGTGCGAAAACTTGTCAGCAAAGCTCGTTCTTTTACTGACGCAGCAGGTCTTTTTGATGGTATTTCAGGAAGATCATTTGCAAAACAATTTTGAGATTTGAGACAATGTAATTTATGAAAGTAAGTCACTTCTTACGCTCAAAATGGACTTTAGCAGTTCTTATCATACTTGGTTTGATCTATTTCGAGGGCCACGTGATCACTCAAAGCGTCGAGCGACACATTGCTTCCGATTCTCAAGCCGTAGAACCAAAGGTTGAAACTTCAAACTGAGTATTTACTCACCGTTTAAGTTTCTCAAACTGCTTAAAGACTCTCTTTAATGATCCAGCTCCTAGGTCTTATAGGCCGGATTGGATACTCTCAGGATTCACGAAAGCTTTCGCGAACCCCAAGACCTACTTGTGCTTAAAGCTTTGGTTTAGAAAGACAAGAGTTCGCATCAATTTCAAAAGACTTTAAAGCTGCTGAAAACTTTTGGAAGCCCACTGCTTGCTTTTGAAGCAATTCTTGAATCATCGCATCCTTAATCTCTCCAGTGTCACTGAAAATCGTATGCACATTCATCACAAACACGCGCTCTGGATAGATGAAAGCATTTCGATATCCAAAAACCTGCTGTAGATGCTCCACAGGACGCAAGCCTCCAAAGCGTCCACCTAACCCGATAAAAGCGACAGGGCGAAACTCAAAAGACTCAGGGAACTTCAAGTGATCAATGAAGTACTTTAAAACACCTGGCATTGAGCCATTGTATTCAGGACATACAACGATTAAACCATCACTTTGCATGACCTTATCAATGTAAGGCTGCATACTTGGAGTGGTTTTTCCATAATGTAAATCATCTAGAAGATGTTCTTTTACTTCCTTCAGATCAATGATTTCTACGTCTTCGCCAAGAGTCTTATAGATCTTTTGGATATTCTCAGAAATCTTCAGCGTATTTGAATTCGGGCGATCAGTACCCGCGATAATGTACTTCATTGATAATTCTCCTAGACAGCTCCTATACCTTTCGCTGTAATAAAACTCAAGGTAGTTCTCTATGTTAAGAATACCTGAGCTTCATTCACTGTGAATGTTTTTAGTTTTTTCAAGGGTGTTGCGATGTCTGCTCAAAAAATTTGGTTTGTTTTAAATGCCGGTCAAGTGACTGGCCCCTTTGATTCAAATGAAATTGAACACCAAGAGAACTTACTTGGTCAGGCACAGATTTGGGGTCGAGGACAAACAGAGTGGGTTAGCTACGATAAGTGGAAGAAAAACCTGCAATCTACCCAACAAATTCTCCCTGTTAAACAAGCAACTCCTACTCTCTGGAAATTGAGAGTGGAAGGCAGAGAAAGAGAAACTCTACCTTACGATCAACTGATTAAGTTTTTAAAATCCAACACAGACTATGCAGTCATCGACGTATCCCCTGAAGGCAGTGATGCTTGGACAGAGGTTTTTGGAGTCCCGCGCATCGTTGAAGACTTAGGAATTACTCGCAGATCTCACCCTCGCGTCCCTATCGTGGGTATTCTTAAATGCGAAGGTGCAAACGGCCCATTCCAGTGTCGCGTGATCTCTATCAGCGAAGGCGGTCTTGGCGTGAACGATGCCATCAATCTCAGCATTGGCATGAAGTTCACAGGAACCCTAGAAAGTCCCAATTTATTTTCTAAAATAGCTTCTACATTTGAAGTGGTCTATGTCGGAAAAGATGGTTATGCCGGCCTACGATTTGTTGGTATCGCTGATGAGTCTAAAAACTCCATCATCGAATACGTGCGGAAGTTCACTTCTTAGCATTAACAACGACTTTCCGAATCGCCAACCCCTGATAGAGCTTAGATCCGCGACTAGCTGTCCTTATTGCTTTCTTAGATTTTTCTTCTGAGTGGCTTTTTGTTTTGAGCTTTTGTCTTTAATGCGAAAAAAACTTATCCTCTTTTAAAGCTTCCACGCAGCCCTAGTGTGGAGTTCCGTTTACCTTGAAAACCATCACGAATTATGAGTTCATAAGCGTTTTCTGTGAGGGCTCTTTTGAGTGCTCCTCGACAGGCGTAGGTTGAAAATAAGCAGTTTTCTTGGGAGGACTCTTTCAAGAGACGCTTTAGAAATTCTTCTTCCCATAGGTGCGGGGATGTCTTTGAACTGAAAGCATCGTACATGATTCCGCTATAGGTCTGCGTGAATACGGAATCCTGCAAAAGCGCCCCTTGAATGTCATTTACAGATTTAAAGTGAAACTTTAAAAAGTTTTTCAAATCCTCGCTAGATAGACTTGTTCCCTGAATAATATAACTTAGAAGAAGATCATAAACACCTTGAACTTCGGGGTGTAAATCCACCTGTCCATAGAGCCATGCCATAAAAAACTCTTTTAACTCAGGGACACTTTCATAACTTGTAATACGCTTGATGTCCTGGGGAGCTTTACCTAACTGAAGGCTTTCTTTAGCAATGCACAGCTCAATGTATCCCAAGCCCAATCCGACAACTAAAAAACTTGGATTCTTCGTATTTTTAAGGACTTCTAATATCGGCTGAGAATAAATGATTTGTGTCTCTGCATTCGCCCCGCCGGAGTGATGCATGGACTCCCCTTTATATGTCGTAGGATCGACGGACTGTAAAAGTCTCAAGCTGGGGCTGCCATCCGCAGTAATTTCGATTTCAAAGCCGATATCTCTCCAGGTTTTCATAGCTGCGACTTCCCTCATTGACTTCACGCGAAAGAAACTTGTACATATCCATCATGGAAAAAGGTTGGTTAGGTCTCCCCTATCACACAATAGCAGAACACTACAATAAACTCTTTGGCGAGAAGGTCTATAAGATTCCCGTTGCCGTGGTTGATGATTGTCCAAACCGTCGCGGCCTTAAGGGAATGCAGACTTGCGTATTTTGTGATGTCTGGGGATCTGCTGCCAATGCAGAATCCTTAACGATGGAGCTTCGTCAGCAGATCGAAACCTTCCATGGTCGCATTAGTAAACGCTATAATGCCAAAGCCTTTCTAATCTACTTTCAAGCCTATACAAACACTTTCACCAAGGTCTCAGCTCTGAGACATAACTTCGACGTGGCATTAAGCTATCCTTGGGTGAAAGGCTTCACGGTCGGCACACGCCCAGACTGTCTTTCAAAGTCCGTTTTGGATTTGTGGCAAGAGTATCACGAGAAAAGTTTCGTGGCCGTAGAGTTAGGTGTACAGAGTTTCAACGATAAACAACTTGAATTCATGCGCAGAGGTCACACAGCAGAGGACTCCATCAAAGCTGTTCATAAGATTGCTGAGAGCACAAAGGTCGATTTAGGAATTCATTTGATCTTCGGAAACCCCGGCGAAACTGATGAGCAAATCATTGAAACAGCTAAGATTGTGAACGACTTGCCGATCACAAACGTGAAGCTTCACAATCTTCATGTGTTAACGCAAACTCCCCTGGAAGAGATTTACCATAGGGGTGAATTCGATCCCATCGACTTTGAAACCTATGCGCGCAGAGTGGAGCTTTTCATTCAACACCTCAACCCTCGCTTTGCCCTTCATCGCTTGGCAGCCTTTGCTCCGCGAGAAGAAGAGTTAGTTGCTCCTGCATGGACCGGCGATAAAATGCGCACACATCAGGGTATTATTGACTATATACGGAGCCATTCTGCTTATCAGTCGCAGTTTTTTGCACCTCAATCCCAAGAAGAATCCCTCGCGCAAGAATTCTTGCGTCGAAAATCCATCCCACTTGCGGAACTTTAGGTTTCTGCCTAAGGCCGCAGGGCCAAATTTAAGATCTTGTAAGATCTGTACAGATTGAACTCCTCAAAAAACAGCTAAAGACAGAGTTTTCAAGCTGGACTTAAGTTTTGAGAGGAAGATTTTAAAATTCTTGCCCTAAATGTTTGCAGTACTTCCCTGTCAAGAATATTGGGAAAGTGCTTAATTGATGGGCAACGTCACAGAAAACTTAGCGTTAAATGCAAAAATGTAGTTGATTCTTTGTCGAATCCCTTACAAAGTTGAAATTGAGATCGACACCGCCTTATGGACAAGGCGCCTGCATCGAACCCCTAGATATAGGGGTTACCTTAGAAACTCAGTTCAACGACTGAGACATAATAAGGAACAGCGTAGGGGAGGTTTGCGGAACTAAAAAGCCGAACACATCGCTAAGGATTAGCACTCAGTCTCAAACAATACATACATTATTATACCACAACCAAAGCCTGAACTTTTACGAGGGGTAAATTTTCGGGAGGGATTTTTTTTGCCCAAAAGGATTGGGCAGAGGGGATACATCATGTTGGAAACAACAGCTCATGTGATGAGAGTGAAAAAGAGAGACGGCAGCCTAGAGCCAGTAGACGTTACGAAAATCGTAGAACGTGTTACTCGCAACTGCCAGGGTTTAACACAAGTAGATCCACTACGTGTTGCAACTCGCGCGATCAGCGGTCTCTATGACGGTGCTACAACAAATGAATTGGATAACCTTTGTATCCAAACAGCTTCTTTGCTTATTGGTGAAGAACCTGAATACTCTCGCCTTGCGGCTCGCCTTCTATCTATCTATATTGATGAAGAAGTTCGCTCACAAAAAATCCAGTCTTTTGCAGACTCTGTAACTTTTGGTTACAACAACGGTCTTTTAGCTAAGACAACTTATGACTTCGTAGAAACTCACAAAGCGGCTCTTTGCGCGGCTATTGAGCCATACCGCACTGATCGTTTTGAGTATTTCGGTCTTAGAACTGTTTATGACCGCTATCTATTAAAAAACCCATCTTCTCGTCAGGTTTTTGAAACTCCACAGTACTTCTTTATGAGAGTTGCTTGTGGTCTTGCACAAAACGTTGATGAAGCTATTGAATTCTATCGTTTGATTTCTTCACACGATTACTTGGCTTCAACTCCAACCCTTTTCAACTCTGGAACCCTTCGTCCACAGATGTCTTCTTGCTATCTGTTGGATTCTCCAGAAGATGATTTGAAAGCTATCTACAATAAATATACAGACATTGCCCTTCTGTCTAAGTTTGCTGGTGGTATTGGCGTTGCTTACTCTCGCGTACGTTCACGTGGTTCTTTAATCAAAGGAACTAACGGTCACTCTAACGGAATTATCCCATGGTTGAAAACGATGGACTCTTCTATCGCTGCTGTAAACCAAGGTGGTAAGCGTAAAGGTGCAGCGTGTGTGTACCTAGAGACTTGGCATGCGGACATCGAGGAGTTCCTTGAACTTCGCGACAACACAGGTGACGAAGCTAAACGTACTCATAACTTGAATCTTGCGAACTGGGTTCCAGATCTATTTATGAAACGTGTAGAAACTGACGGAATGTGGTCTTTATTTGATCCAAACAAAGTTCCTCATTTCGTCGACACATTCGGCCCTGAGTTTGAAGCTGCTTATGAAAAAGCAGAAGCCGAAGGTATGTTCGTGAAGCAAGTAAAAGCTCGTGAACTTTACTCTCGTATGATGAAAACTCTTGCGCAAACTGGCAACGGTTGGATGACGTTTAAAGATGCTGCCAACATGAAAGCGAATCAAACTGGTGAACCAGGAAACGTGATTCACCTTTCCAACCTGTGCACAGAGATTCTTGAAGTTACTTCTAAAGATGAAACTGCTGTTTGTAACTTAGGTTCTATCAACCTAAGCCGTCACGTTGAAAATGGCTCTTTCAATTTCGAAAAACTTGCGAAATCTGTTCGCACGGCTGTGAAGTATCTAGATCGCGTTGTTGATATCAACTTCTACCCTATTCAAACTGCTCAGGACTCTAACCATAAATGGCGTCCAGTTGGTTTAGGTGTAATGGGTCTTCAGGATGCTTTCTTCCAATTGAAACTTCCATTTGACTCTGCGGCAGCACGTGATCTTTCTGCAAAAATCCAAGAAGAAATCTATTACAATGCCCTTGTAACTTCTTGTGAGCTTGCTGAAAAACACGGTGCGCACGGTGCTTTCGAACAAACGAAAGCTGCTAAAGGTCTTCTTCAGTACGACCTTTGGGGTGTAACGCCATCTCAGCCAGAGCGTTTTGAAAAACTTAAAGAGCGCATTAAACAATTTGGTTTAAGAAACTCTTTGATGATTGCTATTGCTCCGACTGCAACTATCGCATCTATCGTGGGTTGCTACGAAGCTATCGAACCACAAGTTTCTAACTTGTTTAAACGCGAGACTCTTTCTGGAGAGTTTATGCAAATCAACAAGTACCTAGTTGCTGACTTGAAAGCTCTAGGACTATGGAACGAAGACGTTCGTAACGAAATCAAACTTCATGACGGTTCAATCCAAGAAGTCGCTGCAATTCCACCGGAGTTGAAAGAGCTTTACAGAACTGTTTGGGAAATCCCAATGAAGTCTTTGATCGATATGGCAGCTGCTCGCGGAGCCTTCATCGACCAAGCTCAATCTTTGAACTTGTTCATGGAAAGCCCTACAATCGGAAAAGTTTCCTCAATGTACATGTACGCTTGGAAACAAGGTATTAAAACGACTTATTACCTACGCTCTCGTCCTGCGACGAAAATCGCTAAAACGACGGTTCGTATGAATAATAATGGAACGGTTGCAGCTTCTAGCACTCCACAAACAATGGATGCTTCAGCGCCAGCTCCAGAAGCTAAAAAGACTTACACTGACGAAGAAGTGATTGCTTGTTCTCTGGAAAATCCAGAGGCATGCGAAGCTTGTCAGTAACCCTCAAAACAAAAAGGCCCGCTCTTGGGCGGAGCCTTTTTTTTTAAATATCTAATTATCTCACAAGAGTGAAGAAAGTGATTGAGTCATGCTTTTAAATCCAGGTTTTAATCTTACACTTCGTCCAATGAAATACCCTGTTTTCTACGAAATGTACAAAAACGGTATCAAGAACACTTGGACTGTGGATGAAGTTGATTTCTCAACAGACGTTAACGATCTACACACTAAAATGTCTCCAGCAGAGCGCCACCTTATTTCTCGTCTAGTTGCTTTCTTTGCAACGGGTGACTCTATTGTTGGTAATAACCTTGTATTGAATCTTTATAAACACGTAAACTCTCCAGAAGGTCGTATGTACCTTTCTCGTCAGCTTTACGAAGAAGCTTTGCACGTTCAGTTCTATCTAACTCTTTTGGATACTTACATTCCAAATCCAGAAGAAAGAACTGAAGCGTTTGCTGCTATTGAAAACATTCCTTCTATTAAGAAAAAAGCAGACTTCTGCTTTAAGTGGATGGATTCCATCAACGAGCTAGAAGAACTAAGAACTCTTGAAGATCGCCGTCGCTTTATCATGAACATGGTGTGTTTTGCGACTTGTGTAGAAGGTCTATTCTTCTATGCAGCTTTTGCTTACGTTTATTTCTTGCGCTCAAAAGGTCTTTTATCGGGCCTAGCATCTGGTACTAACTGGGTATTCCGTGACGAGTCTATGCACATGGCTTTTGCGATTGAAGTTATTAAGACTGCGCGTAAAGAAGAGCCAGAGCTTTTCAACTCGCAAATGGAAGACATGGTTACGCAAATGCTTGAAGACGCTATTGAGTGTGAGATGGAATTTGCAAACGACGTTCTACACCTAGGTGTAGCAGGTCTTTCGCCAAAAGATATGCGTCAATACCTAGAGTATTGTGCGGACCAACGTTTAGAGAGCTTAAACATTGCTCCTCGTTACAACGTATCTAATCCGTTCTCTTTCATGGAACTTCAAGATATGCAGGAATTAGCAAACTTCTTCGAAAGACGTGTGTCAGCTTACCAAGTTGGTGTGAGCGGTGCAGTTTCTTTTGACGAATCATTCTAATTTTTAGAGAATAGTTTGAACTTCAAAAATAAAAGGGGAGTTTTGCTCCCCTTTTTTTATTCCTTTAAAGGAACTTAAAAGAGGACCGTTTTGAGAGCTCCGATCGCGTGGATTTTATTCTTTTTGATGTGCTTTGTTTTTGGATACTTCCAAGGCTCCAGCACTGAACCCATCACAAAGAATTCTCTGTCAGCATCTCAAAAAATACAGGTCCTACTAACTGACGAAGCGTTTCTTCCTGAAGATTTAAGAAAAAACATCGAACAAGAATTGAACATTCAGTTTTCCACCATCATCACACGCGACTGGAATAAAATCTTAGCCTCAAGCATCGCAAGTCCTGGGGCCGACCTTATCTTGCTTCCCCGCAACTGGGCGATCACCCTAGAGCAGCAAAATCTCTTAATAGATATTGATGCCTCTTTACCCCTTCTTAAAGATCGACTTTTTGCAGATTTTAAAATTTCTAAAGAAGGATTTTTCTTTTTCCCGCTCTTTTGGTTAAAAACATCGATCTTTACAAAACACTCTGAATCTTTCAGTGACTTTTTAAGGAATAAGAAACAAGGCACTTTGTTTTTATTGGCCGACGAAGATTTAATCTTACGTCACTTTGAGATGTGGGAATCACAAGGTGTTTTACCTTTGGTTCAAGAAAAGAAGATCCTCACTCTACAGCTTGACGAACTTGAGCGACAAGTTCCGGAAAACTCTGCGGTGGAAATGCCCATTCGAACTCCTGAGGGACGTTTGGAGTCCGATCCTCTAAGTGCTCTTTTAGTTTGGGGCGCTGTGATTCCAGCAAGCGCTTCGCAACCCGGCTTGGCTTTAAAAGTTTTAAACTCTCTTTCAGAAAAAAAAATCCAAGAGCAGCTTCTTCTAAAAACACCTTTTAACTCAACCCTTTTAGATGTCACGGGATTTGAAATTCCAACGTCTCGTAGGGGCGATTTTATTCGCGAATTAAAATTAAAAAATACGATTATTTTAGATTCTAAGAATATCGACGCACAAAAGATCTTAAGAGATAAGTACGGATTTCTGCTTTAAACTTTGGACGAAAAGTCTTCGCAGCCCGAGTTTTAAACAACTTAGGCTGATAAAAAATAAACTAAAATTGAATACTAAAGTTAGCTTTTCCTTGGGCAGCATTCGTCACGTCGTTAGAACCGTCTTTTCCGATGATTTGCACGCGATATGAAAAGTATCCAGTGGATGGAGCTGGGATCCCCACTGAGAATCGCCCGCTCTTACATTTTGCTACATTCACCAAGGTCGCCGAAGCAGCATTCAGGTCATAAATTTGAATGGGTGTCGCTGTATTACCATTCATTCTTGAAAACTCAAGTCGGTGATCTGAGTAAGTGGAGGGATAACAATCTCCACTGATTTCAGCAAGGTCTCTGCCTGCTGCTGGAATAGAAGTCGTATGAACTCTCGCCATGAGTTCTTGAGGAAGCGGATCTTTATTTACGATGTGTTGAGTAGGATCGGACCTCTGATCTGTTAAAAGAGAAGTCCCGTCGATGGGAGTACAAGCACTCAATGGGATGAGCAAAAGCAGAGAGCCTGCAAAATTGCGCAAAACTGTGTAATTCATATGTCCCCCAAAAGCAGTCTTTAGAATAAACGATCTAGCTTTGTCTCAAAACTAGTTTGGACTATTTTTCTAATTTTGAGACGTAAGGCGGAGCTTTTTAAGGACACTCGTTAAAAGATCAACGTCTAGGAAGAGGAAATAGGTAGAGAGCATTGTGGTCGCAAATGGCCCCAACCCCATAAATATACCAATTCCCATATGAAAGAAGACCCCTAAAAGCAGCCATAAGTTTCTGAATTTGGGCCAAGCCACCATCACCGGGAAGTAAATTTCAAAGAGAACCGTAATATAGGCAATAATTGGAATAACCCAAGGAACGACTCTGACAAAAGATAGATCAAAGGTTGTCATCTGCGGATTAGCCAAAACGCTCCACAAAGCCGTTCCATCCCACCAACTACCGCCTTTTAACTTTTCAAAACCGGTATAGGCGTAGATTACGCAGATCTGAACCTGCATCATGCCGATCATAACCGAAGAGAGAATATCTGACTTCTTAAATTCTATTTTTTTACGAAGCAGATTTAAAAGACTTAAACGTTCACAGGATTGCGTAAAGCACATGTAAAATAAAAATAGGCTAGCAATGATATCAGCACCAAAATTAACAGCGTAGTTTCGTTGAATGAAACCGGCGCTGATCATCCATGCAAGCCACATGATCCATCGCCCGCCTATCCCCAAGGTCAATAAACCAAGAAGAGCGATCATCAGAGAGTGCATCACAAAATTTAATGAGTCTGGCCAGAAAGCCCATGAAAATAACGGCCTATAGAGCTCTGGAAGCGCGCTCAGGGCATTTTCTTTCGTCACCCATGCGTCCACACCGTAATAGCTTAAATTCGCAGAGCGAGCGATATACATGTAAAACATGGTGCCACACAAAAGAATGCGCATCAGAGCTAGACCCAAAAGGTCCTTGGGAGCAAACCAAAACTGATCCCAGGCTTTTAACGTTTGCGCGAACACTCTTTTTAGATAGTTCATGGCGCCACCTCGTCGTTATCTCCTGAACAATTATAAGTACTGCGTACGTACTGAATTTCTTCTGAGAGATCGCGCACTCTTTCATCCTTTAAAGTCACGACTTGAGCTAAAGGAGGAACGGTTTCCACCACATGCTCCATTTCAACATAACTCGCCTCAGGATATTTCTTACAAATCCAAGGGCCGAAAACCGTTTTTAACCTTGCGGGCTCAATCACCATAAAGCGCATAGCATACAACTCACGCTTACGAGTGGGATCCGAAATGCCTTGGTTTTTTTCTTGGGGAAAGTAGCCCTCAACGGGCTCTTGAGTTTCGATACCATCTTCACCCATGAAGTGAACATAATATCGGAGATACATAGTGTGCGCCGGGTCTGGGGAAAAGAAGTTCCAGCTTGCGTTCAAACCTACCGTATTAGCGTAGGGAGTAACAAATCCAGATACCCAGCGACCAAAATAAGAAGACACATTGGGCATCACAACCATCGCTAAGATATTGTAGACCGCCCAAAGGCTTAAAAAAACTTTAAGAATTTTAGAAAGAGGCTCCGCCTTCTTCATCTATGTCGTCCGCTTCTCCGTAGAATGGCAACTCTTCGTCTTCAGACTCTTCATCGTCTTCAGAAGATAAGTCATATCCATCAGCATCCTCGTCGGACTCAACAAAATCAAGAGTTTCCTCTTCTTCATCGTCGCTTTCCGCAAAAAGCTCATCTTCGTCAGCGTCCTCTTCCATATCCTCAGACTCTTCGTCGTCAGCCATTTCTAAAGACTCGTCCTCATCAGAATCCTCTTCAGATTCTTCTTCGGCAGAGTCTAGGGACATTTCCGCATCGTCGTCCTCTTCAGAATCTGCACTCATGTCTTCGTCTGATTCTTCAGAATCCATTTCCATTTCAGAATCTTCATCAGTCTCAGCGTCGAACTCAGCGATGGCTCTATCAAGCTCATCCATCTCATCGCCGCCTTCAGATGCTTCCACTTCTTCAGTCACTTCACCTTCAGCAACTGCTACTTTAGGTTTCATGAATGCAGCTTTTTTCTCAGCTGCGATTTGCACCAAAGTCGTTCCCGCTGCTAAAGCCTCATCGTATTTTTGTAACCAATTTGCATCACGAGTTGCGACAGGCTCTCCGAATGCCAAAGCATCACGGATAGCTTGCGCGCGGTCTTGATCTTTTTTCTCGGCCTGACGACGTTTTTCTTCTTCAAAGAAGTTTGTCGTCGTTGAAATCTCTTCAAGTTGAGATTGAATTTTCATCAACTCATCTTCACCTTGAGAGTAAGCCCCCATAAACGTTTCTGATAGAGAATCCGTCAAAGTTGCCAAAGTTTGTTTTTCTTCAGCTTGCTCTTCATCGATACCTTCAGGAAGAAGTTCGTCGATTTGAGAAAGAGTTGGAAGCTCTTTAAGACTACGAAGTCCGAAGATCTCTAGGAACTTACGAGTCGTACCGTATTGCATAGGACGACCTGGAAGATCAGATTTACCTTCAAAAGCGACTAAGTTTTTCTCCATCAAGGCACGCAATAAGTGACCTGATTCAACACCACGAATCTCATCAACCTCAGCCTTAACCAATGGCTGCTTGTAAGCCACGATAGAAAGAACCTCAAGAGCAGGTCCAGAAAGCTTGAACTGACGAGTTTTCAAAGTGCGTTTCAAGAACTCCATGTTGTCGATTTTAGTGCGCAACTGATATCCGCCCGGCACTTCTTCAAGAGTGACACCACGTCGTCCACCAGCGTATTCAACCGCTAATTGATCAAGAGCTCTGCGGATTTTATCGGTTTTAATATTTGTTCCATCAAAGAGCTGTTTCAAAGAAGCTAAACTCACTGGGCGATCACTCGCAAAAAGAACGCTCTCTACGATGCTCTCTAATTGCTCTTCTTCGACAAACTCAACTTCTTCAATTTCAACAGAGTCAAAATCGTCAAGTTCTGTTCCCTCTAAAGACATCTCTTCTTTATTAGTTTCTTCTTCCACAGAATCTTCAGAAGCCTCAGGAAGAAAGCCTTCTGACTCTTCCTCTTCTTGAAGGAATAATGAAGCTTCTGTTTCTACATCTTCCGAATTTTCCAATTCAGAATCTTCACTATCCATATCTTCAGACTCCGCCAAAAACTCAGTCTCTTCTAGATCCATATCGGCTTCTAGATTTTCTGTTTCCATATCTTCTACTAAGATTTCATCTTTTTCTTCTGACATGATCCCCTCTAAACTTCTGAAACTTCGTCTTTAAACAATTCATTTTCCATAGCTAAGATCTCATCATCACTTGCTATGTCATCCTCAGAAGCCGCGATTTCACCCTCTTCGCTATCTTCTAGGAAATCAAGTTGCTCAGATTGAGCCCCTTCATCTTCTGATGCAACGACGGTGTCGGCATCAAGCATTTCATCATTTAAATCAATTTTTTGTGCATCTTCCATCAACTGAGCTGCAACGTCTTCAGCGCGCATAGAATCGTACTCTTCAACGCGAGCAAGAACATCCTGCTCAACTGGTTTTTGCGTATCAATCCAAATTTCACCATAGGCTTCATTTTGATAAAGACGAACAAATCCCATTTTACCAAGCTCAAGCAAAGACAAGAAAGTAATCAAAGCCTGACGAGCGCGATCTTCTGTTGCATTCACAAGTTCCATCAATGTAGTACGGCGACCTACGATCAAGCGGTCTTTAATTTCCAAAACACGACTAGAAATTGATTGAGCTTTAGCAGCAACTTGATGGACCTTTTTCTTAACGGCACGAAGCATCTTGCGATAAGTTGCGATCAAAGAAAACAGAGCGTTTTCCTCTAAAACAATTTCATCTTCTTTAGGCTCTAAAGTCTCACGAGTTCCACGCAACCATACGTCACGCCCAACAAGTGGTCTTTCATATAGCATTTTAGAAGCCTCTTGATACTTTTGGTATTCAAGCAATTTCTGAACAAGCTCTTTACGTGGATCTTCTGATGCCTCAACGATTTCGCCATTGTCATCATACTGAGGCAAAAGCATGCGCGACTTGATTTGGATAAGAGTCGCCGCCATTGCAACGAACTCCCCTGCCACCTCAAGATCCAACTCTTTCATGAGTTTGATATATTCAAAGTACTGCTTCGTAATTTCATGGATCTTAATATCCATGATGTCCATTTCTTCTTTTCTAATAAGATAAAGAAGAAGCCCTAACGGACCTTCAAACTTTGGAAGTTGAACCGTAATACTCATGAAACGTATTCCCCTCTTACCATTTCATATTTGATCTTACGATCGATAACGTTTTCTGAGCCTCGACTCTTGCTTTATCCACACCGTTGTCGATGATGGCATCAAGGCGTTGGCCACTCATTAATTCCTTTTTGCGTTCACGCGGCTCTACGGAAACCTTTTCGATATTTGTAGCTAAGCGACCTTTACAGTCTCCACAGCCAATCCCCGCAGAACGACACCCCTGCTCTACCCAAGCAACATCTTCCGCAGAAGAATACAGCTTATGGTATCCGTAAACAGAGCAAACCGTTGGCTCACCTGGATCTTCACGGCGTACACGCGCTGGATCGGTAACCATCAAGTTCACTTTTTTCTTAAGCTCTTTTTCAGAGTCTTCAGTCAAAAATAAGCTGTTGTTATAGGACTTGGACATCTTACGTCCATCAAGCCCTGGCACCAGAGGAATCTCAGTTAAAAGAGGATTCATCTCTGGAAGCTTTGCTTTATACAAATGATTAAAACGACGAACGATTTCGCGAGAAATCTCTAGATGCGAAATCTGATCAGCTCCTACTGGAACTTTTTGTGCGCGATAAATTGCAATATCTGCTGCCTGAAGAACAGGGTAAGCAAAGCGCCCCAAATTGTGCGTATCATTTGCCTTCATTTCCTCAACGGCGTCTTTCCACGTGTTGACACGCTCAAGCCAGCCCATCGGAGTCATGTTTGCAAAGATCATAAATAATTCTAAATGCTCGGGAACGCGACTCTGCACAAACAAAGTCGCTTTTTCAGGATCAACTCCCCAAGCTAAAAATTCAGCGATCATCTCACGCGTCCAAGGTGCTATATCTTTCGGAGACTTATAGGCAGTGGTCATACCATGCCAATCCATCGCACCAAAGAAACAGTCGTACTCATCCTGAAGCTTCACCCAGTTTTGCAAAGCTCCCCAGTAGTGACCAATATGCAAACGCCCAGTGACGCGCATACCTGACATTACACGCAGCTTTCTTGTCGGAGTTTGTGTCTGCTCAGTACTCATATTCCAAACCCTCCCAAAGCTAAAGAGACAAGCTGGTTGTAGCCCCAAAAAACAGGGACAGCTAAAACCTTCAAAGCTCCCGTTAATACCAAAGCCATCAAAATCATTCCAGTCAGATGCTCATTTCTTTCAAGCTTCATATTTAAAGAAGCAGGCAGGAAACGCGCTAGCACCTTACCGCCATCCAATGGATGAAGAGGCAACATATTAAAAAATGCCAAGAATAGATTCATGATGATGAACGTCTTAAGAATCTCAACCAACCCGTTTGCATAAGAAGCAGCAAAAAGATATTTCGCCACAGCCCCCATTGCAAAGGCCCCAATCACCGCTAAAAGGATGTTAGAAAGAGGTCCGGCAATTGCGATCCAAAACATATCGACTCGCGGATTTTTAAGATTTCTGGAGTCCACAGGGACAGGCTTTGCCCAGCCAAAAAAGATCGGCGAAGAAAAGACGATGGCTAAAATTGGTAATATCAATGTTCCAACCATGTCCATATGAGCGATGGGATTCATCGTTAAACGTCCCATATGCTCCGCTGTGCGGTCTCCACGCAGACGCGCCACCCAACCATGAGCAAACTCATGGAAACAGAGTGCAAAAAGGAAAGGAATAAAGTAAATGCCTATTTTGGCGCCAATTTCTATCAAATCCATACGGCCCTCACGCTAAATCACACCTAGACCCTTGTCTAGTATGTCGAATAACTTGCTTATATAAAGTGCACCCATCCTAACACGGTCCGTTATAGGAATGTCCTTCGCTTTTTCCTACGCTTGAATAAATTGACTTATGAATATATTTTCAGGCCCTGTTTTAAACAACTCGATGGGAGAAACTATGTCTGACGTTAATGCACGTCCTGCGCTTACAATGTTATCAGAAGATGAACTTGCTTTCCGTGATGCTGTTCGCGCCTTTGCTGAATCTGAAATTAAACCTCTTGTGACACAGATGGACGAAAAAGCCCAGATGGACCCAAGCGTGATCCGTAAGCTTTTTGAAATGGGCTTGATGGGCATTGAAACTCCAGAGCAGTACGGTGGAGCGGGTTCAACTTTCACAATGGCTTGCTTGGCTGTTGAAGAAATTGGCCGCGTTGATGGTTCTGTTTCTGTTCTTGTCGACGTTCAAAACACTTTGACGACAAATGCATTCCTTAAATGGGGTACAGAAGCACAAAAAGAAAAGTACCTTGGTAAAATGGCTTCTGAATGGGTAGGCGCTTACGCTCTTTCCGAGTCTTCATCTGGCTCTGATGCTTTCGCTTTGAAATTAAAAGCAGAAGACAAAGGCGACAAATGGGTTCTGAACGGATCTAAACTTTGGATCACAAACGGTAACGAAGCTGATGTATTCATCTGCTTTGCAAATATCGATATGGCTAAAGGCTATAAAGGTATCACAGCGTTTATCGTTGAAAAATCATTCCCAGGCTTCAAAGTTGGTAAGAAAGAAGACAAGCTAGGTATCCGTGCTTCTTCAACTTGCGAATTGCTATTTGAAAACTGTGAAGTACCTAAAGAAAACGTACTTGGCGAAGTTGGCAAAGGCTATAAAATTGCTATCGAAACATTGAACGAAGGCCGCATCGGTATCGGCGCACAAATGATCGGTATAGCTCAAGGTGCTTACGAAGCTGCTTTGGGATATGTTAAGGGCCGCGAGCAGTTCGGTAAACCTATTGCTCACTTCCAAGGTGTTCAGTTCCAACTTGCAGAAATGCGCACTGAGCTTGAAGCAGCTCGCTTGTTAGTTTACAACGCTGCTCGCTTAAAAGACGCTGGTGAAGATTTCATCGAATCTGCAGCTATGGCGAAACTTTACTCTTCAAGAGCTGCTGAGAAAATCACTTCTCTAGCAATTGATCTTTTCGGCGGAAACGGTTTCACAAAAGAATACCCTGTTGAAAAATTCTGGAGAGATGCAAAAATCGGCCAGATCTACGAAGGAACTACAAATATGCAGCTTCAAACAATCGCTAAGATTGAGCTGGATAAGTAATCCGACCTTATTTTGACTCTAAAAAAGAGGGAGCATTTCTCCCTCTTTTTTTTGCCTTTTTTACGGCTACACTAAATCCATGAAAAAAACGGCACTTCTTAGTTTGAGCATCGTGACTCTTTTTATCCCTACCTTTGCGAAAGCAAACTCGCCCCCTCAAAAGGTCGAAAATATTTTTCGTTTCCATCTGGCATCCGAACCTTCAAGTCTTGACCCCAACAAACAACGATCTGCAACTTCAAGTTTCATTCTTTCGAATCTTTATAGAAATTTATTCTACTACTCTAACGACAAAGGCTTAGTTGCTGACCTTGCTGAATCCTGCCAACGCGATTCTAAAAACCGCCTTATCTGTAAGTTGAAAGACATAAAGTGGAGCGATGGCACGCCCCTTACAGCCAATGACTTTCTAAAAACTTATCAAAAGATTCTTGATGTAAAGACTTCAGCTCCTCGAGCAGATCTTCTTTTTAAAATAAAAAATGCGGAAGAAATTTACCAAGGAAAGCTCCCGTTAAAATCTTTGGGTATAGAAGCCTTAGATCAAAAAACATTACGTTACACATTTAAAAGTTTTGATTCAGAATTCGAGTTCAATCTCGCAAATAATATTCTAGCCCCCACAAAATCAGATCTCTCGGCTTTCACGGGGCCTTATCAGATGAAAGATTGGTCCAAAGGGAAAAGGATTTTACTGACTCCTAATTTTGAATACAAAGCAGGCCATCCTCAAAGACCTCCTGTTGAAGTACTTTTTATCGAAGAAGACAGCGTGGCTCTGCAACTTTATGAAAAAAGTGAATTGCACTACTTACGCCGATTACCCACTTTATTTATTCCTAAGTTCAAAACCCGCAAAGACTTTCACTTCTATCCAGTAATTCGCTTAGACTATTTGGGCTTTGGCTCTAAACTCGATAAAGAAGAAAACATTCGCAAAGCTTTAACCTATTCTTTAAATTATCCAGAACTGCAGAAAATATTCTCTTCTGAAGGCAGACCTGGATGCGCCGGCTTGCCAGACTCGTGGTTTCCAACAAAAGCCCCGTGCTTCGACTATGACTTAAAGAAGATACCTCAAGTGAAATCTTCGCCCTTGGTATTCGCTTTCTCAGCCCTTGGCGGAGAAGATCACAAGCGCGCCACAGAATGGATGCAAAACCAGTGGGCACGCCATGCTAAACTTCAAGTAAAACTTGAGGCGCGAGAAAATAAGGCCTTTGTGCTTTCTCTAGAAAACAATCCTCCTGACATTTTTCGCAAAGGAGTTGCTCCGGAAAGACCGACTTGTTTGGCGTCTTTAGAGATTTTCAGCAAAGGAAATCCTGAGAATTTTCTACGTAATAATTCGGAAGCATATGAGAAAATCGTCTCGGATTTGGCTCGCGCTCAGTCCGATTCAGAAAAGAAGCGGCTTTGCTTAGCAGGAATTGATTACCTCATGGAGCGCCATGCATTTATACCTCTTGGCGCTATTCATTTTTCTGCTCTAGTAAAACCACAATTTAAAGGCTGGAATTTGAATCAAATGAATCAGCTGGACTTGTCTGGACTTTACTTTAGCCCCTAAACTAGAAACCTATGACATCAGCAACTCAGTCCGTAGATATTCACAAAGACCAAATCATCTTTAACGAAGGTGACGTGGGCGACTGCGCCTACATCATCGAAAAAGGACGTGTCTTAGTTTATCTGAATAAAGATCAGGAAGATATTCCACTCACCATTCTTGGTGAAGGAGAGATCTTTGGCGAGATGGCACTGATGGATATGCAAACTCGCTCAGCTTCTGTGAGAGCTTTGGAAGACGTGCGTTTAGCAATCGTTACCAAACAACAAGTCCTTGAGCGCGTATCCACGGCGGATAAGGTTGTGCAACTTCTGATGCGTGTTTTACTCAAACGCCTTCGTCGCAATACCGGCAAGCTTCCACATCGTTTTGCTGAAGTGGAGTTTGAGAACTCAGGAGCTGGAGATGACGTCACACAGTCCACCCTGGAGCAAATCAAGCTTGAGAATCAAATCTTTCAAGCCTTCCAGCAAAAAGAATTTGAACTTTTCTATCAGCCGATTATTAATTTAAAGACCAAACAAATCGCTGGCTGCGAAGCTTTGCTTCGTTGGAACAGCCCCACGCGTGGCCTGGTTTCTCCGAATCTCTTTATTGATATCATCGAAAACTCATCCATGGTTATTCCCATTGGTCACTGGATTATCAATCAAGCTCTTAAAGACTTAAAGCAAATCCAAGAGCACCTTACACAAAAGGGAAAAAAGAAGTTAGCCGATGACTTCATGATGAGTATTAATATCTCTGGAAGGCAATTTACGCATTCTGATTTCGTAAATAACCTTGAAGATTTGCGTGAAAAACACGATCTTTCTCCAAGCAATATCAAGCTTGAGATGACTGAAAGAATCATGATGGATGGAGCGATCGCGCTTGAGGCCTTGAATCAATGCCGTAGCCTTGGTTATGCGATTTCTATTGATGACTTCGGAACAGGTTTTTCGAGTTTGCAATATCTTACACAGATGCCGATTAGCTTTCTAAAGATCGATCGTTGCTTTGTGATGAAGCTCTTAACAGACCCGAAATCAAAAGCCGTCGTCAGTTCGATCATCCATTTAGCCCACGCCATGGATATTGAAATTATCGCTGAAGGCATTGAGCAAAACGAAGAAAGTCTTGTCCTGGAAACACTAGGCGCTCGCTACGGGCAAGGATATCTTTTCTCTCGCCCTGTGGATTTAGGGCGCTTTATTCAGCAAGTTTAAAAAACTCCTTAAGACAAAGATCTTTACCCCGCCTTTTGTCTTAAAATGAAACATAATTTCTTATCAAGAATATCTCACAGTCCTCCGATAAGACCTATGTCTTAAGACCATTAACAAACTTAAGATCAATGGGGGTCATCTTATGGCTGACAACAAGTTTGAAAAACAAATTCCATCTAATGTCGTTTCTTTAGAGTCATCTCGCTGCGCTTGCGAAGGCTGCAAAAAGAAATCTGATAAAGCGGGGTTTTGCCCTGAGCACTTTGCGTGGTTTAAAGAAGGACTGATCACAAAAGATGGCGCGAAAGCTCCAGATTTTGACAAAAAATACTATCATTACTGCGCCCGCAAAGCTTCTTAAACTGTTCTGAAAACAATGAGATTCAAAGGCGACGTATCCACGTCGCCTTTTTTTATGGGATTTGCCCCCAAAAAGCGACCATCACGATCAAACCATATATGAAATATCTAAATCCGACACTGAGTGCCTCACGTAAAGCCATAGCTTCCTATCGGTGACAGCCTTTGCTAGCATAAGTCCTGAATCTCCGACCAAAGGGTTATAAATGAAAGCAGCACTCATCACAGGAGCCAGCGGTGGCATAGGCGCCGCAACGGCAATTGAATACGGAAAAAACGGATACTTTGTTTATCTTATGGGAAGAAACCGCGAAAACCTTGAACAGGTCGCTATGCGCTGTCGCTCAGGGGCCTCGATTGTTTCCTGCGATATCAACGACGATGCGGCTCTTCATAAGCGTCTGCAAGAAATGTTGACTGCAAAAATTCATAAAATCGAAGTCGTTGTTAACAATGCAGGAATTTTTAAAAACCAAACCACAGAAGAAAGCTCCGATGAAATGTGGTTGGAACAATTTAAAACAAACCTCTTTGCACCCGTTAAAATTATTCGCGCCTTTATCCCCTATTTTAAGGCTCAAGGAGGCGGTAGCATCGTCAACATAGGTTCAACCCTTGGGTCCAAGCCCACTGCGAATACGGCGGCTTATTCAGCCAGCAAAGCAGCCCTTATGAACTGGACACAAAGCCTTGCCCTTGAAGGTGGTCCTTTTAATATTCGCGCCAATGTTGTGAATCCCGGCATTGTTGATACCCCGATCCATAGTTTTCACACCTTGCCAGAGGATCAAAAGTCGGCAGCTCTTTCTTCAATGGCACACCTGCAACCTCTAGGAAGAATTGGGACACCTGAAGATGTTGCAAAGGCGGCCTATTTCCTAGGAAGCCCCGCATCCGCCTGGACAACAGGAGCTGTTCTATCAGTCGATGGTGGGATTAACATCACATGATCTTAGAAATCACTGAGATTTTCAGCAGCGCGCATTACTATGAACAAAAGCTTTGGGATGAAAAACAAAATCGCGAAGCTTTTGGGGCGTGTTATACCAAGTATGGCCACGGTCACAATTATAAAGTCATAGCGGGCTTTCAATTGGACGAGTCTGATTTATCAGAAAATTTTTTGAAAAATAGTCGTGATTCCTATCAAAACACCTTAGGAAAAATCTGCTCTGTTTTAGATCATCAGCATTTAAACTTTGATATTCAGGCCTTTGCTGATAAAAACCCTACAACGGAAAACATTGCACTTTATCTAAAGGAAGAGCTTTTAAAAGTGCTTCCGAGCAATGTATTGAAGTCCCTCCGTCTTTATGAGATGGATGACCTCTGGGTGGAGATTCAAATATGAGTGACGAAAAAGTACGACTTTCAAAATTGATGGCAGAGCGCGGGATCTGTTCTCGACGCGAAGCTGATGCCTATATTGAAAGAGGCTTGGTCCTTGTGGATGGAATCCGTATCGACCAACTGGGTACGAAGGTAGATCCTAAAGTGAAGATCACTCTTGAGGCTGATGCTCTCAAGCAGCAAAAGCGACTGGCGACGATTATTTTAAATAAACCTATTGGTTGGGTTTCTTCTCAACCAGAGCCACCCTATCTTCCTGCGATTAAGTTGATCACTCCTGAGAATCAATTCGGCGAAAGCAAACATCGCCTGCGCCCAGAACACCTGAAAGGACTGGCAGTAGCTGGCCGTTTAGATATTGATTCACAAGGCCTTTTACTTTTCACGCAAGATGGTCGAATTGCTAAAAAAATTATTGGTGAAAACTCTGAAATTAAAAAAGAATACATCGTGCGTGTTGAAGGTTTTTTACCAGATGATAAACTGAAACTTCTCAATCACGGCCTTTCCTTGGATGGAAAACCTCTGCGCCCCGCAAAAGTGGAATGGATTAACGAGCACCAGTTAAGATTTATTCTAAATGAGGGAAAAAAACGCCAAATCCGCCGTATGTGCGAAGCAGTGGGACTGAAAGTCACCGGTCTAAAGCGCGTGCGCATGGGAAATGTCCGTCTGGGTCAATTACCAGAGGGAAAATGGCGTTTTCTTGAAGAAGATGAAATAATTTAGTAAGATTTTTTATAAGAGCCTTTAACGGCTCTTATTCTTGTGGGCCCATGGTGAAGTTGGGATCATACGACAATGGCATTGTCGAGTCAGCGGTTCGATTCCGCTTGGGTCCACCAACTCTTTCTTCTAAAAAAATAAGACGCTACTATGATTGATATACTTATTATTCAACACGAGTCAGACACACCCCCTGGAACCACTTTAGAATGGGCCAAAGCACGTGGCTTATCGACAGCTACATGGCAGATCTCTGAAGCGACGACTCCTCCATTGAGCTTTGAAAATTTTAAAGCCTTAGTGGTCTGCGGTGGAAGTATGGATACCTTTGAAGAAGATCGGTTTCCGTGGCTTAAAATAGAAAAAGAGTTTCTCAAAAACTGCATTGATCTTAAGAAACCTATCTTCGGCCTGTGCTTAGGATCTCAACTCCTTGCTGAGGTACTTGGCGGCAAAGTCTATCCCATGAATAAATGGGAAGTCGGTTTTATTCCAGTTCAAATGATGGATCAAAGCAGCGAATACAATTTAAATGTGTTTCACTGGCACCAATGCACATTTGATCTACCGCCAACAGCAAAACTTATGGCGACGAATGATTTTTGCGCCAACCAAGCTTTTACTTTTGGTGAACGCATTGTCGCCACTCAATTTCATCCTGAATCCACTCGCGAGTGGATTCTAGAGTGTGCAGAGTCTGTGACTGAGGATCTTCAAGGTTTGGTTCAATCTAAAAATGACATTATTGCGAATCTAGCTCTTCAGGAACCTCTTAAAAATTGGTTCTTTCAAAAGCTAGATTCTTGGTTTGCTAGGGCGTAGTTGAAATTTACGAATTAGTGTAAAAAGACTCCGCGACAAAGTCGCGTGGCACCTGTGTTTCGCTGATGATCTCTGGAGACCAGTCTTAGAAATTCTGAATTTTCAAAAATCGTATATTGCTTTGTGAAGTAACCAAGCTTGCGTCTTTCGCCCGTCTCTTTATTCTCCACAAAGCTGCGCTGAACTTCTGAACGAGGTTCTATATCAATACCTGTCTGTCTTTTCACTTCGGCTTCAAATTCCGTGAAAAAATCACGTCCCCACTGGTCATAACTTGTGGAGCTTTTATGATCTCCGACAAAATCGATCCATGTCGGTGGCATATTACCATGTAAAGTACCTACGCCCATGCCTGGCTCTCCTTTGAGAACGTTTTTACTTTCCCAAATTCTTAAAATATCGGAACGGCGATTGGCTTGAAAAAAACTTTCATAAAGATACGCATCTCCAAAATCGCGAAGCACAATCTTACCTGTTGGTTTTTTATTCGCATCCAATTCCACTAAAAAGTTCTGAGAGTGAGGTGAATCATAACGAATCCCTGTCGCTACAAAAAACTCCGCCAGAGCCCTAGCAAGAGGTTTGTTATAGTGTTCGTTCCAAAAATGCGCGGGGTCTTTAGAGCCATTAGCTAAGGCTAGCTCTCTTCCCACTTGGTCATGCAAAACTGAAAACCCTGGCACGTAGCTCTTGCCCGAATGAGGAAGCCCCTCATAGGAGCGAACGATCATGCCCATATCGAAATTGAAAATACCAAAAGCGACGGGTTCATATAAAATTATAGAGTGCTGCAACGGTGGTTGAGTTTTTAATCTTTCAGCGACGTAGTCGGAAATTTTACGAATCTGAGCGGCATCATCCCATGTCTGCTGTTTGTCGGCCCAATAGCCTCCGGTGCGATCTGTAGAAGTTTTTAAAGAAAACTCAGCTCCACTGACTGGGTCCACGAGGATATAACTTCTGGAGGCTGTCATATAGCCTTCAAAGTGAGTTTTTTTAACGGGTTCAATATTATTGTGTCGTAAAAATTTACGAATGGTTTCTTCCCACTTCGTGTCTTCAGGGTTCAGCACCCAGCGAACATACTTTACACCATCGCGAGTGAATGTAAGGGCTTTCAGGTAATTGGGGTCGGCATTTTTCGCAATATCAGCCTCTAAAAGCTCGAGAGGAATTTCATAGTGATGGATAATTTGTTTTTCATTATTTCTAAGTGCCACGGCATTGGCCTTGGTCTCGAAGTTGACGAGATCACGCATTTCATCAGTGATAGCTGAGACAAGTTGCGCCCATAATAACGAAGCTAAAAAGACCGTCCTTGTCAAGACTCTTTGGCCCATCTAAATCCTCCATCCACTTTCGATGCCTTCAGATTTAGATTTCAAAGATCGTTCCAGACAAAATACAAAAAAACAAAGTGCAGGTACTAGATTTAAAGTCTAACTGACAAGTTTTGCTAACTCGTGATTATTGATTTGACGGTCTTTCAGCTTACCACAAATATCGATTTCTCATTATGAGACATATGCTAGAAGGACACAGGGGTGGAGAAAGCGTGAGTCTACCAAGTCCCAACTGACTCAACCTATCTGATCCCCAACATCTTAACTCGCCTGAAGTGCTGATTGCGCAGTTTTGTTCATAGCCCACAGAAAGTATCTTCGTCAGAGAGAATAGATTGACCAAAGAAAGACTCGAAGTATCTGTAATCGAAGAATCACCTAATTGTCCAAAAGTATTATTTCCCCAACAGCTCACCGTTTGCGCCTCATTCAAATAACAATAGTGACTATAGCCCGATTGAATAAATCGTTTCGGTCCCGCAACGGCTGCTGGCAGAGTCAGAACAGACGACTGCATATTAGTCCCAGTCCAACACCTATCTTCTCCCGTCTTCGTTCTTCCGCAGAAGCGGGTTCGTCCTCTGGTAAGTTGCTCGTATTCGTTCGTCGGATCGATATGAGAAGGAGAAAGCACATTGTTTCCCCAACAATGCAAAGCCCCTGCTAGAGTCAGGGCACAACTTGTATAGTAGTTCACTTGAACATCTTGATAGATATCAGAGCTATTAACTTCCGTAGGCACAGATCTATTCTCTAGAGATCCATCTCCGAGCACTCCTCCATTATTTTCTCCCCAACAATAAATTTTTCCTTGTTCGGAAAGTGCGCAGGAATGCCCATAAGCTGCAGAAACTTTTTTGAATTTTAAATTCGAACTTACCGCTTTCGGAATAGCTCGTGATTGAGTTAGACCATCTCCCAGACGAAATGTGGCGCCATTAGCCCCCCAGCATTTCAATTGGCCCTCTAGAGTAATTCCGCACGTGTGATAAAATCCGGTATTTACGAATTTATACTTTGTGCCTCGATCCACCTCGACGGGAAAAGACTTTGCAAACGTCGTCCGATCCCCAATTTGCCCATTCCCATTATTTCCCCAGCACTTCAAAGTCCCTTGTTCTAAGATTCCACAAGAGTGATAGAAAAGTCCTGAATCAATGAAACTATATTTTATGCCACGATCAATTGTAACTGGAGATGAACTCTGGGCCATCATCCCCTGACCGCTTTGCCCATTGGCGTCTTCTCCCCAGCAATATAAAACACCTATTGAGTTCAACGCACAGGTCGTATTTCCTCCGGCGGAAACAAACTTCACATCATCTAAGTGACTCTCAACAGGAACTTTAGCGTTCGTCGTCACATTATTGCCTAAATTTCCATACTGATTAAAACCCCAGCAAAGAAGTTTCTTATCACTTTCACGAATGCCGCAGGTAAACGTAAGCCCTGCACTCAAAGAAGTGAAACGCGCACTCGTTGCCACAGTTGTACGGTCCATAAAGATTTCATCTTCAAGACCATTCCCCATTTGCAAATAACTATTCGCTCCCCAACACTTCGCCTCGCCATCTTGGTTCAAAGAGCAAGTATGACTTGTTCCAATTGCCACGTCTAAAAATGTATCCGTGCCATCTTGAATTTGGGTCAATGGAAATCTTGCCTGGGAATCAAACTGGATTTGTTTCTGAGGGTTCGAACCCCAGCACTTTAATTCATTATCAAGAGTTAAGGCACAGGCATGATTTGCACTTACGACGACCTTTCTGTATTTAGTTGTTGGATCAATTGCAGTTGGAGGATACTCCGTTGAGTCAGTAAGTCCTGTCCCCATAATGGCATAACTATTTTTTCCCCAACACTTAAGATCCTGACTATCGGTAATTCCGCAGGCATGAACATTCGCTAAGGCTACTGAGCTATAGGAGACTCCCCCATCAACAACCTGAAGGGGTTGAGAATCCCCCCAACAGTTCAGAGCGTTGGATTCAGTGACTCCGCACCCACGATTGCCATAGACACTCACAAAGTTGTATTTCACGCCAGAATCAACTACAAAGGGGACACTAACCCCTTCGATTGAAGCCCCTGGTATTTGCCCCTTATCGTTAGCACCCCAACACTTCAAAACACCTTGTTTCGAAATCCCACAGGAGAAAGAACTCCCTGCGGAAACGTGTTTATAAGCATCATCAACAGTCGAATCGAAAACAAGACGTTTAAAAATCTGCTGCCGAATCCACGATGGATAACCAATAACTTCAGTCAGAGCAATTTGAATAGAACGCGAACCCGAGGTTGATCCTGCATAGTCGTATTCAATCTTTCCCACTAAGCTGCCTGCTGGCACCTTCAAAATTCCATCTTTTAAATTATAATCAGCGGGATTTTTCGCGGTCGTAAAAGTGTCGATCACTTTATAGCGAATAAAAATATCTGCCGGACTCTCTTTATCGATTTCAACAGAAACTGTATGCTTTTCACTTTGGTGAGATTTCACAATGACGTCAGATGCTTTCGAAAAAGACACAGCAACAGGTGGATACTCTGCATAGTACTTTTCGTCTTTACGTGGAAGATTAATGAAGCTTGCATCCATCGAGCAGGATACTAAAAAAGCACACGTACCGATTGTCACCCAGAGGGAGTGAAGCTGTTTCATACCTCATCCATCGGTCCTAATTGTAAAACTCTTAAGACTATACACATAAAAGTGTTTTCCACGAACTATGTGGTTCCCTCTCTAGCACATTTAGACCCCAGAGGTTTTCTATCTCAAATTTATCTAGGTACTAGAGAGAAAATAAGGATTACAATCCCGCAACGATCATGCTTTCGAACTATTCAATCTCTGCAATTAAAATCTCTTCCGATTTAGTCGCATGCAATCCATCAGATCTTTGAGAAAAGTATCTTTCATTAAGATCTTTGGCCTTAACAACGTGAGCACGACTAAAGCCAGCCTCCAAGGCCATGGCTATCACATCTTCTTCGCGATAAAAACTGATGAAAGGTGTTCCCGCAGAGCGCGCGCCTTTTTCTGAAACTTCTCGGCCGAACTTTTCTTCTTCGTCCGCATCTTCCATAGGGAGAAGATACGTCATGGCAAAGATACTCCCTGGAGCTAAACGACTTAAATTTGCGAGAGTCTCCATGTTGGCATCTTTGGTGAGATACATACTCACTCCCGTGGAAACTACCACCGCAGGCTTATTGAGTTGAAAGCCTGAATCTACAAGCTTAAGAATCCAATCTTCTTTTTTTTCAAAATCCACAGGAACATAAATTAAATTTTTTGGAGAAGTCAGTTCTAACTCTGCCACTCGGTTTTGTTTCCAAGCTTGTTGCGCGGGAGTGTCTATTTCAAATACTTTGTGATTCTGTAAAACTTGCGCGTGTCGAAGAGCAAAACTATCTAACCCAGCTCCGAGAATGACGTATTGAACCGAGGTTTGCTTGGAGAATGTCTGCAGCACTAAGTCTTCAATGAAACGCGCTCGACCGACAATCGAGGCTCTGAAAATCTTGGTGAAGTTCACGTCCATGTCTTGGCGTTCTCGCCAATTTGACTCTGGATCGGCAAGTTCTAAGGCGAGAGTGTCATCTAAAACTAGCGGCTTCGCATCGACTTCTTTATGAAGCGCTCTCCATAGGGCAACTCGAATAGCGGTGTGATCTGGTTTTGCAATTACGCTCATCGAGTCCTCCTAGTGTTACTTGCGCGCTCCCCCCATAAAACTATCACGAAGGCGCTCATAGTAGGCGAGTTCTTCATCTGTAAATCCCGCTTTTCGACGTAAGTCATGATTCAGCGGTTCAACTCGTTTTGGCAAACGCTCACGAAGCGAGTCCATGCGCACGGGAAAATCTTTGTTAGGATCGATCTTTTGCATCTCACAAATATTACGATACCATCTCGAACCAAAATCGACGTGGCCAATTTCTTCAAAGTTGATTTGCTTCACAATATGCTGAATCGTGAGCTTCCCAGCCGTTCCCTCAAGACGTCGAATCAAAGTGTCTCCTGCATCGAGACCACTGCCCTCAAGATAGCGATGTACAATGAGAATACGATCTAAAAGACTGTCTTCGGGGGAAACCGCTCGCCAAAGAGCCGTGTGCACGGGCCAGTCGCCCCATTTAAAGCCCAAACTATCAATGGCCTCAAGACACATGCGTAAATGATCAGCCTCTTGCAAAGTGACATGAATCAATTCTTCTTTAAAACCCACAGGAGCCTCTGGATACTCCACAAGGCTTCTTACCCCTAGCTCCATGGCCTGCAACTCAATACTGGCCAAATCGTGCAGCATACGAGCCTGCCCCTCATTGGTAGAGAATCCTTTTTTAGGCGGGTGATCTTTAGGATGAAGAACCAAAATATCCCGTGCCGGAATATCAGGCGCCGACCCTGGCTCCTTCAGTCCCATCGCGGTATGGCAGTGCTCTTCTATCTGTCGAATCTTTTCCCAGACGTCGGGAACATCAAAAGTGAACATAAAAACCCTTTTACATCCCGCTTACACAGTTGCCAATTAAATGATGATTTGATGCAATCAATTCTAAGAGAGGAAGTTACAAACATGGGAAAATCATGGAAAAATGCTGGAAAAATGGAAAAAGCCCAGCAGAAGGGGCAAATATTTACGAAACTGGCTCGAGAAATTGCAGTTGCTGCAAAAGCGGGCGGCCCTGACCCCAATGCAAACTCCCGTTTGCGACTTGCTATTGATGCGGCAAAAAAAGTTTCTTGTCCGAACGATACAATTGACCGCGCGATCAAAAAAGGCGCAGGCCTTTTAGATGACGGAAAAATTATCGAAGAGATCACCTATGAGGGATACGGACCTCACGGAGTTGGTGTTATTATCGAATGCCAATCTGACAATCGCAATAGAACGGCTTCAGAAGTACGCCATGCCTATAAATCGCATGATGGAAATATGGGGGAAACTGGTTCCGTCATGTGGATGTTCGATCGCGTGGGTCTGATTACGGGCTCAAAGGAAGGCTCTTTCGATCCTGACGAAGAGGCCATTGAAGCCGGAGCGAATGAAGTGTATCCCGGCGATGAGGAAGGTACTTTTGACTTTTACACAGCCGCAGATGAGTTGGACACCGTTCGCGACGCTTTAACTCAAAGAGGCTGGACTTTGACTGTTGTTGAGCTTTCTTATAAGGCAAAAAACATCACTGAACTTACGGATGACCAACGCAAAGAAGTGGAAGAGTTCTTGGCCTTTGCTGAGGATTTGGAAGACACGCACAGGGTGCATGCGACGTTGTAGAAAATTTATAGCTGCTCTTACTTGAAGAGCAGCTATCTTTTAGAAATCTGTGTTATCAAGGAGTTTTTAGCAACTCAAAGACTCACTACAGGCTTTCGTTGCAGAAAAGAATTTCTTGCAACATCTCGTGTGAACCTCTAAAAAAACGACTACCTCGGCCTCTCTGGAAAGCGATTAGGACATTGCGGACGAGCCTTGCGATGATTGCCCGTTAATTCAGATACAAATCCTTGTCCTTGTTCATGGAGTTCTTTACCACTCATCCAGTATTCCCCAGGGGTTGTGAAAGCCTCTTCAGCCCTTAAGAAATCGATAAACTCTTTTTTCGCACCTAAATCTAAAAGCAAAGAAATATAATCTTCTGTCAGACGCTCATTAGGAATATTGCAAAATAGATGGGTCACACCATGAAAATAGAAAGCAGCGTGACTTCCCGCTCGACGTTCATTCCCAACAAGATAAATGGGCAAACAAATACTTCCACACTGATCTCCATTTTTTACTGATGTTGTGATTTTAATTCCTTGCTTCTGTAGGCTTTGAAGCTGTTCGATAATGGCCTTACCCTCCACAACATAACCACCTGGAGAGTTCAAATTGAACACAAATTCTTTCGACCTCAACTCAGCAAGCGCTTTTTTAATTAACTCCGCATCTCCTCGCTCTACAGCTCCGGAAAGAGTTAATGTGTAAGGTTGATTGTCTAAACGATCAAAGGTGTGACTAATATTGGCACTCCAAGATGTGGATGCCATAAAGATCATTGATATTAAGAAGCCAAATCGCATAAAGCGGCCCTCACCTTTGCTTTAAAAATTCGTAGTCGCCCACTGGCACTGACAAGCTTTTAAAGCAAAGGAAAGGCCATCATTATCAAAAAAATGAGTTTTTACTTTTTAGAAGGCGCCTTTCCAGTTTCTAGCAAACCTTCGGTCCAAATACGGATCTTTACGTCATCACCAACAGCAGGCCCAATGGCAATCTGATCGTTATAGGCAATATTGAAATCCTTGCGATTCACCATGCCTGTCATTTGCAAAGCAGCTCTTTCTTGCCCCATAGGGTCCTTCACGTTGCCAGTGAACTTCCCTTCGAATACTACGTCCTTTGTAACACCTTTAATGGTCAAAGCTGCCGTCAACTTAAAAGCTTCCGGTGTACCTGTGATTGATTTACTGACCAGCCTCATATCTGGAAATTTTGTGACCTCGAAAAAATCTTTCGATTTCAAATGATCATCTCTTTGCTTAACGCCTGTATCAATAGAACTCACCGGAACCTTTGCACTCACCGTAGATTTCGTAAATGGCTCTGCGAGCGTGAAAACTCCTTCAACCTCATTGAAGCGGCCTTCAACTTCTGAAACTACAAAATGGGGAATCACAAAGGAGATTCGACTATGAGCAGGGTCCACGGCATACTTTCCCTTGATATAACTTACCGCAGCCTCTGAAACCGAAACAGCGCCTAAAACACAAGCGCTAACAATGAAATGCTTTAAAGCCACTGACGTCTTCATAGGTCATTCTCCTTGAAATTTCTTTTATTCTTTAAAAGAAATACGGCGACGTCTAGCTAGGCTCTTGTGAGCTGCAATCTTGCAAACCGCTAAAGGTGAAAAATGCAATGCCACAAATCTTCACCATTCAAATAAAAAAAGCCGTCGTTGATTTTTAAACGACGGCTTTTTAAAGATATCTTAATAAAAATACTACTGAACTTCAGGAATCGTCTGACAACGCAAAGGCAGCTCAGAATCCGGTAACTTTGAATACTGTTCCCCATTGATTGTATGAACATAGATCGAGTTTGTTTTGGCACCTTGAGCTATGGGCTGACCAAGAGTGATAATAACCTTATCCCCTGTTTTTGCCAGACCATGAGTAACCATCAACTGATCTACTTGAGTCAGAATATCTTCCATATTTTTATACGATTTGATGATATGAGTTTGAATTCCCCACATTAGCTCCATCGTATTCAAAACATCAATATGCTGAGTTACCGCAATCACGCGCGCTCTCGGTCTAAATCCAGAGATAATATTGGCAGTCTTACCTGAGGTCGTTAGACAAATGATCGCCTTTGCATTGAGCTTTAATGCGCTTAAAGAGGCACTGGCTGCAATTGCCGCTGGTGTGCTTAAAAACTCATTCTCTAAAGAGAGTTTATAGTACTCTTCTTCGTTCTTTTCGACTTCCGTGATAATTTCATGCATAGTGCGGATACAGCGGAAAGGATAATTTCCACTTGCTGACTCTGCCGAAAGCATCAAAGCATCTGAGCCATCCAAAACCGCATTGGCAACGTCTGTAATCTCGGCACGCGTTGGACGTGGATTTTCAACCATACTATCCAACATCTGTGTTGCTGTGATTACAGGTTTCCCCAATTGATTGCACACATTGATAATGCGCTTTTGAAATCCCGGTAAACGGCTTTGCCCAACCTCAACAGCAAGGTCTCCACGCGCCACCATCACCGCGTCTGAAAGACGACAGATCTCTTCGAGATTCTCTAAAGCTTCTACCATTTCAATTTTGGCAATAATTTTAGCTTCAGAATTTCTTTCTTCAATGATTTCTCTAAGTTTACGAATATCTCGAGCGTGGCGAACAAAGCTTAGAGCTACATAATCAACATTGTTTTGCAGACCGAACTCTAAATCCTCGTAATCCTTTTCAGTCATCGCATCCACAGGCAGATCGACACCTGGTAAATTCATACCTTTACGATTCTTTAAAATGCCACCGTAGATAACTTCAACGTCCAACTCAATACCACGAACTGCGAGTACTTTTACTTCCATCAACCCGTCATCCAAAAGGATACGCGTTCCCGGCTTACACGCCAGTGGCAGCTCTTTAAAATCTGAAGGGATCAACCCTGGCTTACCAAGGACTTCATCCGTCGTGATAACTAGTTTCTCACCAGGTTTAATTTCAATGGAGCCATTTTCAAATTTCCCAACACGAACTTTAGGCCCCTGAAGATCCTGAAGAATTGCAACTGGTGCACGCAAGTCTCTTGAAAGCTTACGTAGCGATTGAATAACTTGTAGATGATCTTCATGAGTTCCATGGGAAAAGTTAAGGCGTGCCACATTCATGCCCGCCTTAATTGCTTTTTCTAGATTTTCTTCCGAATGAGTTGCTGGGCCTATCGTAGCCACAATCTTTGCGCGACGATTCGCTAACATTTTTACGCCTTCCTGCTATAGCTAACCTTATTTGCTAAGTTTTGCATATCTACTTCATGGCGTCTATTCATTCTATCAATTTGCTGCTGATGGGCTTCATTTAATTGCGCAAGCTTTGCTTCGTACTTCATGGCAATCGTTTCCTGCTCCATGCGGCCAGCTTTACTACGATCCGCTGAGCGCTCATTATGCATTTTTTCAAGCCTTGTCATTTGCTTAGCATGCTCATCCTGCATCTGCGCTATTTTATTTTCATAGGTCTTAACCGTTTGATTCATTTTTTGGTTAAACGAGGTCTCCATATTACGGAACCTCTCCGACATAACCTTGTGAGTAGCCACTTGATCGTTCACTGTTTTTTCACGGTAAGTATCCATACGATTTTCGTAATTCGACTTCACAACATCCAATGATTCCGAGTAATACTTACCCAACTCATCACTATTGCGATTCGTAAGATCTAAAATCTTCTGAACACGGCCCTCGGCGTTATTAGAGATCTGACTCACTTGATCCTTATGTTGCTGAGCAAGCATCTCACGTTCTTCGCGATGACGCGCCTTCATAGTCGACACCTGAGATTTAAACTCGCGATCCCTACTTCTCAAGATTTGGTCATTCTTCTCTTGCACCTTACCAATGCGATCGTCATTGATCTGCTTTAACTGCTGAATGCCACTATCCCTTTGAAGTTCTGCCAGTGACAATCTATCCTCATATGCGTTGGACAAATTGCGACGCTCAATACCCCTCAAACGTTCGTTCTTAGAAACCTCATTATTCAGCTTACTGTTCAAACGCGCTATTTTACTATCACGCGAGCGAATTTGCGAATCTAAACGCTCATTCACGGAGTCTTTAAAGTTCTCGTGTTGTTGATCAATTTGCGCCTGTTTTTGCGCAAGGGCATTATCAAATTTATTTTTTATCTCGCCTCTTTGTGCATCCAAAAGCTGCTGCTTAATATCTAGATTATCACTATACTCTTCAGCCTTACCGACAACTGTATCCGTGTACTTTTGCGACCATTTAGAATTATCTAGCTGCCTTTGACGTTCAGAATCCTTAAGGCGCGACTCCAAACTCTTTCTCACATCAGCGGCCGTACGATCCCTGTTGCCTTGAGTTTCTGCAAACCCTTGCAATAGAACATCGCGCTCTTTTCCATGGGCTTCATTCATACGGCGACTTAGGTTCTGAATACTTTCTTTTGATTTCTGTTGAGTCTCAGTGGCCATCTGAGAATAGCGCTCATCGCGCAAGCCAATTTCTTCCTGCATTTGATTGCGAAGATTTGCCTGCTGGTGCTCAGCGACCTCTTTCTGCTTAGCAAGAGCCCCTTCATAACTATTTCGCATAGCTTGGCGAGATTGATAGTTTTCCTCTGTCTTTGATTTTAGAGAGTCTTGATAGGCTTGTCGAACTTCAGCAATCTTGCGATTATTAGCAAAATCCTTCTCATTCAAAGTCTGACGATTTCGCTCATTCAGTTCAGAGAGACGACCTTCATAGCTATCTTTGATATTCGCCAACTCATTACTGTGGCGTTCTTCAAGACGCTGAATCTCGGCGTTTTTCTTTTTAGCGCTTTCAGCTTCTTTCTTGTCATACTCATCACGAATACGGCGAAGCTGTTCATCATATCGAGCTCGATCTGAAGACGAAATAGAAGACATCCTATCCTCCCAATCTGCAGATTAGCATGCATTACAGGAAGAAACTTCTATTCTAAAGATGAGGATATTTAAATCTCGACAGAGGTCTAGCGCATAAAGGTGCGCCAAAAATAATAGTCTTTTTGAGCTTTTTTTTCAGCCGCCTTTTTCTTTTCTAAAGCCACTTCTTTTTTGCGCTCTTCTTCGCGACTGGCGATCTTTCTTTCAATATTTATCTGATAGGCCGCACTGGCTTTTTGAACAGCTTGCCGCCTCAAGGCTTTTAGCTCTTCCAACTCGACCTTGAACTCCGCCGCACTTCCTGAAAAGTGATTCTTTAGCAATGCAATCTGCCCTTCAAAATCCAACGGCGAAGGAACTCCGTAGTTACTTTTTCCTGTGGAGTCAATTCCACTGACCCACATCTCAAACCCGCCATGCAGGATCAATTTCTTTCCGTCTCTTAGAAAGATCTCAATATCCGCACCCTGATTTTTAACTAAGACCTTACCCCCCTCTTCTTCTAACCAAAAGGAAGCTTGCTGTGGAGCCACCACATCAAAAAAGAGAGTGCGAATTTCAACAATTTCTTTAGTCTTTAACCACACGCGCCCTTTAACAAAATCAAAGGTGCCTTCATGGATTTTTAGTATGCTATTTTGCGACAAAACGGCCTCGTAGGCTTCTTTATCGATACGCGCAATTTCTTGCCGCGATTGAACTGAACACTCAACGGAAGTCTTTAGACAACCATTGGGCACCTGAACAGGGCTTGCATGGACTCGAATCTCCATCTGAAAGCATATTAAAAAAAGAAAAAGTCGAAGACCTAGACTCATAAAACAATACTGCTCGCTAGCTGACGAGCTTGCTTCCGCAGGTCCTTATGTTCAAAGTTTTTCAAGACGGTTTTATAAATTTCTAACGCTTCTTCTTGCTGGTGATTGGCTTGGGTGATTTGCCCCATTCTTAAAAGAATAAACCCTGTCAACTCATGCTCTGGGTATAAAGTCACCATGCGCTCAATTTGCGATAGGCTATTTTTATAATCTTTTTTTAGAAAATAACTTTCAGCGATAAAGAAACGCGCCTCCACTGTATGTGCAGAGACAGGGTACTTGTCTAAAAGCTCATAAAACTCTGAAATTGCGTTGTCATACTGAGCACGATTAAACTTCTTCTTAGCTCTCTCGTAGATCACGCCCGAAAGATCGATAGACGAAGCGCTAGCGGGAACCCTTAATACGGACGCCAAATTTTGCATCTCATACTTTGCCAAAGCTTTCTTTTCATTTGGCAGAAGTTGCGCCACTGTTTGATGAAAATCCTTCATCTGATGGGCCAACAATTCTTTTTCTAATCGTTCTTTTTCAAGCTGCCCCTCAAGCCTTTCAATCTGCGCAAGATAGACCTTGCCAGAGTTAAAATACTCCACAAAAGCAGCATAGGATCCTGCAAGTCCTAGAGATAAACAAAGAGTGAACACAATGAAGGCTGAATTCTTTTTCTTCATTCTTCATTTTTCGGAATTCCTAAGAAATTATTAAGACTTGCAGCGTGGCATTCTCAACTTGAGACAATTTTAAAACGCTCTCCGCAAAACTAGACCGTTTTTGAGAGGTTGAGCCTTGACCCTCGAAGCGAAGGTCATTAGGTTAGGCATTCCTGAAACGACCTTTACGTTTGGCCCCTTAGCAAAACGCAAAAGGCTGATTTGATAAAAGGTCCGAAGATGAACAAAGCACAACTCGTTGAACTGATTGCTAAAAAAACTCAATCTACAAAAATGCAGGCAGAGCAATTCTTAGACGCCACTCTTGAATCTATTAAAGAAACTCTTAAAGAGGGTGAAGAAGTAAAACTTGTTGGATTTGGAAATTTCTCTCGCTCATTGAGAAAAGCAAAGCAAGGGCGCAATCCCAAAACAGGAGACACTCTGACAATTCCTGCGGCCTACGCCCCTAAATTCAAACCTGGCAAAGACCTTAAAGATTACCTTAATTCATAATTCGATAGATCAAACAAGATCTGATCTATCGCGCACCCGACACCAGCCCGACAATCCCGTTTTCCAAACATAGTGGTCCATAGCGATTTCTTGAGCTCGCACCTTGAGCTTCAGATCTTCCGTCGTATAGGGACCTTCCTGAATCGGCTGCCCGCCGACAGTTTGTTTTAAGACCACCCACTGAGGATCCTTTTCACTGACAGAGATCTGCCCCATTTGAAATGCTGGAAAAAGTCTTTCTTCAAAGACCTTCCATTGGCAAGCGGCCTTCCACTCCCCAGCGCCTTTACCCTCTTCGTCACAAGAAACTAGGTCCCATGGACCAATATCACCCACCATAATTTTTTGGCGAATCTCTTCTACACCTACGGGTCCCTGAGGCTTCAACCCTTTGCTATAAAACCAGTTTTTTGCACTCATAACACTTCCTCTTTACTCACAAATGGTAATACGACTCGCTCAACAACTTCAACGATCTTAAAATAGTCCCCCGCGTTTAGTGCACTACTTTGAAATGCAGATTTAAACCAAGCCAAAACTTGCGCATTAGAAATCTCCTGATGACGATAACCCCAGTGAAGCTTTTCCCCGAGCATCCCCCCAAGAAATCTTGCCGCCAGAAAATATACCAAATGCTCCGAACCGGAAGTCTCTAAAACAAAACTCTCCGGCGCTCGCACTCCTCGGAGCGACATCATCTCACTGAGTTTTTGTGATAAGGCGATTTTCATCGCAGAATGAACAACTCCCTGTTGGTTTTGCGCCAAAAGCGCCAACTGCAGATCTTGTAGAGTAGAAGCCTTACGTTTAGGGTTGACTAGCTTAGAACCAAAATAAATCAAACTCTCTTGCAGAATGATCTGCAAAAACGTCTCTTTGTCTGGCAGCAAGAACCTACCACTATTGCCGACAGCCAGCCCCACGTAGTGAGTCGCCAAAGTGGCTCCATGGTTCACAGACAATCGAGCTAAATATCCGCACTGAGCTTCGGGAAGATAAAACGAGACATCTTGCTCAACTAAGCTCTCGACCCATTTTAAGGAGCAATCACCGTAAGACTCAGTAAGCAGTTCGAAAAAGTTTTCTGACTGGGTTGAATACACGGACAAACGATCTAAATTGCACTCCACATCTAAATCTGAAGATAATAATTTAACAAAATCTGCAACTTGATCCACAACGTCCGTCTCAGAGCTTTCGTCATCATCGTCGTCCCAATCATCATCGAAATCCATATTCCCTGACAACTCTATGGAACGATCTGAAGCTCTTTCTAAAAACATTAAGTAGCTCTGCCATTTTACCCAAGGTGGAATATTCAAAAGGCAAAAACTTGTCGGACTCAATGAAACCAAATCTGTTTTTAAATCCAACCCTTGCTCGGCAATATCAAAATATATCTCTTCTGAATTTTGAAAAACGCGAACCGATTTTTCTAAAATCTGACTTCCCAATCTTGCTGCCAGACACTGCGGCAGATGCGCCGACGCCAAATGCAGATCCCCATAAATCACAACTGTCAAAGCCTCTGGGTCCGAAAGCACGAGATCAAAAACGCATTCAGCAGCAAACTCATCCCGAGCTTTGAGCGTGGTCGCAGATACCGAGGTCATGTACTTGTTAATACCACGAACTATTATGTTGCGCTGCTTAGCCCAATCCAAAAGTATTTTATAGTGATGAAATGGAAATCCCCAACGTTCTTGCCAGCGTACTTTTTCTAAGAATTCGGATTCATCCAATTCACCCAACATGTAGGCATCAATCAAAGCTTGATCTTCGGCAAATAAAAACTCGACAGCTAAATAGACATTTTTCTTTTCAGGAAGATTGCGCAAAATGCGTAACTGAGCCCTTTGAGACTGATGAAGGGCGTGAAAGTCTGCTAAAAGCAGAAGCTGTGCCTTTTCAATAGCAGCAAATAGTTGCTGCTTAGACGCGATTTGCCAATTCTTAAACTCTTTACGATATTGAGACTCATAGGCACGAAACCCCGCCGAATCCACGCCGAGTCGATAAAGCACTTCTTGCTGTGCCTTTTTATATAGATTTTTACGAACCTCTAACCACTTTGCTAAATCATTCACGCTGTCGTCCTTGAAAGCTTGAAAATATTTTTACATAATTTTGATTGATTTCAAACAGCAATCTAAGCTTGAATTAAATCCATGAAAACAAGCCTAAATAAAAAAACACCGCTTTTAATCGCAATCCTAGCAACAGTTGTTGCTTTAGGAGTTCATCTTTACCTTACTCAGCATTATTACGGTGTGAAATACGGAACAGCCACAGAGTCAGCCGTTTGCAATATCAACGA
This sequence comes from Bdellovibrio bacteriovorus W, assembly GCA_000525675.1. Lineage (NCBI taxonomy): Bacteria > Pseudomonadati > Bdellovibrionota > Bdellovibrionia > Bdellovibrionales > Pseudobdellovibrionaceae > Bdellovibrio > Bdellovibrio bacteriovorus. The sequence goes on from CP002190.1 coordinate 1,596,258, forward strand.
AGTATTCAACTGCGACGCGGTTTCCGCTTCTAAGTTTAGCTCTATCTTTGGAATTCCCTTGGCACTATGGGGTTTGGCAACAAACCTAGTGCTGCTTTACTTCCTTCTTGTCACTCGCTTCAACCTTGTCGCCGACCAAGACAAAACAAGCCGCTATAGCTTCCTGATCTCCACTCTAACGGTGGGTGCAAGTTTAGTTATGGGTGTAATTTCGATGACCATGGACAACCTATGCCTGTTCTGCATAACAGCCTACGTACTTTCAATCATTGGCTGGATTGGGATCTACCTTGCGCAGGACAAGGGCTTTGCCAAAGACTTAGCTGACGATATTAAAGATGTTTTCTCTTCTCAGCGCTGGGTTCTAGGCTTCCTCGCGGCAATTCCAGTGATCGCCTTCACGGCAAACCTCATGTACATGGAGAGCCAAGGCTTTACAGAAATTGAAAAACGCTCTCAGGAAATCGTAGCTTACTGGGGAGCCTCTCCAACACGCACATTCAATCCTGAAGAAGGTCTTATCTACCAAAATGGCGACGCCGAGCCTGTGATGACAATCGTAGAGTTCGCTGACTTCCGCTGCCCGCACTGTAAACACGCTGCCACTCCTCTTCATGCCTTCACAAAAAGTCACTCAGATGTGCGCCTTATCTTCAAACCATTCCCTTTAGATGGCACTTGTAACGATGCTATGGGCGGTGGCGGCGATGGTATTTCTTGCGGCTTAGCGGCGGCAGTTGTTTGTGCTGAATCTATGAATAAAAAAGGCTGGCAAGCTCACGATCATATCTTCGATCGCCAAATGGAAGTAATCCGCGCTCAAAACCTTCAGCAAAACCTAAAGGAAGTCGCAGAGTTCACGTCGTTAGATGAAGCTGCTCTTAAAGAGTGTGTTAAATCTCCAGAAACTTTGGAAAAAGTTCGAAAAATGGCGAATGAAGGAAAAGAAGCCCAAATTCAGGGAACACCAACAGTGTTTGTGAACGGAAAGCTTTTAAGAAACGGCCAGATGGTACCTGTACTTGAAGCCGTTTATAAGCACATCAAAGGTAAATAGTTACCAACCTAATAAATCAAAGCACCAGTTGATAAATTGAGTATAGAGATCATCTATAACAATCCAACTGGTCGCTGCCAGACCGTGGCGCACTTCTAACCAAAATGCCACTCCTGCCACACAGGCTGCCGCTATCCAAGCCGCTTTAACAACATATATAGTTGACTTTGCGTCCTCAAGGCGAAGATCGGCTTGAATTCTTTCAATGACCTTCAAGACATACTTTAACTCACGAAAATGTTCGCGAAATTTTTCACGCAGATCTTGCTGCTTAGCTCTTGTTAAGGAATTAATCCCAGGAAAACTACGTTTTGCTTTAATGGCATAAATTAAGTCGATGGAATGATTCACAAATCGCGTGATTTTTTCTTTAAACCGAGGATAAGGCGAAGGCGCATCCAGAAACTCTTTAAGCTCCGCAACAGCAGCATCATACCTCTCGTCCAAAACCCAAGTTAAAATATTATAACGTAAAGAATTAGGAGATCCCAACTCATTGCGGTCCAACGTGACTTCGAAGAACACGGCAGGTTCTTGATAGGCATCAGGAGCTACTAAAGCTTTTTTTGCGGCACTTTCTGACATAGAGGCCTTTTCGGCTTTCTTCCGGAAAAATTAAACCCACCCACCTTAGTCTAGTCTTATCGACCTTGGTTTGACTAAGCCTGTCTGAAACTGAGAAAATACACTTAGGTATGGGAGACCTAGACTTCATGGAGGAGGCCTATGGAAACCGAAACTTTCCAAACTGCACAATTGTCACATTTAGATTTTGCCTCTGACTCAATGTCTGTGGGCAGTATCCCATTGCCAGATGAGCTCCCTCAACGAGCCGATCTGAGCCATTTACCGAAAGACATTTTGAAGTCTTCAACGGTTGAAAATCTTATTTCTCAAAACGAAGACCTGATGTCGCGTCTAAAGGTAGCCTTGCGCCGTCTGTCTACACTTGAAGAAGAGAACCATCGTTTCTCTGATCAGGCCCACAAGGCTCGCCTTGCTCAGTCATCAGCAGCTGATCAACTGATGGTCTTTAAAGAAAAAGACAGTGTTTGGAAGCGTAAAGTAGATTCTCTTGAAAGAGAAAAAGAAATCTACGCAGAGAAGGCCAAGGCTCTTCAGATAAAAATTGAAACTCTGGAGACTGATTTACTGCGCCATGTGAAATACCATGATCGTATTAAAAATCAAGTGAAGCCTTATATTTCTCAACTCAAAGAGTACTCAAAAATTCAAGAAGACAAAGTTGAAGAGTTGAATAATTTATTGGCGCAAAAAGAAGCTTTCATCAGCGATCTTCGCCACCAAATTATTGAGGTTACAAAGAACTCTCGCTTCCAAGTTGAGTCGACAGAAAAGAAAATGCTCGAGCTGACAACGCATTACGAAGAGCAAATTCAATCTCTCAACTATCAAGTGATTGAATTGCAACGCTCTCAAGAAGATCTAGAGATCAAAACTGTTAAACTCCACAACGCACTTGAGAAACAAGACTCTTTAGAAAACGAAATCATCACACTTCGTCGCTCTAAAGAAGAACTCAAAGATCGTCTAGAGAAAGAGATTTCTCGCCAAGCAGAGCGCGTCTCTGAGCTTTCTCGCCAAAATCAGAAGTTGGGCGTAGAACATGCAGATCTACAAGTTCGCGTGGTGGAAGATGCAGAGTCTATGAAGCGTCTCCAAAGAGAGAATTTCGAGAGCCAAGAACAACTCGAAAGCCTGCGCTTTATGTGGAATGCTAAAAACGAAGAAAACGAAAAATTAAAAACGGCTATTGGCGCCCTTGAGAAGCTGAACTTAGAACTCAGCCAGAAACTCAACGAACTGCGCAAAAACGAAAAATAGAGCGAAGTCCCCTTCGCTCTATCCCCTCTAGCAATCAACGCTATCAGTCAATTATACGAAACTTTGCATGGCCACTTCGATACTTTCATGGGCTTCTAAGTTTTTACAATCAGAAAACTGAAAGAGCCTTTGGAAGTCTGCATTCAATCCCGCAATTTTTGCGTTCATCGTACTTTCTAAATTTAGCTCGTTAAGGATAGTAAAGAAATTCTGAATGCCTGACGAACCTACAAAACTAAGGTTCTTCATGCAGAAAACAACTTTTCGATCTGAGAAATTTTTTAGACACGCAGCTTTAAACGTCAGCGTTTTTTCGATCTCAATGCGGCCACTTAAGGAAACTATAGTTATCTCGCCATCCGAGAGAAGTTTCAGATGCATAAATCCTCCGTAATTTTACTGAATCTCAACAACCCCACTCATCGGGCAAAAGCAGCGATCCTTTGAGTCCTAAAGAAGGCCAGAAATTGTCGATTTCCAACTCGACAAAGGGATTGCACCTCTCTACACTAGTACGGTGCAACAGAGCTCGATCATCCCGTTTTTACTTTTAATGTCATTCATCGTCTTGAATGTGACGCCGTCGTGGGCCCAAGAACCTACGGCAAAAATCCATGGCATGCTCATCAATGCAGACTCTAGTTTTCATGATAGCGAAAAAGATACGGCAGAGCTCGAGGGCAATATTCAAATCGTCTTTCAAGGGCAGCATTTAAAAGCCGACAAAGCTCGTGTTTATCGCCGGTCTCGCCAAGTGGAACTTTACGGCAACGTTGAAATCATGGATGCAAAAAACACCATCGTCGGAGAACGCGTTTTTCTAGATTATGAAAACAACACCGGCATGATCTACAATGGATACGTTCAATCGGGTTCCGTTTTATTTGCCGGCACCACTTTGCAAAAAGTGGGAGAATCTGAATACATCGTGAGTGACGCTGAGTATTCCGCCTGTGGCAACTGCCCAGCCTCTTGGAGTTTTTCAGGATCATCTGTCCGCGCAGAACTCGGTGGTTATGCTTATATTAAAAATGCGGTTCTACGCTTTGGCCACCTTCCCGTTTTCTGGCTCCCCTATCTTATCGTCCCTTTAAAAAGTGATCGCCAGTCGGGTCTTCTAAATCCCAACTTCGAGGTTTCTGAAACTGGGGGTATCGCCGTATCACAGCCATACTTTTGGGCGATCTCTCAAAACACAGATGCAACAATTGAAATCAAAGACTACTCTAAGAGGGGTCTCAAAGGTCTCTTAGAATATCGCTATGTTCTGAATGAGAATTCTGAAGGAACACTGAACACGGCTTCGATCGTGGATCGTGCCTTTGGCGAAGACAGTCGCCTTAATACGTTCCGCCCTTCGAGCCAAAGAGGTGATCCACTTGATCGCTGGTTTATGCGCTATAGTCACTACATCGAACTTCCTGATGGCGGAGTTCATCGCGCACAAGTCAATCTCGCTAGCGACTTGCAATATCCAAAGGACTTCCCGGAAGAGACCATGAATCACGGGGACTCGGCCATGGAGAACCGCGTTTCCTACACAAAAAACACTGAAGACCAACACTTCAGCGTGGATAGTTCTTACTACATCAATCTTCTGCACGCAGATCCTCTTTCAAACAATGAAGATGCTGTCCATCGCCTGCCGGAGCTGCGCTATGCACACACTCAGAAAAACTTAGGCGAAACCAACTTCGTTTACTCTTGGGATTTTAAATTTACCAACTTTGCTCGAACTGGAAACGCCTACGATGACATGACCGAAACTACGGTGGATGGAAATCGCATTCGCTTCCCAACAAACTCGTGCAATAAACCCAATTGGGAAAACGACCCTAACTGTCGCCGCCAATACGATGGAGTCTTCAACCCAGGTATTGACCAGATTCGCGCCGGGCAACGCATCGACTTCAATCCTTCGATCTTCTACCCAGTGAAACTAGGAGAAGGCTTTGATATCGTTCCGAAACTCAGTTACCGCGAAACTCATTATCATTTTAATATTGAAGAAGACCCCTTTTTAGCTCGTAGATACCTAAGAACAGAGATCTCATCGCGCATGAACTTAAGCCGCATCTACGGCGACACGGTCAACCCGAAAGCCAAGCGCTATAAGCACGAGATTGTTCCAGAGATCACCTACACGCGCCTACCTTGGACCTCCCAAGACAATCACCCGTTCTTTGGCAAGGCCTCTGGACAAGACTCCCCGTTCTCTACTCGTGACAGCATCACTGATCTTGATATTGCCAGCGATTTCGGCCTGCAGTTCGACTATGAAGATCGCATCTACGATCGTGATCTAGTGACTTTATCATTGCTAAACAAAGTCACAGAGAAACGCTGGATTGGGGATCGCCCTGAATACCGCCAGATCGGTTATCTAAAACTTGCGCAGTCCTATGACGCCTCTCAAAACTCACGCTCCAATGAGCCGTGGTCCGACGTGACAGCAACTTTAGATATGCGTCTTGATCGCTTTCAGACCTACTCTATTTTCAACTACTTCCCTTATCAGAACGTTACCAACGCATCTTCACGTGTGCGCCTCTTGAATGATAAGGGGCAGTTTTTTCAAGTCGGGATGACTCGTCAGTATAAGATCATTCCAGGCCAAGAAGTTGATACCTCGGCACGCCAAGAAGACTACACGTTCTCTGCAGGGTTTACTTCGACCTTCGTCAACCTTATGGGTAAATTCGTGTACGATGCTAACTGGGCAGAGTCACAAACCGGTGAGCAAATTAAATCATGGGCCTATATCGCACAATTTAAACCACCTGGCGATTGTATGATCATCTCTTTTGTTCACGAACAAATTACAGGTGGGGATACGAAGCTAAGATTTAATTTTGAATTCACATTCGATGGAAATCCAAAAGCTCCACTCCCGCCTGAAGCACTCGATGCTTACGGCTTCTACTAAATGATTTTTATCTGAATGGTAAAATAAAAAAAAGATCTCACTTTTGAGATCTTTTTTTCGTTTTATACAAATTAAAATGGAAGCAAGACTGATCTATCTGACTCTTGTAAGCTCTAAAACCTTTTCCTACAGCTGATTCTCGCGAAGTACCTGCTAGTTACTTCTTCCATCTTACTTTTTAAAAACTAAATACAGTTCCAGAAAGCTGCACCCCATCGACTTTGCCTTCAGCAAAAGTAGGAACCAAAACGTATCCTGAGTCATACTGCGGAGCCGGTTGATAATTATGCATATAAACTCCGTAGGCGATTCCCGCATAAAGCCCAAGAGAGGCTCCTCTAGCAACATTATTCCAAGACTCTCCTGGCTTATCTGAAGCCACAAGCGTTACAAAGCCAACTCCGGCACCAATCGCTGTCCCCCAAAGGCTGCGATTTAAAAACTGCCCCATTGTCTGAGCATGAGTTGTTGATGAGAAGACTTGCATAAGCACAGCGAGAATTAAAAATTTTAGATTTTTAAAGTTCATACACTTATTGTCGCTGTCTCAAACTGAGGGTCAACCAGATAAATCATCAAGGACCAGAACCTCACCATCTAAAGACACAAACGCCAAATGAAGCTCTAGTGATTCTCCCCAGAGATCAGAGAGGTAAAGCTGCGCCCTCTGTAGGCGTTGTTTTTGTTTAAAGCCTAATCGATGCTCTAAGAAATCAAAAGAGCCCACTGTCTTTACTTCGACGAGAACTGAATCCTTATGAGGATGACGGAAAATAATATCAATCTCTGCATAAGGAGTGCGAAATCGCTCCTTATAAACAGAGTAACCAAGCTTTGAGTAATAGGTTTGAATGATCTTTTCTGACTCTAAACCCCGCTGCCAGGAAGAGTACTTTGATTTAGGACTCGACTTCGACGAGGTATTCTTTAACTCCAGAAAAGGTCTTGCGGTGGACTTCGCAAGGGCCTTGCTCTTGGATACTAGTTTTATGTAGGACTGTTGAGTAGCCTTTGTGCGCTTCGAATCCATAGCCAGGGTATTGCTCCGCTAGTTCTTTCATCAGGCGATCACGCGTGACCTTTGCTACAATAGAGGCGGCTGAAATCGCAGGAACTCTTAAGTCCCCTTTGACAACTGTCGTCTGAACAAACCCATCAAGATTAGGAATTTTTTTATTCCCATCAATCAAGACGTGTCCTGTCTTTTCTCCAAGTTGCAAAACAGCTCTCTTCATTGCAAGAAGCGACGCCTGAAGAATATTGAGTTCATCAATCTCCTCAACCGTTGCATACCCAATTCCTACATGATGCTCTTTGAGAATTAATTCTGCCAACTCTTCACGGCGCTCTTCGGACAAGAGTTTAGAGTCAGTGACTTGGTCATTTAAAAAAGTAGATTTAAAAATAACGGCTGCGGCATAGACAGGGCCCGCAAGACATCCTCTTCCCACTTCATCCACTCCGATAATTGGAGCCGGCTGAAATTCACGCCATGCAATCTCTGGAAGATCTAACTTCTCACTTGCTGACGCTTTTTTCTTTGAAGATGTAGATTTACGAACAGATACTTTTTTTGCCATAGCGATAGCCTATAATAAAAAAAGACCTAGCTTTAAACTAGGTCTTTTTTAAATCTTACGATTTTAAATCTGAATTAAGCTTTAGCAGTTACTAGCTCAGACTCAATTTTCGCAGCTTTACCAGCAAGCTTACGTAGGAAGTAAAGTTTCGCACGACGAACTTTACCGATATTTACGCGCTCAACTTTATCAACGATTGGGCTAGAGAACGGGAAAGTTCTTTCAACACCAACACCTGCAGACATTTTACGAACTGTGAAAGTTCTAGCAGCACCAGCGCCTTGAATTTTGATTACGATACCTTTGTAAAGCTGGATACGCTCTTTTTCACCCTCTTTTACTTTAACGTATACGTTAACAGTATCACCTGCACCAAATTCTTGGATGTTAGAGTTAGCGGGTTTTACGCTTACACGACGAACGAGATTTGTTTCTTTAGTAGCCATTGCTTAATCCTTGTAGCAGTCAATTTCTCAATATATCAAAAAGTAAAGTAAGGGTTTACCATGGACCCATCACTCGGTCAAGACAGATACTTACTGCCGACCTCACTGAAAGATGTCGATAGTCGTTAGGGGGAGCGCCTCGAATACTCTCTAGCACACCAGAGCAAGACCCTATTAATTCCTCTGTCATCCCGAAACCAGTACCAAATAACATGAAGACGGGCTTTTTTTCCACATGCATTTGATGACGCAAGCCGGAAAACGTGAACTTTTCTTTCGCCCACTCCACTCGAGCCGAAGTCGCAATTGTCAGACAATCCGGAACATTCCAGTCAGCCAAGGCCTTTTCAACGCTTTCGGCGGTGGCTACAGGCCCTAGAGCGGTTTTGCGCATGGGATTGAACTTTGCCCCCTGCCCCGTTCTCCAATGATCCAGGACCCGCTCAACAAACATTCTCTGCTCCTGCATCGGGTGGATGATGTAATATTTTTCCACCCCATAAACCTGAGCCGCCCTAGCGATGTCATGGATATCGAAATTAGTGATGTTCGTGGCCACCGTCTTTTGGAGGCGATCACGAACTGGGTAATGAACTAAACCAATGGCCAAACGAGGCACATAGGGATGAGTGGCTTCACTCATGGATATCTTCCTCTCTTAAAGAGCTTAACCCCAGAGTCTTTTTATCATTTTCACTCAGAGAGCGAAAAAATTCCTTTAACTCTTCGATCGGCAAAGGACGCTTTTTCTTTTTTTGCGCCAATGCCAACTGGGTCTTTTCAAAAATATATTTCTTAAATAAATCAGGGCGCTTTACCAGAGTTACTAAAACAGAAACTTGATGTTTCCAAATCTCAATCTTCTCATGATGACCGCTGAATAAAATTTCCGGTATAGACTGTTCAAGGACCTCACGAGGTCTGGTAAAATGAGGTTCCTCTAAAAGCCCGTCTGAAAAACTGTCCTTTTCTGCTGAATCTGCATGCCCAAGGACCCCAGGGATGAAACGAGAAAGCGAATCAATCACGACAAGCGCGCCTAATTCTCCCCCAGAAAGTACATAATCCCCAATGGATAACTCTTCATCTACAAAGGAGTTTAAAACTCTTTGATCCACGCCACCATAGCGTCCACACAGCAAGATAACGTGCTCTGCCTGGCTCAGGTCTTTGGCTTTTTGCGCCGTCAAGGTAGGCCCTTGTGGGGAGAGATAGATGACCTTTGAATTCTTATGTTTCTTTTCTTCAAAAAGTTTTTTGAGGGGATCTGCCAACATGATCATCCCGTCGCCGCCGCCAAAAGGGCGATCGTCGACGGAGCGATGGCGATCTTCCGTGTAATCCCTTGGATTCACGACAGAGACTTCAAGTAGTTTTTTTTCCAGAGCCTGACCTAGGACGCCATATCCAAGGGCGCCCAAAATCATCTCCGGAAAAAGAGTCACCACTTCAACTTTCATTAGTGACTTTCGATGTCCAAAAGCCCTTCAGGAAGATCCATCACAACAGACGTGTGCTTGAAATCAATTTTCTTGATGAAATCATCAACGAAAGGAACTTCAACTTTTCTTCCGTCCATCTCTACAACCAAAAGATCCTGAACGCCATTTGAAGAAAAGCCAACGATTTGACCTAGAATGTTTTGCTCTACATCCTTCAAGTTGAAGTTTAAGATCTCAGATAGATAGATTGTCTCGCCTGGCTTAGAAACCAAAAGATCAGCATCAATGTAAAATTCAAAATGTTCTAATTTTTCAGCCGCCGTACGATCAGCAACTTCTTGCGCTTTCACGATAAAACCTTTTTTGAAAGGTTTTGTTCTTTCAACTGTGAAAGTTAAAGTTTCTTCTGAAGTCTTAGACTTAAGATAGAAGCTCTTCATTCTCTTGGCCCATGTAATGTCACCAGAGAGGATTAGAATATAAAGATCTCCTTTAAGACCATGAGCTTCTCTAACTTTACCAACTAACTTCATCTCTACTCCCTATTCCCCGCACTCAAGCTTTCGGATTCATACTTAAGAATCTACTTGAAGTCATTTAAATGATATTTGGGAAAAGAAAAAGGGGTTGCCAATGACAACCCCTTTAAAATTTTATTTCAACTAACCCTTATTGGGACCCTAGACTATTCAACGATATCCAAGTGATAACGTTTATTAAGCTTTGTACCCGCTGCGCGGATGATTGTTCTCATAGCCGCAGCAGTTTTACCTTGCTTACCGATAACTTTACCTAGGTCCTCTTTGTCTACTTTGAGAGCAAGAAGAGTTGTTTGCTGACCTGGAATTTCGTCGACTTCCACATTCTCGGGTTTATCAACAAGAGACTTAGCCATAAACTCAACAAGGTCTTTCAAGCTATCCATAAAATTCCCCCAACCGATAGAACTTTGCTATTCCGATAATCTCTCGAAATAGCATATCTGCCAAGAATTATTTTGCTTGGGCCAATTTGATAACGTGCTTAACGCGATCAGAAGGTTGAGCACCTTTTTTGATCCATTCTTCAACTTTAGCAAGATCAAGCTCTACTTTTTTCTCGTTACCTTGTGCAAGTGGATTGTAAAAACCAAGGATATCGATGAATTTTCCAGTCACATATCTACGTGAATCCGCAACAGTGATGCGGTATTTAGGGTCATGCTTAGCGCCCATACGAGCCATACGAATTACAACTGCCATTTATAAACCTCTATGTATCAAATAAAACAGTAAGACCAAGTGTGTACTTTGTTAACGAATAAATATCAAGAATTAAAATGGAAACTTCATGCCCCCTCGACCCATTCCCATTTTCATCATTCCGCTCATCATCTTTTTAGCGTCCTCAAACTGCTTTATTAGCTTGTTCACGTCTTGAACTTGAGTTCCGCTACCGTTCGCAATTCTCATGCGTCGCGACGCATTAAGAATCTTGTGATTTTGACGTTCTTGAGGGGTCATCGAGCGAATGATCGCCTCAATTTTTTTAATTTCCGCATCCGGAGGAGTCATATTTTTTAGCTGTTTTGAAAGCTCGCCCATACCAGGTAAAAACTTCAAAACGCTTTCAAAACCACCCATTTTTTTGAGCTGTTGAATCTGGCCCAAAAAGTCCTCAAGGGTGAATTCATTTTTCATCATTTTCTTAGCTGATTCACGAGCTGATTTTTCATCAATCACCTCTTGAGCTTTTTCAACAAGACTTAAAACGTCCCCCATATCCAAGATACGTCCTGCAAGGCGGTCTGGATGGAAGACTTCAAGGGCAGAAACTTTCTCACCCATACCAAGGAACTTAATTGGAATTCCTGTGACTTCACGAATCGACAGAGCCGCACCACCGCGCGCATCCCCGTCCACCTTCGTAAGGATCAAACCTGTCAACGTCAGGCGCTTATGGAAGCCCTCAGCGACGTTGACTGACTGCTGACCAAGCATCGCATCTGCGACCAAGAGAATCTCTTGTGGCGTCCAAATTTCACGCAAACGACTTAGCTCAGACATCAACTCATCATCGACTTGAAGTCGACCTGCTGTATCCACAAGAACCACGTCGACCATGTTATCCTTGGCCCATTGCTTGGACTTCTCAAGGATCTCTTCTGGCTTCATTCCTAACTCGGTTGGGAATGTCGGGATGTTGTTTTGCTTGCCAAGCACCTGTAATTGGTCAATGGCCGCTGGACGATAGATATCCGCAGGCACAAGTCCTGGCTTCTTCCCTAGTTTTTGACGAATATAAAGAGCTAACTTAGCAGCGGAAGTAGTTTTTCCCGCCCCTTGCAAACCCACTAGGAAGATAACACTTGGGTTTTCACGCACGTTGATATCAACGGCTCCACCACCTAAAACGTTCACAAGTTCTTCGTGAACGATTTTTACAAACATTTGCCCTGGATTGACGTTCTGAAGAACTTCCGCGCCAATAGCTTTTGCTTTTACTTTATCAATGAAAGTTTTAACGACTTTGAAGTTAACGTCGGCCTCTAAAAGACTCAGACGGATTTCTTTAAGAACCTCTTCAATGTTCGCTTCGGTGATTTTGCTTTGCCCGCGAACCTTTTTAAGGCTCGCCATAATTTTATCGGATAGATTTTCAAACATAAGTTACCCCGAATTTCAAAAACTAAGACTTACCCCAACATATTCACAATAACAACGCAGGCCATCCTGTATTTAACCTAGATGCGCCGCGCCTATGAACTACCAACGCTGGAAGCTGCCTTTACGGAGGCTGAATAAAGCCGTCCCAAAAAAGAATATGAAGCCCACAATAGAGATCAGGGCCGCCGTCATCACATCCACGTCACTCACACCAAGAATCCCGTAACGAAGTCCGTTAATGAGATACAAGAGAGGATTTACCTTACTAATCATCTGCCAAAACGGATGTAGATGCTCAATCGACAAGAACACACCGCCTAGATATGTCAAAGGCAGAAGAATGAAGGCTGAAAATGCAGAGAGCTGGTCAAAAGATGTCGCCCAGAAAGCAACGCTGATCCCGATCATTCCAAAGAGCAATCCCGCAATCACCAAAAAGAATAAAGTCGTCAAAGGATTTGCAATACTCAACCATTGCCCCTGTTGGAAATACATAAACACCGTACCCACGATGAATGTAATCACGGCAACAACCGAGCCCCTCACAAGACTTGCAAGACTCATTGCCCAGATGATCTCTTGATCTGAAACCGGAGCCACACGCAAGTCTTCCATGTCCCCAGAAAACTTTGAAGAGACTACAGACGAGGAAGAGTTTTGAAAGGCATTATTGATTAAGCCCATCATCATTAATCCTGGGATCAAAAAAGACAGATAACTCACGCCCTGCTGGGCGCTCATTTGCTCTCCTAAAGAAACACCGAAAATTAATAAATATAAAAATGACGAAACAAACGGTGTGATCACCGTCTGCACAAGAACTTTGCAGAATCGCGCAATTTCTCTTTGGAATAATGTAATAAAACCTGTCACAGCGCCTGCTCCTAAACTCTGACCTGAGATGAACTATCGGATGTCTCTGTTCGGCTGACGAGCTTCAAGAAGGCCTCTTCTAAATCCCCATTTTGAATTTCGACGTCCTTAATGAACTGCATCGGAATATTGAGCTCCGTCAGTAAATCCCCAATAGCTTTATGTTGCGGAACAACCAAAAGATAAGAGTTCTCGTTTCTTTCCTTTAGGTACTCGGACTGAACTGGATAGTCTTGAGTCAACAAAAGGCGGATTTTTTTGAGCGAGTACTCACGAATGATTTCTTTAGTATTCCCCACATGAACAACGTTACCGAAATTTATAATGCCCACGCGATCACAAAGCTCTTCAGCTTCTTCAAGATAATGAGTCGTTAAAAGAATCGACATCCCCTCAGAACGCAATTCTTGAACAAACTTCCAGAGGTCTTCACGCAGACGAATGTCTACGCCCGCTGTGGGTTCATCTAAAAGCAATAACTTCGGATTGTGCACTAAAGCTTTAGCAATCATCAGTCGTCTTTTCATACCGCCAGAGAGTTGTTTTACTTTTTTATCGCGATGTTCAAGCAAAGAAAGTTTCTCAAGTAGAAATAAAATACGCTCTTGGTTCTTTCTTAGTCCGTAGTATCCAGAATGAAACTTCAAGATTTCTTCTACCGTAAAAAAACCAGAGTTGATGATTTCTTGGTGAACGATACCGATTTGTTTTTTAGTAAACATCGGCTCTTTTGTAACGTCGACTCCAAAGACTTTCACACTTCCTGAGGTCGGCTTTTCTAAAGTCGTGATTGTTGAAATGATAGAAGTTTTGCCTGCACCATTAGGCCCTAAAAGTCCGAAAATTTCTCCGGCTTTGACTTCAAAACTCACTCCGCGAACAGCTTCTTTGGGGCTGTTCGTATAGCGTTTTCTTAAATCAGTGATTTCTAATGGATGACTCACTAAAAACTATCTCCTTTTACAAAAACTACCGAGCCTGAGTAATACTCGTGTGGAACTCAATCTCTGGATTTTCACGTACCAACCAGTTCAAATCCCACTCTTGATTTACCATCACAACTGGGTTGTTCTGCATATCGCGGAAAATACGTGCGCCGCCCTTAAGTTCAGCAACAGGCTTGCCCTCTTTCGTGCGTGGCCAACGAGCTACCGAATACGGCAAGCGAGAAAGTTGAACATCCAAGTTATATTCATCGTGCAAACGACGAACAAGAACTTCAAACTGAAGCTCCCCGACGGCCCCAATTAAGGGGTCTTGCATACCAACTAGTGGATCGATGAATAATTGAATGGCTCCCTCTTCAGAAAGATGGATCAGAGCTTCTTGCATTTTTTGACGTTTTAAAGCGTCACGCACAGAAAGTTTTGAAAAAAGCTCTGGAGCAAACTTTGGAATGTCTTCATAGCGAATATTTCCGCCAGAGAACACTCCGTCACCGATAGCAAAGTTCCCTGTGTCACCAACACCGACGATATCCCCTGCGTAAGCATCTTCGATGGTCTCTTTATCTGCAGCCACAAATTGGCTGGCATAGGAGAGACGAAGTTCTTTATCGTGACGAGTGTGCTTCACTTTCATGCCGCGCTCGAACTTTCCAGAACAAATACGAATGAAGGCAATACGGTCACGATGACGACGATCCATATTGGCTTGGATTTTAAATACGAAACCAGAGAAGTTCGCATCACAAGGGTCAATCTCTCGACCATCTTGAGTTTTGCGCGCCTGTGGCCCTGGAGCGTACTTTGTGAAAAATTGTAGGAATGTATCTACACCGAAGTTTTGTTTGGCTGATCCGAACGTCACAGGTGAGATCGTACCATTTAGGAACTCTTCCACATCAAACGGTGGTAAAGCTCCTTCAATAAGTTCTAATTCATCAATCACTTGGTCAGCAGACTCTTTATCAAGATAGTCATAAAGAATGGCATCATCTTTTCCTTTTTCAAAAGGGATGATTTTATAGTCCTCGACTTCTTCACGATGCTGATCGTAGATCCAAAGTTCTTTCGTCAAACGATTGTAAATTCCACGGAAACGTTGACCAATTCCTAAAGGCCAAGTCACTGGGTAGCATTGCATGTTGAGTGTTTTTTCAACCTCATCAATCAATGTTAGAGGGTCTTTTCCCTCACGATCGAGTTTGTTTACGAAAGTGAAAATAGGAATTTTTCTAAGACGACAGACCTCGTAAAGTTTCTTTGTACGATCTTCCACGCCCTTAGCAACGTCGATCAACATACAAGCTGATTCCACGGCCATCAAAACGCGGTAAGTGTCTTCACCGAAGTCCTTATGCCCAGGAGTGTCTAGTAAGTTCACGCGAAGATCATTGTAATCAAACGTCATCACTGAAGACGTGACGGAGATCCCTTTTTCTCGCTCCATGGCCATCCAGTCAGACGTGACGGCTTTGGTTCCAGATTTTCCTTTAACTTCACCGGTTTCGTGAATCACGCCCCCGTGATAAAGCAATTTTTCTGTTAAAGTGGTCTTACCCGCATCCGGATGAGAGATAATCGCAAACGTACGACGACGTTTAATTTCTTTTTGAATTTGAGGTGTGGCTAGCATTCTATAATCCTTAAAACATTCTTTTTACTGGCTTATGGGCAGTTCTACAACCCCTATCTATGTCGCTGAGAGTTTATCAAAACCCCAGAGAGCCTTTCTAAGCACCGAATATGACAGCTCTTTCCCGCTTTGCCGGCGCTTGCCCTTTTCGCAGGCATTGATGAGGCCGTTCTTACAAGAATTAAAAAAAATCTTGCTTAACTTTATCAAAACCCTTTATAAACCTTGCGAACATTCAACTCCCATGGGTTTGGAGCCTAAGAGGGATAACTGAGGTGACACATGTCTGATTTACGCTCTGACGCTAAGAGTGTTGGCGAAAACGCCGCTCAAAGCTATTATGTTACAGCTTACTATAAATTCCTTAAGCTGAACGACCTAGAAACCATCCAAACAAAACTTGAAGAAAAAGCCGTTGAACTTAAAATCAAAGGTTTAGTCATCTTAGGTAGCGAAGGTTTCAATTCAACATGTGCTGCGACTTCTAAAGAATCCCTCAATGCATGGAAAGTCTTTATTGCTGAGTTCTTCGGTGCAACGGGCATTGCCTTTAAGGACTCCGAAAGTCCAAAAGCTCCCTTCCGCCGATTTAAAGTTAAAATTCGCGAAGAGATCGTTACCACAGGTATTCCTGAAATGATGCCACCTGAAGGAAAGAACTATCACCTTTCTCCTGCTGAATGGAATCAAGTCATGAAGGAAGAGGACGATTACGTAGTTATTGATACTCGCAATTGGTATGAGTATAAAATCGGGACCTTCAAGGGCGCACTGAATCCTAATATTGAAAAGTTCACTGACTTCCCTCAATACATCGAAGCTCAAGGCATTCAAAAAGATAAGAAAATGCTGATCTTTTGCACCGGCGGAATCCGCTGCGAAAAAGGTATTCTTGAGTTGCAAGATAAAGGCTACAACAATGTCTACCAACTTGATGGTGGTATTTTAAATTACCTTGCGGAATATCCAAACGATCAGTTTGAAGGTGAATGTTTTGTTTTTGATCACCGCGTAGCTGTTGATCAAAACTTAAAACCTAGCACTAAGTATGGCCTTTGCCCACACTGTGGACAACCATCTGAAATTAAAATCGACTGTGTTCGCTGTGACTCCGAAGAGTTGATTTGCGTGGATTGCGCAGAGATTGAATTTAAGAAAGACACTTGTTCTAAAAACTGTGCTCACCAAACGAAGATCCATCCTGGTAAAAAAGGACCAAAACAAATCGTCCCTTTTGAAGTGGAGCAGCTCGCAGCTCAAGGTATTAATGATCTTCCAGAAATTCGCGTTACAAAGACCAAAGTTGTTCAGCTCAATGCTTTGGGCGAAGCCGAGACAATGACCAAGAAATAGTCTTTCTCGATTCATATGAAGGTCTTAAAAAACAGCTCTCTAGGGAGCTGTTTTTAATTTCTGACTCATAATCTCAGAAGCTACTTTTAAAAATGCACGTAAATTCGGAGAAGGATATCTGTGGGCTGGATACACGAAATGCAATGGGCGCGGGTTTGATCTCCAGCCTGGTAGCAATTGCACGAGTTTACCTTTTTTGGATTCGACGGTGCAAAAGAAAGTCGGTAATAAAGCAATTCCCAATCCTGCCAAAGCCAACGACTTCACCACCTCTAATTCATTCACCTTCACTCGGGTCATCACCGGAACTTGAGCTTTGCCCTTAGCTCCCTCAAGAGTCCATGTATCCTTTCCAAGTGGAGTGAATTGAATGCATTGATGCTCTGAAAGATCTTTGGGAGTTTTTGGAGTCTTGTGCTTTTTCAAATATTGCGGTGATGCGAACGGAGCAAAGTAGGCAGTTCCAAGTTTCTTGGCAATTAAAGATGAGTCCTTAAGATCTCCCGCGCGAATAGCGAGATCAACTCCTTCAGAGACTAAATTCAAAGTCTCATCCGAAAGAATCATCTCTAAATCTACTTCTGGATACTGCTTTCCAAACTCTGCCAAAACATCAACCAAAAGATAATTTGCAAGAAAAACGGGTGCGGTAATCCTCAAAGTTCCGCGTGGGGTTTCCTGAGAACTTAAAACACTGCTCTCGGCCTGGGTGATTTCGTTTAAACCTTGAAGAGCTTTTTCGAAATAAACTTGTCCAATTTCGGTCACATGAAGCTGGCGTGTCGTACGTTTTAAAAGACTCACACCCAATCGTTTTTCAAGACTAGAGACTCGCGCGCTCACCGTCGAGTTGGGCATGCCCAAAGCTTTTGCTGCTTTTGAGAAGCTTCCCATTTGAACTACTTTTACAAAAACCATGATCTCATTGAGATCCAGAACTTGTGTATTCATAGGCCCCTTTGTCGTGTGACTTTCTAACATAGTACGGATATTTACGGTGTTCTGCAAACAGGACTCCTAAAGAAAAAGGCAGTTTCCCCTATCTGAAGAAACTGCCTTAAGAAAACACGCGAAGGAAAGCTTTTCACACTCTCCTTTGCCGGAGGAATAAATTTAAGTTTCCCATTAAGAAAGGCGGCCCATCTTACCACTTTCGAAATCCAGCATAGCATCGTAGATCTCAGACTTATTGTTCATCACAAATGGTCCGTAGGCAAAAATCGGTTCATTCAGTGGCTCTCCACCCATCATCAAAATCTTAGCATCAGCATGCACTTTCAACGTTACTTCTGAAGTTCCGTCAGCAAGCACTGCATATTCCGCAGATTTTTGGCGAGTGCCATCCACATACTCAACCTCTCCTGAAAGCACAAAGAATGAATTCATGTGCGAACTCGGAAGCTTAAGAGTCACCTCAGTTCCTGCTTTAAGACGAAGATCCCAAAGGTTCACCGGAGTGTGAGTCATTGCAGGGCCTAGAGTGTTGTTATAGTCTCCGGCAATCACTCGCAGCGTTCCAGCAGAACCTAATTCCACCGTCGGGATTTGATCTTTTGTAATCCCTTGATAGCGGGGTTTATTCATTTTGTCTTTTTTAGGAAGATTCACCCAAAGTTGAATCATCTCAAAAAGGCCACCGTCTCGAGAGAAGTTCTCGCCGTGAAACTCTTCGTGCACTAATCCTGAAGCGGCCGTCATCCATTGAACGTCACCTTCAGAAATAACTCCACCACCACCTGCTGAATCCCGATGCTCGACCTCACCATGATAAACGATAGTCACAGTTTCAAAGCCGCGGTGAGGATGTTCACCCACTCCGCGACGACGTTTTGAAGTATTCGGAGCAAACTCTCTTGGGGCTGCGTAGTCCATCACTAAGAATGGTGAAATTTCTTGCGGAAACTCATGATAGTTAAAGATCGATTGCACCGCAAAGCCATCGCCCACCCAATGAGAAGGACTGTCTTTTTTAAAGCGTTTAATAATTTTTTGATCCATAATGTATTTTCCTTATCTATCACCTGTTGAAGATAGGCTCATATTAGCGCAGTTCCGAGGGTCTGATAAGCCTGTATAATAAGAAAAGACTATTCATACTAATGTATAATTAAAAGGCCCTCTAGGGGCCTTTTAATGCGACTCAAGGATAGTTTTTTTGTAATTTTACACAAATGCCTTAGGCGGCGTTTTTTTGAGACTCTGGAAAAGCGATCACTTGGCCAGAAGAAGTCGGGGCTTCTTTTTCACCCTCAACGACACTTCTCATCTCTTGCACCACGTCCTGAAGAGTTTTTGCTAGATGAGCAATCTCTTGAGAAGTGCTAGCAATTTCCTCTGAAGAGGCGGCATTTGATTGAACAGATTGATCTAATTGATTCATCGCCTGATTGATCTGCTGAATCCCCGCTGCTTGCTCGCCACTTGCCACAGAAATTTCACTGACGAGATCTGAAACTTTCTTCGCGGCATCGGCGATCTGAGTCAGCAAAAGTCCTGCTTGATGGGATTGCTGCGTCCCCTTTTGAACGATCTCTGTGGATTGATGAATCAATTGACCAATCTCTTTCGCCGATGCAGCGGATCTATGCGCTAAAGCGCGAACGGCTTCTGCAACCACAGCAAAACCTTTTCCATGCTCCCCCGCTCTTGCAGCCTCGACAGACGCATTGAGGGCTAAGAGATTTGTTTGAAAGGCGATATCATCAATAACATCAATAATGTCTTCGATTTTTTGAGACGACGCTGAAATCGCGCTCATAGATTCTAGCAGCTCTTTCATCCCCGTCTCTCCATCCTGGGCCACCTTGGAAGAGTTTAAAGACAACTCGGCAGCTGTGCGCGCATGCTCAGAGTTGAGTCTGACCATGGAACTCAGTTCTTCAAGCGAAGCCACAGTCTCTTCTAAGGAAGCTGCTGATTCACTGGAAGATTCAGAAAGCATAAACCCAGCTTGAGACAGCTGTTCAATGGCTCCGGCGACTTGCTCCCCTGATGAATCCACTTTTAAAGACAATCCAGAAAGAGATTTAGAAATTGATCTTGTAATCCATAGAACAGAAACGATTAAAACTAAAAGGCCTAAAAATGAGATACCCACTTGAGTAAGTATCAAAGTCTGCGCATCGGCCATCACAACTTTTTGTGGTGTACGAATGATCAAGGACCAAGGCTCTTCCGTCTTACCAATACGAATAGGCGTTACAGTGTATAAATACTCTTCGCCTAAGTCATAGCCGGATTGAACGTATTCCTGACCTGATTCCACTGCTTTTAGGAAAGCCTCTTGATTAAATGGAAACTGCATTTTTTGAGTGAGTAGTTTTTCATCAGGATGGGCAACAATGATCCCATTTTTCGTTAAGATATAAGCCTCTGATTCAGGATAGGGTTTAATCTCTAAAGCACGCTCTTGAAAAGAGCTCAGAGGGATATCAACCCCCACCACTCCTAAAACCTTTCCTTCAAATACCACTGGCACAGAGGCTGTTGTCATTAAGACTTCTTTGCCATCCACGGGGTAAAGAAACGGTTCCACCATGGTTTCATGTTTTAGATTTTTAGCTTTCAAATAAAAATCACCGTCCCCTGGAACATCGTAAAATTCTAAAAGGCTACGAATCACTTTTCCTTCGCTGCGACTGAAGTACGGAATAAATCTACCGCTCGGATCGTGCCACTGAGAATTGGCAAACTGGGAATCTAAACGATCCCACTCTTGAGCTTCCCAACCGGTCCACGCACCGATAAGAAAGTCATTTTTTTGCATGATATCTTTAAAAATCGTCGCAATGGCTTCACGATCTACCAAGCCGGATTGCTTTTGACTTAGAAGCGAGGTTGCTAAAGTACGCGCAATCAAAATCCCCTCTTCAATCGTGCCTTTCATTTCCCCGCCATAGGCTTGACTGATCGCTAGGGAGTTCTCTGTCGCTGAGACTTGCGCTGTCTTATGGACATTGCGGGCTGTGATGTATGTCATCACGGAAAAAATCAGAACGGCAAAAATAACAATTGGAATAACAAGCTTTAACTGTAACGAGAACTTACGCATGAATATCAACCTTAAATTATAAAGTGTACCTTATTTTATTTTTCGGAATTTATGTCACATACTTAATGCTTCTAAGTATCTAGTTTTTAGGGTCCTGTATCAGACAGAAACAGGACCCGTCACTTGAGTCCTGCAATAGAAAGTGATTCTGACTATTGGTAATCACCGCAGTGGATACCTTTTTCACATAAAATCAAATAGGGTCCGGCTTGCTCATAAAGACCTTCAGTATTTAGAGATGCGCATCCTGGGTCCATCGGGGGAAGCCCTGTCCCGCTCACATAAGTGCTCGAAGAGATATCGTAGGTCCCTGTCACCTCATCTCCTTTGAGCTCCATGATAGTTGTGCACTCATGACCAAGGGGAAGCGTTACTTTACTTGAAAACGTACCAATAGAGCCGTCTGTAAGATCGATGGTGTGCCCATCTCTTTGCCATGACGAAAAAAGTGATTTCCCTTCAACAGAAACTTTATTGTTACATCCAAAAGTTAAGCCTATTAAAAGAAAAATTAGAACTCTCAACACAGTCCCTCCTACGTTCTTATTAAACTTCGGAAGATTTAGTCATAAAGTTCATAAAATTTTGATGATGGAATTAGTTTCTAGACTTTCAAATTAAAAATCCCAAGGTGGTAATCCTTGGGATTTTTTTAAACTAACTTTTTAGAACAGAAACTAAAGAGATTCTAAAACACTGAGATCCAAAGCCACACCAAAGTGGACATAGGACTTTCCAAGCGCTTCCAAAACGCGTTTTACGTTTTGCGGGCGACATTGCTCACCCATCTGACCGATGCGCACAAT
Source organism: Bdellovibrio bacteriovorus W (assembly GCA_000525675.1). NCBI lineage: Bacteria > Pseudomonadati > Bdellovibrionota > Bdellovibrionia > Bdellovibrionales > Pseudobdellovibrionaceae > Bdellovibrio > Bdellovibrio bacteriovorus. The sequence continues at coordinate 1,617,859 of CP002190.1, forward strand.
GTTCAACCCAAATGCTCCAGAAATTTCAACGTTATATGTTTGCTTCAAGTAAGCAATCAACTCTTTGGCATTTACAGATTCAGGATTGTTAATCGCAATCACTGAGTTAAGGCGACATTCGTCAGGCGCAAAAAGTGTTAAGCCCATTTTTTCAAGGCTGCGCTGTAAAAGCTTTGAAGACTGCTCGTGGCGTTCATGACGTTTTTCCAGAGTTTCTTCGCAGATCAAACGAAGAGCTTCATAAAGGGCATTGACTCCATTCACAGGCGCTGTGTAGTGGTACTCATGCTTACACCAAAACTTAAAGGCACGGCGTGGGTCTAAACACCAATGTGGCATACGCACTTCACGCTTTTCAACAAACGCATAGGCATCTTCAGAGAAAGCAATCAGAGAAACTCCAGCAACAGAAGAAAGACCTTTTTGTCCACCTGTTACACAAATATCAATTCCCCAATCATCCATCAACAAAGGCATTGTTGAAAGAGTACAAACTGTATCCACGATTGTGCGAACACCCATGGATTTTGCAAGCTTCACAATTTGCTCAAGCTCAACGTTGCGAATACCGCAAGACGTTTCACCTTGCACAATTGTTAAGACATCAAACTTTTCTTTTTCAAGGGCTGCCTTCACATCAGAAGTGCGGAAAGGTGAAAGAGGTTGTGGATGTAACTCGACAACATCAGCACCCACTCCTCTTGCAAGCTCTGCAAAACGATTTGAGAACGTTCCCAGATTAAGAACTAGAACTTTACGGCCTGGGTATAACAAAGAAGTCACTGCCATTTCCATGCAGGCAGAAGACGGGCCAGAAACACCAAAAATCTTTGTGGTCGTTGTTTGAAATAAGTACTGAGACATGCTCTGTAAACCAGCGACGATCGTATTCATCGGCTCGCCGAGGTGAGAGATCACTAGTTTATTCGCTTCTGCCACTTCTTGAGGGATTGGAACCGGGCCAGCTCCCATCAATAAAGTCGGTTCATCGGGAAGGATAGCACTTAATTTTTTAACGCTAGGTACTTGTATTTTCATGGCGCCAATTTAGCTGAAAAGATTTTAAAACTCTAGCAAGATTTAAAAATCGGCGAGGTTTGCGCTAAAAAGAAGCGGCCTTGAGCCTCTTCAAGTAGCTTTTACGCGATATGAGACCTTCCCCCTAGGCCAGACCACTCTAAGGCACTTGCGCGGCCCCGTCATTCTCTGGTGGTTTATCGAATCCCCCTGAGAAATGAAAACAGCGTATTTTTTATGCATCGAATTGTTGCGGAAAGACTTATTGCATGACTCTAGGCTTCTACGGAATTATGACCAAGATATGAATAAATCTAAGAGTTCTCGTATTGTAAAAAGCCTTTTGGCCTTATTTATTTTTTCGCTATTTTTAGTGTTTGGGCTTATTTGGTACACCTCCCGCACGCCAAGCTTTGGGGGTGACTTCACCCTTCAGTTCAAAGAAGAATCGTGGACCCTTTCTGAACATAGAAAACCACTGAGCCTGCTTTACTTTGGTTACGTCAAATGCCCCGATGTCTGCCCTATGACCCTGAGTGTGGCACGTCAGGCGTTTCTTGAACTCAACGAGAAGCAAAAAAGCCGCCTGCAACTTATCTTTGTCAGCGTGGATCGAGATCACGAGACTGCCGATGACGTCGCTACCTATGCGGCTCAATTTCATCCTCAGTTTATTGGTCTGAGCGGAAGCCGTGAGCAGATCGATCATGCTGTGAAACTCTTTAAAGCAAGTTATATGCTTGAAGAAGACCCGAAATCTTACCTGGGATACTCTGTCGCGCACACAGATAAGATTTATCTTTTAAACTCTAAGGGCATGGTCATTGACATGATCCAAAGCCCTCGCAACACTCATGAAGTTTTAGAACCCATTGAACGTCATCTTTAAGAAACGGAGACTCTCGCCATGAAAGCATTTATTTTTACGGCTCTTGCAATCCTTCTTCCCCATTCTGGATTTGCACAAGAGATTTTAACAATCGAAAAGCCCTACATCTACACACCCCTCAAAGGCGCACCTGCGACGGCGGGATATGGAGTGTTTAAAAATAATTCTAAAGAGTCTATCAAAGTCAGCATCGAAAAAGCGGATGGATTTAAAGCTGTGGAAATGCACGAGTCGTTCATGAAAGATGGACATATGGCCATGCAAAAAATCGACAGCATCACTATTGAAAAAAACAAAGAGTTTATTCTTAAACCCGGCGGCCACCACATCATGCTCTTTGATGCGACAAAAGAGTTTAAAGATGGCGATAAAACAAAAGTGAGCTTTAAAGTAAATGGCAAGCCTGTGTCTTACGAATTTACGGTTGAACCTCGCGTAAAGAACAGCGATAAAGAACACCATCATCGTCACTAATTCCCCACTCTAGGAGAGCCCCGTGAGAAAGATTCTTTGCGTTTTTATAATCTTGTATTCAAGTACAGTATTAGCAAAGAGTCTTCCTCTTTCTACTCAGGGCAAATGGCTCTCTGAAGCTGTTGTCAGCGATGACGGCGCCTATGGAAAGTACTATCGCAGTTGGCTCTTCCTGAATGACGACTCTATTGATGAGATCTTTACCTTGGGCGATCACTACACAAAAACGAAGTTCGTGATTCGCTCTCTGTCTGATGACGGAAAAATGGAACTCGTCGATGTGGAAGAACCTTGGGTTTTGCTCTCTGCTAGTCTTTCTACTGATGGAAAAACCTTACGTTTTTGTCGCCGCTCTAGTTGTTTAAATTTTTCCAGAACCCACGAAGAACCTCGGACAGAAGACCCCATCCAAACAACACCAGTTATTGAAATTAAAACGGTTTGGTGTGTGGAAACTGATTGCGTCTCTCAGTCCTACCTTCCCCTTCAGAATGAGCAGCTTTTTAATCTCAACACCGGCGTGCAAGTTCAAGGTGGCTCTTTTGAGGGCCCCTCCGAGCTTGAGCAAAGGCATGGCTTGAAGCTTTCGCTCTCTTCTATCTCTTATCGCCTGACAGATAAAACCCATCTTCTTGAGGCTTATAGCTCCGTGTTTTACCTCATGGGAAGTGCGCACAGTTCGTTCACCGAAAAGCTTGCGCAGTCATCGGTGCTACAACTTCAAGAGGGCCTCTTAAGCGAATTGCAGGCTACTCTGAAGGATCAGAATATTTCTGTGAAACTCTTTATTAAGAAGCTCTAGATTTTTACTTATTTTGCGAGCGGATGATTTGTAGTCCACGACCAATGATCTCTTGGTTTTTTAGACTTTTTTGCTCCGCTTTATCTTGTAGACTGACAGTGTTGGAAGGCTTTCTATTGAGATTGCCACTCTTTCCGGTGCCTGAATAGTTTGCACTGCTTACGTTTGCTTGCGGAATGTGAAAATCTTTTTTGGGCGGGATCAGATAATGCAGAATAAGACCTGCAACGACCATAGTTGAAATTTGAAAAACAAAATTCTTATGCACACTACGTTCTTCCAAAACGCCCTCACCTGTTAAAAAATCCTATCGGAGGGTCTAGTGAAAAACTAAAGAGCTTCATATTTGTTTTTCATTCTTTGAAGCCTCAAACCCTTGCAGCAGTAGTCTTTTGCGAACTCGCTGCCTCGTTTAAGAGCTTTGCCTAGAAAGGCTTTCTTGTATTGAGGCAAGCTCATCGTTTGTGAAAAACCATGGATACCGTTTTGAGATTTCCCGTTCTATGGGGTTATGCGTTGTCATCTCTCGTTTTTTTGAAATGATATATTGACCCCATGGGGTTCAGGGCGTAGATTCGAGCTTCATTTGTCGCGGGGTGGAGCAGTCTGGTAGCTCGTCGGGCTCATAACCCGAAGGCCGTAGGTTCAAATCCTGCCCCCGCAACCATTTTTCCTCAAATAGTTACAAGTGCTTACAAAAGCCAGCCATTAAGAGCTGGCTTTTTTGTTTTTAGAGGGTTTTTATTTCTACTGCCCTTTTCGAACTCCTTATCCACTACTTAAAACTCCACTATAGAACATATTTCCATTATTAGCGAAGGAGCTATAACACCACTCCCTCAATAAATGTCTCCGAATCTAAAAGACATTTCATCTTATGTGATACACCGTTTTCGATAAATGGAAGTATAACCGTGGTTCTTCCGTTGGAGTGCTCCATCGTTTCACTGCTAAAGAAGGAGATAGAAACAATTGCGGTTTGAGAAAGAAATACGTCAAATTAAACGTCACAAATCCCACTCGAAGTAGATTAATTTAAGCTCTAGATCAACTCCCCACTACCTAATATCAGTTGGATCTTCGCTTATTCGATACTCTCCCTGAGTCTTTTTGAAGAATTCATATAACTCAAGACATTCTTGATTATCAGTAAAAAAATGTAGCATTCTTCCATTCGAGCATAGATACTTGCCGATCACTACACTCTTCTGACAATTCATTGGAACAGCTATAGACATTGCAATCTCAGGAGAAAACTTCAAACACGAAGTAATAGGCTTATCGTCCTTACTCGTAGTCATGACCCAAATATTTTTAGTACACCCCGTAAAAATTAGGCTAACTATTAATAGATATCTCAGTTTCATGCTATCCTCCAAAATAACAACACTTAAATAGTTTACATGATACGATATAAACTATTTATAAGTTATACCGATACGAAACAAATGACATTAAATTCTTATTATAAAATCATGACCGGAGTATGCTTCTTTTTTGCAATAGGTTGCACCCAACAGTCCACATATACGTTATATAGAAACTCACCGATAGACTCTAACTTAAGAGTTCACGTTGGAACATTTGACACAAAGGAGTCAGAGCTTTACAATCGTGAAAATTGCAACACTGCCGCCTCCTTATTCCAATCTCAGCCAAATGTAATAACGAAGTATCATTGCGAAAAGGGTTCGTACAAAGAGTAACAATGAGTCTTCACGTTGTTATTCTTCGTGTTAAATTTATTATAAATTTTGTAGGGAATTAAAGTGAAAAAAGTGACCGAAATGATATGTCGCTACTTACAACAGTGGGATCCCATCGGAGTTACAGAGTCGTTGATGAATGAAGGTTTAGAATTAAATGAATATGACTCTTATGCAGGCCCGCTATACTCCCTACTCTCGCAAGGTGCTTCGATTGAGGAAGTATACCAATATCTAAAGGAAATATTAGACTACATGGGTATGCCTCCCGTAGAGTCACGCGATCTCAAATTTGCTCAAAGCCTTCATACCTACTTCAACAAATCTTCAGGATTTAGAAAATAGCGAACCTAACATGACAATTGGATAAACAACTACACTGCAGAGACTGCCCTAGGTTTTAGAGGGAAAGATTTCCAATCAACATCATCGACGTGGACTCAGGTAAGAACGCAGTAAATAAATCTCCACTAGTCCAGACTATCTCTCCTTCTGCATAGATACGAGTAGTTGGGTACTTTAAATCATTATTCGTCGAGCATCTCCTCGATAACGCCGATTTCACCCTTTAAAAATTTCATAGAATTCCGCAAACCTCATATCAATCAAATTTGATGGATCAGACTTAAAAAACTATTCACTAGTTCTGAGCACCCAAGAAGTTTGCAATCCTCGCCCCAACCTGCTCAATCGCAAAAAGGCCATCTAAGTGCCCCCCCTGCCCTTTAATCTCAAAATATTCTGCAGCAATCCCTTGGGCCTCACACTCTTGAACAGCTTGCTTTGAAAATTCAGGAAGCATCAAGAAGTCGGACTCCGCTGCGATCACCAGAGCTTTCGCACGGATGTCTTTTAATTTTTCACGCACCGAGAATGTTTGCACGGCGTGGACGATATATAGAAAATGATTCGGATCAATGAACTGCGCTCTTTGCGAAGCCAGTTGATGGAGCGCCTTAAAACCATAAACCTCTGTCCACTGGGGCGAAAGACAATTCCAAGTGAGCATCTCAAGGCTAGAAACCATTCCCGCCATGGGGAATGTTGCGCTTGTGTAGCGCCCTTCACTCCACATAGGGTCTAACTTCAACATGCGCGCCCAAAGTTCAACGGCTGCCGCGACAAAATTAGAAGTTTCAAATCCAGACCCAATGACAGGGACAATTCGCTCTACCATTTCTGGATAATCTGCAGCCCATTGCCAAGCTTGCATAGAGCCTAACGAAGGCCCAAGAACGGCGTGAAGTTTTTCAACGCCTAAAGAATCCAACACTAATTTTTGTGCGCGCACCATATCTGCAATTGTAATTTGTGGGAAATCCATTCCAAAGGCGCTGCCAGTAGAAGGATTCAGACTTGATGGCCCCACCGTCTTCACCATCGGCAGTGCGGGGCAGACATTGCAGAGTATATCTACCGCCACCACAAAATATTTTTCTGTATCGACACTTTTACCGGGGCCGATCAACGCGTCCCAATAGCCTGGCTCCATATCTGAGGCCGCGTATTTTCCCGCGGCGTTCGAACTCCCGCTGAAGTAGTGACAAACCAAAATCACATTGTCTTTTTTCTCATTGAGATTGCCGTAAGTCTCATAGCCCAATTCAAAGTCAGGCAGAGCTTTCCCCTCAAGAGTCTTAAAACCAGAAATCGAAAAAGTTTTTTTCTCTTTGAGCCAAAAAGGACCTTGCGGCAAGGAGTGAGTTGGAAGTCGCAGTGTCGGTTGCAATTTCATAAAGCCCTTCTTCATTTGAATTTCAAAGTAAATTTCAAATGAATGTTTTATTCAAAATTCACGTCATTCAAATCTATCCAAAATAAATTTTAAATCCTGAATCAAGTTAAACAACTAAAACCTTTTTACACCAAGCCTGTTTGTTTGTACAATCGCCAAGATTTCTAAAGGAGTCATGATGTCACAACAAGATCTTAATGGAAAATGTGCCCTTATTACTGGTTCTACCAGTGGAATCGGTTTAGGTATTGCCAAAGCTTTCGCGCAAGCTGGCAGCAATATTGTCTTAAATGGCTTTGGCCCTGAAGATGAAATTCAAAAAATCATTCAAGAAATTGAAAAAACTTATAAAGTAAAAGCCCACTACTCTAAAGCTGATATGAGCAAGCCTGCTGAAATCAAAGCCATGATCGAAGAGGCCAACGATATTTTTGGAGGCGTTGACATTCTGGTGAACAATGCAGGTATTCAGCACGTCTCTGAGGTGACTCAGTTTCCAGAAGAAAAATGGGATGCCATCATGGCTATCAATCTTTCTTCTAACTTTCACACAATTAAACATGCCATCCCTCTTATGAAGAAGAAAAATTGGGGCCGCATCATCAACGTCGCCAGCGTGCATGGAATGGTGGCTTCTCCCTTCAAGTCTGCCTATGTGGCTGCAAAACACGGAGTCTTAGGTCTTACTAAGACCGTAGCCCTTGAGCTAGCCAATGAAAACATCACCTGCAACGCGATCTGCCCAGGGTATGTTCTCACCCCCCTTGTAGAGGGGCAAATCGCCGATCAAGCAAAAGTTCATAATCTTTCGAAAGAAAAAGTAATTTCTGAGGTCATCTTAGCATCTCAGCCGAAAAAGGAATTCATCCAGGTTGAGCAAGTCGCTGCCTTGGCAGTATTCTTGGCCTCCGACAATGCTCGCGCGATGACGGGCGCTTGTCTTCCTATGGATGGAGCTTGGACATCTAGATAGATAAATAAAAAAAAGGGAGCTTATGCTCCCTTTTTTATTATTACATTTTTTATTGCAGTCTCTATTGCATTCTTTATTGCCCAATAAAATCTTTTACTTTATTTGCAAACCACTCCGGATTTTCGACATTACAACAATGCCCTTGCCCAGGGATAACTTCAAAACTTGCTGATGAGATCATATTTGCCAACTCTTCAGAATCCTTCATCGGTAGAAGGCTGTCATGCTCGCCATGAAGAACTAAAACCGGTTTTTCAATTTTCTTTACTAACGCCGTAAAATCCACTCCGTCTAAAGCTTGTAAAATCCAACTTCCCACATTTTTCACTGCGGAAAATGCATCCTCTACGACGACATTTTTAAAAAAATCAGCTTCAGCATCGTTATTATAAATTGTAGAACCAATGATTGTTCCCGTCAGTGCCTTATCCACTTTCATAGCTTCAAATGCTGGCAACATGACATCATTAAAGGCAACGCCTTTAGCGCCAACTGGGTCCAATAAAACCGTTCTCTTAAAAAGATCTGGTCGTTTTGCAAGCATAACAGCTGCAATCAATCCGCCCGCTGAGTGTCCCACTAAATGACAAGGACCGAAGCCATTATCATCGATCACTTGAAGAAAGCGCTCCGCTAGAAGCTCAATTTGAATTTCACTTTGCGTTTCTGGGGGAGCACTCTTTCCACAGCCTGGGTAATCCACGGCCATCAAACTCCCCGGGCCTTTTTCAGGATATCGGGACTGCAAAGCTTCAAAGGTAGGTTCCCAGAATCGTGCCGAGCAAAGATTCCCATGCACAAAGAAAATATTTTCTGGAACTACAGCTTCTTGAATCTGAAAATGAATCATGGAAGATCGTCCCCTTTTAAGAAGCTGTCCCCATTATAAATAATTCTATTTAAAAAAGGATACCCTTCAAAATCAATATTCTTATAAAGTTGTTCTTCCCCTTTTAGAACTCTATAGACCCATGAAGCCATAAAGCGCGGAATCGCCTCTACAACCTTGTGCTCAGAGCCCGTCACATAGAGACGGCTGGCTTTGACACTCTCAGGAACTGCGGCCCAGAAACCATCTAAAACCTCTACCGGAATGTACTGATCCTGGCGAGCCACGACTAAGTGTAAAGAATTCTTTGGAACTAGATGCGCAATGCTCTTAGCATCGAAGTAGCGACCGCCTAAAGCCATGTTCATCACAGACTCAAGCTTGAACGGATTTTCTAAAACAATCGGCTCAGAAAGCGGATAGGTAGAGTAAACAACGTTACGGAAGAAATGAATATATAACTCTTCTTCACTCATCTGATTAAATGGCCAAACGAAACGAAAAGCTGCGATATAATCCTTCACCATTTTATCCTGCCCCTCAAGAGGCTGAGTAAATGGAGCCATCATAACAACGTTTTTCACCATCTCAGGATACTGAGATGCAAAAGCAATCCCCAGACCACCACCATAAGAAAGACCTGCGAAATTTTGCGGTCCTTCAAACTTCAAGGTCGCCAAAAGAAGCTTGATATCTCGAACTTGATCCATGAAGGGAATCACCGCTTGCACTGGAGCATAACGCAAAAGTGTGCGCCCCATGCCCATAGGGTCAAACAACAAGACCCCTACGCCTTGTTTCTTCAACGGCGCCACAAAGGCTTCGTTATTCCATGTCGAATACGTCAGACCATTTAAAACAATCACCGTCGGCTGCCCATCACGTGGAGCTGTGTAATCAACGTAAAGCGAACGTCCCGTTTCAATTTCAACGAAGCCTTTAAACGAAGATTTTGGCTGAGCCATTGCCGAGATATTCCAAAGGAACACAAAGCTCAAAAGAGATAAAAAGATTCTCATAAATTTCCCCTCATTACACATTTTTTGTATCGAGACTCTCTCTCCTTGGCAAGAACGGTCCCTCTGGGAATAGCTTTTAACACCCTAGCTAAATAGAAGATCGTCTATCCACTAGCCGACTGCCAACCAAGGGAGCCTAGGATCTTCGTAATTCCTTTGCACCTCTATCACGGCTCTTGGCGTCAAGGACGCCCCCTTAGCTCTCTGGCTTCCAATAGGCCAAAGCTGGGGAAGGCTCATGAAAGCTTGCTAGAGTGCCTTCTCCAAAAGAGGGTGAAACTTTCTCCAAACTCTAGATTTTACTTCATTTTTATATGGATATAGGTACATTGCCCTCATGAATACATTTTCTGATTTCGGCCTCTTACCTTCAATTCTTAAAACCCTCAAAACGCAGAAGATTCAGACTCCTACTGAAATTCAAAAGATTGCAATTCCGCTCTTAATGTCGGGCCAATCTGTTGTGGGCGTTTCCGAAACTGGAAGTGGAAAGACTCTAGCCTATGCTCTGCCCATCTTGCACCTATTGAAGGAACTTGAAAACGAAGACAATCCCGTCTCTGACTTTGCACGCCCAAGAGCTATCGTGCTTGTCCCTTCAAGAGATTTAGGCGAGCAGGTTTCAAAAGTTTTTAAGAACTACACTCATGACACTCGTCTGCGCGTGCGCCCTGTGCTGGGTGGAACTACTTTCGAACAAAGTCGCCGCAGTATTCAAGGTGAATTTGAAGTACTTCTTGCAACACCAGGAAGACTTGTTCAGTTGATTGAAAAAGATCTGATCGATTTTTCAGATGTGCGTATCCTTGTTTTTGATGAAGCTGACCAGATGCTTGATGATGGCTTTATTAACGAATCAAAGTTGATTGCAAATAGCTGCCCAGATGGCACACCAATGGCTCTCTTTTCAGCGACAGTATCCCAGCAAGTTGAAAAACTTATGAATACTTTGTTTAAAGACGCAGAAGTTGTTCAGTCGGCTGGCGCTGGCAAAGTCACCAAAACACTGAAAACAAAAAACGAAACTGTGATTGACGGCATTCGTTGGCCGATTTTTGAAAAGCTTCTTAAGCAAAAATCCCCAGGGGGCACGATCGTATTTACGAACACTCGTGAACAATGCGATAAACTTGCAAGCGAGATGGAAGAAAAAGGCTTTGCCTGCGTGGTGTATCGCGGAGAAATGGACAAGGGCCATCGCCGTACAAATTTAAATAAGTTCCGCAAAGGCGAAGTTGATGTGCTTATCTCTACAGACCTTGCAGCGCGCGGCTTAGATATTGATCACGTAGGTCGAGTCATTAACTACCATCTTCCCAAAGAAATGGCGAACTACCTTCACCGTGCGGGACGTACTGCTCGTGGTGGTAAAGAAGGGCTTGTTGTTAACCTTGTGACCGAGCGAGATCTTCTTTTGATTGCTCGCCTTGAAGGCAAAGGTCAAAGTGCCAAAGATTTAAAATCCCGCTTTAAAGATAAAGATGGTAAACGTTTGCACGCTCCGGAAGAGCTACGTAAACCAAAACCTACCAAGGTAAAAGCCAGTGCCCCAAAATCAGGTGTTGCTAAGAAAAAGGCCAAGGCCAAGTTTAAACCGAAGTTTAAGCCAAAACCTTACAACCCAAAAAAGTAATTCGTTTTTTTAATTTTAAAGGAATATTCGATGTCTCAGAAAACAGATCCAGAACTTGTCATCGGTGGTTTATACGAACACTATAAAGGTATGCCCTATAAGGTGCATGGCGTGGTTCTTCACAGTGAAACTTTGGAAGAGCTTGTATATTACGAAACTCTCTATGAGAATCCATCTGGAAAGATGTGGGTTCGCCCTAAGAAGATGTTTCTTGAGAACGTCACTATCAATGGCGTTGAGCAACCGCGCTTTCGCTACACAGGGAAAATGGCTTAGTCTCTAACAAAAGACCTCAAGGAGTTTTCTATGAAGCTTTTAATCGCATTACTTTTTACGGTTCTTTCTCAAACTGCATTCGCCGCAAACTCTCTGGTTTTACCTATTCACCCTGCTCCAATGGGTTCTACTCACTGTCAGCAAATTGGAAACGGCATCTCTTGCTCTAACGGCGTACAATGCCAAATTCAAAACGCAGGGAGCTTAAAGCACGTTCAATGCTCGAATCATTTAAGCTGCACACAGAACCCTACAGGCGCTGTTTCCTGCAATGATGGAAGCTTTTGCCAACTTCAGGGGACAAGACTTCAATGTCACATTGCTAAAGTTTCCTGCACGGTAGTTTCGCCAACAAGTTTCTTTTGCCATCTCTAAAGACGCGTAACTTGCGTCTTTTTACGAAGGGACCTAATCAAAGAGGCACTCCCTAAGTGTGTGCCTTGATGACTCAGAGTTGCCGCAGATGCGGCAAGCCCCCAACGCAAAACCTCTTCGGGGGATTCTTCTCCATTAAAGATTGCTGCTGCCATGGCCCCAACCATAGAGTCCCCAGCCCCCACCGTCGAACGAATTTTAACTTTGGGAATTTTTCCGAAGTAGCTCCCTTCACGGGTCACTAAGACGGTTCCTCCTTCTACGGAAGAAACACAAAAGAATCGCACAGTTCCTAAATAGGTTGAGGCCTTTTTTACTACGGACTTCAGAGAGTGAATACGACTCCCCGTCAGTTGATGAAACTCTTCCAAGTTAGGTTTTACTAAAAGAGGTTTTTCTTTAATGAGAGTCTTTAAAATATCCGCTGGACTATCAACGATAGTGGCAATTCCTCTTTTTTTTGCTTCCCTCATCAACCCCACTAACTCATTCTGACTAAACCCAGAGGGTAAAGAGCCTCCGAGAAGAAGCATTTGAATACCGTGGCTTTTTCTAAAGTATTGAAGCAGATCCTCTTTTTCTTTCCTAGAAACTCTTGGTCCTGGAAAACTCAAACGTGTCTGCCGATGGTCTTTCATATTCCAAACAGTGACATTCACGCGAGTGGGACTTTTTATCTTAATGAAGTGAGCCTTCAACCCTTCTTCTAAAATCAAGTTCTTTACCTCTTCCCCAGTACTTCCCCCTAAAAAACCTGACACAGTCACTGCTGAACCCAGTCGATGAATAATTCGCGCGGCGTTCAGAGCATTCCCCCCTGGGTCTCGCCTCTCATCAAAAACGTAGGTTTTTTCATTGGGAATGATTTCTTGAGCGCGACCACTGAGGTCCAGCGCAGGATTTGGAGTGATGGAGAGAATTCGTTTTTTCATAGACTCTTCTCCGACACCTGCAACCGCTCCACTGAAGGCGTAGATATTTTTAGGAACTTATTAAAAATTTGACGCTTTAAAAACTCGACAGAACTTAAATAGACCACCGTCACCAAGACTAAGAAAATGAAATATGTTAACGGCAAACTCACAAAACCCAAATCGGCTGACAAAGGAGTGAAAGGTAATGACATACCAATTGCTAAGACAATCAAAGCCGTTGCCACTAAGGACTTGCTCGGTAAGTGTCTAAATGGGTTGCCGAAGGTACGAATTATAAAAAGAACTAAAACTTGAGTGAGTAGAGATTCTAAGAACCAACCCGTATGAAACTGAGACTCGTTAAATTTAAAAACTTTTAGTAAGAAATAGAAAGTCAGGAAATCAAAAAGAGAACTTACCGGACCAACCGCCAACATAAAGTTACGAATCAATCCTATATCCCATTTATGAGGGGCACTGATATAAACTTCATCCACATTGTCTGAAGGGATAGATATTTGCGAAAAATCATAGAGTAAATTATTTAACAATATCTGCGTAGGCAGCATAGGAAGAAATGGAAGAAAAACGGCAGCACCGGCCATACTAAACATATTTCCAAAGTTCGAACTAGTTCCCATCAGGATATATTTTAAGACATTTCCAAAGGCTCTTCGCCCGGATAAAATCCCCTGATGAAGCACCTCGAGATTACGTTCCATAAGTACAATATCTGCCGCTTCTCGAGCCACATCCACGGCACTAGCTACGGCAATCCCTATATCAGCGTCATGCAGCGAGGGCGCATCGTTAATACCATCACCTAAAAACCCCACGACGTGTCCCGCACTCTTTAAAGCGCGAATCACTCGCTGTTTTTGCGCCGGAGCAAGTCTAGCAAAAACATCGCACTCTTTCACCGCCTGCACTAAGGCTATGCCGTTCATTTTTTCAATCTCAGCCCCTAAAATTAAACGCTCGGTCTGAATCCCGACCTCAGAGCAAACTCTTCGCGTGACCCACTCATTGTCCCCCGTAAGAATCTTCACTCTCACGCCGTCTTTTTGCAGAGCGATTAAAGATTCTTTTGCGGTCGGAGAAAGAGGATCTGCGAAGGTGACAAAACCAAGAAAAACCAAATCCTTTTCGGCATCCGTTTTAAAAGCTTTCTCTGCCTGAACTCTTTTATAGGCAACTGCGATGACTCGATATCCTTGCTCACTCAAATTTTGAAAAGTCTTGAGCGTGATCTTCTTCACCTCTTCGGTGTATTCTATCTGTTGGCCACTTTGATCTTCATAAAAAGTAGAGCACTCAAGAATACTTTCAGGTGCGCCTTTTGTGACGAGGGTGATGATTTGATTTCTATCTTGAACAACGATAGATAGACGTCGCCTTTCAAAATCAAACGGCAATTCATCCACTTTTACGAAATCAGTATTCTGCTCACAAGATTTTTCTAAAAGAGCTTTATCAATGGGACTTTTAAATCCACTTTCAAAAAAACTATTCACACAAGCCCATGAGAGAACTTTCTTAGATTCCTGACCGTGGAGATCCAAAGAACTCTGAACCTCCATCTCTCCTAAGGTTAAAGTTCCGGTTTTATCACTGCACAGAATATCCATACTGCCCAAGTTCTGGATCGATGATAGATGCTTTACGATGACTTTTTCTCGAGCCATTCGCAGAGCACTCTTAGCAAAAGTCACAGTGGTTATCATCGGCAGAAGCTCTGGCGTAAGCCCGACAGCCAACGCTAACGAAAACAAAAGAGACTCTAAGGCATTTCGTACTTGTGAGAAATTAACCACTAAAATAAAAAAAGAAAGAAAGATCACCGTTTTAAGAATCAACTCACCGAACTTGCGCGTTCCTCGCTCAAACTCTGTCTCTTCGGGACGGGCGGCAATACGCTCTACAACGTCGCCAAAGGCTGTTCCTTTACCGACTGCTAGAACCAACGCTGTACCCGTACCAGAAACCACGGAGGTCCCTAAATAAACCATCCCTTGCGACTCTAAGCCTGAGTGCTGCAAGGGCCCCGAGACCACTTCTTTTTCGATGGGGAACGACTCGCCTGTCAGGGCTGCTTGTTGAACATGGAGATCTTTTACTTTCAACAACCGCGAATCCGCCGGAACAAGATCGCCTGCTGAAAGCGAAATAATATCCCCTAAAACGATTTCTTTACGTGGGACTTCCAATAGCTTCCCGTCACGAAGGACCGTTGCGGTTTGAGTGACCTTTGCTTGAAGACTGGCGACAGCTTTTTTAGAACGAAAGGTCTGCCAGAGATTGAGGATAGAGCTAAGGATAACAATGAAAATTATGATCCCAGCACTCACCCCTTCACCAAGGCTTGCGGATACAACTCCTGCAAAAAGCAGAATGCCAATTAAGGGATTTGCGACTGAACGAAAGATCTCTTTTAAGTTTTCTTGCCACCGGACGTGAGCAAACTCTGATGACGCTCCTTCGGCTGCACGCCTCTTGGCTTCTTCGCTCGATAAGCCCTGATTCGCATCTGCGCCCAATCGAGATAGAGATTCCTCAATGCTTTCGCTCACGGCCACGGCTCCTTGCTGACTTTCGCAAAAGAGTAGCATGCGCGTTTTATCGGAGCTATTTGACAGAATACAGAATTGATTCTGTTTGATTGCAAGAGATCGCGTATTTAAAAAAAAATGCGATCTCTCTTAAGAAGTTCTTAGAAGTTAAATTTGTTCTATCTGGGGCGCAAGATCCGCAGCTAGCACAAAAATTTGCTCTACACTTGCAGAGAGAGTCTCAGAGGAATCAGAAATAACACTCACATGTTTTGAGAGCTGATCTACTTGAGATGTAATATCAAGCGCTGATTTTCTCAAAAGAGCAATGAAGCGATCCATCTCTTCCAAGTAATGTACAAAAGTCGTTTTAACTTCATCCACCCGCGCAGACTCTACAGCTCCGATTTGTTTTATCACCTCTAAACCCGTGATAAACTTTCGGACTTCGTCAAACTTCGACTGAATTTCTTTAAGATTTTGATTTAAAGAACTGATTTCTTTTTGCAGCTCAAGTGAGTACTCCTTAAAGAGTTTTGAGAAATCAGCTTGGGTCTCATGCAATTGCGCAAAGGCATTATCCGAAGATCTCAGTTTTGCGATCGACTCTTTGACAAAAAAGTCCACTAGAAGCATCTGCACGTGTAACGCAGAAATTCTAAAAGCACATTGCTGAATGACAGACGATAGTTTTTGAATAAAGTCGTTAAGCCCCTTAAAGTGCTCTTCGATCTGACCCGAAAGCTCAGAGAACTCTTTAGAGACAACCCCTAAACTCGCAGCCACAGTGCCAAACTTAGCAGCGGAAATCGTCATATTAAAGGAAATATATTTTAAGTGATTAAATCCCTCACTGAGGTCTTCAATCGTTTTTTCGAAAATCTGTCTAGAGTTTTGAAAGTCTTGAATTCTTTGGAAAGCATCAGCGAGATTTTCAAGAGCCGCCTCTGAAACATCAGAGATTGCCTCGACCTTTTGTCTTTCTTTATAGTCGCCTTGCGAGCCCGTTCTGGCTTGCCCCAGCTCTTTCACTTTTTGCCCTCGTGATTCAAGCTCTGTGAGAGCCGCTTGAACCATGAACTCATCATAACTTGAAAATCCTTTTTCTTGAATCTTCTGTAATAAAAGCTCCACGGACTTATCAAGATCATCGTTTTCTTTTTCGAAATCTAGAATTTCTCTATAGAGATCTTCAACCACATTGAAAATTTCAGAAGAAGGTTTAAAGCGAATCGACAGATAGCCCTCGTCGATAGGAAAAACAAAAGCGTACACCCAGTAGTAGCTTCCATTAGACGCCATGTTTTTTACATAGGCTCCAATAGACTTCCCTGACTGAATAAAATCCCAAAGAACTTTAAACACAGCTCGCGGCATGTCGGGATGACGAATGATACTATGAGGAGCTCCTAGAATTTGTTCTCGTGGATAAGCACTCACACGCACAAAGACATCGTTCCCAGAGGCGATCACCCCACGCTTATTCGTTGTCGAAAAAAAGAATTCATCAAATCCAAAAGGGCTCTCGGTCATTGTAGGAACAGGTCTTTTCATATCATTACCATATCTTAATCTACCCCCTGTAATCATGGTGATTCTGAGAGTTCTAACTCTGCCTTCGAGATTCCAGACTTTAATCCTTAAGGGAATCCACGCCTAAAAACCCTGCTCCACACGAGAAATATTATGTCACGGGCGCATCTTCGCAAAATAGAGCTTTTGTCAAATTTTTATACACTGCTTGTGGGTCATCTCGAAGGGGTTTTAGAAGACTCTGGTACGGGCCTCGCATCTCTACTCAATGAAAGAGGGCCCTCTCATGCAGAAGACAATCAGATCTTTATTTCTCCTCAGCAGTTCAATCATCTTTTTCACGATTCCATCTTGGGGAAATTCGTGGAAAGTTGTTTCTGCCTGTGACTATAACAAGTCAGAACTTACTTTGAAATTTGAAGAACTTATTCGACCTAATCATGCAATCGAGCTTGGGCAAACATTAAACCAATGCCCTGAATTGAAAGACTTAAAAATTCTTTTAAACTCTCCAGGGGGTTCTCTTTCAGAAACTCGCAAGATCAAAGACATTCTGGATTCTGCAAAAAGTCGCGGCGTCGTTGTCACCACTCAAGTCAACAATGGTGATGAGTGCGATTCCAATTGTGTCCCTCTCTTTGCACAAGGAAACATTCGTAAAGCCGGCGCTGTCGCTGCCTTTATGCTTCACGGTGTAAGCACACCGATCATTTCAAATATTCCAGAAAAAGCGAGCACAGAAGAAATGCTTGCAATGATTCGCGATGGAGCCAGCGAGGCTTGGCTTCAAAAACTGATTGAGATGCAAGTCTTCTCTATTCCCGCAATGTTCTGGATGAGTGGCGCAGAACTCTATAAAGACAATAGTGGTCTTGTGACAGAACTCCTCCCGCGATTTGAGAAGTTCGCCCCTTATGATAAAACTTACAGGGCCCTCTAAGGACAATAACATTTTGCGCCCCTAAAAGGCTGATTCTTTGCAATAGAGAGTGCTCTTAAAAGACACCGCTTTTGCCATAAACAATAACATGACTTTTCCTCCTCTCCTTCCTATAAATTCCGTTCCAAGGTGACGAGGGAGGTTATTTCTATGAAGCAGCTTTTTGTTTTATCAATAATTTTTTTAGGCCTTAATAGCCAATCATTTGCCTATTCCTATGACTACTTTCCTGAAAACACAGTCATGGCCTTTAAGGGACAAGCGTTGGGTACTGATTTGGACTGCTACCTTTATGTTACAGAAGTAGAGCTGAATTCTCCGAACAAAACGGACTTACGTTATGTGAAAATTCACACCAACTATTCCTATAATCAAGAAGAGACCTCTGAAACAATCGTGACTCCGGTGCGAGAGAATCTTTTAGCTGGGATTAGCATGAACAACACCGATCAAATCGTGATTTCTTATGACTCTAAAAAAGGTATCGAGAGTGTGCGCTCTTTTGCTTTAAAATGGATGAAGAACAACGAAGAGACCCTGAGCTATTGCCTTGATCTACAATACCTTCCAAGACAATAAGCCACTGCCTAGAGGTCATTTCACAAAATGGCCGTCTGTCTTAAATCTGTTTCAGATACAATACTGACTGATCCAAAAAAGAAAGGGCTTCCGTTGAAGCCCTAAAAATCTTTTAGAAAACTTGCAGAACATTTTCTACGCTCTGCAATTGTATTTTACTCAATCAATCAAGAACTAGGTGAACGAACTTAAGGTAGCGCAACTCATACGTTGCTTGAGGGAATGGGTGATCCAGCCCTTGACCAGAGATGCGCAGGGTCTGCCCCTTGCGACGAGCGGCAGAGAGGGCCTCATTGGCAATCTCAAAAAAATCATTAAAGCTGATATGACTTGAGCATGAGCTTAGAATCAGATATCCCTCTTTGTTCACGCGTCTTGCAGCCGCCGCAAATAGATCCGTATACTTTTTTACGGCAATGGCTTTACCCTTCTCATCATGACTCATAGAAGGAGGGTCTACGATGATGCAATCCCAGAATTCTTTCTGCCCTTGAAGATAATCAAAAGCGTCCATACAAATGGATTGATGGCGATCCTCGGGAAGTCCGTTAAGTAACCAGTTCTCCATAGCCAAATCCGTAGCACCTTTGGCAATATCCAAACTTGCAACTTTGCTTGCTTTACCAAGACCAGCGTAAACAGAAAAACCACCTGTATAGCTGAACATATTTAAAACGCTTAAGCCTTCGCTGATCTGACGAACATATTGCCTGTTATCTCTTTGATCTAGGAAGAAGCCCGTTTTCTGTCCCTTGATAAGATCCATTTTAAAAAGAACACCGTTTTCTTTTAAAACAAGCTCGTCAGTGACAGGTTTCCCCGCCAACAACTCAATGCCTCTGTCTGAATCGCTACGGCGCAATTTATCCACAACAGACTTTAGCGGCGTGTTTTTTAAAATCCACTGCGCTACAAAGGAAGCATCCCAAAATTCTCGTGGTCCTTTACCGTCGAACTGCAAAACGGCCACGTCTCCATAGACGTCACACACAAGCCCTGGGAGCCCGTCGCCTTCACCATTAATAAAGCGATAAGCAGTGGTCTGTTCAGAGCGAACGGCCTTACGTAAAAGCCAAGCTTTAGCTAACTTCTTTTCAATGAAGCTTTCTTGAGGTGGCGCTTTGTCCGTGCTCAAGATTCGCAATGCTAATGGAGAATGCGGATCGTAAATAGCCCAAGCAAGGTCTTCGCCTTTTTGATCGAGCACTCTTGCTAGAGTGGCTCTTTCAGAATGTGGCGGGCGATCCAATGCTTCTTTATAGACCCATGGATGACCACGCAGAATGGTACGGCGAAGATTTCTATCGAGTTTTACTTTTAACTTGGACATGTCCCTCTTCTATACCGGGATGCTCTGAACCGCAATAAGGAACTCTTGAGCTTGAAAAAATAAGAGTGACGAATCTCCGTCCAAATCCCGTAGCTGTCTAAACTTTCGACAATGTCTGCTGATCAAATTCTCCAGAGCCCAGTCCTACTTGGTCATAAATTTGAATAAGTCGTCTCTTATGAGAATAAAAAAGACGCTACTTCTGACCATTTTAAGCTTTTCGATAGGACCTATTGCCCATGCCTTTGATATTGCCCCCGAGGTAAAGGCCCTTAATCAGGAGTTTAATAACTATCAATATCCTATACTCATTATCGACAAAGCGGATTCTGAGAGTTTTTTAAGCTCGCAAAACTTTGAGAAGCTCCCTGAAAACAAACAAGTGGATGTCCTTAAGAATTACTTCCTGCGCACTTTTAGAATGCCCTTAGAAACTAATCACGCCATCAATCTTATCCCCTATTTTACAGTTCTTAAAAGTTCTGCCGTGGCCATGCCTTTTGCTGATAATGGAAAAAACAAACTCTGCGTCGTTCTTCCTAGCGATAATAAAGGCGATCACCTTTCTGAAGTACAACGCCTTTTAGGTTATGATCCTTCGTTGGATCTCTATAAAAAAATAGACTTTCAAAAACTCACGAAACTTTTAAGCCTTGAAGACCTGCGTTTGATTTCACTTTATCATGAGCTATCTCACTGCCTGGATCCCTATTACGTCGTTAAATTTCATAATCAAGATCCAGATCCTCACTCAATTCACCAAAGCGAAAGCTTTGCTGAGGTCAACGCTCTCTTAATGCTGTCGCAAAGAAAGGGAAAGCGAAATCTTGGCACTTCTCGCGCGCTATTTCGCGGTCTCTATGCCCGACATCTTGGGCCGTTCTTGGCAAAACAACCACCGTCCATGGCCGGAGAGGCTTACAATAAAGGTGGAGCTATCTATTTTCTGAGTTTTCCAATTTTGGAAGCTCAAAGCCAGATCGAAAACTTCTCTCGCCGTGTTCGTGATATGAACCTGCAAGAAACTTTGGCGCTGAGTAAAGAGATTGTTGAGTTTCGAGCTATAAAAAGCCGCAGCTTCCAGGCCCTCTATATGGCCTTCCATGAAGGAGAAGAAAAAGCACATACCTACTATCTAGGTCTTGCGCAGAGAGATCCAGATTATTTTATGATCGCTTATAACGATCTTCTTCATTCACTGACATTTTTAAAAAATCTTGACCGCTTATTGCCTCAATAGGGCAGAAATAAAAAAGGCTTTGAGTTTCCTCAAAGCCTTTTTTTTAGAACAGATTCAAGTTGGCTGATAGTGCCACATTCGTTCGATCAGAGCGAACGTCTCTTGGTGTGAACTGCACGTTCGGATATAGGTAAATATCGCGTGTGATAGAAATACCGAGCCCCACTGATTGGTATGGCTCTAGCTGAATATTATCATCATCACCTTCGTAACGCGTGAACTGGAAGTAGCCAAACACGGTTCTGAACGAATATTTATCCGTAAAGCTATACTGCATAAATGGGAAAAGTCCCCATGTAAAATCAGAACGCTTATAGGTTCCTGCCGCCATACGTGCCATTAACTTCTCGTCTGTGATATCTCCAGAATAAATATTCTTACCCAGCGTGATAGACGTTCCGCCTGTCCACTTAGACTTTCCGAAGTTTGCTAAAATCGTCTGACTCAAGCTTACAGATCCAAAGACCTTCGTTTTATTCACAGAGTCGGAATCCGTTGCATGACTGTATGTCACACTGGAAATCATCTGTGTATCTAAAGCCCTATAGCCGCGGCTCCAGCTAAGGTATGGCGTTGAAATTTGATAACGGTCCATGGAGCCCCCTGCTCCATCACGAGGATCATCCGCCGACTTCGTCAGATCTCCATGCAGAGGATCAATAACAGTGATCCCTGTACCAAAACTCAAATTATCTTTATCAGTAATACGGTAATTAAAACCAATATCCCCAGACAACGAAGTCATGGCTTCAATGGTGGCTGAGGCTCTATAGTTAGGTCTCACTGGAGAAAGTGGGTCGTTGATAGAACCACCAGAATAGGACAGTGAGGATTTAAACGAAAATTTAGACTTAGAGCCCAAGGTCGCTCTCATTCGAGCATCTGTGATCTCGTTATCAATATCTTTTAACTTCTCTTGAGGCTTCTTCAAGCTCTCAATGTTTACCTTATTACTTCCAGATGCCGCTTGATTCGACTTTAGTTTCGTCGTCTGCGCCATTAATACAGAAGGGGCCAATAACAAACTCAAAGCAAATAATTGAATTTTCATAAAACCTCACTGGTCGCTAAATTAGGCGATTACATTAAAATAATCCACCAAGCATTACCGAACCGATAAAAACTCCTTCCTTGTCCATTTAATAGTCATTCTCGTATTCAAGAAGGACTGTCCGTAAACGAGAATGGCTTTGAGGAAAGCCATTCATGGGCGACAATATAGAGAGATCTTGAAGGGAGGAGAAATGTATCGCCTCAAAAAAACAGCACCTTTTATGAAGGTTGCTGAGAATTCAGAAAAAAAATATCAACCGTCGCTAACACTCGTAAGTAAAGACAGTGCACCCCGTCCCTATGCCACATTAGGAGAAGCCTTAAAGAAAGCACGGCAAGATAAGGGTCTTTCTCAAGGAGAGGTCGCAAAAATGACGGAGTTTAAGAATGCGCAGTTTATCTCTAATATTGAACGAGGACTGGCTCTGCCGCCTAGCCATTTGATGCGCCTGTTTTTAAAAATTTACGAAGTCGACTTAGAAGAGCTTCTTAAAGCCCTCTCTCTGGATCTCGTGGATAAGTATCGCAGAAAGTTCATGGACGAAAACGATCTGGAATAAAAAAAGACCGCTCTTTGGATGCGGTCTTTTTGCTGAATCGAAAACTATATCTTATTAGTAGTCGTAACCTTCAAAACCACGGTCACGGCTATAGTCACCCTCTACATATAGAGCCACTCCGGCCTTATCAGAATCAGGGTGAGTCACTTCAAGTACACAAGAACTCCAATCAGCTCCCGGATACCAAATCACACTAATATCATAAGCTTCTGAATAAACTTTGGTCTTTCCATTGAGTGCACTTAAAACCGTGCTTACTTTGCTCACTTCGCAGACCATACCATCGTATTCTTTAACTTGCACTGTCGGTAGAACACCCGGAGTTTGAGTTTTTAATTGTAATCGAAGTGTAACAACGCCCTCTTCGTTGGAAGCAGCCACCGCTGGTAAAGACTTCATCTGACCAGGAACCAATCTTACGGCTTCTGCCTTAGCCACTGTTGCTACAGAAAATGAAGCTAATAAACCTAAAACGATCTTTTTCATATATGAACTCCTTTTAATTCAAACCCCTTCCACTTAACACATGAGCTTTACAGAGCATATCAGGTTCTATAGCTCATTCCTTTTTTCAAAAACACTGTCTAAACTTCAGACACTTGAATCTATATTCTCTCGAAACATTTCAATATCCTGACTTTCCAAAATCCGAATTCTCTGCGGTTGACTATGTCCTTCCCAAACATCCTTCTCTTGAATCCTTTCTAGGGCCTCCGAAAATAAGAAAACTTTTTTTCGCGACATCTTTTCAATCTCCTTCCACGCAAGAGGCAAAGCCACTGTGGGCTTTTGGCCGGCCCTTAAAGAATATGGAGCAATCGCGGTCGCACCAAATCCATTGCGAAGATAGTCTAAAAAGATTTTCCCTTCCCTGCGAGCCTTGGACATATTCACTGTGTAGCGCCGTGGGCTTTCTTTCTCTAAAAGAAGGCAAACACTGCGCGCAAATTCTTTAATAACCTCAAAGCTATATCCCGACTTTAAGAAAACATGAACGTGAAGCCCTTTACCACCGGTCGATTTGACTTGGGAGTATAGGCCGAGTTCTAAAAGCAAATCTCTCAGGGACAAAACTCCAAATTGCAGTTTTCTCCAAGACAGAGACTCGTCTGGGTCTAGATCGAAAACTATTTCGCTCGGAGAATTTGGTTCATCCAATGTACTTTGCCAAGCATGGAACTCAATGGCCCCTGATTGAACAAGTTGTAAAAGCCCTTGGGGACTTTCAATATACATAAATTTCTGATCTCGCACTTGGGATTCAAAAACTTCGTCCGCTTTTGTATTTTCTAGATGCTTTTGAAAAAAGCAGCGAGCTTGAGCGGTTTGCTGGCATCTTAATATCGCAAGAGGCCGTTTAGCTGAGTACTTTAAAAAACGCTCTGCGGCCTTTTCATAATAAGAAAAAACATCCTTCTTAAAAACTTTAGGAAATTCATAAAGAACCCTCTCTGGACTGGAGAGAGTCACAGAGTTCGCCTCTTCCAATTTTATAGTTTCAGGATCTAATGATTTTTCTCGAGAAATTTCTTTCGCTTTTTTATCCTCTCTTAAACCTATAAAAGAGGGATGCCTTAAAGACGTGCCCTCGCGCCATTCCCTGTACTCCACCTCGCAAACAAGCTTTGGTTCCACCCAATGGACATCTCGCAGTCGCGGTAGGTTCTTAAGAGGCGTCTTTTCTATCTCTAAAGATTTTAACTTCTTTTTTAGACTCTGAAGGTCCTTAAAGTTAAACCCCGTCCCCACTTTCCCCGCGAAACGAAGCTCTTTCCCCTCATAGTAGCCTAATAGCAAAGCGCCAAACCCCACGCGACTGCCCTGAGGATCAGTGTATCCAATAATGATGAATTCTTGTCGCTGATCGCACTTTATTTTAAGCCAAGATCGGGTTCTTTTCATTTCGTAGGTGTGCTCTGGATCTTTCGCGATCAATCCCTCAAGCCCCAAGGCACAAGTTTGCGCAAAGAGTGTTTTTCCGTTGCCGACCTGATGTTCGCTATAGGTAATGTTCTTGAAATTGTTTTCTTTTAAAAATCCTTCAAGTAGAGATTTTCTTTCAGACAGTGGAAGATGAATAAGACTTCTTCCATTGAGATATAAAATATCAAAAAGGCAATACTCCATCGCTGCTTGGTCATTTCTTGAAAGGGCTTCCTT
Source organism: Bdellovibrio bacteriovorus W (assembly GCA_000525675.1). NCBI lineage: Bacteria > Pseudomonadati > Bdellovibrionota > Bdellovibrionia > Bdellovibrionales > Pseudobdellovibrionaceae > Bdellovibrio > Bdellovibrio bacteriovorus. Next base: position 1,642,445 of record CP002190.1, read on the forward strand.
TAAAAGAGAGAAGTCACTTCTTCCTTGTGAATCCCGAACAATGATTTCACCATCCACGATAAAGTTTTTCTGAACACTATTATCTAATTCATCCGCAAAAGTTTGATACTTCTCTGTCCAATCAAGACCTCCACGAGTTTGCAAAACCGTTGAGCGATTCTTAAGTGCGAGCGTTCGATACCCATCGAGCTTTATTTCGTAGTACCATGCTTCTCCGATTGGCAACGCTTTCACAAGACTTGCTAATTGAGGACTGACTTCTTTTAGAAAACCTTGTTGCCGTCCTAACTCTTTCGCCTTCTTTACTGTAGATTTCTTCGCTTGACTTGGGACCGCGTCTTCTTTCCCCTTCATCAAAAGCCATTGGGCTTTGTTACCACTTTGTCGATCGGTGCGAATGAGATGATACTTGCCTTTAAGTTTTTTCCCATGCAACTCAAACTCGAGGTGCCCCTTTGTAAAGGCTTTCGTCAAATCTTTGGGTGGTGTCCATGTTCCCCGATCCCATGTCTTCACAATTCCGGCCCCGTACTGCCCTTTAGGTATTCTCCCCTGAAAATCAGCATAGCTTACGGGATGGTCTTCCACTTCCACGGCAAGTCTTTTTTCACCAATAACGGTCGATGGTCCCTTTGGCACTGCCCAACTCTTCAAAGTCCCATAAGCCTCGAGTCGAAAGTCCCAATGAAGATGGCTGGCGTGATGCTCCTGCACAACAAAGATTCGATCCTTCGAGGTTTTCTTGATGGTTTTCCTTGAGCGACCTCCGCTGGGTTCTGGTGTCACTTTAAAATTTCTTTTTTTAAGATACTCGGGTCGCGACATTACTCACCTCGCCGTCATCTAATGTATGTTTTTACGCGAAACTTTTTTTCTCGAACTTGCCAAACTCTTTTGCAATAGAGGAAGTAGGTCGGATTCTTTGATCTCGCCTGTAGAAACTTTTGGAAGGTCCTTCGTGATCTCTGTGGCCTTGCCAGCGCGAACCTTGGCGTGGACTTGCTTCATGATATCTTCTCGATAGGTGTCTTTATATTTCCGAGGATTCCACTGTGAGCTCATCCCCTCCATCAGGCGCATGGCCATCTCCTCTTCTTCTGGTAAGATGCGGGTAGATTTTCGAGACATCTCGGAAAGTTCCTCAAGGTCCTTCACATCCTCAGCAAAATGAAGGAGCTCTAAGATTAAATATTCTCCCCGAGGGATCAGGGCCGCAAGATGCTGTTTTGTATGTAAAACAATTTTAGCAATAGCGACTTTTCCAGAGCTTGTGAGCGATTGACTTAAGAGAGAGTAGGCTTTATCCCCTCCTCGATTCGGTAAAATATAATAGGCACGCATAAAATAGACCGGATCAATTTCTTCGAGTTCTACAAAGGTCTGAATATCAATGGTTTGCGTCGCCTCAGGATTTGCTTTTTTAAAGTCAGCATCCGATAAAATAACAAACTCACCTTTTTTAAATTCAAAGGCCTTCACCGTGTCGGATCTAGAAATTTCTTTCCCACTTAGTTTGTTATAATACTTATATCCCACCGGAGAAAGATTGCGCGGATCTAACATGGTAAAGTGCAAATCAGGCTGCTCTTTACTGGTGATTAAGCGCACAGGAATATTGATGAGTCCAAAGCTAATGTTCCCGCTCCAAATACCGCGGGACATAGAGGGCTCTTTTTTTTCTGCAGTTTTATTTTCAGACGTTGCTGTTTTTTTTGCGGTCTTGCGTGTGGCCTTCGCCTTTTTTTTTGATTTCGATGAAAGCACCGGAGCTTTCTTGCGTTGTGAAGTTCGAGATTCTTTTGCCAAAGCCATAAAGCCTCCCATCCTTTGATTATGATGGGAGGCTTTACTTTTTAAGAGTCGAGGAAGTGTTTTCTTTGATAAAGATCAGTGAATCTTAGATGAAATCCTTACTGACACTGAACTTGCACAAAGCGATGCGGGCCTGTGATGTCGTAAAAATCTGTTACATCGCGAACCTGACCGCACTGACCACTTCCCTCGTAATAAACATTTCCATTTTCTTGCATTCCGCTCACTTGAAGTAAAAGCTCATTGGAGATATCACCATCTACCACCGTGTACTGACAAACTTTGCCAGGTGTCGGTTGAGGCTGATTCACGTGAGGATTTAAACGACTTTGCTCAAGGCAAGTTCTTAGATCGGAACGATACCCTTGGGCTGCCACAAAGGCCTGTGGAAGCTTATAGTAGGCTCCTGAGTACAAAGAGTCATAATACTCTTTAGGATACACTCCATGGGAGCCTAAGCCTGCTTGACCACGACAGAATATATCGCGCGCCTCTTTAATCTCTAGCCCAAAATAAGTTTCAAAGTCTGTGGAAGCAGCATTGTAGTATAACTTCCCAAAGGCAAGTTCCTGAGCTGCTGGATTTGAAAGAAGAGCGGCTACGGTTTGTGCCTGCGAGCCTGAAAGAGCAGTCGTTGGATATGCCGATTCAGAACACTGAATCACGCGCGCAAGAATTTCATTCTTTGAAGGGGCACGATACCCAGCAGGATCACTTTTATTAGGGACCGCACAGCCAGCGGCCATGATCTCCACAAGGGCCTGAGCTTTTTGTGACATAACGGGAGCCGCTGGTTTTGCAGCCTCCGAAGCACAAGAAAGGCAACTCGTCAGACTTGTGCCGGTTTGAGCGCATATTCCACTGCGCTTGGTGTATTCACCTTTGGGTACTTGCGGAAGCTCAACACTTGGAATCGAAAGCTGCGCTTCATCCATTTGAATTCCACTAAAAGCCAATTTATCTGTGCAACCCATCAACGCTGTCGTCATCAAAGATGTTAGTAGCGCTATTGATTTTGAACTCATTGCTGTTCCTCCAGTGGTGGTCTATCTACCCCTGTACAATCCACGTGCCGAATGAGGTGGACTCATAAAGCCTCGTAAGTTCTTGAGAGGACTGATCATTCTCACTGTGAAACGAGGGGAAAATGTGGGGTAAAACTGTCGAAGCAAAATAAACGCCTAAGCTTTTACCAGTTTAAAGAAGTTTCATTAGGTCTTATTTTTGATTTCGTGATGATTCGGTGTGATTAGGATTGATCAAATCAAGCACTTAGGATTAATTAATCTAGAAAAGTTTCTATTTACTGTCGAGGAAGTGAACATGAATTTTAGATGGCTTGGCAAATCAGACGATGGCAACACAGTGACTCTACAGCGCCTCAACGAATGTCCTTTGAAGTCTCCAGATTACTACACTCAGGATTGGATCCAAAAGAATTCAGACGTCATCCGTCGCGGTGTTGCCCTTGACGTGGAAACCACAGGTCTTCAACACCAGTCTTGCCATATTATTGAAATTGCGTTGCGAGAGTTCTTCTTTAATAAATCCAACGGAGATGTTTTATCTTTGGGGCGAAGCTATGAGAGCTTCCAAGAACCGCCCACACAAATTCCGGATGAAATTATTCAGCTCACTGGGATCACACCAGAAATGGTTGCTGGAAAAAACATTGATTGGAACACAGTTGATACAATCATTGGCGATGCTCACCTAGTCATAGCTCACAACGCATCGTTTGATAGACCTTTTATTGATCGTCACAGCAAACCTTCGGTCGAGAAAGTATGGGCCTGCTCTCATCGCCAAGTGGATTGGAAACGCCATGGCTTTTCAAGTACCAAGCTTGAACTTCTTAATATCTACCATGGTTTCTTTACCGACTCTCATCGCGCAATGAACGATGTGGATGCCCTGTTATATCTTCTCAGCCTCTCAGGACCCTTTGACGGAAAGTCTTATCTCAGCGAATTGATAGAAAATGCGCGTCGTCCTTCTTCGCAAGTTGTCGCTTCAGGAGCGCCCTTTGATTCCAAAGACTTTCTCAAGCAACGAGGTTATTCTTGGGACAATACCAATCGCTTCTGGTCAAAAGTAATTTTCAAAGATCAGGTCTCCGAAGAAATTTCTTGGTTAGAATCGTCAGTGTATTTTGGAAGCTTCCGTGGTTTCACACGTGACTTTGCTTTAACAGACTCATTTAAAGCTCAGAATTAAAATTCATTTTGTTATCTCTCTAGAAGCAGCGCCAAGAAGGTGCTGCTTCTAGACAGCAGCTCTACTCGTCGCCTCTACCCTTCACTAAAGGCGAACTCAGCACTGTCTCCTAGCACACTGTTGAATGCTTTCTATTTTAATCTTCACCACTACGCTAATCTTAAGAACGAACACTAGCGCCCAGAGGACTTCTAAAGAGCCTTCAGGGATACAAGACCCGAGTTCCACAGCAGTCTCTCCCGAAGGGAGGACGTCGGCGAGGACTGTCCGAGAGGATTGTAGCCCTGAAGGCTCTTTAGAAGTCCTCTGGACACTCAGTTAAAGCGATGAAGACTTGGATCTTCATCGACTTGACGTCGACGTTTCCATGCACATTGTTATCCATATATCTCTCCACTGATGCGAGAGAAAGTGAGGTCATTATGTCATACGTCTCAACTTACGTACCAGTGATTCCTCTGAAGAACTCAGTTCTTTTTCCTGATATTAGTATGCCCCTTCGCGTAGGTCGTGAGCGCAGCATTGCCGCCCTTCATCGTGCTATTGGTGACAACCGTTGGTTGGTCTTACTGACTCAGAGAAACCCTCAAGTTCAAGTCGAATCCATGAACGATCTCTACACCGTGGGAACCATGGCAAAAGTAGAGTCCTTCCGCATTGAAGATGACGGAAGCTATAGCATTTTTGTAAAAGCTCATCAGAGAGTCAAAGTCATACAGAGTCGCGAAGCAGGCGGCGTATTTGAAGCTATGACCGAGAGCTATGATGATGTCGGAACTTTAGATAAAAAAACCGAAGAAGCGCTTCTCTTAAGTCTTCGCCAATTAAGTGATGAACTCTTAGAGCTCACTCCCGGCAGTCCCCGTCAGATCAAAGATATGATTGATATCGTTGAAGACTTAGGAACGCTCACCAATATGTGTGCAGCCTTCGCCGATTTTCCATTGGAAGAAAAACAAGAAATCTTAGAAATTCGTGTTCTCAAGGATCGCACTTTGAAACTGCTAGATCGACTTCAAACACTGCGTGAGCGTCTTAAAATTCAAAGGGGCATTCACGACAAGCTCAACGAAAGTTTTCAGCAGACACAGAAAGAAGCTATCTTGCGAGAACAAATCCGCGTGATTCGCGATGAGCTTGGTGATAATGCCAACACGGACTTCTTTGAAAAGATGCGTGATCAGATTCGCCAAACAAAAATGTTGCCGGAAGCACAAGAATTGGCAGAATCCCAACTCAAACGCCTTGAGAGCATCAACTCTGCAAGTCCTGAGTATCAAATGATTCGCTCGCATTTAGAGTTCATGGTGGATCTGCCATGGAGTGTTTCTTCAGCTCATAAAGAAATTAATCTCGACGAAGCAGAAAGAATACTTAATGAAGACCACTATGGTTTAGACAAAATCAAAAAGAGAATCCTGCAACACTTAGCAGTGATGAAACTGCGCAAGTCTCATCAAGGATCAATTTTACTTTTCGTCGGCCCTCCAGGCGTTGGAAAAACGTCTTTGGGCAAGAGTATAGCTAAAGCACTGGGCAAGAAATACACTCGTGTTAGCCTTGGCGGCGTGCGAGATGATGCGGAAATCCGCGGGCATCGCCGCACCTACATAGGTGCACTCCCTGGTCGTATTATCAGCGCGCTTAAAAAGTCCGGCGAAAATGATCCTGTTTTTATTTTGGATGAAATTGATAAGCTCACGCGCGGTTATGGTGGTGATCCAGCCTCTGCGATGCTAGAAGTTTTAGATCCAGAACAAAACAGCACCTTTCATGATCACTACTTAGATACACCGTTTGATCTTTCAAAGGTATTCTTCATTGCAACGGCAAACTCATTAGACACGATTCCTGCGCCGCTTTTAGATCGCATGGAAGTTGTTGAGCTTCATGGCTATACGCTTGAAGAAAAGCGCCAAATTGCTTTGAAATACCTATGGCCGAAACAGCTGAAAGAACATGGTATCCCAGAAGAAAAACTCAAAATCACTGACAAGGCACTTGCAAGTCTTATGTCACACTACACTCGCGAGGCCGGCGTTCGCGATCTGCAAAGAAAGATCGCCTCTATCTGTAAGTATATGAGTGTGAAACTTGTGCGCTCTGAAACGGATCATCTCACTGTGACCGAAAGAGATCTTGAAGAGATCTTAGGTCCTGAGAAGTTCACTTCTGAATTGGTAGAAAAATCGCTTCCTCCTGGGGTTGCCACAGGGCTTGCGTGGACACAAGCAGGTGGTGATATTCTCTTTGTTGAAGCCGCACAGATGAAGGGAAATGGAAAACTCGTCCTGACCGGTCAATTGGGAGACGTGATGCAAGAGTCTGCGAAGATTGCTCTGAGCTTACTGAAATCTCGCTTACCCATCATTGACCCTATGCTCGACTTTAGCAAAAAGGATATCCATATTCACGTGCCTGCTGGCGCAATTCCTAAGGACGGGCCTTCGGCGGGAGTTACTATGCTAGTTGCTATCGCCTCCCTTGTATTAGGGCGTGTGGTGGACCCGAGATTGGCAATGACTGGTGAAATCTCTTTAAGAGGCAGCGTACTCCCTGTGGGCGGCATCAAAGAGAAAGTTATTGCCGCTCATAGAGCTGGCGTGCGCACCGTTCTGCTATGCCGGAAGAATAAAAAAGATCTTGCTGAGATTCCTCGTGAAATCACAGAAGATATTAACTTCCTCTTTGTGGATGATGTGAATGAAGTCCTTAAGGTGGTCCTGGGCGTGGATCTTCCGCGCTGGACACCGATGGACTTTAAAACTCCTCCGAATCAACCCCTATTACCTGCAAGCTAAACTCTTCTAAACTGATCCCTCAGCATGGCGAAGACATTAATGGCCCTATTCCGATTATCGGCGCAAAGATCTCTTTAGACTTTGCGCCTTTATACTTTTAAGCCAGTAAGATTCTTGCTTCGGTATAGGCTTGTATGTCTCAGCTATCCATTAAGCACTTCAGATGCCCCCATTGTGGAGAAAAAAACTTCTCCAAGCGAGGTTACTTCTATAAAAAGAGCACTACAACTTACATCCCAAGATATCAGTGTTTGGCCTGCAAGAAGTCCTTTTCTACTAGAACTTTATCCCCTACATTTGGACAAAAAAGAGTCGATCTTAATGTACAGATTTTTAAACTTGCAACCTCAGGAATCGCTCTAAGAGAAATCGCAAGACTATTAAACTGTAACTATAAAACCGTGTACTATAAATTTAAATGGCTCGGCCCTAGAGCAAAAGAGTTTCACAAGAATCAACATTTCAATTCCAAAGAAGTGTTTTTTGATGAAATGGAATCTATTGAACATACAAAACTCAAACCCCTTACTATTGCACTAGCAGTTAATGAACATTACCAATTATTAGGTGTTCAGGTAGGAAGTATTCCCGCCAAGGGACATCTTGCGAATATAGCTTATAGAAAATACGGGTATAGAGCTAACGAGTCCTCTGATAAAATCAATGAGCTTCTTTTAAGCATCAGATCCAAAGTGGAATCCATTCAAGAAATCAAATCAGATGCAAAACCACTTTATAAGAATCTCGTAAAAAATATCTTCCCGAATGTTCCCTATAAACAGTTCACTAGCAGAGATAATAAAGAAAAAAGAAGAGAACAAAAGTATCTAAGCTCTGAAAAAAGAATCCATGATCCACTTTTCCCACTCAACCATACCTGCGCTGTATTAAGAGATCACATCAAAAGACTTGCTAGAAAAAGTTGGTGTACATCCAAAATCAAAGAACATCTCGAACTGAATATCTATTTGTACATAGCTAAGCTGAATCAATACAGATTCATGTAGTTCAAAAATAAGAAAATATTCCAATAATTGTTGAAAGCAAAATTTGCGGAGAAAGCTAAGAAAGTCTCTGGCCGAAAGCGGCCTTTGCGGGGGCCTGGACGGCCCGAACCGATGCCAAAGGCAGCGGCCGCAATTGAGCTAGGAGGCGTGCCGCTGAAGTGCTAGAGACTTGCTTAGATTGCTCCGCAAATCCTTCGCTTTAAAACCAGCCTAATGGACCAGTTCAAAAATCTTCTAGGGGCTCTAACAGTGTTAAGATTTTCTTAACACCTGTTAGAGTCCTAACAGTTCATTCAGCATTATATTCGATCTGAGCTGGCTCCCCATTTGCTTTTATGAATCTTCAACAAGGGGGAGTTACTCATGCATCAAATCTATTTCGTAGGAACTGTGGAAATTCCAAAGCACTTTAAATCAAATAAAACTATGCAATGTCATCTCATGGAAAATCCCTATGAGCTGCGAACAAAACTTGGGGAATCTCAAGGTGAAAAAATTCTGGTTGTCCATCTTCCATTTATTGAAAGCCGCCACTTAGATATGTATGGCTTTCTGCAAAAGACGATCCCGCAACTAAAAACCTTTTTTATTGCAGAAGAACTCTCGCACAATATTAAGAACCGCCTTAAGAACAGTGAAGACTTCATTGTCTTATGGAAAACTGAAGAGAAAAATCTAATGGCAGACGTGGAAGCCTACCTTGAAGGCCGCGCTGTTCACCTTCGCGAAAACAAACGTGAAGAACATGATAAGCGCCCTATGATCAGCCCCTCGATGCTTCCTCTGGGAGCTTTGAATAAGGACTTCCAACCGATCCTAGGGGGAGAGTTTGATAATATTTCCTCTGAGGGCTCTTGCATTCAAATTCAGGCGCCATTTTACCAAAAGAAAGACTTCATCAATCTGAGCTACCAAAGCAAAGAGGGGGATTATATCCAAGTTGAAGGACAGGTTCGTTGGACTCGATGGGATGATAAAGAACAAAAACAACATCTCGGAATCCAATTTCTAACAAGACCGTAATTAACGCGTTCTAGCGTCGTTCGCACTTCGTTGCCACCTTTTGTTTTCTATGCGTTCATATATAAACAAGAGGTGGCTATGGAGATTTCTCAAGAGACTCGTTCGAAAATATTTAAGTACTTTCTGCTTCTACTTCTTTGCGCCTCGTTTATATTTATCAACTGGCCTTTTAAGTTTGCGATTGTGATCGCTGCGATATTTGCTCTCGGCCTGAATGACTTTGTATACAAGATTTCTTTGAAGCTTAAAATCAAGAAATGGATCAGCGTGGTCTTTATTCTCTCGCTCGGGTTTGCCCTCTTCTGGGTACCTGTGGGAATTGCCATCAGCCGCATCATCATGCACGTGAGCAAACCAGAGTTGATTAAAACAGATGACCTCATCAATCAGGTTCATCACCTTAAAGATTTCTTCATCGAATGGTTGCAAAAGTTCTCTTCTTGGACTGGAACCGACCTCGCTAATCCAGCGCGCACGGCTCTTGAAAATATGGTCTCAAAAACAGGACAATTCCTTTTTGATTTCTCTTCCCAATTTCTTGCGCAAATGCCAAATATATTTTTGCAGAGCTTCGTATTTCTTCTGATCCTGATTGTGCTTTTACTAAAATCAGAAACTATCTTTGCGACCATTCGTAAATACACTCCTCTTTCAGATGAAACATTCGTGCGCCTCGTGGCTGTCTCCAAGAACAGCTGTTATGTTACGCTATTCTCAACTTTAGTGATTGGGTTTATTCAAGCTCTGATTGTAGGTATTGGAAGTTTGATTTTTAAAGAAGGTGATTTTTGGCTCGTGCTTGCCATCACATTTTTCGTCTCATTTATCCCAGTAATTGGCGCTGCTCCCGTGAGTTTTCTATTGGCGATTTTAGCTTTTATCGGTGGACGTACAGGTTCGGGAATCGGGATGACTGTGATCGGTCTAGTTGCGGGCTCTATCGATAACGTGATTAAACCCTTCATGGTAGGGAAAGAACACAAAATCAATCCTGTGGTGGGCTTTACATGCGTAGTTGGAGCTATCTTAATGATGGGCCTACCAGGATTGCTGATAGGCCCCGTTGTGATGAATCTCTTTGTGGGAGTCACCCCACTCTTACTTAAAGGTTCCGCAAAAACGACTTAAAGAAATCATTGCCTTTATCATCAACGATGATGAAGGCAGGGAAATCTTTAACTTCGATTTTCCAAACGGCTTCCATTCCAAGTTCAGGGAAATCAAGAACTTCTACTTTTGTGATACATTCTTTTCCAAGTCTTGCAGCGGGTCCACCAATAGAACCAAGATAGAATCCACCGTGAGTTTTACAAGCCTCGGTCACCTGCTCACTGCGATTGCCTTTACCTAGCATGATCATCGAACCACCAAGAGATTGGAATGTTCCCACATAAGGGTCCATGCGCTCACTGGTTGTCGGTCCAAAAGATCCCGAAGCATAACCCTTCGGAGTTTTAGCTGGGCCTGCATAATAAACCGCAAACTGCTTGAAGTACTCAGGCACACCTTTTCCCTGATCAACCATCTCTTTGAGTTTCGCGTGCGCAATATCACGAGCCACAATCATAGGACCATTGAGCATCACTCTGGTTGCAACTTTTTGTTGAGAGAGAACTTTTAAAGTTTCTTGAATAGGTTGGTTCAAATCAATAGAGATAGCCTCTGCAGAAGAATCCTTCAGATGATTCGGCAGATATTGCTCTGGATGAGCCTCAAGCTTCTCTAAAAAGATTCCGTCTTTAGTAATTTTACCGCGAATATTTCTATCCGCAGAGCAACTCACTCCCACACCAATAGGGCAACTTGCCCCGTGACGAGGAAGACGAATCACGCGCACGTCGTGCACAAAGTACTTACCACCAAATTGCGCACCGATCCCCGTCTCTCGAGCCCATGCTTCAATCTGTTTTTCCATCTCTGTATCACGATAAGCTCTGCCGCCCGCACTTCCTGATGTCGGAAGATTGTCGAGGTATCCTGCAGAGGCATATTTTACGATTTTCAATGTCTCTTCAGCGGAAGTTCCACCTACACAAAATGCCAAGTGATACGGAGGACACGCGGCTGTGCCTAAAGACTTCAAAGTGTCTTTTACGAAGCTTTCAAAGCCTTCAGGGTTTAGAACTGCTTTGGTCTTTTGATAAAGATAGGACTTATTCGCACTGCCACCACCTTTAGCTAAAAACAAAAAGTGATACTCATTGCCTGCCTCTGCATAGATATCAATCTGCGCCGGAAGATTTGTGCCAGTGTTTTTTTCTTCAAAAAATGAAATCGGAGCCATTTGCGAGAAACGTAAATTTCTTTTTTGGTAGGTATTAAAAATACCCTTCGAAAGAAATTCTTTATCGTCAGCACCTGTGAAAACGCCTTCGCCCTTTTTTCCCACGACAATGGCTGTGCCCGTGTCTTGACAAGATGGGAACTCCATCTGTGCCGCGATAATAGCGTTCTTTAAAAGATCCACTGCCACGAAGCGATCATTCGCTGAAGCTTCTGGGTCTTGGAGAATGTGTTCAAGTTTTTGTAAATGAGCTGATCTCAATAAATGCGAAACATCACTTAGAGCTTCTTGGGCCATTAACTCTAGAGCTTCAGGCTCAACAATCAAAACCTCGCGGCCATTGAAAGTCTCTGTGCGCACATGCTCAGAGGTAATGAGTTTGTATTCAGTGTTATCAGTCTGCTTTTCGTAAAGTGGATAGTATGTAAATGACATAGAATCGAAAATAGCACTGCGTCATCCACGCGCGCAAGCCTCGGTGCGGCTTATAAGGTGGGATTTTGATGGGATTTTAGAAGCCGCGACTACGGCACATTGCTTTTTAAGATCGGCGGCTCTTGCAGCGAACTGACTGAGCTGATCTTAGGGGACCTACCGAGGGGAAGGAAACAATTCAAATGTCTCCTTCTGATACAAACTTATCGCCCTCGACCTATAAGCACAAACAGATAAAAATTAGGATTATCATAAGAAAATCTTATGGGAAGAATCCCCTTCTAAACGATTTTAACCACTCTACAGATGATCTTGCTTACTAAAAGCACTTCCTTCCCCCTCCGAAGCACTGAAGTTTTTCCACTTTCCACTCTCATTTTCAGAGCGATGCTCATGGTATAGCCTAAGATTAAGGCATCTTGACGAAATCTTGTCGTTGAGACCGAAAAAAGAGTCCACCATAGATTGCAATCTTATAATTTATCGCTTAGGTTCTCCAAAAAAATCATATATGGAGGCTCCCATGGCGTTACTACTCGTCAGCCTGTGCTTAGCAGCTGTGATTACGCTTTACTTCAAGAACAATCCTTTAGGTCACTCTAAAAAGTTTATGTTCAGAAGGTTCGTAAATTGGTTTCCCCTGGGAATGACTTATGCCTTCCTATATATGGGCCGCTACAATCTTGCGGTTTCTAAAAATGCTCTTGGCGACATGATGACTAAAGAGCAGTTCGGTTTGATCTTTGCCGCCGGCACCATTACCTACGGCCTCTCCTTTCTTCTCAATGGTCCTATCGTTGATAAAATCGGCGGTAAGCGCGGAATTATTATCGCAGCACTCGGATCTGCAGTGATGAATATCCTAATGGGTGGAGTGACTTATCTCTACCTCATGGGGCGCCTTAAAACGAACATGGTCGTAGCCCTTTCAATTCTATTTGCTTTGAATATGTTCTTCCAGAGTTATGGAGCTGTTTCCATTATCAAAGTAAAAGCTTATTGGTTCCACGTTCGTGAGCGCGGAGTCTTTGGAGCGATCTTTGGAACGCTGATTTCTTTCGGAGTTTACTTTGCCTTCGACTGGGGTCAAGCCATCATTGAAGCTTCTAAGCGCAATGTCGATCACCCTCGTTCTGCTTTTGAAAACTTCATCCAGCACATCTTTGCTATCGACACAGGTATGACAGACGCCACTTGGTTGGTGTTCTTAATCCCAGCATTCCTATTGGTTATCTGGGCGCTTATCGACATGGTTCTATTAAAAGACTCTCCAGCTGAGGCAAACTTTGGAGACTTCGATACGGCAGACGGCTCTTCTGATGACGACACTGGAGACCAAAAAGTTTCTATCGTCTACATGCTTAAGAAAATGTTTACTCACCCGGTGATGCTAACTATTGCATTTATCGACTTTACATCGGGCGTCCTGAGAAACGGTATTATGCAATGGTACCTTGTCTATGCCCATGAAATGGAAGCTGTTAATAAAGCTTTTTATGAAGGTTCTCAGTTCTTTATCAAAAACTGGGGTCTACTACTTTGCCTAACGGGAATCGTCGGCGGCTTTGCTTCAGGTTTTATTTCTGACAGACTTTTCAGCTCTCGTCGTGGACCTCCAGCAGCAATCAATAACTTCCTGATGGTCTTGCTTTTAATTGTGATGGTTTTCTCGATCATGAAGTATCCAACAGTTCTAGGTATATCAGCTATCTTGATCACTCTGACTGTTATTGGTGTCCATTCTCTAATGTCTGGAACGGCGGCAGCGGACTTCGGTGGTAAGAAGATGACAGCGACAGCTTCTGGGATCGTTGATGGGTTCGTCTACTTGGGTAGCGGTATTCAGTCGATTGCCATTGGTTACCTTTCTCATAAGAGCTGGGTTTACTGGCCAATGTTCCTGATCCCATTTGCAGTTCTAGGCTTGATCCTTTCTTTAAAAATGTGGAATGCTCTTCCAGCGGCTACTAAGAAGTATCTTAAAGACGTGGAACAAAAAAATGTAGGCAACGCAGCAGCAGCTTCTGCAATTAAACCTGATCCAGCTGGTGCAAAATAGTCTTTTCTTTCGAGAGAAAGTTTAGAGAACAGTATTTACTACTTTCTTCCAAAGGGGACCTCCAAGTCCCCTTTTTAGGTTTTCAGAACTATGAACTTCCTTAGCTCAACCTTTCGATATTTCATCCGCATGCTTCTTCTCGGTTTCATTTTCCGTGCTGGCGTAGCCTTTTACACAGGACTTTGGAGCTTCTCTGATTTTTCAACGATTCAGAGTTCTTTTTCCCAATACCTCTATGGTTGGCATTTTGATTTAGCCGTCGCAGCGTTTGGCTACTTTATTCTCTTCGGCCTTTCGGTTCTTTTAAATTTGCGCCAAGGCTCACATAGCTTCGTAAGCTTCTTACTAATGTTTGCTTATTCGGCCTTCATCATTACCGATGCTCTTTACTCACAAGAATCTGGTCGCCATATCTCCTATGAAGTGCATAATTTAATGTCGATCTCTGGAACAGTTCCCCAACTTTTAGCGCAGCACTGGAAGGCCTGCGCTCTGGGGCTGGTCTTTGCTCTTTTTGCTCAATCCTTTGTTCGCTCTCGTTTTAAATATAATCGCAGCTTTATCGTGCGCGGTATTCAACTTCTGTTCATTGCTATTTTAAGTGTTTCATTTGCTCGCGGCTTTGAAGGAATTCCGCAAGATCCTTCGTGGGCATATCGTGCCGGAGGCGGAGCCAATGGTGCTTTTATCGCGCTGAATGGAGCTTATGGAATTATCTGGGCCGCCATTGGAGAAAAAAAATCTAATAAGCTGGATGTGTTCTCCCCTTCTGATTTAGACACGGAGAAAGTGTTTAAAGAATGGAAAGAACAAAGAACTCTTAAAAATGCCATTGGTAACTTTGATGGAAATATCATTTTAGTTTTTCTTGAGGGCTGGCCCGGTCTGTATGTTGACCACCAAGAGAACTATAAAGAGGTCACTCCTTTTTTCAATAAGTTGAAAAAAGAATCTCTCTCTACAGAGCTTTTTCTTGCTCAAGGAAAACGCACCACTGAAGGTATCTTTGCGACTGTCTGTGGGGTCCCGAACCCTCTCGGGCAAAGTATTATGTTCACCGAAATTGAGAACAAAAGCTTTCCATGCCTGCCGCAGTTCCTCACGCAAAAAGGATACTCATCGGCTTTCTTTCAAGGCTCTGATCAATACACCAGTGGCGTAGGTCTTTTGGTTCTTAAATCAGGCTTTCAGAACTCTTATGGGAAGAATGAAATTCCTGGATTTCATGAAAAACCTCAGAATGGCTGGGGCGTTTATGATGAAACACTCTATGAGTTTAGCATTGATAAAATGAAGGCCCTACAAGAGCCCGTACTGATAGGAATTAATACCAACACCACCCATGACTCTCTGTTGCCAGACGGAGTTAAACCCTTCCACGAAGGCTCTGCTTACTTCAGCACACTTCATCACGCAGATCAGGAACTAGAGGCTTACTACAATAAACTCTTAGCTTACCCTTGGAAAAAGGACTGGCTCTTCGTTTTGGTTGCCGATCACACAAGCTTTGCAGTGCCGGGAATTTTAAGCCAATACTCGCTGCCATTTCTTATGAAGTATCACAAAGTCACAAGCACCCCTGCTCCGATGGAAAAATTCTTTGCTCCGAAGGTTCTTAAAGGAGCGTATTCACAGAATGACATCGCAAGTACTTTGGCCGACTTAACGGGCTTTGCTATACCGGAGTTTTCGGGACGTTCTCTTTTGCGCCCTGACGAATTTGCTGCAGGTGCCGGTGTCTATCACGTGGGTCAAGGAGCCTGGTTTGAAAACGACAGGGTCGTCACTTTCAATGCTCATAATGATCATGGCTTTGCTTGTTATGATTGGAAAAAAGACCCCCAATTTTCCCAATCGCAGTGCACACCCGAAGATCGCAAACTCTACGAGAGAGGCAATAGCTTCATCAGAGAGTCGCAAAATCTTTTATTTAAATAGTCTATTATGAGATTACGAAACTCTAGATTTTAAATCAGCTTCTACTCGATGTTCACAATCTAGAGTTTCTTCTACATCGCCCCTTCATTCTCACTTGCCCCGAGTTTTGTCAGAACTCATACCCTCTCTGAGAGTTTTGATTCATCACAAATTGCAAAATGGAAACTCCTCAAGATTTTATCCTTCGTGGACAATTTCATTTGTAGGAGGGGATTTCCATGAGAATTATCTTGGCCATTGATGCTTTCGAAGACCAGCAGGATTTAACTCTTAAAATGGCGCAGTTCATTGCGCGCATTCACGAACACACTGAAGCCGAGGTAGAGCCTGTCTATCTTTTAAGAGAAAATGAAATTATTCTTCCTACCTATGAAGTGCCCACGTGGGTGATGGACCATTCCAAAACCGCAGAGTCTATGTTTCAAGAAATTCTAAAAGATCTCGAGATGCCCTTCTTACTTTCCCCGAAGGTCATTCCTCACTCTGCGCAATCGCACTCTGGAAGTGCGGATATTCTTTCAAACTATGCCACGCGCACAAATGCAGACCTCATTGTTGTTGGCAGTCATGCCCGCGAAGGGATGCAAAGATTTTTACTTGGAAGTTTTGCGGAGAGCTTGCTCCTGCAAGCCGCCACTCCGGTCTGTGTCATCACAGCAGACTCTTCTTTTCAAAACAAATCCCAGCAAATTCTTTTCCCGACAGAATTTGGTGAACACTCTAAGGACAACTTTCACCATACTGTAAATTTGGCGCGCCAACTCCAAGCAGAGGTCACACTTTTACACGTGATCACTCGCCCTGCAGAGTCTGTTTTTGACGTGGAAACTCGCAATCAAGTTTATAACTACAGAGGCCGCATGTTGAGCCTTGAACAAATTCTTGAAGAGCAGGTTGAACTGCAGTCACAACGAGCTCATCAGTGGGCTCAGTGGGCCACTGAGCAAGGCGTTCCCACGAAAGTTCAGATTGATCAGAGCTATCGCCCTGTTGATGAGGTCATTTTACACTCAGCCCGCCAACAAGAGGTGAATTTGGTGATCATGGAGGCGCAGAGTGGCCCCATGAGTGCGGCCCTCCTAGGGAGCTTTACGCGCAATGTGATCCGAAAATCAAATTGCCCCGTCTACGTCATCACTCGCCACTTTTACGACCAAAAAGAGGATCGTTTTATGGAGCGAGCTCCTTAATTGAAATGTGAGGTAGAGCTCGGCACCAGGCTCGACTATGCCGTTAATGAAAACCAAATGATAATGTATTTTTAAATATAAACTTTTTATTGGTTATTCTTTGGCAGGTTTTATCAGCTAAATAGCGAAAACCAGTCAAAAAATCGTAAAATTTGAAAGCATTATATTATTCATATTATTTCTAAACAAGCCACTCAAATCTTATATATTGTATTTGATATCAAATACATTGCGGATATGCAATGTATCTAAGTTTTTCGTAATATTTGAACCTGAATCCAATACAAATTCATGAATTCATGTTAAGATCCAGTTAAGAAGTATTCACGATGCTTTGATGGCCAATGAACCGCGGTATTTTTCGGTAAGTGCTTGAGTGATTCCTAAAGGCAAATGTGAATGCGAGCAAAATTTTACCTCATCATAAGGAGGACTTTATGAGCGTAGCTATGAACACATATTCAAATAATAATGAAAAGCCTTACATGTTAAAGATCCCAGTACAGAAGCGTTCGCGCGAAACTGTCGCAAGTATTGTAGAGTCTTGCGCACGACTCTTAGTGCAAGAACCCTATAACGCGATCACGACTGACAAGATTGCTGAAATGGCCGGCGTCAGCATTGGCTCTCTTTACCAATTCTTCGCCAACAAAGAAGCTATTGTCGCTGCGGTGATTGATGATCTTTTACAAAAAGATCTTGTTTACATCGAAGAAAATTTAGCAAAACTACACACCACTGATTTAGATTCTAAAGTTCACGCGTTTATTGATATCGGATTTGCCCGCTTTCAAGACAACCGTCCTCTTAGATCTGCATTGCAAGGTGTTCAGGGAATGCTGGATTATTGGGATACTCGCAGAGTGTTTTTCGAACACTATAAAAAAGCCGTTCTTGCACACATGCCACCTGTACCAGGTCGCGACGCAGATATGATGGCTCTTTTTATTGTAAGCTGTTTTAACAACATTCTTCAGCTTGCACTCTCTGGCCCACAAACGCATGAGCACGAAGAAGCTATAAAGAAAGAAGTCTTTGTTCTTATTCGCCGTTACTTAAATCCATAATTACCTTGCCTCCTAGGAGCCTCCTCGTATGCTTAAGTATCGAGGAGGCTTTTTTTTGTTCAAAGATCACCAAGTTCTCATTCTCAACTTCTTCAAACTCACTTTTGCCAGTGTTGTGATCGGATTTATTGGCAGTCTCTTTCTCCAAGCCCTAGAGTTCAGCACACTATTTCGCGAAGGAACTCCAGAGCTTATATACGGGCTTCCCTTCGCAGGTCTGCTCATTGTTTTTCTCTACTCACTCCCCTCTGAAAACCTTAACAACGGCAGCCTTCTTATTGCGGAGAGATTTGCTAACCTGCGCACAAACCTTTCTTGGCTTTTAGCTCCGTTAATTTTCACAACCACTCTTATTACCCATCTCTTCGGTGGATCTGCAGGGCGCGAAGGCACTGCCATGCAAGTCGGTGGCGCCCTAGGCGAGGCCTTTGCCTCAAAAGACTCCGCTGGGTTGAAAAAACTTTTCCTAACTTCTGGCATTGCTGCGGGCTTTGCCGCTGTTTTCGGAACCCCTTGGGCCGCCTTTGTTTTTTCTCTAGAGATTCAAAAGAATAAAACAAAGATTCATTACGTCGCACCACTTTACTGCGCGTTCTTAGCTCATTTTGTCTGCCTTTTAAGCGGAGGAACTCATACAAAGTATTCTCAGTTCCAACTTCGCGCGATGGAATTTTCTCACTGGCTCATCCTGAAACTACTCATAGGTGCACTGGCCTTCGCCCTACTGGGGCTCCTCTTTTTATGGCTCTCGAAAAAAGCTGCACAGGGATTTCAATATATTCGCTCTCCGTATCGTCGAGTCTTCTTCGGAGGAGCGCTTCTCGTCTGTTTGATTTTAATTATTCCAGATTCTTATCGCTATTTAGGTTTAGGAGTTTCAGAGATCGAAAAAAGTCTGACTAGTTTTAGCCATCCCGTGGACTTTGCCTTAAAGATGCTCTTCACCATTCTCACTCTCGCCCCCGGCTTTAAAGGCGGAGAGGTCACTCCTTTGTTTTTCATAGGCAGCTCGGCCGGAAGCGCTCTCGATAACCTTCTCCCTTCCACCGGCCCAGAACTGTTATTAGCCAAACTTGGCTTTGTCGCTGTCTTTGCCTCTGTCGGAAAAGTCCCTTTGACATCAGCACTATTAGCGGCAGAATTATTTGGATACGAGATTCTAATTATTGCTCTACCCGTTTGTTTTTTAACGTCTTACTGCACTCAGCATCACGGCATCTACAAATCCCAAGGTGGAACGCCCCAATAAAGAGGAGGAACGAACCCATGAATAAGATCCAGACTTCTTTTACCCAACTGATGAATATCGACAATCCCATTATCGCCGCCCCTATGTTTTTAGTGAGTAACGAAGAGATCGTCGTCGCCGCTACCGAAGCCGGAGGTCTTGGAACTTTTCCTGCTCTGAACTATCGCCCTCTTGAAGAGTACGAAAAAGCCCTAAAAAAAATTCGCTCTCTCACACAGAAACCTATCGGCGTTAATATCATCGTTAACAAAAGCAATACTCGCCAAAACGATGATTTAAAAATCGCCCTCGACCACGGCGTGGACCTCTTCATCACTTCGTTAGGAAATCCTAAAAAGGTGATCGAAGAAGCTCACAAAAATGGCGCAAAGGTACTTTGTGATGTTACAAATCTAGAGCACGCTAAAAAGGTCGAGGACCTTGGCGCAGATGGAGTTATTGCCGTAAGTTCAGGAGCTGGCGGTCATGCGGGCCCTATCTCTCCGATGGTTTTAATTCCGTGGCTAAAATCCGAAGTTAAAATTCCGATTATTGCTGCTGGCGGAATTGCTCATGGCCAAGCCATCGCTGCGGCTCTTGCCTTGGGTGCGGCTGGAGTCAGCGTTGGTACAAGATTTATTGCGAGCAAAGAAGCTAAAGTAGATTCTAGCTATAAAGAGGCGGTAGTTAAAGCTTCACCTGAAGACATCGTAATGACGACAAGAGTTTCTGGCACCCCGGCTGCTGTGATAAACACCCCTTATATTCAGAAGTTAGGCACAGATCTTCCATTGGCACTTAAGATTTTAAAAGACAATAAGGCGACAAAAAAGTACGTCGTGCCGTTGATTCACTTAATGGGAATGAAGTCTTTAGAAAAATCCGCGCACAAGGCTTCGTGGAAGTCCGTATGGAGTGCGGGTCAATCCGTAGGAATGATTGATGACGTATTAAGTGTGCAAGAAATTTATGAGAAAATGATCAAAGAATACTTCGAGAGCAAGAACAACTTACCTTAGTTCTTTACTGAAAGTCCTTAAAGCTTGAATACACTTTAAGGACTTTAAATACGGTTTAGGATTTTTTAGAACGATTCTTTACAGAGAGAGTTAACTCATAGGTCATGATCGGCTCTGAGCTCTTTGTTGGCACATAGGCATACCCCTTCATCTTTTTTTCCAAACGCTCTTCAGATGACAAGGAATCTTGAATCAACTGGACCACCGTCTCCACATCTTCAAAGACAAAGAAAACATCGCCTTCGCCGCGCTTTAAAAAATCTGCTTTAAAATCTTTAAAGACGAAATCAATTTTTTGCTTACTCTCAGTGATTGCCACCACAGCAGCAGCAGCGATAGATAACTCTGCACCAATGGCTAAAGCTCCAAAGTACATGGAGTTTAAATGATTTTTCACGCGCCTTGAAAGAGGCACTTTAAGAATAAACTTCTGAGCCGTGGACTCAACAACTCTTGGTCCGATAAATAAAACCAAGGGAATCTTCACAAGCCCATACATATTAATAAAGAATGTCAGTTTTAACTTTTCACTAAAAATCTTCATACTCACCACCTCTACAGGAACCTCGGATAATTTCATGTTCTCGCAGCCCTCAAAAAAGCACAACCAACACTCTCACCAACCTAGCCCCTTGTTTTATGGCTTTGCGTTATGCCAAATTCACCGCCAAGCCCCAATCTTACCCTGCCCATATTCTCTACCTGCGTTTAAGAGCGCCGAGAAGTATCATCATTACAAATATTTACCCTTTCCCTTGACCATTTGGAGGTATCATCCTTAAAAGAATGGTCTTTATGGAAAACGAAATGCTAGAGCAAACTCCAGGAAAAATTAAATTCCGCGACCGCTACCTTCCGCGCCTTTTCCGCGAAGCCAAACAGGTTTTTCGCGAAGGCGGTATTAAGGGCGTGATTAAGCGCTATGGTTGGAAATTTTTTGCAGTATTTTTCGTATACTACTTAGTTCGCGACGTGACGATATACATCCTGATTCCCATGTATATCGCAAAGAATCTTCTATAGATCCGATGTATTGAGGTTTTAACTTAAACCTCAATACCCAAGACAAAACTTGCCAAAAGAACAATTAAAACACCAAAAGCAACAAGCCCCATGGCTTTGTCTTTCTGCCTTAAGAAGAGATATCCTGTCAGAAAAACCCTTAATAGCGGCAGCGATATTAGTATCACCAAACCGCCATAGGCCACCAACAAGGGCAAGTCACGAGTCAAATAAGCCCATTCGATTTCTTCAAAAACCCCTTGGGTCTTATAAGTTCCATAATCCAAAAGAGTGTGCTGGTCCTGCAAAACCATTCCTAGCCAGCCAAAGATCAGAACAACACCTGCTGACAGAACTCCCTTGCGCAGCAACTTCCCAATTTTTAATTCTAATGATTGAAGCTCTTCATTTTTACTCATGTGAAGGCCTTCCAAAACATCTGAATCGAAACAATCGTTAAAACAACAACAAAGACGTAGCGGATATATTTTGCGGGCATCCTGACCATGACCTTTGCTCCGGTCATGGAACCAATAATAATTCCCACAGCCACCGGAGCCGCAATCAATGGTTTAATGTCGCCTCGAAGAAAATACGCACCAGCACTTGCCGCTGCTGTCACACCAATCATAAAGTTAGATGTCGCTGAAGATACCTTGATTGGCAACTTCATGGCTCCATCCATCGCAAGAACCTTAAAAATCCCAGATCCAATTCCGAGTAGTGCTGATAAAACACCAGCCCCGAACATCGCGAACAGTCCCAATGGAACATTTTGCACTTTGTATTCAATCTCTTTTCCTGAAGGCCCTGGGTAGCTTCCATTCAAATTCAAACGATCTGCCCACGGATGCGCTGTCGTTGCTAAGTGCTCTTCACGAGTCCTCAACATGGAAATTGTAGAGAATAATAAAAAACCACCAAACAATAAGAATAGAAAGCGCGCGTTCACGAGTCCCGATAAGAGAAAACCAACGATGGCGCCACTGACTGTTCCTACTTCGAGAAAAACTGCCAAACGCAAATTCGTCAGATGATCTTTGAGATAACTTGCTGCTGCTCCAGAGGAGGTCGCCACTATAGAAATCAGACTGGCAGCTATGGCATAGCGAATATCTACGCCATAAAAAAGAGTCAGTACAGGCACGATAATAATACCGCCACCTAAACCGAGAAGAGCTCCTAAAAAACCTGCTCCGATCGCTGTCAGAAGCAGGATCAATTCCATCATTACTCAGTCACCGGAGTTTCAATAGCGCCCTCAGACGGAGCTTCTTGTACAGGTGCTGCTGGAGTTGGATTTACCATGGGACGATCTGCACACTCATAGAGTTTTACCAATCGGGCTCCGAAGTATGTGTCTTTTTTGCGCAACTCCCAAGGAGGATTAGGCAAGAAAACAGCCTCGGCGCATTGCCCGCGATTCACCACCGCCCATTGACGATCTTCTGATGAAGCTGTGAATATTTCTCCGGTTTCAGTCTTAATACCGATAGCGAAGGAATAAACCTTTCCCATGTCGGCATCTGTACGAGTCATTAATGCGACTGGAATTTCAATTCGTTCCACTCCCACTATTTCCCCTTTAACTGTCTTAGAAAATATGACACTGTAGTTTGCCATAATAATCCAAAGAAGAGCGCCAATTATCAATAAGGTCATCAATGATTTTGTAAACTTCCAAATTGTTGTCATTCCTTTGAATTATAGGTTAGTTTAAGGGCCGTCAACAAAAAGGACTTCTGCCGTGTTCTCAAAGCAAGAAAAAATCCTATTAGGTATCCTAGCCACAATCCAGTTTAGTTCCATCGTCGATTTCATGATTATGATGCCGCTAGGCCCCCAACTTATGCGGATGTTTGAAATCAATCCCCATCAGTTCGGACTCCTGGTTTCGTCTTATACTTTTTGTGCAGCGATTAGTGGCTTCTTAGCTTCCTTCTTTATCGATCGCTACGATCGCAAGATGTGCCTGCTGTTCTTCTACGTAGGATTCTCTTTGGGAACTTTAGCCTGCGCAATGGCGCCTACCTATGAAACACTTCTGTTTGCCAGAGGCCTCACAGGTGTCTTCGGTGGTGTCCTTAGCTCGCTTGTTTTATCAATTGTCAGCGACGCCATTTCTTATGAGCGTCGCGGAAGCGCCATGGGAGTTATTATGACTTCCTTCTCTATGGCGAGTATCTTAGGTGTTCCTTTTAGTCTGTTCTTAGCCAATGCATTTTCATGGCATGCTCCGTTTGTTTTCTTAGGAGCGATCTCTTTACTAATCTGTGGCGTGATTTGGTTCTATGTCCCGAATATGCGCGTCCACCTGATGCAATCCAGAGAAAAAGAACCCATCCACCGTGCCGTGACTCGCATCCTTCACAACTCTAACCAAAGACGCGCATTGCTGTTTATGGCTTCTGTGATGTTTGGGCACTTTGCGATCATTCCCTTTCTTTCCCCTTCACTTGTCGCCAACGCTGGTATGACCGAATCTCAACTGCCTTTTATGTACATGGCTGGCGGAATTTGCACGATCTTCTCATCTCCAATGTTAGGTCGCCTCTCTGACCGCTTCGGTAAACAAACCATTTTCCTCTGGGGAGCTTTAATTACTCTGATCCCCTATGTGGTGATAACGAACATGGGTCAAACTCCTCTTTGGGCGATCCTCGCAATCTGTGCGTTCTTCTTTGTATCTTCAGGTGGTCGTATGATTCCAGCGACAGCCTTGGTTTCTGGAACTTCACTACCGCAACACCGCGGAAGTTTTATGAGCATCGTGAGCTGCGTGCAGCAGATGGCCTCGGCACTTTCTAGCTATCTTGCGGGGCTTATTATCACCACCGACAGTCAAGGTCATTTGGTGAACTACAACTGGGTCGGCTACGTTGCTGTGGGTTTTACATTTATAGCGATATATCTTTCTCGCCGTATCGAAACTGTCGATGCGGGGCCTAAAACTTCGGATGAGCTTACTCCGATCACTGAACCTGTGATGTAAGGGCTAGTAGTCCACTTTCTTACGTAAAGTTTTGATTTCGCTGTGGGACCTTTTGGTCTCCACACGCTTTCGCTGAGAGCTGCGAGTCGGCTTGGTGGCGATTCTTTTTTTCGGCACAAAGAGGGCTTTCTCTACGATCTCGCCAAGGCGACGAATACACTCAGAGCGATTGCGATCCTGATCACGAAACTCATCACTGCGAATCACAAGGTCGCCTTCTTTAGTCAGGCGATGCTCAAGTTTTTGAAAAATGCGCTCTTTTTGTTCGGGAGTAAAGGCTTCAGAGGCTAGAAGATTCCAGCGTAAAACCGCTGCTGAGTTCGTTTTGTTGACGTTTTGGCCCCCAGGCCCGCGAGAGCGTGCATAGCTAAAATCAAGCTCATGAAATGGTATTTTAGCTCTTATTTGCACAATATCGCCCTACGCTTTTAAGAAAAACCCTAGACCCAAGAAGTCATTCTAGAATAATCCCCATAACGCCAGAAGTAAAGACCCTCTCACATAGAGGAATATTTGCGTTGCGGATTCTAGAGGAGTACACTCGGAGACTTAGGAGTACTGTATGTTTGCAATGATTGCATTGGCCATCGCCGGCATTATTTTGGGCGGAGTTCTTGGTTGGAGTTTCCACAAGTATCTCAACGCTCGCACGCTTCGTCACGCTAAAGACGAAGCTCAGCACATCGTAGGCGAAGCTAAAGAATTGATCGAATTAAAAAGCTTAGAAGAAAAAGAACGCATTCAAGAAATTGAAATCGAAATGTGGACAAAGGTTGAACCTGACCTTTTGAAATTTGAAAGCCGCATCGAAGAACTTCAAGAACTTGCTGCCGAGAAAAAAAGTAAAGCCGATAATACGCTTCAAGAGGAAAAGAAAAAACTTTCTGACTATGAAGCGGAAATTAAAAGTCACGAACAAGTTCTTAAGGCAAAAGAAGCCGACTCTTCAAAAACCAAAGAAGTTAAAAAATCTTTGAACCAAGAGTTTGTTGAAAAGCTGACTTCAAAACTTGAAACGACAGCGGATGCCTTCAAAACTGAGCTGAAGACAAAAATGGAAGAAGAGGCGCATCGCCATGCTGCTCAGTTTATCGAGCGCTCTGATGAGGACGCCAAAGAAGGTGCAGAGAATCGCGCTAAAAGAGTTTTAAGCTTAGTGATCGACCGCTTTGCTCGCCCCTACTGCGCAGAACGCGGTATCGGCGCCGTGAATTTCCCAGACGCCCATGTGCGCAAACTGTTTTGCGACCCAGAGGGGAAAAACATCAAAGCTGTTCAAGAGTCTTGCGGTTGCGACATTATCGTTGAAGAAAATATGGACATGGTAGGCGTTGCTGGATTTGACCCTGTTCGTAGGGAACTCACTCGTAGAACTTTGGAAAGAGTTTTTAAAGAGAAGAAAAACATCAATGCTGATTTCATTCGCAAGATTGCGGAGAATCAGAAAAAAGAACTCTTTAAAAATATCAAACACGATGGCGACAACTTAGCAAAAGAGCTGAAGCTCGAAGGCCTTAATCCTGAAATCCGTCAGATGATGGGATCTTTGCGCTATCGTTACTCTTTCACTCAGAATCAATACTTCCATTGCGGAGAAGTGGGCTGGCTAGCTGGCTTACTGGCTGCTGAGGTTGGTGTCGACATTAAAAAAGCACGCCGTGTGGGCATGCTTCATGACATTGGCAAATCCATGGACCACTCTCAAGAAGGCGGCCATGCGGTGATCGGAGCAGACTTTATTGAGGCACGCGGAGAAGCTCCTGACGTAGTCCACGCCGTTAAAGCCCATCACTTTGATGAACAACCTTCAACGGACCACGCGTTTATTGTGATTGCTGCCGATGCGGTTTCTGGGGCTCGCCCTGGAGCACGTCGCTCAACAATTGAGTCCTATAACCAAAAGGTCTCTGAGTTGCAGGATATTGCCCGCAGCTTCCAAGGTGTGACTGATTGCTTTGTACTGAGCGGAGGCCGCGAATGCCGAGTCTTGGTGAACGGCAAAAAGGTCGATGATCTTCAGGCTCTGGAGCTTTCTAAAAAGATTGCTCACAAAATTGAAGAAGAGTGCAACTACCCTGGTTCTATTAAAGTCGTTGTCGTACGCGAAGTGGTCGTGAGCGAACAAACTCGCAAAGAGATGGCTTAATAAATTCTCTCAAAAAAAATGATAAAAAAAAGCTCAGTGCTCACCGCCTGAGCTTTTTTTGTACTTTGTCAGTTCAAATATTAAAATCCCACCATACTCCGTGTTTTTGCAGCATCTAGGAACGAGATATCCTTTAATAGAGATGGACTTCAAACAGGAGAATTTTCATGGTGGTTGAAACGACTTCATCCTTAGAAAAACAGCATTCAGCAAGAGTGCTCGTCATTGATGACAATCTTGATTCTGTTAAACTCATGTCTCATATTTTGGATCACTATAAGTGCGATGTAACAATGGCCTTTGACGGCCAAGATGCAATTCCACTACTTATCAACCGACAATTTGATTTAGTGATCTTAGATTGGCAAATGCCTCAAATGGGCGGCCGCGATACTCTTTTGCTCATGGACCGCCTCTTAAACGAAAAAGGCGTAAAGGTACGCAAACCTATTCCCGTCGTTATCTACACGGGTCACAGCGAAGAAGAACTCGATTTACCTCTAATCAAACACTTCGCCTACACAGGGTTCATCAACAAAAAACAATCTTTTAGCTCGATGATGCGCTCCTTCAACTTCATCCTGCGCTCCCTCACATAAAAAAATCTTCGCTTCAAAAAAACAAAAAAAAATCCCCATCTAAAAAAAATAGATGGGGATCACAAAAATATTCACTTTCCTCTCCCACCCCACCCAAAAACCAAGGTTGGTCAAATGGGTTCAGATGCGAGGCGGAGGGCACTACCCGCAACGCAGGCGTACTCTAAGTACGCCGGAGAGAGGACAGGGCCCGACAACGAAGTCAGATGGGCCCATTTCACCAACCGCTATAAATCACAAGGTTGGTCAAAAAGGTTTGGATGCGAGGCGGAGGTAGGCTCTCGCAGCGTAGGCGTGCTCAATGCACGTCGAAGCGAGAAAGCCTGCCGACAACGAAGTAGACAGGCCTTTTTCACCAACCGACTAAGGGATTACTTTGTTGGCGTGGTATTGTTCTTCGTTAAAATCATCAACCAAGATCGCATCATAACGAACAGCATTTGATTCTTGAATCAACTTGCCTTCTTCCGCTGTGATTACGTTCTTTGCAACAGCTTCATCAACTAAAGTTGCAGGTTTTTGCTTAGGAAGAACTTTAGTATGAATCGCTTTTCTGATTTTCTTCTCAGCAGCGTCTGCTTTTAAAGAGACAGAGAATGCATACTCAAGACGACCTAATTGTTCGTCACGATTTTTCGGCATGTAGATGCCTTCCGTCAGACGATCACGGATTCCGCCTTCTTCCATCATTGCTGACGCAATAGCGTGTGACCAACCGTCAGAAGCCTGTGAGCCAATAGAGTTGATACGTGACCAAGCACCTAACCAACCTTTGAAGAACCAACGAACTCCTGGGATCTTTAAGTTATCAAAGATACCATCGAAACCTTTTTGGATTTCTGCCATACAGTTTTTAAGGCTGTAGTGAACAAAAGCTAGATCTTCTTTACGACGACCTTCAGCTTCAAAACGGCGAAGAACAGAAGTTGCGATATACATATTAGCTAAGATATCAGCAAAACGACCTGTGATTTTCTCACGCATTTTTAACTGACCGCCAAGAACACCCATTGCCACGTCAGCTAATAATGCAAACGTCGCTGAAGTCCAAGATAGACGACGGAAGTAAACGCGCATTTGCGGGTGACAATCCGGAGTCGCAGCTAAATAACCTCTTGAGCAAGATAACAAGATCGCACGGCAAGTATTTCTTACGATGTGACCGATATGACCGAAGAACGCTCTATCGAAACCACGAACGTCGTTCGCTTCGTAGGCTCTAACTTCTTCATAAGCAAATGGATGCGCACGAAGAGCACCTTGACCAAAGATGATCAATGTACGAGTCATAATGTTAGCACCTTCAACCGTGATACCGATTGGAGTTGCAATATAAATTTCAGCTAACAAGTTGCGGGGACCTAAAGAGATACCAGCTCCGCCCATGATGTCCATAGCGTCGTTAATAACTTTACGACCCATTTCAGTCGTATAGTATTTCTGCATCGCTGTGATAACGCCTGGCTTGATACCTTTATCAAGAGCACCTAAGCAGTACAATCTCATCGCTTCCATTGTATAAGTTGAAGCACCGATGCGAGCTAGAGGCTCTTCAACACCTTCGAACTTACCAATTGGCATACCGAACTGTTTACGAATAACAGAGTGAGCAGAAGTCACGCGTGTCGCAAGCTTAGCTCCACCGGCTGCTTGTGCAGGAAGAGAAATACCACGGCCTGCCGCTAGACACTCCATAAGCATCATCCAACCGCCACCAGCTCCGCTTAAACCACCTACGATAGCTTCTTCAGCATCGACAACCACGTCTTTACCGTGTGTTGGGCAGTTATAGAAAGCAGTATTCAATGGATCATGACGACGACCAAGAACAACTCCTGGAGTCGATGAAGGAATCAAAGCACAAGTGATACCTACGTCTTCACCTTTACCCAAAAGATTCTCTGGGTCACGAAGACGGAACGCAAGACCGATCACAGAAGAGATCGCCGCTAGAGTGATCCAACGCTTATTCCAGTTCAAACGGATTTTGATACGCCCGTCTTCACCTTTAAATAAAACACCTTGAGAAGTGATTGAACCTGCATCAGAACCCGCCGTCGGCTCTGTTAAACCAAAGCATGGGATTTCGGTTCCGTCAGCAAGACGTGGCAACCAATGTTTTTTCTGAGCATCTGTTCCGTAGTGTGCCAGTAACTCAGCAGGACCCAAAGAGTTTGGAACCATCACTTGAATCGCAACAGCCAATGATCGAGAAGAAAGTTTCATGATCACTTCAGAGTGACAAAGAGCTGAGAAACCCAGTCCGCCGTATTCTTTAGGAACGATCATACCTAGGAAGCGCTCTTTACGAATAAAGTTCCAGATCTCTTCTGGAATTTCTTTAGTTTTATAAATATCCCAGTGATCGATCATTGCACAAAGCTTTTCAACGGGACCTTCCATGAAGGCTTTTTCTTCCGCTGTTAGGCTTGGATACGGCTCTTGCATTAAGTTCGAGAAGTTTGGTTTACCAGAGAAAAGATCTTTCTCTACCCACACAACCCCTGCATCCAATGCTGCCTTTTCAGTTGCAGAGATGCTTGGCAAGAATTCAAACTTTTTGAAAATGGCGAAAACACCCTTTGTTACCAGCACCGTACGGATTGCTGGAATATTGAAAATCGCTGCAATCACTGCAAAAGCAATCATCAACCAGATAGGTGCACCAAATCCCCAAAGCATAACTGCTAGGGCAATTGTCCAAACGATCAAAGGACTGCTAAAGAATCCAATGAACAATAATAATACCAATGAGCCCAAGACCCAAAGGACCGGCATTTCTGAACAGAAATATCCGTGTAAAGAGTTGAGTAGTTCCACGCTGTATCTCCTTTATTGAATACACATTAATTAGACTCCTTTCGTTTGACTTGTGCAAGAGCTCCAGACCTACAAGCGAGCAATATTATTGATGTTTACGTGGAGCTTTTACTCTAAAGATATTCGGTCACCGTATTGCTCACAGCCACACCACCATGGACTGAATTTTCTGCAGTAGAAGCTCTAGATAAACAATCTTATGCTACTTAAAATGAAACAGTTTTATGAGAGTGTGTGAGATCTCAAAGTCCCTCACTACGATTGAAAGAGATTGCTCTAAGCCTATGTCTTAAAAAAGAGAGTCTGATAGGTTGGAAATAGCAGAGATAAAAGTCTAGGAATTTTAAAAAAGGATTCTGAATCTGAGAAAGTCGGGGGCAGAAAATAAAAAAGCCCTCTAAAGAGGGCTTTTTTATTTAATCAACTGATCAACTATTGAATTAGTTCGCTGGAGCTTCTTCAGTAGCAGGAGCAGCTTCTTCAGTAGTAGTGTCAGCTGGCTGACCTTCTGCTGGAGTAGCTTCTTCAGTTGTAGTAACTTCTGGTTGTGGCTCAGTTGGTTGGTTTTTAGAGCATGTGAAACCAGTTGTGAATGATAGTGCTAACAAAGCAGCAATTACGATTGCTTTCATGTTGTATTCCCTTCTTAAATTAAAATGCTTCAAAACTCTTGCAGCCAATTCTTCAACAACGTTCCCTTGGCGGACAAAGTCTTTGACACTTCTGTTCTTAACTCGACTAGCGCCAAATTAACCAAATTACACTTGATTGACAATTGAAATCTTGAATTTATTTTTGGCAACGCGGGCACCAGAAGGTGTTTCGTCCACCCATCACTGCCGCCTTGATCGTACCTTTACAGGTCGGACACAACTCCCCTTCGCGACCATAAACCTTAAACTCATTCTGAAAATATCCCGAATCCCCAGAGGCTTGTGCAAAGTCACTGATGGAAGATCCTCCCCGACGAATGGATAACTTCAAAATACGTTTTATTTCTGCAACAACCTGATGAGCCCGTTCTTTGGATAGCTTTTCCGCGGCAAGCTGCGGTTTTACCCCTGCTGCATAAAGAGCTTCGCTGGCGTAAATGTTCCCGACTCCGACAACAACCTTTTGGTCCATCAAAGCGACCTTCAATGCGACTTTTTTACCACGCAGACTTTCCCATAAACTCGATCCATTAAAGACACGATCCAATGGCTCGGGCCCCAAGTGATCCAACTTAGGGTGAGAATCCAACCTTTCAATATAGTCAAAATAGCCAAATCTTCGCGGGTCCCGATACGCAAGCCTCATCCCATTTTCAAAATGAAGATAGATGTGATCATGAAGTCGCTCATCCCCTACTGGTGCAACGCGCCATGTTCCCGTCATGCCCAAATGCGAAAGCATCCCTCCTTTGGGAGTCCACAAGATCAAATACTTTGCGCGCCGCTCAACCCCTGTGATGGGTAACCCCTCTAAGGTACGAATCTGCTTTATGGGAATTGGCTCCCGCAAATCAGGCCGCTTCAGCTCCACCTTTTTCAGGACGGGTTTGGATTCGAGGATTTTTTCAAGCCCCTGACGGACCACTTCAACTTCGGGAAGTTCAGGCATTGGTAGTTCACTCCATAAAGATTTGAGGCGACAAACCTCTCTTCAACCATGCCCCAAAACGCGAAAACTCTCTACTCTTTCCTAAATCTTGTTTCAGAGAAATTCACTTCTACAAAGAGAACTCACGATTCACATCTCAAAGAGCACTACTGCCCAGACATTTAACCGCTTGCATCGCATCCATGGAAAACTTGCCAAGCTCTCGGTTCTTGATCAGGATAACCTCTATGACGAACGAAGCAGCCACACCTCAGGTACCTAAACAAGAAAACGCTCTTTTGAATATTGCTTTCAATATTCTGATTCCAGTTCTTATTTTAAATAAGTTGGGGAAA
Source organism: Bdellovibrio bacteriovorus W (assembly GCA_000525675.1). NCBI lineage: Bacteria > Pseudomonadati > Bdellovibrionota > Bdellovibrionia > Bdellovibrionales > Pseudobdellovibrionaceae > Bdellovibrio > Bdellovibrio bacteriovorus. Next base: position 1,674,021 of record CP002190.1, read on the forward strand.
CACATCGGGCCGCTTCCAGCCTTAGGGTTAGCTCTTATATTCCCAGTGGGTTACGGAGTTTACGACCTCGTTCAACGAAAGAAAATCAATGCGTTTTCCATCTTGGGTCTTTTAAATGTTCTCTTAACAGGAGGACTTGCGGTTATTGGCCTCAAAGGTTTTTGGTTCGCGGTTAAAGAAGCCGCTTTTCCAGCCCTCATTGGTCTTTTTGTCTTAGGTTCTGCATTTACTAAAAAACCCTTTATTCAGGCGCTTTTCTTAAATCCTAGCCTGATGAAAACCGAAGTTTTACAAGAGCGCCTTGAGTCCAATAACAGCGTGCAGGCCTTCCATGAACACATGAAAAAAGCCACGATCTGGCTCTCCCTGTCCTTTGCCTTAAGTGCTATTCTGAATTTCATCTTAGCTCGTCGAATTTTTATTAATATAGATGAAACGCTTTCTGCAGAACAACAGTCATTGCTCTTGAATGATCAAATCGCTGACATGACAAGCTGGTCATTTCTTGTCATCATGGTTCCATCAGTGATCTTTTTGATGGCTATTTTTTGGTACATGATGAAGGGAGTGAAAACTTTCTCTGGAATGAATACCGAAGATCTTATGAGAGAGAATAACTAAGAAGTTACTCTCTCAATCCAAACTTTCTATCTTTTAGAAAAACAAACTTTTTCAGGAAAAAACAATTCATAGGGACCAGCGCCTAACTCGATCTCTCTTTGCTCTTCCCCGATTTTAAGTTTCATCTTTTTACCGCGAACACTTTCTTTACTCGCAAATCCAATGCGCACATAACCTTGCGCATCTGATTGAGCCTCTCCGGTGAGGTTCTTACTCCCCTTCGCGCCCTGGCTCTGAAGGATCTCCCACTGAGCTGTGCGATAACGCATATACTGTGGGAATGGAGATTCCTCTAAATCACAGGAAAACCTAAGTACTAAAAGTACATCCGTGGCGGCAGATTTAAAAGTCACCGTTCCCCCTTCCGGCTTATCACTCACCGGAGGCACGTCGCTCTTTTCTATTAAACCGAGGGACTGAGACTTTGCCAGGGCTTCGCCAAAAGCCTTCTCATTTTCATGAAAACGATCACCGCTTTTAATATTATATTGGAAGTTGCTTTCGTCCTGCCTCTCGCGGATTTCGCTGCGAGTTTCTGCAAAACCACGAGACGTCACCAACACTGCCGCTAAAAGAATCCATTCTTTTCTCATAAACACCCTGATGCGATACAAAATAATATTTAAGACCTTAAGGTCTTCTAAAAGCCTGCCCCGAGTACCATCTTCAGACAAGAAATAAAAAAAGCGCCGTCATCTCTGAGGGCGCTTAGTTCTTTTTTAATAATCATCTCCGAAAGGAGGCGGCGGTGGTGGTGGCGGTGGGAAGTCAGGATTAAAACCTCCCCCTCCAAAATCATCACCAAAAGGCGGTGGCGGTGGTGGCGGAGGAACATCCCCATAGTCTTCCATGTTTGGAGCTGGGATATAACCGCCCTCGTCTCCCCCGAAGTCATCAAATGTCGGAGGTGGTGGAAATCCAGAATCGCCACCAAAAGTAGGACCTGGATCGTACGTTGGAGGTGGCACATAGCCTCCCCCATAAGAAGGTGAACTTGGTCGCGAAGAACCACTTCCCACAGACGGAGAAGATACCCCTAACTTAACGGGAGCCCCAAAGCTTGCTCTCTTTTTATAATCATAACGAGGACGCTCAACGTTCAGGCCGTACTCTTGCTCCTCAGTCGGCAACCCCGCCCCTCTACGCACTCGTTCTAAGTGGGCTTTCTTGGCTTCGTAAGCAACGCGAGATTTTTCATATTCTTGCTCGTATTTTTTCTTTTCTGCCATATCAGCCCGCGCTTCGGGGCCGTCTTCTGACATATCGCCTTGGGATTTACGACTTTGATAGCTCATTCGCGCACGTTCGCGCTGAACTTCCCACTGCTCTTCTTTTTCGAAATAGGCTCTTTCACCCTGCTGACGGGCGATGTCGAACTGCTTTTCACCTTTTTGATGCTCAGCAAAACCGGAGAGTCTCTCTTGCTCTGCCGCCACTTGCGATAATGCGACCGCAGGTGCAAGACTCAGAAACAAGATTTGACTCAAGATTACCCTTTTCATCCGCTCTCCAAGCAGGTTTTAGACTTCTGTTCGCTTCAACATTCAATCAAAGCCCCTCGACACTGCCCACTTCATAGGCTCAGCGCAGCGTTCAGGGAACAGATTCGACACCTTCACTCTAACAGCGATCCGGCTTTTTTTTGAGCAAACAAAAAAAAATGCTCGACCTTTGGCTAATTCATGAATAACGTAACGGATTGACGAAGGAGAGTCATGGACGCACTGCAGAGTATCGGAGTATTTGCGGCTCAAACATTTTTAATCGTATTTGCCATTGTTGCCATTATTTTGGTCATTGCAATGGTCGCTTCCCGCAAAGCCCATAAAGCGGAACTCGATGTGGAGCTTGTACATCGTAAATACAAACGCTTCGGCCAAGTACTTAAATCCTATACTTTAACTTCTAAAGCGGATCGCAAACAGTTCAAGAAAGATCTTAAGCAAGAAGATAAAAAACAAGAAGAACTCGAAGCCAACGCTAATAAAAAAGTTTATCTCATTGATTTCGAAGGCGACGTAAAAGCAAGTGCTGTCGACAACTTGCGCGAAGAAGTGAGTGCTATTCTTGCAGCAGCCTCGGCTGAAGATGAAGTCGTTGTGCGCGTGGAAAGTCCCGGCGGCGTCGTGCATGGTTATGGACTGGCGGCCTCTCAACTTTTAAGAATTCGTGACAAGGGTCTTCAATTAACTGTTTGCGTAGATAAAGTGGCTGCAAGCGGCGGTTATATGATGGCGTGCACAGCAAATAAGATTCTCTGCGCCCCTTTTGCAATTGTTGGCTCTATTGGCGTGGTTGCTCAAGTTCCTAACTTACACCGCACTTTGAAGCGCTTTGACGTGGACTACAAAGAATACACAGCCGGTGATTACAAACGCACCGTCAGCCTATTGGGTGAGATCACACCTAAAGGTGAAGAAAAGTTCAAAGAACAATTAGAAGAAACTCACGTTTTATTCAAATCCTTCGTTCAAAAGCTGAGACCTCATATTGAAATTGAAAAAATCGCGACAGGTGAATACTGGTATGGCGAACAGGCCTTACAAAAGAACCTTGTCGATGTTATTCGTACCAGCGACGACTATTTAATGGAGCTTTCTGAAAAACACCAAATCATCAAAGTTCAATTTGAACAGCGTGAAAGCATCAGCGACAAACTCACTGGGATTATCGGCAAGGCTTTAAAACAAGGTGGCACATCCATCGTTGAAGAGCTTGAAAGCCGTAAGTATTTATAAAGGATATAACAGTGCAGAATCCAGTTCTTGAAGTTAAAAACTTAGAGACCACTTTCCAAACAAACGCGGGACCTGTCCGCGCCGTTAACAACGTCAGCTACACAATCCACAAGGGTCAAACTTTAGGAATTGTTGGAGAGTCTGGCTGTGGAAAGTCTGTAACCTCTTATTCGCTTATGCGCCTGATTGAAAAACCTGGACGCGTAACTGGTGGACAAACTCTTTTGAATGGCCGTGATCTTCTGAAGCTTTCAGAAGCCGATATGGAAGAAGTTCGCGGTGGCGAAATGGCGATGATCTTCCAAGAGCCTATGACGGCCTTGAATCCAGTGATGACTATAGGTCGTCAAATGGATGAACAAATCATGCGCCACAAAAAGTGCTCGCCTCAAGAATCAAAAGAACGTGCCATAGAAATGCTCAAAGTCGTGGGCATTCCTTCTCCGGAAGAGCGTTACCACTCTTACCCTCACCAACTTTCTGGTGGTATGAGACAAAGAGCAATGATTGCCATGGCTCTTTCTTGCGATCCCCAGTTTCTAATTGCCGATGAGCCGACAACGGCTTTGGACGTAACCATTCAAGCTCAGATTCTTGAGCTGATTCAAGGTCTGCAAGAAAAACTAAATATGACAGTTCAGTTCATCACCCATGACCTTGGAGTTATTTCTGAGATCTCTGATCGCGTGATGGTGATGTATGGTGGACAAACTTGCGAGCAGTCTGACACACAAGAGCTGTTCCTAAACCCAAGACATCCTTACACGGCAGCCTTGATCGCTTCTCGCCCTAAGTTTGGCGAAAGAGTCTCGCGCTTAACAACCATCGAAGGAAGCGTTCCTGCTCCTTACGAATTGCCATTGGGGTGCCCGTTTGTGAATCGCTGCACACGCGTTAAGTCAGAGTGTGCTGCACATAAACCGCCATTGAATGAAATTAAACCAGGTCACACTGTTGCCTGCTTCAATCCACTGTAATTGAGGATCGAGAATGAGTGATATTTTATTAGAAGCAAAAAATATTAAAAAGCACTTCCCGATTCGCAAAGGTCTTCTTCTTAAAGAAGTGGCTAGCGTTAAAGCTGTGGATGATGTCTCTTTATATGTTCGCAAAGGTGAAACTTTAGGCCTTGTTGGAGAGTCTGGTTGTGGAAAATCCACTTTAGGTAGAACTCTTATTCGCCTCTATGAGCCGACGGCTGGCGATATCACTTTTGATGGCAAAGACTTTTTAAATTTAAAGGGTGAAGCTCTTCGCCTTCAACGCAAAAACATTCAAATGATTTTCCAAGATCCCTATGCATCTTTGGACCCCCGCATGACAGTGGGACAAATCATTCGTCAACCCATGGACATCCATAATGTTGGAACCACTGAAGAACGCAGCAAGCGTGTTGAAGAGTTGATTGAACTTGTGGGACTTCGCAAAGCCCATATCAATCGCTACCCGCATGAATTTTCTGGCGGCCAAAGACAGCGTATCAGCATTGCCCGCTCAATTGCGTTGAATCCAGAACTTATTATTTGTGATGAACCCGTCAGTGCCTTGGACGTTTCAATCCAAGCGCAAATCTTGAATCTATTAAAAGACCTTCAAGAAAAGCTTAATCTTACTTATATTTTTATTTCCCACGATCTTTCCGTGATCGAACACACTTGTGACCGTATTGCTGTGATGTATTTAGGAAAAATTGTCGAAGTTGCTCCCCGCGAGGAACTTTTCAAAAATCCTCAACATCCTTACACTAAGGCTTTAATCGGGGCGATTCCTCGCGTGGGCCAAGGAAAGAAGAAAATCAAACGTTCTCTATCGGGCGAAGTACCAAGCCCTATCAACCCACCAAAGGGTTGTGCGTTTCACCCACGCTGTGCCTACAAAATGGATGTGTGCTCAAAGGACACTCCACTTTTACGCGGTACAGACATCCACCAACGGGCGTGTTGGTTAGAGAAAATTCCAAGCGAACAGCCGGAAACAGTTTAAAAAGTCACTAAAGAAGGAGTCAGTATGTTTAACAGTTTTAGGAAAGCGACAATTGTTGCAGCGGGATTAACCCTTGCTGTATCTGCTTCTGCAGCTCCCACGAATGCTGAATTAAAAATCGGTATCTCTCAAGAGTTTGAAACCCTTAATCCACTTATCATGTCGATGTCAGCATCATCTTATATGTATAGAATGGTGGGACGTTCTTTAGTGAACCTGACTCCAGACGGAAAATGGGTTACTCAATTAGCAAAAGAAATTCCATCTCTTGAAAAAGGCACGGCAAAAATTATCACTGAAGGTGGTAAAAAGAAAATCACGGCTGATTGGGAAATCGTCGAAGGCGCAAAATGGGGCGATGGAAAACCTGTTATCTGTGAGGACTTCAAAACATCTCATAAGATTGCGACAAGCCCTAACGTAAGTGTGGGTGAAAAAGAAATGTGGACTCAAGTTGAGAAAATCGACATTGATCCAAAAAATCCAAAAAAATGTACTTTCAAATACGACAAAGCAAAATGGGACTTCTACCAACTTGCGCAGTTCTTCCCATTGCCTACACATATTGAAATGCCTATTTTTGATAAATACGGCTCTCAAAAAGAAGGCTACGAGAAAAACTCTGCCTACGTAAGAAACTCTACGAACCCAGGTCTTTACAACGGTCCTTATGTGATCACTGATGTTAAGCTAGGTTCGCATATCTCTTTTGCACAAAATCCGCATTTCTACGGAAAGCCTGCAAATATTAAAAAAGTTATCGTGAAGTTGATTCCTAATACAGGAACTCTTGAAGCGAACCTTCGTTCGGGCACGATTGATATGATTTCAACGTTAGGCTTAGATTTTGACCAAGCTTTAGCATTTGAAAAGAAAGCGAAAGCTGAAAAACTGAACTACGACGTTCATTTTGTTCCTTCGATCACTTACGAGCACATCGACTTCAATCTTGATGCTCCGATCTTTAAAGACGTCAATGTACGTAAAGCATTTCTTTACGCAATTAACAGAGACGATCTAATCAAAGCTCTTTTTGAAGGCAAACAAGAAGTTGCTATTCACAATACATCTCCAAAAGATCCTTGGTTCACGAACGATCCAACGAAGATCACAGTTTATCGCTACTCTAAGCGCGAAGCTGGAAAACTTCTTGATCAAGCTGGCTGGACAATGGGTAAAGACGGTTACCGCTATAAAGATGGTAAAAAGCTTTCAGTTGTTTTCCAAACAACTGCAGGTAATAAAACTCGCGAGCTGGTACAAGTTTATTTACAAAACCAATGGAAGCAATCTGGTATCGAAGTTCTTATCAAGAACGAACCAGCACGTGTATTCTTTGGCGACACTATGAACAAACGTAAGTTCGAAGGTCTTGCTCTTTATGCATGGTTGTCTTCTCCGGAAAACAGCCCACGCTCGACAACTTCAAGCAAAGCGATTCCAACTGCTGCGAATGGTTGGTCTGGTCAGAACTACCCAGGTTGGAAAAATGCCGAAGTAGACAAAGCTCTTGATGCAATCGACGTTGAGTTCAGCGCTGCAAAACGCAAAGAGTTAGTTACTGGAATTCTTAAAGCTTATACGGAAGATGTTCCTGTATTACCTTTGTACTACCGCTCTGATATCTCTGTAACTCCGAAAAACTTAAAGGGTTACAAAATGTCAGGACACCAATTCCACGAAACGAATAATATCGAAGACTGGAATCTTAACTAATTTTTCGTATTTGTTACTGTAAGGAGCCACCATGTCCACATTTATCACACGCAGAATTTTGCAAACACTCTTAGTGATTGTTGCACTATCCTTCGTCTGCTTCTACTTGATGAGCCTTATGCCAGGTGATCCGGTAGATATGATGGTGGCCTCTAACCCTAAAATCACTGCTGAAGACGTTGCTCGTTTGAAGTCGCTTTACGGTTTAGACCAACCAGTCTACAAACGTTATGCTTCTTGGATGGGTGCAATCCTTCAAGGTGATTTAGGATATAGCCGTACTTACCGTGTTCCGGTGCAAGAGCTTATGGGCCCACGCCTCTGGAACACGTTCTTGCTCTCTTTTATTTCTTTAGGACTGTCGATTCTAGTCGCCATTCCTCTAGGAGTGATCTCGGCGCTTAAACCAGGTAGTCGCACGGATTATTTCGTGAACTTATTTTCTTTTGCGGGGATCTCAATCCCTTCGTTCTGGTTGGCGATTGTTCTCATTATTATTTTTGCTGTAAAGTTCCCTATTCTTCCAGCTGGGGGAACTCAGTCTATCGGCGAGCCGATGGGTTTTTGGGCGGATATGATGGATCGAGGTAAATACCTCATCCTTCCAGTTCTAAGCCTTGCGATTCAACAAATTGGTCGCTTTGCAAGATTCACTCGTTCTGCCATGCTAGAGGCCATGAGAAATGACTTTATCCGCACAGCTCGCGCAAAGGGTCTTTCAAAAAATGCCGTCATTTGGGAACACGGGTTCCGAAATGCACTTATTCCTTTAATTACTATTCTTGCTCTGAGCTTCTCGGGTTTATTCTCGGGTGCGATTTTGACTGAGACTGTTTTTGCTTATCAAGGAGTTGGTAAACTTGTTTACGACTCTATCATTGGTAACGATTACAACGTCGCGATGATTTCATTTGTTATCTCCGTCAGCATGGTTCTTTTAATGAACTTGGTTGCCGATATTGCTTACGGTTTCGCCGACCCAAGAATCTCTTATCAATAGGTGTGAAGAAAATGAATACTACGAATGATATGGCTATTGAAAAAGTAGATTTAGCATCGGATATGTCCGCTGAAACTCGCGCTGGCATTGAGCAAGCACAACCCATGTGGAAAATGGTGCTCGCTCAATTCGTAGAGCACAAACTTGCAGTGGCGGGCGCTGTTGTTATTAGTTTGTTCCTACTTATCGCTATTTTTGCTGGCACGATTCAAACTGTTACAGGTCTTGATCCAGACGCTCAGAACGTGGCCAATCGCTACGTTGCTCCTCTGACAAGCGTTGAAGTGGGACAAGATGTGCGTGAAACAGCGATCGAACGCTATATTAGCAATCATGAACAAAGTGCGATGACAGTAGCTAAAGCGTTGATCGCGCAAGGAACTCTCAACTTCGCCGAAGAAGATGTTCTCTACGAATTAGCGGCAGGCGATGTCACCGAGGGGATCAAAGCTTTAGAAGGTCTTCACATCCCTGAAGCTACAGGACTCATTAAGACCTTTAAAAACTTCTCTACTTTCCACCTTTTTGGAACAGATGAACTTGGCCGCGATGTCTTTATTCGACTTGTCTATGGAACGCGCGTATCTATGGGCGTGGGAATCTTAGTTGCTATCGCCTCTGCCCTTGTGGGTTTATTGGTGGGCAGCCTTGCTGGGTTCTATGGTGGACTGATTGATACTGTCCTTATGCGTGTTACGGATGCTCTTTTATCGCTTCCAACAATTCCTGTTTTGATTGTTATGGCAGCAATTGATTTTTCAAAGCTTCCCATTGTGAATAATATTGTCAGTACATCCAATGAGAGCGTCTTTAAGATGGTTATCATTCTGTGTATGTTCTCTTGGATGACCGTAGCAAGACTTGTACGTGGTAGTATTCTTTCCATCCGCGAAAGAGAGTTCGTTTTAGCAGCTAAAACTTTAGGGGCTAAAGACAGTACTATTATCGTAAGACATATGTTCCCAAACGTGATTGCACCGATGCTAGTTTCCATCACTTTAGGAGTGGGCGAATCAATTCTTTTTGAAGCGGCTTTGAGCTTCTTAGGGTTAGGGATTATGCCACCCACTCCAAGCTGGGGAAATATGCTGAACAATGCTCAAGAGTTGATTTATCAAGCTCCGTTCTTAGCTGTTCTTCCAGGGGTCTTAATCCTCTTAACGACAATCAGCTTCAACTACCTCGGCGATGGCCTGCAAGACGCTATCGATCCGAAGGCGATTCGTCGCTAATAATAAAAGGCAGAGATCTCTCTGCCTTTTTTGTTTTACAAGACAGACACCAGAGACAATCTCATCCGGCTGAAGCCTTACTCGGCGACAAAAAGGCTCCCCCTCTGCCTTATATTCCCCGCCTTTTGACCTTTTGGCTCTAAACAGTGCCTTCCACCTCTAGGGCTGACAATTGTCTGTTCGGGTATGTAAAAAGGAAAGAACTTCAAGGCTGAGCGCCGATATAGGCCCCCCAGAGGCGGCACGGAAGTTGTTAATACTAGTGACCGAGAAGGGGTATTAACATGAAAACAATATTCTCATTTTTTGCAACCATCCTATTTTCAGCCAACGCATTTTCACAGACTGCGGCTGACCTTACTTGCCGCGCTGAGGCTAAGAAAATGGCTCTCGACAGCTATACACTGTGCGTAGATCGCCATAATGAAGCTCGCAGCAAAGAGCTGAACACGATTAACAAGGAATACCAGCAGGAAGCGGCAGCCTTAAAAGCAAAATACGAAGCTAAAATCCAGCAGGTTATTTCCACTTCGGCTCCAATGACCAAGGCGGCGCCTGCTTCTACGCAGAAGCAACCCAAGGTTGTAGCGCCAGTGGCGGCTAAAAACCCAACAGTGATAGCCCCGAAGCCCGTTAAAGGCGTAGCAAAACAGCTTCCAACAAAGTCTCCAACTTCACAGCCTGAGATGCAAATTCAAACGGTCACCGAAGGCGCCAAAGTGGTTTCTGTGACAACAGAAGATACAACAGGCATTGAAGCTGAGGCCGCTCAGGCTGAAGTGATGGATATCGCGGAACTTCCTGCCGAATAGACTAGGATTCTTGATTTTTCTTTTGAACAGAGATACACAAGAGTCTCAATCTAACTAGGGAGGCCCCATGGGCTCATTAAGCCTTACTCACTTACTGCTTTTAGGTATCATCGCATTGATCTTTTTTGGTCCAAGCCGTTTGCCACAATTAGGCCAAAGCTTGGGTAAAGCGATCAGAGGCTTTAAACAAGGTCTTGAAGAAATCGACGTAGACCCTAAGGACATTCAAGACACTCCTCAGGTCACTCGCCAAGCGCAACAGCAAAACGCTGAAACGCAAAAGCAATCTGAGAAAATCAATTCTTAAGAATAAAAAACCGGATCACTGATCCGGTTTTTCTTTTTCAAATCTAGGGTTTTCACGATCCCCTTTGATACTCCACTTTTGAGTTTTCTTTCCCTCAACAATTCCAATGCTTCCAGACAATTGAGCATTTGCATCCCAAGCCCCTGAAGTCGTGAATTTTTCGTTCTTATCCACTTGAGAGACGAAGTTCTTCCACTTAAAGCTTCCTTGATCTCCGATTTCAAATTTTCCATGAACAGCATCTAAACTGAACACTCCCGCTTGCCACCACTCAGGCCGCGTCACTTGCTGTAAAACCGATGTTGCTGGAGATTGCTCTGACACTTTGAGTTCTGCAATTTTGGTATCTAGAACAACACCACTATCGGTTCGCATCGCAGAGACTCTAGTCTTTTGCAAACTCACTCCTTCAACAGTCATCGAGGTTGCACGAAGCTCCCCCTTCAGTGTCGTTAAGAATCCATTCACGAGGTTTGCTTCTGCATCTAGGTTTAGAGGACCGATTTCTCCACCATTCGTCATCAGGTTCTGAACATTAGATCCTAGAGACAATTCATCCACATGAATTTTTAAATTCATTTTCTCGGAAGAAAAATCATGCCTCAACGTTAGGTCCCCGACAAAGACTCCCCCACGCGGCTCCATACGATTAATAACCAATGTCGCTTCATCTTTCTTTAAGGCCATATCTAAAGAGACACGATCAATAACCTGCGTTTCGCTCTGCCCTTTATTCGCAAACAGAAATTCCAATCCAGACAACTCACCTTGTGCCTTCACTTGATCTTCCGAACGAACCTCTGCACTTCCATGGAAGACTCCTAAGTTTCCAAGAAAGGAGGCTTTGGGTGTTTTTTTAACAAAAGCCAAAGCCTTACTGACGTCCAACTTTTTCACTTCAAAGAAAATCGGACTGTAGCGAAGGGGCTCTAAACTTTGAAATTGAATTCTCTCAGAGTAGATCTCTCCGATATCGCCTTCTAATCGAACATCGCGAATCTCTAAAGGAGTTCTGCGCAGCTCTTGCATAGGCCCAGCTAATCGAGCCTTTGAAGAAAACCAGATTTGCCGACTGGAAAGATCAGCCTTGGTCAAATTATAGCGCTTCATAAGATCAATAATCTGACTGAGAGGAATATGTTTTAAATCCGACTCCATGGTCAGAAAATCGTCATCCATGGAGTAATTGCTAATGATGCTATAGTGACCTTCACGCCAATTTCCAAAGATATGACTTTGCAAAGTTTTTTCTGGAGATTCTTTATATTCGAGGAAAATATTCGCGTGAGACATGTAGTCCCCCACGCGCTGTTCTTTGAGGAGATGTGTTTTTGCTCGCAGCTCAATCACTTTGGGTTCAAAGGATTTCACTTGCGCTTGCAAACTCACAAACTCAGAAGAAAGTGCTGGATACTTACGTGATGCGATTTTTAATTTTTGAATTCTGACCATGCGAATATCGTTCTGATATTTTTCACGAATCTCTACCGGCGAAAGACTTACTAAGCCTCCCCCGCTAAAACGATCTTCTTCAACTTCCTCATCGCACTTTTCAATGTCTTCACGGAAATTGATAACCATAGCATTGGCATCAATCCTTCGCAGCGGAGATCGACCGCGCAGTAAAGACGTCAGAGAAACTGGCAGACGCAATTCATCCACCTCAAGTATAGGGGCTCCCCAACACTTCTGTTCTGACTCCATTCTAACATCGGAGATGACCACCGCGATACGCGGCAAAATCCCATCAGCCAAAGAAACTTGGGCTGCGGAGAACTTTACTTGAACGTCTTTATGAATATGGGTGGCGGCTTTTTCGATCCGTGCGGTGACTCTTGCTGGAGACAGAAGAGATTTAATGGTCACGCCAAAGAAAACAGATAAAGCAATCCCGGCAACAAGTATCACTGTGCCGGGCTGCTCGGTAACAAGATGTCGGTCTGAGTTAGACTCTAGGTTGGTCTTCATATTCCCATTCTCTCCGGAAGAAGACACACCGACAACGTCTTTTAACTATTTATATTTAAATGAAATGATTTCGAACTCTTTGTCGCCTTTAGGGCTCACTACAGTCGCTGTGTCGCCATCTTTTTTGCCGATCAAAGCGCGCGCCAAAGGAGAAAGGATAGAAATCATGCCTTGTTTAACGTCAGCCTCATCCACTCCCACGATTTGGTAAGTGAATTCTTCTTCAGTTTCTGTATCCACGATCTCTACAGTTGCGCCAAATACAATGCGATCTGACTTAATAAGCGTCACATCTACGATTTCAGCACCCGCAAGTTTGCCTTGAATATCAGCAATACGGCCTTCAATCATAGCTTGGCGCTCTTTTGCTGATTCATATTCTGCATTTTCGGAGATATCCCCTTGTGCACGAGCTTCCTCGATAGCGCGAATAACCGAAGGTCTTTCTTCTAACAATAGCTTCTTAAGCTCTGCATCAAGCAGCGCCTTTCCGCGAATTGTCATAGGAAGTCTATCACTGATTGAATTGGTCATTTCATCTCCATTTTCGGTTATAGGGACAATTGTTTTACAGGATTCTGCTAAAGTTAGCAATGGATTGGTGTCGCGGGGTGGCAACTCTTAAGCCGTTTTCTTCCCCAAACGATAATCGATGATCTTTTGAACTTGAGGACGACAGGTTCCGCAGGAGGTACTAGCGGTGGTCCAGCGACTCACCTTTTCGGTGCTATGCGCCCCGGCGACAATCGCCTGATCCACGGTGGAGGTCTCAACTGAACGACAATGGCAAAGTTCCGCTTCTTGATACGGAAATTCCCACTGCCCTTGGAGTTTTAGTATAATCTCACGCACCAAAAGACTGGCATGGTCAGTCGCTGTTGGTACAGGCCACTTACGCAAATCAGGTCCAAAGTTTTTGCGCATCGATTTCATTACATCCATGAAATTTGAACAGCCCACCATATTCACTCTCATAGCAGAACCCGCTGAGTCGGAATCCAACTCAACCTCAATGAAGTCTCTTCCTTGAAGTTCTGCCTTGTATTTCATACTCGTAAATATAAACGAGTTCCCTAGCCCCCGCCAAGACCAGTTGTAGGACCTAGCCTACTTGCGGCCACCCTAAAGATAGTTCAAAATAGGGGTATGACGACCGTAAAACTTCTTCCCATTTTTAAAGATAACTATGTTTTTTTGATCGAGAATCAAGAAACCAGAGAAGTTGTGATCGTAGATCCGGGCGAAGCGCGGCCTGTAATAGAATATTTTGAGACAAACCCCCACCTTCAGCCGGTTGGAATTTTCATCACCCATCATCATAATGACCACATTGGCGGAGCAAATGAGCTTAAAGAAAAGTTCTCAATTACTTGCTTCGCACCAGAAAAAAATAAACACCACGTCCCCTTTGCGAACGAATACCTCAAAGAGGGGGATCAGTTGATTTTAGCCGGTGAAGCCTTTGAAGTCATTGATCTCCCTGGCCATACCTTGGGGCACATTGCTTACTTCAATAAAAAACATAATTGGCTTTTTTCGGGGGACGTCCTTTTTGGTCTAGGATGCGGCCGTGTTTTTGAAGGTACTATGGAGCAAATGTTTGATTCCCTTCAAAAAATTAAAAGACTGCCGAGAACAACCCTTGTTTACTGCACTCATGAATACACAGAAACCAACTACAACTTTTGTCGCCGTCTGTCTGATTTTGACGAAGCTCCGATCAATGGCGAAAACGAGAGTCTCTTAATCTATGGAAACGAGCTTCTGCACAAACGCGAACTGGGCTTACCGAGTGTTCCCCTTAAGCTTGAAATAGAAAAGGACACCAACCCTTTTCTTCTTGCCCACAGTGCACGCGAGTTCACAAAACTGCGTGAACTCAGAAACCAGTTCTAAATCCCTGTAACTGACCAACTTTCATTTTTAAGGCAGTCTGAATGATACTCCTGAGACTGTTTTACGAGGACTTCCTTACATCCCTGTCAGACTAAAGACTTTCTGCCTAAAACTACGTTCACGTTCACACTTTTTATTCAATTTTTTCAAAGAAAATGTCGATAAGAATTCATAATGTTTAACTCTGGAACGTGCATTAAAAACATTCTGATGCTTTTATTCATACCGCTTTTTTCTGGCTGTATGAAGGCCACCCTCACACCTCTGGTAAGTGAAAACGAAGTCTTCCGAAAAATCAAAATTCAGTCTGGAACCACAGTGGCTTTAGAGGAGGGCATTGGCCACCAAATCAGCCTTGCTATCGAAACTCCAGTTTTTAATGGAATCAAGCTTAAACCCATAACTCTGCATTGGTCACTGAACGACCACGATGGAGATTTTGAAACATCCTCCGGAACGCTTATCATTCAGCCTGGCGCAACCTCCATCAGTTTTATGATTAAAGCTTTGCGCGACAGTGAAATTGAAAACGACGAAACTTTCGAACTTACTTTTTCTGGGGATTCCTTTTCGAACCTCGAAGACAGCACTATTTCTTTTATCGTCAAAGATCGCACGACAAAAGCTAAAGTCAGAGCCGAGTTTTTATCTTTAGATTTCGGACCACAGCAAATTCAAAACACTGTGACTCGCGCAGTGATCTTTTCTAACTCTGGTGATGCCACAGCTGAGAACTTAAGTTTCACGACACCCTCTCCCCCATTTGCGTACCACGGCGGATCTTTCCCTGGAGTTGGCGGAACCTGCGGAGGTGTCTTGAAAGGTCACAACTCTTGTAGTGTTGTTTTATCTTACACCCCCAGCGAAGTGAACACTCACAACGAAAGTCTCACTTGGTCTTACAAAAATCCGATCACAACGGATCAGGGAAACCTCAATATTACGGGCCTTGGTGTAGAAGTCGCTGCGATCTTGGGAGGACAACCAAGCCAGCCGAGCAATGTCGACAATTTAAATATCACAGTATCAGGCACCAATGTTACACACTATAAATATAAATTGGGTCCTGCTCTCAGCACGGATTGCTCGTTAAGTGCGGGCTATTCAGTCGAAACCGCAACTTCCACAAAAATCACCGATGATCTTCAACTCCTTGCGAACCAAAACTTAAAAGTCTGTGTCATTGGGAAGGACACTAACAACTTCTGGCAGCCTCTTTCGGCGGCGACGCAATACTCTTGGAATTACGATACAACTCGCCCGACGGTGAGTATCAATCAAAAAGTAGGACAAGCTGATCCTACGAATACTTTACCTGTTCGTTTCACGATGGTTTTTAGTGAACCCATTGCCGAAAGCTCTTTGAGCGAATCTGACGTTCACTTCATTGGATCAGCCTCTGTACAAAACTACACTCTGACGAAGATCGATAGCACCCACTACGAACTTGTCGTCACAGCCTTAGATCACGATGGCATCATTGAGCCAGTCATTGGTGAAGCAAAGTTCTCGGACCTTGCAGGAAATCTTAATAGCGCATCGACCTCAACTGACAATCAAGTGACTTATGATACATCTGCACCAAATGCCGCGACTTTGCTCGGCTGGCTTCAATCGTCTCCAAGTAAATCTTCGCCAGTTACAGCAAAATGGACAGTCTCTACCTCTACAGACATTCACGAACAAAAAATTCAATTCTATAAGGATGCAAGCTGTTTAGTTCTTAGTGGTTCTGCAATATCACTCCCGGCATCTACCACCAATGCAAATTTGACGGGTCTTGACGGAGAAACATATAGCTATAATGTGACTTCGATGGATACAGCTGGAAACATTTCCGTTTCTTCTTGTTCGAGTTCTCTTCTGATAGACCGTACATTACCAAGTGTGACTTCCTTCACTCCTGCAACAAGCATTCAAGCAAGTCTGCCAACATCAATAACTGTTAGCTTTAGCGAAGCCATGCTTGAATCGACAATTGAAAACATCAATAACTACACCGTTACTTGTAATTCTAGCGGCACAGCATCTATTGTTGGGGCTTCAGCTCTTTCGGCATCGACTGCCGTTTTAAATCTTAATGTAACTCAGGCTCCTGCCAACGCCGAAACCTGCACAGTAACCGTTAAAACAGCCGTAACAGATTTAGCTGGAAATTCGCTTTCAAGTGCCGCGGTTGCAACCTATGTTCTCGATCTTCCTGGTTTTGTTATTGGAGTGAACTCTTCACTCGCCAATGGAATCTACAAGGCCAACCAAGTTGTTCCTATCACCATTACCTTTAGTGAAAATGTCTTCCTTGCGGACGGTTCTCCAAAACTGTTAATGGAAACTGGAGCGATAGACCGACTTGCCACCTATGTTAGTGGCCATGGGACCAATGCTTTGCTCTTTCACTACACAGTTGTTAGCGGCGACAACACAGCCGATTTAGACTACGAATCCGCAAGTGCATTATCTCTGAATGGATCTACTCTTAAAGACAGCTTTGGCAGTGATATCATCCTCACTCTTCCTGCGCCTAGCACCCCGGGCTCTTTATCTGCAAATAAAAACATCGAAATCGATACGCAAGCGCCTGATGCCTTTAACATAACAGGAATTACCGGAGGCACAGATTCTACAAAAGATGAGTGGCTCACGAATGGCTCCATCGCAACTGCCCATTGGAGTCCGGCTCTTGGTAGCAGTCACTATCTGGTTGAAATTCGCAATGCTGATGCATCTTTAAATATCTGTGCACAACAATCAGTTTCCACAACGTCAGCTACTTTTACAGGCTGTAACTTAATAAATAACACTCAATATTTACTAAGAGTTTCTGCGCTCGATACCGTAGGCAATGCGACGGCGGCTTCAAATAATGACTTTATTTTTACCATCAACACTTCGGCTGTCATTGCTACATTGACGGGCCAGCCTTCTGGAAGAACTAATCAAACAGTTCTAAATATTGATGTTGATGGAGTCGATGTCCAATCTTATCGCTATAAAGTGGGTGCTTCAGCATCGACGAACTGTGCGGTGGCTACGGGCTATTCCTTCGATATTTCTTCGACCATAAATATTACCGATTCGGTGAATGCGTTGGGAAATACAGATATCAAAGTCTGTGTGATTGGTAAAAACTCTGCGAGCGTCGAACAGGCACTCACATCTGCAACAAGTGCTACTTGGACTCAAGACCTTATTGCTCCAACTCTCACCCTGAACCAAAAATCAGGGCAACCAGATCCCACGAATACCCTTCCCGTGGAGTTTACAATCGTAGCTAGTGAAGCCATCACCGGCTTTGACGTCAGTGACATCACCCAATCTGGTACTGCCACGGGCATTACATGGACCCTGTCGTCCTCCGACAATATCACTTGGTCCTTAAAAGCAACAGCCGTTACGGGCGCCGGGACGCTTATTCCATCTATTGGAGTCAATAAACTTACCGACATCGCTGGCAATAGTAATGCTGCAAGTACAAGTACTGATAATCACGTTACCTATGAAACGACGAAACCCTCGTTAACTATAAATCAAAAATCTGGACAAAGTGATCCTACTAATACTCTGCCTATTGATTTCACAATTGTATTCTCAGAACCAATCAATCCGAGCACTTTCACCACGGCTGATATCACACAAGGCGGTTCTGCCTCAGGAATCACTTGGAATCTTTCAACTCTAGACAATATCACATGGAGTTTATCTGCGACCGCTGTCACTACTGCAGGTACACTCATCCCATCTATTGGCGCAGGGAAAGTGAATGACCCTGCTGGGAATTCAAACAATGCCTCAACTTCAACAGATGCTTCAGTAACCTATGACATCACCCCACCAGTGAATGCCGTCTCATTGAGTTGGCAACAAAGTAGTCCCACCAACAGTACTTCTCTTGTTGCTCAATGGTCCAAGTCAACGAGTACAGATCTTAGTTCTCAAAAAATTCGCTTCTATACAGGTGCAAGCTGCAATACCTATACGGGCACTGAGAACACAGCTACAAGCTCCGCAACGACTTCCAACTTTACTGCGGCCCATGGCAATACATACACTTATCAAGTGATCTCCACTGATACCGCGGGGAACTCGATTACATCCGCCTGTTCAAGTGCTTTGACAATAGATACCATCGCTCCGACCATCACCAACGTCACCTCTAACAAGGCCAATGGAGCCTATACCGTGGGCGAGGTCATTGATATTCGCATCACGTTTAGCGAGAACGTCACAGTAACAGGAACACCACTGCTTGCGCTTAATACAACTCCTACTCGTACCGCATCTTATGTTTCAGGAAGCACTACAAGCACGCTGGTGTTTAACTATACAGTTCAAGCATCAGACACAGCTTCTGATTTAAATTACGTAGCAACAAATTCACTCACTATTACTTCGGCAAGTATCAAGGATGCGGCTACAAACAACGCGGTTCTTACACTGCCTGGCATCGCATCTGCTGGTTCGTTAGGCACAAACAAAGATATCGTCATCGATACAACTCCACCTAGTATCACCACGTTTACCGTAACCAACTCTACCCCTACTAACAGTACAACATTTAATATATCCTCTTCCGTCAATGGAAGCCCAACTTCTTACTGTATTCGCGAAAACAGCCCGACCGTGGCCTCGTGTTCATGGGTTGCAGGAAGTGTTTTACCGGCAAGCTTTACCGTAACAACTACCAATGAAGCTAAAACTCTTTATGCTTGGGTGAAGGACACCGCTGGCAATATTAGTGCTATGGCAAGCTCTGCTTCTATTGTGTTTGACAATATTCCTCCAACAGCCACTCTTTCAGGACAACCTACTGGTTCCAGCGCAAAGTATGCTTTAAATATTGATGTCAGCGGAAGTGGAGTCGTTGGTTATAAATATAAAATGGGACCATCAGCTTCCATTGATTGTACGGTGGCTTCAGGTTATTCAAGTTCAGAAGTTTCCGAAACAATTAATATCGTCGAGAACATTGCAGCCTATGCCAATGGAAGTGTGAAACTTTGCGTAGTCGGAAAAGATGCCGCTGGAAATTGGCAGACCTATGCCGCCGCCACGTCTGCGGTTTGGACTAAAAACTCTCCAGCGATTCAATTTACAACCACTGCATCTTCAGTCTCGGAATATAACGATCCTACTCACACCGTATCCGTAAGTATTCCTACAGCCGTAGATATTGCGGTATCGGTCCAATACACATTCTCAGATGGTGCTAACCCTTCAGCAACGATGGGTGATGATTATATTGCTGTCAATGGAACCGCAACGATCGCTGCTGGAAGCACTTCCGTTAATATCTCTATCCCAATTCTTGATAACAGCACAGAAGAATATGATGAAACATTTAAAATCACTTTAAGTGCCCCGGTCGGTGGTTCGCTAGGCACAAACACCGTTCATACTGTTACAATTCTCGATGACGAGGAACCACCTCTTGTGACAATTCAAGACGTCTTCGTTACGGAAGGTGAATCAACAAGTCTAATTGCAACTATTTCACATCCCACTGATAAGGGAGCGGTGAAAATTACTTGGACTCGCGATGCGTGTGTGGGCGTCGACTGTGCGATTGCAGGAACTGATTACACGATGGCAGTCACCTCAGGCACAGCTTCTATACCGAGTGGAAACACCTCCATCTCTTTTGGTAACTTAGTCACAATCGATAATGCTATAGATGAACTCTACAAACGTGTGCCTATTAAAATCACCGGCGTCACAGGTGGAACGTCATATATTTCAAACGCTGATATTTATATTAACGACAACGACAGCCCACTTGGAAAGCAAGCTGTGCAAATCGAAACAGGTGACTATCACTCGTGCTCTCTCGACAACAGTGGATCTGTTTATTGTTGGGGACTCAATGACAATGGACAACTTGGAGTTGGTAACTATCGCCCCAGTTCATCTCCACTTAAGGTGAACTTACCAAGCGCTGCATCTTCTATTGCGGCAAAATATGGCAATGCTTGCGCCATTACTAGCGCAGGCGCTCTTTACTGTTGGGGCAGAGGCAGCAATGCTAGCTTCCCAGGGGCAAGCCTTACAGGTACAAACAGTACTGGAAATCGTTGGACCCCTACTGCCGTTACAGGAATGTCCTCTGGAGTTACAGGCGTTGGTATCGGCTATGTGAACTCTTGTGCTCTTCAAAACGGCACTGTGTACTGCTGGGGCGCCAAGGATTACGGAGTTCTTGGAGATCCCAACGCGGAATTCTCAACCCTCGTTCCCGTGCCTATTTCTGGACTCCCGCCCGGAGTTGAAAAAATCGCTATGGGTTGGGTTCATGCCTGCGCCCTTAAAGCCGGCTCTGTTTATTGTTGGGGTGAAAACAAAAACGGTGAAGTCGGAGATGGTACGTTTAATCTAGTACACACGCCAAAGATAGTTAGCGGTATTGGTACCACAAAAAACCTTTGGGCAGGCCTCTATGGAACCTGCACCAAGAACACCAACGATCAAGTTTATTGCTGGGGAAATAATGGCGACCATCAAATTCACAGCCTTTCCACCGCGGATGTGAACACTCCAACCCTCATGCCTGAGCTTTCTGGCGCAACTGTTGTCACCTATGGATACCAATCCTGTGCGATTATAAATGGACAACTGCTCTGTAAAGGTAAAAATTATTTTGGTGAAGCAGGCATCAATCAACCCACGGGAAGTTTGAATGTGCCTCTATCTCCAGTCATTGGAGCAAGCAGTGGTGTGACTGACGTTGCCGTCTCTCACGGAGCTCATACTTGCTACATTCGCAATAGCCAAGTCTACTGCTCGGGCTTTTCAGGATTCGGTCAACTGGGTGATCAACAAACACTACAAAGCAATGCACACGTGCTAAGTCCTGATTTTACCAATGCCGCTTCTATTTCGATGATCACAGAACATGCCTGCGGAATTTACAATGGTGGCGTGAAGTGTTTAGGAGATAATAGCCATTCAAAGGTCGGAAATCTTCTCACAGATAGAATGTATTTAGTTCCAACTGCTGTTAAAACCATGGAAACAGGTGTGAGTAAGATCAAGACTGCGATTGATGGAAGTTGCGCTCTTCAAAATGGCTCCGTGAAATGTTGGGGCCGAGCATACATTCGAGGTCATTCTTCGGGATCAGGAAACCCTAATACACCACTAGGGCTTTCTTCCGGCGCCACAGACCTGGCATCTTCTTTAGGAAGCCAATTCGTCTGCGCCATAGCTTCTGGAAAAGTTTACTGCTGGGGATTTTTAAATAACTGGTCCATCTTTAATTTGCAAGTCGGAGTTCACTACAAAGACCCGGTTGAAATCGTTGAAGCTGGAAGCAACAACAAACAAATTAGCCTTGGCGCTTATCATGGCTGTCTTTTAAAAACTGATAAAACTGTTTGGTGTTCAGGATATAATAATGAAGGTCAATTAGGCCGAGGTCATAATGACAATTCAAACACCAATCCAATGGCTGATCTCTTGCAGATTCCTGGCCTAACAAATGTGGATGAAATCTCGACAGCAACCTACGGGACTTGTGCCAGAATCGGATCTACTTTGATAAAATGCTGGGGGAATAGCCCAGGGCATGGATCAAGTACAAGAGCCATTGCAACTCCAGCCGAGATCACAGGATTTACAAATATCACAAAACTTATCTCAGGTAATAACAACCACTGTATAATCTCTAATGGAAAAGGCTACTGTTGGGGATTCAACCGCTTTGATAATCATGGCATCAACGATTACTTAACAAATGAATATCACTATTCTCCGACTGCACTTGATAGCCTGAATGCCTTTGGCGCAGTCACAGATATTGAAATAACTAACTCCTACGGCAGCTGTGGCAAAGTAGGCAATAACTGGTATTGTTCTGCCATAGATTCCAAAGGTCAATTTGGCACGGATAAAAAACCCTTCCGATTGGCGCCAATTTCTATTGCGCCTTTTCCAAACTAATTTGAACACATTGCCTTCTATTTTCCGGTTCCTTCGTTCGCCTCGACCCTCTGATTTTCGCTATCGACGCGGTGTTTAGGGCCATCGCCCGCGAAAAGATTTTGACTTCACCCTCAGCTCGGCATATCTGCTTGAGGCAAATGGAGAAGTCATCATGAGAATTCTTGGTTTAATTTTATTGGCAGCCCTTGCAAGCTCTTGCTCATCAAAAGTGATTGTGAAAAAAGACACATGCACTGATATCTATGGCGGTGCTTTGATGGAATGCGAACAAGTTAAAAAATAATTTGTGTTTTTTAAAAAATAAAAAAGCGAAGTGGATTTTCACTTCGCTTTTTTTATTTCTTAGATTATGCAGGATCTTACCTCGTTGAGCTGACCTTTATGGTACGCCTAAAAGTCTCAATCCCTGCACCACAATCACAACAATAACATAGGCCGCAGTATTGAAAGCCACTAACTGAATTGCCGCGAACTTCCATGAGCCCATCTCGCGAATCTGCACTCCTACAGTGGACATACATTGAAGGGCAATCAGGATGAAAATCATAATCCCGATCACGGAACTCACCGTGAAGAGTTTTTCTCCGTGGCGATTCACCGCGGACTGCATTTGCGAGAGTAAAGCCGTCTGTTGAGTTTCCTCTTCAGTGTCTGCAATATTAAACGTCAATGCCAGTGAAGAGACGAATACTTCACGTGCTGCGAATGCAGAGATCATCCCTACCCCGACTCTCCAATCAACTCCCATGGGCTCCATCACGGGCTCAATCACTTTCCCCATCTGTCCCACATAGGATTGCTGAAGCTTCTGAGTCGCATCCTCAAGTTCGTAATGAGGGAACGTAGTTCCTAGCCAAACGATGACAGCGAAAGTGAAAATAATCGGTCCAGCACGCTTTACATAAGAAAGAGTTCTTGTCCAAGACTGACGAACTAATACTCTTAATTTAGGGCGACGATAAAGAGGAAGCTCCATCATGAATAAGGAACTTTCTTTGGCAGGAATAAAACGACTGACAATTCCTGCAGCGATTACTCCTAAAACTAAAGAGCCTAAATAAAGCGCTGCCATAGAAAGGCCTGCATAAAGTGGAGACTCGCCATGAAACAAGAACGCAATCAGAAGCGCAAAAACTGGAAGGCGTGCTGAGCAACTCATCAACGGAATCACAAAAGCTGTGATCATGCGATCGCGCTTTGATGGGATGTTACGAGTAGCGATAATGGCAGGTACCGCACAGGCAAAACCTGAAAGCAAAGGAACAAATGATCTTCCGCTCATGCCAAGAGCTGAAAACGGACGATCTACCAAAGTCGCTGCACGCGCTAAATAACCAGTGCTTTCAAGAATTCCAATTCCCATGAAGAGAATAAAAATTTGTGGCATGAACACCATGAAGGCACCAAAGCTTGAAACGATCCCATTGGCTAAGAAATCTGCCCACAGTGTTCCGGGACCCCAGGCTGCAACAACCTCATTGAGTTGAGAGAACCACTCATCAATTTGATCCATGAAGGGCGCTGCCAGCCAGAAAACCGCCGAGAACAATCCCGTCATAATTAAAACGAAAAATAAAATTCCAAAAAATGGATGCAATAAAAAACGATCCGCTTTTTCTGTACCAGAAACAATGCGATTCATTTTTGCAGCAGAGTCTTGAGTGTTTTGCGCTAAAGCCTCTTGTGCAAGTTCTTCACTGAAAAGAATTTTTTCTTCTTGGACTTCAAAACTCCAAGGTGTCGGTGGCTTCACTTCGCCCACTGGCGGAAGTTGATCCATCGCTGCGACGACTTCTTTTAATCCCCCCGCTAAGAGCCCTTCAAACGTCACTACAGGTGCGCCTAATTTATCAGAAAGACTTTGCAGATTCAGAGACACGCCCTCGCGGCGTAAAAGGTCTGCCATAGTTACAACAATCAGAAGTGGAAGACCTGTTTCTTTAATTTGCAACGCCATCGGAATATGACGAGCCAAGTGTGTACCGTCGACAATTAGAACAATGCCATCGACTTTTTCAATACGATCATTTTTAAAAATCGCATTGTAAGTCACCCACTCATCCGCACTCTTCGGATGAAGACTATAGGTGCCCGGCGTATCCATCACTTGGATATAGGCATGCTCTAAGTGGGAAGCTAAATTTCCCAGAGCATATTCAACTGTAGCACCGGGATAATTGACTGTTTTAAATTTTGAACCTGTCAGCCAATTATAGAGAGTTGTTTTTCCTGAGTTAGGAGCGCCGACGAGAGCGAAAACTTTTTTCATAGAACCTACTTGCGAGTCACTTGGGCACATGCTGCCTCCTCACTTCGTAATGCTAAAAAGCTAGTGTCGAAGCGAATCAACAACGGACCACCAAAAGGAGCGCGGCCTAAGATTGTGATCTCAGTCCCTACACGAATTCCCATTTCATGAAGACGTTCACGAAAACTTGAGCCTTCGCTAAAGCCAATGACTTTAACGACAGTCCCCGGTTTTAAACTTTTATCAAGCAAACTCATGTAATCCCTCGGCTTTTTCTAATTCCATTGTGTTAAAAGGAGGCCCCTTTAAAGGGAAGTTATTTAAGTTTTAGGAAGTTAATTGAAAGCAAAGTGATAAAGGTTTTCAAAATCTAGCCCCTGCAGAGGTCTTGTTTTTATGAGTCTTTCTTTAGTCTAAATCTTAGGCACCGATCTAAAATCATGAGCATAGGATCGAACACCACCTTTTTCGCCCTGCCTTGGCTTTTATTGCTGCTTTCATTAGAGGCAAAAGCCGGTCACTCCTCTTTTTACGCCCCCCTAACCTGTCCCCCTGAAGAAATGCAGATTCAGGCCACCAATCTTGGGAGGCAGGAGTT
This sequence comes from Bdellovibrio bacteriovorus W, assembly GCA_000525675.1. Taxonomy (NCBI): domain Bacteria; kingdom Pseudomonadati; phylum Bdellovibrionota; class Bdellovibrionia; order Bdellovibrionales; family Pseudobdellovibrionaceae; genus Bdellovibrio; species Bdellovibrio bacteriovorus. Next base: position 1,699,075 of record CP002190.1, read on the forward strand.
GCGCTTTTGGACACAAGTGCGCCAAGGAGAAGAAATCGAAGAAATTCCCGTAGATATTGGAGCCAAGGCGAGCCTCACCTTGCGCGGTTCTTATTTTTTAGATGAGGCCCGAGGGTTTTCCATTAAAACTTGGGAACCAGAGCTCATGCGCTTTCAGCTTTCTTGCTTTGGAGTTCCTGATGTACAGCTAAACACGGAGCATTCTCCAGATCAGATTTTTCGTTTTCAGCGCCCCGTTCGCCACGTAAAAGCCTATTTCACCAATCTGTACTTGAAGCAGAATAAAGTGAAAATTACTGCATTTGATCGTATGGGAAAAAGCCTTACGAGCAAAAACTTCGTTCTGAAAAATCATTATGATACGCAAGAGTTTAAATGGAGTTTTGATGCTTCTGTCAGTCGCATTGAAATGCACGCTGAGAATCGTGCCAGTGCTGTTCTCACCTATGAACAATTAGGTAAAGAGTATGTGAGTTATGGCGAAGCTCTTGCCCCACGCAGACTGCCTGCTTCCAATGAAGAAGTTTACTTTCTTGTGTCGACGAAGTCGAAGAACTCAGAATCCTTTGTCATGGGACTTAAAGATCCGGAAAAGATCTCCACAGCTCGAGAACAAATCCAAAATCCTCTGTTAGAAAAAATAATTGTGGGTGGCGTGCAATTGGGTCATGGAAATACCAACCGCAGCTTCAGTCAAAAAAACAAAGCTCCCTATTCGTGGTCTGTCTTCCGTGTAGATGCCTTTGCAGACTTTGCACACATTGATTGCGATGGCAGCCCCGACCTCGTCGAAGAACGCCTTTTACAGCGCCTCAATGAGGGCGGAAGAATCTGCTTCTGGAGATATCGAGTGATTAAAGAACTCAGCCTTGAAGAAGTGCAGAGCGGGATATTAAAGCCTTAAACCGAAATGTAAGAGGCCCCTTGTCCCGAGGTCTCTTCTACGGTCACTTGAACCTTTACAACTCCGTGCGCACGAAACTCCTGCATAAACTTCTCAGAGAGAAGCTTTGCGAGCTGTTCAACGCTGGTATTAGTCACTGGAAGTCGAATGACTTCGTTCTTAGGAAACACATAAAAGCGTTCTCGGAAGGTCACTTCTAAAGACTTCTCTGTTTCTTTAAACTTCATGTCTTTATGCAGATCTGGCAATAAGACCATTTCATCCCAAGCATCGACCGCTGCCTTAATAGCTTTTTTAAAGACGTTGAAATCGACGAAATAGCCATCATTATGACTTTTAGGATCTTCCGAAGCTGTCACGTCAACTTTTACTTGATAGTTATGTCCATGCAGACGCTCAGCGCTGACCTCGTCAAAAATCAAGAAATGCGCTGCTGAAAACTTAAAGTTCTGTTTTGCTAAATGTAAAGTGATCGTGGACATAACTACCTCAAAGTGATTATATGAATACCATGAAGTTTGAACTTAAGCAGCACTTTCAAATTGAATCCGCCCGTTTTTTGCCCCATTTGCCAAAAGAGCACCCTTGCTCACGTATGCATGGACATAGTTTTAAGATCATTCTAACTCTTGTCGGAGATCTGGATCCTAAAATTGGTTGGGTGATTGATTACAACGACATACAAGCTGCTATGAAACCTCTCTTAGAGCAGATCGATCATCGCGTTTTAAACGAAGTCGAAGGTCTTGAAAATCCGACCTCTGAACTTTTAGCAGTTTGGCTTTATGAGCGCGCCCGCAAGGTGCTTCCACAGCTAACAAAAGTGACGATTGCAGAGACGCCACTGACAGAGTGTTCTTACCCGATTTAGATGTCTCAATTTGAACTAAACCTATGAGGAATAGTTCATAAATTACTAATTAAACTACGAAAAACTTCAGTCCAAACTTTCGCAATCCGATAGAGCCTGCGAAGGTTTGGGGTGATCTTTTTGGGTACGTTGCATCTTCTTTCATTATTATTTATAAGTCTTTTTCTGACGGCCTGTGGTGGTCTCAATGCCAACCTTTCTTCGCTCTTAAATAAGTCCCCACAAATCACACAGTCCCCTGATATCAATGCTTCTGGCTATTCAAACTCCACTCAACAACGCTTCACTCTAAAGCCCTCATCAGATGCCGTTGCTTATGAGTATCGCCTCAATCAATCCGCGTGGATCGAATTCACTCCAACTTCGAATTCTGAACTTGTACTTCAAGGGCTGAATGAAGGAGAGCAAACTCTTCACCTCCGTTATCGCTATGCTTCTGGAGAGCTTTCACCGCTAACCTCAATTCAGTGGAAGATTGATCTCACCCCACCCCTTGTGACGATCCTTACAGACGACCACTTTGCTCAAAACACGAACCAGCTTGCATTTGCATTCAGCGGTATAGACTCTGGCCCTATTTCTACACCGATCGAAAAATTGATCTTTGAATGCGATCTACAAAACTCGGGAGCATGGAAGTCATGCAGGAACGGTCATGAGTTTTCACAACTTCCAGAAGGAAACATTGTTCTTTCAGTAAGAGCTAAAGATCTTGCTGGCAATATATCACCTGTGGAAAGTATTGAAGGATTGGTGGACACCGTGTCTCCACGCTTAACCATTTCTTTCATTCCTTCCATTCGTGGTGGTGGAACCGCAAATATCAAATTAAACTTAACCGAGAAAAATATTCCAGATTCTGCACAGGTCAAAACGTTTTTATTTATGAACGGCATCTGGTCCCCATTAAGTACTCACTCTGTCAGCAAAGGAAACCATAATAACACTGCAATTAACTTTACTTCGCCGGCTTTTCCGCTCGAAGATCAAACAGGTCTTAAGATCCGTGCAGAAATTGAAGATCTTGCTGGGAATATTGGAACAGCGGAATCAAACGCGTTTGCTGTTGAAATCACAGCTCCTGTAATCCGCACCGAAGATTTCATTTTAGCCGATGGGGCCCTGACAACTTATTTTAGAAATATCAATGCCCGCCTCTCTGTTTACCAAAACGTCGGCGCAGTCTCTCACATTTGGATCAGCGAAAGTTCTAGCTTTTCAGAGGGAGCATGGCAAGCGTACACAACGCAAAATATCGCCTTTCAACTTTCGGGATTGGGAGGACCTAAAAAAGTTTACGTAAAAGTAAAAACTCTTTCAAACCTCGAAAGTAATGTCGTTTCTAAAGATATCGACTATATCCCGGAAGACATACCCACTTCAACTTGGCTGGGTCCTACCATCGACACGACCCTTCAACCAAATACTCCTGTCAGTTTGTCGTGGAAGTGTGAAAACTCAACCCATGCAACTCCGACAAAAGAAATCGCTTACTCCGTAGATGATGGAGTTTACTATCATACCATCGCAACACAGCTCCCAGTTGATGGTTCTTATGAAGGGCGTTTTACTTGGAATGTTCCGAGTATATCTCCTTTTGGGGTTCTCATCACGGAAACGACACCCATTAAATTTGCAGCCTACTGCCAATCAACCTCTGGAATTGTTAGCTCAGTTGAATCCAATTTATATAATTCTGAATGGACAATATTCGCAGGTGGCGGCGTCAATCTACAAAATATTCATATGAGTGTTGCGACCTTAGATCGAGTCTCAACTCACGCAGACTCGAAGAACAATCTCTATTATTCCAAAAATGGGAATGCGATTTTCAAAGTAGATTATCAAACGGGCCTAATTAAATCCATCTATGGCAATGCTTCTATCTCAGGGTGTGGCGACAAAGAGCTTCTAGGGGCTACCATTCTTGAGGTTGATCGCAAGCACGACAAAGCTTACATCATGAGTGGAGAAGGACTTGTGTGCCCGCGATTAGTCATCTTGGATCTAAATACTTTAGAGACGAAACTTATTCCGATCCCCTATAGAAACGTTACCGACGTTCATGAAAATCAAACTCTTGTAAACTTTAAAAAACTTATTTTTTTCCGGGACTATGCCTATTACTGGATGGATCTTCAAAATCCAAATGCACCACCTGTGAAAATAATTGGGAAAAACAATACCTGCGGAACTCTTTCTAGCGAAGGGGACGATGCCGACTTATCTTATCTACCTTGCGAGAACAATCCTGCGGCAGATGGTTACACACTTCTAGTTTCAAGAGATGAAAAGAAGATCTGGATTCTTGCTCGTAGTACAAAAAATATGCGCCTTGAAGGAGACTTTCAAAATGGATTTAAAATCTCTAAAGAAAACCCCTTCCCGATCGCAACCAGTTTTAATTTTAATCGATGCGTGAAAGATGAGTCTGACATTGAAGATCGCCTTTGGATCTGTCGCGAGAAAATTCAAGTGGGTCGAGGCATCAGTACTTTCAATGAGGTCACAGAAGAGCTAAAGACGTTCCTCGTGCCTACATACAAAAACAACAACTCCATTCGAGTGTATGTTGGCGGCAGTTCTCAAGGAGCAATTGTTACCACCTCACAGAATGAGCTCCTCAAATTTACCCATTCAAATGGTGTCCCTACTTTTACAACCATCTCCAGCAACCCTCTTTTCACTGCGGGTAATGGCAATGATCTATCTCGAGTCGCCTTCACAGATGTCGATGATCTTCTTTGGCACGAAGCCAGCAAAAGTTTATTTGTTCGAGGGATCAGTCACTTAAGAATTTTAAAGTCTACAGCGACTTATGAATTTAATGATATCTTCACAGCTGTAAATCTAACAATCATCGCAAACTCTATCCCGTCCGCGGGATTAGCAGTGAGTCCTGACAATCAAGAACTCGCCTTTATTCGCTACTCTGGAGACAGTCGTCCCGTTGATGCCCTCTCACTTCTATCCATCAATAAGGCAATGGAGTCCATCGACCCCATTCATCCCACTAACTACAGTTATTTGAAATTTTCTGGTAAGCCGGACTTTCCGACAAGCCTTGCGCCCCTGACACTGGCAGACTCCACTCTCTACAGCCTTTATTCAAGTCGCCATTTACTTGCCTACGGAGGAGATGGCCTTCTTTATTCCATCATTGGACGAGCACCCAACCAGGAACAAGACATCACTCTGGTTAAGATGAATAAAGTGAATATCGAGTTTGTAAGCGGTAAATTAGGAGTGCCTGAACTCGTTCCCGAAACACACGGAGTTGCCTTTGGCACCTCGCTTTGGAATGTCTTCGGGATGCAAACTTTGAGTGATGGGAATATTCTTTTAATAGATGGCTTGAAACTTAGAAAGTTTAATATTCTTTCCGCACCAGTGACGTTTGATGTCTTAGCCGACTATGAAAGTCTAGGAAATAGACCTCCCCATATAACAAATTGGTCCCATGCAAAACACGATGAGGCCACAGGGTGGACTTACTACTCCGTCGCTGAAAAAGAATCCACAACAGGGCTCAGTGAGATTTGGGCAGTTCACCCTCATTCTGGATGGAAAAAGATTTCTGACAATCGTCTTTCGATCGGGCGCGACAGCAAGACCAACCCCCGGATTGCCGATTTACGTTTGGAGATCACACCCTTTGGAGTTTTGGTTTTGGATAATGCGAATAGAAGAATTTTGATTCGTAAAGCGCTGCCAACTCCCCCGTAAGGTTGCTGGCAGAATTACTACTAAGGTTTAACCAGTGCTGCGTTGACTTGAACGCTTGGACCTAAATTTAAAGAGTTCTGATACTTCTCTTTAAATCCTTTTGGATAAAGCATAACAACAGTCGATCCCATACGGAACATACCAAGTTCATCGCCTTTTTTAACAGGAATGCTTGGCGAATAGTTCTTGTGCTGAAACACGCACGCGGATTTCTGATTGCCGCGAATCGTTTCATCAAAACTTAAAACAATATGACCGACGTTCGTAGCACCAACAAAGACAACTCCCACAGGCCCCAGATCCGTCTGGATCTCTACCAGAATTCTCTCATTCACCCCAAAGAGGTTCTTTACGTTGCTCGTACTCCACTCATTGACCGGCCACAACTCCCCTGGCATAGCACGCACGTCTGTGATCTCGCCCGTTACTGGAGAATGCACGCGATGGTAGTCTGTAGGGCAAAGGTAATAAGTCATAAAGTAACCTTCACCCCATTTTTCATGGCAGTGAGGATCTTGAGTAAACTCATCCAAATTATAAGTCATGCCTTTAGCTTGAATCAAAGCTCCATCCTGAATCGGAGACGCTTGAGTGATCTGACTGTCTGCCGGATGAACGGCCCAAGAGTTTTCAGCAATAGGTCTTACATCTGATTTGAGTCGGCGAATAAAAAACTGTCCAATGGAGGGATACTCTGTGTAGTCCTTCTCAGCTTCTTGCAAGTTGATGTTATACATCTTAGCAAAGCTCTTCACAGAAAGATGTGCCCACCAAGTAGGACCTTCCCAGTGCATGAGGTGACCGACCCAGCGGCTTAAACGACGTTTTGGCAATACACGTGTGATTATCGACATAACCGTATATAACCATTTCTTCTCGGGAACTTCAACTATGTGAGCACTCAAGTCGAAGAATGAAAGCCAGCTGTATTTGAGCATAATCGTTTTAGAAAGCTAGAGTCTGCCCTAGTGCCTTAGCTACCCTGACTGGTATAGGAGGATAATATGATCTGGACCATCGTTATTGGCTTTGTAATTGGGGTCGTAGCCAAGTTCCTAATGCCAGGGTCGCAAGGGGGAGGCATTATCCTCACCACAATTCTGGGTATCGTCGGCTCAGTTGTCGGCACTTATATCGGGAGCGCCCTCGGGCTATACCAAATGGGAGAGTCTGCTGGCTTCATCGCCTCAGTTCTCGGAGCGATGCTTTTACTTTTTATAGTCGGCATGATTCAAAAACGAGCATAACTAAATCCCCTTTTTGCTACGTAGGCAAAAAGGGGGACTCTTTCCTTTCTCCTTTTTAGAAATTCTGTGGCCTTCAATCGAGCCTATGATAAATTAGCCCTATGATTCAGGCACAAAAAAGGACAGTTCAAAAAGAAAACCTTTGGGTTGAGACTTATTGGCAGGTAAATGCCTTACTAAAATCTCCTCAGCATTCCCGCCTATCAGCCTCTCGCCTCGGCCACCTAATCCTTGCGCCTAAAAACCAGCCTGCTCACTATCAATGTGACGAAAGCAAAATTTCAATCTATGGCAGCCATATTTTGTTTCCACAAGCCTCACCTGTGTACCTAAGACAGTCCTCCAAGGTCTTTCTCTGCGGGGCGGAGCTTAGCTTCGGAACACTCTATCTTCTCTCGAAAAAACAAGGCCTTAAAATGCCTACCGATCACTATCTCGCCGAAGCGACTTCTTTCTTGCTTAAAGAGGAACCTTCTTTTGAAAGCTCCATTCAGATATTTGACCATATATTTAAAGAGTTAAAACTAGAAAACGAAATCGATGGGCACTATATCCTTAGTAAAGCTGCTGATTCGCTTTTAAGGACTTACCCTCACGCAAAAGTGAGCGAACTTGGAAGAGAGTTAAATATTTCTCAAAGAACTCTAGAGCGTTCCTTTAAACGGGTCACAGGTATGTCATTAAAGACTTACCAAAATATTCATCGCTTCAATAGCTATCTAGAGGAGTTTCTGCAATCCAATACAAAGAATCCAACATCTGTGGAAGAACTCTATTACTTTTACGATCAATCTCACTGCATTCGCCAATTCCAAACTCACATCGGCCAGTCCCCTCTTCAGTTGCTGAAAAATGATGACTTAATCTCTAGTTTTTATCAATTCCAAGAGGGCTAATGTCGTATTTGTACAATCTTTAAAACTTAGATCTCCTTATTCTTAAAGAAAAAGGAGATCAATCTTGATTCGCAAACTACTCCCCGCAGACCTAGACTCCGCAATAGATATTTGGCTTCGAGCCTCAATCATTGCCCATGATTTTATTCCCAAAGAATTTTGGCAAGGAAAGATCGGCGACATGAAATCAGTTTATTTACCAAACTCTGAAAGCTATATCCTAGAAGATCAAAATAAAATTGTGGGCTTTGTCAGCTTGGTTGAAAATCAAATCGCCGCCATTTTTGTCGATCCTCATCAACAAGGTAAAGGCTATGGTAAGAAACTATTAAGTTACACGAAAGAGCTTCGTACTAACTTGGAACTTTCCGTTTATGCAAAAAACTCTAAAAGTATTGAGTTTTATAAAAATCAAAATTTTAAAATCCAAAAAGAGGAACTCGAACCTGAAGCCAATGAGCCTTGCTTCGTGATGACTTGGTCTAAGTAATAGCTTGTACCATAAATAAAAAAAGGGACTCTGTTGATACAGAATCCCTTTTCTAAGCACTCAACTTTTCCTTCTTACAGATTACGACGGTACTGGCCGCCCACCTCATAAAGAGCTTCCGTCATTTGATATAGACTGCACACACGTGCGGCCTTCATCAGAGCTTCAAAAATATTTCCACCCTTAAGAACTGTTTCCTTCAATTCTTTTAATTGGGCCTGCCCATCTGAAGAATGTTTCTTCTGGAACAAATGCACATTATCTAATTGAGCATTCTTCTCTTCATAAGAAGCCCGTGCCAATTCGATTTTTGGAGGAATATAGCCTTGCTCCAAAGTTTTTGGATCAATGAAAGTATTCACGCCGATGATTGGCAATGTACCATCGTGCTTGAGATGCTCATAATACAACGACTCTTCTTGAATCTTAGAGCGTTGATACTGAGTTTCCATAGCCCCTAAAACACCGCCGCGTTCGCTGATCTTTTTAAACTCAGCCAGAACCGCTTCTTCGACCAAATCCGTTAATTCGTCGATGAAGTAAGCCCCTTGTGTTGGGTTTTCATTCTTCGTCATTCCGAATTCACGATTGATAATTAACTGGATAGCCATCGCACGGCGTACAGACTCTTCTGTCGGTGTCGTGATCGCCTCATCGTAAGCATTCGTATGCAAGCTGTTGCAGTTATCGTAGATAGCAAGCAATGCCTGCAAAGTTGTACGGATGTCATTGAAATCAATCTCTTGAGCATGCAATGAACGTCCAGAGGTCTGAATATGGTATTTCAATTTTTGAGAGCGATCATTCGCCTTATAAAGATCGCGCATTGCTACGGACCAAATACGACGAGCTACACGCCCTAAAACAGCATACTCAGGATCCAATCCGTTACTAAAGAAGAAAGACAAATTCGGAGCAAAGTCATCTATATTAAGACCGCGCGCCAAATAGTATTCTACAAAAGTAAAGCCATTGGAAAGAGTAAAGGCCAACTGAGAAATCGGATTCGCCCCTGCTTCAGCAATGTGATAACCAGAAATACTCACTGAATAAAAGTTTTTGATTTTTTGACGAACGAAGTACTCTTGGATGTCGCCCATCATCTTCAAAGCAAAGTTAATCGAGAAAATGCAAGTGTTCTGTCCTTGATCTTCTTTCAAGATATCGGCCTGAACCGTTCCGCGCACTTGCTGTAAAGTCCAGAGAGCAATATCTGTATATTCGCCTTCACTCAACTTACGACCTAATTCTTTCTCTTTCTTTTCAACCTGCTGATCAATCGCGGTATTAAAATAGAAAGCCAGAATCATCGGAGCCGGTCCGTTAATCGTCATACTGACAGAAGTATTTGGATTGACAAGATCGAAGCCTGCGAAGAGCTTTTTCATATCCTCCAACGTACAAATACTAACACCTGACTCGCCGACTTTTCCGAAAATATCAGGACGCTGATCAGGATCTTGACCATATAAAGTCACAGAGTCGAAAGCCGTTGATAGACGATGTGCTGTTTCCCCTTCCGTCAAATAGTGGAAACGCTTATTCGTACGTTCAGGAGTTCCTTCGCCCGCAAACATACGCTTAGGGTCCTCGTCAGCCCGCTTAAGCGGAAACACACCTGCGGTGAAAGGAAATTCCCCAGGAACATTTTCTAAGGAAAGATATCTAAAACGATCACCCCAATCTTTGAACTTGGGCACAACAACACGGCGAATTTTGGTTCCTGAAAGAGATTCGCGCACCAACGGTTGACGAATTTCTTTATCTCGAACTTTAAAGACCAACTCATCGCCAGAATAGGTCTCAATCAATTGATCGAAGTTTTCAAGACTTGTGAGTTCTTCTTGAGTGAACTCAGCGCTGTATTCTGCTTTTACTTTTTCTACTTTCTTAGGATCTGCTTCAATTAAAGCTGAAACTTTTTTTAAGCCGCCTAAAACCGACGCCTTTTCAGCAAGATCCTCAGTTCTTTTTTTGTATTTCTGAATTGTAGATACGATCTCAGATAAGTAGTTCTGACGATCTGCTGGAATGATCGTGTGTTCTTCCGCAGAAAGGACAGTCTCTTTAAAGTTGTTTTTAATGATCCAATGACCTGGTTGTCTTTCTTCCAAAACCTCGGTGATTTTGAAGAAGAGCTTGTTAACTCCACCGTCGTTAAACTGTGAAGCTTGAGTCAAGAATACTGGAACTTTGACGTCATTATCAAAAATCTTGCGTGAGCGTTTATACTGTTTTGTCACATCACGAACAGCATCTAAAGCACCACGACGATCTGCCTTATTAACAGCAATCAATTCTGCAAAGTCGATCATGTCGATCTTTTCTAGCTGCGACTGAGCTCCAAAATCAGAGGTCATCACATAGAGAGAAAAATCACTCACTTCAGTGATCGCCATATTGCCCTGACCAATTCCAGAGGTCTCTGCGATAATGAAATCAAAATCAAGCTGGCGTACGAAGTCCAAAATTTCTGGCAGTGAAGAAGCAATTTCTCTTCCTGATCCACGAGAAGCCACTGAACGCATAAAAACTTGTGGTCTAGATAAAGAATTCATACGAATGCGGTCGCCAAGCAGTGAACCACCAGTTTTACGCTTTGAAGGGTCCACACAGATCACAGCAATGCGTTTATCTGGATAAGCATTCAAATATCGCTGAACAAGCTCATCGATCAAAGAGGACTTTCCTGCCCCACCGGTTCCTGTGATTCCCAAAACTTGCGGAGGATTTTTTGCTTTAAAGCTTTCTAATCCAAATTGCGAAAGAGAAAGGTCTTTATTGCCATTTTCAATAGAAGTCAGAGCAACGCCTAACTCTACCGATGGAATCGTGTCGCCCGCGAAAATATTTTTCTTCTTTGAAAACTCTTTTTGTTTTTCTAAAACATCAAAGTCACAACCACGCACGATCATCTCGATCATGCCTTCAAGTCCTAAACGTCGACCATCATCCGGATGAAAGATCTGAGCGATTCCGTAATCCTCAAGTTCTTTTTTCTCGTCATGAACGATCACACCACCGCCGCCGCCGTAAATCTGAACGTAACCAGCGCCCGCTTCATCAAGAAGGTCCTTCATGTATTTGAAGTACTCCATGTGTCCGCCCTGATACGAGCTGATACAAACACCTTGAGCGCCTTCTTGAAGGACTGCTTTTACAACGTCATTCACGGATCGATTGTGACCAAGGTGAATAACCTCAGCCCCAAGATCTTGAAGAATACGGCGCATGATATTGATGCTGGCATCATGACCATCGAAAAGTGCGGCTGCTGTTACGATACGAACGGGATTCTTTAATGTGTAAGCCATATGAACCTTTTAAAAGATACACAAGAAGGGACTTTAGAAAGTCCCTTCTTCAAATAAATAACTACTGTCCAGTGAATTGAGGTTTTCTTTTTTCCATGAAGGCCTTAGTGCCTTCACGCATGTCTTCTGAATGAAAGAGTTCAGAGAAAATATGCGCTTCATTCTTTTGCGCCTCTTCAACATCCATATCCCAGGCTTGGTTGATAGAACGCTTAGAAGAACCCACAGCGATCGGAGCTTTGGTAGCAATAACCTCTGCCGTTTTTAGAACTTCATTCAGAAGTTCTTCTTTTGAAGTCACTTTATTGACCAAACGGTACTCAAGAGCTTCTTGAGCCGAAATCATCTGCCCAGTGTAAGTAAGCTCGCGCGCTCGGCGCTGACCTACGGCACGCGCTAGGCGTACTGTTCCACCAAAGCCCGGGATAAGCCCTAAGCCCACTTCCGGTAAACCGAATTTAGCATTTTCTGAAGCGTAAATAAAATCACATCCCAAAGCCAACTCACAACCACCGCCAAGCGCGAATCCATTAACAGCGGCAATAACTGGAATTTTCAAAAGAGTGAGTTCATGAAAAATGCTCTGACCGCGCTGAGCGAAAGCAAAGGCTTCGTCTTCATTCAGCTCACTCATTTCTTTGATATCAGCACCTGCAACAAAAGATTTCTCGCCCGCGCCTGTGATGACTAAAGCTTTGGCATCAGAGTAGTGCATTTCTCCAACTTGACGAAGAGCCTCGCCCATTTCGTTAAGAACTTCCGAGTTCAATGCATTTAGAGCTTCTGGACGATTGATCGTTAATAACCAAACACCATTGGCCTTTTGTTCTAACAATAAAGTTTTATAATTAAATCCAACCATTTCATAAATCCTTATTTACTGTAGTCGTAAAATCCACGACCTGACTTGCGTCCCATCCAACCCGCTTCAACATACTTCACCAACAACGGGCAAGGGCGGTACTTAGAATCTCCTAAACCATCATGAAGAACGTTCATGATCGCAAGACAAGTATCAAGACCGATGAAATCTGCCAAAGTCAATGGACCCATTGGCTGATTCGTTCCAAGCTTCATAGCATTATCAATAGCCTCTACCGACGCAATACCTTCGTGAAGAGTGTAAACAGCTTCGTTAATCATTGGCATAAGAATGCGATTTACGATAAAGCCTGGCATGTCTTTTACAGACTCAACGAAAACTTTATCCATTTTTTCAGCCATTGCTTTTACCGTCGCAAAAGTTTCGTCTGAAGTTTGCAAACCACGGATACCTTCAACAAGCTTCATCAATGGCACTGGATTCATAAAGTGCATTCCTGCCACTTTATCTGGGCGCGAAGTCACTGCTGCAATTTTAGTGATAGAGATAGAAGATGTGTTTGAAACAAGCAAAGCTCCTGCTTTTACTTTTTCATCTAACTCTTTGAAGATTTTTAGTTTCAAGTCGATATTTTCAGTCGCTGCTTCAACCACGATATCGCAATCTTTTAAACCATCAATACTTTGAACTGTAGAAATGCGACCTAGAAGTTCTTTTTTAAACTCCTCTGTCATCGTGCCTTTTTTAATCAAACGATCACAACTTCCAGCAACTGTAGCTAGACCTTTTTCGAGAGCAGCTCCGCTCACGTCCATCATCACAACATTATAGCCAAAATGTGCTGCAACTTGCGCAATTCCATTACCCATTTGTCCCGCACCAACAACACCTACTTTATTGATAGTCATACGCCACTCCGTGTTAATTAATTCAATCAAAAGCCCCCAAAGAGTTACTTTACTTTAGCCCAGAGGTCAAAAGTTCTCACTTGTAGGGCTCGATTTGAAGACGCAAAATAGTCTCATGGGGTCCATTGCTAACTTCCTCGTCTTCAACTTAATTCTTGGCCCCACTGCCAATGCCGCCCTTTCCACGGATGCAGCCTCTGCTATCACCTTTTATCGCAATAAAAACAGTATGTTCGCCTCTGGGCAAACCAGCCGCGACACGTTAGAGTCCCAACTGTTAAAGATCGAAGAGGAAGCGGCCTACAGAGTGAAGTGGGATCAGAAAACTTACACGCTGCGCGCTGAAAATCTTATTCGCGATATTGAGGTCGCACTCGTTGTAGATTTGAAAAACCCACAGAAGCTTTTTGCCAAACCGGATGCCGAAAAAGCTGACGGGCCGCTCTTATCGGCCCATGCGCAATTGACTATCCATGAAGTTCAAGATTTTTGGGCGCGAGTGTCCTTAGATGGAAAAAAGTCATTGGGCTGGATCGCTCTAGAACAACTCAAATCTCGTCACAACGACAAAGGTGTTTACGTTAACTTTATTGAAACAGCCTTAAGAGAAAAACCACATAGTGGCTCTCACCGCCTGGCTTTAATTGAATCGCGCAAACGTTTTATCCCGCTTGGTTTTGAAGGCAGCTTTATCAAACTGCGCTATAATAACCAAATCGGATACGCAGAGATGAGTCACTTCGTTTCAAGAGCTGACTTTGCGACTCTTGCCTATCATCCCAAGAAAAACTGGGTCGCGGTTCTTCATCGCAATAATAACTCCATCATCACTCAAAGTGGCGAAACACTCGCCGTGGAAGATATTACGGGTTATGTAACTTCAGCGACCAAAGCCGTTGTTGCCTCCGCAGATACTTCCTTAAACTACTCTCCTCCGGCAAGAGCCCATGTGGAGATTGAAGAAGTTCGTGCGTTCACTTGGGCACAAAGTCGTATCAAAGAACATGGCGATGTGTGGTGGAAAAAGTCCGACCTCGGAGAAGTACAAAGAACCATTGCTTCTAAAAATGATGATGTTCTAACAACTGAAGATCTTCTGAAAAAAGAAATTTTCTCTATCGCTTTTGAAAGTAAGGATTCACTTCGTGGCCTTGTTTCTTGTGAAGGCATCTATCGCAGCGAAGACGGCAAAACATGGAAGAAGATTCCACAGTTTGGCCAACAGAACTATCCTGTAAGCATTCACCCTAATGGCACTTGGTTTGTCGGTTCATTTAAGAGTGCTGACTATGGTAGAACATACTCCCCATTCATTCGCTGGGATCGCATTGCGAAGGCTATCGAAAATTCAAAGGTCATCACTCACCCTCGGTATTTAAAGCTCACAGAGATCAAACCGATGCCGCATTCAAGAGTCCAAATCTCTATCGACACCGGTGTTATGAAAGTTCATTTAGAAAGCTTGATTGGCGATATCAACTGGTCAGTTGTTCGCTAAGAAAACCCTAAATTTATTCTGCACCCTGAAAGTAAGGGAGCATCATTTGCCGAACCTTTTCTTGAAGTTCAGGTCTTTGCTCAATCGTATAAGCGGTTGGATCAACGGGTTTTAAAACCTCTAAATGAATCGTACTTCGCCAGACACCCCAATTCGGAAGAAAATGATTCTTCGGTAAAATAGCAGCCGCCCCTTTAACGATGATCGGCACAATAGGCGCCTTCGCATTGATAGCAAAGATAAACGGACCAGATTTAAAACTACCTAAGATCTCTTCCTTTTGTCTCGTGCCTTCTGGAGCTAAAGCAAACCTTTCGCCTGCGGCAATGCGCTGCTCGGCCTCTTGATACACTTTAAACACTTCTTCTCGACGACTACGTGCAATGGGTAAAATCCCAGCTCGGCGCATGGCTGCTCCGAAAACGGGAATCTTAAAGAGTTCAATTTTTGCGCCAAAACGAAAACTTCCTAACCAACCATTCATCGCGAAGATGTCGAAGAAGCTCGTATGGTTGAAGACAAATAAACATCCCCCTTGAGGAATATTTTCTAAGCCTTTTACTTCTACCTTCACACCGAACATACGGCAGGCATTGCGTGTCCAAATCTCTACGATATGATCTTCTAACTTACGATTATTAAATAATAAGTTGGCGACAAAAATAGATACTGAACACAGAATCGTATGAATTGGAAATAGAAGTGCACCAATAATAGATCTAGGATAAGAAAGAAACTTTAAAAACATAACTACTCAGGGAACAGACGCTTGCGCGCAGCCGCCCTTTGCCTTTCCTTATCTGCTTGATGTTCAGATGGGCCTGAAAGAATTCTTTCGTGGGCCGACTGATCCATGATCTGCACTTCATAGGGATAGAAGAAACTAAACTCCCCTTGCCCAGGAGTTTTAACGCGAATGAGTTTACGCGCAATAAACTTAATAAAGCGATAGTCAGATCCTGAGAAAAAATTTTCTTTACGGAGAAACTTTGCCTGATCTCCTAATTGCGCCAATCTTTCATCAAAACGCTTTTGAATAATTTCGTCCGTCAGATGATCCATCTCCTGCACCAACTCCGTGCAGACTTCCATAAAAAGCTCGAGTGGATACAGATTATTTGAACTCTGATCAGGCATGATATGCGGGAAGCTAATGACATTCTCGCGAATCAAAAAGCGTACAACTTGAAACGAATCAAAGAGATTATTTGTAACAAAACGTACACCTAGTTTATCAAATATACGCATCGCTAAAGCATCGGGTTTCGCCAATAACTTTATAACGGTGCTAGAGGAGGTCTTCATTGGCTTGATCTCAAAAGCCTTCAGTTGAATATCTTTGAGATTTACGTCACCACTGTGCAGATGAATACTATGAGTCGTTCCATCATGACGAATACCTTCCTGAAAAGGCGTCAGAATCTGCGCTTGAATTTCTTCAGCAAAAGATGCGAAGAGATCGTTTTCCGCATGCACAAAAACATGCATACAGCGAAGAATTGCACAGGCCCACTTCTGATGATGGCGCTCATCTGCCGCCGAAGAACTGGCGTAGAGTAAGAGCTTACGAATATCCCCTAAACTTTTTTGATCAAGGAACTCTTTAGGAATATCCTCATCATTTACATCTAACTTCTCTAGCATCAAAACCAGAGCGCGACGATGGTAATACCAAAGTTCTTCAAGATGAGCCTCGTTATTGATATCAAAACCATAGCTTTGCATAAATGCACTAGCCGCTTCGAGAGTCTGAATATTTAAACGAGGAATGTCGATGGCTGAATGTCCACCGACAACGGAATTTAGAATAGAGGCATCGAACTGAAATCGTTGAGGCATATCCCCTCATCTTCAAACTTGATGAAGGGCCTATGCAAGACGCACCGCCGCTTACTTGATTAAAGCACAGGCGTACATTGTGAACTGACCTAGTGTTCCTGAGGCTGGTGAGTAGCCAGACACAGCCACGTAGTTTCTATAGGTAACCGTACCATTCGCAATGCCGCTTTGATTGACATTTCCGCTAAAGGTAAACTCACCGTACTCATCTTTAAAAGTCACATTGAATGAACTCATAGAACCACTGCGTTGGATAGAACCTGAATAGGCTTGCTCAGCGCTGATCTGGTAGGGCTGTACCATCGCAGGTTGTCCGTTGTACGCAACTGCGTAGCTATCAAAAATTCTAATCTTCACGTTGGTATTCTGGGCCACAATCTGCCCATTGGAATCAAATTGAAAGCTGCCATAAAGATCAATCCCAGTGGGGCTATTAATATCGTATCCGATTTGTCCTAGTTGATCTGGGCTCAATGTAGCAGAGACAAAGCCCTTCACATCGTTTTCAAAGTTATAGCTTGTGCCATAAATTTTACCCACATTGCTTTGCCCTTGAGAGCAGGTATTCGGAGTATTCGGAATGGGTGCAGCTCCATTAGAGCGTCCCGCAACCCGCGTAGCACTTCCTTCTTTCTTTGCACAGGCAGATAACCCTAGTGCTACAAAAAGTAACAATCCCATGCTGGCTTTTTTTAGAATTGAAGTGTTCATAAATGCCTCCTACAGACTACTAAGGCAAGAGGTGGGCCAACTCTAGGCAAAATGAAACTCTACTATATTACAGCTCAGGAAGGGAGTGTCTCAGGGTGATTCACCCCTCAACAGCTATGCCCTAAACGGCAAACGCCTGTATAGTTTCTATACAGGCGTTCCTAAGGCATAAAATTTAGAGGTCATGCTTAAAGAGCTTTCAAAAGCTCCATCTCTTGAGTCAGCCAAGCAGCGGCTGTCGCATCAATCAGACCCTGCTGTTGAAGCTTCTGCACCAAGAAACCTTCTGATTGAGCAAGACTTGGATCCACCCCTACAAGAATGAGGAAGTTCTGGATTTTTGCTAACTTCAGCCCCTTAACTTGAGCTTTCTTCAACTCCATATTGAAACGCAAACCTTGAGAAGACAGAAGCCCGTACCATTTCTTCTGCTTATCTAAAGCTAGGAACGGTTTTGTCAGTTCCACCTCTTTAGACAAACCCTCTCCTACTTGAGCCTTCACAGTGCCTGAACCGGCAGCTAAAAGATCTAAATAGAGAGCCAGAACCTTCTGTGAACCTTCCTCAGTCAAAAGACCTTCCGGAAGAATTGCCGAAACTTTACGGCTGCCTGAGTTCGTTGCTTCAACAACTTCAACCTTCGGTAAAAGCGCTGACAATCCAGCTTCAAGAGCATCCTTATTCATTTTCACTAAGTTCTCAAAAAACGCCAAGATCATCTCTTGCTCTTCTTGAGACAGTTGATAATCTCGTCCAGAAAGAGTTGTACCTGAAGCTAGGTAAGCAGCATCTCTTAACTCTGCAATCTGATCTTCCAACCAATGAGTGGAAATCTCTCCCTTTGAATCTCTCCATAGGGAATCAACAATCTGAGCATACCCACCCGCTTCAGCTAAAGACTTCGCTCGCTCTAAACTTAAGGTCATATCCAAACCAAATTTAGAATAAAGAATTTGACCCGTTTTCACATTCGTCAAAGAAGCAAATTGTGGATTCGGCGCTCCGTTTGCTGAGTGATCAAAAATAAACTGATGAACAAAATCTAAATCTTTTGTATTCAGCTGACCCCACTTCAAACTATCAGCCAGCACCGCTTGCAGTGGCAACTTAACTTCTGGTTTATCACCTGGGTATGTTCTCCCAATAATTGATGCAAAAAGAACTTTCACAAAACTTTCTTTTTCGCGCTTCATATCTAAAACTTTGCGCAACATCGGATTATTTCCAGCATCAAATCTTTCACAACCATAAATTTGAAGCTTCTGACTGCCTGCTAAAGCAATATCATCATCTGTACAATATAGAGAGATCTTCTCGTCCAAACCTTCGTCTGCAGCCTCAGCATAAGCCCAATCCATCGCCATTTTATCATAGGACAGGCTTGCCGTTTTCAATCTTGCTGACATTAACGCCTCATCAACACCACTGACGTAGTCCATGATACTTGTCGACGTTTCTAAACCTTTGTGCATTGTGTTTTTCAAATAGCGAGAAGCTTCTTTTTCTACTTGCTGAGCTGACACCTTCGCAGAGAAAGATCCCGCAAAATTATGACGCAATCCCAGAGCATGACCTAGTTCATGGGCCACGGTTGCACGAACAGCGTCCTGAGCCAAGCGCAGTCTTTGAGAATGATCTGCCTCACGCATCAACTCTTCTAGCTTTTGAACGCGGTGAGAAAAATCACAAGCAACAGCTCCAACAACCGGAGCATCCCCATTCATTTTCACCAGCTCAGCTGATCCCACGCGAGTAAATACAGATGGCATGAAGACTTGAGCTCTTAACAACTCTCCCGTTAAAGGATCTGATTGGCCAATGGCATAGGCTGCTCCTGAATCCAACCAAGGAATCCAACGAAGAGTGATACTGCGATCTTTTGGAGCCGCTTGAGGATCTTCTCCAACAACAACTTCTAAAACTTCTTTTCCAAAAACGTGATTCCAATAGAGAGCGCCTTCTTTAACTGCCCCTAGATATTCCTCTGGGACTGCACTGGAAAGACGAACCTTGATAGGTCCTTTGGCATCGGAAATATCCCATTTTGTAATAAGATTCGAAACATCAGCACTCATGCCTTTCTTTCCAACCTTAGTTACGAAAAAACCTACACGTCGAGAGCTGTCGTACTCTTTTGGTTTAAAATCAGAAGACAGATTATAAGAACGAATTTGAATATTCATCGCCAGAGTTTCTTCGCGATTTTCAACATTCAATACTTTATCTGACGCTGGCTTAATGACATCCATTCGAACTTTAGAAATCTGCTCAAGCTCTAGGTTTTTATCGTCGAACTTGATATCGCGAATAAATGAATCAATAACTGGGATTGACTGAAACGAACTCTCTGTTAGATCGTTGTTAGTACCTCTAGCACCATCTACATCGTAAGAACTTTGCAAAACGAATGTTTGCAGTCCCTTATTCCAATCGAAGGTAATAGAAGACTCGTCCTCACCCACAACATCAAAACTCTGAATCAAGTTTACCGTCTTAATTTCTTCGTAGATGCTCGTATAGTTCTCACCTAATAGAGCAATCTTTTGACCTGATCGTTCAAAACTCACAACTAGAGGTTTTAAGTCGTACCACTGTGGCGTCGATCCCGCGGTCTTACCAGAAGCGATCAATAAGAATATCTTCCCTAAAGATGCTTTTTGAATCGTCAGACAAGAAAGCTGTTCACAAGACTTCTTGAGTTCGTCAGAGGCATTGAGATTTAATTTACCAAAGGACTCCTGGATTTGCTCCGGGGCCTGTCTTTCAATGTACTTGGTCTCTTTGATCGTACAACCAACTTGGGCAAATATTAAGAACGACGATAAGACTGCCAACGAACTTGTGATTCTCATGAAGACTTCCTTCCCAATTTCAGAAGTCTTTATGCCAAAAAAACCACCTCTGCGATAGAGAGGGTAAAATTTTTATCTGAACAAAAAATGAACTCTTTGTAATCTCTAAACTCGAAGAAACCTTAGATCCCGACGGGCCAAATCCAACCTACGATATCTAGAAATCAGAAATGCCCCCTCCTCAAGATTTTTAGTAAAAAATCCCTATAAAAAGGAAACCTGTCCAATCTATCGACAGGCATTTTTATTATGACCCCTGGTCCTTAAACATCATTTTGCGCACGGCTTTTCGGCGATACTTAAAGATCTTTTCAATATCCTTACCGACCTTATAGCCCCCTGCAATTCGACCTAAAAAGCCCATCGGTAGTTTGTATTCAACTCGATCACTCATCAAAGTGCCTGAACCCAACTCCTCAAAACTATGCCGATGGACCCATTTCTTGTAAGGGCCCACCACCTGACTATCCGTAAACTTAAATGGGGGTTGCCAGTCCTGAATCAGTGTTCGCCACTTCATAGGCACCCCGTAAAGTTTCAAACGATAGTCAATCAAGCTCCCTTCTTGCAATTCTTTGTCAGAACTCGCCAAAATGTGAAAGCCTAAAAAATCGGGTGTGATCTTTTCTAAATTTTCTGGATTTTGAAAAAAATGAAAGACTTCATTTCTTGGAAGGGGCAAGTATTGCTCCTGAGTATAGAGCTCGCCACCACCTTTAAAAACTTCGCAGAGATCTTTCAAAGCATCGTCTAAAAAAGAATATTTAAATTCAAAACCTAACTTCTCTGCTTTTTCTGCGGAACCACGAGTCGACCCTACAATCACTGAGCCCATTTCTCCGAAAAGAACTTTAAGAGCTACCAGTGGAACTGGAGGTCCCTGCGTAACCTCCAAAGAGTGCACCAAAGATTTCGTAAAAACTTTATTTGTCACAGGATGAGGTGCACACCCATTAAGGGGGCCATTGACGTTTTCATTTTCTATAGCAAAAACAAACATCGAAACAATGTCTTCAAGATGAATCCAGCTCATCCAATTCTGTCCTCTGCCTAGTACTCCCCCCAGTCCGTTGCGAAACGCTGGCAACATCATTTTGAGGGCACCTGAGTAAGAGAGCACAATCCCCGTGCGCACAAAAACGTGCCTCCCGGCTGCTTTTGCCGATTCGGCTTCCCAATCGACGCAGACTTTAGCAAGGAAATCATGGCCCGCCTCTAAATCCTCGGTCAAAATGCGATCCCCACCTTCCCCATAAAAACCCATGGCAGATCCCGCAACAAAGACCTTCAAATCCTCTGGAAGAGATTGCACTAGATTTCTAGTAGCATCGACCCTTGATTTATAAATTTCATTTTTTCTTTTTTCATTCCATCGGCCCATCACCGAGGCGCCAATAAGATTCACAACCCCTTCAATACCTTTGAGTTCTTCTTTAGAAATAGATCCCTTGGACAGGTCCGCTTCAATCACCTGACAAGGAAAAGGAAGTTTTTTCTTTGCCGAGTCTTTATCTCTGGAGATGACAAATAGCTCATGGCCTTTGCGTGCCAGAACTTTTCCAATTTCGCGTCCCAAGGTCCCTGTAGCACCAGTGATTAGAATCTTCATAAAAACTAGCTCCTATTTTTGTAAAGCGATGGCATAAGCTCGTAAACAACGATGACGGGCTTCCGCGTGATCCACAATGGGTTTAGCGTAACTGTTTGTTCCAAACTCGGGTATCCATTTTTTTATATAGATATTTTCAGGATCAAACTTTTCAGCTTGGGCCACGGGATTAAAAACTCTAAAATAAGGAGCCGCATCGACCCCACAACCTGCTACCCACTGCCAATTGCCATTGTTAGATGACAAGTCATAATCCAAGAGCTTTTCCGCAAAGTATTTTTCACCTTCGCGCCAATCAATCAGTAAATGCTTACATAGAAAGCTAGCTGTCACCATACGCACTCGATTGTGCATATAGCCCGTGGCATTCAATTCCCGCATTCCGGCATCGACTAGTGGATAACCCGTTTGTCCTTCTTGCCACGCTTTTAAATCATGCTTTGAATCGCGCCACCGAATTTGATCATACTCTGGCTTAAAGCAGGACTTTTCGACATAGGGAAAGTGAAAGAGGATCTGCGCAAAGAAATCGCGCCAGATCAATTCACTCAGCCAAACATCAGAATACCGCAAACCCAAAATAGCCAGCTCGCGCACACTCACTGTTCCAAATCGCAAGTGAAGTCCCAAGTGACTTGTTCCATTTTCAAGTGCCGGAAAATCACGATCCTTTTGATAGTTAAGCAACGTGTTTTTATTGATAGATTTTTTGGGAAATACAAACCCTGTATCGAGAAATCCAAGATCTCTCAATGTCGGAAGGGCAGAGCTAACTTGGGTACGCACTAATCCCTTTAAGTATTTTAACGTAGGATAGGATTTAGTATAAAACGGGTCTTTAAGCCTCTGCAAAACTTTATTCTTATAAGCGGTAAATACGACATAAGGTTTTCCATCATCTTTTACGACTTCATTTTCTTCAAAAAGAACATGATCTTTAAATGCTTTAAAGAGTATACTCTTTTTTTCTAAAATAGATGACACCTTCTGATCTCGCAACTTAGCAGCAGGTTCGTAGTCATTATTGGCATAAACCGCACTAGCTCCAATCTCTTCCGCTAGCTGAGGAACCTCAAGCGTGGGGTCTCCAATCAAAACCCGCAATTCACCGCCTGCATTTTCAATGTCCTGTTTCAATGACTTTACAGTTTGAAAAATAAAATCCACCCGACGATCTCCGGGAGGAAGGTTTTTGAGTATCGTCGAGTCAAAGACGAAACAACACAGTACGGGAGAGCCTGAGCGCAAAGCATGGTACAGCCCTGCATTATCGCGAATTCTTAAATCTCGTCGGAACCAGAACAGAATGGGTTTTGCCATAATAAACCTGTCATAAAATGAACGATTAAGGTAATTTATCTCTAATGAATGACAATGGCAATGCGAACAAATCTCCGAAGACTTTAAAAAAACTACGATCCTCCGTTTTTTCTCGAGGTATGAGCCTTGCTAAAGTCACGTTGCATACGGGAATTTCTGTAGCCCAACATGGGATTACTAATATTTTTAACGATGAGAACCTCAAGAATAAAAACTGGCAGGCCCTCCTCAAGTCACAAGCAGCCCTTTTAACCAATGAACTCGGCGAACTCAAAGGTAGCCTCATGAAGGCGGGTCAAATGCTTTCGATGTACGGGGAGCACTTTCTTCCTCCTGAGGCCAATCAATTCCTCAAGGCCCTGCAGTCCGACTCTCCACCCTTAGCATGGGAGGCTATCGAGCCACTTTTAAAGGTCCGTTTAGGAGAACGTCTGAGTCTCCTGGAGATTGAGACAACGCCCATTGCTTCGGCCTCCATGGGGCAAGTTCATCGCGCAAGAATTCTCTCTACCGGAGAATTCATTGCCCTTAAAGTTCAATATCCTGACGTGGATAAGGCCATTGATAGTGACCTAAAAACGTTAAAGACTCTTCTGACGAGCTTAAAACTTTTACCTCAAAATTTTGATCTCTCCCCACTGCTTGAAGAAATCAAAATGATGCTCCTTCAGGAGGTCGACTATCTCACGGAAGCAAAACTCACCGATGAATTTTACGAGCTCCTGAAGGTGGATTCGCGCTTTGTAGTTCCCAAAGTCTTTCACGAATTCTCTGGACCTCAAATTCTTGCTACAAGTTTTGAAGAGGGTTTCCGCGTCGATTCGGCTGAAATTCAAAATCTTTCCTCAGAGAAGCGTAACGAAATCGCACTTAGCTTCTTGGATTTATATTTTAAAGAGGTCTTTCAGTGGGGTTTTGTGCAAACAGATCCTCATGCAGGAAATTATCGCATTCGCTTAAATCAAGATAACTCACAGTTAATTCTTTTCGACTTTGGAGCCTCTCGTCGCTATCCAAAGAGTTTTTTGATTCCTTATCGCCAGATGATCAAGGCTAGCCTAGAAGACAATACGGAAAGTTTTAGAAAAGCGGCTATTGAAATAGGTTTCCTGCAAACCTCAGACAGTCCAGAACTAGAAAAGCTTTTCATCGATTTCTGTTTTGAAAGTATTGAGCCTTTTCTATCTCCGTACGATCCCAGAAATATAGATGGAAGAGTTCAAAGTGATGGCACCTATGACTGGAAGAACACGGACCTCCCAGAAAGGCTTTCTAAAAAAGTTTTTGAAATTATTAGAAAATTTTCTTGGAGAACTCCTCCAAAAGAAATAGTATTTTTGGATAGAAAGACTGGAGGCGTGTTCATTTTCCTTTCACTATTGAGAGCGAAAATTAACGGACGTGCTTTATTGCTAAAATATTTAGAGAACGAAGAGTCGTAATGCTAAAAAAAATTACTCTTTCCATTATCATCTGCATCCTTCCTGCTGTTGTCTCCTTTGCCTTGAGTGAGAAAAACCCACCAAATGCAGCAGGCTATTTCCAGCTCCCGACGAGTCATCTGCAAGGTCCGAAACTAAAGGATGAGAATCTAAAAAACAAAGTCGTTCTTTTGGATTTCTGGGCTTCTTGGTGTGGCCCCTGTAAAGAGGCTCTGCCATTCTATGAAGCTCTTTACAAAAAGTATAAAGACCAAGGACTCGAAGTGATCGGCGTGAATGCACAGGATACACCCAAGGAGCGCGCGGACTTTCTTAGTAAAACGGCACTTTCATTCCCCATCTTCGAAGACAGCTCTAAAAACAGTCTTGTTAATAAATTAGACCTTGTGGCGCTTCCAACTCTTTTCGTCTATGACCGCTCAGGAAAAGTTATTCTTAGCTACAGAGGTTTTGACGAAAAGAAAATGGCTGAGTTGGAAGAAAAAGTCAAAGAAGCTCTTGCGCAGAAATTATAGATTTGAAATTTCACGATCTTTAAATAAAAAAAGAACACCTACTCAGGTGTTCTTTTTTTTATTCCTTCAAAGCTTTCTTTCTACCGAGAGTTTTGCGAAAGCTTCAACTCTGCCGGTGACAACCAAATATCAATGATATCACCCTGCTTTGTTTTTCCGTCCTTTTTATACCAGAACTTCGCTCTTTCGCGAGCTTCCGCGTATTTCCCAATCGGCGTTATGATGCCTTTTTCATAGTTCAAAGAAATCTTGGTGATCATTTTCGAAAGTTTCACCATTTCACTCTTTTGAGAAATACCATCGCCATTTTTATCTTGCCATAATACGAGTTTATGGAAGTCCTTATCTTTTTCATCAATGACGCCATCTTTATTCGAATCAAATTCTCGAAGGGCTTCAAAACCATTCACGTGGGTCATACTATCGCCAAAGAGCTCGTCTTTTCTTTCAATCAGTTTGTTTCCGTCGCGATCAATCGCCACAAACCACCCTGGAGAGTTAGCCTCTGGCCACATCGTTTTGCCCATTGGAAAAAGTGGGAAATCACTAGAGTTCGTAAACTGCGGGCGCTCGTCATCGAAGAACACCATCAGTGGCGACCAATAACCGCCGCAGAAACCTGTTTGTCCAGGGAAGGATACGTTTACTTCCACTGAGGACTTGTCAGAAGCTACGGAGATTCCGCCGAAAGAGGCTGAGAGCAAACCCGGCTTGCCCATAAAGTCGCCGCACCCCTTGGTCGGAATGTTTGACGAGTAACCATAAGCTCCATAAATTGGCGTCTGATCACATTCCGTAATAATTTGCTCAAAAGAATAAGATTTTAAATATATATCGCCCTTGGCGACATTGATATTCCCTTGATTATCAATCGTAACCCCTGTTGGGATTTTGGTATTCATAATCACAGCATTCCCATAAATTCCTGCATCTCCACCATCTGGAATTGAGTACTTACTAGATTGCATTGGAGACACTTGTCCTCCGACCATCCCTTGTGCCATCACAAGCATAGATGGATACTCAACCCACATATCGAAAGGCTTACCATCAATCACAAAGCCGAGATTGGCGCGAATAACAGCATTAGGAGCTACAGGATTTCCAACTCCACGCAAATTTGTTCCAAAGCAGGAATTATTAATTTTAATCTGTGTGGATTCTTTCCCTGATCGCGTGACAAGACCCGACGCAGGCGCTGCGATTACTGATTCCCCCGAACTAGTAGAGTTCACTGCCATCGGGAAAGACTTGTTTGCAGAAGCTGTCGTAGCCCAGACAAAAGGCGCTAAAAACACAATCAAACCATTTAGTTTAAACATATTTGCCCCCAAGAAAATTATATGCCCTAACCCCAAAAAATTAACGAGTAATCTTATTAATCTTAAAATGAATCATCTTTTTAAAAACACTTTCTCGTTTGAAGACAACCTCATCAATGGAGTCTACTAAGAGCATAGGTTCACTCCATTTTCCATTGTCATAATTCGATTTAAACAGCCTTGCAGGTGTCACCCCTTGAAGACGCTCATCCGCATAGGGCTCGATAAAATAGCGCACCAAACGAACTGCTCTGAGGCGGACGATCGGCTGTCCTCCGCCAATGGAGGGCGCTGTTCGCAAAAAAATATCCGGAGTTGTTATATCTGCATTTGTTTCAGGATGACGTGTGTTGAAGATATTAACTGACGAAGCTAGAGAGGAGAGCGTTTGCCCTTGCACAGTTCCAATATATATTGGCGAACGAGGAATAACTCTTAGATCCACAACCCCTTCGTTATTCGTAGGCCGTAAACGCGCTGGTGTGTCCAACATTAAAAGACGTCCATTCACCCAGAATCCAGGTCTTTGGTTGCCGACCCAATTGTTCCTGTTCAAAGAGTCGTATTGCAAAACAGCACTTACGTTGTAATTCGCCGGAGCTGCACCAACATGGTAAGCCGCCACCGGATCATAGACCATTAAATTTCCAACGACATTATCGTTCACGAGTGCATAGAACTCTTTCTTTCCCCTTAAAGATAAAACTATTTCACGAGTTTCGCGAGATTTTAAAATGTTTGAAGGAACATCCGGGTAGTAGTCATAAAAACCTCCACCATCTTTCCCATCATCTAAAAGAGTTATATTATTATAGCTTGGCTCGATTCCGTTTAAATCCATGAAGATAATTCTCTCCGCAAGATTCGTATCAATGGAGTCGTCGAGCTTCCTTGTCATTTCAATTTGCTGTTTAGAAACGAGCAACTGAGTTGTCACTACCATAAGCGTAAGCATCGCCATCAGACCTACGCCGATGACAACTTCAACTGCTGTAAAACCAAGGTTACTTCTTAAGTTTCTCATTTTGCACTCATGACAAAGCTATATTCACGAAAAGGTTCTCCCCTTTCGGCCCAAGTCTTATGGGTGATTCTTAAAGTTAATTTATACAAGCCACGATATTGTTCATAAGGCCTAATCACATAACCATAAAATCCTGGACATTGAGGACACTCTTTACGCGTTGTGATCAAGCCATCATCCCAAGCCATCGGCAAAGTCTCTATATCAAGAGCTAAAGAATCATCCCCTTTAAAATCGAAGTCGATTTGATAATTTTCAACGCCGGCTTTGATATTCTCTGCAATTTCATTTATTTGCTTTTCTGAAGCAGACTTAACAACAGAACCTTTGGTGGTATTTCGTAGTGACACAAGACCACCTACAAAGGCCAACCCTACAATCGAGATCAACGCAAATCCGATAATCGCTTCAATGATTGTCTGACCTCTATTATTCATCTTCATCCTAAAGCCCTCCCCCACGCGACTGCTCTGCCACAAGGAAGCGTACAAGGCGCTTCTTACAGCTTGTCACTGCACGCCCTGGCAACATTCCGCAATCTGGGTCCACGGCTGTCCACTGAAAAGGATTCGCTCGTGCACGCAAGCTAATTGTATTGCAACTCATTCGGTCAGCCACAGTTTGTGCCGATGGCAACGGATGCCACACAGGTTCGTTGGAGCTTGTGACAGCATCACAGGCTCTTCCTGAACGAGATTGCAAAACATTGGCTTTGCGAAGTTCAGCGGTGGCCTGTGGATGATAAATAGAACTCCATGTGATACCTGCTTGCAAAGCTTCTGGTGCAATCTTGAGCTTTCCTACAATGAAAGTTCCGATAATTCTTAAAGGAGTATTGCGCGGATGAATCACCAATTCATCACAAGCAAAGAAGCCTGTAATAAAATCAGAGTTGGATAGAATTTCACAACGCCCTACAATGGAGCGAACTTGAAAATTTGCGTTGCTCCGATTCATTCCACTTAGTTGAAGAACATCAATGGCTGGGTCCTTTCCCATATCTGCATTACCTAGGTTAGCAAAATTCCAGGAATACCGAGTTGTATCGGCAAAGCTAGAGGCCCAACCTGCTCCCCCAAATGACTGCGATGGGTTATTACTCCGTCTCTTCTGACATTCAATCTCAAGCTCGTCAAAGTCCGGATTGTTCACGTTCGCAACAAGTGATCCACTTAAACTGCGTGCAAATCCATTCGGGGTCGTCCAAGTGCCATTTGTATTATTTGTGTAGTTAATAAACCCGCTGAGGTTCGTATTGTTTTTATCATAGATAACGTTCCCTCTATGATAAGTACCATCATACGCTAAAATCTCTATTGCTGGTTTTGCCACAAGATCTCCGTTTCCGTAGATCATGTGCTCTGGTCTTTGCACTTCAACCTTAACTCCCACTTTTCTAGTACTCGGCAAACCAAAATTGTAGATGTCGTAGGACTCGATACGCACAATAGATGGGTTATTGACCGCATTGTTATATCGTTGCTGGTTTTCTTCTGCGACTCTTTGAGTTTCTTTAGCAGCCAGGAGATCACTTTCATTCTTCGGAATATCTTGGCCATTGAGTTTTTTATTACTGTTTTCTAAAGTCGCTATCTGCGACTCTAGATTTGCAATCTTAACAGGGTCACGGTAATCCTTGGGATCAGGAGTTGAGCCTCCACCTTTTCCTTTACCACCGCTTCCTGATCCACTCCCCCCCGCAACGGGAGTAGTTTCTTCTGTCTCAGAAGGAGCCGCAGTCCCTGTTTTTTCCTCATCAACAGGAGGCTTTCCGGTACCTGGATTGCTGGAACCACCCGACGGATAAGGCGGCTTGTCCATTTCTTTATCCAATTCTAATCTTAAAGAGGCAAGTTTAATATTATTGGTTGTTAATTGCGCATCAAGACTGCTCTTGTTCCTCAAGAGATCATCAACTTTTCGTTTAGCATCTGACACTGCTTTACTAAGTGTGTTTTCGCGATTCTTATCTTGAACATTCGCCTTTAATTCCACTGTCTGATTTCGCGGAATATTAAACTCGACCCACTGATCACCCATATAGAACTTCATTTTCATAATTGGGTTGCCGCGCCTATTGCCATCCCGATCTAAATCACCCTTCCACTTATCCAGATTTTGACTCTGACTTATACTCTGCGAGTTAAAGTAGTTTCCATTAGTCAAACTAATTTCATAATCAAACTTCCGAGCGGCCGCACTTTTTACTTTAAGCTGTGAAGAAGATTTAGTAATTTCGTCTTTCGAACTAAGCATCGTGTCCATGTCATGGCACTGTTTCGCTAAATTACTATCAACAACAGCACCTGATTGAATACGCGCAAAGTATTGAAGTCCCGCATCCAAACCACCGTCATTCTCTACACCACGCAAGAACCCACCAAAGGTTCTTACATCGCCCCAGTTCTGATGCCCAACTCCCCCCGACGATTTAGGTCTGAACGGACTTCCGTTCGTTAGGACCTGCCCATTCCCCAAATACACGCGGTCCGCAAACGTGACCGGTGAATAGGGTGGCGATAGAGTCTCATCAGTACCATCAAAAGGAAGATGAATATTGCGATTCACAAAAACGGGACTCTGAAACACTAGACCCGCTGAATTTCCTATCTCTGCTCGACTGCTGAATTGGTGAATTCCCACATCGCCCAAAGCTAAGTTCTGCTGCCAATTTACATCGAGCCTTAAATCATTGGGTGTTAAGAGAGCAAATGTCCCCACCTCACGTGGATAAATAGCCAACTGAGAGTTCATACTTAGACGAGTGGAACCTACCTGAAGAGGTTCTTGAGCATTCATCGACCCCATAAGTGCCACATTCACATCGAGGTATACTTCACGGCCTGATTTTGGAATATAGACTGTATCGTTACGGCGAATAGTTACGCGAATACCATCCACCTTAACAGGAGCGCCAGAGTTATCACGAACTGATTTTAATTTATCTAAGACCGGAAAAAGGGGGTGATTTGTAGTTGCTGAACTCACCTTCATATAACGGTTAATCTCTGGCAAACGAATCTGCGCAGAGTCTACAGGCCCAACATCCACGCCATCAATAAGTAGCTGACGAATAAAATTTTCTTGCTCGATAGACATAATCACGCGCTCAACACTACCATCGTGTCGTAAGTTGCAACGGGTTGCATCGTCATTCATCAAAAGACCATCAGTAAAACAATACTTCTGACGAATACCAAAGATCACATAGTCCATCGCACTGTTCATCGTAAAGCGCAGATTTACAACATTGGCTGTCTTGTTCACCTGCTCTGCTTGGCCGATTACATAGTTCGTTAGAAAATAAAACGAAACGCCCATCACTGCTGTGGCCACAAGGACCTGCACCAGGATATTTCCTTTTTGGTTTTTAAATGAGTGATTCATCATTAAATTCCTTCGGTTATCTCGATAATCTTATCGGCACTCCGAAGGAATAACTTATTGTATATAGATAAATATTCGCGATTTTTAAGATCTACGTATCAACTTAAGACGGCTCATCTGAAGTCTTTGATTCTGCATGTATCGGATCGAAACAATCATAACCTTGAAGCTCTGTCTCTATTGTGGCTTCAACAATTCCAAACTTACGAACGAGTTTTTTAATATCAGCTTTTGCGACTTCCATTTCTTGAATCGTGGCTTCTGCATGAAAGACGACATGGGCTGAGTAAACATGACTCTCGCCATCTAAAGACCAAAGATGATCGTGATGAACATCCACTACGTTTTTAATGTCGCGAATATGCTGAGCAATCACACCTGTATCAACGTGATGGGGCGTCGCCATTAAAAATACACTCATCGCTTCTTTAAGATTTCTAAAAACGTTATAAAGAATCCACAAAGATAGAACGATCGCCATGCCGGCGTCTAGTTGTGGGATATCGAAGAACTTCATAGTGATGGCGCCAATCAAAACAACAACCCACCCCACAACGTCTTCAATCATATGCCACATCAGCATGCGCTCATTCAAAGAGCCCCCATGGGAAACTCGATAAGCCGCATAACCATTTACCGCCACACCCAAAAACGCCAACGCTATCATTCCATCGGCATGGGGCTGTTGAGGATTTAAAAGTCTTGGCACCGCTTCCATCAAAATAAAAATAGATCCAGCAACAAGCACAACCCCTGTAACAACAGCGCCTAGAGTTGAAAAGCGTCGATAGCCGTAACTAAAACGCCCGTCACTTTCTTTATGAGAAACCTTTTCTAAAAAGATCGCAGACCCCATTGCTAAAGCATCACCAAAATCATGGAGTGCATCACTCAAGATAGCGACCGAGTTTGTCCACAGCCCCCCTACCAACTCAATCAATGCGAAAGAAAGGTTTAAAATAAGTGCGAATTTCATGCGCCCTACAACTCCGCCGTGGGCATGACTGTGACTATGTCCATGCGCATGGGAGTGAGAATGACTGTGAGATTTCTGGGCTTTTTTTGATTCGTTCATTTCTCTATCTGATAGCGCGTCAGAGTCGTTGTCAATATCTACTAAAGCCTTAAGATTTCAACAACTTACTGAAATGATTTTTCTGATAGTTTATCGTCATTCCATTGACCCCTTTCACCCTCCGTGGTACCGCTTGAGGTATGAAAACAGCTCGCTTCAAACGCTTTGCCTTTTTACTTTTGATCTACACCCTACTCGTTATTTTATGGGGCGCCTGGGTACGCATTTCCCATTCAGGCGATGGCTGCGGAGACACATGGCCACTTTGCAATGGGCAACTCATCCCCGAAGCCGAGCGCGGAAAAACATGGGTTGAATACACCCACCGTTTAATGTCTGGAATTTATGGCATCGTCGTCATCCTCTTTTGGTGGGTTAGTCGTAAGGTTTTTGAAAAAGGTCATCTTGCTCGCAAGGCTGCATTGGCGACTTTGATTTTTACAATTTCAGAAGCTCTTCTGGGAGCAAAACTTGTACTCTTCGGTTTAGTTACGACCAACGATACACCTTATCGCGCTTTTGTGATGGCTCTTCATCAAGTCAATTCGTTCCTACTAACTGCTTCTGTGGCGGTGTGTTTTGAGGCTTCAGGCCTCACAAAAGTTTTACCAACACTGAGTAAGTCACAAAAACTGCACCGCAGACTTCCATGGATCATTGTTCTGATTGGCATCACGGGGGCTTGGGCCTCTTTGTCCAACTCCCTCTTCCCGACGCAAGATCTTTGGAGTGAGTTTTTAGCTGATTTTTCTCCAGACTCTCACTTTCTAGTAAGACTGCGCGGCCTTCACCCTCTTTTAGCAGTGCTTGGTGCAGGGGGATTGGCTCTGTATTTTTGGATTCAAGCGCAAACATCAGAACTGCTATTAGTGCAAAGACGTTCTTACCAAATGACATTGGCTATTGTGGCAGCTATTGGATTTGGATTCTTCACCTTGATTCTGCATGCACCTGTTTGGATGAAGATCACGCACTTAGCTCTCGCTCAAACGATATGGGTTTTACTGATTCAATGGGTTGTCTTTATGAGGACGCAAAAAGCATAGGTCTTAGATACGAACTCACTTACGTTGTGAGTTCGTTAGACTCCACCAGTCGATGAAGGAACAAAACTTTTTCATTAATGTCATTTAATTCTAAAACCATCTGCTGAAGATCGTAGTCGCGAATTAAATAAGATGAAAAACTTCCGATGATCGATTCTGGTTGAACCAAGTTTCTCATAAAAAGCTCTCTTTGATGAGGATCTGGAATGTGCGTCTGAATCCATCGTTTAAGTATGCGCGATAAGGAATTCAATTCCTTTTCCACAGAGAAATCTATAATCGTTTTTTCAGGAATAATTTCAGATTCGCAAATCAAATAAGGTGTCCCCTTGTTCAGAACTTTCCCCAACCTGACCTTGCCTTGCCCCTGTATAAATACAAGAAGAGTTCCGTTGACCCTTTCTTCCACGACCTGCATATAACCGTAACCAGCAACTTCCCTCACAAAAGGCACAGGTTGCCCCGGCAAAACCGGAGCGACCTTAGCTGGGTCCTCGATAAAGCCGATAGCTACAGGAACTCGATGGGCAACCGCTTCGCGAACCATCGCTAAATAGCGCGGCTCGAAGATGTTTAAAGGTTTCGTTGTTCCTGGGAACAACGTCACGTTAACGAGAGGGAAAACAAAGACTTCCATGAAGCTTCAACTCCTCATTGAGTCTTTATTATAAATTGGGTAAAGTGGAATTTCCATGGAAAAGGTAGAACAAAAAATGAGGAAGATAATTTTTTTCGACGGAGTTTGCCATCTCTGTAATCATTTCGTTGATTCTGTCATCTCTAAAGACAGTCAGCATCAGTTTAGCTTTGCTCCCCTTCAAGGCAACACCGCTAAGGAACTGCTAAGCCCTGAAGATCAGTCTCGTTTAGAGTCAGTGGTCCTGTGGGTTAATGGAAAAACTTACTATAAGTCCGCTGCCGTTATTCAAATTCTTTCAGGTTTAGGCGGCCCTTATAAACTTTTTGCTGTGGGCAAAGTCATTCCTCGCATTTTAAGAGACCCCCTTTACGACATCGTCGCAAAGAATCGATATGCGTGGTTTGGGGAAAGAAACTCTTGCCGCCTTCCTGAGCCCCATGAAAGACAATACTTACTGGATTAGAAGTTTAAAATTTTCTCTAAAAAGGGGCGATCGGCCTCTGACAGATCCGATTCAATAATTTGCTCTGCCTCAACCCATCGATGAGCATCGTGCTCGGTCAAAAAAAGATCTCCGGATAAGATTTCAGTCCAGTACACCTTCAAATGAATGCTCTTATTTGGGTAATGATGAGTACCTTCGCCTAGGAGTTTCCCCACCGTCACCTGCAAGGACAACTCTTCCTCGATTTCTCTCACTAAGGCTTCAACCTCTTTTTCGCCTTCTTCGACCTTCCCACCTGGGAACTCCCATTGCCCAGCCCCACTCATGTCGGGCCCTCGGCGCACCAAAAGTATAGGGCCCCTCGGATCAAAGCTTTTTTGAACAAGAGCGGCGACGACTAATTGAGGTTTCGAAGACAATGACATGAACTCTCCTTGAAAAGGAAATCGAGACCTAGCTCTTAAATATACAGGCTTCTTTTGTCTTTTGAACAGCTTTGATTTATCTTTGATCTATCTATGTTTTCCTACCAACAGACGCTCTCTCATTACAGTCGTTCGAACGTGGCTATCTGGCTCTCAATGGCTTTTCAAGCTGGCGCCATCAATACGGGCGGATTCTTAGCTTGCAATCGTTTTGTCTCTCACGTCACAGGATTTGGAACTCTGGTTGGAACAGACGCCGCAGCGGGCCGCTGGTCCCACGCGCTTGGAATGCTCAGTGTTCCTGGATTTTTCATTGGCGGCACAATGATTTCTGCGTTCCTCGTAGATCGCCAAGTTCAAAGAAACAAAAAACCAATGTACCCGTTGGTGATGTTTCTAATTTTCGCACTGACTCTTGCGGTTACTATTTTTGGAAACCTCGGATACTTTGGCTCCTTTGGTGATCCAATCACGCGACGTGCATTCTTCTTAGTAGCGGCGCTGTGCTTAGCCTGCGGCATTCAAAATGCCACTATTACCACGGCCTTTGGCGCCATTATTCGCACCACGCACTTAACGGGCATCACAACAGATCTAGGTATCGGAATGGTTCGCGTCCTTACTAAGTCCCATAAACTGCAAACTCGTACTAATGAAATTCGAGCCAACTGGATGCGTGTCAGCCTGATAATGTCATTTACACTTGGCTCTATGATTTCTGCCTATGCTTATATTTACGCTCAGTATTGGGGATTCCTAATTCCTTGCGGTATCGCTACAATACTTTATTGGTGGAGCTTAAAACACACCAAACGGGTAAAACTACTAACTCGCTTTTTTTAAGAAGCTGGATTCAACATGATCGACACAAATAATTCCTACTTCATTCTTCTCTTTAGTGGCGTCGCACTTTTCCTTTATGGAATGGGTTTGGCTTCTTCTTCACTTGAAAAACTGATGGCGGGAAAGATCACTGGACTGCTCAATCGCCTTTCGCAGAGCCGTTTCTTGGCAATCCTTACCGGCGTCATTTTAACGACTCTGATGCAGAGCTCGGGAGCCGTCACTTCCATGCTCGTCGGTTTAGGCTCCGCAAAGGTCATCAACCTTCGACAAGTGATGGGTGTGATCATTGGGACAGCCATTGGTACAACTCTGACAGTTCAGTTCATCTCGCTCGATATTGGCCAGTTCGCCCTGCCTGTTTTTGCTATTGCGTTTGCTGTCCATTTTAAGTCGAAGAAAACTGTTTTCAAAAATCTTTCCATGGTCTTTATGGGATTTGGATTATTGTTCTTCGGACTGAACATGATCTCAACATCTGCCAATCATTTTGCACAAAACCCAATGATGACGGATCTCTTTCAAAATTTAAGAGCAAACCCCGCCTACTCTCTGCTGATTTCTATTGTGTTTTGCGCCTTCGTTCAAAGCAGTGCCGTCACCATCGGTCTCGCAATGAGTCTTGCAAGTGTTGATGCGATCAGTTTCTATGATGCTATTTTATGGGTTTATGGAGCTAACATTGGTACTACGTCTGTGGCTCTTATCGCCGCGGCAGGCGGCAACTATATTGGTCGCCAAGTTGCTTGGGCCCATTTCTTTTATAAGACAATCAGCGTGATTATCTTCTATCCCTTCACGCAAATCTTTATTGATTTCTTAGGGTCCTACGACACAACAGTTTCACGTTCTATCGCCAATGCGCATTTAATTTTCAACGTCGCCTCTTCAATTATCTTCTATCCATTTATCAATAAGGGCGCTGCTCTCATTGAAAAGATGTTCCCCAAATCTGCGTCTGAAGAGTTCGGCACTGAGTTCGTAAAGCTCAATAACTATCAAAGTTCCGCACTCGCTATTTCCTATGCCAGCCGTGAAATTATGCGCACAGCAGATCTCGTTCTCGACATGGCGAATGACTCGATCAAGCTTTTTGACTCCAACGATCCAGTGGACTTCGATGCCATTCGCGAAAAAGATAATCAGATCGACTTTCTATACCGAGAAATTAAAATGTTCTTGCTAGATCGCGCGAACAAATCCAACAACGTGGTTCACCAGAACATCATGGATATGATCATGTTCTTAAGTGACTTAGAAAGAGCCGCTGATGCGATTGATTTAAATATCGCTCAACTCGCGATGAAGAAGAACACTCTTAAGTTAGAGTTCTCTAAGGATGGATGGCAGGAAATCTGCAAAATGCACTCTGAAGTTATGAAAGTGGCTTCGATGGCTATTAATGCCTACCAAAACCGCGAGCTTTGCGACGAAGCTATTCGTTTAAAACGTGAACTCGCAAAAATTGAAATCTCTTTGCGCGAGAATCATATTAGCCGCTTGAACCGCGGGTTGGTTTCTTCTATCAATACAAGCTCAATTCACTTAGATCTTCTGAGTGAGTACCGCCGTTTTGCAAGCTTGCTGTGTAATCACGCTTACAATCAAAAAGGAAGTGCATCGTGAGTTTTGCTTTCCCCATTATTCTTTTGGTGTTTTCTAATATTTTTATGACCTTTGCGTGGTATGGACATCTTAAAAACCATAAGGATTCGGCGCTATGGCTTGTGATTCTTGTGAGCTGGGGAATTGCTTTCTTTGAATACCTCCTACAAGTTCCGGCCAATCGCTTGGGAAGCCAGCACTTCACCCTTCCGCAGTTAAAGATCATTCAGGAAGTCATCACTATGATCGTCTTTGCGGGATTTTCTTTGGTTTATATGAAGCAACCCCTCAAACTTGATTATCTCTGGGCAGGTCTTTGCCTTGTGGGGGCTGTTTATTTTATTTTTAGGACGCCATAAGCAATACATCGGGGGTCTAGGGCCTCCTGATTTTTATCTATCTATTTAAACCCAAGCTAAGTTAGAATATAGGTATGGAATTCATTTTCATCCTTGAAGATGACGTTCGTATTCAAAAAGAGCTTTGGGACTCTCTAAGGTCGATCAATCCTCAATTATGCCTACGCTTCTTCCATAATCTTGAAGAGTTTCATGTTTGGCTGAAACAAGCCCTTCACGAAGGCCCTTTGTCTTTAGCAAACGCGGGCCATCGCTTCTTAGAAGATACATCCAGCGAAGTCCCCCCTGCTGAAAAAGATCAGCTACGCCTAATTATCGCAAATAATAATTTTCTCGGAACAAAGAACATGTCTCTTTTAAAAAGAGCGCGAGACTTTTTTATTCGCAAAAAACTTTGCTCTACTGAAAATCCAACATCGCTGGTTCTCACTGCGTTTGACAGTCCTGACTTCGACATCAAACTCGCTGAAGAACGAATTATCAATAATGTGATCTTCAAACCTTTTGATAAATTAATTCTGAAACAACATTTAAGCTTTGCTTTGTCAGGGCGTCACCCCCTTGCGACTGCCGACGTGGCCTCGTTTCAGATGCACTCGACTCTTGAGATGTTAAAAGAGGTCTGCTTACACTCTCTTTCTGAAATCGGTTTTAGCTCTTGCAACAACCACCCAATCTCTGCAGGAGCTATCAGTAAGTATTACAGCGAGTACTTCGAATCCAATCGCAAAAAAAGTCTATACGCTGTTTGCACAGGAAGCGAGAAACTTGCTGAAGATAACTATCTCTGCCACTTTCAGTTCTACGGAGCAGACAATCAGCAAATTCAAAGCCTTCGTCGATTGATCCTTCAAGATAAAGCTCATCAAGAAGAAAAAGTTAAAAGGCCCTCACCGTCACCCAAGAAAATCCTCATTCTTGAAGAGAACTCTCACAGCATTGCAGAGATTGAAAGTGCTCTACAAATTTACTTTGAAAATATCGAACTGCACTCCTATGAAAGCTTTCCGCAGCTTCTAGCGGATCTTGCTGATAAAGACACTGTTCAAAAGAAATCTCTTCCAAACGAGTTTGACTATGTCTTTGTGAGCTACCAACAATTTGAAACCGAGCCCCTCGCAAAAAAAGATCAACTTTG
Organism: Bdellovibrio bacteriovorus W; assembly: GCA_000525675.1. NCBI lineage: Bacteria > Pseudomonadati > Bdellovibrionota > Bdellovibrionia > Bdellovibrionales > Pseudobdellovibrionaceae > Bdellovibrio > Bdellovibrio bacteriovorus. The sequence goes on from CP002190.1 coordinate 1,737,349, forward strand.
CCAAGCCCTGAGCGAGCGGAAGCAAAAACATGCCCCCTCTACAGATAACACTTCTTCGCTTAAAGATTGCCGCTTTTTTGTCATTAGCCGTAGATCCCTAGAGCAAGATCAGATCCGCGACATGGCGAAATGGGCGCAAGAGGTCTTCTTTTATCCTTTAGAAAAATCTTATATTGCGAAAAAACTTTCTCAACTCACTAAGCTTTCTATAAAACGCGAACTTGATATTAAGTCGTTGACGGTGAAAAGTGCTGATCCCGATCAAGCTCTGATCGCATCAAACTCTTTGAAATCTTTAAAGGTTGCGAACCCCGTAGAGATCACACAAATCTCTGAGGCGGGCCTCATTCTAAAGTACTATCGAGCCATGGGTATTGGTGGCTTTAGAGAATTCATACTATGGCGCCCGAATGAATTAGAAAACCCAGAGATTATCGGCACCGTGAATTTTACTGAAAAAGACCGTGGTTCAGAGGCTTATCTCAATCATTTTGTCTTCTTTGGAATGACTGATTTTTACCTGAAACATCTTCGCCTATGGCTACGAGACGCTTATATACGCTCTAAAGCTGAGGGCGCTTCTTAAAATTATTAATTTTTTTGTCACAATCTCTGAATCTCCTTCCTATAGCCTTATAGAAAGGAAGACATCATGAAGACGATTCTTACATCCCTCATTCTTGGACTCTCTCAATTTGCCTTTGCTCACGGAGAAGAGGCACCTGGGCCTCACGGTGGACATATTCGCATGCCCGGAGCTTTTCACACCGAGCTCAACCTTGATAAGAAAAACGAAGCCCATATCTATCTATTAGATATGAATTTTCAAAATCCTACGCAGACAAATTCTAAAGTAGAGATGGAGTATCGTTCAGGGAAATCAAAAACCGCTTTCAAATGCGGCACCATGGGAAAAGATCACTTCCACTGCAAACCCGAAAAGGCACTTAAAGGAAAAGGTGAACTTGTAATCACGGCAACTCGAGAGGGCGCTCCAGGAAATGAAGCGATCTATCCCTTCCCTTTACCGAAGTGGCCCGAAGGAACAAAGCCTGCTGAAAGCCATCATCATCACTAAAGAGCGAACAAAAGATCCGCCCTCTGTATTTTAGAACTAATTAACAGGGCGGACTTTCATCGTCGCCTTTAAGATGGATTCATATTCCACCTTAAACTTTTGCATCAAATCTTCTGCAACCACTTCTGGCTTCAGTTTCAGATCACCAAGACAAAGAGTTTTCACAGGAGTGCCTTCATTCGTAATATTCATCGCAAAATGAATCATCACTGACACTGGAGAGCGTGTCGCAATGCTGATACTCAACTTGCGATCGCCTAAATACAAATCGTCTCCATCACGTACAAGAGTCGCCTTCTTCTGTAACTCAGACGATGCCTCTTGAAGATAGTCACGAACGATTGATGCAAACAATCTCTGTAAGCTCACTGCTGAAAATAAATCACGGTCAAAAACTTCGATAATAAAATGAAGCATCTCATCGCCGGCAATCTCTGCATTTGCTAAAAGATCTTCACCATCCACCATATGCTCCGGAGAGATATTGCATTGCCCTCTCCACGACACTATTGATGGTCCTAAAATATTATGATTCAAATAAGCAAATAGACTTGAAAGTTGAGTCCCGTCATAGGGAAAACTTTTAGGAATAAAAAGACTTTGCATAGACTAACCTTTAAAAAGATTGGAAACATCAACTCGAGCTGCTGCAAAGGCACGACGCGCTCTTTGACAAGACTCACACTCACCGCACCACTTATCTCCGGATAAGTAACATGGCCAAGTTAACTCCCAAGGAATATCTAAACCTTGCCCCAAAAGAACGAGCTCCGGCTTATTCATGTGAATCGTATAGCACCCAACATTTACTTTATTGGATGTCGAAAGCTCTAAAGCTTTGCTTGATCGCTCTAGAAATTCTCGAGAGTTATCAGCAAAGGTCTCAGCTTCTTCCCGATTGAAACCTGGAACAACTGTCCCTGCACCAAGAGCTTCAGCATAACCGGCAGCAATGTTTAGAAAAATACCATTGCGATTCGGAACCCACACCGAACTTTTAGGCTGGCCTTTATTTTCAAGTTCCACTTCGCTCCCCGTAGGAATGTTTATAGAATCTTGAGTTAGTGATGAATTGAAATCCTTAAACCAAGGAAGAGAAACTACTTTGTGGGGAACATTAAGATGCTTGGCAATCTTTGCCGACTGTTCGATTTCTTTTTTTGCGGCCTTCTGGCCATAATCAAAAGTTAAAGCTAAAACTACTTTGTGACCATGCTTAATAGTCTCAAAAATATTCACTGTCGAATCAAGTCCCGCTGAAAGCAGAACTACCACTTTTTTCTTTGCTTCCATTTCTTCTTACCTTGGGTGTACTTGCAAATCTTTTACAAGAATTTGAACTGTTTTCTGCCCGCCGAAGTAATTCCACTGCAGCTCACCTAAGACATTAAACAACCCCGGCGCACTTTGCAAACACTCCACCTGCTGAGGTGTAGGAGTAAATAGCAAAGCCTCCATAGCACTCCCCTCCGTTTGATCAGAAACACGCAGCCTCAAATGACCACCCTTAAGCTCGCGAACGGATAGGATCTGAATCTGAGAAAAATGAATCACAGGGATCGTGAACCCTGCCCCAAAAGGACCTACAAAGTCGTACCATTTCATCAGTTGGATACCGACATCTGACAACCTTGCATCCACGTCGTAGAAAATTTCGAGCGGCTTTGGTTTTTCTTTAAGATCATTGAAGTGACCCGCAAGTTTTTCTAGGAAAATAGGAACACGACTCTCGGCAATTTCAAAACCTGCCGCCGCCGAGTGCCCTCCGAAGCGACTGAGAATTTCGGAAGCCTCACCCATAGCTGTCACCAGACAAGCTTCAAGTCCCCCAGGGAGTCTTGCGCTTCCTACAATCATTCCGTCGCTTCCCACCGAGCCCACAAAAGCAGGCTTATTATAGACCTGACTTAATTTTGTGGCGATCAAACCGACAATTCCGCGGTGAAAATTTTGAGAAGCTACAAAAACAAATTCTTCATGAGGCCAGTCTTTTAACAAATCCATCGCCTCAGTCTCTGCAGAGGACTGAAGTTGAACGCGTGTGGAATTGTTCTTCATCACTTCTCGCACTAAAGAGCGCGCTTTAGCAGCATCTTCCAAAAGGAAAATATCCACAGGTAAAACGCCCGATTCCATTCTAGAGAGTGCATTTAATTTGGGAGCAAAACGAATCGCCACGTCCTGACTGGTCAGTGGACGATTCACAAGATCTAACTCTTCAAGTAAAGCTCGAAGTCCGGCCTTATCGGTGTTTTCAAGCTTCACCAAGCCATGCTTTACCAAAACACGATTATCATCTACGAGAGGAACCATGTCCGTTAAGGTACCTATAGTAAAATAATCAAGTACCTCTTTAAGATCCCAATCGTTTTTTGGCAAATCTGGGTGATCATGAAAGTAACGCTTTAAACCTCTTAAAAGATAAAAGGCCACTCCGGCGCCACATAAGTATCCCAAGCCTGAAGGACAATCCCCTTGATTCGGATTAACAATCACATAGGCTTCAGGAACAGAGTCCGCTGGCAAGTGATGATCCGTTAGAATAACATCGACTCCAAGTTCTTGAGCACGATTAACAGCGGCATGGGCCGTAATCCCTACATCCACCGTGATGATCACGCTCACGCCTTGGCGGTGCAGGTCTTCTACCGCTGCGACGTGAAACCCATAACCTTCAGAAAGACGCTTCGGCTGATAATGTAAAACTTCGGGAAAACCCAAAGCCAAAAGGCCTTGCTTCAACAGAGCCAAGCCCGAAGTGCCATCCAGATCGAAATCCGCATAGATACAAATTTTTTCTTTATTGAGATAGGCCCGTCCTAGGCGCTCAAGGGCCTTTTCCATCCCTTTAAGCTCTAAAGGATCTTTCAAGCTAGAGAGCTTCGGAAAGAGGAGACTTTCTACAGCGTCAGTTTCAAAGAAACCTCTTGCGGCTAAAATCTTACCAATAAGAGAAGGCCACTGCCCCGATACACTTTTCGGAGCAATGGCCTCATTTAATATCTCACGAGCTTTCCAAAGACGACTCATCGTCATTAAGCTTTCGCTTTGCGGTGTAAACCTAGCTTATCAAAAAGCAATACAGTTGGCGCAGCTACATAAATTGAAGAGTATGTTCCGAAGAAAATACCAACACAGATTGCAAATGCGATATCAGAAACTGCTCCGTCTGCAAAAATATACAGACAAAGTGCAGAAACAAATGTCGTCGCAGAAGTGATAATTGTTCTGCTCAACATATCGTTCAAAGACTTATTAATAAGGAAAGAGTACCCTTTGCCTGAGTACTGATTTTCAGTCTCACGAATTCTATCAAACACAACAATGGTATCATTCAGCGAGTAACCCACCAGAGTCATGATTGCTGCGATAATAGAAACGTTTACTTCTTTTCCAACTAGAACAAAAACTGCCAAAGTCACAACAGCATCGTGGAATAAACACACCACGGCACCCGGAGCAAACTTATAGTCAAAACGAAGAGCTACGTAGATCAAAATAGCTAGTAAGCTATAGAACAACGCAAGCAATCCATTACGCTTCAACTCCGCACCTACTTGAGGTCCTACTGTGTCTACGCGGCGGATGTCTGGGCCATAATCTGCGAAAGTAGTTTCAGCAACACCGCTAATTTTAGCGATATCTTCATTTAGAAACTCATTCGTTTGTTTATCGTTAACACCCTGACGACCTTGAAAACGAATGATGAACTCATCACCTTCACCGAAAGACTGAACTCCGACATCACCGATTTTCAAATCATCAACAGCCTTGCGCAAATCTTCAATAGCTACCGGCTTTTCAAAGCGAACCTGAACTTCAGTTCCACCTTTAAAGTCGATCCCATAGTTAATTCCTGCGACTGCAAGATAGATCAAAGAAGCAACTGTAATTACGATAGAGAAGATTCCAAAGAATGGAGCCTTCCCAACAAAATCAAAACGTCCGTATGATTCATTTACTTTATTCACGGCTCACCTACTAGACTGAAATCTTTTTAATGTTAAATTTGTGAACCAATAAATCCACAATAACTTTGGCCAAGAACACGTTTGCAAACATAGACGTAACAATACCAATAAGTAGAGTTACTGCAAAACCTCTCACTGGACCTGTACCGAAGTACATCAAGATCACAGCGATCACAGCCGTTGTTAAGTTAGAGTCGATAATGGCAGACATCGCACGGTGATAACCTTCGCGAATAGCCATAACCATTCCATGTCCCGCTTTCAGCTCTTCCTTGATCCTCTCGTTGATCAGCACGTTCGCGTCGACCGCAAATCCCACTGTCAAAGCGATCCCTGCAATACCCGGCAAAGTCAAAGTGGCACCGAACGTGATTAACAAGGCAAACATCGTCAATACGTTCACGGCAAGAGCTACCGTAGCCACGACTCCCATGCCTTTATAATACACAAGCATGAAAAGAATGATTAGAGCCGCACCAATGTAAGAAGCTAGTTTCGCTTTGTCGATAGCATCGGCGCCCAATGTTGGACCAACACGGCGCTCTTCAAGCTGCTCTAGAGAAGCTGGCAATGCACCCGCACGAAGTGCCGTAGAGATCATTTTTGCTTCTTCCATCATTTGGTTACGATCACGACCGCCACCCAAAGAAATTGTAGCTTGTCCACCAGCGATACGATCACGGATGTTCGGAGCTGATTTTACGACTTTATCTAGAACAATCGCCATCTGACGACCAACGTTGTTTCCAGTAAGGTCAGCAAACTTCGCAGCACCCGCTGTGTTAAAATGAAGAGAAACTTGAGGTGCACCATATTGGTCGTAACCAACGAAAGCGTCGTCCAAAGCTCCACCACCAAGATCCGTATCAGTTCTTAATAGATAAGGAACAGAGCCAGCTTCAAGATTCACAGCGTTTGAAGATTTCTCAAAGTAAAGAACCGTTTTCTCAGGAAGCTTCCCTTTAAGGTCTTCGTTCAAACGAGTTACATAGTCAGAGTACTTCATGTTTTCGAAAGAGTATCCGCCAGCTTTCTCTGCTTCAGAAACCAAAGCTTGCAACTGTGGACCTGACATTTCAGTAGAAACCACCATGAAATCTAGACGAGCTGTCGTATTGATCAAAGATTTTGCTCTTTCAGCATCAGCCATTCCTGGCAACTGGATCAAAATACGGTTTGCACCTTGTTGAGAAATAGAAGGCTCAGAAACCCCGAACTCATCGATACGATTACGAATTGTTTCAATCGCCTGTTGAATCACGCGATTTTTGTAATCATTTAAATAAGCATCAAAGTAGCGCAACTGAATAGAGTCAGCAGTAGAGTCCATTTCCTGAAGAACTGTTGAATATTTATCTTTTAAATACTTTTCAACTCCAGCTTTTTGACCGGATTCAGAAACTTTAATAACAAGCTCACCCTGCTCTGGTTTTTCACTCACGACATCAGCAAAGGCAATGCCTTCTTTTTTCATGTCTGCTTTCATTGATTCGATGATACGAAGAGTGCTCTCTTTCACAACACCATCAACGTCAACACCCATAACTAAGTGAAGACCACCTTGGATATCAAGACCGTAGTTCAGCTTTTGCTTTACCGGCCACCAAGAATTTTCACTGATATGAACAAACGTTGGGAGTACCCAAACAATAGAAACCGCCACTCCAAGGGCGGCAAGGATCGATCTCCAGCGTAAGCCTTCCATTATTTCTTTTCCTCTTGAATAGCCGCTTTTTGCGAAGTTGCGATTTGGCTGCGAAGCATTTTTACTTTCACGCCTTCAGAGATTTCAAGAGTCACAAATTGATCTGTGATTCCATCGACTTTCCCTAAAATACCAGAAGATGTAATCACTTCGTCGCCACGCTTAACTTCAGAAAGAAATTTTTGATGATCCTTCTGACGTTTCGATTGAGGGCGAATAATGAGGAAGTAAAAGATTACAAAGATAAAGATGAATGGCACAAACATCTCAAACATACCTGGTTGAGCACCTGGAGCGGTCTGAGCATGAGCTGTAGATACAAGAAGTCCGTTAAACATGATTCCTCCAATTAATAACTGCCGTTAAAATTCAGCATTATTCCTTGGAAGAATCAATATTTAAGTCTCCTACCCCTTCTTTACAAATCGCGTTAAGCAGTCGTCGCGATACTCTTCCCAGCGTCCTTCAGCGATGGCTTCGCGGGCTTTTTCCATCAACTTCATATAGAAATGAATATTGTGAATCGTATTTAGACGCGCTCCAAGAATCTCAGTACTCAAGAATAAGTGACGAAGATACGCTTTCGAATAATTTGTACAAGTGTAGCAATCGCACTCTGGATCCAAAGGAGATGGATCTTCGCGATACTCTGTCCGCTTAATGCTGATCTTTCCTTGCCATGTGTAGATCGTTCCGTTACGTGCCACTCTCGTAGGCATGACGCAGTCAAACATATCAACGCCCGCATCAATCGCAATGATCAAATCCGTCGGAGTTCCCACGCCCATCAAGTATCTTGGCTTATTGGCTGGCATTTGCGGTGTGATTGACGGCAAAAGTTCGTGCATCAAATGAATGGGCTCCCCGACACTAAATCCGCCTAAGGCATAACCCGGCAAATCCGTCGAGCAGACTTGCTCCATACTCTTCAATCGATGTTTAAGACTCAATCCACCTTGTACGATTCCAAACAACAAGCTTTCCTTACGAGTCATCGCTTCTTTTGAACGCAACAGCCAACGATGAGTTAAAGCCATAGATTTTTCAATTTCCGCATCCGTTGCTGGATACTGAAGACACTCATCAAAAGCCATAATAATATCAGAGCCCAAATCCATTTGGATTTCCATGCTCTTTTCTGGAGAAATAAAATGCTTGGCACCATCAAGGTGTGAACGAAACTCTACGCCTTCTTCCGACATCTTGCGAAGTTTCGACAACGAAAACACTTGGAACCCACCTGAGTCCGTCAGGATCGGCCCCTGCCAGTTCATGAACTTATGCAATCCACCCATTTTTTTAATCGTCTTTTCGCCAGGGCGCAAATGAAGATGGTAAGTGTTTCCTAAGACAACCTGAGTGCCGCACTCTTTAAGCTCCTCTGGAGTCATTGCCTTCACTGTGGCTTTTGTTCCAACAGCCATAAAGACTGGAGTCTGAATCGGCCCATGAGAAGTCATCAGCGTGGCTCTTCTTGCGTTTCCCGCCGTTTGATGAACTTTGAAGTCACCATTTTTCATTGTCATTTCATCTTTTACTTCGTCCAACACGATAAATCTCCATAGGAAAAGAGGCGAAACTTTCTCTCAATAGCCCACTGATAGCAAGCTTTGACACGCTCTAAACTTGAAAAGCCCGAAACCAAGGCCAATAAGGTCGATTGAGGCTGATGGAAGTTTGTTAAGAGAACATCCACCACTTTGAATTCAAACCCTGGCTGAATAAGTAATTTAGTAAATCCTGAGAGTGAGCCATCTGCCTGAGGCTTGAGCATTCCCGCGGCAGCACTTTCTAGCGACCGAGTTGACGTCGTCCCAAGTGACCACACCTTACGCCCCTCAGCTTTGGCTGCCTGGACGGCTTGCCAAGAGTGCGACGAGATTTCCACGAACTCTTCGTGCATGTCATGATCATCCAAATTTTCTACGGTCACTGGAAGGAAAGTTCCTAAGCCCACATGCAAAGTCAGCTCTATAATTTCCACACCACGCGCCTTGAGTCTCTGCATATCTTCGGAAGAAAAGTGTAAACTCGCCGTCGGAGCTGCAAAGCTACCGGGCTGAGAGGCCCACGCCGTCTGATACCAGTTTTCATCTTGCTCTTGAGTGTGGCGCTGATCGCGCGCTTTTTGAATATAAGGCGGCAGGGGCAACTCGGCCACTTTACTAAAATAGTCTTCTGAGACTTCTTGAGAAAGTCGCACCGTTTGCGGTCGCCCTTTCTCGATGAGCTCCATAGTAAGCCCTAGAGGCAGCTCGATCAGAGCCCCTAATTTATATTTTTTGGAAGGAAATAAAACTTCCCAGTCTGTAGCTGACTTTTGTTTAAGGAAAAGAATCTCAAGATCTCCAGAAAATACCCGCCTTTTAAGGACCCGAGTATTATTCACCACTAGAACGTCGCCTGTATTGAATTTATCTAAGAGAGACTCGAGGGAAATTTCGGAAGGTAACCCTTGCTCATCCACCCACATCACGCGAGAGGGCTTTTGTGGAGACAACCCCACTAGTTCTTCAGGATAGGTAAATTCAAGATCAGATAGTTTCATGCCCTGACTCTTAACACAAAAAGACCGGCAATCACAAAATGAAAAAGGAGGCTTTTTTAAGCCTCCTTTTATGTCGAGCGCAATTCTTTCAATTAACTATAATGTTAATGGAAGACTGACGCTAATAAGGCCCAGTTTCGATTTGAGCTTGTTATCAAGCTCTCCCGTGAAAGGCCCTTCGACAGATGATTTTCCATACTCCAAGTCCATATACTCGATATTCAAGCTGACTTTTAAAATATGGAAACCCACCCCCACCATTGGTCCCTTAGCCTCCGTGAATTTTACATCCACGTTATTGCTTGAGTCTGGATCGAGCTCACCACCAAAGATGTACCCGGCCCAGATTCTCAAACCAAATTTTGGCATTTGGCCACCAATGACAGCTCCATAAAGTGTCGAGGTCGCATCGGCACTATAGTCATTCGCGGATTGTTCAAACTTGGGTTTTGAGTAATAACCATTCAGCCCAGCAAAGAATGCATCCGAAATATGCATACCGAGTTTCAAATTTACCCCCAACCCCTGCTGGTTCCCCGTCGAATTGTCTAATGGAGCAGGCCATCTCACTTCGTTATCGGACCGCTCCCAAGTAATCCCTGGTTCCACGTAAAATCCGGCGGCATGAGACGTTCCCACAAAACCAAATAGTCCAATGGCGAACGCTAATATTGCTTTCATTTCCTACCCCCTGTGCCTGATGGCTTCTTTTGCTATTGATAAATCATAATCACAGCTTTTGAAGACTTAGATCCATGACCGAAAATACCTGTTTCACTTTCAGTCTTCGGAGCCGCTCCACGCGCTTCGAGCGTGTCTTTTACTTTTGCTTCTGGAGTTTTCAAAAACTGCTGAAGAGCATTTGGTCTTTCAGTCATGTTATACGTATTAACCGAACTGATATCCATGTCCTTTTTAATAAACTCTTTCAGGGCTTCTCCACGTTTTGTCGCAAGTGCAACATCTTCCTTAGAAGCTTTTTTATCTTTCATCGGATATTCACGATCCGCCCAAACTGCTATCTTCACGTCATCGACGCCCCCCTTAGACCTAGCCTCTTTCACAAGATCGCGAATTTCAGACTTCGCCGACTCTGAAAGAGTCGCTTGCCCCGCTTCAAACGTCACTTCAGCAGCGACTTCAGCACCTAATGACTTGGAAGCTTTTTCAGTTTCTGCATCAAGAGCTTTGGCGGAAAATCCCATAGCTAATAGAGCTGTAACTAAGAGTGCATTCATCTTTTTCATCGAAACCTCCTATAGTTTAATAATTTTTCTTCTTAGAGCTCCCTCAAAGGCATATCGCCAAAGAAGGAGTTCTTAGTTCTAAATAAAGGTATTAGTGGCGCTTTTCAGACGAATCTGAGCTTTTTCGACTTTGATCGTTTCTGTTCACTTGCGGATTAAAACCGCTACGCTCACTTTCATCTCTTTGACCAGAGAAAGTTCTTCCCGATCCAGAGTCCCGAGAACTTCTGTCTCTATCTTGTTTATAAGAATCGCGATCTTCATGTCGATCTCGGCTGAAATCTTGACGAGGTGAACCCTCTTCCCAGTCTCCGCGTGAGCTTGCAGAAGAACTTGATCCCATGTCGCGATGGCGCGGCAGCTCGTCTTTATTAGATGAAGACGATGAGTTCCGCGACGGCTCTTGGCGAGAACCACCATTCCGCTCTGAACGCTCTGTTGAAGAACTTGTCGATGACGATGATGAGCTTGGTCTATTACCACTCATAGAACTGCCTTGAGAGGCTCCTTGTTGAGTGCGTCCTCCAATGACCTCGTCTAAACGCTTTTCAACATCTTCACGTCGAAGGCCATACTTCTTTTGAACCAATTCAGAAATTTGACGAACGTCGCCTCTTGTTCTTTCAAGTTCAGAGCTGTCTAAGCCACTCCACGTTTTTTGAATTTCGCCTTTAACTTTTGCCCAGTTTGTTTGAGAAATATTTTGTCTTTCCATGAGAACACTCCTTTGTGATGGTTAACAACGAAATCGTTTCTTTAAGCAATCCACTAAGGAGCAGAAATCGAGCCAAAATATTTTCGCGCCTCTTGAATAGATACAATATGAAATCGAATTTAGACGCTTCAAAAAAAAATGGGGCAAGTTTTCCTTTTAACTCAGAAAACTTGCCCCTTGGTATTTCACATATTTTAAAATCTTAATAGACTAACGTGTTACAGCCATAATGACGGACTTCGAAGCTCGTGATGGATGCTTCCAGTCTGAATCTGAGTGAGGGATTCCAGCATCTTCTAGAGACTTCTTAATTCTTGCATCCGAAGTCTTGAAAATCTCTTCCACCTTATTCGGTCTTTCTGCCATGCTATAGCTATCCACATCAATCTTACTATCATAAGACTTCACAAACTCTTTAATAGACTCATTACGTTTCTTTACAAGATCAACTTGCGCCTTCGATAGTTTTTTATCACTTGCAGATGGATACTCCATATCTGCCCACGTCACCACTTTGAGTTCTTTCAGCTCACCCTTTCTCTCGGCCTCATTAATAATACGACGAAGATCTGCTTTAGCAGTTTCGTCTAAGCGTGAGCTTCCCTTTTGAAATTTAAACTCCGTCACCACAGCCGCATCCTCTGCGCGTGCGATCTCTCGACTTGTCGGGCTCACGGTGTGCTGAGCTTCGCGCGATCTTTCCTCTTTATGCATAGAAGAACATGCTGTTCCAGCCAAGGCGATGCCCGAAAGTAAAATCACTAGCTTTTTCATCTTCGTCTCCTTTGTTAATTTTTAGGACGTGGATTTACAATAGACAAAGAAGGCTCAGCTATTAACTTTGCATTTTCTATTCTGATAAAATACAAACGCCAAGCTCTCTTGCAAAAGCTTGGCGTTTGTTAAAAGTCTCCGTTTAGGATCAAAAATGATTCAACGAACCACCTTTTCTAAGCGGAGCTTTATAGAGTGTTCAATCTTTTTTTAGAAAGACTGAACCTCTGTTTGATTATCTACAGATTTTGCACCCTTCGCTTTTTTCGCGATTTCCTCAAGCTTCATTCTCTCTTGGTTGGAAGCGACAGAGCCTTTCAAAGTGACCTTTCCATTTTCGGAAGTGACCGTCACTCCCTTGGCACCCACTGAAAGAGTTTCGTCCGACATAATCTGATCATGAATACTTCTTTGAAGATTCGCATCTGATAGGGCTGACGCTTGGTTCTTCATAGGCTTCATTCTGTTATCAGTATTATACTGGCTATGTTCATCCATAGACATGCCTTCTCGCTTCATAGGCTCTGTGTGAATAGCACCTGACGATTCCCGCTCCATGCCGTTCGTGGTTGTCTGAGTCGTCGATGGGTTTTCAGCGGCAAAAGCGAAACTCGCTAAACCGGACACAACAAGTGCTGTTAGCAACTGCTTTTTCATAAATGACCTCCTTGTCAGTTCGGCTTAGAATGCTACGCAGTCTTTCCAGCTTTTTCTAGAGACACCCCCACTGTAAGATCACATTGTGAGCTCTCACCTCTAAATAAATTCTTCAGAACGAAGGAACGCCTTTCTCAGCGTTGTACTTAACAAACTTGCAAGGTTACTCACTCTTTAAACGTCTACTTTCTTTACAACTCGGCAATAACTGCAAAAAGAAGTGAATTGGACTTACATCCATTCTTTCCATGCTATACAAGGTCCCATCTGTTAACCCCTATCGAGGAGAATTCATGAAAAAAATGATTTTATCTTTAGCTGTAACATTGATCTCAACGTCGGCTTTTGCACAAACAACTTATCAATGTAGAGAAGATGGCGCGAAAGGCCTTGCTCCAGTCGTCCTTCAAATCACAGCGACGGATGCCCAACTAGGTGGTCACGGATTAGTTAGGGACACTTCCTATATTGGCGGTAATGGCGGAAAAACCTACCATCGCTATTCAAGTGATATTTTAGATGTACTAGTTCCCTCTTTGATGGCGAGAAATAAAACGAACCAAGGTGTGATCGTTGTTTACACAATTGATGGTGATCAAGTTCGCCTCTCTTGCGTAAAATAGTTTTACGCCAAAAAAAAGGGGGCCCCGTAAGGAACCCCCTCGACCTGTTGCAAGGGGAACCACCAAACCCTTACAGCGAGTCACAACGAATCTTTTAAAGTCATTTCTTTCGACCGCATCCTTGCGGTCTTTCTTTTAGAGAGCATCCATGCTCTCTTGTTCTTAAGATGCCTCAGACAAAAAAATCGGTTAAACATTTTAAAAAATTTCTAAGATTACCTTAAAAAGGTCCTATATTGTTTTTAAGCGCTTTTATTTGGTTAGAATCCGCGGTTCTGCCCCTTTTTTTTAGAGTTACACTTTCTTAAGCACACGCGAATCTCTTGTCAAAAAAACCTGAGACTTTTAAGAGAATCACAAGAGGTTCTCATGATTTCTTATCTCAAAACGTTTGGTTTCTTCTTACTTGCTATTTTTTCCTTTCAATCATTAGCAGCCAACTTGCCTGCCAGAATCGAACTAATTCCCACAGCTCGCACGGCGTTTGTCGGCGAGTTTGAGAAAGGGCCCTATAATGCCCCAACTATCGTCAAATCCTGGAGCGATTTCCTAAGTCGATTTTCTCAAAAAACCTCTACGAGCGTGGAAGAAGAACAAGTTCGCCTTTATTTTGCTAACGGCGGCAGAGAGGCGAGCATTGTCAGAATTAAAAAGTCCCCCCAACAAAGATTTCTTGTCGCCCCACTCACGGCTGAGAGTTATCTCGGCGATGCCAAAAAGAGAACGGGCGTTTATGCCCTTGAACGCAACTCTATGCCGATTGGTCTTTTAGTTTTTCCTGGCGCCAATAATTTATCCCCGACAGAGCTTTTCAAACTGCAGAAACAGGCCCTTCTGTGGGGGAGAGGCCAATAGAGTCTTCGTTCTTTTAAATGCTCCCTTAAGCTATACAGTTGAGCAGGTCTTGGCTTGGAAAAGTAAGTTTTCAGAAACGTCTTCCACTGCCCTTCGCTCGGGAGCCATCTATTACCCTCCGTTTATTAAAGATACTCACCTGATAGAAACCTCCGGAGCGATCGCAGGAGTCTTTGCTGAATTTGAGAAGAGCGGTTTTTGGAAATCGCCTGCCGGAGTGAACGCCCGCCTGCGCGGTGTGGATCAATTGCTGACAAATCTTACTCCTCAGCAGGAAGAACTTTTAACTCAAGAAGGTATCAACACTCTTAAAATAGTTTCGGGACGCGGGCTTCTAGTGTGGGGCGCACGCACTCTGGCTGGAGATAGCCACTCAGCAGATGAATATAAATATATTTCCGTCGCCCGCACCGCTTTAGCTCTACACAAATCAATTATCGCGAGCCTTGCACCGGCTTTAAAAAATTCAACTCTAACTGACTCTGTCCAAAAAATAATTGGAGAACTGATTGAAAATTTTCTTTATGATCTTCATCTCAAAAAAGCATTTGCCGGAATGACTCCCCAACAGTCTTTCTTTGTAAAAAATGAAATCAGTTTGCCGGACCGAAAAAGGGGCTTATTGAACTTGTACTTAGGTTTTGCGCCACTTCGCTCTCAGGAATTTATTGTTCTTCCAATTCAATTAAAAACAAAACCAAGTCAGTAGTTAAAAAGCGGCCCTCTATATGATCTGTACCCCAAAAAGTGGACAGATAAATAAAAGGGCCTCTTAAGTAAAACCTCGGCACTCTGCCGGGGTTTTTCCTTTTAAGTCCCATTGGGGTCGTTCGTTATTATAGTATTTAATATAACGATCTATCTCTGCTACCAACTCTTCATATGTATTGCAATCTCGAAGCTCTGCCTCATCTTTTAAATGTCCGAAAAAACTTTCTATCGGAGCATTGTCCAAACAATTTCCCTTACGTGACATTGATTGAGTTATTTCCCACTTGCTTAATAAATCTCGATAGATCTTTGAAGTATAGTGGCTGCCTTGATCTGAGTGCATAATGATATGTTTGGGCTTTTGACTAAAAAGATCTTCGACGGCCCCTAAGTGCGATATTTAAAGTTGCACTTGCTGAAACGGTGTAATGCACGATCTCCTTCGTTGCCAAATCCTTTACTGCCGATAGATAAGCTCGTTTTCCAAGTCCATAATCAAGATAAGTAATGTCTGTCGAATACACAGTATCCTTCTTTTGGACATTAAAATTCCTATTAAGAATATTCGGGCTTGCTCTATGTTCATCTCCTTCTACCCAAACTTGCCTAGATCTATTCTTTCTGCGGATGACAGTTCGAAGTCCATGCTTTTTCATAAGACGACGGACTTTCTTTAAGTTCATATTGATCCAAAAATATTTCTGTAAAAGCATCTTTATGCTGCGAGCACCGATCCTACCTTTTTTACTTTCAAAAAGGATACAGACCCACTCTTCATCGAAAATGGCTTCTTGAGAACTTTTCTTCTTCGCAGACCATTCGTAAAATCCACTCGTGCTTACTTTAGCTTGCTTACATAGCCGATCGAGACGCAGATCAGGCTGGTGAATTATTGCCTCGTGAATTAACGCGAACTTTTCTTGTTTGCGTATCTTGCCTCCAAGGCGTGGAGCTTTTTTAGGAAATCATTCTCCGCGCGCAAATAAGCAATTTCTTCTTCTGCTGATTTAAACCGAAGCCCCTTGGGGCGCCCAGTAGAATTAACTCCTCGACGCTCCTTCTTTAATCCACCGTCTTTTTGAGACATCTTCGCCCAACGCTGGATACACTTTCTGGGGTAGTCTTTGCCGAAGAGAGAAAGGTTGATTCCGGCATCTTTAAATATTTCTGAAGGCATTAGCCCATCTTGACGGAGCTTCAAAGCCTTAACCTTAAACTCTGGAGTATAGGTAACGTTAGAGGTTGTTACCTTTAAAACATTTTGATTGTTCTCAAGATCTTTGCGATCTTTTGCTGTAAATGAACCCATGATCTGCCTCTCAAATACGAAAATACCCCAAAAACTGGACAGGGTCTTTTATTTTTGTGTCCGGATTTTGGGGTACAGATCATAAGAGGGCCTTCTCTTTAGACATCTCCGAGAGACCGCGAGAGGACCTTATGACTAAAAAGAAAGATCAATCCCGGAATGGCACCCAGTCCCGCTAAGAGCAAGAAAAATTGCTCCTTCGGCATAGTATCGTAAAAACTTCCAATGTAACCCGCGGCGTAGTTTCCAAAAAATGAGGAAATAAACCACACGCCCATCATCATGGATACAATTTTAGCCGGAGCTACTTTTGTCACTAAAGACAAACCGATAGGGGAAATATAAAGCTCTCCAATTGTTAACATCAAGGTAGACCCGAAAAGCCAGATCACACTGCCCTTACCTGGGCCGACAGCTCTAGCTGCCATATACATGATCACCAAGGCGATCACTCCTAGAAAACACCCCAACGCCATCTTCACGACTGTAGAAGGCTCTTTCCCACGCTTATTCTGTCTTGTCCAAAGAAGATCCAAGACCGGTGCAAATATTAAAATAATCAGCGGATTAAAACTCTGATACCACGTCGATGGCATCTCCCAACCAAAAAAGTTCCAGTCCGTATTTTGATCTGCCCAAAGTTGCAAAGTGTTCCCCTGCTGCTCATACACGCCCCAGAAAAAAACCGTCACTAGACAGAGAAATGTTAAGGACCACGTTCGCGCCCACTCAGCCTTCGTTAGAGGTACTTGAGCTTTCTTGTGAATCTCCTCTTTTACTTTTAAGATTTTAGATTCTGGCAGGTTCTTACTTCCAATGTGATAAATCGCTAAAGAGATTAACATCCCTACACCTGCGGCCCCAAAACCCCAGTGCCATCCCACCTTCTGTCCCAAAGTTCCACAGACCAGCGGAGATAAAATCGCCCCCAGATTGATCCCCATGTAAAACAACGTAAACCCACTGTCTCGACGGGCATCGCCTGGTTCATAAAGATCTCCCACTTGAGTGGAGATATTAGGTTTAAAGAAACCATTGCCTAAAATTAAAAATAAAAGCGCTGGAAAAAAGAGACTCTCAACCGCCATTAAAAAGTGACCAACCGACATCAAAATGCCACCAACGTAGATGGCCTTTCTTTTTCCCCAATAACGATCAGCAATCATACCACCAAAGAACGGTGTAAAATAAACCAACCCCGTATAGATTCCATAGATCTGCGACGAGAGTCCTTGAGTTGTCATTTCTCCGAAAACGCTAGTGAGTCCATTTTCTAAAGTTTCATATCCCCAAATCTTTTTTCCATTCTGAGCCTCAACAAAAAGATACTGAGTCATATACAGAACTAAAAGAGCCCGCATTCCATAATAGGAGAACCTCTCCCACATCTCGGTCAGAAACAAAGTCATGAGAGATCGTGGATGACCGAAAAAGGTTTTTTCTGAAGCTATAGCCATGGGCCTCCTGCTGTCTGCGAAGTCGCGTGAGAGCAATTCTTTGCAGAGATCATTGTTGCTCTTAGAGTCCATCGTTTTTCAAGAACACCAGAAATGCAACCAACGAATGTTGCTATCTTCAAAAAAATTATCACTCCCTCTGCCTCGCCACTGACTCTCAGGCCGAGCTGAAAGACATCTTGTGTTCTCCCTAAAATAGAAATCACGCAGATACCTGAAGTTTGATTTCCGAAGATAAAGGAATGGCTTAAAACCTGTCTTTCTCAAATTTAAAACGGAATACCTATTGCAATCCCTGCTTGTGAGAAAAAAACAGAAACCGCTAGCCAATTAAACAGGAGCATGGGGCTCAATTAGCCGCCATTTGTAAGGGCATGTCGAAAAGTTTGACGACCCTTACCTATAGCTGCCTCCCATGAATGTTCTATGAAATCAGTTCTAGGAAAGATTTTATCTTTAGCCATTGCCACGACAACACTTGTCCCTCTGCAAGGATTTGCTCAGCAGCCATATCCAAGCTCGTGGGAATACGAAACAAGTCTTAGCTATTCCAATCAAGAAATGGACTGGATCAAGTTCGGTCTTATGAGCTCGGTGATTGTCTTTACTTCTGAGCGTGAAATGCTCCAGTTTGTTCAAAAAAACGATGGCCAAGTGACTGATAGAGCCGCCAACGCGGGTGAGTATTTTGGCTCTCGTAAAATGGTTCCAGTGATGGGGGCTGCTTACGTCTTAGGGATGGTTATGAATGAAGCTGGTATGTCGCGCATGGCAGTTCTGAGCTTTAAAGCAGGCATCATCAATACTCTCATTAATGACTCTTTAAAACAAACCTTCCGCCGAGCTCTACCAAGAGAAACAGACGATCCTTTCAGAGAAACTCGCTCTGATGGAGCTCCCTCGATGGGAATGCCGTCAGGGCATACTTCGTTTGCCTTTTCAGTCGCCACTGTCATCGCGGAGGTCGCAAGGGAAGAATATGACTCGACGGCGATCCCCGTTCTTGCCTATGGTGCTGCGGCTCTCACGGCATGGTCTCGCGTATACCAGAACCAACACTGGGCCTCTGACGTTCTTATTGGTGCTATCGTTGGTCACTTTTCCGCAAAACTTGCGATGTCCTCAGAACGAGAAGAATCTGGCAATTTGCGTGTAAGAATTTATCCCTACTATGGACCAAATCGCTCTGTCGGTGTGATGATGTCTATCTCCGAGAAAACTCCGAAAGGAGTTGTCTGCAGACCTGAGGAGCAAGGTAGTTCGCATTGTATTGAAAAAGTTTTTGATAAGTACTTTAAGAAATAGTAAGTCGAGACAGGTCCGTTGATTTAAAGAACAAACAAGGGACCTTTCATTTACACCTAAAAAGGGAAGCACCATTCCCTCTCTCTTGCGCGCGACCGGCGGCAATTATTTGAATAAGAGTATAAATATTTTTTATTTCGACCTCTCGAAATAAGCATACCACAACTATGCTTAACGATCCTATGCGGCAGTTTGCTTGCTCGTGAGAAAACTTAATAGGTCACATTCATGAATCTCGCCTGTATCGGAACATATCATTGATATAATTCTATCTACCCGAAATGTACGAGGTTCTTTTCTTAGATGGCAATAGGCCACGATCATTGGATTATCATCGAGCAACAGCCGTTTAATAGTCACCGTTCGTTTTGTTCTATTTCCCTCAATATCAGAGTATTCCATAATGTAATTCCCCTGAATGGCACGGCTATTTTCAGGCAACTCTTCTTCGGTGCCATGGTCGAAAAGTTCTTCGACAAAGCTTAAAAGACCGTTATACGAATCATCGTGGATGTCGTAACCACGATCGCCAACTTTTTCTAACCATGTTTCGACGAAATCATTTACCTGATCGTAGGTTTGCGTTTTTGCTTTGCGAACAATATCCCGAAGAAACTTCGTTGCTTCTTCTTCAGAAAGCGGTTTTTTAATTGAATTGCTCTCGCTAAATTTTAACTGAAAAGCACGTTTATTTGTTGGAGGTGATTCTTTAATCTCGTCTGTTGAGGTGGATGTTTCGGGCAAATCTTTTTTATAGTCGCTTATGGATTTATCATACGTGTCAAAATGACTGTTGATATTCTTCATCAAAATGAAAATCAAAAATCCGCCAACGAGTGCTAAAATTATGTCTATCATTCACTTATAATCGGAAGACTGTTTTGTAAACTTTAGAAGTTTAATAAACAACATCGAGAATATAAACAATAAAATAAGACCAGAGCTGCATCATCTGAGTTTTCTTAGGCAGATGCGTTGTTCGATTGTGAGCGCGGCCATTAGTGTCACGAACGATATGCGCTAATTGTTGTTCCAGAATATCTACTCGCCACTCAAGAACTTCATCAGCAATAGTTCTAAAACTAGCACGAACCCCGTGCGGCGAGTGAAGATCCACAAAGTTCTCAATACCAGAAATATCTTGATGAGCTCCATAGTATCCGATCAAAGATAGAGCTTTACGAAGAGAAGCATCAGAATAGGTTTGAAGTTTGAGGCTTCCAAAAATGAATGCCCCTGTAGTGATTGATTTTAGTTGCTGCAAGATCTCAAACACCTGCGAAGACAAAGGCACAATTAGCGATTTCGATATAACTCCGCATAGTGCGTGAAAGACAATTGCGACTTGCCTTGGATATCTGAACCCAAAGCCAGCTCACGCGTTTCTTCGGCCCACTCTCTCGCAGCTTTTAAGCTCATCGTTGGATATTCGTCTCCATAAAAATGAACTACCTTTGTGCCCTTGCGGATGGAGAGTTGCCACTTCTTTTTCGTTTTACTCACGCAAAGGAACAAACCATTGCCATCGGCGTACAGCTTAATTTTATCTGCATATCTGATGTTTCTAAGTTTAAGTTCAGTGAGTTTCATAATGCGGTAGTTAGCCGAGTCTAATAACAGAGTCTAATAACATTTTTCTTGGGCTTGATTGGCACTATATGGGACTAATTGGGAAGACTTACGGCGTCTAAGTGACGGATACTATTCGCATTTGGGACTGCTTGGGACTAAAAAAGACAAAAAAAAAACCGACTCTTGGTCGGTTAATGGTCTCGAATATGTTCGATTTGATGCTAATTGGTGCCCGGGACTGGACTTGAACCAGCACGCCCTTTCGAGCGCTACCACCTCAAGGTAGTGCGTCTGCCAATTTCGCCACCCGGGCACTGGAAGTAAGCTAAATCAATCCTTCGGTCGGGTCAATATTTAGCCCTATAAAATTAAACTAAATAATAGATTTGCTCCCTTTCGCAGCATTTTTTAACCCAACCATGGGGCTTTGTGTTCTAACCTATAGAAGGAGCAAGGATGCCCCCTCTACAGAGAGCTTAAAAGGACTAGGATGGTGTTTTTAAGAGCTCTTTAAGGCCAAGGATGGCCGAAACAAGGAGAAAGATCATGGCAGATCTACAAGTTGTTGGACTATTTTGTTTGTTCTATTCAGGTGTTGTCACCTACGCGCTGTGGCTCACTGTGGCGCGATCTCCCCATAACCAGACTCGTGACTGAAGAAATCCCTGAATATCGCTATCAGAACCGATAGGTGAAGTCAGCAAACCAGGTTCTTCCAGGAGATCGCGATGACGTATAGTATTCTAAATTCATCAGATTATTAACAGCCAGCGAGATTGTCGCTTGAGATGTTAAAGCATGTCGCACTTTAGCATCCACTACCGTATGCGCATCATAGGACCCTTGGACTCCATCGACACGATCGGTATTCAAGTCATTGCTAAAGCGCTTACTCATATATTTTACGCCTAAATATGCGCCCCAGTCTTTCAGTTTAAAATCTAAACCAGAATTAAGCATATGCTCTGGAACCCATGGAAACTTCTTTCCCACAGATAAAGGCACCGCACTGTTCTCCACAATTTCGGTCGAAGTATATGTATAGTTAAAGTTGGCACTCACCCAAGGAGACAAGGTGTATTCAGTCTCAAATTCAATTCCTTTGCTTTGCCCCTTACCTGCATTCAGCTTTTCTCGAACAGTTCCGCTTGTGGTGCTATAAATCATATCTACGATATAGTTCTCAAAATAAGTTAACTTTAAAACCGAATCTTTGCTCAGCCCCTGGGTTACGCCGACTTCCCAAGAAAAAGAACTTTCAGGCTTCAGATTTGGGTTCCCCTTATAAGTCGTTCCACTGGATGTTGTCCAAGTTCTGTAAAGATCATAAATAGAGGGCGCCCTGAATGCCTGTCCTCCAGATAATCTTAAAGCTGTCTTTGAAGCTGGAGTGTAAACTATAGAAACTTTAGGACTGAGCATGTTCTTACTTCTTGCCCCATGACTGCCTTCGACAGAGTTAAACCCTTGCGTCGTCTCCCACCAATCACTTCTAAGTCCGGTAAAGAGAACTACATTCTTAGATATCAAAAACTCATCCTGAGCAAATAAGGCATAGCTACGGTCCGCACCTCTAGATTCGTATCCTAAAGCTTCGCGGCTTTCTTCATTTCGCCAGTTTGACAATGAATACTCACTTGTATCAGAGATGCTTTCGCGTACAGCGGCACCGAAGGTTAGCAAATGATTGTTCACCTCAGAAGTAGTCAACTGCAGATCCAAGCTTTTTACTGAATTAGGGGTGGTGGACAGCTTACCTTTCTCTGGAGGTAAATCATTTGGCGTCCTACCATCTGGCGTGACACTCCAATTTTTCGCTTGATCGAAGTACGATGCACCCAGCTTCAAGCTCATCTTGTTCATTTTTACTTCATATTCAGAACTATAAATGAGTTGTTCAAAATAAACCGAATTTCCTAAGTAAGAAAACGGTTGTGCACCTGTTGAAGAATATATCCACTTTGGCGCACCACTAGAGTCCGCAAGAAAAGTTCGCGGATTGTCATAGTCATAACCACCCGTTGAGCGCAGAACGCTAAATCTCAACTTACTTTGTGCCGTTAGTAAATATTCTGTCTTCAAGTGCAAACTATCTTGTTTAGCTCTATTTCTTCCTTTATCGCCAATAATATAAACTTGACCACCAGTCACCGATCGCGATGTCTTATATCCACTCAATCCAGCCAAAGGAGCTAATTGACTTGTTATCATCGCATCGCTGCGATAACCATCTGTTGCCTGATAGTCTCCGCTGAAATAAACCTTAAGTTTATCATTTAAAAAAACATCTCCATAGGAGGCTCGCAGACGTCGAAAGTTATCTGGCGCCACCGAATCGACACTACCTCCCCCACCGACACTTAATGAAACCTCTCTTGTTTCAGGCATTTTAGTGATGAGATGAATCACTCCACCCATGGCACTGCCTCCATAGAGACTTGACGATGGACCTTTGACGACTTCAATTCTTTCTAAACTCTCAGTTGAAATAGCATTCAAGAAAACTGTATTTGCATAAGGACTATTTAAAACAACTCCGTCCATCATCACCATAGTCCGCCCCTGCCCCGGCATACCTCGCAACATGATAGACGAATTATAGTCCATAATTCCTTTACCACGATTGACTATAACCCCAGCTGAAGTATCTAAAGCATCATCAACGGAAAGAACATTTCTCTTTTCCATATCCTTGTTTGTTATAACCTCAACACTGCCCGGCGACTGCTCCACAGGCATCGAACTCTTTGTTGGGGTGACAATAATTTTATCTAAAGAAAGATAAGACTCTGGAACAATCTTTAGGCTAGACTGAGCGAACAATAGGCTTGAATAAAAGTACACTGATGCGAAACATACAGAAATTCTAAAAAAGATTCTCATACCGAAAAGCCCTCTACAATAGGTATTGACCTCTGTCTGAAGGTTTACTGAGCCGATTGAATTTTGTCTATTACTATCTAATTAGCGAGACTATAAGACTGAAGCTGAGTCATTCTCTATTGTTGACTCACCTTTTTATAAAAATATTCGAGTTGAGTGGACTTGAAAAAAGTTGCATCAATTTTGAATATATTCCGCATCGATGAATATTCCAAAAACACCAATGATTCATCGCTCCCCTTGGCCTCAATTATAATTTCAAAGTCTACGCCATCCACCTCTTCAGCAGATATACGAGTTTCAAAAACAGCGGTACATAGAATCTGTTGATCATACTTGGAAACTATTTTCGTTTTAGTCTGATAGAATTTTAAATCTTGCAGGTCCCGCGGGCACCAATTCCACGTCTCACCAGTTTTTCGATTTATATATTTCAAATACGGAATCACAGGAGTTTGTAAAATAACAAAAACAAGAGTAACACCTAGAGCGCATAAGGTGAAGGAGATCAAGGTCCTACGGGACATAGTACCCTTTCTTAGTTCTAAGCCCCAGAAGAATAGATGTATGTGTTGCATAGACGGTGGCGTTGTTCTCGGTTTTCAACACGGAATCGCAAACTAAGCCGCCAGCCGAACCTTCTACTTGAAGCAAGCTCTCTTCAGTATACATTCTTGAGAATGGTGTTGTTGCTAAGGAAAAAGTATTTAAGGAGTTCTGATCTTTGGGCTCATAAATTTGAACATCTAACATGCATCCAGACAAAACAATGAGGGCACTGAAATATAGAAATAGCTTTTTCATAGCGCCCTTTCTCTATTGAAAACCCGTTATCCAGCTTCCATAAACCGTTCCACCAGCTCGTAGAAAAGTAATTATCGTCGCTGTGTCCGATTGAGAAATAGGTCCCGATGGTCTAAAAAGAAAATCCTCGAAAGCCAAAGTATCGGGTACCGCTTGAGAAAACAGACAGGTGCCCGAGTTCGCCCCTTTTACGATCAACGTATAGGACCCACCTTCAAACATATTTTCAAAAGTAAAATTACCACAGCTTGCTGCTGTATATTGCACGTTTCCATTGTTCCAGTTTATATGAGTCGCATTTCCCGCATTGTGAACCTTGGATAGTATCTGTCCACTCACTTCAACTTGCGCAGTCGTACTAGAAGAATCCGACGCGATGACTCTTCCCGAGGTTTTAATATCGCCCGTTGTTTCTAAAGAAGTACTCCCCCCAATTACACCGGATGTAATTGCATTCCCTGAAACTTTGCCCGGAGTAGCGATTGTAGAAAGCTTGCTATCTACGATAGCGGCGGTATTGCTAATGTCACTATTCACAATTGTTCCATCCAAGATATGACCTGATGAGACTGAATTCAATGCCAGCGTCGGATTCGGGTAGGTGCCAGCCAAACTTCCTCCGGCACTTCCAGTTGGCTCTGCCCCGTCGACATCTAAACGAATTCCTCCGGCTGAATCCGTTACTGTAACATTCGTACCTCCAATAATATTCGCCAACTGATAACCCGATCCATTTCCTACAAGGATTTGTCCATTCGTAGGAATCTGACTGACTCCAGTTCCACCTTGAGAAACCCCCAAGACACCTGCAGTGATTTGATTGGTATTTATAGCAATTGATCGACAAGCATAAACGTCGTTTACTGAATCAAAGTATGTAACCTGATGAATATTACATGATGGAAGTGATACAGGAACCCAGCTACTAGAACTGCCTTTCCAAGTTAACACTGCCCCCTGCGTTGGTGCAGCATTACTGACAGAATATCCCTGCAACTTTGCGACTTGCGGATTTACTATTGTTCCAGACAAATCGCCGCTTAGAGAGGTATCACTTTGGAATGCGTTGACAATACGAGTGTCGTTTCCTGCGGCGACAGTATTCTCAGTGGTGCCCACGTTGAGAGTCAACGATACTGCTCCACTGAGCATGCTAGATCCCATATAAGAGTTTGTGCTTGTAACACTCGTAACCATGGCTTCAGCATTACCCGGAGTAAAAGCTTCCCAGCCGGTTCCACTCCACCTAATAGACTCGCCCGAGCCCAGCGTTGGAGGAATACTCCCTCCTCCCAAAGTTCCTGACTTCGCATAAACGCTAGAATTCCCATTTATTAAATCTAAGAACTCCGCATACTGAGCATTGTTCAAAGGGCTGGTTGCAACATTAGAAGTGACTCTTAAAATATTATCAGCTGAGTATCCACCAACCCGTACCGATTCAACAGCATAAGGCATAAATGATAAGGTTTGTGCTTTTAACGTTTGAACTCCGGCACCGGCATTAAACGAAATGACGAGCTTGCGCGTATCAAATTTCTGAGGCATGAAGCTATTCCCATTTTCACAATTGGGAAAAGGCCCAAGAGCACTGCTAGTTGATTTATTAGACAGTACATCAAATAATGAATGCCCACCATCCACTGCTGCTGAAGCCCTTACTCCGTCTCCAATATTCAGAGAGAATATCCCATCAGACCCCTCCATATTTAACGTATGGGTCTCTTGATAGATGATACAATTATTAGAATCAGGACTGCGAACCTGCACTGTGAATTGAACATTTTGATGAACTAGCGGCTGACCGTCGGCCTGCACAACGCGACCTTGATAAGTCATAACTGCGGCTTGTGCGCCCATCAAATATACAAACGTTCCAAAAGTAATCAGAATCTTTAAGAAAGACATGTCTCTCTATCGGCCTAGAAAACCAGATCATTGAGCTCAATTATATGAAGATGCCTCATGCTTGATACCGTTTTGAGGATTTAAGTCTCAAATTGAAGCTATCCTCGTCTACGCCGTCCTATAATAACAAACAACGCCACTCCGCAAAGAATTGCCGCTAGAGCTATTGCTAAACTTTTTTGACTCCAAATAAATACCTCTGAACGAATAAATCCTGCCTTCTCCGCCACCACTACAAAACTCTCTGTGAGACTTATTGGAACGCGAATCTCGCCTTTATGATCGGTAAATCCAATTGATTTTCCATTAATGAAAACTTCTGCATCAGCAACTGACTTGCCCTCTATTCGATCTTTCACAAGTAAATTTCTAAACGAAGTTTTAAGCACCTGCAGCGCCGGCTGATCAAACTCTCCGGAGTAATACAAAACTTCATCACCATCTTTTAGCGATAGATCTGAAACACATATTTCCGCATTTTTATTATTAATTTTGTAGTTCCAATTGCGCCCCATTGCCCCGTTTATATCGGTCAAAATAGTTCCATAGAGGTTGCGAATACTATAGCTAATGCCAGCCTTCTTTAGGGCCGCCATCACCGCAAGCAATGCTGTGGGTCTATCTTCGTAAATGGGTTTTTCATCAAACGGATTGATATAGCTCTGAGGGACGACTTTTAACTCTTCAACCAGTGTAAATCCGTCCGGCCCCTCAATTCGCACTTTCACAAAAGGAGTTGACGTCGAGGCAACCAAGTCCTTCTTTCCCTCCCGCTTTTTCATCATAACGGGAACATTCGCGACCTCTGCATAACTTCGTCCCGCCAAAAAGGAAAGTCCATACACTGCAGAAGAGCAAGGATTATGCGCAACTCCCGCAGTTAGCAAAAACCCCCCATTATCACGTCTATAACCATTAATCTTTTGTAAGTGCCCAGACTTCTCGAAGTAGGGAAACTTCTTCGAGGATATATTTTCTAAATGAAGACGAGAAAGATATAGCAGATTCATCTGTGGGAGGTTTGTCTTCTTAGATGCTGCAAATGGATTTTCAATTTCCGTTTGAGAAAGAAACTCATAGGCTTTCCCTAACGCATGCTGCGGCCAATCTTGGGGCGGAATACTCATCACCACCATTGCCGTTGAGTCTATATCAGAATTTAAGATCGGATTCGCGCCATAAGCCCAGCCTCCGTCTTTTTTCTGCTGTCGCAAAAGATAATCAATCAGCGCCTTTTTATCGATTCTGTCATCAAATTTTGCAGATAATAAAAGCCAATTGGCTTCAAAGTTTTTTCCATTTTCTTGAAAATCTTTTGATCTTATATACTTATTAATTTCTTCAACTTTTAAACCGTTCTTTTCTGTTGCGCCTATAATATAAGTACTAAAAACATAGAAGCCAAAATACTTCTTCACACTTTCAGGATCGTTATCCCTAACCCACTTTAGATAATCCACTGGTGATTTTCCATTCACGGTCCAATAGGCTGGATCTTCGCCATTCAGTCTCACTGCTAACAAAGCCTTGGCTGTGACAGATAGATTTGGTCGCTCGTAACTATTCCCCCACCCCCCTTCGATAGTTTGACACATTTTGAGATAGTCTTTAGTCATCTCTATATCTGTCGCGGCCGAAGATACATTCAATTTTAAAATTAAAATACCAACGATAAATAATCTCTTAGTTATCTTCATTCGACCTCGCTAACTACACGTACAATTGCAAGTTGTTACACTACCCGTTTTCCCATGTACTGTGGAGCAAGATGTTAATGTACCAGCTCCGCTCGAACATATACTTGCGAAAGGACACGACACCCCTGTACTAACATAGCCATTGATACGAGAATTTCCAGGGCACATTGCCGTTGAGTTATTACTGGCGTTACACCTTTTCCAAGTGTAAGTACCAGGTGTACTTTGATTCCCAGCAACGTCTAGTGAAATTACAGAAAATGTATTACTCCCCACCACTGCTGAAACAGCAACGCCTGAGGTACATCCAGCGAATGCACCTGCATTCACTTTACATTGAAAACCTGCCAAACCAGATAATGAATCCGAACCCGTAAAAGAAAAATTTGGCGAAGCCAACGAGCTATGAGCACTTGGATATGAAGTAATTGCTACCGAAGGCGCTCCCGTATCATACAACCTCACCAAATTCGCAGCCGCTGTATTACCATTTCCTGCTGCATCTATAGCAACCCCTGCTCCCACTGAAACTGTCACATTTCCCTGTGCTGAAGGCGTTACAAGAAACGTGTAGGTTGATGAGCTCACAGCATTGAATGTGCCAGCAGTGCCATTGGCGACTTGAATATCCCCCAACGAAAAACCTGTCACTGCCTCTGAAAACTCCGCAGTCACGGTAAAGTTAGCAGCGCGAAATGCACTACCAATGGGCGTCGATAAGGATAAACTTGGCGAGATACTATCAAAAACTCGAGTCAAATTAGAAGCAATGACATTTCCGTTCCCCGCCAAATCAAAAGCGACCCCCGCAGGAACACCGACAACAACATTTCCTTGCGCTAATGGTGTGATCGTAAAAGTATAGACCTCACCACTACCTGCAAAGTTAGACAGAGTTCCATTTGAAAGTGCGACTCCTGCAGCGTTGAATCCAGATACTGGTTCCGAAAAAACAACCGTTACAACAAAGCCCCCTGAGTTAAAATGGCTTGCTATAGGGCTTGAAAGGATAACAGTTGGAGGAGTGTTATCAAAAGTCCTTTGCAACTCATTCGCCGCAGTATTCGAATTTCCTGCTGCATCTTCAGCAACTGCAGGCGGGACATTAACTTTGACAACTCCTTGTCCTGATGGAGTTACAATAAAACTATAGCTAAACCCATTTCCTGAAAAACCAGTGACTGTGCCATTTGTAATAACCAGATCTGAGGAGTCAAAACCAAATACATCTTCTGAAAACGTCGCGACGACAGTAAAGCTTGGTGAACTAAACGGATCTCCAGTCGAAGTACTCAGAGTCAAGCTCGGCGGAACAGTATCATAGATACGATTTAGACTTGAAGTGATGTTCCCATTGCCTGCTCTGTCAAATGCAACATGATCGGGCACTTTGACTTCAACACTTCCCTGCCCATGAGGAGTAATCGTAAAAGAGAAATTTGTTCCGTCACCTGAAAACCCACTTATGGAACCATTCGTTACGACAACATCGGATTCTGAAAAATCTGTTACCACCTCAGAAAACTGCGCCAAAACCAAAAAATCTGCACTATTAAATGAGTTCTTTACTGCCGAACTTAAAGAAAGGCTCGGCCGAACGCTGTCAAAAGTTCTAGATAAGACAGGCGACTGCTTATTTCCATTACCTGCCAAGTCAGTGATAACGTCCGCAGGAATTGCAACTGTCACAAGCCCTTGAGCAGCCGGAGTCACGAGAACCTTATACCTCGTAGGCCCACCACTTAAGGCTGAAGCAGTTCCATTCGTGACAACTATATCTTCTATTGAAAATCCAATGATTGCTTCTGAAAAATCAACAAGAACTTCGAAATTACTCGCACTAAAGTAATCCGCCACTTCCGAGCTCAAAGCAACTTCTGGGGCGTCAGTATCAATCAAAATCGAAGCCGATAAAACCTTGCTAAATAAATTGAACTCATTCTTAGCGACAACGCTTAATACCAGCTCTCCACTTGCCCACGGAACAATAAAAGGGGATTCGCAGTCTATATAAGCGCCACCATTCACACTGCACTGAATAGAAGAAATGGGCGCACCATTATCCCTTGAAACAGAAAACTCAAATATATGAGTCATAGAGTTCGTCGGACTTTGCGGCAAACTTACCCACTCTACTTTTGGAGCGGGACCAGAAATCATATATTTCCAAAATGCACCAAGGTTATAATATGCCGCTACAATTCCAGCTGGTAGGAATAACGATACGCAGACTATAAGCAATGTCCTTCGGGACATTTCTCCTCCTCGAAAAACGTACAAGCAGTTTCAGTCGCTTATTTTTAAGGATACATAGATAGACTTTAAGAGTCTAGAGACGAGAGACCTTAGTCTTTCCAGGAAAATGTAAGAGTCGCACACATTAGGCTAAATATAAACTTTATTCAGAATATATCGTCGCCATCGCGCACTTATTCATATTGAGTATTATCAATTCAGTTGGGTACTCATTTTGAAAATATTTTTTAAACAGAAAACGGACTATTTCGAGATATTTAATTTCTATTGATTGGCTAAAACATACTGACTTACTTCATTATAAGAGCCTTTAAAAATAACCCTCGGATTTCGCCTCATCAATGACTTCGCATAAAGTGGGTCATAGTAATACAGCAATAGTTTTCGAATCCACACTCTATTGATATCTAGGGCTTGGTATAAATTAAATTCTTCCCGCGAATGCTCTAGATCATTCAATAATTCTTGCGATCTCAATCCACCTAATTTTTTTGCAATTTTCTCGATAGACTTAGTAAACTCTTGAAATCTTAATTTTCCTAATTCTGGATCACCCTGCCCAATGGCGCTATTCAGTATATAATCTATAAAAATATTTTCCACGCGACTTTCAAGTGGCTCATCCACATATAAAACCGGAGCCATACGCATCGCCAAGAACAGCTCTTCCGGCACTGCACACTGGCCAATCATGCGACTTTCATCTTCGATTAAAACTCTCTGATTTAGATGACCTTGATTCAATATCTTCAACGCCTGCACCGCGAGATCGTTTTCAAAATTAATCTGGGTCGACTGACTGCTCCCCATGGCACCAAAGGCAGAGCCTCGATGGTGAGCCGCTTTTTCTAAATCAATCACTGGATTGCTCTCAGAGAGCCTTTCTAATAAATGAGTTTTCGCACTCCCCGTCGGCCCTGATAATACCAAAAACTGAAAGCCTTGAACCTTCGTCTCTAAAGTCTCGCGCAAGAAGCTGCGCGCCTCTTTATAACCACCATCAATGATAGGCCGATGAATGCCATTTTCTTTAAGCCAGCGCTGAGAGATTTGCGATCTCAATCCCCCGCGAAAGCAATACAACACAGTCTCAGGATTTGCTTGAACGAACTTCTTCCATCGCTCGATACGCTCGTCGCGCACCGAGCCCGAGACAAGCTCATGGCCGAGAGCAATGGCCTTTTCTTTACCGTCATTTTTATAGGTCGTCCCTACCGCTGCGCGCTCATCATCCTTCATCAATGGCAAATTCACAGCATTCGGCAATGAGCCCACCGCGAACTCCACAGGGGCTCTCACGTCGATGAGCGGCGTGTGTTTTAGAAATAAATCAGCAAGTTGCTGAGGACTAATTCGCTCCAATACTCACCCAGTGATTTTTCTGAGAAGACACTTTGCCGACCACAGACGCTTTCTTAAAGTTTTTTTGCAGAGCTTGTACAATCTCTGATGCTTTTTCTGCTTTCACCGTCAAAAGCAATCCTCCACTTGTTTGTGGATCATAAAACAATAAACGCTCTAGCTCGGAGATCTCCAAAAACTCAATAGCCTCTTCCGTGTATTGAGCATTGCTACGATGAGCTTTTGTGAGGAAGCCTTTTTCTAAATAGTTCATCACACCGTCAAACTTCGGCACTTGCTTCCAATTAAATTCCAAATTCACTTGGCTTGCTTTTGCCATCTGCATACTGTGTCCCGCTAAGCCAAATCCAGTGATATCGGTGGCGGCATGAATATGCTCTGCCTGCTCTGGGGTTAAGAAGTCTAAAACATTATTCAAAGTCGCCATACTGGTCAGAGCTTCAGAAATTGCTGCTTCGTCAGCCTCACGTCTTTTAAGAGCCGCCGTCATCGTGCCAGTTCCTAAAGGTTTTGTGAGAATAAGAACATCCCCTACTTGCGCTTGATCATTGGACCAAATTTTTTCCGGATGAACAAAACCCGTCACAGAAAGACCGAATTTTAAAGTATCATCATCTATAGAATGCCCACCCACAAAAGTAGCTTGAGCTTCAGCAATCACATCACTAGCCCCTTGCATGACCTCAATGATCACTTCGTTTGGCAGGGTCGCAATTGGAAATGCCAATATACCCATGGCCGTCTTTGGTTTTCCACCCATGGCATAGACGTCACTTAAAGCGTTAGCGGCAGCAATACGACCGAAAAGTTTTGGCGTGTCGACAATGGGAGTGAAAAAATCAAGAGTTTGCACCATGGCCACTTCGTCAGTGACTTTGTAAATCGCAGCATCATCAAAAAGACCACCATCTACCAACAAAGCATCGTGCCGAGGCGGAAATTGAACTTGCGAGAGAATCTTTCGCAGTTCTGAGGCAGCAACCTTGGCGGCACAACCACCTTTTTGAACAGTTTGGGTCAGGGCTATTGAGGAAGATGATGTTTCATTATTCATTCCCCGATCCTAAAACTAGGAGTTTTTCATCGCAAGAAAAACCGCCTTTTAGCTTAAATTTTAATAGAATTAGGAATTTAGCAGGTAAAAAAGGTTTCAAATTTTTGAAGGATACAGCTTAAGCATTTGGGAAGTAAAAAAACCGCTGATTTTTTTAGTCAGCGGGTTTCGATAATTATTTTGGCTAGTTCACAAGGGTTTATCTACAACCTTGCCCCGTTTTAATAAGGCATCTGGTCCAAGATGCGGCAGGCATATTTTGAAAGCACGCCTCCCTGAACCTTTTCAACAGCCACAGCGCTAGGCCCTTTATAAGATGGGCCTCCGACACTGCCTCTAAAAAAATAAGTTGAGTGCGCTGCTATGGCGGCTGAGCCTTCTTCGTAAGTTGTATCTGGTTGCAACGGACGTCGCACAATCGCCCGAATACGGAAATGACCTTTGTATTCAGCTTCGATCTGCTGAATACATTTTTGGACTTCAGGATCAGTTATCATTTGGGCAATAATGACTGTTTCATCAGATAGTGAAATATCCGCCGAATAAGCATATTGGGAAGACATGAACAGCAAAGCCAAGATAAGTATTTTCGTCATAATATTCTCTTTCTTAAAACTACGGATTTCAATTACCTTACCGCTACTTTACATTGGAACTTCCCGGTTGCGCCATGCTCCATCGCGAATTTTGGTGCTTCTAAAATGCCCACATTCACTTTCTGCTTTCTTAAAATTGTCAGCGGGCCTTAATTTAGGGCCCGCTGACAATTTTTGGAATGTTGCCTCCGTCATTTTGCGCTTTCCAGAAATCAATGCCGACAAAGTCGCATGATTGACTCCGAGATATTGAGCAAAAGACCTCAACGAATAGGACGGATTTTTCGCCATTCTTCGAATGAGTTCTTACTGAAGGAAGGTTCTAAATTCTTGCCTAGAGAATTTATAAACGAGCTTAGTGATAACAGCGAGATATTTTGCACCAAAGTGGTGCAAACAAATGCACCATAGAAATAGTACTAATGTGTATAGTTGTTCGACACAGGTACCTGAGGTCGAATAGCAATCTAATGGCACCAATACGAAATACTTATCGAAAACTTTTTCAATACAATGAGAGCTGCCTTGCTCCTCGGGTCTGCGGACAACTCCTTTCAATGACTGTAGAATTCAGAATACTCTATTGAATGAGCCCGGCACAGCAAAGTCACTACTGCCAATCCCTAGTCTGAGCTAAATCTGATGCACTCTAGGGTTTAAGAAATCTGCGCACTTCCTCACAATTGTACTTCACGTCGCCAGCAGGCAACGCAGGAACAACTCTGTCAGAAGCCACCATTCTTCCTTTTGAAGCCAGATAAGCTCTGTAGGCTTGGCGCTGTGACTCAGTGACGGCATTTCTAGAGAGTATTGAAAGCGCCATGGTTTCCGCCTTTAAGGCATCGTTATACTCTGAGTTCAGGCAATTATAAATGCCGACCAATTGAGGCTCAAAATTCAAACTTTCAGGTGCATTGCTTGCCAATATAGAGGTAAGAATTTTTTCATAGGCATTAATTCCTAAAGTTAAAACTTCTTCGTCGATCAAGCGAATATTATCTTTCGAAGCCTGCTGTTTCTTTAACAGATTAGATTCCATTCGAAGCTCATCATCCATCGCATCACAACCGATTTTTGCCACACTGAAATTCTTAGAGTTCGGGTGACAACTAAAACGCGACTCTCCTTCTATGCAGTAAGGATCTTGCCTGAGCTCTATACAACTATTTTTACTTTCGGCTTTCCAATACTGTTTATCTAAATGCACCCCGAAATAAAATGCAAAAGCACTCACAACAATCCCGGGCCAGAATTTAATCCATCTTAAAGATAGAACAGAAAATAAAGCATAGGCTAAGAATCCGCCTACCATCCAAAAAGCGTAGGCCCTTTCGGAATTCAAAGACGACAGAAAGAAAAGTCCAACGAAGAACGCCAAAGGGAGGGACATGATCAGAAAAACAAAGTTTAAATAAATTATTTTTTTTGATAACGGCTGTTTACTCTTTTTAAAAAAGTAAATAACAGCGACGGCAAGCCCTAGAAGAAAAAATAATTTCACAAAAACTCCAATATCCCTAGACAAAATTTCTCAGGAAAACTCTCTTTGAAGCTTAAAAAGTGCTTCAAATACAAACGTCTCTTTTTTTGAAATTTCTATCTGAAATAGCCCTATATTCCAGCTCACATTCATTTTACTAGCCTAGATATGCACTCGGTCAACTTTTAGTGCTTTAAAAATTGCACTTCAGAGCCTTTATCTCTATTGTGGTTTTATGAACACAATACCAGAAATTCCCTTTGGGAAATCAGACTCTTTGTCTCTGGGTGTGGAAGTCGAACTACAAATTATCGATCCTGAGACACGCAATTTGCACCCAATTTCTCAGGAGATATTGCAAGAGTGGTCTTTACCTGGCCCTCGCCTCAAGCCTGAAATCTTTCAAAGTATGCTTGAAATCGACACACCCA
This sequence comes from Bdellovibrio bacteriovorus W, assembly GCA_000525675.1. Taxonomy (NCBI): domain Bacteria; kingdom Pseudomonadati; phylum Bdellovibrionota; class Bdellovibrionia; order Bdellovibrionales; family Pseudobdellovibrionaceae; genus Bdellovibrio; species Bdellovibrio bacteriovorus. Next base: position 1,772,347 of record CP002190.1, read on the forward strand.
TTTGTCATTCGGTCCAGCAAGTTGAAGAAGAGCTTCTGACCACCAGCCGCGAGCTTTACCGTATTTGTAAAAAACACGGAGCCCGCCTTGCAACTAATGGGACTCATCCATTTGCACGCTGGCAAAATAGAATGTTTTATCCTGACGAGCGCTATCGCACACTCGTTCAGAGAAATCAGCACATCGCACGTCGATTGATGATCTACGGGCTTCATGTTCATTTAGGGATGCCTAATGGAGATCACTGCATTCGCATGTTGAATGAGTTTCTCTATTACCTTCCCCACATGCTCGCTCTCTCCGCCAGTTCTCCTTATTGGGCTGGTGAAGACACTGGTCTTTCCTCTTCTCGTATCACGATCTTTGAGGCCCATCCTGCTGGCGGCCAGCCGTGTAAGATCGCAACTTGGAAAGACTTTGAGCGCATTGTACACAACTTAGAAAAAAGTAAATCCATCACCAACGTCAAAGACATCTGGTGGGATCTAAGACCTAGTCCAAACTTTGGAACTCTTGAGATTCGCATTTGTGATGGCGTTCCCAATATCAGTCGCACCACACGCTTAGTAGCTTTCATTCATCTTCTTGCAAGAAAAATTGAAAGAGATCTTAAACAGAACGGACCAAAAGAACTTCCAGAAGACTGGATGATTCGCGAAAACAAATGGCGCGCTTCTCGCTACGGTCTAGATGCGCAAGTTCTACTGAACAACAATGCCGACACTCGCTGTGTTCGTGAAGATATTCTTAGCCTCATCTCTGAAATGCAGGATGATTGCGAAGCTCTTGGCTACACACAATACATTCGTGACCTTGTCGAGCTTGATATGAAAAACCCAAGCGCTGAGGGGCAAAGAGCCGCTTTCGAGAAAAACCAATCTCTTGAAGATGTTGTGGACTACCTCTGCGATACCTTCGAAGAAGACGTAAAGTAATACCTTTTAACAGGAGGATCGCTCTTACCTCCTCCTGTTGCTTCCCATTCACTCCGTGACAATCTATTAGTCACCTCTGTGCGCAGTTTGCCTCTTTCTCACTTTGAGACATCTCCCAGCTCTCTATCTCTAAACTAAAGCGATGCTAGCCACGTGAGACGGCATCAAGCTTGAATATTAACGAAGTATGAAAAACTTCAAGTTGGTCATCCCGTTGATATTTTCTTTTTTCGGATTCTTTGCGCAAGCAGAAGAGATTCGCCTTTATGAATGGGTTCCGGGCAACTCAATGGCAAATCTTATTCTCCCAGTGCGCAGTACAGAGACCCCACAGCAAGCTGCTGAAAGATACCTTCGGGAACTCAATAAGAATCCCGAGTTAATGGAGCTTTTTGAAGGGCGCCTGCCTCACTTGCCTACTGATAATATCCGCCCTCTTCAAGATAACCAGCGCGAAGCGCGCGCCCTTTTAATAGCTAATCTTCCCAAAGACTACACGAAGAGTTCTGAGCGCGTGCAGAGCTTTATAAAAATCTTCGCACAGGCTCGCCACGAGAGCTTCATACTTCCCATCAATGCGAATCTAGGACTCAGCCACACAGAAACTCGGTCGATGCTCGATCAAATTTCAGCGAAGTTCCCACTCCTAGTCGCTATGGGCGGAGATGACGTGGAACCAAGGCTTTATGGCAAAGAAAATTTCCATGCTCGCAATACGATTCCCGCAAGAGACCAATTCGAGATTCAACTTATCAAACATTATGTTGCGGCCGAAAAAGGATTTCTTTTAGGAGTCTGTAGAGGCTCGCAAATTTCGGCCGTCGCTTTAGGATATCAACTTATTCAAGATATCCCGTTTCATAAAGGCGAACACGTCAAACACGGAAATGACTGGCACCCTATTGACGTCCTTCAAACGAAGAATAATCTTTTAGGGCAACTCACTCGAAATGGTTCATTACAGGTAAACTCTCTTCACCACCAATCTGTGATCTACAAAGAAGGCGGACCCTTAGAGATTGCGGCGCGAAGTGCCGATGGAACTGTCGAGGCCACAGAACTTAAAAACGGCAGAGGTCTCTTACTCCAGTTTCATCCTGAACTTATGTACAATGAACTCGGTCGAAACATCCTCTGGAAAACTTTGGAGCAGAAGAACAAAGTGATGCCTTTGCGTTGTTCTAAAGTTTTTTAAAATCAAAACACCTTCGACAGCGAAAATATTTTCTCAATTGAACAAATAAAAAAAGGGGTCCTCTTTCGAGAACCCCTTTTTCAATTCAATTTTATTTCATTTATTAGAACGGAAGTTCTAATTGTTTAGCATCAAGAGCCGCCTTAACAGCTTCTTCTGCGTTCACAAGACCAGCACCCAACTCATTGTTATTGTTAGGACCGTTTAGGCGAGTCGCAGTTCTTGTAAGGATAGCTTTAACTTCTGCACCAGTAAGGTGTTTGTTCGCTGCTTTCATAAGAGCAACTACACCAGATACGTGAGGAGTTGCCATTGAAGTACCATCAAACGCTGAGTAATCAGTAGCTTTCGTTTGAAGAGTCATAGCTACTTCTTTGTTCTGAGCAATCAACTCAAGAGCTTTCATACCAACAGTTTGTTCAATCATGAACACGCCTACTGGAAGAGTTGAACCATCATCAGTCAAAGCACCTTGGATAAGACCTGGAGCATTGTTGTAGATAACTACACCAGCTGCGCCTGCGTTGATCGCATTTTTTACTTTTTCAGAGAAGTTGATTTCACCACGTTGGATAAGAGCAAAGAAACCTTTTACATCAACGTTTTTGAAATCTTCAACTTTACCAAGACCCGCTGGAACAAGAACGTTTGTCTCAGCTTTAAGAAGCTCTTTACCACCTACGAAAGAGTTTGCATTTACAGCAAGATCTTCACCGTTAGCATGGAAAGTAGCTGTTGCTTCACGACCAGTGCCTTGTGGAACTGAAGAAACAACCGCAACACCTGGAGCAACAATCGCTAATTCTTTACCGTATTGAGAGAACTCAGCTTTGTTAAGATCGATATCGATAGCACCAACTGCGATAGCACCTGGGTAAGCTGCTGGGTAAGAAACACGGTTTGTACCGTCGTTACCAGAAGCCGCAACTACAGTTACGCCCGCTCTGTCAGCTTTAGCAACAGCATCACGCTGAGCTGCTGAAGGCCATGCGCCACCTAAAGACATAGAGATAACGTCAACTTTTTCTTCTACACCCCAGTTGATACCTTGGATGATTCCGATGCTTGAACAACCATCGTTAGAACAAACACGACCGGCAAGGATTTTTGCTTTAGGCGCAACACCTACGAAACCATCTTCACCCATAGTCGCTGCAACTGTGCCAGCTACGTGAGTTCCGTGACCGTTTTCGTCTTTATAATCAGAAGCTGGAGAACCTGCATTGAAGTTCATACCTTTTTCAAAGTTATCTTTAAGTGCTGGATGGTTCTCGTCGATACCAGTATCTAATACTAGAACACGAGCGCCTTCACCTTGGTTGAATACAGACCAAGCTTGTGGAGCTTTTACCGCATGAATACCCCATGGAGTACCTTTGCCAGTTTTTTCAGAAGATTGAACTGCAGCTGACAACGCACCTTTTACTGGGCGAGGAACTGCGTAGAAAATTTCTTTTTCTACGTAAGCAACAGCCGGGCTGCTTTGAAGTTTAGCGATGTCTTCGTCAGACTTAACATCAACTACGATAGTTTTAAGATTCTTTAAACTGTCTTCAACCTTACCGTTTACTGCATTCAGACCATTTTTAAGGCCGCCTGCTTTAAAACCGTTCAGCGAATAAGATCCCTTTAATTTATACGCTTGGTGTACGGCTTGGAAAGATTGCTCATCTTTCATGATTACGATAACGCGCTCAGCTTGAGCTGTACCGACAAATAACAACGCTAATAACAGAGCAAAAACGTTGGATTTCATAAATTCCCCCCAATTCCATGGACGCTGAAATAGCTTCCTCGCACAACACTAGATTTTAGTCTGATTTTTTTAGCAAGTACTCTTTTGGAACCACCCCTATTTTTTTTTCATGCCTAAAAAGTGAAATTATCTGTCATGGCACCACCAGTTCCAAAGTGGAACTTCAACTGCAAAATATGCCCAAATGAGCCCTATTTATAAATAAAACTTATAGGAGCTATTATTTTAAAGAAAATGACTGCTCAAAATTACATCACTGAAATTGAAGAGCTGCGTCATGTAATGTTGTCATTTGTGGCTGTAATGGAGGCTTCACTTTTTATATGACAAGGAAATAGAGAGGCTTCAGGGGCACTGTTTTCCAACAAAAAAGGCCCTCTATTTAAAGGGCCTTCTTGTGTTTTAAGGATCTGTTTTTTTATTGCTGACTGAAGTTCCCACCGGCAAGAAGAAACTCAGCGGATTAGAGAAGAAGCGCACTTTGAGAGCCTTGCGAATCGCTCTTCTTTGCGGAGGCTTGATCCCACGGGCTTTAACCGCCACCATCAAGGCCATTCCGAAACTGACGCCCACATTCAGAGCACCGATAAAGAAGATACCTATCACTGCTCTCCAGAACTCCCAAGTTTGGATAAACTCAACTCCCAAGACAGGAAGCGCCCCACCGATAGTCCCTGAGGAAAGCGTAACGTGGCGAACATCCAATGGAATTCCCACAAACTTCATAATCTCCGGCACCATACCGAGCATCACACCTAAAGAAATATTCCCTAAGAGTCCCGACATATTCTTCTCTAAGAATACAGCGATTTTACGAGCTCCACGTTTACCAAAAGCCGCTCGGAGCGCAGGGCTGCGCGAAAGAGTTTTACGAAGAGAGTTCAAAGCAAACCAGTTGTCTCCCCAGCCTGCCGCTAAACTAGAAAGCCATAAAAGGATTCCGGTAAATCCTGCATAAAATATCGCAGGGCCTAAGATGTCCACCGACTTAAATGCATACTGCGCTTTTTCAATCGACATCAAATTGTCTTTGAAGACGAGATAAAAAAGAGTGTCGATCAAAATAACGACCGGAACAACAAATGTGACGTTCCCCAAAATCGACGCCACCTGTGAACGAATCAAGTGAACGACCTCAGTAATAAGATCATCCATTCCCTTTTCGCTATCCACGTACTGCATCTTCGCCGCAAGAGCTGGAGCTGTCATCGCCGGCTGCTTTGTTCCTAAGGTGAATCCTAAAAGATGAATCGCCACAAACGAAAGCGCGTAGTTAAAAGAGGCTGCCACCCCTTCCATAAAGCCAGACAGACCAATGGAAAGAATTCCAATTTTAACATAGACCGTAATAGCCGTTAGAGCCCCACCACCGCCGGCCTTGCGGAACATTTCAAGATACTGTTCCTTCGTGCGCGTGATATAGTGCTCACCCGTCTCTGCCGCTCGCTCCACCACTTTGCGAGCTAAAAGAGAAATGTTCTGAGAGAAAAGAGATTTGATACTGCGAAGCTCTAAGTTTTCTTCTACTAGCTTTGCCAGGAAACTCGTAACTTTTTTAGAGTCTACTTTTTCAGTGATCAGAATCTCAATAAGACTATCTACGCGTTGAAGATATACTTTTAGGCGCATCATCTGGAAGACCAAGTTAATGCTCACACCGTACTCATCTAAGTGCTTATGCACCAATCCCAGCTCACGGCGACACTCATAGACCAACATTCTCAAACGAGATGCCGCAGCGGTTTGATCCACTTCAGGGTCGTGATAGGCTTCAATAAAGTTCTCTAAACCTTTTACCAAACCGAAGAAAGCAGAGTCCCTAAAGTTTGGCATATTGAGACGGTGGCGAATCGCCGGAGACAAGCCGATCGCGCGAATTTGAATAACGAGGTAGACAAGTGCATCTTCAAGATCAGATTTCAGTCGATTCCACTCATGCTCTTCCTCAGAGACTTCGTAATGGAAAAGTGCCACGACACGATCAAAGGTCGTATTGTCGATCGACGCCAACCATTTGCAGTCATCTGGCTCTGGAAAAAGAGCCCAAAATAGATAACCTAATTCGCTATCCAGCGGAGGAGGTGGCAAAATCTTGAGCATTAAGCGATCTACTAATTCTGACCACAATCCCAACTCACGTGGCAAGCCGGTCTCTGTATAAAGCTCAAGACCGCTGACTTCAGATACAACTGTGCGCAGAATCTTAGCGACTTCTTTTTTCCACTCTGGATTGCGATCCAAAACCATCAGTAAAAAGCGCAAACGCGCTACTGGTAATCGCCCAGTCTCTTTTTCGATGTGAGAATCCACGGCGCCTTCGTAGCGAATCCACTGAAGTACTCGGACCAACCACTGAAGCTTGTCTTCTAAATAGCGCTGTTCTTTTGCGGAGCCCAAAAGCACGTCCAAGTCACTGTGGACACGGCGACGCTGCGTATATGCGATGATGCGATTTCTAAATGCCTTTAATTTTGTGAGCATATGAAAAGTTTACAGAAATCTACAGAAATGGCACCCGTACATTACCAATGACACGAGGCGCATGGTCTCATTTTCTGCAACAATTCGAGGCGTTTTCAAAGCACATACTTTGGTGCTAGAAGCATCCTTATGAAAGCTTATTTACTACTTCTCTTCTCTTTGAGTCTAACGACATTAACCTTTGCGGGCGCTCCCTATTTCAAGGGCGCCGATGTGCTAAAGAACCAAGATGTTACGCTGAGCTTTCCTTCTAAAAAGGACACCACTGTTTTAGTTTTTTTATCGGCAACTTGCCCTTGCTCAGCAAGCCATGAAGGTGTTCTTGCTGAACTTCAAGAACAGTTTCCTGACATTCCTTTTTATGGAATCCACGCCAATGCAGATGAAGACACTGAGACCACAAAGAACCACTTTGAATCCGTGAAGCTTCCCTTCCCCGTCCTACAAGATAACAACACAGTTCTTGCCGATAAACTAGGCGCCCTTAAAACACCCCATGTTTTTGTGCTCGATAAAAATGGCAAAACTATTTATCACGGCGGCGTCACTAATAGTCACGTGGGCCCTAGTGCCGATAAACATTTTCTTAAAGAAGTCTTAGAAGACATTTCGCAAAACAAACCGCCTCGCCATAAAGAAGGCCGTGCACTAGGTTGCTACATCCAAAGAGGTTAAGATGAAAGAACTGATCTATATCGCCTTCGGCCTGACTCTAGGCTGCGCGAACCCGAAATATATTGATGACACTCTCCATCTCCCTCAAGGGTCGGACTCAGCTCCTTGCGCGCAAAAAATCGCCAATGTTTGCACAGACATTACTTGGGGCCAAGGCCCCTCTTCGCAAGGAGAAAGTCGTTTTCAAATTCAGTTTGAATCTGAACTTCCAGAATCAACAACCCTAGAGGTTGTTCTTTGGATGCCGTCGATGAACCACGGCTCTGCACCTGTCACCGTGAAACGCCTCTCAAATTCTATCTTTGAAGCTTCCAAAGTATATTTCATTATGCCCGGAGACTGGGAAGTACGTATTCTTCTGAAAGATACTTCTGGCAATACACTCGGTCGCCATACCTTAGAGTTCATCTTACCATGACTTTAAGTCGTGCCCTTGGTCTTTTACTTTCTCTATTGTTCTCGCAGCAAAGCTTCGCAGCAAGCTGTTGCGGCGGAGGCTTTTCTTTTCCTGCCTTGATTTTAGGAGACGATAAAGGACAAATCACTTCCAGTATCTCAGCATCTTCCGTGAGCGATGATGTTTTAAACAATGGTCTTTGGATTCATCGTCGAGATAATAACAATGCACAAACCTTAAAGCTCGAAGGTGCAGCTCTGATTTCAGATCGCTTTCAACTCGGAGCAAGCCTTCCACTTGTTTATAAAACTAATGATGTTCACTCATCCGCTTCGGGTATTGGCGATGTCAGTCTCTTCTTAGGCCATGAGAGTTTTCCAGAAAAAACTTTCTCGCGCTATAAGCCAAAAGGTATTAGCTTTTTACAACTCCAGCTTCCAACCAGTCCCTCGATTTATGATTCTTCGGCTGAAACTGCCAACGAAAGCCGTGGTCGCGGTTTTTATTCCCTAGGAGCCGGCATTGCACTCGTTAAAAGTTTTAAAGTTTGGGACTTTAACTATACAGGCGAGCTTCACTACTCTTTGGCGAAGGATATAGACTCACAAACTCTCGGTGGAAAAACAAAACTCACTCCAGGCTTCGGCACATCTCACGCCATCGGCGCTGGATGGAATAAAGGACCGTACAGAGTGGGCCTTGCTGCTAGTATGCTCTTCGAGGAAGCCATTAAGGCTTCGGGGCGCAATCACTCTTTGGACTCTCCAGGATCCTCTCAGCAGTCCTTCACTGGAACTCTGTTGGCAAGCTACATGCCCAATATGGAGTCGGCATGGACCCTGAGCTATGCCGATCAAACACTTTTAGGAAACCCAAGTAATACGAGTTTAACGAAAACCTTAAATATCAGCTACCAGCAACGCTGGCCGAGATAGGAGAATTTTATGAAACAACTTTTAGTCATGGCTCTAGCCACTTTGACTTTGTCTTTTGCAAATGCCCACACAATGGATCACGGACACGGCCCTGATCATGGGGGACATCATGACAATGAACCTGTGACCTACGATCCAAGCTGCCCGATTCACTTTGCTCAGCAAAATGTTTGTGCTGATATCCACTTTCTTCAAGCTCCAAAGGTAGGAGTTTCTTCTGACTTCCACGTGGTGTTTTATCGATTAAATACCGATGGTTCAAAAACTACGGTCGCTACAGAAAACGTGATGGTCGATCTATGGATGAATATGGGTTCCCATAGTCATGGAGCTCCGCCCCTGACTCACCATCAACACTCTGAGAGTTCATGGATGCTAACAGACGTTTACTTTGTGATGGCAGGTAAGTGGCAGATTCGCGTTCACCTCAATGGCGAACAAGGTATCTTGCCTGTGATGGCTCAGCCTTAAGATCTACTCATAGAGACAATAAAAAAAGCCGACGGATAAAATCGTCGGCTCTTTCATTTTTAGAATATTTTTATTTATGCATCCACCGAAAAATACGGAATTTCTACGATAGCTCTGATACCTTTTCTAGCCATCGTTGCAGTCATAACAGCACGAATTCCCGTGATGTTTTTACCTCGTGCACCAATGATTTGTCCCAAGCATTTTTGATCACAGTCCACGTTGTAAACGGTTGTCTTATCCCCAGAGTGAAAAGTTACTTTTACGGACTCTGGAAGATCTACCATCCCACGAATCAAGACCTCAAGCAGTGCTCTTCCCTCTTCGCGAGCTTGATCCGCATCGACCTCTAACTTTACTGGATCTCTTTTGCGAATCACTTTTACTTCGTTTCCGTCTGTCATCATTGCCCTCATTTCCACTTCAACATTAGAATCGGAATCCATTCCCATTTTCTTAATCAACTTCGTCATCTTCGAAGTCATTCATTAAATTATAAGAGATTTTGTGTTCCGCGCGAAGCATGCTTGATGGGGGCGCTTCATTCCGAATCATTTTACACGGCTGATCTTACCGTTTGCTAATTCCACTCCGCAACCTTAGGTAGCCTTACATAAAAAAGAGAGAGAATAGAAAAAAAGTTAGACAAAAAATTAAACTTTTTATTAACTCTTTTTTAACAGACAAACCTCTTTACTGCCTGCCTGTCTAAACTAGTAAATCAAACATCTTCAAGAAAGGCATCCCTTCCCAGACCACACAGATTTTATTTTTTATTACTGTACTTTTTTTGAAAAAAATCTCGCGAAGTGGACTATCTCGGAAGTCTCCTCTGGACTAGAAACTAAAAAAGCTCTCTCAAAATCATGAGAGAGCTTTCATAGAATTTGACAGTGTTAAAGTTCTTCTTAAGGTTTTTCTACGTACCAACAAGACGGACGTTCATGATTTAAAATTCCCGCCATCATAGTGTCTAAACGACACTGCGCCGATGGGTAGAATGTTTCCTCCCGCTCTACTTCGCTAACAACAGTGCGATCAGGGCGATCATAAAACGTCTGACTGCCATCGGCGTATTCAAAATACATACGCTCCACTTCTAGAGCCTGCATACCTCTGAAGCACAGGTCTAATTCCTCTTTCGCAGAGAATCTCTTCTTACAGAGGTTTTCTGTATATACATCGGGCGCCTTAATAGCTTGCTGAGGAGGTACTTTTTTAAACATTCTTTTTAAACAGTATCTAGCTGCGAAATAGTCGGACTGCCCCTCTGTGGATGACTGAACCCCATCGGTTTTGTTCTTATAAGGTATCCCCCCAATCCCATGGCCTAACTCATGGCACAGAGTCATAAGCACTCCATCCACAGTCATCCCCGGCAATCTCGCATAACCTCCGAAGAGGAAGAGATACATTTCTTTGTAACCACTCTCATCGGTGTAGCTAGAGTAGGAAGCGTGAGCTACGTCCTGCTCCCACCAAATGTCAGGCATTGCTGGAGTCGGAGGTCTATTGATGATAATTTTTTGATTTTTAGGCAATAGCTCAGGATTGAACTCAGCTTCAAAAATAGCAGAGACCTGCTTTAACTGATCATGAGTGATTTGCGCCGACGCCGCTGAGGCCGCGCTAAGAGTTCCAACAAGACTTAGAATAAAAACGACTTTATGAATCATCCCCATTACTTACCACACTTTTCCCCTGCTTTGCCCTCGCCTCAGTGGGCTTGAAATTAAGAAACTATTTTTACTGAAATTGTTTAAACCTTAGACAGTTTCTTAAACTTTACGAGTCCGTGCTTCGCCCCATTTAAAGGCTCTAAATCTGCAAGGCCATCAGAAGCTCTTAACAGCTTCTTTGCATTGGATTCATCGCATGAAAATATTCTCGCTTATCAGAAACAATGACGAACTCGTTCCCGTAGAAGTTGAAATTAGCTTGGTTCCCGGCCTACCACAGATCCAGTACCTAGGCCTTCCTGACCAAGCCATTAAAGAAAGCACCCATCGAATTAAAAGTGCAATCAGAGCACAAGGTTTCGATTTTCCAAAAGCGCAACAAGTGCTTGTGAATCTTCGCCCCGCTCACTTGAAGAAAAACTCTCGTGGTCTGGAACTTGCCGTGGCCTTTGGGATCCTTCACGAGAGTCAGCAAATTCATCTTCCTGAAGAAAAAGAAATTTACGTTTATGGCGAACTTTCTTTAAGAGGAGAAGTCTTTGAACCCGAAGATCTCGCAGAAGACTTTGACTCTTCCGATGTACTCACTCTTTGGACTGGAAGTGGTGGCCAACAAGGCACTCACTTTGATCGCTATATCATTGATGAACTTAAAGAGATTCCGACTCCGACCTTTCATAAGGGACGCCCCCGACATTATGAAATTTTACGCCCAAACTTTGGATTGGATCTTCATTTTAGCGAAGCACAAGCGAACCTAATTCGCCTGATCTCCGTCGGTGAGCACTCTTGTCTACTTGCTGGCCCTGCGGGCTCAGGAAAATCTACCCTCGCAAAGACTATTCATAGTTTCTTAAAGGCTCCATCTACAGAAGAGATGCATAAAGTTCTTAAAAACAACCCTACTCAAGAAAGTCCCTTCAAGTGGCGCCCTCTGATTCAGCCACACCATACCACAACAGCCTTAGGTCTCATTGGTGGCGGAACTCCTCTTTTCAAGGGGGAAGTCAGTCGAGCTCACTTGGGCGTCTTGGTATTAGATGAATTATTAGAGTTTCATCAAAAAGCACAAGAAGCTTTGCGCGAGCCCATGGAAGAGGACTGCATTCATCTGCGCCGTGGGCGCTACGTACAAAAGTTTTTAGCTCAAGCACTTTACATTGCTACGACAAATCTCTGCCCCTGCGGTGATTGGACACCGAAAGGAAAAGTTGTCTGTGGAAGATCCATTCGCCGGTGCCATTCCTATCTTGAAAAACTCTCTGGCCCCTTAGTAGATCGCTTCCACATTCTGTTTTTTACCGACAAACGCGATACTTCTTCAAAAACTTCAGGCCAAACTCTTTTAGCGGAAATTCAATCCGTGCACGATTGGAGAGAAACTCTTTCTAAGTCTGACGTCAGGTTTTTAACTCCGGCTGCACGCTGGGGTTACCAAGACTTACTCACAGATATTCCGAGTTTTTATATGCAGGAGTTATTTCCGAAAGAAATCTCATCCAAGCGCCGCGAACTCGCAACGCTCCGAGTCGCCCGAAGCCTTGCTGACTTAGAACTGTCGCTCACCATCAGTCCCGCCCACATTGAGAAAGCAATGAAGTTCACATTTCAACCTTTTGATGCGTTGAAGAGGTTGGGTTAACACTAGAAATATTATTGACTTAGAGGGGGGATTTACATTAGTTTCAAGATCTTCCCTTTTAGATGGTGATGTGGCCGAGGGGTTAGGCTCAGCTCTGCAAAAGCTGCTACAGCGGTTCAAATCCGCTCGTCACCTCCAATTTTTCCCTAAAAATTTCAATCTTTCTTTGAGTAAAAAGCGATAACTTCAGCTTCTGTCATATCGTTAGTCTTATTTAAAAACTCATAGCTGGAAGGCTTTGAATCAATATAGATTTGCGATGCAAACTTCATCGAACTAATTAAAGATTTATCAACAAGTGAACCTATACTGATGTGATAACCATTATTTGCTTTGGATCGATAGAACAAAGAAGACCCACACTTACTACAAAAACCCCTCTCTGCCCAAGGACTTGAATCATAGAGAGCTAAACTGTCTCCAGAAAATCGGACATCCTTACCACCATCAAAAGATAAATTCACTCCGCCTGTCCATCGGCGGCACATTTCACAGTGACAAGCACCAAACTCTTCTTTTTCTAATCGGGCTATATAAGAAACAGCTCCGCACAAACATTGTCCGTTTACGATTTTTGCCATTTGATCTCACCTTGTTCATCTAAATTTTAAAAGAATTTTTGAATTCAAAGCAATAATGTTCGACGCTACAAAAAGAAAAAGCACACAAGTTAATGTTCCTTGTGTGCTTTTGTTATTTTCTGAAGTCCAGTTAAGACTACCCTTCTACCTCATGAATCTGAGAGAGAGGATGATGTTCTTCAATGGCCTTTGCCATCGTATTCGTAGTTACAGATGTGTAGATCTGTGTGGTCTGAATACTTGCGTGTCCTAATAACATTTGAATTGAACGCAAATCTGCACCGCTCTCTAGAAGTGCTGTCGCGCAACCATGGCGGAATCTATGCGGGCTGACCGGCTCAGGAAACCCTGCCTTCGTTGACCAAGCAGCTAACCATCTCCACACGTCTACGCGTGATGGTCTTTGACCACGATCATTGATAAGGATTGCAGGATTATCTGCCTTTAATAACTGAGGACGGTATTCTTTTAAATACTCCGAGAGCCTTTCTACTAAGACTTCCGTCAAAGGAACAAGACGCTCTTTATTGCCCTTACCAAGTACCTTTACCCAGCGATCGGTCGCATTGAAATCCACTAGATTTAATGAAATCAATTCAGAAACTCGGCATCCCAATCCATAAAGGAACAAGAGTGTTAGCTGATTGCGCGCGGTCTTGTGGCTATCAGCCACTGCGCACGCATCATAGAGTTGCTGAAATTCTTGCGGAGTTAAAACCTTAGGTAGGCCCACCTTCACCTTTGGTGGTCGGAGTTCTCTAAGTTCGGGAGACTTCACTCCACGAGACTCACAGAACTTAAAATAAGTTCTTAGAGAAGAAATCACGCGGGCTTGAGAGCGTGTCGAAAGATTATTCTTCTTCATGTACTCATAGAAACCAGAAATCCCTTTATTTTTTTTTGTGTACTCAATATAGAGTTCTAGATCTCGGCGATAAGCCATCACCGTATTCTGTGAGCGTCCACGAACGTTCTGCAATTCATCAAAGAAGTCGATCCAAAGTGGTAATTCCATTTCTCTATTAGACAACATGGACCATGGTCTATCAAGAAATAAAAAAAGGGAGCCCTTGAAACAAGAACTCCCTTTAGCATGTTAATGAGAAGGACAACCCTTCTGTTAGTTAAATATTCCGTAAAAATTTGCTGAGCAATTCACACCGTTCACACGGAGAACTGTTACTTTTGCATAAAGGCGATTGCCATAGATCATAGCTCCACCCATTCCCATCAATGGATCGTCGATACGTAGCTCAATACCGCCGTTGGTTGTTGCCATAGTCATGATGATATTGCCTTTATCAATTCCCATCTTACCAAGATTCAAAGATCTCAACTCATAAGTTCCGGGATTCAGAACACAACCACCAACATGATTGTAATTATAGTTCACGCCAATTCCCGTATAAGGACCATAGGTCATGTTTCCATAATCGAACTCTGGAGTATTTACGATTAGCTGTCCTTGCGCCAAAATATCTCCAGTATAGCCATAACCAGTTAGACGAGAGCCCTCTCCGTAGATTTGTAAGTTGCGAAGCTCTATTGAGCGATTGGCACTTTCGGAGTTTACAGTTGTGATAGGCACTGGATTAGGGATACTTCCCGCACAATTTGAACAGCTTCCTGGGTGAATTGGATAATAAGTGCTGTTTCCACCGCCGCCGCCCGATCCGTTACACGCCATCATAAACATTGCGGCGAGTAGCACCATTGATCGAGCCATATATTTCGGAAAACTTAAGGTCTTTCTATTAAGTGTTTCCATGTTTAACTCCTTGCTTCCTTTTAGATTCATTTAGTTTTTCTTTAAGTTTTAAATCTTTTATTCTTTAGTATGTTTTATTCCGCAATTACTTCATCGCTGCAGATTTTGATAATCCAGAGAATGTACCAAGCTTTCTGAAACCATTACCTGGGTACGGAGAGTTCTTGTTAATCACAGCATCCGCGCGGCAGTTATACGGACCTTGGTAAATGTACCAGCATTTTCTGTATGGAGACTGAGGAGCATAGGACTGAGCGAAGTTCTTATAATAAACTGCACCAGACACTGTACCAGATCCCTGACCGTCACCTTGGTTCACATAGTTATCAAACACTAGAACTATGGCACCGTACTGGTCTTGAAAGTAAGCCGAGAAGTAATACTTACCATTGATAATGAACCATCTATTAAACTCAGCCTCCATCAATCCGTTATCATGAAGCCCTTTAATGCTTTCGTTTTGACCGTGACCCGCATCAAAGCTTCCCTGATATTGGTAGCCAGTGTCTTGGTAAGAGATCTTTACGTTACCTGCATAACGACCATTACCTACATTTTCCATATCCACTGTTAGTTGGAAGTTCGTTGGGTTGTTCAATGGATGAAGAGCTACGTATGAGTTGAATTCAGCAATTGATACTGGCTTAAACGCAACTGTATTAGATCCTGTATTTACATTTCCACCACTGTTATCAACCCCAGGGCCTTCCGGAGAAACCGGAATGCTGCCATTGTTGTTCCACTGGTAGTTAGGATTTAATCCAGAGTTCACTTGAAACTGCTCGCTCTTACCGCAACCTACAGATAGAACTGCTAAAGCTGCTGCTAAAACTAGTTTTGAGTTGAACTTTTTCATATAAGCCTCTCTTTAAGAAGTCTTGGTTATTTTCGTCGACCTCTTGCCTATACCTATTGCTATGCGTGTGCCAACTTTCAAAAAGCAGCCTAAGTGCGTGAATTGCAGAGCTTTTTTAGATAAATCTCAGTGTGAAACATCTATACACTTTGTCTATCTTGTGCGTAAGGTGCGCAAAAAGGGCAGCACTGTCAGATTTTGAGATGTCAAAAAGATCGTCGAAACAAAAAAGATTTAAGAATTTCCTTCGTTTTACCGAAATGGGAAAAAATGACTCAACAAAGGTTTAATTATGACTATTTCAGTAACTAACGTATTTGTTCTTGGTGCTGTCTTCTTATTTGCAGCAAGAATTTTTATGGCGTTCTAATTATCGCACTTCTGCTAACGGATAATAGTGCTTCAGGATCTGCCTGAAGTTATACCCATTTTTTCCTAAGTGCCGACTTCCCCACTGACAAAGCCCCACTCCATGGCCAAAGCCTTTTCCTTGAAAATCAAAACCCTCGTCATGGGAATGCATTTCAAACAAAGAGCTTTTTAACTCCTGAAACCCTAAGAGCTGACGAAATTCATTCGCCGAGAATATCTTCTCTTTTGAATCTAATAAAGCGACCTTCACACTCTGGATTCGCCCTGCCACTGCATCTCGTATCAAACTGATACTGCGAAAGTCTGGCAACTTTAGGCGCGATGCCACTTCAACTTTAGAAAGCTTTAAATTCCAATTCGCACTTGGACTTGTTGGACAAGAAGTATCAACGGTAACGCCGGAATTCACGGAGGAGTTCCAAACAGATTTCGCCGTGGTCGTTCTCCCCCCACAATCTGCATGAAAAAAAGCCTTTAAAACTCTTGGTGAGTTTTTCATATAAAGCTTTAAGTGCTTGGTCTCTGCCACGGCTTGAACTGCCTTTTGCACCAGAGCGTGAGACTTTTCACCTTCAACAATCGGACGAAACACTTGATCCATGATGCTGCTTTCAACATGGAAGCTCTTATTCTTTCTTTCTTCAATCACTGCTAAAGCATAGGATCTGGCAGCAACAGCCTGGGCCTTCAGAGTTTCAAGGGGCCAACTTAGAGGCATCTCACTGGCTAAAACACCTACGATGTAATCATCTAAAGGAACAAGCCCCACTACGTCCATTTTCTGTTTCGCGACTTTTTGAATCAAGATATGGCGTGGAACGGCCTTACCGTCTAAGCGCATCCCCTCGCCTCGAACCAGAATCTCATCATCCACAATGAGCCTCTCTGGAGCACCGGCAGCTTGAACAGACCAAAAACTCTTTCCGTCTTTTCTTAGTAGTTTTATCTTAAGGGATTGTTGGCGAGGGATGGCCACAGCTTCATAGCGTGGTTCTTCGCTTTGATATCTAAGTACTTGGCCTGTGATGGTAATTTCTTGAAGACTTTTAAAAAGACGTACTCGCACACCTGTTTCTACAGAAGCACTGGCCGCTTGCGTGCTGCAAAAAGCATCAGCCATAGAGGCTAAGAAAACTACGATGAAACTCAAAGTTGCAAAAACTAGTTTCACACAAACTCCGTCCTTAGAGGATGCTGAAAAGAAACCCAAGATGTTTAAAAATCAAAAAGGGGAGCTTCTTGCTCCCCTTTATTAAACCGAACTCGACAGAGGTATGTAAGTCTAGTTTTTGTTATTCATCTCTAAAAACGGCTTAACGACATCAAGCGGCATTGGGAAAATAATCGTATTCGACTTGTCCCCTGCAATTTCACTAAGAGTTTGTAGATAAGCTAACTGCAATGCCGATGGCGACTCAGATAGCGTCAATGACGCCTCTTGAAGTCTTTGCGCTCTTTGCACTTCCCCTTCAGCACTGATCACTTTCGCTCTTCTCTCTCTTTCAGCCTCAGCTTCACGCGCCATGGCTCTTTGCATTTCTTTCGGAAGATCGATCTGCTTCAACTCAACCATTGTTACCTTCACGCCCCATGCTTCTGTGTGGCGATCTAGAATCTCTTGAAGAGCCGCGTTGATACGATCTCTATGCATAAGAATATCATCCAACGGGTACTGCCCCATCACCGAGCGCAGAGTTGTTTGCGCCAACTGGCTTGTTGCAAAGAAGTAGTCTTCAATACGAGTGATAGCCTCTAACGGAGAAACTACTTTCAAGTAAACAACCGCATTCACCTGCATACTGATGTTATCTTTAGTGATCACATCTTGTGGCTGAACGTCCATAGCCACAGTTCTTGTGTCCATTTTAATCATGCGCTCTACAAAAGGAATTAGAAGAATCAAGCCAGGTCCACGCACACCTACAGCTTTACCAAGACGAAGAACAACGCCTCTTTCCCAATCATTTAAAATCTTAATCATCGAACTAAGAACGATCGCACCAATGACGACCAACGCTATCATAAATTCCACAAGCTACTCCTTTTTTTTGACTTTCAAAGTTAAACCAGTTCTCTCAAGGACATGAACCTTGTCGCCCTCTTGCAGAGGCGTTTCTGAAGTGAAATTCCAGATCTCTCCAAGAATTTGCACCTGTCCTTTTTTTCCATCATCCTGAATGCTACCCACAACACCTGTATTGGCCTGCAGATCACTATCACTGTCCCCGCTTTTAAAACGTAGGCTCTTCAGAGCTAGATATGCCATCCCCAAAACGAAACTACCAAGAACTAATACGACGGATAAAATCAACCCCACTGGCAAGCTATAGCCGGTTGCCGCTGTGTCGAAAAGAAAAACGCTGCCTAAGAAAATTCCCACAAGACCTCCGATAGCTAAAATGCCATAACTCGGAATAAAAATTTCTAAAGCCAAGAAAATCACACCTAGTAAAATCAAACCGAGTCCACCCCAGACAACGGCCATTTTATGAAAGGCGACCAGAGACAATAACAATCCCATGGCTCCTAAAACCCCAGGTGCAATAAGCCCCGGGTGACTGAGCTCAAGATATAATAAGCCCAAGCTTCCCATGAAAATCAAATACGCAAACTCTGGATCTGCAACAAAGTTTAATACTTTAGCGCGCACGTCTTGAGGAAACTCGTAAAGCTCTCCAACAGAGAAACCTTTTTCTTGGGCCTTCTTTAAAAACTCTTCTTCAGTTTGCGCTAAAATATCTAGGGCTTTTTCTTTGTGGGCCTCTTCAGAAGAAAGGGCTTTGGCTTCAGTCACGATTTCTTTAGAAAACTCTAAATTGCGACCACGAAGTTTCGTCATGCCTTCAAGCCAACTCACGGTATCGTTAATCATCTTCTTGCGAAGATCTTCAGGCATTTCTCCACCGCCACCTAAAACTGGAGTGGCCGCCCCCACATTCGTCGCATTCAGTCCGCCGTTGAGGTGACATGCTTGCAAAATAATAGCCCCAGCACTTCCCGCATGCCCTCCTTGCGGAGTGATCAAACAATAATAGGGAATTTTTGAAGCTAATATATTTTCAACAATGATTCGCGTGCTCTGTAAACTTCCACCCGGAGTATTAAGTCGCAATAAGATCGACCCACAGTTTTTCTCTTCCGCTCTTTTTTGCGCACGCT
The DNA here is from genome assembly GCA_000525675.1 of Bdellovibrio bacteriovorus W. Taxonomy (NCBI): domain Bacteria; kingdom Pseudomonadati; phylum Bdellovibrionota; class Bdellovibrionia; order Bdellovibrionales; family Pseudobdellovibrionaceae; genus Bdellovibrio; species Bdellovibrio bacteriovorus. The sequence goes on from CP002190.1 coordinate 1,791,249, forward strand.
CAAGATAATCAGAAGTTCCCGCTGAAATCGCCGTATCGACCGTTGCCACCAGTGTGCAAGACTCACCTTTAACAGTGTCACTTACTTCTTGTGCGTAAGAGATGCTAGAGAAAACAAATGTCAGAACAAATCCAAAAATAAAATTTAATGAAGAGGTTCTCATAGACTCAACTCCTTCATTACCTTTTGAAGATCATTCCATACAACTTTTTTAGCCCCCGCATCTTCTATAAGATAAGAAGGACTGTAGGTTTCTAACCAACGACTAGAACCTTTGATGATAATTTCGCCGATGTCTTTGGGGAATGAACTAAAAACCACGATCATGCGTGCACGACAATGTTTTAAAAACTCTGACGGCAATAAAGAGCGATCCTCTAAAGTAACATCTAACTCTAGCACCTGAATATTTTTGAGGCGCATCGCCGCTTTCATTTTTCCGAAAAGATCTTCGACTTCAGGTAAAAATAAACTTTCTTTAGATTGAGAAAGGATGTTCAGAAATACCAACTCAAAATTGGCATCCTGAGGAAATTCAAACGCGCCTTTTTTAGATAAAAAATGCGTCCCCGTCACTGCCGGAGCAGCTTCTTTTCCATCGGCTATTAAAACCTCATGGATACCTAAGACTTCTGAGAGATATTTTTGATAATCGCGCATGGGGCGATCTTACTTCAGGGCCTGTGAAGAGACTAATAAACTCGGTAGCTAACGCAGCGTCCCCCTTTGAAAGTTTCAAAAATAAGCCCACTGGTTGGGCTTATATATCTCGATCAAAGAAACATGACTGCTTAATGGTGATCAAGGGTTTTCACAATTCCCTTATAGAAGCCAAAAAGTCCTAAACAAGTGCCCGCCGCAACAAGGGCCACAGTGGTCGAACTGACTTTTGCCAAAGCCCCCCAACTCACCGCCCCCAATGCCATACCGGCATAAAAGACTGAAAGAAAAACCCCCAGCATGGTGGCTTTCAAACGAGATGCCCCTGCCATTTGCCGCGAGTTCATATTCATTAACGTTGCAAGAACAAGCCACCCTGTTCCTGCTAGAAACATCGCAACACAGATAAACAAGTAATTAGGTGCAAATCCTAAAATCAACATCCCGATTCCATACACCAGATAAGATCCAGCCAAGGACTGATCCGATCTGCCAGGAAGCATAATCTTATTTGAAAGAAAGGCACTGACACAGGCACCGATTCCAAAAAAACCTAAGAGAGATCCAAACTCTAAAGAGCTTAACTCTAACTCCACACGCCCTCTTGAAGGATAGAGAGCCCACATAGCTGAAGCAAAAAAGGTGACTAAAAAGATTTCCAACCATCGACGCAAATTAGGAAGGGAGAAAAGCGGAGCCCAGTCTGAATCATCAAACTTTGGAATTGCCTGTGTTTGCAAAGACGCTGGCAAAGGCCAACGATAGAAGAAAACAATAAGACCTAAGAAAGACAATGAGTTCACAAAGAAGGCAGCCTCTGGACCAAAACCACTCAACAGTCCCCCACCAATACTCGGCCCCACAACACGAGTAATATTTATTCCCATATAATACACAAGCACGGCTTGTGCCTGCATATTTCCCGGAACGATGTCAGTGAGTACAGATTGAAATGCTGGGTTGGTAAGAGCAAAACCAAGCCCCATCAAAAGAGCCAGTGATAATAAACTCGGCACCGTGATCTGCTCTTGCCAAACTAAGTAGGCCAACGTACCGGCTGAGCAAAACATTAGAATTTGCGCAAACAAAAGAAGCTGCCGCTTATACCCTTTATCTGCAAGGTAGCCTCCGGGAATACTGAAAAATAAAATCGGTAAGCTACCAGAAAAAGACAATAGCGAAATGATCAATGGAGAGGAGTTCAAGTGAGTCATCACCCACCCTGCTGCGACGTCTTGAATCCATGTACCAAGATTAGAAAGAAAGGCACAAACCCAGAAATACAAGAAGAGCTTACTCTTCAGCGGTGCCCACACACTGACGGGATTATCAAGAACCTGTCGCTGACTTGCAAGGGTTTCGCTAGCAACTTTATCACTCATGACCACTCCAAAAGAACGTCATAAAACAAAAACTCCTAATCACTTCACTTTAAAAGATCGAAGCAGAAATTAGGAACTAAAGATTGCAGCTAAAGGATTCATTGTCGGCATTTCAGACTTTTCGAGTAAGACCACTTCGCCACCTCTTAAGAGCACGTCACAGGCGATGTCATCCAAAACATCCGCCATTTCCGTCTCTATAACTCGATCATAATATATCACGTGACCATTTGCACGGTTGTAATGCCCAGAAACTTCAGAATTCTTTTGCAGCAAGAGTTTCTTCACACGGCCCTTGATGACTGCGGAAGAAATATCTTCCAAACGATCGGACGCCATTTTCCGAGCAGAACTTTCAATATACTCTTGTGTGTCTTTCTGTTTCACGTCTTTAAGATAGGATCGCATTCGAGTGTGTGCTTCTGGCAACAGATTTTCCGTGAAGCCTTTTAACAAGTCCCCTTGGGTCTCTACAAATAAAGGATCTGGATGGGTCGCAACTCTTTTAAAAACCGAATAAACTTCTAGAGGGGAATAGACAATCAAAGGCCTTTCATCAAACTCAGGCTCAGCCTTTAGTTTTGAATCTAAGTCTTTTAAGAAAGCCTTCAGCGGCGCCCGTGCTTTTTGAATCTCATAGTAGATATTTTCATTAAAGCGTTTCCAATGAACAAAGAATTCACCATCTACGCGATCCAACATAAAACTATTCGTCTCTATCCACGAATGTCCCTGACATGAGATGAGTTTTGCAGACTCTGATAAAAGTAAGAGAATATTAAAAACGTGCTCACCTTGAAGTTCTTCTAAAATCGGTTTTAGATAAAAACTTTGCGAGACCATAAACTTGTCAACGATCGGCATTTGGCAAATGTAAAATGAACCTTGCGTACGGTTTTTAAAAATCGCGATCCCCTCGTCCACTGACTTTAAATGGTCAGAGGGTGTAAAACGCAGAAGATCTGTCAAAAGAGCCGTGTTCACAAGAGCATCTTTGCCATAAGAAAGGACGCTGGCGACTTTTTCTAAAATTTCAAAATACCTTTCGTCGTAATCTTGAAGAGAGGCTTGCTTAGAAATATAAATCGAAATGCAGGGACCTTCTTGATTCTTCAATAAGCTTCGTAAATGCTCGTGGCTCATCTTTACAAACATAGCACGGCCCCCCTTCTTCCGCTTTACTCCATGATAGATGTAAACGGAAAAAGAGACTTGAAATCTCTTTGTCGAGAGCCTGCCTAATGACAGTTTTCACTCTAGACAAAAGTTCTTGGAAGTATAAACTACTTTCGACGGCGCAATCTTTGCGAGATCGCCTGTACTTCAGGTATTCTTAAAGCACTTGTCCATACAAAGTAGCTCAATCCATAAATCGAAAGTCCAAGGAGAGCTTGACCAATGATGTGCCAGTTTTTATGCGGAATTAAATACAAGACACCTTGAGCAATCACAGCACTTATAAGAGCCGCGCCCCAGAGCTTTGACATATATCCCAACCCCACAGAGGAAGAACCTATTTTTCGCGTCAATGAATGCTTCAAAAAGAAGTACTCGATCCATCCCGCAAGAGCTGCTGAAAGGGTCAACAGAGGCGTTCCCCACTCTGGAGAAATTTGCACATCTTTTGTAAAATAGAATGCTAAATAAACCCCTAACGCTGTTCCAAAGACGATTCTTAAAATTGCAAACTTCAGTGGAGTGCGCGGATCCTTTAAAGAGTAAAACGTGGATGAGTAGAGTCGCGAAAGAGTGGTCGCTAAAAGCCCCACTGTGTATCCCATCAATACAAACCAAACATAGCGAGTTTCAGCAACTTTAAACGCGCCTGTTTGAAAAACTGCTCCGACGATCAATTCACCCAAAAAGACAAATCCAACCACTGAAGGAATGATGAAAAAAGAAATCTGTCGCAGTCCTTTTTTTAAGCGCGCCTGCAGATAAGCTTTAATTTCTTCTTCACTGCCTTGAGCCTGACTCATCGTTGGCAACTCGGCGGCTGAGACGCTCATACCAAAGAGACTCACTGGCAAAAGATAAAGTGTCTGCGCATAGGCGATGGCAGAAACAGCTCCCGTTGGTAATAGACTGGCTAGAATATTATCCACGTAAGCACTGACCTGCACTACTCCACGAGAGGTCACCACTGGCACAAAGTTCTTTAAAACTGTGGGCACACCTTTGGCGCGAATTGATAAAGAAGGTCGCAACTTTCTTCCCAGACGCATGGCCGAGGGCAATTGCACAAAGAACTGTAAGAAACTCCCAGCCACCAATCCCCATGCTACGATTTCAGCAAGCTCCCATTGATCTTCAGAGAACCCGTAGAGTAAAAGACTGGCTATGATTGCAAGGTTCCAAATGACAGGCGCTACATAACTTAGAAAGAATTTTTTATGTGAATTTAAAATTCCTAAGCACCATGCCGACATCACTAAAAAGCCAGTACCTGGGAAAAGTATTTGCACGATTTTAACAGTCAGCTCTTTTTTCTCGCCATGAAATCCCGGAGCAATAACATCAATCAACCATGGGCTGAGAAGAACCCCAAATAAAACCAACGCCGAAGTCAGTAAGAATAATAAACTACCAACAACGGAAGCCACCTTTGCGGCGTCTTCATCGTGTTTTTTTGCAAGCATTTCGGCATAAACTGGGATGAAACTTGCTGACAAAACTCCTTCGCCAAAGAGGTTCTGCAAGAAGTTGGGAATTTTTAAGGCTGCTTTAAAAGCATCTCCGGCATCAGAGGTTCCGAAAAAGTAAGCAAACACTCTTTCACGAACAAGCCCTGCAATGCGACTGAGAAAAATTCCAACAGCAACTAACAGGGCATGACTTTTCACTCTTCAACCTCGGACTCTTCTTCTTCAAGATCGTTTAATTGCAAAAGCACACGTTCTGCCAAAACTCGATTGAAAGTCTTGATCTGCGCGATTTCCTCTGCACTAGCGCCCTTTATTTCATCAATAGAGTTAAATCGAGTCAAAAGAAGTTTTTTTCTTTTCTCTCCAAGCCCCACGACATAATCCAATTCACTCTCTAAAGATGTATTTTCTCGAAGCTTGCGATGATACGTAATGGCAAAACGATGGGCTTCATCACGAATCCCCGTCAAAATGTGCAAAGCCTCTGAATTGGACTTAAATGTCACGGGATTAGCTCGCCCTGGAAGGAAGAATCTTTCTTCGGTGGAATGAACCTCTTGAGCCTGAAAGTCTCTTTCCGTTCGTGCCTTCGCTAGCCCCACTACGGGAATGTCCTGACGACCGATTTCTTCTAAAATCTTAATCGCCTGACTGAGCTGTCCTTTCCCACCATCGATTACAATCAACTGAGGATCCTCATACTCAAAGTGTTTAAAGCGTCGACTTAGAACCTCGTACATAGAGGCAAAGTCATCAACCCCCTGCACTGTCTTTATTTTGTAACGTCGATAGTTATCTTTAGACGGAACCCCTTCTTCAAAGACCACCTGAGACGCCACGGTCTCAGCTCCTTGGAAGGTGGAGATATCATAACACTCTATGCGCCGAGGAAACTCTGGCAGATGAAGCTTGGCTTGAATCTCTTCAAGACCACGAATTTTTTCTTCTGATTTTGAAACATACTTTTCAAAGTGGGCTTGAGCGTTGTCGTTAGCCATGGCTACTAAGTTACGACCACGCTCATCGGTTGCAAATCGCACACTGACTTTGTTTCCCGAACGCTCTTTTAAAACCTCGGCCATGAGCTTCGACATATCGTTCCCAATATCTAATGCTAAAAGCACCTCATCAGGAATGAAGTTGTCATCATAGTATTGATTTAAAAAGTCCACGAGCCACTCACGAGGATCTTCTGTAAAGCTATTGGGATCAATATGTGGCAAGAAGTGAGGCCTTGTGCCAATCACTCTCCCTGAACGAATATGCACGGTCTCGATCAGGCAGCCCCGTTCGTCTCCGTAAAAGCCCACCGCATCTTGATCTTTTTCTGACGTGTCGTTGATGACGGCTTGTTTTTCTAAAATAGCCTTCACTGCTGAAATTGAATCTCGCAATCTTGCAGCGACTTCAAATTTTTCTTCTTCAGCAGCCCCCATCATTCTTTCAGTGAGTGCTTTAACAACTTTTTTATTTTGCCCTTTAAGAAACAACCGCGCGCCTTCAAGTTCTTCACGATATTGTTCTTTTGAAATATAGCTCACACAAGGGGCCGTGCATCTACCAATTTGATGAGTCATGCAAGGACGTGTACGGGTTTTAAAAACCATATCCGTGCAATCACGAATTTTAAATGTCCTATTTAAAAAGCGGATCGTTCCCTGGACCGCATAGCCTGAAGTGTAGGGACCAAAATATAAGGCTCCATCTTTTTTCACTTTGCGCGCCAAGTACAGTCGAGGAAAGTCATCCCCCCATGAGAAACGAATATAAGGATAGGCCTTATCATCACGCAGGCGGATATTATATTTAGGGCGGTGCTTTTTAATTAAAGAGGCCTCTAACAAAAACGCTTCGACTTCAGTTTTTGTTAGAATGTATTCAACCTCTAAAATATTTTTGACTAAAAGACGCGTCTTTGGAGAATGATCTTTGCTATCCGTGAAATAACTGCGCACGCGGCTGCGTAAGTTCTTAGCCTTGCCAATATAGATAATCTTATCCGCATGACCTTTCATCAGATAGACCCCGCTTTGCTGCGGGAATTCTTTCACTCTGTCTCTGAGTTCCTCAAAACTACTTGAGGCCATCCTTTAGGACCTCCGCACTTTCTGTCTCCACTTCACCACTGCGAATCGAAAGTTCGGTGATTTGCAGTCGCTTGATTTCATCGCGAATCTTAGCAGCCTCTTCAAATTCAAGATTGGCAGAGTACTCTTTCATCTTAGCACGTAACTTCTCAATCTCGACCTGAATCTGATCAGGCTTGTTCGAAAATTTATGATAAGCAGCCTGAGCCTTGTTCTCTCCCGCCAGAATGGTTGCCTGCAGGGTGCCATCAAAGACCTCACCCAAACCTTCTTTAATACGCTTACGCACAGTCTGAGGAGTGATTCCATGCTGACGGTTGTACTCTTCTTGAATGGCTCGGCGACGATCTGTTTCTCGCATAGCTTTTGCCATGCTCTCAGTCACCGTATCTCCATACAAAATCACACGCCCGTTGACGTTTCTCGCAGCTCGTCCAATGGTTTGAATCAAAGATCTCTCTGATCTTAGGAATCCCTCTTTATCAGCATCCGTTATCCCAACAAGACTTACCTCTGGAATATCTAACCCTTCTCGTAAAAGATTGATCCCCACAAGAACGTCAAAAACTCCTAATCGCAAGTCTCTTAGAATCTCAGTTCGTTCAACTGTTTTCACCTCGCTATGAAGGTACTTCACCTTCACGCCCAGATTTTCATAATACTCCGTGAGATCTTCGGCGGAGCGCTTCGTAAGCGTTGTGATTAAAACCCGCTCTTGCTTCTTCACTCGGTCGCGAATTTCCTTTAAAAGATCGTCGACCTGATGGCGCACGGGGCGCACCTCGACTTGAGGGTCAATCAAACCTGTCGGACGAATGATCTGCTCGACAATCACCCCTTCAGATCTTTCAAGTTCATAATTTCCTGGAGTGGCAGAGACATAGACAACCTTATCCACCATTTTTTCAAACTCTTGAAAGTTAAGAGGTCTATTGTCTAGTGCCGAAGGCAGTCTAAATCCATGCTCCACCAATGTTTGCTTACGAGCTCGGTCGCCACGATACATTCCACCCAGCTGCGGAACGGTCACGTGGGACTCATCAATAAAAGTTACGAACTCTTGAGGAAAGTACTCCAATAGCGTTGGAGGTGGCTCGCCGGGACCTCTACCCGTCATATGGCGGGAATAGTTTTCAATCCCCTGACAAAAACCCATCTGCTCCATCATCTCGATGTCATAATAAGTTCTTTGTTCAAGTCTTTGCGCCTCAAGGGGTTTCATCTCTTGCTTTAACTGAACCAACTGTTCACGCAATTCATCTTGAATCGTACGAATCGCTTTTTGCAGGTTGTCTTCACTTGTGACGTGATGGCTTCCTGGATAGATACCAATCTGATCCAGCTCTTCTAAAACTTGGCCCGTCAGAGGGTCCACCCAAGAAAGTCTTTCGATAAAGTCGCCAAAGAACTCGATGCGAATCGCGCGATCCTCTTCGTAAGGAGGAAAAACTTCCACATTATCACCACGAACGCGCACCGTCCCCCGCGAAAAATCCACATTGTTACGCTGATACTGAATGCGAATCAACTCACGCAAGAGATGATCGCGCTTCATTGAAGTATTCGACATTACCTGAATCATCATGCCTTCATAGGCCTCTGGTGAACCTAGACCGTAGATACAGGAAACCGAGCTCACAATAATCACATCGCGACGATCAAACAAAGATCGCGTCGCTGAGTGGCGCATCCGATCAATCTGCTCATTGATCGCAGAGTCTTTTTCGATATAGGTATCTGTAGATGGGATGTAAGCCTCTGGCTGGTAGTAATCGTAATAGCTCACAAAATATTCTACGGCATTTTGCGGAAAGAGTTCTTTCATCTCTGCGTAGATCTGCGCTGCCAGAGTTTTATTTGGCGCCAAAATCAGAGCGGGCTGATTTAATTGTGCGATTGTGTGCGCCATTGTGAATGTCTTCCCTGAACCCGTCACTCCGAGGAGAGTTTGATACTTCAAACCGGCTTTGAAGTTTTCAAGGATGTTTTTAATCGCCTCTGGCTGATCACCCGCAGGCTTAAAGTCAGAGACAAGGGTAAAGTTCTTTTTATAGGGAGATGCCATCCCTCCATGATAGCACCAAACCCGCCCGTTAACACAATCTCCAAGAAGATTTTTTCCTAGCAAACTCCTCTAATGCGCACAGTGCCAAGAAGACTTAGTTGCCAATCCAAAGTCCCGAGGCAGAAGATGGAGTTATGAGTCGATCTATACAAAAAACCAAAGTTCTCCTCTTAGGCGTTATCCTCTTCGTGGCTATTGGCATTTACTCTGGCGTTCAATTCCTGCGCTCCTCTTTAGCTCCAACCACTGGCGAACTTCAGTTGCCGATCTTAGAGTCCCCTGTGAGCATCACTCGAGATCGTTTCGGCATTCCACATATTGAAGCTGCCAATAAACTCGATGCGCTTCGCGCTCTAGGATTTACCATGGCAAGCGAAAGACTTTTCCAACTAGAAATCTCGCGCCGACTCACCAATGGCCGCTTGAGCGAAGTCTTGGGAGAAAGTACCCTTGAGTTCGATAAACTCTATCGCAGCCTTCTTCTCCGTCCCACGGCCGAAAGAATGATTGCTCATGAAAAGGCGAACGGCACCTTTGATGAAACTCTTTGGACTGAAATGGAAGCATATTTTGAAGGTGTGAACTATTACGCCGCCCACTTCCCCCTCCCCTACGAGTTTACCCTTTTGCAATTTAAACCTGAGCCCTTTTCACCCTTGGATGCCTACGTCATGACCGGCCATATGGCATTTTCTTTTGCCACCGCCCTGACGGCCGACCCTCTGATGACAGAGCTTGCTTCGCTACTGCCTGAAGAAAAATTCCATGAGTTGCGCAACGAAGTACCAGACACAGCCGTTAAAATCTCTCAAACACGCCCTTCTGAAAAACTGCACACTTCTGTGGCCTTGGATCTGCCGAAGGGTTTTGCTTTTTTTGAAGGCAGCAACGCGTGGCTTTTAGATCGTCGCCTTTCTAAGAGTGCAGAAAATATTTTTGCAAATGATCCACACATTGCCTATAGCCTTCCGGCCGTATGGTTTGAAGCTCATTTGAAGACGCCAGACTTTGAAATTTATGGCCACTATCTTCCGCTCATTCCGTTTGCTGTCTTAGGCCATAATCATGACAAAGCTTGGGGTTTTACGATGACCTTAACAGACGATATGGATTTGTATCGCGAGACACTGGATCGTCAGAACAAAACGGCCATCTTCAAAAACCAAGAAGAGCCCTACAAAGAAACACTCGAAGAGATTCTTGTTAAGGGTGAAAAAGAACCCGTGCGCTTAAGTATTATTGAAACTTCCCATGGCCCTGTACTTGATTACGTTCTACAAAAGGATCTGGCTCTAAAGTGGTCCTTTCATCGCGTTGAAAACAACACGATGAAAGCTCTACAAAAAATGAATGATTCTAAAGACATTAAAGAATTTGAAGAAGCCTTAAAATTTGCAACGGCACCTGGCTTAAATGTGATGTATTCAGATAAGAAAAATATAGCATGGTGGATGTTCGGCGACATTGCCTTAAAAGCAAATCCCAACTCGGACTTAGTCCTTGATGGCTCTAGCGGTGAAGATGAGTATGTTCGCTATCTTAATTGGGATGAAAAACCTCATTCTGTGAACCCCACCGAAGGGATCATTGTCTCTGCCAATGCCCGCCCTCAAGGACTCCGCAAAGACATCCGCGGCGACTGGCAATCCGCCGATCGCTATGAAACCATTCTTGAAAGCCTCCAAGCCCAAAAGAAATGGTCCGCAGAAGAAACAATGGCTTTGCAAGTCGCTAATAAAAACCATATGACAAAAAAAATCATGGCGGTTTTACTTTCAGCTCTTCAAGCCGGCAATACGCATCTTCACACCGAAGCCTATAACTCTTTGTCACAATGGAATTTAGAAAATCTCGACAACTCTAAGGCCCCTACATTTTATTCTTTATGGTTGAATGAAATTGTAAAACTTCTTCTTGAAGAAGTCCCTGAAGACCTACAAGTGGCTTATTTGAAAACACCTTATGCTTGGATGTTTTTAGAGAGAACTCTTTTAAACCCACAGGCCAATTGGTGGACTGGAAAAAATCAAGTGCATCTCATCAATGAAGCCTTTGCAAAAATGCTCCAACACCCAGATGCGCACAAAACTTGGAGCAAAGTTCACACGTTAGAGTATGTGCATCCGCTAGGAAGAATAAAGCCCCTAAATTATATCTTTAATTTAGGACCTTATGGAATCTCGGGAGCTTACAACGATATCAATAATCAAAAGATGTCCCGTCTTGGTGACGGCTTTAAAGTCGTGGCTGGGCCGTCAACTCGCCGAGTGATTGATTTTAAAGACACAGCTCATTCTTGGGGAATCAACCCTGTTGGAAATTCAGGCCATATGCTTTCTTCACACTATAAAGACCAAGTGGGCCTATTTATAAATTCCAAACACCGCCCCCAACTGCTCAATATAGAGGACGTTGAAAAAGAAAATACGGGAGTTCTAAAACTCGTTCCTTAACCTTATTAACTGATCCACAAATCTGCCGAAGCCAGGCTTATGGATCAGTTTGTAGACTTACACCCACTAGTGACTCCCAGCCTTATTACAGATTTTTTAAATTTATAATCTCGACACCGCCCATGCCGATTTTCTAAATTCCTTGCAATTCTCTCTGTGTATTTAAGCACTTTCATTTTTTTCTCCTCGGCTCTGGTTCTTTTATTCTCTGATAATAAAAGGATATTGAAGGAGGCTCCTAATGAATGCTTTGATACTAAGCTACCGAATATTTATCGCATGCTTCATCACAAGCACTTTATTTATTGTTCTAATGACTCACTTAGCATTCGCCTACCCCGCCGTCGGAGATCGCGTCGAATGGCAGGGGGAAGTCATTAACAAGGATGGACAAAAACAAGCCGTCACTTTTCAAAAAGAAGTCGTAGCATTTAACTCTAAAGAGTCTCTATGGTCGGTAAAACACACCACTCTGCATGGGGAAACCCCGATTGAAAGCAAAACCCTTGAAGAAAAAGCCCTATACACACCTGAAAAGTATCAAGCCCTTATGAAGGCTTGTGAACGCAAAGGTGGCAGTATTGAAGAAATCGAAGCCACTACAGGCAAATACCGATCTTGCAAAATAGTCTCTCACAAAGCAGATGGTACTGTGGTGGAAACTTGGTGGAGTGATCTTCCCTTTGGCATTGTAGAGAGGAAAACTCACACACCGCTAGGTACGGTCTCTAGCGCCTTCGATCTTAACGAAGACCCGAGCAGTTCCCTTGAGCTTTAGAGAAATTTTAGACGAAATTAAAAGAAGAGTAGCTTTAACTACTCTTCAATATTTTCCCGTTCTGTGGGCGTCGAAACCTTTGCCTCATATTTATCAGGCCTAAAAAATGGAACTTCGATAATCGCACGCATCCCATAGGCTTTGGAAGTCATCACATTGGCCAGAACTCTCAGTGCATCTATCGTTCTTCCCTTTGATCCCAAAAGAAATGCAAAATTTCTCTGCGTACAATCTACCTTATAAACAACTGTTTTAGCCCCCTGCTCATAGGAAATCTGAACTTCATCAGGATAGGGCACAATTTTTTTGATCGCGCTTTCTAATAGGTCCCTAATCTGCTCCACTCATCCTCCAAGTACAATCTAGTCTAAACAATAAAATATGATATAAACATATTTTAGACTACTCAAGAGTTATTATACTCGACTCTGGCCCTTACATTTAGGAGTCCAAATAATTTAAAGTTTACCTCATATCTGGGCTGAAATTTAATGGAAATGATATAAAAAAAGGCCCCATTTCCATGGAGCCTTTTCATCTTTTTTTATCTTAAATCTATTTAGCAACTTCCCAGAAAGTACCCTCTGGCGAGTCACTGACGGAAATTCCCAAGTCAGAAAGCTTTTGGCGCAGTCTATCTGACGCCTCAAAGTCTTTTGCATCCCTCGCAGCCTTCCTCTCGGCAACGATAGAGTCCACCATAGACCTTTCGACATTAAGTTTTGCTAAAAGCATATCATCTAACATAGTTAGGAAATTTTGCGCAGGCTCTTGGAATAGAGCTAAAAGAGTTCCAAATCTTTTCACGAAAGCTTGGAAAGACTGTGCCTTGCCCTTAATCGCTGGATTCACTTTCATTCCACGGCGCACTTGATTATTGAAAATGCGAACCATCTCAAAAAGTGATGCAAAAGCCTCAGGTGTTGCAAAATCATCATTCAATGCCATTTCAATGCGATTCCAATGGGTCTCAACTTCTTTATCAAAAGAAGGATCTACTTTTGTTTCCCCATCTTGCTGGAGATAGAATTCAGCCATAGCAAGCGCAGAGTACACCCTCGCCAGTCCACTCACCGATCTTTCAATAGCCGCATCACTGAAATCACTCATCGTGCGATAATGAACCGTTAACATCATCCACTTATAAAGCTCAGCACTATTTGTCTCTAAGAACTCGCGCATAGTAACGAGGTTCCCTAAAGACTTCGACATTTTCTGTCCGCCAAAGTTCAGCATATTATTATGCATCCAGTACTTTACAAAGTGCTTCCCAGTGCAGCCCTCACTCTGAGCAATTTCATTTTCATGATGTGGGAAAATAAGATCCATCCCCCCACCGTGAATATCAATTTGCTCTCCTAGGACTTTATGAATCATCGCCGAGCACTCGATGTGCCAGCCTGGTCTGCCCGGCCCCCATGGCGATGGCCAAGAAACTTCCCCAGGCTTTGCGGCTTTCCAAAGAGCAAAATCCAATGGGCTTTTCTTCTTCTCGTCCACTTCAACTCTGGCACCAGCTTGTAACTCTTCTGGATTGCGACCGCTCAATTTTCCATACTCAGGAAATGATTCGATCGAATAAAGAACATCACCTTGAGATTCATAAGCCTTCTTCTTAGAGATAAGTTCAGAAACCATCTCTACGATCTCGGTCATGTTTTCTGTAACCTTTGGGTTCAGATCATGAGGAGTTAACCCCAAAGACGCGAAATCTTTTTTATATTCGGCAATATACTTCTCAGTGAGTTCTTTTGGCTCCATTCCCAACTCTTGAGCGCGTTGAATGATCTTATCATCCACGTCTGTAAAGTTCAGGGCATAGGTCACGTCATAACCCAAATGCTTAAGCCAATTTCGAACTAAATTAAAAAACACAACTCCACGAAAGTTTCCAACGTGTAGGAAGTTATAAACTGTAGGTCCGCAGACGTACATTTTAACTTTCCCAGGATTCAAGGGTTGAAATTCTTCAAGCTGTCGTGACTGAGAGTTGTAAATTTTCAAAGACATTAATAATTCCTTCAAACAATTAAGTATTCGCCAAAGCTTGTTCTGCTCTTGCCACTAGAGATGATTTTTTCATCAAAGGCACAAGAATTTTCAACTCTGTTCCTTGAGGCTTCCCGATGACGGCAACACGAATTGGCATAAAGAGATGCTTCCCTTTTGCTCCAGTTTGCTCTTTCACTTGATCTTGAAGTTTCAAGAACTGCTCTTCAGTCATGTAGTCGCCAGCAAATCCAATAAGAAGGTTTTTCCATGCTTCAAGCACAGCCTTTGAGCTTTCCCATTTTAAAACTTCCTCAGACTCAGGATGAATCACGTAAGAGGCATCGTTCAATGGACGATACAGCTCAATTGCATCCACCAGTGTTTCCATCGAAGTTTTAAAGACCTCAACTGAGCGCTCCTGCCAATGAGTGTCTTGCGGAAGCTGCATATTCTCGCGAGCCAGGAACGGCTGAATGGCCTTCCACAAATCCGCGTTCGACAAAGCACGCAAGTGCATCGAGTTCATCCATTTGAATTTCACGCGATCAAAGATAGCGCCAGCCGGATTTAATCGAGAAACATCAAAAGCCGCCATCATATCTTGAACCGACATGATCTCTTTTCCTTCAGGATGCGACCATCCTAAAAGAGCGATAAAGTTTAATACCGCAGAAGCAAGATAGCCCTCTTCTTTGAGCTGTCCACAAGCCACAGCCCCTTTACGCTTAGAAAGTTTTTGACGATCTTCATCTAAGATCAAGGCCATGTGACCGAACTGAGGAATTTCCCAGCTCATCGCTTCGTAAATCATCATCTGACGAAGTGTATTTGGTAAATGCTCTTCCGCGCGAAGCACGTGAGAGATTTTCATCAAGTAATCATCCACCACACAGCAGAAGTTATAAACAGGCATTCCATCTGATCTTAGAAGAACAAAGTCCCCCACCATATCCGAAGGAAAGCGCACATCTCCACGTACTAAATCTGTGAATGTATAATCTTTTGCAAGACCTTTGGTTTTAAAGCGCACAACACCTTTATTGCCCGCAGCTAAGTGCTCTTTTGCTTTTTCTAAAGACCAATCTTGGTAAGGAGAGTTGACTTGCGGAGGACGACCTGCTGCCTTTGCCGCTTCACGCTGTTTTTCAAGCTCCTCATCCGTCAAAAAGCAATAGTAAGCTTTTCCAGAGTTCAATAACTGATCCGCGATTTCTTTATAGATCGAAAGTCTTTCACTTTGGCGATAGGGACCATTAGGGCCGACGTCTTTTAAAGTCACTGGATCTACGCCTTCATCCCACATCAGACCTAACCAAACGAGATCGTCCACAACTCCACGCAAAGATTCTTGAGTAGATCTTGCTTCATCCGTGTCTTCAATTCTGAGAATAAATTCGCCGCCCTGTTTTTTTGCGAATAGATAGTTGTAAAGGGCTGTTCTTGCGCCACCGACGTGAAGATAACCAGTGGGTGATGGGGCAAAACGCACGCGAATATTTGATTTAGCTGTTGTCATAGGGGAACTCCAAAATAAAAAAGGCCGAGCTTTTAAACTCGGCCTTCAAGTTATTATGTTTTTCCCGCATCGTCCAGTCCCGCCCCCTATGGCGCAGCACTTATTTGTGGAATTCGCGGACTTTGGACAGCTTTCGTTTAAGCTGTCACTCCGAAGATCGCTTTTACCTCTTCTTCTTGGAAAAGCTCTTCTTGGCTAGTAGCTAATGTCAGCTCTTTCAATAATAAGCTGCGAGCAGCATCAAGCATCTTTCTTTCACCGAAAGAAAGCTCTTTATCTGCCTTAAGGAGGAATAAATCGCGTAAAACTTCAGCAATCTCAAAAACAGAACCCGTCTTGATCTTCTCCATGTACTCACGGTAACGGCGATTCCAAGTTTGGTTGTCGATTTTTACATCCTTTTCTTTAAGGATACCAACAACGCGAGACGCTTCGTCTTTAGAGATAATTGGGCGAAGTCCTGCAGACTTCACATTCGTAGTAGGAATCATGATCTTCAGGCCTGAATCCACTAACTGCATATTGTAAAATGTGGTTTTAGAACCCAACATTTCCTTGGTTTCAATAGAAACCACTTTAACAACGCCATAGCCGGGATAAACTGCATTATCACCGATATTAAACGTCTGCATCAGAGAACCTCCCCTGAAAGTAAAAGGCTAAGAAACAGGGATGTTGTATCAAATTTGACACAACTTATCAAACCAGAGCGCCGTGTAAGGAAATAATTTCAGGCACTGACTAGTGTTCTTACTCTTATTTCTCCGAAACCCAAAAAACTTTAATTTCCAAGAACTTAGAGCTGCTTCCTGAACTCAATTCACACTGATGACTAACGCAAAAGGCTGCTTTTTGGCACTACCTTGAAGAACCCGATGAGCTCGAATCTTGATTTTGTAGAGTCCGCCCGAAAGTTCATCCATTTCAAGGGTTTCGAAGTTATTCAAGCGATCCTCATTTTTAGAGATAAGCTCGCTTTCTCGGTAAAAATCCAGATCTAGATCATTGACCAGAGCTTTGCCTGCATTAGGGGTCGCAGCAGGGTCTGACCATACAAGATTTGCATAGATTCTTTGCCCCGCCAAAATCGGAATTTCTACCTGAAACTCCTCTTCCTGCTCCAAGCCCTCATGATCCCAAAGCAAGGCTCCCTCCGAAACCTCTACCAATCGCTCCACGGTTAGGCGCCCGAATCCCTGATCTGCATTTGGGCGGTGCGAGAGAATTTCTTGCCCCTGCGCCTCCCCCACTTCTCCAAACTGCCCCGGATACATATCCACCGTGGAGTTCATTAAAATTGCCTTCATCAATGCTGCCGAAGGTTGAGAGATACCGCGTTTTTTCGCTAAAATTTCGCGAGATACCAACGCAGCACCAGAAACCAAGGGCGCTGCCATCGACGTGCCACCCGACCAAACATAGTTTTGGTCGTAAGCACCCCAGAGCTCAAGAGCTGACTCTACTTGGGAGCGCAGGCTTAAGATATTGCTTCCTGGAGCTACTAAATCAGGTTTGATCCTTCCATCCATTGTCGGACCACGGGATGAAAACATCGCAAGGCCATTAATATTATCCGAAGGATGAGAAGAATAAAGCGGCTCCACAGGCCAAAGCTCTCGAGCTGCACTGAGTTTTTTTAGAGGAACTTGCACTCCCCCCGTTGAGGTCACGTTTTCAGAGGCTCCCACAGTCAGCGCATTTTTGGCAGTCCCTGGAGTTGCTAGCGATCCGCCATCGATTCTGCCATTTTTATCTTTGTCAGCTCCACTATTTCCAGCCGCAAAGACGATGAGCATTTCAGGATGATTGTAGGTCCATTCATCTACTTCCGCTGCAGAGGCATCATAGGAGCCAGGACTTAAAACACTTCCCCAGGAATTATTGTGAACTTTAGCACCCTCGCTCAAAGCTCCATCAAAAAGGACGGAAAGCTTTGAAGGCACAGTGAAATTCTCGAGTCGATCCGACCACATCCCTTGAGCAATCAGCAACGAGTTGTAAGCGCCGCCTTTTAAAATTCCACCGGATAGAACTCCACGCCCCGAAATGGAACCTGCCACATGGGTCCCATGACCGTTGGGGTCTTCCCAAGAAGAGGAATAAATTCCTAAAGCCTGCCCCGATAAGATTCTACCGCGTATATCTTCGTGAAGTGTTTCTAGGTCTCCGGTATCAAGGCCTGTGTCGGCAAAAGCTCCGATCTGATCAACCCCCGTATACCCCTTTTCCCATGCCGCCGAAAACCCCATGACTAGGGTTCCGGATTCACTTCCATCTAAGGGCTTTTTTTCTTGTGCTTGAAGTTCTGCGTGGTCTTCATTAGATAAAGGCAGAGCAAAGTTTTTAAACTCCACAAAAGGTTGAATGTGCTCCACAGAAAGCTGCTGTGATACCGGCAAAAGATGCTTGCGCTGCAAGACCACTGCAAAATCATTTTTTGAGCTATCTAAGATATCTAAACCGCGATCTTTAAGTTTTACTTGAAGATCTAAGCAACCCGAATCTCTATAGCACTTAATCAAAACCTTTAAGAATTCATTCTGATTAAAGACACTGCTGACGCCAAGATCAGGGCTTAACT
Source organism: Bdellovibrio bacteriovorus W (assembly GCA_000525675.1). Lineage (NCBI taxonomy): Bacteria > Pseudomonadati > Bdellovibrionota > Bdellovibrionia > Bdellovibrionales > Pseudobdellovibrionaceae > Bdellovibrio > Bdellovibrio bacteriovorus. The sequence continues at coordinate 1,809,408 of CP002190.1, forward strand.
TCATCGCGCCTTCGAATGGAATAAGAGCATGAATGCCTTTATTCGACTGAATGTATTTCTTTACGTCTACTGACTTTCCACGAATGACGAAGGCGTGATCGGGAATATAGCTGAGCACTTTGAATTTTTTAGAGAGCTCAGTCTGTTCCACTTTCGTTGGAACATCTTTAAACTGAATAATAAAATCTTGAGGACGTTGAGATTGAGAGTAACTAAAAAACTGGGATGATAATTGAGTGGTTTGGGAGCGCAGAAAAAGAGTCGGAGTCTCTAAACTCTGACCGTGGGCCTTTACGCCCAAGAGCATCCCCACTGCAATGTGAACAAAGAGACTAGCTACGATAGCTGTTTTTGTCACTGACCCCTCCCACTTGGAGCGGGATCAGACCATGGGGATACCTATCGTTCAACTTTTAAAGCAGCAATGAAAGCGCTAATTTCGCAGCGCGCTACTGTACCTTATGTGCCATGACAGCCAAAGAGAGGTTTCCAGCGCGTTTTCCATTTCCCATTCCCCACTCTGTCTCTTGATTGTCAGGAGCAAAGAGCTGGGCTTTTTCAACGCCTTTAACTTGCCCACGCACTCGGCGGGTCACTTGCACATTTAAAAGAAGGCCATCTTTATTGTTTTGCTGAGCCTTGCGCGGCTGAACTTCGATCAGAGTTTCTGATAAGCCATCGTCAGAAAACTGACTGATATAACTTTTCTTACCAGATTTAGCCACGGTTCCCACAGAGATCGGAGCTGAACCCTTCATGCCGACACGAAGATTCACACGATAATTTTCTTTTGCAGCCATCGCAACCACAGGAGTCGCAAAAACCGCAGCAAGCGTTGTTGTTAAAGCAAGTTTTGAGAAGCTCATAGTGAGCTTAGAAAGATTCAGTATATTTTTCATGAACACGTCCTTGTGTTTTTCTATTAATAGTTTTGAATTTTTCACCAACAAACGCAAGCAAGAATAAAAATAAAAAACCAAGAACCCATTTTCAAAAAACAGAAAAAAAGAATTAAACTCTCTAAGAAAAATCAAAAAAAGAAATCGAGCAAAAAACAAAAGCGATTCAAAAAATCACAACTCGAAAAAAAAATCCCAAACTCAATTTTTTAAAAATCCAAAAACAGAAAAACCCGAGAAACAAAAATCCACGCGATTCCCCGGAGGGGAGAGACAACCCCTCTGAAGGAGGCCTCTGCTGAGCGGGACGCGATCGCCCGATAGGGCGACAGCAGCAAGCCCATGGATGGGCGCGCCGACGAAAGAGGGGTTACCTCTTCCCGCAGGGGAATCTCGAAGGACCACCGTTGCTGGCAAGTTTTCAGATGTTAAGCGATCCCGGCCAAAGCCGCCGGCCCATGTTCGCGCAACAGCTCTTCACGCAATTTTTGATTTTCTAGGTGGGATAACTTCGGATCTTTACGAAGGATCTCAAAGGCAGCTTCTCTTGCTGATTGTAAGATCTGCATATCGCGTACAAGGTTCGCTAATTTAAACCCGGATAGACCCGACTGGCGAGTCCCCATGAATTCTCCAGGTCCACGCATTTCTAAGTCGAATTCAGCAATCTTAAAACCGTCAGAGGATTTCTCCATCATCTCTGTGCGCTGCTTGCCTTCTTCAGAAACTGCATAGCCCATAATTAAGACGCAGAAACTTTTAAATTCTCCCCGCCCTACACGCCCCCGCAATTGATGAAGTTGTGAAAGCCCAAAACGCTCGGCATGTTCGATGATCATAATATTGGCATTGGGTACGTCGACACCGACTTCAATCACCGTGGTGGAAACAAGAACTTGAATCTCTTGATTTCTAAAGGCGGTCATTACCTGTTCTTTTTCGTCTGACTTCATTTTTCCATGCAAGAGACCAAATTTAACTTCTGGGAACTGAGCTTGCAGCTTTTCATACTCTGAAACCGCATCTTTGAGGTCCATTTTTTCGCTTTCCTCTACCAGAGGATAAACGATGTAGGCTTGGCGACCTTTGGCAATCTGCTCAAGCATAAACTTAAGCGCCTGAGGTTTCTTGTTCTCATAAATCACACGGGTTTGAATAGGACTACGCCCAGCTGGCATCTCATCAATGATCGAAACATCTAGGTCTCCATACACCGTCATCGCCAATGTTCTTGGGATAGGCGTCGCCGTCATTACCAGAAAATGTGGAGATTGACCTTTGTTTTTTAAAACCCCGCGCTGCTCAACTCCGAAGCGATGTTGCTCGTCAATAATGACAAGACCGAGATTCTTAAAGACAACCTCGTCTTCAATAAGGGCGTGAGTTCCAATGATGAGATCAATCTCTCCGGCGGCAAGGGATTCAAAGATCTTTTTTCTTTCCGAAGTCTTGGTTTTTCCCACTAAAAGGGCCAAGCGAATTCCTAGAGGCTCTAAAAGCTTCACCGCATTTTTAAAATGTTGCTCTGCCAGAATCTCTGTCGGAGCCATCAAACAGGACTGATACTGCGAACTTGCAGCAAAAAGAGCTGCCATAAAGCTCACCATGGTTTTTCCACTTCCCACATCTCCTTGCACCATTCGATGCATGGGATGAGGCTTTTCCATGTCCGCTTTAATTTCTGCAAAAACTCTTTTTTGTGCTCCAGTCAGACTATATGGAAGCACTTCCAGAAGTTTACGGATATAGGCGCCGTCATTTTTAATAACCGGAGCTGCATCTTTTTTAAAGCCTGCTTTACGTGACGCCAAATAAAGTTCCAGCCAGAAGAACTCTTCAAATATAATTCGTTTCTGTGCGGGACTCTTAAACTCTGCATACTCAGAGGCGCGCTCGGGATTGGGAAAGTGCAAATCTTTTAGAGCAGCTTTACGCGGAAGAAGTTGATACTTCTCTCTCACCCAAGGTGGCAAAGCCTCTTCAGGCCATTCTTCCACTTGCGTAAAACCCTGACGAATCAGTTTCATTATTTTATTCGTCGCAAGCCCTTCGATTTCGGTATAAAGCGGTATTAAAGCATCTTGGGTCTCTTCATTCGGCTCAATGTCTTTTATATCTGGATGGTGAAACTCTAAACGTCCACGATACTCGGTTACTTTTCCGACAACTCGCACTTCAGAAAAAGGCTTAAAACGCTCAAAGTATCCCTTATAGGGTACGCGAAAGAATTTGCAGTGAATCTGGCCTGAGGCATCGCGAACAAGCACATCATACATCTTACGACTTGAGCGCCCCATATTGATACCGTGCACAGATATGACCGTGGCTTTGATACTGACAATATCTTCTGCTTTAAGACTCGCAATATTGCGAGCTGCTCGCTGATCTTCGAAGGCACGAGGGTAAAACTCGAGCAAATCTGAGATCGAGCGTATCCCTTTGCGATGAAATATATCACCGAGCTTGGGACCCACTCCTTTGAGATATTGAATTGGTGTATCTAGACGAAGGGCCATGGCCTGATTATTCAGGAAAATGTTTCTAAGTCAACGTATCCATGGCAGAATTTTCCTTATGCGACCTGAATACTTCCGAATCCGCCTCAACACTATCCGTCCAGAAAAAGTCACGACATTTGATATCTATATCTGTGTGGATAAGAAGTTTATCCTATATCTGCGTGCGGGGGATCGTCTTTCTGATGGAAAAATCAAAACGCTGCATATGCGAGACTCTGGAGATTCCTTTTTCGTGCGCAGCGAGGACAAACAAACCTATCGTGACTGGGTACGTGAAGAATTAAACTCTACGATCGTCAATCCCTTTGAAAAGGCTGCAATTTTAAGAGAATCTTCCATGGCTTTGATGGAAGATCTCTTCGAAAATCCTGATGTTAATAAAGCCCTCGACGAATCCCGCCCGATCATTAAAGACTTCATCAACTTGATGGAGAACGCCCCCGAGGCGATGGCCTTTATGATCTCACTTTCGGGTCATGACTTTTATACTTACAATCATTCTTTAGATGTCAGTATCTACAGCTTAGGACTGGGAAAAGCCCTAAGCTATGACAACGACACCCTCGAAGAACTCGGCGTCGGTGCTCTTTTTCACGATATCGGTAAACGCAATGTCAGCCTAGAAATTCTATGTAAAAAAGGTGGCCTCGATGAACACGAGTGGGAGCAGATGAAAATGCATCCACAATACGGGCTCGCGATTTTAAATGATCATCCAAATATCAGCGATGCGATCAAAGCAGCTTGTTTTGAGCACCATGAGTCTTGGTCAGGAAATGGTTATCCTCAGCAATTGATTGGCGATGAGATTCACCCGTTTGCTCGTATCGTAGCGATCACTGATACCTATGATGCGATGACGACTCAACGATCCTATAACGTTCCGATGAGCCCTCTGGATGCCGTCACTATGATGAAGGAAAAACTTGCGGGACGCTATGATCCCGAGATGCTCAAAGCGATGTACTCTGTTCTTTTTAAAATTGAAAACAAATAAATCAAAGGCCTCGTTTAAGAGGCCTTTTTCGTTTCTATAGAAATCCAGCGAGAAAGTACAACAGCTAGCTTCTGAAAATCAATGGGCTTAGAAATATAGTCATTCATACCCACGTCTAAACAGCGCTGTTCATCGTCAGCCATGGCATTGGCGGTCATGGCGATGATTGGAATCGTGCTATGGTTAGATTTAGAATTTCGAATCTCTCGGGTTGTTTCATACCCATCCAACTCAGGCATTTGGCAATCCATTAGGATCAGGTCATAAGAGCTCTGCTTCAACTGTTCAAGAGCCTCGCGACCATTGCCTACGACCACTGCGGAAAGGCTTAATTTCTCAAGCATCTTCACCGCAATCATTTGATTCACGGGATTGTCTTCAGCCACGAGGATACGTACATCTCTATCGGGTTTGCGAAACTCGACGGTTTTAGAGTGTGTCTTTTCAGATTTAAAAACACTTTCGCCTAAACTCATGGTGAACCAAAATGTCGAACCTTTGCCAACTTCACTGCGCACTCCGATCTCCCCTTCCATCATTTCAATAAGTAGTTTTGAAATGGAAAGGCCTAAACCTGTGCCACCATATTTTCTCGTGGTAGAGGCGTCAGCTTGGGTAAACTCTTTAAAGAGTTTCTCAATACTTTCTGGAGCTAGCCCAATTCCAGTATCAGAAACTTCAAAATGCATTCGCACTTTTCCTGAGTTCTGCGCCAGAACGCGTCCTTTGATTGTTACATTTCCTTGGTGCGTGAACTTTAAGGCGTTCCCTATAAGATTCACAAACACTTGACGGAATCTTCCGGGGTCTCCATTCACGTAAGCCGGCAGATACTCGTCCAAATCCAAATTCAGTGCTAGGTTCTTTTTGCGAGCTGCCAAACGGAAGGCTTTCAGAACATCTTGCAGTGTGCTCTTCACATCAAAATCAACACTCTCAAAACGCATCTGTCCGGCATTGATTTTTGAAAAGTCTAAGACATCATTGACGAGCGCTAAAAGGTGTTCGCCAGAATCTTTGATGATTCTGAGATACTCTTTTTGCTCTTCGCTGAGTGTGGTGTCTTTGAGTAAGGTCGCAATTCCTAGAATACCATTTAAGGGCGTGCGAAACTCATGACTCATATTCGCTAAAAACTTCGTCTTCGCTTGATCGGCCGCCTCGGCCTGGTCTCTTGATTCCGTCAGTTGAACTTTTAGCTTTTCTAAGTTTGCCACGTTAGTCAATTCATGCTCAAACTCTTCAGCTTGACTTAACGCTGAAGAGAGAGTGCGTGTGATTAACTCTAGCGGCAGACAGTTTTGCTCATTGAAGAAATTTTCTTGTGAAGAGTAGTTCTTTAAAATTCCAATAGTCTTATCGCCGTGAAATAAAGGAATTACGACCATCGAGCGCAAATTCACCCGGCGGCAGGCTTCAACATTGACTCGCCCATCCAGTTCAATGTCTTGACAGATAAGAGTCTTTTTTTCTTTAAGTGCTCTGCCAGAAAAACTTCCCTCTTGTGGGATCCGCATTCCTGCAAATTCTTGAGCGGCTCCCCCGACATGGTGATAGACTAAGTCAGTGCCATCAATAATTTCAATGATTCCACCATCAGCCCCTGTAAGCTCCATGGAGTGCTTCACTACGAGATCCATCACTCGGTGCGAGTTCAGTTCCGCCCCTGCAATGACGTTTTGAGTTTCAACAACCCGAGAAAGAACACTTTGTTGCCGTTTAAGCTCACTATTTGAGCGCAACAAAGAAGACTCTGCTTCAAAGCGCCTTCTTTGCAAACTGCGTGAAAAGTAAAGGGCTCCTAAAACCATTAAAACAGAAACCACCACGACCGCACTCACGATCACGAAACTGGCCGACTGAATCTCTGCCATGCGAGCCGTGCGATATTCAATAATCTTCTGCTGTTCAGCCGCCATGTTCTCGGTAATATGGCGCAACTCTGTCATATAATTGCGCCCACGATGAGTCATGATCGCCTTAATAGCATCGCGATCCCCACCCTTTCTATACCGTTCGATAGTCTCTTCAAGTTCGATAAGCTTGAGTGCCGCAATTTTTTCAAGCTCGGCCCAATAAGATTTTTGAATGGGATTGTTGGCGATACGATTTTCTAGATTACCTAAAAGAGCTGGAATTTTCTCTTTTGAATCTAGATAGGGATTTAAATAACTCATTTCACCCGTAAGAATAAAACCGCGCTGACCAGTCTCTGCTTGATTAAGCATGATACTGAATTCTTGTAAGACATAGGCAACTTCTCGCGCTTCTGCGCGGGCATCACTGGATTTCTTTAATTCTCTTAACTCTACATTTAGAAATATACCGGAACCTATCAATCCGCTAATGATAGCGATGAAGAAGAGATTTAACTCCCAGTAGGCTTTATTGAGGCTTTGCTTTTTCAAAGTTATCCCCTTGAAATATTTGAACTCTTATCGGTCTTTAAGAGCGTTTTATCACTTGAACAAAAGTCGAGGTTTGCGACCAAGAAAAACTAAACTCAGGACATTTTAAGGACTTCCGATAAGCATCCCATGGGGAAACAAAACGAAATCACAATAAGAAGTGCAGTGGCTGATCTACGCGTCTTAATCGCTGATGATTCTGAGTTTGATCGCTTGCTAATTTCTTCGTGCTTAATGCGCATCGGTTTTCGCACCATTCAATTTGCAGAGAATGGCTCTATTGCTATGACTAAGATTGAAAACTCCACCGCTATTGGAAAACCCTTCGACATGATCTTTATTGATTGGCGAATGCCTCAACACGATGGCCAAAGCCTCGCACGCTGGATTCGTTCTCAAAGTACTTTCCGTAAGACGCCGTTGTTTTTAACGACTGCTGAATTAAAACCTGTGGATGTCCAAGACTTCCAAAAACTCGGGATCACTGATTTCATTGTCAAACCCGCAAGTTTCGAAGTTCTTTTCCGCAAGGTCACCGAATACCTCGTAAAGAAGCAAAACGGCAATGTCGCATAGAGATTATCCTGGGCCCATCAATCCGGCTGCAAAAGAGGCCTTAGAGTTTCTCGTAACTCCAGACAACCCCCATCTTTATCAAGATCTGATCCGCTCCTATTTAAAAATTTCAGACGAACTTGCTGAATCCTTACAGAAATCCCATGTCCCCGATACCTATAGAAAGATCGCCCACACTTGGCGAAGCAGCTCATTAAGCCTCGGAGCCGAGGATCTGGCCGCTCTTTGCAAAGACCTTGAGTCCAATCCCGAAAACTCAGACCTTATTCCTTTGATTCTAATAGAATATGCTAAGGTAAAGACCGCACTTATTGACTCTGGCAATCTATCGACTGTCTAGAAACTTGACAGGCATTTCATTTTTTCAGTGGCTTGATAAGAATAATAAGACGCCGTGCTTTTTCTGCTAAACTCGCCCCCATGAGAAAACTCGCCCTGCTTTTATTATTGTGCCTTCCATCGCTTGCTCTGGCCAACCCGACGGTCTGCAAAAGCGGTGATGAAGTTTTGCCTTACAACGAAGGCCAGGTCATTGAGTGGTTGAATAGTAAAAATCAAAAGCGCTTAATTTCTCGTGCCCACGTTCAAGGTATTATTGTTCGCCTTATCGAAGATCGCCAAAACCATATTCATCTTGAGGTGGATTTGGATACAGACCTGAATACCAAAAAAGATCGTGTTGAAGTTATTTTTAATACTAAATTTGGTTCGCTTCCGGAGTTCCGCCCCAATGACCCGATCATTGCTTGCGGAGACTTTATTCGCGATAAGTACTCTCCACTTAAGGGCGTGATTCACTGGTTGCACTTGAATCCAAAAAACACGCGCCATGAGCACGGATTTCTTGTGATCAATGGAGTGATGACGGGCCATGAAAATCCCGCAAAACATAAACGTTAATTTTTATTTTAATTTTTTATTAAGTGATTATTTAAAAAGGATAAAATTATGAAAAAAATTTTGATGATTCTAAGCCTTCTTCTTACAAGCTCTCTAGTTCACGCAGCTCCTTATTATGAAGGGCCAGGATGTGATGCTGAAGGAAATAGATGTCTTTTCGGCCGTCCCTCAGACCGAGTTGTTTTCTGGTCTAAATCTGGCTCTGTTGAAACTCTTGGTTCTCGCTGTGAACTGTTTATCCAAAACATTCAATCTCGCTCTAAGACAATGCCTAATTCAAAGAACATGGTTTTAGACTATCGTAATTTCACGTATAGCTGGACAAATGTTATCGATGCCAATGGTCGTGCGAACATTCGTTGTCACGTAGAAATCCACTCTGAAAATCCAAACTACAGATTCAAATTTAAATCTGTTATTAAGAAAAATTGGGTATGTGAGAGCAAAAGCGACGCTGGGATTTGCCGTAACTATCTTTCTGATTGCGTGAAGGCTCGTGACCAAGCCATGAAAGACCCTGCAGTTCTAGATGCAACGATCTATCGTGACGCTTCTCTTCTTCAAGGAAGCATGTGTTCTGTTTCAGCCATCGTGTTGAAATAGTCGTTTAAGTTTATTTAGTTTGTTAAAAAGGAGCTTCTCTATCAGGAAGCTCCTTTTTTATTATGGTTTTTAACATATTTCTCTTCTGCTAATTTATTATCGGACACTTTTGAATCTAAACTACCTCTATGAAACAAAGACCACTCCCTTGGTGGACAGCGGTAGTGCCATTTGCTTTGTTAGCTCTTTGTACACTCTTAAGCCTGCCGCTTTCGACAAATCATGGAATCTATTGGATCTACTTTCCTATCAACTTAGGGATTGTTCTAGCACTATGGTGGGGGCCCCGTGTTCTTTTTGCAGTCTTTCTGAATGGACTCCTTGCCGCTCCAATTCTTAACCTTCCTGATCCTTCCCTCTATCCGGTCTATGCGTTTCCAGAAACCTTTGAAGTCTTTCTCGCATGGTTGTTAGTCAGTGAGCGTTTTAAACACTACTCAAGCTGGCGTCCCACACCCAAAAACATTGCTCTTTTCTTTGTGTATGGTCTTTTTATTCCTTCGATTATTTGTTCCACCTTAATTCAGACCATTCTCTTATTTAAAGGACTCATTACTCAAGATACTTTCTGGTCTTCAACAATCTTAACAATGGTCGGAGACCTCACAGGTGCCGTGTTTATTACACTGCCACTATTTATTTTGGCGACACCATGGATGTTTCGCAAGGGTCTATCTAGAAGAGTACACTCATCGCTCCCCCCTGTGCGTATCGAGAAAATGACCAAAAAAGAATACATTACAATGGGTGCTGTACTTCTAGCCTGCGTGGCTGTTGGTTACACTCTTCCACTTTCAAGTTCGTGGTACTTATTTGGAATAATCCTCTTGGTGTATTCCGCTTGGTACGGTCTCTATGCCGCTGTTCTTATGAACACTTGGATTATGGCAATCACTATTTCGTTTCCGTATTTATTTAAGCTTCCTTGGATGAATGATGAAATTCAAATTCAAACCCCGGCAACGTTACTCACTCTTTGTTTTTGTTCCTTGGTAACCGGTTCTGCGATTACTTCGCTGATCGAGAAAGTGTCGCGCCTGAAAAAAATAGAAAACGATCTCATGCGCGCAAAGCAGCTCGCCGAAGAAGCCTCAGAGGCCAAGTCCGAGTTCTTAGCACGAATGAGTCACGAGATTCGCACTCCACTCAATTCAGTTCTTGGAATGTTGGAACTCCTCAAAGAAACCCAGCTTTCGAAAGACCAGGCTCGTTATTTGACACTTTTCAGTCATGCCGGAGAAAATCTCAAAGCTCTTATCAATGATCTTTTAGACTTTTCAAAAATCGAAGCCAAAGCCCTTGATGTTGAACAAGTGAGTTATAACTTGCATGACACCGTTCGCAGTGTTTTTGAAATCTTACAGATTAAAGCCGAAGAAAAAGGTTTAGAGTTCTCTCTCGATATTCATGACAATGTTCCCCTTTATCAATGGGGCGACCCCACGCGCCTTCGTCAGGTTCTATTTAATCTGATTGGCAATGCTCTTAAATTCACCCATGAGGGATCTGTTAAGGTCGCAATCGAAGTCGCTCCAAAGGGAAATCAAGACCGCCTGGTTTTTTCGATTTCAGATACAGGGATCGGGATTCCCCGCCACAAACAGGCAGATCTTTTTTCTCCTTTTTTTCAAGCTGATCCCGGTACGGCTCGCAAGTACGGCGGCTCGGGCCTTGGACTTGTCATCTCTAAAAACCTTGTAGAGATCATGGGCGGTGAAATGGATGTGAAGAGTTTGGCGGGCCGAGGAACAACATTTAAGATCTATCTTCCTCACCGTCCTGACTATTCTGCTCAGACAGAAGTAAAAACCACTCCGGCTTTTTCATGGAAAGACGAATTCCCTAATCGCCGGTTTAAGGTTTTACTAGTGGATGATTCAGAAGATAACCGCGTGCTTATGATTCACTATTTAAAAAACCTGCCCTTTGATTGTGATGAAGCCATCAATGGGCAAGAAGCGGTCAGGATGTTTAAAGAGTCTCGATATGATATCGTCTTTATGGATATACAAATGCCTATTATGACAGGCTATAAAGCCACAGAGCTGATTCGAATCTGGGAAAAGGATCAAAACCTGCCGCATACACCTATCGTTGCCTTAACCGCAACGGCGGTTGTTCAGGATCTGCAAAGAACTCTTTCAAGTGGTTGCGATGCCTATGCTGTAAAGCCAGTTAAGAAAAATGAGATTATCGAAATATTAAGAAAAACTTTATCTAAAGATAAGAGAACCGTTCGTCGAGATGAACCACCAACAGCCACTTTTTATCACTGATTCTTTAAAAACTGATCCCTCAGCATGGTGAAGACATTAATGGCCCTATTCCGATTATCGGCGCAAAGATCTCTTTAGACTTTGCGCCTTTATACTTATCAGTGTTTGGCCTGCAAGAAGTCCTTTTCTACTAGAACTTTATCCCCTACATTTGGACAAAAAAGAGTCGATCTTAATGTACAGATATTTAAACTTGCAACCTCAGGAGTCGCTCTAAGAGAAATCGCAAGACTATTAAACTGTAACTATAAAACCGTATACTATAAATTCAAATGGCTCGGACATAGAGCAAAAGAGTTTCACAAGAATCAACATTTTAACTCTAATGAAGTGTTCTTTGATGAGATGGAGTCTATTGAACATACAAAACTCAAACCCCTTACTATTGCACTAGCAGTTAATGAACATTACCAATTATTAGGTGTTCAGGTAGGAAGTATTCCCGCCAAGGGACATCTTGCGAATATAGCTTATAGAAAATACGGGTATAGAGCTAACGAGTCCTCTGATAAAATCAATGGCTTCTTTTAAGCATCAGATCCCAAGCAGAATCCATTCAAGAAATCAAATCAGATGCAAAACCACTTTATAAGAATCTCGTAAAAAATATCTTCCCGAATGTTCCCTATAAACAGTTCACTAGCAGAGATAATAAAGAAAAAAGAAGAGAGCAAAAGTATCTAAGCTCTGAAAAAAGAATCCATGATCCACTTTTCCCACTCAACCATACCTGTGCTGTATTAAGAGATCACATCAAAAGACTTGCTAGAAAAAGCTGGTGCACATCCAAAATCAAAGAACATCTCGAACTGAATATCTATTTGTACATAGCTAAGGTGAATCAATACAGATTCATATAGTTCGTAAATAGAAAAACATCCTAATAGCATTGTTGAAAGCAAAATTTGCGGAGAAAGCTAAGGAAGTCTCTGGCCGAAAGCGGCCTTTGCGGGGGCCTGGACGGCCCGAACCGATGCCAAAGGCAGCGGCCGCAATTGAGCCAGGATGGCGTGCCGCTGAAGTGCTAGAGACTTGCTTAGATTGCTCCGCAAATCCCTCGCTTTAAAACCAGTCTAGTGGATCAGTTCAGATTCTTTAATGTAAACGTCTAACCTAAGGGTATTGTTCGTAGCCGCCCGCAAAGTTTGCGACCTTATTAAAGCCAAGATATTGAAGCGCATAAGTGACGGCACCAGAGCGCACACCGTGATTAGAAATAACAATCAAACGACTCTGAGGCTGAATCCCCTGTGCCGCTAATGTTTCAATCACTTTCTTATTCGGCAAACCATCGTCTTTGAAGAACTCTTTCCACTCAACGTGAAGAACTTTGCCTTTAAACTTTGAATTCTGTTTTAAGCTACGGTGACTAAATTCACTTTGGGAGCGAACGTCTAAGACAAATGTATTTGTTTTCACAGCATCTGCCTTAAAGTCCTTCAAAGATAGCTGTAAAGAATCCTCAACTGGGGGGTTCCAGTAAGGTTTATTTTTAACAAGACTTTGCTCAGGGCGAGGGTTTTGTGCTCTGAATGAAGTATGCACAAGTGTGAAGACTTCTTGAACACCCAGAACTTTTAAAGTCCAAGCGATGCGCCCCTCTTCACCCGCACCTTGCTTGCCTTTACCTAAGACGATGACTCGTGTTTCAGGACTCACTCCAATAAGCGCTAATCTTCTTGCTAAAGCAAAATGATCTGGCTCTAAGACACCACGAGACATCGGATTTGCTTGGGAGAAATCTTCCCAGCGAACATTTACAGAATTAGGAGCATGAGAAAGATTGAATTCAAAAGCAGGGCGCGCATCTAAGATCACAGCCTCTGCCTTTAAAAGATTTTTGACGGACCACTCCCCGACTTGAACAGGCTCTTCACGGTAAACTTGAGTTGCCTTGTGCTGACAAGAAGTCAGCACCAAGAAAAGACCTGCAAGAAAAAGAAATAGTTTCATCATTACTTATTAATTCTCATCGTTGGGAAGAAGATAATATCACGAATCGAAGGTCGGTCCGTCAGAAGCATCACGATTCTTTCGATACCAATACCCACACCACCTGTTGGCGGCATACCAGCATCAATCGCTAATAAGAAATCTTCATCCATTGGATGAGCTTCTTCGTTTTTATCACGATTAGCTTCTTGCTCTTTCAAGCGAGCCAATTGGTCTTCTGGATCGTTTAACTCACTGTAGGCATTTCCAATTTCCATTCCAGCACAGAATGGTTCAAAACGCTCTACCAAGCGAGAGTCATTGCGATGGATTTTTGTAAGAGGAGAAATCTCTACAGGGTGATCCATTACAAATGTTGGCTGAACAAGATGCTTCTCGGCTGTTAACTCAAACAGCTCCATCACCATCTCGCCACGTTTTTTAGGTTCTTCGATATCGCCACCGTTTTTACGAATAGCTTCGAAGATCTCTTTGTCTGTTGCTTTATCTGGATCAATACCCGCGTATTCACGAACTCCATCATGAACCGTCAGACGTCTCCATGGAGGAGTGAAATCAATTTCAGTTCCTTGATAACTCACCTTCATACTGCCTGTTACTTTTTCAGCAATCGTTGAGATCATCTCTTCGAATTGTTTCATCTGATAGTTATAGTCAGTGTAAGCCTCATAGAACTCAAGAAGAGCAAACTCAGGATTGTGAGTTCTATCGATACCTTCGTTGCGGAAGTTCTTAGAAATCTCGTAAACTTTTTCAAAGCCACCTACGATCAAGCGCTTCAGATAAAGCTCTGGAGAAATACGCATATAAAGCTTCATATCTAAAGCTTTGTGATGAGTCGTAAATGGAGTTGCCGCAGCACCACCATAGACTGGCTGAAGTGTTGGCGTTTCAACTTCCATGAATCCACGATCATCTAGGAATCTGCGCACTTCTTTAATGATTTTTGAACGAGTCTCAAAAACTTTGCGAGAATCTGCATCCGTCATCAAGTCCAAGTGGCGATGGCGATATTTAATCTCGATATCTTGAACACCGTGGAATTTTTCTGGCAACGGTTCAATTGTTTTAGTCAAAATCTGGAAGCTCTTTGCATATATGCTGAGCTCCCCTTTTTGCGACTTAAACACGTAACCTTCAACACCCACGATATCGCCCAAATCCACCAATTCAAAAGCTGCGCGATCCACTTCGCCCAGCTCTTCTGTTTTTACGTAAACTTGGATAGAGCCCGTTTGCTCTTGCATGTTGAAGAAACTAGCTTTCCCCATCGCACGAAGAGTCATCAAGCGACCCGCAATTCGAACTACGTTTTCAGGGCGTTTATCTCCTGCCTGAAGAGCAGAACCAAACTCTGCAACGATATCACCCACCTTCGATTTGTTTTCGAAAGTATATGGGTAAGGATTGATACCTTTCTCGCGAAGGGCATGAAGTTTTTTTCTTTTCTCGGCACGTAGCGGATTCTCGTTGATCGACATTTAAGACTCTTTCGTAATTTTTAAATTATAACTTTTTACCAGCAAAGGCTTCCATTACACCGTGAAGCAACTCAATCGCTTCTTTCTTAGGGCGTTGGAAAGCATTGCGACCCATGATAGAGCCAAAAGCACCACCTTGAGCCAATTCAGAAACTTCTTTCAAAATTTCTTCAGTACCCTTTGCTTCTCCACCAGAGAAGATCACGATACGTTTGCCAGCAAATGAAGACTGAACAACGTGACGAGTGCGATCTGCTAAAGTCGCAACTTTGATACCTTGTTCTTCATAAACTTTTTTCGCAGCAGCTTGTTCAATGTGAGCTGTTGGAGGTTTTACTTTGATGATGTGAGCACCTAATTGAGCCGCGATATGAGCAGCGTACGCAATCACGTCAATCGCCGTCTCACCATCTTTAGAGATTTGTTCACCACGAGCGTAAGACCAAATCACCACAACAAGACCTGCTTCTTTTGCAAGACGTGCTGCTTGAGCGATCTCTTCGTACTGACCTTTTCTTTCAGAAGAGCCCGGATAGATTGTGAAACCAATCCCTGCACAACCCAAACGAAGAGCGTCGTCGATGTAAGATGTAAGGGCCGAGTGAGGATGTTTATCTGTGTACAGAGTGTCAGAGTTATTGATTTTCAAAATCAATGGAATCTCACCTGCGTAATCACGCGCCACTGCTTCGATAGCACCCAATGGAGCTGCATAGGCATTGCAACCAGACTCAATCGCCAGCTCAATGTGGTAAGCCGGATCGTATCCATCGGGATTCTTCGCAAAAGAGCGAGCCGGACCGTGTTCAAATCCCTGATCCACAGGAAGAATGACTAGTTTTCCAGTTCCTGCAAGTTTACCAAAGTTCATCATACGAGCTAAATTCGTAAGCACCCCTGGATTGTCTGCTCCATACCAGCTTAAAATCTCTCTAACTCTTGGCGTCATCTATGTCTCCTCTTAGTATTGACGAAATAAGTTCCCCACAGAATTTATTGAGTTTTCATGATATAATCAAGCGCGTCTCGTGCGATTAACACGCTTGGCATAAAACCTTGCTTCGGTTAATGTCTTTCTGATTTCTGAGAGGATTCCAATGAGCCTATCTAATGTAACTTTTGAACTTACACCGAACCCAGCAACTATGAAGTTTCATTTGCACCGCAAGGTGACAGATCAGGGTTTCGATTGCCCCACATCACAAGAGGCCGAAAAATCACCTTTGGCCGCGAAAATCTTTGGATTTCCATGGACCAGCGCCGTTTACGTGGGAACAGACTTTATTACCGTTACTAAGCAAGACTGGGTTGATTGGGAGCTTCTTGCTCAGCCATTGAGTTCTTTAATTCAAGAACACCTAGATTCTAACGAACCCGTAGTCATCGAAATCATTCAGCACACAGAGGATGACCCGAATGATTCTCCGATGGTTCGCAACATTAAATCAGTCCTGAATCGCGAAATTCGCCCGGTAGTGGCTCTCGATGGTGGAGATATCGTTTTCCATAAATACGAAGACAATATCCTACAAATTCACATGCGCGGAGCTTGTGCAGGTTGCCCGAGCTCTACGATCACTCTGAAAGAGGGTATCGAAACTCGCATGAAAGAGCTTTTCCCGGAGATTAAAGAAGTTGTCTCAGTCTAAATTTTATAAAGAAAGTCTTTCATTAGGAAGACTGGCTGGCCCCATCATCGTTGGACAGGTGGGTCAGAACGTCATTACTCTTGCGGACACTATGATGGTCGGCGCTCTGGGCTCTGTTGCCTTGGGGGCATCGGCATTTGCTGGTAGTGTCTTTATTGTGTTTCTTATTTTTGGAATCGGTATTCTTTCCCCGACGGCGGCTCTTTTTGCTAAAGCTCAAGGGCAAGGCCAATTTGCGTTTGCCGGTGTTCTTTTAAAGCACACGCTTTTATTAAGCATACTTTCTTCGGTCCTTATCATCTTACTTCTGTATGGGCTCATTCCTTTGATGCCTTATATGGGGCAAACCAAAGAAGTATTAGAAAAGGGCCTGCCCTTTTACCAAATTGTGGCATGGACTGTTCTTCCAAGCCTCATCTATCAGGGATACAAACAGTTTTCCGATGGTGTCGGTCGCACGAAAGTCGCCATGTACGTCATGCTTTTAGGCGTTGTGGTTAATATTTTGGGCAACTACGTTTTGATCTACGGAAAATGGGGTTTTCCAGAGATGGGATTGATGGGTGCTGCAATGGCAACACTCTTTGCTCGTTCACTCATGGCTGTTTTACTGGCGGCGTACATCCATATCAGCGCCAGCTTTAAACCTTACTTAGTGACTTCTTGGAAGAACCCACTCGACCGACCGCTGCTAAAGCACACTCTTAAACTAGGAATTCCTAATGGGTTTACTTTTCTTTTTGAGGTCGGAGCATTTTCATTCGCAGCCATCATGATGGGTTGGTTTGGCGCAGGCCCACTGGCGGCACACCAAATTTCCATCAGCCTTGCCAGCACAACATTTCTTGTCGCCATGAGTGTAGGAATCGCAGCCAGCATTCGCGTGGGCTATCAACTCGGTCAGGGCTCAATGAGTGAAGCTCGCTATTCAGGCTTCACAGCAATCAAGGTTGGCGGCGTGTACATGGCGATTTGCGCGATGGGATTTCTTTTACTCAGAAAGTGGCTTCCAAGTTTTTACGTCGATGATCAAGATGTGATTCTATTGGCAGCTCAGTTCTTAGCGATCGTCGGCATTTTTCAAGTTTTTGATGGAGTTCAGGCTGTTGCCATTGGAGCTCTTCGTGGACTGAGTGATACCCAATGGCCAAGTGTCTATGCCTTTATAGCCTATTGGATTTTCGGTCTGCCGTTAGGTTTTACTCTTTCGTTTTATTTGGGCTTTGGCCCTATTGGCGTATGGCTTGGTTTGCTGCTTGGATTGATCTTCGTATCTACACTCTTAACTTTAAGATTCAGCAAATTGACTCGCTAATTCTTTAGCGAGTCTCACCTACGGTGAAGTTTTTTTATAAGTACAGCGCGCTCCACCAGCAGCGGTAGAAATTCTTTTAACGCTAAATAACCCAGACTTATTTGTCAGTGAACTAAATCCCGCTCCACGCATATAGCTTGAAAAAGAGTTACTTCCTTCAACAGTTCCTAGATGGCAACCTGTAAGATAATCATTTACACAGCTAGTGATTCCACTCACAGAAGGAGAAAAGAAGGAATTCCCCTGAAGAGCTATCACTTGCCCTTCATGGCCCGGATCTGCTGAAGCATCAATAACCTTCACATGCTCCGGAAGATTTCCAGCTAAATCCCAAATCAACTTTCCGTTGGGAAGAACCATACTTCTTTGCAGTCGCGCTGCACAGTTGGCCGCTCTCGGATAGCAGGAGTTACTGAGATCCACGGCTTCGGATTTGCTATACTCAACGTTCCCCACCTTCAAAGACCCCGATCCCACGACCTGACTATCCCAATTTTGTGCAATGCCCGCGATAGTATTTGAAAGTATCTGCCACTGATCATTGGTGATCACCGAGAACCCTTCACCCAGTTCTTTACAAACATTATCAGCTTCCTGCCACGTGCTAACCTCTAGTGGAGGCTGCTGCGGAATAATCTGCACCTTGCCCGCAGCTCGCTTAGCTTCAAACTGAGCGACACAGAAACTCGATGAACCATAGTCCACCATCTGAAAGTTCTCAGGACAAACAGAGGCAATAAATTCTCGCGACGTGGTGGCACTCGTATTTCCCTTGATATCTCGACTCTGATACTCAAGGACGTACTTCACTCCTTCTTGAAATGAAACCACGGATGTGGAGCTACTCCCTGCCAGTCCCCAAGTCACCATTTCATGACCATCAAGAGTTTTAAATCTTGTGTAGATATCATAACTATTGCGATGCGTGGGCTTTTCGAAATTTACAACGGGCGAAACGGTCATATTCTCCATACCGGCAATGTTTTTAAAAACACCCACAGGTGGAGGTGAAGAGTCTATGACGATGCCTTTTTGAAAAATCGTATAGGCATTCCCACCCACCTCTGAGGAGATCGCCAAGTCCGCCGGAGTCGAACCATCAATCCAAGTTGCCAATCCGTCGGATTGCAAACTACTTACTTTAATAGTGGTTGGAGAAATATTTACTGGAACTACCATCTTATACTTATGAGTCGTCAGTGGCACGTTGGGAGCACCTGCTACTTGGGCTGCCTCAGAAAGATTTACGAACTTCAAGCGGCTTGCAGCATGAAAAATAACAGGTCGATTAAACTCGACGTCGAAATAAACTGTCGCATCAGCATCGAGCTGAGTTCCCGCTGAAGTAACAGTCGTGACAGATAAAATCTTTGGCTTTGGAAAATCAGTCGTAAAAGAGAACGCTCCAGAGTTGGAAGCTTGTGTTTTATTCCCATAGGAATTCAAGGCCTCAGCTCTAATAAAATACTGAGTTTGATTCTGAAGAGCGCATTGATCAAAAACTATCTCATTCGTACTTGCCGCCCCTGACTTCTCACAGAGTAGATCCTTATTGGCCTTAAGAATCTGCACGGTGTACTCCACGGCTCCAGCTGAGGGACCCAAATGAACAACCAAAGGTAAGTCTTTAAGAGTTCCATCCACCTCGGTATCGAAAGATCCTTCCGACTTTACTCCGGCAATAATAAATCCACCAGGGCCCATCAATCTGTTTTCAAACAGAATAGGACTGCTTGCCCCACGATTTTTTGCAGCATCTGTTTGTAAAGCAAAAATTTCAACCTCACCACTTGGCAGAGTTGCTAAGACCTCAAAGGTTCCAGAGGAAGTACAGTTTGTGAGAGCGACGTCTTCGGTGCCCACGCGCAGACTCACCACACTCAAATGCTCACTGCAAAGACCTTGAACCAAAACCTTCTTATCTCGCGCGAGGGGATCACCACTCTTTACAATTTGCCCTTGGGTCGGCGCCGTGATCTTAACTTCGGGATCTTGAAGATCCACATTCACCTGTTGAGTTTGCTCTGAAAAGACGCGGCCTTGGGATGAGTAACGATGCTGTACAGAAACCCTTTCAGCTTCCCCATGTTTTATACTTGAAGATGAGACTTTTACAGCCGCCTCAAAGCTTCCATTGATACAGTTGATTTGAAGTGGACTTACTACAAAAGGGCCGGAGATCAAAACAGGTCCTCCTGAGAATTCACAGCTTCCTTTTAAAAAGTAGTCACTATTCTGGCTATGACTTTTATTGATGGCCTCTAAAACCAACTTCACCGAAGGCGGTTCGTATGTTAAGCGTACACGCGCTTGCTTTTGCTCCCCGCTCTGCTCACCTGTGGTCCACTTGATATTTAAGTAAGTGCTTTTACTTCCAGCAAGAGTGCTTTGATTAAATGCCATAAAATCTGACGTCACCGTGAATTGAAATTCACCGGCTTCAAAACAGCGAATTTGTGCAACACTCCCGATAGACTCAACAGGCACCCAACCATCTAAACCATCTGGCTGCAACATGACTTGCCGAACGTCTCTGCTACAAACTCCAGATAAGAGAATGCTGTTTTCATTAGATTTAACGATGACCTCATTCATCGCTTTAGAATTCGTGACCTGCATATAGGAATACAAACTCGATGAACCTAAAAAGTTCACATCTAACTTTCGATCAGAACAGGCCGTTAAAAGCGACCCGAGTCCTATCAAAAGCATCAAGAATGAGGCTTTGAAATTTGCAGACTTCACTCATAACTCATCGGAATAATGGCTTTTCCCCTGAGTGATCTTGCGGTAAAAAGATGGTTCTGTCTCAGTCTGCAACGACTAAGCTCCTCTTTTAGGTTTCGATTTGAGAATCCTAGAGAAAACTTGCCGAGAAATTTGAGAGATACTTTAAAAACGAATAAGCCTGCACGGATAAGCAATAAACTGTGAGATTGCCTGAGAATACAGATCCGGCTCTAGGCGAGCTGTGAGAGAATGACCGTCAAGGGCGACAGTTCTTTGCGAAGAACTTGTCGCCATCACCTTGAAAAACATTTTACCCAAACCCAAGTGCAGCCCCTCTGAATCCGTGCTGACTTGAAGCTCCGCAAGCTTTGGAGCTTTTTTTAAATCAACAAAGTCTCCCTGCTCATCCAGTAAGGCCCAACGGGGCGCCCCTACCTGAGTGCTGAGCAAAAAGTCTGCAAAAGTTTTTTGACCAAAATAAAAAGCTGCGTCCGTTGCGATTTTCATAGAAGACAATGGTTAAAAAAAATAAATCAACAAGCAAGCAATTTTATGAAACTGACGGAAAACTCCTTGTCTTTGACGCAAAATATTTTATTCTTTAAATGCCTTAACGGCTCTTGGCCCTTCATAGCCTATATGAAATTAGTAAAGCTGTTTAAAAAAAACGCTATCAGCTTTTTCCTCAGGAAATCTTCATTCAAATAATTTCAGCATGACCCGTCCGTCTTGTGAGCGAGAAGCTATTCCCGTAAATGAGAAAAAGATGCCGTCTGGCTGTTATTTACTAAAAACTAAATTTGGTTTTTAGTACGAGGGACCGTTATGATGATGGCAAAGAATCTTCGAAAACTTATAGAGGAAAAACGTCTTTCAATTACGGAACTATCTCGTCGTTCCAAAGTTCCGGCCAAAACAATTTATCACTGGATGAATGGGCAACAGCCCCGAAAAATGGAACATCTTTTTTCTATCGCAGATGTTCTTGAAGTCACTGTCGAAGAACTCTTTGGAAGAGAGTCTAAGAAATCTGGAAAAGTACCTGATCTTGCCCGCGAGCTTGCTCTGGGAAAATATGAAATTGTCCTTCGTCCGTTACGCACTAAGGATTAAACACGCACCGAGCTGCGGCTCCGCCAAACACCCCAGGATTCTCTAGTGCTGTAAAAACTCCTGCTTCCATATTGCTACTCTTAGCGTCCCCCCCTCGGTACATAAAGTAGGTCGAACCCGAGTTTGAAACACTTCCGAATCCGCAACGGACCTCAGGACTACCGTCCATAGGATTTTCCAAATGAACATTATGACAATCGATTCCCCTTGCTCCATAAGATTGCTTTAAATCCCCCAAAAGAAGCTCTACAGGAGTGATTGGAGATAGATGAAAAGGCGCCGTTTCATCCTTAATCACAATCTCAGATGCGTTTCCTGACAAATCCCAAACCTCCTGATTATACGGCAGAAGCAATTTTCTGGAATACAAACCACCTACATTGGGAGAACTCGGAAATTCAATATCTACCCCCTCCAAGTTGCCATGAACCCCAGCAACGTTTCCGACCCTGAGAGCGCCATCTAGATAATTATTTCCAGTCCAATTTTTAGGTTGTCGAACGACTAAATTAGCTAAGACTTGCCATTGAGAGTTGTTAATAATGCCATACTTTGCACCGAAAGCCTCACAGTAGCTTTTCGCCGTCGTTACATTCGAAAATAACGTAGGTATTCCAGTAGCCGCAATTAATGGAGCCGCCTCTGTCCCTTTGCCTTCAAACTTGGCCACGCAGAATGGACTTTCAATACCATCCCAAACATATGCAAACTGTGCGGGGCAAGAAAAACTCTTAAAGTCTTTAATAGTTGTAGCACTGGAGTTTCCAGCATTGTCTTCCGTATAAGCTTCAATTCTATAAGAGACACCTAACCCCAGTCCCGCTGTTGGAGACTCAAACTGATAAGAACCATTAACTCCTGTGCGCCAAGTTGTGGACTCCGACGTATCCATATTCGTCATTCGCAGATAAGTAGTTGCTCCACTCCCATCATTATGGGCCACATAATCGATATTTGAGAATGTCGCAATTTTTGGACTGACAATATAAAAAACTTCTGGAGGATTGGGAGGCGTGGAGTCTATGACAATATTCTTGGCAGTTATTGAATAAGCATTGCCTCCAGATTCGGGGTTGATAGTCCCGCTTAATACAACCTCCGTTACAGAATCAGCAATGGCTGAGCCTATAATAATATTCTGAACCTTTAAGTGACTAGAATACACATTTACAGGAACCACATAGCGATAGGTTAAAGAACTAACGACAGAATTTAAGGGAGTCACCAAAATAGCCTTAGCACTGCCACTCGCCTCCGAAGGCATCAATAGCGTTAAATTTGAAGAAAGATTTAGAACTTTAACAGGACGGTCTACTTTGACGGTAAATTCAATAACTTGATCTTTGGTTAAAATAGAATCCGCAGCGGTTGTCGTTTCAACGCTGGTAATTTTAGCCCCCACATAACTCGTCGTAAACGCAAAGTCAGGCGCAACTCGGGTGTTTCCGTAAGCATCTTTAGATTTCACCCTGGCTATGTACTCACTAGAATTAGCCAGCTGACAGGAAGGCAAGGCCGCCGATAAAACCGAAGCCTCTTTGGTACAAATCGAATCTCCTCCCGTTGATAAGAAAATATCTATGGTATAGAGAACAGCCCTCTGACTTTCGGTAAAATGAACGACGGGCACAAGATCTTTGAGAGTGTTATCAATATCCACATCTCCAGGCCCTCCTGACGTCACCCCAGATACGGTAAAGACACCAGGCGCTTGCACTCTCTTCTCGATATTTAATTCAGCGCCGCCCTTGTTCTCTGCAAGATCCGTCTGCTCAACTTGAATTTTTAAAACACCATCTGAAAATTCACTCCATGGGGCCGAGAATTCAAACTCATTAGAGGCGCAACTGACTTTGCCTTGTTTCTGCAAAACAGAACCACTCCAAATTTGAACAGTGACGTCCCTTTGCTCTTCAGAACAAGTGCCTGCCACTTTTAAAGGCCCTACCTCTGTCGCAGACTTATTATAGATCGCCCCTGCGACAGGGCTTGTGATTTCTAATTCCGGAGCCTGCAAATCTACACTCACAGGAACCGTAATCTCCATATAAGTTCGAGCACTAGGTGCACCACGACTTTCAAGTGTGAAGCTCACAGTGTTCTCGCCTGTTGCCGCAATTACTTTCACATTTTTTTCATAGGTGGCCCCACGACAGGCGACCACTTGAGGTGATCCTTCGAAGGCACCAGATATTTTTATGAAATCAGTGGCCTCTTCACAACGCCCACTGATCTTGAAATTTTCCTCTTCCGTCGCACGAATATTCACAAAGTTTGGAAGCATAATACTGTTATGGGGCGGAGAATATCGAACTCGAAGATGCTCTGTATGCTCGATGGGTTCACGGCGAATGGGATCTGCACCTAAAGCCCTGAGTGAAATGTTTTGATAAAACTCCCCCGGAGCCGTCATAGAGAAATCATGAAAGAGACTCGTTGGCAGATCGAATATGATCTTACCATCATCCGTGCATCTGCGTTTTAAATCATGAACATGAGTAGTGATATCCAATGGAGGATCTTCAATCTCTAAACGTTCAACGCCTGAAGAACAAT
This sequence comes from Bdellovibrio bacteriovorus W, assembly GCA_000525675.1. Taxonomy (NCBI): domain Bacteria; kingdom Pseudomonadati; phylum Bdellovibrionota; class Bdellovibrionia; order Bdellovibrionales; family Pseudobdellovibrionaceae; genus Bdellovibrio; species Bdellovibrio bacteriovorus. The sequence continues at coordinate 1,833,383 of CP002190.1, forward strand.
GCGCTTCGAAAGAAACATAGGCTTCATTTCTTGACGCTCGCAAAACATTCCCATCTTCCAAGTTCGTGACCTTAAAAAAAGGCCCCGTCTTCAACGATGATAAAAAAGAAATATTCACCGATCGCGGCGAACACCCCATCGTTATCAACAATAAAAAAAGAAAGAGAATTCTAAAACTCATCCGAATTCTTTTCGGATAATAAGTCGATTTAATGAACGATCTTAAAGAGTCATTTTGAGACGAAGTGAACTTTTAATCTATAAATAGAGTCTGCTGCGCCTCTTTTGAAAAGAAAAAGGCCTCCACAGGGAGGCCTTTTTAAGATTTGAACTAGTTGTCTCGTTTTGAACTACTGTCCAAGAACGTAAGCAAAAATCAATGGAGCACAGATTGTTGCGTCCGACTCAATAACAAAGCTTGGAGTCGTTGGAGACAATTTACCCCAAGTGATTTTTTCATTCGGAATCGCACCAGAGTATGAACCGTATGAAGTTGTCGAATCAGAAATTTGTGCGAAGTAGCTCCATAGAGGAACGTCTTTTTGACCCAAATCTTGCTCTAACAAAGGAACAACACAAATTGGGAAGTCACCAGCGATACCACCACCGATTTGGAAGAATCCAACTTCGTGTTTCTTAGCCATGCCCATGTATGTTTCAGTCCAACCTTGCATGTACTGGATACCAGTCTTAACAGTGTGAACTCTCTTCACGTCACCTTTAATGATATGGCTCGCGAAGATGTTTCCAAGAGTAGAATCTTCCCAGCCAGGAACGATCATTGGAAGGTTTTTCTCTGCAGCAGCTAGTAACCAAGAATTTTTCGGATCGATTTGGTAGTACTGTTCAAGCTTCCCAGAAAGAAGAATTTTGTACATGAACTCATGCGGGAAGTAAGACTCTCCTTTAGCATCAGCATCTTGCCAGAACTCAAGAACTACGTTCTCGATACGGCGGATAGCTTCTTCTTCAGGGATACAAGTGTCAGTCACGCGGTTTAAATGTCTCTCAAGAAGAGCTTGCTCATCTTGTGGTGTTAAATCACGGTAGTTCGGAATGCGCTCGTAGTGATTATGCGCTACTAGATTGAACACGTCTTCTTCAAGATTGGCACCAGTACAAGAAATTGCGTGGACTTTGTCTTGGCGAATCATCTCAGCAAGAGAGATTCCAAGCTCTGCTGTAGACATAGCACCCGCTAGTGTCACAAGCATTTTGCCACCTTTATCCATATGGGCTCTGTAGCCTTTAGCTGCGTCTTTCAAAGCTGCAGCGTTGAAGTGACGGTAATGATTGTCAATAAACTGAGAAATTGGTCCCATTTCCAAACTCCTTGTAAGTATCGTCGTAAAATTACAAACAGGCGGAAGGTAGCACTAATTTCCAAAAACTCAAGCTCAGAATGGCTTTTTAGCAAGAAGTGCTTTGGCGAAAAAACCACAGTCCTTCTCGATGCCTTGGAAACCCGCTTTTTGTAGCAAACCCTCCATAGGATTTTCTACATAGTTCTTGTAAAAAGGTTCATGAAAATCCACTGGGAATTGCTGCAATGCCCAGCCTAATTCTTGAGCATCTTCGTTCTGAAGAGAATCCACAATACCGACCAGTCCACCAGGCTTTAAAACACGCATGATTTCTTCTAGGTTTTTCTGACGAATTGAGCGCGGAAGCTCGTGATACAAGAAACAAGAATAGACTCCGTCAAATCGACCTTCAGTGAATGGTATCTCTTCAGCCGCTCCTTGGACAAAATCCAGTCGATCAAAATTTTTCAGTTTTCTCTGGGCCACTTGCAAATAAGGATAACTTAAATCCATCACTGTGATTCGCGCCTTAGGATAGGCCAACTTCACAAAGCGAGTCATTCTCCCCGTCCCAACACCCAATTCTAGAAAATGCAGTCCGTCCCCGTCCCCACTCCAATGCTTTTTCATCATTGGCAAGAGCAGGCGGCGCATAGCATCTCCAGCACCCGCAAAAAGAATTTCTACTTGGTGTTCATACAACTCAGCTGATTTGCGAGTAAGATAGCCGCCAGATTGAAAGTGAAAATTGCGACGGTAATACTCAGGAACCTCTGAAAGATATTGCCGGGCTTCTAAGTTGAAATCGGTCTGATTGCGATCATCTCGGCGGCGAGCAATTTGAAATCCATCCCAGATAATCTGCGGATAGCGAAGAAAATGAGTTCCTGGTTTTTCTGGCTTTAAAACTTCAAGGGGATAAAGGCCTTTATTGATGTTCTCGGCATCTTTCTTTAAGAGCTCATACAAAGAGCGCAACATCACTGGTAGGTGTTCGGGCGCCGCCTTTTTGGTGACCTTCCCTGTTCTTAAAAAATCAAAAAGCGGTAAACTCAACTGTTGAGCTGTAAAGTGGGCTGTTCTCATCAGAGAATAGCTCAACGCTACTTTGTCTTTATAGGGAACTTTAAGCTCCATGACCTCGCCTCCAAAAAATATTTAAGCAAGACGAAGTCAGAAGCGCAAGAGAGAATCCAGAGGCAGAGCTAGGATTGAGTCGACGCACTTTCAGCTGACAAAGCCGCAGCAGCTTCTGCTTTTTTACGGCTTTCTTTATACCAATGAATAAACGTGGCCGTCACAATGCCAAAACCAAGTAAAACAATCAAAACGACGATAGTAAACCAAGCAGCGACGATCACGCCTTCACCTCAGCAGAAGCTTTAATGTCTTTATAAATTTGATTCACAACATAAGACGCCAGAGCCAAACCAAAGCTTCCCGTCACATAGCTCGCGTTTCCATAAATCATATTGCGATTGTCACAGCTATGAAGTTTGATTTTTTGTGGGCATACACACTTAAAGCCCATGCCATTGTCGTATTTTAGTTCCTCAGGAGCCATTGGCGGTTCGTCAGAGAACACGCAAGGAATATCAAAAACTTTTCCCGAAGAGTAATTATGCTTTTGACGAAGAATTTTGCGCAATGATGCCGACATTGGATCACCATGAACTTTACCCAAATCCGCGATTTTAATTCTTGTCGGGTCCATTTTCGCGGCAGATCCACCTGAAGTGACAACTTTAATACCACGATCACGGCAAGTTGCAAGCAAGTGAGCTTTGGCTGTCATGTTATCAATAGCATCAACAATCCACTCTGGGTTTGCAGATAGAATACGCTCGCAGTTTTCTTCGTTATAAAACTCTACGATAACTTCAATATTCGCCTGTGGGTTGATTTTACGAAGACGCTCTCCCATGATTTCAGCTTTCTTCTTCCCAACAAGTCCTTGAAGCGCATGCAACTGACGATTTGCATTCGTGATGCAGATCTCGTCAAAATCAACGATCGTGATTTTACCCACTCCAGAACGCGCTAAAGATTCTGCTGTCCAAGATCCCACTCCACCAAGGCCAATCACCATCACGTGAGTGTTGAATAGCTTTTTCATCGTCTGATCGCCTACTAAGCGTCCCATACGGTCAAAGCGACGGTGCAGAACGTATTCTGTCTCTTCTGGTTGAGGGAAGTTATCAGTCACTTGAGTGTTTTCAGTGGTCGTTGTTTCCATGGGAAATCTCCGAAAATCTTACGGCTTTTGCGCCAATCTATAAAAGTTCTTGGTAGTGATATCTAATATTTCCTGAGGTTCAAGTGATTTTATATCTGCAATCACTTTGGCTACCTCTAAGACGCTATAAGGCGGATTATTTTGGCCTAAATAGCGCGGTGGAGGCTGATCAGGGCTATCGCTTTCAATTAAAAGCCATTCTAAGGGAATTTCTTTCACGGCTTGGTGTAATTTTTTATTTTCAGGACGGCAGACCGGGCCCCCTATAGACAGAAATAGACCTCGCTTTAGAAAGTCCATCGCCTTCACGGCGCTGCCATTGAAGGAATGAACCATCCCCTGCTGCTTCCCGAAATCCCAAAAGTAATCCAGAACCATCAACGCCTCTTGATGAGCCTGCACGAGATGCAAAACCATCATCTTGTTAGCTCCACGAGCCAGCTCAATCTGCTGCTCAAACATCTGAATTTGATGTTCCTCACGCCCCTTAGATATATGAGGGCGAAAATCCAAGCCAGCCTCACCAAGAGCAACGGCGTCGCTCAGTGACTGCGCTAAAGTGTCTAGAGCCGCCTCGCACTCCTCTTCGCTGTGATCTGCCACCCAGTAAGGGTGCAGTCCAAAACAATTGCCTAAGAGGTTGGGGAACGCTCGGGACAGCTCTTTTTGTCGAACCCAATCCTCTGGCCCCACTCCCCCTTGAAGAAGAAACTCCATGCCTTGAGCTTGAGATTCTTTAAGCACAGCCAAACGGGCTTCAGAAAGCAGGTCTTCGCCCCAACGAGGGTCCGCAATATGAGCGTGAGCATCCACCCACGTGTGTTTTCCATTCATAGGTCTAGCTATACATCAAAAACCCAGACTTCAACAACTTGCAAGTTCAACCGATAGGTCCTTGGTGAAGGAGACTGTCATGAAGGATAAGTTACGTTTAGGTTTTGATATTTCTATGGAAAAAGGTGCTACTTGGCGACCAATGAAAGTTGAGTTTTGGAGTCATGAACACTTGTTTTCAAAAGTAAAACCTTCGCCTCCGTTCAAGTACATGGCGGATGCCCTTATGGGTCTGTCGATGGTCAAATTGAACCACTATATTAAAAGCCCCATTGCAACTCCACATCTGAACTATTCAGACGCTGTAGAGGCATGGAAACACCTTGATCCCCACGTAGAACTCTATGAAAGATCTGAAGCACGTGTGCGTTCTTTACAGTCTCACACACCGGTTTTAAATCCGGAGTACTGCCGCGAGTTCGAAACTCTTTTTAACGAAACTTTTGAATCCGCGCTTAAACCATGGGGCATGGATCTAACAGAGCTTTGGCCTCTTTTAGATACTTTTCAATGGCTAGAGACTAAAATGGACGGCCCCCTTCTCTATAGCTTAAGCCTGAACTTCTCAAAACCATTCATGGATAAGCTTCATTCACTTTATTCTTTCCTCTATCACCTTCGTGGTGTGGTTGCGGTAGATCACAACGCTCACTGTGACGATCCTTCGCATGAAGGTGTAAAAATGGATGCAATCACCGACTATCTGCCACGCGCAGAATATGTCGTGAACGACGCTTTACTTTATTGGAACTTTAAAAAATGGGCAGGCCCGTTCTCGGGTCCAAAAACTCCTGATAGCCGCGTAGAAAATCTTTTAGTACGCCCTATGGAGAAAGCCTTCAATAAGTACTCGCACAATGCTTGCCGCCTGATTGAGAGTTTGCCAACAAGCTTTGTTGAAAAACTCAACCCTCTCGAATTAGAGGAAGCTCTTTACTTAGTGCAGATGGACTGGCTTTTAGGTTCCCCTGCTGGATTGCTATTTAAAATCCGCGAAGAGATTTACGCCCTTCAAAATGGCTATGAAAAAATCTTCTGGAAAGACGTAGAACCGCAATTCACAGGACAAAACTTCAAACTTCAAGTGAGTTGCGAAGTTAACCCTGACCATGAGTTTGAGAATTCAGCGGCATAATCTGCCCAATACGATCAAAAACAAAAAAGGTGACTAGTTAGAGCTAGTCACTTTTTTATTAGGTACTTTCGATTGTTTTATGCGCTCTGCTGTTTAAATCTCTGACGCAGTTTTTTAATCAAGAAAAAGATCAAAAGAATTCCAATGACCGAGAAGAGAATGATCTTAAACTGACGAAGCTTCGTGAGAATTGGTTCTCCGTAATGGGCCAGTAGATAAATCTGAGTCGGCACGCTGATCAACGCCGCAAAGCCATCAATTAATAAGAATTTCCAAGCTGGAAACTCCAACATTCCACAGGCCAAGTGCCCTGGAAAACGCAACCCCGGAGTAAACCTGAAAATACCACAAGCATATGCTCCGTACTTTGCAGTCCAATCCTCAACCTTTTTCATCATTTCCGGAGAGAAGAATCGACTGATACGAGGATGATAGAGCATCTTTCGCCCGAAGAACTTTCCTATCAGGTAAATTATAAAGTCACTCCCCACGACGGCTGTGAAAGCCACAATCGAAGCGGTGTGAACGCTGACGACCGGAGCTCCCTCAAATGGCGGAGGAAAGTGATCAGGATGAGCTCCCATAAACGCGAGAATCCCTACGCTGATCAAAGTCACTTCTTCCGGCAGCGGAAAGCCAATAGCCGATAAACACATCATCCCTACCAACGCAGCATAAACTGTCATTGGCTGGTAAGCGAACTGTGCCATCCACTGAAATATGGGTTCGTTTGCAAATTCCAACTCTGATCTCCTGCACCCTAATATGGAGTAAACACTCCTACTTGAACACACTTGCTACACCGTGCTAAGTGTAGTTTATCGAGAAAGGAATAGTATGCAGAGTGCCAGAGGATTTGAATATGGGGTCCGACATATAATCAGCCCTGAGTCTGGACGCCTTTCTGATGTTTTATTAGGCACTTTACAGCTGCGACCTGAGGAGCTTGAATTTCTTCTGCGAATGGGCTCCATTTATCTGAATCATATTCGCATCTCAGAGAATTTAGAAGTTACACGAGAAGACTATATTCGAGTGCACACTAAGCCCCGCCGTTTTCTTCCCAAAGACGACTCTTGGCCCGAGCGCATTGTTTTTCAAAATGAAGATTTCGTGGTTCTGAATAAACCTTCAGGTCTTCCCGTGAATGCAAGCGTCGACAATATTGTCGAACATACACAGAACTACTTAGAAGAAACTCTCGGAACAAAACTCTTCGGCACTCACCGCCTGGATGTTGCGACCTCGGGGCTCATCGTGTTTGCGAAGAACAAAGTTTTTCAAAGTGAGTTCAATAAACTCTTTATCGAAAGAGACGTTGTTAAAATCTATGAAGCTGAAGTGCGCGGTTCGATGCAGACCCTCGGGCTAATTCGTCACTATATGGAGCCTTCACCGCGCGCTCCGAAAACTGTTTCGGAAGTTCCTCATGATAAATGGTTGGAATGTCTTTTAGAGATTCATTCGATTAAACACCTCGAAGGAAAGTCTAAACTGCGGATTCAACTTCACACGGGCCGCACTCATCAAATCCGCGCCCAACTGAGCGCCCTCGGCTTCCCAATTATTGGCGATAAAGCCTATGGCGGAGAAAACCTGCCAAGTACGTATGAAACCATTCGCCTGCGCGCTGCTGAGCTGAAGTTTACAAATCCTCTAACTCAAGAGTTTCATCACTTCTATTTGGAATAAAAAAAGGACTCTGCAAGAGTCCTTTTTAAACAAATATATTTTTTTAGATTCTATTTTAGAATACGTACGCGTTGGTCATTAAAGAGTACTGCGTGTTTTCTGGCTCCCAGAACGTCACATCTTTGCCGCGGTATGCAGCCAATGTGCTTTGGTTTTGAATTCCCAATGTGAAGTTCAAACCACGCATAGGACGGATTCCAATTCCAATACCTGAGCGCAAACGTGTGACGTGACGTCCTTCAAGATCTTCAACATCTGAAGAGTAATACCAACTCTCAACAAAGCCTACGCGTGGCTTAATAGAGATGTACTTATTCACATCAATAACAGCTTCTAAGTAATGCTCAAGACCATACTGTTTTGTTGTCGATCTTGGATCTCGGCGGAACTCTCCATCATCAAAGCGAGGAGTGTCGGGATCAGCAAAGGCTGTTTGTCTTTGCCAAAAAATATCTGGTTTCACGGCCCAAGTGATCGAAGAGAAACGACCAATCGCATACTCAAAATAAGCCTCAAGACGAACTTTTGTGATCATCTTAGAGTTCTGAGCATACTCACTTGTTGGCATATAGATTTTGATATTTCCAGAAAGATCGATATCGCCGATGTAGCCTAAGTCATACTTTGAATATGCAAAGTGAACGTCTTGAAGATCTACTTTAGAAGGCATTTCGTCGGCGTAAGAATTTTGGCCCGCAGTATTGTAGAGGAAAGGAATACGAACAGAGAAGCGAGAGTCAGAATCAATGCGATAGTTGAAACCGAAATAGTTATAAGACTCAATGGAGCGCGTATCTGTAGCCTTGCGATTATAGGTCATGTTTTCAACGGAGGCGATGGAGAACAAAGTCACATTCCAGTTTCTGCGGAATGCATCTCCTGCCGACATAACCATGCTCTCTTCACGTTCTTGGGCTTGAACACTCAAACTTAAAGAAGAAAGCGCAATAGCCAGTACTAGGGCCTTTTTTAACATCTTGGACTCCCAACTGATTTAAAATCCCCACCCTTATGCCATATCGCGATACGTTACACAATAGCCAATCTTTAGACAGTCTGAGTCTGAACACATTCTTAAAATATTAGAGCTTGAGTCCTTCCTTGTATGAATTTACAAATATTCACATGAAAAAAATACTCAAGATTAGAAACGCCCTCTTAATAGCCATCCTTGCCCTTCTTACCGGTTGTGCGGTCAGCTTCAAAAAGAAGCATTGGGATTTACCTCCTAAGGCCACCAATGAGATTTCTGTGATGTACTTCAACGTAGAGAATCTCTTCGACACCGTTCATGATGAAGGAAAAAACGACTACACTTTCTTGCCTGCCGCTCTCAAGCAAACCAATCCTGAGTTCAACAAAGCTTGCCGCGATCCAAAACTTAATAACTCTGCCTACAGAGTGGGAGAGTGCCTTTCAACGGACTGGAACGAAATTCAACTTGACAAGAAACTTAGAAATCTATCGCAAATCGTTCTGGGCGTAGATGGTAACGGTCCTGATGTTTTGGGCCTCATCGAAGTTGAAAATGAAAACGTTCTACAAATTTGGAACAAGGGGCATTTAAAGCCAGCCAATTACCAGACAGTGGTTCTTCTTGAGGGACCGGATGGACGTGGAATTGACGTAGGTTTGATGTCACGTTTACCAGTTGTTGGAAAACCAATTTTGCACAATATTCCGTGGAAAGCAAAAAACGACAAAGACAAAGAGTGGATGGAGAAGTCCCGTGGTATTTTAGAGGTCACTCTCAAAGCTCCTAATGGCGACCCAATCACGTTCTTTGTAGCCCACTTCCCGTCTCAAGCAAATCCGACATACTGGCGCCAACAGGCCGCTGAGTTCTTAGCAAAGCTTATGAAGGATAAGGGCCCAGATGCGATGGTCATCGGCGGTGGGGACTTAAACATCACGCACGACGAAGAAAAGAAAGAGAAGATCTTTAAAGATACTCTTGGGCAAGCTGGAGCGATCTCTCACTTCGTGGGTTGCAAAGAGTGCCCAGGAACGCATAACTACCGCCGTTCATGGTCATTCCTCGACGTAAAAGTTTTCTCTCCAGCATTACTCGCTGATGGGAAAGCAAGCTACCAAATGCTTCCAAACACAATCGACGTGATTCGCTACGACGATCTTCACCTACGTAAAGGCAAGTACCCTAAACGCTGGGACTACGACAAAATCGACGGAGTATCAGATCACTTCCCACTTTATGTGCGACTAAAACAAAGAAGCGAAGCTAAAACTCCTATCAAAGAAGTTCCAGCTCCCGCTAAGAAAACCAGCTCCAAAAAGTAGCTCAATAGAACCGTGGTAATGCGAGGGATTTGCGCTGTGAACTGAGCAACTCCCTGGCGCTCCAGCGGCACGGCATCCTGCCTCAGTTGCGGCCGCTGGTTACACCAGCGGTTCGGGCAATGTTTCGGGCTCCTGCCCTCACCCCTCCGGGCTAACGCGCTAAAATAGCATCCTGCTATTTTAGTCCAGGCCCCCGCAAAGGCCGCTTCCGACCAGGAACTTACTCATTTCCCATCACAAATTCTGCCTTCAACTGTTTCTTATAAATTTCTTAAGGATTTTTTTCTTCGCCACCAAAAAAATTAGTGGAAGTGCGTATGCCCCGTAATGCTTAGCATTTTGAAGCACAGCCCACACACATGCCTAATGCACTTCTGAACAAGCAAGCCCGCCAACAACGAGTCAGATAGGCCCACTTCACGATTAAAGAGATTGGTCAAATGGGTTCAGATGCAAGGCGGAGGGTTCTGCCCGCAACGGAGGCGTACTATATGTACGCCGGAGAGAGGACAGGGCCCGACAACGCAGTCAGATGGGCCCATTTCACCGATCTCTCCTAGTAGATGAGGAGGCGGCCATAGTCTACTGTCGGTCTCGCCCCACAAGTAGCTAAATTCTTAGTCCAAGATTTATTGATAGATAATGTATCTTCACTGATAACCACAGAGAACTTCGTTTTCGGCCCTGCTTCACCATTTAACTGACCCGTCATTTTATGGCAGTTGGCTTCAGCTTGAAGAGTTAGATTTTCTCCAGAAACTTTTGAGTTAAAAGTTCTTCCTGCACTACCTGGGTAAGTCATTTGAGCTGTTGTCTCAAGAATACGAACATCGCCTGCTAATAGACTTTCCTGTTCAACGATCATTTTAATATCTAAAGTCAGTGCATGGTTACGAATACCTTGCCCCTTAGCGCCCTTCAAAAGACCATTAGATTTCACGACAACTTCTAAAAGTCTTCCAGCTTCATCACCAGCTACAGGCCCTACAGAAAGAGTGTAAGAGTTCTCTAGCATGTTCACGAAATTCTTTTCTTTATCTAAAGCATCCGAATATGTCTTTAAATCCTTACCTGACACTTCAAACTTCAACTGATTTTCAGGATTTACAAAACGAACTTCGTAATTGCGTTGAGAACGAGTTTTCCAGCGACCATTGGCAGCTTCGTACTCAAGGTTAGAAGAGTTCGACGACATTCTTAGATGGTCTAAATCTCCACCTTCATTTTTTACTTCATCAACTCTGTATTGTTTCTCAACCCCGTTCAGTGTCCCCATAGCGACCTTAACTAGCTCCACAGCTTCGATCTGTCTTTCAACGAGATAGCCAGAAAGTGCGTAATTCCCTAAAGAGAAATCATTGGCTGCATCTTTCTTTGGAACATTCGTACGATTTTTACGTGCGTTGATCTTGGCGCGAGTTGAATCGTCCACCACCGCTTTATCTTGCGGAGTACACGCCGTGAATAAAAGAGCCGAGAGTAAAAGACCTGTCGTGATTTTTATAGTTTTCATGGGCCCAGAATCTAGCCTGATTTGCTCTGTATTGCCACAGGAACTCTCTGCATCAGAAGAATATTAACCAAATCCTAAAAATTTACATGAGTGTAAAAATATTAAACAGGCAGGGTATCCCGCCATTGCTAATAGAAACTTGCTCCTGCAGGCGATAACCCTTAGGGGCCTTAACCTTCCCCCCGCTGCGAGGAAAAAGTAAACCCATCTTTTGAGGGCTATAAACCGCAATAAGCCCCTCAATGAGAGATCTCAAGCTTTCTGAAGACTGCTCAATTCTTTCACCATACGGCGGATTGACGACCAACCAAGCCCCCTGGGGAAGGTTTTCATGCCCCTTCAGAGCATCTCCTTGAAAGACTTTAAATGCAGGTGCCGTTGGCGCGCGTTGCTGCACAAGAGCTTCGGCAACTTGCTGAAGATTCTTCTCTGCAGACTTTTGCATCTTTTCAGAGAGATCCACTCCATAAAGCTCTTTAAATGGATTCTTAGGAAAGCTTTTGTAATTCAGATAAAACTTGTCTGCTTGAAATAGTTTAGGCGCCCTCTTCCAAGCCTGAAAAGCATAGGCGCGCGAAAAGTGCCCCGCGGCCCATCCCATCGCTTCAGAAAGGAAAGTTCCAGAACCCATCATTGGGTCCATTAAGACAATCTCATCGCCAGCCTCTGGAGCTGATTTTAAAAGCTCTTGAAGCATTTTCGCTGCTAAAGTTTCACGGAGTGGGGCTTCACCTTTGAGCTGCCCCCAACCTCGCTTATGAAGATGCTCACCTGTGGTGTCCAAACTGATAGTACAAAGATCATTTGCGAAGCGAATAAAAATTCCGTCTTGCAGTTCCTCTGATTCGTTTTTTCCGAAGATCTCATCCAATGCTGCTTGAGCACTTTCTTGAATACGTTTTTCGTTATTCAGGCGGCTTGTTTGAGCGGCTACTGAAAACTGAATGGCAGATGAGTGGAAATAGTCTTTCCAAGGCAGAACTTTAAAGCGACCGTAGAAGCTTGGGAAGTCTTTGGCTTTAAATTGCGCTAATCGCAATAAGACTCGGTTGGCGGTTTTAAGAAAGAAATTAAACTGAAGTCCAATAAAAAAATCGCACTCAAGCTCGACTCCCCCTTTTAGAACTTTCAGTTCTGGCAGAGGCTCTGTGAGTGGCTGTGCAGACTTATTCAGAAGTCTTGGCCAAACGGCCTTGATTTCTTCACAGACAGATTCTTCAAATCCCAGAGGAGTCGCGATAAAAAACTGCATTAGAATCTCCAGTAGGCATCACAAAGAACGTAATAACCATCCACAGGCGATAACTTGAAGGAGACAACATCGGTCGCATTCAGAGAACAGCTGGCATGGAAAGAGTCCCAAATTTTCAGGTAACTGAGGTATCCCCCAACCGCCTTTTTTTCGAAGTTATAACTGGGGCCTAATAGAATTCTATCCCAATTATCTAGAATGAATTCGTAACCCGTTTGAAAGGAACTCGTACCAAAAGATTTAATGGCCGTTGCGTCTGATGCCGAATCAAAACTCACAAGGGCTACGGTTAAAAGGGTGTGCGAAACCACGCTCTCTGAAGAAACTGAATCCCAGTGAATATTTAAGTTAAGAGTGGATTTCGGTTGATTCGGAATATTTGCGTAACTCAAACCCATTGCAAAGACATTTGAAAACGATTCGTAAACTTGCATCTTTGCGCCGGCATTAACGGCACCCAAAAAGTTTGCAGGAACAATCGTGCTCACCGTCAGCCATTTCTTCAGACCGTAGTTAACCTGACCAAACCACGTCACTAGGAACTCATCTTCCCAAAGATTGTGAGCTGTTTCCCCAACAGCAACCCCTTGGGTATAAAGAGGTTTGTACTTGGAAGAAATACTTTTACCAGCGTCCCGTACAAGTAGATCTGTCGTCCCCTTGTAACGAACGTTCTCTGTCGAGAGATCAAGATGATAAACACTATCGCCAACTTGAATAAGATTTACGCGCGATTGACGTAAAAGCTCGCAGGTGATTTCGAAAGTTCCATCTTGTTTATTTTCAATTCCAGTAACTTCTAAAAATCCAATGATTCCTACAGAGGGTGTCTGCGATTCCGCGGCAATCACTTCTCCGATAAACCAATCATTGAAATGACTGACAGCTTTTAAAGTTTTATGATCAATAATGGATTGAACGCGAGCTCTAGATTGAGGATTTCTAGCTTTTTCAGTTTTTTCGGCCGAGGGTTCGCGCAAAATGAGGGGCACATCTTCTTCGACCTGCGCCATCGAAATTGAGCAGGAAAAAGTTAAAATAACCGCACATAAGATTCTAAGAAACATAGCCGTGAGCCCCCGTTTGGACTCACGCTATCGCAAGTTTATTGCTTGTTCAATTGATCCTTCAATGTGCCGAATAATCGCGCAATTTTCATGCGCTGAGCCTCTCCAACACCCCAAGCTTTGCTGAACTGGAATCCTGCAAGATCAGTCGCTGTCGGTATAGTGCCTTTAAAGACCAAGTAGGCAAATCCCTCTTTTAAAATCGTCTCTGAACTCACCCCAGTGATATCTCTAAAGAACGAAATAAATCGCGGAGACGCTCTATAAACTTCATCCAAGGACAAGGATTGGTTAAAATCAGTGTCATAGAGAACCATCACAGCTTCAATGTAGTGAAGAATCGTCACAAACGTGCGAATATTTGCCGTCTCAATCACCCCTGCTTTTTGATCTATCGTGACCGCAGCGACGTAAATATAGCGATAAAACTCATCCCACTGCTCAGGTGTTAACGCATTAACATACTGCACCATGCCTGGGAGATTATTGAAGTAGAGATGAAAGCTACGTCTTAGCTGAGCTTTGAAGCAGTTCTCCGCAAGAAGTTTTTCACCGAAAACATCTACTCCGTTGATCGCACATCCTGCCTGCACCATATCTCGAGATACATCCGCAGAAGAAGAAAGGCCCGCAGAAAATAACAAACTAATAAACTCATAGGTTTCAGAGAATGACATGCGATCATTCCCGTCACCGCTAAAGGTAAAGAAGTTCGCCTCTAAGAAACTACGACCGCCCGAATTTGCAGATCGCGGATCAAAGGCTTTCAGCTCTAAACCCAACTCTTGAAAATCATCGTACCACTGAATAAGGCCAGCCTTACTCATCGAAGCTCTGCCAACAAATTGGCGATCCGTATGTTCACCGTATCCCATCAATAAGAAACGCGTCAGGGTTCGCATGAGATTCGCACGTGTTAAGGAACTCCAGCTTTGTTTCAGTCGCTGCCCTTGGGATAACATATACAGACGCCCTTGTTCATTAAACGCCAAGGGGTTTGAGGCGAACAATGTCTGACCAAAATCACTCCAAGAATCCATGATGGCCTGCAACTCAAACGGCTCTTTTGTTAGCCCCTTTGCGACGGCGACCGCATCAAAATTCTTATAGGCTTCTTGGAGGCGGGACCAATTGCTTCCTTGTTCGGCATATAAGCTATTCACAAAGAGCTGTTGATGCTGCCAAATATTAAGTTCGCGTTGAAGTGTAGCTAAATGTTTCTTCTCAAGTCCTTGCAGTCCACGAGAATCCTGCATGCGCATTGGATCTAAGATTCGAATAAGCACAGCACGATAAGTCTTCATCATTGCATGAGAAGAAATTTGCGGAGCAATGATGGGCATAAACTCATTCAGCAATTGATCCAAATCCTGAACCGGAATTTTTCCCGTATTTTTTAATTGATGAGAATTTTCTAAAATTCTAATTCCTTGAGAGAGGAATCTCGCAAAAAGTCCCACTTGAGTTGGAGTCTTTAAATCAAAGTCACCAAAAGAATAGTGATACTTCAAACCCATCTCGTAAAGATCAATAAGAGTGTCGAGACTGTCTTTCCATTGTTGAGAATCTATAAAGCGAGCGCGCTTTCCCATTAAAACATTCTTGCCGGACTCTACTAATGGCAACCATTTGCTGTACTGCTCATAGGGCTCAAAAGTTTTCTCACCCTTGATAAAAGACGCCAATCCCGCAAACGCTTTTTTAGCATCTTCAAAACTGTACTCAGAACGGGACACCTCGGTGGCATCAATCAGGCGGTGTAAGCTCTGTCTTAGTCTTGAAGTGGCGCTATGAATGGTTTCCCATTCTGTCGCTTTCTTTTCGCTATTGCTTAGTAAGAGTGGCAAGTGAGGAACTAAAGCCGTCAACTCTTGTTTTAGTACCGTCAGCAAATCGACGATAGAGTCAATTTCGACTTTCGTGATATATCTTTCAGAGCCGCCCAGAATAGCGACTTTAATCTTCATCAACTCTGCAGCAAACTCAGGGGAGACATTGTTTTCTTTAAGAAAGTATTTGCCAAAGAATCGTCGCATTTCCTCGACAGTGTAGGCATTTTCTTTAGAACCAAATGTTCTTTTATTAAAATATCTAAGCGCCTCGGACATACAGTCAAAGCCTGCACTCACGTCGGTCTCGACAGCTTGGCCCAGAGAGAACAACTCCAGTTGGTGTGGAAGATCTTTCAGACACGCAAGTTTATCATCCGAGAATTCGATCACCTCTGGTTCTGATTTTTTTCCAGAAAGATATTCTCCACAACCGACACTTGAGAGCGCCACTATGGAGGAGAGACTCCATTTTATGATCTTTTTAAAAGACATAAGCTGCTCCAAACATTAAACGATCGTTATTCTCAAACTGCGCGATTTCATTTTGATTCTTCGCCGACAAAGCTCCTGCCTTTAAAAGCTGCGCTTCTCCCACAAAGGACCATAGAGCCGACAATCTAAATCTTGCACTCACTCTAATTAAATCAAATTTATTAAGCTCTGAATGAATATAGCCAAGTCGTGTGATCAGTTGACGCCCTTTTGCCAAGGTTAAGTTCGTCATGATCGAAGCTTGGGTCGCTTGACGGAATGGATAGCGTACCATCAGTGGTGCCCTGCTTGGATTTGCAAGATCACCTTCTTCACGTACTTGACCACCAAAGATATCTAAATGCTGGAGACTCCAACCCCAACGATTATTGCTCCATTCAATAAATGGAGAAATCATCAAAGAGTCTTCGAATACTGGATGCGTCCATTGCTCATCAAATATTTCATCTTGAGAAGGCTTATCGTAGATACCACTGATCCCCATTCGCAAAGATCCATGGCGATAAGTGATATCTCCGCCCATTAGGGAGTGATAGAAAACTTGTGGTTGTAAGTTTACGGCACCTTTGAGTTGGCCAACATCCAACTTGCCCTCGTAACCGATAGCCAGTTGATTGGATGGTTTATAGATGTATGACAACTGAGCCTGCAGGGACTTAGGGTCCCCGAAAGAAAGCTTGGCACCGAAAGAATTTTGCAAAACGATTTGCGACTCATTCGGTTTTTCAAAAGTATAGTCAATCGCAGTCGCTTCACTCCAAATACGAATACTTTCTGGAGGTCGACGGAACCACGGGTTCCCGCGAACAAAACTGCCGTTTTCGATTTCAAAACTAGGTCCCTGATCTGGTAAATAAAATGGAGAGGCAAAGAGCATCAAGGCATAATAAGGCTTATCGACTTGCCAGAAAATTCCCGTTAAACCCTGATGTTTTGGCGCCAAAGGATTGTATTTAAAAAGAGGTTCCCAAACGCCAAGATCCCATCGAGCATCGAGCTCATTCCAGAGCATGCGCTTACGGCCCAGATAAAACGTTTCATCGTCACCTGATTTATTTTGAACGTAGAACTCAGAGATATTGAGATAGTTTAAAAGTGGAGCTCCCATGGCTACCCCACCGGAAATATCCATTTTAAGGATATCATTAGAGAAGGCGTCGGTTTTAATTTGAGCGCCCACAAACTGGTAATCCGTTTTTTGCGTGGCTTCAAAGGTCGGGCTAATAAAAGAGTCCGAAAACACTCGCATTTCAGTCTTAACCTGAGCCCAAAGAGGGGCTGGCGCGCCCAAGATCAGGCCGCTTAAAAAACCGATTAAAGCTGAAATAGTGCTCTTTTTAGGAGCCTTCAGGAAATTCATAATCCTCCAACAAACCCCTTATAGATCAAAGCCCGTGCCGCCTGTAGGCGCCTTATTCCGGCCCAGCATTAATAACTTTTAAACATGTGACCTTTTTTGGCGTCTTTGTTAGGCTTGGGGGATGGATTTCGGGCCTGCAAAAAATGCTAAATTTTTAATCATTCGTTTTTCTGCTTTTGGGGATGTGGTGCAAACACTGAGCGTCCCCGCTGCTATTAAAAACAGCTATCCTGAAGCTGAAGTTCACTGGGTGAGTCGTCGCGATATGCAGGGCCTCTTAGTAACTCACCCACAAATCAAAAAAGTATGGTCCTTTGAACGCAAATCCGGATTAATGGGTCTTTTTCAATTAGCATTAGAAATGCGTCGCGAGAACTATACACATATATATGATGCTCATAACAACTTACGCTCTCGCGTTCTGTGTCTGATCCTAAGACCATTTGGTCCTCTTTCTTCTTCACACTTTATTCGCCGCTCGATCAGACGTTTTAAACGTATTTTACTTTTTCAATTTCGTATCAATAAATTTGAAATGCCTTTTTCGGGTCAAAGAGATCTTCTTGAACCTCTGAAGCCCTGGGGCATTTCTAAAGTTCCTCCAGCAGCTCCACAGCTTTTCATCACAGATGAAGATTTGAAAAAAGCTTTCGCTGCCATGGATGAATCTCACGATTGGATTGCCCTAGCTCCTTCAGCAGCTCACATCCTGAAGCGCTGGCCTGTGAGTTATTGGAAAGATCTTATAGCTCGCGAGCCCACTAAGAAATTTATTCTCTTGGGCGGACCAGAAGATAAGTTTCTTGAAGAGATCGCAGCCACGGCCGCTGATCGCGTAAAGAACTTAGCTGGTAAAATTAGCCTAACCGTCAGTGCTGGAGTTGTGGCGCAATCAAAGCTGCTGATCTCTAATGATACATGGCTCTTGCATGCCGCTGAACAATTAGGTAAACCGGCTATCGCTTTGATGGGGCCAGCACCTTTTGGTTTCCCTTCGCGCGCGACGACGAATATTCTTGAAAGAGATCTTCCTTGTCGCCCTTGCAGCAAGCACGGCCAAGGCCCTTGCGTGAATAAAGAAAAATTCCACCAATGCATGGTTGATATCACACCTAGTGAAGTCGCTTCGACCATGAATGAAATGATTTAACAATGAATAAGAAGCTCGCCTTTTTTATTTATAAAAATATCCTTTTCCCCTTTGCCTTTCTTCTACTTCAATTTTTGCGTCCTCTGTTACCGGCTAAGCTGAAGGAAGCCATTCAAGATAAAAATAATTTAGATTTCACAAATATTAATTTCAGTGAAAAACCATTTTGGATTCACGCTGCCAGCGGAGAGATTGAGTACGCAAAACCCGTCATGCGTGAACTCAAAAGACGTTTCCCTGAAATCCCCATACTCGTGACCTACTCCTCGCCTTCTGCAAAAGCCATTTTAGAAAAAATCCCTGAAATCGATCACTGGATGCCAGTGCCTTGGGAATGGTCGACGAGTGTACAAAAATTCATCTCTCACTTAAGTCCCAGAGCTCTTTTGTTTGCACGAACCGATGTCTGGCCGGTGCTTACAAATACAGTGGCTAAAAATAAAATCCCGATGATTCTTTTTTCAGCAACATTTGCGGAAAACTCCTCTCGACTGAAAGGGTTTGGCGGAGCTTTAAATGGCCATGCCTTCAATCAACTTCAAGCCATTCACTGCGTAAGCACTGAAGATCAGAGCAACGTAGAAAGTTTAAAGCTTACGGCTCCGATTTATGTTTCTGGCGACACACGCTTTGAGCAGGTCTTTTATCGTTTGGCCCATCCAAAAACTCTGAAAAACAATCTTATGCCAGCCCCTGAAGAGTTTATCTTCATAGCAGGTTCTACATGGCCTGAAGATGAAAGAGTTCTCTTACCGGCATTGAGTCAGATGCAGGGAGTGTTTTTAAAATCGATCATTGCTCCTCATGAAGTCGGAGAAGAGCATCTCTTAAACCTCGAAGAACAAATCACAGCGCTTGGTATGAAGTCTGTTCGTTACACTGAGGCCTCTGAGTGGAAAGCCGATGAGGTTTTAATTATTGATCGCGTTGGTATCTTAGCTGAGTTGTACACATGGGCGGATGTGGCTTTTATTGGTGGGTCCTTTAAAAAACAGGTTCACAGTGTGATGGAAGCCTTGGCGGCGGGACTGCCGGTGCTCGTTGGCCCTCACCATAAGAATAACCGTGAAGCTCTTTACTATATGAAGAAGACTTTCCCCATGGGCACGATCGTGCAGAGTTTTTCTCAATCCGTAGAGCTTGCCAACATTTTGGCAAAACTGAAAACTCATCAGGGTGATTTTTTAAACTATAAAACTAAAATCAAAAATGAAGTGGTGCAGAACCAATTTGCCACAGAGAAAGTTTTAACAAGCCTTCCTTCAAAATAGATTCAATTCTAACGACTACTTCTTAAAGTAGTCGTCTACTTCACGAGCAAAATTGTATTGCTCAAGAATCTTTTTAAAGCGATGCCTCTGAGCTTTGCTAAATGAATTGAACACCAGATAAAGTTCTTTTTTTTCTATAATCCGCGGATTTATTTCAATATTCTTTTTATATTGGGGATAGACCTCATTGAGGTAGTACTGAGCGACGCTATAGTCCATAAGTATTCCGTCCACGGCCCCTTCATTGAGTCGCTTCAAGGGAACGTCGTCATCTAAGAATTCTTCAATCATTATGAGCTTATCATCGGCTAACTTGTTAAACTCCCCTGTATTACCGTAACCACTTGTAACAGCAAACTTCTTGCCTTTTAAATCGGATAGCTTTTTCCATACAAGGGGTTTTTTACGGTTCTCTAAAAAGACCAGAGGCGAAGAAAAGAGCGGAGCCGAAAGTTCAAAGCCTTCAAGAAGCTCTTCTCTCCAAGCAGGATAATAACCGACAAAGTTTTGCTTATCTGCGACTTTGCGGGCCTTCACAAAGGGATAAAAAGCGTACTCTACCGTGATGTTTTCACTCTTAAGAACTTTGCGCAGCGCTGCTCCTGCAGCTCCATTTCCTGGGCACTTTGAACAGATAAAAGGCGGCCATTCCAGAGTCGCGATAAGCCATCGCTCCCCTTTTGCCTGTGCTTGGGGCGAAAGCAAGATAGAGAATAAAAGTAGAAATGCTAAAACGTACCGAGAGTTTTTTGGAGCTACCATAATTAAAATTTTAAAGACTTTTACTGACAAGACAAGGATTTAGGATCGCATACCTTTTATGTAATCCTTCTGTCTCGACTAACTATTTCTAATTTACCTACCAATGCTTCCCTACAACATCCACCCACTGTCTGTTTTTTTGACCATGTTAAACATTTTTCAAAAGATCACCGCTCCTTATATTTTCATCCGTCATTCGTGATAAAACCGCATTATGAAATCTCTGGCACTCCTTCTTATTCTTTTAACAAGCTCTCTGTCTGCAATGGCTGCAAAGCCCCTCTGCTATCAACAAGAGATTCACCCACACACCGGTAAAGTCTTTCAGTCCCAGCAAGAGTATGAAGGTTTCTTAGCCGATTGGAGTCGTCAAGAACCGCCTCCTGCCAATCCATTTTCTCTAATGAAGGCCTATGGAATCTATAACCGTGAAAAGGCCGTCTCTCTAAGCCTTGGCAACGATAAAACAGCCCATTGTTATTTAGGCTGCCGCATCTCTATGGATGTGAATCTGAAGACCGCCATCTACGTTGGCTGGCTGAAAGAACAAAGAGATATTACAGATTGCAACCGTTCGTCTCGCTTTGAGACAGCCGACTACAATGCCACAGTCCATGGCGCCGAGATGGGAACTTCACTGCGATCCGCAGAAGAGTGCCAAAGAGCGTGCAAACAGACCTATTAAAAAGCGCCCCTTTTTTTCAAAGGTACGCCAAAAAGTGGCACCTGTTATTTAACTAACTCTCAAATCTATTTATTTTGAATAGACCACCAAATAGTTGCGCACAGAACTTGTATTAAACCTCTTTAAGGATCTTCTCAAAACTTGGGAAGACCAGGATCTGTATTGCCTTAGAACACATTTAAGGCCCTCCAGATCTATATATATGGGGAATATAATGAAGTTGTGGTTCGCAATGGCTATTCTGACTCTTTCTCACCTAGGGCTTGCTCAAGCTCAAGAGTCTTCCGTTGTGACAAACGTCTCTGCAACTCGCCCCTCTGCAAAAAGGTTTTCTTCAGAGTGGCGCCTTAGCCTTGCGGGAAGAGATCTTCAAGACGAGCAAAGCCAAGCTAAAGTCGTTGATATGAGAGCGGAATTTAAGGCCAAGTACTTTCTGCACAACTCATTACTCTTAGATCTTCAACCTGCGGTTCGTCTACAAACTGGACAAACTCAATCCATTGACGGGGCGGATCGCCCAGAGAACAGACTGATTCTTAATCAAGCGGCAGCTCACTTTGCCCTCTTACCTCAAGTAAAACTCTCAGCGGGAGCTCTGAACCAGCGCCATGCCCATACGACACTATTGATGGACTCTATTGCATTCCCGGCGGCTCGCGCGGAAATTTTCACACGCCAAACGAATCTACGTGCTTCTATTTTAGGCGAGGTCGCAATCCCAACGACAACTTCTTTCAGTACGAATACGAAAGAACTTGAAGAAACTCCACAACTCTCTAGCGTGACAGCGAAACTGCAATGGCAAAAAGACCGTGATTTCTATTTTAAGTCACACGTTGGAGTTTTTAAATTTACAAATCTTCCGTCTGCTGTTGCTAAAGAGTCTCGTCTATTAGGAAATGAAGTCGAAAAAATCTCCGATGCTCACTATCGCTTCCTCTATGAATACTCTGGCTATCAGGCAGGCCTTGAAACAAAAATCAAAATGTCTTGGTTAAAGTGGACGCTCGGCGCAGAGTTCGTGCAGAATCAAGAAGCTCCTGAAGAGTTTGGTAAAGCCTATCGTGGCTACACTAATATCGAACTTCCTTTAAGCAATGATAAAGAAATTCTCTTTGGTGGATCTTATTTTTCAGTCGCTCCAGAGGCGGCAGTGAGCTATTTCAATGCCGGCGGTTTTGAGACAAATCGCAATGGTTACTCTGCTGAAACAGCTCTTCATTTTAATAAAGAAGGTTTCAATATTGGGGTTCGCTATACAGAAGCTGAAGTGATGTTCAGCAATGCTATTCAATCCCGCGAAAGAATGTGGTTTATAAAGTTGGAGACGGCCTATGCTGAAATTTAATCCGCAGTCTCAAATTCTTTCTATCTTATTCCTGCCAATTCTGGTGCTTACTGGTTGTACGCTTCCGGAACCACAGGAGAAACCGTCCCTAGCAGTTGCTAATATTCAAAGAAATGCAAGTTTCACGGCTCAATCTATGGCCGATCGCTCAAAGGCCCTTGAGACTATCGCTGAAGGTAACTTTAAACTTCCTTCTTCTAAAGTCTTTAACCTCCAAGCTTGTTTAAAAGATGTAGCCTATGATCGTCCGATCGTGGGTCATGATTTCTTAGTACGCACTGAAAACGGCAGTATTAAAACCACTTCCGATAAATTAGGTTGCATCACTTGGTCTGAAAAAATTCATTATAACTTTTTAGCAGAATCTCAATACATCCGCATTGAAAGAGAGATTCAAGGTTTAGGTTTACACAAAGGTGTTCAAGCCGTGGCCTTTGCGATCAACCCATGGTCTCACGGTGAAAACCTAGCTCCTGTTTTAAACCCAGAAGATGGTAATACAATTCCTCGCATGATCACCGAGAGCAAAACTGCAGGTCTTGCACTTCAGGGCCTGAGCGCCGATTCTCAACAAGTAAAACGCGGTCTTTGGGTTGATGACGGTCGCTTCTTCGTCACAGAACAGAAGATGACAACAGATGGCGTTTCATTGTTAGTGGAACTTCGCCCAAATCCATCTATTCAATTAACCAAAATGAATGGTGAAATGTTCTTGCGCCCTTTGACTTCAGGAAAGTTTAAAGCTCGCATGAAGCTCATCCACGTTTACCAATATAACAATCAAGAAATCCGTCGCTTGTTAGCAGAGACTGCTGAGTTAAATATCAAAATGGAAAACGCAAGCTTGGCGATTAAAGCTCCCGTCCTTGTCCCAGCTCTGCCAACACGTGGTCAAATTGTTCTAGGTCTAGAGTTAGAGCCTCAAGATGGCCCTGCCGGTCTTTCAAAATTTGAAGGTATCTATTTACTGGGAGACTATGACCAACTCAAAGGCGCATCTTTCTTAAAGCTCAATACAGTGGTTTCAGAAACTAAAGACTTTAAGCTCTCTAATTTCATCAATGCTCAACTTACCGAAACACACAAAAACAGTGAAACAGGCAGTGTCGACGAAGAAACTTATCAAAAACCAAAAGTTGAAGTGGCTCAACTAGAGTTCCGTTTTGTTCGCGTCGGTGAAGAATCAACCAGCACTCGCCAAGTCGTGTATAACATTCGTGCCTGCGTTCGCAGTGGCTTAGATCAAAAGCTGACTCGTTCTCATTCATTCACAGTGACGAAGTTCAAACAATCAGCAAATGACGAGTCTAAAACTGTAACGATCAAAACTGACAATAACTCTTGCCTGAACTGGGATGAAAGCATCACGTTTAAATACTTTGATTGCCAACGCTACCTCAAAGGTTTTGTAGAAATTCAAAACGAAAACCTTGGAATGAAAGAAAAATTAGAGATCATCGTCAATCCTTGGGAAGCCCAAGGGGTGCTCGCTCGTGATATGCGCTATGTGGATCGCACAGAGAAGTTGATCTTGAATTGCTCCAAAGAAGACCGTCCAAAAACACAACTATTAATGGATGGATTTAACTACAATACAGTCTCTTACGACTACAGCATTGATCGCTATATGAATCTTCAAGTCACAAAAAAGATTCAAATGCGCATCGAACCACGCATTCTTATCTACTCAAGCCTTTCAGGTGGCCGTGGTGATATTGAAAGACTTCGTGACGGTATCTACTTACTAAGAACAGCAGTTGTGCAAAATCGTGATTACGATACTCGCAACACTTATGTTACATCTGCCGATCGCCTCGTGAACGTGATGAACGGTCAAGTCAACACTGAGATCACATATCAAGTGAGCGATCTTAAAGCTCTGGGCAATCGCAACACGATGATTGTTGAGCTCTATCCAGTTCACGAAAACAAAGTCGAATTCCGCGATGGTCAAATTCTTGCCAAAGACAAGTCTTCAACGCTTGAAGACCTCATTGACAATGAAACGGGCCTAGAGACTCCTTCATACACTGGCCCTATCACACTGAATACAGACGAGGCTTCGCGTCCACTAAGAATTCTTGATGCTAGCTCTGTGACTCAGTTCTTCATTGATGGCAAAGGTCCTAATAACACGGCTGAGAAAAACATCATCCAAAGCATCGTTGATGCAGGAAAAAATGTTCGTCAGCAAGTTGCTAAAAACATTCATTCACAAACTCAAAAGAACTGGTTATCACAAACTCAAAACCTTGAGATCGTGAATCTAACAGAGCTGCAAGAAGAAAACTCTCTGACGCAAAAACTTACGGGCGAGTCTCGCTTAGCAAAACACTTACGTATACACAAGAGTGATCTAAAAGGTTTACTCAATGGATCTGAGCTAGCACCTGCAATGGCACAGAAGCTATGTGCCTTCTGGAGTAGCGACTATATGCCGACTCTTAAAAAAGAAAAAGGC
This sequence comes from Bdellovibrio bacteriovorus W, assembly GCA_000525675.1. Lineage (NCBI taxonomy): Bacteria > Pseudomonadati > Bdellovibrionota > Bdellovibrionia > Bdellovibrionales > Pseudobdellovibrionaceae > Bdellovibrio > Bdellovibrio bacteriovorus. The sequence continues at coordinate 1,858,075 of CP002190.1, forward strand.
GGCGGCCTTGCAAACATGTCTAACACTCTTGGATTTGATTGCTACTCGGCTGTTCGCAAAAATCCATCAGCCTTCTTCCAATTTGAAAAGCAAACTCTAGTAAAAGATGTTGCAGGCTCTAGACTTTTAAAAGGTTTCAATCAGGGACTTACTGTGGGCAATAGCTTCTCACTGAGTTTCAATCACTCAACAACACAGTCACGTTCAGCCAGCGTGGGAGTTAAGGCCGGCCTCTCTAAGAAGTTCCTAGATCTTTTCTCAGTAGGGTTAGATGTAGGTTATACAATGTCATGGGCAACAGCGGATTCTCAAAGTGCTGGAAACTCAATGTCGGTTTCAAGTAACACGTCCATGGTTGTTCAACACAATATGTTCCAAGTCCGTTTGAAAAGATACGAACAGTGTGCAATCGTCAGACTCAACCCAAGTCTTTTCATCAAAGACTCAAAAACTTGGTTTGCTCGCAGAGATTACATCTCTACCCTTAACCATAGACTGACTGAAGATGAAAAAGCAGAAGTTGCCACTCGCGGCCTGATGATCTGTGAAGGACAAGACCGTACTGAAGAAAAAGACGTTGTAGAAAACTACTACCTTGTCGTACAGGAATCGAGCTCAAGCCAATTCCAAGACAATGGTGATGCGCGCAATCGTAACTTCTTCGTTGCGCTACGCTCGAAGCAGGCCTTTGACCGTTTCGTTTTAGCGACCAAAGGAAGCCCGACACCACAATCAGCCTCGAAGGCTGAAGACAATCAAGCAGAGACGACAAACAGAATGGAAGAACTCTTTAAGTTAGGTTCTCCAGCAACTCCGGGCATCTTTTTGAATTAATTCTTAATTCCAAGGTGCTTGGCTAAAAATTCAAGGCTTCTCACCCCAAACCACGAAAAGCACTCCCCATCAACAACAGCACCTTCAAGACCGAGCTCGCGAAGGTCTTTGATCTTTTTATGAAACGGAAAAGGCTCTGAAGAAAAAAGTAAAAAGCAATCTTGGATTTCTTCAAGCTCCATCACTGGATACTTCTCACCTTCATGCAGATCTTTGACCTCTGCTCCGAGTTTTTTTAAGACGGAACCGATATAGGTTTGCGCTCCGACGCCCATCCAAGGATTCTTCCAAATCAAGTAAGCCACTTTCTGAAAATCCTGAGTCGGCGCCTTCACCCAATCTAAGAAGCCAGGAATCCTTTTAGGGTCCCACTTCATCGGGGGATGGGACACGACTTCGGAACACAGACTTGCAAGCTCTGCTAAATAGGGATTGTTGAACTTCTCGGAAAGAATACGGAGTTCTCTTTCTAGTCCCTCTAAAGAATCCACATGAGTTGCTAAATAAGGAAATGGGCAATCTTCTGCCATTTCGAGAGGGTTTTCTTCTTTATCCAAAAGTACTAAATCTGGCTTTAGATCCCCAATCAGGGCCCAGTCAGCCTCTTTGGTTCCGCCAACTACGGGTATGCGCGTAATACTTTGCGGAGGATGAACACAAAATCTTGTCCTTCCGACCACATCTATGCCAGCCCGCAACAGAGTCTCTGTCCATGAGGGTACCATACTCACAACGCGCATCTTTTTCCTCCGATGAAACATCATTACCCACTGAGCCAATTGATGTCAAAACTTGACCGTGTGAATCCATCGACAGAGTATGAAAACCTTCAAACAACACCTGTTGTTTCTTGAGAATTTGAAAGGTTTTAAAATGACAAAGTTTTTTCCTCTTCGCGAAAAGCCAGCTCCAAGCCCTTATAAAAAAGGCGACGTCTTAGTTCTGTTCGGCGAACTTTTTAGCCGCGGTTACGCAAATGGCCTTGTTGAAGAAGCCGAGCGTATCGGAATGACAATTGTCAGAGCGACAGTGGGTCGTCGTGAAAAAGATGGCAACCTGCGCGCCCTTAACGCTGAAGAGACAGCTTCCATTCCTCAACCTTTTATCAATATTCCGCTAGAAGCGGGTTTTGATATGGAACCTGCAAAAAATGGAGTGACTCCTTGTGACCAACTTAAAGACCTCAAAATGTCTGACTGGGATCAAGCAAAGCTTGATTGGCAAGCCATTGATGAGTCACAGGCAAGCGGAGTTGCACGCTTCCGCAAAAACACAGAAGCGTTTTTAAAAGAACTAGAGCAGCATATTCCAGCAGGGGCCAACGTTTTATTCGCCCACTTAATGGCTGGTGGCGTACCTCGCACAAAAATTATTATGCCGCTTTTAAACCGCGCTTTTAAAGGCACCGGTGATCGCCACATCCCTACACAGAGCCTACTTGATTCTGAAATTGGTCAGTTCTGTCTTCGTAACTTCAACGAAGTCACAGCAGAAACTTTCAACCACCTTCTAGATCTTTCAACACCACTTCGTAAAAAGCTAGAAAGCCAAGGGAGCCACGTTTCTTACACAGCATACGGTTACCATGGAACTGAAGTTCTTATTAACGGTGATTATAAGTGGCAAACTTACACTTGCTACTTCCAAGGCTGGGCAAAGATGGCTCTAGAAAAAGTATCCGAGAACTTCTCTGCAAAAGGCGTGAATACTTGTGTTTATAACTGCCCTGAGATCTTAACGAACTCTAGCTCCGTATTCCAAGGGGTTGAAATGTCGCTTTACCCTCTGCTTGAGGCATTAACTAAAGATGCTCCTCATAAAGAAAAAGCTCAGACTATTTTAAATCAATGTAAAGAACTTCTAAAAGATGAAGTTACGTTTGATGAGATCAAAACATTCATCAATGCGTACCTTACAAACCCACTGACTCTTGAGTTTACAAGCTATGAAAAATGGCCTCAACATTCTCGTAAAGATCAGATGGAATACATGCTTGGCAGTTCAGATCATTTGTTTGAAATGCATAAGGATTCAAAAAATCTTATCACTGCAGTTTTAAGTGAAGTTGTTTTCAACTCTTGCGGTTACATCATGCTTCATGACTCTTGGTCTCCAAAGGCTCCAGCTGCTTGGATCGGGCACGACATCGTTGCCCGCTGTGTATAATGTCCCTTCAGGCGGGAAAGAGCTGGGAATTTGATAAACTCAAATTCCACGGCCTTTCCCTCTCGGGAATTCGTACGGCCATCTCGATGCCAGAATTTTCTCTGAGCTTTGATGTTGCTCAAGGATTCCCGTACCTTCTAAATCTTAAGCACTTCTTTTTATCCCACGGCCATTTAGATCATGCTGCCGGAGTGCCTTATATTATTTCCCAAAAGGCGATGACCTCACAGGCTCCGGGCAATTTCTATATGCCGGAAAGTCTTGTTGAGCCGTTAGATCGCATTATGAAGATTTGGCAAGAGATTGAAAAGCATGAGTATCAATACAACTTCATCGCCACTCGCCCTGATGACGAAATTCAATTAAACGCCAATCACTATCTCAAAGCCTTTCCAACGAAACATCGTGTGGACTCTTTGGGCTACACTCTTTTTGAAAAGAATCGCAAACTCAAAAAAGAATATAGCCACTTAAATCAAGATCAGATCATTGATCTCCGCCGTCAAAACATTGATGTGCAAGAGTGGATTCATACTCCCCTAGTCAGCTTTACGGGTGATACTGAAATTGATTTTTTAGACTCTCGACCGTGGATTAAAAAATCTAAGATTCTCATCCTAGAAGCAACTTACTTAGATGAGAGAAAGTCGATTGAGCAAGCCAAGCATTGGGGCCATACCCATCTAGATGAGGTCATACCACGACTAGATGATATTGAAAGTGAACAGATTGTTCTCATTCATGTTTCGAGCCGCTATTCCGATCGCGATATTCAAAAAATCATTCAAGAAAAAATTCCTGTAAAGCACCGTCCTCGCATTGCCGTTTTCCCAGGGCGATGATTTTTTTTCGCTGCCCCAATAAGACTCTGATTCCAAAAAAAAAGATGGCCTCTATGGGCCATCTTTAAAAACTCAAGATAATGTCACGAACTAAAAAAGATCACCCATATCTAGCCATAGCTTGCGGGTCTTCATTTTTTTATTCTTTAAATACTCAACCCACTCAGTGCCATCTTTTTTATTCCAATTTTGCGCCAAGTTAGCTGCAAAAATCAAAGGTGAGTACCCCTGCCCCATTAAGTTTCTAGGCGAACGCAATGCTGTTAACATTTCCGGCCCATAAAAACCTGTTGGCGGTAGCCGATCTCTTTCCGTTAATTCCCCGATGATGATCGCCCCGTTTACTTGCCCCAAGACCGTGCGACTTAAAGGGCCCGATGCCTCATTTTCTGGTGGCAAACCCGCTGTTCCAACGACCACTAAGCCGTTAGCCGTTCTTTTATTTAACGCCTCTACAAGCGCTCTATTTTGATCATTCACTTTTAAGTTAAAGTCAAAAAATACGAAACTTGTCGACTCAGGCAGAGACTCAATCTTCTTTTTAAGGCCCGCATAATCAACTTCACCAGTTTTCTTATAAGGAGTGTGATTGACAATTACACACCCCTTGCAAGAGCGAGAACGCTCTTGAAATAAAGGCTCCACCTTTTCTTGAAACTCTGTCGGAGCCACCTGCCCGAAATAAACCACCGTGGTCTTAGCCACCGCTGCATGGGCCGCTGAGTTTGTCATTAAGCACACAAAAAAAAGAGAAAGCGATCCTAAAACGATCCGAAAATTATTTTTTAAATTAATCATGAGAAAGAGTCTGCCAATGCCAATGGTTTGCTGTCGACTTTTTTAATAAACTAATGAACAATCGACATATGGAGTCATGGCGTCAAGTCTCCCTCTTTTACGATGGGGATAGTTTTTTCAACAGCCTCATCAGAGATATTCGTAACGCACAAAAAAGCGTCATGATTGAATCCTATATTTTTAACTGGGACCGCCTTACTCAAAGCCTCCTTCAAGAGCTCAAATCTGCCCGTAGCCGAGGGGTTGATGTCAAAATTGTCGTCGATGGCTTTGGAGCCTACTATCAAATCCCCCATTTGGACAAATGGTGCTCCGATAATCAGATTGAATTTCGAGTTTTCCATCCACTTCCCTACCCCATGCTATGGGCGCGAAATCTTTTCGTAAAATATGCTCTTTGGCGTGGCTCGTTCCTACGGAAAATCAATCGGCGCACTCATCGAAAGATGACGATCATTGATGAAGAAATTGCCTACGTGGGCAGTATGAACTTCGCTGAATATCACTGTGCCGAATATGTAGGCGATGCTGCGTGGAGAGATACCGGAGCAAGGGTCATCGGCCCCCCAGTGCAAAGACTTATCATGGCCTTTCAAATTTCATATTTAAGAACATACATCAAAGGCTTGATGTCGTGGGTGAACAGATGGAAAGACCGGTCCCCACCTTACTCTAACTTCTTACGACTTAATACGACGCAAAAAATGCGTCGCCAAATGTATCAAGATCTTTTGCGAAAATTCTTAACCGCAGAGTCTCGCATTTATATCACCACTGCTTACTTTCTTCCCAAAAGAGCCATTTTGCGAGCGATGATCAAAGCTGCTGACAAAGGCGTTGATATCAAAATCATTATCCCTGGCAAGTCGGATGTCCCCCTCGTCAAGTGGGCAGCTTTTTTCATTATTCAATGGCTAGTAAAAAAGAAGATCTCCATCTATGAGTATCAACCGAGTATTTTGCATGCTAAGACGATGATTATTGATAACGAAGCTCACGTCGGCTCGTTTAACCTTAATCATCGCAGCCTTCTACATGATTTAGAGGTGGAAGTGATCCTCAATGACCAGTCGAGCCTTGAGAGCATGATCCATCAATGGAACGTGGACCTTAAAAACTCCAAACCGATGACTCAAGATGATGTCAAGAACCCCTCTTGGTTCAGTCGGCAGCTTTATCGCATTGCCTTCAAATTACGTTATATGCTGTGACTTTAAACACAAGGATTTATTGACGTGCTGGGGTTAATTGATGATCCTATAAATCATGAAACCCTATGTAAAAATCGTTGTCACAGGCGGCCCTTCGGGAGGCAAAACTACTCTCATTGATGCACTAAAAAAGGAACTTGGCCAAAAATGTGCCCTCGTTCCTGAAGCAGCTAGTATTCTTTATCGAGGAGGTTTCCCTCGCGCCAAAGAAGACGTGACGACAAAGCATGCGCAAAGAGCCATCTACTTTACTCAAAAAGAATTAGAAGAGCTTGTTTGTCAGACTTCCCAAAAGCCCTTGATCGTTTGCGATCGAGGCTCCTTAGACAGTGCCGCTTACTGGCCTTACGATGAAGACAATTTTTTTAAGAGTTTAAACACATCTCGAGAAACCGAACTAGCTCGCTATGATTGGCTCATCCACCTGGATACAGCCCCGATTGAGTTTTACGATTCCACGAATCCCATTCGCACTGAGACCTTTCAAGAAGCATGGGACCTTAATGAAAAAATTAAAAATGCATGGAAAGGTCACCCTCGTCGTATTGTGATCTCTCACAACAATGACTTCCTTTCCAAAATGACAACATCTCTAGCTGTCATCCAAGCCATCCTCGCACACAAAAGTGCGGACGAAGTGAAGGAGCTTTTAAAATGAAAACACCCATCTTTGTCTTGAGTTTACTATTGAGCTTAAGCCTTCATGCTCAAACCACAGATGTAGACTCCTCTCAAACAGAAGATTCAATTACTTTCGAAGACTCTGCGGCAGCCAATCCCCCTGCAGAAATCGATGAAACTGTCTCTTCTGAAGAAGCGACGTCTTCTACGAAAACTTCGCGCAAAAGCTCTCCGAAGTTAAAGCCACTTTACTTCCAAGCTGATAAAAATAACTTGCAAGTTTTACCTCAGCGCTTTGAGTACACTCTCTTAGATCAAAACCGCCTCAAGGTCGGAAATATCTTAATCGACACTACTGAAATTCAATTTCAGATTGAAAGAACAAACGACAAGAAGAATCCTTATGCGATTCGCTTTCAATGGCCTGCAGGACTTATCAAAGAAGGACAACTAGCGATCAAGAATAATTCTGGGAAAGCTATCTTCAACCGAAATATCCAATCCAGTGACTTAAAGCTGAGTGGCGCCACTACGAATGAAGATGGCCTGATTGTTGAGACAGCTTCTCTGACTTTTTCAGATGTTGATGCCTCGATGATTGATGACATGAAGTACTTCCCGTTCATGACGTTTTGTATCTTCAAAGAAAGCTACGAAACAAGATTGTATCTTTGCTCTAAAGAACTTTACTTAAGCTCTCAAGGTGGAGCGATGGTTATCAAATCGCGTGATTCAATAAAAAGAAACGCGAACATTGACATCAACGGTAAGGTTGTCGGCAATCAAGGGATCATCTATCTCAACGATCGCAACGAGAACGTCGCTTTTAAAGCGCACACACAAACAGGGGCTTTCCTAGAGATTGAAACGCGCATGAAAGATGTGGATTTTAAGGACGTAGTTTTAAGTCCTGATGGTAAGAGAATCATTCTTACTGCTTCCGGCGCAAAACCTTTTGACACTCGCAACGTCAAAATTTTTTCAGAAGATGAGTGGCAAATAACCCTACCGCGCTCGCGTCCTGTTTTATTTCTAAAAGGTGAAGGCGACATTCCAATGCGCCAAGAGTTTTTTATTCGCGGTGTACTTCCCCGCGAGGGCAATCGTATCTTTGTAAGCCCACGCTCCCCTTCTAGAACTTACTCTTCGAGTCTTCGCCTAACGGGCGTTACTCCGAAAGGTATTGAGGCGAGCACTTTACCAAATGAAACCACTGCGGCTTTAAAAAAAACCAAAGGCCAACAGTTTCAATGGAACATTCATGATATTCCATCGGGAGTAAATAGCCGTCACTACCTTTTATCTAAGCATGGTGATGAGGCCTTCACCGTCGGCTATGACGTTTTTAGAGGACGTCCATTTGTCTTTGATCTTAAGGCCAATTACCAAACTCCATCAGCCACGGGATACGCAAGCTTAGGTTTACAGTGGTGGATTGAAAACATGCTTGGCCTAGATGCTGACTGGGCACGCTTTCATTGGGGCTTGAGCGTTCGTTATGCAAGTCAAATCATGAAGAACGATGAAGCTCCAGAGTTTGATAAAATTAACTTTGAACTTTTATGGAGAGCCCAAGAAGGTTTCTATTTCGTAGATTCCACATGGGGACTCTACCTACCTGTTGAAATGTTGCAAGGAAGTGGTTCAAGCTTAATGGCCTATGGAGCTGGTTTTTTCATGCACACGAAAACTCAAAATCCGATGTGGCGCAAGTGGGCTACTTGGTCTGAGCTCAAAGCGCAATACCTCTTCGCCGGAACTGGCGACGTGGAGCTAAGCTCTGCCTATCAGCTCGGGTGGACAGCCTATAAAAACATTTCATCTAATTGGTACTTCAGCTATGGCGCCTTCATCGAAGACTATAAATTCGATCCAGCCGCTCCAAAAGAAGAAATGCAAATCGGCGCCGAACTAGGCCTCCGCGCAACATTCTAAGCCCGCCCTTTTTAGTCAAGAAGACCACCCATGGAGGGAACTCTCCCTCCACGCCCTACTCGTTCACTAAAAAAAACTAAGAAATAGATTTTCAAAAGAACCCATTCATCAACCAACTCAAGGTTGATCAAAAGGGTTTGAATACAAGGCGGAGGGTTTCGCCCACAGCGCAGGCGTACCCAGTGTACGCCGAAGCGAGGACGAGGCCCGACAACGAAGTAGGCAAGCCCTTTTCATCAACCGACTAGCGTCGCTTGAAGAAGCCGGATACTACTTGCTTCAAATCCATATTAAAGACGTCTTGCTTCTTACTCTGGGCAGAAAGCATGGAGAGTTCTCGGCGGGCTGGAATAAATCCATTATCTAAGGCCACACTCTTTTCAAAAGATTTTTTCGCAGCCATAAGATCGCCTTTGGTTTTATTCAAAAGCCCTACTACGAATGGGAAAAGAGTATCGTATCTTTCATCTGGTGGAACTTGCATAAGCTCAAGCTCCACTTCTTTAAGAATAAATGTTTTACGAGCAGGATCGACAGCCCCTAGTTTGGCCCATGATTGGTAGATATGAAGCTGACTGATCTGCGGATTGAGCTGCTCGACTTCTTTAAGAAGCTGAAGAGCTTGGGCAAACTGATTCATATGCAGGGCTTTCTTTACGTCTTCCATTAAGGTGGTCGCACGCAATTTAGACTCTGCCTCAGTACGTTTTTGCTCTTTTTTAAAGTCGTCAATTTTTTGTGAGTCATTGGCAGCACTCACCGCACCTGTAACAAGGGCATTAACTTTATTCCAAACCTCAAAAGCTTCGGCCTGCGAGGGGCTGGGCTTTTCGCCAATCAGAGTTTTAAACTCTTCAAGTGCTACTTCAACACTGGCTCCGCCGGCCCCCATTTCGATGTAGTCTACAATCTCATAGGTACTTTTATTTTGAATATCAGAATAGATTTTCTTTAAAACTTTGGCTTGCTCTTGGGGATTTGCATAACCTGCTCGTTGAGCAAAGACAATCAGACCTTTTGTTAAAAGCAAATGAATCGCTTTATAGACAGCAACTTCACTATAACCTTTTACATCAAGTAATTGAGTTAAAGTGATTTGATTGTTTAACTTTAAAGAGAAGCCTTCTAAGGACTTCAAAAGAGACATTTCAAAAATTGGATTATCATCAGCAAAGCTTGGGCTCTTAGCGATCACATTGCCTGACCACATAATATATAAAGACTTCAGCCAATTTAGAGAAATCTTAGAAGCAATCCAATCATGCAAGAAATAGGTCAGAGTGTCTGCATCGATACTTGGGCTGCTCATGTCTACTTCTGCTGAAGCAAAATTGACACGAATCTTATCCTCAACAATCGTGCGCACAAGACGAATGTTCATCTGCTCCATTAAGATAATATCGAAAGCATGAGGACTTAATAAGTTATTCTGAATAAGATAATTACCAATACGGCGATTGTTTTTATCGCGCAATGCTGTCTGAACATCTTCAGGAAGCGCCCAACCACTTTGGATAAGCATTTCACCTAGGAAGGTTGATTTATCATCAACGTCAACGCCGACGATATTCCCGTTACAGAAAGAAACTCCTGAAACCGAACCATCAGCGTTATAGATATTTAAGTACCCGCTGCTTTTAGTTTCAACCAGAAGAGAATATAGAAACGGCAAATCAAAACCGCTGACTTCTTCAACGGACTCGATCACTTTTCTTTTCTGACGAGCAGTGACCGTAGGATTAGCAAACATTTGATAGAGAAGCTTACGAGCATTGACCGTTTCTTCTTTTTTAGGCTCTGCTTTAGCTGCCTTCTTTACAATCTTAAGAACTTGCTCCATTTCAAAGGGCTTCTTAAGAAATGCAACGGCGTCTGTACTCTGAGTCGCTTCTTGAATGAATTGATTATCTATATAGATTCCACTCATCAATACGACTTTGAACTTTAAATGCGGATAATTTGTACGAGCCTGCTTGATAAAATCCAACCCCGTCATTTGCGGCAGCAGACAGTCACAGAAAACATACTCAATATCAGTCTGAGAAGAAAGCACAGCATTGGCTTCATCTGGGCGATGCGCCAAATAAACGTGATGACCTTGTCGGGTCAGAGCTTCTTGCAAAGCCTTCGCGACAGTCTCGTCATCTTCTAAAACTAGAATCTTAGTTACTTTCTCCACAAATTACTTTTCGGATAAATATCTGAATATCTTAGCCTTAAATAAAAAAGTGAGGAGCTTTGGGGCTCCTCACTTAAAAACCTAGACCTTAGATCTGTAAATTACTTTTTCAAAAACTTGAAATACTTGCTTTCAATGACGTCCATTTCCATTTCGTTCCCCTCTTCGTCTTTGACCGACTCTGGTGGACGCACGCCTGTATCGTCAAACTCGACTCCATAAGTAAACAAGATATTCTTCTCAGAGCCTGAATCGTCGTTATAATAAGGTACAAAGAAAGACTGAACTTTTCCATTAGCCGGCAAAAATCCATCCACCATATTGATCTGATCTACGATGACTTTTGGACACTGCTGAAGAGTCACCTGTGCACCACCGGCTGTACCAATCCATTTGATCCACTCGCGAATTCCACATGAGTTGATTCCGCGCAAGCCACTTAGCTCCACTTCAATCGCAGAATTGCCAGAAATATCAAATTGGTTAAAGTCGACGTCTTCATCGATAGTACCCTTCATTTGCACTTGCAACTTATCAGCACCTTTATTGAGTTTTACATCTAGCTTACTCATCACTCACTCCTTAAGATAACTCTTCATCACGCTTTACTATAAAAAAAGTTACGTCATCAATCAAGGTCGCCCCTTGGCGATGGCCCTGAAAAGAACTCACAAATCGATCTACGGCGTCCGCAGCTCGAGGAAAGTCTTTGTTGGCCGCGATCAATGCTTTCACGAATTCACGTTCTCCCCATGCCTCTGCCTGAAGATTTTGAATATCTGGGATACCATCAGTATAGAAAAAGATTGAATCCCCTGGCTCTACTTGCACGGTTGTCTCTTCATAAACTGAATCTCGGTCCTGTCCCAATCTGGGATTATTCACTTCATTCAACGGAACGAGATCTTTCTTTTTTAAAGCTGAATCGCTTTTTTTAATCAAGAAGGGTGCTTCGTGACTGGCATTACAGTATACCAACTCTCCAGTTGTAAGATCAAATGACGCCAAAAAGAATGTCATCATGATACGTCCCTTAGAAACATCGTAGATCGAACGATTCAGAAGTTCTAAAGCTTTTGACGGAGAAATATTCAGTCTTTCGATAATCGTTGAAGCAGACTTTGCCGCACTGGTAATAAGGGCTGCTGGTGCTCCGTGCCCCGTCGCATCCCCAATCCAAAGAAAGATCTTGTCTCCCATTTGACAGTAATGCCACCAGTCACCACCACACTCACTGGCAGGCTCATAGAAACCTGCAATCTCTAGATTTCCAATATGCGCTTGCGTATCAGGAAACAGGGTCTCTTGCACCGTCTTCGCGGTTTGCAGTTCCGATTCCATACGCGCTTTTTCTGCAGTCTGATCCAGCAAGCGAGAAACTTCCGCCGCCATAATATTGAAATTCTCTGCAAGGCTTCCGACTTCATCATTGGATTTTACATCCACACGAATATTGAAGTCCCCTTCTGCCACTTTTTCGGTTGCAAAAAATAATTGCGTCAATGCTTGAGTCAAACCACTTGAAGCAAACAAGCTTAAGATCACAGTTACAGAAATCAAGATTCCGAAAAAGATCAAAGATTTACGAATAAGAATTTGCACAGCTCCCAGAGCTTGAGCCTTCTCTACAGCTGTGACAACGGTAAGGTCTCCAAAGCCTGCTTTAGAAAAAGAAACTAGAAGTTCTTTTCCGTCTCCAGCTTTTACAGTCTCTGCACCTTGCGCAACAGGGCTTCCTGTATTCTTCAAAAAACTTGGAACGAAAAGTTCTTGGATTTTTTGTCCTTGAAGGACTTGAGGCCCAAATAAGATCGCACCTGTGCGATCGGTTAGATAAATCTTCTGAGATCCTTCTGTTTTAAACATCTCAGCTAATTCATTCATGCGCACTACCGTGATGAATACCGTATTGCGGGAGGTCGCTTCGTCAGTTACTTTTTCTAAGATCACCATGCGCTCATCACCAAAGGGTGACTTCACTGTGCGCTTATCAGCATCTACCTCCACTAGATAAGATGGCATCAGTGGGTGCAGGAACTTTAAAGTCTCATCGGCTCTTCCTGGAACTTTTTCCAAGAAGGCACTCATGCGCAAAGTCTCTGTTCCTTTTGAAGAAAAAACGATGATGGATTCTAAATCGTCTTCGTTTTGAAAAATAGAATCAGAGACAGGGCTGAACTTCTGCTGTAAGAGGAAATCTTGGAACACCGGCTTTGCTGCACCCAGCACGGAATTGAGCTGTGTCTTAATTTGAGTCGCCATCGCGCCCGACATGGTGCTTGAAGAATCAAAGACATAGGCAACCTTATCCTCTTCGAAAATCTTCAACGCCAGCACCAGATAGATGGATAGCGTGATTAGAGGAAGTGACGTTAATAATAGTAAAATCTTATATCTTATTGATATGCCACGTTTTTTCACGACTTCAGTATGCCTTCGCCGCCTCACAAGCGAAAACAAAAACTCATATAACTTAGCCCTAAGTCCATAAAATATTTACGGAACTCTCCGATAAGCACAACGAGGAGAATCATGTCTAATTTTGCAAAAACTGAGAAAATCATCTTTGGTATTGCACTGGCGCTGCTGGTGGCGTTCTCGTATTTCCTATACGACGACTCTCTGTTGTTTCCAAAATCCAACACTCAATCTCTAGAACTCATTGGAAATGTTTCTTTTTCTCAAAACGATGTGCGCAGAAAGAATCTAGATACCTTTAGCTGGCTTCCCGCTTCCCGTAAAGACAGCGTTTTCCAAAACGACTCTATTTATACAGGCGAAAGATCTGAAGCTGTTATTAGTTTGCAAGACGGATCACAGATTCGCATCCAACCGAATTCTTTGATCAACTTGAACTTCAAAAATGGTCAAATGAATCTCGACCTTCGATATGGTCAGTTAACTGGAGAGCTTCAAGCGCAATCCTCTATCCTTGTAACCTCAGGAAAAGAAGAGTTCAAACTTGAAAGTAAATCCAACGGCGAAAAGTCCAAAGTTCAATTTAAAAAATCCCACAGTGGAAATGTTAACTTGAAACTTATTAGTGGACAGGTTCAATACATCGACAAAAAGCAAAGTGCTGTGAAGGCACTTCCGCAAAACAGTACGGTTGCTGTGACTCAAAAAGGCGAAGTGAAACAACTTGAGAAACCAATTCTACAGCTTCTTACTGAAAACAATAAGAAGTGGCTCCGCCTCTCACCTCAAGATCCCCTTCCATTTCAATGGGACTCAAAGGGAAGTGTTGCTCGCTATGAGTTTGAACTTTCTTCTAGTCAAGACTTTCACTCTGTCGTAGCAAGCCAGACTACCGCGAATAAAAACCTTGCCTTCACTAACGAAGTTCCTTCCGGAGACTACTTCTGGAGACTGAAAGCTTATGATGCTAATGGCGAAGTCAGTGCTGTGAGTGAATCTCGTCAGGTAGCTATTCATCAGCTAACAAGTCCACAGATCGTTTCCCCCGTTGCCGAGTCCGTTTTAAACTTTGAAGTTAAAGAAGAACCAAATAAGACGCTGTCCCAGAACTTACAAGTTCGCTGGCAAGCGCACCCCATCTTAACTCATTTCCAATGGCAAATTGCGAATGATCCTGAGTTCCAAACAGTGGTTCATCAAGGTCAAACTACTCACCACGATGTGACGACTCCTTCTCTACCGTCGGGCCAGTATTGGATTCGCGTCACAGGTCGCACGCAACAAAATAAAACGACGGAGTGGTCTCCAGCGGTGAGCTTCCAATTGGATCTCGTAGCCCGCAAAGAAGAGCGCCCCGATGCACCTATCCTTGTTAAAAAGAATATCGATTTCAAAGTGCCAACGGACGAAAGAGCGCCCGCTTCTCTACAGTCACCACAAATCGAATGGAAGAAAGTTCCAAAAACAAAGGGTTACACTCTGCAAATTGCTAAAGATGCAAACTTTGCAAGCCCCGAGAAATACGAACTCAACTCGAACCGTGTTCAGTGGAGCCAATTCAAGCCTGGAAAATACTATTACCGCGTTTTTGCCAAAGGTGAAAATGACTTAGTCAGCCCTTCTAGCGAAGTCGGTACACTGGAAGTCAACGTCGATGGCATTGTTCTCCACCCCGTGAAAAACATCCATGCTGTCGGCGAATCGCCTGAACCACGTAATGTGGATGTTCAGTGGTCTGAAGTGCCATTTGCTAAAAAGTATATTCTACAGATTGATACTAACGAAAGCTTTAGCAACGCGAAAAACATGGAGTTTGAAAGCTCCCATGGAAATATTGAACTCCCTCAACCAGGCAAGTACCACATTCGCGTGCAGGCAATGGATGAGAATCAACAAAGCTTAACGAGTTTCTCGAAAGCCACAGATGTTCTCTATTCATTCCGTTCCCCTCTTATGTCTCCAGCACTTATGGAGCCATTCAACAATGCCTCTATTTTCCTACAAACAGAGATGGAGCCCTTTGTATGGTTAGAGTGGAAGAAGGTCGACAACGCCTCTACCTACCGCATTGAGGTTTCAGATAGAGCTGACTTCTCGCGAACTCTGATTGCGCAGTCAATTCAGTCCAATCGCTTCCTGATTAAAGAGAAAATACCTCTCGGAAAAATCTACTGGCGCGTTCGCGCTGAATCCCCTACGGATTCAGAATTTTCAGAGTGGACAGAAAAACGCGAATTCACTCTCTATCACCAAAAGAATGAGACTTTTGTAAAATGATAAACAAGACTTCACTCTTTGACACCTTACTAGAACCCGTCTTTGTTCTTAATAAAGAACAAAAGATTACCTACTGCAATGAGGCCGCCTCATTGATGGCTGGGCTATCTATTCGTAAGATGACTCGTGGGATGAAGTTCCTAGAAGTTTTTTCATTTAATGAAAGCATTGAAAGCCTTGAAAGCTTAGAGTCTATTCAAGACCCTACTCCGTATAAGGAACTCAACTTTAAAAATGGCGACGGCCTTGAGGGAAAGGTACAAATCACCCTTCAACCCTATGCCACAGAAAACGACAGCCAATGGATTGTTTTCTTTCGCGACGTCACCCTTGAAGAGCGCCTTCAAAAGAAATACCGTGCTGAGCTTGAACAAAAAGAAGATGTGATTTCTGATCTCGAGAAAGCCAAAGCTCAACTTGAAGACTATAGTAAAAATCTAGAATCCATGGTGGCTAAACGCACGGAAGAACTCTCGACATTAAACCAAACACTTTCAGCTCTTCTAGACAGTCTTGGTCAGGGCTTTTTCATTTTTCAAGAAGATGGAAATATTCTCAATGTTTCGTCAAAGGCTTGCGAATCTGTGCTTGAAACAAATCCGCAAGGTCAAAAGATTTGGGATGTTTTAAAACTTCCAGCCAACAAAGTGGATGGGTTTCAAAAGTGGATGCTCACCGTTTTCCAAGAGCTTCTGCCGTTTGAAGATCTGGCTCCTCTGGGACCTGAACTTTATCCGCACACCCAAGGCAAACACGTTGCTCTAGAGTACCACCCGCTTCGCAACTCAGAAAATCAAATCAAAGGTGTTGTGGTTGTTGCCTCGGATATCACCTCTCTTGTTGAGGCTCGCAAAACAGCTGAACAAGAAAAAGAACACGCTAAATTGATTATTAATATGATCAAGAGCAAGCGTGAAATTCAAAGATTTATCTCTGAAGCAGATTCGCTATTGGCGGACCTCAATGAAGAACTACAACACGATGATCCTCAATTTGACCACGAACTCGTGTTTAGAAGTCTACACACTTTAAAAGGTGGCGCCGCTCTTTTCTCAATTCTCCCACTGGCCGAGTGCTGTCATCAGGGTGAGCAAATTCTATCTGAGCTTCATCATCAATGGAGTCTACCAGGACATATTGCCCTGAAAGGTAAAGTCTTTGAAATTCGTGATGAGTTTGAAAAATTCCTTAGCGAAACAAAGGCCATTATCGGAAAGAACAATGTCTCTGATGAACGCCAAGTCGAAGTGGCAATTAGTAAACTCAACACCATTGCGAAAAAACTTGGCAACTTGCCTGGCGGTGGTCCTCTTGCACAAGAACTTCTTTTAGATCTTGCGATGGAGCCCGTTGAGAACTACTTCACTCCATTTCGAGAGTCTCTGCCTCGCTTGGCGGAGAAACTTGGAAAAAATCTGGGCCATGTGGAGATCAACACCCACGGCATCGGAGTGATTCCCGAAATTTACAATCCGCTTTTCTCGACATTTATCCATGCCTTTAGAAACTCTTTAGATCATGGCTTAGAATATCCAGAAGAACGCAGTCTTTTAGGAAAAACTATCGAGGGCACTCTTAAACTTGAGGCCTCGCTACTCCAAGAGCCTTCTGGGTCTTGGTTGCGCATTGAAATCAAAGACGACGGACGTGGAATTGATCCTGCGATTATTCGCCAAAAATTAGAAAAAAATGGTCTTTCTAGCCAACACCTCTCTGATGAGGATGTGCTTCAACATATTTTTGCCAGCCAGTTCTCAACCCGCGAAGAGGTCACTGATATTTCTGGACGCGGTGTGGGCATGGACGCACTCAAAGTAGCAGCAGAACAGCTCCACGGGCGTGTTTGGGTGGAATCAGCCCTGCAAAAAGGAACGACTATTTGCATCCAAGTCCCCTACATCACAGAATTTGTCGATAAAGAGAAGAAAAAGTCACAAGAAGCTGCATAAGCACCTTGCCAAACTCGATTTCATTCACAAAATTAAGCCATGTTCAATTAAAGGAGTCTTAAAGGCTCCGTTTTTCTTGGAGACCCTACATGGCAAAACAAGTGCAGAGTTTTAATGCAGAAATCAAACAACTTTTGGATATCGTTATCCACTCTCTTTATTCCCATAAAGAAATTTTTCTTAGAGAGCTCGTATCTAACGCATCTGATGCCATCGATAAACTGAAGTTCGAGTCTTTAACACAACCAGGTCTTCTTCCTGCTGGTTGGGAACCTGCGGTTCGCCTTGAACCAAACAAAGAGGCAAAAACTTTAAAAATCATCGACAACGGTATCGGCATGAGCCACGACGATGTTGTGAACTTCATCGGCACAATTGCTCGCTCTGGCGCCAAAGCTTTCACACAAATGAATGAAGAACTAAAGAACCGCCCTGAACTGATCGGTCAATTCGGTGTTGGTTTCTATTCTGCATTTATGGTGGCTGACAAAGTCACTTTGCATACTCAAAAAGCCGGCCACAATGACGGTGTTGTTTGGGAATCTACGGGAGACGGCACCTACTCTATCGACAATGTTCCTCGCGCCGAAGGTGTGGGCACAACAATCACGCTTCATCTGAAAAGTTTTGCTGAAGACGAAGAAGTTCAAGATTTCACGGATGAGTGGGTTCTTAAGTCTTTGATCAAAAAATATTCAGACTTCGTTGCGTTCCCAATCAAAATGAAAACCGAGAAAGAAGATGAGACTCTAAACTCGCAAAAAGCTCTTTGGTTGAAAAACCCATCGGAAGTGACAGCGGAAGAACATAAAGAGTTCTACCAACACCTCTCCCATGACTTCAATGAGCCAGCAAAGACTATCCACTACAAAGCCGAAGGCACAATGGAGTTCAGCGCCTTGATGTATATTCCAAATAAGAAACCTTGGAATTTCAACATGCGCGACACGGAATACGGTCTCAGTCTTTATATCAAACGCGTTTTCATCATGGCTGATTGCAAAGAGCTTCTGCCTCCTTACCTACGTTTTGTAAAAGGTTTGGTGGATAGCAGTGATCTTTCTCTAAACGTCTCTCGTGAGATTCTACAACAAGATCGTCAAGTAACGCAGATTCGTAAAAACGTCACAAATAAGATCTTAGCATCTATGAAAGACCTTCTTTCTAAAGATCGCACAGCCTATGAAAATTTCTGGAGCGAGTTTGGAGCAACTCTTAAAGAGGGCGTTCCAAGTGATTCTGGCAATAAAGACAAGATCACAGATCTTCTTTTATTCCACTCGTCTCACTCTGACAAAATGACTACTTTGGATGAATACATCACTCGTATGAAAGAGAATCAAAAAGATATCTTCTTCATCACAGGTGATACTTTATCTCAGGTGAAAAACAGTCCTTACTTAGAAAAGCTCATGGCTAAAGGCTTTGAAGTTCTTTTCTTGATTGATCCTGTGGATGAATGGGTGATGAACTCTCTTCCTGAATACAAAGAAAAGAAACTTCAATCGATCACCCAAGCAAACTTGGATCTAGACACTGAAGAAGAGAAAAAAGCTAAAGAAGAAGAAATTAAAAAAGCTTCTGAAAAGCTTTCTCCTCTGCTTGAGACGATGAAGAAGTCCCTCGACACGCACGTCAAAGACGTGGTGATTTCAGATCGCTTAACGACAACTCCTGTGTGCCTTGTATCATCAGAAAATGATCCATCTGCTCACATGCAACGTCTTTTGGCGCAAATGGGTCAAGAGTACAACCAACCAGTTAAGAGAATCCTAGAGATCAACCCTTCCCACCCTGTGTTTGAAAAAATGCTTCAAGCAACGGCTGAGCAACAAACTCAATGGGCAGAGATTCTCTATAATCAGGCTCTTTTAAATGAAGGCTCTGCAATCCCAGATCCTGTGAAGTTTTCGCAACAAGTAGCAAACCTCATGGTCCAAGCTGCCGACAACAAAGCCCACTAAAACAGAAAGCCCCGTTAGAAATAACGGGGCTTATAATTTAACAGGGGACAAACTCCCCTGCCACTTATGAATTATTTCCACTGCCCTTCTTAACTCGTTGCCACTCCCACCTCACAATAATATGACAAATTCATTCAATAAATCTAAGGGGGTTTGGATGAGAAAGATCAGTCTTTTTATTGCGACTTGTGTTTTCCCGTTAATGTCATTTGCTTGGGTTCCACCAATGAGCTTCGCCGTGAACCAAAATGTAGCCATGGTTCATGTTCAAAACCCAACACCATATCCTGCTTATTGCACTGGTTACGTTTACGGAACAAATCAGTATGGCGTTTCTGTGAACTCTTGGTTTTCTTCTTTTGTAGCGCCTTACACTTTTCAAACCGGTTACGTCTACGCCAACGGCCCTTACTACTTCGTAAATGCCTGGGCACAAATCAACTGCAGCTACTAAGTCCTCAACATTAGATTGCAAACGAAGCCCGACAACAAAGCAGGCAGGCCCTTTTCACGAACTGCACAGAGCGAAAAGTTCGTCAAAAGGGTTCGGATGCAAGGCGGAGGTTGGCTCTCGCAGCGGAGGCGTGCTCAATGCACGTCGGAGCGAGAAAGCCTGCCGACAACGAAGTCAGCCGGGCCCTTTTCACGAACTTTTGTTGTGTTTGGCGTAGGCGCCTTTAAGCTTCTCTTCTAATATTTTCGCAGAAAAAGGCTTCACGATATACTGAGAGACTCCAGCTAAAACAGCCTCGGTCACTTGGTCTCTTTCAGATTCAGATGTTAAAAGTACAAAGGGAAGTTGTGCCCACTCTGCGGTGGCGCGAACCTGTTTTAAAAGTTCTAAGCCCTTCATGTTGGGCATATTCCAATCGGAAATAACTAATTGAATTTGGCGATCTGTTTGATTGTTCTCAATCAAAACTTTCAAGCCCTCTTGCCCGTCTGCAGCTTCATAAAGATTAGAGTATCCCATTGCACGCAAAGTGTTTTTCACAAGATCGCGAATAGAGGGCATATCATCAATTATTAGAATTCGTGTAGACGTTGGAAACATGGCTTCTCCCTTACCCTCACTATTTTGAGAAAAATAAGGAAGAAGCTCAAAAGATCTTTTAAAGCCCTAGCCTTTGAACGGGGGCTAGCCAAAGATAGTCTGCGCGTGGCCCTTCCGTCGGAGATGGCTGAATTTCCAAATCCAGCTCTTCCAATGTCATCCCTGTGGTGTTGACCTGCGAAAAGGTCAAAATAGGTGTTTGAGGCAGTCGGTGACGGAGGCGGTCTGGAAGTCCTCCCCCAAACTGGACGTGGAAATCCCCCACGACGATCACAAGGACCTGCTGCGGGTGAGTTTTTAAGAACTGCTCTGCCTGCCATGCCATTGTGTCATCCCAAATAGACTGGGAAAGGAAGTAGCGCTCGCCCGCCTCTGGAGTCGGCAGATGAGGCATCATGCTTAAAAAACGGCGCTTATAAGAGTCTCGCCCCACAGTAAAAGCCGGAGGAAGAAGTGCTTTTTCCTCATTTGTAAGAGCATCTAAGCCTCCTTTAGCAACTTTACCCGTTAAGCTGCGTGGAGCATTGAGGGCAATTGTCTTAGAGCCTTGGGTGAGGTCTGGGAAGAGAGCTTGGCTGCGATAGTAATCATAAGAAATACCTCCCCAAGCAATGGCTGTAAGGAAGTCTGCCTCACTTAAGAGACCTGCACGGTAGTCGTTCACTTTACTCTGATCAGTATATGTAAAAAATTCTAGTCCTACGGACACTGGAAGCCCGAGTGAGCGCAGAGCCTCTAAAATTTGCACTTGCTGGTCGCGATGTTTTTGAAAGCCATGGTTTTCACCGATGATAACGATGCTGCCAGGTTGAACTTTTTCAAGACTTTGAACTAATGAAACCTCTTGGAGATCTCCTCCACGAAAAATGCCTTCTATTTCGGCATGGGCACAAGCTGAAACCAGTAGAGTCGCTAGAAATAATCTAAAAGAAAGCATGGAAACACCCCTTCGACGCTAATTTGCCTATTGAAGTTTTGCTTTTCCTTTGATACCTTGACCCACTTTGAAAAGGTATTGTCATTTTTTCCATATTACGCATGGCGCAAATGACCAGCCTATCAATATGGATTCCGCACATTCAATATTGTCGGATGAATGAAATGCTAGTATGAGTTGCTAGTAATTATTGCTAGTAATAGCTAAGGGGTACCGCAATGGCAAAAAAGTCAGGAAGAATTATCATCACTCTTGAGTGCACTGAAGCTCGCGCTGAAGGCAAACCTGTTTCTCGTTACACTACGACTAAGAACAAATCTAAGACTCCAGGTCGTTTAGAGAAAAAGAAATACAACCCAAATCTTAAGCGTCACACTGTACACAGAGAAACTAAGTAATGATTCTTTCGGATCAGCAGATTCTCGAGCAGATTGAGAAGGGCAATATTAAAGTAGAGCCCTTTCGCAGAGAATGCCTAGGCACGAACTCTTATGATGTTCACCTAGGTAGCACTTTGGCTGTCTATGAGGATAAAGTGCTCGATGCGAAGAAGCATAACAAGATTCGCACCTTCGAAATTCCAGAAGAGGGATTTGTACTTATGCCCGACACTCTATATTTAGGTGTGACGGCAGAATACACTGAGACTTTGGCTCATGTCCCATTTTTAGAAGGTAAATCCAGCGTTGGCCGCCTTGGAATCGATATCCATGCGACTGCAGGCAAAGGTGACGTTGGTTTCTGTAACTATTGGACTCTTGAAATTTCCGTAAAGCAGCCTGTTCGAGTTTATACTGGAATGCCTGTAGGACAATTGATATACTTTGCTGTACAGGGAGAGATCCTGACTGCTTACAATGTGAAGCCGTCAGCTAAGTATAACGATAAAAAACCGTTACCGGTTGAGTCCATGATGTGGAAAAATTCATTTTAAAGTTATCCTCAAAATTATCTCGAGTAGCCTTACTCCTCTTTTTCACGCAGCTGATTGGCTGTGCCCCTGGAGAAGAGGGTTTTGGCTCAGGCATTGACGCCTACACTTTCGTTCAAAACAACTTTTATGAGATCTCGGACTCCAAGCTGCATGGTTCGGGCTCTATTCGCTTTATTCAATCCTATGGCACTGGCAATGGCACCTCTTTAGAGCTTCGAGGTACATTGGATCTGACCAATAGCTTTATCACGGCCGTGTTTTTTGCAGATATGGGATTGGGCGGTGGTCTTTCCGTCAACATTCAGCGCATTGGCGCAACCATCAAAGGCACGATTCTGTATAATGGTGGGGTATACAATATCATCCCTACCCTTTGGGCAAATCCGGCTAATATTGATATCGTCATCGATGCGCATCGCTGGGGTGGCACAAACCGCATTCTTATCTGGCAAAGAGATACTTATGGGTACTCTCCAGCAACAGCACTGGTGGACTCCAATCGCACAACAGACGTGTCTCCAAGCTTACCTACAGGCGGTCAGCCGATTGGTACAGCTACAGGGTTGGTTCTTCAACAAGCTGAAGTGACAAAGGCCAACGTCGGCTTCGCTCGCGCCCTTTAATAGAAAATTTCAACATTTAAAAATTTTGGCCCTGCCCGACAGAATCATAACAATGAGTTCACTCAAAACACACGCCCAACTCAAGGTTCGTCAAAAAGGTTTGGATTCGAGGCGGAGGTAGGCTCTCGCAGCGCAGGCGTGCTCTATGCACGTCGGAGCGAGAAAGCCTGCCGACAACGAAGAAGACAAGCCTTTTTCACGAACCGCCCTATTCGGTGATGAAGGAGTCGATAATAATCTGATTCTTCTGCTGACTCGTCTGATCCGCGATATAACCAAGAATTTGCGAGAGTTGGGTTCTATTCGCCCAAACATCCCAATTCTTCTGCTTACCTCTCCACTTCAGAGCAAAGCCAATTTTCTCTTTCAGAGTTTCAGGTGGTTTTCCGTATCTCAAGATATAAGTAAAGATATCCAAAAGATCTTTTTCTTTCAGCGATCCTTTGGCGATTTGATCTTTTGCAAGTTCAAACAAAATTCCACGGAAGGCAGGGAAAGCCGCCATAGACTCTGTTGTAGAAATGAAGCCGTCTTTATTCTTATCAAAACGCGCATAGATCATTTCGATATACTGAATTACGTGCGGAGCTAAAGAGATATCCTCAACTGTTGCCGTGTTCTTAGAGTTCGGCACATGCCCTGCGGCTTTAAAGACGTTATTTATATAGTAAGCCCACTCGTCAGCACTTGCAGAGTTCATATAGCGAATATACTCAGGTGTTGGCGTCATATGCTTACGCATAGAATCCTTATAAGCCGCACGAATACAGCTTAAAGTCGCCGTCGAAGTTTTTGTTAACTTCTTACCTTGAAAGCAATGGCGTGAAAGATCTTCCTCTAAAAGAGAGTTCACTTTAAGCCCTGAGAAAATCATCCCGACAAGATCTGTCATCTCTGTGAATGAAGCGATACTATTACCATCAGAGTGAGGAACAAAAATATTTGCTTCTCTAAATCGAGAAGAAGCAAAGGTTACGTTTTTGGGGTCAAGAACTCCAAGTTCAACGACTGGGGCACGTACGGTTTGGAAGGCAGCTTCGACCTCTTCAAGAGTCACCCCTTGGTAACTTGTGAGGCGCTTGCTGTCAGTGATGAACGAGCGGATCAAGGCACGCGAAAGAGCTCTGTGCATATTGATCTGGCTCATCGTCTCGAAGTTATAGCCATGCTCAATACGATTTGAGATCTGAACTCGCCCCAAGGCATCAAAGGTCATAGCCATTGGTGTATCAATGACCATCAACATTTCCTGCAAGCCTGTCTGGAAGTTAGACGTATTCCCCTGCTGGCGAGAAGCCTTTTGCAAATTTTCGTAGAACTCTAGGCGAGTCATTCCACGTAGTGGCGACCACCCTTGCGTCAAACTCGCGAAGTGAACTTGAAGATCTAAATAAATACGCAACTCAGAACGCGCGACTTCCAGAGAAGTCAGAGTCAGAGCCGTTTCTGGCTTACCCGCTAAACGCTGCTCCGCAGGAGTTAGAATATTGTTAAGCACAACGCCTAATAGCTGATTCCAAGAAGTCAGACTCATCTTAGGAATGATTTCCAACTTACTGAGATGCTGAACGATATTTAAAAGCTCTGCACGAGTGAAAGCTGTGTTGGCTTTTTTCGCGATAAGATCTCTTAAAATATTTAAGCTCTGATCCATGAGGATCGTCATCGAATCCAGAGTCAAAACTTGAGTTTGGTCTTTACCTTTTACGAAATACTCGAAATACAGATAGTCACTGTAGAAGCGAGACGCAAAACCCAGTAAAACACTCCAATGGCCTTTTGCAAGACTGCTGTCATTGCCCCCAAGAATCATATTCTTTAGATCAATAACTAAAGGCATATAGGAAGTGGCTAACTGTTGGTATCCTCCATTTTCAGGCGGATACAAAGTTTCGACTTCTTTTAAAAGTTTAAGAGCATCATTTAAATCGTAAGCTCCTTCAAATAAAGCACCGGCTTCACGCAGCGTCGCCTCTAGTACGAACTGAGAGTCCATAAAGATTTTTTGCGACTCTTCATAGGGATAGAATTCCGGCTGCCACTCACGTCCATAAATTAAATAGTATGGCAAAAATCTTTCGGCCATAATTTTTAGACGGTTCACTTTTAAGCGCGCAGTTTCAAAATCCAATCTTGTGAAGGACTCCATGCTGCCACCAAAGAACAGCTGCTTTACCTTCATTGCTTCATTCACAAGCCCTGGAGAAGTTTTAAAATCTGGCCAAACTCCGCCCAAGGTATCCAAGAGAGCTACAATTTCAAGCTTACTGACATATCCCGCTGGCTTTTCAGCAACAAGATCTTCAAAAACAGAAAGCAAGTCTTCTACTGTGCGCGCAAGATAAGACAGCTTGTAACCAGAACCTGTCTCTGGAACTGATTTAATGAAGTAGTAATATCTTAAGAAGAGAATATATCCACGAGAGCCTAGAACACCAAAGCGTCGCCACTCTTTTGGAGTTACGAGATCTTCATCCCCACCCGCAAGAGTCGTCTTCACTTTTTTAACAACCGGCATGTATTTTTGAATTGTCTTTGGAAAGTCCCAGTCTTCCTCAAAAAGACCGCCCATCAAAGAAACAAAAGTTACAAAGTCAGAAAGCTTATAGCTCTGACCATTTTCCTCAATAACCGTTGCCAGGGTCTTAGCTGCTAGTTGAATCTCTTTATTGGCGTCTTCAAAGAACTTGATTTCACCTTGAAGCTTTTCTTCCCCGTTAAGGCTCCACTTCAATGCCAAGATCTTCATGTAAGGATTTACATTGATCGTGATATCGCGAAGAGTCTTAAACAAAGACAAAAGACGATCTACTTCTACGCGAGTAATATGTTTGTCATCTCCACCCACGAAAAGCTTTTTTACCTTCATGAACTCGTACTGAAGCTCAACAGATACCTTTGGGCTCTCAGGATCTAAGAAGTTATCTTCTAAAAATGTGGCTAGTTCTTGAGATGAATAGCTATCGCCAGAACGACCGCGCACATAGCGTTTAAATTTTTCGACAGCAGAACTGACACAGTCCCACGATCTCTCAAGCTCAACCTTTTTAGCTTCTCCTAGGATGAAAGCCTTTACGACAGGTTTAGTCTCGGTCAAACACTGAGTGCCGCCAAACTCTTGACTGCTTGGAGGTGGTGGTTCTTCGCCCAACTTCGCATCACATGAGGTGAGCAGGAACGAAAGCGTTAACATTGCAATTAGGAGCTTCTTGAAAGAAAGAGAAGCGAACTTACACTCGAAAGAATGAAGGTTTTCAAAAAACTTTCTAAAAAACATAGGTCATGCCCCCGTAGACACGGTCATTGGCGCGATACTGATTCAAGAAACTAGAGGTTTTATAATTTTCATCCTGAACCCCTAGAATATCGCTGCCCATGACTACGGCCCACTTTTGATTTGGGTAATACAAGAACTCCGTGTTCAGCAAAGAACCACGTTGATCATAGTCGTATAAATATTTGATTCGAGTCACAACAGGACGCGTTTTGATCGCCGCTAACTGCCCCTCAACGCGCAGGGAAAGAGCATTGGTAAACTTCAGTCGTTGATCGAAAAGAGTGAAGTCGTCGGGCTGTCCATCAGCAAGGACATCCACAATTCCTCCGCCTTCGACTTTCAAATACTGAACTTGGCAGACAAGAGTGTTTTTCCAAAGATTGTGAACAGGAAAGTCCACCGCCGCAGAGAATGCCGTCAAAGGCTTTAACTGCTGAATCGACCAATCTTGATCCACTGACTTCTGCATCGGAGTGTCGTGCAACGCCGAAGCCGTCACTTTAACACGCTCCCACGAATAGCCCACGTCGGCCGAATACAGACTGTGATAGGTGACTTCAGGAGAAACCGTTACATCAACACGGTCTTGAGAAACGTCTTTAAAGTTCTGGCGTTTTAAAATCAACTCATTCACAGGCAAATAACCCGCGCTGACGGAAACCCAAGGGCCTTTTTCTTTTTGCCCCAAGCGCCCCATAGCACCCACAGCTCCATTCCCAACAAGCTTTGCAGTTTCTGGGATATCTAGAGCGTAGTTGATATTATTAATACGGCTGTTGAAGTCATAATCCCTAGAAGGGGCACGGTACCAGCGACTGTCTGCTACTAAGCCCCCACCTTCTTCGCGAATTTCAGGGCCCATGCTTGGGATAAATATAGGAGTGATAAAACCTAGGACTTCCCAATTTTTATTATTCGATTGGAAGAACAACCCCGTTAAGCCCTGCTCTTCAGGACGAAGAGTATCCATTGCAAACTGTGGTTGCCAAAGACCCAACTGCCAGCGACGATCCATATCGCTCCAGTCCATTTTCTTTCGCCCTAGATAGAGCTTGTTGGGCCCCTTACCGTGAGTCGAAGCAAAGGCTTCGTGCACGATATAATGGGATTGACCGCGCGTGAAGAACGTTCCCCCCGAAACGTCTCCCATAAAGTCCACCCAAGAGGTTTCCTTAATCAAAGACAAGCGCGCGGATAAAAGTTGGCTATAAGATAATTGCGGCGACTCGGGTACAGCAGAGAAGTATTGCATTCCCTCCATACGAATCTGACCATAGAACTTTACATCCGATGTTTTAGAAGGACGCTGCAACGAAGCCGAAGTGGAATTCGTTGGACGCGACATCGCCGTCGAGTTCGTGGCAGTGTGTGCTTTTGAACTCAGTTTCGATTTACTTTGAATGTTGGCTTTCGCGCTTATCGAGGCTGCTAAAATCGCGGCTCCGATAATGGTCTTTCCCTTCACGTTTCCCTCTGGAATAAAGTCCAGGTGGTAGAGAATAAGAAAAGCCTATTTGAGTCAACCGAGCCCCGTGTCAGGAAGCCTCAGATCAAATATATGCGCTTATAGAGTAAAATTAACCTTCAATTTTGAAAAACTTCTAACCAAAAAAAGGCTTGCCCTTTGGTCTTTTTAGAGTATCTGCTCGATAATCCAATGGGGGTCATCGATGGCAATATCGTGCCCTGACCAAGGGTGCATAATCGGCTCCATCCCCCACCGTTGAGCGATTCTAAGAGTACATTTCGGATCTACGAGTTTGTCCCCGTAAGAACCAATCAGCTGGATATCTCCGGGAGCCTGATCAGGGAATGAATAGCGTGAAGCCGCCAATAGCTGCCTAAAGACGTTGCTCTTTTTCATCGGATACTTTTTAGTGACTTCTAAAAGCCTTGGAAGCTCTTCTTTTTTGCGGTCATGGCTATTCGCAACCATATCCAAGATCGTTTCTTCCCATTTCAAATCATCGCGCTTAAAGGAAAGCATTCCACGAGACTTCCAAAGGTTGATCGCGCGAAATCGCTCATAAAACACGGCGTCGTTACGAGAGCTTGTGCACATCACATAGGACTTCACCACTTCATCTGGGAACAAACGCATCCACTCAACGGTGATCATTCCTCCCAACGAAACAGAGAGTATATGCACTTTTTTACCTGCACGGATAAACTCCGAGTGAGAACGTATGGCATGGACGTAGTCTGAAATCTGCAAAGGACTTTCTTCGTCGAAGCGAACTCCATTGCCAGGTAAATCGAGAAATTCAAATTCATCATTTGGAAACTTTTCGATCAAAAGATCTTTGAAAGAACCCCAATGCCCTGCGGCCCTTGCTAGTCCACGTAAAACGATCCAGCTTCTATTTTTCATACCAAAGCTCTTTTGCTTTCTGATTGAAGTGATCCCAATCTTCGAGAGTCTGTGGAACCCATTTATCATGGGAAGCCACTAAGCGAATTAAAAATTCTAATAAAGTGTGATGACGTCGCAGGGTGCGTTTTTGACGATGACCTTTCATCGGGTTAAACGATCCTTCCGCACTAAAAATCTGCCATGGATTTTTCTTCACCCACATCCACGAGCCCATTTCTAAACACAGAGGCAAAAAGTGTTTAGCTCCGTTTAAGTTTAAATTGCGATCATAAATATAATCCCAAAGATCCCCATGAGTCGTATAGGTTTCTGCTTGCGGCTCCACTTTGTAAAAGTGATGAGGATGGGCTTTTAAAAGCAATTCCTCAAAGCGTTTAACTAAACCCACTCCAGGAAATGCCTCTGTGGTACGCGCATAGGGAAACCAAAGACGGTCTTGAAAACCAAATCCCGAATGTAAATCCACCGTCAGAGCAAAGGCACTTTGCGTGATTTCCTGATGGATTTGATCCACCAAAAGTTGTGCTTCATACTCCATCGGAGCATCTTTGGCGCCACGATACCAAGGAAGTTTTGGCGAATATCTCTGCCCGCCCACTAAAAAGGCGGCATTTTCGGCCTCGACAGGGGCATTGCGCATTAAATCCACTCCGCGCCCATTGCTTCTCGTTTTATGAGCAATTCCAACGGGATTAATCATAGGGATAAAGAAGATCCGCATATTCTCTAAGGTCTTTTGAAGAGTCTCATCCCAAGTTGAAAACTCGGCTATGGTTCCTAAGAGTGCCACCGCCACTTGCGCTCCGATGCGTTCGAGCCCATGCACTCCTCCTACGATCCCCAAAACAGGGGCCTTCGGATCCGTTGATCCAAAGGAAACTTTATGAATAGGAAAATCTTTTCCTTGATACGGAACGCTGCCGATCACTTCAGCCCGGCCCACTTTGGACATTGTCTGAATACAGTTTTCGATTTGATGAAGTTCAGGAAGTAGCGACATGCCTTTATTGTTGGCGAAGTTGCTCCGCCATCCAACGATTAACGCTCAAAGCCAAGCTGAGCTTTATTGCTCAAGCACCTGAACGGGAGTATGTTTTGGCCATAGGAGACTTCCAATGATGAACCTTAACACTCTTTTAGAAAAAATGTGGGTAGACTACTGCCAACTCAATCCAACAGCTAAAAATATTCATGATCTTTTCGTTGCTGAAGGTGAAACAGTTTTAAACGATCACATTGCTCTTCGCACTTTCAATCACCCTAAACTTGGTATTGAATCGCTGGCAAAATATTTTAAAGCCCAAGGCTACGTTGAAAAAGGCGAATACTTTTTCACAGAGAAAAAGCTTTATGCAAAACACTACGAACACTCTAATAAAGAACTTCCAAAAATCTTTATCAGCGAGTTAGAGCTTGAAAAAATGTCGGACTTTGTTCGTACAGAAATCAATAAGCTTGTTGAAATGATCCCTAGCGATTTCCTTGAAAGAGATGACATCTCTATGGCCGGTCGTCCTTGGCCAATGACCCACGATCTTTATGAGAAACTTGCTAAGGAAAGCGAATACGCTTCTTGGGTAGCGGCTTATGGTTTTAGACCGAATCACTTCACGATCAACATCAACGAGCTAAAGAAGTTCAATGATATTTTAGTCCTCAACGATTTCTTAAAGTCTAAAGGTCTTAAGTTAAACGCGTCTGGTGGCGAAGTTAAAGGTACAAAACAAGACTACTTAGAGCAAAGCTCTACGATGGCCTCTGAAATCCCAGTAACCTTTACAGATGGTACGTTTGCAATTCCAGGTTGTTACTATGAGTTTGCAAAACGCTACCCTCTTGCTAACGGCGAACTCTATCAAGGTTTTGTTGCAAAATCTGCTGACAAGATCTTTGAAAGCACTAACAAACAATAGTCTTTAAAATTGCGCGCACTCGACAAAAGCTGCGCGCTACTCTCTTGGCACTTCAAATTTTTCGACTTAGTTTTAAGAGGATTTATGAATAAGTTTTTTCTAGCATTCGCTTTTCTTTTCAGTTCTGTTTCCCACGCCGAAGTTAAAACCTATATGGATAAAATGCTGATGGAGATTTTCACTCTGAAGCCTTTCATCGTTTCTGAAGCAGACTTCAAAGATCCAAAAAACTCTGTAGCGATTAGTGCCTCACTAAAAAACATGGCGGAGCTTAGTGATAAGGTTACTCATGAGGACAAAATTCGCAAAACAGGCTTTGCAGTACCAAGCCAAGTTCTTAGCCATCAGTTCCATGAGATCGAGCATATTTACCGTGTGGGTAACAAAGACTACTCTCTGTGGATGTTGCGTTCTACTTTAAGTGTTTGCATGTCCTGCCATACGCAGCTTCCAAGCACTTCAACAAAGTTTGATCTTGGAAACAAAAACAACTTCCTTGCTAAGGCCTTTGATGAAGCCGAGTTTCTATTTATCGTTAGAAACTTTGATAAGGCGATTCCTTTGTATGACAAGGTCATCAATAGCTATCCAGACAATGGAGCAACGGCAGAGCAAATTGATAAGTCTCTTTCAAGAAAAGCTTATTACTTCATTCGCGTAAAACAGAACCTAAAAGACTTTGTTAAGTCTCTAGAGAAGAATGCGAAAAATCGTAGCCTCCCTACAGATCAAAGACAGCGCGTGGCAAGCTACATCGCCAAAGCTAAAAAAATGGATGGTAAAGATACATTCCCTCAGTTTACAGCACAACAGACCGAGGAACTTAGAGCCTACGCTGAGTCTCAGCTAAAAAGCGAACTCAATGGCGAATTCACTTACACTCCAGATAGAGATGTTGAGTATCTAGTGGTCTCTAGCGTTCTTTATAGTTTCTTAGATAAGAATCCCGATACGGACATCAAGCCTGATATTCTTTACTGGTTGTCATACTGTGAAAGAAGATTTGATCAACAGGCGTTTTATTCGCTACCAGAGCTTTACTTAAAGCAATGCGTGAATGACTTCCCGAAGTCTTCAGCAGCGCCTGCTTGCTTTAAAGAGTACAAAGAACTCATCACTGCGGCATACACAGGAAGTTCTGGAACTCATATGCCTGCCGATGTAAAAAAAGAATTGAAATCTATGCAAGATAAGATTTCGAAGGCAAAAAAATAATTCTCTGATTTTTAAAAACAAAAAAGCGAAAGCCTCGACAGCTTTCGCTTTTCTTTTTATTTTCAGCTTCTTATTTTTCTAAGCGATGCGTTTGATCAACAAGTTCTCTGTATCGGCATCGCCCTTTTGTGGTTCCCAATGGATATGGGCCTCTAAAAAGGTTTTCACAATTTGTGAATCAAACTGCGTCCCCGAGCAACGCTTAAGCTCCGCATAGACGACATCTATCGGCAAACCTTTTCGGTAAGCTCTCGTTTCTGACATCGCATCGAAGGTATCCACCACTAGAATAATTCGCGCAAGAAGAGGAACCTCATCTCCGCGTTTCTTATCTGGATAACCAGTCCCGTCGATTCGCTCATGGTGACCACGAATACCAGGCAAAATAGAGGCAAAGAATGAATGGCTTGCTAAAGGCGCAACGATTCTTTCACTCAACTCTGGATGACTTTGCATGATTTTATATTCTTCTTCGTCCAAGCGACCAGGCTTGCCGATGATAGCTTGGGGAACGCCAATTTTACCGATATCGTGAAACAGGCCTGCAAACTCTGCAAGCTTCTGTTCATACTCATTCAGGCCCAGATCTCGCGCAAGCTTACGCGACATCTCGCCGACCCGACAGCAGTGAGCATACGTCGCTGGGTCCACTAATTTTAAAGATTCCATTAGAGCGCGCGCGGCCTCATAGGCCCAAGGCGGCATGTCTCCCCATGACGACATATGGCTCCCTTCTTCCCCACCTTTTAGTTCGGCGCTAGAGAGTAAAAACTTAAATAAATGAAAGGAAAAAGCCAGACTATTCGCGGTTTTCCAGAGACCTTTCGAAAGGATTGTCCAAAAGCTCGTCATTTTTTTAGAACATTTCTTCTTTTTATTCGTATGCGTGTTGACACTCTTATTCGCCATTGAAAGACTTATATTTATTCACTGTCTCAAAACGATTCATCCAATGCTAGAGGTCTAGGTAAGAATTCGCCGACTCTATTGGGGGAGATAATTATGAAAAAGACGCTTTTACTTCTAACTCTTCCGCTACTTCTCAGCAGTACGAATGCCTTTGCTCAAAAAATTAAAGTAAAGCGCGTGAAGGGCAAGCAAGCTGTGGTTGAATTCTCTGGCGGTCACCTACAGACAGGCCAGGTTTACGAACTGGCTTCGGATGAATACTCTGACAGTTCTTCATCAGGAGGAAGTCGCAATTATGTCGTCAACCTCTCTGCGTCTTTAAGTAGCACCAAAGATGATGGTCCTTCAGCAGAAAATGTAACTGCCATCGAACTTAAAACACGATTTGGCTGGAACTTAGGACACATTGAATTGGGACCTCTACTGACTTTTAGCTCGAGCTCGCAAACCAATGGAACTGTGAGTACCTTCAGCGTAGGTGGTTTTGCAGACTATAATCTACTCAGCAACGCCCCTGGAGAGGCCTTTCTATACGGAGTGGGCGGTCACCTCTCTATCGGCCAACACGACCCTGGCACGGGCGCAAAAAACGATCTCATGAATCTATTTGCAGGCCCATTTGTGAAGTGGTTCCCAGGAGGCGGCAACTACGCCTTCCGCGGTGACCTTGGGTTTATCTACCAAAAGATTTCAACCTCTACGGCCGGTGATATCACCAACTCTGGCCTACAAAGCTCCGTAGGCATCATCGCCTACTTCTAGTGCGATTCACTTCTACAAAAACAAAAAGGCTTTGGATGATCCCAAAGCCTTTTTTTATTTCCTCATCTCATCTATTCCACTCACCCCGCTCGCCCCACCAAAAAAAACAACATCCCCCCTAAGGTTCGTCAAAAGGGTCTGAATGCGCGGCGGAGATAGGCTCTCGCAGCGGGCGTGCTCAATGCACGTCGGAGCGAGAAAGCCTGCCGACAACAAAGCAGGCAGGCCCTTTTCACGAAGCGCTTAAGGTTCGTCAAAAGGGTTCAGATGCGAGGTAAAGGGTCGCGCCCGCAACGCAGGCTTACTCCCTGTACGCCGGAGTGAGGACGGGGCCCGACAACGAAGTCAACTGGGCCCTTTTCACGAAACTTACTTGAGGCCTAGGAATTTGAAAGGAGCCGACTCCTTAAAACTCGCCGTCGCATCGCCAGAGAAAATATTTCTCTGATCTTTGCCAAGATCGAGAACCATGGTTTTAGCTCCTTGTGCAAAATCAATTTTCTTTAAATCTACCCAGAAAGTATTTGGAGTAAGAGCTGACTCAAAGAAGTAAAGCTTGCGTGAGTGATCAGAAACAGTTCTCCAACGAGTTGATGAAATATTTGGTTGTCCCGGTGTTGTGATTCCATAAGGTACTGAGACGTTACGAACAACACTGAATACACTTGCTAAAGCAACCACTGGATCTTTACTTTTCGGAATCGCATTAATATAGAACGACGCTCTCGCAAAACGATCTGCCGCACGATTCGTCCCAGGCAACATGACGGTTCCACCAATATCTTCCCAATAAGAATTCAATGCCAATTGTTTCTCAAATGTCGGAGAGTTCGTCATCACTTGATACTTTTTATCGTGATGGATCACTTGCTTGCCATTGATGTATTCTACGATTGCACTGTCCCCTGTTGCATCTGAAATTGAAAGATGCAAAGTTGCTAAACGCTTTTGACCTGGAACTTCTGCGGTCACCACATCAAACGGCTCTTTACGAAGCTCTTCAACCGCTTCTTTCACTGTCGCATAATTATCCAAAACATACTGTGCCCATAAAGAAATTGCTAAATGAGACTTTCCTTTCACTGGCTTAGGATATTCAGACTCTGCTAGCCACAAAAGATTTGCGACTAAACCTTTCTCATTCATTCCATCTGTTGATGAAATATCATATCCCGAAGCGATCACACTTCCATATTTTGAGGTCCACTTCGCCGATGTCGCGCCCGCGGCTCCATCTCTAGCCACTCCTCGAGGGAGAATCCAAATATTAGTGTGAACGTCTTCCTTCCAATCCATCGTTCTACCAGTGATGATATTGTTGCCAACACCGTGATAAACGGCGCGAGTACAAGCCTCACTCGATAGTGGCATACTCGTAAAAGCAAAAACTAACCCCATGCCTGCTGACATCCATGCACTTTTCATTCTAATCTCCTTCAGAAATAATAGGCGTGATTGTGAAATATCTTTAGAGACATTATCAAATGACTTCATATTTACTGTATGAATCTAAATAAAATGAGTCAACGCACTCAAGACCAGTTCCGATTGATTCTTGACGTAAATAAGACAAAAAAAAAGACCGCCCTAAGGACGGTCTTTTAAAATCACCAGATTTTGGTTGTGTGGGTCTTTTAGCATATACAAAAGTCCCAACTCAAAAGCGACTTCTGGTCTTACCAGTTAAAGCTGCTCTCGTCGTAACCCCAGCTAGCTAGAGCTTTTTTGTACATACCTTTCATGAACTTTTGCGCTTGGTGAGGCTTGATACCTAACTCAGAAGCAGAACGATTTGTAAGATCTTGCATTGCTGCTTTATCGCCGAATGCTAAATCTTTTGCCGCTGCTAAAGCGTCAGAGAATTGAACACCGAAAACTGCACGGAAAGTTTTATCCATGTCTTTTTCAGTTGTGAACCCACGCTCCGCTGCTGCTACAGCCCAAGAGTTCAAAGCAGAAGCTACAGCTACAGCTTTATCTTGTTTGAAACCATATTCAGAAACTAGTCTTTCAGAAGCAAGT
This sequence comes from Bdellovibrio bacteriovorus W, assembly GCA_000525675.1. NCBI lineage: Bacteria > Pseudomonadati > Bdellovibrionota > Bdellovibrionia > Bdellovibrionales > Pseudobdellovibrionaceae > Bdellovibrio > Bdellovibrio bacteriovorus. Next base: position 1,893,289 of record CP002190.1, read on the forward strand.
TTTACGATTTTTTTATTAGCGTCAGAATTTAACGCCGCAAAGTTTGTATCTGTTGCAGACGCAGAATCCTTATCGTTCACCGCTTGACCGTAGTTAGAGTCAAATGCGTTGGCACTGTAAAGAACGCCGTTTTTCCCTAGCCAATATTGACCGTTAGAGATGTTCTCCCAGAAAAATCCAGATGTGCCTACACCGATCGTAGTTCCACCCATATATCCTGCGAACTCAGATGCATTCGCATAATATTGAAACTGACCAAACTCATTGTATACAGAGGCGCGACCGTAAGAATCGAAATTCACATACCACATATCATCAGAACCGTGTCCACGACGACCATAGTCTGGATCTTCAGTAACTGTGATGCGGCTGCCATTTCTTAAAAAAGTACAACCTGGAGTTGGCTGCTGTGTGCTACAAACATCTCCGTAAACAGTTTCGTACGGATAGTAGATCACTGTTCCACCACCGCCAGCTCCGCCGCCACCGCCACCGCAGGCTGCAAACATCGTCGTCACAACTGTAGCAGCTGCTACTCTTAAGAATACTTTCATATCATTCCCCTTTTTAGATGGTCCTTATAAATAACCAATATATTAGTAAGTCAAATGAACCCTTAGTAATCGGTCCCCACAATAGTAGTCCAGCGCGTAGGCCCCTTTGCTTCCCAAGAACACTGGAGTTTCCATAGATCGACATGAAGTCGACTTGAAACGCAAACGAGCCGGTGACACCAGTTCTACTGGAGTACCATCCTTTGCAAAAACCGGTACCAACATTCTGACACCACGACTGAGCCCCGAGTTTTCTGTCGTAAAAATGCTTGGTAAACGAGCTTTGCTATTTGTCGAATCCATGACACTTAAAGGCAAGTATAGAGAAACAAACAAGTTATCTGGAAAGAACGAATAGCGATTCATACTCGTTGAAACAACTTTTGAACTGTAAAAATCGTGAAACTGAATTTCAGAGTTTGTTAAAACAAAAGCTCCGCCACGTTTATCGCCTAAGAACGCAGCGCGCACTCTCAATGCAGAGTCAAATTGGGACCGCTCAGCCCTAAGAGCCCGATCCATCAAATCCCCTGTGCTTGGGGTGTACAAGGTCATACGCTGTTGTCTTTGCTGCCCCTCGCCGAACCAAAAACTTCCTGCATAAGGATCATTACCTAACCGTAAATTATGAATGGCATCCACACGGGTATCGAGAATATTTCGATAGGTTTCTTCCCCTTGAAAATCATCTAACTGTCGGAAGTTCTGAATACTTCCCTGACGAAGCTCTGCCACTGCAAAGTCGTAAAGGAACGATGGTTTCGCGGCTGTGCCTTTGTTTTTAGCCAACAGTAAACTCACAGTGCCCGTTTGGTTCTGAGAAGTACTTGGCTGAATAATATCTGCGATATGATATCCATTGAATGTTTCAAGGGATTGCAACTTGTTATCTGCATTTAAGAAATACAAACGTAGTTTGCGTGCCTCGCGACGATCTGGATTCTCCCAAAGATCCTTAAGAGAATCTTTTTTCGCAGGATCTTTTCCGCCGCCCATCCACACAGGACGCTTTGTCTTACCGATACTTTGCCAATAAATATGTCCCGCATCCAAAGGCATTTCGCTCAACTCTGAGTTGTAAACGAATTGATCCTTCAAGCGCATATTCTCATCGAAAATATAAAAACTTGTCGGAGAAGCTTTACGATCTTCAGAGCGATCTTCCAAAATTCCTAGAACGTACTCACTCTGCCCGTCTTGATCTAAATCCATGCGCGCAGTGACTTTGTCCAAGAAATTATCGCTATTACCTTCAATACGGATGCGTGTGCCTCCGAAAGCTTCATAAACTGAATCTTGAGTTTGGCGAACGATCCAAACCTGCCACTGATTTCCTTGATCCAAATAAGCTAAATAATCTCGTTGAGAGGTTTTAGCATCCAGCACCTGATCTACGGGAATAAACGAAATGCGTCCTTTGGGTAAATTGCGAATTTCCATTTGCTCAACATCAGAGCCGCGTAAGTCTGGAGTCACAGGTACAGTTACATCGGCTTCATAGACTATTCTACGATCAGCCTGTCCTTGAGTTTTTACGAAAACAGAAAGTTCTAACTCGCTGGGAATTCTGGATTTAGAGGGATCACTATGATCTGTGATCTCTAAGTGGGCGACGAACTTTCGCTCCTCCCCTTGCTTCCAGATTTTTGCGTAGGGAGCGACCTCTTGAATACCTTTGATCGCAGGGCGCACCATTTCAGCATGAGCCTTTTCAAAAGATGCCTGAAGCTTCACTTGATCTGAAGAAACTTCCGCCCAACGATTCACAAGAGCAAACTCGAAATGAAGATTTTTATTTTGGCGATCCCAACTGATCTCAGCCTTTTCTTTGGAAGCCATGACCACTAGGGGTTGAGCCTTTACATCTAAAGCACTCTTAAGACTTAACTGTCCTGCAGAGCCATATTTTTTATAGATCAAACTCTCTGGCGATAAAGGCACTGGTCGCTCGTGGGAGCCACCTTTAAGTAAATCTAAGTTAGCCTTAAGATCACGACTCCCCAACATCAGTCTGGCGTGAACATCTTTGGCTGGAACTCCACGCGCTAAGAGCTCCGCTACAGCAGCAGTCACATAAGGAGCCGCTTGAGAAGTCCCAGACAGAAATTCATAACCTAGTGTAGAGCGAAAACGCACAGGGCGTTTCTTCTCTGGGTAAGTACTCAGGATATTCACACCCGGAGCAAAGATATCAACACCACTGCCAAAATTGGAAAAGTGCGCAGAGCCACCATCAGGGCCCGTTGCCCCTACACAAATCACATTCGGATAAGCACAAGGTCTTAAGAGAGCCTTTGTGGAGTCGTTTCCTGCTGCTGCAACGATAATGATTCCGCGAGATTGAGCTTCAGCAATCACCTTACGCATGAGCTCTGAGTCTGAGCTTTGTGGCCACCCCATAGAGAAGTTAATCACCTGCGCCCCTGAGCGCATCGCATAGATCACACCACGGGCAACAATATCACCAAGACTGCGGCGTTGATTCTCTTTCCCCTGCTCGAACTGAGAATCGATCGACAAGGGTTTTAGAGGTTCACTCGGCTGCACACCGATCACTTGAACCGGTAATATTTCGACGTTATTACTAGCGCCTTGAATACCCAGGCGGTTTTGCACTTCTGCTGCAATAATACCCGCAACGTGAGTGCCATGTCCTTGATCGTCGTCAAAATCAGGACGTCCCATGATACCCGCTTGATTGACACCACCTAAGAGACTCCACCCTTGGCAATCCAGTGGGTAACCGTTCTTATCTTGATCAACCTCGGGATTGCTCAGATCCATCCATTTCTTTTCACAACTGGCGCGATCTTGATTGCTTACGCAATCTTGAAACTTCGCAAGAGCCTTACACTCAGATTCATTTCTGCGAATGACATTCTTCAAGTCAGGATGATTTTTTTGAATGCCCGTATCTAAAACTGCAACAAGGACTTTCTTTGCGGCTTTAACCATAGGCGGTCGCTGAATGTCCTCACCCGATCTCGCAGGAACCTTTAGAGTTTGCAGAGGATCGATATCTACAATCTGAGGTTCTCCGGTATTAGAGATCGCCCACTGTAAATGTGAAAAATCTTGAGCGACTGCAGTCAAAGTGAAAAACAACGATAAAACGCCAGCAGGGATTCTTATTTTTCTCATCGGAAACTCCCTTGACTGCGATCAAGCTCTATCGGCGAAATACCTGTTTTTGTAGCAAACATATTTATCAAACCTGCTGCGTAATCAAGATTCTCAGAAGGATCACCGAGTGTGTTTGAGAAATACTCTAAGTCTCCGTCCTCATCACCAGCTCTAAAACCGTTAATGCGAACAAAATAAATATAATTCTCTGCACCGATATATTTTAAAAGCTGTGATAGAGGAATTTGCTCTTCTAAAAGATAAAGAACTTCTGTCATCCAACGCGTCTGACCGATTTTATCTTTTGGATAGCGACCAGAATAGTCGATCAACTTATTCATCCACGGAACCATACATTCATAATTACTTCCGTGAATCCAAGCCGAAGTCACTCCAGGAGTGGATCTATCACCATTGCGTTTTTCTTCTAACTCTTCACACTGAGTACGGAAAACGCCGCGCCCTTTTTGTAAGTCGCCATTGCCAAGAACTTTAAGCATGGCTTCGAACATCGCTTTATCATTGGCTCTTGCGGGCCTTCCCATTTTCTCACTGATTTTCTGAAATCCAGCGGCTAAGAACTTCGCTCTTGGAACAGGTTTACCATTATAACTGGGCTGCAAGATCAAATCGCGCAAACGCTCCAGTCCCTTTGGCAATAAAGAAAGCTGTGCGGTGATTCTATAGAAATCCACCGACTCAACATTGGCAAAGGCTTCTTTTTCAATCAAACGATAGCTGGCCACGGGTGTGTTCTTTAGCTCTCCTTGCACTTCATCAATCAGTTTTAAAAACTTTTTGCGACTTAAGTGCCATCCACCCCAAACTTTTTGTGAGCTTGCCACAGAAGGATACTGCGTCCCCCGAGCGGTCAAATCAGCTTCAGTTGTAACCATCTTCCAATGGGCTTTACCAAATGGAGTGTTGGCAGGATTTGGATCTTCAGAGCGTGCGACATCGATACGCGCCTTCGGAGAGAATTTATTAATAAGTCCTTCAATCCAGTCTGTGGCAAAGCCTAAAAGGTCGCGCCCCTTGAGCTCACCTTTTTTATTAGAGAACAAAGTGATCTCTTCATCCCGTGGATCTAGGTGTGGGGCTTCTGGATTTCTTGGATAGCGGATTTTTAATAAGTGATCTTCGTTAAATTTACTCACGCGCAAAGCTAATAGCTTCGTGCGCACTTCTTTGGTTTTTAACTGATGGTCGATCTCAAATTTCTTATGCTTGAACTGCGCATAGAGTATCTCTGGGTCATTGGACTTGAAGAGCGCTCTTAATGCGGGCTTTAAAGACTTCCTAGCCTGCATAAAGTCTTTTACGAATCTTTGCTCAGACTGAGATGAGTCGATCAAGTCTGCATACTCTGGGTTGTAATCCACAATAAAGGCGTCGGTTCTTAACTCTGTTGAGTTAGTTGTCGCCCTTAAACGCAAAAGATTTAAGAAGTAGTTCACGTCAAGCGTGGCACCAAGAACAGTTCCCTTTTGTGCGCGCACATAGACTTGAATACCGTCGCGCGTGCGCATGAAGCTTGTCTGACGAAGAGTCACTCGATTAGCATCAGCTCCGACAGAGACAGATGTCATAAAGTTCATCGGTGAAATTCCTAAAAGAACATCGAGCGATGATGAAAGTTGGCCATAGGTTGCAAGAACCACAGAGTCAGTAACTGTGAAAACTTCACCTTCACGCAGCTCAGCTAAAAAGGCATCCAGAGAGTCTCTCTGTGGAGCATCCCCTTGCGCTTTCGTTTTTTCATCATCTAAAACACTCGAAATCTTTTTCATGAACCCTGGAACCAAAAGATCTTTCCAAGGAACCTTTGTACCTTCTTTAATAGATAGCAAAGGACGAACATGGGTGTAATCCCTTTGCACCATCACATTGGCGCCACCCATTGGAGAAACATTAGGCACTCCATCAACGGCCATGAAGTAGCCCAGACGAGCCCCCATGCTGAGGTTATCCACAAGCTGAATAGCTGCCGAGCTTCCGTAGTAAGTCCCTGTCGTCACGTGGCGTGCGGCAGATAGAGAGAACCCTCCAACAGGTCCACCCCAAGCTTCAACCTTTTGGTAAAGTGGCTCGAGAGGTTTTTCTTTAATGTGGCGAAAAATTCTATCGGTGATCTCTTGGCGTCGACCGGCATAGAGATCACTCACTTTAAGTAAATCTAATTGTTCGTTGATATGATTTAAAGCAGTCCCAATGGCCGCTGTCTTTGCGCGAATGCCCAGATGTCTTTCAATATCCCCGTCTTGGAATGGACTTTGTCTTTCCCCATGGGCAAAGCGCTGTGGGAACCCTGGCACAAACTCTTTCGTCACCTTGCCATTCTTAACAAGACCTGAAGACGAGTTGATTTTTTGTAAGTCAGGAAGATTGAATTTCAACTCTGATTTTAAATCAAAAAGCTCTAAAGCATTATGCACTCGGTGCTTGAGTTTAGCTAATACCAAAGACTCAAGCTCTTGCGGGAAGGCTCCTGCACGAACAATTTCTTGCAAATCAGCATCTTGAAGTTTTGCAAGCCTGCGCACAAGCCATCTGGCGTCCTCATAAGTACAAGCCGAGAACGATTCTGCCGAAGGGTGATTCATCACTACATGCCCTGAGAGAACTGAACCAAATTTTGCAGAGTAACGATTGATACTCTCTGGCACATCTACTAATGAAAATGGCAGAATCAATGCACGATAGGCACGATAACGAGAATATCTTTGCACTGCTGGAAGTTGATCTGGATTGTTTGGATCTGGAGCATAACCCCAATGAATATCAAAATACTCTGCAACAGAGGGTTCTAGAACCGCATCGGCGAACGTCACGGAGTGTTCGTTCTTGTTATCGTCTAAAATCCACCCACGACTTTCAAAGTCAGAGATCATGGATTCTTGAGCGTTCTTTAAAAACTCATTTTTTTCATCTTCATTTTGAAAAACAATTTTGAGTCTTGGATAATACTTGGGTGAAGGAACGTAGTATCCCAGTTTGCGCAAAAGAGCCGATCGCATCAACATTGTGTGAGAGTAGCGACTTAAAGAGAATCTATAATACTCATTCGGATTTTCACGCGAGCGCACACGTGACATATAGGTAAATGGCAGTGCCGCTTCTTCAGATAGAAATTCGACGCCGGTCATTCCATTGGGGAAGCTAAGGCTTGCAGAATCACTGGCCGCGTAAGTTTTATTCTGCCACATTTTATTTTCAACGGGATTCAGAAGACTTAAGTCCTCGCCTCTACCTGCAAGGACAGCCGCTTGATTGGCATCCAGTAACTCTCCACCACGAGTGATAAGATCATTGGATGGTTTTTTAATCGAGTTTAAAGGCAATGAGACGCTCTCTGCATTCGCAATGGAAAGCAGCATCAAGCAAAGTGCGCAAATAATCACTATTCGCAAAGACATCTCATGACCTCGTTTGTTTCAAATTTTCTATCGGCAGCGCTGACGATAGTGAGCCAATAAGGCTTTTTCAAAGGGTTCTCTTTCGCCCTCGTCCACAATAAAAGTCCCGACCGCATAACTAGCCCGAGTTGGTTCAATTTTTCCAATGATTTCTGGAGCAAAGAAATGTTTACGCTTTATATCGTAGTAAACCAGTTGATCTTTCGATGGTTGATTGGAGTCGTAGGCCTTAATCGTAATTATATTCGAGTTGAGGAATGAATAAGATTTAGCCATGACAATGTGTTGGACAGTCTGAGCCGCTCTCAGGTTTATCAACGTCAATCGTTTGCCATTTAAATTTCTAATAATCTGATTCATCGTGCGCGCGTTCACATCTTCGTCACGAACGCCGGATCCTAAACCCATTCCAAGATTACGGAGTCGAAAGAAATGGCGACCTTGGCTAGCTTCGATTTCAGCTTTGAACTTTCTATCCACGTTTACAAAGTTCAGTCTTTGCTTGTATCCCGTCTGTAGACGGCTCCACAGACCCGTGCGAAACTTTGCGGATTCAGCAAGACTGCCTTCCTCAACCGGAAAAACACTATAAGCTTTTAAATTGTATTCAGAATAAGGCGTGACATCGTGTAGAGAGCCCACGGGGATATTTTCAACAAGCCTTTTCCCACGAACCATATCTAGTATCTGAGGAATCTCTGCCTCTTGCTCTGAAGGCTTCACATAATAACGACCGAGATAGGACACCATACGTTGAGCGCTGGATAAGGCCCAACAACCTGCCAAGCTCGCAAGTCCACTTTGAAATCCCCAATTGGTGATGGGCATATTGCGACTTTCATCAAAGGCATCCTCACGGATCGCCGCATAGATATGATCCACGCTTAAATTTTGACAACTGAGATTGCGCACCAAAGAGTCGTTGATCAAACGAGGCCCCTTGGAATGGGCTTCTTTAATTCCTCCAAAAGTGGAGGATGTTCCCATAAAAAGAACTAAAGCCATATGCTTTAACTTCATTCCACATCCCTTCGTTTATTGTTCAGACCTCACTTTCTAAGCAAGGCATGAACCAGGATGAGACGAAAGTTATCGTCACATGAGCTGTCAAAATCTTCGACAGTGCCCCATTAAGGCGCTTTTTGAAGGGATTCTTGGGTTTGGGGAGTTAGGTCGATAAAGTGTCTTCGCAATAAAGACATGTACTTATTTTGTCTTAGCCAACGGACCGATCTTAGTTTTCTCGCAACCCTCGTCTAAGATATTCAACCATGAGTGATTGGTATTTTTTGCCATCCGCTTTGGCTTTCAACTTAATCGCTCGCAAGACATTTCCAGGCACTCGCAAACTAATGGCAACTGTGGGCTCATCCACTTCGAGAGTCATCGTCCTCATGTCTTCTAAAAAACGCAAGGCCTCTTCTGGAGAAATTTTTAGACTTTGAGTTTCATTTGTTTTTTTTGTTTTTTTATTTTTCATTCAATTTTCTTTTGATGTTCTCTACATCAATAAGGTCTTGGGGCCTTGCCGCTTCTTTCTTCATTTGCAAAATTTCTTTCAAAGTTGCAACGACAATTTTTCTTCCACCTACGGAGACTTTCTCTGTTTTAATATCTTTAAGATCTTTTGTTATTAGAATATCGACTTGCCGACTTGGGTTATTAAAGTCGACAAAAGACCACGCGATTAGATTGCGCTCACTTATATATTCTTTACGCATTTTTATGATATCTTCGGCCCGCACTGGAATTCTTGATTGAAGACCAATCTGTTTGAGAGTCTTTTCTGCTAATTCAAAATCCACTTGTTTTAGGCTGAGTACGAAATCAACATCCATCGTGGCGCGCACAAGGCCATGCAGCGCAAGAGCATATCCACCAACTAGTGCATATTTTAACTTAGCTTTTTCAAAAGCGTCTGTTAATTCATAGAGAAGCATAAAATCCCCCTATGATCATCTTACATCACTTTGTATATACTTGTATATACAATTAAAATCTATTAATTTCGAAGGGTTGCAGTGAAAGACTGAGGCAATTACAGAGATTGTATTCATCCTCAATTCTTTGATTTTTTGGGTAGGACCAATGAAAAACACCCCGAATTTCTCCGAGGTGTTTCTACATTTTTTCTTAATTTTCTATTTCAAATCTAGAAGTTAATACCCACGCCGACAGTGCCGTAGAAAGTATTTAACTCCGCCTTTTGATTCAGGCTTGTATTCGTGAAACCGTAGCGTTTGACACCAAAGCCAGCTTCACCAAAGAAAGTATCTGTCCAAAGAACTTTACCGTGGAAGTTCAATGACATCGAAGAGTTCAACTCTACGTTAGAATCCATAGAGCTCAAGTAATAAATAAACTCCATGTCCACCCATTTTGGATAACGCAAGAATGGAAGAAGGTTGAAGAAATCATCAAACACCTTCGGCATAGAGCGTGCCCAGAAAGCACCCACACCCATCATCGGCGCTTCTAACTGATCGAACTTAACACTTTGATAAGACGCTAGAAGCCCTAAAGACTCATCACGCCCCCATAGACCTGGAGTTAGACGGTAACGAGCATCTGCTGTTAACACGCTCAATGGAGCGCTGCCACCAGCATCGTCAATTTTAAGATCCATGAATGACTGGAAGTATTTTACACTCACTCCCCATCTTTGACGAGACAACCAGTAATTTGTCCAACCGAAAAGGTCTTCAAACCATTGGTTGTAAGCAATTTCACCCATCACAATGAATTCACTCGAAGCTTGAACCGCAGTGAATCTTCCTGAAAGTTCACGTGGGTAACCTTTGTAAAGTTCATGATACGAACGATAGGCTTTATCTCCGAAGTCTACATTCACATAAGAGCGATTGATTTTACCGCGCTCTTTAGCTTGGAATTTCCAATAGAAATGTGCTGGATCTTTAGGATCTACACTGACAGAGATTTCATCAGAAGTAATTTCAGATACCGGCTGTTTGCGGCCTTCCAAAACGATTCCATCAGAATATGTTCCCGTCGGAGTTCGTGCACTTAAGTAAGGACGAGATTGCGCTCTTGGAATTTCAGAAAGCTCAAACTTTTGTTTAAACACTCCACCCACAACTCCAGGAAGATAAAGCTTTGGCTCTTTTGTATTAAGAGCCGCTGCCCAGAATACACGTGTGTCACCAATAGTAGATTCAAAACCAATCGCTTTTGTGAATGAACTGTATTGCTCTTTATTCAAAATGATTGAGCGACCAATCGGACGTGTCTCATAACCAACGATTCTTAGAAGTGTTGGCTTTTTTGTATCAGAAATATCCATAAGCTCCAGCTTATTCGGCATTGTCACAAACTCATACGACTCCCCAGTTGCAAGCTCTGCGTAGAAAGCTGTTGGCATATCCGCAGCTACAGGAACAGAGTTTTTCAAAGGAGCATTTTCATTTTGTACAAGAACGCGCGGATTCACATCATCGGTTCTAACTTTACCCATTACAACAGCATCGCCCGTGGATTTAGTGCCGTATTTTTGAGAGCAAATACGCGTTGAGTTCTTTCCATCTGTTTGAGTCACACAGAAGTGGAAAACATCTTTTTGTCCCCAGAACGGAGCTTTTAGAGATTGAACGTTCTCAATGGCATAATGAGATCCAAACACCCCACCACGCTGAACCTTCTTCGCATCCACGCCCTTAGCGATAAGAGCTTTTCTCCATTGTGCTAGATTCTTGGTCCACTGATCTCTGTCTTTTTGAGTGAACGTATGAGTCCATAGAACCTCACCCGTTCTAGAGATCATCTCAATAGTCCCAGCACCCAATAAATGCTCTGGCCACGCCATCACTAATGCATATTTTGACGCATCTCCACTGCTTAAAACAGCATCAAGCCCTGGATAGCTCTTTCCAAGAGGTACTAAGGCAAAAAAGAAGTTCTTTGCACTGAGGCTAACATTACCGATTTTAAGAATCTCGCCCTTATTAGCCAATTCGTACTCTAGCTCAAGTGGTGGAAGCACCACGCCATTATCCAGCTGATCGAAATAAAGGGGCTTATTGAAGCTTTTTGTTGCAGCGGTTCTTAGGATTGATTTCTGAGGAGCTGGGATCTCTTCGACAGAATCCGCGACACTAGGTTCTGGAGTGTGAGCTGGGGTGCCTGTATTTTCCTGCGCATAAGCATTAAGAACTAGAAAAAATACCAAAGATGCAATCAGATGCTGTGCAGTATTCACTTTTTCTCCTCACAAATGATGATGTATTCACTCTAATAAATACGAGGTTTTGTAACAAGCTAAATTATTGGACTGTCTGGCCTTTTCGGTTTATGAAAGAGTGCTTTCAAGGGAGAAAATATGTCAGCAGCACGTAAAGTCTATCAGATGCGAGTGACGGAAATCATCGATCACACTCACAATGTGCGTGAACTCGTCCTTAGGACCGAAGATCCTTCTGAATTTGTCTTCAAAGCCGGTCAATTTGTGATGCTCAATATTCCTCAAGGTGAAGCAAAACCTGTTTTGCGCGCTTACTCTATTTCTTCAGATGAAAGAGATAAGAACGGCTATCGCCTCCTCTTCAAGTACGTTGAAAACGGCATTGCCTCGACTTTTGTTTGGGCCCTAAAGGGTGGAGAGCTTCTGAACTTCACAGGTCCTTTTGGTCGTGTATTTTTCCAAGAGCCCCCTACACAACAAATTGTTTTCCTTAACACTGGAACAGGACTTTCTCAGCACATTTCCTATTTGCTGTCTAAAAAAGAACAGTACCCAAATCTTCGCTATCGCATGCTTTTTGGGGTGCGCTCAGAAAGAGATATCTACTACGAAAAAGAAATTCAAGAATTGCAGAAGCACCTTCCCGATTTTAAGTTTGAATTTGTCTTAAGCCGCCCTAGCGATGACTGGAAAGGCAAAAAAGGCTACGTTCAGAACTTTATAAAAGAGTTTAATTATCTCGAGATCCCAACCACGTTCTATCTTTGCGGTAACGGGGGGATGATCAAAGATGTGAAGCATCAGCTTCTTGAAGTAGATGGCTTCGATAAAACAAAAATCTGGTCAGAGGCATTTGACTAAATAAGTACTTCAACATCCATGGCCTCAAGAGAAGACAGGGTTTAAAATGAGTTCGAAGAATCGCGCGGCCATTGAGTTGATTTTTGCCGGAGTCCTTTGGGGCTTCGGCTTTGTAGCTGCCGTGTGGGCACTCAGAGCCTTCACTCCCACTGAAACCCTCGTCTATCGCTTTATCATCGCCTCCGTATTTGGTGAGATCATTTATCTCGCTCTCCGTGGAGTGAATTTCACAACTATCCGTGAAGACTTAATACGGGCACTTCCTGCCGGGTTCTTACTCGGCTCTATGCTCCTGCTACAAACGATTGGTCTCAAATATACCACCGCCACTAAGAGCGGCTTTCTGACCAGTCTCTATGTGATTCTTGTGCCACTTATTAATCTGGCGCTCTTTAAGAAAAAATCTTCGGCTAAGAACTATCTTTTAGTGGCTGTGGCTTTATCGGGCACTTTCATGTTGGTCGATGCCAATCTTTCAGATATCAACGTGGGCGACCTTTGGACTCTGGCCTGCTCTGTGATCGCAGCCCTGCATATAATCTATATTGGTCGTATCTCCAATAAAGTCGGCAATGCTTTTCGCTTTAATAACTTCCAGTCCTTCTGGTGTTTATTATGCTTATTGCCGCTTTTATTTTTACAAGACTCTGTGACCTATACGACCGACATCCCCGAGGCATGGTTGGGGATTTTGGCTCTTGGCTTGGGATCAAGCATCGTGGCTTTTTACTTACAAATCAGAACCCAGAAGATTCTATCGGATACAACAGCAAGTATGTTGTTTCTTTTAGAATCCCCGTTTGCCGCGATTTTCGGTTTCCTACTTCTGAGCGAAAGGCTAAACACCTTTCAAACCACAGGAGCGATTATTATTTTACTAGCTTCGGTTCTTCAGACTCTGTGGGATTCCGATGCTTCAAAGACCAACAAAAAGATAACCCAATAATCATCGCTCCACTGAGTCCAGTCACCCATTCAGGAATATGCAGGAATGGATCTAAGAGCATTATTGTCGCTAAAACTCCAATGGCATAGAATGCTCCATGCTCTAGATATTCAAAGTTTGTCAGAGTGTCTTTTTCAACGAACATGATCGTCAAACTACGAACGAAGAAGGCACCGATACTTAAACCCAGCATGATAATAAATAAATTATGTGTAATTGCAAAAGCTCCGACCACACCGTCAAAACTGAAAGAGGCGTCTAAAACCTCTAGGTATAAAAACATCCCCGCACTGGCGCGATGAACATCATTCATTGCTTCATCTGAAGCCTCAAGCCATGAACCAATTCCACGAACAACTGCATAGGTAATCAATCCACCCATGCTCGAATATAGAAACGGCAAAGCTTGTTCTGGAGGTAAGAAGTGCGCAATCCCTGACATCACAACCAAGGTGATAATTGCAGAGACGCTCTCAACTTTCTTCCCTAGAAAAACCGGAATCTTTTCAAAGAGTGAAATCCAGTGAACCTTTTTATCTTCATCGTAAAAGAAATTTAAGGCCACCATCATTAGAAAGGTTCCACCGAAGGCGGACACCTGCAAATGGGCATTGAGCATCAGCTCTGCATAGCGATCTGGCTGAGTTGCCGCAATCACCAAGGCTTCCCACGGATTCACAGAGGCCATCACCGTCACAATCACTAACGGGAATACAAAACGCATCCCAAAGACCGCGATGAGCATCCCCCAAGTTAAAAACCGATGTCTCCATACATCGTTCATGTTTTTTAAAACAGTGGCATTCACAATAGCATTGTCGAACGAAAGTGAGATCTCAAGAACAGCCAAGATAGAGGCTATAAATAATGCCTCTAAACCAGCAGTCACCGTACCGCCGTAGTACTCACCTATAAAGTAAGATCCGATAAGAGCAAAAACCGTAAAAATCGTAGAGCTGCGAAAGTATTTCATCCCTCAACGCTCTCTAAGGTTTGCTCGAGAATCAAGATTATTTCATAAGGGGCTTTAAATATTTTCCAGTTTCGCTTTCTTTATTTTTCGCTATCACCTCTGGAGTTCCCGCGGCAACGATGCGCCCGCCAGCTTTCCCTCCATCAGGTCCCAGATCAATCACGTGATCAGCAGACTTAACGACTTCCATATTGTGCTCGATGACGAGGACCGTATTTCCCTGATCGGTTAAATCTTGAATCAATTCGACAAGCTTGCGAACGTCATCAAAGTGCAAACCTGTGGTTGGCTCATCAAGAATATAAAGGGTCTTCCCCGTACCTCTGCGAGAAAGCTCTTTAGAAAGCTTCACGCGCTGAGCCTCTCCGCCAGAAAGGGTCGTCGAGCTCTGCCCCAGGGTCATATAATCCAAGCCCACGCGGTGCAGAGTCTCAAGTTTACGATGAATGTGGGAGTGGTTCTTAAAGAACTCTAAAGCCTCGGCCACACTCATGTCCAAAACATCGGAAATACTTTTTTCTTTGTATTTAATATTTAAAGTCTCGCGATTATAGCGCTTCCCTAAACAGGTATCGCAGGTCACAAAGACGTCGCTTAAAAAGTGCATTTCGACGCGAATCTGTCCATGTCCCATACAAGTTTCACAGCGCCCGCCTTTTACGTTGAAACTAAATCGACCTGGTTCATAACCGCGAAGCTTAGACTCTGGTAGGTGCGCAAACAGGTCGCGAATTAAAGGAAAGAGCCCCACATAGGTCGCCGGTGTTGAACGCGGAGTTCTGCCAATAGGTCTTTGATTGATATCAATGACCTTATCTATAAACTCCAACCCTTCTATAGATTTATAAGGAGCCGGAACTCCTGAAGATCCATAAAAGTGTTGAGCCAGAATTCTATAGAGCGTATCCATCGTCAAAGTACTCTTACCCGATCCAGAAACGCCGGTAACTGCTGTAAATGTTCCTAATGGAATTTCCATCGTCACATTCTGCAAGTTATTCCCTGTGGCATTATTGAGGCGCAAAACTTTCCCATTCCCTTTACGTCGATGCGCAGGCACTGGGATTTTTAAGGCTCCACTTAAATACTTTCCTGTTAAAGAGTTTGGATTGGCCGCCAATTCATCCGGTGTACCCTGCGCCATCTTTGCGCCACCAAGACTTCCCGCACGTGGACCAAGATCCACGACAAAATCTGCAAAGCGAATCGTGTCTTCATCGTGTTCAACCAATAAAATAGTATTCCCACGTTCTTTCAACTCACCGATAATTCCTAATAAGCGATGATGATCGCGCGGATGCAACCCAATACTCGGTTCATCCATCACATATAAAACCCCAATTAAAGATGAGCCTAACTGAGTCGCTAGGCGAATCCTCTGCGCCTCGCCGCCAGAGAGGGTTCGTGAAGGACGAGAAAGCGATAGATACCCCGTCCCCACACGCATAAGATACTCAAGACGTGATTGAATCTGCTTCACAATTTTTTCGGCAATGAGCTGATCTTTTTTAGCCCAAGTCACCTCTTGCATCCACTCATGCAATTCAGAAGCGGCAAGATCCGCAAGCTCTGCGATCGTTTTTTCTTTTAAGAAAACGTTCAGTGCTTCGGGACGTAGGCGGCTACCATGACAATCGGGGCAAGCAGATAAATCGATCACCTCGCCGTCTTCATCGTCCTCTTCAGAGGTCTTTTTACCTTTGTATTTATAAACGACTTTATCGAGTTTCTTCGCGCCCTCATCTGAGTCGGAAAATTGCTCGACCTCTTCAAGGTCCATCGTGCCTAAGCCATTGCAAGTCTGGCAGGCACCACGCGGATTATTAAAACTGAACATTCTGGGTTCAAGCTCTGGAAAGGTAAAACCACAGGTTGGACAAGAAGAGTGTAAAGAATAAGCGGTTCTCTCTCCATCGGTAGTTTCGATAATGATTCGACCACCTGCCATGGATAGAGCTGTATTAATACTCTCAGCAAGGCGGCCCTTCATAGTGTCTTTAAGAATCAATTGATCGACCACTAAATCAATATCGTGGGTCTTCGTCTTTGCAAGCTTCTTGGCCTTGCTAAGCTCGATCATCACCCCATCAACTTTGGCTTTTACAAAACCCTTCTTCGCCCACTTTTGAAACTCAGCTAAGAACTCACCTTTTTTTCCACTAGCCATCGGCGCTAAAACGTAAAACTTTGTGCCCGCACTTTTATGAAAAATGTCTTCGATAATTTGCTGAGGCGTTTGACTGCTCACGGGAATATGATGAATAGGACATTTGGGATTTCCAATTTTTGCGTAGAGCAAACGAAGGTAATCATAAATTTCTGTGACTGTTCCCACCGTAGAGCGCGGGTTGATAGAAACTGATTTTTGATCAATAGCAATTGCCGGAGAAAGTCCTGTGATCGAATCCACTTCAGGTTTTTTGAGCTGCTCTAGAAAATTCCGTGCATAGGCAGATAGACTTTCGACGTAACGTCTTTGCCCCTCGGCATAAACAGTATCAAATGCCAAAGAAGACTTACCACTGCCGCTAAGGCCCGTAAAAACAGTGATCTTGTTTCGAGGAATCACAACACTGACATCTTTCAGATTGTGTTCTTTTGCCCCTTTTACAACGATACCATCTTCTAACTTAGCCATAGACCCCTCGTCGGAGCATCACTTCGTTTTATTTTTAGGTATTCCAAAAGTCGTGATGCCAGAATTTTAAACTCAATTCAAAATTTCTGATATCGTTCAAAGACTAGAGCTTTCTGTAAAAAGAAAACTTCTTTGCGAAAGAATTTAAGAAATAAGTTCTACTTATTCTGGCACGCCGGACATACGCCGTAAAGCTCTAGGATATGATGGGTCAAAGTAAAACCGAACTGATGAGCGACTTTTTCTTGTAAAGTCTCAATCGCTTTATTTTCAAACTCGCAGATCTTACCGCATTTAACACAAGTTAAGTGATCGTGGTGACCCGAAGGAGTCAGTTCATAACGTGCTGGCAATCCACCCATGCGGACTTCCGTGACGAAACTGCCCTCTGTCAAAGTTCTTAAGAAACGATAAACCGTCGCAAATCCGATTTCAGGGTGATGTTTATTGAGCTTTTCATAAAGCTCTTGAGCTGTAACGTGACGGCGTCCATCGTGAAGAGCTTTTAAAATAGCCATTCTCTGAGTCGTCACTTTAAGATTTAAAGCGCGAATAATACGCTTTAGTTCCGCTTCATCGAACTCATCGTGATGAACAATAATGTCATCGTCTTGCTGTCGTGGTAAAAACGGAACTGGATCTTTTCCCATAAATATAAACCTCAAATCAAAAGAATTTATATAGGAAACACCAGAACTTGTCTAAACAATTAAGAATCGTTTTCAGTTAGTTATTATTTGGACCTTGAGAGGGTAATTTAAGACAAAGACTCAAGAACAGGCCCCCACTTTAGCTAGTTGAGAACCCTATTACGAGGGCTTCTTTAAAAATCTCTTAATTTCAACCCTTTAGACACGCGAGAAACCGCATTATGAGGGTGAAGACTTTCAATATGACTAAACTCTGCCACGTAATCGCGAACTCCCGCTAAAGCATCTAAATGCTTCTTTGCCCTGCGAGCTGCATCTTCGCAGAACATCAGGTTTTGACCGTTGCGAAGAGCAAACTCTTGCTCATCTTCACGTTTTACCGCGCCCTGAACCGCTGTTTGTAGAGCCTCTTCAATGGCGTCAATCAAAGTAATAAACTCAAACTCAGGCACTACTTCGACCTTCACGCGCGCGAAACTTCTTTGCGAGTGAGGTGTCGCCACGATCCCTTGAGTAGTCCCCAGCCACGAATGAACTTGGTCAAATTCAACACTGCCACCATTGAACTGTGCCTTGAAGGCGTCCTGGATCAATTGGCGAGAAAGGGCCGCTGAGGCTGGGCATGTGCTCGAATATGTAACCGTGATTTCAACAAAGTACTGAGGAGTCCCCTTGTCATTAACCACACTGAGCTTCACCGGATAATTGCGCCAAGCTTCGTTCTCACTTTTCAAGGCCTTGCGTTTCAAAGGAGCATCGAAGCGAACTGAAAGACGCGCCTGACTTGAAAGATCTTTATGAGTTTCCAAAAACTGCGCCGAAGCTTTTCCCATTTCTAGAAGGGTCAAAGGTTCTTTAGAAAGCTGTTCCTGCGCAATCATGTAAAGACGTGACATGTGAATGCCACGAGACGAGGCCAAATCCAAGCTCACCTTGGCTTCTACCAGAGCTGGAATTCTGTAAATACCGTCAGCCTGCTTTAGTAAAATCGGCAACTCAATAGCATCCATCCCCACCCAATCAAGATGAGGGAAGTTTTCTGCACTGGTCTCTTTTGCAACGTCAGGTAGGCTTCTTTTCATTGTCATAGCGCTTGGGTTCTACCCCAATTTGACGATTTTGGCTCGTACTTTCTCCCTAAAATGTGCTTTTTCAAACCAAATGAAAAACATTTCTAAATCTCCGTGACAGATGCAAAGCGTAAGAGGAGCTTGCGAGTTTTTAACGAGTTCACTCATTTTCTTACCAATTTCTCTACGGCTCATAATCCAAATAAGCTATAATGCCCCCATGTCAAAAAAAGAACTCATCTTAGCTAGTACCTCTGTTTATCGAAAAGAGCTTCTCTCTCGCTTAGGGCGCCCCTTTGTGGCCATGTCTCCACTGATTGATGAAGAAAAAGAAAAGAGCCCAGATCTGAGCCCCCTTGAGTTGGCTGAAAAACTGGCTTTCCTAAAAGCTCAGAGCCTTGCCGCTGAAGGAAAAGTCGTGATTGGCGGAGATCAACTTGTGGCCTTTGAAGGAAAAATCATAGGAAAACCCCACACAGAGGAACGCGCCGTCGAACAGCTTCTCTCGATGCAAGGCAAAGCACACGAACTGATCACCGCTGTTTGCGTTTTTGATGGACTGATCGCTCATAAAATTACCGACATCACACGCCTAACAATGAAGTCCCTTTCTCGCACAGAAATAGAGAAATACGTTGAACGCGATCAACCTCTGGATTGCGCTGGAGCTTATAAAATTGAAAAGCATGGCATTGGTCTTTTTGCAAAAATCGAAAGCAAAGACTTTACAGCCATCCAAGGTTTGCCCTTGATTGAACTCTCAAAAGTATTGGATACTGTAGGACTATGACTGAAATTCAAAAAAGACTTTTCGATGCTGCATGCATCGTACAAAAAAGAGCCCATGCCCCCTACTCAGGTGCACATATCGGAGCTGCTGTGTTGATGACGGATGGTTCCGTTCATACGGGATGCAATGTTGAAAATGCATCCTTCGGCGGCACTGTTTGCGCAGAACGCGTAGCGATCATGAAAGCCGTTAGTGAAGGCGCCCAGAAACAGATTCAAGAAATTCTTGTTGTTAGTGATGCCGACAAACCATGGCCACCGTGTGGATTCTGCCGCCAAGTGATAGCTGAGTTTGCGACAGAAAAAACACTTGTGCACACTGCCAATTTGTCAGGTAAAGTGAAAACCTTTGGCTTCCCAGAGATCTTCCCTGAAGCCTTCACTCCAAAACATTTAGACGAATAGATTCTACGCGGAGTTACTAACTTAAACGGGTCGACTGGGGGGGAGCTAGGGCTACAATCCCCTCGAACAGTCCTCGCGACGTCCTCCCTTTGGGAGAAACTGCTGCGGAACTCGGAGCTTGCAGCCCTAGCTCCCCGTAGCCTACTCGTTATTTTAGAAATATCTGTTTACAAAAATTATCTGAGATTTTGGAATAGTCTTTTTTCAAGGTCTGAATACAAGGCGAAGGTTGGCTCTCGCAGCGCAGGCGTACTTCTCGTACGTCGAAGCGAGAAAGCCTGCCGACAACGCAGCAAGCAGACCTTTTTCAACAGTCTTTAGCGGAATTTTTTGAAGTATTCGTTATGCGGCCCGACGTCTTGCCTCAACCCTTGAATCATTTTTTCGACAAGTTCGGCGTATTCTAAAAATGCCAGATCTTTCTGAACTGCGAAAACCTTCTGAGTCTCTACCAACGCTTTGATCGCTTCGTTCAGACGAATTTGCATTTCTGATTCTGTAATTAAAGACCACTCAGGATCAACTGAAAAGTTCGTGCGCACACCGAAGTGATCGGAAAGAGGTCTTAGTGGAGTGCCACGCATATTTACAAAACTGCTAAGAATTTTAAACTGCGTTTTCGACTCTCCCACATTGGAATAAAAAATATAGTCAAAGACGTGGTCTGAAAGCATCCACCCTCTCGGATTGCGCGCACAATAAGTGCAAACTCCACGAGGGTAGCCTTTAAGTTCTTCTTCTAAGGAATCTCTCATTCCTAAAACATATTTTACAAAGCGATGCTCTAAGGATTTAGGGTCTGCGTTCAAATCTCCGGTCATGATCCACTTGGCATCTTGATTGGCTAAGCGCCATTTCAAAATATCCATAATTTGCGTCAACCTGACAGCTTGTGAACTGGGGTGAAGGTGCATATTTAAAAACAATAAGTCTTCATCAATACCGAAGAATTGATTGCGCATCACGTGGAAGGCTTTTTTTACATCCGCAAGCGAACGAGCCGTATCTAAGACTCCCCCATCGCTATTGATCTTGAATTGATGAGTTTCAGTTCCGACAATGTCCCCTTTAGTGAGACTCATTAAACCAATGCGGGATTCCTTGTTTGGCGAACTAAAGCTATAGTGGCGGCGTAAATCATCTTCGACTTGGAAAATTTGCGAATCGTTCCAAACCTCTTGAAGGTGAACTACATCACACTTAGGCATGGCTTGAAGTTCTGAGTTCATGCGACTTGTGCGCTCAACAACATCTTTGGCATAGATGGGACCATAGGCATTGAAATTCTGCATACAGAACCTTGGCGGCGATGGATCAGCCACCCAAAACTGCTCTGCCGCCCCTAGTGACGGAAATAAAAATAGCGCTGTGATGATATTTTTAAATTTTCCCATACGAGCTTTTATTCAATATATGTGCTGGCTGAGGTGGCGTTTAAGAAGGGATCAGTTCATTTACCTGTTCAACTTTTTGACAGGGGCCCCTCTGGGGCTCTTCTTAAGAGATCTCGCCGAGATACGTTGAGTTTCGTTTGTGAGATTTCTAGAGCAAGACTTTGTGGAGTAAGCTAGGTAAGTGTCTGGCCGAAAGCGGCCTTTGCGGGGGCCCGGACGGCCCGAACCGATGCCAAAGGCAGCGGCCGCAATTGAGCTCGGATGGCGTGCCGCCAAAGTGCTAGAGACTTATCTAGCTTACTCCGCAAATCCTTCGCTTTTAAATCTTCCACTGTTCTGAGCGAGCGAGATCTTGCACGGAGCAAATTGTACCGGAGGGCTTTAGGGACTTGAGTGTTTTTAGGAGCTCCTCTAAAGACTTAAAACTTGTCGGCAATACAGGTTGAAGCGCATCAAGTGACGATGTCCATAAGAGTTCACAACGTCCATAACTCCCCAGAGAGTTTGGAACTTCCACATCCCATTTTAAAGTCTTCGCAAAACCATTTTGTGGGTCCCAAGAAATTTCGAACTCCTGAAAGTCAGCTTCTAACTTTGCAAGCGTCACAGACTCTAATGAGCTTTTCTGGAAAAGACTTTTTTGCAGAACGGTTAAAATCTGATGGGCCGCTTGAACCTCGTCTGCAGAGACCGAGTCAAACTCTTGACCTTGAAGCGATGCCTTTTCTTCGTGAAGCCACTGGTCTACTAAGGGAAGACTGACACTCATTCCAGTTAATGGCTCGACAGCGGCCGAGAATCCCACGGCTAAAGAAAAAGAAAACCCCTGACGACCGTTCGTCAGGGGTTTTTTAAGTTTCAATCCAATTGAAATTTGACGATGAAAACTCAACATTACATTGAAAGTACTTGTTGATTCATAGAAACATGGGATTTGTCGCGGAACTGATTCACCCAGGCTTCGAACATTCCATCACCACGGCGTTTTTGTAGCATCTCAGAAGAAAGAGCTTCTAAACTCGCTACTGGCTCTACTTTTGAGTCTTTCAATTTCAAAACAAACTTATTGTTTCCATCCCTTACAAGACGAGCCAATAAAGGTTCTGACTTTTTCAATTCAAAGATCGCTTCGTTTGCCACGTTGCTAGTGATTTTTGGGAAGCTATCAACAGATAAGTCTGTCATGCCCGTTTCTTCCCAGTTCAATTTCATTTTTTTAAGAGCAGCATTTACAGCGGCTTCGTCTTTCGCCACAAGAGCATCTTCAAGACCCTTAAGTTCTGCCTCATAAGCTTCTTTACCAAGAACTTTTTCTAAAGCGGCAGAGTCCACTTTCACGAACTGAACATTGATCTTATGCGCTTTAGCTTGTTGAAGCTTCGAAAGCTCAGTCGCGGTTGGCACACTGACTGTCTCAAACATCTGACGTGTGCGCACGTTCACGATGTCTTTACGAACTTTGCCTTCAAAATTTGCAGGAGTCATACGAGTATTCTCTAAATAACGACTGTAGTATTCTCGTTGAAACATGCCATTGTCTTGGAAAAATGGAATATCTTTGACGATAAAGTCGCGAACTTCAGCGTCTGTTGCCATAATTCCGTTTCGAGCGGCTGCTTGAGAAACCAACTCCGACCTTACAAGGTTTTCGATAGCTTGTTGGCGCAGAAGTTGACGCTGAGAGCCAAAGTCCATCTGATCGCCAAAGAGATTTTTATAGTATTGTTCGACTCTATTTTCTTCCTGTTGGAAATCCGCAAGGGAGATCAATGCATTGTTCACGCGGGCTACTGAGCCGATTCCGCCACCCATTTGTCCATGCATTCCAAAGAATACAAACACTAGGATAATCGCACCGAAAACAAGCATTGCAATGATGCTTTTTCCGTTCAATTTTCTTTTCAGTTTTTCCGCCATACTCTCGTTCATATCAATCCCTTCTTTGGAAGACATATCTTGATGCGATATCATTACCCAACTATTTTTATTTTTTTTCAAGGGGAAATTCTTGAATTATGTGCGTCTTTTGACTAGCGTTTGATTAAAGCCCAAGGACCTTTCAAAAAGCCACTTCGGGAACTGACTTTCGAGATGACGGATTGAACATACTGAGAAGACATACATTGTGTACGCAGAAGGTGACTTTTGAACTTTTTCAACTTTGATTTTAAAAAACTAGTGATGATTGGGATCGTCCTGGCTCTTCCCCTGATCTCCATCAATATGCAACAACGCCCCCAAGAATCTCCTTGGCTGGAAAAACCCTTCCAACTTCTTGGCAGTTCCCTTTCTGAGGTCTTCTTTACCTTTAGCGCTGGCGTCAAAGACACGACGGGAATGTACGTCAATTTGATCGATGTCAAAAAAAAGAGCGAAGATCTGACAAGTCAGAACAACGAATTACGCTCTCGTTTAGAACGCATGAAGGAAATCGTTCTAGAAAACGACCGCCTGCGTGAATTACTGGAGTTTAAGCAACAATCCAAAATGACTTTGAAAGCCGCCCAAGTTATTGGCAGAGACCTTGTCATTGATCACAATACGATCTCTATCAACAAAGGTGCGCAAGATGGAATTAAAGAAGGCCTAGCCGTTATTACAACAGGCGGCGTTCTTGGTTACATCTATAAAGCAGAACCCTTCACCTCTAGTGTCATTCTCATCACAGATCGCTATGCGGTAGTCGATGGAATCGTGCAAAGAACTCGCACGCACGGAATCGTTGAGGGCAAAAGCCAGTACGGCAGTACTTTGAATTTAAAATACGTCGAAAAAGCCGAGGACGTTCAAGTGGGTGACCTCATCGTTACCGGAGGCTTGGACAATATCTTCCCTAAAGGTTTACCGATTGCCGTTGTTGAAACAGTCGAAAAGAAAA
This sequence comes from Bdellovibrio bacteriovorus W, assembly GCA_000525675.1. Classification (NCBI taxonomy): domain Bacteria; kingdom Pseudomonadati; phylum Bdellovibrionota; class Bdellovibrionia; order Bdellovibrionales; family Pseudobdellovibrionaceae; genus Bdellovibrio; species Bdellovibrio bacteriovorus. The sequence goes on from CP002190.1 coordinate 1,917,181, forward strand.
ACTTCGCCATCTCCGTCAAAGTTGAACTGCGCCCTGTGGTGGATCCCTACAAAGTGGAGGAAGTTTTTGTTGTTCTGAACTCCAACGCCGAAGACTTTGGCGAAAGGTTTGCTCCAAAACCTACTGAAGAGCCCGCTCTTGAGGAGAAAGCACAGTGAAGATTCGCTGGAACTCCATTCTTAACTTTTTGATTCTACTGGTGACGGCACTCTTTTTGGGTGCCTTCCAGACGACCTTTTGGTTTCAACTCTTTGGCGGAGTTCCAGGGCCGCTTCTTTGGTTGAATCTTATTGTATATGTGACTTTATATCGCAAACCGATGCCGGCCATTTTAACTGTTTACGCAATTGGCTTTGCGCTTCTTACATATTCTGCCATGCCGCTAAAGATGATCTGGATCAACTCTTTGATCATCTTCACTTTGGTCTATGTGATAAAAACTAGAGTGTTTTGGAGCGGTTCAGGCTACTATACAATCATGTGCGCGTTTTCATCTGTGGCATTCCAAGTATGCTACTTTTTGACGTCACTGCTTTTAGAAAAGAATTCGACAAACCTCGAATTCATGGATCGCCTTGTACAGATCATCTTGACTCCCTCCTTTGCTTTCCCAATGTATTGGGCGCTTTCAAAATTAGACAGAGCTTCGGACAATCATCTCATGCATGAGGCCGGAGGATTGGAAGTATGAATAATTACGTAAATAATCCCGATGAAGCGAAGGATTACCATGGTCGATATAAGATCTTTTACTTCGTAATTGCTTTCACACTGGCTATTTTCACAATGCGCCTTTGGTATCTACAGGTCATTTCAGGAAATGAACTTCGTGAGTTCTCTGAGAAGAATCGTATCAAACAAAACAAAATTGCTGCACCTCGCGGAATGATGCTCGATCGCGACGGTAAGGTCTTGGTTGAAAATCTACCGGGCTTTGAGGCGATCATCTCTCCACAGTACGTTGAAAGTCTTGATAAGTTAGCTAAAACCGTAGGCCCTGTTCTTGGAATGGAGCCAGATAAGCTTTCTGCAAAAATCACTAAAGGTCGCCGTCAAAATGGCCCCTTTGCGCAAATTCGCCTAAAAGAAAACTTAAGCCGCGATGAAGTGATCCGACTTAAGAGAATGCGCTTGGATATTCCGGGGCTTGAAATCCGCGAATCCATCGTCAGAAATTATCCTCTTAAAGAGAATGGCGCCCAACTTTTAGGTTATGTAGGTGAGATTTCCAAACGCCAACTTCCATTACTGAACGAGCAATACAAAGGTGAGATGCGCTTTGAACAAGGTGATATCATCGGAAAGAGCGGTCTTGAAGAAACCCTTGAACGCGATATTCGTGGGGCCGACGGTGTTAGCTTTATTCAGGTCGATGCCCATGGCCGCGAAGCCGTGACGCAAACTCCAAATATCTACGGACAAGAAATCAAAGATCAGATGGCAGTTCCTGGCGACAACGCTGTTTTAACCATCGATCGTGATATTCAAGAAGCAGCTTACAAGTCTTTCACTGCCAATAATCGTATCGGCGCTGTTGTTGCCATGAAAACAAATGGTGAAGTCTTGGCTTGGGTGAGCAACCCTTCCTTTGACCCTAATGAATTCTCTACAGGTATTTCTTCAGCGACTTGGTCAAGATTGATTAATGATCCCTTCAAACCACTTCGCAACAAAGTGATTCAGGACCACAACTCCCCTGGGTCTATCTTTAAACCTTTAGTGGCAGTTCCTGCTCTTCAAGAGAAAATCATCACACCAACAACGATCGTGGCCTCCCCAGGAGTGTTCCACTTCGGTCGTCGCCCCTACCATGACCACTTACGCGGTGGACACGGTAACATCACAGTCTATGAAGCTCTTGAGAGATCTTCGAACGTCTTTTTCTACAAGATGGGTATCGCACTTGGGGTCGATAAAATGTATGACTACATTCACCTCTTGGGAATTGGCCAAAAAACGGGAATCGAGCTTGCTCGTGAAGTTTCCGGTACTATGCCGAATTCAGCTTGGAAGAAAGCCACTGTAGGCGAAGAGTGGCAACCCGGTGAGAATCTAAGTACCGCCATCGGTCAAGGCTTTGTGAACGTCACACCTTTATCTATGGCGATTGCCTACAATACAATTGGTACTGAAGGAAAAGTAGTAAAGCCATTTATCGTTCGTAAGATCATTGACCAAAATGGCAAAGTCTTACGTGAAAACTTCCCGCAAGTGGTTCGCGATCTTCAAGAAACGCAACCCAACGGCGTTCGAATTTCCGAAAGTACTTTCAAAGTTGTCAAAGAAGGTATGCGTCGCGTGGCCAATGGCGAACGCGGTACTGCCCGTCATTGGAAAGTTCCTGGCATCGAAATGGCCGGAAAAACAGGAACCGCTCAGGTCATGGGGTTTTCAGCAGATCAGATTTATGCGAAATGCGAGAGCCGCCCTATCCATATGCGCCATCACGGCTGGTTCGTAGCCTATGCTCCTGCTGACAAACCAGAGATCACTATTGCTGCGCTAGCTGAACACGCCTGCCATGGAAGTACGGGAGCGGCTCCCATCGTTCGCGACATTGCTTTAGCTTACTTCCAAAAATACCATCCTGAAATTATCGAAGCTGCGAAAAACAAACCTGCTCGTAAGGCAGCCCCTGTTGTAGCCCCTATTGCTGTGGAAGAGGGAGATTGATCTGTGTTTTCATCTTTGAATGTTCAAGAACGCAATATTTTTAAACGTCTTGATTTTAATCTGATCATTGTCATCTTTGCTCTAAACCTGATTGGCCTTATTAATTTATATAGTGCCACTCATGGTCCAAGCTCTACAGATGTCGCCTCTTTATTTATCTCTCAAATCATGTGGTTGATTGTAGGTTGGGTTGTCTTCTTAGTCGTCACGTTAGTGGACTATAACTTCGTGAATAGACTCGCCATAATTATTTACATCCTCAATCTTCTAGCGATCATTTATGTGACCTTCTTTGGTAAAGTTGCACTTGGAGCTCAGCGCTGGATTGATCTTGGTTTTTTCCGCTATCAACCTTCAGAGACAATGAAGCTAGCACTCATCATGATGATGGCGAAAATCCTAGCCAATAGAAACCCTTTGGGGAACGGCATGGGCTTTAAAGAGCTCGCTGCCCCTCTTATCACTCTTGGTATTCCCTTTGTCTTTGTCGTCGAGCAGCCGGATTTAGGAACTGCGATGATGTTGGCAGCCATCGGCGGAACACTTCTCATTTTTTCAAAAGTAAAAAAATGGATTCTTGCGACCATCTTTGCCTTAGGTATCATTGCTCTTCCAATTGCATGGAAGTTTGTTCTTCATGATTACCAAAAGAATCGTGTCCTTACTTTCCTTTCTCCAACAAGCGATCCTCGCGGGACTGGTTACAATAGTATTCAATCAAAAATTGCAGTGGGTTCAGGAAGACTCTTTGGCAAAGGTTTTATGAAAGGCACTCAGTCTCAACTTGAGTTCCTGCCAGAGCGCCATACGGACTTTATCTACTCTGTTCTTAGTGAAGAGTATGGATTTGTGGGTTCAATCTCTGTTGTCGGTCTTTTCATCTTCTTGTTTCTTATCGGCATTCGCATCGCCATGAATGCTCGAGACAAGTTCGGAGCCTTGCTAACCGTGGGTGTACTTGCCTATGTATTCTGGCACATGTTTGTGAATATCGGCATGGTGATTGGACTGTTGCCTATCGTGGGAGTTCCACTTCCTCTACTCTCGTATGGTGGCTCTAGTATGCTCACGACCATGGCAGGTTTAGGATTAATTTCAAGCGTTTCTTACAGAAGATACTTCTTCTAAAAACGGAACGTCTAACACTTTTTAGACAGTGTTTAAAGCTTCTACGGTGTACTCTTACTTGTTCTCAGTTCCATATTGAGAAGTATTAAAAATCAATAACTTAAGATGACGGCACAACCCTTGAAATAATCCTCCTTCAAGGAGGCCGTCATGCTTACTCAAAATCTCAGAATTGGATTAACGATCAGCGCACTCACTGCGACCTCGCTTCTATTCAATAACATGGATTTCTTTAAATGGGACACGATGATGCTTACACCTCTTGAGGCTGTGAACGAAACCCATCGCGCATCCCACGCTAAGGAGCTTCTGGGCGCAAACTATGAATTCAGTGATGCTTCCAAAGTTGCTGGAAGCGCCCGCCTGAATGAACACATTCACGATAAAGTTCTTAAAGGTCTTCCGCCTCAATGGAAAGATCAGGCCCGTGCCATTTCTAGAACTTTGATTTTGGAAAGTGAAAGATACGCTATGGACCCCGTGCTTTTACTGGCTGTTATTCGCACAGAAAGCCGCTTTAATCCAACGATTCGCGGAGGGCATGGGGAAATCGGCCTTATGCAAATCAAACCTGATACCGCTCAGTGGATCGCCAAAAAGTTCGACCTCGAACTTCCAAGTGAAGAGTCCCTTTTTGATCCAATTCAGAATATCAAATACGGCACGGCTTATTTAAGTTACTTGCGCTCGCAATTTACTGGAAATGCTACAAACTATATTTCTGCTTACAACATGGGCCCTAGAAATGTAAAACGCTTGCGCGCACAGAATATCAAACCAGAAATCTACTCCGGCAAAGTGATGGGGAACTATGTAAGATATTATAAAAAGATTTCTCACTCTGATAACACTCTTCTGGCGTCGATAAACTAATGTTTGTTTTTATCATTCAGTTTTAGACATCTTAATTACATGTCTGAAAATCTTTGGGATCTTTCATACAGCATTTAAAATCCCTGTCATGATCAAACACGGAAGGAGGTACTCATGAGTACTTCACCTGTGCACGATTTCAGGTACGTTCTATGTCCTGGCTCTCAACCCTTGGCGGACTATCGTTTTCTTCACGAACAAATTTTTCGATGTTGGGAACTTGTATGGAAGGAGACCTACCAAGAACTCAATATTGACAAAAAACTCACTTCCGATGTTTTCACTCGGCAGGACTATATCGGAGCGCTATTTTACGAAAACAAATGTGTCGGTATGGCTTTTTTTAGGTGGTCCTATGCCTATGGCCCTGAGTTTTCCGAAGACAGCTATTTTTCCAATTGGGAAAAAAACCACATCAACGAACTTTGCTCACGAGGTCCCGAGATTATCGTCTGCAGCAACTATACAATTCACCCCTCAGCGCGTGGCAACCAACTCCCTTTGCCTATGCGAGATCTTCTCTTAGGTATGATCATCGAAACTTTTCTAAACTCCAATGCTGATGCGATGACAGCGGCCACTCGACTCGATCGGAAGGTCAATGAAGTCTGCACTCGCTGGGGAGCTCACCCGATCGCCCGCGACCTACCTTCAGGTTTTGGAGAAGCTCGCGTCGATCTTTTAGGTTTTTTCAAAGACATTATTCTCTCGCAAAAAGCTCCACCTTTAAAGGAACACACGGAATTCCTCTGGGCCAATCGCTTAGAGATTCCCCGCGAGAATCATCATGTCTTCCCTTCAATACCAATTTTAAAAGTAGCTTAGGAGAATATATGTATTCAAATATTGAAAAAATTAAATCGGCCATTCAAGACGAGATCAATACCCTAGGAAACAAGATGGTGGATGCCCCTTGGCACGATCCAGAGTTTTACAAAATGTGGCTCGCACAGACACACTATCTCATTCGCCACACGACAAAACTGCTGGCCCTCGCAGCGGCTTATGTAAAAGTTGAGAACCGAGATCATCACTATGTGATGCTTGAACATATCAAAGGGGAACTTCATCACGATCTGATGCCCTTAAAAGATCTCAAGGACTTCGGTGCCCATATTTCAGAGTTTCCTGAACTTCCTGAAACAGAAATGATTCATCAGCTTCAATACTATTGGATCGCTCATGAGAATCCACTTTCACTCTGTGGATATGCATTTCTATTAGAAGGAGCCGCTAAGTTCTTCGGTCCGCAATTACTTAAAAACCTTCAAGAGAAATATGGCACCAAGGGTTCTTTGTTTTTAAAAGTCCATGTGACCGTAGATCAAGATCACTATGAAGAGGGCTCTCAGTTTCTCAACACTTTAAACCTTGAAGAATGCCGATACATACTGCGCAATATGCAACAATCCAACATTCTCTATAGTCGTATGATTGATAGAATAAAGGACGAATACTTATTGCAGAAAAAATATGCCGCCTAGGAGGTGAGCTTTTAAGTCGCCTACAGAAAATGATTTCAGGCGATGCCACGAAGACATGGGGCATAGAGTGCAGAACCATCGTCGCCCAAGCTTGAAACTCGGCGATGGCAACTGACTCGAATAAAAAAAGGCTTTGAGGTTCACTCAAAGCCTTTTTGATTTTTCTAAGTTTAATAAAAACTAAACGTTCTTATTCAGGAAATCTACGATCGCCTCTTTTGGATGATTTCCAACTAGCTGACCCACTTCGCTGCCACCTTTGAAAAGCAACATCGCAGGGATGCCACGGATTCCGTATTTACCTGGAGTCGATGGGTTTTCATCAACGTTTACTTTTACGATTTTAACTTTTCCACCAAGTTCTTGAGCTACTTCTTCAAGCTTTGGAGCAAGAGCACGACAAGGCCCACACCACTCAGCCCAGAAATCTACTAGTACCGGTGTTGAAGAGTTTAAAACCTCTGTATCAAATGAACTGTCTGTGACAGCAGTTGTAAATGTGCTCATTATCGCCCTCCATTGGGATCAAAACCCAAAGTCATCTAAATCAATAAGTATTATAGCCCGAAAAGGGATAACCCCAAAGCACTATGCGTGCAATCACTTTTTGAAGAGGGCTTTTGTGAATTGACGGCGCAAACTATCAAGATCTTTCAGGTTTTCAGCACTCTGCTCCCCCTGAAGCTCCCTGAATCGACGACGCGCTTCTACACGAGTGATGGTACTTTTTGCAGGAATTTGAACTGCACTCGCAAACTGAGCGTATTTTTCGCGCTTTTCAACAAGTTTAGCCTCAGCCTCAAAGAGTTCCTGCTGAGCTCTCAAAGCAATCTCAGCTAACTCTTCCTCGGAAACAGTACTACTTACAACCGCCTCTGAAGAAGGCACCTCAGGCTCGCTTTGAATTTTAAGTTTTTCACTCTCTTGGAGAGACTCAGCTGGCACTGCCTTCGCCGGAGGAGTTCCGAACAACTCTTGCTCAAGGCTTGCTAAATCCACACTCTCAAACTCAACCTCGGGAGAAGCCTCTCCCCCAGAAACTACCTCAGACTCGTAAGCCTGCATACGATCACCGAAACGAAAGCCGCGTGGAGAACTTTCTTCATCTTCAGAAGAACCGTCACCACTAAGAATGCCTATATTTTCATCAGGCCCATCTTCACCTTTTCCGCCTTGAATAAAAATAGACTCCGAAGGTGTCTGGTTTTTATTTCCAGAAATTGAGGAAATGTTCCCTGCGGAAGGCGCTCCCTCGAGGTGCATGGCCTTATTCAGGCGCTCTAATAACAAAGACTCATCCAGATCCAAGAGTTTTCCAATAACTTGAACGAGACGTAAAGGCGGAACCGGGCTTTCAAGCAACATATCCACGCGAATGCGCATAAGGTCTTCGGCACTCGGCTTTGCTGATTGCGAGAAAATAAGAATGGACTTACCAGCCCAACGCGACATTTCTTTAAGGCGTTTCCCCACCCCCAAAGAAGTGACTTTGCCTGAGTTCCCCGAGCCCACAACAAGATCTGGATTGAATGCTAAAATCTGCTCCGTGATCGAGTACTCACTCGTTAGTCCTATGACGTCAAATCCCACCTTTTTTAAAGTGGACTCTATAGCCATTAGATCGGCATAATCTTCATAGACGAGCAAAATCTTGTTCATGGATTTATTGTCAGTGAAGGATGGTTTCTGGTCAATACAAGGTCTTTGAGTTTCTCTCCGACTTTGGACTAAAATCTGCCACAAGCCTCACCTTTACAGTATAGACTTCATGTAAAACTTGAGATCTTCGTCATTTGAGTTCTCAGGATGAGAATGCTTTTGAAAGGTAAAAAAGACTTCATGTTCTACGGAAAGAAAGCCATCCAGTACATCTTCTTTGAAATGCTTCCAAGTTTTATCCTGGGTCTTTTCGTTTTTATCTCCATCATCCTCATGTTCCAAGTTTTGCGTTTAACCGAGTTTGCACTTGTTCATGGAGTGGCTTTAAAAACCATCGCTGAAATTATCGCCTATGTTGTCATCTCTCTTTTGCCGATTCTTTTTCCGATGGCCCTGCTCTTTGCGGTCCTCTTAACCTACGGTCGCCTCAGCCAAGATTCCGAAATCGTGGCGATGAAAGCTTCGGGGCTTCCGATGTCGACATTGCTTGCGCCGGCTCTGCTTTTAGCGATCATCGTCGGAGTCTTCTCGGCTCAGATGTCCTTTAACATCGCCCCTTGGGGGAATCGCCAGTTTGAAGTTTTGTTTTCAAGATTAGCCGACACGAAAGCCAGCGCAGTTATTAAAGAAAGCACTTTCTCTGAAGGCTTTTTCGATATGGTGGTTTACGCAAATCGCGTTGACTCGAATAAAGGAAAGCTCACTGATGTCTTTATCTATGACGAAAAGTCTGGAGATCTTCCTTTAACTATCGTCGCTAAAGAGGGTGAAATTATGCCTGATCCGGATCTTCCAGGGCATGAGGTGAAACTACGCCTTCAAGATGGAGAGATTCATCGCCAAGGCGCTACGCACACAAAAATTAGCTTCGACACCTATGACGTGCGCTTTTCTTCTCCGCTGAATATTATTGAAAAAGCCAAAACTCCACCTTCACTCACTTTGACGGAAGTACAAACTCGCCTCCAAGAACCGAACCTAGATTCCGACACTCGCCGCACTTTACTGACCGAGTTCCATAAGCGTTTGGCTATCACTGTCCTTTGCATTGTCTTTGCTATGATCGGAGTGGGCTTAGGAACCAATACCAATAAAAGAGCCGCGAAAGCCGGAGGCATGATCCTCTGTATCGGCATCATTATTCTTTATTGGGTTCTATACGTCGCCGCAGAAGGCATGGCGCGAAGTGGATCTGCACCGGCCGCCCTTGCGATCTGGGCACCGAATATTATTTTCGGAGGCCTTGCCATTGAGTCTCTACGAAGAAATTGGAATTAGGAAAAGCATGAGGACTTCGTCACTTTAATGAAGTTCTCAAGAATCTCTCTGATCGATTTAGATTTTATAATTTAAAGTGAGATCTTTTTAGATGGGGAAAGAAAAATAAGAGCGATGTAGCGGCATCCTTACCACTGCGGTCATCCTTGACCACATCGCCCCTCCCTAGATCAAATGTTAGGTTCAATTGCCAGAGTGAGCAAATGGATTTTTACACTTCATTTCTTTTTTTTGAGAGAGTGTCCTCAGTTGCTTTATAACCACTATACCTAGTGGGAGCCTCGACTTTTGTCGTCTAGAAATACTAAAGGAAAGTCGAGGTCCCTTCGCTCTGCACGGAGGAAGATTTTCAAGTCTTCAGCATCGCGAACCAGCTGAGCCCCCTCACTGAGCAAATCCAAACTCCCTAAAAAGTGCGGATCTAACGGATGCCCAGGCACAACCCAAACGGGCCTCCCTAACTGAACAGCATGCCGAGCTGTAATCAAGGTCCCACTTCTTCTACGAGCTTCCACCAAAAGAGTCCCATCCCCTAAGGCAGCAATCAGTCGGTTGCGATGATGAAACAGATGTTTATGCATTCTTTGATTCAGCGAGTATTCACTCACCAGGCAACCTCCAGAACTCACCACACTCTCGACCCAGGACTCAAGAGTGCTTGGATAGATCTGTCCCAACCCCGAGGGAAGCACAATGATAGTCGGAAGAAAATTCCGCAAAGCCAAAGCGTGGGCTTTTTGATCAACTCCGCGAGCTCCCCCACTGACAATCACGGGACGCTCGGATGAACAAAGACTCAGTAACTCTTTTTCCATCCACTGAGTAGACTCTGAAGAGGGCTCACGACTCCCCACTACGGCCAAGGATGGCAGACGCCAACAAGGAGTTCCAATATATGACAAAACCCAGGGCGGGTCTTCCATAGCGTAACAATTTTCTGGATAGAGTTCATGACCATAAAAAGTCATGTGAATATTCCGCGCAAAAGCACTTTGAATTTCTTCAAAAGCAGTGCGATAGGAGTTCGTACTCATTTTTACAGCTAGAGAAATATCCGGAAACTCGTCAGCAAGACTTTGCAAAAAACAAGAAAGGGGCTCTTTGCTTTGCATAGAGTTTTTCAGAAGTTTAAGAACATCATCATTATATATTTTTATGGCCGGTAGATTTTTTACCACCATACAAAGAGCGATCAAATCAATCATAAAAAAAAGGACTGCATTCCGCAGTCCTTTTCAATATGTCTTAAAAATCTAAATCAGAATCATCAAATCCGGAATCCGAAGCCGGCGGAGATGAAGACGAACTCGGAGTATCTAAGTTCTCAAAGTCACTTTCAAAGTCTTCCGAGAAATCTTGATTCGAAGCAGGAACCGGCAGACGAGCCTGCGTTTTCGCAGAACCAAGATAATCACCTAATAAAATATTATCCGTAGCAGTCACAACGTATGCCGTCGCAAAGTTAGGAGATGTCCTAACAATCTTTGCCGTACCGATAACGCGGTCATTAATCACAGCATCTGTTTTCTTATTACGAACTTTTTCGTCGGCATAAATTCTAAGAGTTTGCCCTTCTTGCAATCCCTGATTTGCCCCCGCATCCAAGAAGACTAAAGAATTAGAGCCAAACAAAGTCCTTGTGCGATCAAACTGACCACCCATGATCTTAGCGCCCACTCCGTCCACCACTGATCCCGCGATAGGATCAATCATCGGCATTCTGCCCGGAACTAAGACGCTCCCCACTTCAATGGGGGAAATCGTCTTACGAACGATGGCGCGATAGACGTTCTTCTGGTCACTCACACGCTCTAAAACTTCGATTTCACCTTGAATCTCCACCATCTGACCTTTACGATCTTTCACCAATGGATCAGAGACCTCTGTTAAATTCTTCTGAGCAACAAAAAACTTTTCCGAACTTCCGTTAAGCTCGACATAGATGTACTGATAATCACCAGCCGTCTTCATGTTCATTTCAGTGCCAGTCACTTTACCGGATCCAATCACTGCACGATCAGAAATAAAAAACTCAAGATGCTCTAGGGCTCTTGGAAATCTCATTGGAGTTAAATCGATGTCGATGCGAGTTTTTTCAATATGGCCCATTTTATATTTTGGCAAGCTTGGCGGCAGCCCTTTTAAAACGGGGGCAGCGGCTTTTGCTTTTGGCAGGCCAATCACTGGAGAACTCCCAGGGACCTTTTCTTTGCCGGTTTCGACTTCTTCGCCAGCAGCAGCCAATGAAAGAGTCGGAGCCTCATCCATTGTTCCAGGATAGAATTTTATATTCATTCCCGGTTCGATTTCATGGGGATTTAAAATTTGTGGATTATTCAAAGACCAAAGCTTTGGCCAATAACCAAAATCGCCAAAAAATGTCGATGAGATTCCAGAGAGTGTATCCCCTTTTTGCACCTGATACACTTCGGACTCTCTCGCGCCAACCACCTTCTCCCAGTTTTCTGTCGAAGTGGGTTGTTCATTAAAGTTTTTATAAATGCGATGAAACTCTGCTTCTTGAGAATAGTCAGGCCCACCATCGGTTCCTCCACCTGAATAAGCAGGTGTCGATGGAGCTGGTGTTAATGGCGGCATATCCATGGTAGGAGTGTCTGAGTGAGGCACTTCCTCAAAGGGACTCGCCAATCCACCAGAGTCATCAATATCCTGAAACTCTGGAACTTGAGGCTGAGTCTTTTTCTCGTCATTTTGCATTTCCAAAACGTCCAAAGGATCAGATTCCCACTGATCAGAATAATCCTGAGCTTTAGCAGCTAAGGCCGCAAAAATTAGAAATACGACTAATGACTTTTTATTCATTCCCAGCATCCTTGCCTCAAATGTAATTAGCGAATGGCTTTCAACTCAGCATTTGCACGGAAAGATTCCGGACTGCCTGGATATTTCGAGCGCACTTCTTTAAGACCTTTTTCAGCGAAGTCAGGAAGATTCATTCGCTTATATGTCATCGCCTTGGCAAATTTTGCTGCGGCTAACTTATTACTGCGCGGATATTCTTTTTCGATTTTTGAAAAGTACTTAATGCCTTGAGCAAAGTTTCCATGCTCCACAGCCATACGCCCTGCTAAATAAAGAGCGTTGTCTGCATAGGGACTTTTTGGAAATCTTGTAAGCATCGACTGCAAGCGACTCTTAAATCCAATTTCATCATTGGCGTGAAAAGCGCTTACCATTTCAGCATAAAGATCAATGTCACTTTCTTTCGAAATATCTTTTCCCGTCAATTCAACGAGCAAAGCTTCTGATGATAGGTCTCGTTTTTTTGCAACAGGATTTGCAGCAAAAACATTCGTCGAAAAAACTCCGACGCTTAAAAGTACCAATGCTGTTTTGTAAACTTGATGCTTCTTCAATGGTCACCTCGTGCTATTTCTGTATTATGACACGCAATGAGAAGTGCAAACAAGCAGGACTTATCCACATCAAATGTTGAGTTACCCTTTTGCTAGACCTTGGACCTGTTGAATATCAAGGGTTTCAGCGTTTTGCTAAAACTTTAGGCACGACGTAACTACATGATATTAGTCAGCTTAACTCAGAAAATGCCCTCATTTTCTGCAAGACAATTTCAGATCTTAAAATCCGACTAAGAGAGACGCACGGACCCAAAGACAGAATATGTTAGTTCTTACATCGGCTCCGCATTTTGCTAAGTGATTGATTATATGATCATTCTTATCGCTGCTGCTTTTTTTGCGTGCATCTCACCGACACCTGCTTTGCTTAAGAAGGCATCAACATTTGCACACATCCAACAATCGAAATGTGATGAATTTCTGTCATGGAAAATGGAGCACCAAGATTCCTTGACAGCGCTTCTCTGTGGCACTGATTTAAGCAATAAAAATCACAAAGAACTTCTGAAGAAAAGTTCACTCATTCACATCTTTGTTGTGTCTGGCGCACACTTACTTTTTCTTGATCAATTCTTAAGCATGCTGCGCATTCCACTCTTTGTAAGATTTCCGACTTGGCTCCTGTATTCTGTCCTCGCCGGTTGGCAAGCGCCGATTGTTCGTGCGTTTATGCAACTTTCATTGCGCGCAGGATTGCGAATTCGCGGTCTGTATTTTCCAGCAGATCTTGCTGTTCTTCTTGCCGGTGTTTTGGGAATTGCTCTTTTTCCTGAATGGGTCCATTCGCTTTCCTACCAAATGAGTTGGTGCGCTAGCTTGGCTCTGAGTTATGGAGCTTTCTTTCGCCATCACTCCTCTTTTAGAAAAGCCGTTTTTACGCAACTAGGAATTTACCTTTGCATGGCTCCGCTACTCTATGGCTTGGGCAACCTACATCCGCTGAGCGTGCTCTTTAATCTGACCCTAGGAAACTTCGTGGCTTTATTCATTCTTCCTTTAGCTCTTCTCGCGAGTACGTTTCCCGCCTTGCGCCCTAGCTTTGATTTTCTCTTAGAGAGTTTCTTCTTTCTAGTGTCACACCTCACCGCTCCAATCCAACAAGAGAGCGCCCCCCTGCTCTCAACGGAAATCTTGTGGGCATGGATTACTCTGCTGCATCTACTGTGTTTTTTATTTCGCAAAAAGTTTTTTCAAGGAAGGGACTATTCGTCATGAAAACTATCTTGTTTTTGATCCTTCTTAGTGCAACTCCGACAGCTCACTTCCCCTCACTAACGGGTCAGGTCGTTTGGAATGTCGGTCAAGGTCAGTGGTTTACTGCGATCACAGAAGGTCACTGTTATCACTTTGATGCCGGTGGTGAGAAGGTACCTTGGCGCAAAATTCATTATCACTGTGCCTTGAGGCGCAACATTGTCTTTCTGAGCCATTGGGACTGGGATCACATTTCGTTTTTAAAGCGCCTACGAACATTCAAAAACGTATGTCTTGCTCAAAGCCCTTTAGGAAAAAGCTCAAAATATAAATTGCGACTGATAGCCTCTATCAAACCTTGCACCGATAGTCATGCCCCACTGACTTGGAGCCCTTCGCGATATCGCAACCCCAACGAAGCTAGTCATGTTTTTCTATTTCAAAACTGGCTTCTTCCGGGTGATTCGCCGAAGAAACAAGAAAACATCTGGTCGCAAAAACTTCCACTATCGAGAGTGCGTTTTTTACTCTTGGGGCACCACGGAAGTCGCACCAGCACCTCTGAAAACCTTCTACAAAAGCTTCCCTCTCTGAGTGTGGCGATCGCTTCGGCAAGACATCAAAGACATGGACATCCCCATGTGCAAGTCCGAGGACGCCTCAGAATTCAACAAATATCACTTCTTAGAACCGAAGACTGGGGGAATATTTGGCATCTGTAATACTCTCAAAAAGTGCCACTTTTGGGCCCTAGGCAAAACCCTAGGCAGACATTTTCAAAATTACCACTGCCATCGCGTACTTATTAAAGATGGTCTTGGCTATTGGATTGCACATAGGGACTCTGAATAATTATCTTTCGGGAGTGAAATATGAAATTTAAGAATCTCTTAGCTTTAACATTTTTTATGACGGTCTCATCTCAAGCTCTTGCCAACTCCAATCAGTGGCAAATTACTCAGCCCAAATGGCTCCCGCAACATGAAGCTGAATTTGGAAATTTCGTAACAAAACTGGGCGAGGCTGTTGAACAACGCCGTTGTAATAGCGTTGATACGTGCTTACAAAGCTCTGCCAATATTTATAATGGCACTGATCCTTCTGGTTTGAAATACTACGCGGACTGCGCTGATTTGCCTTATTATTTACGTGGCTATTTTGCATGGAAAAATGGTTTGCCATTTTCTTTTGTCAGCCAAGTAAGCCCCAACCCCACACTTGAAGAGACACCGACGGCTGCAGCGAAAGACCCTCGCTATACACCGCAAGGAAATTTCGTCAGCAAAAGATATGATATCGTTGCAAAAGATGGGATGATTAAAAACACTTATCCCAACGCTGTTCAATTACTCAACACTACAATTATTAATCTCACTTACTCTGCAACCTTCCGCATTCAGGGAGATCGCGATTCCGATCGTCTTTTTTCTGACTTCTATCCTGCGATCATCAATCGCAACGGCATTCGTCCTGGAACCATTATCTATGATCCTAACGGTCACGTAGCCGTGATCTATCGTGTTTCTGATGATGGCAGAATATTCTATATCGACGCACATCCCGACAATTCTTTGACGATGGGGATGTTCACACCAAAGTTTGTGCGCAGTAAACCCGCACAAGGCGCTGGATTTAAAAACTTCCGCCCTCTTGAAATCGTTGACGCAAAAGTCACGGCTCGCGGAATCTATGCAGGTGGTAGAATTGTCGGCACACCGAATTCTCAGCTTACAAGCTATGGAATTGAACAATTCTATGGAACACATCCAGATCCTGCGGGAACTTGGAATAAAGGGAAGTTCCTCTATGCCAATCAACCTGTCAGCTTCTACGAATACGTTCGCCTTCGCTTGATGCAAGGGGAAGTTCATATTGATCCATTAAAAGATATGGCCCAAGTAACAGATGATATCTGCGTGAGCCTTCAGGACCGCGTAGATGCCGTGGAAGCCGCACGCACAGCGCAAGTTTACTTAAAGCCGCACCCAGAAAGATTGCCATATAATATTTTTGGAACAGATGGAGAATGGGAAAACTACGCAACTCCTTCAAGAGATGCGCGCCTCAAAGTGGCGTTTATGGACCTACTCTCTCAAACACAAAATCATATTGAACGCCACAAGCGCCAAGATAGAGCTATTAAATACTCTGGTGGAAACTTGGCTCGTGATCTCTATGCGGTTTACGCAGAAAGAGCGCAAGCTTGTCAGTTCTCTTACACAACGACCAATGGTAAGACCGTGCGCATGAACCTTGAGGCTGCTCGCCAAAGACTGTTTAATATGAGCTTTGACCCTTACCACTGTATTGAGCTGCGTTGGGGCGCTCGCATCCCTGAAGAGCTTGCAAGCTGCACGGACGATATGAACAAACGCC
Source organism: Bdellovibrio bacteriovorus W (assembly GCA_000525675.1). Classification (NCBI taxonomy): domain Bacteria; kingdom Pseudomonadati; phylum Bdellovibrionota; class Bdellovibrionia; order Bdellovibrionales; family Pseudobdellovibrionaceae; genus Bdellovibrio; species Bdellovibrio bacteriovorus. The sequence continues at coordinate 1,933,226 of CP002190.1, forward strand.
AATGGTATGAGCGCCAACAATGGCTGCGCAATCAGCACGAAAGAACTTACGATGCGCGCATGGATTACAGTCTGTCAGAGTTGACGGGCCCACTTCCAGGAGTTGGCATCGCGAACCCACCCAACATCGACATTATCAATTACTTGAAATCTCAATTCTAAATAAAAAAAGCCCCTCACTCGATCTGTCCACTTTTTGGGGTACAGATCAACTCGAGGGGCTTTTTCATTTTATACATTTCTTGCGTCGCTTTAAATCCAAACTCATCTGAACCCAGAAAGGTTCTCAAACAAGATCTGAAGGTGCGCGTTCTCTTCAAGAACCGGCAGGCAGACTCCATCCCGCATAGCGCTCCGTCTCTTGCGAAATATCGGCGCCCAGCTCTACGTGACGGAAGCTTTGTGGAGACTCCCACACCTTACGCACAAGCTTATTCATCACGTCGTGGCCAGCCTTATAAAGCACCACGTGCCCCATCAGTGGCATCTCCAAAGTGACTAAGTCTCCGAGGGCATCTAAAGCTTTGTGACGAACGAATTCATCCTTCCAACGAAGACCATCAGGGTTGATCACACCGTTTTGATCCAAAACGATGCAGTTATCTAAACTTCCACCTTTGGCAAGTCCACGGGCCTGCAGGGCCTCCACATCTTTCAGAAAACCAAAAGTTCTGGCAGAAGCGACATCTCTTCCAAAAGATTGTTCGTTGATATCTAAATCAAAAACTTGCTTGCCGATTTCAGAATGAGGGAAATCAATCGTCACCGTTAAGCGAAGCCCATGGTAAGGCACCACATAGGCGTGCTTTTCACCTTCGCTGAAATAAATCGGTTCTGTGATATAGCAATACTTACGCGGTTGATCTTGTTCAACCATGCCGACTTCAAGAAGTGCCGTTAAGAAATCTTTTGCACTGCCATCGCCGATTGGAATTTCGGGTCCGTCTAATTCAATAAATAAATTATCAATACGCAAAGCTGAAAGAGCCGAAAGACAATGCTCAATCGTTGCTACGGAAAAAGCAGGCCCACCAATGGTTGTTTGGTGAGAGGTTGCTTGAACATTTTTAGCCGTGACTTTAAGAGACGGGCTTCCCGGAAGATCCGTGCGAATAAAATAAACACCCGTATCCGCCGGAGCGGGTCTGAACGTTAACGTGCAAGGATCACCAGAATGAATTCCGATGCCTTTAACCTGTGTTTTTTTACGAATCGTTTTCTGTAGAAACATGCTTGCAGATTACTGCACTTAGCTAGGCTTCGCAATCCGCAATTGCCCGACCACATCACCTTTCCAGTTTTTGATCACTGGGTTTAAGTGTGACTTTAAAAACGCAGACTCCTCTGCTGAAAGCCCTGCGAATTGCGCGATCAATGTGGCCGCCACCAGACGAGCCGCACGAGCGTTCCCATCAATACATTTCACCGCGAATGTGATTTTTTTATCAACGAGAATCCCCGTAAAAACGCCTTCAGCGCCACCTTTGACGATGACTCTCCCCTGTGTCTTTGAGACCACATCCACTGTAAAAGTATCATTGCTTCCCGACACATACTCAGGATATGAGCGCACTGCGCGTAGAATGCGCTCCGCAGTTTCTTTTCTTTTCGGGGCTAATTTCGAATTCACAAAAGTCGACATTCCCGTCGCTATGGACTGCAAAGGAACTGCATAGGTCGGAATCCCACAGCCATCGACACCGTGAGCCGCTTTGCTATGATCCACCTTCATGGTTTCCGTAAGAATATCGCGAAGGCGCTTTTGCGCCGGATGAGAGTAGTCCTGATAGTTAGCCAGATCATAACCAAAATGCTGACACGTGGTCAGGATGCCTGAGTGTTTACCAGAACAGTTATTGCAGAATGGAGTGGGCTCTTGCCCTCTACGCACCATCAAGCGTGCGCTATCTTCGTTGTAAGGCCAATGAGGTCCACAGATCAGCTGACTTTCTTTAAAGCCCACCTTTTCTGCCCACTGTTGAAGGGATTGAAGATGAAATTCTTCACCACTGTGACTTGCGCAGGCCAAAGCAATCATCTTGTCGTCGAGCTCAAACTTTTGAGCTGCGCCTGATTCTACCAATGGAATTGCCTGAAGCATTTTGATACAGCTACGCGGGAAAGTAAGATACTGCGGATGCCCCCAATAATGAGTCACCGCCCCTACCTCGTTTGCTACCACTGCTAAAACTTGGTGGACGCTTTCAACAACAGGTCCTCGTAAAACTTCAACCATTACTGGCTGTTTAGATGCCATGCCTACTTCTCCGGAGCTAAAACAGTCGTCTTTGCAAACTCCGTGATGACACGTCCCCGAGGTGTTTTTTGAATAAATCCTTCTTGTATTAAGAAAGGCTCGTACATCTCTTCAAGGGTATCACGTTCTTCACTAAGAGCCGCTGCCATTGTATCAATACCAACAGGCCCACCGTTATACTTTTCTTGAATGAGACTCAAAATACGACGATCCATAAGATCTAGCCCATATTGATCCACTCCGAGCTGATCTAAAGCATAAATCGCAATTTCTTTTGTGATGGTTCCATCACCTTTTACTTGAGCATAGTCACGAACACGTTTCAAAAGTCGATTCGCAACTCGAGGAGTTCCACGCGAGCGTCGAGCGACTTCAGCCGCACCCTCTTCGTTCATCTCTACTTTTAAAATTTCTCCAGAGCGCATCAAAATTTGTTTCAATGCATCTTTATCATAGAACTGAAGTCTTTCGACAATCCCGAAACGGTCGCGAAACGGAGGGTTTAAAAGTCCTGCACGTGTCGTTGCTCCAACCAAAGTGAAGGGCGCTAGCTGAAACTTCATCGAGCGCGCTCCAAGCCCATCACCAGTCACAATATCGATATAATAATCTTCCATTGCTGTGTAGAGATACTCTTCCACATGGCGGCTGAGTCTGTGAATCTCATCAATAAATAAAACTGAGTGCGGCTTCAAAGAAGTTAGAATTGCTGCGAGATCACCTTTTTTATCAATCGCTGGGCCCGAAGTCATTTTGATTTCAGCACCCATATCGTTCGCAATAATTTTTGAAAGCGTCGTCTTACCCAACCCAGGAGGGCCACACAACAAAACGTGATCTAAAGATTCTCCACGGTGTTTAGCCGCTGCAACGAAAACTTTTAATTTTTCTTTAACGTTACCCTGTCCTGGGAACTCTTCAAACCTCTGAGGTCGTAGCTCATTTTCCCAGCTTTTTTCTCCTTCGAAAAGATCTCCCTCAAGAATTCGACTCATGAAAGACCTCCAGAAAGCTGACGAAGCGCTAGACGAACTCCATCTTCCAGGGTCGTGTTCGGATCCAACCCATTGACGAACTGATCCACAAGCTGTGACTTGTAGCCCAAGTTCAATAAAGCCGATGTGATCTGCGTATGAGATTCAGATTTTCCTTTAACACCCTCATCAATGCTGACTAATTTCCCTTTAAGAGTGAGAATAATTTGTTCCGCCGTTTTTTTACCTACACGAGGTAAAGTCGACAATTTTTTGGCATCGCCTGATTCAATAAAATTCTGAATATCTGAAGGACGGCCACCAGAAAGAATTCCTAAAGCCATCTTCGGTCCAACACCATTTACTTTAAGCAGTGATAAGAAAAGTGCTTTTTCTTCTTTTGAGTGAAAACCAAAAAGTGAAAGCGCATCCTCGCGCACATGGGTATGAACCCATACGATGATGTCTTTGCCTAAAAGCTGCAAAAGATCCTGAGAGGTGTTTGAAGAAACATTGATTTCGTAACCAACGCCTTGAACATCGATTAAGGCTGTATCTGTGAAAACCTCAATAATTTTCCCACGAAGATATCCGATCATATTGAAACGGCCCTTTCCATAATTGCTCTTTTGCGTTCCTCATAGATATGATGACAGGCCATCGCCAAAGCATCCGAAGCATCGATTCGAGTGATAGTTTTTAAATTTAAAAGAGTTTGCAAAACCATCTGCACCTCTTCTTTGCTGGCACCACCATTTCCAGTGACACCTTTCTTAACAGAGCGAGTGGCGTACTCATAAACATCAGCGCCAGCCATCCCCGCTTCAGCCATGATAACCCCGCGAGCGTGACCAAGTTTAAAAGCACTGTCGGCGTTTTTACCTAAGAAGATTTTTTCAATCACGACGTGTTGAGGCTGATATTTTTCAAGAACTTCACGAAAAGACAAACCTAATTCTTTCATACGCACAGGAATGCTGGATTTTTCATCCATCACAATCACACCATGATTGATGTGTTCGATTCGCCCTTGATCTAAGCGAATAATTCCAAAACCTGTGATTCGCGTACCCGGATCGACTCCGAGAATAACTGCCGCCATTTTATTACCCTTGTTTTTCGTTCCTTATTTGATGCTGAACAGGGCTCTTAGTCAATAAACCAAGTATTTTGAGTCTGACCCTTGAAGCTATTGGCGCATTCTTTAAAAAAATTGTGACTTTCATATTGTATTCCCAAGAGCACATCCCTTATCATTCAATTATGCGCAAAATTGAAGCAAGCACAGTTGAAAAGTATCAAAACATTCTCGAGAAAGACCCGAATTCTCAGGTGTTTGCCCCTTTGGCGGAAGCCTATCGGGAAATGGGTATGCTTCAAGAAGCTGACAAAATCGCTTCCCTTGGCATTCAGCGCCACCCCCAATTTGTAGGTGGTTTGGTCACGTTCGCCCGCATCAAACGTGAACTTGGGGATCTTAAGAAAGCTTTAGATGCCTTGCAAAAAGCGACAAGCCTTTCTCCAGAAAATATTTTAGCACATCAAATTTTGGCAGAAGTGCAACTTGCTAGTAAGAACCCGAAGGACGCTTTAAAATCCTTCAAAATGGTTTTATTCCTAAATCCTCAGTCAAAATCGGCTCAAAAAGCGGTTCAAAAACTTGAATCCGTGACGGCTGACGAGTACGACGACGACGTTTTCTCGATGACTAAACTTCCCGACGTGCAACTCAACGCAGGTGCTCCGAAAGAGGACCTCATCCCTCTAATAGACCTTGCTCCGAGTGCGGCATCAGCGAACACTAGCCGCGCCCTTGAGAGAATGCTCTCATTGATTGATGCTTTTATCGTGCGCAACGACCTTGAAAAAGCTCAGACACTTTTAAAAGATACTCAAGCTGAGTTCGGTCAACACCCTGAAATTGAGAGACGCTTAAAATCCTTGCAAATGCGCTCCAATGAAGGCGATGAGGCCACTCCCCTACGTCCGTTACAGTCTCGCCAGCACCTAATTCGCGAGAAGAAGCTTGCGACGCTTGAAATGATGCTTCGCAAAATTGAAGATTATCGCGCCGGGGTTGACGCCTAAGCTGTCCCTAAGCGAGAATATCCGCCGATAATCTACATCATAAAAGGACAATACAATGTACGAAACGTCGGATTTTAGAAAAGGCCTCAAAGTCATGGTTGAGGGCAAACCTTATGTTGTTGTTGATTTCCAACACGTTAAACCAGGTAAAGGTAACCAATTCACTCGCTCTAAATTAAGAAACCTTCTAACAGGTCAAAACCTTGAAGTGACTTTCAAATCAGGTGAGAAGTTTGAAGTTCCTAACGTTGAAAATAAAGAGATGACTTTCCTTTATAAAGACGACACTGGCTATAACTTCATGTCTCAAGAAAGCTTTGAACAAATCGCTATGTCTGATGAAGACTTAGGCGAATCTAAGTACTATCTGACTGAAAACCTGACTGTTATGATCCTTTTCTACAATGAAAAAGCTGTAGCATGTGAAGTTCCTAAAGCTGTGAACTTGACGGTGGCTCAGACTGATCCAGGGATCAAAGGTGACCGCGTAACTGGCGCTACTAAGCCAGCAACTATGGAGAGTGGATTAACTGTAAACGTTCCTCTTCATATCAACGAAGGTGACGTTCTTCGCATTGACACTTCGTCTGGCGAATACGTAGAGCGCGTTTCTCAAAAGTAACTAACGCTCAGTATTAAGTCTCCGCAACTGCTCTGTTTTCCGGCCATAATTGTGCTAAGGTTAATGAGCTTGCGGAGGCTTCTTTTTGTCCAACTATATTGAGTTAGAAATTCAAAGTATTCTCAACGAAATCGACGATCTCGATTATGCCTCCGACCGACTTATCCATAACTTAGAGTCTTCTGACTCCATGGATGCGGAAAACATTACAGCACTTGCAAAGTTTCTCTACAACGCCAAAGCACATTCAAAACTCATACACTTTTGCGCGAAGCTTTTTCAAAATGATAAACCTTTTATTCCGTGGCCCTATCTCTTTGAAGCCATGGAGCAATTAACTCTTGAAGGCGACACTCGCTTTGTCGATGCGTTGATTGAGGGGCTTGAAGAAACTCACTCTCAGTTGGAGGCGGCTCGCTCCAAAGTAGCGGCTCGATATATTCCAGAAGCTGCCCAGTGGGCTATCGAAAGACGTTATCAGCAGCAAAAATCTCATGAAGCCAATAAAAAAGTTTATCTTGAGCAACTCGTGATGTTGAGAACTCAACAACTTTACGAGCAAGAGAAAATACTTTTGGGAACTATGCAGAAGATGTTCCCAGGTGATCCTGATGTAAACAAGGAGGTTCGCGAACATAAGCAGCGCTACGCTCTTGAGATTTTACAAAAGCGCTCTCCTAAAAAAACACGCATCAAGACAGAAGATTTAACGCTTAAAGATCCTGAAGTTGAAACAGCTCTGAGTTCTTTAATGGCCAGCATTTTAGAAAAAGCCAACGAGTATCCAGAAGTTGCCTTTGATCTTGCGATCGCGGCATTTATGTTTGAACGCTTTGAGGAGTGTCTCGAAATTCTCAATCTTTCTAGTGAAGAAGGTTCAAGCGTTATCTGGTTGCGCTTAGAGGCGCTTCTACATGCAAGGCATTTCATCGAGCTACTTAACGATCTTGCAAAAGTAGAAGTCTTACTTGCGCACGAACCAGAAACTTTTTTTGCCACCGCGTATTTACGCGCCCAAGCTCTTTGGGGCCTTGGACAAAAACACACAGCCATTGAAGTCATGGAAGGCTTACTAGCTTCTCGACCTCACTACCGCGCAGCTTCAGCTCTATTGAGTATTTGGAGCCAGCAGTGAAGCGTGTGTTCTGGATTCTGATCACTCCCACAATAGTGATCGCTCTCTTATGGTTTGCTACGGATTTATGGATTCAGCCACAGGTTGAAAAATGGGTCCTTAACAAAATCGAGACTCTGTCTGAATCCAAATCACCGGTTCGAGTTCGCGCTGAAGGATTTAGTTTTAAAATATTTAAGCCTTCCGTCACTCTTTCAAAAATCGAATTACAGGGTCAAGGCGAACTCAAAGCAATTATCGAAAAAATCGAAGTCGAGCGAGTCCGTGTTTTTATCGACTACTTTGATCTTATTGCCGGAAGATTGAATATCTCAGCGATTGCTATCACCTCCCCTGTCGTACATCTCAATTTAGACCCTGTTCTTAAGGATACGAAAGCTCCGCAGAAGCTGCCGATTGATGCGCTTTTCGATCATCTCGAAGGTCTCCCCCTTGATAGAGTTTTCCTAAGAGACATTCAGCTTTCTCTTAAAGCCCCGTCGCAAAACTGGAGCGTGATTGTTGACGGTGGCGAGCTTGCTCTTACCAATAAAGAAAAGAATATCAATGCCAAGGCTAATCTTCCTGAGATTGTCGCCAATCTTGGAAAGATCGGCTCTTTCGCCGCAGCTATTGATTCCCATCTGTTTTTAAATCGTAAGTCCCTAAAGATTGTTCAGTTCAGTGTACAGCATGGCGAGTCTGAAGTTTCTGTTCGCGGAGAAATCACTCCTATCGCCAACGTGACCGTAAAACCTGCCGGCTTGATTGCCGTCACCACGCGTCTGAATTTAGAAGATGCTAACACGGAACTTGCGAAAATCTTCCCAGACAAAAAGTTACCATCGGTATCTGGAGCTTTACGCGCCGAAGTTGAAGCTCGCCTCAATGGCATGGATCGAGTCACTGCCAAAGCTAGCATTCAGTCCAACAACTTCATCTTTGACAAATTCGAGTTAGGTGACGCGCGCATCGAGGGAGAATTTAAAGAGAATACAATTTCTTTTTCTGAATTCCAGGTGTCCCACCCTTCTGGGGATGCCACGATTAAGAAATCCAAACTTTTCTTAAGCAATGATCTGGCATTCAGTGCCGAAGTCGCTACAGACAACCTGGATCTTTATAAACTTTTTAAAAGTTTAAACCTTGGCAACATTCCAGTGGGAGTCGATATTTCGGCACGCCTTCCCTGCTCTGGAAAAATTCGCCCCTCTTTTGAGTTGAGCTGTTCGCAAGGCGAGATTCACGGGAAAAATCTCTGGGTTCACACGGGGTTTGGACCTCAAGAAACGTCCATTTTAGATTTAGAAAGCCTCTCGGCCCGCGGAAGTGTTCACGTGACGATGGATTCTGTGTCTTACACAGCAGCTCTCCAAGTTGGAGACAGCGTTGGGCAATCGGAAGGTGTTATCGACTATCACAAAGGTTTTAAAATTAACTTTGCGACAAAAAGTTTAGATTTTAAAAACGTTAAAAATCTGGCTCATCTTCATTTTTCTGGTCAGGCCGGAATTGAGGGGCAAACCTCTGGCAACGCTTCCACGGCGCAGTTTTCTATGAAGGTCAATGCTCGGAACTTTGTCTTTGAACGTTTTCATCTTGGCAATTTAATCTCTGACCTTTCATTCAAAAAAAGTGTTCTGTATTTTCAAAACCTCGCGGGCTCCATTGGTAAAAGCCAATATCTTGGCGATTTAGATGTAGACCTTCATAACATGACTCTCGATGGAGAGTTTAGCGCTCCTTCCACAGATCTTAACGACATCGCTTTTGTTTTCGATAATATCTATCGCTTTCCATTTACCGTGCGCGGCTCTGGCGCAGTAAAGGCCCGCGTCTCAGGTCCGTTGAGTTTATGGAAAATGAACTACAAATTGGATTCAGCTTTTCAAAACGTGAGCATCGGCTCTGAGAACTTCAATAGCCTTGATGTCAATTTTACGGGCCTTGATGGAAATCTTCAGATTGAAAAGGCTTTACTCAAAAAAAATCAATCCACTCTACAATTGCGCGGAGGCATCTCTTCTCGTCAGATTTTTGATATTCAAGCCGATGCAAAGAATTGGAAACTCGAAGAGTCTGACATCATCAGCTCGATCAATTCCAATATCGTGGGCACCCTTAATTTCGCTGCCCAATTTCAAGACTCTGTCTATGCGCCAGTGATTAAGTTAAATGGCAGCATCACTGACACGTATTTTGAAGAGCATGAAATTCCGAATTCTAATTTTGCCATTTCCCTCAATACTCAATCTCTTAACACTCAGCTCAGTCTTTTTGGCAATAGAGTCACTGCACTTATCAACTATCCTTTTTCGAAAAATACAACGCCTCTCGTTTTAAAAGTAAATACTTCTGAATGGAACTACTCGAATCTTTTAGGACTTATTGGCGGAGCTAGCCTTGCTAACGACTACGACTCTAAGCTCACTGCCAAGATCGACCTGACATCGCCGTCCGGAGAGCTCTTTAAAGCCTCTGGCTCCGTGAACATTGAACATTTCGCGCTACAAAGAGGAGATCTGGCTTTTGCCAACAAAGAACCGATTGAGATCCTTGCCGATAACGGCCGCGTTAGCTTTAAGAACTTCCACCTCGAAGGCCCCGGTAATTATCTGCAAATTAAAGGCGATAACTTCACAGCCGAGAATCTGAATGTGAATCTGAACTCTCGCGCCAACCTTCACCTCTTGCATATTTTCTTACCTTTCTTAGAAGATCTTGGTGGACAGGTTCAATTTTCAACGACAGTTTCAGGCTCTGTTGCTAAACCGCAAATACTTGGAAACTTAACTTCACGAAATGCCTTTATCAAAATCAAAGGCTTACCGCACCCTATTGAGAGATTGTCGTTGGATGCGGCTTTCTCTCAAAGCAAAGTTTTAATTAACGGTATTCAAGGTCAAATCGCTGGCGGCACTGTTACAGGCGAAGGTGGCATCCTTATCAACGGCATTAGGGATCTTCCCACTTCAATTCGTTTGGGCCTTGAAAACGTCACCATGAACGTACCGGATCGAGTGCGTAGCACTGGAAATGCAGATCTTCTATTTTCCGGAAACTGGTTCCCGTTCACTTTGTCTGGAACTTATCGCATTCAAAACGCCTTTATTGATAAAGAATTCACTGAAGATGCAGGTGGCGTCACTGGCGTCCGTCAATCCTACTATCTTCCTAAGGGAATCAAAGAAGGCAACTTTCAACCTCTCTTCCTAGACATTCAACTTGTCATGGAGAGAAATATTATCGTTAAAAATTCTCTGATCGACGGCTCTGTCAACGGTCAGCTTCAAGTAAAAGGTACTCCTGACAGTCCGATTCTCTTGGGCCGTATCAACCTTGATCGAAAATCAAAATTAATTTTTAAAGATAAAATTTTTGAAATTCAAAACGGACTGATCGAGTTCAATGACCCGAATGAAATCAATCCGAATCTTTATATCAATGCTTTATCTAGAATCAATGACTACGACATCACTCTATTAACTCAAGGGTCGGCAAAGAACCTGATCATTCGCCTCACGAGTGTTCCCCCATTGCCCGAGCAAGACATTATCTCTCTTATTGCACTGGGTGTAACCTCTTCGGCCATGGACCAAAACGTTCAGTCACGCCAACAAGCAGAACAATTAGGCGTGGAAATCGGCGGAGCAGTTTTAGCAAAACCGATTAGTAAACAACTTGAAAATACAATTGGCTTTAACTTTCAAGTGACCTCTGAGTATGACTCCATTCGCAATATCACTGTCCCTAAAGTCACACTCAGTAGATATCTTTCAGACAAAGTAAAAGTCTCTGGTGGGCGCCCTGTGCGCGAATCCCAATCCTATGACATCAAACTTGAGTATCTCTTTAACAATAACATGACTGCGATTGGTTCGTTTGAGAATCGCGGAATTGAAGAAGAACCCAGCTTGCAGGGGTCCCAACAGGAAGCCCAAAGTATTTTTGGCTTGGACCTTGAGTTTAAGTGGGAGTTTAAATAATGCTGTTCGCCCGCTCCTTGATTTTTCTTTCGCTGATTCTTTGCATGGAAACCGCCTTTGCCAAAAAGGCTTTGGATTACTCATCCCTTCCTGAATCCGTGCGCGAAGACTTAGTGAGACGTTTACCCTATGTTCAGAACGAAAAAATCGGCCTTTCTCAGGTTGATGAGGTGATTCGTTTCTTACAACAAAAGTCCCAGTTCAATAACATCCAAGTTATTGATGAAGGCGGGAACAGTCCTTATCAAATCCTCTTTGAGAGAAGTAAACGGATTACCGACGTTCGATTTACAGGAAACAAAAATCTTTCAACTTCGGAAGTTGAAAGTCTACTGAGCGTTAAGGCTGGAGACAGTTTTGACCAACAGTCTTTAATCGAAGGCGGAGAACGCATCCGTCGCGCCTATGAAGACAAAGGCTTCATGAACGCAATTATTGATATCGAAATGCCACCGGAAGACGAAGACAAAGTTGGTATTTTAATTCGCGTCAATGAGAATAGACGAAGTCTTATTCACAATGTTCTAGTTCAGAGTGCCAACGACGAATTAAACGACCAGATCGTCAAAGAGTTGTCGCGCTACCTCAACAAACCGTACACAGACGAAATTTTGAGTCAAATTTCTGATCGCGCTGAACAGTACTTCAGAAAAAAAAGATATATCCGCGCGGAGCTCATGGGGCCTCGAGTTGAGTTTAATAAAGACGAGTCACAAGCGACCTTGCGCTATCGCATCGACAAACCAGAGTCCTATACTTTGGACTATGGCAAAGTCAGCCCGCTTAAGATTCGTGAGGTTGAAAAAATTCTAGATCTTGATAGCTATTCTTCAGCAAGTCCCGCCTTAGCGTCGGAGCTTGCACAAAAAATTCGCGCCTCTTATCTTGAAAAAGGCTATGCGCGCGCCGAGGTTAAGTCCCACGAAACTGCGACCAACAATCGCTTTAATAAGAAGATCTCCTTCGATATCGAAGAAGGCCCACGGATCAAAATTGAAAAGATTCACATCAACGGCCGTTATAGCCGTAATGAGAAGTACTATATCAACACAATCAAAGAACACAGTTCAAAACTGATTGCTAACGGTTATTACAACAAAGAGGAATTTGAAGTTGGCCTCAAAAACCTCGGTCTTGAAATGCAAAACAACGGCTACCTTCAAGCCAAGGTTCTTTCAAGTCGTACTCAATATAACAAAGCCAAAGATGGTGTTTCAATTTTTGTAAATTTGGATGAGGGGCCCCTAACCAATATTCAGCGCATCGAATTTATTGGAAACAATAGCTATAGCGAACAGGAACTCTTAAAAGTTATTGGACTCAGTCAAGGCGCTTTGAAACTTTACCAGATCGAGCAATCCATTGATAAGTTGAAGTCTTTTTATCAAGACAATGGCTATATCGAAATGTCACTTCTTAACGAGCGTGAAGACTTAGTTACCTACGAGGACAATAACACTCAAGCTTATTTGAAGTTTCAAATCCTAGAAGGTCCTCGTGTTCGAGCGTCTTCTATTATTATTGAAGGCAATAGTTTTACAAGAAGCTCCATTATTGAGCGTGAACTTGAGTTCTCTAAGGATGAGCTTTTAACTCCTTATAAAATTGAAGAGTCCATTGCTCGCCTGCAACGCACTGGTTTCTTCTCTTCGGTCGAAATTGCAACTCTTGAAGAGAAAACAGCCGTAGCGGATCGTACGGTTGTCGTAAAAGTCACCGAAAGAGATCCCGGCCTCATCAACTTAGGGTTTGGTGCGACAAATGAGCGCAATCTGACGTTGCGGGGATATGTCGGTGCCTCTTATAGGAATCTTCTAGGAACAGGGCGCGGTATATCTCTACGCCTTGAAGGAAATTATAACGTCGCGGATATCAAGTATCTTGAAAGTCGCATTGTTTTTGGTTACCTCGAACCTTATCTCTTCAATACCCGTGTTCGTGGTCGTTTGAATATTTCCCGTTCAAGCACTGTGACAGACTATGATTTGAAAAAAGTTTCAGAGGTCAACTCAACGACCTACTCTTTGGAAAAAGATTTCACTTCGCATATCTTAGGCATTTGGGACCTTTGGTCTCTGGCGACTATTCGCGACTATAGCTTGGAAGATAAATTCCCGTCTTTAACTCAAGATATTGCCTCTATGGGACCAACTATTGATTTAGACTTCCGCGACAACCCCTTTAATCCTACGCGAGGGACGTTCACTCGTTGGGCGGCAGAATACGCATCTCCAGATTTTGGAAGCTCAAAGACGATCGAGTATTGGAGAACAACTCTTAGCTTCACTCAATACAACAGTATCGGCACTCTGCAAAAACAACCGGTTGTGTGGGCCAATCAAGTGCGTGGTGGCTACTTAAAAAACATGGACCCGGAAGGGGGAGTTCCTTGGGACAAGAAAGGTTTTACACTTGGAGGCCAAGCCACTATTCGTGGTTATGAGGCCGGGACCCAAGAAGTCTTTCCAAATCGAGCCGACTTAGGATTAGGCCCTAACGATTCCACTTACTTCCTTTCCACGCAGGCCACGATGTTTATTATCAAGTCTGAAGTACGCTTCCCTGTTTGGGAAAGCTTAGGGGGAGCTCTTTTTTATGATGGTGGCTCCGTAAAAATTGATGGCCTCAATCTGCCAGATAACTATCGTGACTCTGCAGGCTTTGGAATTCGCTATAACACCCCTGTTGGCCCTTTAAGCTTGGATTGGGCCTGGAAGCTAGACGCTCGCCCTAATGAAGAACCATGGCGTTTCCATCTATCTATCGGAACGTTCTAGTTTTACTTTTTATGTGTTTATTTTAAATTCATGACAGTCAAATAGCTTTCTCGTAGAGAGAAAGCTTTTTTTATCCGATCAAATGACTGCGCGAAGCAGAGAACAGCCCCGCAGGCTTACCATCTTTAAAGAGCAAAGAGATTGCTAAAACCTTCACGCGACTTTTTACTTTTAAGAGCGACGCTTTTTCAGAAAGAATATGCTCGTCGACTTGGGGTTCAATAGTTTGCAACTTTCCTTCGACGAATAGCTGTTCAGCAGCCCCGAAAAGCTGCTGCGTCACCTGCCCTTCACGATCATAGAGGTGCAACCATTGCCTGCTATAAAAATCTTCTATGGTGTAAGTGGCCTGTTCAAAGAAAAGAATGCCTCGAAAAACTTGGGTATGCTTCGCATTATACACTTCTGCCAAAACATCATCTGCAATGTATTTAAAAATCTGGGGATCGGCTTCGTAGCCAAAGTGCTTTAGGGCTTTTTCCAAAAAGAAAGCCGTATCCTTGAGAGAATACCGCTCTTCAACAACGGATTTTGCGATTATAAGGTAGTCTTCAAGATTGTGAATGGCTTCATTTTGTTCATCGGAAGTTAAGCGCTGGAAGTAAGGCAAGGAAGGCTGATCGTAGGGCCTGACTGCCAAGCCCTCTCCTTCGATCAATGCACACAACTCTTCACTTAATGCTTTAAATTTTTTAAGATGATCACCTGTAGTCATCCACGTTCCAATGAAAAGTTATTTATACTTTTATTGTGTCTTACTTTCGGCTGCTTGCAAACTTTCTTTTCAAATCTTGAGTCACTTCTTGGATAGTCGCCTTTAACGTCACATCAAAAAGGTCATCGGCGGGCACCTTGTAAAGATCCCCTAGCTTCTTTAAGGCCGTAATTGGAGGGTGAGAAACACCTCTTTCCCAATTTGAGATAAATTGAGGAGTTGAGTATCCAAGCTTGTCAGCTACATCTCTTTGAGACAGTCCGGCAGCGATTCGTTTAGTTTTAAGAAAATCAGCTAAACCATTTTTATTTTTCATACTGTTCCATCCTTGAGCTCATTGCCCGTTCCATTTTCGTATTCGAATAATACCAAACCTAAACAAGACAATTATATATGGGATCTTTGTAAATTGCTTCCTGTTTCTTTGCACCACAGCGATTTTTTTGGAAGAGAAATTTGAATGTTTTTTTACATCCGTCATGAAATAGTCATGAAATGATTAAACTTCATCCATATACCCAATATCCTCTTTCATCTTCTCTTCGCGTCTCATCGAGTGTTTCCAGCCGAAGTGATGAGAACTCTGTTTTCGTAAGATTTGAAATCCGAGGAGATATTCAAAATATTTTATGGCCCAGCTCTCCTGCGTCGGGACGACACCATGAGTTATGGAAGCAGACGTGTTTTGAACTTTTTGGTTCAGATTCTTTGGCGCCTGACTCCCCCTATTTTGAAGTGAATGTTTCGCCAACGGGTGCTTGGAATATTTATGATTTTTCATCCTATCGCCAAGGAATGACGGACTCTCTGAACCAATCCGTTGCTGACATCACTTTTGATCTTGCTGATGACCGTGCCCTGATCGAGTTTCGCCTTTCCCTAGAAGTTGCCCTGCCAAAGTTCTTGGGACTCACCTGTGTCATCCAGAGCAAAAATGGGGACACGCAGTACTGGGCTCTGCAGCATTCTAGCCCGAAGGCCGACTTCCACGATAAAAAGACCTGGTCTGCTTCAAGCGCATTGCGGTAACGAAGTCCTGCGGCCATCGAGCGCCTTGACCGTTAGGCCCCCCTCAGATTAGTTTGTTGGGGTTTCTATTAACAGAAAGGGCCTTTCATGAAGAAACACCTCGTTCGCGTTTATCCTTCGAAAGAACACTTAGACCGCAAAGACCAGTTGGCGTGGAAAATTGCAGAAATCGCTTCTGACAATGCTCCTATCAAAGCTGACGTAACTGATATGGTTATCAACCGCATCATCGACAATGCCTCTGTAGCAATCGCTGCGGCAAACCGCCGTCCAGTGGCTTCTGCTAGATCAATGGCTTTGGCGCATCCGCGCACAGGTGGCGCGACTGTTTTCGGTATGCCTAACGATCAAAAATTTGATTGTGAATGGGCGACTTGGGCCAACGGAACAGCTGTTCGTGAACTTGACTATCACGACACATTCCTTGCTGCTGACTACTCTCACCCTGCTGACAATATTCCAGCGCTTATCGCCGTTGCTCAACAAATGGGCAAAAATGGTAAAGACCTTCTTCGCGGTATCGTAACTGCTTACGAAGTTCACGTTGATCTAGTGAAAGCAATTTGCCTTCATGAGCATAAAAAAGATCATATCGCTCACTTAGGCCCTGCTGCGGCTGCGGGTATCGGTACAATGTTAAATCTTCCAACCGAAACAATTTACCAAGCGGTTCAACAAGCGGTTCACGTTTGCTTTACAACTCGCCAATCCCGTAAAGGTGAGATCTCTTCTTGGAAAGCATACGCCCCAGCACACGCTACTAAACTAGCAATCGAAGCTGTTGACCGTGTTATGCGTGGCGAAGGTGCTCCATCTCCGATTTACGAAGGTGAAGACTCTGTTATCGCATGGATGCTTTCAGGCAAAAATGCACAATACGAAGTTCCACTTCCAGAAGTTGGCGAAGAAAAACGCGCTATCCTTGAGACTTACACAAAAGAACACTCTGCTGAGTACCAATCTCAAGCATTGATCGACTTAGCTCGTAAGATGAAGCCAATGGTTAAGAATTTTGACGATATCGAAAAAATCGTTATCCACACTTCTCACCATACTCACTACGTTATCGGTACTGGCGCTAACGATCCGCAAAAAATGGATCCAAAAGCTTCTCGCGAAACTCTTGATCACTCGATCATGTACATTTTCGCAGTGGCTCTTCAAGATGGCTCTTGGCACCACGTTGACTCGTACACTCCAGAGCGTGCAAATCGCCCTGACACTGTGGCTCTTTGGAACAAAGTTTCCACTGTTGAAGATCCACAATGGACAGAGTGGTACCACGACAGAGATCCAAACAAAAAACGTTTCGGTGGCCGCGTAGAAATCATCATGAAAGATGGCTCTAAGATTGTTGATGAACTTGGTGTTGCTGACGCTCACCCTGCTGGAGCACGTCCATTCAAACGCGCTGACTACGTTCGCAAGTTTGATATCATCACTGAAGGTCTTATCTCTAAAGAAGAGCGCAACCGCTTCATCGATCTTGTTGGAAGACTTGAAACTTTGACGGCTGAAGAAGTTCAACAACTGAACGTTCAGATGCCAATCGATAAGTTGATCAACAACAAGCGTGACACAAAAGGTATCTTCTAAGATCTTTTTGCAATAGCTTAAAAGCATCTAAAGGCTCTTCTCATTTTCCGGGAAGAGCCTTTTTAGTTTTAAGATGGAGCAATTTTTAAAAGCTAATTTAATTTTTTTGTTTTATAATGCAGAAACTATGATCTCTTTCAAAAAATGTCGCCAAAATGACTTTTTCCTGAAAGACTTAGTTTTTATTTTTGCTTTAAACGTAAACTGACTTACTGAAAAAACACTGGAGGAATCATGTTGTTTCCAGAAATCACACCCGCTCAAAAACGTAAAAACTTCAGAGAAGCTCTAGCCTCTGGAAAGCTTCTACAAATGCCAGGAGCATGGTCTCCGTTAGCAGCTATGGCCATCCAGCGCGAAGGCTTCGGCGGTGTTTACATTTCAGGCTCAGTTCTTTCAAATGAATTGGGTTACCCAGACATCGGACTTACGACATTAACAGAAGTGGCTCAACGTGGTCGCCAAATTGCTCGGGCAACCAGCCTTCCAACTATCATCGACATCGACACAGGCTTCGGCGAGCCAATGAGTGCGACTCGCACAGTGCAAGAGATGATCGAAATGGGCCTTGCTGGTGCGCACATTGAAGACCAGATCAATCCAAAACGTTGCGGTCACTTAGATGGCAAAGCCCTAGTAAGTCGCGAAGATGCTACTCGCAAAGTCGCAGCAGCAGCTCGCGGTAAGAAGCTAGATGAGAACTTCCTTTTGATCGCTAGAACAGATGCTCGCGCGGTAGAGGGGCTTGATAAAGCCATCGACAGAGCAAAAGCTTATATCGATGCTGGTGCTGATTGTATTTTTACAGAAGCTCTAGAAGACGAAAAAGAATTCGAAACTTTCCGTAAGGCTGTTTCAGTTCCGTTGCTTGCTAACATGACTGAGTTTGGGAAAGGCCGTCTCTTCACTTATGAAGAGCTTTCTAATCTTGGGTACAATATCGTGATTTACCCAGTGACGACGTTCCGCTTAGCAATGGGCGCAACGATTAAAGGCCTTCAAGAAATCAAAAAGACTGGCACTCAAGAAGGTGTACTGGACATCATGCAAACGCGTAAAGATCTATATGCCTTAACTCGTTATGATGAATACAACAGCTTTGACTCAAGTATTTTCAATTTCCAAGTTAAAGGTTAAATAACGAACTCTTCATTAAACTTTACACAGACGATGGTGCAAATTATAAGTTTGCACCATCGTCACTTCACTTAAGCATCAAGCTCCTTTTTAAATTCTTGGACACGGTGTACGCTAAACACCATCGTCCCAATTATTTTTTTATTTACGATAAGGTCATTTAATGAAAAGTATCTGCGTTTACTGCGGTTCAAGCCCTGGAAATAATCCTCTTTATCTCGAGATTGCAAAAGCTTTGGGAACTCGCCTGGCCCTTGAGGGAATCACTGTCGTTTATGGCGGTGCTAGCGTTGGACTTATGGGCGCCGTCGCAGATGCCTGCTTAGATGCTGGCGGTAAAGTCATTGGCGTTTTACCCGAAGTCTTGATGAAGCGCGAGCTCCAACACAAGTCACTTACTGAAATGTACATCGTAGATTCCATGCATACACGTAAAGCAAAAATGGCGGAACTCTCCGATGCATTTATTGCTCTGCCTGGTGGCTTTGGAACTTTTGAAGAGCTTTGCGAAGTCGCTACTTGGTCACAAATTGGTCTGCACAAAAAACCAATCGGCGCCCTGAATGTGAACGGTTATTACGACCCTTTGGAAAAATTGATTCTCACTGGGATTAAAGAAGGCTTTATGAGCGAAAACTATAAAGACCTCATTGTGTTTAAAAACTCGGTTGATGAACTCTTAACGGCTTTAAAAAACTATGTGCCACTACCGGCACCGAAGTGGGCCACAGCCGAAGAAGTATAATTTTCAAAACTGTCTTTCAAATAAAAAAAGCGAGATGAATGTTCTTCATCTCGCTTTTGCTTTAGAGCTTAAAAACTTTAGCTGGCTGAAAACTTAAGTCCAATGATGGACGTCAGTAATAAGAGTAAAAAGAAAATCCTCATAGGCGTTACAGCCTCTTTAAAAAGAAAGATTCCCAAGATTGCGGCGCCTAAGGCCCCAATCCCTACCCACACTCCGTAGGCAGTTCCGATAGGCAGAACAGTTGCGGCCCTTGCTAATAAAATCATACTTGCCGCTAAGGAAACTAAAGTAAACACACTTGGCCAAAGCTTCGTAAAGCCCTCTGTGTACTTAAGACCGATGGCCCAACCGACTTCTAAAAGTCCCGCCACCAAAAGAATCAACCATGCACCCGTTGCCGACATAACCACTCCTTTTTTATTGGTTAAAAAAGCGTCGTCTTGTCTTCACCGGGTACGTCGCACATCGTCCGGACACTCAGAATTTGAGTGCTGATTTATACTTATTCTACCACGGTTTTTTATTGTCAATAAACTTTGAAACCTTGACCAATTTTGATAGCCCCATTAGGTTCTGCCCTATGACAAAGTTAAAAGTTTTTCTCTCTGACAGCCTGAATCCTTATTTGAACCTCGCCACAGAAGAGTGGATTTTTCATAATTTGGACCCGTCTCAGCAAGTCCTCTTTCTGTGGAGAAACGAAGAAACCGTTGTCATCGGCAGAAACCAAAACCCGTGGTCGGAGTGTAACCTCGCACAGATGAAGGCAGACAAGGTTCACCTTGCACGTCGAACCACTGGCGGCGGCGCGGTCTTTCACGACCTCGGCAATACAAACTTTACTTTCTTATCTCCGAAAGACGCCTATAAAAGAGAAAACAACGTCAGCATTATTTTAAATGCCCTGAAAACATTTGGTATCCAAGGGGAAGCCTCTGGCCGAAATGACTTGCTCGTGCCTTTTGAAGATGGCCCTCGTAAATTTTCTGGCAGCGCCTATAGAGAAAAAAAGGACCGCGCCTTTCATCATGGCACTCTCCTGTTCCATGCAGACCTTATGCGCTTAGGGAACTACCTAACTCCGAACCCTAAAAAACTTCAATCCAAGGGCAAGGAATCCGTCCGCGCACGCGTGACAAACCTCAATGCTATTCATCCTGAAATCAACCACGACAAAATAGTTCCTGCGATGATTCAGGCTTTTGAAGAGTTCTATGGTGGAAAAGCAGAAATTGAAGAACTGAGCCTAGAGAGCTTACCTAAAATTCCAAGCCTTAAAGAGCAATTTGATCTTTTAAGTTCTTGGGACTGGCTCTACGGTTCAACTTTAGAATTCACGCACAAGATGGATGACTACCTGACTCTTGGCTTCTTTGACTTTCACTTTCAAGTAGATGACGCCAAAATTGTAGATCTTAAAATCTATACAGATTGCCTCTATCCACAGGTCACCGAAGAAATTACTGAGCATCTAAAAGGCAAAAGCTACGAGAGCTTGACCATTCAAAAGGCCTTTGCAGAGCTTAAAAACAAGTACTCGGATTTAGAGGCTGGCCTTGCTGAGTTGGAAACTTGGCTGATTAAGAATATTGAAATCTAAATACCTATCCTTCCTAAGAGTCTTAAACACTGGGGGGACGCGGCGCCCCTATTGGATTCACATAAAAGGCGGCTTTCACAAAAGTTGCCTTTTTCTATTCTTAGAGAGCCTATTCTTCATTTACGCAGCGCAAATCATAAATACCCTTCTTTTCCGACGTTGACCGAGGGCTTTCTGCGAAGTTAGGTTAAGGCGTTCATTGAATAATAAACTTATGCACCGCAGCCTTATTGTAGGGCCGGCGCACCCGCTACGGAGGAAAAATGGCTGAGTATATCAATCCGGATTATGTTCCAGAACCAGATAAGATGAACGTAAAAAAAGGTCTTGAAGGCGTGGTTATGGATACTTCTTCAGTATCTAAAGTAAACCCACACACAAACTCTTTGATCTATCGTGGTTACCCAGTTCAAGATTTAGCTGAGAACTGCTCATTCGAAGAAGTTGCATACCTAATGTACAACAGTGAGCTTCCAAACGCAGCTCAACTTGCTGACTTCACAAAAAAAGAGCGCAGCAATCGCGAGATCTCTACAACTCTTTTGAACGTGATCAAAGCTCTTCCACAAAAATGCCACCCAATGGATTCTATCCGTACAGGTGTTTCATTCTTAGGTGCTGAAGATGCGCGTATTTGGGATGCGTCTCCTGAAACAAACATGGATAAAGCTATCCAATTGTTAGCAAAAATTCCAACAATGGTTGCTGCTGACTACCGCTTCAAAAAAGGTTTGGATTTCATTCCACCTAAAGCAGATCTTTCATTCTCTGAGAACTTCTTCCACATGTGTTTTGGAAAAGTTCCTCAAGCTGAAGTTGTAAAGGCGTTTGACGTTTCTTTGATCCTCTACGCTGAGCACAGCTTCAACGCTTCTACTTTTACAGCTCGTGTTGTGACTTCAACAACTTCTGATATCTATTCAGCGACTGTTGCAGGTATTGGCGCTCTTAAAGGGCCTCTTCACGGTGGTGCGAACGAAATGGTTATGCACATGATGAAAGAGATCGCTGACCCAGCTAAAGCTGAACAGTGGATGCTAGATGCTCTTGCTCAAAAGAAAAAAGTAATGGGCTTCGGTCACCGCGTTTACCGTTCTGGTGACTCTCGCGTTCCGACAATGAAGAAGTACGCACAAGTAATGGCTGACGTTACTGGCGAACAAAAATGGATGCAAATGTACAACTCACTTGAAAAAGTAATGGTTGAGAAAAAACGCATCTACCCTAACCTAGATTTCCCTGCAGGTCCTGCTTACTACATGATGGGTTTTGAGATTGATTTCTTTACTCCGATCTTCGTAATGGCAAGAACAACTGGTTGGTCTGCACACATCATGGAGCAAGCGGCTGATAACAGAATCATCCGTCCTCTATCTGAGTACGTTGGCCACGATGAAAGAAAAGTACTGCCTATCTCTGAAAGAAGATAGGCAGTAAGCTTTCTTTAAAAAGTAAAAAGCCTTCGAGCAATCGAAGGCTTTTTTATTTTTTGAATATCAAATTCCAAGAAAAACTAAATTTCTAAATAACTCTGATCAAACATCAGGCGCTCTTGATTATAAAGAGATAAAGTCTCTCTAAACTTAGACCCCATCATTTTATCTTTTGAAAGATCTTTCAGCGATTTGCGAGTCATCTCTAATGAAAGAAGATAGTCACTCTTTCTGAGCATATTGTAGAAATCAAATTCTCGAAGTTTTTTAAATCCGCCGAGTTCACGTCTTGTGCGCATAACATCCGCCATAGTTCGTAAGTGCTCGATAGCATCGCGCGAAAGCTGTTTTTCCATATAACTTAAAGAAGAACCCTGTATCCAGCGCTGCAAAGGGCCCACCGAAGAAGCTTGTAGTATTTCAAATGTTTGCGCATCCATTCGATCTGCCCAGTTTTTCGCTGCTGACATCTTATCTTGAATAAGATTCGTAGGAATCTTGCGAAGCTTCTTTTTCGATGCTTGAACTGCTTGCGGCGACAATTCCTGCGCTGAAGCGACATTCATTGTCTGTCTCGCTTTGAGATGCATCTTGTGAAAGCCAAAATAACTCATTGCTGGAGCTAAAAAGCACACAAAATAAAAAGAAAGACCTAGTGTTCTAATATAAATCCGCATTTTATTCGTCATACGAAATGATAACTACAATACTTGTGCCTTAGCTCATTTTGAGACAGACTTAATTTCTCAACAAAGAAGGAGCACCACATGAAAAAACTCTTGGCCTCTAGCCTCATCTTTGGACTGTTGCTGATCGGTTGCAGCACCCCTCCAGCAACTCAAGAAAATACTCAGACGCAATCTCTTTCTGATCGTTACGTCTCCACGATTCCCTCACGCGGAATTGACTATGGGAAAGCTTTAAACACGGTGGCTTTTGGCTCTTGCGCTCATCAAGGACAACCTCAACCAATCTGGTCAACGGTTGCTCAAAACTCTCCAGAACTCTTTTTAGCCATGGGAGATAATATTTACGCAAGCCTTCCCCATGAAAAACCCATCTCCTCTCAATATCGAATTTTAGATCAGATTGCAGAATATAGAAAAATTCGCAGCGAAGTCCCGTTCTTAGCCACTTGGGATGATCATGATTTTGGTGAGCGTGACGGCGGAGCGGACTTTATCGGCAAACAATCTTCGCAAATTGATTTCATGAACTATTGGACTTATATGAAGAACTCTATCCCTCTGGAGCAGGCAGGGATTTATCATTCAAAAGTCATCGGACCTAAGAAGCAAGCGGTTCAAGTGATTATGCTTGATACACGCTTTCATCGCACGCCTCTTTTAGAAAAAGAAGGCAATGAAGGTAAAGCCTATGATTACCTCCCTTCAGAAGGAACTCTTTTAGGCGAAACTCAGTGGCAATGGCTTGAAGAACAATTTAAAAGGCCCGCCGATCTCAGACTGATTGTTTCCAGTATTCAACTTATTGCCGATGATCCCAAGTTTGAAAAATGGGGAAACTTCCCAAAAGAGCGCGAGAGATTCTTTGCTCTTTTAAAAAAATATAAAATCCGCAATGCCATCATTCTGAGTGGTGATCGTCATATCGCTAGTATCGCAAAAATGGACATCAAG
Organism: Bdellovibrio bacteriovorus W; assembly: GCA_000525675.1. Classification (NCBI taxonomy): domain Bacteria; kingdom Pseudomonadati; phylum Bdellovibrionota; class Bdellovibrionia; order Bdellovibrionales; family Pseudobdellovibrionaceae; genus Bdellovibrio; species Bdellovibrio bacteriovorus. Next base: position 1,956,941 of record CP002190.1, read on the forward strand.
GGTCTTGGTCCTCTTTATGAGGTGACAGCAAGCTCTTTAAATCGCCCTTCAAAGTACACCGATGCAGACTCTCATTATATCGGCAAAACTTATAGCCAAGAAAACTTTGGACTTGCGCACATTGATTGGAAAAAGCGCAAGGTAAAGCTTGAGGTGCGCAATATGCAAAATGAAGTCGTGAATCAAAGCGAAGTCACTCTGCCTAAGAAGTAACTCATTGCCGCCAAGACTTTGACATTCTTGTGGCAGTAAATTCTTGCCAAGGATTAACATAGATTCTGGCTCTTTCGTTGACCCCACCTCCACCTTCCTCTAAATTTTAAAGGGTGGAGGAATTTTTAGAATGTCGCGCCAGTGGGTTTTAATTCGCGGAATAATGAGTGAAGCATATCACTGGTGGGAGTTCCTTCCCCAGCTTCAGGCTCAATTCCCTAAAGATGAATTCCACACCGCAGACATCCTCGGCAACGGACGCCTCCATGCCTCTCGCACACCACTAAGTATTAAAAAGAACGTCGAAGCCCTTCGCAACCAAGCTCCTGACAGTGGGAAAAAGATTCTTGTTGGTTTTTCCTTAGGGGGCATGCTTGCTCTGGAGTGGGCAAAGCTTTATCGCGAAGAAGTTGAAGCTGTGGTGCTGATTAACGCGAGCTTAAACAACTCACCTTTTTATAAACGTATTACTCCCTATTCGATTTCTTGCATCGTTAAATCGGCGCTTCAAAAGGATCATCGAAAGCGCGAAGAAAATATTATTCGTATGACGACGTCTAATATTTCTGACGAGACACGAATTGAGGTTGCCAAACTTTGGGGTGCACGCAGTTTGCAATACCCCGTAAATCCTTTCAATTTTTTTTGGCAAATAGGTCTTGCGTCACAGATCAAGCAGCCAGCTCAGCCACCAACAGCGACCCTTATTCTGTCTTCATCCAAAGACAGAGTGGTTCATCCAGATTGCTCGCGCCTCATTGCAAATCGCTGGAATCTTCCCTTAGAAAGTCACCCCGATGCCGGTCATGACCTCACACTGGAAGATCCACAATGGGTCTTAGAAAAAGTTCGCCATTTTTTAAATTCAGGAATCCTTAATGACGATAGCAATTAAAATCTTACTCTCTCTTTCCGCAATCGGTTTCTGGCTCTTCACGCAAAAGCTTTTAGGAAAAAGAAAGGCTCCGCCCCACAATGGAATTGGCGATGCTTTTCACAGCCTCACGGCCTCGAGTAATCGCTATTTAAATGACTCCCCGAAGGCGGCCAATACATTGCTTATTTCAAGCTCTGCGGTCATTGATGCACTGGGTGTTTTTCTGATCGCACAGACTCTTTTAGGGGATACTATTCGTCCTCTTTTAGGGTTGATGATTTTGTTTTCTTTAAGACAAATCAATCAGGCCATTTCATCACTGCCAACGCCAGAAGGAATGATCTGGCGCGACCCAGGGGTCCCTTCGATTTTTGTGACCTATGGTGTTTCCAATGATCTATTCTTTTCAGGCCATACCGCTCTTGCAGTTCTTGGAGCCCTTGAACTGATGCAACTCGGTAGTCCGCTATTTTCTTTTCTTGGTGCCTTTGTCATCGCCTTCCAAGTGATCACTGTCCTCTTACTCAGAGCCCATTGGACCATGGACGTATTCACAGGAGCGATTGCTGCTCTTTGGACCCATCAAGTCGTTCTGAAACTTGCTCCTAGTGTGGATCAGTGGATCACCTCAATTACAGGCTAATCCTAAAGACCACCCCCTAAACTTTAGCCAGCAGTTATCCAAAAATGTCACGGTCTCAATTTGAAACAGACTGTGACACGCGAAAGGCTCTAGCTTAGATCTGAATCCCATAGCCTCCCAAAGTTTTGGCACTCCCCTTGCCTCTTATAACTTTGAGACAATCTCGGAGGCTTTATGAAATATTCAATTTGCCAACGCTTTTTAAATGCAACACTGACAAGTGCTTTGCTTGTCATGCTGTCTTCACCAGCGCACGCCTTACAGCTTCCGGGATTCAAGAGGGCCTCTGCAGCTCCAAAGAATGCTTCTGAAACTCAGACTATTATACTTGCGGTGGATGGCTTTAGTTACTTTGCCTTTTTAGAAGCACAAAGACAGGGAATGTTTAAAGATTTTAAAAATGTAGGAGCTCACGTTTCTCCATTTCCTTCGATGACAGATCTTTCTTGGGCTACAGTCACTCAAACATCAGATGTCTTTGGTGCAGCCGGCAGAATTAAGTCTGTAGAAGCTACCTACTTTGATGAATCATCACAATCTATCCAAGGCGACCCAAGAGACTACTACCGCCGCCTCGCTTTTCCAAAATACTATATGGGAGCCTTTGACACCTTCTTCAATCCTTACGTAGAAGCTTTAATGTACTTCCCAACAGAAGAAGTCCCAAAGCTTGAAGTGAAAACTGTCGTTGATGATCTTCTTGCAGCAAAACCAAAGAAGTTTTTAACAGGTTACATTGGTGCTGTGGATTCTACAGCTCATACACAACTAAATCGTCTATATCCAATCTTGCGTACTTTAGATACTGAAGTTCAGCGTTTGATTAAATCATTAAAGGAAAAAGGACAGGATACAGAAATCATTATTGTCTCTGACCATGGAAACATCGGTCGCTTTCAGGAAGGTAAACCAGAGCAAGAACTTCTTAGCGTAGATATTCATAAAGTCGTCCAAAGAGCTGGCTTAAACTCTGTTCAACAATTGCAAAACAAAAAAGACGTAGCCATCCCTCTGATGGCTCTCGGATCGTGGGCACCCATCTATCTTCAAGATAGATCGAATATGAAAAATCTCATCCAAGAATTCCGCAAAGAATCTTGGTTCGATATGGCCGTCTATGTAAACCGCAATAACTCTTCAGAAACTTTAATGACGGTTATTACAAGCTTTGGTGAGGCGCAAGTTAAGTTCGATAAGTCGAAAGACCTTTATTACTACTTACCTCTTCAAGGCAACCCTCTGCAAATTCCTAAGGCTTTGCACTCTACAGAAAGTGCCCCGAAAGCCATTACTTCGAAAGAAGCGATGAAAGCTTCAGAGGGTACTCCGTATCCAGATGCTCTTTATAGAGTGATTGAATCCGCTTCCGAAAGAAATTTTGATTTCCCTGACTTTATTCTTACGATTAAAGATGGTTACTTTATTCAAAACTCTTTGGGTGCATTCACAAAAATGTATAGAACCCATGGATCTTTAACAGCTTCTTCTTCTTATGGTTTGATTGCTTCAAATAAAAGAGCTGTTCCAGGACAAATTCGCTCTAAGGATATTCTTCCGTTCATTGGTGTTGAGGCAAAAACTCTTTTTGCGGATATTTCAGAGAAACATCAAACATCAGGCAAAGCCTCTTTAGATAAAGTGATGGCAAACTATCAAAAAGGTATCCAAACAGATGCAAAGGATCTAAGCCAAGCCCGCATCTTTAGACATCTTACTAAGTTTGTTAGCGACACTCGCCCTTACTTCTTAGTGTCGGAGATGTCCACATTCATGGAAGCCTTTAAGTTTGACCCGTTCCAAAACCCCGCTGGCAAAGGTCTTTCTCCTTTGAACTTTGATATCTCTAAATTTGATATCATGACCATGATTTCTCCAGAAGACATTGGTGCTGTGACCGATGCCGTTCTGACTTCGGGTTCAGTTGAGAATCTAATGAATGACCCGCGTATCCACCAAGTTAAAGAAAAAGTGGGCCTTTTAAAGGACCAGAAGACAATGAATCTGGATTCTCAATCCATGGAAATCGCAGGCGATGAAGATGGTATTTTTAACTCTATCAAGAAATTCATTCTGCCAGCAAAACGCGCAGTGATGAAACTCTATCAAATGCCTTTCTTGTTAGAGAACTCAATCGTCATTCAGGAAAAAGCCTTCTTGCCTGAAACACGTGATGTACAGTTTGCCAGATCATGGTTAGCCAATAAGAAAAAGGCCACTCAATCATTTAAGGCTCTAACAAATACGAATGTAAAAGGACAAACTTCATTCGCCCAGACTCTATTAAAAGAAACTATCAAAGAGGCAGATCTTGAGGGCCGTATTTACCCAACGCCGTTAACAAAGATCTACAATCAAAAGTTAGAGGATCTGACAATTGTTTATGTCCCAGGTATCTATAACAGCATCTTCGATAAAGAGATTTTCAGCCTCGGCTTAAACGCCCTCAGAGACGATCTTGGTCTGCGTGTGATTCAACCTCCCGTTGAAAGCACTTGCAGCAGCGAAATCAATGCTGACATCATCTTGGATTACTTACGCCAAGACTTTAAAGCGCGTACTCAGCGCGGTCATGCGGCACCAAGGTACTTGTTTATTAGCTACTCTAAAGGTGCTGTTGACACTCTCCACGCCTTTTTAAAGAGCCCTAACTTTATCTCTGGATACGTGAAAGGCATGGTTGCCGTTGCTGCTCCTTTGCATGGTTCAAGTATTCTAAATACAACGGATGTCCCGTTTGCGTTGGTTTCGGCTCTCTCGGAAAATCAAGGTCCTGAAATCTGTAAGAGTGAAAAAACGGCTTCAAAGTCTATCACACCAACAACGATGGATGCTTTCTGGAGAAAAAATGCGCGCACTTTAACAGGTATGACTCGATACTTCTCTGTTACTTTCCAAAGTGATCCAGAGGATTCACATATCTTTATGAAGGCAACAAAGCTTATCGGTCAATTTGATGAAGATAACGATGGTGTAGTTACCGTATCCTCTTCGAAATTCCCATCAAGCTTGATGGCAGTAGATCTAGGCACAGTTAAGGGAGATCACTTAGCAGGAATTCTTTCGTCACGCTTTAATCAGAAAGCATTTATGAAAGGTCTTGTAAACGCTCTTTCAGAGCTCAACATCAATAATGACAAGAACAATTTCCAATGGAATTCAGAAGTCATTCTTGCCAATGCCAATGCGACGGCAATGAAAGAGAAACGATTCTTCCGTATGAAGGCCCCGGGAGTCGTTGAGCAGATCGGCATGGGACAAGAGCATTTGGTAGAGTTTATCCCTTACGGCACGACCTATGAACTTGCTCGTCAGGTGCTGCCAGCTCTGAACGACCCTGCAGATAGTTACGAAGTAAAAACTAAACTTCCTGCCTCGGGCCTTAGATTTGACCCTTATCAAGTCATTGATGTGGCAAAGCTTCCTGACATCATGGCAGGTGTGCGAGTAACTCCAAGCACTCGTCAAAACATGTCTGAAGGTATCCAAATTAATTACGATCACACTAATATGGTTCACTTCAGAATGGATCATCAGTTCAACTATGAATCGCGATCTCCAGGAGGATTGGACGACAATAAGAACTTTGGTTATATCACTGCGGATTTTGAAGGTGAAAAATGGGCGCAAATGAAAAGTGTGAACAACTCTATCCGCATGACTACACTGGCATACCGTTTTGCCCCGACAGAGTTCTCGAAAATGAATTTACGCCTTGCTGTTACCAAAGACGTCGTAGGCGCTGATCCGGTCAAAGGTAAAACAGGAAAAGACGATTCAGCCTTCCAACTTTGGTTCACAGTGAGAGATGGCAAAGCCAATGGCGATAGATCTGTAGTAGATCCTAAAAACGACAAGGTTTTCCTTTTTGGATACTACTGGGGCGGAGAAGTTCCAGGTGAGAATCGTAAAGCCGGAGATATTTTCGTTAACTGGTACTCTGATAAGAACATTGTCATTGCAACCCTACCCACTGCAAAACAACTGCTCTTAAACAATCAGAATATGCTGGGTAAAGCTCAAAACTTTGAGCGCAACCTTGCACTGGATTTACAGAAGGCCTTCCCTGATCGCAATGTGAATGATCTGGAGATTGTCGCCATCACTCTGCAACACGACTCGAATGATACCGGTACTCAATCAGAGGCTTACTTTAAATCTCTTCAGTTCCGTCCTTAAGATGGAGAAAGAGATAGACAGAGAGGACAGATAGAAAAGTTTTAATACGCACTAGGCGCCAAGCCTTGTCACTTAGTTAAACTTTAGACATCTGAAATCGAATAAAAGCAGGAAGCCCCAAGGAACACTTCCTGCACATTGAACAAGGTGAAAAAAAAGGAGACTTTATGTTTAAGAAAATTCTAGCCCTTACGGTTCCCATGGCACTGAGCCTTCAAGCCAATGCCTCTGCCTTTGACTCCTTAGAGACTCAAGAAATGCAGAACAAGGCCGTTGTCCTTCTGCGCGAAAAAGCCAATGCTGGTGAAATCACTATGCGTGGCGATGTTCACTCCTATGAAAAACTATCCGATATTTTAAAAGCTTTAGATGTTTACGAAAATGAACTTTTAGAGGCTCTGTCGACAGGTGCTGACATCGAAGCTCTGAATGGCCCTGTGAAAAGCGTTGAAACAAAGTGTGCGGTTCGCTCTCAGACATTGGCAACTTGTGGAATCATGATCACTTATCGCCCACTTGGCGAAACCTATATCGAATTCTCTGCAATCCTTGACGCCAATAAAACAGTCGTCGATGTTGGCTCCGTTGCAGAAATCTCTCGCGGTGACTAAATTCTAAAAATCTAATTCTTAGAGAGGGGGCGAAAATGCCCCCTCTCTTGTTCTTGAGACTCCCCACTCCGCCTTCTTGCTTCTCAGTTCATTTTTCCGGCCGCGGTTTTTCTTAAACTCGGGCCCCACTCTTTTTGAGTAATACTCTTTAAAAAAGTGCCTTAAAAAGCCTCAAATCCTTTATATTTCTCCTGAGTACTTAAAATACTATTGACTCATTCTAGATTTAGAACTATTCTAATTTTAGAGTTAGTTCATCGCGCAGCATAAACCCTGTACGGACACTGATTTCAAAGAAACAATTGGCAAAGAACAAGAGCCCTCAAAAAGTTTTTAGAACTGAAGACTTATCGAAGACACTTTTGAAGGTTTCAGTGAAAAGGAACGAGTCCAATGACTAAGACATGCTTTTCGAATCAAGAAATTGAAAAGCGCCTGCAAGATGCGGGTGTTCAACCGACGCTACAACGTTTGGCTATATGTCGTTATGTTCTGAATGAGGCCGACCACCCGACTGCAGATGATGTGAAAATTTGGGCCGATGAAAATCTTGGAAAAATCAGCCAAGCGACCGTTTACAACACATTAAATACTCTTGTCGGAGCTGGTATTTTAAAAGAATTCCGTTTTAATCACTCAGAGAAAGTCGTCTATGACTGCAACACTCACGACCACTTTCACTTTGTCGATGAGAGCACGGGGAAGATTTACGACATCCATCCCGAAGATGTGAAGATCGAAATTTCTTTGCCGAAAAAGTTTAAAGTAAAAGATATTAAGTTAATTTTAAAAGGTGACATTAAATAACCAATTACCATCAACAATAAGGAGACATTAATATGTTAACGATCGGTGATAAATTCCCAGAGTTCAAACTTCAAGCTTGTGTATCTAGAGAGAAAGGTAAAGAGTTTGCTGAAATTTCTTCTGACCAAGTAAAAGGCAGCTGGGCTGTTTACTTCTTCTGGCCATTGGATTTCACATTCGTATGCCCTACTGAAATCGCTGAGTTCGGTAAAGAGTATAAAAACTTCCAAGCTCGTGATGCGAAACTTTTCGGTCTTTCTGCAGACTCTCATTTCGTTCACTTAGCATGGAGAAATGACCATCCAGATCTTAAGGATCTTCCATTCCCAATGATCGCTGACTACAAAAAAGAGTTAGCTGGTCAACTTGGTGTTCTTCATAAGCAAGACCAAGTTCCTCTTCGTGCAACTTTCATCGTTGATCCAGATGGAATCATCCGTTGGGCTTCTGTGAACGATCTTTCTGTTGGCCGTAACGTTAAAGAAGTTCTTAGAACTCTTGACGCTCTTCAAACAGATGAGCTTTGCCCATGTAACTGGGAAAAAGGCCAAGCAACTCTTTAATAGAGTCTTGCCTTTGAAGAGTAGAGATCCCCTTCTCTTTCTTCTAAACCAAAGGGGGCACTTTCGGGTGCCCTCTTATATAAATAAAAATCTTTTGAGATATTTTTCTATAATACACGCGACTGCGTGCTCAAAAGATTCTATTGATCGCAGTCGAGAAAAAGGATGAATTATGTCTATCGCTGATAAAGTAGATGCGTTCTTAGAAACAGAATACCCAAATGCAACTTCCGCTGTGTATCGTGACCTTTCTTTAAACTTTAAAAAAGTTTTAGAAGACAGCCCTCTTGAGCCTCAAGAAAGATTCATGAATCTTCTTTCAATCGCAGTTGCTCTTCACAACAAAGAGATGATCGCTCTTGCAAAAGGTCTTTTGGCTGACACTGAAGCCACTGCCGAAATGATCCAAGAAGCCGCAGAAATCGCTGGCATCATGGGCATGAACAACACGTATTATAAATTTAAGTCTTTCCTTCCAGCAGAAGTTGCTGGAGATTACCCACGCGCAGGTCTTCGCATGAATTCATTAGCAAAACATGTGAATTCTAAAAAAGATTTCGAGATGATGGCGCTTTCTGTTTCTATCATCAATGCTTGCCCAGTATGCGTAGCAAGCCACGAAAAAACAGTGCGTTCTCAAGAAGTTTCTGCTGACAAGGTTCATGACCTTGCAAGACTAGCAGCAACAGCAAAAGGCCTGAGTTCTCTAAAAGTAGCTATCAACCTTTAATAAAAGACGAATCCCCATAAAAACAAAAACGGCGAGCCCCAAAAGCCCGCCGTTTTTTTTTATTTTAATTCTTCATACCCTCACAAAAAAGAACGGCTTTAAAAGCGACAGACTCAAGATACGCCCTGTACGCCGACGAGGAGCAACGCCGCAGCTGGCGCTTTTAAACCGTTCCCCCCTTAAAGAACCTCAATCAAATCAATGGAGTGTCCGTCGGGATCTAGAACAATAGCTCGCTTCCCATCCGGCAGTTCAGTAGGGTCTAGGATGCAATGCACACCTGGAATTTGAATCATTTTAGCTACGACACTGTCCAAGTCCGAAACCTTAAACCCCAGTTGCAAACTGGGTGTTTGACTCTTGGCAACCTGCTGACTTGCGTAAAGAGAAAACTCCAAAGACTCTTGATGAGCTCGGAATAGTTCACTCCCCTTGTCGACCTTTTGCGCTACAAAATCAAAGCCGATAATTTGATAAAAAGCCAGCATGTCCTGTAGCTGCGACGTCATAATTGTGATAGAAGTGATTACCAAACTCATAGTTTTCATTATGTGAATCGAGGGCTCATGAAACAAGAAAAAATTTATCTTAAAGACTATTTACCGCCTACTTTCTCTGTGGAGTCTCTACAACTCGACTTCAACCTGAATGAAGACTTTTGTCGAGTCATCGCCACTTCCCGCCTCAACCGCCAAAACGATGGAGCTTTGTTTCTTGATGGTGAAGAGATGAAGCTTGTACGCGTTGAAATTGACGGGAAAGCTTTAAATACGAGTGAATACTCATTGAGTGATAAGGGCTTGGAAATCTTAAATCCTCCACCAGCCTTCACTCTTTTAATTGAGACAGAATTAGAGCCGCAAAAGAACACATCTTTAGAGGGTTTGTATAAATCCAATGGTATCTTCTGTACCCAATGTGAAGCTCAGGGCTTTAGAAAAATCACTTACTTCTTTGATCGCCCTGACGTGATGACTGCTTATCAAGTGACAATTGAAGCTGATGAAAAAAAATATCCAGTTCTTCTGTCTAATGGAGATCGTTTGGCCGTTACAAGCTTAGGAAATGGTCGCCATAAGGCTTCTTGGAAAGATCCACATAAAAAACCAAGCTATCTATTTGCATTGGTTGCAGGAGATCTGGGTGTTATTCGTGACAACTTCACGACAGTGTCTGGTCGCAAGGTGAATCTTGAGGTTTATGCCATCCATGGTAAGCAAGATAAGTGCTGGCATGCGATGGAGTCGTTAAAGCGCTCTATGAAATGGGACGAAGATACTTTTGGCCTAGAGTATGACCTCAATGATTACATGATCGTGGCTATTGATGATTTCAATGGTGGCGCCATGGAAAACAAAGGCTTAAATGTTTTCAACTCTCGCCTTGTTCTAGCGGACTCTCAGTCAGCGACAGATTTAGATTTTCATAATATCGAATCAGTCATCGCCCATGAGTACTTCCACAACTGGACTGGAAACCGTGTAACTCTCAGAGATTGGTTTCAACTTTCATTGAAAGAAGGACTCACTGTTTTTAGAGATCAAGAATACTCTTCAGATATGACGGATCGTGGAGTTCAAAGGATCAATGATGTCGACGCTCTTCGCGTGGGACAGTTCCCTGAAGACGCAGGGCCGAACTCTCATCCGGTGCGCCCAGAGTCCTGCATGGCCGTTGATAACTTCTTCACGATGACGATCTACGAAAAAGGTGCGGAAGTTATTCGCATGATGCAAACTATTGTTGGACGTAAGGGCTTTAGAAAAGGCATGGATGAATACTTCCGTCGCCATGATGGTCAAGCTGTGACCACCGATGACTTTGCAGCAGCGATTTCTGAGCCAAACGGCAAGGACTTCACACAGTTTAAACGTTGGTACACTCAAGCGGGCACTCCAAGTGTTCACGTTCTTGAAAAGTATGATGCTGATAAAAAAGAATTCTCTTTAACATTAAAACAAACTTGCCCAGCGACTCCGGGGCAAAACCAAAAAGAACCTTTTCACATTCCTTTGATGATGGGACTATTGAACTCTAAAGGTGAAGAGATGACTCTTCATTGTGCCGACGTGACAATAAATACAGATGGCAAACATCTGATTGAACTCAAGGATGCAGAAAAAACTTTCGTTTTCTCTGAAGTTAACGAAAAGCCTGTTTTGTCAATCTTGCGCGAGTTCTCGGCTCCTGTGCACTTGAAGTGGGAAGCGTCAGATGACGATGTTTACTTCTTAATTGCTAATGATAAAGACTCTTTTAATCGCCGCGAGATGACGCAAAAAATGGCGACAAAAGTTCTATCCCAAATGATTGCAGAGGCGAAAAAAGGAACAACACCTAAAGCGCCAGCAAAGTTTGTTGAAGCAATGACTCTGGTGATCTTAGACACGTCTATGGACCCGGCGTTCAAAGCAAAGATGATGCAACTTCCAAGCTATTCTATCCTAGCCCAACAAGAAGACGTGCTAGATGCAAAAGCTTTTGAAACTGCAATGAGTGAGCTAAAGAAGGCCATTGCTCTTGCTAATCAAAAAGCTTTGATCGACATCTATAATAAATGTGAAGCTGCAGATCCAAAAGCCATTGACCCAAAAACAATGGGACTTCGTACTTTAAAAAATACGGCTCTCCACTATTTGGCATTTCTTGGTGAAGACTCCGCTGAACTTTTAAAGAACCAATACTGGTCTGCCAAAAACATGACAGATAAAATGGCGGCGCTGACTTTGTTGGCAGATAGCCAAAGTTCTGAGCGCCAAAAAGCCATGGATGATTTCTATGCGAATTGGAAAAATGACGGTGTTGTCTTGAACAAGTGGTTCACAGTACAAGCTCAATCACAACGAGTTGGAACATTGGATGACGTTCGTAATTTAACGAAACACCCTTCGTTCAATATGACGAACCCAAATAACGTCTATTCTTTATTGAGATCGTTTGGCGCGAATATCGTTCGCTTCCACGATCCTGCTGTGAAAGCTTATGAATTCTACGCTGACATGATTTTGGCGGTAGACGCTAAAAATCCTCAAGTCGCTGCCCGTCTTTGTGCGGCCTTTAACTTTGTTGCAAAGTTAAACCCAGAAATGCAGGCCCGCGCTAAGGAGCAGATTCAAAGGGTTCTGAATAATCCACAGCTCTCTAAAAATACTCGAGAGCTTCTGCAATCAAATGCTTAAATAAAAAAAGGGACTTCTTAGAAGTCCCTTTTTAATTTGTATTTTAAAAACGAATTTAGATTCTTACACGGCAGTGCTGCAGGAACTCTTCACGAGTCGACTGAAGCTCTTTAAAGTCGCCACGTAGGTCCGCTGTCGAAGTCGTACTGTGAGCGTCCTCAATCCCTCTCATCATCACGCAATAGTGTTTGGCATTGATATGAACTGCCACATGCTCTGTTCCTAAAACATATTGCAAGCAGTCCACGATTTGCTTAGTAAGGCGCTCCTGCACCTGAGGGCGACGTGAAAAGTATTGCACGATGCGATTAATCTTTGAAAGACCAATGACCTTCTTATTCGGGATGTAGGCAACCGTAGCATACCCATCAATTGGTAAGAAGTGATGTTCACAAAATGAAAGACAGTTAATGTTTTGTACCACGATCATTTGATCGTAGTGCATTTTATTATCAATCACTGTCATTTTAGGAAACTTTGCTGGATCTAATCCTTCAAAGACTTCGTTGACATACATTTTAGCAATACGAAGCGGCGTATTCACTAAAGAGTCGTCCGTTAAATCCATACCTAGAATTTCAAGAATGTCCTGAAATTTCGCAGCGATTTTTTCAATTTTTTCATCACTGCTAAGACCATTATTGATCGTCGGAGTGGGACGAACATTCTTCAAAATATCTTTTGCAGAAACAGTGCCCTCTGTAGAAGACATCACCGTTGCCATATTGATAGTCGCTTTTTGCGTGGCATTCTGGGAAGTCTTCTTGCTGCCGCGGATGACCGTTTTTTTCTTCGCAACGACTGTAGTAGTTTTTTTCAGAGTTTTTTTAGTAATTTTCGCCATGATGTTGCCCTCATATAGAGGGCCCTTTATGCACTATAAAGAGCCGTTTGGGAAAGCTTTAAAGGCTAATTTAATGATTTTCCGCCGGAGATTAGACTTTTTTCGCATCCTGTTGATTCAACCAGTTGCGCAGGCTTTCTTTTTCAGAGGAAGATAGCCCCTCAAAATGCACCCTCACCTGCTTGCCTTGCAGATAGAGAATCTTAGCACTGCAAGTAAGCCCTGAGAGGGCCTCAAAGCGCAGGGAAAGCTTGTCCCCCTCTTTCCTGTTCAGTTCTTCATCTAAATGAAGCTTTGCCCCCGTATAGGACAAGTCTTGAGTTAAACCAGAAATCCCATCTAAGACCACTGCCGTTTCAACGGCAAAACGTTCTCCAGTGGGAGCAAACCAATTCTGACGACGATCCAAATAGGGATAGCGAAAGAAATAAGAAACTGTAGCGACAATAAATAAAACCAAAAGACAGTCTAAGAATCTAGCTGTGTTCACGATCGCATCTGCTGATTCAAGATCTCGCAACATCTCAACGGCAGTGATTCCCACGAACGTCACACATAATAGAATTCCAACCATCCAAGAAAGTTTGTGACGGACCAAAAGACTTAATCCAGCAAAGACGACTAAGGCCCAACTGACGTAGCCAAAAATCTGAACTCCTGATTGATGTGCCATCGCAAGATCTAAAAAAGGAACCGCAATTAAAACAGCGGCTGCAAATTGTACTGCCCGAGGTCTTTCAAGTGTTGTTGCTTTTGCTTCCATTGGGAATTTATCGGCATTTATGCTGAAGACGTGAATATTATTATCACCTTAGATATCAAAATCAGCGAACTGTTTCATTGTGAGAATCTTCATCCTCATAAATAACTTCTTATGTTCTGTTAGGTGTGTATTCATAAAAAAAGTCTTCCAAGATTCGATATCTGTGGAAGACTTTAAAGTTTTTTACTTGATAATAAAGAACTCTGCTGAGAGCTTACCCTTGAACTGGCACAAGTACTTGAAGAGTTACTTCGTCCTCAACTCCGACGCCCATATAATTAACATCATTAATACCAAAATCACTTAGCTTAAGTTTGAACTTTGCTTTTAGTTTTTTTCCGTCCACTTTATAGACTCCAGCAACTTCCTTCTCAACACCACGAATCTTAATAACGCCCTTGCCTTTACCGCCTTTACCTGTCGCGCTGACCAGGACAGCTTCTGGATATTTATCTACCTCCAGATATTTTAGAGTGTGTTTGTCGCGAAGTTCGATTCCAGTTTTAAGGCCTTTCAAAGGTACGACTATATTCTCGGCTGTCACTTCATCGCCCTTAACAACAGCGTGGCCTTTTACCTCTCCAGTTTTGGCTTTAAAATCCCCCATAGGATTTAAAACAACATCTACCTGAACTTGTGCATTTGCGAATGAGGTCAAAAGTATAAGGGCTGTTGTTGTGATAAGTAATTTCATGGTGTTCTCCTGATGCTTTTTTATCGGAAGGCTCTGTGATTTCTTAACTTTTTTCCTAGCCCTTAGACTAAGCTTCTCTCGCATTTCGTGAATTCCTATTTTGAGATCTTCAGTTCCTTTTCATTCTGGTCGATAAGCGAATTATGAGAATTTTATTTGCAACCTTGATGAGCATCTTTGTTTCTTCGACTTCATATGCGATTTCTATAATCAATATGAAAAACGATCGAGTCCTGTTAGATCTACAGGGAGAACCCTTAGTCGTAGGCGATCGCTTAGGCGCAAGAGACAACTCTGGTAAAGCCCGTGCCCTTCTTGAAATCAAACAAGTCAAAGGCAATCGCGCTATCGCTGTTGTTACACGCGGACGCATGGATATGGGATACGCTGTCAGCCCACTGAACACAGGTGGTGGCAGGTCAGCAGGTCGTTCACAGTCCCCTGCAAAAGCCTCTGGCAAAAACAAATGGGGTCTTTTAGCCGGATACGCCATGAGTAATATGAATGTGAAGATGCCTACTTCTGGTTCTTCCGCATCTCTTTCAGGATCAAGCTTTAACTTTGGTGGTCTTTATCAAATGCATTTAGATGGTAATATCAGTGCCCGCATCGTGGGTGGATTTGAAACTCTAAATGTTAAAGGCGACACAAGCACTGGTAGTCACAAGGTTGATATCTCCTACCTCGGAGGCGAGGCTCTGGTGCAATACACTTTCATGCGTCGTGAATCAATGGATGTATGGGCAGGTGCTGGCTTAGGTTTTCTATTTGCGATGAGCAAAAGTTCTGACATCTTAGATGAGAGTAAAATCACAACCAATCAAACAATTGTGGGTTCCTTAGGGATAGACTATAAATTGAAAGGTCGCGCCTTTATTCCGATCCAATTTGATTACGCGATCTTCCCCGACAACTCCTCAACATCAGCCAACCAGATGATTCTCAGATTTGGTTATGGATGGACGTTCTAACTTTAAAATTAGTTATTAAAAGAAAAAGCCCCAAGCTCGATGAACTTGGGGCTTTTTTTATTTTTAATCTCTAATCTCTGAACTACTTGATAGACATCAAAACTTCAGAAGTTCTCTTAATCCAATCAAGATGAGAGTCTACGCGTGAAAACACAGAAAGAATAAAGCAATCTGGAGTCAAACGAGTTGGAAGAGAGTCACCACGGCTAGCAACACCTGCTAAATGAAGTTGACCATTTACTTCAACATACATTGGACCACCAGAGTCACCACTGCAAATACCTCTGCGTAGTGATTGGTCTAACATGATTTCAGTTTTTCCATAGAGAGGACGGCTAACTTTTAATTGAGTTGTTCTCAATGTGCCAGCACCTGTTTTTACACCCCATGACCAGTTCAAACCATAACCAGCTACAGTTACGTTTGAATTCTTAGTAACATTTTTGAAGTTTGTTAAGAGAGGAGCTACGGCAAAGCCCGCAGGAAGAGACCCTTCGAATCTTACAAGAGCAACGTCATAAGTATCTTCAGTTGCTTTTGGATTGTAATCTTTGTGCTGAATCGCTTTGATAGTTTTTCTTGCTACGTTTTTATTTTTTTTGATTTGATCAAAATCTTGAGCAAAGACAACTACAAGTTGATCCGACTTTTCATCCACACAGTGTGCAGCAGTAAGAATCAATTGCGGCGCAATGATTGTACCAGAGCAAAGAGACGAACTTTTTGCGTCATAAAGACCCACAGTCGTTTTTGCAATGCGATCGCTAGAACTAACTTTCGTTCCACCAATCACACCCGTTTGCTGATCGTTTAACTGAACTTGATTGTTCGGATTTTCTGAACACGCAGAAACGATCAATGAAGAAAGAGCCAGAAGAGATAATTTTTTAATCATTGCTATGATTCTCCTTATTAATGAGGAGGTCTTATAATACTTCTTCCGAAAAAGGGGGAATAAATTCTGAACCTATAATTCTTTTAGGATAGTGTCATAGGCAAATCCCGCCAGAGCTCAAGCTCTAGTGACCTGCCGTTTTCAGGCTCTGTTTGAACTTTTGACACCTGAATAAGCCTCAAATATCCCTAAATTCGGTCCCATTACAAATCCGCTAGGACTTCTAATTGCATAAGTCCTCTTTCTGGTAAGGAAGACGAACCTTCAACTCAAAGGATCTTAAATGGCTCGCCGGCACAGTATTGCAGTCTCGCTCGTCCCCATTCTAATGTCCCTCCAGCCTCTGGGAGCATGGGCTTCGGATTTAAGCCCGCAGCTTGAAAAGAAGAACATGCTAGAAAAGGCTGTTCATCTTCAGGTCACTCCCCGTGGCATGAAGTACTTCGATGCGAAACTAAGTGATATCTTGGGTAATTTGGGCGTGAAGCTGGATGAAGGCTACTTCCCTGCTATGCAATACACCTTTGATAAGGATATTAAAATTTCTGACTATGCGGCCACCAATCCTGAAGCCGTGCAGATCTACAATCAGGTCCGCGACCTTCTTACTCAATGGCTTGTTGGTTTTTCGCTGAAAGACCACCGCCCTGCGATTGAAATCGGAGAGTCTGGTTACATTGCAGAGTTCTCGCGCTTTGGTTTGGTTACAGACGAAAAAATTATGCAGGCCCTCAATAAACGAGATGGTGCTGTCTTAGCTATTGAATTAGAAATTAAGAAACTCACCCTTTCTACAAACTCAGTCCTTGCATGGGATGTGAATAATCAGTTTCTAGGAAAAGCTGGATTTGAAAAGGTCAGCCTCTCTGCGGGCTCAAAACAAACCCCTTTAAAGATTCGTCTGCCATTTTATATTCGTGCTAATAACATCGGTGGACTTGAATTCGAGGCCCTCGATATTGAGAGCAATATCGATCGCATTGAGATGAGTCTTCAGTATAAAAAGCTACTAGTTCCTACCTTTGCTGTGGAGATAAATGGTCAGAAGTTTTACTTAAACAATGCTGAGCTCGAAAAAACCTTCTCTGCTCAAGCTCCAGCAATTCTTGCCATGATTCGCGATAACATCGGTACTTTAGCTAAAACTCAGTTGCCAGCAATGCTCAATGAAAAGGCCAAAGAGTTTCTGGGTGGATCTTTAGAACAAGTTCAAGACGTGATTCCACCAGGGCAAGAGGACGGTGATCGCCGCCCGCCATTTAAATGGGGACTTATCCTGCGTGATATAAATTTAAAAAATTCTTTAAATATAGATCTTAACGCCTATGTGGAAGATCCGATAAACACACGCAGTACACCGCTAAGAACCAATGGCTCTAAAGGTATCGTCTCGTTTAATCAATTAGACCCTTCTAAGTACGATATTGGACTTAGCTTAGATCGCAGTTTGATCAATCGAATTTTACAGCTCAGCTATGAGCGAAAGAACTTTGAAAAGATCGAACAATCAAATGGTTCCGTTTTGAAACTGATGGCTGCACCCACCATGGACTATGTAAAATCTCCAGCAGGTGAAGTCATTAAAGCTCAAGAAACCTTTATGAAGTTAAGAGTTTCCGTCGAAAATAAGCCAAAATCGATGTTTCTAAAAAATACTATCGTGGTGGACTTCGACATTATTGCAAAAGTTCGTCAACTAAGCGATAAGACCGGCATGCAACTCGTCTTACACTCGATCGACGTCGATAGCATGTACTTGGATGACAAGTATATCTCGTTGGCTGGCGCTCTCTTCAAAGGCAAGGTCCGCGAAGGGGTTAAAGATGAGCTGCGTGCCCAAAGTGCTGGCTGGAAAAAAACGGAAGAAGTGATCCCTGGAAGTCTTCCGCTCCCACCAGAAATTCTTGGTTTGAAGCTGGATATTAATAAAGTGACTTTTGATCCGAATGGACACTTGGTCATGTACTTGGATTACGCGAAATAAGGAGCGAACGAGATATGAAATCTCTAAAGTTTTTCATCATCAATGCCCTCACTCTCATCGTTGGCTTAGGTATTATGAGTGGTTCGCTTCAGCAAACAAGCGCCAGTGCTTCGCGCTTTGAAGAGTTGCCGCCACTTCAAGTTCATCAATTAGGAAATATGAATGGCCAATACTTAACGGCGATTTATGCTGTCGCAACACGTCCTTTGATTTCAACGGACTCTTCTCAGCTCAATGTAGTTAAAGTAAAAGAGATGCGCACGGTTTATATCAACGGTGACTCCGTGGAATTGCCAGCGGCTAAAATCGAAAAAGAAGCTTTCCGCCCTGCTTACAACACGGTGATCTTTGTTGTTTCCCCTCAGCAAAACTATAGCTGGGTCAATGCTGATGGCAGCGTTCCTCAAGGGATGACTGCGACGGCCAATCGCCAAGCAACACTGATCAATGCTATTAACAAAAAAGATATCGACGCGTTCGTAGAAGCAAATGGAACGACTCAAGCCTTGAAAGTAAATATCCTACAGTAGTCTTCGACTGCACAAAAAATCGATCCCCTCAATCGCGCAGGGGATCGTCTAAACTTACTCTTAATTTTTTTCTCTTTTATACTTTTACTTGCCGAGCGGCTCTTAAACCTGAGCTGATAGCACCTTCTAGGGTACCTGCATACCGCAAGCTTGTGTGTTCTCCGGCGAACTGTAAATACCCATCGTACTCAGTCTCGGCCGCAATACCCTTAAGCTTCATGTACTGAGAAGGCTTATAATAGGCCATCGAGCCCTTCGCCCACTTGCGTGTCGACCAATTGATAAATTGTGCGTTCTCGTAGGAGGCCAATGGGAGATAGAAAAGCTTCAAATCATTCAGTGCTTCTTGAGGCGCATTAGCTCCAGCTAACAACCCAGATTGCCCTGAACGCAAAAAGCTCATCAAACCAACTTCAGAACTTTGCTGACGTCCCGACTCCCAGAACTTTTGAGAGAGGAAGTCTCCGGTAAAATTCCCTAAATTCGCGGGAATGTTTTTGCGCTCTAACCAGAACTTATTCTTAAACGACAAGGCACCTTTAGTTTGAGGAGCATAAGCAAGACTGCGAATACACTGCTTCTTCGTTGCAGAAATTTCTAAGTCATCCCATCCCTTTACTTCACGCAGTTTTGAAAATGGCAAAGTGCAGATGATGTTCTTAGCTTTATAAACCTCATTGCGTCCCGCTGTTTGGAACTTCAAATAAAAAACTCCGCGATCTTCGCGAATTTCTATAAGAGGAGAGTTTGTTTTTAGAATGCGATCAGGGATCACTCCCTCAACGCGAGCTGCGAGAGTTTGCGTCAGCTCCGAAAGACCCGAGTTCATGCGATAGATGGGGCGCCCTGAAAGTAGGCTCGTACCCTCAGCATCAATTGTAGAAAGAAACTGCAATGCCGACTGCTCTTTTGCATCAACACCAAAGCGTGACATGGCTTGAGATTCCAAAACATTCAGAACTAGAGGATGAACTTCTTGGTTCCACGAAAGCAAAAGATCTTTTAAAGACAGGGAGTCATAGTAGACGGAGCGTTCGTACTGATTCGCATTTTGCACACTCAGCATCACATCTTGATTGCGAAATAAGTCGGCACGCACTCTCTGCAACGGAGCCTGAAGAGTTTTAAGGTGAGCTGCTAAGTCTTTAATAAAATAATTTCGGCCCCCGTAATTAAACACCTGAGGCTCTAGTCTCGCCCCTGCTTTTACCTCAACCAAAGAGAGATTAAGCTCTTTAGCCAAATTAAAAACATTCACATGATCGCGCTCAATAAACTCTGCCCCTAACTCTGCCGTTAGGCTTCCATCGGATGCAAAATTCACCGTTTGCACGCGGCCGCCTATGCGCGACGAGGCCTCAAAGATGCGAAAAGGAATCTTCCTCTTTTTGAGCTCAAAAGCAGCTGCTAGCCCCGCAGCCCCCGCTCCTAGAATTACCACCTCTTGCGTTAAATCATGACTGTCCCCCATAAAGAGGCCATCAAGAGTTGTACAACTTGATAGAGCCATAGCTCCAGCTCCGAGAACTGATGATTGCAGAAATTGGCGACGCGAGATGTGTTTCTGAGACATGAATATCCTTTTCAACCCCTAGCGTCTCAACACTTTAACTGAGAATCAACTCAAAGAATGTGTATGTGACGGCGTACTAGCCAGTGGAAATCGCATTTTTTTGATTTTTTGAACTTCTAAAATGAAAGTCCCTAGTGGAGGTTGCAACGCAGCTAGCTTTCAATGTGCAGCGTACTAGAATGTCAAAAATCTTGAACTTCTCATTGATACATTTCACCAGTGAAGTATGATGGGACGATTTTTCACTTCAGAATTTTGGTAATCCTTCATTGCAGACTGATTAAGTAGCTGCAAGTAATTTGAAGACTGAACTCGCAGTCGTCGAACTCGGTAAAACTCTAAGTCCGCGTTCGACAAGCAATTCAGGTATAAGTAAGGCAAATAGGCCAGCCAAGATCGTTAGGACAATGCATTATGAAGCCACTGTTTTCGGAAGTTGTGTTCACTCGCTTCCATGCACGATTGTTAATTTTATTTTCCTCATTTTTAGCGGCAGCCCTAGGTCTTCTTGGCCCCTTTTTTCAAAAGGAATTTGTCGATCATCTGACAGGCACTCCCTCCCAGTTTGAGTTTATCAAGACAGACACTCCGCTTATTTTTGTTCTCGGTGCTTTTTTAACAATTTTGCTTTCTCAAGCCTTCGGTCAACTGACAACCTACTTGGCCGTTCGCGAAGCTCTCTATATGCAAAAAGTCTTTGCTAAAAGACTTTACGAAAAAACACTTCATCTAAAAGTAGATACAATGAGTGGTCGCCCCATCGGAGAGATTGTCGCCCTTTACGCGACGGACGTTCAAGGCGCTACGGTCTTCTTAGATCAAACGCTGCCAGCCGGTGCTTCGACACTCTTTCCTTTAATCCTAGCTCCCTTTGCCATTTCTGCTCTTTTTGACATTCCGCTTTGGCCCACAATCACAGTGATGTTTGTGATTATTTTTATCAACTCTGGAATGGCCTTCCGTCAGTCCCGCTTCTTCTTCCGCTTTAAGCAACTCGCAGCAGAACGTGTGGGGTTGGTGAATGAGTGGATTCAAAATATTCGCACAATTCGTATTTTAGGATGGATTCGTCACTTTGAAAAAAATATTTTCAGAACTCGCGTCGTCGAAACTCAAAACCGTGTTTCGATGGTGACGAATGGTCAGATCATGAATGCCGTTGCCTCATCCATCACTTTCATTTTAAACGTTGTCGCTCTTAGCACTTTGGTTTTCTATTCTAACCAACCTATTACCAGTGGCGGTCTCTTAGCACTTCTTTGGATTGTCGGAGTTTTCCTAACTCGTCCTTTCCGTCAAATGCCGTGGTTCTTTACTTTTGCTTTCGACTCATGGACTTCACTGAAACGCTTGGAAAACTTCTTACGTACCGAGAACAATCAAACCCATGAGCAAGAAATACCCGAAAGCCTTAAGAACCCTCTTCCGATGGAAGAGATGGCCCTATCGGTTAGAAATCTCAATCTCACCGTCTCTAAACGTCGCATTCTCAGCAATATCAGTTTTGATATTCAGCGGGGTGAGTTCTTAGCCGTGGTCGGAGAAGTGGGCTCTGGCAAGTCCATGCTCTTGCTTTCACTTTTGCGTGAAACAGGGGCGCAGTTTGATCAGTACTATATCGGTGCTAAGAATGCTCTAGACAGCAATCTAGATGAGGTGCGCGCACAGTTTGCCTATGTGCCTCAAGAGGGGTTTATCATGAGTGCCTCTTTGCGTGAAAACGTGGCCTTTCTTTATGATATCGATCCAGAAAGAGATCCGGTCATTTCTGAATCTCTCAAGCTTGCCCAATTTGATCTTAGCACAGAACGTGTTGAAAACGGTTTGAACACGGAAATTGGTGAACGCGGTGTGAACCTCTCCGGAGGGCAACGACAACGCGTGGGACTTGCACGAGTTCACTTCCACAATGCCCCGATCATGCTTCTTGATGATTGCCTGAGCGCTGTGGACGTCGATACAGAGCAAAAGCTTTTTGAACAACTTCTGATGGGAGCATGGAAAGAACGTACACGGGTCCTCGTCACTCACCGACTCAGTGTTCTTCACCGTGTCGATCGCATTCTCTTTATGGAAGAAGGACAAATCGTTGACACTGGAACCTATGAAGAACTCTTAGGTCGTAATGCCAAGTTCCGCGAATACACGACAAGTGTTGCAAAAGAAGCGACTGAAAAACAAAAAGAGGTCAGCCATGAGTAAGGCTTCATCTAATAATAATTCTAAGATCTCTCAAGGGCTTCTCTCAGACGGGGAAACGAAAACAACCGGTGATTTTGGCTCTAGTACTTTTGAGACTCTGACCTTTATCTTTAAACCTGTGCTAGGAAAAATTATCTTTTGCTTGGCCCTAGGGTTATTGGGACGCGGTTTACTTCTCGCCAACACGAATGTCATTGGCCTGTGGGTCGATCACCTTGTAGGCACAAAGACGCCTTTACAAAATTTCAGCTCTGAACAAATCATCATGTTATTGGCTGGAATGGCAATCATTGGATTTATTTTAACACTGACCTATCGTGTTTTATTCTCTCGCCTTTGCGCCAATGCGATATCGCTATTTTATGATGAAGTCACATTGAGAACATCTCGCTTACCAATGGGATTTTTCGACAGCACGCCAACAGGGCGAATTGTGACTCGCTTTTCAAGTGACTATAGCAACGTGTTTCGCCTATTTGGTGGACCCTTGGCAGAGTTTATCTCTATCATGTTTGATATTGCGATGATGGTGATATTGATTTCTGTCGCCAATGCTTACTATTTAATTTTCGTCATCTTTATCGGTATTCTAAATTTCTTAGTTTATAAGTTAAACCAACAAAAACTGCGCACTTCTCGTCGTGAGCTTTCAGCAAGCCGCTCTCCAAGTATTGCCCACTTTGCTGAAACAGCCCAAGGCGCAAGTACTATTCGCACCTTCCGCCGACAACCTTCCTTTGCTGAACGCTTTGAAAGACTGGATCACTATTTCCTTTCACGCAAGATGCGCACGACGAAACACTTGATTGGGTTTTCATTTCAAATGAACAGCCTGACAGCTCTTTTACTTTTAATGACTGGTGTTTCTGCTTATTTCATGATTGAGCGCGGTTGGGCCACAGTGGGATCTGTTGGGGTTGCCTTTAGTTTTATCGCTCTATCTGGAAATACGATTCAAATGTTTTTTGAGTGGTTAAGTCAGTTTGAAGAAGCAATGATCGGAGTTGAGCGCTTAGATCAATACATGCGCATGGATATCGAGGAAGGCAGCCACCTCCCTTCGTACACTCAATTCGACACAGGTCATGCTGTGTACTCGGAAACCGTCGAAAAATACCTTCTGCATCGCAAACTCTCAGATGAAAGAAGTGCTTCTGTCGAAGTTCAGGACCTTTGGTTCCGCTACCGCCCCGACCTCCCTTGGGTTCTAAAAGGAGTGAACTTTGAAGTGCAGCCTGGGGAGCGCCTTGGCATCGTCGGTCGCACTGGCTCTGGAAAATCGAGTCTGATTCAGGCATTGTTCCATCTTTACCCGATCGACAAAGGGCTTATCTCGATCAATCAAAATGCACCTAAAATTAAATCAGATAGCTCTGGAATCGACCTCAATCTCTACCGTCAATCCATGGCCTTTATTGCGCAAGAGCCTATCTTATTTCAAGGAAGCCTTCGCTTTAATCTAGATATCAGCGATTCTCTCTCTGATGAGACGATCTTGAATGCTCTGGAACGAGTGGGCCTACGCGAATGGGTACTTGCTCACCCTGAAGGACTAAGAATGCGCATCGAGGAGCGAGGCAAGAACCTTTCTTTAGGGGAAAGACAGCTTTTATGTATGGCTCGCTGTCTTTTGCAGGAAGCGCCCATTGTCATTATGGACGAGGCAACTTCGTCTGTGGACCCTCAATCCGAGGAGATTATGGTCAAAGCGACAGAAGAGTTTTTCTCTGATCGCACTCAGATCATCATCGCTCATCGCCTGTCGACGCTTGAAAAGTGCGATCGCATCTTATGGTTACAGAATGGAGAAATCATCGCCCTCGGAAAAACATCGGAAGTTCTCCCTCGCTTTAGAAAAGCAGAACTGGTCTAACAAAATTGTTGAGGTTTCCGATATAAAAGGTTATCCCCATAAAGGTTGGAGAGCGTTGTTCCAATATTTGCTAAAGGGCACAATCTAGAGCTAGGTCCCAGCATCTAACTTGTAGAATTTCAAGTGTCCTTACGTTAGCTGCTAAAGACCTCCTCCCCAATCCGAACTCACGATACTATTTACAACTGGCAGGAGGGGTTATGGACAATAACAACCAAAACCTAGATGAATCATCCATCGAAAAAGGTTCACTGCAAGAACTGACCGACGTATGGTCAGCCCTGTCTCCCGATGAACGTCGTGAGAAATTCATGGAGCTTCCACGCACGGAAGCCGAGGAGCTTTTCCTCAGTCTTCACACCCATGACCAAGCAGAGCTTATCTCTGAGGCCACACCTTTAGAGAAACGCTCGTGGATTCGCCTTCTCGCGCCCGATGACGTTGCCGATTTGATTCAAGAACTAGGTCATGACTCAAAAGATGACTTATTATCTCTTTTAGACCCCCAGACCAAACGTGAGGTCATTGCCCTCCTAGCCTATGCTGAAGATGCGGCTGGGGGCTTGATGAGTTCTCGTTTCGTTCGCCTTCGTCCAGATATGAGTGTGGATGAGGCGATCAGTTACCTGCGCATTCAAGCCAAGACCCACGTTGAGACCATCTACTACGCTTACGTTTTAGATTCTGATCAGAAGCTTTTAGGTGTGGTTTCCTTCCGAGAACTCTTCTCAGCGTCTCCTGGAATTAAGATCGATGAGATCATGCATACCGATATCATCAAAGTTCCACCAGAAATGGATCAGGAACACATTGGTCGTATCTTCTCTCAACAAGAACTCATGGCTGTCCCCGTTGTTGATGAAGACGGAGTCATGAAAGGTATTGTTACGTTCGATGACGTTGCCACAGTTATTCAAGAAGAAGCGACTGAAGATATTCAAAAAATCGGGGGTGTTGAGAGCCTTGACGCACCTTACTTGAAGATCTCAATGTTTGAGATGCTTAAAAAAAGAGGTGGATGGCTTCTTATTCTTTTCTTAGGAGAAATGTTCACAGCAACGGCTATGGCTTTCTTTGAAGAAGAGATTGCAAAGGCCGTGGTTCTTTCCATGTTCATCCCTTTGATTATCAGCTCCGGTGGTAACTCTGGTTCTCAAGCTTCAACACTCATCATCCGCGCAATTGCTCTGCGTGAAGTTCGCTTGCGTGACTGGTGGAGAGTTTTAGGTCGCGAAATCGTGACTGGTGCAATTCTGGGTTTAGCTCTTGGTATGGTTGGATTCATTCGTATTATCATTTGGCCGAACAAAGAAGCGCTCTATACGACCCACTACATGCTCGTTGCGAGCACCGTCATGGTCAGCGTTGTCGGTGTTGTTCTTTGGGGTACGATCTCAGGTTCAATGCTTCCATTCATCCTTAAACGCATCGGCTTTGACCCCGCATCAGCCTCGGCTCCAGCGGTCGCTACACTGGTGGACGTTACAGGTCTTGTGATCTACTTCACAGTGGCAAGTATGATTCTTACGGGGGCTCTGCTCTAATTCCATATTCAGATAAATAAAAAAGCCTTGTAGGAAACTACAAGGCTTTTTTTTATTTCATCATTTCAGATTGCTTAATTCGCTTTTACTAAACTTGAAGTCCAATCGCGAATCATCGCTAGAGCTCCGCTGCGAGCATTGTCGAACTGAACACCGTAGGCCTGATTCGCTTCATTCCAAACGACATGTCCTTGAACTTGGATCACCTCGCTGCCGTCTGGACTTGCGATTTGCATTGTCACGATTCCACCCTTTTCGATGGCTTCATCGACATTGAAAGACAATCCACCTTCAGAGATCGTATTCACCGAACCAACGAGTTCGCGACTTCCGATATTAACTTTGATCTCAGACTGCATTTTAAAGCGTTCAAAGCGACGGCGCGTTTGCGGAGCACGCGATCTCATCACTTGCCATAACACCAGTGGCAACATCAAGAGACCTGCAATAATACCCGCTGGATGCGTTGGTCCCCCTGTGCCTGGGCCATTTTGAGTGATGGACTTCACAAGTCCGCATCCCCCAGCTCCCCCATCAGCTGCAGGAGCTCGATACTGAGGAGTGTAACTTGGTTGCTGAGCTGTTGAAGAGTAAATCATCTCTTGCGATGACTTTACAATATCATAGGGCTCCACACGAGAGCTTGTATTTACGATCCCCTGAAGGTGGTGAGAGACCGTTGCCGTATCAATAATCAACTGTCGCACGTGATATCCAGATAGCTGTGGCGACTCTCGCAATGCCAGCGCAGCGACTCCGGCAACAAATGGAGCTGCCATACTTGTTCCCGACATCTCACCGATAGCATCGTTCCCAGGAATTGTACTAGCAACACGCTCTCCAGGGCTTCCCACTTGCACCGAGTAATAGCCATAATTAGAGAAATAAGAAAGTTTATCTGATGATCCAACTGAAGCCACAGCTAGGTTGCTCGGCACATCGTAACTTGCCGGATACATAGGCTTCACGTCATTATTAGAAGAGTTATTACCTGCTGCGGAGACAACGAAGACGCGATTGTTATAGGCATAGATTAAAGCCTCATGCAAAGAACGACTATAGCCAGCCCCACCCCAAGAATTATTAATCACCCGTGCACCTTGGTTCACGGCATAATAGATGGCGCGAATAGCATTAGCCGTCGACCCTCCATCGGGACCGAGGAACTTCAATGGCATTACTTGAATACTTGATTCTTGAAGGTTGTCAGAGAAAATATTTTGACCTGTGCCTACAACGATTCCCGCAACGTGAGTTCCGTGATTCCCAGAGTCGGCAAAATTATTATTATTGTTTATAAAATTCCAACCATTGATATCGTCGACGAAACCATTGAAGTCGTCGTCAACGCCCAAGCGCCCACGAGCCTCCATTTCATTGACCCAGAGAGCTCCCGTTCCTCCCTCTGCGGTAGGACGGAAAACGCGATGGTTTTTATCAAGGCCCGAGTCAATGACAGCGACCACAATTTTATTGGCATTAGATGCGGCTGGCGTCATGACCGACCACGTCTTAGAGACTCCAAAGTCCGTACTCTTCGTCTGCGAATAGACGTAAGGGTTTCTCGAAATATTATTATAATAAACGTAATCAGATGTAGAGAGCGCTTCAACACTTGAATTCAATTCTTCATCAAAGGCTTTCAAAACGTAGTTCGGCTCGATGTACTCCACGTCGGGATCCTGACGAAGTTCCTCGACATTCAGGGACTCTTGATCGGGCTTAAATGCTACTTGCATCATACCCATGGCTGGGAATGATGCCTTTAAATGGGCTTTGCCAGCAAGTTTTCCGTGACCGACGGCCACACCCCCAGCTGAACTTTTGAATTTAATGAGATATTCGCCGGGAACAACGGCAGGAGTTTCTTGAGCATAGGCTGGCGCCTGAATCATCACAAACGCAAACAAGCTCAATGTAACGGATTTTAACGCCATGGAACGTGCTCCTTTCCGCTGTCTAAATTCTTCGGCACAACCCCGCCAAAAGTTAAGAGAAGTTTAACTCCTATTTGCTGACCTATTCTGAGACATGCTAAGAGCTTGAAGACATTGAACTAAGCTGATATTTATTTTTACCGATAAGTTTCTTGAAAAGGGAAGCATCTAGATATGAAACAACTTCAGAAAATTTTCTTACAAGGTCTTGTGACCTTTCTCCCCATTGCTTTGACTATATATATCATCTACGCAGGCGTCGCCATTGTCGATAGCTTCTTAGGCGATAGCTTACGAGTGGTTTTGCCAATTTATATTCCTGGATTTGGTTTCCTACTCACAGTGCTTCTAATTTTCCTTTTGGGATTATTGCTAAACAGCCTCATTGCAGGTGGAATCTTTCAAAAGTTTGAACAACGGCTGACTCAAGTTCCTTTTATTAAAGCAATCTACAGTCCCCTGCGCGATTTGATGAATCTCTTTTCCAAAGGTGGCGGTCCGGGCGGCCTTCAGAAGGTTGTTCTTGTCGACATGACAGACACAGGCGTTCGCGCCTTGGGTCTTGTTACACGAGAAAGTTTTAAAGATGTGCCTGCTATTGAAGCCCATGCTGACGATCGTATCTCGGTTTACATTCCGATGAGTTATGGGCTGGGAGGTTTCACACTGATGGTTCCTCGATCACGCCTAACCCCGATTGATATGCCTATTGAAAAAGCGATGAGCCTTGCTATTACGGGTTGGGTTAAAACGGACAAAAACGATGGTGAAAACCGTGAGTAATCCGCAATCTCCAGACACGACTCTTGGAAAAGCTCTGCGCATTAATAAGGACACAAATCGTTACGGTGCATTTGCTGAGATCGGCGCTGGTCAAGAAGTCGCCCGTCATTTTTTCCAAGCTGGTAAAGCTTCGCAAACCATTGCAAAAACTATTTCTGCCTATGACATGACTGTCAGTGATGACATTTACGGCCGCGAACCCAACGGGCGCTACGTATGTGAACCGCGTTTAGAAAAAATGCTCACCCACGAGTATGACTTAGTTGTGGATCGCCTCACTTCAGTGCGAGGAAA
Organism: Bdellovibrio bacteriovorus W; assembly: GCA_000525675.1. Classification (NCBI taxonomy): domain Bacteria; kingdom Pseudomonadati; phylum Bdellovibrionota; class Bdellovibrionia; order Bdellovibrionales; family Pseudobdellovibrionaceae; genus Bdellovibrio; species Bdellovibrio bacteriovorus. The sequence goes on from CP002190.1 coordinate 1,985,627, forward strand.
AGAATCGCGCTTTTTTGCTTTTGCAAATACTGTCGCGACCGCTTCAATCTCTGGAAACAAGCAAACTCAAAAACAATCCCATGGCTGGATGGGAGTTCGCTTCCAGACCGAACCCGGTGGTCCTGCCAACGATATTATTCTTCATGTGCGCATGCTTGACCGCGCTCGCCTGCAACAACAAGAGGCCTTGGGCGTCCTCGGTGTGAATCTTCTCGACTGCGCGTTTTATCATCTTGATAAAGCCGAAGATTTTATTTCCTACCTTGTTGAAAACTTACGTGATGGGCAAATCGTCATCGATGTGATTCGCTTTAAAGGCCCCGCCTTAGCGCACTTTCACCAAGGCTTGATGAATCTAGAGCTAGTGAACCGAGGTCTGGCAGAAGCTATTTTATTTTCACCGAAAAACGAAATCCTCAATATCTCCGATGCGATCTATGGAAAATCCTTGCTGATTCAACGTGGCACCTTCCGTCCCGTCACAACCACTCACATCGACGTCTTACAAAAAGGCCTAAAGCAACTCCAAGGAGAAATCCAGAACCACGAGAAAGCCGGCACTGAAATTTTGCCTATCATGGAATTGACCATGCATAACCTTCAGACCGATGGTCATATTAACGAAAAAGATTTTTTAGATCGCGTCGAAGCTCTGACGAGTCTTGGAATGCACGTCATGATTTCAAACTTCTTTTTATTCTATGGACTGAAAAGATTTATTCGTCGCTATAACACTCACTTCATGGCCCTTGTCGTTGGTGCGAGTCACCTCAACAAACTCTTCAATGAAAAACATTACGAGAACCTCGAAGGAGGAATTCTCGAAGGTCTTGGTAAGCTGATGGAGCCGAAAACAAAGCTCTACGTCTATCCTCATAAAACGTCGGATCTTTGCTTAACAACGCGGAGCTTTTTCCCTGATCCTCAACTGCGCCATATCTATTCTTATTTTATTGAGAACAAACAGATTCAAGATATTTCGGGCTGCGATGAGACCGATGAGTATCTGCACTCGATTGACGTCATGAAGATGATAGAAAACAGCGATCCCCGCTGGGAATCCTGCGTTCCTGAGACCGTTCGCGATCTGATTAAAAGCAAAAAATTATTTGGATATCACTCATAATGCGTGAATGAACTTTCGTTTGTTCACGCACCATCGTCCGTAAATAAATTGAAGATCCTCACCTTTTCACAGTACTAGGTCTTAAATTTTCCATAATTTTAATGAAAATTGCTCCGTGGCAATCCTTCTTGTGTACATTTGCCCAAACACAACAAGCGTCTTTTTTCACGGAGGAATGATGACGAAAAGCAATCTGTTCAAAAACGCCCTGATGATGACTGCCTTCCTTGCCCTAGCGGCCTGTGCCGGCAGCAACGGAGAAGAAACCAACCTCGCATCAGGAGTCGAACCAGACGATACTACAATCGAACAACCCTATGACAGCTCTGCTCAGAGCGAAACCCCAGACGAAATGGAGATGGTTCAAGAAGCAGCCCTCTCTTCAAGTCAGAAAGCAGCTATCCTAAGAAAATATGATCACTTAGATCGCTCAAGAGTGGTTCCAACAAAAGCACTTGAAACAGCGGTTCTTTATTTCGATCAAAACAAATCAAAATTGAAAAACCAAAAGTATATTTCCATTCTTGATTTCGGCAAAAGATCGAGCGTTAAGAGATTCCACATTGTCGATATGAAAACTGGAAAAGTATGGAGCCTGCACGTTTCTCACGGCAAAGGTTCTGATAAAAACCATGACGGCTATGCAGAGTCATTCAGCAATAGGTCAGGTTCACATGCAAGCTCTATCGGTTACTATATCACCGGCAGTACTTACAATGGATCCAATGGTCTTTCTTTGAGACTTGATGGTAAGTCTTCAACAAATTCAGCTGCCCGCGGTCGTGCGATTGTGATCCATGGAGCAAGCTATGTTAAAGATTCCAATAGAATTCAAGGCCGAAGCTGGGGTTGCCCTGCATTCTCTAAGGCTAACTATAAAGAAGTTATCAGTAAGCTAAAAGGTGGAAGCCTTATCTACGCTCTTAAATAAGTTTTAAAAACAGCCGGGTTCTTAATCGAACCCTCTTTTTACGGCCCTCTTGCGCTTTCATTCCCTGCGCAAGAGGGCTGATTCTTTTTTCTAAATTACTTTTCTAAACGCTGAGTTAAGAAATCAATCAAACACTGCACAGGTTGACCATTGCCACCTGCTGCCGAGTAAACGCCTTGAGCCTTATCTGTCCACGAGTAAACATCTAAGTGCGCCCATTTTTTTGCGCCAACAAATCTTTGTAAGAACAATGCCGCAGTGATCGCCCCGCCAAATCCACCGCCTGAATTTTTATAATCAGCAAACGGTGATGAAAGATCTGAGATATACTTTTCATAGAGCGGCATTCTCCAGTTGAGATCACCAGAGCGCTGTCCCGATTGAGTCAACTCTTGAGCTAGTTCATCGTCATTAGAGAAAAGCCCTGCGATATCAACTCCCAACCCCACTTTGATAGCGCCAGTAAGTGTTGCCACGTTGATCACATGACTTGGTTCATCAGCTCCTTTTTGTGTGCACGCTACATCTAAGGCATCTGCTAAAACTAAACGACCTTCCGCATCTGTGTTATCGATCTCAACTTTAATTCCATTTCTTGCCGTGATGATGTCACTTGGACGGAAAGATTTTCCATCCACTGCATTTTCAGCCAAAGCTAAATAGAAATCCAAAGGAGCTGGATACTGAGAATCAGAAGCCCATTTTGCCAGAGCTAAAACACTGGCTGCGCCTCCCATATCTTTTTTCATAAGACGCATCGCCGAGGAAGGTTTGATATCCAAACCACCCGTATCAAATGTAATACCTTTCCCCACAAGCGCCACAGGCTTTAAAGAACTCTTCTTCGTTGGACGGTAGCTAATGTGGACTAGGCATGGAGGAAACTCAGCACCTGCACCCACAGCTAAGTGTAAGCCCATCCCCTCTTGCGCAAGCTTTGCGGCATTCCAAACAGTGACTTTCGAATTTTTAGAAAGCTTTAACTCTTTAATGAACTCCGTCGACATACTAGATGGATTGATAATGTTCGGTGGTAGGTTCACAAAGTGGCGCGCCAAATTAATTGCCAATGCACGCTGAGAAGCGTCTGCAATGACTTTCTTATCCACTTTTGTTGCCAGACTTCCCTTCGGCAGGCCATCCATATGTTTACCGGCTTGGTGGACTTTGAAGTTATAAACACCCAAGTCTAATCCGATCAAGGCACCTAGCTCTTGCTCTTTTTCTAAGGACTCAAAATGGAAAACCACTTGATCCAATTGGTGCGCTTTGATTTGTCCTACTAAGGAACCAAATTGATCACGGGCCCAAGTATAAGAGTGCTCATCTAAAAGCCCCCCATGGCCTACGCTGTTTTTTGCTTTTGGTTTTAAGAGCCAGACTGGGCCGTCTTGACCGATAAAGTAAACAAACTCTTTTTCACTCTTGGTAAGAGCTTCTTTTTGCCACTTCAAGCTCTGGCTTTTTACGATTTCTTGAAATCTCTTTGTGGTATCCCCACCTAGGAAGTAAATTTGCCCCGTTTGGCCCTTGGCAGATGCTTTCTTTCCCTGCTCAAATGAAGAAACCCATGAAGAAATATCTAGGTTGATTTTAGGAGTCGTTTTTTTTGCGCTTGGCGCTTTCGTTTTTGCCACGTCTTTCCTCATTATTTGATTGTGATAGTGGAGTTAATGTCCGTAAAATCATAGTATGACGGCATCTGGGTTCACAAATATAAAATTTTGCTTATTCAATGCGGAAAATCTGTTTTTAATGTTTGACCGTGAACCCGACGAGAGCGTCCTTGATTTAAAGGATGCGCAATGGAAACGCCTATCCAGCTCTATCTATCCGAATAAGTCTTTAAAAAAAGTCCTCGATATCAGCAAAGCCCTTCAAGAAATCGATGCCGATATCGTTATGCTGATTGAAGTCGGAGGCTTAGAGTCTCTTGCAAATTTGAATAAACTTTTTTTAAGCTCTCAGTACTCCTGCTACCTTGTCGAGGGAAACTCGGACCGTAATATCGATGTCGGCTTTTTAGTTAAAAAGAATCTACCTTTTGATATTGAACTCAAAAGCAATAAAAACCGCCCTATCAATTATCTCTATCCTCACGAAAGAGAATCCATCGAAAAAGGCTACTCGGACTCTCAGAACTCCAGCCACTACTTCTCGCGTGATGTGGTGGAATTGCGCTTAAGCCAAGGCGAAAACCCTGCGTTTTTACAAATCCTATTGACCCATTTAAAATCTCGACTGGATCCAGAGCGCATCGACCCCAATGGTTTTGAACGCCGCCAAGCTGAACTTAAAACCTTGCTTGATATCTACACTGAATCTCGCTCTCAAAATAAGATCCCCACAGTGGTGGCAGGCGACTTCAATGGCAACGCCAGCCGTATAGAAACAGATGAAGAGTTTAAAGAGATTTACACTCGCACAGATCTTTTAGATGTCTTAGAAGTTTGCCAATTACCACAAGAGGAACGCGCGACTTTTTACCAAGTCAGAAATGGCGGTAGAGCTGATGGACGACAGATCGACTTTGTGTTTCTATCAGAAGAACTGCATCCACTTGTGAAACCGCAAAGCGCCTTCGTCTATCAATACAAAAACCACCGTGGAGAAACTCTTCCCCCACCGCGCAGTTTAGATGCAAAATCACAATTGCCATCAGATCACTACCCCTTGGTTTTTGAAATCGAAAATCTTAAATTGAGTCTCTAAAAAACTTCCTTCTTGTTTTATTGCAGATTAAATCTTCGCCACGTTCTGAATGATTGACGATTTTGTAAGACAAATTTATCTTTATGACATTATGGCAATGCAAAAAACGACGATTCCTGAATTTCAAATTTCGACAAAAGTGGTCTACATCCCTTCCGAATCCAAGCCAGAAGAGGGTTACCACTTTTTTGCCTATAAAATTTCAATCACAAATACGGGCAATTCACCCGCTCAATTGATGAGTCGCCATTGGACTATCACTGATGCTCTTGGCAAAAAAGAAGAAGTGCGCGGCCCTGGTGTTGTCGGCATGCAGCCAAAAATCCAACCTGGGCAAACATTTGAGTACGACAGTGCCTGCCCACTTTCGACTAATACCGGCAGTATGCTGGGGAAATACTACTTCGTAGCCGAAAGTGGCGAGAGTTTTACGGTCGAAGTGCCCGAGTTCTATTTAATTGCTCCACAGGCACTGCATTAAAAGCAAAAGTCTAGTTTTCGGAATTTTCCTAGCTCTTTCGTAAAAAGCCATGCTAAACCTCGGCCGTTTCAAATTGTCGGGGGTAAAATGGCTTTCTTTACGAATCTGCGCGAGTTTTTAGGTTTTCCAAAACAAGAAACTTGCCTATGCATGATCGTAAGCGAGCAAGAAGGCGCTGAGATTTGGATCAATGGAGAAAGAACAGAGCACCTCACTCCAAAAGCCATCGCAATTCCACGAAACTCTGAAGTGAATATCATGCTGCGCCTATACGCCCATGAGGATCACTACGCGACAATCAAATCAGGACATCACCTATCGTTCTACCACTGCGAACTAGACAGAACTCCCCTACGCCTCGTCCAAGGCGGAAATTACCATTCTCTAGAATACTAATTTTTTATAACCACACTCTACGGCGATGGCTTTTCTTGAAGTAAATACTTCGAGCTTCTGCGTATAACAATCTCAACGTCGTCAAAAGAACGTCAGTATTTAAAGCGAATTTTTTGAAGGCAATAAGGCTGTGGGCTGGAGAACCCCCTATAAAGTGGGGCTTCGGCGGGCACGACGCCCGCGACCGCCTTTGGCGGTCAAGACAGCCGATTGAGCCTGGACAAAAATAGCAGGATGCTATTTTTGAGCTTCAGCCCCAAAGGGGTCAAGGGCAGGAGCCCGCGACATCGCGTCCCCACTTTATAGGGGGTTCTCCAGCTCACGGCCGTTCGACTTCTTTAACTAAGGACTGCGAAGGAAAGTTTTCCAGCCAGAACCATCGCGCTGATAGATGTAGCGTTCATGAAGTCGACCGTCGAGGCCAAACCAAAATTCTATTTCTTGAGGAACAACCCTCCAACCGCCCCAATTGAGAGGCCGAGGAACAGACTGTCCTTCGAATTGCTTTTCAAACTCTGCCACTCGGCGCGCAAGCCATTCACGATCTGGAATTTCTTGGCTTTGCTCAGAAGCCCATGCACCGATCTGACTTAGGCGAGAACGAGTTGCAAAATAGTTATCGCTTTCTGTCGCTGAGATCTTTTTTGCAATACCAGTGATGCGGATTTGTCGCCACATTTGTGGCCAATGAAAATTCAGGCATATATTCGGATTCACCGAAATATCTTGTCCTTTATGGCTATTGTAGTTGCCAAAAAAAACAAAACCCTCTGAAGAGAAGTCTTTTAAATAGACCACTCTCACAGAGGGAACTCCTTTTGCATCTACCGTAGCAACAGACATCGCTGTTGGCTCTGGGATGTTTTGCTCGACCGCCTCTTTTAAAAGGCGATCGAAGTGTTCAAAAGGACTGATCGAAAGATCAAACATTATTTCTTCTTTTGTTTTACAACTTCAAGAAGTTCAACGTCAAAAACTAGAACTGAATTTGGTGGAATACCAGGGCGTCCTGATGGTCCGTATGCAAGCTCAGCAGGGATGAAAAGTTTTGCTTTTCCACCTGGTTTCATAAGTTGAAGAGCTTCTGTCCAACCTGGGATAACACCGCTTACTGGAAATTCAGCAGGTTGACCACGGTCGTAAGAAGAGTCGAATTGCTCACCGTTAGTTAAAGCACCTTTGTAGTGAACTTTTACTACGTCATCTTTAGAAGGAGATGCACCAGTGCCCTCTTTCTCCATGATGTACTGAAGACCAGAAGTTGTTGTTTTAACTCCAGCAGCAGACTTGTTTTTTTCTAAGAATGCTTTGCCTTCTTTTTCATTAGAGTCAGCAACTTCTTGTTGTTTTTGCATTGCTAGCTCTTGAAGTTTCATCATAGCAGCTTGCATGTCGTCTTTAGACATTTCATTTTTGCCTGCAGCAGCGTCTTTAAGAGCCATTGCTAAAGCATCAGAATCAAAATCAATATTTTGTTGCTTCAAGTTGCCACCGATTTGTTGACCGATTGCATAGCTCGCCTTCTTGATGTCCGTATCAAGTTTAACTTTTTTCTGGCAAGCTGTCGTAAGTGCCATCGCCACAACGACAAATGCACCTAGAATCATTCTATTCATGCTGTCTCCCTATTAAGGTTGTTTTACTAACGATTTATCTTGCGATGATTTGAAGCATTTTCAAACAGATAACGCAGAGAGCGATGAAAGATTCATCGAAGAATGTTCCGAAAGGAACCTTTACTAAACTTAGACTTTTTTTGAACCCATTCAAAAAGCATCCCTGACTTCTTGCAAATCAGGGATGCACTCAACGAGTTTATGAGTTGGAGTTTTTATCTTTCTCAGTTTGAGTCTGAGAGTTTAAAGGCTGCTCTTCGTTTTGAGTAATCTGCGGCCCCACAGAACGTGTGTCTGTGCTATCCTCATTGAGTCCTTTTTTAAAGCCTCGAATAGCCTCACCCATAGAACGTCCCAAACTGGGAAGTTTTTTAGGCCCAAATAGCAATAGAGCAATACCGCCAATCAATAGAATTTCAGTCCATCCGAGATTCATGTTATTCTCCTAGTTAACTCAAACTACTATAATGCCGAAACGGTGGCAATAGATGTCAGAGGATTGGCTTAAAAGCGTATTATGCAAATTCTCTGTTCTGATTTTTCAGCCAAGGAGAAACAATGCTCGCTCACATCTTACTCCCCTTACTTCTAACTCCCACCTTTGCTCAATCCGGCTCAGGCCTGAAGCCGACAACGCCTCAAGCCTCTAAAGTTCAGGCTACCAAAATGAGCCGCGACATCTTTGAAAAAGAAGAAGATCCAGACAAACAAAACGCATCCTTCAGCGCAAAAGTTAAAGTGATTCGTCAAGAATCAGATGGGGTGGAAATATTTTTCGAAGGCACTAAGCAAAAAGGTGGCTACCTTCTTTTGAGCTCTAAAAAAGGTTATGGAAAAATGCTCGATGCTTTAGAGAAAAGCAGAAAGCCTCAAGGACCTTCGGTCTCTGTTCAGGCAGACCCCGATCAAAGAATCTTAGCCGTAGAGATTAAAGAATCCGAAGGTAAGAACGATGGTAAAATAGATTTTGGAACTCTTCCGGATCTATAAAAAAAGCTCCTTCGGTTGAAGGAGCCTTTCTCGTCTTTAGAACTAGAAAATTTCTCAGAGTAACCACAAGCATGCTAAAGCCACAGCTGTGGGAACCAGCGCCGCAAGAAGCAAATTCAAAGGCTTGATTCCACCGTCAAATTTACGACTTAAGATCGAGTAGCCAGCCGCATTCGGAGCATTGGCAATAATCGTCAATCCACCACCAGCAATCGCGCCGGCAACAAGTGCGTAGCGACTTCCTTCAGAAAGCCCCTCCACTTGAGATCCTAAATACGTCAAAGCCGCATTATCTGTAATCGCCGTCAATCCAGCGGCAGCTTTAAACAAAGCAAGATCACTCATGCTTGAAATCAAAGGCGTTAACCACCACTTTTGAAAGGCCCCAAACTGGATAATACCGCCAAGGAAAAGAGCCACAAGAAGAGACTCTTTTAACCTTAGAGTGTCTTGATATCTCTGAGTCACAGTTGCGACACCTAAGAATAGTAAAAACAAACCAAGGAAGGCATTTTGATAGTGCCCTGTAACCACCACGCCGACTAAGAATATCAAGTGGACAATCGTCACACCCATTGGGATTTTAGCGTGACTGCCCGTGATTCTTTTTTCAACTTCTTCAAGAGTAATGCAATTTTCTGAAAACTGCTTACGATAGAACGCCAAAAGAATGACAGTGTTAATAACAACTGCAACTGCTGACTTCCAACCTAGATGAGTGAAAACGTAAGAAAAATCCCATCCCCATTTACTAGCAACCATTAAGATCGGCGGCGCAGCAAATGGCGTCAAAGCTCCCCCAATGGATACGTTCACGAACAAGAAAGCAATGAGAGGATAAATAATCTTCTTAGCATCCTTTGAAATCATCGAGTTCAACATAAATGCTGTCACAGTCATCGCCGCTGGCTCTGTGATAAAGCTTCCTGACAACGGCCCTATGATCATAACTACAAAGAGATCTGTCACAACAGCCGGAGTCTTGAAGATCTTTTGAATAAATAGACTGATCGCTAAAATCCCTTGGCGCGCCACCGTTAGAATCGGACGTGTAGAGCAGACCACCATGATTGCAAAGATAAAGAATGGCTCTACAAATGACAGCCCCTCTTGGTATTCAATAGCGGACTTCCAACCCTCTAAAGAGATATAAACAATCATGAACAAACTTGCCCAGATTGCAAAAACGGCTTCGATTTCACCTAGCAGATGAAATACGTGTCTCCCCATAGAATCTTGAGGATAGCGGTGAGAGATTTGAAGAAACTTGCCGACCAAAAAGGTATGGATAACGGCAACACCAAAGAATATTGTTCCGAGTAATTCGATCTGTGTATATTGCATGGGTCAATGATAGACAGTAAGAATTCTATCTGCCAATTTAAACCGGAAGAGAAAATGTCGATTCTGCATCGAGTCCAAACCCCTGACTCAGGGATACTTTTTATTTACCTACTGAGCCACACACAAAGACATATTTTCTTGCATAAACTGTCTCTGTGCTTTCAATTGCTGAGCAGTAAAAATAAGATCCTGCGAAGAACAACGATTTTTTCTCACCAACTCTTCAACTGCTGCCTTCTCTGAAGGCGTGAATCCAAGAGTCCAAATCAATTTGATCTTCAACCACTCTGCCAAGAACTGGCATTGATATTTAGAATTCGGTGGCATGTACTTCTCAGGAGTTTTATCGCCCTTCGACATATTTTCACGCCCCATCACCGACAAGAGGTGATACTCATTACCTAGGAAATTAAAGTAAAGGCAGCGTTTCTGCTTACTCCACTGATAACCACCACTGATATATGCATTTTTAAGAGGAACAACGTGGTCAATCTGAACGTCTTGTGCATTAGTAAAAATACGCCCACTGTACGGATCGTCCCACTCTCCCCCGGTAATCGTGCAGCCTGAAGCGTTCGTTGTTACGGGAACACGAGAGTCCCTTTTCAAAACAACACCACGTGTATTTAAGCACGACCCCTGTTGCCTATCACGAATCCAGGTTCCGAAATGGCGAGAGCGATTATAAGGCTCATCGTAATCAGCAAACTTCTTATTATGAAAATCAAAATTTAATAAAAGAATCGCACCGGTTTTTGCGCGCAAGCTTCTAGCCAATTCTTTGAACTCTTCTAAAAGACGAAAGGGATCCAGCGTAGCAGGAAGTGAGCGAACTGGGACTGCTTTTTCACTGACGGTGAAGAATCCAAGTTCTTCCTTTTCGGCCCCTTCGTTTTCCTCAAAGAAGTCGAATGTGGTTTGTACCGCCTCATTTTCTAAAGCTGAAAGAGCATTTGCATAAAAACTTGTCCCCAAAGTGATTTGGAAAACAAATGCAAAGATGAAAGCTCTTAAATGGTTTACTTTCATAGTTCCCCTCCACTCCAGATACGCCATTTAATAAATTCATTTAAATGACTCTTTGACGATAAGGCAAGGATCTTAATTGTTAGACTTCTGTCAAAACTTGCTCTACCAATCATTTATGCTACGCGCAGGACGATTTCGACATCGATTACTAGATGATAATTTTCTTTCTACACACTCTTTACTTGCAGAAGAGTGCCTAACGCCGTTTCTTTCCCTTTGGCGAGCGCAAAAAGTCAGCGATCAAGAAATTGTTGCAATCTATATTTTGATTTTTTGTTTTCTGCGAAGTCCCAAAAATTTTCTTGGAGGACCGCACAACGCTAAAATTATTTCCTCTTTTCAGAGTGAAAATGCCAATTTTTCAAGCAGAGATATTTTACAACTATTTAAGGCGACACTTGATAAACACGATTTCCCAATCACGCCTTGCCTGAGAAGACTGGATTCAGACGAATTGTTCGTAAGTCTTTTTTGTCGGCACTCCTGGAGATCCTTGCCGCTGGCTGTACAAGCTTCCATCGCCCAATGGACCCATGGTAACTACCCCCTCGTACTTCTCACTCACCTCCCTTCGCCACTGGATGTCTTAAAGCTTCAGTGCTCCGGAAAGCGTTGCGTGAGTATGATGGTCGATACGGAATCTCTTCTTGATGTTATTGATGAGGGCCGAGATTGTTTGGGTTTTATTGTTCACGACTTAATCCATGCCCATCATTTTTTTCAAGACTCTCAACAGGCTCATGCACAAATTGATTTCTGCAAAAAGCTTCTCTGGCTTTATGAACACGAGCCGATGCTTGCTAAATGGATGGAGTTAGATTCTGAATTTCAAAAAGAGTTTGAATACATCATGTCGGATATGAACTCCGTCCCTCTCCATCTCATTAAGACTTTAAAAGCAATTGTCTTAGGTTCCTTCAAGCGGCAAAACGGTTTTTCCCTAAAGGATCAGCTTGATTCTGAAAAGAACCAAGAATTTCAAGAGGTTTTTATTCGTTTTCTCACTCCTTGGAGCTTTCCCGAAAACACTCTCGACGCGGCCCTTCGCCTGAATACGAAGAATGCTCTTGCCGAAGTGGATGACCTCCTGCTTTCTAAGGCACTTTTTCATTTTTTATAGCATTTCCCAAGTGCAGAGAAGCGGCGCTTAGGGTAAGATGGATGCTCTATGACGAAGCCTAAAGGTGATTGCCAACCCACTCCACTTTCTTGTTCAGCCTGCGGGATGAAAGCAGACTCTTTGTTATGCTCATCCCCTGATGTCCTATTGGCTGTAGAGAAAGTTCGTACTTCCTGCCACTATAAAGCGGGGCAGGTGATCTTCTACTCTGGAAATATGTCTTTAGGTATTTTTACGATTCAGTCGGGCTTGGTAAAGCTCGAGGCCGTTTCACCCAATGGAGCCGCGCACACCCTACGATTGGTGGGAGCTGGAGGAGCCTTGGGCTACCGCTCTTTATTTGCCAACGAACCCTACCATGCCTCGGCCATCGCCGTGGAGGATTGCGAACTCTGCTTTATTCCAAAAGCAGAAATCATGAGTATTTTCGCAGCCCACCCTCACCTTGCTATGAAGCTTCTGACCCATGTCTCTAAGGACTTGCGCATGGCCGAAGAAAAATGGGTGGGACAGATGGATAAAGGGGCTCCCGAGCGAGTCGCCGAAGCCTTGGTCTTTCTACAAGATCACTTCTCTCAACAGCAATGGACCCGTCGTGAAATTGCTCAATGGGCAGGCACGACACCAGAAACCGTGATTCGCACCTTGGCTCAGTTTGAAAAAGACGGATTAATTGACCAATCAGATGGAAGAAATATTCGCATCCTATCTAAAGAGCGCCTTGCCGCTCGAATGAATGGCCTAGGGTAATTACTCAACCGCCCCACTGGCACCAGGCCACTAAATAACTTTATATTCACTGACGCAACGTTTTGATGCTGTAAAATCCCTCAACACGAGTTGAAATGGAAAGAATTAATTCGTATTCATGCAAACATGATCGGCATCATATTCTTTTCCTTCTCTTTAGTAAAATATGGGGTTTAGATGGAGACATTTAAAATGAAGTCGAACCTAAACTCAATCTGCGCTCACTGCGGTAGCCCCTCGCCCGAAGGGGAGGCCTATTGCTGTCAAGGGTGCCAAACTCTTGCGCAATCAGCAGAGTCTGTTGTTGGAGCCAGCATCGCTCTTGCTAATGAGTTTGAGTTTCTCGATGAAGAAGACTTTCGCCGCCTTTACCGTGTCAACCCTTGGGACCCAAGCTCTGAACTCTATCACTTCCATGTCGAAGGACTTCACTGTTCTTCTTGTGTTCATCTTATCGAAAAACTTCCTGAGTTTGATCCCAACTGCCTCGAGTCGCGTGTGAACTTTGCGCAATCCACTGTGACTGTGGAGCTTAAGTCTGGGGGATCTCTTGCCAACACAGCGCAAATCCTTTTGGAACTTGGCTACCGCCCGTCTTTGTCTCAACAAGAGCAAAGCCTTCACCAGCAGCAGGTCTTAGAAAACAGAGCCTTTCTAACTAGAATTGCAGTGGCGGGTTTTGCGGCAGGCAATACAATGCTCTTTGTAATCCCTGTATACGCAGGACTTGTTGGTACTTGGGAGAAAGTTTTTAACTTTATTAGCTTCCTCTTATTCCTACCAATTCTGTTCTATAGCGCCGTGCCTTTTTACAAGGGGGCATTGAACTCCCTCAAGTATAAGGTCATTAGCGCGGATCTTCCAATCGCCATCGCGATGCTTTCTGGATTCATTCTTTCAACAGTGAATTTGATTCGTGGTAACGGCGCGATCTACTACGACTCTACGGCTAGCTTTATGTTCTTTATCTTGTCTGCTCGCTATATTTTAAAACGCGTGCAGCAACATTATCTTGCGACTCCTCACACTGAAACTCAATTCATCAACGAGCGCTATTGGAAACTTTCTGAAGATGGTCGTAAAAGCATCCCGTGGGATCGAGCTTTACCAGGAGACATTATTGAGGTGAGTAAAAGACAGAACATCCCTGCCGATGGTCTGCTCATCTCGGAAACAGCCTCTATTGATATGTCTCTATTAAATGGAGAATCCTTGCCGCGCACTTTCTCAAAAAACATGAAAGTCTTTGCCGGCACAAAGCTCTTGAGTGAAAAAGCTCTGGTAAAAATTGAATCCCCGTTCGCAGAAAGCAAACTTGGAAAACTCATCCATGACCTCAACAATGGAAAACAAGCAAAGAGTCAGTTTGTAGCGCTTTCAGATAAGCTCGCACAGATTCTGATCGTGACTGTTTTTTCCATCGCCATTATTTTCTTCTTAGCCTATATGCATATTAATGCGGAAGAGGCTATGAACAGAGCCTTGGCGTTAATCGTTCTTGCTTGCCCCTGCGCTTTGGCCTTTGGCTCGCCTCTAACTTTTGGAATGGCTGTAAAAAAAGCTCAAAGCCTTGGCATTTTAATTCGCAACTCATCAAGCCTTGAACGTGTTAATAATATCCAAAATCTATTCTTTGATAAAACTGGTACTTTAACTGAGGGCGTACTGAAGTTTTCACACTCTGAGCCTGCTATCTTAAGTAAGGATTTGAAAGAAAAAATCGTCAGCCTTGAGTCATTCTCTTCCCATCCCATTGCCTTTGCAGTCAGAGAAGCTTGGGCTCAGGAATCAAATCAGCGTTCGGTCGAATTTCCCGAAGAGATTATCGGTCAAGGCGTGCGCGGACTGTTTGATGGAGTCAAATACGAAGTTCGTTCTTTAGAAAACAACGAACACAACGAGATTGCGGTGCAAGTTCTTCAAGATGGAAACGCCATTGCCAAACTCTATTTCGTCGACCAAGTTCGCGAAGATGCCAAAGAAACAATCGCGCACTTTCAAAAATTAGGCATTCAAACACATCTGATATCTGGTGATCGCGCGCCGATCGTCTCCAGCATTGCTGCTGAAACAGGAATTCCTCTAGAAAATGCCTTGGGCGACCTCATGCCCGAAGAAAAACGTGAAAAGATCGCAAACTCGGCCAATAGCTGCATGATCGGCGATGGCGCCAACGATGCCCTTGCCATTCAGACTGCAGATGTGGGTATTGCGATGAAAGGTTCTGTCGATATGAGCAAACAGAACGCCGATATTTATTTCTTAAAAGGTGGGTTAGCACCGCTGAAAGATCTCTTTGAAATTTCAGCCCTGACAAAAAAAGTTTTAGTTCGCAATCTGACAATATCATTGGTTTACAATTTCATCGGAGGAGTTCTTTCTTTGATGGGATTTATTGACCCAATGATGGCGGCCATCTTAATGCCCGTCAGTTCAGTCGCGATCATCGGTTCGTCGATATGGGGGTTCAAATGAATGTAATGGCTTTAATGATCCCCATGGCCCTGGTTTTAGGAGTTGGCTTCGTAGCTGCTTTTTTTTGGGC
Source organism: Bdellovibrio bacteriovorus W (assembly GCA_000525675.1). Taxonomy (NCBI): domain Bacteria; kingdom Pseudomonadati; phylum Bdellovibrionota; class Bdellovibrionia; order Bdellovibrionales; family Pseudobdellovibrionaceae; genus Bdellovibrio; species Bdellovibrio bacteriovorus. Next base: position 2,000,667 of record CP002190.1, read on the forward strand.
AAGCTCTCGGGGACAATTCGATGATCTCGATACACCAGCACACAGAATGTTAAAAGATGAAAACGAAAGGAAACATCAGTGAAAACACAGAACGACCTGATTGAAAAATTTTTTTACGATGATGAGATCGTCAAAAAATTTCTTCTGGCGACAATGATCTGGGGAGGCGCGGCCTTTCTCTTCGGACTTCTAGCCGCTTTACAACTTGTATATTGGCCACTCAATGCCAATTTAGAATGGATCACATTCGGTAGATTGAGACCGCTTCATACAAATGCGGCGATCTTTGCATTTGCCGGAAATGCGATCTTTGCCGGTATTTATCACTCTTCTCAGCGCCTTATGAAAACCCGAATGGCATCGGATGTATTGTCCAAGATCCACTTCTGGGGATGGCAGCTTATTATTCTATCTGCGGCTATCACTCTTCCATTAGGATACTCGCAGTCCAAAGAATATGCTGAATTAGAGTGGCCTATCGACATTGCCATTGCAGTTGTGTGGGTTATTTTTGCAGCGAACTTCTTCCTGACTATCAAAAAACGTCGTGAGAAACACATGTACGTTGCGATTTGGTTCTATATTGCAACGATCATCACTGTAGCGACTTTACACATTGTGAACTCTATTGAAATTCCAGTAGGAATGCTTCAATCCTACCCTGTCTATGCGGGTATACAAGATGCCCTTGTTCAGTGGTGGTATGGTCACAACGCGGTGGCGTTCTTCCTAACAACTCCATTCTTAGGTTTGATGTACTACTATGTGCCGAAAGCCGCTAATCGCCCTATTTATTCTTATAGACTTTCGATCATTCACTTTTGGTCCCTCGTCTTTATCTATATCTGGGCTGGTCCGCATCACTTGCTTTACACTTCTCTTCCTGCGTGGGCGCAAACATTAGGGATGATTTTCTCTATTATGCTTTTTGCTCCATCATGGGGTGGAATGATCAACGGTCTTTTAACTCTAAAAGGGTCTTGGCACCTTCTCAGAACAGAGCCGCTGATTAAATTCTTCGTAGCAGCTTTAACATTCTACGGTATGGCTACTTTTGAAGGCCCTTTGCTTTCCATCAAGTCTGTATCGGCTCTAGGTCACTACACTGATTGGATTGTGGGACACGTTCACAGTGGTGCACTTGGTTGGAATGGTTTTCTAACTTTTGGTATGATCTACTATCTAGTACCAAGACTTTGGAATACAGAGCTTTACTCTAAAAAACTTTTAGAAAACCATTTCTGGATCGGTCTAACTGGTATTCTGTTCTATTACATTTCTTTAGTGGTCGCAGGTATCACTCAAGGGATGATGTGGCTTGCTGTCGATGGCGAAGGAAACTTAATGTATCCTGACTTCATCGAAACAGTGGTGCGTATCGTGCCTCTCTATTGGGTGCGTGCTTTAGGTGGTGCTCTGTTCATCATCGGTTTCTTACTAATGTGTTACAACATTTATAAGACAATCAAATTGGCGCCGAAAAACGTTCCGCAGGTCCCTGTTTCAGTAAAACGTTTAGGTTTTGATGAAGTTACAGACCATCCTCACCGTAAACTTGAAGGTAAGGGTTTTGTATTCTCAGTACTTGCTTTCTTAGCAATCGTGGTGGGTTCAGTGATTGAGATCTACCCGACTCTTTCTCTGCATAAATACGTCAGTCCGGATAAAATTGTAGCGCCTTACACTCCGCTTGAACTTGCAGGCCGTGATATTTACGTCAAAGAAGGATGTTACACTTGTCACTCTCAACAGATTCGCCCGATCGCTGCGGAAGTTCTTCGCTATGGACCGGCTTCAACTATTGAAGAGTCTATGTGGGATCGACCTCACCAATGGGGTTCAAAACGCACAGGCCCAGATCTATCCCGTGTCGGCTTGAAGTATCCAAACCTATGGCACTTCAACCACATGATGGACCCACGCTCTGTAATTCCTCAAAGTATCATGCCGAACTATCCTTGGTTGGCTGATAAAGACACAGATTTCTTAGTTCTTAGACGTAAGCTTTCTGTGATGAAGCAACTAGGTGTGCCTTATGAGCAAGACGTTATCGCCAATGCCGACATCCATGCTCAGAAACAAGCCTTGGAAGTTGCTGCGGACTTAGAAGCAAACGGAGCTCCGAAGGGTCTATCAAAAAAACAAATCGTTGCTTTGATTGCCTACCTTCAAGCGTTAGGTCAGAAAGGACAAACTGAATGAAACAAGAAGGACTAAAGTTTTTTACGGATACGTACATGACTTCAATGGGCCTGATCATCTTCTTCGCGTTCTTCGTAGGTGTTCTGCTTTGGGTGTATCGTAAATCCAGCACAGAAACCTATGCACAGCTTGAAAAAATGCCTTTAGATGGAGATCTATAATGAGCGACGATAAAACAAACTTTGAAGAATACGACGGGATTATCGAACACGATAATCCCCTACCAACTTGGTGGCTGTGGAGCTTTCTAATCTCGATTATTTTCGCTTTCATCTATTTCATTCATTATGAATTAGGCGGTGGCGGACATAGTTTAGAAAAAGAGCTTGAAGTGGCCATGCAACAAATTGAAACCACTCGCCAGAAGGCGAACACTTCAGCTCCTTTAGAAACCGAAGAAAGCCTTGCTGCGGCCTTCGGTAAAGACGGTGTACTTGAATTGGGAGCGGCTCAGTACGCAAGTAAATGTGCCGCTTGCCACGGAAATGAACTTCAGGGACTGATTGGTCCAAACCTCGTAGACAACTACTGGGTGCATGGCAAAGGAACTCGTATGGACATCTTAAATGTCGTGCGTGAAGGGGTGGCTTCCAAAGGCATGCCTCCTTGGGGACCCGTCATGAAACGTGAAGAACTTTACGCCGTTACAGCATTTCTTTTTTCAAAAAAAGGAACTAAGGTAGAAGGCGGAAAAGCTGCGGAAGGAAATCTCGTAGAATGAAAACACTCGATCCAGGAAAACTAACAAGCGTCGATGCTCACGGAGATAGAATCACCATCATCCCTGCCGAAGTGAAGGGTTTCTTTCGCAAACACAGGACATGGACACAACTCGTTCTCCTAGCTATCTTCCTTGCAATTCCCTGGACTGAGATCAATGGTCATCAAACGATTCTTTTAGACATTCCGAACAGAGATTTTGCTCTGTTCGGGATGAGCTTCAAAGCCCATGATGTTCCTCTTCTATTTTTCGTACTTGCAATCTTAACGCTTGGACTGGCTTTTATAACTTCTATCTGGGGACGCGTTTGGTGTGGTTGGGCCTGCCCGCAGACAGTTTTCATTGATGCCGTCTATCGCCGTATCGAACAGTGGACCGAAGGTAACTATATCGAACGACGACGCCTCAAAAACGGCCCAATGAACGCTGAAAAAGTTCGTAAGTCAGGCCTAAAATGGGTTCTTTTCGTCATCACTTCTTCTCTGATAGCGCACAGTTTTGTCGCTTACTTCGTAGGTTCAAAATCTTTAATAAAGATGATGCAAGGACCCCCTTCAGAAAATCTTACTTACTTCATTATCGTTTCTTTTTTCACGGCTATTACTCTTTTTGACTTTGCTTGGTTCCGTGAACAGTTTTGTGTGATCATGTGCCCCTACGGGCGTATTCAATCTCTCTTACTCGATCAAAAATCTTTAGCTGTGGTTTATGACGTTAAACGCGGCGAACCTCGCCGTGGAGCTGTGCCGACTGGCCAACAACAAGGTGATTGTGTTAGTTGCAATCGCTGCGTTCAGGTTTGCCCAACGGGAATTGATATTCGCAACGGATTACAAATGGAGTGCATTGCGTGCACTGCTTGTATTGATGCTTGCGATGAAATTATGACGAAAACAAATAAACCAAAAGGTCTGATCAAATACGACACCCTTGATGGTTCTAAAATTAACTATAAGCGCCCTCGCTCGGTAATTTACTTTACCGCGATCATGCTTTTAATCGGTGGATTTGTTTACGCTCTTTCTACTCATGAACCGGTACACTTCACGATTCTGCGCAGTGCGGGCCTTCCCTACTCTATCAATCAAGATGCCGAGGGAAATGAAATTATCCTCAACCAATTTAAAATGCATATTCAGAATCAAGGTTCCCAGCACGCCTCCTATCAACTTTCTCTTCCGCAGGAACTCATAGATAAGGGCTATAACCTCACCGCTGGAGAAAACCCGCTACCATTACCAGTCGGTCAATCTCGAGAGTGGTTCTTCTTTATTCGTACGCCACGCTCTGAGTTTCAGACAGATAAAATTTCAATTCGCGTTTCAGTTAAAGATCTTTACGGAAAACCAAAGTCCTATGAACGCACAATTCAATTAGTAGGTCCTCGTCAATGACCTCATCCCTTATCCTCGCAGCTGGAATCATTTCCTCCAGCTTCTTCGGAAGCTGGCACTGTGCTGCGATGTGTGGGCCCATAGCAAGTTTGATGAGAGAAAAAAAGGACCTTTGGAAGTATCACCTCTCACGTGGTTTTTCATACACCTTGCTAGGGGCGCTTGCTGGCGGCGTTGGCTCCTCATTTTTAGGGAGTCACGTCGAAGCCCTTCGTCTATCCGCAACGGTTATTATGTGTTTTTTCTTGTTCGCCTATGGAGTGCAACTTCTGCGAAATAACACCAGTCCCCGTTTTTTAAATTGGCATCTTCCTTTGAAGCCCTTCTTTAAATCAGGTTCGCCTTGGGTGATTGGAGCGATGACAGCCCTCTTACCTTGTGGTTGGCTTTATACCTATGTTCTTGCTGCTGTCGCAACACAGAGTGCGTGGAGTGGAGCATTCGTGATGTCTTTGTTTTGGTTGGGAGGACTTCCTGCCCTCAATGCCCTTCCTGCTCTAGTTCGACGCATGGTCAATCAAGCGGGCCTAAGACATCAAAAAATCGCCGGCATTGTCTTAATTATTGCGAGCCTCTATTCGGGCTTTGCTTTTTTCTGGCATCACAACGTTCATTGATTCATTTCCATTCCTTTTAACGCCTGCACTTGCAAAGCAACATACAAATATAAGTATATAATAGATTTATAATTTAGCTCTTGCTTGTTGCCATAAAACCTTTCCAAATATTCTTGTTAATAATCAAATTTCTAGAGATTACATTTGTTTCAGTTGTGACCTTTCTACGAAGAGCCGTAGCCTATACTAGTCATATATACGAAATGTTCATTTATCTTGAAAGTGCTAGACAAAGGAGTCACTTATGAAATTACGCAATCACCTTTCTCTATCAGGCTTGCTTGTGGCCGCAGTCCTCGTCGTCGGTTGCGCTAGCAAACCCCCTCAGTACGAAAACATTTCATCCAGCGCGAATCCAAGCTCTGAGATCGAAAGGACTGAAGAAATGCTTCGCGAAGCGCGTGAGCGCCAAGTGGATGTACTTTCTCCAGATAACTACGCGGATGCTCGAAAAGCTTTAGAAAAAGCTAAAGAACAACGTCGCAATGGCGCCTCTAACGAAAAAGTTCTGACGGAAGTGGCCTATGCTCGCGGGTGGCTCGATGAAGCCAACGCGAAATCCCAAATCACGGAAACCGCTATTAGTGATATTAGAGATGCCCGCGCTGGCGCCTTGCGTGCCGGAGCTCCACAAATGTTTTCGTCTGAATGGGATAAGTATGAAAAAGAGCTAAAGAGTGTCACCTCTTCAATTGAAAAAAACAATCTTTCTCCGGCCGAGAAAAAAGGAAACGACCTAGTCACTCGCTATCGTGACCTTGAAATAAAATCCGTTCGCCATGCACAGCTCGGTGAGGCGGAAAAAATACTCGAATCAGCTCGTAAAGATGATGCCGAAAAAAGAGCACCAAAAACATACGAGATGGCTTCAACGACATTTAGAAACGCCGAAAGAACGATTGCCCGTGACTCTCGCAATATGGCAATGATTCAGGAAGTTTCGCGTGATGCTGATATGAGAGCTCGCCATCTTTCAGAAGTGATGGAGAAAGTAAAAGCTGGTAATACGGAAGCCTTGGTTCTTACCGCCGAAAGACAACGTCATGATCTCAAAGATCTTCGCCGCGATTATGCTTCTACGGAAAGTGAACTGAATCAGACTTCCCAAGAGCGCGACCGACTTCAACAAACTTATATTGCATCAACCTCTGCAGAAAAAATTCGTAAACACTTTAAGCCAAACGAAGCCGAAGTCTTTACACAAAATGGCAAAGTCATGGTTCGCCTCAAAGGTCTGCAATTCCCGACAGGAAAAGACACCATCGGGCCTCGCAACCAAGCTCTGCTTAACAAAGTCGAGTCCGCTCTTGAGCAAGTGGATCCGGACAAAAATTATTATTGAAGGCCACACAGATAACACTGGAAATGCTGATATCAACACCGAGCTTTCACAAAAAAGAGCCCAAGCTGTTGAGACCTTCCTCCAAAAAGGTCACATGGCTCAAGTAGAGATGGAAGCCGTGGGTAAAGGTTCTAGCAGTCCTATTAGTGATAATAAAACAGCTAAAGGCCGCGCTGAGAATAGACGTATTGATCTCGTCATTGAAACAAACTAATGACAAGACCTATATTGCCCATAGAAAAATGGAATGAATTAAAAAGAGAGTTGATGCGCAATTGGCATCAACTCTCTGATTCTGAGTTTGAAAATCTTGAACGCAATACTCAGTCAGCTCTGGATCTTTTAAAACGTCGTGTGGATTTTTCTCTAGATGAAAACTCAGTGAAAGTGCGAGAGATTCTTGAACGCTTTCAGCGAGTTGAAAAAGAACATGAGTATCCCACCTCTTTAAGCAAAAATCAGTTCGGTTTCAAAAACAAACCTAAGCAGCGAAAACTTGACCCTCCACGAGGACCTAGGCAGCCTTAATATATGGGTGCATCCTTTTTAAATGCCATTATTGGGGGCCTCGTAACAGGTCTTTCGACGATCATTGGCGCTCTTCCCGTTCGCTTTCAACGCTCTTCCGGCGTATGGAATCCTTGGCGCCTTCTCAATCTAGATTTTGCATTAGGCATGATGATTGTCGCCGCGGTGATGAACCTTATCATGCCCGCTTTTCAAAGCACTCCTGACTCTTTGAGTATTATCTTTTGCATACTTTCTGGCATCGTGAGTCTGCGAGTTTTAAGTCGCCTCTTGCATCGCTCTAGCCCTGAGCATTGGAAAACCCATGGACGCACAACTTTATTTATTATTGCGATGATGTTGCATAACTTTCCTGAAGGCATGGCCTCGGGAGCGGCTTTGAGTGACTCTATTTCTGACGCCAGGAACTGGGGAGTTGTCCTAGCTATTGTTCTGCAAAACTTTCCCGAAGGGCTTGCCACGGCCGCGGCCTTTCTGTCTTTGGGAGTTTCTCGTAAGACGGCCTTCTGGGGAGCTGCACTGACAGGTTTTGTAGAAATCTTTGGTGGTTTGGTTGCAGGGCTCTTTGCGACGGTCACACATAATAGTTTGCCCTTTATATTGGCTTTTGCTGGTGGTGCCATGCTGATAGTGACCATCGAAGAAATTGCTCATAAGATCCACGATCAGGGCTTTAAGTATCTTGGGCGTCTGGATTTCCTCTTGGGATTAGGTCTAATTCTGATTCTAAATCTCTCTCTTTCCTTCTCATAACAAGATCTGTGATATTACCTAGACAGTACCCATGAGAAGCTCTAGGCTTTCTTATATGAATTTTACGAATTTGCAGACCTTAGCTATCGCAGCCCTTGTTGTTTATTTCGGAATGTATCTAAAGAAAAAAATTTCTTTTATTGATCGTTACAATCTTCCCGCTCCCGTCATTGGTGGATTTATTTTTGCTCTCGCCGTGTCGGTTCTTAAATCCTATGATTTTGTTGAGCTCAAGTTTTTAAAAAACTACGAAGAAAGCTTGATGATTGCGTTCTTTGCTTCCATTGGGTACTCAGCCTCTTTACGCCTTCTGAAAGAGGGTGGAAAACTAGTTCTTATCTTTCTAGCACTGGCGGTCGGTGGTCTTTTACTGCAAGTGGGTGCCGGACTTGGTGTTGCTAAAGTCCTCGGAGAACACCCCCTCATGGGAATTCTAACGGGCCCTATCGCCCTGACAGGTGGCCCAGGGACTGCTCTTGCCTTTGCGCCGTTGATAGAAGCAAAAGGCGTGGAAGGGGCTTCAATCATTGGCCTGACTGCCGCTATGGGAGGAATCCTTATTGGGGGTCTTTTAGGAAACCCTATCGCCACCTATTTAATTCGTAAGCATCGCCTGAAAGATGAAGTCACTTCTCAGAATATCAAAAAGTCTGAAGAGCTGATTTTGAAAGCATATCCCGGCAAAGATATTATCGTTACGATTTTAGCACTTTGTTTTATTATGGGGATCGGGACAACACTCAGTTCATGGATTAATGATCTTGGAGTTACCTTGCCCGTTTATATCGGCTCTATGGTCATTGCTGCCATTGTCAGAAATATTGAAGATGTAAAACCTATCTTCCGAATTAATCCAGATTGGATTGAAGAAATCGGAGGAGTTGCATTAACACTATTTATCGCAACAGCAATTATGACCCTTCGCCTCGAAGAACTGCGCCATGCGGCTTTGCCTCTGATCATGTTCCTAGTTACTCAAGCATTGTTTGTAGCCTTAGTAGCTTTAGGCCCCTCGTTTAGACTTACTGGCAAAGATTATGAAGCCTCAGTGATTAGTGCTGGATACGTTGGTTTTATGATGGGAACTTCAGCAAACGCCATGGCAAATATGTCATCACTTGTGCAAAAATATGGCCCTTCTCCAAAGGCCTTCTTGGTAGTTCCACTTGTAGGATCGTGTTTTATTGATTTTATAAATGCTGCGATCATCACTTTATTTATTAACTTATTTTAAACTGATCCATCACCATGGCGAAGGCTTTAACGGCCCTATTCCGATTATCGGCGCAAAGATCTCTTTAGACTTTGCGCCTTTATACTTTTAAGCCAGTAAGATTCTTGCTTCGGTATAGGCTTGTATGTCTCAGCTATCCATTAAGCACTTCAGATGCCCCCATTGTGGAGAAAAAAACTTCTCCAAGCGAGGTTACTTCTATAAAAAGAGCACTAAAACTTACATCCCAAGATATCAGTGTTTGGCCTGCAAGAAGTCCTTTTCTACTAGAACTTTATCCCCTACATTTGGACAAAAAAGAGTCGATCTTAATGTACAGATTTTTAAACTTGCAACCTCAGGAGTAGCTCTAAGAGAGATCGCAAGACTATTAAACTGTAACTATAAAACCGTGTACTATAAATTTAAATGGCTCGGCCATAGAGCAAAAGAGTTTCACAAGAATCAACATTTCAATTCCAAAGAAGTGTTTTTTGATGAAATGGAATCTATTGAACATACAAAACTCAAACCCCTTACTATTGCACTAGCAGTTAATGAACATTACCAATTATTAGGTGTTCAGGTAGGAAGTATTCCCGCCAAGGGACATCTTGCGAATATAGCTTATAGAAAATACGGGTATAGAGCTAACGAGTCCTCTGATAAAATCAATGAGCTTCTTTTAAGCATCAGATCCAAAGCGGAATCCATTCAAGAAATCAAATCGGATGCAAAACCACTTTATAAGAAACTCGTACAAAATATCTTCCCGAATGTTCCCTATAAACAGTTCACTAGCAGAGATAATAAAGAAAAAAGAAGAGAACAAAAGTATCTAAGCTCTGAAAAAAGAATCCATGATCCACTTTTCCCACTCAACCATACCTGTGCTGTATTAAGAGATCACATCAAAAGACTTGCTAGAAAAAGTTGGTGTACATCCAAAATCAAAGAACATCTCGAACTGAATATCTATTTGTACATAGCTAAGCTGAATCAATACAGATTCATGTAGTTCAAAAATAAGAAAATATTCCAATAGATTCCTTGAAAGCAAAATTTGTGGAGAAGTCTAAGTGAGTCTCTGGCCGAAAGCGGCCTTTGCGGGGGCCTGGATGGCCCGAACCGATGCCAAAGGCAGCGGCCGCAATTGAGCTAGGATGGCGTGCCGCTGAAGCGCTAGAGACTCACTTAGATTGCTCCGCAAATCCCTCGCTTAAAACCAGTCTAGTGGATCAGTTTACTAGGTGCACTGCTTTCCCTGAGAGCCATCACCTTTGCAGCCAAGAGCCTCACGCATTTTAGGATCAGCCATCATGATCTTATTCACACGATCGCTGGCCTTAGGGTGGCTTGAGTAATCATCATCTGCATCTGCCTCTTGAAGATAATTTTCATAGTCCTCAAGAGCTGAGCAGGCCTTCCCTGCGGCTGCCTTCACGCGATCCATAGTTACTTGTTTAATATTCTGACAGTCTAACCCCAAAAAAATGGCCTGAGATGAAAAGGCAAACTCTTTCGCCTTAGAAGATTCTTTCATTCCTTTGATCTTCGCAGTGACAGCTTGGGTCGCTATCCAATCAGAAAAAGCTTCTTGCATGTGACCACTACCAATAAAACTTGCACAGTGTTTTTGAGAATCATAGAACTGACCTACTTCAGAAATTCGATCTGCAAACATCGCCTCGGTTCCATCCGTGAAGTTATCTTCACTCCCTTCAGCATCGCCCATCTCTTTCATCTCCGCGAGAAGCTCATCGCGTTCTTCTTCTATTCGTTTTTCTAAGTCATCCTTAGATGGCACCTTCGCCCCAATAGATTGAGCTGACTGCAGGCAACTTAGAACTCCTTTAAGGGGGTTTTTATCAGGATAAATCTCTTTACCCTGCTCTGGATGATTTGCGACGTTACACGAATCAATAGAGTGCCCTAGTTCGTGAGCGATCACGCTATAAAGTCCGCCATCGGGATAGTTTAAAATTTGTGGACACAATGTTACCGTGTTTTCTCCCGGAGTGTAGTAAGCATTCGGCGCCTCACAACCCTGCATCGCCAATTCTTCCCACTCTATAGGGACTGAGAGAGATTTCATCTGCACAGCTTTTACCTGCGCGATCATCTGGTTGATATCTTTGGCATTGGCGGAATTACGACGCCCCTCTAACATTTTAACAATGTGACCTTTTGCCTCGACAAAAAGTTTTTCAGATCTTTTAATTTCATCCGCATAGAGTGCTAACATTTTCTTTTTGTCTTCTGGGCTCAGATTGTTATCTTTCTCAGAAAGAAGTTCAGGAAATAAAAAAGGATCTTGAGTGATGGGTTCCGGATATTTCTTTTGGATACAATTCTCAACGGAACCAAGCGTGCTTAAATAATTAAAGTTAGCAATTTTTTTTCCTTGAGCATCTTGATAGAGGTACATCTCCTGCGCTCGTTCCCCTAGTTTTCCGCAATAGCTCTGAAGACTGCAGGCCGTCACCGAAGGAGCTACGCAGTGATCACCGTTGGCAGCCGAAACTTTTAAAAGCGACTTCATGTTTTCAATTTTTCGTAGGGCTTCAGTAACATCTGCTTGAGAGTCTTCCTCTGCCAACGCAGCCCCCGCTGACAAAGCTATTCCTAATACGGCCACTCCTAAAATTCTTTTCATTACTTCACCGTCTCTGAATACTTACGAATAGTTCTTAAATTCTTCATCAAAGCCACATATTCTTTGCCCTGTACACAGCCTTTGATAGCCGTCGTCTTTTTTCCATTCTTCTTTGTGATTTTATAGTCACCTGCTGGGCAATTTTTTGTGGTTTTTTTTGGTTTATAATTTTCAAGATTCTTCCAAGCCGCAAGGACATCTTTGGGCAAGGATGTTCCTAAATCTTTCCCTTGCAGAAAATAGTGCTCATTTTCTTTTTTTAGAATATCCACAAGACGTGTCCCTGAATGGAACTGACGATCTAAGACAATTTGATTTGCAAATACCGGAGAAGAAATAAGAATTGAAAATAGAATCGCTAAGCATTTCATACTTTCATTTTATAAAAATTCTCTGACAGAGGCTCGTAATGTTTTCTATTTTGATAGCTACTGGACCTTAATAGAGGGAGGTTCATCACTTGCTGCCCCGAACCTAGCTCCCACGCTAGAAGCATGTTTTACTACTGCCATGTCAGATACAAATAATTGCCCGAAATGTTCTTCACAGTATGTTTATCAGGACCAAAATCTATGGGTTTGTCCCGAGTGCTCCCATGAGTGGAGTGTCCACAAAGACGGCGCAGACGATGCTGCCTCTGTTGTTGATGATGGTACGATCAAAGACGCCAATGGCAATATCTTGCAAGACGGTGATTCTGTAATCGTGATTAAGGACCTCAAACTAAAGGGCTCTTCAGGAGTCATCAAAGGCGGCACTAAGGTAAAAAGCATTCGCCTTACCGATGCCGGAGATGGCCATGATATCGCCTGCAAAATTGATGGGTTTGGCGCGATCAATCTTAAATCTGAATTCGTTAGAAAAGCCTAATTAGAATATTTTAAAAACGGGAGTCTTAGGACTCCCCTTCTTCTTTTATGTTTCGCATATGATCTGCAAGTCTTAAAAGAGAATGAAGAAGTTCGCTCCGAATCGGCTCTGCGACCCCGACGTCCTCAAAAGCTTGAACCATACATATCATCCATTGATCTCTTTCTGACTTTCCAATTTGAAAAGGAAAGTGGCGCATACGCATTCTGGGATGACCGTGATTTTCAACGAAGAGATTCGGTCCCCCCAACCATCCTGATAAAAACATGAAAAGCTTTTCTTCGGAACCGCTTAAATCCCGAGGATGCATCTGGCGCACTCCTTGAGCTTCAGGCAGAGTATCCATAATCTCGTAAAAGCGTTTAGTAATCTGGCGAAGGACTGATTCTCCACCCAGTTGTTCGTAAGCGGTCTTTGCGTCTGTCATGGGTATGGTCTATCAGGATCTAATGCTGAACGCCATTATAAATTGCTCAATGTCAAATTCCCTATACCTTCTCATAATTTAGGAATTGATGCCTATTTAAGGCCCTACCCTACGTCCCTGTTTTTTAAGCCGTCTTTACGAAATTATTTGTAGAGAAAAAAAACTTCGTGCATAAAATATTACCGCGAAATTTCTAAGGAGATTTTATGATCATCCCAGGGGTCGAACTGCTACTCCAAGAACTGGCTGAAAAAGGCTGGGTGGCGGTTTCAAATATATTCCCGGCAAATCTTGTCGAGGCCCTCGCCCAAGAGTGTCTCCAACTCCAATCTCTAGGAGCGCTACAAGCGGCTTCGATTGGAGTTCAAGGTAAAAGTATCAATAGTCATATCCGCGGCGACTCTACCTACTGGCTCGAAGAGAATAGCCTTTCCCCTGATCAAAAAATATTTTTTGCATACCTCAAGGCGCTTCAAGAACAACTCAATCAAGCCTTCTTCATCGGCATTCAAAGAGTAGAATCGCATTTCGCTATCTATCCCCCCTCTGCGCGCTATGCAAAACACCTCGACACACCCCCAGGTCAACAAAATCGAAAAATCACCTTTGTCCTTTATCTCAACCGCCAATGGCAAAGTTCTTGTGGCGGTCAGCTCAGTCTTTTTAAACCAGAAGCTAGCGATGAACTTCTCACCCAAATCGAACCTCGGTTCGGAAGTTTCGTACTTTTTAGAAGTGACCTCTTCCCCCATCAAGTCGAAGTCTGCGGCTGCGATCGATTGAGCCTGACGGGCTGGTTTCGCAGTGATGGGGCCGTTTTTTAAGGGCTCCCCCTGTCTTAAAACTCAATTCCTTGCTCTAGAGGTGTCTGATTTTTTGACAGTCCTAAAAAAACGAAAGATTCATCCTTTGCCTTAGTGTTTTTAAGGATTTTCCAGTATCACAGTGAGGACTGAAGGGAAGATCTATGCAAAGACCCTATATTATTGGTGTTGCTGGCGGCAGTGGTTCTGGAAAAACATATTTTGCGAAAGCTCTTTTAGAAAAGCTCGGCGAAGAGCACTGCACCCTCATCCTTCAGGATAACTACTACATCGATCAATCGGCTAAGTTTGATTCTGATGGTGGTTCTGTAAATTTCGATCACCCCGATGCTTTAGATTTTTCTTTACTAGCACAAGGTTTAAAAACACTTAAAAAAAATCAAACGCTGCACGTACCGGTCTATGATTTTGTCACGCACTCACGGCTTGAGAAAACCATCTTGGCTTTGCCAAAACCTGTTATCATTGTCGATGGTATTCTGATTCTCAACTCTCCAGAGGTTCGTGCTGAATTAGATGCTTCCATCTTTTTTGACACTCCGGAAGCTTTGAGATTTGAACGACGTCTTGCGAGAGATGTTCACGAGCGAGGGAGAACTCCCGAAGGAGTCTTGCGCCAGTTCGAATTACAAGTACGCCCTATGCACGATCTTTTCGTCGAACCTTCGAAAGTATATGCCGACAGGATTGTGAAAGACTCTGGTGACTTTACGGGAGTCTTGAATTCTTTAAGCAAGGACCTCATGCCCTATATGCAAAAAATGAATTCGTTGAACACTTAATCCTGCAAAGACCTTCACCTCAAATATCGGAAAAGAACTTCCTACCCCTCAGAGACTATTGCTTGAACAGTTTGGGGCTCTCTTCTGATCCAATAGAGATACGCAAAGCTTCCGCAAAGTACACTGAAGGCTGAGATATAAACTAGATACTGAAAATCAGCACTTTCTTGAATAAGGCTGCTGATTAAGAAAATAAAAAGATTCGCAGTGGTCGCCATTAGTACGGCTAGAGAATTGAGTTCTCCGCGAATTTGTTCAGGCACCATTCTTTGTCGAATCTCAAATTCACCATTATTAAAACCATAAAGTCCAATACGCGAAACGAGAATAGACGCTAGAAACAGAACATATCCCCACTTGGTATGGGTCGCAAAGGCAAGTACTCCGGCGCACAACGAAAGTCCCTGCAAAAGAATGTGCGAAAAAGTACTTCTCAAAAGCCCCCAGCGCCTTACTAGAAATGGAAAGCTCAACGTCGAAATCAAACCGAAAAGCGCCCCCAGTGCTCGGAACAGACTAATTTCCGATTCAACCATTTGCACTTGTTCTTTCAAATACGCCGTTAATAATACGCCATGGGGACTTAGAACAGAGAACCATAAAAAGGTATTACTCACCAAGAGCCAGAACAAAGGACTTCGTGTGGCGACTCGATGATCAATCTTAAATAAGCTCTTCCACTCCTGTGTCACTGCGCGAGCACTGCGCTCAGGCGTTACTTTTAAAATCCCTCGAAGGATTCCGTACTCAGGGACGAAAGAAATAAGATTCCATAAAGCGACCACAATCAATCCTAGAAGATGATGCCAAGAAGTTGGATTCAAGACATAGATAAACCCCGCTAGAATGGGAGCCCCAACTTCTGTGGATAAATCAATGCGCCTCATCCACGCATTGAACCAAGTTAACTTCGTTGTCGGAACAAGCGCTGGGACTAAGTCATTGCCAATGGCAAGGTCTGTAATGTGTGAACCCAAAGAAGCAAAAATTCCCGCCGCACACAATCCCGCAAAATATAAACTGATCTGCCAAGCAGCCTCAGTGGACTGATGCACTACCGAATCTAAGATAAGAAAGAAAATGATTCCAAAAAGAACTCCAATAAATTGAAAACCAATCCCAACGCGAACGACATTTTTTCGCGCCGTCGTATCCATCCACTTCCCACTGGCACTGGTTAACATTAAAGTCCCTAACTTTATGACTAGATAATAAAATGCAGCGGCCTGAAGCTTGCCTGGAAAGACATGAAGTAAGGCAAATGGAACTACAAAATCCCAGGCCTGATCTCCTGTGCGAGTCAAAAGCCGACTAAGTAAAAGCTTGATTTCTGTTGTGATGGGATGCTCCTGGCTCAGGCGTTTCTCAGTCAAGATATAGACCCTCAGCCTGTATTCTTGCAAGAGCAATCTTGTCCATTCGGCTCCGTTTTTATGGACGCCTCCACTAAAGAAGACTATACTTAGTGCCTATAAAGGAGCTGGAGAGAATTATGACCAAGATTCAAATCGACAAGTGCCCCATCTGCTCTAGCCAAGAAGAAAAAGTCACTGATATTATTATTCCTCTTATTCGCAGTCTAAAGTTTAAGAAAAACAGCGTACTCTTAGAGCAGGGCGAATCTTTAAATGGCTTTTATCTGATTCATAAAGGAAAAGTTAAAATTTCTAAAGTTTCGCCATTAGGTAAAGAAGTCATTTTGGGCTTCTTAGGCCCAGGAAAAACTTTCGGTGAAGCCAGTCTTTTCAATTCTGAAACGTCTTCTGATCTTTTGACTATAACAGAGAATTCTGAAATTTACTTTATTCCTAAAGAAGACTTTCAAAAAATTCTCCAACACCGCCCTGAACTCTATCATTCCGTCATCGCTTCCATTGTTAAATGGATGGATCAGCTAAATTCAGTGATTGAAAATATCGGCGTCAGTTCAGCCAAAGAAAGAGTCGTTAAATTTCTAATAGGCCTTCAAAAAGATCAGCAGAGCGACATTCTAGAGCTCAAAGAGAAAAAGCACGAGGTGGCCATGATGTTAGGCCTTCGTCCCGAAACCTTTTCACGAACGCTTGCAGAGCTTGAAGAAGAAGGCTTACTAAAATTAGATCATCGTAAGATCAAAGTTCTTCAAACTCTTTCTAGCTTTCTTTAGTCGGCTTTCCTCGTACACTGATCATTTTAGGAATGAAAACAAACGCCCATACAACAAGTCCTATAATCCATGTATAAAATGCATAAATTAAATGGGATTGATAAATATGGAGAGCAAATCCCGCAGAGAGCCTTGTGAATCCTGCAAGGCTTACCAATAATGCCCCAACAAATAATACCTTGGAGTTTTTCTCTAAACCAAGATCATGCTTCCCATGAGCCAATGAGACCCGAGTTGCGATCATGAACGTCATCAGAGCTAAGCCCGAAACTAAAATGACGTGCAAAAGATGAATGCGATAGTCGGAAAAGAATATCATCGCAGCTTGACCTAAAAGTAAAGACCACGCCGAAGCCCATAGCCACCATGTTTGCACTCCACGGCGTGCTGGAAACTTATGAATCCTCCAGAATTTAAAAGCTATATAACCTATCACAAGGCCCCTCAGCGCCTGCGCCCAAATCCCCACTTGAGCCGCCTCAAGAATGTAGCTGCCAATAAATGCAAATGCTAAAAAGGTAAATAGGAAGACTCTTTTTTGCGGCGAACCTTCCTGCGGGCTCTCTACCCATCCTAAAAGAGCCGGTATCAAACGAGATCCCACCCCTAGGACAAGACAAAAGATATAAGCCTGCAAGAAGAACAATCTTGATAACTGAAATAGGAATGATGGCAAATTAGTAGTATAACCTAATAGCAGACCGACACTTCCTGCGAGTCCTGCAAGTACGCCGACCCCCACAAACAAAAAGGCATCCGGAGGATTGGAGCGTCTTTTTAAAAATCTTCGAACCAAAAAAATCATTAAAAACAGAAACAATAGAACGACAGTGAAATAGAAATACACTTTCGAAAAAAACACCACCGCTGAAATTAGTAGTGCAATTAAAGCAAAGGCCGTTCTCTGCTCTGCCATTGTCGGCTCAAAACTAGAAGTGAATTTTGGAGCCGCCGTCATTAAAAAACCGCAAACAAAACTTAGAAAGAAACCACCCAGCATGAGATCGGGATGGGTCTGCCCAGGATATTGCACCCAACCGAGCGGAAAAAGAATCCAAAGAAACACTCCCCAGACTCCGAGCCCCCATCCCACGGGAAAAAAATATCTATAGGCATCGATCACTTTGTTCACGGTTTTTCCTTATCTACAAGCGCACTCTTTTCACGTCACAACTATTCGCCGCCACAAAATCCACAGCAGCTTTCTTTTTTTCTTTTGATCTTCACCTTCCACTCCTGCGTGCCTGTTTTTTCCATCTCATAGCTAAATCGTTCTGATTCTTGTTCCATGAATGATTTCAGAAGTAACGCAGGATCTTCTTTGAAAAGAATCACCATTTCCTCACCAGGTTCTAAATCGTCAGACTGGCGACGGAAAAACAATTCTCTTTCTTGTGGGGCCATTTGATCTAAGTGGATTCTTTGTTCAGACATTTTACTATCTCCTTTTCTTCACTCTAGAAAAATTGGAGATTTCATTCATTGATCTGAATCAAGTTTTTTGATTTTCTTGCTTTAGCAACTCATTGCGAAATGACAGGGATTCTCCCATTTTTTCAACCACCATTCCCCATAACTGAATCTGCTGAGGTTTCAGTCGCTCTGAGAGAGTCTCTTTAAACAGTCCTAACCATCTCTCTAAAAGTTGATCATTAAATCCTGCATGAAAATGCTTATGGACTGGGTTGTAATGCGTGAACATATAAGGTGTTCCGCCGAAACGAATCCACCAAAAGTGCGTCAACCTTTGAATATGTTCAGGCCAGTCGTGGACCGACTGAAAAGGAATAGATAACTCAGGATCTTTTTCAACCTTGCGATAGAAGTCTTCGATCACAATAAAAATATCCCAATGAGTAAATTCAACTCCATTCACAATGATCTTATCTTGAGGTGAAACCATCGTCTTAACCTTCTTAACCTTTTATCCATGATGGTGCTCTTTAGAACCACCGAAGAGATTCTTAAAGTACTGTTTGGTTTTTTCAAAAAAGTTCGGCTTTGCAGCTGGAACCAACGAAGACTGAATCTTTTTTATAAATTGAGAATCAACCTTATTCAACCCATCTTGTTGAGCAACCAAATTTCCTTTTGAATCTATAAAAAAGATAGAATTGGAATGAACATACTCTCCATCTGGCAAACGTTTGAAGTTCACTCCTAGAACCGCCGCTAAGGTTGCTACGTCCTTTGAGTTTGACCTAGCCACAGTCCATGAAGAAGGCATTTTCTTAGACTTATAAAAATCGGCCAGACTTTCCATGGTTTCCGATTCAGAATCTATAGAGAATAGTACGACTTCAATGCCTTGCTGATCTTGAGGTAGCGAAGTCACAACCTTCTTCACATCTTCTACTAAAATAGGACAAGCCGTTTGGCAGCGAGTATATAGCATCGCAAATAGATGAGGTTTGCCAGAAAGATCATGAAGTTTGAAACTCTTGCCTTCTTGGTTTTCCCAATCTCCGCTAATACCAAATAGCGTTTCTTCATAGGCACTTTTTTGCGGCTCTAGCTCTTCGTGATGATCATGATGGTTATGATTGACTTCAGCCAAACTCATTTGAAACAGAAGTTGTATTAACATAACGAACCTCATTCTTAATTCCTTTCTTTCACACAGCGAAAACCCAAACGAGAACTCGTCGATTTCCCTTTTAAGCTTGCACGCATTGCATAGCGAACGAAGCTTGCGTACTTGGATGGATCTTTAGCCCCCACAGCGGCTCCTGCACAGAACATATCTTTTTCAAATCCTTGCCGAGAATCCGCCGTCATAAAGACACTGTTAAAGTCTTCGACCCATTCCCAGACTAGAGAGTGAGTGTCATAAAGCCCAAACTTGTTAGGATTGCCTTTACCAACTGCTCTTAAACTTTCTTTTGCTTTAGAGTACCACTGCAAAGCTTTCTCCTCGTATTCTGGAGTCGTGGTCTGAGAGAAATACTCCCACTCGGAGGTTGAGGGCAATCTCTTACCTTGAGAAAAGCAATATTCACGAGCCGCAAACCATGACACATTCACAACGGGCTCATCGGCTTCCTCAACAATAAACTCTGCAGTTTTCGGCCAGTGCTTTAAGTATCCCTCATCCACATAAAGCTTCTTAGCCTTCCCTTTTTGCCATTGTGGATGCTTCTGAACAAATTTTAAAAACTCAGCATTTGTAACAGGAGTTTTATCAACCCAAAGTCTTTCAACGCGAATCTTTTCTTCTCCTTGATCTTTAAAGACCGGATTCAAATAGCCTGAGGGAACCATAGTCCCTCCCTGTGGATTCCCCCAAGCTAGCAGAAAGAAAAGTTTCAATAAAGTCACTTCAAGGCCTTTTTAACTTCATCTTGAGTGACCATATCCGCCTTATTTCCAAAGCTATTCATGATATAAGTCACTACGTTTGCAATATCGTCATCAGATAAGCCTAGAGCTGGCATTGCACTGTTATACAATTTTCCATTCACAGTGATCGGTCCCTCCAGACCATTTTTTACCAAGCGTATTGCACGTTTGCGGTCCGCCATTAGGTAGTCTGATTTGGCCAATGGCGGGAAGGCATTCGGAATTCCCATTCCACTTTCTTGGTGACACGCTAAACAGTTCTGATTGTAAACAATCTTACCGACGCGCATTCTGGCTTCAAATGAATCTCCCGCTGCCGGATCTTTGTGTTCATCCTGAGAGATAGGCTTAATGTTTTGCCCCTCTGGCAGATAAACACGATCACTCGTTTTTCCAGTGTAGATTTTTGGATTATTATCCCCTGCAACGCGAATCGCACCTAAAGCTCCTTTATTGAAAGCTCGGAAGATGGCGTGGTCCACTAAAGTATAATGTCCCGGAGTATCGACCTTAAACTCTACAAGAGCTGCCCCACCTGGAGGAACCGCCGTTGTTTGTACGTTCTTCTGGTTGATCTTACTTCCACCTTCGCCATAGACACGGTCAAAGATCTCGCCAATTAAATGGAATGATGAACTTAAGTTTGGCCCACCATTACCAAAGAAAACTCGAACAACATCACCGACATCTGCTTGTAATGCTTTCTCATCTGTTAAAGCACCGACGCGACCGTTAAAGACAACATAGTCAGCCTCTTCGCGGATAGCCTTGTCCATGTCAAAAGCTTGCAAACCACGCTCTCCAAATTTACCTTTCGTGTAGAAGTCACCTTGGACGATATAGAATTCTTTATCGACCTTTGGAAGTCCCTCAGATGGCTCTACCAAAATCAATCCGTACATACCATTCGCAATATGCATACCCACCGGAGCTGTTGCACAGTGATAGATATACAACCCCGGATTCAATGCTCGAAAAGAGAACGTCGAAGAATGCCCTGGAGCCGTGAAAGACCCTTCAGCGCCTCCCCCAGTTCCAGTCACGGCATGTAGGTCGATATTATGCGGCACTTTACTATCTGGATGATTCGAAAGGGTGAAGTCCACGTAATCGCCTTCACGAATACGCAACATCGGTCCCGGAACAGTTCCTCCAAATGTCCAAAAAGTATAACGAACACCATCAGCTAGCTCACTAACTTGCTCACGCACTTCTAGGTGAACCTTCACCCGAGCAGGAGTTTTTCTATTTATTGGTTCTGGAGCATGCGGTGGGGCCAGAATTTTATGCTCAATCGTAGGTAGTTTTTCAAGATCAATTGGCGATTTTGCAACATCTGCCGATTGAGACTTCCAAGTATCTTTTGATGTAGGTTCCGCGTCGTTTTTCTGAGTACAACTTGCCAATGCAACACAGAGCACTCCCGCGTAAATCATCTTTTGATGCAATCTCTGTTTTGATAATCCCATTCTCAACTCCTCTTCATTTGACGTTGGAACTTCTTATCAAAACATAAAATATTTAAAATACAATTTATATGATCTAGATCAAGATTTTGGAGATAAAAAAGTGAGGACACTTCATTGGGTTAAAGTGACAGCTTAATCCACTCTAGCAGTTGAATTAAGCAATCTCTTTTTTATAAGGACAAGTGTCGGTTTTCAGCGATGCCCTTTTTTAGGTGCGCTCTCTACGGGAACTGCTGACTTTTCTTTTGACACCTGAGGCTTCGTATTTTTTGCCATAATGACTTCGCAAGTTTTATTTGCTGCCGTCAATACTTCGCGTGAAGTATCTGAGAGATAACTACATTTCTCTAAAAGTTTTTCCTTAGAAAGTGGCATAACTCTTTCACACTCAGACGCTTTAAAATAACAGCGACTTCCACCATCGACATAAACACCCTCTTTGACAGAGCAATCAGGGTTGAGTGTTACCCAAGCTTGTTTTTGTTTTCCAAAATCTAGAGTGTAACCAATGGAATTTGATTTTTCACGATCTGTGAAAACTCTGAGTTTGCGCTGAGGACCTTTGTATTCCTGAGCTTCAGTAAAACTTTCTTCAAGCTCAATGAAGTGAGTCAAATCATCTTCAAGATCAAAAAGTGGACCTGAATAAACGTACTTCTTTACCAAAGCTTCTCTTTTGGCTTTGATCTTTTTACCGTTCATTTTTTCTTTTCCCAAGGTCATCAACGAGGGTTTTGCTACTTGCACTTCAGAAACTTTCAAAATTTCTGAAGTCATGCCATCACAGACTTCCGCTTGAGCCAAAGAAACACCGATGAGGATGAATAGGAAAATTGTATATTTCATATAGATCTATTCTAGATCCAAGAGGGTCTGCTGATCTTGTCAAAAAAAAAGCCCAGTAAAAACTGGGCCTTTAAATAGCTTGGGTGCTTTAAAAGCTCTTTAACTCTTAGCAATTATAAGTTTTCCCTCTCTCAGCCCCCCCAAAAAGGCTCGATATCTACACGATTTTTTTTTGATTAGTTATTTCTCAACGAATGAGAATCCACGAGCAGAACTCTTAGATGGGACGCGAATTTTAGAGGTTTTACTAAAGGCTTCTAGCAAAATCCCCGCGCGGTACTTACCAATACCCGATTCCTCTTTATCTGCTAGAACTTTTTTTAGAGCTTGTTCAAATCGCGAGTCTAGAATTTCTAAATCTCTCAGCGCGGCACTCTCACGATAGCCTTTTAGAACCGCTTCACTTGCTAACCTTTGAACCTTCTCTTGAAGAGCAGAAGGGTTTGTTTGAATAAGCACTAAGTTAAAATAATAATCAGCATTGATGTTATACCCCTCGTTGCGATAGGCACAGCCCAAGGCTCGGGTAGCTTGAAGGCTTTGGCTTAAAAGGTGAGCCCTACGCAAGGCCTTCATATCTTCTTCACCTAAAACCTCTTTTGATTCACAAAGATTTTTCGCTCTTTCTGACAGAGTCATTTTAAATTCATAGAGATCAGATTTAAGAATTTCTTGAGCCATACACGAAGAATCCAATTGGCAACGATCCTTTAAACGCTCTGCCACCTTAAAAGCTTTATAAGAGTTTAAAAGTCCTGTTTTGTTTTCCTGAGAATATAAAGCATGAAATGATCGAAAGGCCGTTCTCTTAAGAAGATACTCTACTTGCTGTCGAGTCATTGCCGGCAAAAGAGATTTAATATTTGCAATGGTGCCCGACACCAAAGGTGTTGCTCCACTGGTTTCACCAAAAAGCTCATGCTCGCCAACGCCGTTGATAGAGGCTTGGTACTGATCCGCCGGAGCAAGAATGTCTAATTGATCTGACTCTTGCGAAGTCAGCGTTTGCAAGCCACGCGGCGAATAGGACCCGACACTTACCACGGGGGCTACTCTTTCATGTTCGACAATTTTTTGAGGATGATCGTTCCCAGCCGCCATCACCCAGATGACTCCAAGGGAGTCAACTTCCTGAGCCAGAGGCAAAACTTCGGGACTGGTCCAACCCATCGAATTTGAGATAACCCACGGCTTAGTCGTCATCTCTTTAACTTCTCGAACTGCCGAATAGTAATAAATTGACGGAGAAACTTTGCGCAACTGAACATAGTTAATGTTTTCAGAAACTGACATCATGCCTTGGCCATTAATCAAAGCAGCCACACTGGTTCCATGGTCTCCACGCATAGGACGTGAGCCACTAGTGGCACGATCCACTTCAATGTCATTTAGAAGCTTGATATACTTCTTTTCAAAACCTGCATCGAAAATGGAAAATGGGACAAAGGCTAAGTCTGTTTTCTTGCGCATTTCCTCTTTCACAAGATCTGCCCCGATATACTCTTGCGCCCAAAACGGCGACAACTGACCACCCTCAAAATCTAAAGGCTTTCGGTCTTCAAGCTCAACAAAAGCACCCACAGGAAGTGCTCCCCACAAAATGGTAGTGGCCAAGAAGGTTTTTAGTGATCTTGAGAGCCAATAGCGGGGTTTTAGAGAGTTCTTTTTCATAGGTATAACTCTTTGCGATTTCTATTCCCAGCCAAGTGAATCCTATAGCTTTTGAGGCGGTAAATTTGTCAAAAATCGAGACAGCTTCCCAGTATTGGGCCCCTTGCAAAAGCCCTTGAAATGACTGGCAAAAACTCTTTGGTTTTCGTTCTCGCCTTGCCCTTTAATCAAAGAACTGTTAACTCCAAAGGATGCCTCTTCTCATTGCTCTACTTCTCACTTTATGGTCCCTTCCCACATTGGCTCAGCCAGTGAAATATGAGGTTTGTGGTCTGCAAATTGAGTCTGAGGAACAGAGCTTTCAACTTACAAAAACTGAAGAAGACTGGCTCTGTGGGACTGCAGGAAGCCCCTCATGGAAAGGCTCTCCGGATTCCCAAAAGATATTGTTTCTGACTGCATTTTTACAAAGCAGAGGTTTTCACCAACCGGTGATCGAGTATCTGCCTCAGTCCGTTCATATTCAAACCGGCCCTCAATCCAAGCTTCAACTTTTAGAGTTGCAAAATGCACCGAATGCTTGGAACTGGAAACGTCGCCGCGACGTAAAGAATCGCCCCTTCACTCCTGTTGTCCTTAACGAATTCACGAAGTGGGCGCAAAGGCGACTTCAAGAAAATGGACACCCCTGCCCCGTTGTTAAGTCTGAGGCCATTGTTGAAGAAGAAACTTTTATCTTAAAAGTTGAAGAGGACCTTGAGTCCATCTTCGGCCCCGTAGAAACCAGTGGAGAGTCTGATCTTGATCCAAAAATCTTAGATCGATATTCAGCTTACTTTGAAAGAAAAGAATTCGATATTCGTCTTCTGGAAATCACCGCCAATCGTATCTTGGTTGATGATCTTTACTTGAGTGCATATTTTGACATTATCTGCGACGGAAAAGAGAACTTCAAAATTGTTCGCAGAGTAGTGCCAGCAAAACCTCATCTTCTAACTTTCGGTTTGGGTTTTGACTCTGAAGGCGGTGTGATTTTTCGCTCACTTTTAAAGAAATCTCGTCTGACAGATAAGGCTGACTCTCTACAGGTCAATCTCTACTCTTCGTTTATTGAACAAACTCTTTCAGCGCAATATAGACATTTCTATCTTGAGGACTTAAGCCTGCGCCATCATCTTCTATTCAGTCCGTCCATCAAGAGACAAAAGGAATCCAACTACGAAACCGTGAGCTATCAAATGGGCGCAAGTCTTGTTTTCGGATGGGAGCAAGAATCTCACTCCATCGAAGCAAAAGCCGGCCCCTTGCTCGAGCGCTTAGATCTTATAGCTGACACTGGAAACGAAAGAATTGATTCCTTAAAAATTGAGACTGAGATTCGCTTCCTCAGCCACCTCTATGAGTATTTCTTAAATGACCCACAAAAAGGCTGGGTCGTTGTGGTCAACACTTCCACTCAGTTTGCAGGTGCCAGAGCCCATGAAAATATTCATAAAGTGCAATTGCGCCACCAAATTTTATGGAACCTTTGGGACTGGGACCCTGCTCTGCTGATCTTAGCTTGGCGTGGCTGGGCTGGTACTTATGTGATTTCAGATGGAAAGACCGATACTAATGAAATTCCGATCAATCAAAGATTCTTTCTAGGGGGGGATAATACTCTTAGAGGTTTCGTCCGTCAGAAACTTCCATTTTCTAATGATGGTTTTTTAAGCGTGCTCTATCAGGGCTTTGAACTTCGCTTGGGCAAATGGCTACCTTACAATTTGCAGCCCTATGTCCTCTTCGATTTTGCAAAAGGTGGAGAAACCGCCAATGAACTTGCCAAAGAAAATTACTATTCTCTAGGGTTGGGGATGCGCTGGGCCTCGCCTTTAGGAACTGTGCGCGGAACATTGGCACAAGGATTTATGACGCCCGATCCTTCTCCGAGTGTAGGTGGAGCCCATGATCTTATGTTGATCTTCAGCTTCGGAAGGGAGTTCTAGAAATGTTAAAAATATTTTTTAGTACTCTCGCTGCTGTCTTTTTTATCCTTATAGGTGCTCTGGTATTTATTTGGTTTAAGCCTGATCTCATCGTCAACGAGAAGAATATTCGCTGGGGCCTTCAGTACACCCCCGAGGATCTTAAAGTTTCCTGGAAGACCTTAGATATTCGTTTTGAAAACCCACGATGGTATGAAAAAAGAATCGCTTTAGATGCGGGTGATCTTTGCATCCAGTACCAAACTTTATTAGACACTTGTCTTTCTGAACTCGTTGCAGAAGCTTATATTTCCTTTGAAGGTTTCCGCTTCTCCCTTTTAGAAGTGACGGAAGTTAAAGTTCACGCCACGCATCTCAATGTGCTCTTGCCAAAGTCAGAAGAAAAAGAAGTAAAAAAAGATAGCAGCATTCTCCCGCGTTTGTCTTTACCTCCTTTTGCAAAGCTCTTCCCGCAAAAGCTCGATCTAAGCCTGATTAGAGATTTTGCGATCATAGTGGATGACTTTTCGATTCAACTCTCACCTGAGGCCCTTCCCTATCGAGGAAAGATTTCATTAGAGCGCGAGATTCTGAAAGATCGCCTGAACGAACTTAATTTGAATTTAAAAGCGTCTGCCAACCAAGACGATAAACTGCAGGTTCAAACATCCCTCAGAGCTTTTATTGATTCCAAAAACTTAAATATTAACGGCAATGCCAATATAAAAATTCCTGCTGCTAAGGTTGCCATTCCTATAGATCTAAAGTGGCAAAACGAGTTAACTCTCAGTTCAGCTCCCGTGATTGAAATGGAGAAGCTAACACTGGCTCCAAAAGTGTCTTTGAAATGGAATCAAAGAGAGATTCTTCTTACTCTAGAGGATGTGAAAAATAAAAATATTTGGCGAGGTGCTGAGCTTGGGATGAGAACTTGTATCTTGCAAGCCGAGCTCTCTCAAAAACTAGGTCACCCTGAGAACATTGATTTGAAATGTTCTCTTCTTGCGCGCCCCCTTAAAAAAATTAAATACATTGATACGGTTGATACCGAACTGCGTGTCAGAATTAAAACCGTCTCTTTCGGTGAGGATATTTCTGAAAAACTCTCCCTTGAAGGAGAAGTCGAACTCTCTGGAGCGACAGCCCTAGTACAAGGAAATATTGAAGCCTTGGGCAATATCAGCATGCAGCTAAAGCCACATTTCAAAATTACCGAACTGCGCTCGCACCTTTTATGGGACCTTGCAGTACCTGAATTCGCTCTGTGGAAAGATCTTACGGAGCGCACTGCTTTTGCGATCCCCGCTCCTTTGCATGTTTTAAAAGGGCCTATCACACTTAAAGGGAGTGCCGTCATTCCTGAGAAGGATTCAGCCCTGAACGCAAAAGCTGAACTAAAAACAATATTGAAATCAGAACGCCAAAAATTTTATTCCACCACTCAAGTACAGGCAGAGCTGCGCAATTCCGTGCTTGATCCTAAAGGTCTTAAAGTTGCTGTTCAGGCGCTTTTAGAAGAAATCGTTTTAGAGGCTCCCCCACTGCGCTTAGAGGCTCCTCCGCAAGTTTTACCGGACGGTCGCTTTAAACTCACACGAGACGCAGACCTTCAAAAAAAGAAAAAGAAAGAAGAGGCCAAGAAACCAACATTCCCCATCGAGTGGAGTGTTGAGGTCAAAAACGAAAAGCCTATTTTAGTTTCAAATCAAATTTTTAAAACGCCACTTCCGTTTGCGGTAGATATTCAAGTCGATCAAAACCTCAGCCCTCAAGGAAAAGCTTCACTATTAAAGTATCCGTTTGAGATCTTTAAAAAAGCAGCCACGGTTGAGCGTATAGATGTGATTCTTCATCCGAACTCACAAACCCCAGAACTATCAGGCAAAGTGACTTATAAAAATCCTGAGGTGGATATTGATATTTTACTTTTGGGTAGCACTGCTAAACCACGCGTAGAGTTTGAAAGCGATCCTCCTCTGAACCGCCAGCAGATCATCTCTGTCTTGCTATTTAATAAATCCTTAGATGAATTGAACGAAGAAGAAGTCTCTTCAGCGACTAATATTTCTCATGCTATGTCGGATGGAGCCTTTGGATTGTTCTCTTTGATTTTCCTGTCTTCTACTCCGATACAATCCATTGGCTATGATCCCGTCAGCCAAAACTATACGGCCCGTCTGAAAATTGACGATTCGACGACGTTAAGTATTGGTTCTAATTTTGATGAACGCCGCCAATTTACGGTGCGCCGAAGACTGGGCGGCCCGTGGTCGGTACGCACGGAATTGCGCCAAACAGAAGAGCAACCCGACGTAGTTTTGACATTGCTTGAGTGGCTGAAGAGGTTTTAGATTTGACACCAAGGTACCCTGTTTCCCTAAGACTTCATCGTTAAAGGGTGAGACCTTTTTTTCGCGAAGCTTGGTACAAACTTTCCATGATCGTTGTCCAGTTCAAATAGAATTTAATAAAGACTGTCTTCAAACGAAAAAAAACCCGGAGTAAAGACATACCCGGGTTTTCTATATTTCTATCTTCTAAATTCAAATCACTGAGCTGTTTCTGCAATCCAGTTATAAGCGTTGCTGACTTTAGCATAAACGCCGTAGTAATTCGCACGTGCACACCCCTGTCCCCAGCTCACTACACCCACAAGGTAAGTTTGATTGTTTTGATCTTGAGCCACTAGTGGACCACCAGAATCACCTTGGCAAGAGTCTTTACCGCCGGATTCATATCCCGCGCAGATCATGCTGTCTGTGATTGAGTCTCGATAAGCCTTGTTGCAAGCCTCAGTAGAAACCAATGGCACGCTTACTTTCTGCAATACATTTGGCAAAGAGTAAGATCCTTCACGAGTTGCACCCCAACCAGCAATTGTTGTCATGATCTCAGAACCGTCTTCCGGAAGAACAATTTCAGACGGATTCAAAGCAACAGGTGCGTAAGAAGAATCCTCAGATAGCTCGATCAATGCAAAATCATTTTCCATTGTACGGCTGTTATATTCAGGGTGAGCGATAATTCTTTTTGGAACGATAGTTTCGGCATTCACTGCATTTGAACGATCATGAAGACCAATGACAACTTTCCTCACAGAGGCACCACGAACGCAATGAGCCGCTGTTAATACCCAGTTTTTCTTGATGAGAGAACCGCCGCAAAAGTGACTGCTGCTCTGTAGCGACACAATGTATGGGAACTCACCGATGGATGCCTCAACGCCGCCAACGATTTTACCTTCTACAGGACCAGACTTCGCAAATACCGGAGCAGACATCATCATGAGGCCTGCGATTAAGAAATTCATTTTCATTTTTTCCCCTCCGAACGTGAATCCTTCACGATCTGGTATTTATCCTTGTCTGCTTTTCTGCAATGCTCAAAGAGTAGTCGCGTCCCAGTTTGGAACTGGCCCTCTTTTGGACTTTTGCAGGGGGAAATTTAAGGTCTCAACTTACTCAAAAACCTTCTCGCGAATACTCCAGAACTGCTTCTGTTTTCTTGCGACCACAAACAACGGGCTTCGGAAAAGATGCTGCCGATTAAGTAGATCATCCACATCTTTGATGAAGATCTTCACCTCAGGTCTTTTGGTGTGCATGCGGATAAAGTTATAATAAAAAGCCTGCACACTTTCAGAAGAGTTTAGATAGAAATACTCTGTCAAAAAATTGGCTTCCACATCATAGTAGCGCACTTCGAGTCTCTCATTGCCGCGCTTATCAAAACCTTTTTGATAAGTCATCGAGTCCACACGCAAAACATGGGCATCTTTGAGACTCATAGCCTCTTTGAGTTTCTTATCTGTATCTACTAAGAGATGATCACAGGCAGTGCAACTGCGCGCTGAGATATCGTTTTCTTCCCCACAGCGATCACAGAGCTTAAAGCGAAATCTAAAACCACAGGGCTCAATTTCATTGGTGACTGGATCTTCGAAGGCCCCTTTACAGCGTCTACCGAAATGCTCAGTCACTTCTCCGTCACTATCTTTGAGTCCCCAGAAATGATTGATAGACCCGCAGGAAGGACACGGTACTTCAACGATGACAGATTGATTCGAGGGTTTGTCATCATCAATTTCCGGTGAGTACAAATCATGATTTTGGCCTGTGTAATCAAGAATCAGACAATCTTCTTTTTTGGGACTCAGCCGCAAGCCTCTGCCAATAATTTGCTGATAAAGACTTATAGATTCAGTAGGCCGCAAGATCGCAATCACATCGACATGAGGCGCATCAAAGCCCGTCGTGAGCACAGACACATTGACCAAGAATTTTAGTTTACGCGCCTTGAAGGCCTCAATGATTTCATCGCGATCTTTATTGTCAGTATCCCCTACCACCAAGGCTGCTACATAAGGTGGCAAACACTGCATGATTTCAATAGCGTGATTCACCGAGCTTGTAAAAATCATGACGCCATGACGGTCTTTCGACATTTCAATAATGTTTTTGATAATTAAGGGCGTGATTCTTTTTTGATCTTTAAGAATTTCTTCGACTTGTGACTGCAAATAACTCATCCCATGAATTTTCAAACTGGAGAAATCATAGCAGGCCACGGGTGAGTCAATTTTCACAGGCCTCGTCAGGTAACCATTTTTAATCATGTACTTGATACTCAAATCATAAATACATTTTTTAAAGAAGCGCTCTTCCGTAGTCTGCTGAATTTTTAAGTGAGAATTATAATTATAGATCCAACCTAAGCCTAAGCGATAAGGAGTCGCCGTGAGTCCCAAGATACAAAGATCCGAATTATGTTTTTTTAACTTTTCAATGACTTGAAAGTATTGTGTTTCGCCCGTGACAGAAACCCGATGGCACTCGTCGATAACAACTAGGGAAAAATTCTCGAAAAACTCTTCTTCGGCTCTGGCCACGGACTGGATACTGCCAAAAATGACCTTTTGTTCAAAATCTTTGCGCTGCAAACCCGCTGAAAATATCCCGGCCTCAAGCCCAAAGCTTTTATATTTCCCGTGGTTTTGCTCCACCAGTTCTTTGACATGGGCAAGGACTAAAACCCGCCCGCGAGCAAGCCTTGCAAGCTCTGCGATCACTAAGCTCTTCCCGGCCCCTGTCGGTAAAACAATAACAGCCGGTGCCTTTTCCCTACGGAAATGATTTAAAGTCGCTTTGACGGCTTCTTGTTGATAGGGGCGCAGTTGATACATGGATCTTTTATACATGAAGATCGATTAAAGAAATAGAATGAATGCAGGATACCTACCGATATCTGTCGATAACTTTTCCTGAATAAATATCAATAACGAATTGATCCATTCTTGCTGAACCAATGACAGACTCTTTTGAAGGCAATATATACTTGAATCCGGGCAATGGTTCCAAGAATGATGGCTCTTCCACGGTCCATATAAGGTCACCCTGGGAATTATACGCCAAAATATTTCGATTGTTTGTTTCCCCATCGACAAGGACTACACAAACTCCATTCACTTCGATCTTCATTTTAAATGCTGAAGGGAGATTGACTTCATTTCCATTAATATGAATTCGAAAATCGCCAATACTTGCGTCGACCCGAATAGTCGACTCTGATGATTCTTGAGAAATTTCATCTAAAGTCATCCCACGGCCTAGAATCTTTTTTAACCACAACTTCATATGTTCAATCCTATTTAAAAACATTTCCAATGGGCTTTGGAATTTGAAAGTCAACTTTTACAGCACTCGAAGAAAGATCGGGAATCCAAATCTGCATAAGTTCACGAACACCTTTGCCAGTATTATTTGCTATGCGCCCAGTAATGACTGAAGCACCCTTCGGCACGGTCACCAATGAATAGTGCGTGGGAACTTGCGTGATTTGCAAGACATCTTTAATTCGCTCAGGCGATAGTCCTCTTAATATTTCTTCCGGAACCATCCATTCACCCACATAACTACGCTTTGAACCCTCCTCATATCGGAGAACGCGAACGAATTTCTTTTCCTTAGAAAGAACTCCTTTCATCGCCCCTAGAGACTTATCAAAGGCATCAAAAGCACCTGGTCCTACTTTGTCGGCAACAGCTCTATTAAGAGCAGCCGGATCAAGAAAATCATATTTTTCAAATGACCTTAAAGTATCTAAAAGTTTTTCTTCAGAACGCAGTATAAGCTGAGCATCCGTGATCTCTCGACTAACAGGCTTAAACATTTTCAAAAGTTTAGAGCCAGTTTCAAAGATCCTATCGCCAACAATTTGCATAGGTTTCTTTAAACGCTGCAAAGCTTCGTTCGCAAACATCATAGAGGCTTCAACAACCTTTGAATCTTTAATGACAGAGCTCTTCGCAACGGACTTTAAAAGTGTTCCCGAGCCAAGAACAATTCCTAGACCAGACAATGCACGGTCCGTCGTCGAAAGGATCTCGCCTTCCGGCAAACACAAAGATCGCCCTGTCACTAATTCACAAAAGTCTAAAAACTTTCCTGCAGGTGTAAAGGAAACTCCAAAGCGAAACCCCGCCTCTGCCATTTTTAGAAGGCCTGACTCCACTTCGCCTCTAACCTGAGCGTTCACACCTCTTTGAGTATCCTCTTGTTTATCATATCCAAATACGTCTGCGTATCCACGTAGCACCTGATAGAAGTTACCTTGATTCTTCTTTTGAAGATCGGACAACATACCATCATCGTTCTTATTCATCGCAATTTTAATTTTTTTTGCAAATGAACTTTTGGCTGCGGTAATGGAAGTTCGAATATCTAATGGTATTTTGGCAGATAGTGCAAATCCATCCTTATCGAAGTATTTGGATACAAATTGATCTACACTTGCACTGAAATTTTGAAAGGCCTGAACCTCTCTAGGCCCTGCTTTGCGATCTTTCAGCTTTTGTAAAAGATAGCCCTTCGTCGCAGCCCAGCTGTCTAAGATTTCATCGGCTTTTAGGTAATTCTTTTGATGAACAGCCTTCTCAAGAGAGCGACTGACCTCATCATACATTTTGTCGTAGGAAGTGATTACCTCTTTGGCTAGAGTCTCTCCTTTATCGTTGGAATACGACGCTGCTAATTTCGCTTCAATGATTTTAAAATTGGGCAAGACCCACTCAGCTAATATCTGATCTTTTTCATACTGATAGTCTTTACCGAGAACTTCCTTAAGAGCCTCTTCAGGAGTTCGCATCATAGAAATCGTTTGTGCAATAGCTTGCTGCATTTCTTTAACTGTCGTGGCTTGCTCTAGACGAATTTCATCAATCAGCATCGCGACTTCCTGAAGTTCCTCAGAAATCCTTGCAATCTCATTGGAATCCATCTGATCGAAATTAATTCGTTCATATTTTTTTAAGAGTGCTAGCGCCTCATCTAATTGAGTATTTACCTTCAAGGCATCTTGTTTTAACTTGATGACTTCGGTTTTCATGCCCTCTATTTGTCGCTTAAATTCAGGATCTATTTGCTCCAGATCTAAGTTCATAGTTCGGTTGCAGGCATAGACCCCCGTTGTGACTCCGCTAGAGGACGCCTGACAAACGGTTCTTTGATGAGCCGATCCATAGTTAACATAGAACACGGTGGAATGGGAACCCTGCAGCTGTGAACCATCACCGAAAAGGTAGCTAATCGTTATGCTATTTGTCCCAACACGTAAATACCCTCTTTGGATGCAACCTTTTGAAAGTGCTAAAATTTTCTGATTCTGGTAATAACGGGTCTTTGATGCATCTTCGTAAAAGGGAACACCAATACCATTAATACTCAAGAAATGCAGTCCTGGCCTTTGAGGACCAGCATCTAAATTGGAATTCGGAGAGACTTCTGTTTGCATGGTAAAGCAAACTTCACCACTCAAAGCATTCTGTGCAGATAGCTCTGAAAAAGCTGCTGTTGCACCCGAAAGGGTTTTAACAGGCATTGAGTATAGTTTACCAGCTCCCCCTCTGGGAAAGGGACTTGGAAAAGGGCGTGGCCCAATATCTTTCGGTGGAATTTTAGGAGTTAAAACACCGCCCCCTGAATGAGGGTATGGCTCGTACGGAGAGGTAAAGGGAGAATGCCATGTGAAATTTTCTTTACAATACTTCTCTGAAGCGTACTTCTCGCAGAGCATCTTGTTCAAGAATCGAGTGTGGAGATTCTGTAAATCTCTTAATTGCTCTTGATTTTCAAAAACAGAGCGAGTGATCTCCTCAACTTTTGCTTTATAAAGCCCCAACTCATTCTTAACTGATGCAATACCAATAGCAAAAGAGATATCATCTTTCACAAAGTAATTCTGAAGACGCTGAATATCGACTGCATGGGAGGCTTCAAACTCTTCAATGAAGCGGAGTTGCTTTGTATACTCCGCAAAAGAGTCATCCCTCGATTTTTCAACTCGCACTTTCCATTCATCTAGATTAAAGAAACTCATTGCGGGAGGTAACTGTGGAAGACCATCTTTCCTTCCCGTTAATGCCTCACGAATCTTTCTCAATTGAGCATTTTCCGGTCCAAAAAGGTCATTGAGAGCCTTGGCATACTTCTCTATGTTCGATTCGACGTAAAATTCTGAAGAATAGAAATCAAGAATTGGATGAACCGTTAAATGTAGACTCTCTAATTTCTTAGGGAGAAGATTTAGCTGCTTAGATTTTTCTAAAAAATTCCTACGTAATTTCTCTAAATGATCCTTCATGAGCTTTAATTGAGAAACTTGAGAACTGCGAATCAGATCATTCTGCGACGACCGAGCTTTAGCTTTATCCAAAACGACTTCTTTAATTTTAGACACAGCGTGATTTTTTTTGATCTTTAAAAGTTCAAGTTCACATTTTTCTTTTCGAATCTGTAATTCAGAATCGCGAACGTAGTCCGCAGCATTCTGCGTGTTCAAATCCGGTATCCTTGCCAAAGGATCACAGGCATTTTCTAAAACATAAATTTTAAACTTAACATGAATAGATGATGTATTCTCCCGGACCCAAACCCCTCCCACTTGGAAACATTCATCATGGGCTTGAGATTCAACCTTCATTAAAACAGTGCGACTTACTGGATCATAGGAAGAAGACTTCCAGGCATTACCTTTATCCTTATAGACCTCATACTCAACTCGATCAAAAGCTAAGACTGCATCTAGTGGAATGTTAACGGCTTCAACCCTATTTCTTTTATCACCATCTCGACATTCGGATTTATGCTGTAGAGTCACCTCTCGATAGAGTTTGCTCTGAACAGTCTCGGCATTAACAGCACTTGATGAAATGATCATCAATAGAGCTAGCAAAACTTGAAATGTACCGATATTCATGCCGTATTTCCTTTTTTGAATAATTTGAAATAGTGCAAAGATATCGCCAAACAAGTTTGTGTAAATTGCGGCCGAATCGAAACTATTGGGTATTAAAACCAATAGATGAGAATTCTTATAATGAAACGTCTAAACTCCAGTCAAGGCGCCGATTTGCGCTAAAATTGTCATTCCGTTAAAGAAACGACAGGTCCTCTCATCTCAAAACTCATTACGCCGTCCATTGACTCGGCACTAAAATCGCAAAGAGTTTAGCAAACCCTTTTAAGGACCTAAAACATGAGCTGGCAGAACGTTATTATCTTACTCATATGTTTAAGCTTTACCCCGTCTCTTCAAGCCCAGTACCGCACTAAGCATTCTCAATGGGTGCACGCTGGTTTTGGTTTTGTCACTGCCGAACAAATTCAAAGAGCCGTTGAAGAGACCAATAGGGACCGCCAATTCCAGGGTCGCCGCGTGATTGTTATTGATAACACGGGAGCAAGTAAAGAAGGTCAGCCTGTCTTTAGAACGATGGGCTTTACGGAAAAAGACGTCTTAAATATGGTCAATGACGAAAACGGGGCTACTTGTTCGCAAAAGCATTTACAAGGGGATCTCGCGAACCGCTGGTGCCACGCTTCAGTCGTTAAAGTCATTGATCGGTCCTTGCGCGCGCAAGGCCTTTCTCCAGTACTTGCTGCCATCGCAGGAGCTGCGTTTTTTGTGCCTAAGGAATTTTTGATCGATAAAAACCCATCGGCTTCAGATCTTGTCACCGCCGACCTAGAAGCCTATAAAAATAAAAACACCAAGGTTGAAGTTTCTATCTTTGGCGACGGAGCCATTTTTATCACTCTGAATAAGCGCTTCTAAAAGTCAGACGAAAAAATTATGACAACGGCACTTGCGCGGCAAGGTCACGGACCTCTTCGCTAGTGCTCTGCGCTTCTTCTTGTTGCCACTCTGGCGATTCCCCTTTTGAAACTCGCAGGTTGCGGTGGTTCGCCAAACAAAGGGCACGAACCGAAGCGGGAAAGTCTTTGCGAGAAAAACACTTTACATAAAAATCTTGCGCTTCAGGGAAGAACTCCGGATGAGCCGCTAAGACCTCGGCGACCAGTCCAAGACTGTCGCCCGCTCTATTAATAATTTCAGGTGTGTGATGAGCTTCGCGTTGAGATAACTTTTTAAAATCGTTTAGCACCGGAAGATCTTGCAGAGTCTTATGCGTGAGCTTCTGAAAGTCTTGCTGACTCCACACTCTGTCTTGAGTGCTTGTTTCATGATGGACCTCAGCAGTACCTTTAGACTCACTCAGGCCATTGGTGCCTAGCTCCCCCTCGGGAGCCGATGTCGCGTTACTTTCATCGCCGATGATCCCAACGACGGGAGCTTCAAAATCCCTATCCACGGATGTCTCTGCACTCTTTGGCACAAAGAGTTTATAGCCCCCCACAAGCAAAGCTATAAGAATGATACCTTTAGCAATCTTAGAATAAGAAATCCCAGAAGC
Source organism: Bdellovibrio bacteriovorus W (assembly GCA_000525675.1). NCBI lineage: Bacteria > Pseudomonadati > Bdellovibrionota > Bdellovibrionia > Bdellovibrionales > Pseudobdellovibrionaceae > Bdellovibrio > Bdellovibrio bacteriovorus. Next base: position 2,037,124 of record CP002190.1, read on the forward strand.
TCTTTTTTGGTTCTTCAATTCTACCCTCCGGTTGACTGTCCCAATAAACGGCCTTTGGTATCTCTTCATTGAGTTCATCCATACGTTTGATTTCTTCACAGTATGGAATGTTGAAATTATAATCTTTGAGTTTTTCGCAAGCTGCTCTTTGAGCCATTTCAACGTCAGGGGCGATCTTGCGTTTTTCTTTAATAACTCTGTTGAAAGAATCCAAATAACTTAAACGCATTTTTTCTTTATGTGCAACAGTACAGTCTGTGCAGCTTTCAGTGAGGGCTTTCCCCATATGGGCAGCCACCGTGTAAGCTCCGTTTAAATTAAAATCACAGGCAAAGTAGCCGCTATAGGAATGATAAGAAGGACACTTCGCGTGCATCATCCCTAGATGCTCTCCTCGCCCGTCACTGTGTCGAGCCTCATGAAGTAACGTCACAAGCCTTTCCATGCGCACATCATAGTCTGTCGCCTTTTTATCCTTAGGAACCGCGAATAGCCCTGGGCCGACCTGAATGATACCCACGCGAGGAGAAGATACGGGAACCTTACCAACCCCTGAAAGCTTCAAGCCGAAAAGCTTTCCAGCCTTCTTACCAAGATAGTACGTCGTGGGTCCCAAATTTTGCATGACCATCTGTGGGCGCGAAAACTGATATGGAGAATTTCTCACCTTATCAGAAGAACCAAAATCAGGCAGAATACCGGGAAGTTCAAAGTTATAGTTTTCTTGTTCTGTGTATCGCTTATCGTAGGCCGCGAACTTTTCGCCAACAACATAAGTCACGCGCTCTTTCATCCAATCTAAAAGCTCGCTCCCGCGGGTGATCTTGCGATCAATATCAGAGACACGATAAAACTCGGGGTCTAAATCCTGAAATTCGATCTTATCCAGTAATAAAATATCTGATTCTAGGAGCTGGGATTGGTTCTGCGGCACATCTCGGCTGTACTTAAAAGTCTGCGAATTGGCCGTTTGTGCGATAATCACAAGGGTGAGGAATGTTGAAAGATAGAACTTCGTCATAATAACTCCGCCCCAGATTATAAGACGAGTTTGGAAAATGCCCTAAGTAGAAGAACCCATCAGGAAATATCTTCCTTCCTGTCTATTTCTTGCACATCTAATGAGCAGCATCAAAATCTCACTTTTTTCTTGCCAGTCCTTAGCATTCTAGGAAATAACACTCTGGTTTTCCGTATATGACACGAATATGGCGTGACGTTTCTACCAGGCACCGTAAAAGCCTGTCTATGGAGGGACTTATGAAGTCCATTATTATGTTAGCATTGCTGACTTGGTTTTCTTATCAAGGACATGCAGCCACTAGTTCCCAAGAAGTTCCGTATTACGGAGAAGCTTTTTACCGCGAACTTGCCAGTGGTGTGACCAACGACGATCTTAAAGACAGCCTTAAAAAAGTACTTCTGAGTTATCATCAAAAACAAGATGGTGACCTTGATCAAATCGTCAAAGGCTGCAACGGAGAGAAGTGCTACGGCCATGTCTCTTTAGGTTACGATCGCGCACGAATTTTTATGATGGGCGTCTACTACCTAACGAAGACCAACAAAGGCTACGCGATCTACGACGTTTACTGCGATACAAATAAGACCACCGAAGACTTTATCCACGGCAACGGCCCAGGCCCTAAAAATATTCCTGACGGTGAAATCTTAAACACCGAGCACACCTGGCCACAAAGCAGATTCTCTCGCCGCTTTGACAAGAACATGCAAAAATCCGATCTGCATCACCTCTACCCAACAGACAGCGATATGAACTCAGTTCGTGGGAACAATCCGTTCGGTGAAGTAGCTAAGGACTCTCGTGTTTTAGAATGCCCAGCATCGCGCACAGGAAAATCCACATCTGGAAGCGAAGAAGTTTTTGAACCACCAAAAAATCACAAAGGCAACGTGGCGCGCGCTCTATTTTACTTCTCTGTTCGCTATGAAATGCCACTAGGGAAAAACCAAGAAGCCTTCTTGCGCAAATGGCATAAAGAAGACCCTGTGAACGAAGAAGAAATCCGCCGCAACGATTTCATTCAATCTGTTCAAGGAAATCGCAATCCATTTATTGACCACCCAGAGTTGGTGGATCGTATTGATAAGTTCTAATTTTCAAAAAAATCTTTAAATAAAAAATCCCAGTCATAAAACTGGGATTTTTTTATTCAGCGTCTGATCTTTCACTGGATTCACTCTCAGTTTCAGAGTCATCGTTTTCTTCTGGTGGTAACTCTTGCTTAGAAGAAGTCTTTGTCTCTTCAATAGCTGAAGGCGTTTTTGCTAAGATCGTATTGCAAACACCTTTATCGCGGAAAAGATGTTTCCACATCTCTCCATCAATCTTTCCTTTGATTTCTGGCGACTGCAACTCAGAGCCCATGTAAGAACCAGAGCTTCTGAAATCAGGCAGACGCTTCAATCCGCGTGGGATCTTGCGTTCTCCATCGCACTCGCCTTGAGAAGCCTTTCCCCCCTCAGTGATAAAGGTATAGGCCTTCGGAGGAGTGCGCTTGCGGGCGTGAGCCACAGAGTCGGAACTCAGTATCGGATGAATGAAAGTCAGAGTCAGGAATAGAGCGGAAGTTTTAAGTACAAATTTCATATGGGAATTATGCTAGCATATCTAAGGCAAAGCGGAAGGGATCTTTCGAAATTATTTATCAATAATAGACGAAGAAAATTTAGCTTCCTTTTCGTCAGCATTGCCTTAGATCGGTGTACAAAGCACCCCTTCTGCTCACCTCACTCTTGAAAGCCTTTGTTCCAACGACTAAAAACCCGTTTGAGGCCTTTCCTTATCGACAACACTGGATTCATCTAATAGAAAGAATCTATGAACGAAAATCAAACGACCCACTTTAATGAAAAAGCAAAAACTTGGGACACTCCTGAGAAAATTGAAAAAGCAGCATCTTATGGACAGAAAATTAAAGAGGTGCTTAAGCAAGATCACTTTTCAAAAGTTCTTGAGATTGGATGCGGCACAGGATTGCTAGGTTCTCAGTTCTGGCAAAGCAACTCTCAGTATGTCGGATTAGACACCTCTTCAGAGATGCTCTCTGTTTTGCACAGCAAGTGCGACGACAAGGACTTGGTCCGCTCTTATCTTTTAAACATGGATACAGAAGAGGTCCCTGAAAAAGATTTTGATCTGGTAGTGTCTTCGATGGCCTTCCATCACTTAAAAGATCCAAAGAACACCGTTCAAAGACTTGCAGCGCATTTAAGTGCAAATGCTGCCGTTGCGGTGATTGATTTACGCACGGAAGATGGCAGCTTTCATCCAGACCCTCAAAGTATGGGAGTTCATCACTCTGGTTTTTCAGAAGAAGAAATCAGCGCGTGGGCCACAGCGCTGGGCGCTGAAGTTTTATACTTAGACACTATTCATACGGTTCAAAAGAACGGGAAAGAATATCCGTTGTTTTTGGCGGTGTTTAGAAAACGGTAATTTATTGAAAATTATTTCTTAGAGCGCTGAAGGCAAAAAAAAACCTGCTGTTACGCAGGTTTGATATTTCTCTCAGAGGCTCATTTCTGGAGAAACTTCTTTCGATACACGATCGAAAGACAAAAATTGGTAGTGAGAGGCGGACTTGAACCGCCGACCTACGGATTATGATTCCGTTGCTCTAACCAGCTGAGCTACCCCACCACACAGTAACGCTTTCGCGTAGAGTGATGATTTTTAATGTTTTGGCCCCGCGAAGTCAATCTCAGGCTTTGCGTCAAAATAAAATATTCTGCGTCTCGACAGAGTGTTGCATAAAAGTCTCGCCTTTAGTCTTGACCCCGAAGCAGAATCACCATGGAATAACAGGGTATTTAAGATTCCACCACGGAGGGGAAATTTATGAAAATGCTAATGACGGCTTTGGCCATTGCCACGGTGGCAACTGGCTGTACGCCCAACCCACATCATACCCAAATGAACGACCTTTCAGGTCAAAATTTTGGCCTTAACGGGATCACAACTCCCCACATCCACGTTGCTTCGTTGGATGGAAAACCCTTAGCACAAGCTCAAATCCTGATCGGCGATAGCTTAAATGCTCCATTTATAGGCAACTTTATCACGACCGACAATAACGGAATGGCGATGCTGCCAGCTGCTTGGGACAGCGCACTTCCTGTGACGGTCGAAGCACCAGGCTACATGCGTGTGACCTACATGCACCAAGAGCCCGGTCAGTTAAACTTTAAACTGCGCCCGATGGCGACTCGCACTCAGTATGAGCTGCGTGGAACAACTCCAAGTCTGCCTATCAAAGACAAAGATGGCTGGGTGGATTTTGGAATCGTGATGCCTGCATTCACAAAACTTGGAATGCTTAACTTTGGTATCGACAGCGTTTTGAGCCCACTGACAGATCGTATTACACAAATGGGTCAAGACATGGACATCCCAGCAAACATCGCTCTGCCAAAACAAAGCGAGAAGTTTGCTCTTTTCACAATCACTTTGGATAAACCACTGTATCGTATCTATTACGAACAACCCGGCGTAAACCGCGTTTTTGCAGCTCGTGGAAGATTCCCGTTTAAGTCCACTGTTGACGGACTTCGTGGTGGAGCTGCTTTCCATGATCTATTAAATAACTACACAATCACAAGTGGATCTGTGCGTGACTTTAATACTCAATCAGCAGTTACAAACTTAGATATGAATACGACAGAACTTACGTTCAATGAAAAGCGCAACATGGGTGCGCCAACATTCAGAGCCGATGAGGTCTTCATCACTGTTTCTGTCGCGAACCAATCAGGTCACTTCATCATCGCAGACTTCAAACGTCTTAAATCGACAGAGAAGGTTGCTCTTTCAGTTCTACCTAAATCAGATCAGCAGCTTTTAGGTGTACTTAAGAAATCAGATGATATGAAAAACAATATCTCTCGCGTGAGCACAACTCTGGTTCCGTTTGCTAACAACGCGACTCCGGTAATGCTTCCATTGATCGCTGATCCACAATTTAGTGGTGCTGATATTTTGGTTCCACGCTTGAATCCGGTTCAAGGTATTCATGCCTTGGCAACTTATGCGGTTCTTTCTAAGGAAGAAGACGTCACTCGCGGTAAAGACCGTCTAAAAGTATTTAATCCACAATGGGAAGTCTATTCTCAAAATTGGAATGATCGCTTAAAAGTTCCACAATGGCCGACAGATTCTAAGACTTCAGGCAAGAAACGCTGGGAGATCAATCTAGTTGGTAGCCAAAGCACTTCACAAGCAGCAACTGGACCTGCTATGATTGAAGCTGCAACACATGTTACAAATAGCGCGATTACTTTCTAAAAGTTCTTTATTAATTATTCTTAGCATTTCAGGCTGCGCCTTAAGTGGTTGCAGCCTGTTTGATAAAAGACCCTCTGCCCATTCAAGAATGGCGCAAATTAATAAGCAAAAAGTCTTCTTTGCTTCCTACGACAAAGTCTGGCGCGCAGCCCATGCAACTTTGAAATATCCTATTGCTCATGAAAATCAAGATACTGGAGTCATTGAAACAGACTACATCAAGGGTCTAGATGGCTGGCTTCCGCCCAACTTAAAACGTCCACCTTCCAGTGGTATCCGCTACAAGCTGGTTCTGTCTTTTGCAAAAGGTAAAGCCGATGGAAGAGACTCTACTCGCGTGACGATTGATAAGAAAATGGAAATCTTAAGAGACTTCTTCTCTGAACCAGAGATGATGGAAAGTGATGGACTTGAAGAAAAGATTCTTTTCTATCGAATTGAGAGAGAGCTCATCATTAATGAGACTCTCGAAAAGGACCAAGGTGATGGATTCTAAAAATAAAAAAGGCACTTTCAAGAGCGCCCTTTTTTATTTCTATTTAGGAAGACCTACTTCTTTACAATCCAAGATTTTCTTTTTGAACGTACTCTTTCCACATGCCCGCTAGATCATTCGCTTTGGTCTTTTCATCACCCAGCTTTACACCCGTCAATCTCTCAAGCCCACGAACTGCAGGAAGATGTACCCTCTGATCCGAATCCGACAATAGCTTAGCAAAAGTTTTTGCCTCACCGTTTTGAGGTTTCGTTGCTAAAGCCCCTACGATCTGCGAGCGGATCCAAAGACTTTGTTTGCTTTTATAATTATAAGACTTCTCAAGCTCGCGCCATAAAAGGTCACGTACATCAGCGGTTACGTTTTTTTGCAAAACATCAACAGCAGCAGAGCGCACCACAAGGGCTTTATCTTGAACCAACTCCAATGCCAACTGTTCACCTTGAGTTGGGTTCACTTCACTCAACGCCACTAAAGCGGCATTTCGCATGTACCATTCTTTTGATTTTCCGGCTTTTAAAAGATCTGCGGTTGAACCTTTACCTTTTGATTGAGCCCCAGAAACAAGAGCCTTCCAACGAAGAGCCATCGGATATTTATCGCTGAAAGCAACCTGCATGAAACCGGGATAAAGAGTTTCTCCCTTTTGCTGGACCAAAATCTTGCGGTTTTCCATAGGAAGATTCAATACTTCAAGAGCTGAACTTAAGGCTTTACTTGAACTCACTGCAGGTGCCGCGAAAGCACTTGAAGTAAATCCCACAAACACCAACGAAGACAAAAAGATTCTTTTCATAGGCTTAACTCTTCTTGTTTACAAAGTTTTCAAACTCATTCATCAACTGAGCAGATTCATCAGAATCTGCTTTGGCAGCTTCTTTGCCGTCCCCTGCTTTTTCAGCGACTTTACTTAACGATCCTGATTTTTGATCTTCAACTGCTGCTGCAAACTCGCGCATTAATTCATCATCAATAAGGTTTGCAGGATCGTCTTCAGCAGGAACTGCCGATGTGCTCTCTGCAATATCTGCGGCCACTTGATCTGGAACTGCCTCGGGCTCAGCGCTAAAATTATCTGAATTTTCAGCAAGGGCTTGATCGATAAGATCATCAATATTAGCGGGAGCTTCTTCGCTCGCAGTTTCCACCGCCACACTGCCCATGTCTGGAGCTTCACTCACCGCAGAAGTTGGATCCGCAGCGACGGGTGCTGAACTCGCATTCGCCAACTGTTCTTTCAGTTTTTCATTTTCTTCACGGTAACGAGTCAGATCCGCAATGTCTTCACTGATAATCTCGTACTCAGAAAGTCTTGCCTCTAGATCACGAACTTTATCTTCAAGTGCTTTTTTAGCTGCCAAGTCCTCTGGCGCTGGCGCTCCGACCGCGGCTGGAGCTTCTGAGCTTGCCGCAGACCCCGCACTTGCGAGCTGAGCTTTGAGGTTTTCAACTTCTTCTTCAAGGGTCTGAACTTTAAGTTGTTTTTCAGCGAGGGCTGTTCTTAATTTCTGGGCTTCAGCGGAATCTTGAGGTGCAGCCCTAGAGACCGGTGCCTCATCTAAATCAAGATCAACGCCAAGATCTTCCTCGGAGCCAGTCTCTTGCATTTGGCGGTTGCCTTGATTCTCAAGAATACGCTGCAAAGTCTTTTCGATTTCCGTGGTGTCAATGCTGGGCGCGAGAACTTGCTCTTCTTCTTTTTTTAAGAAGCTTCGGTACGCCAGAAAAAGTGATAGAATAATAACCAAAGCAATCAATGCTTCAATGATGCTTGTGTTATAGCTTGTCCAAAATGAAAGAAATTTTTCTATCGTCACAGTAAAATTCTCTAATAGTTATAGATGGGCGTCAATGCCAGTATGGATCTAGACCTAAGATTGTTTTCAATGTTAGGTTTTTAAGAACATCACCCTGCGAGGTCTAAATGCCAAACCATTACGATATCTTGATAAAAAATGGAACCTGCCTTGTTCCCAACTCTGACGAGAGTCACTTAGTCGAAACTCGCTCAGATATTGGTATCAAAGATGGAAAAATCACCGCCATCCAAGAAAACCTTTCCGGCACCGCTACAAAAGAGATCGATGCCACCGGAAAGCACGTTCTCCCAGGAGTGATTGATAGCCAAGTTCACTTTCGCGAACCCGGCCTGACTCACAAAGAAGACCTTGAGACTGGAACTCGCGCGGCAGTACTGGGCGGAGTCACAACCATCTTTGAAATGCCCAACACCAACCCACCAACGACATCACAAGCGGCTTTTCAAGAAAAACTAGACCTCGCGAAGAACCGCGCTCACAGTAACTACGCTTTTTTCATTGGTGGCTCGCACGACAACGTGAGTGAGCTTGCAAAACTTGAGCGACTTCAGCACTGCTCAGGTATTAAGATCTTTATGGGTAGCTCCACTGGAACTCTTTTGGTTGAGGACGATGCAACTTTAGAAAAAATCCTACAAAATGGTTCCCGCCGCGTGATCTTGCATAGTGAAGACGAAATGCGTCTGCGTGAAAGAAAACACATCGCTGAAGAATCTGGTGACGTTCACGATCACCCCGTTTGGCGCGATGTCACCACAGCGACACAATCTACAGAGCGCCTTTTAAGACTTGCACGAAAAACAGGACGTAAAATTCACGTACTTCACGTTTCAACGGGTGAAGAAATGGATTTACTTAAAAACTCTAAAGACATTGCAACCGTTGAAGTTCTTCCGCAGCACCTCACTCTTTCAGCGCCAGATTGTTATGATCGCCTTGGAACTTTAGCGCAACAAAATCCGCCGATTCGCGAAAAAAGACATCTGGAAAGAATTTGGCAGGCCGTTCAAGATGGAACTGCCGACATCATCGGGTCCGATCATGCACCTCATACTTTAGAGGAAAAAGCTCGCCCCTACCCGCAAAGTCCCTCGGGGGTCCCAGGAGTGCAAACTCTGGTTCCTTTGATGCTAAACTTTGTGAACGAAGGCAAGATCTCTCTCGCGCGTTTTGTCGAGATGGTGACTTTAAATCCCGTCAAAACTTTTGGAATCCTAAACAAGGGAATGCTGAAAGAAAATTTTGATGCTGATATCACCATCGTAGATATGAATAAAACAAAAACTATTTCAAACTCTTGGATCGCCAGTCGAAGTGCGTGGACGCCCTTTGATGGCATGGAAGTCAAAGGCTGGATGACTCACACCGTGGTCAACGGCAAAGTCGTGATGGAAAATGATCAAGTTATTTTACCTCATCAAGGCCAGCCCGTATTTTTTAAAGACTGCCAATGAGAACACCTGAGAATAAAAAACAAGCCCTGAGCCTTTTCTTCGCTGGACTTCTTCCCGTGATCGCATTCACGGTGATTGAAGAGTATTACGGCATTCTCTATGGCCTGATTGTCGGAATGATTTTCGGCCTCGGAGAAATTATTTACGAACTTATACGCTATCGTAAAGTTCAAAAGATAACTTGGATCGGTAACGGCGCCTTGTTGGTTTTAGGGGGAGCCTCCCTCATTGCCTCAGACGGCATTTGGTTTAAACTTCAACCGGCCTTGATGGAGGGCGCTCTTTGCCTTGCTCTCTTAATTTCCGTCTTGATCGGTAAGCCCTTGTTCTCGTATCTTGCTGAACAACAAGGCCAAAGCCTGCCGAAAATCCTTAAAGACGCAATGGTGGGGCTAACACTAAGAACTTCATTTTTCTTTGCTATTCACACAGGACTTGCCATCTGGGCCGCCTTTACTTGGAGTACAAGATCTTGGGCCCTGCTAAAAGGTGTGGGCCTCACCGTGAGCTTTATCCTGTATCTTATCATCGAAGCTTTCTTTCTTCGCCGGCACATACTAAAAAATAGAGGATGAAGTATTTTATACTACTCCTGCTTTGCTTGAATATGACTGCCTGCAATCGCGCCGGAGTTGTCTTTCGTTTTGCCGACACACTGATCGTATCAAAGGCCGATGACTATTTAGATCTTGATAGCTCTCAACAAGAACGCCTTAAGAAGAGTATTCGAAAAGACCTCGACAAAGTTAAAGAAAAGACTTTACCAGAGATCGCTAAGAACTTGCGCGAAATTGAAGTTGAAAGTCGAAATGAGAAAATCGACAAAGAAAAAGTTCTCGACTTAAAAAACAAATCTTATGGCGATTTATTAAATGCCGGTCAGTACTTTAAAGACACTGCCGTTGATATCTCCAACACTCTCAGCAACTCCCAATACGCACATCTAGAGAAGCAAGTCCAAACCGATATTGAAAAGAAAACCAAAGAATATAAAAAAGATGCAGCGAAACACACTGCTAAGAAATATCTCAAAGCAACAGAGTTCTGGATTGGTTCTGTCTCTAAAAACCAAAAAGAGATGATCACTGATTTTGCAAAGAAGAACCCCTACCCTTGGGAGCTGAAAGAGAAAAATCGAAAATCCTTGCTCGAAAAATTCTTAAACAGCAAAGACAATAAAACTGCTCGTGAAGAACTTTTGACAGCTTACTTTACCGATCACACCAATGCTCAGAATCCTGAATTCAAAGTAGCCATGAATGAATACACCGCCAACTTAGAGAACTTTTATATAGATAAATTTTGGCCATCGCTGAGCGAGGATCAAAAAAAGACTTTAAGACGAAATCTCTTAAAGCGCGCGAGCGACCTCGAAGAAGTCGCTCAGAAAAAATAATTAGACGCCAGTGAAGTTTGCCTTCTTTTTTTCAAGCAAAGCCTCTACCCCGATAAAGTGATCTTGAGTTCTTTGCGCGATGCCTTGATAGCTTGCCGCCAAATCAAGGGCTTGAGCCAGATCACTTAAATAAGCATGTTTAATCGCTTTCTTAGTCATCTGCACTGCCACAGGTGCGTTGTTAGCAATCTTGTTGGCAATTGCTGAAGTTTCTATTTTTAGATTTTCAGCAGAAACAAAATAGTTCATCAGTCCCCAATGAAAAGCCTCTTGTCCCGCCACAAGATCCCCTGTGAGAGACATCTGCATAGCACGAGAATATCCAATCACTCTTTGTAACAAAAAGGCACCACCGTCTCCAGGCACCAATCCAAGCTTCACAAAGGTCTCTCCAAAGCGAGAGTTCTCACAACCAATGCGAATATCGCACATCATCGCAAGATCACACCCCGCCCCAACCGCTGCCCCATTGACCATACCAATGACAGGCTTAGAGAGTTTTTCAAAACACATTGGGATCTTTTGGATGCCATGAATATAGCGCATTCTCAATTCATTGGCTTCGCCTTCGAACATACCCTTTTTTTCGAGCATTTCTTTAACATCGCCACCAGCGCAAAACACATTACCTTTACCCGTCAAAATAATGACTCGTACACTCGAATCAAAATCGGCATGCTCCATCACCTTCGTCAATGAATCGACCATTTCAATGGAGATGGCATTGCTAGCCTGAGGATTATTAAGCGTCACCCACAAAAGATGATCATTTTTTTGAACTTCGAGATGCTGAAACTCTTGAGAATAAAAAGACATGTCTTCACTCCTAAAGACAACATTCTATGTCTATCCAAATACAATTGTGAAGAACGTTTGTACGAATAAAGACTTACCTTATCCATGCTCGAAGGACAGCCTATATAAATGCTGAAACTTTGTTAGTAATAAATGATAGATAATATACAAGATTTGTGGGGCTTACTTCGCAAGGCCGTAGTCGAAGGTGGCCTTTGCGGGGGTCTGGACAAAAATAGCAGGAAGCTATTTTTGCGCGCTAGCCCCGTAGGGGTTGAGGGCAGGAGCCCGAAACATCACCCGAACCGATGCCGCAGGCAGCGGCCGCAATGAGCTAGGATGGCGTGCCGCCGAAGCGCTAGGGACTTGCGAAGTAAGCTCCGCAAATCCCCCGTGTTTAGCAATCTCTATTTACAGAATGGTAGATCAGGCTGGAACTGGCAGGCAATCTGACAAATCAATGGATCAAATGGACACTCCATTGGTGGGTTTCCAGGATTACCTGGGTTGCCCGGATTTCCGGGATTGCTGCTTGCTGCGCCGACGTGAATATTCAAAGAAGAAGCAGTTTTACCATCAGCGTCTGTGACAGTAAGAACAGTTGAACCATTAGCAACTGCTGTCAGCGTTCCAGCTTCAGAAACCGTCGCCACAGAAGCATTGCTGCTTGCAAATTTAAAGGGTGCTTTACCATGAAGAACTGAAAACGCAATTGTTTCATTGGCTTTCAAAGTTGCAGCCGCTGGTACGACAGTCATTTTTTTGCTCATCACAGCTTCAACTGCTTCGTAAGCATCAATACGACAATTACATGCGGTTTCAATTGAAACCTTAGCACCTGTAGTTTGCAGGATCGCACGCACTTGAGCTCCCGTTAAAGTTGGATCTTGAGCTAACATCAAAGCCACAAGACCTGACACCAACGGAGTTGCCATTGAGGTTCCAGAAAGATTTCCGTATTTATTGCTTGGCAGAGTGCTCATGATGTTCTCACCCGGAGCAGAAACGTGAACCGTTGCTGTTCCGTAGTTAGACCACGATGGTTTAGCATCTGCTGGACCCGAAGCTGCTACAGTGATTGAATTCGGGAAACCATTGTTTGCCGGATACATCTCTGTCTTATCATTGTTTTTTCCATCATTCGCCGCTGCGGCAATAAAAATAACACCGCGATCATCTGCACGTTTAACAGCTTCAACAAGTGGAGCTGCTGCTGTTCTTGAAACAGCGGCCCCCCAAGAAGCAGAAATCACGTGAGCACCTTTTTCAATCGCATAGTCGATAGACTTAATAGCGTTATTAAGGTCACCCGATCCATCAGCACCTAGGAATCTCAAAGGCATGATTGAGACTTCAGGCGATAAACCCACAATCCCACCATCTACTAAACCCGTTGCACCGATGACTCCAGCACAATGAGTTCCATGACCTGGGTTTTGGAAACCTGTTTGATCCATTGGATCGTTGTCGTTATCTTTAAAGTCATATCCCGCAATCATATTCGGCGCTAAAGCCGCATGACGATAATCTACACCTGTGTCGATCACTGCCACCACAACATTGCGATTGCCGCGATTACCAGTGCGTCCCCAAGCTTTTTCGGCTTGAACTTTCGCCATTGCCCACTGCTCTTTGAGAGCTGCTGCATCGACCGGCGCTGTGAATGCATGAATTTTGAAGTTTGGAACAACGTACTCAACCCCTGGCTGAGACAATAGAGACGCTAATGTACGACCTTCATGTTGCTTATTGATGTCAACCATCACAAGACTTGCAGTTGGATTGTGATCCATCATCTGCATAGTAGAAACACGAGACATTGTCGTCGCAGTTAACATATTTAACGTACGAGTGTCTTTATATTTAACAAGGTATTCACCCGCAAAAGCCTGTGAACCAAAGAGCAAAGCTCCTATTAGTAATGCACGTTTCATATTTCCCCTCCGTGGTGCTCAAATCATATTCAGATTTATTTTAGGTTGGATACTGAATTCTTAAATGAAGTGAAATTCCATGACACATGCCATCGGATGTTGAACCTCGCCCCTGTCTTTTCAACACTTGTGAGGTCTATTACTTGAGAATCATCACAGACAAGGATCTTCATGAGTTTACTACATGCTATCATTTTAGGAATTATCGAAGGGGTGACAGAGTTTCTGCCCATTTCGTCAACAGGCCACATGATCATTGCAAGTGCGATGATGGGTATCGAAGATAATGATTTCACCAAAGCCTTCGAAGTCATTATTCAGTTTGGCGCGATCTTATCTGTTTTAGTTTTATACTGGAGACGTTTTTTACCGAACTGGGTTTTTTACAAAAAACTTTTTGTAGCCTTCCTTCCGACAGCCATCATTGGCTTTATCGTGAAGGACTTTGTCGATCAACTCTTAGGAAGTGTGGATGTCGTTGCTGCCTCCCTCATCATTGGTGGGATCATTCTTATTTGGTCTGATAAAATTTTCGCGCACCTCACTGAAAACGGACGCAAAACCTCAGACCTTACCTATCTTGATTCGATCAAGCTCGGTCTTTTTCAATCTATTGCCATGATCCCAGGTGTTTCAAGGTCTGCAGCAACAATCATGGGAGGAATGACTTTAGGAATGAATAAAAAAGAGGCGGCCGAATTTTCATTCTTCCTTGCTGTTCCGACAATGGCTGCAGCCACCGCCTATAAGCTACTAAAAATTTATAAAACCATCGAACCTAACGAGATCGGTCTTCTGGCTGTCGGTTGTTTTGTTGGTTTTATTGTGGCCATGGTTGCTATAAAGTTCTTCATCGGTGTGGTTTCAAAGTATGGATTTAAATTCTTTGGTTACTATCGTATCTTAGTCGGCGCTATTATTCTTTTCTATACGAACTTTCGATAATGGCTTTTTGGATGTCACTTCAATCTTAAACCGATCATCGTCCAAATAAAAAAGCCCGAGACTGACTTCTCGGGCTTTTTTTTATTTAAAACCGATTTATAAAAATTATCTCTTCTTGGTCGCTTTTTCGATCGCTGCAGACTCTGCGCGAATCTTTGCTGCCTCAAGCTTCATTCTCTCCGTATCAGCAATCGCCTTTGCAGTTTCGACACGGATTTTTAGTTCTTCCGCTTTACTTTTGGCAGCGGCAGCTTGCTTTTCAAGTGCCTCACGCTCAGCTTTTGCTTTTTCAGCGTCCACTCTCAGGCGATTAAGCTCTGCTTCTGAACGCGTAATCTCAGATTCACTGTCGGCGATCACCTTCTTAGCACGGTTGATTTCGGAAGTCGCATCCGCCTGCGTTCCTCTCAAAGTGTTACGATTTTTCTCCAGTTCTTGACGGGCCTTTGCGGCAGCTTGTTTTGCTTTTTCTTCTTGAGAGCGAATGTCGTTCACTTTTTTGCGTTCGACTTCGGCTTGTTGAGTTGCCTCTTTAGCCTGAGCAAGAGCTGTCTTTAACTCTTCATTTACTTTTTCAGTCATAGCCTTAGACTGCTGCTCTTGATTTTTTAGACGCGCAATTTCTGCTTCCGCTCGCGCCTTGTCGGCTTGCGCTTTGGCGATTTCTTGTTTTGACTTCGCGTCCTTTGCATTGGCCTCGGCGACTGCTTTTTCAGTCAGAAGCTTAGTCTTAGCAAGGGCTTGTTCAGCTTTTTGTGTTTCAAGCTTTGCTTTTTCAGCTTCTTTCACAGCTTGATTTCCCGCATCCACTGCTTGATTAGCCTTTTTCTCTTGCTCTTTAGCTTCATCGGCAATCGTTTTTAATTTTGCCTCAGCATCTTTTCTTTTAGCCAAAGCCTCTTCACGAAGCTTTCCTGCGGCCGCAGTTTTTTCCTGAGCAGCTTTAATGCGCCCTTGAGAAGCCAACTGTTCTTTTTCTGCAGAAGCTGTCTGGCGCTCATGATCTGCAGCTTCCATTTTCATCTTAGCGATTTCTTTTTCAGATTCGGCCTGCGCCTTTTTAGCTTCAGCCTCAAGACTTCTGGCTTTATTCAACGCCAGTTGAGCTTCCGCGCGGATCTTATCGCGACGCTTGCGCTCTTCATCGGCGCGTCGGCGGGCTTCTGCCGCCTCAGCCCTTGCAGCCTCCGCATCCGCATTCGCCTCTTCGGCCTCAATCTGAGTATCAGATTGGGCATGTGCTGACATTGGAACTGCTGCAGTACCTGCGATGAGTGCCAAGATTAGAAGTGTGCTCAAAGTATATTTATGCATGAGGGTCTCCTTACGCTGTTTTCTCGTGCTTGATGAAGCAAAGACAGGTTAATGGAGATTTGGGCAAAAAAAAAGCGACCAGGATTATTGGGGGGGGAGGTCCTGGCCGCCATGGGGGGGGGTATCCTTAACTAGAGCAACCTCGGTGCCAAGGCTGGTATCTGTCTAAAAGCGATAAAATACACCTAGAGTTCAAAACTTCTGTCGAGCTTTTAGACAGAACCGACAATTGCGGGCCTCATTCTAAGTCATCTTCATTTTTTAATCTGAAATGAACTCTGTGAGTTTTGGCGGAAAAATTATTTAATAATTTTCTAGAATCGTCTCATTCTGGCGCCAGTTGAAAAGAAACTCGCGTCTCTGGACTAGACACATCTCGCAGTGACTATCTATGATTTAGTCATGCAAAGACGTCATTTCCTTGTCGCGGCAGTATTGTCTGTTTTTTTAACAGCCTCCCCTGCTAAAGCACTCCACATCGTTATTGATCCTGGTCACGGGGGCACCGACAATGGAGCCGTCTATGGCAAAACAAAAGAATCCGATCTTGTTCTTTTGGTTTCGCAAAAGCTCAAAATCCTTTTAGAAAAAAACTCCGACTTCAAAGTCTCACTTACACGCATCAACGACGTTGGACTTTCACTTCCAGCTCGAGTGAAATTCGCGGAAGAAAAAAGAGCTGATCTGTTTGTAAGCATGCACGCTAACGCGGCCTTAGACTCTCGGGCTCGTGGTATTGAGTTTTTCTTTCAAAACAGTCTTCCACCCGATGAAGAAAGTCTTTTCTTAGCCAGCCAAGAAAATCAAATCAGTGCCGATTCTTCAGACCTTTACCAAATATCAGGTGGTGATGATCTATCTCGCGCTGGAGACGTTGCTGCTATCATCGAAGACTTAAAGCGACAACATCGTATGCACGAAAGCCTTCGCTTTAGCTATACGCTGACACGCTCTTGGAATGAAGCCCCGCGCTCGACTTCAGTCACCATCAAACAGGCTCCTTTCTATGTGATTTCAAAAACAAGTATGCCTGCGGTTTTAGTTGAAATTGGTTTCCTATCCAACCCACAAGAATTGCGTCAACTTACCAACAACCAGTATCAGCAAGACATTGCACAGAAAATCTACTCAGCCCTAGTGTCTTACAAAGAAAAGATAGACAAGCACACGACTCAAACATTAAATTAGGGCCTTGCACTTTCAGGAGGTCCCCTATGCGCGCTGATGGCCGCCAATTCGATCAACTTCGATCTATTAAAATCACCCCTCATGTTTCAGAATACGCAGAAGGTTCTTGTATCGTTGAGTTTGGAAAAACAAAAGTTCTCTGCACAGCAACTTACGAGGCGAAAGCCCCTTCTTGGTTGGTTGGAACTGGCGCTGGCTGGATCACAGCAGAGTATGGCATGCTGCCACGCTCAACCCACTCTCGCATCAAACGTGAAAAATCAATGAACGGTGGAAGAACACAAGAGATCTCTCGCCTAATTGGTCGCTCTTTGCGTGCTGCTGTGGATTTAAAACTTCTTTCCGAAAAACAAATCATCATCGACTGCGACGTTCTGAATGCCGACGGTGGCACTCGCACAGCTGCAATCACAGGTGGTTATGTAGCTTTGGCTCTGGCAGTTAAAAAACTTTTAGCTGTGAGTGAGCTTAAAGCAAATCCACTTATTAACTACGTTTCTGCTGTGAGCGTGGGTTTACATAATGATCAAATTCTTTTAGATCTTAACTATGATGAAGACTCTTCCATCAGCACTGATATGAACTTTGTTATGACCGATAAGGGAACATTCGTTGAAGTTCAAGGCACTGCCGAACATCACCCGTTCACCAAACAACAGATGCTGAATATGATGGAAACAGCAGAGCGCGCTTGCCGTGAGTTATTCATTCACCAAGCTGCGATTGTTGGCGAAACTCACCGCATCGCTGGTCAATAAAAAGGAGTTCCTATGGAAATCTGGATTGCTACAGGCAATAAAGGTAAACTCACAGAATACAAAATTCTTCTTAATAGCCTTGGTGAAGTAAATCTTCACCACCAAGGTGAACTCTCTGCTTTCACTCCCCGCCCTGAAGACGGAAAAACTTTTGAAGACAATGCCCGCATTAAAGCTCGCAGTTTAAGAGCCGTAAAAAATAACGTGTGGGTTATCGGGGAAGATTCCGGTTTAGTTGTTGAGGGATTAAACGGTTTACCAGGTATTCACTCTGCTCGTTATGCTGGCCCTAAAGCCTCTGACAGTGAAAACGTCTCTAAACTTTTAAAAATGACAGCTCTTAAGCCAATGCCTAATCGCAATGCGAGCTTTGTTTGCTCTACGATCGTTTATACGCCTACCGGTGAAGAATGGGTTTTCACAGGAGAACTTAAAGGCACTCTTGCAACAAAACCAGCGGGCGTTCATGGTTTTGGATATGATCCTGTGTTTATCCCGGAAGGTGAAACTCAGACTCTGGCAGAGCTTGGGAGTGGCTATAAAACACAACACTCTCACCGTGCTCGCGCCATGAAGGCGTTCATAGAGAAACTTTCTAGCACAATGTAAAAACAAGAAGAGCGACTGCCTAAGTCGCTCTTTTTAATTGGTCCCCTTAGTAGAAACTCTAGTTTCACTCTCAAATTTCAATTCACTTTCATTCCACAGATCACTTCGTTTTCAGAGACCGTCTTACACTTGTGACAGATCAAATATGCGTTTAAGACTTAAATGTACATTTCTTGAGCGAAAGGATCATTTATGTCTTCTGAAAATCGCGAACTCAAAACAATCATGCATCCCACTAAAATGCGCGAGCTTAGAGTTAAAAATATTCAGTCACTCTCTCCGACTTTAAAACGCATCACTTTCACGGGCGAAGAGCTTAAAGACTTTGTCAGCCTTTCGCCCGATGACCACGTTAAAATCTTTTTCCCCTACCCTGGCGAAGAAAAAGCAGTCCTTCCCACTTTCACTAAAGATGGCCCTGTCGTGGAAGGAGATCGTAAACCCCTTATGCGCGACTACACTCCCCGTCGTTACGACAACAATCTTTTAGAATTGGACATCGACTTTGTTTTACATGGAGAAGGTGTGGGCTCCCAATGGGCTGACTCTGCACAAATTGGTAAAACTTTAAATATTGCAGGTCCTCGAGGGTCACGCATTGTCCCCTACGCCTTTGATTGGTACCTCATGATTGGTGATGAATGCGCTATTCCCTCTTTTGCAAGAAGGATCACCGAGCTTCCTGAAAATGCCAAAGGACTCATCTTTATTGAAGTAGCTTCCGAGGAACAAATTGTTGAGCTGCCTCAACATTCTCACTTTGAAGTGAAATGGGTTCTGCGCAAGGACCTTCCTGCTGGAAGCACGCAACCCCTTAAAGAAGCTCTGATGAAAACAGCCTTCCCAACGGGGGATTTTTTCAGTTGGGTTTCCTGCGAGAAGGCCTGTGCGATGGAACTTAAGGATTTTTTGATCACCGTGCGTGGTGCTGAAGAATCTTGGGTAAAGGCCACTGGTTATTGGAGTTTATAGTTTCTATTTTTTGGCACCTTGCTTGCTCTATGGAGACTGAGCTTTCAGTGAGGTGCTAAAAGTAAATCTAGCGGGTTTTAAACCCGTTGGCCCTGTACTTTTTTCACTCCTGAAGCCTGCTTAAACAGGAGTACGTATGAAGTTTAGCTTTCGCCAGTTCATTCTATTTACGGTGATCTTTTTTGGAACTCTGATCTTTTTCAAATCAGAGGCTTTTGCCAAAGACTCCTGCTCTTGCATCGCCAATCCGATGACCAAGCAATATCAAAACTATTCCAAGCACTTCTGGGGCAATCACCGTGCTTGGAGCTGCGTTTATACATGCTACGTTCCTGGCGAAGGAAAAATCGAAGTCGAGGGCTTTCACGAAAAGTACTACTTCAGCCAAAAAGATAATGGCTCTGAGGGAATCTGCGCTGGCATCCCACTCGATTACGTTTATAACAACTATGTAGGCTGGTACATTTATATGCCCAAAGAGCCTCGCCACTTCGACCCTCTGCGATCTAATTCAAAAAATCTCAAAGCTTGGGCCAAAGAGACTTGCCGCTAAGAACTTGTCTTGCTAAGTTTTTCGCAGCTATTTGAAAGCTAACAGATTGCTCAGGCGGTTAGGAGCCGACAAGACGGCGAACTGACCCTTTGGCAATTTGAACGCACTTTTAACTCAGGAGACTACGAGTGATGAAGGGCCTAAAAATCTTTACAGCCAATGCCAATCCAGGACTTGCACAAAAAGTTGCAGAAGCCGCTGGAGTCGAATTAGGGTTTTGCGAAGTCAGCCACTTCGCAGACGGAGAGATCCAAGTCGAAATTCATGAAAGTGTTCGCGGACAGCATGTCTTTGTGATCCAAAGCACCTGCCCCCCAGTGAACCAAAACTATATGGAGCTTTTCGTCATGCTCGACGCCCTGAGAAGAGCATCCGCAGCCTCCATCACAGCGGTGATCCCGTATTTTGGGTATGCCCGCCAAGACCGCAAGGTGGCCCCGCGCGCCCCTATATCTGCTAAACTGATGGCAGACCTAACTACCACCGCTGGCGCTGACCGCGTGGTTTCCATTGACCTTCACGCTGCCCAAATTCAAGGCTTCTTTAACGTTCCAGTGGATCACTTATTCGCCATTCCTACCCTAGCCCGCGCTTGGAGAGAGCATTACGGCGAGGGCGAAGAGTTTGTCGCAGTGAGTCCAGATGCTGGCGGAGTGGAAAGAACACGAGCTTTTGCTAAAAGAATTGAAGCCTCTATCGCAATTATTGATAAGCGCCGTTCTGGCCCAAATGAAGCCAAAGCGCTCCACCTCATTGGGGATGTCACTGGCAAAACCGCAGTTATCGTCGATGACATGATTGATACGGCTGGCACTCTTACACAAGCAGTTGACAGTCTTATTAAAAATGGTGCAAAAAGGGTGATCGCCGTGGCGACCCATCCGGTTTTATCTGGACCTGCCATCCGTCGATTGAAGGAAAGCCCTATTGATAAAGTATGGGTCACCGACACAATCCCGCTCAGTGATGAAGCTAAAGAATGTGGAAAAATCGAAGTGATTTCAGTGGCTGCTGTTCTCGCAGAAGCTATTAAACGAATTCACGGCAATGATTCTGTCAGCAGTCTTTTTGACTAAAGACAGTTTTGATTAAATAAACAACTCTCTTTCCATAGTGGAGGGAGAATTTAAACTCAATCCTCTATTGGACTAGAAGGAATACAAAATGAAAAATAGAATCGACCTAACAGTTGAAACTCGTGAAACTGGTAAACACCACAGCCGTTCACTTCGCTCAAACCGCCAAGTACCTGCAGTTATCTACGGTGCTGTAAATGAGCCGATCAACGTTTCTGTTCTTGAAAAAGACATCGTGAAGTACAACACTCGTGCTTACGAGAATGCTCTTTACAACCTAAAAGGCACTGGCACTAAAGCTGATGGTATCGTTGTTCTTCTTAAAGACGTAGACGTTCACCCTCTTTCTCGCCGTCCACAACACGTTGACTTCTTTGCTCTTGATCTTTCAAAAGCAGTTCGCGTTGACGTTGAAGTTCGCCTAGAAGGTAAATCAATCGGTGTATCTGAAGGCGGTCTATTGAATATCGTTCTTCGCTCAGTTGAAGTTGAGTGTTTACCAACTGAAATTCCTGAGTTCCTAGTAGCTGACATCACTGACCTTAACATCGGTGACGCTCTTCACGTATCTGATCTTAAAGTAACTGGTTCAGTGAAAATGATCACTGGAAACGACCAAACTATCGCGGTTGTTTCTGAGCAAGCTGAAGAAGCTACTCCAGTTGCAGCAGCGGCTCCGGCAGCAGCAGCAGCTCCAGCGAAAAAGAAGTAATTTGAGGACATCCTCAAAGAATCTTGATAGTTCTTTAAAGGGGCTGATTTATTTCAGTCCCTTTTTTTATTTCAGAAATCTAGCTTTAGAGGAATTAATGCCTCTGTTCTGACTTTACGGAGACTTTGCCTTATGTGGTTGATCGTCGGCCTTGGAAATCCAGGGAATCAATACAAACTGACAAGACATAATATCGGCTTTATGGCCATTGACTACTTCTTAGAGGGTTTAGGCAATCCTCCCGTAAAAAACCAATTCAAAGCCGAAGTGAGCCAAGTGAATTGGAAGGGTCATCAACTTGTATTCTGCAAGCCTCAGACATTTATGAATCTCTCTGGTGAGTCTGTTCAACCGCTCATGGGCTTTTACAAAATCCCTCTGGAGCATCTCATTGTTCTCCATGACGACATTGATCAGCCTTTCAACCAAATGAAAATTCATAAAAACCGTGGGCACGGTGGGCATAATGGCATTAAGAGCATCACCAACCTCATGGGAACCATGGACTACACGCGCCTAAAGCTGGGTGTCGGCCGTCCTGAAAATCCCAATATTCCAGTGGCCGACTTCGTTTTGGGGAAATTCACCAATGAAGAGTTCGCTACTATGCCCGATTTCTTAAATCGCGGCTTAGACGCTGTCGAGAGCATCATTCTTGATGGAGTCCAAAAAGCTTCGACAAAATTCAACGCTTAAGCTAGTGTGCTGTCATATTAGTTTTATAAAGGGGTCTTAAATGGCACTACAAGTAGGTATTGTCGGCTTACCAAACGTCGGCAAAAGTACACTGTTCAACGCTCTGACTTCAGCAAAAGCTGAGGCTGCTAACTACCCGTTCTGTACAATCGATCCGAACGTGGGCGTTGTAACAGTTCCAGATCCTCGCATGGATAAAATCACTTCATTTATCAAACCTCAAAAAGTAATCCCAACAACAATGGAGTTCGTGGATATCGCGGGGATCGTTAAAGGCGCTTCTCAAGGTGAAGGCCTTGGTAACCAGTTCCTTTCGCACATTCGCCAAACAGACGCTATCGTTCACGTTGTTCGTTGTTTTGATGATCCAAATATCATCCACGTTGCTGGATCTGTTGATCCGCTTCGTGACATTGAGATCATCAACACAGAGCTTTTGTTGGCGGATCTTGATTCTGTTGAAAAGAAATACCAACGCATTGAAAAAGTGGCGCGTAATACAACAGACAAAAAAATCAAAATGGAAGCTGAAGTTCTAAAAAAAGCAAAAGACGTTTTGGGCGAAGGTCTTCCTGCACGTTCACTGAATCTTGACGAAAACGAAATGCCATTCCTTCGTGATATGCACCTATTGACGTCAAAGCCTGTGCTTTATGCAATGAACGTTTCTGATTCAGATTTTGCTGATGGTGGAAATGCTTGGACTCAAGCTGTTGAAAAACGTGCCGCAGAAGAAAACAATAAAACCATCATGATCTGCTCAGCGATGGAAGCCGAAATTTCCCTTCTGCCACCTGAAGAGCGCAAAGAGTTCCTAGAGGCGATGAACGCTGAGGAGCCAGGTTTAAACCGTTTGATTCGTGAAGCGTACACTCTTTTGGGACTGCAAACGTACTTCACTGCTGGAGAAAAAGAAGTGCGTGCGTGGACTATTCGCACGGGCACTAAAGCTCCTCAAGCAGCAGGTGTGATCCATACAGATTTTGAAAAAGGATTTATTCGCGCTGAGACTTATCACTGTGAAGACCTGTTCAATTTGAAATCTGAACAAGCTGTTAAAGAGGCTGGAAAATACCGCCTTGAGGGCAAGGAATACATCGTTAAAGACGGCGATGTTCTCTTCTTCCGCTTTAACGTTTAAACTGAAAAGTTTACATTTTTTCTTTGTGAAGACACAAAATAAGGAGGCTCAAAGCCTCCTTATTTATTTTTTAGAGTCCGCATTTTTAGTTGGTTATCAACTACTTCCCCAAACCTCATCGCCTTTGATCTGAAACTCTTCTCGGTCTATTTATTCGGGCACTATGAAAAGAAGAGATTTCCTAAAAAATTCCGCGCTCCTGACAGCTGTTTCTTCCCTGCCTTTAAAGTCCTTAGCTCAAGGAACTAAGTGGGCAGCAACAAAACTTCATGATGACATGCCGATTGCTAAAATTGAGAACTCTCAGTTTAACAGCGTGGATTTTAATGGCGATGATATTGATCGCCCCCACGATCTTCTTTGGAATATAGATGGATACATCGCTAAAAAAGGTGGCGAGCCTTCAGTCACAGAAGATCTTGATGTAGCCATTATCGGTGGCGGTATGTCGGGATTGATTTCGGCACACTACTTAGGAAATAAAAAAATTGCTGTCTTTGAGGGTGACCGCCGATTCGGTGGAAATTCTAAGGGTGAACAATATAAAGACTCTACCTACAGCATTGGTGCGGCTTATATCTGTGAGCCTGAAAAAGACTCTGCTATTGAAAGTCTTTTAAGCGATATCAACGTCCTTCGCCATGGACGCCTTGAAGATGGCGCTGACACTTCGGTTTTTCATCAAGGGCGCATTCACAAACACTTCTGGGCTGGAGCCACGGCGCCGAGTGCTAAAGCTCAATACGCTAAAATATTTCAACGCCTCAACGAAATCTACAACGATTCTGATTGGGATTGGCAAGGTGACTTTGCAAAGTCCATCGACAACCTCAGTTTTGAACAGTGGTTGCAAAAAGAATTTGGCGATGTCCATGAACACATCAAAGAGTACTTTCAACTTTATGGCTGGAGTTCTTTCTGTGGCTCGATCAGCGAGATCTCGGCTTTTCAATTCTTAGGTTTTATTGCCGCGGAAACTGAAAACATTATGGCCTTCCCTGGTGGAAATTCTTTTATTACTCAAGGCTTAGTGCGCTCTTTGCGCCAACGCCATGGTCACAGTGCTTTGCGCTCAGGAGCATTTGTACTGAGAGTGGAAGCTCAGAGTGACTCTGTGACGGTACTTTATGAAAACAATGTGGGTGAACTTGTAAAGGTTCGTGCAAAGCATGCGATTATGGCTTGTCAAAAATTTGTGGCTCGCCGATTACTTCCACAAATGTCAGAAGTTCAAGGAAATGCGATCCACTTCCTCCCTTACCGTGCTTACCTCGTAGGAAATGCGATCCTTAAGAAAAACTTCCAAAGCCCCAGCTATGAACTTTTCCAAATCAAAGGGAAGATGCCAAAGGACCCCACTGCAATGAATCGTGGAGATCGCACGTTTACGGATATCTGCTTTGGTTCATGGGCGGAAAAAGATCAAAACGAACACAGTGTACTCAGTCTTTACCACGGGATTCCTTACGATGGCGCTCGACAATTTCTTTTCAGCCCGATGTCGCATGATAAGTATCGTGAGAAGTATGAGACTGAACTTAAAACGATTCTTCCAGGCTTGGGAATTTCTGAGAGTGATTTATTAGGGCTTCGCCTCACTCGTTGGGGACACTCGCTACCACTATCACAAAAAGGGCTTCTAGCTTCTGGACAAGCCGCTCTGGCCAGTGAAAGCATCTTAGGGCGCATTCACTTTGCCAACCAAGATAACTGGATGAACCCGTGCTTTGAAACAGCTCAAGAAGTGGCAGAAGCTGCGACCTCTCTGATTTTAGAAAATATTTAATCTGACCGTGATACAGAACTAAGAACCCACTTTTAAATCTAAAAGTGGGTTCTCTTATTTTAAACTTATCAGAACACCCGTCCTACAAATCTAGCGGACGCCATTTTACCTGGAACGACTTTAAAACTAGGTCCTTAAAATGCAAAAGGAGACTTACGCCTTCGCAGAGTCTCCTTTTGGATGGAACTTGTCCGACTTCCTAAAAAGGAGGTCGATATGATAACCACACAGTTGTCTATTCGGCAGATTCTAGAAATTGTTAAGCTTCTTTTAGAAATAATAGCGGCTTTATTCGATTTAGTTCGAAGTTTATAGATATCTAAACTCCGGCACGTTTCTGAGTTCAACTTAGGACCAGGGAAGGGACTTTAAATCCCCTCGGACTTATGTTCCAGCGACTTTGCGGAGGCACCCACTTAAATAAACCACCGTAGAAGAAAGCAGGATTGTACTTAAAAGGCATTGCATTTCTCACCCAAAAATCTACTTCGTGCGCCTGAAGTCATCAACGAGCACTTGAATGCTCCAAACGGTCAAAAATAAAATCAATGAAGGATAAAGCAATAGGTGCGGAAAACTTGAAAGAGTCTTCCATCCTTCGCGCACTAAGATGCCCCAGCTTGTATCCGGCGGATGAATGCCTAAACCGATGAAGCTCATGAAACTTTCGTACAAAATATTTGTTGGCACTTGCATGGCCATCATAATCAACACAGTCCCTGCAATGTGCGGAAGAATATGCTTTAAGAGTATATGACTTTGCTTGCCGCCAAGAGCAATTGCCGCCTCTACGAAGGGTCTGCGTTTAAGCTCTAAAACCATTCCGCGACTAACACGCGCAAGACTCATCCAATGAGTTGCAGAGATGCCCAAGCACAGACTTAAGAGTGCCTTCATAAAATCATTTTCAATGGGAAGGGTTGCATTCAAAGTTAGGCACAATACCGAAACTAAAATGAAACTCGGTATCGCCATAAGAATGTCACAAAGGCGCATCAAAACCTTATCAGTATTCCCTTCATACCAACCTGATAAAACTCCGTAGGTCACTCCAAAGGCCACAGATATAAACGAAGCAATCAAACCCACCAATAGAGAAACTCTTCCACCTGCAAGCACGCGAGCAAAAAGATCGCGCCCCAAGGAGTCCGTTCCAAACCAAAAGCGAGATTGGGAGCCCTCTAAAATATGTTCAATATTTTGTTCTAAACCTGAGCCTGCAAAGAGCGGATAGAAAATCACTGCTAGCAAGAGAAGCCCCAGATAAGTCATAGCGAGATAAGAGGATCGTTTTTTCATGCTTCCTCTCGCAATCTTGGATCGACGATCCTCAACAACAAATCTATGAAAAGATTTACTACGATCAACATAAATCCATAAAACAGAGTCAGTCCCATAATCAATGTATAGTCGCGATCATTCAAAGCCGAAATGAACTCTGTCCCCAACCCCGGAACCGCAAATAAAACTTCCACTAAAAAAGATCCTGACAAGAGAGAAACGGTCAATGGCCCTAAGTAACTCAAAAAAGGAATCATAGAATTCTTTAGAACATGGCGGCTTAAAATCCCCCACTCACTCACACCTTTAGCTTTTGCTGTGCGCACATAGTCTAAATGATAGTTGTCATTCATGGAGTTTTTTAAAAGACGAACTAAACTAGCAAGAGGGCGAAGACTCAGTGTCAGCACTGGTAATATATAATGCCAAGGTGTTGCCAACAGAGCTATCGGCAAAAGGTTCCAGTGAAAGCCAAATAAGTAAATCAAAAGTGGTCCCCAAAACAAACTGGGCAAAGATAAAAGGCACAAGATCATTTGATCTAAAAGGGTCTCTATCGCACTTCCGCGAAAACGCATAGACAGCACAGAGATCAGCAATGCCCCGAAGATGATAATACCTAAAGCGATAGAGTTTAATTTCAGAGTATTACCAAGACCTGAGGAAATAATCTCTGCCACCGATCGATCTGGTCGTAACATTGAAACGCCTAAATCGCCTTGAGCAAGATTTCCCAAATAGGTGACAGCTTGAGAGTACCAAGGGGCCTCGGTCTGCCAGTGCTGAGTCAGCTCTGCCTTAACAACCGAATTCAATGTCATCTCATCGTCAAAAGGCCCTCCAGGGAGGGCCTTTAATAAAGCAAATGTGAGGAGCGAAAGAGTCAGCAGAGAAACTCCGACTTCAAGGAGCTTTCGCGCCAGAAAAACTAAATAGTCATGCCTCAAATGTCGTCCCAGTTCTCTTTGCCCACCATCTCTGCCGGAATTTTCACCGGAACAGAGTTCGCAAGATAAGGAAAGATGTCTTTCTTGTCGCCGTACAACTGAGCATAGATATGTGCATTGGAAACCACGCGCTTCACATAGTTGCGAGTTTCCAAAAACGGAATATGCTCGATAAATTCATCTGTGTCTAAATTTCCAAAGCTCACAAGCCAGTTTTTAACTCTGTGTGGCCCAGCGTTGTAACCGGCTGCTACCAATGGAAGAGTATCGTCAAAGCGATCCATTAAGCGCTTCAGATAACGAGAACCGATTTTAACAGATGTTTCTGGTTCTAAAAGCTGAGTCGCTTGAAAGTTTTTTTCCTTCAACATCGTTGAAACCTTATGCCCTGTGAATGGCATCACTTGCATGAGACCCAGCGCACCGACCGGAGAAATAGCATCGCGGCGATAATTTGTCTCTGCACGCATAATTCCCCAAACAAGTTCTTCAGGCACTTTAAAGCTTTTCGAATACTTCTCAACATGGTCAGAATAAGCGCGAGGATATGCAAATTCCCAAAGATAGCGAATGCCATTCATTCCATGTGCAGCTCTTTGCGCACCAAAGTTAATTTGCGCAATATAAGAAGAACGATTGAAGTTTCCAGCCGTGTGATATTCCGACATCAACGTTCTTAGATGATCGCGGTTAGAAGTTTTTCTTTCGATATCGTAAAGATCCCAACGAGCCCAATCGTACTCACCGAGAATCATCATATCGCGTGCGCGTTCAAATCTTTTCACAAGAACAGGATTTGAAAATGTACCTGTCTTACCAGTGATCTCTTCAATAGCAACGTCGATGGTTTTTAAATCTGGATTATCAACGATTCCACCTTCAGCCTCTTCACTCTCCCCTTTTTCATCATCTGCAGAATATTGAGTGAGAAGAATAGAATCTTCAGTTTCAGAATCATCTCCACGATACATGTACTCTTCTTGAGCCGAAGGCATCAAAAACTCACTGGCAGAAAATCTGGAGATCACACGGGGTTGTGTTGGCAAGCTCGATTGCGCAAGTTTTGGAACTTTGACTTCGTCCATTTTTTTCAAACGAGCAGAAGCTGCGATCGAATAATAACCCATCAAAGTATCTTTGCTTAAGTTCTCTAACAAAGGACGTGCTTGATCGGTTTTGCCCTGACGGAAAAGACTCATTGCTGTCCAGTAGTTTAAACGATCTTGCGGAATGGACTTCCACGCACGCGGAGACTTTCTTTTTGCCACCGACATTTGCGCAAAAGCCTTATAGGAACCTTGATAGTCACCCTTAAGGTATTTCAACCAAGCCAAGTGCCATTGAGAGTCTCGATTTAATCCAGAGTTTGGATAAGCTTTCATGAATTCCTGAAAGCGACGAGCCGCCCCATCGTAGTCTTGGAACTGATAGCTTAGGAACGCCGACTGGTAGAGTGCTTGTCGGCCGGTCTTAGATTTAGGACTTAGCTTATACGCTGAATAGTACGATCCAACAGCTGCTTGCACATCCCCTGCACGAGCCGTGGCTGAAGCAAAGAGAATGAGGAAATCAAAGTTCTTTTTATAAGTTTCGTAATAAGGCTTTAGGAGTTCCACTGCTTTGTGAATCTCCCCTTCTTGCATATAGAACTGCGCCTGCAATCTGTCAGCGGCGTACTTATCTGTTTTTGCAAGTTTCGCCTTTAATTGGTTGATCTCACCTTGAGCTTTTCCATCAAGTCCGGCGAAAAGCAAATGACGAACACGCGTTCTAAAGTTATCCGTTGAAGAACGGCAACCCACTTGTTTATCCTGAAACTTATTCTCAGCAAGGTCTGGGCCCCAATCTTTGATCGCCTCATAAGCTGGGTATCTTTCATAAAGTTTTAAAAGCCACTTACACATCTGTGCTGAGCGCCCTAATCCTTTTTCGGCTGCTGCTAAGTTATAAATGATGTCTGGGTAGTCTTCTGTATTGCGCGTGCGCCTTTCGAGTTTTGCAAAGTGAGTGCTTGCAAGCTTGAAGTTGTTTTTCTCCAAAGCCACCTTGCCCTGCATATTAGAAGCTTCGATCGACATCTTGATGTTAGGAGAAAGTGCGAGGAGTTTTTTTAATTCCCCGTCAGCTTCTTCTAATTTTTTGGTTTTCATGTAGGACTGCGCCAAATAATAATGCGCGTATTCCTCAAGATTCGTCTTTTCTTTTAAAACTTCATTCAACCCAGTGATCGCGTCATCAAACTTGTCAGCACGATAAGCCGTTAAAGCAGACTTGAAACGATCCAAGTGAATATTAGTGGGTTGAGCCATCGCGACAGGTCCGATCATTGGAACCACCGCAGTAAAAAGAACCATGCACTTAAGTGCTTTCTTCATATGTACAATCCTTGTAACTCTCATCCAATAATGATACCGAATAATAATGGCAAAATCGAAGACGAAAACGATCTATACCTGTCAAAATTGTGGAGCCCAACGGCCTCGTTGGGAAGGAAAATGCTCTGACTGCGGCGCGTGGAACTCCTACGTTGAGGAAATCCAGATGCCCGAGGTTAAAACTCGAGGATGGTCCACTGGGACTGGCGAGAAAGGGAGCGGTAATTTCAAACCCGTCTCTCTCGACCAAAGCCTTGAGGAAGTAAAGCTTGACCGCTTTGACACTGGCTATGAAGAGTTGAACCGAGTTCTGGGCGGTGGCTTAGCCCGCGGGAGTTTTGTCCTTCTCGGCGGCTCCCCTGGGGTCGGCAAATCCACTTTGCTTCTGCAAATGGCAGGAGGACTTGCCAAGAACAAACACCGAGTTTTATATATTTCCGGCGAGGAAAGTGTTTCTCAAACCGGCTCGCGCGCGCATCGCTTGGGCATTCGTTCTCCGCTGATTGAGATCGCTTGTGAAAGTAATCTGCACGCCATCATGGAGCAAGCCCGCGCTACTCAGCCCGACATTCTTGTCGTCGATTCTATTCAAACGATGTATCTTCCCGATCTGCAAGCAGCACCGGGTTCAGTTTCTCAGGTCCGCGAATGCGCAGGGCATTTAATGGGCCTTGCCAAGCAAGATAACATCACAGTGATTCTAATTGGTCACGTGACTAAAGATGGAAACATCGCTGGCCCCAAAGTTTTAGAGCACATGGTGGACTGTGTTTTGTCCTTTGATGGAGATGCCTCTTATAACTTTAGACTTCTACGCTCTTTAAAGAACCGCTTCGGTGCGGCCCACGAACTTGGTGTTTTTCAAATGAACACCAAGGGATTAGAAGAGGTTGCGAACCCTTCAGAGCTTTTCCTCGAAGAGCGCGGAGATCAACTTATCGGATCTGCGGTTTTTGCCTCTATGGAAGGCACAAGGCCATTACTTTGTGAAGTTCAAGCTTTGACCCTATCAAGCCCGATGGCCATGCCGCGAAGAACTTCTCTGGGAATCGACGTCAATCGTCTGCATCTCTTAACAGCGGTTCTAGATCGTCATTTAGATGTGCGCCTCCAGCACAATGATATTTTCATCAATGTGGTGGGTGGCTTAAAACTTATCGAACCCGCTGCGGACTTAGCTGTGGCTGCGGCGATCCTATCAACCCAAAGAAACTCGGATCTAGATGCGAAGACGTGCTTTTTCGGAGAGATTGGCCTCACTGGAGAGGTTCGCGGTGTTTCATTTGTAGAAAACAGAATCCGCGAAGGAGACAAACTAGGCTTCCAGCACTTCGTCATCCCCTTCTCAAACAAGAAACATCTTTCTGAGATCAAATTGTCTAAAGATAAGAAAATTTCTTTTGTACGAAACGTCAAAGATTTGAGTAAGATAATATAAACAAGAGGTCGTTATATTATGTCTGAAAACGCATTGGCCAGTATTGAAACAGAGTCTTATAAAGCAGGCGATTTCATTTTCTTTGAAGGTGATATCGAGCACCACTTCTATATCGTGCAAACTGGTGTCGTAAATATTTTTACTAAAGACGCCATGGGAAAGAAAATTCCCATTGCTGATATCGTCGATGGCGAATCCTTTGGCGAGTTTGCTTTGATCTCCAAAAGTCCGCGCTCGGCCTCTGCTCAAGCAGTTACCGATGTGGAACTTATTAAGGTTTCTGAAGATGGCTTTAAAGAGCTGCTTTCAGACCTGCCTACTTGGGCCGAGTGCATGCTGACTTCGTTTGTCGATCGCCTGCGCAATACGACTGAGAAAATTCGCGACCTCGAAAAAGAAAAAAATCTAAAAGATAAATAAAACAAAAAAAGGCGAAACTGTGACTTTTCCACTCCCAGCTTCGCCCTTTTGTATTCTTTCTCGGTTCCTAGTTACCAGCCCTACTCGCCAGAGTACTTAAGATAAAACTCTCGTTGCAAATCCATCATCAACATCAAAAGCCTCGATTCCATTCCGGGGTCCACGTTCAGAATTTGCACTCCCATGACTTGATTTTGCTTTTCATTCTTCATAACAAACCGAACTTCGACTTGAAGTTCCAAGGCACGCCGCGATCCCAACTTAAGCATTCCTTTGATGGGATCGCCGATTTTCAAATCGGGGAATTCTCCTTGAATCTCTGCACGAAAACCACCTGCGCTGATATCTTTTAAAGAACTGGCTTGAAAGTAAGCCTTTGAATCAAAAGACGTGATCGTGAACTCTGCAAGATAGCCCTCTGGAATATCGACTCGCGTATTGGAGCGCCTTTGTAGTTGAAAAAGTTCTTGGTTGGTATTGATGACAACCCAACCGAGTTCAACTTTTAATTCTGTCTGTAAAAAATAGCGATGTTCCTCATAGACAAACTGAACCATCACCTTGTGATGTCCTTCGATCACTTTAGAGTCTTGAGTATGATGACAGAGCAAGACCTCGTCTTTTTCTGTTTGCTTAGCAATCAGATGAAAGATCTGCTCATTGGACTTTACGAGAACTTGTATATTCTTTTGTGCAAGCTCTCGAAAAATGGCCTTCCTCTGAGAAAGCGCCACTTTCTTAAATATCATCTGCTCTTGTGCCATTTACGCTTTCCCTACAGCTTCTTGCCAGCTCTTCATTCTTAACTTTCTTTGAGCCGGTTTCATCTTCACGCCAAACTGTTTGTTCTGCTTCCACGTGCGACGAATGTCTTTAAGATCCTTCCAAATCCCTACTCCAAGACCCGCCATGAAAGCCGCCCCTAGAGCCGTGGTTTCTAAGTTCTTAGGTCTTTGAACATGAACGCCGCAGTAGTCAGCTTGAAGCTGCATCAACAGATCATTGGCTGCAGCACCACCATCGACTTTGATCGTTTTAATTTTGCGACTGGCATCCTTTGCCATCACAGAAATAATATCCGCGTTCTGCAATGCCATGGCCTCCAAAGTCGCTCTCGCAATATGCGCTTTCGTTGTGCCACGAGTAAGACCTGTGATAACACCACGAGCATCAGGGCGCCAGTGAGGGGCCCCTAGGCCCGTTAGAGCTGGTACAAACTCAACTCCATCTGTATCACTCACTTTTTTTGCGAGAGCTTCGACCTCGTCAGAGCTTTGAATCAAACCCAATCCATCCCTTAACCACTGTACAGCAGCTCCGCATACAAAGGCTCCGCCCTCTAGGGCATAGGTGAAATCATCATCTTTTAATTTCCACGCCACCGTCGTTAGTAAGTTCGATTTTGATTTCACGCGCTTTGTGCCCGTGTTGAGCAAGATAAAGCTTCCCGTGCCAAAAGTACATTTCACTTCACCGATATCAAAACATGCTTGTCCAAAAAGGGCTGCCTGCTGATCGCCGATCATTCCAGTGATTGGAATTCCATCAGGCATAAAGCCAAGACCTTGCGTAAAGCCAAAATCGGCATTGCTAGGACAAATCTCTGGAAGAATATTTTCAGGAACCTGAAAGAGTTTTAAAAGCTCATCATCCCACCAGCCTGTTTCGATATTCATCAGCATAGTGCGTGAAGCATTCGAGACATCAGTTTTATGTTCAGCACCGCCTGTTAAATTCCAAAGCAAGAAACTGTCTACGGTGCCTGCAAGGATTTTTCCTTGGCGCGCTTTGGTCCTTGCTTGAGGAGTGTTTTGCAAGAGCCATTGAATTTTGGTCGCCGAAAAGTACGGATCTAAAACCAAACCGGTTTTATTTTGAATGAACTTTTCTTTTTTATTCTTACGCAATTTTTCACACAGTGTTTGCGTGCGACGGCATTGCCAAACGATGGCATTGTTAATTGCCTTCCCTGTTTTTCGATCCCAAAGCATCACCGTTTCTCTTTGGTTCGTAATACCAATCGTGCGTATTTGGGAGCCTTTGATTTTCGCTTTTTCTAGAGCTAAGCGCATTGAGCGTTGAGTTGAGTACCAGATGTCAGCTGGATCGTGCTCAACCCAACCTGGTTTCGGAAAAATCTGTTTGAATGTTTCACGAGCTTCAGCTACAAGACCTCCGGCTTGATTAATAATGCATGTTCTTGAGCTGGTTGTTCCTTGATCTATGGCCATGATAAAACTAGACATAAACTCCTCATTCAATTCAAATTGGGCGATATACATTAATAATGAAGAACTTCTTTAAGAAACCCAACGAAAAAGTTTTCGGTCTAAAGAACCTTGATCGAGACACTCTAATTTTTAGAGTTCTTCCGCGTTTCTTACTTGAAATTCTTCGTAAGTATTTCCGCCTTGAAATTGAAGGTGCCGAGAATATCCCTCGCCGCGGCCCCGTTGTCATTGCTCCCAATCACTCCGGCTACTCTGGATTTGATGCCTTTTTACTCGGCCATGTTATTCAAAACGAAGCAAAGCGTGTCCCGCGTGTTTTAACTCATCATTTTTGGTTCTTAACAGATACGACCGCAATACCTGCGACGAAAATGGGATTTACAGAAGCAACCTATGAAAATGGTGTGAATGCCTTAAAAAAGGGAAATGCTATTGTGCTTTTTCCTGAGGGCGAACAAGGAAACTTCAAGGCCACGACAAAACGATATCAGCTTCAAGAGTTTAAACGCGGCTTTGTGCGCATGGCCCTTGAATGCCAAGCCCCGATCGTACCAGCAATAATTTTAGGTGCAGAAGAAACCCATATCAACTTGAAGAAGTTGAAGTTCACCAAGTTCTTGAAGGGCTCGGTGATTCCCCTTCCACTGAATGTGATACCGCTACCTGCGAAGTGGCGCATTCGCTTTTTAGAGCCTATATATCTGCCCTACAAACCATCAGCGATCAAAGACTCTGAATTAATGAATGAGATTGCCCAAGATATCCAGGAACGCATGCAAAAAGCTATTAAAGAAGAATTAGAAAAAAGAGGAAATCCATTTATTTAGATTTCCTAAATAAGCTCAGTATAAATTTACTTTTTATCAGGAACGTCATCACCGATGACTTGTAGGATTTGATGCCACTTCGCCACGACAATCCCCGGCTCGTCCGCATTACGACTAGCTAGCTGACTCATGATCAAAGCACCTATGGTAACTGCGAAAGTGAGGAGTAAAACATACTCCACCACAATCTGACCGCGTCTATTCATATGTAGATTTTAACACAAATCCAAGGCAGGAGTAGAAATCTTCTCAATCTCTGGACGCCAGTGATCCATTGTGATCTGAAGAGTATCGATAACTAGCTCTAGATCGCTGTCCTCTACTGGACCACGAACTCCTAGAACCATATCTTGATTCCACTTCTCAACTTTAAGGTTGGCCCCCATCAAAGTGGACTCAAAAGAAAGATCAAAAGCTTCTACCGTTGGGTAAAGCATCACTAAGATGTTGGCGCCGCTGGCTTTCGCAAGTTCTTTAGCTTTCACCATTTGCGATTCTAACTTTTGCTGAATCATGAAATAAAGCTTCAAGGCAATAGCCTCATGCACTTGTGCGAAGTAAATACGAACGGGGCCATCAAAGATAGCGCTATTGAAAGCTGGATTAAAATACTTCGACTGCATAAGTGTACTATATGATGATCTCATGATGTCTCCCCCCCAGAAAACGACTCAGCTCAAGACTAGGAAGAAACATCGCCATATTTCAAAGTATTTTTTAAGAATCTTAAATTTATAACGCTAAGAGCTATTTAAGACTCGAAAAAACCTTCTTCCCCCCTATGAAAACGTCCCCTCTTAGAGACTCCCCAACGGAGTAAAATAAAGTCTTCCAACTGGACTCAGTGCTTAAAACATCAGCAGACTTACCCACTTCGATAGAGCCCACCTGTGACTGAAGGTTTAGAGCATAGGAGGCCCCCACCGTATAAGCTGCAATCACCTCTGGCAGGGTCATTTTCATCTCTAACCGCGCCAAGAGACCGACCAAATTCAAATTCTGAGTTGGAGAACTGCCCGGATTAAAATCCGTCGCTAACGCAACTCTAGCTCCTGCCTCAATCAATCCGCGCGCGTCTGGATACTTAGTCTTCATGTAAAGATCTGCGGTCGGCAAAAGCACCGCCGTTGATTCCGACTTCGCTAAGGCCGAAATTTCTTTTTTTGAAATTTGCAGCAGATGATCCCCAGAAAGCGCTCCGAGCTTCACCACCACATCAGTCCCCCCACTTAAAGAAAGCTGATCGGCGTGCGCTAAAATATCAAAGCCTAGCTCTTGCGCAGCTCTGAGGTATTGCTCAGATGCCTTCGCGGGGAAGAAACCATTTTCAATAAAGACATCCACTCGCTCTGCGAGTTTCTTCTTCTTAACAACAGGCAAAACTTTTTCTGCTAGATATTTCAAATATTCTTCATAGCTCTTAAACTCAGGAGGCAAAGCATGAGCCCCCAAAAAAGTATTCAGAATACGGGCTTTCTTGAGTCCTCTCGAAGCTTCGAGCATTTTGAGCTCATCTTTGAGATTCAGCGCATACCCAGATTTACACTCAATCGTCGCAACCCCTTGCGCGAGGAAATTATCAACGCGACGTTGGCCTTCAGATATCAAGTCCGCTAACTTTGCTTGGCGTGTGTTCCGCATAGTTGAAACAATCCCACCGCCCTGTCGCGCAATCTCTTGGTAACTCACTCCTTGATTGCGCATTTCAAATTCAGCGGCACGATGACCCGCATGAATAAGATGCGTATGGCACTCTACAAAGGCTGGCAAAACCGTTAAGCCTTTGCGATCAATCTCTTTGGTCTTTTCTTTTGCAAGGGACTTCGGAAGTTTACTATGAGGACCCACCCATCGGATTTGTCCCTTTGCCATGACAATACTGGCGTTTTTAAGAATCGAAAGATCAGACTCTTGAATATGACGACCGCCTTTAGCAGCAGCCCCCTCAAGAGTTAGCAATTCAGAGATATTTTTTAAGATTGTTACCATGGCCTATTGAAACATAGGCCATGGTAAATTTGAATTCAATTTTCAGATGACAAACTATTTCGGCGTTCCTGGAGCAAACCACACGTCAATCACATCGCCCTTTTTCTCTTTGCCTTTTTCAACATAGATAAAAGTAGCTTTCTCTCGGAACTCCGCGCGGTCTCCGACAGCTCTGATAGTGCTTGCATCGTATTTCAAAGAAATCGACTTAATGCGTGACTTCAGAGGAACCAGTTCACTTTTCTGGCTGACTCCGTCACCATTTTTATCAAACCAAAGAAGAAGCTTATCAAAGTCTTTATCCTTGGCATCAATAACACCATCACCATTTGAGTCATACTTTCTTAAAGACTCAAACCCGTTAGCGTAGCGCTCCCCTTCGTTTCCGAAGAGTTCTGATTCCTTCGAAATCTTTCCATCTCCGTCATGATCCATAACGATGAAAGCCCCTGCAGATCCTTTTTCTGGCCACTTTGTACGACCTGAAGGATTGAGCGGGAAATCAACGTCAGCAGTAAATGACGGTCTCTTATCGTCAAAGAAAACCATCAGCGGAGAGTAATAACCTCCACAAAACCCGTTTTCCCCTGGGAAAAACGCAGACACGCTGTACTGCTTTCCATCTTTGGAGGCACTTGAGTACACACTCGCACTCAGTGGACCGTTAGTCCCCATGTACTCGCGAACCCCCGCATTTGAATTTAGAATTTGATCGAAACTATAAGATTGTAACTTCACGTCGAAGTCGTCTGAGATCTCACCGTTCTCATCAACTGTTGTCGTGAAACTAATTGGAACGTTGATACGAACGCTATTTCCGGCATAGGAAGCTGTTAATGCGCCTTCAATATTACCTGAAGAAATCGCCTGCACATCCGTCGAACCACTGTTTAAAACAACATTGGCCGGATACTTCACAGAGTAAGACCTCATCACACCTTTATCATTAAGAACAAAGCGCAAATGCACCGTCGAAGTCGGCGCAAGCGGATTGCTGACGGAGCGAAGATTCGTTCCAAAGCAAGTGTTTGAAATGTTAATAGTAATACCCTCTTGCCCTGTGCGGGCCGCTTGCCCAGAGAGTACAACCGCTTGAAAACCAGCACTGCTGCCAGCTCCCGAGTTGACTGCGGCTGGCTGTTGGGTCTGCGCCATGGCAGAAAACCCCGTAAACAGCAAAGGCGCACAGAATATCTTCATGACTGGTTTCATATTTCCCCCTAAAAAAATTCCCCAAAATTCCCCAAAGACTATTTATTTCTTTCAATACCGTAGTAAATAACCCCGTCATGAACGGAGTTTCGAGAAAACACAACTCTTTGAACTTTCGCCGCAAAAAGCTGTCCCGATGAAAACTTTTGCCCATCAAAAGTTGAGCGATACAAATTAAAATGACTACCAATGCTGTCTTTATCTAAATAATACTTTACGACCGAGACTGCCTTCAAGCGCACAATTGCTGCTGCTCCCCCAAGTGGCGGTAAATCGCGAAGAAATCCATCTTCACTGTTTACTGTCTCATTGGGATACAAAGGATGATTTCTATTGATAAAGTTCGGCAATGCCAAAGGTGTCAATCGCGACTCCCCTGTGGCCGTGACGATCCCCACAAAAATCGGAGATCTTGCTGGACGACTATAATCAGGCCCTGAAGCCGTCATCTGCCGAACCATGGCCGGAGTATCAAGCATTAACATAACTCCTGGAGTCCAAAAGCGCGGGTTCACCTTTGTAATTTCATTATTGCGATTCAAAGAAACGAATGTAAGATCCGACGCAATATTGGGATTTG
This sequence comes from Bdellovibrio bacteriovorus W, assembly GCA_000525675.1. Classification (NCBI taxonomy): domain Bacteria; kingdom Pseudomonadati; phylum Bdellovibrionota; class Bdellovibrionia; order Bdellovibrionales; family Pseudobdellovibrionaceae; genus Bdellovibrio; species Bdellovibrio bacteriovorus. The sequence continues at coordinate 2,075,374 of CP002190.1, forward strand.
CGGGAGGATTACCAATATTATAAGCCAGCCCCGGAGTGTACATAACTGTCGCCCCAAGGCGCTCATTGGTAATCATAAATGTGAACTCACGCTTTCCATTCACATCTAAGGTATAAGTCCTCTTCCCCGTGTTCATGGTCGCCATTGTTCTGTCATAGACGAAATCAAAGAAGGGATAACCTAAATCATCGCGTACAAGGACATTATTAAATGAAGGTTCCGAATATTTCAGATCCCTTAGAATCATTCTCTCGGCGATAATATTATCGACTTTGTCTTCAATTTCATTGGTAATCTGATTTTTAGTCTTAGCCGTGAAAACAAAGAATGCCGCGGACACCATACCCAGAATTCCCAGCAAGGCAATTCCGACAACCAATTCTGCTAAAGTAAAACCTTTTTGATTCTTCATTGCGAGTTCACCACGAATTGATAATCTACGTAACCAAATTGAGTTTCACTGCTAACAGCTCCACTTTGTTGAGACCAGTCCTTATGACTCAATCTCACCGTCACAAGATAGAGACCTTTTAAATCAGGATACGCCTGAATTACAAAGCCGTATCTACCAGGGCAGCCCGGGCAAGTTTCTTTTGTTTCGATACTGCCATTGCCCCAGGCCATCGGTAACTTATCCAAGGCCAAGGCCGCAGCTCTTTCCTCATCGGTTGGAGAGTAATTGATCTGATACATCCTGACGTTTGGTCGAATGTTTTCAATGACGTCATTAATTTGCTTGTAAAGTGCATCCTTGGTTCCCGAGTCACGAGCCACTTTACGCATCGTCATCGTACCTGAAATAAAGAAAGACCCTACGAGCGTCAACATCGCAAGCCCTAATAAAGACTCTAGGATCGTCAATCCTCGGTTGTTTTTAAGTGGTGAAAATACTTTCTGCTTCATCATTAAATTCCCGACTCTCTAGCGACTTCAAGAACATAAAAACGCACCATACGATTCTTACACCGAGTTGCCGTATCCGTTGGTCTCACCAGACCACAATCTGGATCTACCGCTGTCCATCTGAAAGGATCAGCCTTTGCACGCAGTGAAATCGAATTACACTTATACATATTTGCTACGTCCATCATAGCTGGATAAGGATGCCAAATCGGGAAGCGATTAAGGCTCTCGCAACTGCGTCCATCGGCAGCTTTAAGAACCGTGGCATTGCGAAGTTCATAAGTGGCCATTGGATGATAAATGGTACTCCACCGAATTCCTGCAGTATAAGCAGTCGGAGAAATATCCACGCCATTAGAAACAATAAAGGTGCCGATGATTCTGAGTGGGTTTGAACGCGACTTAATAATCAATCGCTCACAGGTATAAAATCCCGTCACAAAGTTTGCCGAAGCTTCGACAATACAGTCTTTGGCTAAAGAAATAACTCTGAACGTGGAGCTCCCTCCCCCTCCAGGAATACGATAGGAGTTCTGATCGTCAAAGATGATATTTTTGCGATCTGATTCCTTATTCGTAAAAGACCATGAATGTCGCGAGTTTCTTGCAAATGACTGACTCCAGTCAGTACCTTGGAAGGCCACTCCATCTTGATGCTGACAGTCTCTATCATAGTCCGTGTAAGGATTTTGTGAGGGCAAAGAGCCCTTCCCCTTAAAGGTCGTTCGCCCCCATTTATCTGTTTCGTAGTGTGATAGCTGACTCAAAGAATCGATAGCTGAACCACGGCGAGTGAACTTCAAAATACCTTCTAATTGACCCTTATTCCAATCGTCTGAAGAACGTAAGTTTTTCTTATTTGCAAACGAAACGTCATAGGCACTTAATTTCAACTCAACATCTGCATAGTTTAGTTTGTTATCATAGAGAAATTCTGGGTTCTCGAAGCGTACAGTTAAATCTCTAAACGAGCGATTATAGCCTTCATCCTTTGGATTATCTGGGTTGCGCACACGCCCAATAGAAATATGAATTTTCGGCTGTACGTTCTCGGCTCTCTGAATTCGATCCAGTTCCTTATTGGCATCTGCAACTTTACGTTCAGCGCTGTCTAGTTTATCTTTTTCATTGCGTAAATTCGAACGAGCTGTGCGTAGATCCGCCTCTTTACGATCTAAAGCACGATCAAGCTCTCTAATTTTAGAGGAGTCTTGCGGTCGCTTGTCTTTTTCTCTGCGTAAGTCAGAATTTAAATCTGATATATCACTCGTCAAAGATGAAATCTCTTTTTCATATCCCGAAATTCGATCCTGACTAATACGTGCGTCGGCCTCAGCATTTTGCTTATTTTTGGTAGCGGCATTTTTAATTGCCTCCAGATTCACTGTGGGTTCTAGAGTCACCGTTCCATTATCAGGCAAATCACCCGCAACAACCATATTGCCAATTTTTATTTCGTATCCAGCAACAGGTCCACCATGATCCTTCCCAAAGGCCCAATCAAGTTTGTCCCCCAGAGACGTCAAAAGCTTGGGCACGGCGGGCTCTACGCCTTGCGGATTAAATCTATTCATGGAAGTCAGACCCAAACGATAAACGTAAGACCGAGCTTGGGATTTTAATTGCTCTCCACGCAGGTCCGCCTTCTCAGTGCGCTTAAGATCATACTTTGAAAGATTGTTCTCGATACAATATTCCATGAACTTCGGATCCAAAGTACCGTTACCGGCAGAAATTCCTGACAGGTAATCCAATCCCAGATCGCGTGCGCCATCGACTTCAATGCCCTTCTGAAATCCACCCATCTGACGAACATCAGACCAAAACTGATCAGCGTTCTTCCCTGCTGTTCTAGGGCGAAATTCTCTGACCACTCCATCAAGATCTTTACGCTGAACGACACCAGAACCAAGAATCAATTTATCTTCAAACGTGACTGGTGTATAGACGGTGTCATTATCTTTATTATCGGCCTCTACAGTACTGGCCTCTGGCAAATAAACATTTCCATTTACAAAAACTGGACTCTCAAAAATTAAACCTGGATAGCGAAGGCGCTCTCTGCGTGAATTAAACTGCAACATTGCCACATCACCAAGAGACACACCGGCCCCCGATTTTGAATCCAATCGCAAATCCCCAGGGACGAGTAAAGCAAAACTTCCCACTTCGCGTGGATAAACGCCGACATAGGAAGTCGTTAAGAGTCTACTACTCCCGACTTCAATTACCTTTCCAGCAGCATCCAAGAGAGATACTTCAACTTTTAAATAAACTTCTTTTCCATATTCCGGAATAATTGCGCGGCGGTCGCGCTCTATGCGGATCCCCACAGATGACACTCTATAATTTTTTAACTCACCGACCATTTTGTAAACGGGATGAAGTGCACTGAAAGATCCTAGGCCGATGTTCATTTCGATTTTATCAAGAAGTGCTTTTTCCGGATTACTAATTCCCATTGCTCTTAAGTAATCAATCGTCTCATGCTTCATCAAAAGACGTTCGATGGATCGTGGATGAGAGAGAATTTGCATTGTCGTAGCATTGCCCGAGCCAGCACATGGCTCTGACATAAACCCTTCTGAAAAACACCAACGCTGCTTAATTCCAAATAGAGTGTAGTCCACCATCGAGTGCAAAGCTAAACGTGCTGAAATAATGGAAGAGGTTTTCGTCACCTGCTCACGATGCTTGATCACCTGAGGAGACAAAAAGTAAAGCATTGTACCGACAACACCTACTGCGATAAGTGCTTGAATAAAAGCACTACCCTTATTGTTAAAAAGTGGTCTCATGATTAAAAATCTCCAGTCTTTCTATCGACAAAACTGCTGATTTTCTTAAGGATTTATCCTTCACAGACCTAGAAACAATAATATGTTTTCAACATAGACGCGTCTCAATTTAAAACAGAAATTCCTTCTTAACTGCAATAGGAGCGAGTCCCAGTGCAAAGACTCCGATCAGATGAACGCTTATGTAACATTAAATTTTTATCATGAGACCAATGCTCGGAACATTCTCACTAGACTAAGAGGGAGTAATGTCGAAAAAAAACCACGGGAGCCTTCCGTGGTTTTTTAATGAATCAAAGTCTTTCTTCTATTTTGCTTTTCCTTGATTTGCGACACTTTCAATGGCTGCCTTCACCTCGTCGGCGTCACCGATGAACTCTTTGTCGAGCACTTTGAAGTTTTCGTCGAGTTTGTAAAGCAATGGAATTCCTGTCGGCATATTCACTCCCATGATTTCATCTGGAGTCATGGCCTCAAGATGTTGCATCAAAGCTCGGATTGAATTCCCATGAGCAACGATAAGAACATTTTTGCCTGATTTTATAGCAGGGACTAGAGTTTCATTCCAAAGCGGAAGGAATCTAGCAACTGTGTCCTTCAAGGACTCACAGTTAGGCAACTCAGCCACTGGAACATCTTTGTATCTAGGATCGTGGGATGGATGACGAGGATCGTTCACGTCCATTGCCGGAGGAGGAGTGTCGTAGCTTCTACGCCACACTTTAACCTGCTCTTCGCCATGACGAGCTGCAGTCTCAGCCTTATTTAGACCTTGCAGAGCGCCATAATGTCTTTCGTTCAAGCGCCAGTTTTTGTGGACTGGAAGCCACACTAGATCCATTTCGTCTAAAATAAAATTTAATGTATGAATAGCGCGTTTTAACAAGCTCGTATAGGCAACGTCGAAGACAAACCCTCTGTCTTTAAGAGCTTCCCCCCCCTTAATAGCCTCAGCTTGACCTTTTTCTGAGAGATCAACGTCCTGCCATCCTGTGAAGCGATTCTCTTTATTCCACTCGCTCTCACCGTGTCGCACTAGCACTAAATTATACATAGCTTAATCTCCTTCAATTTATCCCTAAAAAGAGCTATCATGGGCGGGCTTTCTTTAATATTAAAAGCTTTCGATATTGCCACGCATTAAGACGTGTCAAACTCGAAAGATTTTGAAAGGTTAGCATCGTAAATTTAGTCGTTCAATTAACATGAGGATCATCGTGAATAACACAGGTATCAATCGCGCAAATTTAGAGTACATCGAGCAACTTTACTCTGATTTCAGATCACACCCCGACACTCTAAGTTTGGAGTGGAAAAGTTTTTTTGAAGGAATGGAGTTTGCCCAAGAAGGTAAATTCGGAATGTCTGACAAGGAACTTGCGGTTTATCAGTTGATCCAAGCCTATCGCGACCACGGCCACCTTCAAGCAAATCTCAACCCACTTTACGCTCCTCAAAAAAATGAGATGCTGGCATTGAGTCGTTTTGGTCTTTCTGAAAAAGATTTATCTAGCACATTTCAAATTGGGTCGTTGATTGGTTTAGCAAACTCTTCGCTCAAAGAGATCATCGCCCAACTTGAAAAAAACTATTGCGGCACTATAGCCCTGCAAGCAGCGGATGCGACACCGGCAGAAATCAAATGGCTTCAGTCTGAGTTTGAAAAAGTAACTCCTAAACTTTCGCTTGATGACAAGAAAGCAGTTCTGCAAAGCCTAACTAAAGCTGAATCTCTAGAGCGTTTCCTTCACACGCGTTACGTAGGCGCAAAACGCTTCTCTGTCGAGGGTGCTGACTCTTTCATTCCGATGATGGAACACTTGGCCCAAAGAAGTACTGATGAACAAGTTGAAGAAATCTTTATCGGCATGGCTCACCGTGGCCGTGTAAACTTACTTGTTAATTTCTGTGGCAAAGGCGAAGAGTACATCTTTGGTGATTTCAACGGACCTCTTCAGCGTGAAGCGCCTATTGCAAACTTTGATGGCGACGTTAAGTATCACTTGGGTTATGTCGCTGAAAAGAAATCTAAGGCTGGTGTTTGCAGAATCAATCTTGCCTACAACCCTTCACATCTTGAAACTGTAAATGCTATTGCTGTCGGCATGGCGCGCGCTTCTCAAGATCGCCTGAACAAGCCAGATGCACGTAAACGTGTTCTTCCTGTACTCGTTCACGGAGATGCTGCCTTTGCTGGCCAAGGCATCGTTCAGGAAGTTTTACAACTTGCAGGCGTGGCTCCACACACCGTGGGCGGAACAATCCATATCATTCTGGATAACCAAGTTGGCTTTACAACAAATGGTTTTGACACCCGTTCGACTCGCTATGCGTCCGACACTGCGAAGATGACGTTCACTCCGGTGCTTCATGCAAATGGTGACGATGCTGAAAGCTGCGTTCGCGCGATGGATATCGCTCTTCGCTACCGACAGCAATTCAACAAAGACGTTGTTATTAATTTAATTTGCTATCGCAAATATGGCCATAACGAGGGCGACGAACCTGCATTCACACAACCACAGATGTATGAAATCATTAAGACCCACAAAACTGTGCGTGATCTTTATGGCCAACAACTTGTTGCTGAAGGCAGCATGACTCAAGCACAAGTCGATGAGTTCTATACAAATGCGATGAACCGCCTGCAGACGATCTTCGAAGAAACCAAAAAGAATCCTCCTAAACTTAAGAACTTCAAGTTTGAAGGACCTTGGAAGGGGCTTCGTGCAGCCGTTGACGCTGATTTCGAAAAAACCGCAGATACGAAATTCCCTATCGAGAAATTAAAAAAGATCGGCGAACTTATTGGTTCTTACCCGGCAGACTTCACTCCCCACCCGAAATTAAAGCGCCTCTTAGAGTCGCGTAAAAACATGGGTGCCGGCAGCGAAATGATCGACTGGGGTATGGGAGAGTTGCTTGCTTACGGAAGTCTTCTTTCTGAAGGAACAAACGTACGCATGACAGGTGAAGACTGCGTACGCGGTACTTTCACACATAGACATGCTGGAATGTATGACTTCACCAATGGCAAAGCTTTCTTCCCATTGGATGCTGTCAACCCTGACGCTAAATTCCTCATCGCAGAAAGTATTTTATCTGAGTACGGCGTTGTTGGTTTTGAATATGGTTTCTCTGTTCAGGATCCTCGCTCCCTCGTGATGTGGGAAGCGCAATTCGGGGATTTCGTGAACGGCGCTCAAATCGTTCTCGATCAATACCTAGCGGCTGGCGAAGCGAAGTGGCAGCAAATGAGTGGTTTGGTTCTACTTCTTCCTCATGGATATGAAGGCCAAGGCCCAGAGCACTCTTCCGCTCGTATGGAAAGATTCCTTCAGTCTTCTGCTCAAAACAATATGCAAGTGTGCAACCTGACAACTCCTGCGCAGATCTATCATGTTCTTCGCCGCCAGATGCACCGTGATTTCCGCAAACCTTTGGTGATCATGTCGCCTAAGTCTTTGCTACGTCACCCAAAAGCAGTTTCTTCTTTAGATGAGTTAGCAAATGGCTCGTTCCAAGAAGTCATCAAAGACACTGTGAACCCAGCCAACGTAGACACTGTCGTCTTTGTTTCTGGAAAGCTTTATTATGAATTATTAGAAGCCCGTGAAACTACGAAAAAAGAAAACGTAGCACTGGTTCGCCTTGAGCAGCTTTATCCGTTCCCTGCTCGTCAGGTTACTGAAGTTCTTAAATCCTATCCGAAAGCAAAAACTTTGGTATGGGCACAGGAAGAACCCAAGAACATGGGCGCTTTCCAAAATGTTTACTTTAAATTTGCAGATGTTGTCGCAAAAGCTGGGTTGAAACTTGCATTTGAATACGCAGGCCGTCCAGAGCGTTCTTCTCCGGCAACAGGTTTCAACCATCAGCATAAAGAAGAACAAGCTGAAATTATTAAATCAATCTTTGGTGCGTAATAACGTTAGAACACGTTAGAAAAGGAAAAACATCATGAAACAAGAGATCAAAGTTCCCGCGGTTGGCGAATCGATCACAGAAGCAACAATTGGCAATTGGTTAAAAAAATCGGGCGAATTTGTTAAACGTGACGAAGTTCTTATGTTGCTTGAAACAGATAAAGCCAGCGTTGAAGTCGTTGCTGAAAACGACGGTGTTCTAACTATTCTCCCTGGTAACGAAGACGGTGCTGTGGTGCAAATCGGTGCGACGATTGCAACTCTTGATACTTCAGCGACGGCCCCTGCGGCGACAGCTACACCGGCAGCTCAACCTGCGGCGACTCCTGCAGCAGCGTCTCCGCATGCGGCTTCAACTAAAGATGCCTCTGGTCACCTCTCCCCTGCAGTGCAAAGAATCGTCACAGAAAAGAACCTAGATCCATCAACAGTTCAAGGAACTGGCAAAGACGGTCGCCTTACTAAAGGTGATGTCCTTGAAGCACAACCGGGTGCTCCAGCAAAAGCAGCGGCTGCACCAGCCCCTGCCGCTAAAGCTCCAACAGCAGCTGCAACAAATGCAATGGCTGCTCGTGGTCCGTCGAAACAAGGCGATAAAAACCTTGTGCCAATGACAACAATCCGTAAGCGTATTGCTGAGAAATTAAAAGAAGCTCAAAACACAGCAGCACTTTTAACGACATTCAATGAGATTGATATGTCCAAAGTGATGGAGCTTCGTGGAAAATATAAAGATAAATTTAAAGAGAGATATGGAATCAATCTAGGCTTCAACGCTTTCTTCGTTAAAGCGGCTGTAGAAGCTCTTAAAGAGTTCCCTGCTGTAAATGCTTTAATCACTGGCAACGACATTCAATACCACAACTACTATAACATCGGCATCGCTGTTTCTACAGAGAAGGGCCTGATGGTTCCTGTTGTGAAAGATGCTGACTTGCTATCTATGGCTGGCGTTGAAATGGCTATTCGTGATTTGGCTCTTAAAGGTCGCGATGGGAAAATTTCTCCAAACGATTTAAGTGGTGGAACTTTCTCAATCACAAATGGCGGAGTCTTTGGTTCCCTTCTATCAACTCCAATCCTCAATTACCCTCAATCGGCTATCTTAGGTCTGCATAAGATTCAAGATCGACCAATGGCAATTGATGGCAAAGTCGAGATTCGTCCAATGATGTATGTGGCATTGACATATGACCATAGAATTATTGACGGCAAAGAAGCAGTTAGCTTCCTTGTGAAAATCAAAGAGTTGGTTGAAGACCCAGAAAGACTTCTTCTAGAAGTTTAATTGTCTCAACGGCTTTAGTTTTTTTGAGTTTATTTTAGATAAAGGTTTTAAAAAAATGTCAGACAATCAATTTGATCTTATTGTTATCGGTTCTGGTCCTGGTGGTTATGTAGGTGCTATTCGTGGTGCCCAATTAGGACTTAAAACAGCGATTATCGAAAAAGACAAAACCTACGGTGGTACTTGCTTGAACGTAGGTTGCATCCCTTCTAAAGCACTTTTAGAAAGTTCAGAAAACTTTGTAGCTGCTCAAAAAGACTTTGCAGCTCACGGAGTAAAAATTTCTAAAGTAGAACTTGATCTGAACACTATGATGTCTCGCAAAGACAAGGTGGTGCAGCAAAATACTGAGGGCATCGCCTTCCTATTCAAGAAAAATAAAATCACTCCTTTTGCTGGAACAGGAAAAATTTTAGGAACAGGCAAAGTCGAAGTGAAAGATGCAGCAGGAAAAACTCAAGTTCTCAATGCTAAGCACATCATGATTGCGACGGGCTCTGCACCTGTTGAATTGCCATTTTTAAAGTTTGATGAAGATAAAATCGTTTCCAATACAGGTGCACTTGCCTTGAAAAAAGTCCCTGCAACGATGGTTGTCGTTGGTGGCGGAGTCATTGGCCTTGAGTTGGGTTCTGTATGGGCACGCTTAGGCTCACAAGTTACAGTGATTGAATACGCAAACCGTCTTGGCGGTGCCATGGATCAAGACTGCATGAATGTTCTGCGCAAGAACTTAGAAAAAGAAGGTATGAAGTTCATGCTTTCAACAAAGGTCACTGCCTCTAAAGTTGCAGCTGATGGCGTAGAAATCACCTATGAGTCTTTAACTGATGGTAAAACGGCAACGACGAAGGCCGAAACTGTGCTTGTTGCTACTGGTAGAAAACCTTACACAGATGGTCTTGGTTGTGAAGAAGCTGGCATCCAAAGAGATCCTCAAGGTCGCATCGTGGTGGATAAGAAATATCAAACTTCAATCCCAGGTGTTTACGCTATCGGCGACGTCATTGCGGGCCCAATGCTTGCGCATAAAGCTGAAGAAGAAGGCGTTGCTGTGGCAGAACTTCTTTCTGGTCACGCAGGTCATGTCAATTACGACACAGTTCCAGGCGTAATCTATACTCATCCAGAAATTTCATCTGTGGGTATCACTGAAGAAATGGCTAAAGAGCAAGGTTTAGAAATCAATGTGGGTAAATTCCCATTTATGGCCAATGGCCGTGCGCGCGCTAAAGGATTTATTGAAGGATTTGTTAAAATTATCGCAGATAAAAAAACAGATCGTATCCTAGGCGCTCACATGGTGGGCCCAGGTGTTTCTGAGTTGATCCATGAAGTTGTTGTTTGTATGGAGTTTGGTGGAAGCAGTGAAGATCTTGCTAGATCTTTCCATGCGCATCCAACTCTAAGCGAGGTGGTTCGCGAAGCAGCACTTGCTGTAGAAAAAAGACAACGTCAAATGTAAGAATCCAAAAAGCCCCTTCCCAGGGGCTTTTTTTTACCGACAGAGTTTCTCCAAAACATCCCACCCATAGAGAACAGAAGGATCTTCCGGAGCTTCCTCCGCCATAGGCTCAAACTCTTCAAGATATTCATTTCGATATTTCTCACAGTCTTTCACATTAAATCCGCGAGCTTTAGGCAAGGCTTCTAAAACGGCGACCAGTAACTGCACTCTCCCCTGTTCGGCCTTGCTCACCGCAGGCTGCGCCTCTTGATAACTTTGAATCTCTAAAAGCGTCTTTTGAATTTCTTGAAACTTCTCTAAGCGTGCTGAAGTTTCTGAGAGCTTCACTTGCAGACTGAGAAGTTCCTTTTCTAAGATAGGAGAAACGTGCGGTGGAACTGCCCCAAGAGCAGTACTGCTCACAAAGATCAAACACGAAACGAAGATCTTCCCCATGGCCTTTCTCCTTTAGTTACTCAGCCTAGTGAAGCAAGGACCAACTTCCCAGATCAGATAGAGGTTTTTGAAATATCACACGTCTTAACCTTCAACTCTTTGCGATTTAAAATGATTCCCGCTCTATCCCCTGTGGTTATACTGTCATTTTAAAGGATTTTAAAACTCGCTCCGATAAGTACGTTATGCGCGTGACCTTTTTAATTTCCATTTTATTTCTATTTGTCTCTTGCTCAGAGGCTGTGCCAGAAGTTCACTTTCTTCGTGCACCCAAGGTCTTACGCGAAAGCCCTATGCCTCTGCGGACAGAGGACGCTTTGAAAAGTTCTGTTACAAATCTTGATTACAAACTTGAAATAAGTATCTCCAAAGAAGACCAATCCTCTGAACTCGTTTCTTCCCGCGGCTTCCGTCTCATTTTTAATCAAGAAAGTGAAAACTAATTTTAATTTATTCGTAAAGAGCCTAGGCAGTTTTACCGATAATTAAGTCAGGATGAAATTTTCAATCAAGCTAGCGGTAATTCTTTTTGTATGGCCTTCTTTGCTCTTTGCAGATGGCTATAATATCTCTGGTAGAGTCATTCGCCCAGATGGAAAGCCGTTAACAGAATCCAATATCACCTTCATGATTGAGGTTCTCCTTGCAAGCTCCCCTCAATGTGTCGTCAAAAGAGAGAACTTTAATAACGTCGATCTCAGCCATACTCTAGGCAAGTTTCATTTTATTCTAGGGACAGGTCAGTCAGATTCCAGCACTTCGCTTAAAGATGTCTTCAACAACAGCAAGCCACAAACGTGCTTAACACAAACAGGTGGCACTGGAACCCCGACAACTCAGCAACCGAGTGCCGACGAAAAACGACTAATACGAATTCGATTTTATGATGGAAGAGAGTGGCAATCCTTTGCAGCGCAAGAGCTTAAGGAAGTTCCCTATGCTTCTTTAGCTCAAGAAGCAAAAACAGCAAGCTCGCTCAACGGATACAATGCCCATAACTTTTTAAGAGCCCCCAGTGGTTTTCCAGAGATCAACGAAAGCCAAGTGCAAAATCTTTTATCATTCTTAGATACGACTGCCGGAGATTATCTGAAAAATGAAACCGACCCGACGGTGAAAAGTTTTGCAAAAAATAATCTACCCACGTGCTCTACAAATCAGGTTTTAGCTTCTGAAAACGGAAACTTTAAATGTCTGTCTGTTTTAACTAGCAGCCCTCTACCGACCGCGACTGAAGGACAGTTTCTACAGTTCTATCAGGGCAACTGGGCAGCTCGCGGTATCACAAGCTCCCATATCTCGGACTGGGGAACTGCAACAGGTGGATTCATTAAGAAAACGGACATCCCCTCTTGTACTGCAAATCAGCTTTTAACATTTCAAACGCCCAGTGGTACTTGGACGTGTGTAAATCTGAGCCTGACTCTTGCGGGAGACGTAGAGGGGGCTCTGTCGTCGACAAAGGTCAAAGCTCTTCAGGGCGTAGCTATCAGTGCGACAACTCCTGCTGCTAGCCAAGTTCTTACCTATATTAGTGGCGAGTGGAAACCGGCAGCAGTCCCCAGCGCTCTTACCACTATCACCTCGGCCAATAGCTATCTCTCAGCCACCCTCTATCCGACTTCAGCCACTCTCACCGTGAACGTCGGAACAGCGGCGGGAACTGTGGCCGCCGGAAATGATGCTCGATTCTCTGATTCGCGCCTTCCGACAGGTGCTGCTGGAGGAGATTTCACGGGAACCTATCCCAATCCTACGATCTCCAAGATTCAAGGGGTCCCCGTCAGCATGGGCTCTCCTCAAGAAGGAGACTCTTTGGTATTTACTTCAGGCGCATGGAAGCCTGCAAAACCATGTCCCACAGGTTTTACGAAAGTTACGACAAAGGGACCTCCCCTTTGCGTGAATAATTTAAATACATCTTATAAACCCGTCCCCGGTCACAATGCCTGCGCTAGTCTTGGGGCACGCCTTTGTACAAAATCCGAGTTACGCCAAATTTGTGATAGCCAAATCATTGGAAATTTCGCGCAGACATGGGGTGAAGAGAACCTCGGCGGAACTGTCGCTGATACCAGCAGCTGTAGCTCGTCCACCATTTCAGTCACATTTAACTTAGCTGTTTCCGAACTTCACAACGTGATTTGCTGTGCTCCAAGTCGCTAAGAAAATCTGCTATTTCATTAGGCTCCCCGATGCTTGATTTAGTGAAGACACCTCACCTTTAAACCCTTGTCCACATTGACTTTCATCGCCTAACGCGCTGCTCACTTTTACATTCCGCACAATTCACCCATCGTTTTGATTCGCAGTCCAATATTTGGTTGATCCTTTCACGCGGTGAATATAACCCTTGCAGTGATTTCAACTGTACAGGGAGTGCGTGATGTTCCGTTTTTTAGTTCTGTTTGCGACGATCATTCTTAGTCAAGGTGTGGCAAATGCCACTGTTTGGGATGACGTCAACACTTGGTCTCCAGAGTGGGAAGCTCGTTATTCGGAGTGGGTTTATAACGAATGGCAAGCCGACTTTTTCTCGCGCAAGACTTTACCAAATGGTCAAAGCAATCCTTATTACGGCTTAAGAGCTGACTGCGCTGATACAGTTTACTCAATGAGAATTATTTTCTCTTTTGAAAACAAACTTCCGTTCGTCATCAAAGATCCAACAGCCTCTAACAGAACTATCACCAATAAAATGGCGCGCTGGAAAGGCCAAGACGAGCGTTCACGCATTCGCAATTTCCTAGTGTATATTTATAACGTAGCCAGCACAGCCTCTCTACCTGCAGATACTTATCCTGTAGCTTTAAACAGAGCGGCAGTAAAGTCTGGCGGAATGATGACAACGACTCAAAAAAACCATCACTCTTGGACTATCAAACAAATTCTTCCAATTGGGGTTCCTCACTTTGTTTATAACTCTGTCGTTGGTGCCAACTCTTCTTCTGAGTTGAAAGAAAGAAAATCTTGGCCAAATCCAGGTTGGGTTTTTGAAGGCAATTTCTCTGCTAGCAGCCATGCTGGATTCAAATACTGGAAACCAGCTGCTTACGTCTTACGCCCAGCTTGGGAAGTTCCAGGCTATAGTGAAGAGCAATACAAAATTCCACTCGGAAAATGGAACAGCACCGTTCAAAAGAAACTTGCTCTCCGCACAGAGACTGACGATCAAATGATTCAACGTCTTTTAGCAACAGTCTGCGAAGGCCTTGCTGGCCGCGTTCCTGCCGTCAACGATGCTCTTAATTACTCAAAAAGTAACTTGAAGTGCATGGACTACCCTGTTTATGACACTTACTCGACGCCAAACCGTGATCGCCGCGTGTTTGACGACTTCTTAGATTTAAGAAGAGCATACCGTGAGCTATTGGATGTAAATGGCGGAAACGAACTGAGCCCGCTTCTTAAAGGTCAATTGGATAAGATCTTCCCTGCTATCAACTCTTCAGCACAGGTTGAAACACAGAGAATGCCAGTGTCTAACATTGATAGCTTCTCAACATGCACAACAAGCTATGCTCCACAAAAGGCTATGGACTTAGCGGAGTTCAAACGTCGTTTATTTGCGGGTTTAATCTCCAACAATCCTCACGATGCCCTTGAGTACAGATGGGGTGAGTTACGTGGTCCGTCGCAGCGTGCAAAGCTCTGCCGTTCATGGGACCATTGGAGTCCTAATCTAACAGCAGAATAGGGCTATGAACTCGATTAAATTTAAAACTTGGCTTCTTTGGGCTGCGGTACTTTTCATCCTCAGCCTCCTAGCCGACTACTACTTCCTTCATATTTTATTCCACGAAAAAAACAATGCAGCGAGCGCGACCATTTCAGAGGGCGCTCGTGAAGCCAATGACGAAGAAGAAGAAGATGATTCGTTCTTGGGCGAAGGCAACACTTCAGAATCTGAACAATCCGACTCCAATGTAAATAGTTTTTTAGAGTCTCTAAAAGGCTGTGCGCCTGAGATTGCTGCTCAAGGCATTGGTACTCCAGAAGCTCTGGTGGAGTATCTCCAGAAAAGTGTCGGTGTCGCTAATCAAGATGTCTTTGTTGAGAACTTTCATATCACATTGCCAGATGGCTCCAATCGCCGTGTGCACGTAATCATGGACGACAACACCAACAGCACTCAAAAAAAAGAGATTCGTTTCTTCAAGCTAGATGCTGAAGGTTATCCTGATCGCCTTCCATTGAAAAACTCAGACACCCTTGAGAGTCTTTTAGCTTTAGGGACACTGACTCGTCACGAGTCGAAGTCTCTGGTTACCTTGAAGGACGACACTTTTTTAGAAGTTGAAATGCATGACAACAAGGTCTTTGAATTTCAATACAACAACCAAGGTCGTATTCTTTCTTGCAGATACACAGATTGCGTCTGCCCGAACCCTTAACAAGCTCATGGCTTGGTTCTTTTAAAGAGCTTTCCGTCCCGTTGTCTCTTCGCACATGACAGAGTTGAAACGCATGTGCGAGCTATCAGCATGCTTATACTGTGCAAGAGCGAGACAATAACTACTAACAAAGGGGTTAGTTATGCTACGGAAGGCACATGCCAGAAAAACAACGAAAAAGAAAACGGCTCGGAAGGCGACAAGCTCTGCTCGTTCAAAAGCAGCGGCGTCTTCGCGTCCAAAAAGAAAAGTAATCGCGCGCTCTGCGAGTGCTTCTTCTCCATCAAAATCTGCAAGCTCCCGCAAAAAATCGACGAGCTCAAGATCTACTACTAGGACAGGAACTTCCACAAGTGCCAGTCCCAGAAGATCCACGTCGAGCGCTAGCTCTTCCACTCACAGAAGAAAATCGCCCAGCATGGCAGCAGTGGCCAGCTCTTCAGAAAATGGAATGGCCAGAAAAGCAAGCCCTCGTAAATCATCCACGTCCTCCGCACGTTCTCACTCTGGACATAAGAGTGCCACGGCAAGACGAGGCATGATGGCTTCTCGGGCCAACACTCAACGACGGGCCCAAAGCACTCGACGTACAGCGCCTCATTGATTTTTTTGAGGTTTATCTCGAAAATAAAAAAGGCTCTTTCTCTATGAAGAAAGAGCCTTTTTTTGTTTTTTATTTATGCAAGAAGCATCACTGCAAGAAGGTGCTTTCTTAAGTCTCACACCTTCTTCTGAACTCTGGTAACTAGTCTAACCAAAGACTGTTCACACCGCGCTCTTTAGCCACATCTTTTGCTAATTCATAACCAGCATCCACGTGTCTAAAAACACCCATCGCTGGATCTGCCGTCAAAACTCTTTCAAGTCTTTTTGCTGCAGCATCCGTTCCATCAGCAACAATCACTTGCCCCGCATGTTGACTGAAGCCCATTCCGACTCCTCCACCATGATGCAAGCTCACCCAAGTGGCGCCACAAGCTGTGTTTACAAGTGCGTTTAATAGAGGCCAGTCACTGACTGCATCAGAACCATCTAACATCGCTTCTGTTTCACGATTTGGAGAAGCTACAGAGCCACAGTCTAAGTGATCACGTCCAATAACGATCGGAGCTTTTACTTTGCCTTCAGCAACAAGCTTATTGAACATCAAGCCTGCTTGCACTCTTTCACCGTACTCTAACCAACAGATACGAGCTGGAAGACCTTGGAAAGCAATTCTTTCTTCAGCCATATCCAACCAACGTAAAAGATCTTTCTTATGAGGGAAAAGTTCTCTCATGGCCTGATCTGTGACTTTGATATCGTTTGGATCGCCCGATAAAGCTACCCATCTGAATGGACCACTTCCCTTACAGAATAGAGGACGAATAAACGCTGGAACAAATCCTGGATAATCAAAAGCGTTTTCAACACCTGCTTCTTGAGCACGCGCGCGCAAGTTATTGCCATAGTCGAATGTCACGGCTCCGCGATCTTTCATCGCAAGCATTCCACGCACGTGTTTTGCCATAGAATCATAAGCCGCTTTTAAGTAAGCTGTTTGATCTTTTTCGCGGAAAGTTTTTGCAGTCTCTACAGTGTAGCCTTCAGGAATATAACCCACCAATGGATCATGGGCAGAAGTTTGATCTGTCAAAAGATCAGGGATAAAGTTCTTTTCCATCAATTGATGAATCACTGTCGCCATATTGCCCAATAGTGCAATCGACTTCGCTTCACCAGCTTCTGCATATTTTTTAATTCTCGCAATCGCATCATCTAAATCATCAGCGACTTCATCAACGTACTTTGTTTCTAAACGCTTTTGAATGCGAGTTGGATCAATCTCAACAGCAAGAACACAAGCTCCTGCAAATACGCCTGCTAACGGTTGAGCTCCGCCCATCCCACCAAGGCCCGCTGTCAAAATAGTGCGACCCTTTAAGCTTCCGCCAAAATGTTGGCGACCCGCCTCTACGAAAGATTCGTAGGTGCCTTGGATGATCCCTTGAGTTCCGATGTAAATCCATGAACCCGCTGTCATCTGGCCATACATCATCAAACCTTTTTTATCGAGCTCGTTGAAGTGCTCCCATGTAGACCATTTAGGAACAAGGTTTGAGTTTGCAAGAAGAACTCGTGGTGCATCTTCATGGGTTCTTAGAATGCCAATCGGCTTTCCAGATTGAATAAGAAGTGTTTCATCATTTTCCAAATCCTTAAGAGCTGCCAATATTTTGTCGAAGCTCTCCCAGTTACGAGCGGCTTTTCCGATACCACCGTATACGACTAAATCTTCTGGGCGTTCAGCCACCTCCGGATCCAAGTTGTTTTGGATCATGCGGTAAGCCGCTTCTTGTTGCCAGCCCTTACAAACCATTTTGCTCCCTGTTGGAGCTTTCACTACTCGAGACATCGTCCCTCCCAAGAAAGGTGCATCAAATCTATCATGAAAATCGATGCATAAATTTAAATTAACTCAGTTACCACTCAAGTTCGCCCACGGAACCCACCACAGCTTTATAAAGCTCGCCTGAGTTCATCATTTCGCGAATCGCATTGATGTCGTTAGCAAAAACACGGTCTTCTTTCGCGTAAGGAACTTTGCTGCGGATATAGGTAAACGCTGCCTTCACGCCCGCTGCTGGCTCCAAAGGCTCGATCATATTCAAAGCCTGGCATGCCGATAGAAGTTCCATCGCTACAACGTTCTCAGCATTTCTTAGAATCTGAGCAAACTTTCTCGCTGCGATAGTTCCCATCGAAACGTGGTCCTCTTTTTCAGCTGAGGTTGGAATAGAGTCCACACTCGCAGGATGCGCCAATACTTTATTTTCACTAACTAAAGAGGCCGCTGCCACCTGAACAATCATGTGGCCTGAATTCAGACCACCATTTGGAGTCAAGAACGGCGGCAACTCACTCATTTGAGTCGAGATCATTTTCGAAATACGACATTCAGAAATACTTGCTTGAGATGAAATTGCGATACCGGCAAAATCCATCGCATGAGCCACAGGCATTCCGTGGAAATTACCACATGATAAAACTTTATTATCATCAGCAAACACAAGTGGATTATCCGTAGATGAGTTCGCCTCTGTCTCTAGAACTTTAGCAACATAGCGAAGAGCATCTTTAGCGGCCCCATGCACAGCAGGCATACAACGCAAGCTGTAAGCATCTTGAACGCGCGTGTCGTCTGTCAAATGGCTCTCACCGATCGGACTCATTTCGCCCATAAGCTTCATCAGATTGCGCGCTGTCTTAGCTTCGCCCGGATGAGGGCGAGCTGCTGAAATCAACGGATCAAAGGCTTTACGCGAGCCTCTGAGACCTTCGAGAGACATTGCGCCAGCTAGGTCTGCCATCCACAACAAGCGACGAGCTTCCCATACCGAAAGCAAGCCAATCGACGTCATCACTTGGCAACCATTGATCAAAGACAGACCTTCTTTTGCTTTCAACTCAAGAGGTGCCACATTTTTTGCTTTTAACAAGTCACTCACAGGAACGATTTTTCCATCAGCTCCCCATGCCTGACCTTCACCGATCAACGTCAACGCCAAATGAGAAAGCGGCGCAAGGTCACCACTGGCTCCAACAGAGCCTTGTGATGGAACAACTGGAATGATGTCGTTATTCAGAAAATTTAAAATCGTCTCGACAACAATCGGACGAATTCCACTATGCCCTTTTGCAAGAGCATTGGCTCTGAGAACCATCATGGCGCGCGTTTCAGTTTTTGTGAAAGGTGTACCAACCCCTACGCAATGAGAACGGATGAGATTTTTTTGTAGTTGTTCAATCTCAGCATCAGAAATACGTACCGATGAAAAAGCACCGAATCCTGTGTTCACGCCATACATCACTTCACCGCTGGAGATGCGACCTTCGATATAGTCTCTAGATTTTTGCATATTTGCACGGCCCGTAGCTGATAACTCAGCTTTCAAAGACGGATTGTGGGCAATTTCATAGAGATTTTCGAGCGTGATATTTTCACCAGTGATTTGCATAATTTTAGTCTCCTCAAAGGCCCGAATCCTAGCCTATTCAAGGGATTTTAGGAATGAAGAAGGCCTTTGGGGACTCTGCATTAAAGACTTTGCCCTAGATGGGTTTGCTTTATTTTTAAGCAGCCCCTGCCTTTTACAGCTAGGCCCGTTTATCCCTCTGAGTCCCTCTAAAATAAGTCGCGTTTCCGCCTTCTTTTGGAACGCTCTCAGGTAAAAAAATTCTTTTAGATGGAGCTTCTACCGAGGTGCTTCTAAGCTCTTAGACAGGGGTAATTTCTTTCTGATTTGAATGTAGTAGGAATTAAATGAAGTTAAAGTCTAAAATGCCATTTTGGGGCACAGCTCTTGCGCTGCCGTTATTTTTCACAAACCTCTCTATGGCGACCGTGCCCGTGTGTGATAGCGCCAAAATGCAAGAAGTCTTAGAACCCGCAACAGAACAAAAACCCACCGTAGCCATTCGCTGCAACCTCACGCTTAAAAGTTCCGACGTCGTTAGCAAACGTTTGATTATTCAGTCTTCGAAAGCTTCGAATGTCACCGTTGATTGTCAGAATGCTTTGATTAATGGTGGCTCCCTCAACCGCGGCAAAGACATCATCGCCATCTCTTCATCCGCAGTGAAAGACACTGCTGGAAACATTTCTAAGTGGGATCGCCCCGAAAATGTGACCATCAAAAACTGCCGAGTCACTGGAGCTATCCGCATCTCAGGCATGGCAACCAATGGCGAAGGTGTGCATTTAAGAGATTCTTCTCGTTCGGAAGGTCACACGGCCCGTTCCCAAGCAGCAGCACCCAAAAATATAAAATTTTCGAACATGAAAATTTTCGGAGAAAATCGTATTCCCTTTTATGTTTCTCCAGGAGTCACTTATTTAACACTCGAGGACTCGGAAATTGCGGGAACCTCTAGCAGTGTTGCTATTTATCTTGATGCCGAGTCTGCTCACAACACCATTCGCAATAATTATATTCACACCAGCACCGAGAAGCGCGAGCTTCTGGCAATCGATGGATCGGCGTTTAATACCATCACGGGGAATCGTTTCTCGGCTTTAAATCATGGCGGAATTTATCTCTATAGAAACTGCGGTGAAGGCGGAACTGTTCGCCACCAGACACCTTCTCACAACCAGATTATCAATAACTCTTTTTATTATGATCGATACTCCGGCAGTAATCCCGCTGTCTTCGTGGCATCTAGAAATGGCAATCGCATCTATTGCAGCGCTGACAACGGATACCCCTTTGGAAGCAGTGCCGACAATCGCGATTTTGCGCGCTACAACGTCATCGTTTACAATCAATTCGTGAAACTCTCTCCAGAGAAAATGATTCGTCAGAATGACAATCCTAATTTTCTTTATGAGAACATCACAGTGGACTCCGTTATCGATCGTAAAAGTGCTTGTTATAAACCCAATGGCTACCCAAATGATATTCTTCAGCACGGGAAGTCCATTGAGTCCGTGCTCTCAAACGGTCAACCTATTTGTGATGGGCAAAGATATGAATGTAATGATGGGGTGATCGTAGCGTCCCCTATTAGTTGTCCAGGATCTCGCAGACCTCAGTCAGAACTTCCCGATTGTGCGTCCCCCACAAATAGCACAGGCAGTGTCTTCTCAATTCTTACAGACAGACTACCTAAACTATTTTGCCACTAACGAACTCTAAACTTTAACGACAATAACCACGCGGTGGTTGCAGAGTTGGTCAAAGGCTGCATCAAACTCTGACTCACCAACATATTTGGTAAAAACTGCCATTGAAGATCTAAGGTTGCATAATTTTTTAGATCACTCTTATAGTCAAACTGGTAGGTAACACCAGGGTTCTTAGGCACAGGCAGTTCGTAAGAATCATAGAACGACTTCACTCCGAGCCCTACTCTCACAGAGCGCTCCGTTAAGTAATAGGCTCCAGCTCCGAGCGAGTAATTCAAATAATTGGTGTCAGCGAAGGAGTACTGCAAGTTAGAATCATCCGAAGACGCGCGCAGACCTAAAATTGAAACTCCGGCACTTCCGTAAAGAACCCAGCGCCCCGAGCGTTTTTCTAAGTCATAACCAATATGAAAGCCGCTACTAACGGCTGCAACTTCGGTCTTATTGCCTTGAGAAGAACTCAAGCTCACTTCATGCGGAAGTGAGATCACACCGACTCCAAATCGATGGAAGTAACTGCTTGGAGCTGGTCGCTTAGCTCTGGCAGCGACTTTATTCTGCGCGAAACTTGGCACAGACAAGAAAGTCATACCCAGAAAGACTAAAGAGATAAATGAAGCTGTGTTAAATAATACCATTGGTCTTTCTCAACTGTAGGAGTATTTAAAATTTTAGTTTGGCGAATCGCTGCTCGAAGTTCAATTCGTTGAATTGGGAACCACAAAAATCCGAGAGTCCAACGAAGATTCTCCTGCAAAGACTCTACGTCTTGCTTTGTATATTCCCCTGTGCTTTCAAAAAACAATCCACGCGTAATCTTAAGGTGTCCTTGAGTCCAAGCGTAGATAGAAGATCTTGTCGCCGTTGTCTCTGAAGTCAGGTAACCAAGTTCTCCTAAGAATGAACTTCCACTGCCAAAGCCTTTTTTAGCATGGGCCGCAACGATTGTTGTTTTCGTATCTGAGTTGCCTTCATGTAAGAGTTCTCCTCCGACAGCTAACATATCTCCAAGATCGTATTCATACATCAAACTCCCACCTGGCTTTTGCTTATCACCATGGGCTTGAAGATTGCCCGCCCAGAGATGTAAAAACGAATCACTTGAAGACTGAGCCCGATGCAACAACAATCCGTGCACCTGATCGTTCTGCCCCAATCCAATCGGAGCCCGATTGTTCGCCGTATGATCTGGATTACGAATTCCGAATGTCTTATCAAGCATCCCAACATAAGCGCTGTACTCTTTGCTGTGACGATAGCGCACATAATACTCGCGCGAGAAAAGATACTGATCAGAGGTCCACAAAGTGTTTGGATCAATAGCGCGAGCCGACTCTGTATAACCAAAAGTTCCCACTAAACTGTAGGTTTGTTTTTTGTCGAGAAAGAACGCCACGTTCAAGTCATTTTGCATGTTGTAATAACGACTTGCTGATTGGCTAGATCCTGGAGAGCGTACTGTCGTCAATGAACGATACTTTAAACCTAATCTCATCCACCATGGGAATTGCTTCTTGCCTAAGAAGTTAGAGTACTGCCCCAACGTCTCTTCATCCGCGGTGATCCATGGAACTCGTCCTGCAATTTCCGTTGCAAAAACAGCACGCCCATAATCAGTTAACATTCCGCCGCCAGCACTGCTCACATGGCAAACCTGACAGTTGCGATAACCATAGCCAATAAAGTCAGCATAAGCCTCTGCTTTTGTCGTTAAGAGAGAAAGCCCCAGCAACATCAGCGTGCATTTCGTAAGTAATAAAACCGCACTTTTCATCGAAAAAACCCGTTCATTTATCGTATAAGTGTCTCACGAAAATACGTCCATTTGTTCGGCGTATCAGTTAGAAGCACTCAACTTTTCTATAAGCGTATTCAAGCCCATAGTGGGAAATCTTTCAACAAAAACCCATGCTTTCCGATAAGATTGGTGGTTCAGGGGGATGAATGAGATCTGCAAAATACGCTTTCGTATTTCTGCTTCTATTTGCTGTTTCGGGGGAAGCACAAGTAAGAATGTCAGAAATTGAAATCTTCAATCGTTGTTACAATCGATTCGTGAAGAAACCTTTACCCGTTTCCGGAAACAGCAAAGGCTTTGTTCTTGGAGATGCTGTGAGAAAAGGGCAAAAGAAAGGCGCTCAGGCTTGCTCGGAGCTTTTAGCTTACGCGGATTTCAACTCATCAGGTGTCCTTGCCAATAAAGACGCTGATGAAGCTCGTCGCGTTATTGAGACCTTCCATGGCCTTCATATTTCATTCTTTAGTACTCCGGCTATGACAACATTTACGAACCTCGCAAATATGACAATCCTTCTCAAGGACATTGACGAACCAGCGCTGTACTTTACACAAGCATTGTTTGCCAACAAAGATCCATCTACCGTACTCACTGCCAATCGTTCTCTACGCTCAGTGAGAGAGTCCAACTATGTTGCAGATTCAAACTATGCAACGCGCTCGATCGCCACGTTTCATTCAGCAAGCTATCCTGCCGCATTTGATCCCCGTGGACTCTTAGTCTGGGATCACAACACCGCGACTAGAGATGCGCGCCGCGCTTCTGACCTTATTTATATTCGCGATGTCGCTTATAAAAACCAATTGATCGAAGCAGGCGATGACGCTGCTAAGAAAAACGAAGTTACTAATGCCATCAATGGCGCGGCCAATACTACCAGAAATCTTATGACTCAAAACATTGATGATAATAGATTCATTGGCCATGGTGCCCTGTTGGGAGTCGCTGTGCAAGAGCCACTCATGGCTCCGATTCAACCTATCCGCACCAGTATTGCAGCCAATGGCCAAACAGCGGCTATCACCGCGAACTACCAGAATCATGATCTGCATTGGCATATGGGCGGAGGCGTCCTGGGCTCGCAAATGTATATGCTTAAAACAACGAACTTGGGAGTGAATTCCATCATCGGCAACACATCCGCCAATGATCCTTATACAAATTCCCCACGCCGATTTACTTCTAAAATTTTTGAAGATCTTCTCTGCCACACTCTACCCACACTGACAGAAGCCGACGTACGCGCCGATGTGGATGCAAAGTCCGCCCATGGTTTTAAACAAGCAGCTTCTTGTATGCGCTGTCACTCTACCTTTGATCCCATCAATGGAGTGTACCGAAATATCCTTGTGGGCCAAACAGGCAACCCTCTCAACAACGAAGCGCGCTTCAAACCAGCTCGCGAACGTGGCTCCCCTATTTTGACTCTAGTAAAAATGGAAAGCACGACAAAAAATATTTATGCTCTCCAAACACCAAATGCACCTTTGCGTTTTCGTGATCACACCAACAATTATGTGAACACGACTGTCAATTCTGTCGCGGAGCTTGGTAGCACACTTGCTAAGAATGGTGACTTCTATCGCTGCGTTGCTAAGCGCTACTATCACTTTCTAACGGGAGTGAATGTGAATTTGACGTCGTCAGATTCCGACATTTCTGTGACAGCTAAAAAGCACAAAGACTTCGTCTACCTTTTAGGTCGCGTTCTTCAAGGAAGCCTTACAGGAAGTGAAAAGACTTCTTATCAAAGCAAACAAAAGAGTCTTAAAGGCATGATCGATCTTATCATTAACTCCGAAACATTCAGCCGCCGCGACTTGGGCACCCTGGAGGACTAACCATGAGCTCCAATAGACGTAAATTCCTAAAAGACAGTGCCAAGATCTTAACTTTGGCGGGCCTAAGCAACACGATGGCTAATGCTGTTGTACAATCCATTGCAAAGTCTGCCTTTGCAAGCTCTGCTACCAGCATGGGCTCTAATAAAAAGTATATCTATCTTTCTTTGGATGGGGCTCCACCACGTTGGTTTTTTGACATTCCATTAACACCCAACGGAACTTCCGATCACTATCCAAGCAATAACATTATTGGAAATTACATCGCAAAAGATGGAGCCAACGTATCTGTAATCAACCGTCCTTGGAAAGATCCATACTCTGGATTGCATTTACCTCCTGTATGGGGATCTAATCCAACCACTTCAGATGGTCGATTTACAAATCTGGCTAACAGCCTTTACTTCTTTAGAGGCGTTGATATGGAAATCGACAACCATGAAGTCACCCGCCTGCGCAATCAAGCTCCGACAATTGGAGGATTGAGTATTGCCGGGATGTTTGCACCTGAAACGAACAATCCGCTTCCTGCGGTTGTCTCGGGCTCTATTGGAGATTCTTTCAAAGCAGAAAGAATCGTCTCCCCGATCACGGTGACCCATTCCAATGTGGCTGCTACCAATAACTCTATTGTCACCGCGATGAACTATGTCTCTGGCGCAAAGCCTATCGTAGATGCTCATATGCGCCAACAACTTCGCTACTTTGACGATTACGCAAAAGCCAATGGATTTGCAAAATATGGCGTTAAAGAAGCCAAAGACAAAGCAGACGCTATGATCGTTGAAGGCGTCACTAAGTTCACCAGCCAGTGGACGACGGTTTACAACAAATACAATGCATTGATTAAAGAGGCTCTCACCAATAGCAAAAACCGCGATAAGTTCGTGGCTGCTCAAACCATTCGCAATCCCAGCTTAGATAATCCCGGCGACAAGCGAATGAGTTTCACGGCAACTGGAGGAGTTTCTGCGAACTCTACAATAACGAACCTGCAAAGTTCTTTGCAGTCCAACAGCACTATTCCACAATTAGCAGCAATTTTTGCCTGCTTAGAGATTCTTATCGCTAATAATATTACTAGCATTTGTATTTTCTCGTTGTCAGGAAATCTGCTAACGGGCGTCCACCGCACAGACTCTGGAACTACTTTCAACCTACCAGCGGATCAGCATTTTATCGGGACACTCTTATCTACTTACACGACTTCGCATTTTTACCGTGGACTAGCAATTTGCTTAGACGAGTTGGCATTTTCACTAAATGCAGCGGGCGTATGGAGAGACACTCTTATTCAGTTTGGCTCTGAGTTTGGCCGTTACCCTCGTGAAGACATGAGCGGCGCCGATCACCAGACTTCAGCCGGTTCTGCGCTGCTCATCTCGGGCTCTTTCAATGAAACTCGTGTTGTCGGTAATCTCATTCAGACTAAAAATGCGGGCTACAATGGATTTACAGGTCGTGGTACGGGAATTAAAAACCTCGATGGTGATCAACTACGCGTGAATGACGTTGTCAAAACAGTCAGTCACTTCTTTGATGTGCGCCCAGTCACTGAGAATGGTCAGAGTTTACTTTTATTAAAACAAAGCCAACTGGAGAAGAAAAATGTTGCCTAAGAAAGTTATTAGAACCTTCACATTGATCTCCTCTTTTCTTGCAGTTGGTGCTGGCTTTCAAAACTGTGCCGAGCATGGAGCTTTTGTCGTTGCTGACGAAACGTCCTTTAGTTCGATGGCTTCCTCAGATGAATCGAACTATGCAGACCAACTAAGCCATTCAGGAGTGAACCACGTTCCTCCAATGGCGAAGGAAGCAGATCTTGATTACAGCCCTGTGGTTATGGACCGAATCAGTATCTTTAATTTCTTCGAAGATGTTTTCGGCCCTGTGGCTAAGACTTTACCTGCGATTAAATCGATTGCACGCGATCCAAATATTTTTGGAGGTGGATGTTCGTTTTATCGCCAGTCAACGACTTCCCCTGCTGACCTTACAACCTATTGCTCCAACACGAATGGCGCACTTTCTGTAAAACCGCTCATGGGTGTCACAGTATTAAGGCAGGGCCGTATTAACCAAGCCTGTCACGAACTCACTACCAACGCGACAACAATGGCCTACATCCTTGCGCGCATTGATAGTAAAAATAAGATTCCACCGGCATCGATTGAGAATCTTACCCATTTATTCACTCTCTTCTACCGCGCGAAGCCCGCTCCGCACACTTCTCTCTATGAAGCCATTGCTGCGAATATGGGAGCAGAAACCTTAGATGGCTGGAGAAGAGCTGTCTATGGAATTTGCGTTTCTGGATACTGGCAGGAGCTTTAATGTTTAAGAAAATGCTTTTGGCTACATCTTTGATTTTTTCGACTTGGACAATTCCAAGCCAGGCAAGTTCTTTTAAAATTGAGGCGCTGGTTGATAGCGAAAGCCTACGCACGCACCTTGCCATCCCCTTCGCAGTCCGTGATACACCGAACACCGTGAAGGTAAACTCTGTTCAAGTGGTCAATGGAGCTTCTTGCCGAACTATGATCGACCCCTTTAAAGAAGACAATTTTTTTGTTAAATGTCTTGAAGAGGGCGGTGTAGTTCTGTCCGTAACATACACCATTAATGGTGTTGTGCGCTCCACGAAATATGGCCCCTTCCCCGTCGTGAAGATTTCACAAACGGGAAAAGTCATTGATACCAATGACAAAGGACCGTCTCCGGAGCTTCTCAAAGGACAAGAACTATGGAGCAAGAGTTACGGCAACTACCAGAGCTGTGCAAGTTGCCACGGCTCTGCAAGCAGTAAATCTCACTCTATCAGCCTTGGATCTTTAAACTCAGCCTACACGAGCACTAGGATGAAAACCGATGCTATCCCCTTAAGCGCTGAAGAGAAAAATGCAATTATCCTCTATGTAAAGTCAAGAAAGTAAGGACGGGATATTTATGAAGAAAGCATTTCATCTCTTTACCCTAATTCTCGGCTCATTTCTTTTAATTATAAGCTTTCAGAACTGTGCCCAAGAAGGCCTGAATTATCAGGACAGCCTTTACCAAGAAAACTTAACCTTCTTCAACTATAATTATCAACCAGATACTCCATTCTACTTTGATCTAAAAGTCATTGAAGTGGAGAAAGAAGGTGATCTACCCATATATCAAATCGTGGGAATCATTAGTAAGTCGGACCCCTTTGACACTTCAACTCTCAAATGGGAGATCAAAATGATAGATGATGTTGGAGATCCTACCGTAACAGTTTTTGGTGATAGTTTTCAAAACGGTTCTTTGGTAAATATTGGTGGAGACGGCGTCGGAGTCGTGGGGAAGGTAGGTCGAAAATATATCGAGCTCAATGTGCGCGTTACTCATGATAACAAAGAGTATCAACACAAAGTACCTCTACATAATCTCTAACAATTGCGCGTTACACACAAAAAAAGCGAGTCCTTTGGGACTCGCTTTTTTTATTCATATTATGAATTTAAATTAGAAACTTAACGGCAATGAAACTGAAACAACATAAGAATCGTTTTTCAACTCGCCAGTCGCACCCGCTGGAAGGTCGTCGAACTTCTCATTTAAGTATTCAAAGTTCAAAGATACAAACGGAAGACCCGTAAAGCCCACACCGATTTTATAGTTGTGACCTTTGGCCGTGCCATTATCAAATTTCATTTCATTACTTAGACCGTAGCCTGCCCACGCTCTTAGAAGAATCGGAAGATCCACGCCTACCACCGCAGAAAGTGTTGTACGCTTTGCATCTGAATTTGCAAGCCCCTCTGGCTTAAACTCCCCGCTCACACCGAAAGTTCCATCTAATGCTGCCCACAACATCAATGGCGATTTATAACCTAAGCGAAGACCCATTTGCGAACCTGTTAGATCACCCTTTGCCGCATCTTTTGTTTTACCAAATTCATATCCTAAGTACGGCTCAACCATAAGGTCTGCTTTTGCAACACCTGTAAACCCAAGAACAAGAGCTAATACTGCTACTATTTTTTTCATAATATTCTCCTAAATTCGTCGATTGATTCGAACACTCTAATTTTGAATTTACGTCTACGGAGGGTCAACGGATTCAGAGAGGCTTGGGGCTTTAGGTCCGTGTGAATTAGGAAGTTAGTCTAGAAGATTTCAGGACAGATAAAAAAGAAAGCCCGTCCCTGGGCTTTTGACATCATCGAGGAGGTTAATCATTAACCCTCACCTCTTAAAATAATCTTTTACCCAGACAATGGAATTCACAAGGACGGATCTAAGACTTGTTGAAATAACAGATCTTAAATATCTTACATAAAAATCAGGATTCATTTGCATCCCGACACTGAAATATATTTTTTTGTTTTATTTTACTTTAATGCAGCAATGGCGCTGGCGTAGTCTCTGCCAAACACAAAACTTCCAGCCACAAAAACATCTGCTTCATGGCAGATTTTTGCCGTTTCGTCGTTGATGCCGCCGTCGACTTCAATCAAACACTTTAGATTTTCTTGCTGAATGACTTCACGAAGTTTTGAAATCTTAGCAACTTGATCGTGCATAAAAGACTGACCACCAAATCCTGGCTCGACAGTCATGACTAAGACCAAGTCGCAAAGTGATAACAGAGGAAGCACTTTTTCTATACTTGTCCCAGGTCTTAATGTGATTCCGGGCTTGGCACCGAGCTCACGAATTCTGCGCAAGACGGCGTCGGGATCTTTTGTCGACTCTACATGAATCGTCAGGTAATCACTCCCCGCCTTGATAAATTCCTCGATGTATCTTTCAGGCTCTTCAATCATCAAGTGAACATCTAAAGGCAATGGGGAAACTTTTTTTAGGGATTTTACAACAGGGATTCCAATCGTGATGTTGGGAACAAATCGCCCATCCATCACATCCACATGAATCCAATCCGCACCCGCTTCTGAAACAGCTTTCACTTCTTTTTCAAGATTGGCAAAATCCGCTGACAAAATAGAAGGTGCGACAAGTTTAGACACCGAGCTGTTCCCCTGTTTGAAGTTGATAACCTGTTAAAAAATCTTTAGCCATCATCTTAGACTTTGATTCTGGCTGAATCTCGTAAATTTCGAGAGCCCCTTCACCACAACCTACTGTGAAATGATCTGCACTGATCGATAAAACTTTTCCGGGAGTTCCTTTAAGATCTCCATTAGCACGCACACGGTGAAGTTTTAATTTCTTACCTTTGTGCAGAGTAAATGTACCTGGGCCATACAGAAACCCTCGCGCCTTGCCACTAATGAGGCTTGCCGAAAGATTCCAATCAATCAACGACTCGGTTTTATCGATTTTAGGAGCCACGGTCACAAGAGATTCATCTTGAGGAATCGGAGCTAAGTTTCCACGAACATAGTCCATCAACTCCACGTGCAAGAGATCAGCGCCTAAGTCAGCAAGCTGATCATGCAACTCCAAAGCGGTGATTGTATCGTTCAAAGGAACGCGACGAATCCCAATGATATCACCTGCATCTAACTGCTTCACCATCTTTTGCAAAGTAACGCCGGTTTCCGCATCGCCTGCCTCAATGGCTCTTTGAATCGGAGCAGCTCCACGCCAGCGCGGCAAGATAGATCCGTGAACGTTCACGCAACCGTATCTAAAAGAATCTAAAAAACTTTGCGTGAGGATTTGCCCAAAGGCGACTACGACTGCTACTTCTGCTTTCCAGCTCAGAATTGTTTCCACCGCCGCAGCGTCCTTGCGTAAGGACTCTGGCGTGATCACAGGAAGTCCGTGCTTTTCTGCAAGAACTTTCACTGGGCTTGGAGTTAATTGAAGTTTTCTGCCGGATGGCCTGTCGGGCTGGGTCACCACTCCGACGATTTCGTAGTGATCATCTGCAAGAAGTCTCTCTAAAGAGACCACTGCAAACTCTGGAGTTCCTAAAAAACAGACTCGGACTTTACTCACACTTCACACTTTTCTTCATCTGATGTTTTATCGCCGTCTTTTTCTTTAACTGGATAACCATATTTCTTGATCTGATTTTTAATCTTATTGCTTTTCACAAAGCTTAAGTGATCCACAAACAGAGTTCCCTCTAAGTGATCCAATTCGTGCTGCATGCAGATCGCTAAGAGACCATCGGTTTTCACAATGTACTCTTTGCCATTCACATCAAACGCTTTCATTTCAATGTAATTGTAGCGCTCAACTGTTTCGTAATATCCAGGGATCGAAAGACAACCTTCGTCAAACGTCGTCTTCCCCTCGCCTTTGATAATTTCTGGATTGATCAAAATCAACGGCTGAGGAACAGACTTTTCAAGCTCAGACATTTCATCATATTTATAGCGACGACCGTCCTCATCTTTAGGACGCGTATCGATCACCACCATACGCTGCAAAACACCCACTTGTGGAGCTGCTAGCCCAATTCCATTCGCGTCGTACATCGTTTCGATCATGTCATCGGCAAGTTTTTTAATTTCAGGCCCAAAATTCTCTACAGGCGTGGAAACTTCACGCAAACGAGGATCTGGAAAAGTAAGAATTTTCATCACCATAAGGGACCTCCAAGAAGGCCCCATTATATCAGCGTTTCGACCGTTTGAGAAGGAACAAGGCCAAGCCCAACATCACTATATTGGGAATCCAGGCTGCCATGACTGGCGGAAGGCTTCCGTGCTGCCCAAGGGTGATTCCGGAAGAATAAAATACATAGTACGCAAAAACCAAGGCAAGACAGATTCCCAGATTCATCATCGTCCCGCCAGAGCGAGCTCTGCCAACGCTGAAGGGGATGCCTAAAAGACACATGACCATGCCCGCAAACGCGAAACTGATCTTTGAATGGTAATCCACCTCATAGGCGACAGTATCGAGCCCCGCGTCTTTATTGCGTTTAATAAAGCGCTGAAGCTCATCTTGAGTCATCATATCGGCCGTTTGCCCCGCACTTTGCAGGTCCTTGGAGTCCTCAGCCATTACAATACTTTTTGTCTTAAACTGACTGGTCAGAGGAAAACTCGAATCCTTACTGAACAAGGTTACCGTGCCATTTTCTAAAACCCATTGGGAACCCTTGATGAGAACCTGCTGGGCCGTCATCATCTGCACCAAATCCCAATCATTGCTAAAGAAGTACATGGTCAACCCTTGGGCACCATCACCTTTCGCATTGAGGGTTTTGATATTAAAAATAGCATTTTTAGAGCGATACCAGATTCTATCGGTCTTCACCGTTGAAAAACGATGGGGCTCTTTCTTAAGATCGTAATAATAAATATAATTCTTCTGTTTGATGGCTTGAGGCATGAGCTTATCTGCTGACCAATAACCAAGCACAGAAATTAATAAAACCCACAACAGTACTGGCGTTGCGATCCTGAAAAGACTCATTCCCGAGGCAAATAACGCAACGAGTTCATTCGCCTTATTCATGTTCGAAAGAGTCAAAATAGTGCCCAAGAGACACGCTACCGGGAGCAACTTAGAAATGATCTCTGGAAAAGAATACAAATAGTAATTTAAGAGGGCCGTAGGAGCGACATTGCTAAAGCTTGTCATCGTGGATAGAGCGTCCACAGCCGTAAAGAGCGTTAAAAAAACCAAAAGGCCACCTAAGAAGTAACCCCAAAATAACCATGATGTATATCGATCGATTCTGTTCACGCCTAAATGTTACCTTGACTAGAATTGAAATTCCTATTTTACTTTGAGTATGGCTTTACGCGTCTTGCTAGCAGATGAGAGTTCCACAATTAAAAAAGTAATGCAACTGGCATTGGCTGACTTCGCTGTCGAAGTGAAGGCCGTCCCTGTGGGATTGGATGTCTTGTCTGTTGCCAAAACTTTTAGGCCCGACATTGTCTTTGCAGATGTTCTTCTGACAAAGCGCTCTGGCTACGAAGTTTGTGCTGACTTAAAATCGGACCCAGAAACAGCAATGATTCCAGTCGTTCTTATGTGGAGCGGCTTTATGGAAATCGACGAAGAAAAAGCCCAACAAGCCAAAGTCGATCGCCGTCTTGAAAAGCCTTTCGATGCAGAGCATCTTCGTTCTTTAGTGACGGACTTGGTTTCAAAAACTCAAAGCAATCCTTTAAAAGATTTCTTAAACTTCCCAGAAATGCCTGACTTTGAAGAGCCAGCTCCAGCGCAAAGCATGGACTCCCCTTCTGAGGACTCTGTGCACGCATTGCAGACGGAAGAAATCGACAATGTTTTTGCAATTCCTGAATCCCATGATGAAATCTTAGACATTCCTTCAGATGAAGAGTTCGCCGCAGTTCCACTTACAGAGCCACGCGATGAGTTCCAAGACGAGGCGGATGAAGGCGGATGGGCCCATCAAGATCTGACAAAATTTAAAATTCAACTTCCTGAAGAGGAAGAAAATGATTTTGCTTCTAAGTTCGTAATTCCACAGGATGATGAGCTTTCTAACGTTCAGATTGAAGTCGCAGGCGACTTTGAAGAGATCAGTTTTGTAAAGCAAGAACCTGTCACAAAAACGAGTGGCTTTATGGAGCGCGTGGAGCGTTCTGTGAAAGATCAGATGCTTGAGACCTTACACAAAAAGCCTCAAACGACTGCTAATCCAGAGACTGTGTCTAATGCTAAGCCCAATACACAATCCAAGATAGACTTAAACAGCAATATGATGGAAAACGTAGTTCGAGAAGAAGCTCGCGCTGTGATTGAAGCCATCTGCTGGAAGGTAATCCCTGAGATTGCCGAAAGAGTGATTCGCGAAGAAATCAGCAAAATTATGCGCGAGACTGAAAAATCCATTTAGTACGGTCTTCCAGATTCCGTGCTAACGGAATAACGAGGAAGGTCGACTGATGGAATTACTTGAACTCATCCGCGCTGCTATCAAAGAAGACATGCCCCAAGGCGACGTCACTACAGAATCTTTAGCCTTAAAACCTCGAATAGGTCGCGCCCGCCTCAAAGCCAAGGAAGACATTATCCTTTCTGGCGCAATGGCCTTTGAGCAATCCCTGCAAGTTCTCGAGCCAACTGCAAAAGTAAAATGGCACTTTGAAGAGGGCGATAAAATCCTCAATGGTCAAATCATCTGCACGATCGAAGGCGATCTTGTGCAAATTCTTAAAGCTGAGCGCGTGGCACTTAACTTTTTAGGCCACCTTTCTGGAATTGCGACTCACACTCGCCGATTCGTCGATGCTATTGCTGGAACGAATACGAAAATCTTAGATACTCGTAAAACGACTCCTGCGTTTCGCTCTTTAGAAAAGAAAGCCGTCATTCACGGTGGTGGAGTGAATCATCGCTTGAACCTAAGCACTGCGATTTTAATTAAAGACAATCACATCTCTGTGATGGGTGGAATCAAAAACGCGATCGAGCGCGTGCGCGAACATAGCGATCTGCCGATTGAAATCGAAGCCAGAAACCTCGACGAAGTTAAAGAGGCCGTCAGCTTGAATGCTCAAAGACTGCTTCTTGATAATATGGATAATGAGACTTTGAAAAAAGCTCTGGAACTTATCCCTGCTGGTATCGAAACAGAAGCCAGTGGCAATATGAACCTTGAGCGCGTGCGCTCGGTGGCGGAAATCGGTGTGAACTTTATTTCTGTCGGTGCTCTGACTCACTCCGCGCCATGCGCTGACGTCAGTCTTGTTTTCCAGTGGGAGGAGTAAGTGTCAGATTCTCCTCTTAACGATATTCGCATAGGACAAGTCACTTCGCAGTGGGCGGAAAATCATCAGATTTTCACTCAATACAAGGCGGAACTTAAAAGTACCAACAGCCTCGCTAAAGACGAGGCCTTTGAAGAGAATCTTTTGCAAGAGTCCTTCTGTCTTTACGTAACCGACTTACAAACAGCAGGTAGAGGTCGTGGCAATAAGACCTGGGTCACCGAGTCCTCTGGTGGCGCCCTTTTATCCTCATGGTCCTTCATGATGGATGAGAATCCTCTACCAACGACAACTTGCCTCATTGGGTTAGCCCTTTATCGCGCCTGTGTAACAACGTGGCCTTTTTTGGATTGGAACTTAAAAGCTCCAAATGACATTTACATTGGCAATAAAAAGATCGCAGGTATCTTACTTGAAACGGTGATTCAAGGAGACGACATCCGCATGATCGCGGGGATCGGCATGAATATCACACAGACTCCTGATTTAGATATCGCCACAAGTGTCGTTGCCTCATTGCCTCAGGGGATTCCTCTGTTAGGCCAAGACTACATGGCTTTCTTAGATCGCCTTTTATTTGAAATTATGGATTCTGTCGCGCGCGCTTCAGAACCACTGACAAAGACCGATCAACTTGCATTGCTTCTGGCTTTGAATAAGCATCCCCTGCTTAAAGAAAAATACACAGGGATGTCAAAAGACGGAAGCCTGATGATGGGTGAAAAAACAATTCATTGGATGGACTTATAGGAGGTCAGAATGGCTTTAACATTTACACCTTTTCCAGACATAGGAAATAAATTGCCAGAGTTTTCATTGCCAGCAGTAGATGGCAAAACTTACTCTTCAAAGGACCTTCCCAAAGATACTCCTGTTGTTGTGATGTTCATCTGTAACCATTGCCCTTACGTACAAGCTATCGAAGAACGTTTGATTACTTTGGGTAGAGATTTAAAAGCCCAAGGAATTCCTGTTTTAGGAATTTGTTCAAATGACGAAGTCTCTCATCCGGAAGATTCATTTGCGAACCTCAAAAAACGCAGTGAAGAAATGAATTATACATTTCCTTATCTTCACGATAAATCCCAATCAGTAGCGCATCAATTTGGTGCAGTCTGCACTCCAGATTTTTTCGTGTATGATAAGAATCACAAGCTCGCGTATCGCGGCCGCCTTGATGATTCTTGGAAAGACGCTTCTAAAGTCACTCGCCGAGAGCTTTTTGAAGCCGTGATCGAACTTGCTAACAACAAACCAATTTCAACTGAACAAACCGCATCCATGGGATGCTCAATTAAATGGATCTAATAAAATGAAATATATTTTAGTATTTGTCGGAGTCATGCTTGTTTCTTTTGGTCTTTTCTTAGCAAACTACCTAGGAGCATTTCAAGGTGTAGAAATCACAGACGTCGAACAACCGGCTTTGAAAACAGTTTACGTTAATAACGTAGGCCCTTATCACAAAGTAAATAAAGTGATCGAAAAAGTTGAGAAGTATATGGCTTCTGAAGGAATGCCGTGCACTCGCACATTTGGCGAATATCCGGATGATCCTCGCAAAATGGAAGAAGCTCGTTTACGCTCTAAGGTTGGCTGCGTGGTTACAGATGTTCCTGCTAACTTAGCAGAAGATTACTTCGTCGGTGAAATCCCGGCTCATCATTACGTGAAAGCGATCTTTAAGGGATCTCCAGGAATTGGGCCGTTGAAGGTTTATCCAAGAGTCAGTGACTATCGTGAACAGAAGGGTCTTAAAGAAGATGGCGCTGTCATTGAGATTTACGAGATTCACTCTATCACAGAGAACAACGCGATGACGACGACTTACCTTTTCCCAGTAGCTAAAGCAGATACAAACTCTGCAGAGACTGACGGAAGTCAGCAGTAATATAAAAAAATTCATCACTTAAGGTGACTGTTGCACTCGCACAGTCACCTTTTTTTATTTAAATCACTAAAGGTCGATTTTCTGACGGATGGTCGATCACTTGGACCGGGTACCTAAAGGCATCTGTAAGCACACTTGCCGTCAAAACATCTTTAGGACTGCCTGACGCTAGGATCTTCCCGTCTGAAAGCACGAGAACTTTATCCGCGTACTGAGCCGCCAAATTTAGATCATGCAAGACTGCCAAAACTCCCACACCTTGATGACTCAAATTTTTGACAACATCGAGAACCTGATGTTGATGAGCAATATCAAGACTGCTCGTAGGTTCATCAAGAAATAATAATCTTTCGTCAGATAAAGAACTCGACTCCACAGAAGGAACCAACTGCGCTAAAGCTCTGGATAGATGTACGCGCTGCTGCTCGCCTCCAGACAGAGTTAAGTAATCTCGCATCTCGTAGTTTTGCAACCCCACTCTTTTCAAACAATCTTTTGCAATCTGATAGTCTTCATCGCTCTCTTTTTGCAAACTCTGATGAGGGATTCTTCCAAGCAAAACCACTTCTAAGACTTTATAGGAAAAACTGAGCTGAGTGGACTGAGGTAAAACGGCTCTTCTTTTCGCAAGATCGCGCGTTTTGTGATCTTTCAAATCCTTCGAGAAGAGCTCGATGCGGCCTTCTTTAAGAGTCATCTCGCCAGTGAGATGCTTTAAGAGCGTGCTTTTACCCGCGCCATTTCTTCCCACGATGACGAGAAACTCTTTTGCCTGTAAAGAAAAAGAGATGTTTTCTAAAAGAATCTTTTTACCAACCGCACAGGAAAGATTTTGAACATTTATAAGACTCATAACCTGCCCTTCTTCTTTGCTTGAAGTAAAAGATATAAAAAGAACGGTCCACCAATCATAGATGTTAAAATTCCAATGGGTAACTCTGCCGGAGAAACAATGGTTCGAGATATCAAATCAGCCCACAAGAGCAACAAGGCGCCAGCGATCGCAGACAGAGGCAAAACTGCGCGATGATTCGAACCTACAAAAAGTCGAATCACATGGGGAATTACCAGGCCCACAAATCCAATTCTTCCTGCCACAGCAACGCCGGCTCCTACTCCTAAACCGATCAGGGCGACAATCACCCACTTCACTTTTTCTACAGAGACACCAAGATGACGTGCATTACTTTCCCCAAGTAAAAGTGCATTCAGGGCACTTGCAAGAAAAGGCATTCCCAAAACTGAGAGCGAAATTAAAGGAGCCGCACTTCCTAAAGAACTCCAAGAGGCTCCTCCTAAAGATCCCATTTGCCAAAATGTGATGGTGCGAAGTTGCTCATCAGTTGAAAGGTAAGTAAATAATCCAGTCCCCGCTTCACAGAGTGCGTTGATTGCAATTCCTGCTAAAAGCATGGTCGCTATATTTGTCTTTCGATCGTGCTGAGCTAATGAATAAATCAAAATGATCGCAAGCACACTTCCGGTAAACGCAGCAATAGGCAGTGTCCAAATTCCAGCAAAAGAAATATTAGCTATAATGGCGAGTCCTACAAAAAAAGAAGCTCCACTAGAGATCCCTAATAGACCTGGATCTGCCAAGGGGTTTCTAAACAACCCCTGCATCGCGGCTCCAGAAACAGCAAGCCCCGCTCCGATAAAGAGTCCCATCAACACTCGAGGCAAACGCAACGCTATAAACACGGCCTCTTGCTGCTCAGTGAATGGCACTCCAATGTTCAATCCAAACTGACTCGCAAGAATGGAAAGAACTTGCAGTGGAGCTATCTCTACGGCTCCTAACCCAGAGGACAGAACCACTGTGAAAATCAAAACTCCTAAGAGAATTATAAATGCTAGGCCCGTGGCCTTGCCACGCATGATCGGACTCATTTTATCTCAACCCTTCTTAAAGAGTCTTTTTCATTTCTTGCAAAAGTTCTTTGGCAAATCCAGGAAAGCGCGGGCCAATCCAACGAATGCTATCATCCACTTGTAAAATCGCTTTGTTCTTTCCAGCCGGTGTTAATGAAACTCCAGAAAGCTTTAGCGCCCCCTCCACTCCACCGACGGCTTTTAATCCACGACCTAGCATAATGATCACATCAGGTGAGGCCTGAACCATCGCTTCAGCCGTCAAAGGCTTCGTCCCAGTTGTAAAGTCGGCGGAATTTTTACCACCCACAGCTTCAATTAAATAATGGGAACCCGTTGCTTGCCCGTAGATAAAAGCGGTTCCGGGGCCATGAGCATAGAGAAAGAAAATCTTCGGTGTTTTTTTAAGAGACTTTATTTCAACTTGAAGAGCCGCAACGTCAGCCTCAATTTCTTTATTGAGTTCTAAGGCTTTTTCTTTGGCTTCTAAGACATCACCCAGAAGGGTCACTCGACGCTTCAAACCTTCTAGGCCGTCTTTGGCAGAATTTTCTAAAACTAGAACTT
The DNA here is from genome assembly GCA_000525675.1 of Bdellovibrio bacteriovorus W. Lineage (NCBI taxonomy): Bacteria > Pseudomonadati > Bdellovibrionota > Bdellovibrionia > Bdellovibrionales > Pseudobdellovibrionaceae > Bdellovibrio > Bdellovibrio bacteriovorus. Next base: position 2,113,858 of record CP002190.1, read on the forward strand.
GAATCTTAGCGCTACGAATTTGTTCCGCCGTAGCTGCTGGCATATTCTCTTCGTTAGCGATAACAAGATCTGGCTTAAGGCTGATGACACCTTCAGCTCCTGGGCGATAAGGATGACCAAGATTCTGAGCTTTCTTCGTCACCTCTTCAGGGAACTGAGAGCCCGCATCAACGCCAACAATCTTCTCTCCTTTACCAAGAGCAGAAATAATTTCGACGCTCGAACTATTAATAACCACGAGTCTTTGTGGATTGCTAACAACGACCTTCTTCCCATCAACACCTGTAAATGTTGCTGCGAATAGCGGTGAGGAAATAAAAATGCTCAGTGCAAAAATAATTTTCATATGGGCTCCGAAGCTTGTGAGAGGTTCATCAACTTATCGGGACCCTATTCTAGAAAAACACAAAACACTAATTTTATCGTTTGAGTTTTCATCGCACTTTCATTTGATCGGTTAATGAAAGACAGATGAAAATACATCGGAACTTTTCTCGGACTCGCTTGCATTTGATTTGCATCGAGTGTTTGAGAATTGCACATTCTATAGTTTTCCCTCTATAGATGCTTCATGAAGAAAAATTTATTTTTTAAAAAAATCCCATTCTTATCTTTGATACTGACTTCGCAGTTTTCTTTCGCACAAGTAGAAACTTCAACTTCACAACTCTCGTCCATTATTGTCTCTTCGGCGAGTCAAAGAGAACAAAGTATCGCAGAAGCTCCGGCCAGCATCACCGTGGTTACACAGGAAGATATTCAAAGACAACCCGTCCATAATATCACAGACGTCCTAAAGTATTCTGAGGGGGTAATGACCTCGAGCTCAAATGATAAAGGGATCAGCCTGCGAGGGCTTGATTCAAGCTACACTCTTATCTTAGTCAATGGCAAACGTGTCAGCTCACGCTCTCTTTCAGTTCGCCACAATGCCGATGCTGACCTTTCGTGGATTTCTCCAGATGACATTGAACGCATAGAAATTATCCGTGGCCCCATGGCTACTCTTTATGGAGCGGAAGCCATCGGTGGTGTCGTCAATATTATCACTAAAAAGATTTCAGCTTCTTGGAAGGCTCACGCCAGTTCTCAACTTATGCGTTTTGAAGATTCCGATGAAAAAGCCCAGAATCAATATCAAGTGAGCGTCTCAGGCCCCATTATCGCGCAAAAGTTGCAGACTAAGCTCAATGCCTCGTTCTCGCAACAAGATCGCCCTGAAGTCGCCAGCACTGATAGTCGCCAATATGCCGGGCACAAAGATAGCAAAGTGCGCGGAGAGCTTGAATATCTTATTAATGAAAAACAGAAAGTTCAGGCCAACGTTAGCAAAAGCACTGAAAAACAAACCAAACAGTTTAATAATTCTGAAACTTTCACTGACGTCGATAGAACTCACTATGAGGTTTCCCATAGCTATGTCGGAAACAATCTCAGTCATGAGATCACTTTTTTCCAAGATGGCTACGAGTATGACGACAATGGCAAAGATGCCCAACTCACCCATCAAACGGCGCAAGGGAACATTAAGGGGCAATTCAATAACCATGGTCTTGTCGCGGGTTTTGAGTTGCAAAAATATAAGCTAGAAAATTCTTATCAGCTCACTTCTGGAGAAACAGATTCTCAACAAAACGCTCTGTTCCTGGAAGACAACTACTCTTTCTTAGAGAAGAACACTCTTACTGTGGGAGTCCGTCAAACACAGCACAGTGATTTCGGTCCTCATCTTTCACCGCGAGCCTATCTTGTACATCAGGCAAACGAAAACTTAACTTGGAAAGGCGGCGTTGGAACTGGATTCAAAACACCGACACTTTTACAACTCTCCAAAGACTTTCACCTTCCGAGTTGTAAGGGCGCTTGCACAATGATTGGAAACCCTTATTTAAAACCAGAACATAGTGTTAGTTATGAAATAGGTTTTACATACACGCATGAAAATCTATTTTTAAACTCTTCTATTTTTTATTCAGAACTTTCTGACATGATCACTACTTACTTTGAAACCATCAACGGCCAAAGATATCGTTTACTTAAAAACGTCGACAAAGCCCGCACTCAAGGTATTGAATTTGGCAGCCGCTGGGTGATGAACCCAAATTGGCATTTAGGTTTTAACTTCACGTTGAGCGAAGGACGTAATGTCACCCAAGATACGCCTCTTTTAAATCTTCCGACAGCCGTTGCTAACCTGAAGCTCGACTGGTTTATGACTGATCGATTGTCTTCCTATTCGATTCTTAGTCATATCGGCCATCGCCAGTTTGAAGACTCCACAGGTGCGCGCTCAGCCCCTGGGTATGAAACCTTAAGCCTTGGGATGCATTATAATCTAGGTAATAAGAAAACACGCTGGCGCCTTGGTGGTGGCGTAGAGAATGCCATGGACGTTCGTTTAGATGATCGCTATGGATTTGGCGAACTCGGAAGACGCTACTTTGTCAGCCTCGGAGTGGATACGATTTAAAAGTCCCTTTTGAAATCAAAATAAAAACGGCGGTCTGCTTCAGACCGCCGTATTGTTTTTAATATATTTTAAGAATCTCTTTTTTTGTTTCAAGGCTCAAACCTTAGATCTCGTACTCAGCAACAACTTCAACACGTACCTTGATCTGCCCTGCTGGAAGTTCCGTCGAAGCGGAGTCCATAGCCATCCCCTTCATCATCGACATATTTCTAAACACCGGGACAGGTCCAGAGCCTTGTGATGAGTGGGAGATTCTATACACACCTTTGATTTTTACACCTGCTGCCTTAGCAATCTCATCGGCTTTTACACGTGCTGCTTTCACCGCATCCGCTAAAGCACTTCCTTCCACCTCGCTACGTCTATCAGAATCCCAAGCAATTGAATTTACATTCACGCCTGTCTCCGTGCTCTTTTTTTCATCCTTTGTTAAAGAGTCAATAAATGCACCGACGTCCTCAACCTTTCTCAAAACAACATTTAGAGAATGTGAAACTCTAAAACCAGTGATTTTATTCTGGCGAGTCTTTTGATCATATTCATAGTCAGGAGAAAGATTGTAATTTTCAGTTCTGACGTCTTCCTTTCGAATACCCTGCTTGTCAGTGGCTTGCTTAAAAATTTTAAAACTATTTGCAGCCATCTGTTGGGCCTGCTTTGCTGTCGTACCACGACTCCACACTTCTAAAGTCAAGGTGACCATATTGGGATCCAAGGACTTTTCTCCTATACCATTGACTGCGATCACCTTGGTTTCGTTGGCTAAAGCTGTGCTGACCATCATGCCGGATGCTAAAATTAATGCTAGAAACTTTTTCATAATGCACCTACCTCGCACCCTAGATTAAAGTATCTACGCACTATCGTAAACCTCTGCATTCAATATTCCGCGTCCAGTACAGAAATATAATTTACCCTCTGGACTGTGAAATAAGTTAATGCCATGATTTTAGCAATTAACGAAAAGGCATCGCCCATTGTGAGGAACAGTGATCCTGCGTTGTCTCGTTTTTACACACACGAATTTGAAGGAGTCCATGTGAAAAAGTTGGTCTTAATCGGAACAGCTGCCACTTTGTTAGCAACAGGCTGCGCTACAACACAAGAAAATCCAAACACTGCAAAAGGCGCAGGTATTGGAGCCGCTGCGGGTGCCGTTCTGGGCGCTGTTGTGGGTCACCAAACAGGTCGTCGTAATGAAGGTGCATTGATTGGTGCTGCTCTAGGTGCTGGTATCGGTGGAGTTGCTGGTCAACGCATGGACAAACAAGCAAAAGAACTTGAAAAAATTGCGGAGACAAAACGCACGGAGCAAGGTCTTATCACAAAGCTTAAAAGTGACATCCTCTTCGACACTGGCAAAGCAGATTTGAAGCCAATGGCTGTGAACAATATTGCTGAGCTTGGAACTATCATGAAGAAGTATCCTGAAAATATCATCACGGTAAAAGGTTACACGGATGACACAGGTTCTGCGATGGTTAACAATCCGCTTTCACAAAACCGCGCTGATGCTGTTCGCCGTCAACTTGTAGCCTCTGGCATTCCTGCAAACACGGTGACTGCGATTGGTATGGGAGCGATGAATCCGGTAGATCCAGCGAAAACAAAAGAAGCACGCGCGAAAAATCGCCGTGTGGAACTTGAGATCACAGTGGATCAAACTAAAGTTCCTAAAAAATAGTTAAATCCATTTTAACGAAATAAAAAACCCACTCTTTTGAAGTGGGTTTTTTATTTTTATTTATTCATTAGCTTTCGAGCAATTTCTAAGAAGCGCGCTTCTGTCACTTCTGGTGGCCACGGAATAATCGGAAACTCAAAAGGCTCATCTGGGCCAATCCCCCAAGAAGCGATATCCTTCGTAATGAGATCTCGAACTTCTGTCGCTAACAATCGTCTATCGATTTGTTTCACAACTTTTGGAAGCGGATACTCTAGTCCGATCTTTTTTGAAATCGCCCAATGAATTCTAGACTCAATCACTTCAAAGTCAGGCAAAAGAGCTTTCACCGGAGACACAAGGTCTCCAACATACGCTTCGGTCGCATCATGAAAGAGCATGTGAAGAGCAATCTCTTTTGTCGGAGAAACCTCAGCCCCTAAGCATGAGTGCTGTCCAACGCTGTAGAAGAAGCGTGTGTGCCCATTAAAGCGTGCTTGTCGCGCCAATGCGCAGGCAATGTCTTCTATACGGACTGCTTCAGGATCTGGTTTTAAAATATTAAAACGTGTTCCTGACAGGGTGATCACCCATGATTTTTCAATAACTTCTGGGCGATTGAGCTTCTCTGTAAGTTCTGGCATTTCGATATTCATGCCCCCTGCTTACCGAATACCGGAACGAGTTTCACCCCTTTTTACCCCTAACCACCCGTGTCATGTATTATTTTGATACTGTCCGCAAATTTTGCTCAAGATCGTCCCTCAAATCTCGATAGGTCAAATATGAAGTGGACCTTATTTCTCCTAGGACTTACAGCGAGTGTATCAGCAGCAGCCAATGGCAAGGCTTATCTTAATATGGAAGATGGCAAGGTCGTTTCTGTCTTTAATCAGCCCGGAAAAAACTGGAAAAATTGCACAGAGCAAAGTGGCTGTGCTGCCGTGGCTTGGCCTACCAATGCCGCTGAAATAGAGGTCCTCTCTTCATCTCCGCGTACAATTAAAGTGGCTGATCCCACCTCTGGTAAAATGCAGGACGAAAAATACGTTGAGATTAAATACAAATACTTCCAGACCGTGAATGGGCAGAGAACCCTTCGCGAAGGAACTGGCTGGGTTGACTCTGCATACGTCACTCAACAGCGCCGTCAAAGCTCCTACTCTGCAAGTGCCTCACGCGGAGGCAAAACACCGGCATCAGCTGCTGAAGAATGCGCACCAACGGCGTCGAAAGCTCCTGCTTCAGGCGGAGCTTCCGCCGTAAGAAATACGGTTTCTCCACTTACTGCAGCCCTCGAGCGTAGCACTTTGGACGACGCCACTAAAAAGCTTGAATCCGAAATTGGCAAATGTGTGATCAATCCATCACGTCCTCCGACAAACTATGCAGCGGGCCTACCATTTGATAGTTACGTCATGCCACATCTTCGCAGAGCTACAGTTCCAAGAATCATGAAAGAAAATGGCCAAGCCATGACCCGCCAAGATCTTATCGATATTGATGCGCTTGCCAGAACACTCTATGCGGAGATGGCAAGCTGCTACAAACACGGGTTGCACTATCCAATGACAGTTGCAAAAATTGCCGTGAATCGCGCCAATGAGTCTTCTCGTCATGGAGAGTTTATCAAAGGAAGTCATGCCGACGATAAAGGCGCACTTGCAAAAGTGACAACCTCACCGTCACAATTCTCATTATGGTTAAAAAAAATCAACGGAAAGAATAACGGAAGTTTGCCTCAAGCTCTGTGTCCGCCATCGAACAAAAACCAAGCATTCTGGACCGGAAATAATCCTCCCCCCTATGAAACTGACATCTGGGAGAGCACACTAAAAATTGCCACAGAAGCCGTGCTTTTTCCGAATCAGTTTGAACGCCGCACCGGCCAGGTTCGTCAGTTCTTTTACACCTCTGGCATGAGTGGCTTCTATAAAATGCGCCAAGTCCACCCATCCGTAGGAAATCAAAAAGTGGATAGAAACTCCTGCGTTCAAGTCTGGGATGATACGAAAAAGTCTTAATTGCTTGGTCCCACAAGGATGATTCTATAGAATCATCCTATGAGCAAAGAACATGGTAACTACGTTTTTCTAATGGTTTGTAATGACTTCACAGAAGCAAGAGTCATTAAATCTTACCTTGAATCTCTAAATCTAAATCCGCGTATTAAAGATGAAAACACACGCGGCATTGCCCCCCACTTTGAAAATCTTTTAGGTAAATTAGTCGTGGAGATTCCCGAGTATCAATTTATGGATGCCTCTTTAGCTCTTGAAGAAAAAGAGAAACCTACATTGAAAGTTTCAAACGACGAAACTCAGCTTCAAGAAACTCAAAGCCTTGCCAAGAAATCTCTTTTGAATGCCATCTTAGGCTGTGTTTTTATTCCAGTTATCTGTAACTTTATCTCCATGTCTATGGGATATCGTGTTTTAAAAAATGAAAAACCACTTTCTGCTATCAGTCGCAACAGACTGCTGTGGGCAATTCTTTTTAACTCGATCGCTTTTTTTGCATGGCTAACTTATGGACCGCAAATACTAAAAAAATTCGGCCTTTAATTAAAGTGATAGCGGATTGAAAAGCCCGACGAAATATAATACTGCAAATCCTTACGAACATTATTGTATAGGGCAATAAGGCCCGTATCCAAGATTCGAATATGATAAGTTGCCGACAATGAGTAACGAGGGAAGTAAATAGAGTTACTCACCTCAAATCCCCAGCGTAAAGCAGTCTCATCATAATAACTGTCGTAAGGATATTTTGAAGGTGACTCAAGAAAGTACTTTTTAGAATCTAAGCTATACGTGGCAAAAATACCTACTTCTAGAGGATGGAAGATCTGCTCCTTAAACGTGACGACTTCCCAAGGGGCGTAACGATAAACTAAGTTTGCCTGAGCATAGGTAATGCTTTCATGATTATAGGTTCCGAATGAAAGTTCTCCTTCGTGCTGCCCTTCTGAATAAGCAACGCCGGCTGAATAGCGACCAAAGAAACCATTGGCCCCAAGAGTTCCCAACCACGCCGCAGAACTTGTGCATGACCAAAAAAGTATTAAGCCAATGCTCACTAATTTTTGAGCGTAAGCCATTCTTCTTCTCCGGTTGAAAGTTTCATCTGCAATTGATTGCCCTGAATTTCAATAAGCATCCATCCCGACTCCACTCGGGGGGCTTGAAGTAGTACAGTTCCATTATCCATCAGCAGTCGATACACATGATTATGACCATTGAAGACAACTTGAGTCTTTGGATCCTTAATCACTTCATCAAAGTACTGAGCATCTTGACCAAAGTATCTCTCTTCATCTCTTAGTTCTACATGGGAAAATATAATCACGGGCTTGGAAGATGCACTCACCGTTTGCCTTAACCATTTTGGATCAAAGCTTTCAGGATCTTCTAAATTAGCCGTGTTAAAGAAAATAAACCTCTTTGATGGAGACTCGAAGAAGAAATTATTAAGCCCAAAAACTTTACGAAATAAAGCTGGCCCAGCACCGATAGCATCATGATTCCCTGTCACCGTGAAAGCCGGTGGCTTCAAGGTAATATAAGAGTCTAAGAATTGATCATATTCAAAATTATAACTGCTATTGGTGAAATCTCCGAGATGCACGACAAAATCAAGGTCAGGTGTTTGATTGATCTCGTAAATAACATCATCAAGAGACTTATAATTTTGATGAGAGTCGGTGATAACTGCGAAACGAATCTTCCCATCACCTTCAATAGCACCTAGTTTTTCTAAAGCCTTCGTATTCAGGTTTCGTTCTTGTCGAAGTAAATTATCTGAGTAAGGACTGTCACGAAACGGCGCACAGCCAAGAGTAGCTCCTACGCAAATACACACAAAACTTAAGTTCAAAATAGTTTTAATTGTATTCACAGTAAAATCTCCATCACAAATCCTCCCGTTAAATCGGGCCCGATAGTCGAACGATGTCCCTGTGGGCGAAATGCCTGCTCGCCTTCATAAAACTCTCTGCCAAAGGAGTACCCCAACGCCAAGCCATATTGAGTCTTTTGGGAAAGGGCTCTTCTGAAAGAGATATCTACATACTTGCTATTAACAAAAAATCTCTTCTCATCTTCGATGCGGTTGTGATGCAGATAAGAGCGAGTTGCAAGCCCTGCACGAAAACGCGCCGATAAAACGTCATTGATCTTATGGGAAAATTCCGTATTCAACCCTACCGGAGTCAGGGTTACTTGAGCTCTGATATAGTTTTTAATATCCATATCAACATAGAAAAACGGAAATCCCATAACAATCGCCATTTGTGGATACGGCTTATAAGATACACCCAAAAGTGGGAGCACTTGCCCATTCCAATATCCACGATTTTGAGAAAAGTTAAATCCCGTCACCCACTGATAAGCGCCTCGAGGCTTTAGAGCATAAAAGAGAGAGTGTTCAACCCAAGTGTCACGGGAATTCATATAGGGTTCATCGCTCGCTGAACGATAAGAACCAAAATAATTCAACCATTGTCCATCACCAGGGTGATAGCTCATACCAAATCCTAGTGATTGAGCGCGCAAATCTGAGCCAACTCTGACGTTATCATCCCCAATTGTTATATCGGGACGACCGAGGTCATACCCCTCCAGCTCTCCTTGAAAAGAAGCGGTCCACTTTTCCGACGCCACAATAGGCATTTTTAAATTTAGATTATAAAGGCGAACCGGGTTTTCTTTATTCTCGTTGGGCTCAGTCCAAAGATCCGTTAAATACTCAATCTCAAGTCGCGCCGGCCCCTCTTGCACTTGTGGAATCGTCCCTAAAGGAGCCGCTTTCGCAACAGAACTCAAAAATAAAATGACAAGGTATTTAAACATCTATTTGGGTTTATTGATTACCGCGCACTTTGTCAATAAGGCTGAAAAGTTCTTTTAATACTCATACTCGCTACCGAAGATAAAACCTGAAGAAGTGGCATCTTCGTTGGAGCTATTCTGGCTGTAATACACGCCTATAGCCGATCGTAGATGCCGAGTTTTCCAGGAATACCCTACCGAAGCATTCATGCTCTGGCCAAAATAACTAACATCCGAGCCAAAACTATGCCCCACCCCGCACATCACTTGGTGCCCATCCTTAACGCCATAGCGGTAACCAAAACTTTGCAGAAAATCATAACTATTTAACTTGCCAGAATTCTCAACAAAGACAGAATCGGTCAGAAACTCGTGATTACCGAGCCTAAATCCATGACCGATGCTGAGCTTTCCCTCTTCATTGGAGACCGATGTTCTTCCTGTATCACTCTCTGTGACGATGTAATCTGTTGGCAACGGACCATGAGTAAACGTCTTGGTAGAGCCTTCACTTTTATTGTAAAGACTTAACCCACGGGTAGAAAAGTTCACTCCCAACGTATAATACTCATATGTGAAGTGCGAGGAAACTCCGAGTGCCACGTTGAAGTTCTTAAAATCAGTTTTTACTTTCGAGACAGAAAATACATTATTCACGGGATCGGAGCTTTCTGCCACTCCGAAGCTATGCGCCTCGGAGTATCTCCCTAAGACCTGTAAAGCAAAGGGAAGAGACTTAAACGCCATTGAATATCCAGTAACGACTCTGTTGATACTAAGATCTGCATCATAAAGTGATTCAGGACTCGCGTGACGCCAATTGAATTGCCCCTGTAAAGTACTTGCAAGAAAAAACTCGTGAACTAAGTGATTGCCTACAATCAAATCACTCAAAAAAGTGGGTGCTAATCCCAAGGAGGACGAAAAACTTGAACTGCCATTTTTATTGGACGAAGTTCCAACGGTATTGCCATTGATACTGAAGGCATTTTCAGTGCGCTGCCGAAGCAGACTTGGATTGTAATAGGATGCTGCCGTGGAATGAGTAGTTGCGACTCCCGTGTTACCCATTAGGCCTTCATAGAGTCCCAAGGGCATCATCTGCGCAAAGGCTTGCGTTGAGAAAAATAAACTTATATTCAAAAAAAATAATTTCATAACCATAAATCTAAATAATTGTTCAAACTGATGGTTGTCTAATTCTTTAACAAACACAATATTTTTAGAAGCATGTCGTTCAAATGGTTCGATATTTTTATAGAAAAATATTTGAAAGTACCAACCGCTCTACGTTTTGATACATCAGAAAAACTCAGTCCATCCCACGGCCCAAAGGGAGTCTTGCACTCTTATAAAAGGTTGGCGATTTTTACTGAATTGATAGCCTGCGCGAAACTCGTAAGATGTGATCCAATGCTTATTCCATACCGTGGTAATGTCGCTCACTAAGGTCCATTGTTCTCCACTCCAGCGTATAAGTCCACGCCCCCCCGGAGCCACTTCACTGGCTGCAGATCCCGTTCGTAGCGCCGTTTTAAAAGTCGGCAGAAATGCAACGGACCAAGATTCACCGTGAGTCGAAATACCATAAGCTCCAGAAATTTGAACAGCGGCACTGTCCTCACAAATCATGCAATCATTTCCTAATGAAAACTCGAAGCCCCAAGAAGGAGAAAACTCTCCATAAAAAAACTCTTCCAAAGTCAAAGCTCTTGCCAACAAAAGATTCCATTGAGCTGGTTGCGTCTCCACTGTCTGATAATTAAAGCCAAAATATTCTATGGCAGAGATATCACGGTAAGCCCTATCCCCCGACCAAAAAGGATGAACGCCCAATCGCGCCTCAATACCTCCCATGGTCTTCTCCCCTAGTATTCCGGCTTCAAAAGAAACCCAATGAGGCTTGTGCCCGCTAAATGGTGGGGACAAATTTTCTTTGTCGCGAATCTCTTGGTTAGACATTTGAAAATGAGATCTTCCATCAATCTTCGCAGAACGAGCAAAGGTTGCATCCATAATCTCTTGCTGATGCTTTGGCAGTGCTGCTTGCACCTGATAGTTTTCATAAAGCCAGTAGTCTAATAACGCATCCGCCAGCGTGGCATCATCGACTGCCTGAACCGCAGCTACAGACTTCAGTGCTGCTTGAAACTGCTCCCGCTGTTGAAATGAAAGTAAGGACTTTTTTAAAGCGAGTCGGCGTTTAACTGAAGCCCTGAATTTAGGACTCTCTGAAAGCATCTCATTATCTTCAAGCACTCGCACGGTTTCTGCAGGCAACACCACCAGCGAAAAATTCTCACTGAAATTAGCCTGAGGCCTCACGACCTCAAGTAACTTCAGCAAGCGATAAGAACAGTTGCGCCCAACAAAGTAGTACTCTGTCTGCGCATTAAAAGTGTATTCCCAAATAACTTGCGTTAAAAGCCCCACTTCTTCGGGTGTTAAATCCAACCGTATATCCCATAGATCACGACTTTCAGAATTATTATAAAGACCCACCTTCATATAGTAAGGCTCGATATCGTAAAATCCTGGGTACTGCCCCGTGAGGCCTTTGACCATATAGCTGATTTTTCCATCATCAGGTGCTGGGTGAGCTGTATATCCGATCGAGTAACTGAGTAAGTCCATACCATCTCGTCCAGAACTCTCTCGGTCAGAATTTGAAATTCTTAAAAAGGTGTGCCCAAGAATTGAAGCCGCATTTCCTGAGTATGCCCCCACAAAAACAATACTGGCCTTGTCCGCGCGAATTTGCGACATCCATTCATCTAAGTCAGGACAAACACTCTCAGGGAACTTGCGGTCGAGAATTTCAGACAGAATCTTTTTACGTGCTGGAAAAGCGCAACCAGCAGGAAGCTGTAATGTTCCCCATAATTGGGTATCGTTTTCAAAGGCCGCAATAGCTGCTTGCATTTCTTTGAGTGAATTTCTATTGCCTTCAGCTGAAAAGAAAAAGCGATCCGAATTAATATCGCTTACATAACTATCGCCAGTTTTTCGATACTGGTAAAGACGAAGCCAGCGCGAATCTACGCTGGCTTTGTCGAAAGAACCTAAAGCTGAATTCAAAGCTCCGGTTATTAAGAAAAAAACTAAAAGATTAACCCACACCAAGAGAGCACTGCTGAGTCAAATCACTGTCAGAAAGAATTGCCTTATAAACTTCAGTCAAAACATTTTCTGGCTGAATTTGATTGCTTGGATAAAGCTGGTCGTAGTTAGAGCGAAGTTGCTGGTTCAAGCGCCCTTGAGCCTGCATCGGGCAACCCATTGTGTTTGCAAACGCAGAAAGATACTCGCCCTCACCTTTAACAATGGCACTTTTTAATTCAAAGTAATTCATCGTTGCGAAATGAAGACTCTCTTGCTCTTTCAAAACAATTTTATGCTTCGTGCAATTCGAAGTTCCAACCGTCATGCCAATCGTCGTTACTGGAAAAAGCACACCGTTCGTTGTTGCACGTAAAGCAGAAGAGAAAAGAGAATTATCTTTAAACACATACCAACCCGGCCCACACCCCGAACTACCATCAGCGGCCTGTGCTCCACTGTAGCCAAATAGAGACGCTACAATTAACATCAATCCAAATTTCTTCTGAATCATTAGTAAATCCCCCCTCATTTGAGTTGCTCTCTTATTCTGACTATTTATCGCAACTAAGTCATCGAAAAACAATGAGTCCTAAATCTCTATGGTTTAACTCTTTCTAGCTCTTACAACGTCTCGAATTTAAACAAAAAACTTATATAATTTATTCTGCAAACTGGTCCCTCTTTGTTAAAGTCTAGATGCCATAAAGTAGGTTCAACTAGACTCGTGTTTTTCGATCCATATTATTTTTTTCACATTCTTCAAGAAGCATAAAACGCCCCCACTCCTCCTTGTTATTTATCAGATGCATCGACTTAGTCTGTCCCCGCAAATAGGCTCTATTAGATAATTTTAAATAATATCTTTTTAAAACGAATCCTTGGCTTTGAACCAAAATGAAAAGGGCCTCAATGGACAATTCACATCTTAAAATTGAAATGCAAGATAGCGGGGTCCTATTGTTCACTTGAAGGGTCCATTGCAAAAGAAGACTTTGAAAAATTATCATCGGTCGCGGATCCGTGCCTTAGGCAAGATGGGAAACTAACGAAGGGACTCTGCTGTGAGTATTAAAATAGGTATCAATGGATTTGGCCGAATTGGCCGAGCTGTCTTTCGAATCATGGCATCGCGACCTGATGAATTCGAAGTCACACTCATCAACGACATCGCCGATGCTTCAAGTCTGGCTAATCTTCTCAAATATGATTCCACCTTTGGGCTTTTTCCAGGAACAGTGGAAGCGTCAAAAGAAGGCCTTAAGGTGAATGGAAGGATGATCCGCCTCAGTAATGAAAAAGATCCTGAAAATATCGCATGGGAAAAAGGAAATGTGTCCGTAGTTTTAGAATCGAGCGGAAAATTTACAACTCGCGAAGGGTTAGAAAAGCATATCACAGCAGGTGCCCCTAAAGTCCTTCTCAGCGCCCCACCAAAAGGAGAAAAGCCAATGGATGCCAACATCGTCCTTGGCGTCAATGAAGCTATTCTAAAGCCATCTATGCAGATTGTTAGCAATGCTTCCTGCACATCGAACTGTGTAATTCCCATGGCAAAAATTCTGCATGATCGCTTTGAAATAGAGTCAGGTCTCATGATCACTGCCCATGCCTATACAAGCAGTCAAGCACTGCTCGATAAGATGAGCAAAGACCCACGAAGAGGCCGAGCGGCAGCCCAAAATATTATTCCCACGACAACTGGTGCTGCAGACATGATAGGCCTCGTGATTCCCGAACTAAATGGCAAACTAACTGGGATAGCCCTTCGAGTGCCGGTCCCTTGCGGCAGCATCACAGATTTAACAGTCGCTCTTAAAGAACCTCACAGTCGCGATGAAATCAATGCTGCCTTTCGCGAAGCTGCAATGGGACAGATGAGGGGTATCTTGGAATATACTGAAGAACCCATTGTCTCCTCCGATATTATCGGGAACACTCATTCCTGTATATTTGATGGAACTTGGACTCGCGTGATGGATAAGAATCTTGTCAAGGTGCTAGGATGGTATGACAATGAATGGGGCTACTCTTCACGGACTGTCGACGTACTTAAGCGTATGGCCTCTATATAAACACAAGTGCCCCGTAATTTAAGAAACACGAATCTTTAGAATGGTCGAATTTAAAGGTTTATCTACTGGATTCTCTTTGAGAAATTAAAAGTGAAAATAATCTCTCAAAGAGAAAATCATCTTTAGATTTAGTAATAGATTTCTAAAAAGCGGAAGTACTGATCTTTGAAAACGTCTAGATCCATAGGATTTCCTTGAGAATCAAGAACCTCGGGGAAATTTAAAATGACTCTTTCATTTTCTTTTCGATAGTCGAGAGACTTCGTAAAAAGAATTCTTTGTTCTTCGCCTAAAGCCTCAGAGAAATAAGGAACAAAGAAACTTTCAATTTCCGATTTCAGAGGAATAAAGTTTTTTACAAGATTCAATTGTGTAATGAAGTTTCTGGGGCAATAGAAAAGCCGTAAATGTGAACATCGCACTCCATTAATCCACTTGGAAAAATTTCTTACACCAAGAGAATTCAATGCGCCGAGGCCTTGCATATCGATATGCAGATCAAAGTCAGGATTTACGGTAATCGAGTCTAAAGCCGACGAGTGTTCATTTAAATCCCCACTTAGCATTAGGATTGTGCACTTGTCTTCAACTTTAAAAGCGATCTTTAAGCCCATAAAATACTTTCGGTTTCGGTGTTCAAAAGATATTCTGGATAAAATTTGCTTCAAATACAACAAAGCCCGCTATTTCTAGCGGGCTTTGTCATTTAAAACTAAATTTGATTTATATTTACAGACCGCGAATCAAGTTTAACGCACTTCCCGCTCTGAACCATTTCAACTGTTCCGCATTGTAAGTATGCTTCAACTCGATGGACTCAGAAGAACCATCTTGATGCTTAATAAGCATCTTAACGTTCTTACCTGGAGCCAAATCTTTTAGGTCCACCAAAGAAACCAAATCAGCCTCTTGAATCTTATCGTAATCTTTTGGATTTACGAATGTCAGTGCAAGAACACCTTGTTTCTTTAAGTTCGTCTCATGGATACGAGCAAAAGATTTCGTGATCACAGCTGTCGCGCCTAAGAATCTTGGAGACATAGCAGCGTGCTCACGTGAAGAACCTTCACCGTAGTTTTCATCACCGATGATCACCCAACCACGATTGGCTTTTTGGTATTGACGTGCTATTTGTGCAAACTCAATTCCTGTTTCACCAGTTAACTGATTTTTACCCTTACCAGACTCACCAGTAAACGCGTTGTCAGCACCTAGTAACATATTGTTAGAGATATTGTCCAAGTGACCACGGTAGTTCAACCACTTACCGCCCGGAGAAATATGATCCGTTGTACACTTGCCTTTTGCTTTCGCAAGAACCAAGTTATCTACGAAATCATTGCCATCCCATTTTGTAAATGGAGATAACAACTGAAGACGCTCAGAAGTTGGGCTTACTGCTACTTGTGCAGTTGCACCTTCTGGTTTTTGGTAACCTTCTGTATCAGGGATAAAGCCTTGTTCTGGAAGATCTGGAGCTTCAGGAGCTTTCAACATCACTTTGCCGTTAGGTCCTTCAAGTTCATCAGTCGCTGGATTGAAATCCAAACGTCCTGCTAAACCTAGAGCCATTACAACTTCTGGAGAACCGATGAATGCCAAAGTTTCTGGATTCGCATCGTTACGCGCACGGAAGTTACGGTTGAAAGAAGTGACGATTGTATTCTTCTCGCCTGACTTCACATCATCACGCTTCCACTGACCAATACAAGGCCCGCAAGCATTCGCTAAAACAGTCGCACCTACTTCGTTGAACGTCATCATTTGACCGTCACGCTCGATCGTCTTTTGGATCTGAGTAGAACCTGGAGAAACTAGGAACGGCTGATTCATCTTGACGCCGATTTCCATTGCTTGTTTAGCAACGTAAGCCGCGCGACCGATATCTTCGTAAGAAGAGTTCGTGCATGAGCCAATAAGCGCAGAAGAAATTTTTACTGTGTAACCTTTTTCAGCGGCTTCTTTTTTCAATGCAGAGATTGGACGAGCCAAGTCTGGCGTATGAGGTCCCACAAGGTGTGGCTCAAGAGCTGAAAGATCAATTTCGTAAACTTCGTCGAAGTATTTACCTGGGTTTGCAATGACGTCAGCATCCGCAGAAAGAAGCTCAGTATGAGCATCTGCAACTTTAGCAAGTTCATCGCGACCTGTAGATTTAAGGTAAGCACCCATACGAGAATCGTAAGGGAATACAGAACATGTTGCACCTAACTCAGCGCCCATGTTTGTGATTGTTGCTTTACCAGTACAAGAAATAGATTGAGTTCCTTCACCGAAGTACTCAACGATTTTATCTGTTCCACCTTTAACAGTTAACATTCCGCAAAGTTTTAAGATAACGTCTTTTGCAGAAGTCCAACCTTGAAGTTTACCTTTTAAGTGAACACCGATAAGTTTTGGATTCTTAACTTCCCATGGAAGTCCAACCATAACGTCAGAAGCATCAGATCCACCAACGCCCACAGCACACATACCAAGGCCACCCGCATTTGGAGTGTGAGAATCTGTACCGATCATCAATCCACCTGGGAAAGCGTAGTTCTCTAGGATAACTTGGTGAATGATACCAGCGCCTGGTCTCCAGAAGCCGATGTTGTAACGAGAAGAAGTAGTTGCTAAGAAATCAAAAACTTCTTTATTCGTCATGTTTGATGACGCCATATCAGCATCTTTACCTTTGTACGCTTGGATCAAGTGATCACAGTGCACAGTGGAAGGAACTGCCGCTTCATTTTTTCCAGCAAGCATGAACTGCAAAAGAGCCATTTGTGCTGTCGCATCTTGCATCGCCACGCGATCTGGACGAAGAAGTAAGAAACTCTCGCCGCGCACTAATTCCTGATTTTGTGGATCATCAAGGTGACCAAACAAAATTTTCTCTGCAAGAGTCAAAGGACGATTTAAGCGATTGCGGACAATAGCTAATCTTTCCGCCGTCTTTTTATATACATTTTGAACCATTTCCGGTGTGGTTTCGATTTTTGAAGCCATTATCATTGCCTTTCTGTAAAGAACGCCCCATCCTAATGAAAATCAGTTGAAATCTCAATCATTTGCATCTGTCGCGAGGCATAAATGGACTTAGGCTCATTTCAAAGAATCGTCATCCTGACAGGCGCTGGAATCTCGGCAGAGAGCGGGATTCGCACCTTTCGAGATCAAAATGGACTTTGGGAAAATCACGCCATCGAAGATGTCGCCTCCCCCGAGGGATTTCTCCGCAATCCTGCCCTCGTTCATCGCTTCTACAATGCCCGCAGAGCACAACTTAAAGACCCCATGCTTAAACCCAATACAGCTCATCTTGCCTTGGCCCGACTTGAAAACGACTTTCATGGAGACTTTCTCTTAGTTACGCAAAACGTCGACAACCTGCATAAGCGCGCCGGCTCAAGGAATTTTCTCCAAATGCATGGCCGCTTAGACTCTTGCTTCTGCGAAATTTGTGCTGCTCAGTGGGATTGGACGGAAGATTTAAGTACCTCTCACCTCTGCCAGAGATGCAAAAGTTCGGGTTCTTTAAGACCCGACATTGTCTGGTTTGGCGAAATGCCACGGTCCATGGATGAAATCTTAATGGCCCTTCATACGTGCGACCTCTTTATTTCAATTGGAACTAGTGGGCACGTCTATCCTGCTGCGGGCTTTGCACAAATGGCACAGCGGGCATACAAAATTGAGGTGAATCTTTCTGATACAGAGATCTCTTCTGCTTTCCATGAGCGCCGCCTTGGAACAGCTACTGAGCAAGTTCCAAAGTTAGTAGAAGACATTTTGAAAACCTAAAATAAATCTCATATAATAAACTGAAGTTCATTAACCTTTAAAGAAAGCAACCCGGGTATGTTCTTTTCATTGCTTCCTCTGATCTTGAAAGCCACCACCTTGAGCCACGGAACAGAGCTTGTCGTCGGCATACCGGAAGATCAAAGTCCGCATATCTATCTCAAAATGGAGTCGATGGCGATGAAGGAATCGCATTGAACAAGGCTCTTCTCAAATCCGGCTTCCAACCGCGATACACAACCTTTCCTAGCCTTCGCGTCGTCACAAAATTTAAAAAAAAGGAAATCGATGCCACCATCAATGTGGCCGAGGCAAGCCTTCCTTCGGGCTATAAAGCAAGCTTCCGATATACTTTTCAGAATTGCGCCTTCACTCTTGAAAATCGAAAATTAAAAATCAATCGCCCCGAAGACTTTAAAGGCCTCAAGGTAGCTGCTTTTAAAAATGCCGCCATTTCACTAAAAGATGAAGCCGTTGATTTCTATGCTAAAACTTATATGGAAGTACAATCAGTTCAGGCGCGAATCCAGATGCTCAACTCTGGAAGAGTCGATGTCATTATCTCAGAAACAGGAGTGTTTTATCACTACCTCAAACTTTTTGCTTTAGGTAATCCCAAAAACTATGAGGCTCATTGTTTTTTTGAGCCAAGCTATTATTGGCTGATGTTCAGTCACAAAAAACATCTCGATCAATTTGAAAAAGGCGACCCTAGTTCTGACAAGAAATAGGTCTTTTCATATTCAAGTTCGGTGAAAATACCGTTCTTCTCCTTAGGATATCCGACTTGATATCGCCGACCATTTGCCCTTTATTACGATCTGCAAAGCGATTGGTGGCCTTTAATTTTAACTCTAAGAAAACAGTGTTCATACACTCAGCCAGTTCATCAGTCACTGCAAACAAGAAACTATCGGGCTCCACGCGCACGTTGGGGCGAGTTCCCAGATATCCTACTCGAAGAGCCTCAATCTCAAACTCTTCCATAGGATTGTGCAAAAGGATCTTTTCAGTTTGTGCGACTTGGTCATATTTTATCAGCGCGCGGTCGGTCTTCCGTAAACATACGAAGTAAGTGTTCGCAGCATAGACTTCACTACCCGTGATAAAAACAGAGCTTTCTTTGCTGATATCTTCTCCGCGAATCCCAGGAGGATTTTTTAGAAACACACTGGCATAAGTAAAGAAAATGGGCTGTTCATAAGTATCCATCTTCGCAACATCGTCGTAGGGATCTAAATTCGTTTTCACACGAGGAATAAAGCTATCTACAACATAGCGCCTCAAATATCTTCGATCCGCGTCCACCAGAACCACCTCGCGTGGGGCTCGTTCCGAATTAAACAAAGCATCGGCCGTGGTGTCATGGGTAACTCTCAGTTCATCAGAGCCATTCTTCTTGCCTGAACTCACTTGTTCAGACCATGCACGCATCAGCGTTTCAGAACGACGGCGGCGGTCTAATGAGGTATAACGAAACACTGGAGAGGTCGCATCGTTCAGACAAACACTGGGCTCTAGTCCCACTGCGACCTGACGAAGTCCTAAATACTTATCAGCGCCTTGCTCCAATGGATCCAAACGCACAATATTGCGAATATCTCCCTCTAGATCTTTGAGTGAAGCAGACATTTCAAATTGTCCAGAACTCCACACTTCAAGCGAACGATGTTCAGAAAAAAATTGAAATATTAAATACGTCGTCGCACCTACCACCAGAGTTGAAAGTCCGGCAGCTAAGAGAAGCTCCACCATTGTAAATCCGGCATTTTTTTTCATCGTTTAAACACCGTCATTTGATGTTGCAACTCACGATCTTGAGTTCCGCGACTCAAGGCTCTTACCGTCAAGGTCACCTTGCGAAGAGTATCAGATTGAGTTGGCAACTCAAGTTGCCCTTGAAACTCTGCATCTGATGTCACTGCAATCACCGACTTCCAAATAACTTGGATTTGATCCTTAGCTGGTGCTGCAGCACTGCAAATATCGCCACTTCCAGAAACAGGGTTTTCTGAAATAAAGTCACCTCGTAAATTATAGACGCGCACGAGACAAGTCTCTGCCTGTGGGAGTTCCGTTAAACCTCTCCCCTTGACTTCGATAATATTGTTGGTGAGCACTTCTTTTAAAAGTACAGAGAAGTCCACATCTGTTTTATGCGTGCGATTACGAAATGCCATAGTCAAGAACACGCTCACAGTGGCAACAGATATCGCCAAGGCTATCATGATTTCTATAAGTGTCATCCCACGCTGTGATTTAAGCCTCATGCTGATCGTTCATCCTTAATGTGCCTGTGTTTCAAGAACTGGTTGCTCGACCCCAACAAGGGAGCCGATATTTCTATAGGTATCTCCAGGAGAATCTTGGGTAAATAAATAGCGTCCGCTATTGACCATAGGGCTAAATACCCAGACATCGTAGTCTTCTCCGTCACCTTTTAATCTGAACTTCAAGTTGTCTGGGTGACAAGATGTAAGAGGTGGAGTTTCGTTATAATAGTAAGCCAAATCCCACTGTAAGTGCTTATGAGAAAGATCATAAAGCGTATGAGAGTGTTGATCTTGAGGGTAGTAGTTCAACTCACTCAAGTTACGTTTCCCAGTCGGAGTTGTAGGATCGAAGTCCACATGCACTCGCACTCCAGTCAAAGTCACCTCAGACTCTTGAACATATCCACCCATAGCTTCTTGCTGTGCAATAAAGACATCGGGATGGTAATAGTGAGAAATGGATTGCTTAGAACCATAAAATCGCGAACCTGGAGGCGGAGCTGGCGAACCGCTAGTCCCTGCGTGGGCAGGAATTTTAGCGAAGGATGCGATACTTTCTTCAGGCACTCTCTTTTCAAAAGGAACACCGGCGAGAGATAACATACACTGATTGCGCGGCCCCTGCGATGCGGATGAATCCAAGCCAGCGCTCCAAACCCCGCGCAAGAAAAATGGATAAGAAGAATCCACTTTCGAACTCGTAATTACACTCACCCCTTCAATAGTGAATTTTCTAAAGCCAAACTTGAAACCATCCTCTTCGCTTCTCTCGGCATCACTCACAATATGATTTGTTGGTCTAATTTTACCGCCAGAAGCAGGCCATTGACTGTCAAATTGTGTACGCCCCAAAGGCTTATAGAAAGGACTTAGCAGATGAATTCTTTCCGGACTCAAAGCGACAATACTCAGTGGCGGTAGAGCGGCCCCCGCGCTCGCGTCTTTATTAAAAACAACTTCGCGAAGTTGTTTTGGAGTATTTTCTGTCGGTGAAGTCGTATTGGCTTGATAGCCTTTAAAAGCTAACATGTCTTCAGAGACAATCCACAATGCAAGATTTCTGCGCGCCACCGGATCTGAAATACTTCCGACCATCAGGCCGCGACTGCTTGTCTGACGAATCTCAGTAGGGGTCTTTAAATAGATCACGCGTCGCGGAAGTCTTTCCTTTAAAGACGGATCACTATAGTGGCTGGCATTAAAGTTATTCAAAGTCAGGGATTCCATGTCGATCGAAGATGTTCTCATACAAGTTGGAGCGGCTCCTAGCGCGTGGCTTTGCATAAAGCGCGCGTCCCAGATCTGACAATCTTCATAACTATTTTGTGGAGCACTGACCACCACTCCACATTGTTGAGCGTCTTTTTCAAGAGCGTCTAAATTATCCCAACTCAAGCGAGGTGATGGAATCTCTTCGGCGTCCGCTGTAAAAAGAGTGCCATCAAGTCCCGCATCTCTTCTCCAAGCCTCAAATCCTTTCGGGAAGTCGCGAGAGTCCGAACATCTCTTCCCACCATTTTGCATGATACAAGTAAAATTTCCGCGCACTCCGAAATTATTAATACCTGCGTAGCTGTATTCTAAAATACTCTGACGATCTGGATTATTAAAGTATGCTCCGGAGTCGCTCGCTTGCCATGCTAGCAACGGCGGAGTTCCGCCAAAAAGAGCAATCGGATAAACCTCATTTGCCACAGAGCCCTTTGTATAAGGTCCCGTTGCCCCTGTGCTAACTTGCTGTAAGAGTGTTTGCGCCTTGTTATAGTCGCGAGTCATGATTAAATATCCAGCCCCGTATTGGGAATAGTGGGTCATAGGGGCTCCCCACGCTGAAGCATAAGGCCCTAACATCCACGAAGCCGGAACTGCCGGATCATTGGCTTTATGCACGGCTACTGGAGCATAACTAATTCCACCGCCCACTTGAATGCGATCACCTTGCACAACCGTTCCAAATTCCGTTGGCCATGAAGCCGGAGATCCCGCCCAGTTCACGGCATTGGGACGATGATTGTGAGAATAAACTTGAAGAGGTCCACGAATATAAACACGGCGATCTCTTGCTATCAACCCAGATGGAAGATGAGGATCGTAACGACGATTTAAATTTACCTGCTGCTCGCTGCCTGAAAACAATAAGTAGTCTGAAACATCTAAAACTTTAACGCGTTTTTTAAAGACAGCTCTAAGCCCGTTGTACTGACCCGAAGCCAGCATCTCGTAGTTTTTAGTTTTGAAATTATAAACCGAATCAACAGTCCATTTTAAACCATTTGCAAATTCACCCTCTGCTTTGAACTCGTTCATTCGCAGGCAATCCGGACCCAACGGTGGCTCCCACATCCTGCGCGCAAGGGCTGCTTCCATCACTGAGAAGGTCGATATCACAGCTTCGTTTAAAAGAACCTGATCAAAATCTCTGGTTTTAAATTTATAGTCGCGATTAAAAACGTCGGCACTCGACATCAAAAAAATAGACGCTATAACACTGATAATAGAAACTAGGAGCAGAGTTGCTTGCCCTTGCCGATATCGTACCATGGCTAGAATTTTAACAAGCCATAGAGGTTCTCACAAGATTTTATTCAATAGATCGCTAGACTGAAATATGTCTACTTTTGAGAAAAAGAAACCCGCTCTATAGAGCGGGCTCTCTAACATGATTCATTTTAGACAATTATTTAGACGTTAAATACTCAAGTATCTTCGCGCAAACAGTCTTTGCGTCTTTGACATGAGCTACGATGGTCTGAGATTGCTTTAAATTACCCAACATTTCCTCAGGGGCAAACCCCATGGTCTGGAAAACTTCAAAAGACTTTTCAATCTCAGCTCCATGGTCACGGCGTAAACTCGGTGGAATCTTCGCCATTAGTCGCACTAGTTCCTCAGAGGCTCCTCCCTCGCCGGCCACTTCTCCCAAGATGAGATAATAAAGATTCGTCATCTCCACCCCGACCTTACGGAAGTCCGCCTTCTGAGCCGCTGAATCTATCGATTTAAAGCGCTGATCGACAATCTCTTTCACACTCTTCTTACGTCTGCCCCAGCCGAATTCCTTTTGAGACTTCCAAAGAAGCGCTAAAAATCCTAGAAGATATGTGCCCATCCATAAGAAAGGATTTGCCATCTGCTGCGCAAAACTTCCTTCCGACCAAGTTGTTACAGGGTTTGGCAGAGTTAAAACCTCTGGCACTGCTTCGACTTTTTTTGCATCCGCCAAACGATGAGACTCGCCAGCCACAGCATTTGGATTGGCAGAAACCGTCAGTGTGATTGGATCTGTTTTCTTAAGATAGTACTTTGCCGTCTTAGGATCAAAAAGTCCCACTGTTAAAGAAGGGATTTGCACTTCCCCTACCTGACGAGGAATTAGAAGGACTTCAAACTCTTTAAAGCTACGACCATTTTTAAAAAACTTAGACTCTGACTTAGAGTCGTACATTTCTAATGATCCTGGCAAATCCATTGCCGGCAAGTCGATGATCTTAGCATTGCCCGCTCCTTCAAAGCGCACCTTTAACGAAACTGGTTGATTGACAGGAACGTTTTTGTTTTCGACATTTGCCATCACCTCAAACTGACCAACAGCTCCAGTGAATTCTTTAGGTCTCCCCTCCAAAAGCAATTCTTTAACCTTGATCTCCACCGGTACGGAGCTCTTGGTGTACTCGTAGGCTTTACCATAGAATCCACCCAATGCCTCTGATGGAGTTCTGACGCGGGATTTGATTTTGTATTCATCAATTTCTGCTGTCCCAGCTTTAATTGGAAAAAGGGCGTGAGAGGCAAGTAAGGCTTTCTTCCACGGAAGTCCATTGACGATTTCTTCACTGAACTGAATCGAGGGAACTTCTTCAATGATCTCTTTCCAGAATCCACGTAAGTTTGGAAACTTCAAGCGATCCAAAGTCTCCATCTGTCCACGTGTGTAGATATACCAGTTTACGGTGACTTGCTCACCTTCATAGACTTCCGTTTTATCAACTTCGACGGAAATATAAAAAGCTTCATTCGGGTTTGTTGGCAAACTGCGGAAAGCGGCTTCTGGTAGTTGATTTTGTGCTTGCTGCTGTTGCGGAAGTTGCGGGTCCCATCCACGATTCATCTGCTGCAACATTCTCTGCCTTTGTTGCAAAAGCTGATTAAAAATATCTTCTTCTGCTTGATCCATAGCCTCAAAGGGATCGTCAAAAAAACCAGGATTTCCCCCGCGAGCTGCACGCTGCTGCTGCCCACCACCTTGGGAATCACGCGAAACTTTTATCACGATAGGCTGGGTGCGATGAACCTTGCCGTCAACAACCACCTCAAACGAAGAAACACTTAAAGTGCCCGATCTCTTGGCCTGAAGAATATAGACAAAGTCTTTCTTTCTTTGTGTTTCAAACTGCATCCCTTGAGCTGTCTGCACAAGTTTTTGAGAGACTGCCGTGGATTGAGATGTGTTTAATAAATCAAAACCATCTAACTCTGGAATTCTAGGCTCTTGAATATCAACATCATCCGTAGAAATCACACTGATTGTGACTTGCACGTTATCGCCTACACCCATTTCAACTCTATTTACAGTGGATTGCACAGTGGTTGAGGCAAAAGCCGCTGACCCCACCAGCATTAACACAGCAACCGTATTACCAATCTTTATCACGTGGCTGTTCCTTAGTTTCTTTTTTGTTATACTCAGCGCGAATCTTTTCTTCTTGTTGCTTCAACTCGTCGAGAATCTTTTTTACATCAGCTTCATTGAGCTGCTCACCTTGATAAGGGCGCGGCTGATATTTCGGAGACTGTTTCTTTTGTCCTTCTTTAGGCTCATCTTCCTTCTTATCTTCACCGTCTTCATCTTGATCTTTTTGATCTTGATTCTGATCACCCTTGTCATCTTTTTTATCGTTCTTACCTTTTCCGCCCCCTTGTTGGGATTGAATCAGAAGTTCGATATTTGTCTTTGTTTCCATGGAATTAGGAATCACATCCAAAGCGGCTTGGTATGCAGCTAATGCTTCGTCCACCTTCTGCGCTTTGCCCAAAAGCTGTCCCTGATTAAATCTTGCCATGAAGACAAGCTCTGGAGCTCCCTCTTTAAGAGCCAGAGTCTCTGCCTCTTTATAGGCTTGCAGAGCTTTTTCAGCTTGCTGCAAAGTCTCTAAAGAAAGTCCTAAATTCAAATGCAAGCCGCTCACAAAGGGATCGTGGCGCAAGGCTTCGATGTACTTTTCCATCGCAGCTGCCCCAGATTGTTTTTCTAAGAACGCATTCCCCTCGCGATTGGCAGTGATAGTTCTTAAATCCAAATTCTTCTGGCAAGCAGACAGACTTAAAATACAAATTAGTAAGAGTGATAATTTTCTAATCATGCTGGTGGCACCTCATAACGGCCTTTCCAGAAACGGAAGCGACTGCGACGTTCACCTAAAAATATCTCTAAAATACCTAGGATAATTCCCACTAATAAAATAGCTTGAAAGCGCTCTTCGTATTGAGTCGCTACAGCGCTCTCAAACTGAGTTTTCTCAAGTTTATCGATATCTTCAACAAGGTGACGAGTCTGCTGTCCTCCGAAAGTTGCAAAATAAAAACTTCCCTTGCCAGCCTCGGCCAATGATTTTAGCGCCTCTCCTTTGACAATCGAAAGAATCGTATTGCCTTGGCGGTCTTTCTTATAACCTTTTAAAAAGCCCATTCCATCACGAACTGGAATTGCGCCACCTTTTTCTGTTCCATAAGCTAAAGTGAAAATTCGAATGCCTTCACTGACCATCTTTTTCGCTTCATCTAAAGCACCTGGTTCATGATCTTCACCGTCCGAAGCCATCACAATGACTCGTGTGACTTTAACGACGTCATCCGTGTCGACTCCCCCACGCTGAAAGGCTTCTTTAGAGGCCTTCAGAGCTTCTAAAAAATTAGTTCCTTGCGTGGAAACAGAGTTCGTATCTAAAGACTCCAAATACATTTTGATCGCACCAGGGTCATTGGTCAGAGGAGATAGCAATGCCGCCGATCCGGCAAAAGCAACCACACCGATCTTATTACCAGGCATCAAATCCACTAAGCGACTCAACTCTGCCTTGGCCTGTGCTAAGCGCGAAGGCTTTACATCTTCGGCGAGCATACTCTCAGAAACGTCCACGGCAAAAATGATCTCTACACCCTCACTGCGAATTTCTTGCTGACTTTCACCCATTTGCGGACGAGCTAAAGCCAGAATAAATAAACCCACTGTCAAAAGTTGCAGAATTTGTTTTAAACGACGTTTTTTCGGAGATACTGAACTACTTAAAAAAGGATAAAGACGACTACCAATGGCCTTGGTCATCTTCTGCAAATTCTTTCTCTGGAAATACCAACCGATGACAACGATCAGTGGCAAAACCCAGAGGTAATTGAATGCCGTTAAGTTTTCAAAGCGAAACACTATGGCACCCTCCTTAAAAAGCTCTGCCCTAGGAAGAGACCCAGTAAATACAGAAATATACCAAACACTAGATACGGAGGAAATTCTTCCGTATAGTTTGTAAACTTACTTTCATCAATTTTGGTCTTTTCAAGATTATCAATATCCGCGAAGACTTTTTGCAAAGCCCCTTCACTAGTCGCTCGATAGTATTTACCACCGGTGTCTGAAGCCATCCTCTTTAGAAGATCCTCATTTACAGTACTTTCAAAGGGCTGATAAGTTTTAATTCTTTGACCGAATACATCGCGGGTATAAACAGGGATCTTTGTCGGTCCGTCTTTTCCGATACCGATTGAATAGACTTTGATTCCATAGCCTTTTGCAATCTCGAGTCCCGTTTCTGGATCGATTGTGCCAGAGTTATTCTCGCCGTCCGTCATAAAGATCATCACACGGCTTTTTGCCTGAGAGTCTTTCAACCTGCCCGCAGCGTTGGCCATCGCCACACCAAGTGCCGTACCGTCTTTAATTCTGGCACTCGAAGCACTGCTGATTTCCTGAACTCTTTGTAAGATTAACTGGTAATCCAATGTCGGCGGAACCAATGTGAAAGATTCGCCCGCAAAGACCACAAGTCCGATGCGATCTGAAGTTCTTCCTTCAATAAAGTCGCGGATCGTATCTTTTGCAGTCTCCAGACGATTCAATGGTTTCATGTCTTCGATCAACATACTGTCAGAGACATCCAGACAAATAACGATATCAATACCTTCAACGTTTTTGCGAACCTTGGTATTTGAAGTCTGTGGGCGTGCCAGTGCAATGATGGCAAAAACAATTCCGAAGAATTTCAGAACTTGCGGTAAATAGGATAAACGCGAACGCAAGCTTGGCGCCATGGTTTTAAGAAGAGCCACACTGCCAATTTGCAAGGTCGGCGTTTTTTGTTTTCTTTGCCAAAGGGTCCAAATAAAAACAAAGATCAGAGGAATTAAAAGTAAAAAGGCTATCTTTGAATGAAAGCTCACTGCATAGCCTCCATCTTTTCAACAAGCTGACGTGTGCGTTTCACAATCTGCTGTGCATCGGATTCGGTCACCTTAGCAAAATCTTTTTTTGCTTTGAGATACTCCTCAAATAATGAGCCAAGCTCTTTATGAAACTCTAAGTAGAGAGCTTTGTGATGAGTTTTAAGATCCCTAAGAACGGCCTTCTCTCCCCATTCCAAGGCGGGAGTTTGATATTGGCGAGTTAAGAAAAGTTTTAAATGCTTCTCTGTCTCTGTGACCGCTTCCGTAATATTATTTTGATCAGAAGCTCCGCCAAAAAAGACT
Organism: Bdellovibrio bacteriovorus W; assembly: GCA_000525675.1. Lineage (NCBI taxonomy): Bacteria > Pseudomonadati > Bdellovibrionota > Bdellovibrionia > Bdellovibrionales > Pseudobdellovibrionaceae > Bdellovibrio > Bdellovibrio bacteriovorus. The sequence goes on from CP002190.1 coordinate 2,141,790, forward strand.
GTGTTAGCTCTCTGTAGCTTTCTAGAGTTCTGATGAAACTGAGCAATCGGAGAAAGAGCCGCATCATGTGAGCGCAGACTTTCGATCAAATTCTTTCTCTGCAGACGTCGAATCAACCTATAGGCAATAGCACCTACAAAAAGTACAATCACCGCAGCAAGAATAATCCAGTAGAAAACCGGCACAGAAATCCCCACAGGTCCCATGGCGGGATAAGGCTGTGGCTGCTGTGCCGCCTGCTCCATTCCAGGAATAGGAGCCTCTTGCGGAGGCAACACACTTCGCACTGCAAACTGTACTTCTCCTAAGTTCACAGACTTCTCGCCATCAGAGAGCATCAACTCTTTGAAATTGCTCTCTCCGGTGCGATAAGAAGTGACTTTAAGATCTGCGGATGTTGGAGAACGTAATTCGAAACTCAATAATTTAATTTGATGATTTTCTTCAGGCTTCAAGACAAAGTTTAATTTTTCAGAATCCAATTGATGTGGAAACTCAGTTTCACAGTGAAGAAAAAACTCTCTTCCTACGGTGAGTTCCCCACCTTTAAGTCCTTGAACTTCTGGAATATCAACGGTGCACAACTTTGCCATTATTTTCTCTTCTTAAAGAACGCTATCAACGGATTGACGTAGTCCTCGCTCGACTTCACATCAATGCGTTCCACTTGAGCAAGTCTCAGAAGACGATCTCTTTGCTCTTTCTTTTTCAAAACTTCACTTAAATATTTTTCGCGAAACTCTTTAGAGGAGGTATCAATTGTGATCACCTCTCCGGTTTCTGCATCTTGAACATCGACTACGCCAATATCGGGAAGCTCGTACTCTGCAGCATCATTCACCACACAAGCTACGACATCATGCTTACGCCCCAAAAGACGTAAACTCTGCTCAAAACTCTCGTCTTGGAAGTCACTAAACACAAAGACCGTCGCGCGCTTTTTCAAAACCCCTTGAAGGTACGAAAACGCAGTCGCAAGTTTCGTTCTTTGACTCTTAGGTTTAAAATAAAATAAATCACGAAGAAGTCGGTGTACGTGGCCACGCCCTTTTTTCGGCGGAACAAAGTGTTCAACTTGATCACTGAATAAGAGCAACCCTATCTGGTCATTGTTCTTCACTGCCGAAAAAGCTAGAAGTGCTGCCATATGAGTCATCACTTCACCTTTAAAATAAGGCCCTGTTCCGAAATCACTGGAACCACTGATGTCGATCGCAAGAATGAGCGTGAGTTCACGCTCTTCTTCGAAAGTCTTAATATACGGTTTTCCGGTGCGCGCTGTGAGCGGCCAAGAAATACTGCGCACATCATCACCAGGGACATATTCGCGGAAATCGGCAAAAGTCATCCCCTGACCTTTAAAAGCGGTGTGATACTCTCCTGCAAAAAGATTGTTCACAAGCTTTCGGGTACTGATCTCTAAAAGTTTGACCTTTTTTAAGACCTCAGGAGGTAAACTCACTATGGCACCTCAACCTGACTCAAGATATCTTTGATGATATCGTCAGTGCGAATATTTTCAGCTTCTGCTTCGTAAGTTAAAATCAAACGATGACGAAGTACGTGGTAAGCAATGGCCTTCACATCTTCCACAGTCACATAACCACGACCACGAATAAATGCATGAGCTTTAGCGGCTCTGAATAAACTGATCGTTGCACGCGGAGATCCACCCACATTGATAAGATTAGCAATGCGCCCTAATCCGTATTCAGAAGGACTGCGAGAAGCCATGATGATATCAACGATATAGTTTTTAATCTTCGCATCAACATAGATTTGATCCGCACGCGCCGAAGCTCGCAAAAGATCTTCTTTAGAAATCACCGATTGAACTTCTGGCTTTTCATTTGTTCCCATGCGATTGAGGATTTCTAACTCATCCCCTTTTCCTGGATAGTCCACGTTAATTTTAAACATGAAACGGTCCATCTGAGCCTCTGGTAACGGATAGGTTCCCTCTTGCTCCAAGGGATTCTGAGTCGCCAAAACCAAGAATGGAGTTGCCAAACGATAAGACTCTTCACCGATAGTGACTTGTTTCTCTGCCATTGCCTCAAGCAGTGCAGATTGCACTTTTGCTGGCGCACGATTGATCTCGTCGGCTAAAACGATATTTGTGAAAATTGGCCCCTTGCGTGGCGCGAACTCTCCTGATTTTGGATTGAAGATCATCGTACCGATTAAATCGGTCGGCAATAAATCCGGCGTGAACTGAATACGCTGAAAATCCAAAGAGATGGATTTGGAAACCGTTGCAATGGTCAAAGTCTTTGCAAGACCTGGGACACCTTCCAACAGGATATGGCCGCCCGTGAGAAGCCCCATCATGATGCCTTCCACCATTTCTTTTTGACCAACAACCACCTTATTGATCTCAGCCATCATTTTTTCGATGAATTGACTTTCCTGCTTAATGGCAGCGTTTAACGCCATGATATCCACTTCACTCACGATGCAACCTCCTGAACTTCTCCCAATCGACCAGCCCTCGGGGTTGCAAAAGAATCTTAGACAGTTACAAAACCTCAAACAGTCCTCGCTTACGCTCTCCCTTCGGGAATCGCTGCTGCGGAACTCGATTTTGTAACTGTCTAAGATTCTTTTGCAAATCCTCTAGACACTGTTCTCTATTTCACAATTTTCATAAGAACTTCGCAAGCTTAGACTTTGTAGAGCAGTGCTTCCTCTACTCTTGCCAAGGAAGAAATATCGTGGGACAAAAAATATATGATAAATAACACTACAAAAGTCTGGATCTTCATTCTAACGACGTCTCTTGCTTTCCTTATCTTCGGATACAAGATGGGAGATCGCTTAGGACTTCTTATTGGTTTTGCGACAGCCTTCACTCTGAATTTCTTCGTTTTCTTTTACGGTGAATCACGCATCTTAGGAAAACTCAAAGCTCATCGCCTGAAAGGTCAAGACGCTTGGGGGTTGCACGCTATCGTTGAGCGTTTTTGCTCTCAGCTAAGAATGCCCACACCTTCTATCCATGTAGTTCACCATGAATCAGTGAATGCTTTTTGCGTAGGGCATACTTGGAAGCGCAGTTCTTTGGGATTTACAACAGGCATGCTGGACCGTCTGTCTTCGAATGAACTAGAGGCAGTTATTGCCCATCAACTTTGCCACATCCGTCGCCTTGATACTTTTGCATTTAGCGTGAGCAGCACTCTAGCCAATGCCGTTGTTGGCGTTGGACAATTTTTAGATAGCCTCATTCCTTACAAAACACATTTCTTCCGTTCTCTCTTTTCTCCTCTAGGATGGCTCATCATCAAAGGAGTGGTTGGCCAAAGATCTTTTTTTGAAAACGACAGAATGGCCTCAACTCTTCTTTCAGACCGCCAGCAGCTTGGCGAAGTGTTATGGCGCATTGAAGGCCTTGCTCAAACCAATCCATTGGAAGTGCCTCCTTGCACAAGTCATCTTTTCATAGTGAACCCCGAAGGCATTCAACAAAAGAATTTGTTTTTAAAATCCCATCCTTCGATTGAGAATAGACTGCAAAGATTGATGGGGTATTATCCAATTTAAGATTATCTGAGGCCTCTGCCTTGACTTCATTCGCAGAGCCCTCATTTTATTTTATAGTTTGTTTTTACAGGAGAATTTATGGCTGAAAAAACAATGGAAGCTTCTCTTTCCGTTCTTGTGATGTCGATTGCGTCCTCGGCCGTAATGGCTATGGGCCTTGCGCCCGATCCTCAAACTGGAGAAATGTCTAAAGATAAGAATATGGCTCGATTTAACATCGACCTTTTGCTGGTTTTACAGCAAAAAACGAAGGGAAATCTTACCAACGACGAATCTCAGTTTTTAGATAATCTAGTCAATGATTTACAATTGAAATTTGTTTCTATGTAGGTAGAAAGTTGGCAAGGTTTTATTTGCCGACAATTCAGAAGATGAAGGAGCATATATGAAGAAGCTGACTCTATTTGCTGCACCCCTAGCGTTGATGATGAGTTTTCAATCATCTCTTGCAAACACCTCTTTACCTCTCCCAAAAGATCCTCCGAAGTTAAAACTTTCAGAACCTCTTCCGGCAAATCTTTTTGTGGAATTAGCAAAAGCTATCAATCCCGCTGTTGTGAATATTTCGACAACAGCATTGCCAAAAAATATGCCTCGCCAGCGTGACCCGATGCTCGACATGCTTGAGCAACTCTATGGTTTCCGCATGCAACCCCAACAAAAGCGCCCCCAACAAATGGGCCTAGGAACTGGTTTCATCATTCGTGAAGATGGTTTGATCATCACCAACAATCACGTCATCGCTGGAGCCGACGTCATTAACGTTCAACTGAGCGAATCCAGCAAAGATGTTTTTGAAGCCACTCTGATTGGTAGCGATGAAAGAACAGATATTGCTTTGATTAAAATCAACCCCGTCAAAGGTCAAAAGCTTCCAGTGGCCGTTTTAGGTTCTTCAACAGAACTTGAAGTCGGAGAATGGGTTGCTGCCTTTGGAAACCCTTTCGGCCACGGTCACTCGATGACTAAGGGAATTGTATCCTCTAAAGGCCGTGACATCACAGAGATCAACAAACTTCCACTGATACAAACTGATGCCAGCATCAATCCGGGGAACTCGGGTGGCCCGTTAGTAAATACCAAGGGACAAGTGGTTGGTGTGAACTCAGCTATTGACGCTCGTGCCCAAGGTATTGGCTTTGCGATTCCTATTGATGAGGTTAAAGCCATCATCCCGATGCTTGAGAGCAAAGGACGTATCGCCAAAGGATATATCGGTGCTGGCTTAGGCGATTTAGATCCTGAAGCCGCCGAGTATCTAGGACTTGGAGAAACTCGCGGGGCTGTCATTGTGAATCTTGACCCTAAAGGGCCCGCTTCTAAAGCTGGATTCAAAATCTATGACATCATCACCGAGTTCAATGGCAAAACTATTCGTAACTCGGTGGATCTGATGGATGCCGTTGGCGATTCTGAAATCGGCAAAGCGACGACAGCTAAGGTTTTAAGAGATCGTAAAAATGTGAATGTGAGTGTCACTGTGGCAGAACGTCAAGAGCCGAAAAGAGTGAACGTAGCGGCTTCTGAAAAACACAAAAAAGAGAAAGCTCCCTTTGATTTAGGTTTTTCTATTGCGGATGCGACTCCGGCTCTTCGCCAAGAGTGGGGGTTACCGGATGACTTAAAACAGCCCGTTGTTTTTGAAACCGAGAGAAACTCTGCAGCTAGCCGCTTTGGCTTAAGAGTCGGAGATATTATTTTAGATGTAAATAAAAAGCCCGTACAATCCGCCACGGACGTGGTGAAAAGCTTAAAGAAAGGTGCCAATACATTACGAGTGGCACGCAACACTCGCATCCTCATCATCAACATCAACTAGGTTCAAATTCTAATTTCATTTTCAAAAAGCCTGGGGCTCCACCTCAGGCTTTTTTTGTGCCCTAGCACGCTCTTATAAGGCTTCAGAGGATTGCTTAGATAATGCATTCGCAAAGATTATTTCTAACGGATTCGTAAGAAGCGTTTCAAATCGAGACATCTTATAGTCGATTTAATACCCACTCACTTTTTCCCCGACCATTGTCTTAAGTTTTTACCAGTGTCGGCCGAAGAAGAAATGGGACCATAGTATGGCTCCACTGATGGCAACAAGAACGGCAACAAGAAAGGTTTTGACATGAAAGTCACCGAAGTGAAAGTATTCCCCGTCAATGAGGATAGGCTCAAAGCCTATGTCTCTATCACCCTCGACGCCAGCTTCGTGGTACGAGATCTAAAAATCATTCAAGGGACCAGTGGATTGTTTGTGGCGATGCCCAGTAAGAAACGCAAAGATGGCCAGTTTCGCGATATCGCCCATCCTCTCAATCAAGAAACCCGCGCGATGATCGAGGACTTGGTTTTTGAAGCCTATGAAAATGAACTTAAATCCATGGGTGAGACCCTGGTAAATCTGAAACGTCAGAAAGCTCCTGGGAGCGATTACGGAGATGATTACTAGGAAGAGTTCCCTGCTCACACGCCAGTTGTTCTCTCGACCAACCAAAGCGGCTTTTCCCATGGCCCTCCCCGAATAAGGGAGGGTTTCTTATTTTCAACCCATGAGTGATTAAAAAGAGGGCAAAGCGAGTCCAAAACTCATCGTCTGCCGCGTCAATTTCAAAAATCACCCACAAGAATTCTTGCTTTTTGGTATCAAAATCCGTAATTTAGTCATTCACAAGCGATCTTGTTGGGGTGTCGACAAGTTGGTAAGTCAACAGATTTTGATTCTGTCATTCGCAGGTTCGAGTCCTGCCACCCCATCCAATTTTCCTTCTTAAAAAATTAGCATCGAAAAAACAAAAGTGAACGGTTCTACTCACTTCATGGTGGAACTTTATCCAAAACACACAAAAATCATAAACTTAGCAAGCGAAGCCTGTAGTTTTTAAAGCTTCTAAATCCGAAAGCTCGCTTCTGCAACAGTTTTGCGAGATTATTAAAGCCTTCTGTTCTTCCGTTAGTTAAACCCGTTATAAAGTAATTTAAGATCTCTGTTTTCCATTTCATTAGCGTTTTTCGAAGTTTTTTGATCTCAGGCAACGAAGACAAAGCCATGCGATCAAGGATACCGATCAGCGCCCTGCGGGCGCGATCGACCCCGCGACAGCGGTAGAGCCCATGCAAGGCTTCTTTAAAGTGATAGAGTTCTTTGAGCTTCGGATGATGATCGAGCCATTCATGTAAAGCGCGACGCTCAAAATATTCTAATTTTTTCTTCCCGTTCATCAGCAATAGTTTTCGAACAGGATTACTGCGCTTGTCGCCCGTGATTTCTGTGCGGGCTTTGTTAATCATGGGATTTAGCAAACGAATCACATGAAAATGATCCGCAACTAAACGCGCTTGTGGGAAAAACTCTTTGGCAAACTTCTTAAACGGGTCGCTCATATCTAGAACTACGTTTTTCACGCGATCCCGCCCAGGAACATCAGCAAATGTGTATGCCAATCCATCAGCAGTTTTACCAAGAGCTATTTCAAAGATTTTCTTCTTAGGATAATCAATTAAGATCGTAGCAAACTCGCGATTCCTAAAACCTCGTTTAAAGGAATGCTCATCAATTCCTATGGTCGTGGGCCAAGGGTTCTCCTTGCGTTCGCGCAGCTTTAACTCCAGTTGTTCGTAAAATATTTTATAAACAGTTCCTGCCGAACATCCAAAAGCCTGCTGCACACGCTTTAAATCTTGGAAGTTCTCACAAGCCCACTTAATCCCCCGACGATAACGATGAGTTGTTCTAAAGCCTTTACGTACGCCACTAACGGGCTCTGTGAAGACTTTCTTGCATCCTGGACACCGAAACCGACGTTTTAATATGTTTAAATAAATGCCCGATCCACGAATCGGTTGGTCCTTAACCTTAACCCACCTCCGATCGTGGACAGAGTAGGACTTCGTTGCGCACTTGGGGCAGACTTCGAATTCTGACTCTTTGGCACACTTATATTGTGTTCGGAATTTATCACTTTGCCAGTGAGTTATGATTTTTAATTCTGGCAAGAGGATGAATTTAGACGTAGATTTCCATTTGGGATCCATTAGTGACACCTGCTTTCTTAGATTTTGCTTCGTAACCAAATCTTAAGAAATTTGTGTAATTAACTGGATCCCTTTTTATTTCAGGTCCTAACGCCTAGCATTCCACCATGAAGGGGGAAGAACCCAGTTTAGTCGGCGAGGTCAAAAGCCATATTGAGGCTTGGCTTTCGGCAAAACAGAGTCGTAGTGTCACCGCTTTGGCAAGAGCTGCCAGAGTCAGTGAATCATGCCTTCGTCGTCTTTATAACGACGAGCGCACTCCTATGTCTGATAATCTTCTGAAAGTTTTAACAGCCATATCGGGAAAGTCCTCATTAGAGGAGCTTAAGGATCACTTTCAGTCTTCCGAGTCTATTCAAAGCTTTCTTTTAAAGAACTATTCATTCTTAGAAACAGCTACCTATGTTGATAAATGTGTTCCGCTGTTAGAGAAAGAACAATACATCGACGACTATTTCGCATTTGTTGTTTATGCCATGTCTTCTCAGCGCAAGCAGATCACAAGAAATGAGATTATCAGACTCCTCGGTATGATGGGAGAGTTGGCACTAAATTCGCTAGTCACTAATGGATTCTTAAAAATCGAATCAGATGGTGGCATAGTGGCTCTAGTAAAAGATATTCGTCCTTCAAAAGAACTTATTAAAAAACATCTTCCTGACATAACGAAAATGTTTTTCAAAGTCGATCACGAGTTTAACGGCTATGCCTTGCTCTCTGAGTCTGTGAGTAACAAAGGATACGGCCTCGCGATGGATGTATTCGAAAAATTTCTTGCCGACATGGGGAATGTCATACAAAATCACCCAGGTGATGTGCCGCTAGTTGTGAGTGGTTTCATGGATACCTTGACTCTTGACCCTTACTTTAGAAAGGAAGAATCCAAATGAGATATGCAATAGCTCTTGTTATGGCGCTTTTTCCTTTTCAATCCATCGCAGGTGTTGGTGGTGGCGGAGTGGGACCTCGTCCGACAATGACTTTTAGTAAGAATGTTGACTTGATTCGGACACTTGAAATCAATAACGATAAGGTAACTTTTCTCTATAAGCCGTTTGATGAATCTTTAGTAAGTAAACAGACAATCAACCTTAGTGAGATTAACAGACAGTTTCTTCAAGCCATTATTAACTCTCAAAAATTAGATACTTGGTCCGCGATTTCTATTTCAGAATAGTTTTACCGATGAAAAACTATAGTAGTGACGAGCTGATGATCCAAGTTCGTAAGCAAGAAGAAAAAAAGAGACCTAAACCCGGAGAGCTTCTTCAAGGAATTTTCTTCTCCCTTTGGACTGCAATCGAACATTTAGAGGGAGCTAACACTTTAATAAAGGATAAAAAACCACTCCCCGCTTTCGGGTTATTTATTGGTGCTATCGAAGAACTAGGGAAAATTAGTAAATTTGCTGATCTCATAATTAGCTGGTCTGAGCCACACAAGATTCAAGAGTATAAAAAAAAGCAGAAAGACCATGTATGGAAACTAACATCGGCTCTGGAACTTGTTAAAAAGTTAATTCAGGATGGAAAAATAGAAATAACAATTAAGGGTAATCTTTCGTCTTTCGAAAGCTTCGGGCAAGATCCTCTTAATTTTCTTATGAGCCTAATAGATCCCGAAGCCGCTGAACAGTACCATAAAATGCGCTTAGATATTGCGTACTCTAATTTTGATGGACAACGCGTTTTCAGCCCCTACCACTCAATAAATAGCCTCTCACCTGAAAACTTGGAAATTGCGATTCCCTTCCTTCAGGGCTATCTTGATACCATTTCAAAAGCTTGTGACGTTCTTCTGCCAATTTATGTCGGCCCAATTCGAGAATGTTATCTTGAGAGGGACCTCCAAAAAATAAACACGTTAAAGAATGAAATTAATCGCCGCGTTTACCGCACTCTGCCTGCCATTCGTAAACATATTGATACTAAATTAATAAAGAATTTTGGGATTGGCTTGGATGAAATTGAGGCTGACAAAGCGGGTAATTTCTATAAAAGTGAAGATCCAATGGCTGAACTTAGAGAAGTTCTTCACTTAATCATTAGTCACGATAAAATTGAAGAAATCTTTTTCTTTCCACCATTAAAGGAATCTGCGAAAGAATACTATAAGTCTCTTACAATTCAACAATGACATAAAAACCAAAGAGGAAAAATGTTTTCAGATAGAGCAAGGCTTCACGCCGCTAGACACTATACAAGAGAGTTTTTTGAGAAGCTCGTAAGCGATCTTGAATCGAGTGGGTTTAGCGATCAAAGCATCCTTCTATCCCATGCAGTCGTAGGACTTGAAAATGCCAAGCTTTCCGTTGAGAAGTTTTTGAAGTTGGAACGCAATTATTCCGCTATTATTTTTGTTGCCCACTCACCAGACAGAAATGAAACAATTAAGTTTCTATTCATTAATAAGAATAGCAGAGCCGTCTTTGCAGATAATACCTTTCCCAATGCCGAAAGTGAACCACCTCAAATTTACGTGCAGTCTCCCGATCCAGCAAGGGTTTATGCTTTAATGGGGTTCTTTAAAAAATATATGGAAACTCCAAGCATGACCACTGACATAGTTCAGTTCTTGCTGGCAATAGTATGTATTTTCTTTATTTCCTACCATTCATACTATTTTATCAATAAAGGCTTTAGCTTCTCTCAAGATGGTTCAATTTTCCGAATTCTGGGGATACTTATCGCTGTTGTTTTTATGTTCCGCTTCGCTGCAAAGCCAACAGGTCTATGGATTAAACCGAAAAGAGAACTTAGGTTATTTTATTTAGCTAATATGGCCCTTAAAGGAGAATATAAAGACAATCCTCTGGTTACTGTCGTCTTGGCGGTAATCGCAACAATTACGGCCCAAGTACTTATGAAGTTTTTTGGGATACTCACTTAATCCACATAGCACCATGAGATCTTGCTTTATCAAAGTATCCAACCTTGGAAAGCAAGTTATAAATCTCGTTCAAACAGTTAAGCTCCTTTGCCATGCCGAACAGAATATAACAAGGCACAACGACTGGATTAGAAAGAGCCATAAGCTCCACTACGCTAAGTTCAACTTCTCTGCCCACTTCCTTCAATCCATTATATAGAATGCTTCTTAACTCTCTGTTTAAGCCTTCCAATGAGCCCTCCTCCGCTGGAAGTAGGGCCTTCGGTGGAGGCTCTCCAACACTGAACGCCAGCTCCTCTATTGTCACACCAAGTACCTCAGCGACTCGATAGATAGAGGCAAGCCCTTTAATTGGCGATTCACCGTAGCTCCAGCGATACAATGTCTTGATCGAAACTCCTGCCTTTATACTCAGCTCTTTAAATGACATTCCACGTAATTTCAAAAGCTTCGTTAGCTGAAGATGAAGTGTACATTTCGGCATCAACGGCAGCTCCAACATATTTTCCTCTCTTTCGATTGCGCAAGATCTTACGCACATTAGCCATAGCAAAAAGAGAAAATCAAGTGCGTAAGATCTTTTGCAGCATATTTTGGAGGTAAAGCTATGGCTTTGAAGAAGGGAACCAGTTTAATTACGACTGCAGACAAAAAGGTGCTGTTAAAACTTGGACGCACAATCAAGGAAGTTCGGGAATCAAAAGGGCTCAGCGTCTATGATGTTACTGGTGAAGACATGCCAATCAAATCTCGGCAGCATTGGCAAAAGATTGAAGCTGGGCAACTAAGTTTAACGTTTGTTACTTTTCTAAAAATTACTAAAACGCTAAACCAATCCCCTTCTTCTATTTTGGAAAACTTGTAAAAATAAAAGCTATCTAAAGCTGAATTTAGCGAAATGGAAATTTATAAAAATGATAATTTTTTGTAAAGGGTTAGCAAAAATCCAACACAAAGAAACAAATGAAGTATACGAGATTGAGGAAGATGACATCTCTTGGGAATGTATCTCTAGTGAAGAGCGCCAAATGTGCCCAGAATTTGTATACGAAGCCATCTTAGACCACTCTGATCTTGGAGAAATACGCTGGGAAATCATTGAATACCCAGTTGGAGTCGTAAATCGACTGCACACCTCTAGCTCAGAAGACCACGCAATTTTAGAGAATTTTTCCTTTGGCCTAGAGCACGATGGAAATGAGGCAGATGAATGGCTTGACCATGAGATTGAAAGCAGTCCTTTTGAAAAATTTATGAACTCACACGAGGACTCACTTAAGTTACTCCATGTTGAAGCAGATAAATATGCACAGCCAATTTTATACAGAATGCTTCATTCTCAACAAATAACGGCTCTTGAAGCATATCTCGGTGATACTTTGATAAATAGAATAAACGAGGATCAGAAAACTCTTCAGTCTCTACTTGAAAATGATCTCGATCTAGGTAAGTTAAAATTCAATTTACTTGAAATTAGTAGTAGTAATTCATTTGCAAAAGTGGAGTGACCCCCGATTTATTGGACACGGTTAAAGGTTCACGGACTCCTTGTACTCGACTGGGCTCTTCATGCCAAGCGCTGAGTGCGGAGCAACGTGGTTATAATCGGCAAACCATTCCGGCAGTAGTTTAAGAACAGTCTCGGCACTATCGCAGTCAGCTTGGTAAACATAATCTCTTTTAATTGTTTTAACGAACGCTTCAGCCATTCCATTCGACTCTGGACTGTAGGCCCGAGTGTAGCAACACTGTAAGTTTAAATGTCGCGCTAAAGTTTTTACAGACTTCGCACGATAAATAGAACCGCGATCTGAAAGCCATTGAACTTCCCGAGGAGCGCGAAGAGAAGCTCCGAATCTTTTCTCGACAGCTTTGACCATTAGCTCTTCAATATCATCCGCAGACAATGGCTCTGCTCTTGCGACATAAGCAAAAGCTTCACGATCACAACAGTCCAATGCAAATGCCACGAATACTTTGTCACCGTTAAAGCAACGGATCTCCATTCCATCGGAGCACCAACGAATATTCGGGAACATAGTCATTATAACACCTGTGTGTTCGCGCTTTTGATCTGGCATTGCTTGAGGCAGGGATAGACCATTCATCTGCATGATCCTCTGAACCCGCTTGCGATTGATCTTATTGCGCCCTTCATTGCTTCGCTTTCGATTCACCATGGTTGTCACTCGCCGATAACCGTAGGTTGGTCTGATGGCGATAACAGCTTTAATCTCTTCTAAAATAATTTGATCTTCTGGTTTTTGATAATAGCGGGCCACTCCAGCTTCCTCCTGTAGAACTGGTTCATAGTAAAGTGAACTTCGACTGATCTCGAAGACTTCGGCTATTTGGGTTACTTCATACCGATTAAGCGCTTTGACTTCTTTGGCGGTTGAAGTGCTTTTAATAGAGCTTTTTTTTGAACGATCTCAAGGCCATCTTTTAAGATGTCGTTCTTGATAGCAAGATCACCAACCTTGGCTTTAAGGGTTTGGTTCTCTGTCTTGAGCTTATCGTTTTCTTCGATGAGCTTTTGAACGTACTCAAGATCTATAGTGGATTCTTCTTTTTTATGGGTCATCTGCCTCTTCCAGTTATACAGAGTGATAGCATGAACCCCGTATTTCCTGGCAAGCACTGGAATGGATATTCCTGAAGAATAATGCTCATTGATGATTAATTGCTTCTTTACCTGTGTAAAATGTTTCCGCCTATTAGACGTATTTTCCATAAAGACCCCCTAGGGTGGGTGTCCAAATCAAAAGGGGGTCAGGAACAAAAGAAAAAATTACGCATTACCTGAAGTCATCCGTACTCTACCATAATCTTGAAAGAGTTGAAGTTTTATATAAAAACTCATTTGGCTTTAGCCTACTCAAAGATTTCCCAGATCAAAACAAATTATTTAAAATTATCCATCTACGTCACGACTGTGTTCATCGAAATGGCTTTAATAAAGATGGGGTGCCAATCGAGATTACAAAAAAAGATTTACGACAAACCTATAGGATAGTAAAAAAATTTGTACTTAAAGTTCAGGATATGGTTGATAAGTTATAATATCAATTATTTAAAATAACATACACTAAGAGTAAAAGGCGCTACCTAGGCAAGCTAAACTGGATGACCTTAAGTTAATGACACTCTAATTTAGCCTTCAAATTGTCTTAAAATTGTCTTAAAATTCATCTCAGCGCCAATCCATAATGATCCTGATATCTTTCACAATAATATAGACTCCGTACCATGGTACGGAGTCTATAATTTCTATATGAAACAATTTACTATTGGAAAACTAGCAGCTGAGGCTTCTGTGGGTGTAGAAACCATCAGATTCTATGAACGCAAAGGCTTAATAAAAAAGCCTTCAACAAAGTCTGGCTTCAGGAAATATCCAGAAGAAGATATACAACGCATTCGATTCATCAAGCGCGCTCAAGAACTTGGATTTACTCTTAAAGAGGTGCAAGAGCTTCTTCAATTAAACACAAACCCCAAAGCGACCTGTGGCGATATTCAAGCACTAACAGAGCTAAAGCTCAAAGAAGTAGAAGCAAAAATTAACGACTTAAAAAAAATGAAAGCCTCACTAAAAAAGCTCGATAGCGCATGCTCTAATAGCAAAGAAGCCGTCGCATGCTGCCGTATCACTGATTGTTTTGAAGGGAAATGCTAATGAAACAAAAAAGACTCTCCTTTTTAGATCGTTTTTTAACTCTTTGGATTTTTATTGCCATGTTTGTAGGGGTTGGACTCGGATACTTTCTTCCTGAAATTGTTCCCACATTAAACAGCATGAGCATAGGCTCTACTTCTATTCCTATAGCCATTGGCTTAATCTTAATGATGTACCCACCTTTAGCTAAGGTAAAATATGAAGAGCTACGTTTTGTATTTCAGAATAAAAAGATTCTTCTTCTTTCCCTTGTTCAAAATTGGCTACTAGGACCTATCCTTATGTTTACTCTCGCGGTTGTGTTCCTGCGAGATTACCCTGATTATATGATTGGCCTTATCCTCATTGGACTAGCTCGCTGCATTGCCATGGTTCTCGTATGGAATGATTTAGCTGATGGAAATAGAGAATACTGTGCCGGACTTGTTGCGTTTAACTCAATATTCCAAATTGTTCTTTTCCCGGTATATGCCATTTTCTTTCTTAAGATCTTACCGAGCTGGTTAGGACTTCAAGAAACCAACATTGATCTTTCTATGAGTGAGGTAGCCTCAGCAGTTTTACTGTATCTCGGCGTACCTTTCGGGGCTGGCTACTTAACTAGGAAAATCTTACGCGGCAAAAAAGGTGATCTCTGGTATGAGAATGTTTTTCTACCTAAAATTAGTCCTATCACAATGATTGCACTGCTGCTAACTATAGTATTAATGTTCTCACTCAAAGGTGAACAAATCATTCAATTACCGATGGATGTCATTCGCATTGCAGTCCCGCTCGGTGCCTACTTTATATTGATGTTCATATTTTCTTTCTTTATGAGTAAAAAAGCAGGGGCGGACTACAGTCAGTCCACGACCCTTTCATTTACAGCAGCATCCAATAACTTTGAATTAGCAATTGCCATCGCCATTGCCACATTTGGAATAGGTCATGGAGCTGCCTTTGCAGCTGTAATAGGTCCTCTGGTTGAAGTTCCAATATTGATTGGGTTGGTTTCCGTTTCTCTTTGGATCAGAAAAAAATACTTTTCCATCCCTAAAGCTTCAGGAGCATTAAATGACTAAAAAAGATCACTTTCCAGAATATCTCCGTGACGAGAATTTTATATTAAAACCTGACACTAATAATTTCTATTCTTCAAAACATCCAGCTCGAATTTTAATTCTATACGGTTCGCTGAGAAAGAAATCGTACTCTCGCCTTCTAGCTGAGGAAGCAGGAAGAATCTTAACCTCAATGGGAGCTGAGGTTCGCTTTTACGACCCCCAAGGACTACCCGTTTTTGATCAACAGTCCAACGAAGACTCAAAAGTGATCGAACTTCGTGAGCTAAGTCAGTGGTCTGAGGGCCAAGTTTGGATCTCTCCAGAAATGCATGGAAACATTTCAGGTGTAATGAAAAATCAAATCGACTGGATTCCCCTAAGTCTAGGAGCGGTAAGACCAACTCAAGGACGTACATTAGCCGTAATGGAAGTTTCTGGCGGTTCTCAATCTTTTAATGCAGTAAACACCCTTAGAATACTAGGGCGGTGGATGAGAATGATCACAATTCCCAATCAGTCCTCAGTCGCAAAAGCCTATGATGAGTTTAATGACGATGGTACTATGAAAGCATCATCGTATAGAGAACGTGTCGTTGATGTCTTAGAGGAGTTGATGCGCTTTACCTACCTTACACGTGATATTAGAGATTTTTTGGTTGATAGATATAGCGAAAGACAAGAACAAAGAATAAAAGTAAATCTTGATAAAATTTAACTGCTAGGATGTTCTAGTGAAAATACTTTTTTTATGTGTAGCAAACTCAGCCCGTAGCCAACTTGCAGAAGGACTGGCAAAATCTCTACTTGGAGATAACGTAGAGATTGAAAGTGCAGGCTCCCAACCAAGCGGTCAGGTTCAACCTTACGCCATTCAAGTTCTAAAAGAGATTGGCATTGATATCTCAAGGAACTATTCAAAATCTTATGCGCAACTTCCATCTGACTTTATGAACGATTTGGATTTCGTTATCACACTATGCGCCGAGGAAGTTTGCCCAGTTCTGACTTCGACTAAGGCTCAGAAAATTCATTGGCCTATTAGCGACCCTGTCAGTCATTCTGAAGATCCCGATGAGCAAATTCATCGTTTCAGGAATGCTCGTAACTTGATAGAATCCCATCTTAAAGTATTTTCTCAGGAGTTAAAAGGTGACGGAAAATAAGGTCGATGTTGTTATTATAGGGGCTGGTCAAGCCGGACTTGCGGTTGCTTACTTTTTGAAAAGAGCCAATATTAACTTCGTACTACTCGATCAACAACAAAATGCTGGAGGCGCATGGCAACACACTTGGGATTCGCTCAACCTCTTTTCACCAGCAACTTATAGTTCTCTTCCTGGCTGGGTTTTTCCAAAAACTTCAGGCCCTTATCCAACAAAAAGTGAAGTCGTCAATTATCTTAGAGCTTACGAGCAGCGCTATGAGTTTCCAGTACAACGACCTGTCAAAGTTGAAAGAGTAGAACAAACAGCATCTGGGCTGCGCGTAATAAGTGATACTGCCTTATGGGAGGCCAAGGCTGTTGTAAGCTGCACTGGGAATTGGTCCACCCCTTACATACCGAACTACCAAGGTCTTCCTGAATATACTGGCCGCCAAGTACATTCAGCTCATTATTCAAATCCAGATGAGTTCATAGACAAAAAAGTTTTGATTGTTGGCGGTGGAAACTCTGGCGCACAGATTTTAGCTGAAGTCTCTAAAGTTGCCACTACGACTTGGGTAACTCAGAGAGAACCCACCTTTTTGTCGGATGATGTTGACGGCAGAATCCTATTTGATATTGCCACCCAAAAGTACCAAGCTAAACAAGAAGGGCGCGTATTGGAAGCACCCCCTAGTTTGGGTGACATTGTCATGATTGATACTGTCAAAGAAGCAAGAAGCAGAAACGTTCTCAAAAGCCGACGACCTTTTATTAAATTCGATAAATCTGGAGTTTTCTGGAATACAGAGGACTATGAATCTTTCGATGCTGCTATCTGGTGTACAGGATTTAGACCAACACTGGATCATCTTCAAAGTCTAAATGTCATCGAGGAAAATGGAACGATTCAAGTCAATGAAACGCGCAGTGTTTTAGAGCCAAGACTTTGGCTCGTAGGATACGGAGAGTGGACAGGGTTTGGATCAGCGACACTGATAGGCGTTCAGAGATATGCTCGTTCGACAGCAAACGAAATTTCTCAAGCTTTAAATGCCTAGCACCTTCCCTCTTGTTTCACATCTGATTCAGAAGGAGTCTGCCCTGCAACTCGGTGTCACAAGGACTTGAGACATCGATCATTGTATTTTCCATTAATATTTATTCAGAATGACTGCCACCGATCTGCTTCTCATATTTCTCATTAATATCCCAGCATTGAGACTTACGAAAACCTTTATTAAGACGACCCTTTTTCTCCGCACACTTATGGGCCTCATCATTAGTCTTAGCCTTTGGACAATCCTTCTTACAAACTGCCACAAGCTGACCCTCAGTTACTTCAGCCATAACAGACAATGGTGATAACGCAAAAATAACACCTAATAAAAGTATACCCTTTTTCAAAAACTCCTCCTTCGAAGTATAAAACGTCTTGCAATATAATCATACTTGCATCAGTATGCAAGTATGTATAGCGTAAAAGTTAACCCAGCAGATTTATTTCAGAGCCTTGGCGAGCCCACTCGCTTGCGAATTATTCGCCTTGCAGTCAGCCTCCCCAAGGAAGAGTTTTGTTTATGCGATCTCAAAGATGCACTTCAAGATTTAGAGTCTAATATATCTCGACACCTTAAAGTCTTACGCCAGTGCGGGCTTTTAACTGCCGAAAAAGAAGGTAGATGGGTTTATCATCGCCTAGTACCTTCCAAAGCCATCGAGCCATTTTATACTCTTGTAAAAACCTTATCTGACCAAGACGGTGTATACGCAGAAGACCTTCTCAGAATGAAATCCGAGCTAAAAAAACGCAACTCAGACCGGTGCCGCAAAAGCATCAGTGAACAAAGCGAACAGCGCATAGAAAGAAAGAGAAGATAACTAAATGAAACTAATCATGAGTGCATTAGTTATAGTGGGCCTCTCTACTACTGGGCAAGCAGCACAAGATCTTTGCCCCACCAAAATACAAACAGCGAACGAGTTTTATAGATGCGCTCTTTCAAAAGATCCCTCACTGACCTCACTTGAGTTTAGAAATGCTGAAAGGGAAGGCCGTGATGCCGAAGCCCGCCAAATCTCAAATCCTATTGGAGAGGCCGACTTGGGGTTTGGCTCAGAAGGAAAGCAAACTCTTTCTCTCATACAGCCTCTTCAATTAGGAGGAAAAAGGTCTGCTCGCATTCAACTTGCAAACTCTGAAAACAAATCCTCAATAATTGAAGATCAATTAAACTCATCCGCCACGGCGACTGCTATCGCCTTAAATCTTGTTCGTCATCGTCATATTGAAGCGAAACGTACACTACTTGTCGAAATGCGATCCTCTCTTGAAAACATGACTTCTCGTTTAAAGAACAAAGCGGTACGCACACCCGAGGAGAGAACTGCTTCTACGATTTTTTCTATGCAGAAGACAGTTCTTGATACTCAGGTGCTTTCCCTAACTAAAGAACTACGCGAAGTAAAAACTCAGCTAGAGTCTTCTATTGGGCGCAAGCTTGGTAGCGCTGAAATTCTTTCCTCTAAAGAAAAGAAAGATTGGCCTGCAATATCTCCAGATCAAATGAAATCCTCATTTGGCTCTCAGCTTGCCGAGGCTTCGATTGAAAAAAATCGTGCAGAAGTGAAGCTTGAAGAATCAAATGCGTGGCCTGAAATAGCTATTGGCCCCCAAGCCGAACGCCATAGTGATGGCGAAACTTCTTGGGGTGCGAAGCTCGAATTCACGATGCCTATATTTAATTTAAATGGAGGCGCTAAACAACGAGCTCGCGCGCAGCTCTCCAGAGCAGAAGCTCTCTCAGCACTTACAAAAATTCGTGAACAAGCCGCACTTGAACAGCTTATCGAACAATATAAGATTCTTGCTGAGTTTTTCAAAAAAACGCCGTCGCAAATGGCAGTCGTGGGATCAATATCAGAGTCTTTAAAGCTCTTTTCACGTGGACTTGTTCAGCCCTCCGCAATTATTGAAACATATCGCTCCACTCTCGAAGCGCTTGAAGCTATCCAACAAAAAGAATTAGAAATCTATGAAGCATATTGGACCATTCATTCACAAATGGGCCATTTTCCACGGGAGTTTCAATGAAGCACATACTCATTTCCCTTATGTTTTTAACTAGCCTTGCCTCCGCTAGTGGAGAGGCCGAGGGTGGCAAAGAACGTATAGGTCCTGGAAAAGCTGTAATAGCTGCTGACGAAAAAAGTGGCTTTAAGCTATCCGACAAAGCCATTAAAAATCTGATGCTTCAATTTATGCCAGTGACATCATCGACTCTCACTGTCTCCTCTACATCGCTAGTTCGTTTTCAAGACTTCATAGCAATTTATCGCTACCGTGATGGCTGGTTCAGAATGGTTGAGATTGAACCTAAGTTTCAGAACGGCCTTGCAACCTTTAGCTCAAAAGAGCTACAGCCCGGAGATCAAGTTATCATTCAAAATGGTAGTCTTTTACGAGTCGTGGAATTAGACGTATTTGGCCCTGAGGCAGATGCCTGCGTAGATTAGGAATATCTAGTGAATAAGATTATCTATTTTTCTGTATACCATCGAGGCATCGTTCTCTTCCTAACAGCTCTACTTGTGTTCTTTGGCTGGTATAGCTTCACACATCTTTCCATTGATGCCGTTCCCGACATCACCAACAACCAAGTCCAAGTTTTCGCCGAGGTCAGTGGCCTCTCTGCGGAAGAGGTGGAGAGGTCTTTAACTTTTCCTATTGAAAATTCTATGGGTGGAGTTTCAGGTGTCACACAAGTTCGCTCACTCAGTCGCTTCGGACTTTCTGTAGTGACTGTTGTGTTCGAGGACAAGGCAGATATATATCGCGCTCGGCAGTTAGTCTCAGAACGACTCCAATCAATTTCCTCTGAACTCCCTCAAGGAGTCAAACCTAAGCTTGGCCCTATTACAACGGGCCTTGGCGAGATCTTTTTCTATGCTTTGAGCTACGATCCCGACACTCGCACCGAAAATGATAACAACCTTGAAGCACTAATGGATCTTAGGTCCGCTCAAGAGTGGCTAATTAAACCAAGGCTTCTCACCGTACCAGGTGTCGCAGAAATTAACACTATCGGTGGTTTTGAAAAGCAGTTTCACGTTATTCCAGATCCAGAGAAGCTTCGCAAATATGGCGTTAGCTTTTCGATGCTTGTTGATGCCCTCTCTCAAACTAATCAGAACGTCGGTGGCGGCTACGTTCAACAATCTGGGGAGCAATTTGTCGTTCAAGGACAAGGATTACTCTCCGATTTAGACGATATTAGAAACACCCCACTTCGTCCTCTAAACTCACTTACCATGTTGCAAATCAAAGATGTTGCAACGGTAAAGTTAGCTTCAGAGCTTCGTACAGGTGCTGCTCTAGTCCGAGGAAAAGAGGCAGTCCTTGGCACTGCAATGATGCTTCTGGGTGAGAACAGCCGAGATGTTAGTGATCGTGTTGCCGAAAAACTTAATGAAATTTCTAAAACACTTCCTCAAGGTATAAAAGTAGAAGTTCTTTACGATCGTTCTGATCTTGTTAATAAAACTCTGGGAACTATTGAACACAATCTTCTAACCGGAGCAGCCCTCGTCGTAGTCATTCTTTTGCTCTTACTTGGAAACTTACGAGCAGCCCTTATTACAGCAGTGGTGATTCCTTTTTCTCTTCTTCTGACTTTTATTTTAATGAAGAGATTTGGAATCTCAGGAAACCTATTAAGCTTAGGTGCTCTAGATTTCGGAATTATTGTTGATGGTGCCGTAATAGTTTTAGACCATTGTGTAAGACGCCTTCATGAAGCAGGAAAAACCCTTGGCCGTAAGCTATCTCCCGAAGAGGTAAAAAAGTTGGTCTTTGAAGCGACGGTCGAAATTCGAACGGCTGCTGGCTTTGGAGAGCTTATCGTTATTGTTGCATTTCTCCCAGTCCTTGCGTTAAGCGGCATTGAGGGGAAGATGTTCCAACCGATGGCTGCCACATTTGCCATTGCAGTGTTCTGCGCTCTTGCATTGTCGTTCACCACCGTCCCTGCACTCGCAAGTATTTTTCTCGGTGGTCGCATGAAAGAGCATGATCCGTGGCTCATGCGCAAAGCAGAGCAACTGTATAAGCCGATTTTTAATTGGGCCGTAAATTTTAAATTAGCAACCGTAAGCATTGGTGTCGTTGCGATACTTATCGGAGGATTCCTATTTAGCCGTCTCGGTGGGGAATTCCTTCCTCAAATGGATGAAGCATCAAGAGCTTTACAGTTTGTTCGCCCAGTAAACATTTCTCTCGATCAGGCTATTATTCTTCAGGAAAAATCAGAGCAACTTATAAATGAGTTCCCACAAGTTCAGGCCGTCTTTAGCCGTATTGGGACTGCTGAAGTAGCGACTGACCCAATGGGCGTTAATCTCTCCGACACATTCATAACTTTTAAAGAACGAAACCAGTGGCCAAAAGGGAATGGATCACCTAGGACATGGGGCGAGATCACTAAAGCTATTGTAGATCGCCTAGAGGAGGAGATACCCGGCCAACGTGTCCTTGTGAGCCAGCCAATTCAAATGCGCTTTAATGAATTATTAGAAGGCACCCGCGCAGACGTTTCCGTTAAAATCTTTGGCGATGACTTTGAATCTTTAGTTGAAACCTCTCAAAAAATTGCTGAGGTTATTCGCACTGTGCCGGGGGCTGGTGATGCGGAAACCGAGCTTCAAGGTACGTCTCCCGTTTTAAAAATAATACCGAACCAAGAGCTGCTCGCATCTCTGGGTATTCCTAAAAATGAAGTTCTTGAAACTGTCCGAATTGCACTAGGCGGAGAGGACGTCGGCTACATTTATGAAGGCGTAAGACGATTTCCGATTGTGGTTAGATTAGATGAGCAGCACCGCTCTGACCTTTCGTCAATCCGCGCTCTGCCTGTTGAGCTGGGCGAAAGAACACTTGCTCCTCTGAGTCAGGCAGCAACAATTGAATTTGATGAAGGCTACGGAACTATCAATCGAGAACAGGCAAAGCGTCGCGTGGCAGTTCTTGTGAACCCTCGTGGAGTTGACACCGAGTCCTTTGTTCGAAGTGCTCAAGAGAAAGTTACACGCGAAGTAAAGCTACCAGAAGGAACTTACATAGAGTGGGGTGGAAACTTCCAAAACCTTATTCATGCGCGAGATCGTCTTCTCGTTTTTGCGCCACTAGCAATCTTCTTAGTTCTCGCAATGGTCTACTTCGCCTTCGGAAGCGTCACTGAAACTCTCATAGTTTTCCTTGGCGTTCCTTTTGCTCTTGTTGGAGGCGTGATAGGCCTTATGGCGAATGGGCTTCCTTTTAGTATCTCAGCAGGTGTAGGATTTATTGCGCTATCTGGGATCGCGGTTTTAAACGGAGTCGTGCTTGTTAATTGCTTTAACGATCTTCGCAAAAAGGGATTACATGGTTTAGAACTAGTTTCAAAAGGTACACTTTTACGCTTACGTCCCGTACTTATGACGGCACTCGTAGCCATCTTTGGCTTCGTCCCTATGATGCTATCGACCGGAGTTGGAGCAGAAGTTCAACGCCCGCTCGCCTCGGTAATTATTGGAGGACTTATTTCTTCAACAATACTCACACTCTTTGTGCTCCCAGTGCTTATATTGATGTTTGAAAGATTCATTGGTGTAACAAAAAGTCGAAGCTCTTTAAGTTCCTCATCAATAGAAGCCAATAGTTAGTAAGGAAGAAGAATGAAAAGGACAACCTTCTTCGTACCAAAAATGGATTGCCCTTCTGAAGAGCAAATGATTCGTCAAACACTTTCTGATGAATCATCAATTAAAGGTCTTTTCTTTGATCTTCAAAGTCGCCAAGTCGAAATCTATCACTCTATGGATGACTCTACTCTTTTGACCCGTATGGAACGTCTTGGACTTGGGGCACAACATAGAGACACCGAAATAGCTGATTCTGAAGAAGTTGAGAAGAGGTTAAATTCTAGTGGCAGCACTCAAGCGCGCGATCTTTGGATTCTTTTAAGTCTTAATTTCTTAATGTTTCTCGTCGAAGTTGGCGCAGGCGTATATTCCCAATCAATGGGGCTTATTGCTGATGGGTTGGATATGTTAGCCGATGCAGCTGTGTATGGAATTAGCCTTTATGCAGTCGGAAGACTTGCGCGAACTAAAGCTAAAACTGCCCTTGTCAGTGGATTTGCACAACTCTTCCTAGCTCTGATTGCTCTTTACGAATTAACGGAACGAGTGTTTGTGGGTTCACATCCCGTTTCAGGCTACATGATGGGTTTTTCATTGCTGGCTCTTGCAGTGAACGCAGGTTGTCTTCTTCTAATATCTCGCCATCGTCACGGCGACGTTCATATGAAAGCCAGTTGGATATTTTCAGCAAACGATGTGGTTGCCAATGTTGGAGTAATCATAGCGGGTGCTTTAGTTTGGTGGCTTGATCGCTCTTGGCCTGATTTACTTATCGGTGCTATTATCGCCACGATTGTTATTCGTGGCGCTTTTAAAATCATCCGCCTGTCATTGGCGGAGTTACGCGATCTGCCTCATTCATCAAAAAAATATTCATAGACTTCTGATTTAATAGAACTCTATGTGCTTATAGATATTTTTCTTCATTTTATTAGGTCTGCATACTTTGTCTCAATCTCACCTATCTTTTGCATCACTTCTGCGTGCATCTTCATCTGCAATTTCTCATTTCCTGGCGGCAACTGAGGCAACATATGCCCCATCGCTCCTCCCTGCATCATGCGACTACACGAACTCATCATGTCCATCATTCCCATCATATTCATGCCTTCCATTGAATGAGTGGAGACTGAGGGTTTCTTCTGACCTTGCGCTGAAGCCACACTTATGGCGCCATTGTTCAGAATAAACACAATAGCAAAAATAGCAAAAATTTTCGTTTTCATGACAACCTCTCTATGTTGATACGATTCTACTCTTAAGCAATAACTTCAACAACAAGCCCTACCGTTGTTATTTGTCAGCTTATCACGCTCTTAGAAAATAGCTCCGTAGTCTAAAGTCTTTGGACTTATCATATAAAGGAACTCAGTTCCCTTCTTTGACATCTTTCTGACTTAATTTGCGAGAACCTTGGTCATTGTTTAAAAACTTGGGAGAACCCCAAGTCTCTGTTCGCGATTCATAGATGAGCTTTGCCTGAGCTTTCAGGATACCGCGATGGATGTCGTCAATGTGATAGGCCCCAGTCCAAACTGAAATAATCCCGACACTCCAGAAAATTAAATTCGATAAATTCATTTCATTCCTCGTTTCTTTTTAGTTTTGTTATTTGGTAAAATTATTCCTTTTAAGAAGTCATCAGATAGGTGAAGTTTGCCTTGTCGAAGGACAATAGCGTCGGCTTCAAAGCGTTTGATGATGCTTTTAATAACCCCATAGCTCCATGCTTTTCCAGTTCGAGATTTCAAGCCCCGTTCCTCAAGCTTATTTAAAATGGACATTCTAGACTCATCATTGTTCCAGAGCTTATGTAGAAGCAGAAGGGTGGGATACTCTTTGGGTTCCGGCACGACTTCCCCCAAAAGAAAACAAAAGCCGTAGGGGGGACGTGCTCCAGTCCTTTTATGACCTTTGCGCCACCTGTCGTAAGGAACTGCATTTGATACTCTGATCGGTCGCTTTTGAAGCTTTTTGGCCTTCCAAATTGTCGTCCTTTTTAAGCTTGTATGATTAGAAATTTCGGATAAAGATAGGTTGATGTTTTCAAAAGAAGCAATTTCCTCAGAAATTCGACTTAACGAAAAACAACTAAACTCAATAATATCATGCACTTGAGAAAAGTTGCGCATTGGGCTGGTCGGGCATCCATTTAAATCAATGCGCAATTTTCCGAACAGCAGACTCAAATCCGATCCTGTAGCCCTCATGGGCTCCGCGGGAGGGATTTCTGCGCCCACAATCTGTAACTTAGCTACTTTTCCCACAGACTCTTTTTCAAAATGGTGGCGTTCCTGCGCTTCCGAAGTATGAAAAAGAACCTGCAAGTTCCCTTCAGAATAACGAACTTGAGTTTCCGGCCCTGGAGGCTGTTATTTTGTCTTCCCAGCAAGTTGCTTCATGTAGCGGTCAAAGTTCGAGCGGCTCTCGAAATATAGAACTGCTCCACGGTCATCGGCTGCGATTGTGGCCTTGGCCTTATCAACCGGCTTTTGAGTCAGAGGATCAGTTGCTGTTCTTGAAGTCATATCCGTTTGAATCGTTGCCTTACAATTTTCACAGCATCCGAAATAAGTCTTTCCATCTGCTTTGACTGGAATTTGAGGTCGAGTAAAGTGCATATTCGTCACCATGCAGACTTCTTCGTTTGGTACGACCTTCCAAGCTGAAGCCTTCGTCGTATCGGCTGTCGCAAAGGAACCTAGGGAAATAACTGTCATAAATGCCATCAGAATTTTTATCATTTCTTTCCTCTCTTGTTCTATTTAAACCCTTAGAACTGGATCTGTGCCCCAACTCCGGCACTCTTTTCTGTAAACATAAGACCTGCGGCCCAGTACCATGAAGGTCCATACATCAGGCTCACTTCAAACTCGGTATCGCGATCACCCTTCCAATCAGGACGCCATGAGAATTCCGCATCGGAGAACACGTTTTTAGTCCACTGGAAACGCTTTTCCACATCAAAGCGAAAGTGCCCTTCGTGGTTTACAGAAACAGCCGTTTCGATGAGCATTGGGAGTATATAACCAACACCAGCCGTACCGAATCCTTCTTTGTGATAAAGAGTTCCACCACCAAAGACGTTAAAGAAATTCGAGAACCAGCGGCGATACACGAGATCACCTTCCGTGTCCCACTTTTCACCAAAAGAAAAGTTCTTACCATCAATGTTAGCGGACTCAAGCTTGAGGTCAATTTCACCCCATGTGTTCATCAATCGGAATTGTGCTTTCGCATGATTGCTACCCGCTTCAAGCTGAGTGTGATTGTACCAATGATCATGAAGGTGTGGATCTTGACTCGCATTCGCTTCCATCTCAGGTGTCAGCTTGAAATCGTTGTAGCGAACGATCCGCGCCATGCCCGTCTTCATGTGATAAAGATTGTGACAGTGGAGCATCCACTGACCAGGCTCATTTGCATAAAACTCAATCGTTCGCGTTTCGTGAGGCGGCACATCGACGGTGTGCTTGAGCGGTGATTTCTCGCCCTGAGCATTTACGACGCGGAAAAAATGTCCATGCAAGTGCATCGGGTGATGCATCATCGTATCGTTCTGAAAAATAAAGCGAACAACTTCGCCACTGTTGATTCGAAGTAAGCTATCTTGATACATGGCCTTGCCATTGATATGCCAGATGTAACGCTCCATATCTCCGCCGAGGACGAGCTTGAGTTCGTGCACCTTAGCGTCCTTCGGTAGAGTCGTTGGTTGAAGTGCTGTTAAGGCATCGACTGTAAGCGTATCAATAGCTGGCTTTGATAATGCCGCCTTCAAATCGCGTGGACTCGCATTTTGTCTGAGCATGGCATCTGATTGACTGCTCCAATCGATGGGTCCCTTAGCTATCGTCAATGGCATCAAGTCTGAAGGCTCAGATTTTTTGTGTGTAGCGTGACCGGTATGCGCAGAGTGATCCACATGGGCGCTGTGATCTTCATTTGCTTTTGAGTGATCCATCTTAGAATGGTCCATCTTAGAATGATCCATTTTTTCCATTTCAGAATGGCCACCGTGAGCACTGTGATCCATGCCCGACATTGAGCCTCCACCATGTCCGCTATGGTCCATTGAGGCATACATATCAGGGAGAGGTTTATTCGGAGCAGATACTTTTTGCGCTTCCGCCATCCCAATCCAAGTTGAACCATGTCCCGTTACATCTTGTACGGTAGCTCGAAGTTCATAATTCTTGTGCTCTGGCAGCGTTACAAGAATGTCATAAGTCTCGGCCATTCCCATGAGCAGTTCGTTAGCTTGTACGGGCTCGATATCAACACCGTCGGCGGCGATAACCGTCATCGGAATCCCCATAGAGACATAGAAGTAACTCGACGCCGCAGAGTTAATAATTCTGACCCGAATTTTTTCTCCAGGATGAGCCGTTAGAAGCTGCGAATTTCTTTTCCCGTTAATTAAAAATGCATCATAGCCCACGTCAGAAAGGTCCATACCGCCCATGCGGCTCCATTCGTTCTGAAGATGTGTCTTCAAACCACCTGCTTGTATAGCTCCAAAGTAGGATCGAACAGAATCTTTTTTGAAAAGATAGTAGTCACCGTCTTTTCTAAGATTGCGAACAATCTGATCGGAATTTTCATCAGACCAGTCGCTTAAGACCACGACAGCATCTTTGTCGTATGGAAGGGCTTTCCTCTTCGGATGAATGATGAAAGCACCATAAACGCCTTTTTGCTCTTGAACAGCTGTGTGCGAGTGATACCAGTATGTACCGTTCTGTCTGATTTTAAATTTAAAAAGCCGCGATTGCCCAGGATGGATAGGAGGCGTATTGACGTAAGCAACTCCATCTTCTTCCGGTGGAAGTAAAATTCCGTGCCAATGAATCGAGACCTCTTCGTTGGGGATTTCGTTTTTTACTAAGATTTCAGCATCGTCACCTTCCGTGAACTCAAGCGTTGGCGCTGGAATTCCACCGTTCACAGTGAGCGCAAAATCCACTTCCTTCTTGCCGCTTAAATTCATCTTTTCGTTCTTGACGACAAGTTCGTAACGCACGGTCTTCGCCAGCGCAGGACCACTCACAAGAGTGGTGACTAACGAAATCATCAGTAAATGAATAGCTCTCATCAAAATCTCCAATATAAGCCAATAAGCCGCAAGTTGAGGTTCTAATATCTAATAGGTCGCGATTAGCCTGTTTGTGACAATCTCGGTTAATATTACCCTACCCTCGACTCTTCCTTACTGCTCCCATTAACCTTCCAAAATTGGAAGGTTAAAAGGAAACAAAATCACAGAAGCGTGTTTTGTATTAGGAATGATATTCTATTATTGACCTTCCAACTATTGGAAGGTCAATAATAGATCTGTCTAGCCCATGAAGCTTGAGAGTCTCGGGCGGCTACACCGACAAGTAAGGCACAATCGGAGGATTTAAAAATGAAGCATAATAGCGACCACGATCATTCCTGCTGCTCAAGTAAAAAGCCTAGGGAACAAGCTTCATCGCTGGTCAAGGACCCAGTCTGCGGGATGATGATCGATCCGAAAACCGCCAAAGGTGGAAGCTCTATCTTTAAGGACCAGACGTACTTCTTCTGTAGTCCAACGTGCAAAGCAAAGTTCGAGGCCGAGCCCCTCAAGTACCTAAAAAAACAAGAGCCTGAGCTAGTCACAGCAGCAGACAAGGAAAAAATATACACCTGCCCCATGCACCCAGAGATCCGGCAAAAAGGCCCAGGCAATTGCCCCATCTGTGGTATGGCACTTGAGCCAGAAGAGGTAAGCCTTGAGGAAGAGGAAAATCCTGAACTTATCGATTTCACAAAACGCTTGAAATTAAGCGCCGCCCTTTCAATCCCTCTCGCTCTCCTTGCGATGTCTGATCTAATTCCTGGGCAACCCGTGCAGCACGCGATGCCCGAGTGGCTTTATGCAGGTACACAGTTCTTGCTAGCGACACCTGTCGTCTTATGGGGTGGGTTTCCTTTTTTCGAACGTGGTTGGGCTTCGATCAAAACCCGTAATCTCAATATGTTCACCCTAATCGCGATCGGAACAGGCGTTGCCTATCTCTATAGTGTGGTCGCTACCTTCTTTCCAGGACTCTTTCCTGAGAGCGTAAGAGTCCACGGGGGGATGCTACCACTTTATTTTGAAGCGGCAGCAGTCATCACCACACTTGTTTTAGTGGGACAGGTACTTGAGCTTCGCGCTCGAAGTCAGACCGGAAATGCCATTAGAGCACTTCTCGGACTTGCACCCAAAACGGCTCGTAAAGTGAGCCCAGACGGCACTGAAGAGGACCTCCCGCTTGAGCACGTTCATGTCGGAGATCGCCTTCGCGTTCGACCTGGAGAGAAAGTTCCCGTCGATGGAAGAGTGGTTGAAGGAATGAGCTCTATTGATGAGTCAATGATCACGGGTGAGCCGATTCCGGTGGAGAAAACGGAAGGCCAATCCGTTACGGGTTCAACTGTGAATGGATCAGGAACTTTCATCATGGAAGCAACCAGAGTCGGTTCAGATACTCTTCTCTCGCAAATCGTAAAGATGGTCTCTCAAGCGCAACGAAGCCGCGCCCCGATTCAAAAACTTGCCGACCGCGTGTCGGCATACTTTGTTCCCGCCGTCATCGTGATCGCTGTCCTCACTGCCGTGAGTTGGTTTTTTGTTGGCCCTGAACCCGCGATGACCTATGCCATCTTGAATTCAGTCGCCGTTCTTATTATAGCGTGTCCGTGCGCCTTGGGACTTGCTACACCGATGTCTATCATGGTCGGAACGGGAAAAGGCGCAACCCACGGGGTCCTCATTAAAAACGCCGAGGCCCTTGAGACGATGGAGAAAATCACAACCCTCATTGTCGATAAAACTGGAACCCTGACAGTCGGAAAACCAAAACTTGCGGTCGTGAAGCCCTTCTCTGGGTTTTCCGAAGATGAGATTCTAGGGCTTGCGGCATCCCTTGAGCGAGTCAGTGAACACCCGTTGGCTGAAGCGATTGTTGAGGGAGCCAAAGAGCGCGGCCTTTTGCTCGAAGACGTAAAAGATTTTGAATCCCTGACTGGGCGTGGACTCAAAGGAAAAGTCGCGGGCAAAGAGATCTTGATCGGTAACAAACGCCTGATGTCTGAATTCAATATCGAATCTCATGAACTCGTAATTGCTGCCGAGGAACTTCAGAAAACAGGTCATGGGGCCATGTTAATTGCCATTGATCAAAAGCCGGCCGGCGTTCTTGCTGTGAAAGATCCCATCAAAGAGACCACGAAAGAAGCGATCTCATACTTTCA
This sequence comes from Bdellovibrio bacteriovorus W, assembly GCA_000525675.1. Classification (NCBI taxonomy): domain Bacteria; kingdom Pseudomonadati; phylum Bdellovibrionota; class Bdellovibrionia; order Bdellovibrionales; family Pseudobdellovibrionaceae; genus Bdellovibrio; species Bdellovibrio bacteriovorus. The sequence goes on from CP002190.1 coordinate 2,172,055, forward strand.
TGCGAAAGGGATTGAAGTCATCATGTTGACTGGCGACAACCGCCATACGGCTGAAGTCGTGGCCACGCAGATTGGCATTGATCGCTTTGAGGCTGAAGTCTTGCCAGAGCAGAAGAACGCAATCGTTAAGCAGTTACAAGCAAAAGGAAAGCTAGTCGCCATGGCGGGCGACGGTATTAACGATGCTCCGGCTCTGGCGCAAGCTAATGTCGGTATTGCTATGGGAACTGGAACCGATGTCGCAATGGAATCAGCCAGCGTCACCCTCGTCAAGGGCGACCTTCTCGGCATCGTGCGAGCACACCGTTTAAGCCAAGAGACGATGAAGAACATCCGCCAAAACCTGTTCTTCGCGTTTATTTACAATGCCCTCGGTGTTCCAGTGGCAGCGGGTCTTCTTTACCCAACCTTTGGAATTCTCTTAAGCCCCATGTTCGCAAGCCTTGCGATGAGTCTGAGTTCAGTTTCTGTCATTGCCAATGCCTTGCGATTAAGAAGAGTAAAGTTGAACTAATGGGAAACTGCTTTGCGATACAGATTCCAACTGACCTTTAAGGCAATTTATACGCTTAATAAGCTTGTCTTTGTTCTTTGTCGTGTGTGCCATGCACTTCCATATAGCATAGGGGGGTATATTATATAACAAGATAATGAGCCTTGTGCTTCGCTCGTTAAAATGCAGACGAAGGAACTAAGTAATTGAAGTCAGTTCTTTGCTCGAACACTCCTTTGAACATTTTCTTTCAAGCTTGATCCTTTCGATAAGAACTTGGGAGAGCCCCAAGTCTCGGTTCGCGATTCGTAAATAATCTTCGCCTGAGCTTTCAGAATTACGCTGTGAATATCATCAATATGATAAACTCCAGCCCATGCTGAAATCATCGCCGCACTCCAAAAAATTAAATTCGATAAATTCATTTTGCTCCTCGTTTCTTTTTAGCTTTGTCGCTTGGTAATATTATTCCTTTTAGAAAGTCTTCGGATAGGCAAAGCTTGCCTTGCCGAAGGACAATAGCTTCAGCTTCAAAGCGTTTAATGATGCTTTGAATAACCCCATAGCTCCATGCTTTTCCGGTTCGAGATTTCAAACCCCGCACCTCAAGCCTTTTCAAAATGGACATTATAGATTCGTTGTTATTCCAAAGCTTATGTAGAAGCAGAAGAGTGGGATACTCTTTAGGTTCCGGTACGACTTCTCCCAAAAGAAAGCAAAAGCCGTAGGGAGGACGCGCTCCCGTCCGTTGATGGCCTTTACGCCATCTGTCATAAAGAACTATTTTTAAGGCTTCTTTAGGCTTCTGCTGAAGCTTTAATGATTCCCAAATCATCGTCTTTTTAAAACCTGTACTGTCGGAAATTTCAGCTATAGATAGGTTGGCCTCTTGTAAAGGCGCTACAATTTCGGAAATTCGACTTAATGAAAGACAACTAAACTTAATAATATCATGTATATAAGTAAAGTTGCGCATTGAGCTGGTCGGGCATCCATTTAAAACCTGCCATGAGAGCAGGTTTTTTTATTTGTGCTACCAGCACGACACATTCGCCGAGTAGTATCTATTCCCGCCTTCGATTGTTGATTTAGGTTTGGTCCTTCTCAGCCGCCGGCAGAAAACTCCGGTCACGGATGGGCTATCGCCATAGAGTCACCATGAAACGAGAAGATCTACGAACTCTCTCATTCACAACGTCCTACTTTGTCAGGAATGTGTTCTGTTTTAACAGCCGCAGCAAGACAAAGTACATTTCCGAATTGAAACACTAAAACTCCGTTGGTACTGCTTGATTGTATTGCCATCTAAGGCAATTGATCCGCATCAAAGGGGAAAATGTGGGCCGCTCTTCATTCGTTCTATTTTCATTCGCGTTCTTTTTAATATCATTCGCTGCCAATGCAGATCTTCGCACTGACTTAAAAAGACAGGTCGAATCTGACCACCATCCGATTTCATATGGCCGAGCCCAAATGGAGCTACTTGGAAATATAGCACTCACTCGCCTCAACGATGGTTCTTATGCCATTGATGAAGTTTATTGCTCCACACCTTACGGAACACCTCGCTTAGGGAACTCTGTCGGACCAGGCAAAAAGCCCTCTTCAATGATCATTAATGTCGAGCACACAGCTGCACAATCTTGGTTTAAAGGCCGATATTACGCGGGCGTTGCGAAAGCTGACTTACACCACCTGTACCCATCAGATTCTCGCGCTAATTCCATGCGTGGACACTTTGCCTTTGGCGAAGTTCATAGAATCAAGAACGCCCCAAAATGCTTTGATGATGAAGGCCGAAGCATTTCAACGGAATCTAAGTTAGGAGCAGGAAATGACAAAGGTGGCGAACTTGTTTTTGAGCCACCGACTGCACATAAAGGCAACGTAGCAAGAGCACTCTTTTATTTTTCAGTTCGCTATGACTTTCCCTTAAAGCCTAGCTTAGAAGATACTCTGCGCCGCTGGCACAAGCTTGACCCTGTCGACCAAACAGAAGTAGAGCGTAATAATGCTATTGCAAGAATCCAAGGCAACCGCAATCCATTCATTGATCACCCAGAATACGCAGATCAAATCGCCAACTTTTAAGTCCGACATACAAGAGCCACCGATAACATCAATACTGCTAGAGCAATGGTTAAAACATTGCTCTCAGTGATAAGATCAGCCAATGCCTAAGAGTTATTCTCTTGGGTCCATGAGTCCCCGTCCTTTTAAAAGAAGCAATTGCATACTTAGGAAATGATGAATGCACCCTTCCTTGAGTCGGCACGCGGCGCACTTTTGCCATCAAGCAAGAAAAGGTCACAACACTTCCAGCTGCAAAGGTCCAAAAGACTACATAGACTTTGATCAAACTCTTTCACATTGCTAACCTCTTTCTTAAATCACCAGCCAATTACTTTTACGAAGTCCGAGGTATTGAACATGGCAAAGTTTTTAATGATTGGAATGTCTCTTAGAAAAGACTCTTTTAATAAAAAGCTGATCTCGAACGCTCACAAAATTTTGAGCGGCGAAAACTCAGAACATGAATTTGAACTTGTACAATTCAATGACTTTCCCATGCCAGTCTACGATGGCGATGTTGAAAAAGCCGGAATGCCTGAAGGAGTCGTTAGCCTGGGCAAAAAAATCAGCGAAGCCGATGCCGTCATTTTCTCCACTCCGGAATACAACGGAGGAATGCCAGGTCCTTTTAAAAATGCCGTCGACTGGGTTTCAAGAATATTTCCAATGCCATGGCCTGGAAAACAAGTGCTACTTTTAGGAGCCTCGCCAGGAGCTTTAGGAGCTATCCGTAGCTTAGGTCACTCAAGAGTCCCTTTAGAATCCATTGGCGTTTTTGTATATCCAGAGATGTTTGGCCTTCCAAGAGCTCATGAGGCTTTCGATGAGAATGGAACTCTTAAAGATCCCGCCACTACAGAAAAATTAAAGAAATTACTTTTAAAATTTAGAGATCATGTTGCTGGTGGATCCCGAATAGATCGTTCCAATTAGCAAGCTCAAGGTTCTGGCAGAGCAAATTTAAGTCACAAAAAAGCTCAGATCTAAGGTAGATCATTTGAAGGGATTAAAATATCTTTTTAATAATAAAGCTATCTTTAAACATCTGCACGTGTTCCATTGACCACTCATCGTCATTTTCAAACTTCATTAGATGCCCTTTTGTCTTCTGTGAATGGCCCCCATCACCTTACAGGAGGCACAAATGGGAAAAAAATTATATATCGGAAATCTTTCTTTCACTGTAAACGACGCTTCGTTAGTAGAGTTATTCTCTCAACACGGCACTGTTGAATCAGCTCGCATCGTAACGGATCGCGACTCAGGTCGCAGCAGAGGTTTTGCTTTCGTTGAAATGTCAGCAGACTCCGAAGCTTCAATGGCCATCGATAAACTAAATGGTTTTGAATTATCTGGTCGTAACCTGACTGTGAGCGAAGCTAAAGAAATGGCTCCTCGCGAAAGTCGCGGTGGACGCGATAATTTTAACCGCAGTCGTTACTAGATTATTTACTCCCGTAAAGGAGAAAATATATGGCTAAAGATGATCTTGTGAAGGTTGATGGCAAAGTCATGAATATATCAGGTGGCGGAAGCTATGATATAAAGCTTGATAACGGCATCGACATCACTGGAAAACTTTGCGGTAAGATGAAGAAGTTTAACATCAAGATCGTCGTCGGCGATCGAGTGATCGTTGGTATTTCACCGTACGATACGACGCATGGACTTATTCTTTTACGGCATAAAATTCATAGATAATCATGTATATATTTTGAGAAACGATAGTTTCATCAAATCGGCAGTTAAACACACACGACTACCGAGCAATGACGGATGAGAGAAAAACCATCCGTCATTCTACTATTTAGATTCTTTATTTTAATAAAAATCTCATAGATCTTGAATTGCTCTCTGATGAGCTCTTCTCCGTAATATCGAAAACTCTTTGAGTCGGTTTTTCACCGGAACCTGCATAGGAAAAGACAAAGTTAGTATTCAAGTTATTAGAAAATTGAGAAATGGCAGTAAGTCAGTAAACCTCAGATCTCAGTTTTTCTATGCAAAATATATTCTGTTATATAACCAAGACTTGAGTTTGTAATTGCACCTCACATAAAAAAAAAAGAAGCTACTTCAAGTTTATTTAAACCACGAGAATAGGCTAGGCACCAACCGCGCATGGAACATGAAATTCTCTCTTTCTCTAAAAAGGAAAATGAACGGCAGTTTCAAGGGCTATCTCGCTCTTTTGCACTCCAACGCCTAGATGAAGAAGGGTTTAACGAACTTCCAACCTCTAAAGCTCGGCGCAGTCACCAAATTATTTGGAATATTCTCAAAGAGCCAATGATCTATTTGCTCTTAGGCTGTGGAGCTATCTACTTCTTTTTAGGAGATCGGCAGGAGGCTACAATACTTCTCGCGTTTCTTTTGCTCATTATCGGCATCGAGTTTTTTCAAGAGCAAAAGGCAGAGCAATCCCTTGAAGCATTAAGAGAACTCTCGAGTCCCCGTGCTTTAATTTTACGAGATGGAAAGAAAGTTAGAATTTCTAGTCGTGAGATCGTGCGGGAAGACATTATTTTCATTAATGAAGGAGATAAGGTTCCAGCCGATGCGCAAGTGATAAAAAGCAGTCATTTGGCTGCTGACGAATCTTTGCTAACTGGAGAATCAATGCCAGTCAGTAAAACGAATACTTCAAAAGTTTATGCTGGAACGACTATTATTGCTGGACAAGGGATGGCTTTCGTCACAGCTATTGGTGCAAACACGCAGATCGGAAAAATTGGTAAATCTCTTCAAGAAACAGAGTCAACCAACTCAAGACTGCAGAGGGAGACAAGAAGATTAGTTCAAAAAGTTGCAGTCATATCTGTTTTGATTTGTATTGCGGTTTTCATTACATTTGCAATAACACGAAATGACTGGCTTGAGGGTTTTTTAGCCGGCTTAACTTTGGCGATGGCAATAATGCCCAATGAACTCCCCGCCGTTCTCACAATATTCTTGGCGCTCGGAGCTTGGCGTTTATCAAAACGAAGAGTTTTAACACGCAAGTTACCTGCTGTAGAAAACTTAGGTGCAGCTACCACCTTGTGTGTAGATAAAACAGGAACACTGACTTTAAATAAGATGAAAATACATAAGCTCTACGCTCAGGGGGACTTTTTAGATCTCTCAGATTCAAATCAAAAAAATATTCCAGAGAAATTTCATGAAGCATTAGAGTTTGGAATTTTAGCGAGCCGACAAGATCCTTTTGACCCTATGGAGATCGCTTTCCTATCCGCAGGCGGGCAGTTTCTAGAAAATACAGAACATTTGCATTATGATTGGATCTTAGAAAGAGAATATCCTCTGACTCCGGAACTTCTTGCAATCTCCCATGCTTGGAAAACCCAATCTGATGGGAACTACATTATTGGAGCTAAAGGCGCTCCAGAAGCAATTATTGATTTGTGTCACTTAGAAAGCTCTATGTCTCAAGAAATCAGTCAGATGGCGGAGCTTATGGCCAGCGAGGGCCTTCGAGTTCTAGGTGTAGCAAAGGCGATTTACGCGGAGCCCTCGCTTCCACAAATACAACATGACTTTGATTTTGTCTTTGTAGGACTGATTGGCTTGGCAGATCCTATTCGCAGCGAGGTCCCCGCTGCAATTTCCGAGTGCCATAGTGCAGGAATTCGTGTGATTATGATCACTGGTGATCATTCTACAACCGCACGAAGTATCGCAAAAAGAATAGGTCTAAAAAACTCTCACCTAGTTCTTACAGGGTCGGAACTTTCAGAGCTGTCTAAAAAAGATCTTTCGAAAAGAATAGAAAGCATCAATATATTCTCGCGTGTTTCGCCAATGCAAAAGTTGCAAATCGTCGAGGCTCTTAAAAGTGCAGGAGAAGTTGTTGCGATGACCGGCGATGGCGTCAACGATGCTCCAGCACTGAAAGCCGCCGATATCGGAATTGCCATGGGCCAAAGGGGCACGGACGTAGCGAGAGAATCGGCTGACCTAGTTCTACTCGATGATGATTTTGGATCTATCGTCGAATCTATAAGAATGGGCCGAAGAATCTATTCAAATCTCAGGAATGCACTTCAATATCTTTTCTCGGCCCATGTTCCTATAGCAGGTATGTCCGTCTTTCCTGTAATTTTCCAGTCGCCTTTGGTGCTTCTTCCTATGCATATTGCTCTCCTCCACCTAATTATTGAGCCAGCTTCGTCAATCGCTTTTGAAATTGAACCAGCTTCGAGTTCAACAATGAAAAAACCGCCAAGAAGTGCGCATCAGCTCCTCTTCGACAAACAACTATGGACCAAAAGCCTTGTCAGTGGAGTTGGTGTTTTGATCGCTTTGATTTTTATTTATCAGATTGCTTTATCGCGAGAATTGGGAGCTTCTGAAGCAAGGGCCCTCGTTTTTACTTCTCTTATATTTTCCAATATAGCGCTTATATTTTTAAATAGCTCATCACAAAAAACTTTAACTGAAAAAGTTCTTAAAAATCGTAACCGTGCAGTTGAAATCACAGCTTTTTTTTCGATTCTCTTACTTCTTCTATCTCTATACCTTCCCTCCTTTAGAGATCTAATGAAGTTCTCATTTTTGCACTGGGATGATTTAGCAATATGTCTATTTTTAGGCGTTTCGAGTGTCCTAATCAGTCAGGGCCTCTCTACCTCACTAATTAAAGAAAAATGATTCTTTGAAAGGACTGAAGCTGTGGCTCTAACAAATCTTGTCCTCGCAGATGATTTTAGCAATACCTCTTCTCAAGGTAGGAATCGTTCTAAGTTATCAAGACAACTGGCTTCTCATTTAAGTGAAATCCTCAAAGCCCATTTACATATTATCTATGTTGAGGACACACCGGAGTTTCACTTCGATGGAAGCTTATTAAATCTCGTTGATCCTATTCATGCTTGCCAATTAGATGATCTAAAACAAACTATAGAAGAAACCACAGGGAATACGAATATTCATTTAGAGATTGCAATGGGCTCACCTGCTGAAAAGATCCTTGAATATGCAAATTCAACCTCTTCAAAGCTTATTGTAACTGGCACGCGAGGTTTGCGTGGTCCTGGGAAGTTGTTTTTAGGAAGTGTAACAGAAGAAGTAGCTAGAAATAGTCAAATCCCTGTTTTTGTCATAGGTCCTACCGTCAAAAGAATCTCTTTCTCCTGTCGGCAAGAACATCCAAGAATTCTTTTACTGACGGATCTTTCATGGACAAGTAAAAATGCAGAGAACTATACCAAAAAATTAGCAAAACAAACGAATGCAGAAGTCACGATCCTGCATTCGGTTGGAGAACCAATTCATAAACTTAAACAGTTAGTTTATCGCAGCCGTGTTCCTATTTTTTCTCTTGATGAACGTGTTGCAGAGATGAAGAAATGGGCGTACGAAAATCTAAATCGATGTAAAGAAAAATTCACAGAGGACAATATTCTAGTCCAAATAATATTGCTCCATAAAGAACACGATTTTCTGATAGACTTCAAAAAGGAACTCAAAAACGGCTATGACTTAGTCATCATAGGAACCCATGGACGCACTAAAACCATGACCTCTTTCTTAGGAAGTACCGCTCGAAAAGCATGCCTTGTCTCGTCAACTCCTGTCGCTATCGTTCCCTCTAAATCCAACAATATATCTTCTTCCTGAAAATCTTGATTGACATAGGCTCTATCTCTTGAATTCGCTTGTTCAAAGCGATCGTCATTGCCTCAATATAAAAAGCCCAATAGCAATAGAGAATCGTAATGAATTGTTAATACATTTCACTTAAAAACTGTTTAAGTCTTAAAGAAACGAAATCTTATACTTTCGTTACGAATCTAACATCTACTGTGCCTATATTCATTCACGCAGTAAATCTTACGAAAATCCGTTTTTAATGACTCAAGCTCCGTGCATATCTATATACCTAAAACAATTTATAAATATCTTGTTCTACCGTTCGATAAGTTTGACGTTTTTTAAAAGATTTTAGGCCGTGCTAAGATTGGGTATTGAAAATGCTTTAACCTCTTTCAGGTGGAACTACTGCATGAAAAAGAAAAAGAGCAAGGAGAATACCCAATGGCCGCCTAAGTCGAATAATAAAAACTTAGCTGCCCTCATACTAACAGCTATGTCTGTAGGCTGTGGAGTGGTTAATACAAGTCGCATAGGGATTTCGAGTTCGACAACAAAAGAAAATGAAATTCGTGGAAAGCTAAGTCTTCAAGGCTCTTCTGCCACTTCAAACGATCGTTTTCTTGGAACGGTATTTGTATTGATTTGTGGTAGGAGCTACGAATGAAAAATAAGGCTAAAAAGAGAACTTTTACGCTGTCGAATCTTTTGACAAGGTTGTCTTATTTTCTTTTGATTCTTTTCTTGGTTCCAACAGCTCAAGCCGGCCGCGCCCTTGTGTTTATGAAGAATCGAGAGTCTTTCCAAGGTGCTCAGCTACCCGTAAAAATTCAAAAACACCTAAAAAATTTAAATGTTTTTATCGTTGAAGCCCAGGATGATCAGCAACTGCAGGCGATCAAGAATCTTCCCGGTGTTGCCTACGTCGAAAAAGAATTTAATCACCCTGTAAAACTTGAAAACATCGCCATTGAAAAAGCCGAAAAGCCGTGGGGATTAGATGCGATTAAAGCTCCCCGCGCTTGGGAAATCGCCGGTAAAGGCAAAGGTATCCGCGTACTGGTGTTAGACACTGGCATTGATCCTCAACATCCATCGCTAAAAGATAACTTCGAAAAAGGCCGCGACTTCACTGGAGCTAGCAAAGGCACTTTCTTTTTTGATGAAACCGGTCACGGCACTCATGTCGCCGGAACTGTAGCGGCTATTGAGAACTCTAGCGGCTTTGCTGGAGTGGCTCCAGAAGCCACGATCTTAGCAGGGCGCGTGTGTGGTGAGATGGGTTGCAATAGCATCGGAGTTATTGAGGGCATTGACTGGGGTGTGAGCGAAAAGGTGGATGTGATCAATCTGTCTCTTGGGTCCACTGGTGCTTCGCCTGCAACTCTTGAGGCCGTTTTAAGAGCTGATCGTGCCGGTGTATCTATCGTCGCTGCCACAGGTAACTATGGCGTGAACGAAGTTCTTTTTCCCGCAGCCTACCCTTCGGTGATTGCAGTGGGCGCGGTCGATCGCCATATGCAAATCGCTAAGTTCTCTCAATACGGGCCCGAGGTCACTTTAGTGGCTCCGGGGGTTGAAATCGTTTCTACCTATCCAAGAGCCAAGGGCTCTCCCTTCTTTGAAACCTTCGGCACCTCTATGGCATCTCCACACGTTGCAGGCGTGGTAGCCCTTGTGAGATCTGCAAATAAAAAGCTCACTCCCTTAGAAATCAAAGAGCTCCTCATTAAAACTGCAATTCCATTATCTCCTAATATCGACAATAAATTCGGTGCAGGACTCGTGAATGCCGAAGCTGCTGTGAGTGAAGCTCTACGCCTCACAAAATAGAAAACACTTGCTGAGGATAGCTCAGCAAGTGCTTCGTAAGATTTTAGACTAGGCTCTCTTCAATTTCTTTTTCTGTCAGCTCTTCAGGTCGTCGGATAGATTTCACCTCACCTGCTAAAATCTCAATAATCTGATCGCAATCTGAGATGGTTCCCAGACGATGGGCAATAATAAGCATCGTAACACCTTTGAAGGATGTGCGAATCACCTTCTGTAAGAGCGCATCTGTTTGCACATCAACACTCGCAGTCGCTTCATCCATAACGATGACCTTTGCGTTTGTCAGTAGAGCACGCGCAAGACAGAGCAATTGACGCTGGCCTTGACTTAAATTTTGCCCGCCTTCTGTAACCGGTGAATTCAAAATCTGAGGCAAAGACTTTACATATTCCCACATCGAAGCGTGTTTAAGTGCCTCCATAACTTCTTCATCTGAATATTCGTTATAGCGGTCTAAATTACTTCGAATCGTGCCCATAAATAACGTTGGGTCTTGAGGTATGATTGCAAGACTTCGGCGCAATTTCTCTAAGGGCACAGTGGCTATGTCAACTCCGTCTATTAAAATACTACCTTCTTCGGCCTCAATGAAACGGAAGAGGGTTTGAAAAAATGTGCTCTTACCCGATCCCGTGCGACCGATAATTCCCACGCGACTTCCAGCCTCGACTTCAAAGTTGATTCCTTTTAAAACCAAAGGCAAATGAGAAGCATAGCGAACCTTTAAAGATTCAACATTTATTCGACCTTTTTCAGGCCATGTTTCACGTAAGACCTCGTTCGAAGCTTTCAAAATTGAAACTTCAGCAGGTAAGTTTGAAAAGAACTTCAATCTTTCAATCGAGGTCATTCTTGATTCAATATCCGCAAAAACACGAACTCCCCAATTTAGGTATCCCCAAAAAGAAAGTGAATAAAGAGTTACAAGGCCTGCTGTCCCCGCCTCCATCACACCATGATAGGCAGATAGAGTTACTCCCACAGCTGTCGCCGTGGAGATAAGTCCGCCAATCAAAGGCACGCGAGTAGAGAACCAACGATTTACTAAAATATGTGCATGAAACATTTTATGGCTGTGAAAAAGCTTTTGATAAAAGTTTTCCATAAACCACTCTGTCTTATTGAATCCGCGAATAACTGTTAACCCCTGCAAGCTTTCCTTGAAGTGAGCATAACGTGGAGATCGCGCGACACTATCAAAGCGTTTCACTTCTCTAGCTGGACGTCTGTAGTCTCGTTGCACTATGTAATAAAGACTCATCACCGGGCCGATAACCAAAATCATTAAAGGCATAAGTCCTAAAATCAAAACAATTGATACTATCACCTGCAATGCACAGTGAACTGCAGAATCAAAACTCCATTGCAGATACACATCTACAGATTCAACGTCTCTCGAAAATCTCTGAATGATTCGCCCTACAGGAGTAGAATCAAAAAAGCGAATCGGCGCACTTAAAACGCTTTTAAGCATCTTATCATGCATATTTTTACCCGCTCTAATTCCTCGACTGAGCCAAAAGAGATGATTCATCAAAGATCCAACCAAAACTGTGATCCCGATCAATCCGTATATTCCTACGGCAGTCAAAGCCAACCACTTACCGCTATTTTCTGAATAAAAAGATAACCAAGCTTTCTGTGCCAAAGGTAAGACCGCAGTCAAAATTGCTGACATCAAAAGCAAGACAAGTATTAGTGGTTTTGTATAGCGTCCATCTCCCCCCAAAGAGCTGATATAATCCCAATAGACGGTACTCTTAACGGCCCCCACTTCTCGATCTTCATCTTCAGTGACTCGTTGACCATCATTGCTATCATGAAGCTCCAACTCTTCATATGTTACTGCTTGCTCGTGCGGTTTAGCCTCTTCTTCCCCTTGTGACTTCCCATGCTCTTTATAAAAAGACAGAAAAGAAGGACAACCCACTAGTAACTCATTAAAAGTACCAAGTCCTTGAACCTTTCCCTCATGTACAAATGCAACTTTATCAAAATTCGACAGATACTCGAGTCGATGAGTAGCTACAACTCGCGTAACTCCCTGCCAAGCTCCGAACAAGAGGCGTTCGCAAAGAAGCCGTTCCGTTTCTGCATCCACAGCTGAAAGTGGATCATCTAACAACACCACTTGTGGCTTTCTTAAAAAGGCGCGGGCTAAAGCAACCCGTTGCTTTTGTCCACCAGATAGGTTCACGCCTTTTTCTCCGATTTCCGTGCGAAGGCCCGACGACCACTCTTTAAGATCTCGACTCAAACAACTATTATGTAGAGCTCGGCGAACCTCTTCATTGCTTACAGATTCTCCAAATTTCAAATTTTCTAAGAGAGAAGCATTTACGATATATGCTTCTTGGGGCACAAAGGCCATCCGAGGTTTTGCTCCAGATTCTGGAACAAAAATGCAACGACCTGATTGAGGATTGATCTCACCTAATAAGGCCATTATAAGCGAACTCTTTCCTGAACCAACCGGCCCCACAAGCGCCAACGATTCTCCGGCTTTCACATCAAGAGTAATATCCGTCAAAAGATCGCTATCTTGACCTGCATGGCGAATGCTTAAAGATTCTAAATGAATCCCTACAGGTTCTGAACGATCTTGCTCACGAACATCCACCTGCACTTCTTCTTGCGCTAAATAAGATAAAATTCGCCTTGCGCCCACCAGTCCATTGGTTGTGCGAGAAATCAAACGAGACAAGTCGCCAAAGGGTCCCTCCAGCAATCCAAAAAGTGCTATGCAAGTAAATATAGTGGCGGCGTTGAGTTCTTGCCCTCGCCAAGCATGGACAGCAAGTGCTACAAAAAGAACTAAAGTCGAAACTCCGAGGTAGCCAAGGCTTGAAATTACTTCCGCCTTAGCTAGTCTTCTTCGACTAGAAAGCTCTTTTTCACGTACCTCTGCTACTTCATTCGAAACACTTTTTTCCCATGCAAAATACTTTACAACCCGAATGGCATTCATTGCCTGTGTCATCAATGTGACACGACGGTCCCGATGTAGCATCATTTCTTCATCGAGATACGTGAACTTTTTGGCCACGTAAATTGTTAAAGGGGCTAGCGTAAAAAGAACTAGAAGAGCTGCAAATGCAGAGACTCCTATGTAATAGAAGAGCATTGCAACAACGCCGATGATCAGGAAGGTCGACATTATCAGATCCCCTAAAACCATCGGGAAATCCGCAATATTATCGCTATCACTGCTCATGTGATTTACGATATCCCCCACTTGATTGTGCTGCCGAGCTTGCTGACTCAATCGCAAACTATGAGAGAATATTCTTTCATTCAAAATACTCGTAGTGACTTGATAAGCTTTAAGACCATTATAGAAATAATGTTGCATAAAGAGGCCTGACAAAAAGCCAAAAAAACCAAGTAATACACCATAGATCAAAGTCGTTGTGAGAGTCTCTGAAGACACTCCTTCAGAAATAAGTCCTACAAACTTGTTTACCAATACAGGTGACATTAACGCAAAAACGGAACTCCCCAAATACCAAAGGTATGCCGGTCCTGTATATTTTCTTAAGCTATAGACCATCGACAAAAGCAAATCCTTAGGAGTCGTCCAACGAATCTCGTTCCGATTAATAGTAATATTTCTAGGATCAAGATCCGATGGGAGTTCCATCAAATCGGCTTCTTCTATATTCTTTATCTTTGCTAATTTTACTAAAGGCGATACCTCTGTAAATAATAGGCGCTTCAATACATTCATAAATCTTCCGCAACTGCTCTCTAAATTCTTAAAGAGAACTACATATGAAATTTTATTATTGATTCATTTTCAAGAGTTGGAGGTAATGGCGCCTTCTCTGAATTCTAAATCTATTTTTAGAAAAACAAGACAGGAGAAGGCATCATCATTGATTGCAACATATTCAAGAACATAGCCCCTCCCTTCGTGAGATAAATAAAGGCTAACGAATTTATAGAACCTTGTCTAGAGAAGATCTAAAAAAAAATTTAAAGTTTTTATAATAAGACTTTGCGTGTGCATTTTAAGCCTTTTCCATTGTTTCACTATTGATTCGCCATTGCGTGGTCAAAATTCCGTCAAAGCCTCTACGAAATTTCTATTTAGTGCCTCTAAAAATATTTGAGACTTTATCTTTCCGATAAATTTAAATGAATTTCGATATCAATTCCGCGTTCCGCAAAAAAATCATTCTTTGTCTATCTGGAGAGAACTCACTTTTTAATCATAAATGCCCTCGCTTTACCCTGACCTAAACTCCAGAAAACACGCTGAGCCGTATCTATCTTTTTTGAACTCCTTGTAGTCTCGCATTTCAATGCCAAACCACACAAGGAGTGCAGATGAAAATAAATACTATGGCCATAGCCCTGCTTTTAGCCTTGGGCCTGCCCTTAACCGCTTGCCAAAAAGACGACTCAAACAATGCTGACTACGCTTCCACTGAAAATGAAACCGTTCACCAATCACCGGCTCTCGATTCTGACAGCGAAGACATCGTTGACCACATTCACGATGACTATCAAGAGGACCCTGGAATTTCCGAAGAGATTCAAGCACTCGGTTGCCTCAGACCATCTTCTTCCCAAATCAAACAAGTGAATCTCGGTCTTTCAAAAAAAGAAAAGTTTTTAAAAAAATGTTATAGCGAAACAAAGAACTCGTCGTGGTGCGCGCAAGTCGTACGCCCCAACCCTAGCAGCAAAAACACCTTTCGTTGCACCTATGGATCTGGCCAAGCCCACAACTTAATCCATCCTGACGAAAAAACTTGGCAATATCCAATTGCTGGAATTCGTATCCTGCAAGATCTTCAGAAAAAAGGGATTGGTGTAAAACAGATCTATAACTGGTGGCGTCCTGAGCCTTACAATAAAAATGTCGGAGGTGCCGCTGGAAGACATCCTTACGGAACTTCGATTGATGTGCGCTTCACTAGCAGCAGCCAAGCCAATGTGGCCTTTAAAGAACTTTGTAAAATGAGAAAAGCAAAACGTCTGCGTGCTATCGGTCACTATGGAAGCGCCTCACTTCACATTGGTGTCGGAGATCGCACTGCCAATACGTGGGGTAAGTCCTGTGGCTCGTAAACTATAAGTAAATCTCAATGCAAGGGAGTTAAATAGACTCCCTTGCTTGCATCTTAGTTATTCAGATTGTGAAGAAGGAGTGACTAAATCCTCCGTGATATACTCCACCTTGACTGCTTTTCTAAAACGAGCTCGATTAAAAACATAATAGATCCCCCCCGATGCAATACCGAAAGCAAATCCTAAAAGATGCGCCATATAGCTGATGGAGGGATCAAAAGCCGAAGCCGGCATAAAAATCCCAATAGCAACTCCGAGTGCACGAAGAGCTCTCTGCATTTTTGTTTTTCTGAGATCTAAAAGAAAATATAAAATCAACCATGCTCCAGCCATCCAATAAACAACGCCGGAAACACCAATCAGATCTACTGCCGGAGGATAAGTCTTCAAAGTCAAATAGTTGACGACACCACCAACGAAGAATCCCGCCACTGGAAAGAACCAGAGACTGAAGTAGCCTATTAAGAAATACCCAACGACAAAAAAAGTGAGACAGTTAGAAAGCAAATGCTTCACATCACCGTGAGCAAACAAAGCACTCCATAATCTCCAGTATTCTTTTTTTTCAAAGACGGCGTGCCCCGACGCTGGCATTAAGGACTCTAATCCCCAGAGGTCTGTCCAATAGAAAACGCAGCTTAAAATCAATAGTAAGAGCAGCCAGCCGATAAGTATTCCTGATCGCGTTGAGGGTGCGCGACTCAGCCATGTGCGACGGATGACAGAATAGGTATATCCCTCGTTGGGTATTTCTTCGCTTGGTCTATCCATCAGGCCTCCGTCTAAAAGATGGGGCCGATAGAAATAATGTCAAGATTTGAAGATTGTTTTGTAACTGTTAGCTTTTACATCGCCAGCTATGGCTCCCGACCACAGTTCCATCAATATACCATGTTTGATCAGCACCAGCCCCCTCGCCATACAGCTCACAGTTCCAGGCTCCTGTGTCTTCGAAAGTTCCATCAGGCCTTGCGTGCCCCGATAAGTTCATTTTTTGCGCATTCATTAGACGCCTTATTCGTAACACAGTTAGTAGAGTTTGCAATAACTTGAGCCCCTGGCTTTCTACTTCAACTTGCTGACGGAAGAATTATTAAAGATCCGACAAGTTAAACATTGGAAAGCATCCGGATTACAGGCTTATCTAATGCAGACACCCCGTTTTCTAGGTGCTACCAGACAGCCCTCTTCCGCCGTTCAATGTCTCTCTCCAAACGATGCAAAATATTTTTTTCGCTGCCTAAAATTTAAATTTATATTCAAAGAAGCAATTTTAAAAACCCAAAGGTGAGTTATGAAAAATGCTTTAAAAGTCTTTTCTGCGGCCGCTTTACTTTCTGTTGTGATGACATTGCCCTTTTCTCATGCACAAGAAAAAATGAAAGGTAAATAGGCTCCAAAAATCGAATGGACAACCCTTCAACGTGAGAACATGGCGAAAATGCACGAAGATATGGCGAATTGCTTTCGCTCTACGAAAACACCTATGCAGTGTCGTGCAGACATGAAAGCATCCTGCCAAACCATGGGCAAAAATGGATGTCCAATGATGGAGAAGAAACATCATATGATGGATGGTGAATACTAAAAGAAAAAACACCGAGGACTCGGAAAATCCTCGGTGTTTTTAAGCGGTAATTTAAAAATCTATTTTAGATAATTAGTGGCCTGCAGGAGCAGCTACTTTTGCAGCTTCTTCTTTTTTTGCAGTCTTTTTGTTATCTTTTTTTGCTGCTTCAACTTTTTGTGCTTCAGTTGGAGCTGACACAGCTGCTGGCGCTGCTGCTGTTGTTGTTGTCGTCGTTGTTGTTGCAGTTGTTGATGAAGCGTGCGCGACAAAAGCTGCTAATACGATTGCTGATACTGTTGCAAAGAATTTCATTTAAAACCTCCAGTGGTTTTTGTTGTATCCTAATCACAGGACAAACAAACAATATCAACTTCATCTAAAAATCTAATTAAAATCAGATTAAAGGTTTTTAATCTCAAGGTTGAAATTAGCTCCGCCCTCAGAATTCCAAGCCTCAATTTCAGCACCGTGGAGCTGAGCCACTTTTTGAGCAATTGCCAGACCAATACCGTGCCCTTTTATTTTATTCTCGACCTGGGCTCCCCGAGAGAATCGGTCAAAGATATAGGGCAACTGGTCCTCAGGAATTCCTCCGGCCCGATCCCGAACTGTCACAAATGAACGCTCCTCGTTCCAACCAATCTCAAGATAAATAGCCTCTGAGTTGGGTGAGTATTTAATCGCGTTCTCTATCAAATTATTAAAGAGATGCTGTAAAAGATCTCGATCACCAAGAATCAAAGGACTTTCAATATGCTCATCGTTTCGAAGTGTCACCACAAGTTTCAATTGTTTCTTTAAAGCTACTTTCTCAAGCCGAGGGAGCAGCTCATAGATCAACTCATCTAATCGCAACTCTTCAAGATTCAAACTCCCCATCCCTGCATCTATACGAGAAAGCAGAAGCATTTCTTGAACAATCTTTGCTAAATGATCTACTTCCTGCAAAAGACTCTGACTTAAACTCTGAACTTCTGGAGTCTCAGATTTACTAGTCAACTCAAGCTCACCCCTTAGAACTGCAAGGGGGGTCATTAACTGATGTGAGGCATCGGCAACAAATCTTTCCTGACTATGAAAAGCTTGTCCTATCCGCTCGAGCATCTCGTTAAAGGTCAGCGAAAGCATTTTTATTTCGTCATTTGCGCTCGGAATCGGTACTCGTTTAGAAAAATCACTGGCTTTGATCTCTTTTGTCACCTCGATCATATTCTTTAAAGGTCGCATTGCACGAGCCGAAAGAAAGATTCCCGCTAAAGTCGCAGCCAATAAAACGATTGGAATACCCATCTGAAGTATATTTTTTTGACTGCGTACCTGTTTCTCCAGAAGAGTCATTGGTACCGCAATCTGAAGCATCAGTTGAGTTTTCTTTTTCTCATCCAATGGCACACTGATTAATCGATAAGAATGAGCTTCCACATTGGGGATACTCTCAAGTTCAGTCAAAGTCTGATAGTCATAATCCTTCCCTGAACGCAGGACTTTCAGGGATTTCTCATAGGGAGGATCAAAGGTTCCAAAGTTCCCTACTTTTTCTAAGATCTTCCCTGAACTATGACGAATGAGAATAAGGGCCGTCCCTAGTCGGAATGGCAATATCTTTTCATGCTCCAAGTGCAGAGGTGGAATATTGACGTCTCCACTGCGCTCTAGAGTGATACTATCTGCCACGTCCACACTGTAATTAAAAAGTGCATCGTCAAAATCTTGTTGAAGAGTATCGACCATAAACTGATAGATAAAAATATTAAAAACAAGTGTGAAAACTCCAAACAGAGTCACAAATAACAGTGACAAGCGGACACGAATACTCAGGGCTGGAAAAAATTTATTTTGATTCTTTGAGAACATAACCCGTCCCTACAACTGTATGAATGAGCTTCTTGCTAAATGGGACGTCTACTTTCTTTCGCAGCATATTGATATAGACGTCGATGACATTGCTTTCTGAATCAAAATGCAGATCCCATACCTGTTCGGCAATGGATACTCGTCCTAAAGGTCTTTCTGGATGGCGCATGAAAAATTCTAAAAGTGAAAACTCTTTTGTTGTGAGGGAGATTTCTTTCCCCTCACGTTTCACCTGCCGATTGAGAAGGTCCATCTCAAGGTCTGAATATTTTAGAAGGTGATCCGACAATTTTTTTGGACTTTGACGACGCAGCAATGCTCTGATTCTTGCGTGGAGCTCTTCAAAGGAATAGGGTTTGGTCAGATAGTCGTCCGCTCCAGCATCTAATCCCGCCACTTTATCTTTGGTCGTTCCCAATGCCGTCAGCATCAATATCGGACCTGCATAACCATCACGTCTAAGGTTCTTCGAAGTCTCTAGGCCACTTTGATCTGGCAGCATCACATCTAAAATTATAAGATCATAGGAACTTGCCGCCACACACTCTTCGGCATCTTTACCTTTGGCGGCGATATCGACGACGTAGCCGACCTCATTCAGGCCCTGCTTTAAAAAGCGAGACATCTTATCTGAATCTTCAACGACCAGAATACGCATACTGACTCCAGTAGAAAAAAGAATAGAAGAGCTACCCACATGCACACAAGGGGATTTTACGGCGACTCAATGCATTTACGGCGGTCTATTTCACAAAGCAAAAACGCTGTGATCTTTTATCGTTGCTGAAGACTTTCCGCCGACGGAGTTAGAGAATCTTGGGGAAATTGCACTTCCACCTGTTCAATCTCAAGATGTGTCATCGAAGTTAAGATCCAACTGCGGATAAACTCTTCCACCGAGTTACGGGCTTCGTCGCGAACACTGTCACGGTGTTGAATGGCTCTCTCGATAAGAAAACCCGGAATATCTGATTCAAACTTCTTTAGAAGCTCTTTTTGATTTCTAAGCACACTGCCTTTTTTGATTTTAAATTTCATTTTGGCCAAATCAACAGCAGGTCTTGAACTTGTCAGCTCTGGAGGAAAAACTTTTAAAACTCTGTCACGAACTTCAAAGCGCCATCCCCCTGAAAGAGGAACATAGTAATTATACTCTACAGGAACTTCCGCTTCCAAGACTACAGAAGGAAGAGAAATACCTAAAGCCTTTGCCGCCGATGTTCGCTCGACGACTTCCACGGTATGAAGTTTTGCCACATAAAGACTCTGTTTACCAGTAAGCTGCTGAATAGTGGTCGCAAATTTTTCCGTAATTTGTTCATCATAAAGATGGACATGGGCCCCAGAGATCGGACGCAGTTTTGAAACCAGAAAATAGGCCCCAACTCCTAAGAGAACAACAAGTGCGAAATAACTAAGAACTTTAATGCGCATAAACCATTTCATCATATAAACAATATCTTTGCTCATTCCCTTTTAGAATGAAAGAAAAAACAAGAAACTCATGAGTCTCAAACCTAAATTCTCGAGAAGTCCATTGATCAACATAGCCCTCTGGCGCTATATTCAGACTCTATGAAAAAATGGACACTCTATCACAATCCACGCTGCTCAAAGTCTCGCGAAGCCTTAGCTCTCCTTGAAGCAAGTAACGTATCTTTTCAGGTCGTTGAATATTTAAAAGACACTCCCTCTATTGAGGAGCTAAAACACATTCTCAAAGTCCTAAAAGTCCCAGCTAAAAATCTTGTTCGAACCAAAGAAGAACTCTATCAAGACCTTTCTTTCGACTTAAACTCTGACGATGTGATTTTAGAAAACCTCACACGCCATCCTTCACTCCTGGAGCGACCGATTCTTTTTAATGACTCGGTAGCAGTCATTGCGCGTCCCCCAGAGCTTCTCTTAGAACTCCTGAAGTCTTAGATTTTTTATTGAACTAACACAGTTCCAGAACAGCTTGCCCCTTGACTCATTTACTAGAGACCGATTCGGGCAACTTTGTCGTTGCATGACACCTTGGAATAGGGTCAGTCTCTGTCAAAAATGCTTGCGTGGCCACGTGGCAACTTCTGTTCCTTACTAAATGAGACCTTATAAGAAATAAAAGAATCTTTGGCACAAAATCAAAGAAACGAGTCGATCGTTAACATACTCAAAAGCGAAAAATAACATATCTTCTATTCGCGCCTCCTTGTTCTGTCTGCATTATAAACGCGCAAGAATTTATAAAAATATATTTTTAGATTTTTGTTTTAGTAAAATAAGTCTTTAAGACAAGAACACTTTAGAGATTAATTAACTAACTAAAACAAGGAAGTGAAATATGAAGCGACCCTTTCTAACTGGTCTCATCTGTCTCTCGACGATCTTTGCCTACTCGACGCCAACATTGGCCTGCTCCAAAGTTCTTTGGCAAAGTAAAAGTGGACCTGAAGTCATTGTTGGAAGAAATATGGATTGGCTGGAAGATACGCGTAGTAATCTTTGGCTTTTTCCTCGAGGTATGACCCGCGATGGTGCGGTTCCTGAAAATCCTTTAAAGTGGACTTCCAAATACGGCAGCGTCGGTCTTTCTATCTATGATATTGGCACAGTGGATGGCATCAATGAAAGAGGCCTGTCCATGAGCATGCTCTACCTCACAGAAAGTAAGTTCGGCAAAAGAGACCCCAAAGTTCCAGGCCTTTCTGTCACTCTATGGGGTCAGTACTTTTTAGATAATTTTGCAACTGTGCAAGAGGCCGTTGAGTCATTGAAAACGAATCCCTTTCAAGTGGCCCAAGTGGATGTCGAAACATCCGCCGGTAAAAAAGAAGGGACCGTTCATTTAAGTATTAGCGATAATACCGGAGACAGCGTCGTACTGGAATACATCAACGGCAAACTTCAGACTTACCATAATAAAGACTTTATCGTCATGACGAACTCTCCAACCTACGACAAACAACTGGAAATCATACGTCAGTATAAAAGTTTTGGAGGAAGCAAAGCTCTGCCTGGCACTACAGAAGCTGCCGATCGTTTCGTGAGAGCTGCTTACTACACCTCTCATCTTCCGGATACAAAAGACTATAGAGAAGCCGTCGCCGGAGTTTTCAGCGTTATGCGAAACGTCTCTCAGCCCTTCGGTGTGAGTGATCCAGCTCGCCCGAACATTTCCCCGACTCGCTGGAGAACTGTGGCAGATCTAACAAAAAGAATCTACTACTATGAGAATACAGAAAGTCCTAATTTGGTTTGGGTCGAACTCGAGAAACTTAACTTCGACAAGAAACAAAAAACTAAAAAAATTGATCTTGTGAAAAACTATTCTCTGATTGGAAATATCAGCGATAAATTTAAAGAAGTTTCACCAATGAAGTTTTTAGCAACTGGCTCTCCAATGCCGGCAGCCTCTGAATCAAAAACAGAGTAAAAAAAAAGGGGCTCTTCAAAAGCCCCCTTATCTGTTATTTTTGAATCTCTAGATTTTCTAGAATAGGACACTCCGGTCTTTCATCTCCAGAACAACAATGAACCAGATGCCGAATCGAATCCGCCATTTCCTGTAAATCAGAAATTTTTTGTTCCAACTCTTCTAAATGCGCCGAAGCCAATTTCTTAACTTCCTTGGATGTGCGGCTTTTATTCTTCCACAGTCCTATAAGCGTTTTAATTTCAGAAGTCGAAAATCCCAACTGTCGAGATCTCTTAATGAAGATTAAGTTGTGAGCATCTTTTTCAGAGTATTGCCGATACCCAGACTCTGACCTCTTAGCCTTCGGCAGAAGACCTATCGATTCATAGTGACGAATCATCTTATCACTGACACCTGAAATTTTTGAAAGCTCACCTATATTCATTAACGATCCTTTATACGCAGAGATCTCATTTGCAGCTTTAACAAGAGCGCGTTTGAAAGAACAATCGTGCTACTTAAGCCCATCGCCAATCCTGCAAACTCCGGAGTCAATTTTCCCAAAGCTGCCAGAGGAATTCCGATAATATTAAAAATAAATGCAAAGAACAGATTCTGCCAAATCTTATTATAGGTCATCTGTGCCATTTTTAACAGACTCAGCAAACTCCATGGGTTGTCATTGAGAATAATGACTTTCGCAGAAGACTGAGCAATATCTGCTCCTGATCCTATACTAATTCCCAAATCCGCCGTCACCAGCGCTGGAGCATCATTAATTCCATCTCCAATCATAGCGACGGATTTAAATCGCGATTTTAGCGACTTCAAATACTCTACTTTTTCTAACGGATTGGCCTCTGCCTTGTAGTCAGAAATTTTCAGTTGTTCAGCCACTCCACGCACAGCCCCTTCAGCATCGCCGCTTAAAATAAACGACGCCACTCCACGCTCCTTCAAACTCTCGATGAGCTTGCTCGCGTCTGCACGCAATTGATCAGAGAAAGAAAAAAAGGCGATGGCTTTTTTAGAATCGATATCCGCTAAAAAAGAAAACGACATGCCTTGAGCTTGCGCCTCTTGCAGAGAAGTCTGAAAATCACTCACAGCAATTTCTTGATTTTCCATGAATCGTCGGCTGCCCAAAATATAACGACGTCCCTCTACCTTACCTTCGACTCCTAAACCTGAATGATTGCGCAGCTCCGAAGCCTCTAAGGAGATAGACTCTTCCTTTGCCTCTAAAAAGGCCAAGGCAATGGGATGGTGACTGGCTTTTTGTAAAGCTTGGGCCACCCCCAGAGCATGGGCTGAGTTCTCAAAAGCCTCGACCCGTGAAAGCTGGGGTTTCCCAAGTGTCAGGGTCCCCGTTTTATCAAATGCAATTGCATCAGTGCGATGGATACGCTCTAGACTCTCAGGCCCACGAATGAGGAATCCCTCTTTGGCAGCCTCTCCCATTCCTACAGTGAGTGCCGCTGGAGTTGCCAAGCCCAAAGCACAAGGACATGCAATCACAAGCACTGCCACCGCACTCCAAAGAGCGTGATGAAAGTCTCCTGTCGTCAGAAACCATACCACCCATGTTAGTAAACTAATGACTAGAACCGTTGGAACGAAATAAGCACTCACCTTATCAGCAAGCCTTTGAATATCTGCCTTGCCACTTTGTGCATTTTCAACAAACGAAATGATCTCGGCTAAGAAACTTTCCTTTTGCTCTTTACCTACTTGAATCTTTAAAGCTCCATCTAGATTAAGAGCTCCGGCTTTCACTTCAGCGCCCGCCATTTTTTCCACGGGCTTGGACTCGCCGCTCAAGAAAGACTCGTCAACGAAAGACACTCCATCTAAAACTGCTCCATCTAAAGGAATTCGTTCTCCCGCTTTAACTAAAATGGTATCCCCGATCTTTAAGAATCTAATATCCATTTTCTTTTCTCCTTTTGCCGTAAGAACAACGGCTTGGGAGGGCATCATTTTCTTAAGATCTCGAATAGCTCCAACGGTTTGAGTTTTTGCGCGCTCTTCGAGATAGCGACCCATCAAAATGAAGGTAATAATTGTTGCCGCAGTTTCAAAGTAATTGTGATGAGTACCTTTACCAGAAATAAAAAAGTATGTGCTCATCACATAGGCTGCAGAGGTCCCTAGAACTACCAAAGTATCCATATCAGCAGATCTTCGTTTTAAAGCGGCCCAGGCATTTTTATAAAATGGCAAAGCTATGTAGAACTGAATCACACTGGCTAAGATCCACTGAAGAAGAATCGGCACGTGAAGTGTCAGGCCGACATAGCCCGCCAGCATTGGCGCCAGAAGTGGCAACGTTAAAAGAGCAGAGAGCCACATCCTCTTTTTTTGCTTTATTAGTTTAAGCTGCGTTTTCTCTTCAAAGTCCCCTGTGTCGAGGTGCTCTTGGATTCGATAAGATTTTTCTTCACCCAGAGATTTTAAAATTTGGGACTTTTTTGTCGCATCAATTTCTATCGTCGCTTCTTTTGTTAAAAGAGAAACGTCTGCTTTTTGAATCCCCTCTTGGGAACGTAAGATGGTTTCAACTTTACTTACGCAAGAGCTGCAACTCATTCCTTCTATATCTAGTTTTACTTTTTGAGTTTCCATAAAACCAGCCTAAACCCTCCCATCGTTGGAAGGTCAAATAAAAAAGAAGCTGGCTCTATCCAGCTTCTTTTTCATTTCATCTCGAAATAAAGAGGTGCTAGTGATTTGTCGTCTGATCGGGCGTGTTACGTCGAGCTTGCCCGCTGGCTTCTCCCCCTTTACGTCCAATCTTTGCCATATGCTCACGGTCGCGACTCACCACTTCCCCGCCCTTTCTTCCAGCTTCCCGGGCTTCTTCGGACGTAAACTGATGAGCAGTTCCCTGCCTATGTGCAGCTTGCCCGCCTTTACTTGCAATCTCTCTTTGTTTAGCTGGGTCCATAGATGCAAATCCTCTTCCTGAGGACTTTCCTGCAGGCTGATTAGGACGAGAGGATTCTTGAGAGGAGCTGTGCCGACTGTCCTTTTGCCCCTCCGTACTTGCCTGTTTGGGATTGTGCATTCCTTGGTTTTGGACATTGGAATGGTTGTTATTTTTATTTTGGTTGTGATTATTCTGATTATGATTGGGTTGCTGGTTAGCCATAACTTCCTCCTATAAAATTGACTAATTGGCCCTTCAAAAAGAGCCCTTTGATTCATCCATCCTTGGAGAATTTTTAGGTCGTCAAGACCCGACTTCTATGGTCTTATTATCTCAGAGTTCAAGGTTATTTGTATTTTTTGAATCTCTTTATGGGAACAAGCAAAGATATCTAAAGACCTTTGAAGGGTTTCTAAAATGACAAAAGAATAATTTTTTAGGAAACCAATCTCATCCATAATATTTTTTGAAGAACGTTTGAAGTGGAGATCCTATGAATTCAGTTCTTATTGAGATACAAAATGCTTACGAAAAATATCCGCAACTTGACTGGCTCACCATCTTTGCAATCTCTTTAGGCTGTACTTTAGTTGCCCGAGGAATCGTTAAATTCTTCATCAGGAAACTAAAGAATCGCTATGTTCAAACTCAAACAGATCCTGCCAAACAGTTTTCAATCAAAAACACGTTTTATCAGCTCTCTCAATCGACTCACTGGTGGGTGGTCTTCTTTTGGTTTCTGCATCAATTAGCAAAAACAACCTATCAATCAGAGTCTGCTCTGAAGTTTACATTTCCTCTGATTGTCATTGCTTCGGGTTTTCAAGTCTCTGTGTGGGGTCTGCGCTATATTGAAATTTGGCAAAATCGTTATTTAGAAAAAAAGATCGCTAAAGACGCCGGCGCCCAGACCGTCTCGGAACTGATCTCGACGGTTCTAAAGGGAACTTTCGTTGTCTTTATCGTCCTGACTTGTTTGAGCAATCTCGGCATTAATATTGGCACCTTCGTCGCAGGTTTAGGAATCGGCGGAATCGCCATCGCCCTTGCTGCACAAAACATCCTCGGCGATATCTTTGCTTCCCTTTCAATTATCTTCGACAAACCCTTCGTCATCGGTGACTCCATCATGGTCGGCCAAGAACAAGGAACCGTAGAGCATGTTGGAATTAAAACAACAAGAGTTCGCAGCCTTTCAGGCGAAGAACTTATCTTTTCCAATAAAGACCTTCTTGAAAGCCGAATTCGCAATTTTCGCCGCATGTGGAAGCGCCGAGTGGTGATTTCATTTGCGCTGCCTCTAAATGTTGATGTGCAAAAATTAAAGGAAGTCCCGAGCTGGATCCGCACTTTGCTAGAGTCTCAACCAGAAATCACTGTGGATCGCTCTCATCTATCCTCTTTTGCAAACGCCTATGCAAACTATGAAGTTGTATATTGGGTGAACAGCCCTAACTTCAACCTACACATGGATTTACAGCAAAAATTCTTATTAAACTTTTTAGAAAAACTAAACTCACAAGACATGTCCATTGCGATCCCCTCGCAGGAACTCATTCTTAATGAAAATCTTTTAAAGGCCATGAGCTTCCGGTCTGAATCACAAGAGGTGACAACCTAGTCTCTCGAAGTAAAAGGGCCTCATTGCAGAGGCCTCTCATCCTGTTGTTTGGGAGCTTCTGATAAGACTTCCAAAAATTTCTTTTTTACTCTCTGAAGCTGCTTCATTGGATATTGGCTTTGCTTTGAGATTTTGCGAACCCCTTTCAACGGGCTCATCTCGCGATCAAATGAAAGCGAAAGACGCACTTTGCAGGCCTTGTCAGCAATATCAAGAATTTCAACGCGACAAACTTGCGCATTTTCTTCTCGACTCTTCCAAGCAATCGTTGTGAAGGGTTTATCCTCAACGAGTTCATAGACACGATCTTTCAATAAAAAATTCGTCGCACGCTCTTTAATGAAATTATAAATAGACTCTCCATTGCCTTCCACCAAAGAAGACTCTTCAAGATAGATTCCCCACCCTTCGAGTATTTGTACTTTTTCCGGTCTTTTCTTAGCTGGATTTAAATGATCATTTCTCGACATCAGACTCCTCCTTGAATCGCAATATCTAGTCCATCCTTAAAATCGGCTTAATGACTTCCCCAGTTTTTGAATCTTCAAAAGCCTGATTGATTTCATTTAAATTATAAAATCGAATCAGCTTATCGAAAGGAAACTGCCCTTTGCGATAGTACTCAATCAACTTCGGTATAAAAACTCTGGGCACTGAGTCTCCTTCGATCACGCCCTTAAGTGTTTTACCTTCGGCCATGATTTCAGATTGAACGTCAAACTCCACCTTGCCAGTAACACCTACAATTGCCACCGTTCCCAATGGTCTTAGAGCTGCCACAGCATCTTTTAAAACTGCACTCACACCCGTTGTTTCAATGGCGTAGTGCAACCCTCCACCTGTCATTTCTTTGACTTCTTCGACAAAGTTTTTTGTGTTTTTACTATTTATAGAATGAGTCGCACCTAATTCTTTGGCTAACTCCAAACGATTGTCGTGAATATCCACGGCGATTATGCTTTCACAACCACAAATTTTTGCTGCCATGATAGCGCTTAAGCCCACAGCTCCACTGCCGAAAATGGCAATGCTTGAGCCAAACTCTGGGCGAAGAGTATTTAAAACAGTTCCGCTGCCAGTTTGGATTCCACAGCCCAATGGTCCCAAGAGAGCCAGATCTACATTCTTTGGAACTGGCACCACATTGTGGGCTTTTGCCACCGAGTATGTGCCAAAAGAAGATTGTCCAAAAAAAAGAGACACGGGTTTTCCCTCTTGATAAAGCCGCGTGCTTCCATCGGGCATCTTACCACCCATATTCAACTCATTGAATCGTGTACACACCGTAGGATGCCCGGTCAGACAATTGTCGCACACACCACAACTTGCAAATGATAGAACAACATGGTCTCCGGCTTGGATGTCAGTTACTGCACTACCAACCATCTCAACAATCCCTGCTCCTTCATGGCCTAACAAGACAGGGTATGGAGTCAGAGCCATATCTCTTGCCACGGCATCCGTATGACAAACTCCTGTGGCAATGATCTTTATCAGTACCTCGTCTGCTTGAGGCTCGGCCAGATCCAGCATCGCCATCTGAAAGTCTTTCCCTTGGCCCTCTGTTAAGGCTGCATGAATGCGCATGACGACTCCTTTATTATTTCTCTTCAAAGTTTCCGATCCACTTCGATAGATCGTCCATATACTTGGTAAAGAACTCTCTCTGCTTGCTATCCTTGACCTTCCCCGAGGCGTCGAGCATCTCTGAGACATTCCCAATATACGCCTCTGGCTGCTGCATCACATAGAGATCTAAGAAGACACAACACTGACGAAGATGATGGTTCGCTCCAAACGCTGCCAATGCTCCAGGGGAAACGCTGATGACCCCTGCAGGTTTTTTAGCCCACTTACTTTTCCCATAGGGACGAGAAGCAACATCTAAGGCATTCTTTAAAACCCCAGGTATAGATCGATTGTACTCCGGAGTGGCGAAGACAAATCCACTGCACTCTTCTACTTTTTGTCGAAACTCCACCCACTCTTTAGGCGGAGCTTCATCGAGATCTTGATTGTAATGCGGAAGTTGGCCGATCTCTAGAATTGCCATCTCGTATCCGGGCAGACCTATCGAAATCAACTCGAGTGCAATCTTACGAGTGAAAGATTCTTTACGCAGACTTCCTACTAAAACTCCGATTTTTTTCATAATCCACTCCACTAAAAAATTTATGGTCACTCTTTAAAAATTTCAGATATGACCTAATGAAAAATGACAGGCCCATCTTCACGATGAATTTCTTCATCCTCCTCTATTCGACGCTGTTCAGGAGTTAGTTCCACACCGACTTTATGGCGCCCTACGAGTTCCCAACCAAAGTACCCTGCCGCCATGACGGTAATAATGCCTAAACCTGAGAGGAAAATATTTGTACCCGTGGGGATCACTCCCGTTTCCCAATTGCCTGAAATAATAATGGCATTGGCAGCAAAAAGAGCCAGAGTGATTAAATTAAGAAGCATATGGATGAGGCCCGTTTTCCGTGCTTCAGAATACTTTGGCACTCCCCAAAATAGATCCACCATCCCCGGAATTGCTGCCACCAGAGCTGAAACAACAGCCGCATAGTTAGAAAAGTAACCCAACTTGTACCAGAATATATCAGGACTAAAAAACTTATAGACGACAAATCCCACAAACGTCAGAACGTAAAATGTGATTGGAAAACCTACGAGCATTACATGAAGAGGATGACCTCCCACTTTCACTTTACTATACATTTTCTCCTCCAAATCCGAAGTAGTGATGATTATATTTCGACTAAGACTAAGTTCTTGTGACTTTAAGGATAAGAAAAGGAGGCGTCTGAAAACCACGGCCATGACAATAAATTGCCAAAGACCATGATCTTAAACTGGGATGAAGATTTTCCTATGCGTTCACTCACTGGACTTTAGAGCATAATGTCGGTCTTAACACTTCATGAGGTTCAATACGCTGAGTGTTTCCAAAAAATTGAGCAGCGTGTTTGAGAACCGAGGCTGAGTCTTTAGAACCTACTGGAGAAACCACCGTGCCTTCTCGATAGGTCGGTGTGTAGCCGACACCCACAATGCGGGCTTTTTTATCCATCCCTTTTCCTAAGCCGACGTAGGTAACCACTCCGGTTTTTCGAGAAATATCTTTTTGGCCGGCCACGAAGTTACCAAGTGAATACATGATAATGGTTTCGCGACCATCTGTTGTGACGTACTTTTCCCAAGGCTGAAGCACATGGGGATGACTACCGACAATCGCCAAAGCCCCCGCCTCAAGATACTTTCGCGCATATGACTTTTGCTGATTGCTGGGTTGATGTTGATATTCGACTCCCCAATGGGGCATAACTATGATTCCATCCACATCGCTTCTTTTCTTAAGATCGCGAATCAATTTAATAACCTGATCACCTTGCTGATAACAGAGAAGCAATTGCTCTTTAGAGTCCGCGCGCCCATTCGTTGTTTCCGTGCAGGCCAAAAACGCTAATCGCAAACCCCGCACGTTATGTACAGAATAAAGTGCTGCATTTCTTTCTTGTGAATGCCGAATACCGACGATAGGCAAATTAATTTTCAGAGCGGCTTCAAGAGTGCGATCAACCCCAAGACTCCCGCGATCTAAAGTGTGATTGTTAGAAAGGCTTATTAAGTCATAACCCGAACTCTGTAAATTCGATAGAATTCGCGGATGATAGTTAAAGCGAAAGTTTGTTCCAGAGTAGACATCATCGTCATAAATAAAACCTACATCTCCTCGGTCTCGGCCGTTTTTATCTATTCCCAAGGCCGCTGGCCCTTCTAAATTGGCTACAGAAAAATCAGCCTTGCGAATCAAGATATCGGTTTTTTCCCAGATCGAAGAAAACCTTTGCGTTGAATTTACAACATTTTGATAGAGCATTTTATGGACAAGTACATCTCCCACAAACGACAGTGTCGCTAAGGGTTCCGACGAGGTGCAGGTTTCAGAAAACCTGACTGTTTGCGCGGATACCAATTGGGAACATAGAACGAGTGCTATGATTGAGACTATTTTTTTCATGAGGCCATCTGACCAAATAGCGGCCAGAGTTCAAGACCTCAGAATAACTCCTGTGAATAATCAGTTTGGCTTCATTTTTTTATGAAAAACTTTATCAGCGAACTTCATAAATGGATTGTCGCCTCCCAAAGTTCTTTCTAATTCTTGCCGTGCAACCATCGGATTGATCTTTTGCGACTTCAACCAACATTCTTCAAACAGTGTTTCTGAAGCAGCCATATTTAGAGAGGGAAAGCTTGAGTCCTCGGTTTCGCCAAAACCAACAATATAAAGCTTTTCCCACAATGGTTTGAGGGCCTTGTTGTAGTGACTCTCTAAAAGACGCCCCTGTAATCCTAAATTTTCCTTCAGAAGCTTTGTGGACTGGGGAGAATCTATTAAAAGCGAATCCAAAGCCTCTTGTGAGGATTTTGGAAGCGAAGCTTCATGGCGCGAAGTCCCCAAAAATGCGAGGAGATTCGTGTAGACGTTTATTGAAAAGAAAGTTGCCCTTGCTTGATACCACTTCGCATAAACAACCTCCTGACTACGAGAGAGTACTTCGCGACTATGCCATAACTCGGCGACGCGACTGTCCCCATCCTCTCCCCACTCCCATACCATTTCAGTGCGAGGATAGAGTTCATACCACAGACTTTTGGGGGTTTTCGCATTTTTTATGGGATAAACAAGCAAACAGCCGTTCTTCTCAATTGCCTCAATCATTTTCTTCTTTTTTTGAGCGTTCAAAAAATTCCCCTTGTCATAACCCCATACTATTAGCTTTGATTGATAAGTCTTTATTGTCTATCAATTAATAAATCGAGTACTATTGACGTATGGGTAAAAACAAATTCGGTACGTGGTTTCTATATAACCTCACTCTCTTTCTTCTCGTTTTTTTCTCAGGGAAACTCGCAATGATGTGGTCCCTGCCACCCCTCAATAGTTCTCCTATATGGCCACCCATTGGTATCACTGTGGCCTTCCTTCTGCTCTTCGGCAGAGATAAGTTCTACGGCGCTCTGTTAGGGGCCATAGCCATCGCACTCAGCGGTGATAATTCCAACGTCGGCGCTCCCCTCTTGATCTTAAGCTCGGCAGGCAGCACAGCCTTTGCCCTTGTTGCCGCCAAAACTATTATCAATCGCTTTGAATATCCACGCCGCGAGTTTTTACTTGAACGGGATATCCTTCTCTATCTCGTTATCACCGGCCCACTTCTAGGTCTTTTCACATCTAGTTGGGGAATTGCTTGTTTTGCAATATCTGGAACTCTTGGCTCTGAAAATCTTTTCCTGAACTGGATGACGTGGTTCATCGGGGATTCCATTGGCGGGATTGTTTTTAGCCCCTTGGCTCTGATCTTCTCTAAAGGGGCCCGCGCCTATTGGATGCGCTCATTTAAGAATATCGTTGTTCCCTTGCTCTTCTTTTTCTTTCTTATTTTAGGCGCTCTTCACTACGTCAATTCTATTGAAAGAGAAAAAGTTTTAGAAGAGTTTGGTCGTCGCTCCCAGCTTTCTCTCAAGCTGCTTGAGCAAGGCTTGCAATTCCATCAAATGACGATCACGACATTGAAATCATTTATTGAAAACTCGGAGATCATCACCCCTGGAGAATTTCAAGATTTCACTGGTAGACTTTACAATGGTTACCCTGAGATTCAGTTCGTTGCCTTTCTTAAAGTAAGTCCACAGGGAAGTATTTCTATAGAGCATGCTTTTAGTAATGATAAAAACTCGAACACACAAATTCTGCGCAGTCTTCCCCTGAAGGAGGCCCTTCACTCTCTTAAGAAATATCAAAGTGACGAAGACGCTTTCAATGACGAGTTCTCTTACGGCCCCGTGGAAGTCGCCGTCAGCGGGCGTGGGTTGCAAGACTATCTCCTGAGTGGCCGCCCCGCTAAGGATGGGGTCATTCTTGAGGTTCTCAATTTGAATGTACTAAACTCCAGTTTTTCTCATTTCTTTGATGATGAAAGATATGGATATAAACTTGAAGACATCACCAATACGCAACACCCGACAACGATTTTTGAATCCTTGGATCAAGACGACTATGACGATAATACAGTTTTTTTCAAAAAAACTTCGACATTCAAGATAGCTCATCGGACATTAAAGGCGACCATCAGCCAGGCCAACACTCTTTCAGCTGACGCTTCTAAAGGAATCGCAGTTCTTCTTTTGGCATCTTTAGTTTTGACTTATCTTACAAGCGCCCTGCTATTGATTTTTGCGACTCGCTTTGTTTCCGTCAATAAACTCGTGCTTCAGAACACATTGCACTTACAAGAGTTAAACTCAAAACTTATCCGCGCTTCTCAGGCGAAAAGTGAATTCTTAGCTAACATGAGTCATGAGATCCGCACACCTCTTCATATTCTTCTGGGAAGCCTTAAAGTTTTAGACAGCGATAACTTAAATGAAGAAGATGCCCGCTTCTTAGGTCTTGCGGAAAAGGCCGGTGATAATCTTTTAAATACTCTCAATGAGATTCTGGATCTTTCTAAAATAGAATCAGGACAAATTGAAATTGAAAATATTGAGGTTAATATTCAAGACATTGCACGCGAGGTCTTTGAACTTTTCCAACTGCAAGCCCAAGAAAAAGCCATTGAACTTTCATACGAAGTCTCTCCACAGGTGGCAAAAATATATTCGGGGGACCCGACACGCATTAAGCAAGTCCTCTCGAACCTAGTGTCCAACGCCATCAAATTCACAAGTCATGGGAGAGTGGATATTAAAATTGAGCGCAATCAAGATCCCCTGCGCCCTGGAAATATCTACT
Source organism: Bdellovibrio bacteriovorus W (assembly GCA_000525675.1). Taxonomy (NCBI): domain Bacteria; kingdom Pseudomonadati; phylum Bdellovibrionota; class Bdellovibrionia; order Bdellovibrionales; family Pseudobdellovibrionaceae; genus Bdellovibrio; species Bdellovibrio bacteriovorus. The sequence goes on from CP002190.1 coordinate 2,205,301, forward strand.
TTGCTATTCAAGACTCAGGAGTAGGTATTTCCGAGGAAAACATTCCTCACCTCTTCCAACCGTTCTCTCAGGCAGACTCTAGCATCTCGCGCCGCTTTGGGGGCACGGGTTTGGGGCTTTCTATTTGTAAGATGCTAGCAGAACTTATGGGGGGAGATATTCGTGTGCAAAGCTCTGAAGGCCAAGGAAGCACTTTCAGCTTCACACTGCCTCTTCTCTATAGAGGGGATTCCCCAACAGTCCATAAAAAATCGGAAAGCAACTCCCGTGAGGAGTATCAGAAAAACATGCGTCCTCTGCACATCCTAATCGCTGATGATTCTGAGGATAATCGCAATCTCATCAAGGCCTACCTGAAAGGGGTTGAACATCGTATCGACGAGGTTCAAAATGGTCAAGAGGCCGTCGATTTTGTTAAATCCACTCCCGTTGATTTAATCATCATGGATATGCAAATGCCCGTTCTTGATGGCCTTAAGGCCACCGAAGCCATTCGTAAATGGGAGTCGGAACAAAGCGAGAAACGCCATATTCAGATTTGGGCCATCACAGCATTTGCTCTGGAAAGTGAAATTCGCCAAACCCGTGAAGCCGGATGCGATAAGCACCTCGCAAAGCCTGTCAGCCGCGCCGAGCTCTATAAGTCCCTGTTTCAGCTTCAGTCTGATACAGAAAATAAATGAGTGAAATCCCCCTAAAATTGCGCTAGAATAGTGGCTTTGCAATATCAGGGGGATTTATGTCCAAAACCATTCATCACACTAATACACTTAAAGTGCGCCAAGCTCTTTGGGATCTTCAAAAAGAAGTTTTAAACTCTTTAAAAGATATTTTTGAAAAAGAGATCGGTTACCAAGCTCAGCCTGCAGAATGGTTCAACGTTCTTATGACAGCAGAAAGATATATTTGGCTGAAAGAATTAACTTCTTTAATGGCTGATATCGACGTCTTAACAGAATTAGAAATGGTTGATGAAGACCAAGCAGCGATTGCCCGCTTTGAAATCGAACGTCTTATAATTGATTTAGAGACTGACGATGACTTTACGAGAAACTATAAAGGCCTGCTTCTGGCTGGAGGCAATCTTCTGCCTTTGCATACGCAGTTGAAAGGTCACCTAGAGTTGATTCCTCAAAAAGAAATGGATGCCAAAGAATCTTTTGCTCAAAGAAAGAAATGGCAGGAGACTCATCGCGAGCAAGCTCGTAAAAAGAGAATGTAGAACTCTGTTCACCACATGGATCTGCTCGTTAAATAATTGAACTGACAAACACCTCTTTTATAAGAGGTGTTTCACTTTTGAAGCCAACCCATCTCTATACTCAAAATTATCATTTGCATCCCAACAATCTTAGATGCTCTCTCTTTCAAAAGAACTTCCACGGACTTAAAATACAAGAAAACATTTAACCAAGGAGGTTTCTATGAAACTCACTCCCTACCGAAGAAATCGGAACTTAAGTACCGATCTATTTGACCAAATGGATTGGTTATTTGATGACTGGGGTCGCAGCAGCCAAATGAGAGACTTTTTAAGCGAAAGAGTTCTTTCTCCGTCCTGCGATATCTCAGAGTCTAACGATCAATTCCTAATGAGTATAGATATACCGGGAATGAAGCCTGAGGACATTAAGATTGAAGTCGCCAACAACATTTTGACGATTTCCGGTGAAAGACGACGTGAAGAAAAAGAAAGTGATGATAGTATCCAGCACTTCGAAAAGTCTTATGGCTATTTTAAACGTAGTTTTTCTCTTCCGACGTCTATCGAAAGCGAAAGTGTCGAAGCGAGATACGAAAACGGTGTCTTAGAGCTTCGCTTGCCTAAGACTCAGAATGCCAAGTCTCGACAGATTGAAGTTCAATCGGGAACTCGTAAAAATGGTGATTTTGAAAAGATCACAGCTACTCAGAAATCTGAACCCCAAGAGCGTTCGCGACATTCCACTGAGGATACTCAGAAACATCCTCACTAAAGAAAAAAAGCCTCTCTACAAAGAGGCTTTTTTTTACTTTATTCTTAAGCGTGGATTAAGAAGGTTCTCATCCGAAAGGATCTCAGCAATTTCATCTTTAGTAACTAAGGCTCTTTCTAAAAGAACTTCAGGAACCGTCTTCCCAGTTTGGGCGCATTCCCTGCCAACCTCATCAGCAGCATTATGACCAATAAAGGGCTCAAAGTAAGTAATCAACCCAATGCTCTTTAAAACAAGTTCTCGGCAATGCTCGACGTTCGCAGTGATTCCAACGACACATTTGTCTGCCAAAGTTTCGCTGCCCGATTTTAAGATAGCAATGCTCTCAAAAAGTGCGTGAGCAATCACAGGCTCCATCACATTTAGCTGAAGCTGACTTGCATCGGCAGCTAAAGTCACAGTCAAATCATTGCCAATGACTCGAAAACAAATCTGATTCACAACTTCGGGTATAACAGGGTTTACTTTCGCAGGCATGATCGAAGACCCCGCCTGCATCTCTGGCAGATTTATCTCTTTTACTCCGGTGCGGGGGCCCGAACTTAAAAGTCTGAGGTCATTACAAATTTTTGAAATCCGCACAGCTGTTCTTTTAAGAGCTGAAGAAACACTGACAAAATCAGCGCACTCACTGGTTGCCGCCACATAGTCGGTTGTCTGAATAAAAGAATATCCCGTGACCTCTGCCATTTTTTTGGCAGCTAAGACTCGATATCCTAGTGGCGTATTCACCCCCGTCCCGATGGCTGTTCCCCCTAAGTTGACACCTAAAAGCAAAGTTCTTACTTGCTTCCAAAGTTGAATTTCTTCCATTAGTAAAGATTCAAAAGCTCTAAACTCTTCACCTAAGGACATAGGGACGGCGTCTTGTAACTGAGTCCTACCCATTTTTACGATCGAGGCAAACTCTTGGGCTTTAAGTGCAAATGAGCCCGCCAGTTTTTGCAGAGACTTTTCGACATCGATAAGTGCCTCATAAAGTGCCAAGCGCAAAGCCGTAGGATAAAAATCATTCGTCGACTGACACTTATTCACATGATCGTTTGGATGCAGAAATTGATACTCACCTTTTTTATGTCCCATTTTTTCTAGGGCAATATTGGCAAGGACTTCATTCGTGTTCATGTTCACGGAAGTACCAGCTCCCCCCTGATAGACATCCGTTGGAAAGCAAAAAGCCCACTTTTCGGGGGCTTTAATAACTTCGTCGCAAGCACTGACAATGGCATCGGCATGTTCTGCCGATAAAGTTTGTGCTTCTTTATTAGCTAAGGCAGAAGCCTTCTTCACCTTAGCAAGTGCCGCGATCATATAGAGATTTTGTGACAAAGTATTGGAAGAAATTTTAAAGTTTTCGATCGCGCGAAGTGTGTGAATGCCGTAGTAACTATCCTGCGGTACTTTTTTTTCGCCGAGTAGATCTTTTTCTATGCGGTAATTCATCCTTCTCCCTTCGCTTAAAGCTCGATGGTCTCTCCGTGCTTTAAAACTCTAAACTCATTTTCTGAAATTTTTAATTCTTCTTTTGCTATCTCGAGGTCTTTCACGGGCGTCCACATATCTTCATCAGCCATCTTGAAAGTTCCCCAATGAACCCCTATAGAGTTCTTCGCTGCCAAGTCTTTATGAATTAAAATCGCCTCATGGGGATTCACATGCTGACGCTTCATAAACCATCGAGGCTCGTACGCTCCGATAGGTATCGCGGCGAAATCAACAGGCCCTAAGCGCTCTTTAATATCTAAGAAATCTTTGGAGTATCCCGTGTCTCCGGCATAGAGAAACCGAAAGGATTTGATCTCTAGATGCCATCCTCCCCAAAGAGTCTGATTGCGATCAAACAACCCTCTTGCTGACCAATGCTGAACTGGGACAAAGGTGATTGTCAAATTATTGATTTGTTGGTTTTCCCACCAATTAAACTCTTCAACAATTTTAATCCCTTCCCCTTCAAGTAGGGACTTCAGCCCCAGCGGAACAAAGAAACGAGCTGCGGGGTTCAGTTCAGCCACCCTCTTGAGGGTCGGTAAATCCAAATGGTCGTAGTGCGAGTGAGACACCATGATAACATCCACATTTGGTAGTTCTTCTATATGAAACGGAAGCGCCGATAAACGCCGAGGCCCTGCAAAACTTAGAGGAGAAGCTCTTTCTGAGAAAATTGGATCCAGCAGAATATTTTGCCCATCCATCTGCAAGAACATCGACGAGTGCCCCATCCATGTCAGCGTATTTTTAGTCTTATTCTGTTTTAGAAAGCTCGTATCTGTTTTCACGATCTCGGGATTAAAGTCTTCCTTAGGCTTGCTTGGGGCCGTTCGACGCTCCCACTGCCACTTCCAGAAACCCTGCGGAGGAGTGTTGTCGTAATTGTTTAAAAAACCCTTTTCTCCATGATGAGGTTTTTCTGGATCGAAATACTTAAAGCTGCTTTGGCATCCCAAGAAAAAAACGGGAATGGCCATCATGAGGAAGACCTTTTTCATGTCTTAAGATTCCCCCCTAAAGCGCACCATTGCAAGAAAGCATGTTTTACACCTACCGTCATGCGCGATGCTATTGCCTTGCTTCTAAAGTGCGATTACAGACTTAAATGGATGATATTTAACAAAGGACAAAATCGCTGTGATTCGTGAATTTTGGAACAAGCAGACTACCTCACAAAAGGTGACCATCGTCTTTATTCTCACTCTTGTTTTCAGAGCCTTCTTTTCCCTGAACGTGGGACTGATTGACGACGAAGCCTACCATTGGTCATGGGCCAAAAGCCTCCAGCTTTCCTACTTCGATCACCCCGCAATGATTGCTTGGCTAGAAGCCATCACGACTTCCATTTTTGGCGACACCCTTTTGGGTGTACGTTTGCCTGGGTTCCTGTGCTTTATCGGAATCACGGTTCTTTTATATAAAATGACGAAGGATTTCTTTGACGAGTCTGCCGCAATTTTTGTGGGACTTATTATGTGCTGGTCTCCGTTTTGGGGCTTTGGCGGTTATGTAGCTTCTCCAGAGCCTCCGTTCATGCTTTGCTGGGTTGCTGCCTCCTACGTCTTTTGGCAAGGAGTGCGCGAGGATGAGAAGCGCTGGAGCACGAAGAAAACTTGGCTATGGCTGGGTGTTCTTATGGGACTTGGATTAAATTCAAAGTTCATCATTGCTTTGTTAGCGCCTGGCTTTGGTTTGTATTTGCTGATGACTCCAACTCGCCGCAAAGACCTTTTAACTCCTTGGCCATGGGTGGGACTTCTTATTGCCACGGCATTGGCATCGCCGATCTTTATTTGGAATCATCTCCATGACTGGCCGGGATTTAAGTATCAGTTCCATGATCGACACTCGGGCGAATCCTTTAATTTTAATCGCTGGCTCGTATTCTTAGGCGCACAAGTTCTATTTGCGACGCCGTTCCTTTACGTGATGATTGTTTTGGCATTCATTACTTCAGCCATTCGAATTAAAGATGCTCGCTGGCGTTACCTATTCTGCCTCGCAGCTCCATCAATTGCCGTCTTCTACCCTCAGCCCTTCTTTGCTGATTACAAACCGCACTGGAGTGGGGCTGCCTACACTCTCTTGCTGATTGGAGTCGGAGGCATTTGGTCTCAAGGTCTTCAGTGGGGTGAACGCCAGATCGTCAAAGCACGCAGCAAGGTCTTTACTCGCGGGATCGCTGGTTTTTTCATATTCTTAGGAATCATCAGCTATACACCTTTCGTCTATCCGTGGATGCCAAAGGTCTTTAAGTTTTTCTCTCCCGAGGGACAATGGGAAACAACTTACGATTTCAGTAATGAGTTTACGGGTTGGGAAGAGTTGGGTCGCTTTGTGAATCGTCGCCAACGTGAAATTCATGCAGAGTCTGGCAAGAAGCCATTCATCGCAGCTCATCGCTATGAGACAACGGCGCAAACCACTTGGGGCGTAAAACAAAAAGTTTATATGCTGAGCTCAACAGTGAGTAATTACACCGTGATGCAATCCCCAGAGGAAATGGCCAACCTGCTTGGCAAAGATGTGCTTTTTGTAAGTACCGAAAAGTATCCAGCGGTCGCTAATGAATGGGCAAAATTTGATAACTGCGACAAAGAGCAGCTCAAAACTTTCCGCCACGGAATTCATGCTCGTACGTTCAATATCTATTATTGCACGAACTACCAAGGTATTACGAAGTAGGGGAAATCCTACTTCATAGTTCTTCATTTCATTTTCTTGAAATATTAATTCAGAGAATATTCAATCGGAACAGTGATCACCCAAGCATTGCGGGTGATCTCTTTAGGAAATGGCTTGATGCCATCGATCCCCTTAACAAGCTCAACAGCGGCATTGTTTAAAGAATCATAAGGTGTTTTCTCAACAACTTCACTTGCTGCTAAAGATCCATCCGAACTTAAAGTAAAGCGCATCATGACTTTTCCTGTGTGTCCCATTCTGCGGGCCATCACTGGATACTTCTTACGTCTTTCTAAAAGTTTTCTCAGCTCATAGAGATAGCGTTCTTCAGGGCTTACCTCAGAACCATTTGCTACACCCTCACGTCCCGTCAAAGCACCCGTCGTGGAAGTACCTAAAGGATTCCCTAGGGTCTTTTGCTCAGCCACCTGTGGGGTCACTGGTGCGGGAACAGGTTTTTCTTTTTTCTTTTGTTCAATAGCTACGCCATCATCATCCATCGCGGCAACTGGAGCTGCTTGAGTTTTTTGGATATTCAATGATTGAGGTTTAGATGGAGCCGATACCGTCGTCGCCTCCCCGTACATCAACTCAACCCCCACCGGAAGTGGACTTTTTTGGGGAGCTGCAAGCGCCAAAGCCAATACAAAAGCGGCCCCATGCAAAACTGCAGAGATCACAAAAGAACTGGAGATTTTTAGGTTTAATTGCGCTTGATTCACCATAACGTGCTTTATCTTATAAGCGTCATGGCCCCCTAAAATCAATCTTGGCCGAAAGGAAAGCCACCAAATTCAATTTAACGACTTTGGCATTTTCTAAATGAAAGTAAAATGAAAATTTTGCTCCTTGCAAGGATCTAAACTATGAACTTTTGTCAAAAATCGCAGGGCGCACTCGGCCTTCTCAGAAACGAAAAAAGCCCCAGAATTTTTAAACTCTGGGGCTTTTAAGTATTAAACGTAAGAACCGGATTTGATTTTTTCTAGGATCAACTTCTCTGTTTTGATTGGATCGTTAGGATCTACAGAGAAGAAAGACTGCTGCTCACAACGCACTTTCTCTTTGATCAACCATTTCAAGATATCTGCTAGTTTCTTATTCTTTTTATCCAAGAAGAACGGATCGTTTTCTAAAGCATCTTTAGCTTTTTTCAATGCGCGCGCTTCAACTGGATCGCTTTCACGAACTTTATAGTGAGGAAGGTCGTACTTGCGAACGTCTTCAGGCAAAACTCCTAAGAATTTTACATTCGGCGCAGAGAAGTCAGCGTTTCTAATGAGAGAAGCCGCCGAGCCTGCTTTCAATGTTCTATAGATATTTTGCAACGTGTACGCATCCAGATCCCCGAAGAAGTACATTGGTACATCTAACTGATCTTGGATAAGTTTTGACCAACCACGCACACCATTCGACGGAACCCCTTGAGCACCCATGACGATACAGTTGTTACGTCTTGTGAATCCCATGGTTACCAAGGTATTTGCAGTACCTTCTGATTCTACGATAAGGCAGAAATCAATTTTCTTTTTCGCTTTCAGTTTCAAAGATTGTGGTTTGTTCTTCGGTTGGAACGGAGAAGTTCCCAGAGAAGAAAGATCGACCACGGCTTTATCACCGTCAGGTAGAGTCTCTGTCACAATCAATTGCTGAGAGTAAGTCTGTCCACCACGGTCATTGGCAAAACAGTTCAATTCTTCACGGTAAACCTCAAGCATATCACCAATAAAATCGATGATCGCATCAGACTCTGGCTGATCATCAAAATCAAGAGGCTTTAAACGGGGATTGCCCTTAATCAGACCTTTACACATGTAGTAAAGTTCACGCTTCGTATTTACCGATCCACGCTCTAGGTTGTTGAGAAGAATTTCTAATACGAAAACCACGCGCGCTAGCTTTTGAACTGAAGAAACGTTGAGTTCTGTGCGAACAACTTTATCTCCAGGAGTTAAGTATCCCAGCTTCGAGTTATAATTCGAGTTGTCCAATGAAGTCTTCACTGCCTCTAAAACGGGGCGCTTTGAAGCCTCAAGATCACGCAACATTTTGTCTGCAAGAATGCGTGCCTCTTTAGGAATATCAATTTTTAAATCACGTATTTGAAGGAGTTTTCCCATCGTCTATACCTAACTATTTCTTCTTAGAGGTTGTTTTCTTAGCGACTTTCTTAGTCGCCTTTTTTTTCGTCGTAGCTACGGGGAAATCATATTCCTCTTCGTCATCCACGCGGATCACGTCTTCGAGAATCTCATCGTGATCAATACCCTTCTTTTTCTCTCTACGCTTTTGCTCTAATAGACGAGTTTCAGCCGCCTCAAGATCTGCTGCAGCTGCTTCAGATTCTCTGCCGAGAAGTTTTTTAAGTCCTTCTTCCGCTTTTTTCTTACGAGAATCTGGCGCTTTAACCATTCTTGCCAATCCTTCTACGAGAATCGGTCCGAACTGCTCGATATGCGCAAGTTTTCTTTCAAGATCAGCTTCTTTTACTTCTTTTTTAATATGACGTGAAAGTTTTTGGCCTGCCTGAATCAAAGCTAAACGGATCTCTGCAACTAACTCATCAGAAGCATCAATTGTTTCTTTCGAGGCATTCTTAAATTTAATAAAAGGAGATACAATAGAAACCGCAAAAATATACGGTCCCAATGGCAAGCTGTCTTTCGGCTGGCCAAGTCCATAGGATTTCCAGTTCACAGACTCAATCGCCCAAGTGATCGCACAACCCGATTTATCAAATTGTAGAGGAACACGATTCGCAAAACGCAACAGCGTCACGGGAGAATCCGGTGATTGAATACGATCTTTAAAGCGCGCCAATGCTACTTCAACGACCACCGGCTTAAAGTCACAGATAGTCGGTTTTCGAGTCACAACGGCAAAGAAATCGATCTCACCTAAGCGATTGATCGACTTAGAAAGAGCTTCTTCACCCACCGTCAAAACAGACTTTGTAGATGGAGCCATCAAATCTGTGTTCTGAACCGCTTGGAAAACCTTTTTGAAATCTTCTTCCGTCAAAGAAGTGATCGGTTTTTCAACCAATCCCTTCGGTAGACCATTCTTAACGAAGGCTTGAATCGATTGATCTGAAATTCTTGAAAAACCCGTTTTTAAGAACTTTGAAAGGCTCACTTTTCCAAATAAAGTCGCGTGAGTAATAAACTCACCCAGCTTAAATGTATGAGGATGTGGTAAAGAGGCCTCAGGAACAGTTGGTACATCAGAACTAACGCGATTCACGGTAACGTAGTCGTTATCCATGAGTTTATAGGTCACGGTCATATGAGGATTCACTAGAATCGTGCCCTCGATATATGTAACAACTCCGCCATCGCCGTTTAGCTGCACTCTTCCATCGAAAATAAACTCAACACGCGTGCCGTGTTCTCTGTCCCAATCAATCGTTTCGCGGTTTTTTAGCACACCCGTATTGGACTTAATGTCCACGTCTACTTGAGCAGAAACAGCCTTACGCATTTTTTTTGTCTTAGAAACAACGGAAACACCGCGAGCATTGGTCATTTGTGCCCAAGTTGTCGCTGCAGAAATACCAATACCTTGCTGTCCACGTGAACATTGACCGCGACCAAATTTTGAAGACGCTAAATATTCACCATAAACTTTGGCCAAATCTTCTGCTTCAATGCCAGGACCGTTATCTTCAACAACGATTCTGACTAAATCCGTATTTTTAGTAGAGCCTGCGCCCACTTTTGAAACTTCAATCAATAAATCTGGTAATAACCCCGCTGCTTCGCAGGCATCTAAAGAGTTGTCCACAGCCTCTTTGAGTGTGGTCAAAACAGCCTTTAAAGGAGACGAAAAACCAACCTGCTGAAGGTTCTTCGCAAAATATTCAGCGGTACTACTTTTAGTAATCTTACTCACAGGTGCGTAATCCTTTACGAGATATTAATGATAATTAGTGAATGACTTTAACAGGTTAACGCGAATACCGTGTGTCAAAGCAAGACCAAAGCCCCGTTTTCGCAGAGCGTAAATTTAATTCTAAAGTGATTTGCTAGGAGTTTACGCAAGCTTAGGGCTTATCTAAAGCCTATTTTATTCTTCACCATCCCCCTCAAAATCTGAGGGAAACTTGGCATTTAAATGCAGTTGGAGCTCTTCCATCGCCATTTCAGCCCGGGTTTTATAACCTTTTTTCGTGTTACATTCCTTACAAGACGCCACACAATTGTTCTTATTCGACTTTCCACCACGAGCGATGGGAATCAAATGATCCATGGTTAGATCCGCTGGCTTAAAGCGTTCACCGCAGTGGTAACACTGACCTTTCCCCAACTCTTGTTTCCACCATTGGCTTTGGCGAAGCTCACGAGCTTTCGCCTTTTCACGCTTTTGATGTTCAGGGGATGCAGGGGTAAAAAATAAAGTCATGTGCCCTTTATAATAGAAGTCGCCCGATAATTTCAACCCCCCGATCACACATTCCCACATCGTGACGCTGGACCTAGGTCGAAACTAAACGTTTTCGTACCGGCTTCACCTAAGCATTTGGGCCTTATAACCGATAAGTGCAAGGAAGTACTTCCAAGGAGCGTTGACCTATGTCCGTGAAAACTTTTAAAAAAGGTGAGTTCATTTACAAAGATGGCGATAAAATCACATCCGTCTATTTGATTCAAAGTGGCGGCGCCAATCAATGCCTCGTGCGCGGAAAAAAAACCATCGACCTCTTTCAACTAGGTTCTTCCCACCTCTTAGGTGATCAAGTCATTCTCGGTCAGGGCACGCATCCAACCTCTGCGGTTGCGACGACAGAAACTAAAGTTCTTGAAATTCCAGTGGCGGCCTTGAAGCAACACTATGAGCAAGCGCCTCAAATGCTGAAGGTCATCATTAAATCACTGGCTGATCGCCTGCGTTTAGCGATGAACGATGTTCGTTCAAGCAAACTTGAAAAAGACAGTTCTCCTTGTCCAGAAGATCAAGTCGCAAAAGTTTTCGGTTCTGTCTTTCACACGGCCAATCACAAGGGCGATCACTCGCAGCCCGGAAGAGTCATTGTCGATTGGAATATGATGCGCCAATACTCTCAAAGAGTTTTTGGAGAAAGCCCTAAGCGCTTAGAACAAGCCATTAATATTCTCGTAAAAATGCAATTAGCGTTTTATGAAATGGGCAAGTCCATCGATAACCCTGACGGGCCTGAAGAGATCCAAAAGGTTCATTTCTTGGATCTCTCTTTAGTCGAAAGCTTCTTTGAGTTCTATCAGTACTACTACTTCAGAGGTGGCCGTAGTGAACTTTTAAAGGTCGATGAACTCTGCTTACAGATGCTTGAAGGACTTTTAAAACTGACTGAAAACGAGCAACCTGATCGCTTCGGTATCGTCGGCGTGGACTTCACACAATTTGGTGAATACTGCAAAGAAGAAGTTGGCATTAACTTAAATAACGATCACTTCAATCGCCTTGAAGGCAAAGGTGTCTTTATGAAACGCAAAAATGGCGGTTCAGGAGTCATCTTACAATTTGAAGTCAGGGAATTTCGCAGTATTTTCCAAAGTTGGAAGATGCTCAGAGAAATCGACAAGTGGAACGAAAAAGGTTTCGTCGATCTTCATGAAAAAGAAGAAAAAGTTAAAAAGAAATCCAGTGGTACTGCCTGCCCAGAGTGTAGCATTGATCTACAAGCTGGAGCAAAGTTCTGCCACGAATGTGGTCACAAAATTTTAGCGGCGGCTTAATTATGTCAGATGATATTCAAGTCTTTAAAGCAGTGGGAGCAGCCTCGGAAAAACAAATGATTCTGCAAAGAGTCCTTGCCGAGGAAGAGTCTATTTTTATTAAAGATAAATTTGATCGCTCTATTGAGCTTAAGCCCATCAGCTTAAATTCAAATATGCAGATCAAATGCCATCATCCCGAAGACTTTGCTCTCCAAGTGGGTGAAGGCGAGATCTTCACGGCAAGCTTCACTCTGGGTTCTGAAAGATTTATCTTTGAAACTCATCCCGTGATTTCAGACAGCCATATTACACTTTCTCTACTCTACCTGTTTCACTTACAAAGACGAAAGCACTTCCGCTATCTTCTGCCACAGGATTATTCAGCCGAGTTTATTATTAATTACTTAAATCAGAATGTCTGTGCCCATACTTGCCGATTGCTAGATCTAAGCGTTGAAGGCTGTGGGATCGAATTTGAAAGTTATAACAACGAGTTTAAACTCGATGACGTTGTTCATGCCGAGATTTTTCTCGGAGACCGCGATCCTATTGTGATTCAGGGTCTAATTAAAAACATCCGCATGAAGAATGATTCTGCCATTCTCGGAGTGGAGTTCAATCACATGGCGAGTGCAAGCGAATCCAAGATCGTCATCGCGCTGACCGACTTTCAACGCGAAATTTTCGTTCGAAATAGTGCCTAAAAAGGGGCTAAAAAGCCCCTTTTTTCATCCTCAAGACACTACTTTTTAACTGGTTCTAGAGGATAAAAAAGCCTATTTTCCATGATTCCAGAGTTATAATACTGAACAACAGCCTTCATTTTATTAAATAAAACTTCCACGCGCTTTTTCTGATCAAGGGTCTGACCCTCGATTTTTAACTCATTTTTTAGTCCATGGTCTGTCATTGCATAGACTCGCGGGCTTTCTTCGTGGGGCCACCAATAAAGCTGTAAATCCGAAGCAAACAGAACGTAGCGACCATCAATAAAATTAACAGCCACCTTGTCCCCTGCCTGAAAAACCGAACTTCCCAAGAAGCTCTTCTCTAGTTCCTCAAGATTTAAAAAATCATAAATGCTCGAAGGGATATCGATATGCTGAACCACTTGCCCAAGAGTCGTCTCCGGCAGTTTCTTACGTGGGTGGAAAAATAAAAGCGGAACCGAATAATTTCCCCACTCGTTCTCGTACTCTTTACGGTAGTGCAAGGAGGTGTGATCGGCAGTGATTACAAACAAAGTATTTTCATACCATGACTGCTTTTCAGCCTCCGCGAAGAACTTCTTTAGGGCCATATCCGAATAAGAAATGGTTTTTAGAATTGGGATCTCCCCTTCTGAAAAATCATTTTTATAAACTTCTGGCACCTTAAACGGATGATGAGAACTCAGAGTAAAAACTGTCGAGAAAAAAGGCTCTTTAAACGTTGCAAGCTGCTGAAGCATCCATTGCAAAAATGGTTCGTCCCAAATACCCCAAGTCCCGTCATCATCGGCGCTATTGGCATATTCGTTGGCACCAAAATAGTTCTCTACTCCGACTGAAGGCATGAAAGCATCAAAGTGCATAGTTCCATTTCTTCCACCGTGGAAAAAACTCGTATGATAGCCCTTTAAAAGTAACTGATTTCCTAATCCAATAAAGTGATTCGAAGTGTATTGAGAAGAAATAAAAGGCTCTTGCATCAAGGCCGGAATGCCACTCAAGATCGCGGCAATTCCCTCGATAGATCTACGACCATTGGCAAACGCGTGAGGAAAGTCCAAGGACTTTTTACGAAGCTCATCTAAGAACGGAGTGAATGATTTTCCATTCTGCTGACCAAAGTACTCAGAACCGAAGCTCTCTAAGATTATGATGATCACGTTGCTTTTCTCTTGGCGATCTGAAGCTTGAAGCACAGACCCCGTCCCCGCGCCATTCAGCCAACTGAGCATCTCTTTTTCATCTTGAAAATACTTAGCTTGTGGAAGTTCTTTGGCTCCGTAGCTTTTGATAAATGTGAAGCTCGTATTTAAAACCAAGTTATTCATCATCGGGGCCGCAAAAAGATTGGCGTTTACAAAGCTCAAAGGTTTTCCCTGCAAGCCGCCGCGGATTCCAATCACGGCTACCACAAGGGCTAAAAAGCTCAAGCCTAGATGAACTCCCCACTGGCGAAGCTCTAGATGCCGAAGACTCCATGACATTTTATTGCGATACAAAATGCGATAGGCCCCATACAAAAACGCGCTCACTAAAAAAGTATTGATCGCAAAAAGATGCCAGTAGGTCGCAACAAACTGAGAAAGCTTTCCAGAGAGTTCTTTCGTCAAAAACAGGCTGTCATAGGTAAAGCGACGGCCCACAAAGTTAATAAACTCACTATCCACCAGATTCAGGATGTAAAGAGGAGTTTGTAAAACAACAACACCAACGAAGCTTATAAAAGCCCAGGTTCGTTGCAGGCGATAGGGCCATGGAATCAAAGCTAATAGAATCAAAGGGGCTAAAAGGGCTAAAATCGCAGAAATATCAAAGCGCATCCCCGCCACAAAAGCCGTCAGAACGTCCCTCAACGTTTGCGAACTCAACTGCGAAAAGTTCCATAAAAAGAACTCTAAACGCGCAAAGAAATAAAATAGCAAGCTCCACAGCAAGAGCTGAAAGATTCTTATAATTCTAGAGGCTGGTCCCGACATGGGGCCCATCATATAGCGACATTTAGCGTCATTCAAGATTTGCTGCTACTGACTTCGGCGTTTTGCGGTGATAACTTGCCCCCATGACACCAGAACAAATGAAAGCTCGCCTTGAGCAAACTTACACAGACGCAAAAATTGAGGTTTATGACCTTACAGGAACTCAAGATCACTATGAGGTTTTTGTAGAAAGTGATATCTTTGCCGATATGACTCGTATCCAGCAGCATCAACACGTAATGGGATGCTTTGGTCCAGAATTAAAGACTGGCGAGGTTCATGCGCTCTCAATTAAGACTAAGATTAAATCCTAAATAAAGGGTGATTACGATGGCATCAGTAAATGAAAGAATCGAAGCAATTTTAAACGATAACAAAATCGTACTTTTCATGAAGGGCACTCAACAGTTCCCAATGTGCGGTTTCTCTGCACGTGCGTGCGCAATCCTTCAAGACATCGGCGTGAAGTTTCACGATGTAAACGTACTTGAAGACGAAGAGATTCGCGAAGGTATCAAAACTTTCGGAAACTGGCCGACAATTCCACAACTTTACATCAACAAACAACTTGTTGGTGGAAGCGACATCATGATGGAAATGTACCAAGCTGGTGAACTTCAGGAATTAATCAAGTAATTCTATGAGATGTAATGTTGCCATCTGGGATCGCATTCTAAGATTTGTTTTAGGCGTTCTTCTAACGACCTATGCAATTGCTGGCGGTCCCTTTTGGACATACATCGGTATCTACGGCCTGATCACGGCCGCTTGGGGCCTCTGCCCCGCCTACGCATTTTTCCGTTTTAGAACATTGAAAGATTTTCGTCGAACTCGCTTAGAAGAATAGGAACTCTTATGTCTCCATCTGCGCTTTCTCCTGCGGCTATCAGTGAACTGTCTCATTTCCTAAAACCAGATCAAATCAAAACAGATCTTGAAAGCTTGAAGTACTGGGGTAAGGACTGGACGACTTATTTTGACGTAAATTCTTCCGCGATTGTTTTCCCTCGCTCTACAGAAGATGTCGTGGCCCTTGTCAAATGGGCGCGTACTCACAAAGTGGGCCTTATCCCATCGGGTGGGCGCACAGGTCTTTCGGGCGCCGCTGTCGCCACACAAGGTGAAGTCGTGGTTTCCTTTGATCAAATGAACAAGATCAAAGACTTCAGCTCGATTGATCAAACTGTAGTGATTGAGCCCGGTGTTGTTACAGAAGCCCTGCAAGAGTTTGCAACTTCAAAGCAACTTTTCTATCCCGTAGATTTTGCCGCCGTTGGCTCTTCCCAAATGGGTGGAAACATCGCGACGAATGCTGGCGGCATTAAGGTTGTTCGCTATGGTCTGACTCGTGATTGGGTTGCAGGTCTGACCGTTGTCACTGGCACGGGCGATGTTTTACACCTCAATAACGGCCTTATTAAAAACGCCACAGGTTATGATCTTCGACATTTATTCATCGGCTCTGAGGGAACCCTTGGCTTTATCGTAGAAGCTAAAATTCAACTCACAGCTCCCCCTCCTCCTTTGCAAGTTCTTGTCATGGGAGTCAGTGGCCTTGATGCTGTGATGAAAATCTTTGCTGAATTTAAAACAAAAACGTCACTGGTTGCTTTTGAAATGTTCTCAGACAAAGCCTTAGATAAGGTTCTAGAGGGCACAGGTCTACCTGCACCTTTAGATACTAAAACTCCGTTTTATGTTTTAGCAGAAGTGGAAGCTGGTAGCGAAAACGAGCAAGAATCCATCATGAGCGTTTTCGAAAAATGCCTTGAAGAAGAATGGGTGCTTGATGGAGTGATGAGTCAGTCGGATGTTCAAGCGACGACCTTCTGGCGCTATCGCGAAGACATCTCTGAGTCTTTAGCAAAATACTCTCCGTACAAAAATGATATCGCTGTGACGATCTCTCAAGTTCCAGCCTTTATGAATGATCTCGATGTTGTCTTGAAAAACGCCTACCCAACATGGGAAGTCGTATGGTTTGGTCATATCGGTGATGGCAATTTGCACATCAACATTTTGCGTCCTGAGGGAATGAGCAAAGAAGAATTTGTGCAAGAGTGCCGTAAAGTCGACGTGCTTATCTTTGACTCTGTTAAAAAATACCACGGGTCAATCTCGGCGGAACACGGTGTGGGATTAACGAAGAAATCCTTTTTAAACTACACTCGTTCTGAGGCGGAGATTCAAATCATGCGTGGGATTAAGGATGTCTTCGATCCTGATCATGTCATCAATCCGGGGAAGTTGGTCTAGCTTAACTGAGCGAGCCTCCTAGGAAGAGGAAGGCTCTCTTGCGCCAACTCGCCCCTCCGTGGGCTCGCTGCCATCCGCCTTCGGCGGAGCGCATCCTGCTTGGCAGAGGTTGGCTTCAGAAAGCCTTCCTCTTCCTAGGATTCTCTTCGTTCAGTGTTTCAAATGGATTTTTTTCGTGTTTTTTGATAAGAGGCTTTTGTTTGAAACAAAGGCCTCTTCTTTTTTATTTGGGATTGTTCTTTTTTATTTTCGTACGTAGCGCAAGTGTGTGGCTTTGGGGCTGTCTAGGACTTTTTCGATTTTGAATTGTGGCATGGGGTCTTTCATGTTTTCGAAAAGGCGACGGCCTCCTCCGAAGATGACCGGGACTAAGGCGATTTCTAGTTCTTCGACGACCCCTAAGTTTAGGTATTGTTGAATCACGTCGGCACCGCCTGAGATTCTGATATCTTTTTCACCCGCCGCCTTGCGAGCTAATTCGAGTGCGTGTTCGGGGCCTTCGTTTACAAAGTAGAATGTGGTTCCCCCGGGGCGTACCCAAGGCTCGCGTTTTTCATGAGTCAGAACATAAACGGGACCGTGAAAGGGGGCTTCTTCCGGCCAAGAAATTTCGCCAGCATCGAATATGCGCTTTCCCATAATGTTGGCGCCTATACGCTCGGCAGTCTTTTTAAAGAGATCATTCACTGGGCCTGTTTCTCCACCTTTACCGAATTGAAGATTCTCGCGAAAGTATTGCAGCCCGATCGCCCACCCCATGAGCTCTCCCCACTTCGCAGCCCAGTTTTTATATTCTGGAGTGTTCCAATTTTCGAGAGTCATTCCCTCAGGTGCCATATAACCATCAAGACTCAATCCGATATTCACAAAGACCTTGCTCATAGTTTTTCCCCTATAAGCACTCATGCTGTCTCAATCAAAAATAGCTGACAATATTTTTCCTTAAGAACTTCATCTTGTAATTTTACGCCTGCAAGCACACAAAAAATTCATCAAAAAATTCCTGCAAGGACGAATCTACTTAGCTATCAAGTCGCTGAACACGAGATGAAAGAAAGAATTTTTATTAAGCTCTCTGAAAAACAAGAAAAACATAAAGCAACAACGGCGACGATTCCCCAGAAGGGGGGAGAGGGATCTTTAACGGAGTCGGCCTCTGCCAAGCAGGAGGCGTTCCGCCGTAGCGCTAGCGAAGGCGGATGGCAGCAAGCCCATGGATGGGCGCGCCGACGGAGGTAAAGAGCCCTCTCTCCCCTTCTGGGGAGTTCACCGAGAGCTCCGTCCTACGCAAGGTTAAAGTTTTCGCGTACGAATACTTCGTCCAAGATTACTGATCGAATCACATAGAATATCCGCGTGCCCCGAGTCGACGTCCATGACGAGGTAACCAATTTTTTCATCCGTCGCTAAGTACTGACCTTCGATATTGGCTCCTGCTTGAGAAATCAAACCATTGATCTCCCCTAGAACCCCTGGTTCATTACGATGTACATTCACAAGACGCGAAGCCCCCGGGCGAATAGGTAAATCAACATTCGGAAAATTAACAGCCCCTGCCGATGAACCAATTTTTAAAAACTTTCTAAAGCTCTCAGAAACTTCAATCCCGATAGCATACTGAGCCTCTTCAGTACTTCCCCCGATATGTGGAGTCAGTATGACATTGTTAAGATTTTGCAGAGGAGACTGAAAAGGATCTTTGTTTGAAGCTGGCTCTTCTGGAAAAACGTCAATCGCACAGCCTGCAATTTTATTTTCCAGCAAGGCACTGGCTAAAGCTTCAATCACAACGACAGAGCCACGACTGGCATTGATCAAATAGCTGCCCTCTTTCATAATTGAAAGTTCGCGGGCACCGATCATGTCTTTGGTATCTAATGTTTCGGGAACATGCAAAGTCACAAAATCTGACATTGCTAATAGCTCATCCAAATTTGCTACCGATTGCGCATTCCCTAGTGGTAATTTTTTAATAACATCGTAAAAGCAAACTCGCAGTCCCATAGCTTCGGCTAAGACACTCACCTGACTACCGATATGACCATATCCAACAATCCCCAAAGTCTTACCACGAACCTCATGAGCTCCTTCAGCGGACTTTACCCACTCTCCACGATGAGCCTTGGTATTGCGATCTCCTAATTGACGAGAAAGAGCGATCATCTCTCCGATAACCAACTCAGCCACTGAGCGTGTGTTCGAATGAGGTGCATTGAAAACAGGAATTCCTAAATCACGTGCAGCCTCAAGATGAACTTGATTGGTCCCTATGCAAAAACACCCAATTCCGTGTAGGTGTGGGTTTTCTTTCAAAACCTTTTCAGTGATCTGTGTTTTTGAGCGAATTCCGAGAACTTGATACTTCGGCAAGAGTGACAAAAGCTCATCCTCTGAAGGAGCATAACTCAGGGAGTCTACCAGAAACCCTTCGGCTTCCAGATTCTTTTTAGCCATTGGATGAATGTTTTCTACAAGAAGGATTTTTAGAGCGGTCATCAGCGCCTCCTACGCCTATTCTAACTCAGTTCAAGAGGAGTACAAAAGTTAAAACACTCTCTAAAGACGAACCAGACTGACCATGCGCAACAATGGTAGTCAAAGTCACAATCCGCAGGACAGACTATTGTTTATGGCAATAACTCGAGTTTTTTCTCTACTTATCGTGGATGACGATCCCCTGGTTCATCAGTCCTTAAAAATGGCTCTTCCTGCGCACTGGAAAGTTTTCTCGGCTATGCGCCTAGAAGCCATTCAATACGAAAGATTCTATCACGCTGCGTTCGTAGATATGCACCTTGAGCCTGATGCTAAAAAAGCAGCTGGCCCCCAAGTGATTGCAGAACTGATGAAGCACAATCAACAGCTCGAAGTTGTTGCTATGTCAGGAGACCTCAGCCTTCCTCTGATGGAGAGTTGTCTTAAAGCCGGTGCTCAAAGATTTTTAGGCAAGCCCCTCACTCCCGAAGAAGTTCATCTTGTCTTGGCAAAAATTGAAGCTCTTTGGGATCTTCGCAATATCGACTCTCAATCAGACCGCAATAAAGCTCACTGGGTCGGTGGCTCTGAAGCTTCCGTAAAAATAAAAAAACGAATCGCCGAACTTCGCGGTGAATCCAACAGCATTCTTATCGAAGGCGAAACTGGAACTGGTAAAGAAGTTGTTTCACGCATGCTTAATCAGCAAGAGGGTAACCGTCCCTTTATCGCCGTCAACTTAGCAAGTATCCCAGAGCACCTCTTTGAATCTGAAATGTTTGGCCACCTCAAAGGCGCCTTCACGGGTGCCGAGCAAAACAAAATGGGCCTTGCCGAAGCAGCCAACGGAGGGGATCTTTTTTTAGACGAGATCGAAGCACTTCCTCTTTCTCAGCAAGCCAAACTGCTGCGCTTTTTAGAAAGTGGAGAAATTCGCAAAGTAGGTGCGAAAGAAACCACCACTGTGCAAACACGCGTGATCGCTGCCAGCAATAAGCCTCTCGAAAAAATGGTCCGTGATGGAGAGTTTCGCGAAGACCTTTTGTACCGTTTGTCATCTCAAAAGATTCAACTTCCACCACTTCGTGACAGATTGAGCGATATTGCAGAGCTTGCGCAGTTTTTTCTGGAGGCCGAGCGTCCTCGTCGCAATAAAGCATTTGCCGAAGATGGGTTAACAGCGTTACAAAACTACAAGTGGCCTGGCAACATTCGAGAGTTAAAGAGGGTTTGTGAGCAACTCAGCCTGACTTCCCCTTTACCTGTGATTCGCGCCCAAGACGTGCATAAATGGATTCAGCCGTCTTTAAGCCCTCAAGCTTCTACTTTAAACCCTTTGGATTTGAACAAAGGTTTAACTGCGCTCTTGGCAGAGCATGAAGCGATGATTATTAAAACTTGCCTTCAGGGCACCAAGGATGTGGAAGAAGCTGCCCGCCAATTGCAAATCTCCCGTTCAAGTCTTTATAAAAAAATTAAGGACTATAAGTTAGAAGAGGAATTAGTATAAAATGGACTTATTTGATTTTACGTTCCCGATTCGCATCTCAATTCCCACCGCGTGGGAAAGTCATATCTACCGCCAAACTGTTTTGATTGTACTTTCTATTATTTTTGTCTCTGCCGCGATTATTTTCATTTTCAGAAAGAAGAACTATTACTTCGTTCAATCATGGGCCAGCATCAAAAGTTGGATCGTAGCAGCTCCCTTACTCTTCCTGACCATGGGCCTACCAGAGCCTTGGCCTCTCGTCTTCCTCACAGGTCTTGCCATCGTGGGTGCAAAGATCTTTTTTCAAATCATGGGGATGTTCCATCGTAGCTATTTTGTTCTTATTTGTTACGCGGGAATTATCGGCCTTGGTATTTCAGCATGGTATGATCGCTTAGATATCTATAACGCTATGCCAATGATCGTTCTGGGCGTGAGCTGCCTCGTGCCTCTGGTGCGCAATTCTTATAAGCGCATGATTCAGTACATGTCGCTCACTCTTTTAGCTTTTATTTTCCTTGGCTGGTCTTTCATGCACTTGGGATTAATTTTAAAATTCCCTAATGGAATTTACCAAGTCATGTACTTAATTATTCTGACAGAGTTCTGTGATAATACGAACTTAGCCATGGGTCGTTACTTTGGTGGCTGGAGATTGTTTCCTAAAATCAATCCTCGTCGTACCGTCGGCTCTACAGCGGTTTCGGTTCTTTTGACTCTCTTCTTAGCAGGCTCTATGCGCTTCTTACTTCCTGATGGCTCTGATAAATACTGGCTCGCTTCAGGATTAGTCGCTTCACTTGGTGGCTTTGTCGGCGATCTAGTGATGACCGTGATTCGTAGAGACGCAGGAATGAAAACCGTGGGACCGTTCATTATTGGCCGAGGCGACTTCCTTCACCGCATGGATCGTTTGATCTTTGTAGCACCGATTTATTATTACGTTATGACGGTGCTTCTATGAAAGATTGGTACTACGAAAACGATCAGTGGACCAAGCTCCCTGCTTATTTAAAACATCTTCCTTTATTCACAAGACACTTGGATATGTTCAGTGTCTTTATGCGATTTCTTTGGTCGATCTTTCTAAAAAATATCTGCTTTAAGTTCTATATTCGCTTAAAAGTTAAAGGCACTCCTTTTAAAGAAATTTATCGAACTCATCCAAAGCTCATTATTATCAGCAATCACGCCAGTCACTTGGATGCCGTTTCTATTGCAGCGTCAATTCCCCGTCGCTACTGGCTGAATTTATATATCGCAGCCGCCAAGGATTATTTCTTTTCAAATCCTCTATTTACTTTCTTCAGTAAACACTGCCTCGGCGCCATTCCGATTGATCGCAAGGATCGCAAAGGTGAAGCTATCAATTTAATTTTGAAGCTTCTCACAGAGCTTCCGCGTATGTGGCTGATCATTTTCCCAGAAGGCACTCGTTCAAAAGATGGTAAAATACAAACCTTTAAGCGCGGTGTTTCTATTTTTTCTGAAAGAACACAGACCCCTCTACTCTTTACCTACCTCGAAGGGAATAATGAGTTATGGCCCAAAGGGCAACCCATTCCCCTACCTGGAAAGTTAGTTCTTCACGTGGGCCCGGTTCACCCTCCAGGTCCGATTCAAGATGTGTATACTCACTACAAACAGTGGGTCTTAACGATCAATCCGAATGCCTTCCCTGCTGAGGAGCCGGCTCCTGAAACAACGGAAGAAAAAAAGGAGGATTTAGAAAATGAATAATTCCATCGAATCTATTCAACTAAAAATCGGTCCCTATGAAATCTGCCCAGTGCCCACAGGCGAGTTTGCCTTAGACGGCGGTGCCATGTTTGGGACCGTGCCTAAAGTTTTATGGGAGCGCACCAATCCTGCGGATGATAAGAATCGCATTCCTATGGAAGCTCGTGCTTTATTATTAAAATCAAATGGTCTTAATATTTTAATTGATACTGGAAACGGATCTGACTTTGTTCTTAAGTACGGCGAAAAGTTAGGTACTAAATTTTCCGAGATGTATGCCATTGACCAAAATGGCCCATCTCTTATGAAGTCCTTGAACAAACACGGCGTAAAGCCAGAGGATATCCACCACGTCATCATCACTCATTTACACTTTGACCACGCTGGTGGCGCAACAACAGAGCGTCAGGGAGAACTTGCTCCGACATTCCCAAACGCCACTTATTGGGTGCAGAAAAAGAATCTTGAAACAGCTCGCCACCCCAACTTAAGAGAAAAAGCGAGTTATTACGCTGCGAATTTTGAGCCTCTCGAAAAAGCTGGCGTTCTTAAAGTGATCGACGGCGCCCAAGAGATTCTTCCAGGTATTTCTGTCTTCATTTCAAATGGCCACACCGAGGGACAACAGATTGTTAAGGTCACTGATGGTACGAACACTTTGCTTTATTGCGCCGACATGGTGCCTACGAGCACCCACGTTCGCACACCATGGCTTATGGGTTACGACTTACAGCCCTTGGTTCTGATGGAAGAAAAGAAAGAGCACCTTAGCAAAGCGGCCGACGAAAATTGGTATCTGTTTTTTGAACATGATCCCTATTGTGATGCGGCTCTTATCGAGCGCAGTGGCAGTGACTTTGCTGTAAAATCACGAGTGGTATTTCAAAACCCATGACACAAAAACTACGCGTCCACAACCTAATTGAAATTCTTCGCGGAGTCCTTCAACAAATGCGCGATGGAGAACTTGCACTAGTAGCAAGCTCTCTTGCATTTTCTACGGCAATGGCCCTCGTTCCGTTCTTGGCCGTTGTTCTTGCAACTTTTCAATCCATTGGCGGACTCGAAGCTCTTTATCCCAAAGTAGAAACTCTGCTTCTGCGAAATTTAACGGAAGCCGTTGGCTCTGACGTTACAAAGTTCATTCGAATCTTTATTAAAAACATCAACGCCGGAAAACTTGGAACGACAGGTGCGATCTTCCTATTCATCACCTCTATCCGTCTTCTTCATGATATGGAAGTCGGTGTCAATCGAGTGTGGAACCAGCGCACGACCCGTCCTTTCTATAAACGCTTGATGTATCAATGGGGATTAATGCTTGCGATTCCAATTTTACTGGCCGTGTATTTCGGTTTTCTCTCCATGGAACAGTTAAAATTTGTGCGCAGCTACGTTCCCCCAAGTGCCTCCAATAGCTTACTCCTGATCGGTATTTTGTTTTTCACTTACAAAGTCGTGCCTGATGCCAATGTACGATCTAAGTATGCCTTTTGGAGCGCGATACTATCAGCAGGCGTCTTATACATAGTCCATAAAAGTTATTCTCTCTTGGCAGTTAAGTTTTTCTCATACAATAAAATTTATGGATCTTTTGCCGCGATCCCAATGTTACTCATTTGGATTCTTACGATGTGGTATGTGATCCTGGGTGGCGTGGCTCTCTCAGCAGCCCTGCAGAAACGCCTAGAAGAGATGGATGAAACAAATAAAGTTTTAGGAGATAAATAGGACCTTGCAGAAGGTCCTTTCATTTTGGCTCATTTTAATCCGTACAACTATAAGTTCGAGATTATCTTTGATAGCATTAAGACATCAGGAGGTCCCTATGAAGACCCTAGATCAGTGGCTCAGCGAATACAGTCAGAGTCACCAGAACCTCACTAATCAAAAGATTCATAAGTTTTGTGTTCCTGCCATTTTCTTTTCTATTTTGGGAATGCTTTGGAGTATCCCTGCTGGGGCTTTAAATATCGCACTGATTGCCTTAGGTGTGGTGATGCCGTTTTATATTCTCTTAGGTAAGCGTGCCTTAATGCTCGTCTTACCGCAAATTCTTATCTATGGAGCTTTACTCTATGCTTGGGAACAATCGCCATTCAAAGAGCAGATGTTTTGGGCGTGTCTGGGTATTTTTGTAGTCGCGTGGATAGGGCAATTTATTGGGCATAAAATCGAAGGCAAGAAACCATCGTTTTTTAAAGATCTGCAGTTTCTCTTAATTGGTCCACTCTGGATTATTAAAGGCTCCCCTTAGAGGAGCCTTTTTTATTTCTATTGCAGTCCCATCAAAATAGCGATTCCAAAAACCATAAAGAGGATACAAGCTGCGACTCTCACCCACTTCATTGGAATGCGGCGAAGAAGTTTTTCCCCTAGAAAAATGGCCAATGCATTAGAGCCCATCATTCCCGCTGTACTACCTAACGTCACGATCCAAGGGTCCGCAAAACGCGCACCAAGTGCGATAGTCGCCAATTGCGTTTTGTCACCCATTTCGGCAATGAAGAAAGCAATCACAGTTGTTAGAAAAACACCAAAGCGTCCAGAAGATTTAATCTCTTCTTCCTTATCAGGAACAAGAATCCACAATCCGAAAGCAAAGAATGTAAACGCCAAGCCCCACGTCAAATAGCGCGGCTCCAGTAAGGAGGCTACCCAACCACCGGCCCAGGATGCCAAAGCATGGTTAAGGATAGTTGCGACGAAAACTCCCCCTAAGATCACCCAAGGCTGTCTGTAACGACTGACCAAGAGTAGTGATAAAAGCTGAGTTTTATCTCCCATCTCGCCTGCAAACACTAATAAGAATGAATTAATAAAAGCTTCCAAATTGTCCTCACTTCTTTTCTTGCGCCGTGAGGTTTTTCCCTGATTTTAGGAATAGACGACACGGCAATTATAAAAAATTACCAATGTCAGTCTCGTCAATGGCTGCTTCTTTCAAACAACCACATCAGTGCCGGGATCTTAACATCCAGTATGTCGACACGGATCTGAAGACAGGCTTCAGAGACTACTCCCTAACGAAGCGTGAAGATAGCCATTCCCTGCACCGAAAGCAAGCATTCTCTACATTTGCCGCAAAATGGGAGTCTCAATATAGAAGTTACCGAGTATTTCTTCCCACTTGAACAGGTCATAAACTATTTGTAGCATAGATCTTTACACAATTTCTTAATCTGGGACCAGCAAAGACACCTATGAAAACCTTCACGCCACTTCTTACCGCACAAAAAAAATTCTGGTTTTTAACATTCGATATTCTGATTTTCCTAGCGGCCTTTGCTATTGCGATCATAGCACGCTTCTCAGGCACGTATGTTTCGATGCCCCTCAATACAGAATTGATCTTACTCGCCCTCGCCGTTCCCACGCTTCAGTATATTTTTGGTAACTACGACCTAGATCATATCTCCGACTTTAAACAGCTTTTAGCACGCCAAATTGTAGCGATCATCTTCACTCTTCTTTTTGCCACTCTTGTGACATATGTGTTTGCCACTGAGCGTGCGGGAATCTTTGGCCGTGGTATCTTGTTTATCGCTCTCGGAGGATTCTTCGTTCTATCTGTGGCCTATCGAAGTGCCGTCGCCTCATACCTAAAGAAAATCAAAGGTACTTTAAAATGGCTTATTCTTGCTGATGCAAAAACACAAGAGATCGTCAAAAAAGATTTCTCTCAGTTGGATTTCGAAGGAACTCTGGATTTCCTCACTCCTGAAGAAGCTCTTCAGTCAAAAGATTGGCTCAATCGTAAATGGAGCACGATCGTTGTTTCTATTACGAATCACGAGCACCAAAGCCAGCTAGGCCCTATTATTATCGATGCAAAATGTTCTGGTTTAAATACGATCACAATTACGACATTCTACGAAAGACATCTTCGCAAAGTGCCAGTGCATCTTTTGGACTATGCGTGGTTCATCAATGCTGGTGGCTTCTATAGCATTACTAATCCTGTGAAGCTGCGTCTCAAACGCATTATCGACATCAGCTTGTCTCTATTTTTGTTGATTCTCACAGCGCCCGTTTTGTTGTTAACGGCTCTAGCAATTCGCCTTGAATCAAAGGGTGATGCTGTTTATAGCCAAATTCGTACGGGCAAAGACAATAAGCCGTTCACAATTTATAAATTACGCTCCATGCGCTCCGATGCTGAAAAAGACGGAGCAAAGTGGGCACAGAAAAATGACAATCGTATCACTCGTGTGGGCAAAATGATTCGCCTTACCCGCTTAGATGAGTTGCCACAGCTTTGGAACGTTCTCCGCGGAGACATGAGCTTTGTTGGACCCCGCCCAGAGCGTCCAGAGTTCAATGAAATGCTAAAAAAAGAATTGCCGTTCTATGAACTTCGCCACATCGTACGCCCAGGGATCACGGGTTGGGCGCAGGTACTTTACCCGTATGGCGCAAGCGTTGAGGACTCTAAGGAGAAGCTTCAGTTTGAGCTCTACTACATCAAGCACAGTGGCACGATGCTCGACCTGCTCATCATCCTAAAAACAATTCGCGTTGTGGTAGGAGCCCGAGGACGTTAACAATTTCTGTATGAATTTATTCGTAAGATTTTAAATCTAAAAAGGCTTCCACTAAGGAAGCCTTTTTTTTATCTCCGCCGAGAAAAACTGAGCCTTGGCATCCCAAGTTTCATTCCCCTCTAAGTAAGATAAAGTTCTCTGCGCGTCGAGCTGATGCCCTGCTCTGATCTCTTCAACGTGTGCGATGAAATCCTCAGGACTGTTTCCAAGATACAAATGATCCTTAAAAGTTACAACTTCTGGCAAAGCCGTCGCAATCACAGGTCGCCCTGTGCTTAAGTACTCCTTGAGTTTCAAAGGATTAATATTCTCCGTAAGCTCATTGCGCACATAAGGAAGAATAAAAATATCCATTGAGGAAATTGTTTGTGGCAGATTTTTATAGGGAACTGGCCCATGAAAATGAATGTTCTTAAGTCCAGAGAGTTCTTCGATTGGGCAGACGACATTTCCATAAATGTGAATTTGGTCTTTTGCCAGAGACTCGGCCATTTTCTTTAAAATTTTTTGATCAGATCTTTCATCAAACAGTCCGAAGTAACAAATTTGCAAAGATTCAAGACTCGTCACCTTCTTCGGACCTATATTGAAATGCTTAAACTCCACACCGTGAGTTAATAAAAGAGTCTCACTCTTGCCATTGCTTTTTGTTTTTTGCAGCGACCGAGAGGTGGCAAAGACGAGGTCTGACTTCTTTAATAAAAGATCTTCCATGTCTTTGACCATCTTATAGTTCAAGCCAGGCCATAGCGAGAACTCATCCACGCATACATAGACTTTCAAAGACTCATTAAAGTCACCAATATAGTCGGCGGCATTAGGAACGGAGTAAATCGAGACGGGCGACGTTATGCCTTGCGCCTGAAGAGCTTTACTAACCGTGCGCTGAACACTCCAACGATTTAAACGACGAATGAACGTGAACTGATTCAAGGGAATCATCAAGGGTCGCACGATCGTGATATTTTCAGGAACTTGTACGCCCTCATGGGTTACCTGCGGCTTAAACCACTTCGTTACCTTTTCAAGAATTCGGCGTAAATCGTAAAGAGAAAATTTAGGAGAGCGAATGCCAATGGTTTCAACCCAAATCCATTTGTTAGACGAAAAAAGGGGACGTAAGAGATGCTCCAAAGAATGAGCATGGCGCCCAAAATCTTCGCCAAAGACGATGACATTTTGATTTTTTAAGAGGTGCTCGCTCTCAATCGAACTCATCTTTGGGCCTTTTTCCAAACTTCCACATTGGATTGCTGTTTTAGAAAAAACTGGAATCCCTTATAAGCTGCTAGGTTCACGTTGCAATAATAGTAAGGCAAATAGAAAATCCCCAAAGAGCGGTGCCGACGATCTTTCTGCCAACCGATGAATGCCATCATATAGAACGCAAACTGCAGAACTATAAAGATCGCATAGAAGGCATGTTCTCCCGCAATAATGGCGTTGCTTAAGAAGATACCCGCCAAGAGCAGCCACATAAAATAGCGAAGCCCCTTA
Organism: Bdellovibrio bacteriovorus W; assembly: GCA_000525675.1. Classification (NCBI taxonomy): domain Bacteria; kingdom Pseudomonadati; phylum Bdellovibrionota; class Bdellovibrionia; order Bdellovibrionales; family Pseudobdellovibrionaceae; genus Bdellovibrio; species Bdellovibrio bacteriovorus. The sequence continues at coordinate 2,233,836 of CP002190.1, forward strand.
TGAATCATGAACTGAAAACCGAACCAGCTTGTGAACGGATTTAGAAGCTGTTTATAGAGACTCATGATCTGGATACCACCATAGACCATTCTCGATTTCACATTGAAATCATCTTTAAGAGTGATCGATGCTTCTTCTTCGGTGATCGCCTCTTGATCATAAATCACGCGTTTGCCTTGAGAAATAATATCAAACGTAATCACCAAATCATCATTGATGAGTTTTTCATGAACGGGTTTAAAAAGATCTTTTCTTAAAGCAAAGATCTCACCATCAGCAGTAGGTATAGATCCCAATCCCGACTCTGCTTGCTTAAGGCGCGATTCATACTGCCAATAGAGACGATCTCCAAGAGACCCCTTGCGATCTTCATGCTTTAAGATACTCTTACGTCCGCACACTCCCCCGATGCTTTCATCAGAAAAATGGCGTACAAGTTTACGGACCGCATCTGGTCGAAAAAATGAATTCGCGTCTGAGAAAATAATTATTTCGCCCTTTGCTAAAGCTATAGCGCGATTGAGCGCCGCAGTCTTACCCTGACGCTGTGGCTGATAAAGAGAAATAACCCCTTGATCAGAAAAACTCTCTGCAATCTTTGGCGTGTCATCTGAAGAACCGTCAGAAACCACAATGTATTCTAACTTTTCTTTGGGATAGTCCATCTGCAAATCACTGGCAATTTTCTCTCCAATAATACGAGCCTCATTATAGCCAGCGACAATAAAAGAAACAGATGGAGTGATATCAGCGATCTTATGCTTTTTCTTAAACACTAAAGCAATTAGTGAAACCAACGCCCCAAACAGAACATAGTGAAGGCAAATCAAGGTAAAGATTATCCAGAATAGAACTTCAACAACGATCATAACATTCCTCGACGTGCACTCTGAGCAATCCCCGTTAACAAAAACAACTGAACAATAATCAAATCTTTATACGCCATTCCGACAGTCATAGCGGATAATAAGATTATCACAAGAGAAGCGATAAGAAAGGGACGAACCTCTATTCGGCTTTTTAATATCCCCCGCCAGGCCCAGAGAATCATTCCTAGAAAAATAACTGTCCCAAATAGACCCAATTCAGCGGCTAATCCTAAATAAGTATTATGTACCACAAGAAGTTTCCCCTCTGACTGAAACTCTGGGTAGCGAGTGTTTTCATAATAAGAATCTTTGGCGCGATTCATTCCCACACCCAACAAAGGGTGATCTAGAAAAACTTTAATTCCATTTTCATAAGTGAGAACTCTATCAGAACTCGATTTATCTTTGATCTCAGAAAACCTTTTAAATAGCGGAGTTTGAGAGCCAATCACCAAAACAAGAATCACTCCGACAACAGCAGAGACAAATACTGGTAAAAGTCCGATTTTTTTTGCGCGAATAAAGTGATATGTCACAATCCCCACACCTACAATGAGCGCCATCAATCCCATACGAGACTCGGTAACGACCGCGCAACCCGCAAGATAAGCAGTGAACCCAAGGTATAGGAGTCCAAGATCTGAGCGCCTCTTCTTAAAAAATTCTTGAGCTTGCAAAAGAGCTAAAGGAACGGTCATAGAGAAAAAGGCGCACAAAAAATTAGGATCTCCATGGCGAATACTTAGCGTGGGACGATCATCATACTCCCGCGCCTCATGAAGGACGAAATAACGAAAAAGAAAATACAATCCCAGTATCACATAGAAAATAACCACAGAATTTAAAAGAATATTCTGAGTCTCTTTTTTCAAAGCAAAATAATAAACAAATGGCACAAAGATCAGAATTTTCAAAAAACTCTTGAATTCTGGATCTTCTAGAATCGTAAAATAGTCCCCCATTACAAAGGAACTCAAAAGCGGACTCAAAGCAAATACCAGAGATAAAAGGGAGGGAAAGAATAAGGGATGAGAGTAATCAAACCTCTTCCCTTCAAAAAAAACAATGTAGTGAAGACTCGTGCCTACGGCCGCTAATAACAAAAGCAGCTCAATGTGCAGGCTCAATAGAATCGGCACTTCAAGATGCAATGTTGTCACCATCAATGCCAGATAGGACAATATTGCAATCAAAGGTAAATGAGCCGACTCGCTCAGCTTGCGCAAATATAGCATTAGTCTTTCTTGCTCAAAAGATACTTTAAGTACTCAAACGATAGACCCATAAGAGCCCCAAGAATCGCCGCAATAAGAACCAACGCCAAAGGCCTTGGCCAAATAGGATGAGTATTCAACGCTGGTTTTGAAACAACTTGAAAGATTTTTTCTTTCTGAGATTGAGCCAAGGTGTTTTCAAATTTCAACTTCATGAGCTTGTCTTGATAGTAATCATAGTCCGTGGACTTTTTATTCATCTTCGCGAGATCTTTCTCAAGACTGCCTATTAAAGAAATAAAGTCTTTCTGGTCCTTTTCCACAGCCAAGTACTTCAATTGATTGAAGACGTATTGATTTAAGTCCAAACCCAACTCAGGGCGAGTCGTTCGCACTTCGATAATATAATTATTCTCGTCAGCTCCCGTGAATTGGACTTTTACCATGTCACGGATACTTTTTAGTTTTTCATACTGACTGGTAAATTCTTTAGCAAAGGCTTTGCCATTTTTGTTTTCACGCAGAAACTTATTAATAAGATCATCCGTCAACAATGCACTTTGCATGTTTAATCCATCGCGAATCCAAATCCAACGATTACGACCCTCATCCCAGCCACGATCTGGATTTTCTACCTTCATTCTAAATATGGCTGCACGACTGGTAATTAAATAGACCTTCGGAGTATTTAAAACATAGACAATAGCAAGAGCTGCCATTATCAAAGCAGAGATTAAGGTCAATAAGTGCCTGCGAATCAAATCCATCATAGTGTTACCTGCTTTTGATTTTCAAAAATTGCCTTTACGCTTTTTTCCATATCTAAAGACATTTCATTTTTATTATATGCTAATACAGCCATAGCCTCTTTCTCAACTTTGGAAAGAGCTACCGCCTTAAGAACTGTTGCCAAAAAATCTGTGCGATTAAAGACAACTCCGCTAGCGCCATCTTCCACTTCTAAACCTCTCCAGCCAATGCCCGTAGATAGGATCGGAAGATGACTAGCTATGAACTCGATCATCTTCACATTAACCCCCGAGCCTGCGTCCATGGGATTGAATCCAAAGTCTGCCATGGCGAGACAATCTTTCATATCATCCACACGCCCTAGAACTCGCAAAGTAGGAGTGTTTATTTTTTCTTCACTCACAGTCCCCGCTACTACAATCAAAACACCGGCTCTTTCTAGTTCTTGCGCGTATTGGGTGGCCACACCCTTGATATACTCAAAGGCCTCTACATTCGGCCCGTAGGTCGACCCTGAGAAGAGCAAAACATTTACTGATTCTTGGATCCCTAAACGAGCTCGCACTTGAGAACGTCGAAGATGCAAGGAGTGAAACTTCTCAAGGTTAAGACCGTTAGGTACAATCACCGACTTTTGCAAAAGCTGCGGAACCGTATCAATAAATTTCTGTTGATCTTGCGGGCTACAAAAAATGATTTTTTCAGCCTTGCTAAAACACTTATTTTCCAGCCAGCGAACGACCCTTGCCAAGAACGGACGGTCTTTCCAGAGTTCAAACTCCGCATTGTGCGTATTCACCCAAATCTCAGCAGAACCACGATTCAACAAAGGCATCAGAAACGGAAAATCTAAAACAACAAGATCAGCCTCTCTAAGAAGCTGTTTCAATCTCCGGGGCGTATATATTTTTAACAGCGCCGTTACCCAAAGAGGAGGAAGCTCCAGGCGATAGGATAGAAGCTGTATAACTCCGAAAAGAGGATTCATATCAACCACTTCATTGAGGTTTTGGCTAAGCTTGTTCTCAAAGCTCTTCCGCCTTTGCAGATAATCTTCTTTACGACCCGTTAAAGAATACACAGTGACTTCAAATCCTTGCGACACTAGGGCCTCGCAGAAATGCGCGGATCTCAGCTGTCCTCCAGAAAGAGCTGGATATATTTGCAAGCTTGAAATAAACAGGGCCTTCTTCACGTTCATCCTACTTTGTAGAGTCCTATCGGAATAAACAATCTAAAGAGAGTTCGCAAGAGTCGAGAAAGTTTTAGAAATTTACTCGCTGCCGACCAAAAGTTAGACACCTGTATTTGAGCAGTACATATCCTCTCTTATTTACACTATGGCTGCGGTGCTATTTTAATCTGCTCGCGGATAAGGTAAAACCGCCCAACGATGATTAAGAAGAACGTTTTGCACTTAGTTGAATATCTCTACCTTGGGGGAATCGAAAGACTCCTCGAGCAGCTTGCCCAAGCTACACAGTCAGGTGCAAATCTTTATTTCTTTACCTATGAGACTCAAACTCTATCTGGAATTGGTAAGTCTATTCAAGATCAGGGTTTTCCAGTCATGACTTATAAGAAAAGTGCTGGCAGAGATTGGAAGCTCTTCAAACGCCTCTGCCAAGTTATTCAGGAAAATAAAATCGAAGTCGTTCATACACATGATTTCGGGCCGATGGAGTACGCAGTTCTTTTAAAACTAAGATTTCCTCATCTTCGCCTGATCCACACACAGCACACGATGCATCACTTTGTCGATAAGGCCCACTATCGATTGTTCTTTCAAGCAGCAAGCTACTTCTACTTTCAAGTCATTGCAGTGTCAGACTTTGTAAGAAACCTTTTGCTCGAAAGCTGCCCTCTTGTAAATCGCCGTGCCCTTGTGGTCATTCCGAATGGAGTTGATACAGAGAAATTCTCCCCGCAAAAATCCTTCGGCGTACTTAGCGAAAAGCTTCGTCTTGTGAGCATTTCTAGAATTTCTAAGGAGAAAAATCTCGATTATCTCTTTAAAACCTGCGCCCTGCTCAAAGAAAACGACATCCCGTTTGAACTCCACCATGCAGGAACCTCCAAGTCTTCGGAGGAAACCGAGCGTATTAAATGCTACTTAAGAGACCAACGCATCGACTCTGAAGTCACACTCCATGGCTTTTCCGACAATCCGGCAACTATTTTAGCACGGGGAGATATCTTCGTAAGCCCATCAGCAAAGGAGGGTCATCCCGTGGCTCTGCTAGAGGCTATGGCAAGTGAAAAAATCTGTCTTGTCAGTGACATTCCCCCTCATCGAGAAACGGCACAAGGAGTGCTTGACTTATTCGACATTCAAGATGAAAAGGCCTTGTTTAATAAACTTAAGGCTATATACGAGCAAAATCCAAATTTTGAAAAAATGCGCAAAGATTCACGCGCGCTCATTATTAAACACTTCTCATTAAATAGCATGGCAGGTAGATATGTTGAGCTTTACCAACAATAGAGAATTAAAACATCCAATAGCCTTAAGCTTTGACGTTGAGGACTGGTTCACAGTTCGCAATATGCGCGATTTCATTTCTGACGATCAATGGGATGAACAAGAACAACGTGTCGACGTTGGAATGAACTTCATTCTTGATGCTCTTAAAGAAAAAAACATCAAATCTACATTCTTCATCCTAGGCTGGGTTGCCGACCGTTGCCCAGAGCTAGTAAAGAGAATCTCCGACGAGGGGCATGAAATTGCCTGTCACGGTTACCAGCATACGCCGGTGGATCTTCTAACTCCTGAAGCTTTTGAAGCTGACCTTCGTAAAGCCATCAAAGCCATCGAAGCCGTCACTGGGCAAGTTCCTAAGGGTTTCCGCGCACCTAGTTTTTCAATCACCAAGAAAACAGCGTGGGCGATTCCTATCCTTAAGAACTGTGGCATCGAATATGACAGCAGTATCTTTACAACAACTCATCCTGATTACGGTGTTCAAGACTTTCCAACAAAGGTCACAAGCACACATGATCTGGTAGAAGTTCCTCTTGTTAGAAGTACACTTTTCGGTGCGAAGGTTCCTGTTTGCGGTGGTGGTTACTTCCGTATGCTTCCTTATTCATTCACAAAGGCAGCCTTAGATCAGGATCTAAAAACTTCTCCGATGGTTATGTATTTCCACCCATGGGAGTTCGATCCTGAACAACCACAAATGGATCTGCCAATGGTGAAGTCTTTTAGACATTACGTAGGTCTAAAAAAGAATCGCGAAAAGTTCATGAGTCTTTTAAATGACTATAGCTTCATCACGATGGAACAACTCGTAGCAAATGCCAAAGCTATGGGTCCACTTCCTGAGTACCGTTTCCAGTCTTTGGAGAAAACTCCAAACGGTCTTCTCCTTCCACAGTTTGCAAACTAAAATAAAAAAGGCCGGTTGAATGATCTGTACCCCAAAATCCGGACACAAAAATAAAAGACCCTGTCCAGTTTTTGGGGTATTTTCGTATTTGAGAGGCAGATCATGGGTTCATTTACAGCAAAAGATCGCAAAGATCTTGAGAACAATCAAAATGTTTTAAAGGTAACAACCTCTAACGTTACCTATACTCCAGAGTTTAAGGTTAAGGCTTTGAAGCTCCGTCAAGATGGGCTAATGCCTTCAGAAATATTTAAAGATGCCGGAATCAACCTTTCTCTCTTCGGCAAAGACTACCCCAGAAAGTGTATCCAGCGTTGGGCGAAGATGTCTCAAAAAGACGGTGGATTAAAGAAGGAGCGTCGAGGAGTTAATTCTACTGGGCGCCCCAAGGGGCTTCGGTTTAAATCAGCAGAAGAAGAAATTGCTTATTTGCGCGCGGAGAATGATTTCCTAAAAAAGCTCCACGCCTTGGAGGCAAGATACGCAAACAAGAAAAGTTCGCGTTAATTCACGAGGCAATAATTCACCAGCCTGATCTGCGTCTCGATCGGCTATGTAAGCAAGCTAAAGTAAGCACGAGTGGATTTTACGAATGGTCTGCGAAGAAGAAAAGTTCTCAAGAAGCCATTTTCGATGAAGAGTGGGTCTGTATCCTTTTTGAAAGTAAAAAAGGTAGGATCGGTGCTCGCAGCATAAAGATGCTTTTACAGAAATATTTTTGGATCAATATGAACTTAAAGAAAGTCCGTCGTCTTATGAAAAAGCATGGACTTCGAACTGTCATCCGCAGAAAGAATAGATCTAGGCAAGTTTGGGTAGAAGGAGATGAACATAGAGCAAGCCCGAATATTCTTAATAGGAATTTTAATGTCCAAAAGAAGGATACTGTGTATTCGACAGACATTACTTATCTTGATTATGGACTTGGAAAACGAGCTTATCTATCGGCAGTAAAGGATTTGGCAACGAAGGAGATCGTGCATTACACCGTTTCAGCAAGTGCAACTTTAAATATCGCACTTAGGGGCCTCGAAGATCTTTTTAGTCAAAAGCCCAAACATATCATTATGCACTCAGATCAAGGCAGCCACTATACTTCAAAGATCTATCGAGATTTATTAAGCAAGTGGGAAATAACTCAATCAATGTCACGTAAGGGAAATTGTTTGGACAATGCTCCGATAGAAAGTTTTTTCGGACATTTAAAAGATGAGGCAGAGCTTCGAGATTGCAATACATATGAAGAGTTGGTAGCAGAGATAGATCGTTATATTAAATACTATAATAACGAACGACCCCAATGGGACTTAAAAGGAAAAACCCCGGCAGAGTGCCGAGGTTTTACTTAAGAGGCCCTTTTATTTATCTGTCCACTTTTTGGGGTACAGATCAGAAAAACCGGCCTTTTTTATTTCTTTTAATCATCATAAACTGATCCATCCACATCGCGAAAGGATCAGTTCTTAATCATCTCTAAGTTTTCTTAAGAGCTTCAAAGAGATCTGGATCATCTGCGGGAATATCATGAAATGCGAAGGTTAAGAATTCACTCTGCGAGTCTCTGCGCATCTCATTGGGAAATAGCGCTAAGGTAAACTGCTTAAACTCCGCAGCTATCGTAGGCTTTTCTCCATTAAGACCTTTAAACAACTCCTCACAGAGATCCACCCCCGTCAAATTTTTATCAAGGTGCGAGGTAGGAACCGGTCGCGGATTTAATTCGATCACATAGACAAGTCCATCGGACTCGTTGATAACGAAATCCAGAGAGCCAAAGCCCGTCAGTTTCAAATGTGCTGCCGTCTTGCGTGCAGCTTCTTTGATCTCATCAGAAACCACGCCTTGGCAAACACTTGAAGGCCCTGTCGGCCCAGGGTGTGTGCGGAGCTTGATCATCGGGTTTACAGCATACATCTCACCACTGACTGAACAAAAAGGAGCTAATCCAACAGGCCCCTGAACAAATCTTTGCAGAGAAACCCCATTCACATCCTCAGCCTGCATAATGAAAAGCATATTTAAAACATAACGTTTTGCTCGAGTTTTCCACTGATTTCCGTTGAACTTCGTGTAGGCCGTTTTTAATTCTTCTTCGTTTTTACAAACTGTGACACCTGACGAACCAAAACCGAAGTCGTACTTTACAACCAGTGGATAACCAAACTCTGGAGAAATTTTTAACGCCTCTTCAAGAGTTTTTACGCGCTCATTTCGCGGAACTCGTACTCCCCACTCTTGGCATTTTGAATTAAATAGAGATTTGCTTTGTACGACTTGATCAAACTCTTCAACAGGGATCGATGAACGAATGCTATTTGCCAATCCGCGCACTCCAAACTTCTTTAAAATGCGTGCGATGTTCTGTAACGCCACCAAGGCATTCTCGTCGCCTGGAATGATCACATCAGGCTTGATACGCCACAGAGCAAAGACAATAAGAAGATAAAGGAACTTACTCCTTGAGTAAGTGAACGTAGGATACGTCCACAGTCGATCAATAAACTTTGTTTTGGCTAGAAAACTTCTCCGCGGACAGAGAGCCGCTACTGAAAAACCAGCTCTTTTTAAAGCAGCTGGTAAACGACTGATCCCCGTCCAATCTTCTGCTAAGGCGATAATCATTGCCTTTTTATCCACGCAAAACCTCTCGGCCTAATAAGCGCGCTACACGATTTCGTAGCCCCTTTAGTTTTTCTACTAAAAAGGCATACTCCTCTTCGTTAATAAGTTTAGTTCGAACTGCAAACACAAATAAAGTAACAAAATATAAAGAAAAACTCGCTGCTAAAATCCAAAATGGATGCCATGTAAGATTCGAGAATCCGAGCCTTACCGAAAGGCTTAAAATGACTGATAAAATCACCGTCAAACCAATATCTCTCCACAAGAAGAGCTGATAGACGCGACTTTTAAAAAACTTTGCGCCAATAACGAGGCCCGATATGTTTACAAGCCCTGTGGCGACCACCTTGCCCCAGAGAACAGCCATTGGCCCTCCCCAGTAGGCTCCAGCAAAAATCAAGGATAGCCCTAATAGCGCCCCGCCAATTCGCAACTTCAATGCCGCCCCAGAATGAGACGTTGAACGGAATAAAGGCTCTGGATTTAAACTCGCAAACAGGATGTATAAATTGAAAATCGTGAAATAGGGAACACTCTCTAAATACTTATCCGAAAAAATAAAGACGATCAGTTCTTTAGAAAAGAACATCATATAGATCGTAAAGGGAATCACGATCAGCAAAAGCTTTTTAGTCATCTTCTGCCAAACTTCGACGGCCCCCTTAAAGTTCTTGTTCTTCACCTGATCAATCAATTCAATATTGGCCACTTCGTATAACGAAATTCGCGCAGAATTAATCAACGGGTTCTCAAAACATCCTACAGAATAATAAGTAAACTGCGTGATATTAAAAAATGAAGATATGAAAAGGTTCTCCATGTTCATGATATTTTGAACAATGCGAGAAATTCCCAAAGGTAACCCGTAACGAGCCTGAGTCATAAACAATGGCCATGAGTCTCTATAGCGAATACCTGCACTGACTTTATGAGAGTGCATGATAGCTAACATCCATAACCAACGTAAGACCATCAATCCAATTAAGAAAAACAACGCGATTAAAAGAGAATCAAAGAACCAAAATGCCGCCATTATAGCAAGGGCCTTCAGAAGTTCAGTCCCCGCATCCAAATAAAGCCGCGTGCGGAAGCGATCCAGATTAATTAAAAAACCCTCTAGCTGTACAGAGCACTGAGTGAAAATTATCAAAACTCCAAGCCACGGAAGATACTGTGCTAAATCTGGATTATTTAAAAGTTGTGCGATGCCTTCTCTAAAGACTCCAAGAACCAGCGCCACCAAGCCGGTGGTCAGCAAATTGAAAATTAATGAGTTAAGGCTATAGAGAGGAAAGTTTTTGCGATCCCAACGGATGAAGTAGAAAACCGAGTCATCAAATCCTAAGTGCAGAGCCAACTGAGCAAAGCCATAAATCAACATGACCTGCTTGTAGGTTCCATAGGTTTCCACCTCTAGGTGCCTACCTAAATACATCGGGATGATAAACGAAAAGATGATCCCGAAGATCTTTGCACCTGTCAGCAAAAGAGCTCTTTGAAAAGAACTTGTTGGATTTAAAGAAGAGGTTTGTTGATTCTCCACAGACATTATCTACGGCGTGATCCGCACTCCTCCAATATGGACCTCAGACTTTAAGCCCGCACGCTTGCGCGAGATTTCATTCAAAGGATTTGCGTGAAACTCAAGTCGTTCTAAAGACTCTGTCCCTTGAAAGGAAGCGTCTTGCACTTCTTCAATGGCATTGGCATCTAAAGTTAAAGTTCTGAGCGAAGATAAATTTGAAAACCAACCTGCGCGAATTTCTTGAAGTCGATTATTGCGCAAATTTATATTCACAATATTTGTTTGGGAAAAAGCGGCAGATTCCATTTCTTCCACTCTATTATCTTCCAGATCCACCGTCCTTAAGGATTCTAAGTTTTGCAATCTGTCTCTCTGAATTTTACGGATATGGTTTTTTCTTAGGTTCAATGATCGCAGAGATTCCGTTCCCGATAACTGCGGCAATGTATTTAGTAAATTGGCCTCTAAGTTCAACTCAACTAACTGAAGAAGGTGCGGGACCCCGTGAACTTCGCTCAATTGATTGTAAGATAGATCCAATGCCTGCAAGGAAACGAGGTTCTTAAATGCGGAGCCCTCGATTTTTGAAAGTTTATTGCGATCAAGCTTTAAGACGAGCAGACTCTCAAGCCCATCGAATGCCTTTTCTTCAAGAGTTTCAATGGAATTTGAATCTAGGAACAAGCTCTTCAAAGAGCTCAATCCTCTAAAACTACCATTTTGCAATCTCGGAAGCGCTTTATTCACGACAACCAAATACTCAAGCCTTGCCATAGCGGTCTTTGAAACCTGCGAGCAGTCATTCGCAGAGACAGCTTTGGCGATTTCCGTGCCGATCACGCCGCGATCACAGATATTGATGCTGTCGCCAGCAAGAGCCCTTGTTGCAGCCAGAAAGAATGAAAAATAGATCAGAGCCAATTTCATGGTTAAACCTTTGATTTTGCGACGATAATGCCACAGTCGATCACTTTCACCTAAAGCATTCAAAATCCCTTGAAAAAACAACACGCTCTGACTGATTCCCATCCACAAGTGCCTAGATTGTCACCGCAACGAACAGTAAGTGGATTATTTACACCCCTTAAAGCGCACTCTTTGATTTAAACCCAATCCCGCTTAATATCTGCCTCCAGTTATTCATAACGGAGTGTCTATGAAGCGAATTTCAATTTTAGCAAGTTTGGTGCTATTCCCCATCTTGGTGAACGCAAACCAGTTGCAAAGTATTTCGACGCCTCTGCCGACCTCTACTTTTGATGGCAATGTCAGCTATTTTGGTTATGTCTCTGCTGAAGTGAAAGACGTTCAATCTAAGAACCCAGGCCTCTACTCCTACCATCTCTTAGCTTTTAACTATAACTACTCGCCCCGCTATACTTGGAGTCTGCGCCCGACTTTCACCTACGAAAGCGAAGGCACGCGCTGGGGGGATAAGCTCCCTGCCCGCCTTAGAATGGCAGATTCTAATATAACTCTGATCGATCAAAAGCCTCTCAGCCTTCCAGACACTTGGGGCTCTAAACTTAACTATAAGCTTTTCTTGCCCACCGATCCTGAATGGCAAAAGGCTGGCACTGTCGCCGGCTTCGGCATTAATTTTGAAATATATAAAGATCTACCGAACGCATTCAGCATTGGCTACTACCCGAAGGGCTTTGTTTTGCTAAACACCCAAGAACGCTACCTAACAGACTATGATGGGTATGATGTCATTAAGCCAACTCAATTAGCGCAAATCGAGCAATGGGTTCGCCTCACTAAATACTTCGGGGACCGTTTAAGCTTATCTCAAGGCGCTGGTTATAAGACTTATATCTTTAATGCGAGCACAAACCAACAACGCGCTCAAACCAACCATGCCCTCTTAGAATCGACGATAAATCTTTCTGTGAACAATAACGTAGATATCTCTGTGGGCATTGCTCAAGAACATATTTCTCATGAACGCTCTTGGCAGCCTTACCACGACGAGGAATCGACATACATCTTCATGACCTCGATCCGCATCTAAGGTGAACCTTGAACGTTTTATGATTTTATAAGAGGCACTCAACGATTAAGAACCTTAAAAATTATTTCACAGGTGACTGTCGAAATATTGAGGGAAAGTTGAAAAAAAATCAGGATACGAGGAAAAACTTGCATCCGTTTGGTGCTTCGCTTATTCAACGCAATTAATAAAAAGAGCCTTTTAAGAACATGAGGTAATCTGTGAAAAATATCCGCGCGTTTCAGTTCGGTTCATTAGTTAGCATTTTTTTTTCAGTAACTACTGCGTGCAGCGCTGGCGTGACTAAAAAAAATGAAGCTATGGACACCCACACGAATAATAGTATTCAAGCTCAGGTGGTCGTAGATCTGAATAAAAAAGGTCCTGTCATTGATAGCTCTTTTTATGGCTCTCACTTTGATTCTTTTGCTCCATTTCCAAATAGCAATCTTGTTAAAGAATTAGGAATTAGCCACCTTCGCATAGGTGGGAATGAATACGACGTCTTCAATCCAAACTTGAACATGGCTTACACGAAGACTGGTATCTATAATATCGCTGGTTTTTCTAGCGTCGAAACTTGGCTTCGCAATAATAATCTTAAGGGTATCTACCAAATCAACCTCCACGGCTACCAACCAGTTCTTGAAGGCAACAGCGTTCTTCTTAAAAACTCTTTCACAGCTCATAATGCTTACGAGATGATCAAGAGACTCAATGGTCAACTTGGCTTAGGAATCGTGAATTTCAGTCTTGGCAACGAGCCTGAACAATGGCATGAAACTCATCCTCATACAGGTGCCTTTAGTGAAGAAAGCGGCATCAGCGCCGATGAGTACATCCAAAAATATATCGACTTTGCTTTGGCAATCCGCAAAGCCCAAGAAGAAGTTAATGGAAATCCTAATAGCATCAAAATTTGGGGTCCTGAGATTTCTTCATCATGGCTTGATTGGAACACTGGTAACTTCAACCAAGACTGTAACTGGCACCCCACGATCCGTGGTCAGGTTGAATGCTCATACGGCAACGGTCAGTTCACGCATTTCATCCCTTATTTCTTACATCGTCTTACAAAAGCCGAAAACGATCGCACGATCAACCCACGTGGCTATAAGCTTTTAGACTACTTTGCATTCCACTATTACCCTAACTTCAGAACAGATATTAACGATATCAACTCTATTGTTAAAAACGACAAAGGTGTCCAGCACGTAGCAAAAATTCTTGAAAGCACTCGCGTTCTTAATGATCCAAGCTTTAAGAACACAGTAGATGTGAGTTCTTATAGAGATGTTGCCCCAAATATCATCGGTCGTATGAAGGGTTGGTTAAAGTCTTACTATCCTAATGCTAAACTTGCGATCAATGAGTTTGCTGTGGATTCTGATTGGAGATCAACTACTTACCACCCAATCATCCGTCCTCTTTATTTAGCGGACACTCTAGGTATTGCTGCTAAAGAAGGCGTTTCTTTTTTCAACAACTTCATCCTGAGCAACTCTGAGGGTTCTCGTATTCCATGGACGCTGATCGAAGGTGGAAACTCAAAGAGCGATCTTTATAATATGTATTCGCTATTCACTCAGCATTTCAAAGGAACAATCCTTGCGGTTGAGGACAATCAAGGTGACATAGTGAATGGCTACGCTGTTGATCAAGGTAAATTTATCGCTCTTGTTCTTGTAAACAAAAGCCCAACAGATAAGTCCATTCAAGTCTTCTTAAAAGAAGGATCGGCTAAAAAAGTTGCAACTTACAAAATGCCAGGTTGGTCTGCGTCTATTTTGAAAATCGAAAAAAACACGTGGTTTAAAAGAGACTACGAAGTTTACAGATTTGGCGCTGAAGAAATGGGCATTACAAAAGACAGTAATTATTTGAAATAAACAAATATTTTTTAAAGATCTCTTTCCAATAATGTTTTTATGGGGTACACAGCACCTCAATAATTTAAGGTAGGTTTGTCTATGAAGAACGTATTAAGACTTCTAGTTGCATTCAGCATGATGGGATCTATACCCGCTTATGCAAATGACAATGTTTCTTTTGGATATGGTTGGGCCTTGAACTACGACTGGCTAGATCAAGTCGTTAATTTGACACCAGCTCCAGTTGGCAACTGCCCGACCTTGAATGTAGACGTATACAGAGATGGATACAAAATCGCTCTTGAGCGTAGCTTCTACGCAAGCATCACGCCTGCTATCTCTTATTGGTTCCCTCGTGACGAAGTTTGGACTGCGATTGCTGTAGGTCCTATGAAGAATAACTTCGGTGTTACATTCAGCACGATCAAAAACATGAATGAGCTAGAAGCTGAAAAAGCTAAGAAGTTACCGGTTACAGGTACTGAGCTTAGCCGTTGGAAAGTGAAAGACTCAGCTTATTGGGAGTCTCAAGGTGGCGTGGCGTTCTATCTTGGCGTAGGTAAAGAAGCTGTGGGATTAAGCATCTACGCTGTTGCTTCTGGTGTTTGGGCTAACTACCTTGAAAAAACAGGTCCAAATACAGTTTACGTTGAAAGACAAAAAAAAGACGTTAAGACAATCGCTTATGGCGGTGGTGTTATGCGTTTAATGCTGACTACTGAACAAGCCTTCGAAAAAGCTAATGGCTTAACTTATGAGTTCACTCTAAAAAATTCTGCAGCAACAAATGCTTTCGAGCGTTTCATGGCTGGTGATGCAACTAAAGCTCTTGAGCTATCAACAATTGAAAACTCAGGCGTTACAAAAATCTCTAATACAAGCGGTAGCCGTATCGGCCGCACTTTCGGTGCTACTTTAGCGACTCCGTTTATTCCAGTTATTTCTTTCAAAGGTTCTACTGGTAAAGACGCCAACATCGAAGAAGAAGTAACTATTTGGGACGAACAAATTGTTAAAAATTACGGTGTTTACAAAAAAGAAAGCAGCAGCCGTCTTGTAAGTGCACATCGTAAAAAAGCGACATCTTTCAAAGGTGGCGTAACAACGATGGAAGTTGGCCAAGGCGCTAACAAAAAATATACTGAAAAATTCTATGGTAACTTTAAGCACGCTTTCCAAGCTGATTGGGGTCAGGAAAACATGCTTCGTGCAGAAATCAACCACGTTACAGATATCTCTGGTCTTAAAGCAGAACCTGAAATGTGTGTGAAGGTACCAAAACTTCAAAAAACTCTTGGCTACAACCAAACTCTTCTTCATGTAAATTACTCTGATGAGTACATGAGAGAAATCTTTGGCTATGGATATAGCTCTGATCGTCTTTTGAAAGAAATTGAAGACCAAGCTAAACGTATCGACTACAATGCTCGCCTAGCAGAAGGTTGCGATCTTTATGAAAACAACCAATCGAATTCAGCGGTTTGTAGATCAAACTCAGTACACTCTGCTTTCTCAACTATCCGTAAGAGCATTGCGCAAGTTCGTAAATCTTATGGCAGTGACAACAATGCATTTGCCTTCGGAATGGCTAACTTCGGAAAAGCTATCTGGTCGAATCCTTCTGTTTTCAAAGCCTTCTTTGAAAAAGGTAAAGAATGCGGTATCGAGCTAGAGTTTGAAGTTTCTGGACAGAGACTCAGCCGATTCAACAAATCTAAAAAATATTCTTACACGAATGCATGCCCTCGCAGATAAGCGGGCATGCTCAATAAATAGATAAAAACTTTACCAGAATAGAAGGTTCAAAGTGAAAACATCTCTAGCTTTAATATTAACAGTTTGCTGTTTATCAAACGTGACTTATGCGAGCGTTTCGACATTCAACATTCCTTACAATGCGAAGCTCAACAAAGCCGTTGAAGGCACTGTTGTTATCGATCTAGCAAGTGATTCAAAAGTAAATGTTCAAAAAAACTTTTACGGTGCTGATACAAATGGATTCAGCGTTCTTCCGAAACCTACACATGTGAACCCTCTGAACCTTGAATGGGTTAAATTCGGTGGAAACTATCACTCAGTTTATAACTGGGATTTGAATCTATATCTTCAAGATCAAAAGGGTATCGTACCAGTTTACTCTCCTCTTGCAGATCGCATCCAGTACGTGCAAAACGCTTATAAAGCGACACCGCTTTTCCAAGTAAATATGCTTGGAATGCAACCTGATCACTCTCAGGAAGGTTTTATCCGCATGAGAAACACTGCGGATGAAAAACACGCAGCGAACGCGATCAAGTTCATCAACGGCCAGAAAAAATTAGGCCTTCAGCACATCTTGATGGGCAATGAACCTTTCCACCAAGAGGAAACTCATGGTGTTGCAAACCCTTCTGCTGATGAGTATATCGAGAAGTATATCCGTTATGCGGTAGCTTTGCGTGAAGCTCAAGAATCTATCAGCGGCAATCCAAATGATATTAAACTTTGGGGCCCAGAAATCGCAACTGGATGGACTTTGTGGCAAACAAATCATCCACGTGATTGCAACGTTGATTGGAATATTCCATCTGGTATGGATTGTTCTTATGGAAACGGACAGTTCAAAGAGTTCATTCCATACTTCCTTTCAAAAATTGCTGAGTTTGAAAAAGACGGCCAACGCAATCCTCGCGGTTACAAAATGCTTGATTACTTGTCATGGCACTACTACCCACTTTTCCGCTCTGAATTTAGCGACAACGCTAGCTTCATCATGAAGGATGGAAAACAAAACGTAGAAGGCATGCTAGAGTCAGTAAATCTTTGGACACAATTGAACTATATCAACAAGTATGACTGGGCTTCTCCTCGTGGTATGAACCCAAAAATCGTTGATCGTTATACTCAGTGGAGAAACAAATACTACCCTTCAGCAAAACTTGCTGTAACTGAGTTTGGTATCGATTCTGTTCCAAACATTGAATACCACCCAATTGTTCGCCCTCTTTACTTGGCGGATCTAATGGCTCGTATTGCTGATGCTGGAGTGAATGTATTCTTCAACTCGTTCCTACAAGGCAGCTTTAAAAACGACCCATGGGGCATGATAAACAACGAACAAAGAACACGCTTATATTTCGTGTACTCTCTGTTCTCGAATAACTACCTTGGTAAAGTTTTGCTTACGAATGATAACTTCGGAGATAAAGTAAATACTTACTCTGTAAAAACAGCGACTGGAACAAATGTTATTCTTGTGAATAAAGACAAAGTTGCGAAAACAACAGCAGTTCAGTTAACTCAAGGATCTTCACGCACCCAAGCTCTTGAGATATCTCTACCAGCTTGGTCTGCGACTGTTCTTTCGATCCCTAATAACAAGGGCCCAATCAAAGCTCAACAATATGGAGCTAAAGAAATGGGCATCCCTGTTCAATAATTACACTTTATTTGGCGAGTAGATCTCTAACAAACTCGCCCATTCCACCAGGGCCCGTTCGTAGTGACCAATCTGAGTTAAACATACGCGGGCCCCAATTGATATCAAAGCACCAAGCAGTCCAACTTAAACCTCTAGAGCGCATCCACGCCTCAATGTTTGTACCATAAGTGATATTACCACCCTCTGTACCACCAGCTTCAAAGCCCCACTCTGAAATAAACAGAGGGTACTTATCCGCGACAGCTCCATAACGCATTTCCCATGTATCCACCGATTGGTTGGAATAGATATGCGCTACATAAACTACGTTATTTCCTTTTACAGGATTCCCAGCGGCACCAGAAATATGTGATGACCAATACGGACCACCTACTAGAATCAAGTTATTAGGAGCTAATTTACGAATTAGATCCGTAATAGGCTGAGCAATCGTATTCTTCCAAGTAGCCCAATTATCTGGATAGATTGGCTCATTGAAAATCTCATATAGAACATATGGATTCGCCGCAAACTTCGGAGCCATGAACTTCCAGAAGGCAGCTACTTTATCGTAAAGCCCATCGTAGTTGCTGATGTAGTGAAGATCGATAATCACATAAATACCTTTTGCCGTAAGTTCTTTCACGACGGGCTCGATGTGATTTTTAAAGTACTTCTCACCACCATTTGTCGCACTGAAGAAGCCCTCTTGTGGATAAGCTGGATCTCCAGGAAGGATTGGCAGTCTTACAACCTTTGCATTGTATTTATCTGTAGCAAGGCTAGCTACGCTTCTTGCCGTTACACCTGGTCGTTCCCAAGGCTTCGTATTTAAATGCTCAGGGTCCGCAATGCTAACGCCTTTAAGAATCACCTGCTGGCCATTTGAATTTAAAATCTTATTACCAACAACTTGGAGCCAACCCGTTGGAGATGGCCCCGGGGCTGGTTCCGGCTCTGGAGTTGGCGGCGGAGTTACAACCATTGAATAACCTTCACCCACCATAGCCACTGTCACCTCTTCCCAATCCCACTTCTTCCCCAGAAAATACCCCAGAGTAAAAGAAGTACCGATGCTGCCCGACCTTGTCGGAGTGAACTGAATTTGCACGGTACAAGTTTTACCCGCATTAAGCTTCCACTCGTTAAAGGCACATGTTCCCGCTGTTTTCTTGAACTCATAGGGTCCTGTGAACCAGAAGCTATCTAAGCGAATCATATCCTTAGAAGTGTTTTTCAATGTGAGTGTGCTTGTCGCTGTTTTTCCTAAAGTCACTTTTCCAAAATTGAGCTCTCCAGAAAGACTTGCTGACAATGCATTTGCCTCAAGAGCTCCCGTTACCATGAGCGATACAATTACGAACCGTAAAACAAGATTCTTCATCCCTAGCCCTATCCTTAATGGTTATGGATAGAGAATCGGAAATTGCGCTTTTAAGTTAATAGCTGAGCCTCTAGAAAGCCGATGGTGTCAGAGAAGCTAGACAAAAATCCTAGACAGAATCTAAGTATAAAACAGGACCTCGCCACCAAGGTCTAGCACGGGCCAGTAACCCAAAGCTCACATCAGCCTTGTCTCATAATGAGATTTCATC
This sequence comes from Bdellovibrio bacteriovorus W, assembly GCA_000525675.1. NCBI lineage: Bacteria > Pseudomonadati > Bdellovibrionota > Bdellovibrionia > Bdellovibrionales > Pseudobdellovibrionaceae > Bdellovibrio > Bdellovibrio bacteriovorus. The sequence goes on from CP002190.1 coordinate 2,253,067, forward strand.
AGCGATTTTTATCACCGATGAAGTTTCATCTGATGAAAGATAAAACAGCGACAGACAATTTTAGTACTTTTCTAAAATCGAAACATTTTTAAACAGATATACAAAGGTTTCACTGGGCACACCTCATGCACTCTGGTGAATCTATTGAAGGAGATTCACTCATGAAGTTAAAGCTTCTGTTCCCTGTAGGAATGCTGATGTTATCTGGCTGCGCTCAACTCGTAACAAAAGAATATAGTCCACAACGTGGCGGGGTCGTCAAATACAGCACTGCTTGGTTTCTTGGAGAGAAAAATCGCGCAAAAGCATTAGAAGAAATGCAAGCCCATTGCGCTCCAGGCAAGCCTCACATCACTCGTGAAGATAGTCGCCGTGAGGGTACTGGACAGGTCGTTACGAATGGATCGACTCAAGGTAGTAGCTTTTCCAGCACTTCCACAGAGTCCCAAGAAGAAAATATCTATATTCATTTTAAATGTTCAAAAAGCCGCCAAACGGCCCGTAAATAATCCGCCGTAAATCAACAGAGCTAATCTCTACCTCTGCGGTTCTTTAAAAAGTCATCCCAAGGCCTCGAAAAAGGATTTCGAGGCCAGACCGCGCCAAATATCACCAAGTCGTTTTGCTATAAAAACAAACCTGCCTAGAGGCATATAAGCGCAGTTTTTCAATTTTTGGGGATTATCTCTTGGTTTCTTAAGAAGAAAATGGTGATTCCGGCACGATTCGAACGTGCGACCCTCTCCTTAGAAGGGAGATGCTCTATCCAACTGAGCTACGGAACCACTCGAGCCTTCTATGTATAATTTTTTTGTCCGACTTCGTCAACAGTGCATTCGTAAGACTTCGTTTTTTAAGTTTATTTAGTAGATTTTTTTACTCAGAAAGCCCTTTTCTCAGGGCGTCATATATCGAAAAAAGGCCTCTCTGCCATCAATTATAGCAGGAAGCCTTCGTGGGACTTCGGGTAGGTTCCCAAAGACTCTTAACTATGCATCTCCCGAGTTGTTTCGAATAAGAACCAACTTCTACGCTCACTTTCATCAATCCAAACTTCAAGCATGCTTGCACTTCCCACATCACCGTGTTCATCACACAGATCACGTGTCTCGCGCAGAGAGGCTGTGAAGCTGAGGTTATCCTCGCGTAACTCCGACAACATATCTTTAGGAGTTACATAGTCAGCATCGTTTTCTTCAATCCTTTGCATCTCTGTGATTTGCGCAAGAGACTTCAAAGTTGTTCCGCCTAACTTCCGCACGCGCTCAGCAATGGCGTCCGTCATTTCAAAAATCTGATGAGCCTGTTCATCGAGTAAAAGATGATAGTCACGGAAATGAGGACCACTTACGTGCCAGTGGAAATTTTTTGTTTTAAAGTAAAGAGTGTACGTATCTGCGAGCATTGCATTCATGGCAGCAGATATATCTCTACATGCCTCTTCACCTAAATCAGACGGAGTTTTAAGAGGAGAAGTCATATCCTTTACGGCATGAGCCCTGTTAAACTTCTTGTTCGATTTCGATGATTTCTCTCGCGACTGTTCTTGTCTTTCCATTTTTTATACCTCCGATTTTCGATTGTTCCTCATTTACATAGCGAACGCTCGAACAAGCTCGACGATTTGAGAACGGACATTCTTTTTTCGTGTTTAACACTGGCTATTGACAAATAAGAGGGACAGTCTTTAAATTGCCTGTGTACGTTTTACATCCCACCCCGTACCACATGGAGTGGCTTCAAAAAGGTTGATCAAAATGAGCAAAAAAACTAAAGAGATTTCATTGGCTGACTTTCTTCAAGAGAGCCGTTTGAGTGCGAATCTTTCACAAAGAGACGTTGCAGACCAACTTGGTTACTCTACACCACAATTCATTTCGAACTGGGAAAGAGGAGTGTCTCAACCACCGATCTCTTCACTTAAGAAATTAGCTGAGCTTTATAAAGTTTCAGCAACTGAATTATTTGAAGTTGTCTTGAGCACAACACTTGTAGAGGTTCAAGAAGACATGAAGCGCAAGTTTGCTTCTTCTAAAAGATAAGAACAAAAAAAAAGAGTTGGTTTCCCAACTCTTTTTTTTTACCTTAGCGAGCCCCTTGATATCTCCGCAGAGACTCTCCGTCATCAAAGAATATGCTCAATGCCTCTGTCGGCCGAGCCCCCAAGCTCACTCCCTGACCACCTTGAATATTAATTCTAATTCGCTTCAGCTCCTCAACGAAGCTAGGGCTTGAATAGAGAGATTTTACCTTTGAGTATCTAGTCCCAAAAAACTCCGAGAATATGGCTAAGTCTTGAGCCGATGCACGATGTGACAATGCGAGACTTTTTTGTGTCATCCTGACCTCCTTTAAAAAAGAAGTGTTTTCAAAATATAGAAATGCGTGTTTTTGCGAATCGAAAAACTAAAAGACGGATTTAATCTGAATTCCTTCTCGAACCGAGAAGCTTAGTAGAAATAGAAACATGCTTAAGACTATAGCACATCATACATATTTTGTCTAATTTCACCAATCAGCGCGTTATTATTTGAGGACCGAAACCTAGAACCCCTTTGCAGGGGCCAGATGCGAGGCGCGAGGAGAAAGGCGTACTCCAAGTACGCCGACGACGAGTAACGAAGCAGATGGGTTGGCAAATTTATTTAAACACCGAAACCTAGAACCCATTTACAGGGGCCAGATGCGAGGCACGAGGAGGAAAGCGTACTACAAGTACGCCGACGACGAGTAACGAAGCAGATGGGTTGGCAAATTTATTTAAAACACCGAAACCTAGAACCCCTTTGCGGGGGCCAGATGCGAGGCACGAGGAGGAAAGCGTACTCCAAGTACGCCGACGACGAGTAACGAAGCAGATGGTCCCTGCAAAGGGGTTCTAATTAAAGAGGCTTTGCATCCAAGCTACACAAGCCATCAAAACAAACCCCATCACAATACAAAGCAACGTTGTCAGCGCAAGCTTAAGAACAAAGGCCTTGTTCTTAGTCACTTGCAATACCAGCGGCAAATTAATAAATGCGCTGGAAATAGATGTCATGATAACTGAAACTCCCGCAAGAGTCGCAGTGATGCTGCCATCGGCTGCTAACTTAGCTGCTGCTGCCGTTGTACTGGAGCTACTCACCATACCCCCGAAGAAACTCACCGCTAAGAATCCAGAAGAACCAAAAAACTTTTGCGCCAAAGAGCCAGACACTTGAATGAATAAGAAAAGAGCACCAAAGCTTAAAACTTTTCTCAATGATACAGGAGACGAAACCAAAATCGGAGCCGCGGGCCCTGTTTCTGTTTGTGAAGCTTTGCTGCTTCTCCAAATGAAAAACATCGCCGTGGCTAACATACCGACCAAGGGAGCCATTGCAATGGGCATTGCTTCAGGGGCAAAAGCTCCTAAGATGACCAAGTTTCGGATCAACATAGAGACGTTCACCATCAACAAAATAGTAACGCCCTTAGGAACGACTCCGCCGTCGGGGGTGCGAATAGCCGCAGCAATCTCTGTCGCTGCCGCTGTGCTATTAACAGCGCCTCCGAGAAGAGCACTGTAATAAAGACCCTTTGTCGAGTAGAGCTTCAATAAAATGTAGTTGGCAAAACTTAAACCCGCAAGAACGATGATCGTTAACCAGGCTTGCTTTGGATTTACTAAACCCCATGGATCAATATAGTTATCTGGTAGAGTGGGATAGATAACAAAAGTTAGAAGTCCCATGACAACAGCACTGCGAATTTCCTCAAGCTTCAGACCTTGAGTGAAGTTCGTCATCTCGTCTTTCCACGCTAAGAGCATTGTCACAAGAATGGATAGCGCGACTGGAACGAAGACGTGCCCCTGCTCAACAAGAATTCCTAAAAAGAAAGTCACGAGCAAAGCCATGGTTGTCGTCACTTCCAACCCACGACCCGTTTTAATTCCCCGGATGTTCACAAAACACGCGATGCTTAAAATACCGACGAATCCACAGATCGCGAACGTTTGACCGAGCATCCCCGTTAGGAGTCCCAAAAGCGAAGCTAAAGAGAATGTCCTCAGACCAATATCTTTAGAAGCATGCTCACGCTCCAACCCCACAAGAAGACCCACGCCAATGGCTAGGATAATTTTGATATATATTTCTGCTTGATAGTTTAGAGCCTGCATTTCCATAACCATTGAGGCTATCACAGACTGGATTAAAATGAATCTAGGAAATCATTTTTTAGACCTGTAAAGGGTCTCTGTAAATCCTATGATGTTTCAGCGACCCATGGCGCAATGATTACTTTTCTGATTTATATCGCGATCGGTTCTGCGCATTAAAGGAACGAACGGCCTCCTCAAAACGTTCCTCGATCAAAGCCCGCTCTCTTTGAGTGAGGCGCAAGTTCTCACCTTCACCTAAAATCAGTCGCACGGATCCCCTATTAAGCTCGCGGGTTTGCAAATCAATTCCAAAGGTCAAACCTCTAAGTTTATTTGGCTCCATCGATGTTGTTAAGGAGCCCCGAAGAATCTTCTCTAACGACTCGCCATGAGTAGACAGTATAGTTCTGGCTTCTGGGTTACGAACTCCATCAGAGACGAAGCTAAAGCGGAAAGTTCCAGAGTACTTACTAGACGCTATTTCCTGAACAATTCTTTGCTTCTCTTGAGCCGTTAAAGGTGCAATGGCTGTCGAAATACAATCATCACCCGAACACACCGTGCGAAGCTTTCCTGGCTCCACCGAACGAGCGATAGTGCTCTCGTAAAAGTTTTTCTGAGCAATAAAATCATTCGTCACGCCCCTTTCCGCGCGACGAGTTTTTTCGAGGGCCTCGGCAAGACTTTTAGAATCTGCCAAAGCGTTGGCCGTGGCTTTCAAGTTAGCTCCACCTAGACCAATGATGTCCGCTGACAGCCCGCCAAACTGAGCATCCGACAGTGTCGTCACTTCGCGTTTGGCAATATGAATCCCGGGAGAAAACTCATCCACAGCCTTCACATAGCTTAGCAACTTTTCGACAGAACCAGCAGGAACACTCTCTAAGGCAAAGCGCCCCTTCAAGGCAATCTCCAACTGACGTGGATCCGCGTTCTTCCTTGCTAAATCAAACACGTCTTGATGAAATCCATTTTTTTCAATAAGACCCGTTCCATTAAACTGCTGACGTAAACTCACGCGCTCTGCTTCTACCACTGACATTTTTGTTTCAAGACTCTTCGTAAGGCCCGAGTTCGAAAATCTTTGCAGCTCGTTATCAGAAACTTGTCGTGAATAGCGCGCTGCCACGTTCGCTTCATCGGCAGTCTTCCCCACGCCAGCGCGGAACCATCCTTCAGTACCTTTCAACTCTCTCATAGCACTGACACTTGCAGTGAACTCCTGATTTGTTTCTTTTAAAACTTTTGCGAGTTGTTCTTCGAGATCCACAGGCACCTTTCCCTCAAAGGCAAAGCGTGAAGATTTAAAATCTGAATAACTTGAGACAACCAAGCCAGGATTAGCTTCTTCAAGGACTTTTATTTTTTTAAATAGGACATCTTTATGATAGTTCGTAAGGCCTGTTACCAAATCTTTATCTTTAAGAGTGTCGTTAAGCTGCTTAAGCTGACTATTTTCAACGTCAAAGAATGTCCGGCTGCGACTTCCTGATTCAGCCTTTGTAATCCAAGCTTCATTCTGTGCCACTGTCGTTGGTGAGAATTGCACGTAACGAGATTTTAGCTCTGCATGAGTCACCAAGCGTGCCGTTGTCTGAGAAAGTGCAGATTCCGCTTTAAGTGCTCGCCCTGCTGCTGACGCTACACGCGCACCCTTCAAAAAGTATCCCGCCGCCAACGTTGGATCAAAGACGGTGCCGATCGCATAACAAGTCAATTCTTCTTGCGCCAGCTCTGTATAACAATTATAGCGATCATACTGAGTTTGAATTTTTTCTTTGGCTATATTCACAAGACTCTTGAGTTTATCTTTCTGAGCAGGATTTAGACTTTCATCTACATCGCTATTGCCGACCCCTCTTTCGCTGAGCGGAACATATTGCGGTGGCCGCGCTCTATCAATAGAAGCAGTCCACATCGAAAGCTCCTGAGCTTCTACGAAGAGAAAAGTCGCGGACATTCGAACGAGCTTTTCATCGCTCAAAGTATTGTAACGATGATCGTCTTTAATTAGATCACGCTTGCAGGAAAGTGACTTGTCGCACTCTTTCAAAAAAGCAGCTCGTTCACGATTGTTCTTTTTGAGTTTCTCCCAACTATCTTCAACAAAGCCCGCTAAAGAGACCCCCATGTCTTTGATGGCAATCCCCAGATCAATAGCCGCATTGGCATAACCACGCATACATGCAAGTTGTTTGCTTCTTTCATACTCGCGAAGATCCTGACAGATACTATTCCAATCACAGGACTTCATCAGAGGAGCCCATGATGGGTTCTCTATTTTTAAGTCTTCACAACGATGCGCTTGTTTTTGTATTTCGCACTGAAGGATTTTGTTGTTCTTAAATTCATTTTCGGAACTCGTGCAAATTTCTTTTTTAGCGCACAATTGAAGAGTCACGGTGTTTTGATAAGAAAAACCCCAGCCGTTCAACGAATGAAAGACAACGAAGGTTAATGCTATGATGCGAAGTGCTCTTATCACCTATAACTTTTCGGAATTTTTATCTGTTTCTGAATCACCTAATAATGTGCATTGTCTATTTAGAGTTGTATTCATATTAAATAGCATTTAGTTTTTCTCGAGAGGACTATAAAGGGGGGCATATAAACACCTGGGTTCCACGAGAACTTTTCATCTTTATTTGTCACAAAGCCCCCTCAATGCTCCTAATACCCCCTGAAAAGGAACTTTCATGATCAGTAAACTCTTACACTTCTCTCTTTCACATCGTCTATTAACTCTGGCCCTTGCCATCGGAGTGATGGTCTACGGAGTCCTCACCCTACAAAAGACTCCCGTCGACGTTTTTCCAGACCTCAACAAACCCTCCGTCACCCTCATGCTAGAGGCTCCGGGCCTAGCTCCGGAAGAGGTCGAGACCCTCATCATCTATCCTGTCGAAGAAGCCATGAAGGGCATCCCCGGCATCTCAAACCTTCGTACAACTTCGGGAATTGGTCTTGGGATCGTCAATATTGAATTCGATTGGGGAAGCGACATCTACTTAAATCGCCAACTGGTCACGGAGCGCCTGACCCAGCTTTCTGATAAGCTTCCTCGAGGAGTCGAACCTGTCATGAGTCCTATTTCTTCCTTAATGGGTGAGATCCAACTCATCGGCCTGATGATTAAAGATGAGAGCTTTAGCCCGATTGAAGCGAGAAGTTTTGCCGATTGGAATATTCGTCCGCGCCTTCTATCTATCCCTGGTATCTCTCAAGTCACCACCATGGGTGGTGGCGTGAAGCAGTATCAGATTCTTTTAAAACCACTTCTACTCCAACGCTTTCAAATTAGCATTGCAGATCTTGAAGAGGTCCTCAGCAAGGTCAGTCAAAATACGGGTGGTGGGTTTCTTGAAGATAAGAATCAAGAGATTCTTATTCGCACGATCGGAACGGTAGCCACCCTTGAGGACATTCAAAACACAGTGGTGGGTGTTCATCTCGGTAGAACCGTTCTAGTTAAGGACATCGCCGAGGTCAAAGTCGGTGCGCAGATTAAGCGAGGCGACGCCAGTATTGATGGCAAACCTTCTATCATCCTCAGTATTCAAAAACAGCCTCAAACCGAAACCCTAAAGCTGACAAAAGAGATCGAATCAACGTTGGAAGATATACGCAAGACTCTTCCCAGCCAACTTGAACTACGCACGGATCTTTTTAAGCAAGCTAACTTTATCGACACCGCTGTCAAAAATGTCTCTGAAGCTCTACTGACAGGATCATTCTTCATTTTTGTAGTTCTATTTATTTTCTTAGCAAACTTCCGCACGACTGTTATCACTCTCACGGCCATCCCCGTTTCTTTAATGATGACGCTCATTGTGTTTAGCTTCTTTGGTCTTTCTGTAAATACAATGACCTTAGGGGGTCTTGCTATCGCGATCGGCGAATTAGTCGATGATGCCATTGTCGATGTGGAAAACGTCTTTCGCCGACTTAAAGAAAATCGCGCATTAAAGAATCCTCGTCCCGTCCTTGAGGTTGTCTTTTTAGCGTCTTCAGAAATTCGCAACTCAATTGTGTTCGCGACAATTATTGTAGTGCTTGTCTTCATTCCCCTGTTTTATATGGATGGACTTGAAGGGCGTCTTTTTGCGCCGTTGGGTATCGCCTATGTCGTATCCCTTTTAGCATCGCTCATTGTCTCTTTAACTTTAACGCCGGTACTTTGCAGTCTCTTATTAAATAAAGGTAGCAAAGAGGAAAAAGAAAGCCCTGTCGTAACTTGGCTCAAAAGGAAGCAAACTGTACTGCTTGAAGCCACCTTTAAAAATCCAAAACCAGCTCTATGGGGAACAGCCATTCTATTTGTGGCAAGCTTGTTCCTTCTCCCTTTTCTTGGTCAAGACTTCTTACCCAAATTCAACGAGGGTACAAATACTCTGAGTGTCATGCTAATTCCTGGAGTGTCTCTTGAAAAGTCCAACCAAGTAGGCCAGGAAATTGAAAGAGCCTTACTCACCGTGCCTGAGGTTAAGTCCGTGGCCCGTCGAACAGGTCGTGCCGAACTCGATGATCATGCTGAAGGTGTTCACTCTTCAGACATTGATATCCAATACCACGAAGAAGGCCGCCCTCGCGCTATCGTCCTTGATGAAATTCGCGATAAGCTTTCCCATATCGATGGGATTTTCTGGAGTCTAGGACAGCCGATCTCTCATCGACTTGATCACATGATGTCAGGAGTTGAAGCCCAAATTGCAATCAAGATCTTTGGCGACAACCTGACAGAGTTACGTGCCAAAGCGGTCAGCGTGCAAAATTCAATCAAAGATATTGAAGGGCTTACAGATGTAAAGATCGAGCAACAAGTTCTGATTCCACAGCTGAAAATTTTCTTGCTCAAAGAAGAAATGAGTAAGTATGCGATTTCTTCTTCTGAGATTGATGAAATTCTAACTCGTGGACTTAATGGCCAGACTGTCGGCCAAGTTATTGATGGACGTCAGATTATTAATGTCATTTTGCGAGTTGATGAAGCTTCAAAATCTGACACTGAAAGCGTTGAGAACCTTTTAGTCAAATTCATGCCTGATGGCTCTAAGGTTCACTTATCTGATGTGGCTGATATATATATCGCCAATGGCCCGAATGAGATCCTACGTGAAAATAGCTTGAGACGGATTGTCGTATCGGCGAACTCTGAAGTGGCGGTCGGAAAGGTCGCAAAAAAAATTGAAGAACGCCTGGAAAAAATTGAACTTCCTGAAGGCTATTTTATTCATCTCGGTGGAGAATTCGAAAGCCAGCAAGCTGCCAGCAAAAAAATGCTCGTTCTTGGCCTGTTATCTCTTTTGAGTATCTTTGTAGTATTGCATACGCACTTCAAATCGAGCTTTATTGCTCTACAAATTATGATCAACATCCCACTGGCTATGATTGGTAGCTTGATCGCTCTTTTTGTTTCAGGCAATAGCCTTTCATTGGCTTCAATGGTTGCCTTTGTCACTCTCTGTGGGATCGCCTCTCGTAATGGCATTATGATGATCTCTCACTACCTTCACCTGATGAAGTTCGAAGGAGAGGTCTTTGATAAGAAAATGATTCTACGCGGTTCTCAAGAGCGCCTTATCCCTGTTCTTATGACCGCGGCAACAGCCATACTTGGACTTTTACCGTTACTGCTCTCTAAAGGTGCACCCGGAAAAGAAATTCTTCATCCGGTAGCAGTCGTAGTCGTTGGTGGCTTGCTCAGCTCCACCTTGCTAGATATTGTTATCACTCCAACGATCTTCTATCTCTTTGGTAGAAAGACCGCAGAGGCACATATTCAAATGAAACCATTAAACCCCCAATTGATGAATGAGGAAATGATATGAGAAATTTTCTATTAGCACTTCTAGTTGCTTTACCAACAACGGCTCTAGCTCACGAAGGTCACGAAGCTCCTACTTCCGTACAAAGTATCCACGGCGGTATGGCCCAAGCCGGTGATATGATCAATATGGAGTATGTCTTTAACAAGGGCGAACTAAAAATCTACCCAAGAATTCATGAAGGCGATGACCTAAAGATCTCGGACTTGCAAATGGTTGTGACTTTCAAAAAACCTCGCGACAAAGCCGTTCCTGCTACGGTGACATTTAAAGACAACTACTTCTCAGCCAAGGTTGATTTCGGGAAAGCCCATCGCATCGAAGTTCAATCCTCAGTGACATATAAAAATAAAACTGAGAAGTTCACTTACCAGTTAGAAAAATAAGGAAAGCCCATGCGTACTCTACTCTTAGTAACCGGTATTTTAATCTCCCCTCAACTCTGGGCACTTCAAGGGATTGATCCCATTCGCAGCGAAATGCTGCGCAACAACCCTGAAGCAAAAATTTACCAATTACAAGTAGAGGCCGCAAAAAGCGAGATCGCTGCTTCCCGCCTCAATCACTTACCCCAATTAGCGGTAAAATCCGATTGGACCAATGAAAACGGTTTCAATAATTATTTCGAAGCTCAAGTTAATTTATTCTCGGGCTTCGAAATTTTAAACGAAACTAGAGGTCTTAAAACGGCTGCGGATCTGGAAAAAATTAATTACGAAAAAAAGATACGTGAACTCAATGAACGACTGATTAACACCTTAAGTGATATCATCTACTTTCATAAATCACAAAAGATCCTAGAGAGCGAGCTTGCGATCAATAAAGATCAAAGAAAGATGGCCGAAAGAAAAATTTCAGCTGGCATGGCAACACAACTAGATAGCTTAGAGCTTGATCTCAGAGAAGAAGAAATTCGCATCTTAAAATCACAGCTTGAGAAAGATCATCGAGAACTTCACACACGGCTCGAAGAAATAGTCGGCGTGGAAGTTTCTGAAGCTCAGATTGATGCTCTTGAATTCGACACAACACTCAGCAAAGATATCCCCCAGCTCAGTAACCATCGCTCCATTGACACTCAAGTGGGTGAGTTAGAGCTTGAACGCCAAAAATATAACTTAAAGGCGGCTCGTGGCGGTTATTGGCCCAAATTGGATTTAACCTATTCTTTTGGTCACTTCAAAACAGACCGCTGGCAAGGTGAAGACATCGAGAACCAAGTGGGACTTGCCTTAACAATTCCGTTGTTTTCTGCGTTTAATAGTCATTACAAGCAAAAAAGCCAAAGCTTTATCAAAACTGCTATGGAGCACAATCTTGAGAGAATCAAACTCGCTACCAAGCAGTCTGAAGAAATGCTCTCTGCTAAGTTTGATGAAGTGCAAGAACTCTTTACTATTAACAAACGCAAGATCAACTTAGCTAAAAAATATTACGAGATCACAGTCTTTGAATATAAAAAGGGTCTTAAGAACTCAGCCGACCTTGCAGCGGCGACTGAACGTTGGTTTGACTTGCAAAGGAAAGAGTTTGAACTTCTTAAAGAGTACGAAAAACTTAAAGTTCAAATTCAAAATCTTCAGCCTCTATAGTCCTTAAATATCCAGTTGTGGGGCTGCGGGCGGTGTCCAGCGGTCCTTTGGAACTTTTAAGCCTTTTGCAATCTCAACAACTTCTTCCTCGTTCAGAGTTTCTTTCTCTAAGAGTATCGTCGCTCCTCGATTCAAAACATCTCGATTGGTAAGAAGAATGTCCTTAGCCATCTGACTGGCTCTTTCAACAAATCCCTTCACAGCCAGATCAATTTTAGCGGCACTTTCTTCACTGCGGATTCTCTGTGTTGTGCCACTATTCTGTAAAAACAGAGCTTCTTGCTGTTCATAGACGACCTCACCTAGCTCTTCAGACATTCCGTAACGAGTCACGATGGCTTCCGCGATGTCTGTGACCTTGACGAGGTCATCGGAGGCGCCGGTACTGATCTCTTTAAAAACTAAGTACTCTGCTGCCCTCCCCCCCATCAGCACCGCCATTTTGTGAATAAGTTCTTGCTTGGTCATCAAGTAGCGATCTTCGATGGGTCTTTGGATGGTATAACCTAAGGCGCCCATGCCTCTGGGAATAATGGACACTTTATGAACCATATCGTTATCTGCTAAGGCACTAGCCACGAGGGCGTGTCCCATCTCATGATAGGCGACCCTTTCTTTTTCTTGTGCAGAAAGAACTCGGGTCTTTTTCTCCAGTCCGGCCACCAGTCTTTCAATGGCCACGACAAAATCTTCTTTTTCCACATCCACAGAATTTCTTCGCGTCGCCACAAGGGCTGCTTCATTTACAAGGTTCGCTAAATCAGCGCCAGTAAACCCCGATGTCATCGAGGCGATATCCTCCAGGCTAAGTCCTGGGTGTGCTTTGATCTTCTTGATATGAACTTTTAAAATTTGCTCTCGCCCCTTTTTGTCTGGACGATCGACTAAGACCTGACGATCAAAGCGCCCTGCACGCAATAGGGCTGGATCAAGAACCTCAGGTCGATTGGTTGCAGCTAAAAGGATCACTCCCGAGCGCGTGTCAAATCCATCGAGTTCTGCCAACAGTTGATTCAGGGTCTGTTCTTTTTCGTCATGGCCCCCACTTCCCACTCCGGGAGTTCGCACTTTTCCTAGAGCATCCAGTTCATCAATAAAAATAATGCAAGGTGAGCTTTGTCTTGCTTGCTCAAAAAGATCTCGGACTCGAGAGGCTCCCACTCCCACAAAGAGCTCAACGAATTCCGAGCCACTCATTGAGAAAAAGGGGACATGGGCTTCACCGGCAACCGCTTTGGCCAAAAGAGTTTTTCCAGTCCCAGGCGGACCAATCAAAAGAATGCCCTTAGGCATACGAGCTCCGAGGCGCTCATAGGATTGAGGATCTTTTAAGAACTCTACCACCTCTCGCAGTTCGTCTTTGGCTTCATCCACTCCGGCCACATCATCAAATCCAATTTTTATATCTGTTTCTACATACTGCTTGGCGCGACTCTTCCCTACGCCCATAATAGACCCTGCTCCAGAACGCTCCATCATTCTTCGGCTAATAAACATCCACAGTCCGACAAAAAGTAAAACCGGCACGACCCAAGATAATAAATCTTTAAAGAAAGTAGATTCTACCTCTTGAGTATAAGTAACGCCCTTTGCGGTAAGCTGAGAAGAAAGATCTTTATCGACACGGACTGTGAGGAACTGACTTTTCCCCATTTCTTCAGCTGTCAAAGAACCACGGATATACTTTTCTGAAATCAAAAGATCTTTAACCTGCCCTTTTTCTAAAAGCTCTTCAAATCGACTGTAAGGAATTGTTTCATACTGCGAGGCCTGCATCCATAGATTCTGTAAAAGATAGAACCCAATAAATATGAAAATAAGGAAGAATACAAAATTTCTATTTGAAGATTTAAACACGCCCCACTCCCTTCCTTGGAATCGACTTTCATCATAGAAATGCTTCTCAGCTGCGGCACTCTTACTGATTCATCTTTGTTTGAATACATAGTTGCCTTTTACATTCTTAAAATTCGTGATCGCCATGTTAAATTTTAGAATGGAGGCTTCTATGAAAGTAACTAAAGAAAAAGAAAAGACTAAAAAGAAAGACCCATCTCAGAATGAAGATATCGGTCTCAACTATTCTGCAAAATCCTCGCATTTTCAAACTTGTTATAAAAAGAACTTCGATCTTTTGATTCGCCATTACACACGTAAAAATCAAAAGCCCTCGCAATTAGGTCTCTAGTCATCTAAAGACGTCTCCATATTCTCTCTCACATGGAGACGCTATTTTTTCCTGATGTTCACTACTAGATTCTCAGGGCCTCCAGAATCCTTCAGTAGGATCTCGGCCTTTTCTTCTCCCTCATTTTGAAGATTCACTTGAATGACATATTGAGTTTTGCCATAGCGGTACTTAATCACATAAGAGTTCCACGAGCGCGGAACACATGGGTCAATCACAAGTCGATCCTCTAAGAGATAAAATCCTAGAATGGACTCTAAACCCGCGCGATAGAACCAAGAGGCTGAGCCGGTATACCAAGACCATCCCCCTCTTCCCACATGGGGTGGAACAGCATAAACGTCGGCCGAAATCACATAGGGCTCCACTTTGTACTTAGAAACACCGGAAAGAGTTTCCGTGTGTAAAATAGGATTAATAAGATTGAAAAACTCCAACGCTTTTTCAGAATCGTTTCTTTGCGCAAAAGCCATAATCACCCAGATGGCAGCATGAGTATACTGCCCGCCATTTTCACGCACTCCAGGCACATATCCTTTAATATACCCAGGATCATGTCCTATTTTATCAAATGGAGGTTTTAACAACTTGATTAACTTATCCTCTCGATTGATGAGTTCTTGTTCTAGCTGCTCCATTGCCATACTTATTTGCGGTTCTTGTCCAGCTCCAGAAAGAATCGACCACGTTTGCGAAATAGAATCTATTTTACACTCTTCACTCAATGCAGAGCCAACAGGAGTGCCATCGTCAAAATAAGCCCGCCTAAACCAATTTCCATCCCATGCATTCTTATGAATATTTTCTTTAAGAATTTGTGCATGATCCAAAAACTTTTTGCGCATTTCTTCGTTCTTCACAAAGTCAGAAAATTCATGAATGACTTTAAAAAGAAACCATCCCATCCATACACTTTCGCCTTGTCCTTTTTCTCCGATGCGATTCATTCCGTCGTTCCAGTCTCCGCTGCCCATCAATGGCAATCCGTGCTGACCTAATTTTAAAGATTTCAAAATGGCTCTTTCACAGTGCTCACGCACCGTGGACTTTTGCTCAGAGACCGTCGGTTGAGTATAAGAATCCTCCTGATCTGGATTCAAAAGAGGGGCTTCTATATATGGGGTGACTTCGTCTAATACACTCTCATCTCCTGTAACACGGATATAGTGACTGACCACCAAAGGTAGCCACAGAAGATCATCGGCGAAATGGGTGCGCACTCCACGCCCTGTTGGTGGATGCCACCAATGCTGTACATCTCCCTCAGGAAACTGGCGAGAAGAAGCTCTCAGAATATGTTCACGCGCAATTTCAGGAGACGAATAGACAAACGCCATCGTATCTTGGAGCTGATCCCTAAAACCATAAGCTCCACCAGACTGATAGAATGCAGAGCGGGCCCACATTCGGCAAACCAAGGCTTGATAGAGCAGCCAACGATTCAACATCAGATCAAGACTTTTCTCGGGAGTCTGAACTTCAATAGTGCTCAGCTTATCCTGCCAAAAGCTGAGAGCATCCTGATATTCAAGCTCAGCCGCCTCTAGATTCATAAATTTATTAATAAGTGCTATCGCTTTGTCGTTATTCTCAGCTTGTCCTAAAAGAAATAAAACTTCTTTTTCTTCTTGAGGCGCTAACTCGATGTCTGACTGCAAGACCGCACACGGATCAAGTCCAATTCCTTTAGTCATCGAAAGTCCGCGACGTGATAACCCCTGAGGAGCACTGATCACGCCATTTCGCCCAATGAATTCTTTTCGATCACAAGTAAATCTCCCATTCGCTCCAGAGAGATAACAAAATGCAACTCTATCTGCGAATTCATGATTGTAAGCGTTTTTAGCAAGAATCGCCGTCGTTGCATCATCCACTTCAGTTAAAATATAAGGGGCTGATTTTTCTCGAAGATTCCCTAAGACCCATTCTATGTAAGAAAATACAGATAACTTACGACTTCGTCCTCCAGTATTGCGCAATCGTAGGCGTACAAATTTAACGGAGTTTTCCATAGATACGTACATCAACGTTTGATGGGAAATACCGTGACTATTGTGTTCGATGACCGAGTAACCATGTCCATGTCGAACCAAGTATGGATTCTCATCGCGAATAGGCAGAGGTAGCGGAGACCAAAACTCACCACTGATTTCATCCCGAATATAAAAACACTCTCCAGGAGCATCCGATACGGCATCATTCGTCCAAGAAGTGATTCTGTTTTCACGGCTATTTACAGACCACGTATAGCCTGCCCCCGACTCACTCACCTGAAATCCGAAGTCTTTTCCATTAGCAATGACATTGATCCACGGAGCAGGAGTCCATTGGTTTTTCTGTAAATAAATAATATATTCTGCACCGTCTTTACTAAAACCGCCGCATCCATTGAAGTAATCTAACTCCGGTCTTTCAAGTGGAGGATTCGAATACTGCCGTTTCTCGGCAATGATTTCTTGGTTCGTTAGATATTTCTCTTTGAAAACTCGACGCGTGATCTGCTCGCGCAATGTACCACGATCCGTCGAGAGCACAACTCTGGCCATGGCCTGAATCAAAGCTCTATCTCGTTCTGGCATTGTATCCATTTTCAAAATAAACACGCCACCTGGCTTATTGAGCCATCCTTGAAATCCTGCAAAGCGCACTTGAAGATTCAGTTCTTCTGCCAAATCTTGCATATAGGTAGAACTCGTATCTGTTAAGATCACAAAATCAAAACTTAAGCCCTTGAGTCGTAAATACTCGTGCCCTCGCAAAAGTCGTCGAACAATTCCGATATCCCTTCGATCATATACCGTGATCGCCACTATCGGTAGATCTCCACTTATACCATAGGGCCAGAGACTTGCCTGCTCACGCGTATACTTCACAAGAACATGAGACGGCTGCCTTAGAGATGGATCAGAAAAGATTATTTTTTCTGCAAGTCTTTGAAACAGATAAGCCGCTTCTGAATCTAAATCCAGGTGGCGCAAATCAATTCGTGCCTTTGTCCACGCAAGCTTGCTCTCTCGGTCAAACGCATTGATTTCATTAATTCTATCAACGGTCTGCAATATTTCATCTCGCGAATGACAAAATCCCGTGGAAAAAATAACTTTTCTCGAGCTCTGACCTGGGATTCTAATTCGGATACGTAAAGCAAGTGCTGGGTCCAAAGTCGATCCCGTCGAATTAGATAGAGGTTCAGTTGATTCTAATGCCAAAGGGGTCAAAAGATCTCGCCCCCTTCCGATAAATTTTGACCGATCTGTCTCGTACTCTGTATCACCGATCACTCGGGCATCGGTCACCACCCCATGAAAAGCCCAGCGTTCTTTGCGCTCGGAAAGACGTGGTCTACGGCGAACAACTAATAGATTTTTTGAATGAATATATTCTGTCTGTAGAAATAAATTTGAAAACGCCGGATGAGCAACATCATCCGAAAAGCTTGCAAGCACAGGCTCACAATAGCTCGTGATTTCAATATCACGATGAACGAATTCATCATTCGTTAATGTCACTTGTCGTAGCTCCGCCATATCATCCGGAGCAACAATAATTTCCATATGTGTTCGCAAGTTTTCATTCTGCCTCCAGAAGTCCACCTTATCTTCGGCAAAGACGACTCGATAGGCTTCTGGCTCTAAAACATTAGGATTATAAGTAGCAGACCAATACTTTTGCGTTTTGATGTCTCTAATAAAAATAAAGTTTCCCCAAGGATCGCGAGTTGAATCCTCTCGCCAACGATACATCGCCAGAGTCTCTGCCTTTGAGTAACCGCCCCCTGCCGTAGATACCGTTAACGAGTAACGACCATTTGAAAGAATCTGCACTCGAGGTGTGTAGTGGTTCGCCTCAGCATAAGTTCGGTAAAAAGCTTTACTCAAGGCATCCCCTGCGCCCAGCCATTCGATCTCAGCAGCCTTGGGTGTTTCAAGCTTCATGCGCGGTGGAATTCTTTCTTGCAGTAACTCCTGCACGGCACGAATTCGAAGGTCTTGATGAAATCTCTTTTGCATTAAGTTGTCGTTTAAAATATTGTCGACAGCAATCAAGCTCATTCCCTGATGATGAGCCATAAACGATCTTACAACGGCAAAATTTTGAGTTTCAGAAAGTCTCTCTGCCGTATAGTCGATGGATTCATAAAATCCATAGGGTGTCAGCAACTCCATATCTTGAAGCTCTTTCAGATTGCGCAGGGACCATTCTGGATTCACTAAGCCCGCCAAAAAACTTGAATATGGAGAAACCACTAAGTCGTGCCCAAGCCCTCGCTTCAGACCCAATCCTGGAATTCCAAACGGCCCATATTGATAGTTAAAATTCAAATCCCGCGCATTGTACCCAGCCTCCGAAACACCCCATGGTATCTTTAGCTTCTTGCCATAGCTAATCTGACGGCGAACAACCGCGCGAATGGTTTCGTCCAGCAAAGTGTTTTCGAAACTTTTCATGATAAGATTAGGCATTAAGTATTCAAACATCGAGGCGGACCAAGACACCAAGGCCCGACCGCCTGAGATCGGCACTAACTTGCGCCCCAACCTAAACCAGTGCTTCACTGGTATTTGCCGAAGCGCAACAGCTATCAAGCTCGCTGTGCGTGCTTCCGAAGCTAAAAGGTCGTAATACGAGTTATCAAATCTTCCCTCTGAAACATTGTATCCGATGACAAAGACTTCTCTGTCTTTGTTTAAGAGAAACTTAAAGTTGATCGTATTTAAAAGACTCTCGCAAAGTGCTTGGATCTTTTGTGTCTGCTTTGAAATTTTTTGACAATAACTAGCTGCATTTTCTAGATCATGCAGAGTTTTATCATACTGAAGATCTGTGCCAGAAAATACATCTGGATTCTTTTCGATGAATAAACGACAGTTTGATAGGCAGTGATCAAAATGTCTCAAGCTTTGTGCCTTCTGTAGCTCTTGAAGATGCTCAGTCACTTCCCGCAACGTGCTGTTTCCACCAACGGCAAGGTGCCTTAAGAGCGCGTCAGTATTGAGGCCCAAACATGGAGCCAGTATTTCCGCTTCCTCATTAAATGCAGAAATACGACTATAAAGCATGTCAACTTTCTGACGAACTCTATAGTAGTATTTGGCTCCCTTCTCTACCTCCAGAGCCAAAATACTGTCTCTTACTTCTGCCAAAGTTTTTCGTAAGTCTGAAAAGTAATTGAGCCATTCTTTAATATTCCGCGGTGGATCCTGCTTTAGCAATTCTTGGCAATGCTCTAAGTTTTTTTGTAGATGATTGGATATGGTCTCGGTTGATAAAGCGCTTTTTTCACTCAACTCTGCCAGATCAGAAATAAGACCTTCTAATCCTACCGTCAGAGATCTTAAAATCTTCAAATTAAAAAAATCTTTATCGTAAAAGTCAGTTAAAGACTGAGAAACCGCCACCAAATAGGCCGCGTAATTTCCACTATCCACCAAAGAGACATACTTCGGGTGAAGTGGCTCTAACGTTTTTGTATCATACCAATTTAAAAGATGGCCTTCAAAATGCTCCATCTTCTGAATCGTTTCCAAAGTATCAGACAAGCGTTGAATCGTCTGCCCTTTAGAAATGAATCCTAAATCGTGAGCCGCGATACTAGATAAGAGATAGAGACCTATATTAGTTGGCGAAGTACGATGAGCCACTACTGGGGACGGGTCTTCCTGAACATTATCAGGTGGTAACCAGTTATCCCCTTTCGTGACAAAGGTCTCAAAGAAGTACCAAATCCTTTGCGCCATATCTAAGTAGTAGTTCTCGTCCTCTAACCTAAGAGTTGGCTTCGTTTTTCTAACTCTCTTCGAGGTCCACTCATCAACAATATAGTAAAGACTCCAAGCTATAACAAAAGGTATCGCCAAAAGCATTCCCAATGGATGACGGACAAAAAGCGTTCCCGCCATCACTAAAATACAAACTATGACTACACTGTATGATTTCTGCCAAAAGGCTTTCGTGCTTAAAGCGGACTTCTCAACAACTGCCGAAGGGACCCATTCAAGACACTTTTTTTGCGAAACGCTCACTCTATAAATGGCTCTTACGACGGCGTCGATCTCCACCAGACTTCGATGTGCTAAGAAAATTAAGTTAAAGGAAAACTGCCATAGATGAACTCTTAACTTTCCAAGTTCCGCCCAAAAGTTATTAATCCACCCTGAGCTGGTTGTTTTCATCAACCCCCGAAAAAGCTGAAGAACAGGTGGAAGTGCTACCAGACAAATCGTGAAAAGTGTCCACTCCAATGCAGACCCATCTAAAAATACCCAACCTATTACAAACGAGAGAAAAAAAGCTGCCGACACTAAACTTCTTCTTAAGTTATCGTAAATCTTCCATCGATTTATAAGACTGAGTGAATTTCGAACCTTGCCGTGAGCTGACGGCACCCTAGGTAGAATCCATGAGGCAATTTGCCAATCCCCTCGGACCCAGCGGTGTTGGCGGGTGATATAGCTTGAGTAGCTCTTTGGATAATCGTCGATAAATTCGATATCGGAGGCAAAACCTGCCCGAGCAAAAGAGCCCTCAATCAAATCGTGACTTAGAATTCTATTCTCAGGAAAACGGCCTTCCGTTCTTTCAATAAACGCATCCACGTTATAGAGACCTTTTCCTGCAAATATCCCCTCGTCAAAAAGATCTTGATAGATATCAGATATAGCCGTGGTGTACGGATCTAAGCCAGTGTTACTAGAGTTAATCATCGCAAAAGTTGAAGCGGATGAACTTTCAATAGAAACGCTAATTCTCGGTTGAATAATACCAAATTTATTTCGATTCAAAGGATATAGAGCTGTTCCTACTAATTTTTTTGCCGTCCCTAGGCCCATCTGCGTATCACTATCCAAAGTGATCACGTATTTAATGTCCTTACCGATTTCATAGGGCAAGGTTGACATAATGAAGCTAGTCTCGCGGCTACCACGTAAATATTTGTTGAGCTCTTCAATCTTGCCACGTTTTCTTTCCCAACCGATCCATTTTCCCTCTTGGGCATTCCAGAGTCTTTTGCGATGAAACAAGTGAAATAGCGTCTGATGAGAAGGATACTTTTCATTGAGACGATCTATTAAAGTCTGAGCAAGATTTAGCAATTCATGATCGGCAGGATCATTTTCAATATGCGAGTCCGTATAATCCGTCACCAAGGCAAAGAAGAGATTGTCTTCTGTGTTGGCCAAGTAATGAACTTCCAATCTCTGTACAATTTCTCTTATGTACTTTCGATCTACTAACATCGAAGGAATAATAACCAGCGTCTTGCTTTCCGATGGAATTCCTTTTTCTAACTCGTACTTACCAAGAATTCTTGGCGGCAAAACTTCGGAGAGAATAAAGTTAGCGATATTGACGGACATATCGCTGATGGGAATCAGAATAATAAATGAAATAATCGTCAATCCAAAGAGTGGCGTATCCCTATTCAGTAAAAACAAGAGAGGAGCTAAAAATATGACGAATGCAATGAGACACATCAAAAAAATGTAAGAGGTCGTAGGAAAAGTGTACATCCATCGCCTGAACCTTTCGCCCCAGGGCGACTTATAGGCGAAGGCATCCTCCAGAACTTTCTGCAATCCACCATGAATATACTCCCCGATAAACACATTGGATGTTTGCCCCGTTAAAACGACTCTAGCAGCAATCGCCAACTCTTCGGATTGAGTTATTTTCGCTATTCTTTCGACTTTTTTTCTAAAAATATCGCGCGTTCCGAAATCAAGATCCCAATAGGTATCTGTATGTTCCTTGGCAAGCTCCCTATCCAGCAAGGAGACGCTTTCAAAAAATGTTTTCCAATTAATATTTGAAAGTAGCCTCATGCTGGTTATGATGTTTGCAATACTCACTTGATTTGCAGCTTGATGGCGATGCTCTGTCTGAACAATTTCTTCGCTAGTTTTATTGAGCTTGGAAAGTCGTTGCTCCAGCATTTCGATCGCTGGCCAAACATCAACCTCCTGTTCCCGCAGTCGCTTTACTAAATGGGCGATAAAAGAGTATTCCGTTTCAAGAGACTCTTCTGTGAAGTCAGGAAATTCTTGTAGGAACTCTTGCAGTTTTTCTTGAGACGATGCCGTTTCAATGATTCTATCAGCCACCTGATCCGCCAGATTGCGCTGGCCTTTATCCCAGATAATTCTAAGAACCAAACGTCGGATGTTTTCAACCAAAGCCAACCTTAAGGTAATCGGCAGGGCCCACAATTCTCCAACCCGAAGATATGCCTTCTTCTGATATGAATTTACAAACTGCCTTATCAGATCAACACTTAGATTACTATCGGTATGAGCAATAAGAGCCAACGCAATTCCATATACCCGCGGATAGCCGAATAAATCTCCCTCTCCAAGGCGAGGAAGCTCTCGGTAATAGGATGTAGGCAAATCCTTCTGAATTTCGCGAATCTGCTCTTCAATAATATGAAAGTTATCAATGAACCATTCTGCACCAGGAGTGGTGTACTCGCTTCCTTTGGTGGATTGGATGAGGATTTTGTAGCTTTCAAGAATTCTTTCGGAATTGGTTTTGTTTCTAGCAATCAACGGCTGAAGTTTTTTTATCTTTAAATCAACAACAAGGTGCTCAGCCAAGTATTGAGCAAACTCTTCCATCCGCTCATTACTATATATTTCTGAACGAATTGGAGCTTCCATCACCTCAATAATCTGCGGATGTCGCACTTTTCTAAACAACTCCATCTCCTCTGAATACTCGTCAAAGGAAATTGATATGCTCTAGCTTTGGCTCTGACAACGAAAGCCCAGAGAGGCTGTGCAAAGACAGCCCTTAGATTAAAGATTCATAATCTTAATGTGTGATAGTACTGGCCCGGCAAAGTAATACTGGAACTGGCGACTTCATTAAAATTTTACGTGCACTTCCCCCTAGAGCTGCCTGTGAATGACTTACAGTTCCCATCAAAACGAGATCATAATCATCTTGCACTTCATGAAGAACAGACTTAACAAAATCTTTTTCTTCACTCAAAAAAAGACCCTCACAACTGATTCCTCGATTTTTCAAATAATCGAGTCTCTTTTCGTAAAGACGCTTTGATTCCGATAACATATTTTTAGAGATCATTTCTACATTCTCTGGAGTGAGTTCGTGGGCTGTAAAACTTTTTTTGAAGTCCTTCACCCTTTCCGCATGCGAATGACAGAGCACGATGTGACCTCCCGTTTTTCGCGCAATGTAATGGGCATAAACTTCCGCCATTCGACTCATGCGCGATAAATCCGTTATCAATAATATTTTCAGTCTTTTCGCTTCATCAATTTGAAATCCATTTTCAATGGCTGCTGGGCCAAAGATCAACAATGGAACCTTTGCATGCGCGACTAAGTTTTCTGTGACCTTACCTAGAAACGTCTTTTTAACACCAGCCCCTTTTCCGGCACTCACAATGATAAACCTTGGCGATGGAACATCGATCCTTTCGCTCCAACTTAAGAGGGTTTCAGCCACCTCTCCTTCTTCCACATAAAAACCGACATTAGATGCTTCACCACTCATTGTTTTGTACAAGCTTTCAAAAACTTCCTTCTGTGTGGCCGACAAAACAGGGCTGCGATTTTTCTGAAATAAAGATTTCGGCGTGTTTTGAATATAGAGAACACTCAATGGCATATCCAATCGGCGCGAAATTTCTTCACTAAACTGCGACACTAGATAAGAGTTATCCGAATCCCCTCTTACCCGATTGAGGTCCTCTGCTAAAAGGATTGTGCGTCCCTTTGGTGCCACTGACTTCGTCACATCAAAGACTTTCGACATATAGGACTCCTTTTCTTGCTTCAGCCCCTTGGACTCTTAAACTTGTCCTTTTAAGTCTAACCTCGCTCTGTCTATTTTAAAGATCCAATACAATGTTAAAGTGCATAGGACTTTCATTCCCGTTTCTTCCTGAACCGTAAGAGTTCGGCGTGTTTTGCATCAGTATTTCGCCAAAAGACGCTTCTTGCCCTCGATCTCCGATAAAATAACTTAAGTAAAGATTCTAGATAGCAAAGGAATTGCGAGGACTTCTTTTCTAAAGAAAGAATCCTCATATCAAAAAGGGTATGGAGAGATATTTTGGTAAAGGTCGCAAAGAGTCTCTTCAATTAACAAAGGAGTTGTTATGGATCCACAAGATAACATTCAAAGACCTGAGTCTACAGAACCTAGAAAAAGATATCGTTCCAACGAAGGAATGAGTGTTGAGTATAGAGGCGGACAAACAACAAAAACTTACCTGCCTGTACAAAAGAATTATTCACAAGAGACATGCGTTGTCGTCGGAGCACTCATGGTCGTTCTTGGCTTAGTCGGCTTTGTTGTTCAAGACTTATTCGGTGCCCACTTCACCTACGCCCACAATATTATTCATATCGTCGCGGGGGGATTGGCAATGTGGTTCGGCTTCGACAGCGTCGCAAATTCCCGTCGATATGCGTACATTGCGGGAGCTATCTTTGGAGTTCTGGGAGTCCTAGGCTTTATTCTAGGTACAGTGGGAATTCCCTCAGTTCCCTCCTTAGCGGAAGATACCTACCTCTGGAGACTCATCCCTGGAACTTTAGAATTTGGTGTCTCTGACCACATTCTTCATTGTATTTACGGAGTGGCTTTCTTAATTGGTGCTTCTCTGACATTTAAAAACTACAAAAAAGTCTAAACCTTCATTTTCTAGCAGGTGAACCTTGTGTCACCTGCTAGAGCCTGCATAAAATAGGTTATGAAAAATTTCTTCCAAGACGGCCCTCGCCTATCTAATACATTCGAGTCGGATCCCCTTTTAAAGAATTTCATACAATCTTTTATTCCAAAAGAAATTCAAAAAAGTGTGACTGATCATTTACAACACTTAGGAGCATTGGCTTCTCAAGATATGCTCAAGTGGGCGCACGATGCCGAATCCCACCCGCCCATTCATCGTCCCTATGATCCTTGGGGCCGACGAATCGACGAGATTGATACTTCTGCTGGTTGGAAGTCTCTTGAAAGACTTGCGGCTCAAGAAGGCATTGTTGCTACGGCCTACGATCGCTCCCACGGAGCGTTCTCAAGGGTTTACCAGATGGCCCTGCTTTACCTTTACTCTCCAAGCTCTGCAATCTTTTCCTGTCCTTTAGCAATGACCGATGGAGCCGCGCGAGCAATTGAACTCTACGGCTCCGATGCGTTGAAAGCGAGAGCCTTGCCTCACCTCCTCTCAAGAGATCCTCAAAAGTTTTGGACAGCAGGTCAGTGGATGACAGAACGCACAGGGGGCTCTGACGTCAGCGGCACTTCTACTGTCGCCCAAAAGTTCAGTGGAGATTCTCTCTTTGCAGCAGACCATGCTCTCACTGGTACAAAATGGTTCACTTCTGCCACTACATCACAAATGGCTCTGACTTTGGCGCGCCCGGAAGGGGCTCTCGAGGGTTCCAAAGGACTTGCTCTATATTATCTGGAACTCCGCAATTCACATGATCAGCTTAACAACATTGAAATTCATCGTCTTAAAGACAAATTAGGAACTCGCGCTCTTCCAACAGCGGAGCTCAGTCTTCAGCAAACCCCTGCACTGCAACTTGGCGATGCCGGAGAGGGCGTTCGCCGTATCGCCAGCGTCTTAAATATTACACGAATTTATAACTCCATCTGCGCCCTTGGTCATATGCGCCGCTGTTTGGATCTCATTCAAGACTATTCTCGTCGGAGAAAAGCATTCGGCAAGCTTCTTAAAGATCATCCACTCCATGCGCAAACTCTTGAGAATTTAGAGACGACATTTCAGAACAGCTTCTACTTCTCTATGTTCGTAGCTCATCTTCTGGGAAGCGAAGAGGTTGGAGAAATCTCATCGTCTCAACGAGTTCTACTCAGAGTTCTCACGCCTATTTTAAAGTTATATACCGCTAAAAAATGTATCCACATTGCCAGTGAAGTGGTGGAAATGTTTGGCGGTGCTGGATATATTGAGGATACAGGTATTCCACGTCTTTTGAGAGACGCTCAAGTCTTCGCGATTTGGGAAGGAACGACGAATGTATTGTCTCTTGATATGCTAAGAGCTTTTGAAAAAGAGCAAGCGTTGCCAGTTTTAAGTGAAATCTTCGCAAAATCTCCAGCCCAAGCAAACCCTCAATTCATAAAGGCACTAGAAGAGCTGAATTTCGTTGTAGCGGCTTCTAAGTCACCACTTGATCTTGAAGTAAATGCTCGCAGATTGGCTTTTTTGGTTGGCGATCTAATCTCAATTCACGCACAAACTATCTTAAAATAAAAAGAGGCGTCTGTTTAAGACGCCTCTTTGTGACATTTCTACTCAGATGACTGATATCTTTAGAAAGACACCGGAGTCATGAGAGGAAGTTTACCCATGTCATGATTTGTTAAAATCATACCACGAACTTTTGAATGTCTTGTTGCTGGATGGAATGGAGCACCTTTGTACTTAGGTTGAGTTAAGATAGGTTTCCATCTTCCTTTAGAGTCAATAACCCACTCACGGAAGTACATTGAAAGTTTCGTACCTTCAATGAGGTAGTCGATTCCAACGCCTTCACCTGCAAGGCTCATTGCAAGTCTGAACGTAAATACGTTTTCAGCCATGCCTTCACCAAACTCTCCATAAGCTGTAGCAAATGCTTTTGAATCAGCTTTCATGTAACGATGCATATTGCGTAATGCACTATACATTTTTGCTGCCGCTTTTTCAGTCTTATTTGTGATAAAGCTTGGGCATGCAGTTGATTCATCAGATACACAATAGCTCAATGGATCGCTGTAAGTGCTGAAGTAACTTTGCAGTTGAGAAGTTGCGCGGCGTACAAAGTCTTTTTCAGACATTGATTGAGCAGCCTTCATCAATCTTAAAGTATTCGCCTCACTGAAGTTCACGTTAAACTCGATACCTGTGTAGCCAAGATCGCTGTTTGATGGAATATTAACCATCAGAGTATCCAAACCTGTTTTCTTAACAAGTTCTGCGATACCTTTTTGCAGCTTAGATGAACTACTCTTCTCGTGTTTGAACGTATAACTGTAAGTTCCAAAGATTCCATCCATCTTAGCTTTAGATTCCCAGTTCTCAACAGTGTACTTTGCTCCGTAGAACATGAAGTCTTTTTCTTTATGTTTGAACCAGAATCTTGAGTCTTCAGACGTTGAATAAATTCCGTAATGAACTTTCGCAGTGTTTTTATCTAAGTGTAAGTCAGAAGTCGTGAATGAATTTACGCGACCTTTGCTGTACTTCTTATCCCAGATAATTGGAAGTGCCAACGAACGGCTAGCCACTTTACCTGAAGAAACACTTGTGAATGTTTCAACTTTAAGAACTGGTGGTCTCTCGACCATATTACGTGGACGAGACTTCACTAAATTCTCAGAAGCTAAAACGTTCCCGCGGATTAAGTCCTCATATGCCTTGCGTCCAACCTCAGTTGAAATATCGTAAACAAATGAGAATCCATCATCCGAATATCTAAATTCATTAAGTGCAAGGTTCAAGATTGATACATTCGTAAACATCGCAAAGTTGCTCAACTTACCCTTAGTCATTTTCACATAGACTTTATCTGAGCTTACTTTCTCTACATATGTTTCCCATGTACCAGTTGCTAAACGAGCAACACCAGCACCAATTGGTCCAAGACCTGCGCCTGCAGAGAAGATGACTCCCCCATTACCCATATAAGTAATGCTATCGCCATTGTCCCACTTAGTAAGGTCTGAAGCATACTGAGGCACACTCCAGCGTCCACCCATTGCAAGTGCTTTATCGTAAGTACTTACAAAGCGAACTGACTCAGTATCTCTACCAACTGTTGGTAGAACTCCAACATGCCCCCAGAAGTGAGGTAGCACACCTGTCGCATTGTCGAACCAGAATTTAACTTGAGCACCTAGGCCCACTTGTAAGTTTCCATAAACTGTTTTCTGGAAACCACTACGATAATCCCCGTACTTCAGTGTATCTGAAGAAGCTAGTGGCTTAGTGCCATACTCAGTCAGATTGTAGCTGTACTTAGGAAGATTATTAAAGTGCGGCGTTAAGTTTACGATATAGTTACCGTAATCAAAACTTAGCAAGAATAACGGCTTAAGTTTTGCGCGAAGAACATTCTTGTCTTCCTCTTGGAAACCATTTGTTCCATTCGTACCGTTTGTCGCATTGGTTCCATTAGTGCCGCTTGTACCGTTTGTACCACTTGTTCCGTTAGTACCTTCAGTTCCATTCGTACCATTTGTTCCACTTGTTCCGTCATTACCGTTAGTTCCACTGGTTCCATGAGTACCACTTGTACCGTGTGTACCCTTAGTGCCGTGAGTACCATGGGTACCGTTTGAACCATGAGTTCCCTCATTGCCACGTGTACCGTGAGTACCATTCGAACCATGAGTTCCCTCATTGCCGCGTGTACCGTGAGTACCGTTTGAACCATGAGTTCCGTTGTTACCACGCGTACCGTGTGTACCGTTGGTACCATGTGTACCCTGAACACCATTGGTACCGTGTGTACCATGGGTTCCAGCAACACCTTGAGTTCCTGCTACACCTTGAGTCCCTGCGACTCCATGCGTACCGGTTACACCCTGTGTGCCCGCTACTCCATGAGTTCCAGCAACACCATGAGTCCCGGTAACACCCGTTATACCCTGTGTGCCTGCTACGCCATGAGTTCCAGCTACGCCGTGAGTTCCTGTCACACCCGTAATACCTTGGCTGCCAGCGATACCTTGGTTACCTGCAACTCCGTTATTGCCATTGTTGCCGTTGTTACCTACTACACCTTGGTTGCCCGCGATGCCTTGGTTACCTGCAACTCCGTTGTTACCGTTATTGCCTGCAACACCTTGGTTACCTGCGACACCCTGATTGCCAGCTATGCCGTTATTTCCGGTTACGCCCGCAACACCTTGGTTACCTGCGACACCCTGATTACCAGCTACACCGTTATTTCCAGTTACGCCTGCAACACCTTGGTTACCTGCGACACCCTGATTACCAGCTACGCCGTTATTTCCAGTTACGCCTGCAACACCTTGGTTACCTGCGACACCCTGATTACCAGCTACGCCATTATTTCCAGTTACGCCCGCAACACCTTGGTTACCTGCGACACCCTGATTACCAGCCACGCCGTTATTCCCTGTGATGCCAACAACGCCAGACGAACCTGCGACTGCATTATTTCCAGCAACTCCGGATACTCCATTGTTCCCTGCCACACCGGAATTGCCTGCAACTCCTACGTTTCCTGCGACACCAATTCCAGATGAACCGGCAACTCCACTATTTCCCGTGGCCCCTGCCACTCCTGATGCACCGACGACTGCAGATCCATTCGTCCCAATAACTGCTGACGTTGCTGCAACTCCAGCAACACCTGTGACCGAGCCAATAACTCCCCCGTTATTGCCTACAACACCTATTGCCATTGGCTCCATACCTGCCATTTTGCAAAGAATCCACTCACCCCTCACGAGACAAGTCTTACCGTCCACATTTGTACTCTGTGCAAGGTTATAAAAACCTCCCACACCGTCAACTTCTAGGACTTTCTTGGAAGGCCCCTTTCGGAGTGTATTTGCAAAACGCTGTGTTTCTGTGGACTCATTCGCAAATGCGACACTCCCCAGAAACAAGCCTGCGACGAGGAGTGACTTCCTCGACGTATTAAAGTTCATAAGCTCTCCTTTTTAAATTTTTCTTGAAAAGAGATCTATTTACGAAGCGCTTTCTTTGCACTTTACATGTCTGTAGGTTTCTAAATATTAATTTGTGGTTTCACATATTCAAAAAATATACGAGGGCATACAGATAGATAGCGAACTTCCCCAGTTATGAAGAATGGAACCTTCTCACTTTAGAGTCCTACAAATCTGCAATCCACTTATAAATGACAGAGTCTTCATACAGCTTTCAAAACCGTAAATTTATTTTGTCAGTTTCTTTGGGTAAGACCTGTCTATCAAATTTTTTAGAGGGGGTTTGCATTGAAGAAAAATAAACGGAAGTTTATTCCAAAGCTTTCTATAGATAAGAATGATTTACTCAAAGCCTGGAGGATTACTCAGAAGACTGCAATTTGCATTTTCATCGGAGTGAATCTCGCCATCATGTATATTGATGGGTTACCTGACAAAACACCATTGGGTAAAAATTTTACCGATCTTCCGATCGTTGCAAGATATCAAGCTTTCGCGATGATCTACCAGCCTTGGTCCATGTTTGCCCCAAATCCAATGAACTCTAATGCTTTCCTTCAAGCTGAGGTTCTATTTAAAGATGGTTCAAAAAGAATTTGGGATTTCCCTCGTCAAAATCTGATGAGTGGTGCACGACGTGTTTTAGTCGGTGATCGCTATCGCCTCTACGGTCAAGAAAGCTTAAAGCCAGGAAGTGTCGAACTCATGTGGCAAGATGTTTCAAAATATATCACGCGACAAGTTCTAATAGATGAAGAAGCGCAAAGTACGTTTCGAGAAGTTGAAAAAATCACTTTCTTCAGATTCTCTAATACAATCACACCTCCTCCAGCGGCTCCCTTTATTCCGCACGGTCAACTTAGCCAAAACTACCAAATTGACCCCGTATTCTATTACATCCCAACAGTAAGCCAGGTGAACTATGACTATAAAAACAACAATTAAATCTGTCGACGATTTCTTCTTCAAACCTCAGCCGGTCTATAACGTCGCACTAATGCGCATAGGAATGGGCTTCCTTCTAATATTTAATTGGCTGATGATTGTATGGGACCTAGAAGCTCTGTATGGCCCTCAAGGAATTCTTTCTTTCGAAACCTCTCGACTCTACGGTAATCATCTTCGGTTTTCTTTATTTGATTTTCTTGCACCGACCTACGAAAGCGTCATTGCGATGGCAATATTAAATCTAGTGGCCGTCTTAGCAATGACCGTGGGCTATAGAACACGACTGTCCACAATTATAGCTTTCTTAACGGTGGTTTCTTTTCACCATCGCAATGGAATGATTTTGAATAGTGCTGACTCCGTTTTAAGAATCTTTCTTTTCCTTTCCATCTTTACTCCGTCAGGAGAGGCCTTCTCTATCGACAGATGGCTGAAACTAAAAAAAGGAGAGGTCACAAATGAACCGGCCATGCGCAGTCCATGGGCACTTCGCCTTATTCAAATTCAATTCTGCGTAATCTATATCGCCACTGTGTTGTTTAAAATCAAAGGAACTCAATGGGTTGATGGAACTGCCGTTTACGTTGCTACTCGTTTAGATGAGTTCTTTCGCTATCCACTTCCGGTCTTAAACAATATGTTTCTTATTAAACTGGCAACTTGGTCCACACTCATCATAGAGTTCGCTCTGGGAACCCTCGTGTGGTTTAAAGACCTTCGTTATTGGTATTAGCAAGTGGCATCCTGTTTCACCTAGGCATAGAGTACGTCATGAGTATTCCCGTTTTCGAGTGGGCCATGATTGTGATTATGGTAAGCATGGTTGAGAACGAAGATATCGAAAAGATCATCATCAAATTAAAAGAAAAAAGAGTTCAGTGGAACCAAAGGTTACAACCATCATCTGTAAAGGTAGCAACTTAATCCTGTGAAAAAGAGGAGCTTTAAAAGCTCCTCTTTTTCTATTTTCTCTTATAGTCATCTTGGTAGCGCTTAATATCATCTTCTCCAAAGTAAGTCCCTAGTTGGACTTCAATGAATTCTAGCTCCTCAGTTCCCGTATTACGCATGCGGTGTTTGGCCTGTTGAGGAATGTGTACATAGGTCCCCGCCTTCACTGGGATCACTTGATCATTCAAAACAACCTCTCCCGAACCACGAGTGATCGTCCAATGTTCTTCGCGTCGCTCATGAGATTGATAAGAAAGTTGAGCTCCCGGGTTTACACGAATAACTTTTGATTTAAAAGTTTCAGTATCCTTCAAAATTTCGAAATATCCCCATGGGCGATATTCAAATCTGTGTTCTTTGATAATTGCTGGACGATCTTTCTTAAAGCCTTCGACAATATCTTTTACTTTCTGAGACTCGCCTTTTTTCATTACCAAAAGAGCGTCCGCAGTATCCACAACAATCACATCTGTCATTCCCACAAAAGAGTAGGCCTTGGAATCAACACCCATTACAGAAACATTCTTAGATTCTACAGAGGCGAATTCGTCTGAGGTACGAATCTCAGTGACCGCGTCCCAAGAGCCCACATCACTCCAACCAAACTCAGCCGGAATACACGCCAACTCCAGTGAAGATAATTTTTCCATGATCGCATAATCGATAGAAATACTTGGCAGCTCTGAATAGACCTCTGCCAAATTAGAAAGATCCGCTTTAAGAGTTTTTACTTTGTTCCAAATCTCCGGTTGGTATTTTGCAAAAAGCTCAGCCATTTTTTCAACCTGGAAAACAAAAATTCCGGCATTCCAAGAGAAGTTGCCTGACGCCAAAAACTCTTGTGCTGTTTTCAAATCTGGTTTTTCGTGAAACTGTTTTACAGGATGAGCTTGTAAAGCCCCAGCCGCCTCTAAAGTTTCAGGTAGACTCTGAATGTAACCATAACCTGTCTCTGGATATGAAGGTGTAATACCTAAAGTAACAACCTTCCCAGCCAAGGCTTGTTTTTCAGCTAACTCAGTCACCGCAGCAAAAGCTTTTTCATCTTTAATTAGATGGTCGGAAGGGAAAATACCCGCAACAGCTTTTGATTTTCCGTGATTCATAAGATGTTGCACCACAATCGCGACAGCGGGCGCTGTATTGCGACTACTAGGTTCAAATATAACCTCTACGGATTCCATGTTGTTTTCTTTCAAGTTCACCATGGTCATTGTACGAAGGTCTTCAGAAGTCACGATAAGTGGCTGGCCAAGTTTGAAGGATCTTTCCAAAGTTTGCGTCTGAAGAGGCTTGCCTAAAATATGACAAAACTGTTTAGGGAGCTGCTGACGAGATACCGGCCATAAACGTGTTCCACTACCACCGGATAAAACTATTGGAATCAAAGAAGACCTCCGAGATATTAACTAAGCTAAGCCCGCCGAGGGGAATGATTATTATATCCATATATTTAACCCAACAGTCAAAGAAACTGATCCATTTCAAGCAGAAGGAAGAGTTACGTTTGCACCACATATTAGACCAATAGAAAATGTGCTTAGATTTCCTTACTAAGTGCAAACACATTGAAAGTTCCCACTCCCTTTCGCGCCCCAGACCTACCTAGATCCAGCTTCCGAGTTCGCAAAAAAGATGGAAATACCTCATTTCTAGGTGGAGTTCCCTGCCTTTTTCAAGTAAGACAGAGCCATGAGTAAAGCGACTAAAAAACTCTTAGCTCAGTTGATTAAAATTCTTTTTTCAGCTGGCATTATCTATTGGCTGGTTTCGTCTGGGAAACTAAATTTCTCTGCACTGAAAAGTCTTCTTTCCCCAACAGCCTTGGCAGTTGCTAGCTTACTTGTACTTTTAAACGTTTTTTTCGCCAGCGAACGTTGGCGTATTCTGATTCGCTCACAATCGGTAGAAGCCAAAGCATGGCCTGTTTTCAAGCTCAGCCTTATTGGTTCCTTCTTTAACTTTGCGATGCCAGGTGGAGTGGGTGGCGACGTCGTTAAAGCTTTCTACTTCACACGCGAATATCCCGATACAAAAGTCACTGCGGTTACCAGCGTGCTCATGGATCGTATCCTAGGTCTGTTTGCGATGACCTCACTAGCTTTTGTTGTCATGGTTTACGACTTTAAACACATCTCAACTAACTCCACACTAATGACCCTATTCTGGTTTATTCTGGCCCTGATTATTGGGTTTGTAATTGGCCTAAGTGTTATTTTTTCGTCGTTAGTTTTCGAAAAGCAGTGGCTCTTTAAAGCTATTGAAAAGCTTCCGCTCTCTGCAAAATTTGAAAAACTTTATCGCAGCATGCATCTTTACGGCAAAGATGGAAATCGCTTTCTACTTGTTATCATTGCAAGCTTACTTTCTCAACTGTGCTCAATTTTGTTTTTGTGGTTAGCTGGAACAATGGCAGGCTTTACTGATATTCCTGCGACAACTTACTTTCTTGTCGCACCTCTAGGTTTTATGGCAACTGCCATTCCTATATCACCGGCTGGCGTTGGCGTGGGGCAAGCCGCGTTCTACTTGTTGTTTAACTTATATACTTCGGAGCCCTCTGAGGTTGGACCAACGGTAATCACTGCCTTTCAAGTAGCTACATTTCTTTTAAGCCTTTTTGGCGCTGTCTTTTACTTGAGACAAAAAGACAAAAAACAACTCAGCCAAATCAACGAAGCTATTGGCAACTAATGCTTAAAGAGCTTTTAGAGAAGCTCTTTAACAGATTTTAGATGATCACAAAACTGATAGCTGAATGCTGGTTCAAACTCTTTAAACTTTTCTAAAGTTTCGATCTCAACCGCATGTTTATCGGAGCCGACTAAGACAAGTTTTCCAACTCCACTTAGATAAGCAGCAATTAGATCAGTGGCACTATCACCTACCATCAAAGACTGGCTCATTTGCGGCTTAAGCTTATCTTTCACAGCCAAGAACATTCCATTGCGGGGTTTTCGCAAGCTTGCAAAACGTCGTCCTGGCACCGAGTCCGATGTCTTCACAAAACCAGCCCACTCCGATTCATCAATCCAACAAGACTCTTGCGCCAGAAGTTCCATCATTTTTTGATGAACGCCTCGATATTCTTCCCAATCGAACTTACCTCGACCTAAGCCAGACTGATTCGTCACCATCGCCACCCAATAGTTCTTAGCGTGGGCCTTACGAATCAAGTCCACGATCCCTTCTCGCAAAGTCACCTGCTCAGGGTCCTTATTATAGGGAACATTGTTCACAATGACGTCATCTCGATCGAGAAAAAGACAGGGGCTTTCTTCCGAACGATCATAATGAACAATCGGACCAGATGCCTTCAACGCGTCCACGCAGGCTGAAAAAAGAGACTTCCACGAAGGCAGGGAAAGGCTCTCGAAAATATAATCCACATAATAGGCATCAAAATCAGTTGCTACGTGAGTCGCGTGAGCAATGGCCAGCCTTTGCCCCTGCAAAAGATGACTTACTTTTTTCAACAACTCAAAATCTTCAAGGCTAAATATCACCAAATCTTCAAGACATGTTGAAGCAACCCCCGCTTCAAGCTCCTCGAAAGTTTTCGTGGTTGATGGCAAAAATGCACCTGTGGAAGCCATCAGCGGCGATACGATCTTTGAGAAGTCGCCATGCTTTTTAGAAGAGGTTAAAAAAACCAGGCTTCCACCTAGCTTTACAGTCTCAACAATTAGTTCTTTGAATATTCCGGTATCTTTCAGCATAGAACTAACTTACGACAAGTTCGCCGTTCTGTCCTTGGCTTTCTCCTTGCCGCCTCGCATCTGTGAATCTAGAATTTATGCGTGGGGGTTTTCCTATGACATTATTACTGAAGCAACTCTTCAATTTTTTAAAATTGCTGAACTCCGATTCCGGAACCAATCAATTGGCGGTGGGCCTTTCTCTAGGACTCATTCTAGGTTTTGCACCGATCTTGTCGATTCAAGCATTCATCGTGTTTGCTTTTATCTTCATCTTTAGAGTTCAAATTGGTGCAGCATTTGTCTCCGCATTTTTCTTCAAGTTTGTAGCTTATCTTTTCGACCAGCCTGCACACTATCTTGGAAAATCCGTTCTCGAAAATGCCTCCCTGTCCCCTCTTTTTACTACGATGTACAATATGCCACTTGTCCCCCTCACTCGTTTTAACAATTCGATTGTGATGGGTTCAATGATTGTATCTATCTTGCTTTTACCTTTTGCTTTCTTTGGCTTTCGTATTGCGATCGCGCGCTATAGAGCCACTGTTGTTGCCCGCTTCAAGAGCAGTAAGTTCTGGAAAGCCTTCATCGCGACTCGCTTTTATAATTGGTACATCAAATACGACGAGCTTTACGGATAATTAAGAGGCTATAGACATGACAACTACTCAAAACACACCGTCTCCTAAGAAAAAAGGCATCTTCCGTTGGGAAGCTATTATTCCGTTCACAATTTTCTGTGCTCTCGTGGCGATCTACTTTCACTTCTTCTTTGACTCCCATCTTCGCAAAGCCATGGAATGGGGCGGTTACAAAGCAATGGGCGCCGAAGTTAACGTCGCAAAAGTAGAGACAAGCTTCTTCAACGCAAGTTTGCTAATTAAAGGCATCGAAATTACCAATGCAGAGAAGCCTACTCATAACTCACTTGAAATTGGTGATATTCGTTTCTCAATGCTTTGGGATGCTCTTTTAAGAGCTAAGATTGTCATCAATGAAGCGGCTATTGAGCAGATCAAATTCAACACTAAAAGAAAGCATATTGGAAAAGTAAAACCCCCAGAACCACCATCGAACGAGCCTGGTTTCATCGACGAACTCAGCCAAAAGGCCCTCGGAAAAGTGACTGAGAAAGGCGAAAACAATGTGCTTGGAGATGCGATTGCTCTTCTAACAGGCACAGATGCGAACGCTCAACTTGATAAGCTTAAAAACTCGCTTCCTTCAAAAGCGATGATTGAATCTTTTGAAAAGGATCTTAAAGGCAAAGAGAAGGCTTGGGATGCTCGTTTAAAAACACTCCCTCAAGAGAAAGATTTAAAAGCCCTCAATGATCGTTTAAACAAAATTAAATACAAAGATTTTAAAACTCCTCAGGAGCTACAAACTTCTATTCAAGAGCTGGACACTCTCGTTAAAGATGGCGAGCGAATGTACAAGCAAGTTGAATCAACTGCGAATGATCTAGGTAGTGAACTAAAAGGCATCGAATCTCAGTACAAACAGATTGAAAGCCAAGTAAAGACCGATATCAAATCCCTCGAGGAACACTTTCGCATTCCTAAGCTAGATGCCAAGAGCATTAGCCAATCCCTCTTTGCAGACTATTTAAACCCTTATAAAGAAAAGTTCTTCCGCTATAAGGCGATGGCAGAAAAGTATATTCCACCTAATCTTCTAAAGAAAAAAGAAGCTAAAGAAGATGAAATCGTAATCCAACCCCATCCTCGCGAAGAAGGCATTAGCTACGAGTTTGGCCGCCTGAACTCGTATCCACTTTATTGGGTGAAGCGTACAGGGATTAGCTCACAAGCTGGAACTGATCCCAACGCTGGCAATATCAAGGGAGAGATCCGCGATATTACATCCAATCAAAAACTCATCGGCCGCCCAACTATTGCGACCCTTGAGGGCGATTTCCCTAACATGGATATCTTCGGCTTCTTTACAAAAGTTGTTTTGGACTACACAAAAGCAATCAGCGAAGTTCAATACGACGTATCCGTTGCTAAATATAAACTGAATGCCGCAGAACTAGTTGCTACACCTGAAGTCAATATCGCTTTCGATCAAGCTCAAGGTGCCATTCATCTAAAAGGCTTTATGAAAGGTTTTAAAGAAATGTCGATTCAGTTAGAAAACAAGTTTTCTAACATCGCCTATAAAATTTCTTCGAATAATGAAATCGCAGATGAGATTCTGAAGAAGGTTTTCGAGGGTATTCCACTCGTCACTTTAGATATTAAAGGGGCCGGTACTTTCCCTCGCCTTCCTTTAAATATTAACTCCAACCTGGGCCCTGAGCTACAGAAGGGTTTTGAAAAGCAGATTCAGGCGAAAATTAATGAGACCCGTAAAAAAATTGAGCTCGCTGTTAATGAGGAAATCGCCAAACAAAAAGCGATGATCGACAGTCAGATCAAGTCTCTCCGTCAACAGTTCGAGGGAGATGTAAAGAAAACCCAAGCTCAGGTAGAAGGACAACGTAAGGAAGCTGAAAAGCGTATCGATCAAGCTAAAAAAGACGCCGAGAACCAAGGAAAAAAACAGTTAGAAAAAGAAGGTCAAAAAGCCGTGGATGAACTCAAAAAACGCCTCGGCCTCTAAAACCTTGTATCTAGAAAATAAAAAAGGAGCTTTCTAAAAGCTCCTTTTTTTTATTTTTAAATCTATCTATCTATCTATCTATCTATCTATCTATCTATCTCGAAAGACCTCTATGGATAGCCACCGACACACTACTGATCTGAAGACTCTTGCTGAGACTCTGAGAGTAATGACCCCATGTATGCCACTGAGTCTTTATTGTACCAATCAATAGAGCCTACAAGTTTCTTAACAAGTTTATGGTCTTTGCCTAAGACCAAGGACTCTGGCAAGCGAGCCACATCAAACATTTGCATAAGGCTGCGGTCTTCATCCCAGACAATTTGAATATCCTGATGATTCATTTCTGGAAACGATTTCATAAAGACATCAATATCTGAACGACTGCTATCCCCTGAGATAGCAATAAGCTTTACTTGCCCCTTAAACTCTTCAACAAGCTTAATCAAAGAAGGAACTTCCTCAATACATGGTCCACACCAAGACGCCCAAAAGTTAAGAATGACGATCTTACCCTCAAACTCTTTCAAGCGATGCTTCTGTGCATGAAGGTTCGTAAATTCAAAATCAGGAACTCCCTCTCTTTCGTAGATTTCCATTGAAACGTAACCAGGCCTCTGAACGTTCTTGCGCCCAAAAAGAGTATCAAAACCCCAGTACGCCAAAGCGCCTAGAATCACGACGATAATAATGGCCTTAAGATGTTGCATTGCAATCCCTCCGCGAAGATGAAGTTTTCAATAGGCCTTACCTTTTAATCTAGATATTCTCTGGGGTCATTTAAAATAAGGCCACAGGCAGCCCTCAGGAGCGCCTCTTAGTGTTGCACCATCAAAGACTCACAACGACTTGATAACAGCCCAAGATTCGTCTCTGAAGCGTTTTTAGGCATAAAAAAAAGCCCTGGTTTCCCAAGGCTTTAAAAATTCTAATTTAATTTTCAAGAATTAAGCGCGTGACGCTGCTCTTGAATCTTTTTGAATCTTTTTAACTGCTTTTTTCTTAGCAGCTACCGCTTTTTCTGCAGTTTTCGCCGCAGCTTTAGCAACTTTAGCTTCTTTTACTTCATCAACTTTACCAGCTGATTTAGTTTCGAAGTCATAGTCAACAAACTCAAGGAAAGCCATTTCAGCAGTATCGCCAGGACGACGTCCGATTTTGATGATACGAGTGTATCCACCTGGACGGTCTTTAAAGCGAGGCGCAATTTCTTTCATGATAGCAGAAACTGCTTCTTGATTTGGGTAACGAGATAACAACAAACGAGTTGTTGATAAGTCACCTTTTTTACCAAGAGTGATCGCTCTTTCAACGTGACGGCGAGTTTCTTTCGCACGATCAACAGTTGTTTTGATACGGCCGTGCTCAACTAGAGAGATTACAAGACCTCTAAGTAAAGCTTTTCTTGGACCAGATTTGCGGCTGAATGTTTTAACTCTTCTTCTGTGTGATGCCATTTTATTCTCCGTAAACGTGCTGACCGTACAAGGTATCAACACGATAGAACGTCTCAGTTAATTCTAAAACGTTACTTTTGTTGGGGGCTCCATGCCCTGCAGACTCTCCCTTTGAGAGGGCCTACGAAGTAAGGCCGCTATCATAGCGGCCTTTAAAAAACTATTG
This sequence comes from Bdellovibrio bacteriovorus W, assembly GCA_000525675.1. Classification (NCBI taxonomy): domain Bacteria; kingdom Pseudomonadati; phylum Bdellovibrionota; class Bdellovibrionia; order Bdellovibrionales; family Pseudobdellovibrionaceae; genus Bdellovibrio; species Bdellovibrio bacteriovorus. The sequence goes on from CP002190.1 coordinate 2,292,315, forward strand.
AGGTTCGCTGCTTCCGCCACGTTTTTGTGGTGGTTGGCTTGGATCCCAGCCTACTGGAGGCCAGCCCTCGATTTTCATACCAAGGCCTAATCCCATTTCGCCCAAGATCTCTTTGATCTCGTTCAATGATTTACGACCAAAGTTTTTAGTCTTAAGCATTTCTGCTTCAGAACGAACTACAAGCTCACCAATGTAACGGATGTTAGCATTTTTCAAGCAGTTTGCAGAACGTACTGACAACTCAAGATCGTCAACAGAGCGGAAAAGATTTTCGTTAAGTGTAGGCGAACCTGCTTCACGAGTCTCTTCTGCTGGCTCCATTGTTTCGTCGAAAGTTAAGAAGATTTGTAGTTGTTCTTTCATGATTTTAGATGAAAGAGAAACTGCTTCTTCCGGTTTCAAAGAACCATCAGTCCAAACTTCCAAAGTCAATGCATCGTAGTCAGTTCTTTGACCAACGCGAGCATTTGATACGTTGTAGTTTACTTTTCTAATTGGGCTGTAAAGAGCATCTACACCAATGAAACCAACAGGAAGATCCATCTCTCTGTTTTCTACTGGAACGTACCCACGACCAAAGCTAATGATTAATTCTGCGTTGAAAACAGCGTTTTCACCCAAAGTAGCGATGTGTAGATCTGGGTTTAGAACTTCGATCTTATCGTTAGTTTGGATATCCGCAGCAGTAACTTTACCAGGGCCAGACTTTGTAATTCTTAAAGTCAAAGAATCGGAGGTGTATTGTTTAAAACGCACTTCCTTAAGGTTCAAGATAATGTCAGTAACATCCTCAAGAACATCTGGGATAGTTGTGAACTCGTGCAAAACGCCTTCAAACTTAACTGCAGTAATAGCAGAACCCATCATTGAAGAAAGAAGAATTCTTCTTAGGGAGTTACCAAGAGTAACCCCGAAGCCTCTTTCCAATGGGCGGATAATGAATTTTGCATAGTCGTCACGAAGAGAATCACGATCAACCTCAAATCCCTTTGGTTTGATCATTTCTCTCCAAAATTTATAATAGTGCTCTTGCATGCTTCCCCCGAGAGGTAAAATTATCTTGAGTAGTATTCAACGATCATGTTCTCTTCAACACCTACTGTCACGTCTTCACGAGTTGGAAGATCCTTAACAGTACCTGTGAATTTAGCATGATCAGCTTCAAGCCATGCTGGCACAGATCTGCGCGCAACTGACTCGACAGCGGCCTGAATCTTAACGATTCCACGGCTTGATTCCGCAACAGTAATAACGTCACCCTTGTTGACGATGATGCTCGGAATATTTGCTCTTTTACCATTCAACAAGAAGTGGTTGTGTTTAACAAGCTGCCTTGCTTCACGACGAGAATTCGCGTAGCCAAGTGCATACACAACGTTATCAAATCTTGTCTCAAGGAACTTAAGAAGCGCAGTCCCAGTCAATTCTTTTGAACGAGAAGCTTCTTTTACATATTTTACGAATTGTTTCTCAGAAACACCGTAATATCTCTTAGTTTTTTGTTTTTCACGCAATTGAAGCGCAAATTCAGAGAACTTCAAACGAGACTGACCGTGTTGTCCTGGAGGATATGGTCTTCTTTCGAAAGAACATTTATCAGAAAAACAACGATCACCCTTCAGGAAAAGTTTCACGTTTTCGCGACGGCAAAGCTTACAAACGCTTTCGTTAATGCAGCTCACGATAATACTCCTTAAATTCTTCTACGCTTAGGTGGACGGCAACCATTATGTGGAACAGGTGTGATATCTTTAAGAGTCAAGATTCTCATTCCTGATGCAGCCAATGCTCTGATAGCAGGCTCACGTCCAGCGCCAGGTCCTTTTAAGTAAACGTCCACAGATTTCATACCTGCTTCCATAGCTTTTTTTGCAGCGTCTTCTGCCGCGGATTGTGCCGCAAACGGAGTGCCCTTACGGCCTCCTCTAAAGCCTAAGTGCCCTGCAGAGGACCAAGCCACTGTAGCTCCGTTTGGATCAGTCATCGTAACGATGACGTTTCCAAAACCAGCTTGAATGTAGCAGTTACCTTGCGGAACGTTTCTTTTAACTTTCTTTTTAGATACTGATTTTTTATCGCTCATGATCTAACTACCCTTATACAGCTTTTTTCTTGTTAGCCACTGTCTTCTTAGGACCTTTACGAGTACGAGCATTAGAACGAGTGTTCTGACCACGTACAGGTAGACCTTTACGATGACGGATTCCACGGAAGCAATTTAGATCCATGAGGCGTTTAATAGATAAACCGATTTCACGACGTAGATCACCTTCAACTTTGAAGTTTTGTTCGATGATCGCGCGGATATTAGCGATATGCTCGTCAGTAAGGCCTTCTGTTCTCAATTCTTGAGGAATCCCAACTTGCTCGCAAATCATCGCCGCACGTGAACGACCAATGCCGTAGATATATGTCAAAGCAATTTCTACGCGCTTATTTCTAGGTAAGTCGACACCAAGAATACGTGCCATGATTAGCCCTGCCTTTGCTTATGTTTAGGGTTTTCACAGATAACGCGAATAACACCTTTTCTTTTGATAACTTTACATTTATTACAAATTTTCTTAACCGATGGTCTTACTTTCATAATGTCTTCCCATACATAACTTCGCCTCATCCCGAATAATAAGGCGCTTTATCAGCAAAAAAACACGAACGCGGTTCGGCACGCTAACACCGTTACATGACAATGTCTAGAGATAAAAAATAATAAAATAACTTAAATGCAGCCGTGTTATTTTATTACTGTTTCTATCTCTTTGTAGACATCATCCGTAGGTCGATTGCCGTCCAGCTCGATATATTTGCCTGTTTTTTTATAAAACTCTTTCAAAGGGCTTGTGAATTCTTCGTAGGTTTTAAGACGGGTTTCAATAACCTCTGCCTTATCGTCGTTTCTTTGAACAACTTCCCCACCGCAGTTATCACAAATGCCTTCCGTCTTGGTAGGCTTGCTAACTATGTGGTAGACGGCCCCGCAATTTTTACATACGCGTCTACCTGTTAGTCGATCCATCAAAACTTGCTTTGGAACTTCAAGAAATACCGCTTTCCCAATAGACAAGTTCATCTTTTGTAGTAATTCATCCAAAGCCTCGGCCTGAGCCACAGTCCTTGGGAATCCATCCAAAATAAAGTCTTTAGCTCCGGATTGAAGAACCTCTTCAACCATCCCAATCACGATACTATCTGGAACCAACTGTCCTTTATCCATGAATTCTTGAGCTCTTTTACCAAGCTCTGTCTGCCCTTTGATGGCAGCACGGAACAAGTCGCCAGTGCTAATTTGCGTCATATTTGCACGCTTAATAAGCAGTTCTGATTGAGTGCCTTTACCGGCTCCTGGAGCCCCGAACAGAATCAAATTCATTAAAATTGAACCCTTCTACTACGAATTTTCGCCCCTTTTAAGAAGCCTTCGTATTTCTGGGTAATCATGTGAGATTGAATCTGCTGCGCAGTATCTAAAGCAACACCCACCAAGATCAAAAGGCTTGTTCCACCGAAATGGAAAGGCACATTTAATTGGCTAGTTAAAAGACCAGGCAGGATACAGATCGTGCAAAGATAGATACAACCAAGAACGTTTACTCTTTCAAGAACGCGTTGGATGTAATCTGCAGTACTCTTACCAGCTCTGATACCAGGAACAAAACCGCCATACTTCTTCAAGTTGTCAGCAACGTCGTTTGGATTAAATACAATCTCCGTATAGAAGAATGCAAAGAATACGATCAATGCAACAAACATAATATTAAAGATAGTTCCAGATGGATTCAAAGACTCTTGAAGAGCTTTCAACCATGGCTTGTCTACGAATTGCGCCATTGTCGCTGGGAACATCAACAATGAACTCGCAAAAATTGGTGGGATAACCCCTGAGAAATTGATTTTAATTGGCAAGTGGCTTGTTGGAGTCTGCATAGACTGCATTCCGCCGCCGCCTTGTCTTTGAGAGTACTGAACCGTGATACGGCGCTGAGCTACTTCCATATAAATAACCGCAGCAATAATAGCGATCATGAATACAACAAGAAGTAATGCTAGGATAAAGCGCATTTCGCCAGTTCTTACTAGCTCCCATAACTGCTGAGCACCACCAGGAATTGCAGCAGCAATACCAGTGAAGATGATGAGAGATGTACCGTTACCGATACCTCTTTCAGTGATCTGCTCGCCTAACCACATGATGAAGCAAGTTCCTGCCGTCAGTGTGATGATAGTCATGATTTGGAATGGAAGGAACGCCACCGTTGGAGCGACCACAAGTGGATGTCCTTCAGGGCTTGTAGAGTTCATCAACCATGTACTAATGCCGTAACCTTGGATAATAGCCAAAGCCACTGTCGCATAACGAGTGTATTGATTGATTTTACGGCGCCCTTGCTCCCCTTCTTTCTTCAATGCTTCAAGATATGGAATCGCTGAAGTCAGAAGTTGGAAAATAATGGAAGAGGAGATGTAAGGCATAATTCCCAGCGCAAAGACTGAAAATTGAGAGAGAGCACCACCCGTAAAGGTGTTAAATAACCCAAAGATCCCGCGGCTCTGTGCTTGGAAGAACGACAATACAGCGTTTCCATCTACACCTGGAGTCGGTACATGGACTCCAATTCTGTAGATTGCTAACAATGCCAACGTGAAAAGAATACGTTTACGTAAATCAGAATTCTTTGCGATGCTCTCTAATGCGGACACTATTTAATTACCTCGACTTTGCCGCCAGCAGCTTCAATAGCTTTCTTGGCGCTTTCTGAAAATTTGTGAGCTTTAACTGTCAATGCAGTTTTAAGTTCACCATTTCCCAAAATCTTAACAGCGCCTTTGGATACAAGTCCAGCAGCGTATAAAATTTCAGGAGTTACTTCTCCAGAAAATTTAGCAAGTTGTCCCACGTTTACAATCTCAAAGTTGTTAGCAAATGCGACGTTGCTAAAACCGAACTTAGGAAGACGACGGTGCATTGGGGTTTGACCACCCTCAAAACCACGACGCACTGTTCCGCCAGTTCTAGCTAATTGGCCTTTATGACCTTTCGTCGACGTGCCGCCTCTTCCAGAACCGATACCACGACCGATTCTTTTAGGGCTATGCTTAGATCCCGCTTTTGGCGCAAGTGTATTAAGCAAGCTCATGACTACCCCTTAACATCAACATCTACTAGATGTTGAACTTTCATAATATTTCCGCGAGCTGCCGGAGAATCTTTAACTTCAACAACTTGGTGAAGTTTTTTAAGTCCGAGAACTCTAACTGCATCTTTTTGATCTTGAGTGCAGCCGATAGTTGATTTTTTTAGTTTAACGATGAACGTTTTAGACATACTAGCCACCCGTCCGACTACTTAGACTGTTGTTTTAACTGTTTAAGACCGTCGATTGTTGCTCTTACCGCGTTGTGAGGGTTACGAGTACCAACACATTTAGTAAGAATATCCTTCACACCTACAGACTCTAGAACCGCACGTACTGCTCCACCCGCGATAACTCCTGTTCCAGGAGCTGCTGGCTTCATAATAACTTTTGCTGCACCAAATCTTCCGATTACTTCGTGAGGAATCGTGTGTCCGTCTTTCAACTCAACACCACGAGCAGATTTTTTAGCTGCTCTGCTTGCTTTACCGATTGCCTCAGGAACTTCTCCAGCTTTTCCAGAACCAAATCCAACATCGCCAGATTTGTTTCCAACAACTACTAGAGCTGCGAAAGAGAAACGACGACCACCTTTTACAACTTTCGTTACACGGTTGATCGCAACAACACGTTCTTCCAATTCAGCTGCTTGAGCTTGAACTTTCTCCACACATCACTCCTTAGAAATTAAGACCGCCCTCACGAGCGCCTTCTGCTAGAGATTTAACACGGCCGTGGTAGATGAAACCATTACGGTCAAAAACTACGCTCGTGATGTTTTTAGAAACAGCAGTTTTCGCTGCTTCCATTCCGATTTCTTTCGCTAACTCAACACCAGTTTTACCCTCTTTACCAAGAGAAGAAACCGCAACTAATGTAACACCATCAACGTCGTTGATGATTTGTGCGTACATGTGCTTACCGCTGCGGAATACGCAAAGGCGAGGTCTCTCCGCAGTACCTGTTACAGTCTTGCGGATTCTGATTTTCTTTTTGAGGCGATTTACTTTACGTTCGCTTGTATGTTTTTTAAACTTTAACTTCATTTTCTACCTCAATTATTTACCAGCCGACTTACCAGCTTTACGTCTGATATGCTCGCCAGTGTAACGAACACCTTTAGCAAGGTATGGCTCTGGTGGACGGTGAGAGCGAAGTTCCGCTGCTACCTGACCCACAAGCTCTTTGCTCGCGCCAGTGATAGTTAAGTTAGTTTGCTTATCAACTTTGATTTCAATTCCCTCTGGGATATCGAAAATAATTGGATGAGAGAAACCAAGTGAAAGCTCAAGTTTTTTGCCAGTTACGTTTGCACGGTAACCAACACCATGAAGCTCCAAACCTTTAGTGAAACCCTTAGTTACGCCAGTTACAGCGTTTTGTACTAGGGCTCTATAAAGACCATGAAGTGCACGGCTTTCTTTAGTGTCGTCATTACGAGTAAGGATGATTTGACCGCCTTCAACTTTCGCTGAAATATTCGGTTGCATTCCAACCTTCATCGTTTCTTTTGCGCCTTTAACGATAACTTCGTTAGCAGGCGTTACGCTCACTTGTACTGTGTTATCAAAAACAACGGGTGCTTTTCCAATACGAGACATAATTCACCTACCACACTGTAGCAAGCAATTCACCACCGAGCTTTTGCTCAGCAGCTTGCTTACCGCTCATGATTCCTTTGCTTGTGCTAAGAATGGACATACCCATTCCAGAACGTACAGTTGGAATCTCGTTAGATTTAACATAAACTCTTCTACCTGGACGGCTAACTCTGTCGATAGAGTTGATCACGTGAGCTCCGCCTTCATCGTATTTTAAGTAAACACGCATGATGCCTTGCTTGCTGTCCTTAGCTACTTTGAAAGATCTGATAAGACCTTCGTTAGCTAAGATTTGCGCCATACCAGCTCTTAATTTAGAAGCAGGCATATCCACTTTATCGTGTTTTGCTGCTCCCGCATTTCTGATCATTGTAAGAAACTGAGAAATTGTATCCATTGTGATCCTCTACCAACTAGCTTTCGTTACGCCTGGCAATTTACCGTCAAGAGCTAATGCTCTGAAGGCAATACGAGACAAACCGAATTTTCTGTAGTTACCACGAGGGCGACCAGAAATTTCACAACGTGTTACAACACGGTTTGGATTCGTATCGCGACGAAGACCTTGAAGTTTTTTACGAGCTTCAAATCTTTCTTCTTCAGAAAGCTTCATGTCGATAGCTTTTGCTCTAAGTTCAGCTCTGTAAGCTACATAGCGTTTAGAGATTTCTTTTCTTTTATTATTTTTTTCGATACTTGCTTTACGAGCCAAGATACACCCCTGTTACTTTCTGAAGGGCATGCCAAGTGCTTCTAGAAGCGCTCTGCCCTCAGCGTCGTTTTTAGCAGTTGTACAAATTGTGATATTCATACCACGAACTTTATCAACTTTATCGTAATTAATTTCTGGAAACACGATTTGCTCTTTCAAGCCCATGTTGTAGTTTCCACGTCCATCAAAACCTTTATTTGGAAGACCACGGAAGTCTCTTACGCGCGGCAATGCCAAAGTGTTTAGACGGTCCATAAATGACCACATTCTTTCTTTTCTCAAAGTTACACGAACTCCCAATGGGATACCCGCACGTAGCTTAAAGTTAGAAATAGCTTTTTTAGCTTTAGTGATAACTGCTTTTTGACCAGCGATCGCAGAGATCTCGTCAACAACAGTGTTCAAAATTTTTGGATTTTGAACTGCTTCACTTAAGCACACGCTTAGAGTGATTTTCTCTAAACGCGGAACTTGCATTACGTTCTTTGCTCCTAATTGCTTCATTAGAGCTGGAGCGATCTCTTTATTATATCTAGTATGTAAGCGATTCACATCACACCTCTTATAGAACTTCTGGAGCTAGAGAAACGATCTTAACGAACGATTTCGCTCTCAGTTCTCTCGCAACAGGGCCAAAGATACGAGTTCCGATTGGCTCTTTATTAGCATTAATCAGAACTGCAGAGTTATCATCAAAACGGATGTAAGATCCATCTGGACGGCGAAGCTTATGAATTGTTCTAACAACAACTGCTTTAGCTACATCACCTTTTTTAACTTTTGCATTTGGCAAAGCTTCTTTAATAGAAACAACAATGATGTCACCAACAGAAGCAACACGACGCTTAGATCCACCAAGAACCTTTACGCACATAACTTCTTTAGCGCCAGAGTTGTCAGCAACATTCAATCTAGTTTGCATTTGAATCATGACAACCCCTATACCTTTGCTGCTTCTACTACTTCAGTAAGAGCCCAGCGTTTTGTTTTACTAAGAGGGCGAGTCTCACGGATTTTTACGATATCACCAAGCTTAGCTTGGTTAGTCTCGTCGTGCGCTTTGAAAACAGAAGTTTTCTTAACGTACTTGCCATACTTAGAATGTTTAACCATACGGTAGATGAGGACAGAGATAGTTTTATCCATCTTGTCACTGATAACTTCACCTACGACTTCAATTTTACGGCCTCTAGAATTAGTTTCAGTACTCATATCCTACCTCTATCTCGCCACTTTTTTTACGATCGCAGTATTGATTTTTGCGATGTTACGGCGAAGATCACGAATTTCAATTGGGTTAGCAAGCTGACCAATTGAATTCTTAATACGTGCCTGGAACAACTCTTCAGAAAGAGTTGTTCTTTTTTTAATTAATTCAGTTACAGAAAGATCTTTAATCTCATTGAACTTCATCTGACTACTCCCTTACCAAGAAACGAGTTTTGAAAGGAAGTTTATGAGCTGCGCGTTGAAAAGCCTCTTGAGCTTGTTCACGAGTCACACCGTTCATTTCGAAAAGAATTCTTCCTGGAAGAATACGGGAAACCCATAATTCAGGGTTACCTTTACCGCTACCCATACGAGTTTCAGCTGGCTTTTTTGTAACAGGACGATCTGGGAACACACGGCACCAAATCTTTCCACCACGCTTAACACTTCTAGAGATAGCAATACGACCTGCCTCAAGTTGTCTCGCTGTCAAACGTCCCTCTTCGACTGCTTGAAGACCGTAATCTCCAAAGTCTAAGTGACATCCTCTAACAGCAAGGCCTTTAGCATTACCGATAAATTGTTTACGCCATTTTACTCTTTTAGGACTTAACACGACCTGCCTCCTCAACTTCGCGAGCAGATAAGATATCACCTTTATAGATCCACACTTTTAGACCAATGATACCGTATGCCGTTAGAGCTTCAGCTGTACCGTAATCGATATCAGCTCTCAATGTATGAAGAGGAACACTCTTCTCATTGTACCACTCAGAACGAGCAATCTCAGCACCATCAAGACGTCCAGAAACACGGATCTTGATACCTCTCACGCCGCCTTTGATCGCAGCTGCAATTGATTTTTTAAGAGCTCTTCTCCAAGAGATACGTTTCTCAAGTTGTTGAGCAATGCTCTCAGCAACGAGCTGAGCATCGAGGTCTGGTTTGCGCACTTCTTGGATGCTCAAGAAAACTTCGTTGGGTGTAAGTTTTTGAACTTCCGCTTTAAGAGCGTCAATGCCAGTACCTTTTTTACCGATAACAACACCTGGACGAGCAGTAGAGATGATGATTTTAATCTTCTTCGCTGCACGTTCCATTTCAATTTTCGCAACACCCGCATGTTTAAGTTTGTCCTTAAGGAACTTTCTTAAACGGATGTCTTCGTGGAGATTGTCAAAATATTGCTGACCCTTCGCATACCAGCGAGAATCCCAAGTTCTGATAACACCAACTCTAAGACCAATTGGATTAACCTTTTGTCCCACGATTATTTCTCCTCGAGTACTACGTTAATGTGGCTGGTCTTCTTACGAACTCCGAAAGCACGGCCTTGAGCGCGTGGACGGAATCTCTTAAGAACTGGGCCCTGGTCAACCCAGATAGCTTTTACATAAAGGTTATCGATATCCATAACCTTTTTGTGTTCTGCGTTCGCAACAGCTGATTCGATCAGCTTTTTAACCATTCCAGCAGATTTTTTATTCAGGAAAGTCAGGATTTTTACTGCTTCGTTCACGTCTTTACCGCGAACTAGATCAACAACTAATCTAGCTTTCTGAGCGCCAACTCTTGCATTGTTCAAACTAGCTTTAACTTCCATAATCAACCTCTACTACCTTTTTGCGCCTGGTGTAGCTTTTTTCTCGGCATGACCTTGGTAAGTTCTTGTTGGCGCAAACTCACCAAGTTTGTGACCAATCATGTTCTCTGTGATGTACACAGGAACGAACTTTCTTCCATTGTGAACCGCGAACGTAAGTCCGATAGATTCTGGAAGAATTGTCGAGCGGCGTGACCAAGTTTTAATAACTTTTTTATCATTTTTAGCGATCGCATTGTCGATCTTCGCTTGAAGAGAATTATCAACAAATGGACCTTTTTTAATCGAGCGTGCCACCTTTTACTCCTACTTACGTCTTTTGATGATTGAAGAGTTGGTTCTCTTGTTGTTTCTTGTTTTGAAACCTTTACAAGGTTTACCCCATGGAGTCATCGGATGGTTACCCTTACCAACGCCTTCACCACCACCCATTGGATGGTCAACCGGGTTCATATGCATACCACGTACTGAAGGTCTGATACCTCTCCAACGAGAACGACCAGCTTTACCCAAGTTGATGTTTTCGTTATCAGTGTTACCAACCTGTCCGATTGTAGCTTTACATACAGACAAAATTTGCTTCAACTCACCTGATGGTAGACGAACTTGGCAATATTCTTCGCCTTTACCTGCAAGAGTCGCGGATGCACCAGCACCTCTGCAGATTTGTCCACCTTTACCAGGACGCATTTCGATATTGTGAATTACTGTACCAACTGGGATAGCTGATAACGACAAAGCATTACCTGGCTTAATATCCGCCTTGTCAGAAGAAACCACTTTATCACCAACATTCAATCCTACTGGAGCGATGATGTATGCTTTAGCACCATCTGCGTAAGAAAGAAGAGCAATACGGCAAGTTCTGTTTGGATCGTACTCGATCGCAACAACCTTTGCAGGAATCTCTGTTTTAGTACGTTTAAAATCAACCAAACGGTATTTTCTCTTATGCCCACCACCTTGGTGACGGATAGTGATTTGACCGTGATTGTTACGAGCACCTTGTTTCTTAAGAGGAGCTAGTAAAGACTTCTCTGGAGTAGTCTTTGTGATTTCTTTGAAATCGAAACCAGTCATTCCTCTTCTTCCATGAGAGCGTGGGCTGAAAGTTTTAATTCCCATCTTTATACTCCCTCAAAAAGAGCGATCTTCTCACCTTCAACAAGCTTAACGTAAGCTTTTTTCCAGTAAGGGACCTTTGTTAATCCAAAACGAGAATTCTTAGAGTGACCGCGGCAGATGCTAGTTCTAACATCGTCAACTTTCACTTTGAAGTTTTTCTCTACAGCAGCTCTGATGTCAGTTTTTGAAGCCTTCATATCAACTTCAAAAACATAAACGCCAGCAGCGTTATGATATGTATTCTTCTCAGTAATGAGAGGAGATTTAATTACGTGTCTCATCGTACATTCTCCATAGAACAACGGTCTACGATCTTAGCTACAGATTCTTTAGTAATAATCGCGGCATCATATTTCAAAAGATCGAAAACATTCAAGCCTTCAACTGGGAAATATTTAAATTTTTGTAAATTTTTAGATGCACGATTGAATTTATCATCAACCTGAGCGTCAACAAGTACCGCCTTAGTGATGCCAAACGCCTTTAAGCGCTTAGTCAACTCAGCCGTTTTACCTTCAGACTGCATGCTATCTACTACAAATAGTTTTCCCTCAGCTTGAAGATGAGAAAGAGCCATGCTCAGACCCAAACGACGAACTTTCTTAGGAAGAACAAAAGCGTAGCTGCGCGGTTGCGGACCAAATGCTGTACCACCACCTGGCATCAAGATAGATCTGCTAGATCCTTGACGTGCGTTACCAGTACCTTTTTGTTTGAATGGCTTTTTACCACCACCAGACACAAGACCTTTAGTCTTAGTCATGTGAGTGCCTTGACGTCTAGAAGCCAATTGCCATTGAACTACTGTGTGAAGGATATCCTTCTTAACAGGAGTTTCAAAAACATCAGCAGCCAACTCAACTGAACCAACTTTTTCTTTTTTCCAGTTTAATACGTTTACTGTTGCCATATTATTCTCTCACCAACTTAACCAAAGTGTTTCTAGCACCTGGAACTGGTCCACGAACCATAAGAACGTTCTCTTCCGGAAGAACTTGAACGATCTCTACGTTACGAACAGTCACAGTCTCATTTCCCAAGTGACCTGGGAATTTTTTACCCGGCATTACACGACCTGGCTCAGTTCTGTTACCAACAGAACCTGTTCCACGGTGAAACTTAGAACCGTGAGAGTCATTACCCCCAGCAAAGTTCCAACGCTTCATAACGCCCGCAAAACCTTTACCTTTAGATTTTGAAGTCATTTTTACAAAGTCGCCTTGAGCTAAAGAATCGATAGATACTTGTGCTCCAACTTTTGCACCTTCAGGTAAAGCCTGGCGAAGTTCCTTAACAAATTGAGCTCCGTTTTCGAAACCTGCTTTATTAAGATGACCTTTTTCAGCTTTGTTTGAGTTTTTAGCTTTTTTAGGCATGCACGCTAATTGAATAGCCTCATAGCCATCTGCTTCGTTAGTTTTTACTTGGGATACAAACCAAGGCTCATAACGAAGAACAGTTACTGGAATAGCTTCACCTTGCTCATTGTAGATGGTAGCCATTCCTTCTTTGAATGCGAACAAGCCATTCAGCTTAAGGCCTTGCTCTGTAGTATTTGTTGTTTGTGTTGTTTCGCTCACTGTTTACTCCTAGATCGCTGAAAGTTTAATTTCAACATCAACACCAGCAGAGAGGTCGAGTTTCATGAGCTGATCGACAGTCTGTTGTGTAGGTTCTAAAATATCGAGCATACGCTTATGAGTTCTCACTTCGAATTGTTCACGAGATTTTTTGTCTACGTGAGGAGAACGCAATACCGTGTAGCGGTTGATACGAGTCGGCAAAGGGATCGGACCCGCAACTTTTGCGCCTGTACGACGAGCAGTCTCAACGATTTCTTTCGTCGACTGATCAAGCAATTTATGATCGAAAGCTTTCAATCTGATTCTAATCTTCTGACTTTGCATAAGGACACTTCTCTTCTTTGATAAAGTAGCGTTGTTACTAGCAAATTTGTTAACATTTCAACGTTTTTATCCCATCGAAAACTTGCCCCGAATTAGCCCTTGCGGCCGTGAAATCACCCAATGCGGGGGGTTTTTTGTAGATTTTAAACGTCACGAGAGCGCGAGTATGCGCAACAAAAAAAACATTGTCAAACGGAAAGTTTATATTTTCTGATGTTTATTTCAGAGGGAAAACGGTGCAAATTCGAATGCATAAAGCACCGCCCAAAAACTGACTTATTCGTAGCGAAGCGCCTCAATAGGATTCATTTTAGAGGCCTTTTGAGCCGGAAACACCCCAAAAACAACCCCAATAAAGACTGAGAACCCAAAAGACACCAAAATAGACATCATTGAAACTGACGTGCTCCACCCCAAAAGCTTGGAAATTAATACAGAGCTCGCGATTCCGACCAAAATCCCCGCCACCCCACCGACAACACTGATCACAACACTTTCGGATAGGAATTGAGACAAAATATCATGTTTTCTTGCCCCCACCGCTTTTCTTAACCCAATCTCCTTGGTTCTCTCAGTTACTGAAACCAGCATGATATTCATAATCCCAATTCCACCAACAATGAGCGAGATCGCCGCAATCGCTGACAAGAGCAGAGACATCGTCTGAGAAGACTGCATAATGGCGTCTTTAATCTCAGCCATATTCATTATATTAAAAGCCCCTTCTTGCTGAGAAAGTGGAATCTTTCTTAACTTGAACAACTCTTGCTCGAGCTGCTCCGTCACAGAGTCCATCTCATCCAATCGGTCGACCTGCACCTCGAGCATATCAATATAGTTCTTACCAAAGAGTCGATACATCCCCGTAGATACAGGAATAATAATCATATCGTCTTGATCGCGAAATCCGCTGGCACCCTTGTAAGGCAAAACTCCGATTACCTGAAAGAGGACACGGTTAATTTTGATTGTCTCACCGACGGGATCTGCTTCACCAAAAAGCTCCTTCGTAACTGTCGCCCCCAGAACCGCTACACGCGCCCGGGTAGCCACCTCTTGCTCTGTGAAAAACCTCCCCATCACCGGAGAAGAGTTCTGCATCGCCGCCCATGAAGCCGACACCGCCTGCACATAGGTATTCCAGTTCTTTCCTGAGGCCGTAGCCTGCCCACGCCCAGCCACCTGCCCAGAGATATTTCTAACGCCCTCTAGATGCTTAGCCAGTAATTCTACGTCTTCGATTTGCAACCTATTCGCAGCCGAGGACTCTTGTGAACCCCCCCCGACTCTCTGCGCCCCTGGGCGCACAGTTAATAAATTAGATCCTAAATTTGCAAGCTGCTTTTCCATAGACTGCTGAGCGCCACGCCCCACAGCCAACATCGTCACCACAGCCAACATCGTCACCACAGCCAACATCGTCACCACAGCCAACATCGTCACCACAGCCGCAACACCAATCAACACGCCCAACATCGAAAGAAAGGTGCGCCCCTTATTCGCTAATAAGGTTTTTAGGCCTTGAACAAAATAGTCAGAAAAATCCCACAAAGAATTTTTAGTGTTTTCATGTTGAAACACCTCCGCCTCTCTAAGAGCCAGAGGCTTCAATCGCTCATCACTCTGAACAACACCGTCTCGCATGCGAATAAGGCGACTCGCCTGCTGCCCAATCTCTTCCTCATGAGTCACCATCACAACCGTGATACCTTGAGCATGCAAGTCCTTCAGAGCTTGCATAATATCCTTCTCACTTTGTGAATCTAAATTTCCGGTGGGTTCGTCAGCAAAAATGATCTTAGGTTTATTAATAAGGGATCGCGCAATTGCCACACGCTGCTGTTGCCCTCCGGAAAGCTCATTCGGTCGATGATCAAGTCGCGCCCCTAGGCCGATTTTCTCTAATAATTCTTTTCCGTAGCCGTAGTTGTCGTCCTTCTTACTATACAGCAAAGGCAACACAACATTCTCGTAAGCATTCAATCGCGGCAATAAGTTGAACTGCTGAAATACGAAACCAATGTGATCTCTGCGCACAATAGCTAACTGGTCTTCATCCATTCCAGATGTTTCAACATCACAAAACAAATAAGATCCATCCGTTGGCACATCCAACATCCCTAAGATATTCATCAATGTGGATTTGCCAGAACCCGAAGGCCCCATAATTGCCACAAAATCACCGTCATTAATCGTTAGACTCACCCCTTTTAGAACTTCAAGAGTTGAATCTCCCATACGATAGCTTTTACGAATATCTGAAATAGAAATCATCGGCGACGCCCTCGTGGCTGTGGTCCAAATGGACTTGCGCCGCGACTCGAATCATCTTGCTTCTGTTTTTCTTCTACCAATATCGCGCCGGCAGCCAAACCATTGACCACTTCGGTGACTCGTCCATCACTTAAACCTAATTGCAATTCTCGCGTCTCTAAAGCCCCATCTTGAGCTTTCACGGTGACAACACTCTTGCCTTTGATGTTTTTAATAAATGAGTTGGGCACAGCCACAACATCTTTCTTTGACTCCACTAATACAGAAACGTTCGCCGTCATCCCGCTACGCATGAAATCAGGAGGATTCTCTGGCAGAACATAGGCCGTGTAGGTTGTTACATTGTTCGTGGTTTTTGCTTCGTAAGAAATGCGTGTGATTTTCGCCTGAATAACTTCATTCGCATACGCATCTAAACGCACCTCTGCTGACTGACCTGCGTGAATAGAGGCAAGGTCTGTCTCGTCAAAGACAGCTTCCACAGTCAGACGATCCGAGATCACTAGAACAGCGTCCGCAGTTGTGAAGCTCTGTCCTGACTCTACGTTGCGCAAAATAATCACACCTGAAATTGGCGCCATTATAGGCGTTGCTTTGTAAAGATCTTCCCAAATTTTTTGTTCATCAGGTCCGCGCGCCCTTGCTGCATCAATCAGGGCAGCTCTTTCGCTCGAACTCATCCAAGCTAAAACTTGCCCTTTACGAACAGCCTGCCCTTCTTTAACTAAGACCTCTTCAATACGCCCCGCCACTGGTGGCTTGATCTCCACACGGTTTTCTGGAGAAACCTTACCCGTTGTCAAGATCCGTAGATCTATATCTTGCTGGGAGACAATAACTTCGCGGTATTCTAACTTTTCCTTTTTGGGATAAAGCCAATAACCAAATCCAATAAGCAAAAGTACTAGTATAGAAATTATGATTTTTTTATTTTTCATCGAAAACACTTTCCCCAAGAGCTTTTTCCCAGCGCGACTCAACAACTACACTTTCTTTTTTTGCTTCTAAGTAAGCTCGCTCCCTTTGAATCAACTCATTTTCTACATTGTCCCAATCTTCAAAGCTCATAAGGCCATTATTGTATTTCCCACGAGAAATCATACCTCTCGTCGAAGCGGCCTCTTTGAAGTTTTCTGTGATTGCGACCTTTTGGTGAATGAGCTTATAGCTTGCAAACAAATCCCTTAGACTTACTAAGGCTGCGCGAAAAACACGGTCTCTTGCATATTCCCGTGTCACCTTCTGCGCCCCCGCGGATTTAACGCCGTAGTAGTCTCTTCCTCCATTGAATAATGGAATCGTCAAAGTTAAGCCGGCATTCCATTGTTCATTTTCTTCTGGATAAAACTTCGTATCCATTTTTCCTGCTGATGATGAGAAATCTAAACTGGGTAAAAAACCCTCACGCAATGAAATATCATAATCATATTTGGCAACTCTTAAATCCGCCTCTGCTTGCTGAACCAAAGGCATTTTTGAAGCTAGTTCTTCAAAGTGAGGCTCCGCTTTTGGCACTTCCACAGCGATATCACCCACAACATCCAGATCCACCTCTTGGGAGTACCCTAAAAGAGTCGCCAACTGCATTCTATACGTCTTCACTAAAAGCTCAGACTGAGAGACATTTAACTGCGCCTCTTCGTAGTAAGCTTTCGACAAAAGAACAGAGCCCTTATTTTCTCTTCCAGATTCATAGCGCAACTCCACTGTGCGCATATTTTCACGACGGCGCTCGACAATTTGTCGATTAAGACTTACGAGAGACTTTGCATAGGAGAAATTTGAAAAAGACTCTTTCAATTGCGCACTCACATCTGCCAGTGTTTGACGTAACTGAAGCCTTGCAATGAGTGTTTGTTCTTTAGCTCGAGAAAGCCTACCAAGATCTGCAAAGCCAGCAAAAAGATTGTAGCGTAGATTTAAAGACGCTGAGATCGAATCCTTGGCTCCTGAACTATTTTGCTCAGATCTGTTACCTGAAGCGCTCGCCGACACCTGTGGCAAGAAAGGACTTACAGCTGCATCTTCAGTAGCCTCGACGGCTCGAAGTCTTGCCATCTGCTCGAGCAGCTCAGCATTTTGCTCTTTCGCCTTGAGCACCACCTGCTGCCAGGTGAGAGTTTCTGCATGAGCTCTAAAACTTAAAAATAAGAGTATCAGAACAAACTTCTTCATAGCCCTCATTAAACCATGTCTCATTTTGAGTATGGAAATAATTTTCTGATTATACAGAATTAAACATCCCTCGTTAGACGTGGGACAAAGGCTTTTGGTTTGATTGAATCGGAATTTTTAAAAAGAAAATGGGCCTAGAAACGGCCCATTTTTTGAAGAATCTCATTTTTAACTTTTGTAGGAACTGCCGCGTACTCGAGGAATTCCATACTGAAACTCGCTCTTCCTTGGCTCAAACTACGTACATTCGTTGCATATCCGAATAGGTTTGCCAGTGGAGCTTCAGAAGAAATCACTTGGCCGCCACCCACTTTGGCGTTCATCGTTAAGATCTTTCCACGACGAGCGTTCAAGTCGCCAACGATGTTCCCAACGAACTCATCTGGACAAGTTACTTCTAACTTAAACATTGGCTCTAGAAGATCAACAGGAGCACCTTTGACGGCCTCACGGAATGCCAACGACGCTGCCGCCTTGAATGACATTTCGCTAGAAGCCTCTGGACGAACTTCCACAGATTTCAAAGTTCCCTTAATACCAATCATTGAAGCACTTGAAAGAGGTCCTACTTCAGCAGCTTCTCTAAAGCCACTTTCGATAGCTTTTAAGAACGTTGCAGGGAACTCCTTAGTGATTGCTACCTTACTTTCAAACTGAATTCCTTCCGCTTGAGAGATTGGCTCAATCATTAATTCAACTTTTGCAAATTGCGCTTCTCCACCTAACTCACGTTCATAAATGAATGAAGCAGTAGCTGGAGCTGAAATTGATTCGCGATAAGAGACTTGTGGTTTACCCACGTTAGCTTGAACTTTATGTTCGCGCAAAAGGCGATCCACTAAGATATCCAAATGCAACTCACCCATACCAGAAAGTAATATCTGTCCAGTCTCAGGGTCTGTACGCAAACGGCACGATGGATCTTCTTTTTGAAGCTTATCTAAACCTTGGAACATTTTTTCTTGGTCCGCAGTTGATTTCGCCTCAATAGCCACAGAGATCACTGGCTCAGGGGATACAATCGATTCAAGAACAACAGGATGAGCTGTCTGACAAAGAGTGTCCCCAGTTCCTGTAAACTTCAATCCGACAACGGCGCCGATATCACCCGCCTTCAAAGAAGTAATTTCTTCTCTGGAGTTCGCGTGCATCTTTACAAGCTTTTGAATGCGCTCTTTTTTCTCAGTGCGTGGATTTAGTAATTGCTCACCAATCTTAACTTCACCTGAGTAAACACGGATGTAAGTCAGTGTTCCTGCAAACGGATCATTGGCAATTTTAAATGCCAATGCTGCTACTGGAACATCGAAATCAGTTTTACATTCGATTTTCTTTTCTGGATTTTCAGGGTCGATACCCACCATTGCAGGAAGATCTAAAGGAGACGGAAGATAATCAATGACTCCGTCTAGCAATGGTTGAATTCCTTTATTCTTAAACGCAGCTCCACAGAAAACGGGAACAGCTTTCAACTCAAGTGTTCCTTTGCGTAGAGCAGTTTTTAACTCAGGGACCGTGATTTCTTCACCATTGAGATACTTCTCAAGCAAGACATCATCGAATTCAACGATCTTCTCAACGACTTCAGTACGGAAACGTTCAACGTCCGCTTTCATATCGTTGGGAACATCCATGGCTTCGAAGGAATCACCCATTCCACCTTGACCCCAAACATAGGCGCGATTTTCTAATAAATCGACAACACCTTGAAAGGTGTCTTCCATTCCGATTGGAACTTGAACAGGAATTGGGTTTGCATTGAGCTTGGTCTGAATTGTTCCATAAGACATGACAAAGTCGGCACCGACTCTGTCCATCTTATTAATAAAACAAATTCTTGGTACATTGTGTTTGTCAGCTTGTTTCCAAACAGTCTCAGACTGAGGTTCAACCCCATTTACACCGTCAAATACAGCGATTGCACCGTCTAATACGCGTAAAGAACGCTCAACTTCAATCGTGAAGTCAACGTGCCCCGGAGTATCGATGATATTGATTCGGTGATCGTGCCAAAAAGCCATCGTAGCAGCAGAAGAAATCGTGATTCCACGCTCTTGCTCTTGGACCATGAAATCCATCGTGGCATCGCCATCGTGAACTTCACCAATTTTATGACTTTTTCCAGTGTAATAAAGGATGCGCTCAGTGGTTGTCGTTTTACCGGCATCAATGTGAGCCATGATGCCGATATTACGAGTATACTTGAGATCAGCTACAACTTTAGGATCTTTAGCTGACATGAATACAAATTACCAATTGTAGTGAGAGAATGCTTTGTTTGAATCAGCCATTCTGTGAACGTCGTCTTTCTTCTTAATAGCATTTCCTCTATTATTGTAAGCATCAACGAATTCACCAGCAAGGCGCTTAGCCATGTCTTTTTCACCGCGAGCACGTGAATACTCAACCAACCAACGCATAGCAAGAGCTAGACGACGAGATGGACGAACATCAACAGGTACTTGGTAAGTAGCACCACCAACACGGCGTGAACGAACTTCGATAGAAGGTTTTACGTTCTCAAGAGCTTTTCTGAAAACTGCTAAAGGCTCTTCACCTTGCACTTTTCCTTCAAGTTCTTTAAGAGCTCCGTAGAAAAGCTTCTGTGCAGTAGCTTTTTTACCTTGGATCATCATTTTGTTCACAAACTTAGCAATTACTAGATCCTTGTAAACTGGATCTGGAATAATTTCTCTTTTAAAGGTCTTTTTACGACGAGACATTTAACTATTCCCCTTATTTCTTAGGTCTCTTAGTACCATATTTTGAACGGCTGCGAAGACGTCCGTTAACACCTTGAAGGTCAAGAACACCACGTACGATATGATAACGTACACCCGGTAAGTCCTTCACACGACCACCACGAATCAAGACAACGCTATGCTCTTGAAGGTTGTGACCGATACCTGGGATGTAAGAAATAACCTCAAAACCGTTAGAAAGACGAACTTTTGCTACTTTACGAAGAGCAGAGTTCGGTTTCCTTGGTGTCGTCGTGTAAACACGAGTACAAACACCGCGGCGTTGTGGGCATGAGTTCAAAGCCGGAGACTTTGTTTGGTTTTTCTGAAGTTTACGCTCATTTTTAATGAGCTGGTTAATTGTAGGCACTTTAAAACCCCTTAAACAATTTTTTTCAATCCAAGACGCTGGAACTTACATTGCCAAAAGCGCATTGGTCAAGACTTTGTTGTTAAATTTAAGCTTCTAAAAGGGGCGTGAGGTCCCCTTTTAGAAGGTTTTTGCAATATTTTTACCCTTGATGCGATTGAGTCGCAGATACCATTCCTGGCAATGCCACAAAACCAGTATCGTCATCCTCAGCCACAGACACTTTCCAACGTTTATAAGACGTCAAACCAGTTCCTGCAGGGATTAGGCGACCCATAATAATATTCTCTTTCAGGCCACGAAGATGGTCTGTACGAGAATTGATCGCTGCTTCCGTAAGAACTTTAGTCGTCTCTTGGAAAGATGCCGCTGAAATCCAGCTGTCAGTGCTCAATGAAACTTTCGTGATACCCAATAGAAGTGGGTTGCAAGTTGCAACTTGGCCACCCTCTTGTTGTACACGCTCGTTCTCAATTTCAAATGCATAACGCTCAGCTTGCTCGCCCGCTAGGAAACGTGTGTCTCCAGCGTCTTTGATTTCTACTTTACGTAGCATCTGACGAACAATGACTTCGATATGCTTGTCATTGATAGCAACACCTTGAAGTCTGTAAACTTCTTGGATTTCATTAACAAGGTAGGCAGAGAGAGCTTTAGCACCTAGAACCGCCAGAATGTCGTGAGGATTTGTTGGACCATCCATCAATGCCTCACCGGCTCTTACGTACTCACCTTCTCTAACAGCAACGTGCTTGCCCTTCGGAATGAGGTATTCTTTTTGCTCACCCACTTCAGGAGTAACGATAACACGTTGTTTCCCTTTTACGTCTTTACCGAAAGTCACATAACCATCGATCTCAGAGATGATAGCTGCTTCTTTTGGTTTACGTGCTTCAAACAATTCAGCAACGCGCGGTAGACCCCCAGTGATATCCTTCGTTTTCGAAGCTTCACGGTGCATCTTCGCGATTACGTCACCCGCATGAACCTCTTGTCCTTCACCGATCAACAACTGAGCACCTACTGGAAGTAAGTATCTCGCTGGAATCTCACGGTTAGGAAGATTCAAGACTTTACCCGCATCGTCTACTAGGTAAACGGTTGGTTTAATGTCAGAAGATTTCGCTTCCATAATAACTTTAGTCGCAAAACCAGTTACTTGGTCGATCTGCTCCTGCATTGTCGTTCCTTCTTCGATATCCTGATATTGGATCTTCGCAGAAATTTCCGCGATGATTGGATTCGAATACGGATCCCACTCAGCTACAGTTTGGCCCTTAGCGACTTTGTCGCCCTCTTTAAAGTTAAGTACCGCACCGTAAACAAGTTTGAAATTTTCTCTCTCACGGCCAGTCTCGTCGATAACAAGTACTGAACCGTTACGATTCATCACTGTTAGTTTACCGTTACGGTTAGTAACTGCGTAAACGTTATCAAACTTGATAGTACCGTCATGGCGAGATGTATGAACTGATTGCTCAACCGCACGAGAAGCCGCACCACCTAAGTGGAACGTTCTCATCGTCAACTGAGTACCCGGCTCACCGATTGACTGAGCTGCGATGATACCAGCGGTCTCACCTAAGTTCACAGTCGCACCACGTGCAAGGTCACGTCCGTAACACTTCACGCACACGCCACGTTTTGATTTACAAGTTAGAGCCGAACGAATCATCACTTTGTCGATACCAAGACCTTCGATCTTGATAACATCGTCCTCTGAAATCTCTTGATTCGCAGGAACAACAACAGTGTTCGACATTGGATCAACAACATCGTAAAGAGACGTTCTACCTAAAATACGATCTCCGATATTTTGGATGATCTCACCAGCTTCGTAAACTGGAGTGATTTCCAAACCATCATCAACGCCGCAATCTACTTCAGAAACAACCACGTCTTGAGCAACGTCAACTAAACGACGAGTCAAGTAACCAGAGTTCGCAGTTTTCAACGCTGTATCGGCAAGACCCTTACGAGCACCGTGCGTAGAAATAAAGTACTGAATAACAGTCAAACCTTCACGGAAGTTTGCAGTAATTGGAGTCTCGATGATCTCACCAGAAGGTTTCGCCATCAGACCACGCATACCACCTAACTGACGAATCTGAGCCGCAGAACCACGGGCTCCAGAGTCAGCCATGATGAAGATCGGGTTGAATGAAGGAGCAACAATTTCTTTGCCATCAACTACGAACGTCTCTTTTTCAATCGCGTTCATACCTTCTTTAGCAATTTTG
This sequence comes from Bdellovibrio bacteriovorus W, assembly GCA_000525675.1. Taxonomy (NCBI): domain Bacteria; kingdom Pseudomonadati; phylum Bdellovibrionota; class Bdellovibrionia; order Bdellovibrionales; family Pseudobdellovibrionaceae; genus Bdellovibrio; species Bdellovibrio bacteriovorus. The sequence continues at coordinate 2,315,404 of CP002190.1, forward strand.
TCACCCGTTTGAGCCCAAATATCCACAACCTTATTGTAGCGTTCACCGTCTGTGATTAGACCCTCGTCGTACTGACCTTGGATCTCAGTCACTTGTCTTTCAGCATCAGCAATCATCGTTGCCTTAGCAGCCGGGATCACCATGTCGTTGATACCAATCGACATACCTGCAGTTGTTGAGTATTTGAAACCCAATTCCATGATTCTGTCAGCAAGGATACAAGTAGCCTTTGCCCCAGCAAGACGGAATGTTTTATCGATCAAAGTTGCGATTTGCTTCTTCGTCATTGTCACGTTCACTTCTGCGAACGGAACTTCTTTTGGAACGATGTCAGAAAGAATCGCACGACCTACAGAAGTCTCTTGCAGCTTACCTTTTACGCGGACTTTACAAGCCGCTTGAAGATCCACAAGTCCTGTTTCGTATGCGTATTGAGCTTCATCAACAGACGCAAATACTTTACCTGTTCCTTTTGCTCCAGGACGTACACGAGTTAACCAGTAAAGACCCAACACGATATCTTGTGATGGATTGATAACTGGCTTACCAGATTGCGGATTCAGGATGTTGTTCGTAGACATCATCAAGACACGTGCTTCCACTTGAGATTCAACTGAAAGTGGAACGTGAACCGCCATTTGGTCACCGTCAAAGTCCGCGTTGAACGCCGTACAAACAAGAGGGTGAAGCTGAATTGCTTTACCTTCATGTAGAACAGGTTCGAAAGCTTGGATACCAAGTCTATGAAGAGTTGGCGCACGGTTAAGAAGCACTGGATGCTCTTTCACCACGTCAGCAAGGATATCCCATACTTCAACTGTCTCTTGATCTACTAAGCGTTTAGCTTGCTTAATAGTTGATGCAAGACCTTTTTCTTCAAGTTTGTTGTAAACAAATGGCTTGAATAGCTCTAGAGCCATCTTCTTAGGAAGACCGCACTGGTGAAGCTTCAAAGTAGGTCCAACAACGATCACCGAACGACCAGAGTAGTCAACACGCTTACCAAGAAGGTTTTGACGGAAACGACCCTGTTTACCTTTCAACATATCTGAAAGTGAACGAAGAGGACGTTTATTTGGACCAGTGAAAGTCTTACCACGACGACCGTTATCTAGAAGAGCATCAACCGCCTCTTGCAACATACGTTTTTCGTTGCGAATGATGATATCTGGAGCATTTAGCTCCTGAAGACGCTTCAAACGGTTATTACGGTTGATCACGCGGCGATATAGATCATTCAGATCTGAAGTCGCAAAACGACCACCATCAAGCGGAACTAGAGGACGAAGATCTGGCGGAAGAACTGGAAGTGCTTCGAGCATCATCCACTCTGGTTTATTGATAGAGCCTTTGAAAGCCTCTACAACTTTTAAACGCTTCGTGATCTTCTTCATTCCAGCTTCAGACTTAACGTCTTTTGCTTCTAAACGAAGTTTACGAGAAAGATATTCTGTATCGATCTTGCGAAGCATTTCACGAACAGCCTCACCGCCCATTCCAGCTTTAAAGCTTGGACCGAACTCATTAAGAGCTGCTTGGTATGCTTCTTCAGAAAGTACTGCACCTTCTTCAAGTGTCGTATCCATTGGATCGTTCACTACGTAAGCTTCACAATAAAGAACCTTCTCAACGTCTTTCAAAGAAAGATTCAAAAGGTTACCAATACGAGAAGGAAGAGAGCGCAAGAACCAGATGTGCGCAACTGGAGTTGCAAGCTCGATGTGACCTAAACGCTCACGACGAACTTTAGTTTGAGTTACTTCAACGCCGCACTTTTCACAGACGACGCCACGGTATTTCATACGTTTATACTTACCGCATAAGCACTCATAATCTTTGATTGGACCAAAGATTTTAGCACAGAACAAACCGTCACGTTCTGGTTTGAACGTGCGGTAGTTGATTGTTTCAGGCTTCTTAACTTCACCAAATGACCATTCACGAATCATTTCAGGAGATGCTAACGATACACGTACAGCATCAAACGAAAGTGGATCTTTTGGTTTATCGAAAAAATTCAACAAGTCTCTCAAAGGACACCCCTGTTGTTAAATTATTAATTAGTGCTGCTCAGAACCGTCGTTTGACGATACTGGGTTTGCTTCCATCTCAAGGACATCTTCCATCATATCTTCATCAGAATCGCGAAGGATGTCGGACTCCATAAGCTCAACGTTCAATGCAAGAGACTGAAGCTCTTTCACCAATACGTTGAAGGACTCAGGAAGACCTGGCTCAAGAATATTTTCACCTTTTACAATGCTTTCATACATACGAGTTCTTCCAGCAACGTCATCTGACTTCACTGTTAAGAATTCTTGTAGAGAGTACGCAGCACCGTATGCCTCGATCGCCCAAACCTCCATCTCTCCTAGACGCTGACCACCGAACTGAGCTTTACCACCCAGAGGTTGTTGAGAAACTAGAGAGTAAGGTCCAATAGAACGAGCGTGGATTTTCTCTTCCACTAGATGGTGAAGCTTAAGCATGTACATGATGCCCACAGTAACTGGGTTCGTGAACGGCTCACCAGATCTACCATCAAATAGAACTGATTTACCTGATGTGTTCACGTCTGCTTTTTCAAGAAGACCTTTCACATCAACTTCACGAGCTCCGTCGAACACAGGTGTGCCAACGTGAATACCGTCTTTCATTGATTTTACGATTTTCTTCAATGAAGCATCATCAGCTTTGTCAAGTTTTGCAGAGATCTCGTTGTCGTTGAAGATACTCTTCATATCGTTACGAGCATTTTCTGCATTCCACTTATCTAGGTACTCACCTAATTGCTTACCTAAATTATGAGCTGCCCAACCCAAGTGAACCTCAAGAATTTGCCCGATGTTCATACGAGAAGGAACGCCCAGTGGATTTAGAACCATGTCAACTGGAGTACCGTCAGCAAGGTATGGCATGTCTTCGACAGGAAGAACCTTAGAGATCACACCTTTATTACCGTGACGTCCAGCGAACTTGTCACCCACTTGCATCTTACGTTTGATAGCAACGTAAACTTTAACCATTTTGATAACGCCAGGAGGAAGCTCGTCACCTTTACGTAGGCGATCAATCTTCTCGTTAAACACAAGTTTAACAGCATCAAGTTGGTTACGTGCATTGTCGATAATTTTATTAACTTGGAACTCAAGCTCTTGTTCAAGAGGGATATAGTTCAACAATTCAAATGGAATTGTCTCTAGATCCGCCTCAGTGATGTCTTGGCCTTTATTTAGAAGCTTTTGGCTTCCATCTTCATTTAGAAGAACGCCAGTAGTCACTTTGCCAACAAGGATGTCACGAAGCTTAGAGATAGAGTTATTTTTGATAACGTTTTGCTCTACAGCTAAGTCTTTCTCTAGCTTGCGTTTTTTATCTTCGATGATAGAAGCCAAACGCTCGTCACGATCAGCACCTTCACGCGAGTAAACTTGCGCGTCGATAACTGTTCCGTAAACGCCCGATGGTGCGCGAAGAGAAGTATCACGTACGTCCCCTGCTTTTTCACCGAAGATCGCTCTTAGAAGTTTTTCCTCAGGAGAAAGTTGCGTTTCACCTTTTGGAGTGACTTTACCAACCAAGATATAACCAGGGCGAACTTCCGCACCGATGCGGATGATACCTGAGCTATCTAGGTCTTTAAGAGCTTCCTCACCAACGTTCGCGATATCGCGAGTGATCTCTTCTTTTCCAAGTTTCGTATCACGCGCCACACACTCGAACTCTTCGATGTGGATTGAAGTGTAAACGTCATCTTTTAGTAGACGTTCAGAAATTAAGATAGAGTCCTCGAAGTTGTAACCTTGCCATGGAGTGAACGCGACTAGGATGTTTTGTCCTAATGCTAACTCTCCAAGCTCAGTAGAAGGTCCGTCAGCAACGATGTCGCCTTTAGAAACCTTATCACCAACACTCACGATAGGCTTCTGGTTGAAGCACGTATTTTGATTCGTACGTTGGTACTTCGTTAGGTTGTAGATATCTACGTTTGCACCTAGCTCGCCACCTTTTGCAAAACGACGAATAACAATACGAGAAGCATCTACTTCTTCAACGATACCATCATTCATTGCTACAACAGATGTACCAGAGTCACGTGCTACAAGACGCTCAACGCCTGTTCCAACAAGTGGAGCGCGAGATCTCAACAACGGAACCGCTTGACGTTGCATGTTCGAACCCATCAGGGCACGGTTGGCATCGTCATGCTCTAGGAACGGAATCAAAGAAGCTGCAATAGATACTAGCTGAGAAGGAGAAACGTCCATCAAAGCAACTTTATCTTTATCAACGATTTCGTACTCACCATCTACGCGAGTGATCGTTGTTGCAGTTTGAATCTCTTTACTGCCCGCTTCGTCTCTTGGCGCTGGTGCAATGTAGTGACCTGCTTCTTCAAGAGCTGAAAGGTAGCTGATATCTTTAGAAACTGCGCCTTGATCAACTTTTCTGTACGGAGTCTCGATGAAACCGTAGTTGTTGATGCGAGCATAAGTCGCTAGAGATGCGATAAGACCGATGTTTGGTCCCTCTGGAGTTTCAATTGGACAGATACGTCCGTAATGCGTTGGATGTACGTCACGCACTTCGAAGCCCGCTCTATCACGAGTCAAACCACCAGGTCCCAATGCAGAAAGACGACGCTTGTGGGTAATTTCTGAAAGAGGATTTGTTTGATCCATGAACTGAGACAATTGAGAAGAACCAAAGAATTCTTTAACAACTGCGTTCACTGGCTTAGCGTTCACTAGGTCGTGCGGCATCATTGTCTCAACATCTTGAAGAGACATGCGCTCACGAATAGCGCGCTCCATACGAACAAGACCGATACGGTATTGATTCTCTAGAAGCTCACCCACTGAACGAACACGACGGTTACCCAAGTGATCGATATCGTCGATAACACCGCGACCGTTCTTAAGGTCGATCAGAGTTTTCATAGTGCTCAAGATATCTTTATGAGTCAGCGTTCTGTGTGAAGGAGGGCACTCTTCCATAGAGATACCGAATCTGTGGTTGATCTTAATACGACCAACTTCAGAAAGGTCATAGCTCTCTGGATCGAAGAATAGACGATTGAAGAATGCAGTTGCAGCATCAAGCGTTGGAGGCTCACCAGGACGAAGTCTTTTGTAGATTTCGATAAGTGATTCTTCTTTGTTAGAAACTTTATCAACTAACAACGTATTGCGAAGGTAAGGACCTACAGTCAAACCATCGAAGAAGATCATGAAGAAACGGTCAATACCCGCTTCAATTGCACGAGCGATAATTGCAGTGTTTAACTCTGCGTTCGCATCAGCAATGATCTCACCAGTTGATTCATCAATAAGCGGCTTAGCAAGAACTTTAGAATCTAAATCCTCAGGCTGAACTTCAAGCTCAGTGATGTTTAGATCTTTAATTTTCTTAACGATCGCACGAGTTATACGACGACCTGCTTTTACTAGCGCTTCGCCAGATGCAGGATCAACGATATCGTTCAATGCTCTTTGACCTGACATTCTTTCGATATCAAGTTTGCGGTAAAGCTTACCGTCACGAGCGTAAACTTCATCAAGGTCGTAGAAGTACTCAAGAAGCTGTTCAGCGTTGTAGCCAAGAGCTTTAAGAAGAATTGTTACTGGGAACTTACGACGACGATCGATACGAACGTGGATAAGATCTTTTTGGTCAAACTCAGCATCTAACCATGATCCACGGTAAGGAATCACACGTGCAGAGTAGATCAACTTACCAGAAGCGTTATTCTTACCACCATCGTGGTCAAAGAATACACCTGGAGATCTGTGCAACTGAGAAACAACAACACGCTCAGTACCATTGATGATGAAAGAACCGTTTGCAGTCATCAAAGGAATTTCACCTAGATAAACTTCTTGCTCTTTAACGTCACGAATGCTGCGCGCTTCAGTCTCTTCATCAACATCAAACACGATCAAACGAAGAGTGACTTTGATTGGAGCTGCGAACGTCATTCCACGTTGGCGGCACTCATCAACGTCATACTTCGCTGGCTCAAGAGTGTAGCTAACAAACTCTAAGCTCGCTGTATTGTTGAAATCTGAAATAGGGAAAACAGATTTGAAAACACCATTCAAACCAGCTTCGCCACGGCGATCTGGATCGACATCTTTTTGAATGAAAGCTTCGTAAGAGCTTTTCTGCAATTCAATCAGATTTGGTATATCAATGACCTGCTTGTTTTTCGCAAATGACTTTCTAACTCGAATGTTAGAAGCCGTAATCGGAGTTCTATCCATTTACTCTCCACAAGAAAATCGGCACTTCGCTTCGGGGGGAAGACACCAAGACCCACATTAAATAAAAAGGCAAGCTACTCAAATTACCTTAAGTTATAGGAAAATCAAGTGATTTGGGTTATTTTTCACTCTCTTTTGCAGCCAAAGTAAACTTCATATAATTTCTCTAAAAAGACCTAAATATCTCCTCTTGCCGCCCCTCATTTAGGCCCGATAAAATAGACCCATGAAAAAAATATTCCTCATCTCATCACTTGGACTTGCTCTCTCTGCCTGCAGCCATCAGAAAATCGATCTGCGCACCAATCTCTTCATGACGCCCACCGTATCGGACAAAGTTTGGTCTGGACACCTCGAGGTCGTCACGACTCCGCAAACGCGAATCACCCTTACAGAAGATCCCTCCAGCAATCCGCCGAAGCGCGATAATGTTAGAATTAACGAGGACTTAGACTTCATAGATGTCTTATTTCCCTTCCAACTCCTGAGCCTCGATGCCGGACTCAGCATCATCAAGGGGCTTGAGGTTTCTCTCAACGGCTCCGTTTTGGGTCTAAAATATCAATTTTTAAATCATGCAAAAGAGACGAGCTGGGTAGCGGCGGCGTTTTTAGGAGCAGGAAGCCACTCCCAAGACAAGAATAACAGCAACGACCCTCTGAATACCAACGGAGTCGTCACCACCGAAGCCGATATCAAAACAGCCCGAGCTGGGCTGAGCTTAGGGTACCGATATAGCAACCTGACGCCCTATTTTTCGATTGTGGGCGAAAGACATGAAGTAGAGTCGAAAATCACCAATGCGCACGGAGTTTTTGAAAACCTAAAGGATCAAGGACACCATTACTCAGCAAGCTTAGGCATTAGCACCTCTAAAAAAGGCCTTAGCGCCGCTATCGAGTATAGCCTTCTGCGGATTGATTGGGAAAGAGCCGAAGAAAAGCCCCTTCAGTCAGCGCTAGGCATTCGCCTTGGGGTCGCTTGGTAAGCGAGTGCCCTTTAAAGTTCAGATTCACACACACAAAAAAAAAAGCCCCCTGGTTTACAGGAGGCTTTTTTTTGAATTCTAGGAATTCATAAGCAAGAAAATTACTTAAGAGTAACTTTCGCGCCGGCTGCTTCAAGAGCTTTCTGAATTTTTTCAGCTTCGTCTTTAGTTACGCCTTCTTTAACTGCTTTTCCGCCAGCTTCAACAAGAGCTTTTGCTTCAGCAAGACCAAGACCAGTTAAGCCACGTACTTCTTTAATAACGTTGATTTTGTTTGCACCAGCGTCAGTAAGGATAACGTCGAAAGAAGTTTTTTCTTCAACAGCAGGGCCCGCGCCACCAGCTACAACAGCAACCGGAGCAGCAGCAGAAACACCCCATTTTTCTTCAAGCATTTTTACTAGTTCAGCAATTTCAAGAACAGTTTTGTTCGATAATGCATCAACTAATTGATCGTTAGTAAGAGACATTTTAAAATCCTCCAAAAGATTTAAGTTTATTTAGTTTTCCACACTTTAATTCAAAAGAATTAAGCCTGTGGAGCAGCCTCAGCAGTAGCTTCTTCGCCACCACCCAATTTCTTCGCATATTCGTTCAAGCAACGAGCAAGCTTTGAGCCTGGAGCTTGTAGAACACCGAGGAACATAGCACGGAGCTGGTCTTTGCCCGGAAGAGTCGCCAAGAATTTAATTTTAGCGTCATCCAAAGCTTCACCGTCCATAACACCTGACTTAATTTGCAGAACTTCTACGTCCTTAGCAAAATCAGCCAATGCTTTAGCAGTCGCGTTCACCTCACCGTAAGAAAATACGATGGCGTTAGTTCCAGTCATTGAATTAGACAAAGCTGAATCAATAGCTGGATGATCTTTGAACGCTCTTTTTGCAAGAGTGTTACGAACAACTTTCATCTCTGATTCAGCAGCATTCAATTGCTTACGCAAGTTAGTCACTTGCTCAACTTTGATGCCTTTGAAGTCAACGATGAAAGCTCCTTTAGCTGTATTGAATTTATCTGCAATAAGCTTAATCTCTTGCTCTTTATCTGCGCGAGTGATCATAAAATGAGCCTCCTTTCATTAGACTTTTGCACTTTGTTTCCAAAGTGGAAGAGCGAATCAGTCGGTTTGGAGGTCGTTGGATGAGCCCTAGGAACCTAGAGCTCTAAAAAAACCTTTTTGCCTTATCTCGGTAGGCCCCTTTTCAGGGATTAAATCTTTCGAAACCTACTGTCTCTGATCGCAATTAAAATAAAATCAAAAAACTAGTTCAAACCTGCAAGAGCAGAAGCTGCACTTGCTTCGATTTTCACGCCAGGACCCATTGTCGAAGACAATGAAATACTGCGGATATAAGTACCTTTAGATGATGCTGGTTTTGCTTTTGCAATCGCACCAAGAAGAGCCATGAAGTTATCACGAAGCTTCTCATCACCCATAGATTTTTTACCCAAACCAGCATGAACGATACCAGCTTTATCTACGCGGAAATCCAATTTACCTTTTTTCTCGGCTGCTACTGCTTCTGTAACGTTCATAGTTACAGTACCGATTTTAGGATTTGGCATTAAACCACGAGGCCCCAAGATCTTAGCAACTTTAGAAACAGTCGCCATCATGTCTGGAGTTGCGATACATTTATCGAAATCCAACCATCCGCCTTGGATCTTTTCAACTAGATCTTCTGCGCCAACGTAATCAGCACCAGCTGCTTTCGCTTCGTTCTCTTTAGGACCTTTTGCGAAAACAACAACGCGTACTGTTTTACCAAGACCGTGAGGCAAAGAAACCGCACCACGAACTTGTTGGTCAGATTGTTTAGGGTCAATACCTAAACGCATTGCTACGTCGATAGATTCGTCAAATTTCGCCGGTGCCGCAGCAACTACGAGTTTGAAAGCTTCATCAACAGTGTATTTTTTTGAAGAATCAACCAGTTTTGCAACTGCGTCGAATTTTTTACCTGCCATAAATCACCACCCTTAGTCTGCGATATCAACGCCCATGCTGCGAGCTGTACCAACAACTTGAGAGTATGCTGATTCAACCTTTAAGCAATTCAGATCAGGCAACTTAGTAGTTGCGATTTGCTGAATTTGGTCGCCTTTGATTTTACCGATTTTGTCTTTTTGAGGTATTTTAGATCCTTTGTCGACCTTAATAGCCTTTTTGATCAAAGACGCCACTGGTGGTGTTTTTGTAATAAAAGTAAACGATCTGTCCTGATAAACAGTGATAATGATAGGCACAATGCTATCACCCAACGCTTGTGTACGAGCGTTGAACTGCTTACAGAATTCCATGATGTTTACCCCATGCTGTCCAAGTGCCGGTCCAACGGGTGGAGCTGGATTAGCTTTCCCTGCCGGTATTTGCAGCTTGATCATTCCTGTAACTTTTTTTGCCATGACCCACTCCTGCAAGAGGTGTTTGTTAATAAAATAAGAGCTACCCTATGTAGCTCTTAAAAAAGTATTTATCAATAATATTTTTTATATCCGAAAAAATTAGTTCTTTTCTACTTGGATATAGTCCAACTCAACTGGAGTTGGGCGCCCGAAGATACTAACAAGCACTTTTAGCTTCGCCTTATCTTCATTGATTTCTTCTACTGTGCCTTGGAAGTTACTAAATGGACCATCAATAACAGTCACATCTTCACCTACCGCAAACTTAACTTTTGGACGAGGCTTTTCAGCAACACCCGCCATCTGCTGAGTCACGCGGAACACTTCTGCTTCTGGAACCTCTGGAGGACGAGTTTTCGTTCCACCCACAAAGCCAGTCACTTTCGATGAGCTGCGCACTAAGTGCCAAGTCTCATCGTTCAAGAACATCTGCACGAAGATATAACCAGGGAAAAACTTACGCGATTTAGTCTGCTTTTGACCTTTTACAAGCTCAACAACAGATTCCGCAGGAATTAAAATCTCACCGAAGAATTCTTCCTTCTTCTGAGCTTTAATCTTCTCTTCAATTGCTTTTTTGGCAGTATTTTCGCAACTTGTTTGAACGTTAACAATGTACCACTTTTTTTCCATGTCTCCGTCCTATTACTTCATCAAGAAGTTGATAAAAAAGCCCGAAATAATATCGAAGCTACTGATGATAACACTAGAAATCAGAACCATCACGATACAAGCAATAGTCATTGCTGTAGTATCTTTACGACTTGGCCAAACGATTTTACGAACTTCCGTAACTACTTCGTTTCCCCAAACAGAAATTTTTGAATTAAATTGAAATACAAGGAAAAGAACAATCCCTAGAGCCACTGGAAGACCATGTCTAACAATGTCTGAATCTGCTAATCGCGCCACAACCCCAAAAGCACCCGCAAAGGCCTTGATCAAAAGAGAAGTAGTTAGAGCTGTCAAAATAGCTGCGATAGCATAACTAAGAGTTAAGATTTTTGCGTTGGCCTTTTCCATAGATCCCCATTCTTAGGATAAACTGGCAGGGGAGGAGGGATTCGAACCCACGACCTAACGATTTGGAGTCGTTCGCTCTACCGCTGGAGCTACTCCCCTGCACTTGAAACAAAAAAGCTATATGCCAAGAAACACCGAGGGGGACCCTTTTGTCAAGGAGTCCCCCGGGTGATTTTTAAATCAGCCTATGCCGCGTTACGATTACTCGATGATATCAGTAACAACGCCCGCTCCAACTGTACGACCGCCTTCACGGATCGCAAAGCGAAGCTCTTTTTCCATAGCGATAGGAGCGATAAGTTCAACAGAAACTTCCACTTTATCACCAGGCATAACCATTTCAACGCCTTCTTTAAGTGTACAAACACCAGTTACGTCAGTAGTTCTGAAGTAGAACTGAGGACGGTAACCGTTAAAGAATGGAGTATGACGTCCACCTTCTTCTTTAGTAAGGATGTACGCTTCAGCTTTGAATTTTTTGTGAGGTTTAACAGTTCCTGGCTTAACAAGAACTTGACCACGCTCAACGTCTTCTTTTTTAGTACCACGAAGAAGAACACCGCAGTTGTCCCCTGCTTGACCTTCATCAAGAAGTTTACGGAACATCTCGATACCAGTAACTGTTGTTTTAACAGTTGGACGGATACCAACGATTTCAATCTCGTCACCAACTTTAACGATACCACGCTCAACACGACCAGTAACAACTGTACCACGACCAGAGATAGAGAACACGTCCTCAACTGGCATTAGGAAAGTTTTGTCTACTGCACGAGCAGGTTGTGGAATGTAAGCATCACAAGCTTCCATCAATTTCATGATAGCTGGACGACCAATATCAGAAGTATCACCTTCTAGAGCTTTCAAAGCAGAACCTTTTACTACAGGGATATCATCGCCTGGGTATTCGTACTTAGAAAGAAGTTCACGAACTTCAAGCTCAACAAGCTCAAGAAGCTCAGCATCATCAACCATATCAACTTTGTTCATGAAAACAACTAGAGCTGGGATACCAACTTGGCGACCAAGAAGGATATGCTCACGAGTTTGTGGCATTGGACCGTCAGCAGAAGAAACAACTAGAATTGCTCCGTCCATCTGTGCAGCACCAGTGATCATGTTTTTTACGTAGTCGGCGTGACCTGGGCAGTCAACGTGCGCGTAATGGCGGTTTGCAGTCTCGTACTCAACGTGTGAAGTAGAGATCGTGATTCCACGCGCTTTCTCTTCAGGAGATTTATCAATCTCAGAGTATGATTTAGCTTCCCCACCACCAACTGCAGCAAGAGTTGTAGTGATAGCAGCAGTCAAAGTTGTTTTACCATGGTCAACGTGACCGATTGTGCCGATGTTTACGTGCGGCTTCGAGCGGTTAAATTTCTCTTTAGACATTATTCCTCCTGCAGAGATTTTTTATTTAAGTCTTAATCAATAAATCTATAACAAAATAAAATCCAAGTAACAAGTGGAGCCCATGATCGGAGCCGAACCGACGACCTCACCCTTACCAAGGGTGTGCTCTACCACTGAGCTACATGGGCCTATGTATGTTAGGTAAGCTTTCGTTACGGATAAAAATCCAAATATAACTACTCAACCCGGAATAAAACCTTATCTAACATACAAATTGTTCTGATATTTGGAGCGGGAGACGGGTCTCGAACCCGCAACCCTCTGCTTGGAAGGCAGATACTCTAGCCAATTGAGCTACTCCCGCCCATCAGAACGCCCTCGAAAGAGAAGTAAACTTCTCCTTTCCAAATCTTCTTACAATACGAACTGAAATTGGTGGGCAGAGGTGGATTCGAACCACCGTAGACGTACGTCAGCGGATTTACAGTCCGCCCCCTTTAGCCACTCGGGCATCTACCCATTCAGAACAAATTGTCCCAGAAAAAATGGAGCTGGTTATGGGACTCGAACCCGCAACCTGCTGATTACAAATCAGCTGCTCTACCAATTGAGCTAAACCAGCATTACTGAGATAACCGGAATGTTGTACGGACAAATTCGGTTGTCGTCAAAGAGAATTATTCAACAGATGACACTTTTTTTCGATTACTATGCGGTGCATGCTGCCTCAATGTCTCCGTGAGAGCCATTGCCGTGGCAACAGACGCATTATAACTCGCCGAAGAGCTAGACTGCGGAATGAAAACCAATTCATCACAATTTCTTTCCGTTGTCACTCTCAACCCTTTATCTTCGGATCCGATAGCCCAAATTACTTTTTCAGGCAGCTCAAGTTCGAAGATTGATTTCTTCCCGCGAGGACTCAAACCAAATACCCAATAACCCTTTTTCTTTAATTCTTCCAAGTGGTTAGCAAAGTTTGTCGTCTCTTCAACAGGAACGTGTTCGACACCGCCACAAGCCACCTTATGGACAGTTGGAGTTAGACCCACCGCGCGATCTTGTGGAATCAAAACCCCATGAACTCCCGTAAGCCAAGAAGTTCTCACAATTGCGCCGAGGTTATGGGGATCTTCAATACCGTCCAAAACGAGAACGATCGATTTGTCGAAATTATCCAATCCATCCAGGTCTAAAGTCGGTGCGCCTTCAACAAATAAAGCCGCCCCTTGCTGGGAAGGTCCAAATCTCTCGATCACGGAATCGGGTTTTTCCAAAACTTCAATGCGAGCTTTGGCCGCAACTTCGTTAATATCCACAAGATCCGTAGATCTCTCCCAGCCATGGCGCAACCATAGCCCCTTTACTTGGCGAGGACGAACTTTGAGGGCCTCAATGATCGCATGCGTTCCGATAACAACGCGCCACTCTTTAGGGATATAGTTTTCAGAGCGCTGAGAGGCGCCGCCAGCTTGGCGTGGACCTCTTTGGGAAGATGCACTTCTCGGAGCTGAACCCCCTCTTTGAGGAGCTCCGCTTTTTTCTGAAGATCGCTGAGAGTTTCGATTGGAGTTTTTTGCGGAAAATTTACTGTTATTTTTCTTCATATATAGCCATCACAAATTCTGTTGCAGCTTCTCGACGGTTTTTAGCCTCAAGAATCGGCCGCCCAACCACCAATGCAGAAGCTCCGTTTCTGATCGCTTCTACAGGGCCCATAATTCTTTTCTGGTCGCCGGCGTCCTGCATACTAAAGCGAATTCCCGGCGTGACAAGATAAAGATTTCGATTTTGTAAAAGGTCTAATTCATGGGGAGAGCAAACAATACCTGTCAGCCCTGCTGCCTGAACCTGCTCCGCCAAGCTCACCACGTGTTCGGAGATTTTAAGGTCTTTCATGTTTTGCGGAAGACTTTCTTGGGCCCACGATGTCAAAATTGTCACTGCGAGAATTTTAAATGGACGAATCTGATTCAATTCTTTTTCTACAGCCGCCAATCGAGCTAAGGCCTCGGCTCCGCAAAGAGCGTGAATCGTAACGAGACTTGCCCCCGCCTCAAAACTCGCGCGAATACTCGCCTCCATGGTGGACGGAATATCAAAGTGCTTGTTATCCAAGAAAACGGGAGCTTTTGCTGAGATCTCTTTTACAAAATCCATCCCGTAGCGAAGGCATAGACGAGGCCCCAACTTAATTCCACCGACCACATCCCCTACCTCCTCGACGATGGCTAACGCCTCTTCGCGAGAGTCTACGTCTAATGCTAAAATAATGGGATTTCTCATGGGAAAGGCGCGATGATTTTTACTCATTCCTTAGATCCTCGTTTGCTATCTTCTTAATCAGAAACGGTTTTCGTTTCACAATAATACGATCTGATTAAAACTTCATTCTTTTTTACTTTCGACATCCTGCTAAGTTTATACTGATTGCTATGGCAAAAAATCTTTTAGAGCAAAAACCTAGAAGACGACTCATCATCAATCGCGAGGTGCAGTTTGATGTATTGATGCATGTGTGGCTTTTTGTCTTTTCTCTTTTTGTAGTCCAAACCCTGACGGCTATTCTGTTTCTTTCACAAATTGAAGGCGCCATCGAAATGATGACGGCCCGTGAATTTCTAGCCCATTATAAAACAAGCTTTTGGGTTTATCAGTTTGTTCCCGTGAGCATTTGCTGCATTGCCGGTTTTTTCGTCTTTAGCAAACTCACAAGTCGAATCGTTGGACCCGTTTACAATATGCAAAGGGTCCTTAAAACCAATGCCGAAACTGAAGAAGTCGCCCAAATCCATGTTCGGGAGGACGACTACTTCCGCCAAGAGATGCGAGATGTGAATTTACTCCTTAAGAGAAAAATTGATTAAGATTTTCTTCTGCAAAGGAAACTTCACCACTACCTTTTTTTACCTGACCTATTATCCAAGCCTTCTCGCCGAGATGATTTGCATGATCCCGAATTGCCTGAGCTTGCTCCTTCTTTACCAATAAAACCAAACCCAATCCCATATTGAATGTTTTAAAAAGTGATTCATCACGGGCCTCAAGGCGGGCTATGACCTTGGCAAAGCTAGGGGCAATCTCTTTCATTGCCGGCCATGCATTCACTTCATAATCAAATTCACCACTCATGCGCGGAATATTATCAATCCCTCCGCCCGTCATGTGTGCGGCTCCTAAGATTCCTTGCGGAAACTTTTTTCTTAAAGCTTGAAAGGACTTCACGTAAATTTTAGTAGGAGTTAAAAGCTCTTTAATAAGGTCCGTTTCACTATCATCAACTAGCTTTCTTAAAAGCGAATAGCCATTGCTGTGAAAGCCACTAGAGGCAATTCCCACGAGCACGTCGCCTTCAGAGATTCCCGTACCATCGAACATCTCCTCAGGACGCATTTCTCCGACGCTAAAGCCTGCTAAATCATACTCACCGTCTTTATAAACCCCTGGCATCTCGGCAGTTTCACCACCGATTAAGGCCATAGACGACTGCTTGCAGCCATCGACCATGCCAGAAATTAACTTCTCACTCACTTGAGTGTCGAGCTTTCCAAAGGCCATATAGTCTAAGAAAAACATCGGAGAGGCCCCTACGCAGAGCAAATCATTCACACACATCGCCACGAGATCAATGCCAATGCCATGATGTTCTCCGACAAGCTGTGCCCATTTTAACTTTGTCCCCACACCATCTGTACAAGAAGCGAGATACTTTTCATCAGAGAGTTTGTAAACCGCTGCAAAGCCGCCTACAGCCTGATGCACTCTTTCGTTGAATGTCGAGGGTACGAGCTTACTAATTCGCTCTACAAAGAGGTCCGCTTTTTCAACGTCCACGCCTGCAGTTTTATAATTGATTTCCATAGTTCTTATTTCCCTTTAGTGAAGAAAGTGTCTGCGACCCGTAAATGCCATAGCAACTTCGCGCCGATCCGCCTCTGCAATAACTTCCGAGTCTTTAACAGAACCACCGGGTTGTACGATGTATTTCACGCCCAACTTAGCGGCTGCCTCTACAGAGTCTGCAAAGGGGAAAAAAGCATCGGAAGACAAAACGCAATTTGCCACCTCGGAGATCTTTTTATCTTTAAGACGAGTGGCGATTAGGATCTCAATACAGTCGATACGATTGGTTTGTCCCGCACCCATAGTGACCAACTCATAGCCGCTAGCTGTTTCTCGGCACAAGGCTATGGCGTTGCTCTTTAAGTTTTTCACAGCCAGAGCTGAAAACTCCGCCAGTTTCTTTTTGTCTTCATCAAAAGGTCTTTGCGTGACGACTTTTAAGTCCTCTTTAAAAGGAGCATCTTTTTCTTGCATCAAAACCCCACCATCGATGCCTCGGGCTTGCCATCCAGCACTTGAAGAAAGTGAAACTTTTAATGTACGACAGTTCTTCTTTAAGAGCTGTTCAGCATCTTCAGAAAATTCCGGAGCCATAATAACTTCAACGAATTTTTCTTTGAAAAACTCAGCCACAGCAAGCGTCACAGGAAAACTCAACGCGATGATTCCACCAAAGGAGCTTTTAACATCCCCGTTCCATGCATTTTCGAGCGCTTCAAGAGGGTCCTTGGCAATTGCAATCCCGCAAGGAGTGTTGTGTTTAACAACGATGGCAGTAGGCTTTTGTTCACCTGCTTGCCAGAAAATAAAATCCTGCAATGTGCGAAGAGCAAAATCTGAATCTAAATAATTATTATAAGACATCTCTTTACCACGAGGGCTTTCTACGTGAGCAAGACCTGCCTGGAAAGGATCTTTTAAAATCAAACCCTTTTGATGAGGGTTTTCGCCATAGCGTAGCCCCGCTCCGGATTGGTCTAAAAGATAGACTGCGATAGCTTGATCATAGAAGCTCGTCATCTGAAAAACATCCGCAGCACATCTTTGGCGAAATTCTAAAGATGTATTCCCGCGCCCTTCAAACTCTGCTATGAATCCTTCGTATTGGGCAGGGTTACTTAAGACTGTCACGGATTTAAAGTTTTTCGCACCGGCCCTTAATAATGTAGGCCCACCAATATCAATATTTTCAATGCAGGTTGCGAAATCTTTCCCTGACTTTAATGTTTCATGAAAGGGATACAGATTTACGACCACTAGATCAATCGGTTGAATTCCGAGTTCTTGCGCCTGCTGAAGATCACTTGGGTCGTCTCTGCGAAATAATAATGAGCTCGCAATTTCAAAGCTGATAGTTTTCATCCGCCCTTGAAAAGCCTCTCCTTTACCACTGAGAGTCTCTACGGGAGTCACCGCAAAACCCGCCTCTGAGAGTGCCTTCGCCGTTCCACCGCTGGCGATGAGTTCTACATTTTTGCTAGCTAAAGCTTTTGCTAAGCTAAGTAAATTTCTTTTATCTGAGACACTTAAAAGGGCGCGCCGAATGGGCTGATTCATCTTTGACTCCTTATATAGCTAACAGCGTTTTTAAAAAAATCTAATCCATGGGCGATGCCTGCAAAAGGCAGTTGCCAGTCTTCAATGGCCGCTTCTGGGTGAGGCATTATTCCCATAACCAGACCCGAAGAATCACAGACAGCCGCAATGTTTTCCATCGCACCGTTGACATCTTCTGCATAAGAAAGAGGTATTTGCTTTTGTTCTTTAAGCCTTGAAATTACATCAGGTTTAGAAACAAACCTTCCTTCTCCGTGCCTCATAGGTAAAACAAATTTTGCTGGAAGATCCTTCGTCCATATGCAGGGAGAACTTTCTTCTGTTTCTAAGCTCACCCACTGATCAATAAAATGCCCTTGGCGATTTGCCACCAAAGCGCAAGTTTTTTGAAAATCAGCATCAGGCAAAAGACCAAGTCTCACAAGTATTTGAAAGCCATTACAAACACCTAGGACCGGCTTGGTTTTTACAAACTCTTGCAAGGTATCTTTAAGATTCTTTTCAATTTTTAGCGCAGTAATTTGACCACTACCTAAATGATCGCCGAATGAAAATCCGCCAGGGAAAACCAGCGCATCGGCCTCTTGAAGCATTTCTGGTTTTTTTAACAGGTCAGAAATATGCACCTTAATAGCTTGGCCTTCTGCTTTTTCAATAGCAAAGGCGGTTTCGTTTTCACAGTTAATGCCATCTCCCCAGACGACTAAGAACTTAGGCTTTATAGACATCT
The DNA here is from genome assembly GCA_000525675.1 of Bdellovibrio bacteriovorus W. Taxonomy (NCBI): domain Bacteria; kingdom Pseudomonadati; phylum Bdellovibrionota; class Bdellovibrionia; order Bdellovibrionales; family Pseudobdellovibrionaceae; genus Bdellovibrio; species Bdellovibrio bacteriovorus. The sequence goes on from CP002190.1 coordinate 2,333,567, forward strand.
TGCACCCCTGTGATCCAAGGTTGAAAAGCTTCGGCTAAGGTAAGAGCTTGGCTATGCCCCTGATATTCAAACTCTACCTTCTCAGAACTTTGAGTTTCTCCTAAAAAAATAAAATCATTTTGAAAATGCTCTTCGAAAGCAGCCTGATTTTCTGGACTAATACTTACTAAAAACAAACTGCCCGTTTCAGAAAATAGCTCCGACCATTTAAAGCTTTCTAAACTCAGCTTCATCCCTAAGCCGTTACCAAAGCAGGACTCTAGAGCTGCTACTAAAAACCCGCCCTCAAGGACTGTATGACAGGATGATAATAAACTCTTACGAATTCCCTCATAGAGTCGCTTATAGAGTGCAGAATTTTCTTGGAGGTTTGGATACTCTGGTTTTTCTACAGTCACATTGATTTCAGAGGCATAGACCGATCCATAGAGGCTCGCCGTTGGCTTTCCTATCAGATAAATTCTATCTCCAGCCTTTTTGAACTCTGCGGAAATTGTTTTTTGAGCCTCTGGATTTTGTGCGATGGCTGTGACCAAAAGAGTCGGCGGAACAGAGATTTTGATTATTTCTCCAGAACGAGTCTTGCCAATAAAGTCATTCTTCATAGAGTCTTTACCACTTACAAAGGGCGCTCTAAAAGCGTGGGCCGCATCATAGATACCTTCGCAAGCTCTTACTAGCTGGGACATTTTATGAAGGGCATCGGGATTAGATTTCTTCTCTAAAGGGTCCGGCCAACAAAAGTTATCAACTAAGGCCATGCGATGTGGACTTCCACCCACCGCCACAACATTGCGAACCGCGATGTCGACCGCTTTGGTCGCCATGAGATAAGTGTCATAGTAAGAAAATTGCGGGCAAAGTCCGTTGGCCAGAACTAGAGAGTTGTTCTCTTCTCCTCCGTGAACATGGAGGTCAATAACTCCAGCATCATTCGGTGTATGTTGCTGAGAGCCAGTGAAAGGCTTTAATCGCGTTGCCCCTTGAACTTCATGATCATAAGACCGCACCATAAACTCACGTGAGGCGATATTTGGTGAGTTTAAAAGCGTTTTTAAAACACCGACAAGATCACCTTCGGCATAAACCGACTTAGGAGTTTCTCTGTGGTACTCGTCATACTCTTGTGGCCCTGCAAAGTGTGCCTTTAGTTGCATTTTTTCTAAGCCATTATGAAGAAAATCAAGATTGAGTCTTGCGAGTTCTTTTTCTCCGTAGTGAATTTCAAAAAATCCTGTCTCTGTGAAGGTGCCTAAAACACTTGCCTCCACGCCCATGTCTTGAGCAAGCGCTAAGAAGTTATCAATGTTTTGTGGGCTCACGGCATAGGACATGCGCTCTTGGGATTCGCTAATTAGCATCTCCCAATATTCTAAACCCGGGTATTTTACCGGATGACGACTAAGATCCATTCTGGCGCCGTTTGAAAATTGCGCCATCTCACCGATAGATGACGACACTCCCCCAGCGCCGTTATCCGTGATTGCACGAATCCAACCACGATCTCGCGCAAGAAGTGTGAAATCAAGAACGCGCTTTTGTGTGATGGGATCACCGATTTGTACGACATTAGGGGCCACATTGTCTTGCAATGCCAGCGAACTAAAAGTCGCACCGTGTACGCCGTCTTTACCCAGACGCCCCCCTGCTACGACGATGAGATCACCAGCGGAAATCTCTTTTTCGTGACTAGGTCTCCCCTGAACAGACTTTGGCATTATTCCCACGGAGCCCACGAAGACTAAGGGCTTTGCTGCAAATTCAGAATCAAAACGCAAATTTCCGTTGATCGTTGGAATGCCACTTTGATTTCCCCCGTCTTCCACACCTTTGTGAACACCGCGAAAAATAACCGACGGGTCTTTTAAAAGCTCGGGCCGATCAGGACTTGTTTCCGATGGAAATAATTCTTTTTCAGAAAGACAGAACACATCCATATTGGCGATGGGTTTGGCTCCGATCCCACAACCTAAAATATCACGATTGACTCCTAAGATGCCCGTGATTGCTCCACCATAAGGATCTAGTGCCGAGGGAGAATTGTGAGTTTCAACTTTCACGCAGACATTTAGATTTTTATCAAAATCAACAATTCCGCCGTTGTCCTTAAAAACGGATACGAGGTATCCACAATCTGAGAGCTCTTGCGTGGACTTTTGAATATAGGATTTATAGAGACTCGAAATATCCTTTTTACCAATAGCAGGGAAATCACCCTGTGACTCTGAATACTCAATATTGGCAGCAAAGATCTTATGCTTACAATGCTCACTCCAAGTTTGCGCAAGACACTCAAGCTCCACCTCAGTGATGAAACCTTGCCATCCCTTTTGCTTTCTCTCTAAAGACTCGACTTGATAGTGTGCAATGATAGTTTGAATCTCGGTTTTACTTAAAGCCAAGCCCCGCTCACTATTGATTTTTTCTAGGGCTGCTTCTTCTAAGGGAATAAGCTCTAATTTTTTTTCTTCTCCCTCTTGTATCAACCAATAGCTTGCAAAGTCTTGCCAAGAATTTTTCTTTACAAGCTCCGCCCCCGAAGAAAAAGAAATTTTATGTAACAATGAATTGGCAATATTTTGGTAGAGTACTTTATGGAAATTCTCAGAGCTGATCTCCCCGTCCAACTCAACTTGCCATCCGCTGTGAACTGATACCGGAAAGTCCTGCCACGACTGCATTTGATCTTTATCTGACAGAAGCATTAAAGCTTCTGTTGCTGACCGCCCTAAGTTATCCGTAACACCTGGCCTAAAGAAAATCTCTGCATAAGAACGATCTTCAGAAAACTTCGGAAAGCCCAACAGAGATTCTTCAGAAACGGGATCTACAAAAACTCTTTTAAGATCCTTTATAGTTTCTAGAATTGGTTTTGTTTCAAGTAGCCAAAAAACACGGTGAACTTTCAGAGTTCTAATTTCACCATAGCGTGAAAGCTCCATCTTTAATGAATTTTCAAGACTGTGATCAAATAAACTTCTGACACAAATCCTTATCATAATAAGCTCCCTTGATAACGTGCCGTCGGCATAATTTTAAAAGCAATTTTATTTAAGAACTCTCGATAGATTTGATGTTCCAGACGATGAACGTCTTGGAGTAAGCTTTCTAGAGTTTGATTTTCTTGAATAGGTAAAGTTTTTTGCTCAATGATTCTTCCCGTATCCATTCCGGCATCCACAAAATGAAGAGTCACACCAACTTCTTCTTCTTTGGCAGCAAAGGCCCTTTGCACGGACTCTAACCCCGCATACTGCGGAAGCTTTGATGGGTGAATATTGACGATTTGTTCAGCCTCAGCATGCAAGTCTTTCCATGAATTCACAAATTCAGGCGAAAGAAGTCGCATATAGCCAGCTAAAAAAATCCAATCGATTTTGTGTTCTTTGAGCTTATTTAATATTTCTAGTTCATGACTTCTACGCGTGCCTGTTTTTTGGATTAGCAGCGCCTGAGTGGGAAACTCTGAGACTCTAGATAGTATAGGAGCTTCTGGATTATCTGAGATCACCAAGGGAATCTGAATTCTATTTTCTAACTCCAGAGAGGCACGCAGCAGATTCAACGCATTGGAACCGTTACCAGAAGCAAAAATAGCAATTCGGATAGGTTCAGTCATGTCCCGATATCCTTTCGATAATACATTCCCTCAAAGAACACATCTGAGATCTGCGAGTAGGCTTTAGCGCGTGCTTCAGCTTTACTAACCCCCATGGCTGTGATGCCAAGAACCCGCCCTCCACTATTTTTAAGATCCTGATTCTGCCCCTGAACACCGGCGAAAATAATATTTTCTGTCGTCGTCGGCAGATGGATCTTTTGCCCAAGAAGCATGTCTTTAAAGGGATATCCTTTGCTTGTTGCAACTATGTGAACAGAGTATTGGGAAGAGTTCGGACTCCAACCGCTTTCAAGCTCATGATCGCGTGCTTTTACGATCATCTCTAAAAGATCGTCATTCACACGCGGAAGGAGACTTTGAGTTTCCGGGTCCCCCATACGCACATTGAACTCCAGAACAAATAGGTCTTCTCGGGTCTTCATAAGTCCTGCGAATAAAAATCCTTCGTAGGAGAACCCTTGTGCCGCAAGCTCTGTCAAAACGTTGCTATAGATTCTTTCGATTTTTTTTTCATCGTCTGCTGTCAAAAAATCACAAGGACTGTAAGAACCCATCCCCCCTGTGTTCGCGCTGAATGGATCTTCGGTAATGCGCTTATAATCACAAGCTGTCCCAAGAATTCTAAAGTCTTTTCCTTTACAGACAGCAAAGACCGACAGCTCTGTTCCCAGTAACATCTCTTCTATCAGTACGGGAAAACCATAATCATGACTGAGTTGCTTCAAGGCTTCTTTAGCCTCGTCGTAACTTTGACAGACCCAAACCCCTTTACCTTGAGCAAGTCCATCGGCTTTGAGAACGATTCCATTTCTTTCAAAGTCGTGACTTTTTAAAACATCATTCCCCTCTGTCACAGTCTTGACAGTTTGCGCTTTGGCCGTTGGAATTTCGGCACCTTGTAGAATCTTTTTTGAAAAAGCTTTGGATGACTCTAAAAGAGCGGCCTCTTGAGACGGAGCAAAACAATAAATCCCATTTTTTTCTAATGTCGTTTTTAAATCCGATAAAATATAATTTTCCGGCCCTAAGATAACGATCTGAACATTTTGTTTTTGGCAAAACGTTAATACAGCCTCTGTGCTGTCATCTTTGACACAGGTAAATCCTTGCAGTTCCATCCCTGGATTCCCAGGGCAAACCCAAAGCTGATTCAAGAGTGAAGATTCTTGAATCTTTTTTGCAAGAGCATGTTCTCGCCCACCCTTTCCCATGATCAGCACATTGTAATTCATTATTTTTTTTCCGATTCTTCTAAAAGGTTTTTGGCTTCCTGCGCCCACGTCTTTAAATCCGCACGGCGCTCAAAAGGAGGCTCACTCCCCACAGCCAAAGCCACTTCGTTGGCCAACGCCTGATAAAGCAGTGAGCTAACCTCTAACTGGCGCGGACTTAGTGACTGAGGAGATAGATTTAACTCCTCTACGCAGATTTTTTTCCAATCTTGAGTTTTTCTTTCTTGTGCAAGGTCTTTGGCCTTCTGCACGCCTTGCGCCCAGGGGGTGTGCAAATAAATCTGTCGTAAAAACTCTTTTGAAAGAGGAAGCCGTTCATAGGTCAGTCGCAACTCGTCGGGGCCAATGCTATCGACCAAGAAAAGTTCACGCGCACCATTTTTCTCTTCCCCAAAGCCGTACTCAAATTTTCCATCCCATAGCTTGATCGACAACTTGGCAAAAAGATCTCGTAGATGTGTGGTGACTTCCTGAGTGAGGGTCTTCAGATTTTTTATTTCCAACTCATTGGCGATATTCATCTCAGATAATTCACGTTTACTCAGGTAGCGATCAGAACTCTCAAGCTTTGTGGAAAACTCGACGAGGGCAGGTTCAAAGTGCGTGTTAGAGGTTGGCATTGCACTTAAATCTAAATCTTTCAGATACTCGGGATTTTTTTGCAGTCTTTTTTCTAGGGAGTTTCCCTGCCCCAGATACCTTCTAAAGATAACCTCTAACGGTACGAGTGTGTTCTGCGGGCGATCCACATAAATCGAATAATCGTATTGCCCCTCAATCCACTCAGGGCGCAGAACCTTAACAGGCTGAACAGAGATTTCATTTTTTCCGATTTGTTTCTTAAAATGCGAATGAATATTTTTCTGCTCTAGATACTTAAAAAAAGAAGCCGCCAAACTAGCTAGAGCTTCTCCTTTATAGGGAATCTCATCAGGCATCTGTCCCCAATCAAAAATTGAATAGCGATCGGAGTACTTAAAGGTCATGGTATCATTATTAGAATAAAGATCTTTAACGGAACCTTTATAAATTAATTCCATACAGACTCCTTCAGAGCAAAAATCTTTTGAAGTTGATTGATATAGTTTTGAATGTTGTTAGCCCCTACCCAAGCACCCCCATGGCGAGCTTTTGCCATAAAGTCCAGAGCTAGTTGCGACGAAGATAGCTGTTCCTTTTCACAGAGGAATAAATTGACCTTATTGCCTTTTGGCAGCTCCCACGGAGTCACAATTTCACCGTAACAGCGTTCATCTTCAACCTCTGCCCACTCTACTTTTAGCTGACTGAGCGTCTCCATATCCTGCAATGCCTTTTCAATGGGAGAGTAGTTTTGCAGATTGCGATTCCAATGCAGATAAATTTTATCTGTTGGTAACTGCCTCCATGACTGAATCAAAGGTGCAATCAAAGAGCTGTTCTCTTCCAGAACTGCTAAGACGGGAACTCCTTTAGGCATTTGCACGATAGATAAAAAAGCATCCAGCCCCGCGAAGGCACCGTTGACAGCCACTCCAAAGACAGGCTTTTGGGTAAGAGAAGCTACGACACCGGGTAAGTGCGCGGCAAGCCCCGCTCCGGCGACAAAAATATCAGTCGCTGGGTCTGTCACAATTTCTCGCACTCTCTCTGGATTGCGATGCGCTGAAGCCACTTCCATTTTTACAGAACCACAAACTTCTAAAGAGCGACAAAGAGGACCATAGACTCTTTCATCACTTTGGCTGCCAAAAAGAACTTGAACCTTCATAGGGGAACCTCACTTTTTCCATCGCCACCAATATTGAAACGACGAGACTTTAAAAACTCTTCAGAACTTACGGGAACTGGATAATCGCCATCAACGCAAGCCATGCACAGACTCGGAAGTCCAATGGCCTCTTTTAAGCGTTCTTGAGGAAGGAATAAAAGTCCGTCCACTTCGAGAAGCTTCATCATTTCTTTTTCGCTGTGCCTATGGGCAATCAAAGACTCATGCTTAGGGAAGTCGATGCCGTAGTAGCAAGGATGCTTGATTGGCGGTGAAGTGCTTGCTAAATAAACCTTCTTGGCTCCCGCAGACTTCAACAGGCGTACAATACGCATCGAGGTTGTACCTCTAACGATGCTGTCATCCACTAAGAGTATATTTTTTCCGCGAATCTCTGTTTCTACAGGAGAAAGCTTTAGATTCACCATGATTTGTCTCAGCTCTGGTTGATTCACAATAAAACTGCGATGAACGTAGCGGTTCTTGATGAGAACTTCACGATAGGGCTTCTGAAGCACTTCCGCCATTCGACAAGCTGCTGCCCTTGAAGTGTCAGGAACAGGCGCTACCACGTCGATATCAAAACCTAACTTCTGGCATTCTTGCGCAAGAATCTCTCCGAGCTTTAAACGAACTTCATAGACTGGGCGGCCATGCCACTCCGTCTCAGAGCCTGCAAAGTACATCCACTCAAACATACAAGGGCGAGGCTTTTTTTGATTTAAAATGAATGAATGAAAGTTAAGATCGCGATCTACAAAGGCAAACTCGCCAGGAGCTAGATCGCGCCAGTATTCATAATCCAAACCAAAAAACACCTGTTTTTCAGAGGCAAAACAGTAGCTGTATTTGTCGCCTTTTTTCTTGCGCCCAATCAGCATCGGTCGAATGCCAAACGAATCACAGAATGCAAACATCCCCTGATCTGCCAAAATAGCGATGGCGCTATAGGCCCCTTCAACTTTTTGCTGTAATTCACGGATAGATTCCGCAAGATTTTCTATTAAATTTTCTCGATCTTTTCGCGCGGCCAAACCAATGGCTGTCATATGCAAAAGAATCTCAAGATCGTTGTGACTAAAGGTCCATCTGAATTTTGTTTTTCTTAAATATTCATCGACCTCGTCATAGTTTGTGACGTTCCCGTTATGAATCATCCCGATTCCGTAGGGATAACTTAGGAAGAGCGGCTGAAGATCTTCTTTATCGTAGTTTTCGCGCATGGAATATCGAGTATGCCCCAGCGCCATGGTCCCCTTAAGGCGAGCTCTCCGCTCTGGCGTGATCACATCTTCGACAAGCCCCATGTCTTTTTCTAGATAAAACTGAGATCTGGAAAAGTCGTAACTCAGAATCCCAGCGGCATCCTGTCCGCGATGTTGAAGAGCGAAAAGTGCAGGATAGAGTTTTTCACCCGCATTTTCTTCTCCGATAAGTCCTACAACACCACACATAAATGTATCCTTTCTATATGGGGTTTTTGAGGCTGCGTTTGCACAAAAAGAAACGGCGTCCATGAGACGCCGTTAGTATTAAGTATATTCAGTTTTAAATTTTGAAGGCACGTCGGGTGTTTAAACACAAAATCATTCTCGGGCTGCCTGCTCGAGAGATACTGAGAGAGCGATCTGTTTCGTGTCTTCAGTCGGTTTTCCATTCACACTCTTTTTGGGGTCGAATTAAGAATGTTAAAACGCTATCGACGAAGCTAGAGTTCGGTCAAGGGCCTTGACACAAACCTGACAATTGGGTGTGGGGTGTTAGGATAAGGAACAAACTAACTTAGTTAGAGTCTGACTTTTAAATCTCTTAGCGAGTGCGGACCAAGGGAATCGCCATCAAGGACGTCACCACTCCTAATAAAACCAAAGCAGAGAACTGAGGTGCCGAGATCAAGCCTGCCTCAAATGCAAATTGAGCTGCGATGATTTCCATCGCTCCACGTGCGTTTAAAAGCCATGCAAGATTCCATGAGAAGAAATGTCTCTGTCCTGAGATTCTAAAAAACACATAACTGCCAAGGAACTTCGTCAGCACTGCAAATGTTAATACTTTTAAGAAAGTAGTCATCTCGAAATAGCGAAGAAGATCAACTCCCCAACCTAAACCAATGAAAAAAATCGGAGAAAGAATCCACGTTTGAAAACCCTGAAACCAAGAGGGAAATTCTTTCGGCGTGAATCTGCCAGCGATGATTCCAAGAAAGAAACACAAAACCACCCAGTGTCCTGTTAACCACGACGAGATATCTTTAGCCGGTAGAATAAAAATTAATGCTAACCAAGGTAAGATGTCACAGAGACTCGCCAATGTCAGAGCTCGCTCTGCAAGAAGAGTTTTATAGAGTCCTTTTTCTTTGAGGATTTGAATGGCCACCGGAAGCGCAGAAATCCCCATTGCAAAGGCCATGAATAGATTTCTCTCAAAAGCAAAATAACCAATGACCACGGGAATTACGAAAGAACCTATAAACCCCATGCGATAAAAAATTTTGTCTTCTTTAAGATGACTGAATCGCAACTCAAAACCAGCTAGAAATAGAAACAGTCCCCCAGCACTTTGGATAACCGTTTGTAAAAGTGGCGTCTTTTCAATCCCCAACCATGAGGGGCCTAAGATAAGCCCGAGAGTGAGCCAGAGAATAAACCTCACGACTCTGGTTCCTCGCTCTTCTTCTTACTGTGCCTTCTTGCAAACCACATTAATGACAGGAAAGAATATGCGATCGCCACAACAACCCAAATACGACCTGATTCAGAGTCTTGGGCCGCAGAGTTAATTCCAAAGTAAAAGACCGCTGTCTTAGTAATCAGACTGGCTTGAATCAATGCCCAGATATAAGCAAAGAGTTCCCAAAAAATCTTTTGCTCTTGCGTCTGAGGTTTAATCTCTTTTTTTGAAAGACGAGACTCACCCCAATGCGCTTGATGAAAATCTCTGACAACAAGAGGCCAAGCCTCCGGCATCGATATTTTCTTACTTTCAATTTCGTTATTGAGAAGCTCCATGGATTTTTTCTTAAAAATCTCGATGGATGCTGAAGACCAGTGTCCACCCGCAGACTTCCACAAATCCTCACCAATCCCCTTCTCAAGAGATTCTAAAAAGGCCCCCTCTTCCGAGGAGACCTTTCTATAGTCTTGAAATAGATCTAATAACTTTCTATCGGTCATTAACTGCGTGCCTTCAACAACCCTTGAACAGTTTCCATCACCGCGTTTGGAGCAACTTTAGAAACTTCTTTACTCTTACGATCAACAACTTCAATTTCGTTGTTTTGCAAACCACGCTTACCAATCACCACGCGTACTGGCATACCGAGAAGATCTGCATCTTTAAATTTAACCCCTGGGCGCTCGTCACGATCGTCCATGAATACATCAACACCTTGAGCATTGAAGTCCGCGTAGAACTGCTCAGCGACCTTCATAAGCTCAGCATCTGCAGGATCTAGAACACACATGTGAACTTTAAAAGGAGCAATCTCTAGAGGCCAAATGATACCGTCTTTGTCGTGGGATTGTTCGATCGCAGCTTGAACAGTACGAGTCACACCAATACCATAACAACCCATCTCAAATGGTTTTGCCTTACCTTGTGCATCCAAGAAGTGAGCACCCATTTTTTCAGAGTATTTCTTACCTAGGTAAAATACATGGCCTACTTCAATTCCGCGGAAAGCCTGAAGGCGTCCTTCAGATTGTTGGACACTTATCGCCGGCCTTTGCCATGCGTAGGTCACCCACTTTTGTAGCTTTGAAATCGCGATCATGGTTTACATTCTTAAGATGGAAGCCGTCTTCGTTAGCACCTACGATGTAGTTCTTCAAAGAAGCCACGCCATTATCCATATAAACTGGAATAGAAAGTCCTACAGGTCCACAAGATCCAGGGTTTGCACCTGTCACTTCCAAAACCTCAGCATCCGTCAACATCAATGGCGGGTTCGTCATACCTAACATATTCTTTACTTTCACTGGATTCACTTCATCAGAACCGCGAAGTAAAACTGCAAAAGCTTTTAAAGACTTATCCTTAGGATCAAAACCTTCATTACCAGAGAAGAAAAGTGTTTTTACAAGTTCATGACTTGGAACACCTGTGAACTTTTCTAAATCTGCAATGGTCTTAGCACCTGGAGTTGCAAACTTCTCTGTCGCCTTTAATTCAGTGTCTTTGCTAACGTAAGCTACGGCATCAATCGCCGGACAAACTTCAACGTTGGCTGCAAAGTCCGTGGTATCAGACACTAAAAGAGCGTCTTCACCAGCATCAGCCAATAATTGAAACTCATGAGTTTGAGAACCACCGATATTCCCAGCGTCAGCTTGAACAATACGATATTCGAGCTTTAGACGATCAAAGATTGCTTTATAACCGCCATACATTGTCTCATAGGCCTTTAAAGCACCTGCCTCATCCGCATCAAAGCTATAGGCATCCTTCATGATGAACTCTCTGCCGCGCATAAGTCCAAAGCGTGGGCGAATTTCATCTCTGTATTTGGATTGGATTTGATAAATATTTTTTGGCAAATCACGGTAAGACTTTAAGTCATTACGAACATAGTCCGTGATCGCTTCTTCATGTGTGGCCCCTAAGCAGAACCAATGCTTATTACGGTTTTGGAACTTTAGAAGACTTTCGCCCATCTCGTCCCAACGGCCCGTTTCGTCCCACAACTCGCGTGGTTGAACCATTGGCATTAAGACCTCTAGGCAGTCACGCTTGTTAAGTTCTTCACGAATGATATTTTCAAATTTTCGAATGGCTCTTAATCCCAAAGAACCATAAGTAAAAATTCCCGGCGCAAGCTTTTTCATAAAGCCTCCGCGAATTAGTAACTGATGACTTGGAATCTCGGCATCAGATGGTGCTTCTTTTAGAGTATAAACATGGGATTTTGACCATTTCATAAATTTTCCACTTCTAGTGCCTTCCCTGCACTTATCTAAAACACAAGGCCATGAACATGGCCTTTAATAATCTACTAATTATCTTTTGTATCAATACCGTAAGCTTTAATCTTGCGGTGCAAATAACTTCTTTCTAATCCGATCACTTCAGCCGTTTTGCTGATGTTGCCGTTGTTTTCGTTGATCTTACGAAGAAGGTATTCTTTTTCAAACTGCGCACGGGCTTCGCGGAAAGTAGACATCACATCCATTTCCATAGAGCGCTCGTCTTCTTTTTCAATCAAACCAGCAAAGCGCAAATCGTGCACGTCCACGAACTCACTTGGAGTCAAAATATAAACGCGTTCAATAAAGTTCTTAAGCTCACGCACGTTGCCCGGCCAAGAATAGGCCATCATTTTAGTGATCGCTTTCTCAGAGAAAGCTTTCTTCATAAAGCCACTGGCTCTAGCAACGTTATCAGAGAAATAAGACACCAAAACCGGAATATCTTCTACGTGTTCACGCAAAGACGGAATCTTGAATGGAATCACATTCAAACGGTAATAGAGGTCCTCTCTGAAGCGACCTTCTTTGACTTCTTTTTCTAAATCTTTAGAAGAAGCTGCAATCACTCGCACGTCGTTTTCCACAAACTCCGCCCCACCCACTCTTGAGTAACGATTTTCATCTAAGAAACTCAAAAGTTTTGCTTGAACTTGCAAGTTCATGTCGGCGATCTCAGCAATGTACAAAGTCCCACCATGGGCAAGATCGAGCTTTCCTTTTTTAAGTTTGTCGACTCCTGGCATGGCGCCTTTTTCGATTCCAAAAATTTCAGCTTCTAAAAGATCTTCAGGAATACCGCCGCAATTAATATCCACGAAAGGACGGCTGGCGCGAGCACTCATGTAATGAATATTCTGTGCCACAAGCTCTTTACCAGTGCCGGCCTCACCTTGAATAAGTACCCAAGATTTAGTCGGAGCTACTCTGGCAATAACTTGTTTTGTTTCAACAATAGAGGGTGCTTCACCAATCAAAGCGATGGATTTACGAAGCTTATTGAGGAGCAAGGCTTTCTCTTCGCGTTGTTGTTGATAGCTGATGATATTAGAAATAACGATGAGGATCTTATCCATTGAAAGAGGCTTTTCAATAAAATCCCAAGCACCTAACTTTGTTGCTTTCACAGCTGTCTCAATAGTGCCGTGCCCTGAGATCATGACAAACTCAACCTGTGGGAATTCTTTGCGAGCCAATGTGAGAACTTCAATCCCGTCATACTTGCCTGGCATCCAAATATCTAAAAAGACAATATCAGGCTGATGCTGACGAATCGCTTGCAATCCAGATTCACCATCATGAGCTAGCTCAACTGTGTATCCCTCATCTTTCAAAGAGGCCGATAGAACATCCCGAATAGGAGCTTCGTCATCAATAATTAAAATTTTTGCTAGCTGGTTAGACATCACTCACCTCTTTTTTTATCCATGACTGGAAATCAGGATTTACTCAACGGCAGGCTTCCAAGCGCCGACTTCGTTGACTGGTAATTCAATCACCATCTTTATACCCTGAGGTTCGTTCGCTGTCGCGCGAATAAATCCATTATGATCTTCGATGATACGCTTCACAATTGCGAGCCCCAGCCCTGTCCCCCCCTCTTTTGTTGAGTAATAGGGTTCAAAAATTCGTCCACGCTCGGCTGCTGGGATTCCCTCGCCGTTATCAGCGATAGTTAAGCGCATAGTTTTGATTTCTCTGTCGTATCGAGTCACGATTTCCACCCGTGGTTGTGACTCTTTTGCAACAGCCGCCACAGAGTTTTCAACAAGATTCATGATGACGCGCTTCAATTGATCCGGATCAAACTTAAACTCAGGAAGTTCGGGATCTGCTTCATACTTAAACTGAATCTGGGGGTGGGCCTGACGATAAAGTCCCAAGGACTCCTCCACCACTTGATTCAAACTTCCCAACACAGGCCGCGCCTGCGGCAAGCGTGCAAAGTTACTAAATTCATTCACTAGGCTCTTAAGCCCATCCACCTGCTTCACGATCATGGTCGTACATTCGGAGAATGCCGGGTCTGTGATCGTCGCACCAAATTTTCTCTGCAATCTTTCCGCGGAAAGTTTGATCGGAGTGAGTGGGTTTTTAATCTCATGGGCAATACGACGAGCTACCTCAGTCCACGCAGCCGCTCTCTGTGCATTGGCAATAGGAGTAAGATCGTCAAACACCAAGATCTTACCCATATCATGACCTTTTTCATCCTTAAGAATCGAAAGAGTCATTAAGAGAGGCAATGCTTCCCCTTGAACGTTGAGGCGCAATTCCTTTTGGATGCTTTCAACTTTATGATCCAGCATGGTTTTTTGCAGCTCTGCGAAAGTTCTAAAATACTCTAGGGTCAAAAGATCACGAACCGATTTGCCGATGAACTTATCAGCATCAATTTTTAATAACTGAGCCGCATGGCGATTGATAGTTGTCACAAGCCCGTCTTCCCCTACCGAAATCACCCCTGCACTCACGTTCTTTAATACGGTGTCTGTGTAGCGAGCATGCTGATCGAGCTCTTCCAGAGTTCTTTCTAGAGTCACTGTCATCTGATTAAAACTTTGAATCAGATAGCTAATTTCTTCTGAACCAGACTCAACCTCAAGTGGCGTATAGTCTCCATCGGCTACCCTGCGGGTCGCCCTTCCAAGTTGCACAATCGGCACCGAAAGCTGTTTGGCCAGATAGAAACCAAACCATGTCGCTGCTAAGAGAATCACGAAAGTCATCAGAACAAGAATATAGAGATAGATCGACTTCAGCGGGTATTCGAGAGGATTGATATCTCGAAATTCTTCATAGGCCGTAGAAACATCGTTCATTTTTGAAATCAAAGATAACGGCAAGAAACTGGAAACAACTATGGCGCCTTTTTCTTTTCCCTCTTGAACCGGCACAATCACGCGGACTAGATTTCCATCCCCAAACTGATGGATGATGCTCGCCTCTACCTGAAGCTTAATCCCCTTTTGGAGAAACTCAAGGGAAACAGCGGGAACAACCGGCACACTGTCGTCTTCGGCAGCAACGACCGCGCGCTTTCCAAAAAGTGACGGATAGTATTCAACTGCATCGAGTGAAAACTCTTTTCGCAGCTGAGTGATTTTTTTGTCAATTTGCTGATATCCCGATAGAGGACGAACCGCCTCGGCAATCTGATGGGCAAAGTGGTAGTTCTTCTTTTTAGCATTGAAGTAGTAGGCATTGGTAACTTCTATGGAGCTTTTTAAAACCCCCGCCATTTTCGCGCTAAACCATTTATCAAAACTAGAGTTGATATAGAAAACCGAAATAATAAACATCAGCACCGTCGGAACGAAACTGAAGGTTACAAAGGCTGCAATGAGTTTTGCCTTAAGACTGCTGCCAAAAACTCTTCCTCGCCTTTCGACGAAAACCTTCACAACGTTTCGGAAAATCATAAACAGAAGCAACAACAAGAGAATGATGTTGAAGTTTACGAGCCCGAAGAAAAATATACTGTGAACAAAGGGAAGCTCTTGGCTGGTTGAGAAGAGTCGAATCTCAAACCAAGTTAAGAGACCAAAAAGAAACGACACCACAAGAACTAAAAAAATCTCGCGGCGTCGTTTTTTAAACTCCTGAGGACCAGGAGGAAGAAAATCATCTTTATGCGGTGTTTTTGCCATTACACCTATGCTAGTCCGTTTTTAGGCCCTTGGCCTATTACTTTCTAACTTTCTTAGCCTTTTTTGCAGTCTTCTTTGCTGGCTTAGCAGTCGCCTTTTTTGCTTTTTTTGGAGCTGCGGCCTTTTTAGCTGAAGCTTTCTTCGCAGGCTTGGCAGACACCTTCATTTCCTGCTCAAAAGTCTTAATTGCTACCGGAATTTCCTGAGTAAGACCGATCATTTCCATCACAACTTGAGCGGCTTCTGCGCCCTTATTGCCATGTTCACCACCTGCGCGAGCAAGAGCTTGCTCTTCGTTCTCAGTCGTTAGAACACCAAAGCCAATTGGTTTTTTATAATCCAGCATCAAACGAGTTACACCGTCAGTTACTGAATTACACACGTAATCGTAATGAGAAGTTTCACCACGAATCACAACACCTAAAGCCACAACACCGTCACAGCCACCATCAAGGAAGGCTTGGCACGCTAAAGGGATCTCAACAGCGCCTGGAACTAGGGCCGCAAAAATCTCTACGTTCTCACAGTTTTCAAGATAGGCAATCGCGCCTTCTTCTAGTTTTTCTGTGATCTCATTATTGAATCTAGCTGTTACTACACCGATTTTAAGTCTGCCCATTATTTTGATCCCTTTAAGTTTTCGATTGCTACAATTTCAACGATTTCAATATCAAACGCTTTTAAACCAATTTTCTTTTCTGGTTTATTCGTCAAAAGACGAACCTTGCGTGCCCCGATCTCACGTAGGATCTGAGCACCGATTCCGTAATCACGCTCGTCCATTAGCGGAGTGCTTGGGCGCACATCCTCCAGCCCAATCAGCGACTGAAGTTCCGCAGCCAGAGCTTGAGTGCGGTTGTTTCCTCTCAAGAGTACAAACGCGCCACTTTCTTCGTCTTGCAAAATCTTTAAACTCTCAACAACAGAAGACGCGCCTCTTTGCATAATCGCCATAAAGTCACGGGTAAAGTTATCGACGTGAACTCTGACTAAAACTTCTTTGTCTGGATGAATTTCGCCTTTTTGAATTACCAAATGCTCTAAAGAGTCCACGTTGCTGCGGAAAACTCTAGCCGTTAGATTTTCTCCAAAAGAAGCTGGCAATGGAATCGATGCCAACTCTTCAACAAGAGTTTCATTCGCCAAGCGGTAGGCAATCAAGTCTACGATCGTACCGATTTTTAAATTATGTTTTTTTGCGAATTCTTTAAGATCACCCACTCGCGACATCGAGCCATCTGGGTTCATCACCTCACAGATCACTGCGGCTGGATTCAAACCCGCTAGGCGAGCCAAATCCACACTGGCCTCTGTGTGACCGGCGCGTTTTAAAACCCCACCCTGCTGAGCGCGGATCGGGAAGATATGCCCTGGCATATGAACGTCAGAAGGTTTTGCATTCGGAGAACCTGCCACACGAATTGTATGAGCACGGTCTGCTGCTGAAATCCCTGTAGAGATTCCCTCTGCCGCTTCAATACTCACAGTGAAGGCTGTCTTATTGGGTGCAAAGTTTAGATCATCGCGTACCATTAACGGCAACTGAAGCTTTTCAATTTGCTGATGAGTCAGTGTTAAACACACCAAACCACGAGCTTCTGTGATCATGAAGTTAACAGCTTCTGTTGTAACATGCTCTGCTGCTAAAATCAGATCCCCTTCATTCTCACGATCTTCATCATCCACAAGGATGACCATTTTACCTTTACGAATATCTTCGATGAGTTCTGGTATAGAATTAAATTCCATTACTGTTCCCTTGCTTCGATCGCTCTTTGAACTGCACGAGCCATATAATCCGGCTCCACATTAATTGTACTTCCAACTTTTAAATCACCTAAATTTGTACGCTTGAGCGTTTCTGGAATTAGGCAAACAGAGACGACATCCTTTACAAGCTCGTTCACTGTTAAACTTACGCCATTGAGAGTAACACTTCCTTTTTTCCAAACATAGGGAAGGATGGTCGATTGGACTTGAACGTCTAGGAAGAAAGACTCTCCTTGAAGCTCTGCTCGAAGAATTTTACCAAGACTATCGACGTGGCCTGTGACTAAGTGCCCATGGATTCGGTCCCCAAAACGCAAAGATCTTTCGAGATTGAGTTTCTTCCCCAACCAAGATTCTGGAGTCCATTGGAGAACTTTGATGGTCTCTGCGGCTAAAGTGAAAGTAAGAGTTTCTTGATCGAAGGCTTCCACCGTCAAGCAGACCCCATCACAAGCGATACTGTCGCCAAGCTTTATGTCGTCAAATTCATTGGGTTTTTTAACTTTAATACGATAGGCATGACTCAACTCCTCAGAGCTGAGGATCGGCATGACGGACTCAACAATTCCTGAAAACATATTGGGCCTCAAAACTTAGGTAAAGTCAGAGCGATTTCGGGGATATTGCAAGGTCATTCCCGATCTTTTCTGACAGTGCACGAATGCCCGCAACCCTACACTCTGAAGCATTTTAAGGCAAGATTTCTAACCCTTTGGGTCTTAAATAAACACAAAGGTCACCCCTTATGGGATGACCTCGATAGATTGTCTCTGAAGAAGTCTACTTTATCGCGCAGCTGACTTCACTGGAGTGACTCCCGGAGTCTGATCAAGACTGCCATCGTTCATCTTAAATAGCTTCACTTTGGCACCAATCACAGCATTTTCGTCAGCCTGTTCGATGACGCGACCTCTGGAGATTTCATCCCCTACCCAGTCGAGTTCGATTTTTGCCACAGCGCTGCCGACTCGCGCTCCACCGCCTAGGTATTTGGAATCGCAAGGATCCCCTTCCCAGTAATAGTCTTCATTATAGATTAATAACTGATCGCCCGGCTCTAGGGCCACGTCCGCTCCACCCACAACAACGATGTGCGTGTCATGGTTGGCAAGCACTCGCGTGTACCACTCTTCAGACTTCATTTGATCGTTCAAGGCATTCACTGAGTTTTCTAATGCCGTCTTTGTCACTTTAGCTAAAGGTGTCTGAAAGTAGGCGCTCGGGCCTATCGAGAAGCTGCCAAAGTTCAAAGTGAAGGCCACTTTCGTTTTCGTCTGCTTGGAGTTGACGTTTGCTGCCCCCAGCACTGTCGAAGTTAAAGGTCTTGTGGCAATCATTGATACGTCTAATTGCGCCGACTCGACATCAAAACCTAAAGTCGAAAGACCCTTCATAGGTGCTGCACCGGCTGGCGTGAATCCTAAGCTCAATCCTTTTTTACTAACGAGCTCAAATGAATTCACAGAGCCAGCAATTCTTGCTTGCGGCAAGTTCACCATACACCATGCCGTTTTCGCATACTGTACATTGTAGTTATCTTTTCCAACAGCTTGCGCAGAAGCTTTAATCATTCTTGCATCCATGCTTGAAAGATTAAAGAAGCCACTCCCGTCTGCTGCGGCCTGCCCTGGAGGCACTGCAATTGGAGGATTGTACTTGAGTGAGAAAGCACTGCTTTCCATCATCACTCCGTAAATTTGTTGGTTGGCGACAAATTGAAAATCAAATCCACCACCGTTCGGAAAAAGAATCGGACTTGAACGAATGGTTCCCAGTTGTACGATTTTTTTTAGAGCACGCGGTGGAGTCTTAGGCTGCTCTTCGCACTTTTGATTTCCCATAGTCATCGCTGCGCCTACTAAAAGAACACAGGCTTTTGAAAATCGATTTGTCCAAAACGTCATGGATTTCATTCTTTTCCCTTTCAAGAAAGTTCTTGGGGTGGCTTCGTGTGAAAGTATACGGGCTTCTAAGAACGAAACTGAAATGAGTGCTAAGTGATTGAACACACTTGCATAATCCAAACCGATTTCATTGTGAGACACGATAAGTATTTGATTTTATTTAGAAGAAAAAAAATTGCAGTTTTTTATTTTTTTCTGACTGTCAAAAGTATAGACCAATTAAGAAAGCTTCACACTCGAGCAAATATTCAATGTCAAAATTAATGTCAACACACTGAACGCTTTCAAGGCCATTCACAAAAAAATCTGAAAAAACCTAAAAAAGCAAAATAGAGAAAAGAAAGAAGAGATCAGAAAAAAATATTTAAGAGAAAGAGAAAGAAAAAGAAAAAACAAACCCAAAAACCCGAAACCAAGGGCGCTGAAGAATTCGCTTATCCAAGGCGGAGGTGGTGAAGGCGTACTAAAAGTACGCCGAACCGCCGACAACGCCGGAGAAGCGGATTATCCAGCGCACGCCTTAAAAGGTGCCGCCGCCGGACAATGTAATAAACGTCTGCACCTCATCCTGCTTCAAAAGATTCCCCTCATTGTCGAAGCGATCTTCTAAATAGTGTAGAGCCTGAACACCGCCCCCGATTCGAATGCCTGCTAATTGAAACGTAATTCCGGCCTTACCGAAGCCAGCGTTGTATTGCTCGCTGGCGATACGAGCTCCTGGGCCAATGTAAAACTCGACACCCAGATTTCTTTTCTGAGTGTAGGCTTCAAGTTTAAAAAGAGCTTCTGTATCAAGACCGTAAACAGTTGGAAAATCAGTTCCGAATCTAGAGAAAACAGAGTTGCGCCAGTTAAACCAATCACTCACGTGCCAGTTGAGTCCTAAGTGGGCTTCTGAGTAAGTTTTTCCTTCCTGCGTTCCTGATGTTCCACTGACATCGTAAGTGACATAGGCTTGCGCCCATGAAGCAGAAAAAAGTAGCACTACCGCGATTGATCTAAGAACCCAACTCTTCATACGCACTTCCCTTTAGAAAATTAACTTGGAGTTTTCTTCTTTGACCTTTATCACGTCTCCGGCTTTCACCGTTCCTGAAATGATCTCTTTAGAAAGCGGATTGAGTAACTCTGTTTGAATCACACGCTTTAAAGGTCTAGCTCCATAAATAGGATCATATCCTTTCTTCGCGAGGAATTCGATGGCAGATTTATCAAACTCGACTCCAATCTTGCGAGATTTTAGGCGTTCCGCAACCAGATCCAGTTGAACTTTTACGATGCCCGCGATTTGCGATTCTTTTAAAGAATTGAACATCACAATTTCATCCACACGGTTTAAAAACTCTGGCCTAAAATGTCCGCGTAAGGCGCTCATAACAGACTCACGTTTTTTCTCATCATCCATGGAACTATCCAAGATCGACTGAGAACCAATGTTTGACGTCATGATCAGAACGGTGTTTTTAAAATCCACAGTGCGCCCTTGACCATCTGTTAGACGACCATCATCAAGCACTTGCAATAGAATATTAAAAACATCCGTATGCGCTTTTTCGATCTCATCCAGCAACACAACACTGTAAGGTCGTCGGCGAACTGCTTCTGTGAGCTGGCCCCCCTCTTCATACCCAACATAGCCTGGAGGGGCACCGATCAAGCGAGAAACAGAGTGCTTCTCCATGTACTCACTCATGTCGATGCGAACCACAGCGTGTTCATCATCAAATAAGAAGTCTGCGAGAGCTTTTACCGTCTCTGTTTTTCCTACACCCGTCGGGCCGAGGAACATGAAAGTTCCAATCGGTCTATTCGGGTCCGATATTTCAGCGCGCGCCCTGCGAATCGCATCAGCCACGATAGTTAATGCATGATCTTGACCGACCACGCGTTCTTTAAGAGTGTCTTCCATGTGCAGAAGTTTTTGAGATTCACTTTCTAACATTTTAGAAACTGGAATACGTGTCCACTTGGCAACAACCTCGGCCACATCTTCTGGACCTACTTCTTCTTTTAACATTCTGCTTTCAGAAGAAGATTGTTGTTGATGACTGCGCTCTTCTAAGTCCGCTAACATTTTTTCGGTTTCAGGCAATCGTCCGTATTTGAGTTCAGCGGCTTTGCCAAGATCGCCTTCGCGCTCAGCCTTGGAAATATTCAACTTAAGATTTTCGATCTCTGTTTTGAGCTGCTTGATCTTTTCAATGCCACCTTTTTCAAAGTCCCATTGTTCACGCAAGAGTTGGTTCTGTGCGCTCAGCTCTGAAATTTTCTTTTCAATAACTTCGATGCGCTCTTTTGCACCCTCTTCTGTTTCTTTTTTCAATGCCTCTTTTTCAATTCTCAACTGCATGAGTTCGCGTTCAATTTTATCGACCTCCTCAGGAACCGAACGGGTCTCAATACCAAGTTTACTTGCAGCTTCGTCAATAAGATCGATCGCTTTATCCGGTAAGAACCGATTGGTGATATAGCGGTGAGAAAGTTTGACTGCAGAAACTAGGGCCGCATCGGTGATACGGATACCATGATGGACCTCATACTTTTCTTTGAGTCCACGTAAAATTGTGATGGCATCATCGACACTTGGCTCCTCGACCATAACAGTTTGGAAGCGTCTTTCAAGAGCTGCATCTTTCTCAATGTACTTTCGATATTCATCTAAAGTCGTGGCTCCGATACAGCGTAACTCTCCACGCGCCAGTGCTGGTTTAAGCAACTGTCCTGCATCCATGGCGCCTTCTGATTTCCCAGCCCCCACGAGAGTGTGTAACTCATCAATGAATAAAATAATCTGACCGTCACTTGAAGTGACTTCTTTAATAACTGCTTTAAGACGATCCTCGAACTCACCACGGTATTTGGCACCGGCGATAAGTGCCCCCATATCCAAAGACATTAATTTTTTGCCAATTAAGTTATCAGGAACGTCTTGCTTAATAATTCTCAACGCCAAACCTTCAGCGATGGCGGTTTTACCCACACCGGGCTCCCCAATAAGCACTGGGTTGTTCTTCGTTCGGCGGGAAAGAACCTGCACCACGCGACGAATCTCTTCATCCCTACCCACCACTGGGTCCATTTTTCCTTCAGCGGCAAGTGCTGTTAAGTCCCGAGCATACTTTAATAAAACTTCGTATTTATTTTCAGGATCATCGTCTGTGACTTTTTGATTTCCGCGTATTTCTTCCAGAGCTTTTTTAACTCCATCTAACTGAATTTTATTTTTCTTAAAGATTGCATTGAGTTCGCCATCGCCAGCCTTGAGCATCCCTAAAAGGAAGTGCTCTGTAGAAATGTAGGCGTCTCCCCAAGCACTGGCTTCATTTTCTGCCTGTTGAAAGATCTTTTGCAGGCGAGGTCCCGCAAAGAGCTTCTGCCCACCGCCAGTCACTTGAGGGAATTTATCGGTGGCCGTTCGGAGGTCGGCTAGGAATTGAGCTTGGGAAACATTGAGCTTATCCAAGACTCGAGGCACGATGCCCTCGGATTGCTGTACAAGCTCCATTAAGAGGTGTTCTGGCTCCACAGACGGGCTGTGCTTGCGCTCCGCAAGCTTGGCCGCTGCCTGCATGGCCTCTTGGCTTTTTCGCGTCATTTTTTCAATATCATTGCTCATAACGCCTCCCTAGAATAAAGATGAGTCTTCTTAAAAAATTGTCAACGTGAGGAAATTCGGAGATGTCCATTATAAATCCAAAGGGCAAAAAAAAGTCCCCACCTCGCTTAACCGCGTCGATCAAAAAGGACCGCGTCAACCCCGTTGATTTTCAGAAATACGACACTCGTTTTGCCTGCGAAGATTGCTCTCACTTTGACGGAGAAAAAATCATTTGCACCATTGGCTACAACCCCTCTCATCATCTGCGAGCGGAACAATCCCATCAATACGCCTTGGCGGGAAACATGGCCTTTTGTCGCTTCCTTGAAATTGACTGATCCTAAGTCCTAATTCTCAGCTATTCTCCCTCTGTAAGTCCTGTATAAGAATGACTCATTCCCTTCATTGGTCTTGGACACAGGGCTCGCACTACGTCTAGTTATAAAATCTTGTGTGCAAAACCAGTCTCAGGTCCTGTCAAGGCCTCGTCTCAAATCCCGATTAAATGGCCATCAATAATTCACTCGGAAGGAGTCAAAGAGAGTACCCACTCTCTTGAACAACCGAAAGGAGGGCCTTCAAGGATGACTTAGTGAAAGAACAATAGATTGTTCAAGTTACGGAGCAATTAAGCAAAGTAACAACTTTTAGACGTAATAGTTAAAAAGGCCATTTAAATAAGCACAGACTCGGATGTCAGTGCTCGACTAGGCAAAGTAGGTTTGCCGAAGTCAAAAAAACAAATCAAGGAGGGTATTGAAAATGAAAAATAAATATTAACGGAGGAATTTAAAATGGGAATGAGAGTAACTACAAACATTGCAGCACTGAACGCACAACGTAACCTTGTTGGTTCACAAAGGCAGATCAATGACTCAATGGCGAAACTTGCTTCTGGAAGCCGTATCAATAAAGCTGCGGACGATGCTGCAGGACTAGCGATCTCTGAGGGCTTAAAAGCTCAAATTCGTTCTGCTGCTCAAGCACAACGAAATGCGAACGATGGTATCTCAATGGTTCAAACTGCTGAGGGTGGCTTGAACGAAATCGGTAACATCGTGGTTCGTCTACGTGAGTTGGGAATCCAAGCGGCTTCTGACACTGTCGGCGAAAAAGAGCGTGGTATGTTGAATAAAGAGGTTCAACAACTTAAATCAGAGATTCAACGTATTGCCAGTGTTACTACTTGGGGTACAACTAAACTTCTAGATGGTTCATCTCCGAAGTTTGATTTCCAAGTTGGTCTTTTCAACAACGCTGAAGAAGATCGTATCTCTTTCAACGCTGGTGAAAACGTAGCGACTCTAGATGCTCTTGGTTTAGCAGGTGTTGATTTCTCTTCAAAAGCAGGTGCACAAGCTGCTTTGGCGAAATTAGACGATGCTCAAACTTCGATCTCTGGTACACGCGCTAACTTAGGTGCTCTACAAAACAGATTGACTTCAACGGTAGACAACTTGGGTGTTGCTCAAGAGAATCTATCAGCTGCTAACAGCCGTATCCGCGACACTGACGTAGCTCAAGCTTCTTCAGAAATGACAAGAAACAACATCTTGTTACAAGCTGGTACTTCTACTCTAGCGCAAGCGAACCAATCTAACCAATTGGCTCTTAAGTTGATCGGTTAAGAATAAATACTTAAGTACGACAGCAGAAAAGCTCGGGATGCAAATCCCGAGCTTTTTGTTTTTCTTTTAGGCAGTTTCTACTTTTTTTCATTCTTCCTTTAGATCCCGTTCAGACTGCCGAAAAATAAGGCACCACTAGAGGGAGTTCGATTCCATGTCTAAGATTGTAATGGGAACCATTTTTTCGATCTTGCTACTTACCGGCTGTGCTGACTCTGGATTTAGTGTGATGGAAAGCTTGATGAACGATCCTTCGAATACCGATACCGAAGCCCCTGACCGCGGGGACGGCGGCGGCACTCAGTCTCCGGGAGAATCCCAACCTCCTGTTAATAACTATCCCGAATACCAAAAGCTCAACCTCGACAGCCGCGTTGATGGGGGCAGTTACGACCAAGAGCCAGTGGCCACACTGAATAAAGCACAAAAGAAGATTCACCTGCGCCTTCCCCTGCCCCGTTTTTCTAACTATCAACCCTCCATCCGCACCTTGAACGACCCCAAAGGAGTGGAGATTACGATTAGAGCTTCCACCGCAGGGTCCGCAGATTTTGAAGCTATCGTGAGTCTACCTTTGGCTGCTTTTTTGGACTCTACAGCGGGTCTCCCAAGTCGAAGCACTCTTCCAAATGGACTCCCATTGCCGGGAATGAGTGGCTCCTTCCCTCTTGCCTCCTTGCCAATGAATAATGGAACTTCAGAAAGCCTTTATCTATATCTAGGTAAGGGCCGCGTGGGCTTCTATATTGAAAGCGCCTACTTCCCAGAGTTCATGACAGTGACCTCCCCTGTCCTCAACTCCTCTGGACTGAGAACTTTTGGGAATTTGACCATCGTCCCTAAGACGGGTTCCTACCTCGGCGGACTTTTTCTGCACTTTTATGTTCCAATTGACATAGAAATTATTCTTAGAAGTGTGCTCTAGCTCTAAACAAGACCCCGACTCTCTAACAAGATTTTGATTTGCCTGACAGTGCAAAGATCGCTAGTCTATTGAGGCAAATCCAAATCTTCTTTCTAGCGATTCAGGGAGTCTATCAATGGCAAAAAAGAAAGCAAAAGCAACTAAGAAACCAGCTGCAAAAGCGGCTAAAAAGACAGTTAAAAAAACTGCGAAAAAAGTAGCTAAAAAAGTTACAAAAAAAGCTCCGGCAAAAAAAGTAGCTAAAAAGGCAGCGAAGAAAACAACTGCTAAAAAAGTTACGAAAAAAGCGGCAGCTAAAAAAACAACTGTAAAAAAGGCTACTAAAAAAGCAGCTCCAAAAGCTTCTGCAAAAAAAGTAACTAAAAAAGCAGCTCCGAAAAAAGTTGCTAAGAAAGTTGCTAAAAAGGCACCTGCCAAAAAGACAACAGCTAAGAAGACTGTAGCAAAAGCTCCTGCAAAAAAAGCAGCTCCGAAAGCTAAAGCAGTTAAGGAAACAAAACAGTCTATAATGCCGACTGAAGTTGAAATCCTAAAACCTTCTGCGCCAGTTATCGAAGATATGGAAGATAACTTCGAAGACGAAGCCGAAATGGATGAAATCATTGATATCGAAGAAGAAGATTCTGAAGATGGAGATGACTGGTCATCAGATGAAGACATGATCAATGACGAATCTGATGAAGACGACTTCGACGACGAAGACGATATGGATGAAGACGAAGAGTACGCTGATGAGTCTGGCTCTTCTGAAGAAGAAAATGAGTCTCCAGCTTCAAGTGAAGATGACGAAGACGAAGAAGATGATGACTTCTTAACTCATACATCAGATGACGACGATGATGATGACGATGAAGACGACGATTTTGGTGATGATGAAGGTTACTTCTAATCGCTGATTCTTGAATATATCTAAAAAAAGGGGAGCTCCATGCTCCCCTTTTTTGTTTCTTGAAGTCATGATTTTTTTTGATACTCTGGCTCTATGTATAAAAAGTACTACTCCAGATTTCTAGCGGCCCAATCTCCAGTTCTACACTTTGCCTGCCATAGCCATCACTATTGGCCCGATGTTACTCGGGATGCTCATATTAAATACTGGGACGACAGTGCGAAATATGTCGATGATAAATGGGGGCATTTCTTTTCAAATGCCATTCCTAAAGCACAAAGCTTCATTGCCAAAAATCTTAATTTGTCTTCAGGGGAAAATATCGTCTTTGCCCCTAACACTCACGAGTTCGTCTTTCGCCTCTTAAGCCAGTTCCTAGAAAACAAGACTATTAAAATCCTGACGACAGATTCGGAGTTCTATAGCTTCGATCGCCAAGTCAACAGGCTCTCTGAATGGTCCCATGTCGAAGTTATCAAAGTGCCAACCCAGCCTTTTGCGACATTCAGCGAAAGATTTATCGAAGCTGCGCAGAAAACGAACTTTGACCTGATCTTCTTTAGTCATGTTTTCTTTAACTCAGGGTTTGCTTGCGACATTGATTGTATCTTGATGGACCTTAAAAAAGGTCCGCACACTATTGTCGTTGATGGCTATCATAGCTTTATGGCACTTCCGATTGATTTCAAATCCCATGAAGATCGCGTCTTTTTCTTGGCAGGATCTTATAAATACGCACAAGGAGGAGAAGGCGGATGCTTTTTACACGTCCCTCACGGAACAAGTCATCGCCCCGCTTACACCGGATGGTTTGCTGAACTTGCCCATTTAGACAACGTCAGCGCTGCCACAGCTTACCCGACATCGGCTATGCAATACGCCGGAAGCACGATGGACTATTCAGCTATTTATCGACTGAATGCGGCCTTAGAGCTTTTCGCTGAGGACGGCATCACTCCGGCTGAGATTCACGCCCATATTAGAAATTTACAGAGAGTCTTTATCGAAGAGATGAAGAAGAATTCGCATCCTCTTTTAAACGAATCCGCCCTTTTATATTATGGGGAGAACTTAGGTCATTTTCTGACTTTTGAATTACCAAGTGCAAATCAAACCAAAAAAATCGTCGATGCCCTCAAAGACAAACACGTTATTACTGATTCTCGAGGCAATAGACTGCGCTTTGGATTCGGTTTGTATTTGTCTGAAGAAGACATTCGTAAAGCGTGCGCCTTGATATTTAAAAACAACGCCCCTCGCTAGGGGCTCTAAAATTTAAAAGAAGTAACGAACCCCGATACCGCTTGCGAGATAGTAGTCAGGACGATTGGCATAACGATCGTTATTAGCAACCACGATGGCCAACTGATCTAAAAGTGTCCAGTCCCAGTAGAGACTCCAGTTATCAAGAGTGACATGGGACTCAAAAACCAAACCGAAGCGATAGGCGGTATTGTCATAGTAATTTTTTTCTGGATACTTAGACGAGTTTTGCACAAACGTCTCTTCACACATACATCGAGCCGCTAAAACTCCTACTGAGACAATGTTCCAATGAGTTTTCTGATAAGAATACTTAAAGGGCAAATACAAATACTTCACGTTGACCTGATGAATATCATCACCAAGAATTCCAGCCGTTTTTCCCACACCCATGGTTGTCATATGTTTCTTGTTCTGGGAAACATACACCGCACTCATATTGGTCTTTCCCATATAGCCGCCAGAACCCACAGCCATACCCCATTCAGCCGATGCGACTTGTGCGCTAAAGATAAGAGAGATCAGCACTATGGTCTTTTGAAATATCATGTGTGCACTCCCTTCTTTGACATCTTTCAACTAATACTTTTTCTCTAGAAAGAGTGATTCTACTCCAATAAACGCCTTCCGTTCTCTGAACTTGATGGCGCACGTAAGTGCCTTCATTAAAAGTCAGGAAGACATGATGGTGCCCATGCAGAACAAGGCGCACATTGAAGCTCTGAAAAATCTCTTTGAAGTACTCAATTTGTTCTGCAGTAAAGTATTCGTCGTTATCTGGGTTTACGTGCATCATCATAACTTTAGGCAAAGAGGACGAAGCTAACTCCTCTTCAAGCCATTGCCAGTCTAAATCTATGGGCAAAAAATCGAGACGATTATTATTAAAGAAGATGAACTTATAACCACCTTCAAAAAAGGAAAAATTGTACTCGCCAAAGATGCGGCGATAGAGAAGCTTTCCCTTAGTTAAGGTATCATGATTTCCCATTATCGTGAAGTGAGGCTTTTTTAGCCTAACGATGGATTTGAGATAAGCATCATACTCGAAATTAAGACCTTGATTTGTAAAGTCCCCAAGGCTGATCGTAAAATCTAAATCTGAATTATTTGCAACACCAACCCAGTCTTGCAAGGACATATAGTTTTGATGACTATCGGAGATGACTCCGAAAACTACCTCGTCATCATGCAAAGACTGGGAGGATTCTAGATCGAACAAGTTGACGTGATTGTAGTTCGTTAACTTTGTATCTGTCTCTTCCGAGAAGGGAGAGTTCTTAAGAGGGGCACAGCCCACCATCAGAAAAGTAACTACAATGGCAGACCAAAAAAACTTCAACTTTATTCTCCTTAAGCACGAGTCAGAATATTTGTGTTATTCATCATCCTTTCAAGCAAAGAATTCAACGATGCTTTGTCTTCCGATGAAAAATTGTTCCAAAAACTTTCTACGCTTGGAGACCAACGCGGAAAAATTTCGCGCAATGTTTCGCGCCCCTTATCAGTGATGTGAATGAGAAAAGCTCTTCCATCCATCTCGTGCTGCTTTCTTTGCACAAGACCATTCTTTTCGAGTCCACTTACTAAGCCCGACATAGTAGCTTGAGTAACACCTAACTGAGAAGATAGGTCCGTCGGCTTTAAGCCTTCTAAATTATCTTCCAAGAGACAAAGAATCGTAAATCTACCAATAGATAGATTGTACTTCGCAAGGTGAGAATCCATATGATTCTCTAGTTCGGTCGCAATTTTAAGAAACATCAAGTTAGCGTGGAGAGCGTCGGTATCGACACCCTCCTGCAATCTATTAATAGATACTTTGAGTTCTTCTTTAGATGGCAAATTTTGAATAAAAAGTTTAGCCATTTAATCCCCCTTATTATTTGGAGCCCAATGGATTAAGCGTTGAAAGACCATCATCTTCGCTGTCATTTTCAGTGTTCACTGCAACTTCTGAGTGCTTCGCCTGAGGCGCCTCATCCTTCTTATGCGATGTAAAGCGAGACCCTAGATTATTAGCCCACACTCTAAAGCGATCCACGTATGTGAACACCGCAGGAACTACGATTAAGGTTAGGATCGTTGATGAAATCATCCCACCAATAATCGCCACACCCATCGCAGTTCTCGTTTTAGAAGCTTCGTTCATACCGATTGCAACAGGGATTGTACCTGCGATCAGAGCAAACGAAGTCATTAGAATCGGACGAAGTCTTGTTTTACCCGCAGCAAGAAGAGCGTCAGCACGACTCATTCCTGTAGCCATCATCTGATTCGTATAGTCGACCAGAAGAATACCGTTCTTACCTGCGACCCCGATCAACATGAAGAAGCCAAAGATGGCAAACAACGTGATCGTTTCGTTCGTAATATAAAGAGCCAAGAACGCTCCACACAATGCTAGGGGCAAGGCCACCATGATTGTAATCGGCGTGATAAATGACTCGTACAAACTCGCAAGGATCAGGTAAATAAACAGGATCGCAAATCCAAGGGCCAGCATCGTTGAAGTAACTAGCTCCTGCATATTCTCAGCATCCCCACCAAACGTGTATCTTACGTTTGAAGAAAGAGCTGTGTCTCCAGTTGATAGCAACTTCGCAGTATCCCCTAAGACCGTGCTTAAACCAGCTCCTGGTGCTAGACCCGCTGTGATTTGGATATAACGACCTCTATCTTGACGTTCGATACTTGCAGGACCTGATTGCAAATCACCATTGGCAACGTCTGACAGACGTACTAGCTTTCTGTTCACGTTTGGAATCACCACAGAGTTAAAGCTTTCTTGAAGATTTCTCTGTTCTGGCATCAAACGAACACGAACATCGTACTCACGTCCTCTTTCTCTGAACTTAGCTGGCGTAAAACCTTCTACCTGAGCACGTAACTCTTCACCCATTGTACGAGTATTTACACCGTACTGTTTTGCCGCTCCTGGCTTTAAGACCACCTGCAACTCAGGTTTACCCGCTCTGTAGTTTGTATCAACGTCCACCAGTCTTGGATCTGCTTTGAGTTTTTCAAGAATCGCCATCGCTGATGTTTCTAACTCTTTAGGATCCGCAGAAATAATATTCAGGATAAATGGCTGTTGCCCCATTCCTCCAGAAGCGTCGTATTTCTTAACTACTGGGTTGGCAACGTCAGCAAAACCAGCAAGTTGTCCACGGACTTTATCTCTGAACTCTTCTGTCGTGTAACCATTGCGTTCTTTCACTGGTTTCATCTGCACGTAGAAGTTAGCTTTATTCGCTTCACCGTATTGGCTTCCTACGATCATAGCTGTAAAGTTGACTTCTGGATTGTCTCTAAGAACTTTATCCACTTCAGAAGCTACTTTATTCATACCATCTAAACTCGTACCCGGAACCATCTCTAGGGTGACTGAGAATTCCCCACTATCATCATCTGTAATGAAAGCCCCTGGAACTTTAGTTACCGTGTAAACACTGGCTACGAAAACTAAACCTGTAATACCAATCGTCATCAATGGATGGCGTAGAGTCACTTTAAG
The DNA here is from genome assembly GCA_000525675.1 of Bdellovibrio bacteriovorus W. Classification (NCBI taxonomy): domain Bacteria; kingdom Pseudomonadati; phylum Bdellovibrionota; class Bdellovibrionia; order Bdellovibrionales; family Pseudobdellovibrionaceae; genus Bdellovibrio; species Bdellovibrio bacteriovorus. The sequence goes on from CP002190.1 coordinate 2,364,276, forward strand.
AAGTGATACGTAAATCTTTTCTAAATAACTTTGGAATCTATCAAAACCTTTTAATAGACGACCTAAAGTTCTGTCATAAAGAACATTCGATGCTTTCTTAGCCCCTTCCCCATGACCGTCGCCACCGAAGTAAGCTGTCAACATTGGGATAATAGTCATGGCAACGAACCAAGAAATGGCCATTGAGTAAACAACTGTCATACCGAATTGCTTCAAGAATTGACCAATCGTACCTGACATCGCACCTACTGGTACGAATACCGCGATCACCACAAGAGTGATGGCAATAACCGCCAATTGAATCTCAGTGGCTCCACGCTCAGCCGCTGTTAGTGACTCTTCACCGTACTCTTCCATACGACGATAAATATTTTCAATAACCACGATCGCGTCGTCGATTAGAAGACCGACCGCAAGAATCAACGCTAACATCGAAACGACGTTAATCGAGAAACCTGCAAGCTTCATAATCATGAACGCACCGATCAATGAAATCGGAAGCGAAAGAGCTGTAATGAATGTTGAGCGCGCACTGCCTAAAAAGAAGAAAACTGTTAAAACCGTTAAGATAATACCAATGATGATCGTTTCTTGAACGTCAAAAATATTGTTCTTAATTTTAATCGAAGCGTCGTTCACCAGACGAACCTTCGGGGCCCCAGGCATCTTATCAAGCTCTGGCTGTAACTTTTCCATCTGACGAACAACTTCATCAGCAACTTTTACCGTATTCGAACCCGATTGACGGAAAACTTGTAAGAACAAAGCCTTATCGCCATTTACGAAGGCGCGCGACTTTTCATCCTCAAGAGTATCAACAACTTTTCCTAAGTCAGAAATACGTGTTGGCACTTCGTTACCATACAAGTTTACAAGTGTATCAGAGATTTCATCGACGGTTTTAAACTCACCCAGTCCTCTAAAGACGAGCTCTTTGCCACCTTGATCCACTTTACCACTCGGAATATTTTCTCCAGAGGCTCCCACTTGTCCGGCAACTTGACTCACTGAAATTTCACGAGCACGTAATTTGTTGCGATCCAGAAGAACATGAATCTCTCTTTCACGACCACCGAAGATTTCAATCGCACCTACGTTTGATACTTGCTCTAAACGTGGCTTGATAAACTGATCGGCGATATCGAATAAAGCTGCATCTCCCAAATCATTGGCTGTCAAAGAAAGCATAAGAATTGGCGTGTCAGACGGGTCAAACTTTTTGATGATTGAGTCTTCGACTTCAGTTGGAAGTTTAGCCTTAGCAATGTTCACTTTATCACGAACTTGCTGTTCAGCTTCCTTAACATCCACCTCACTGTTGAACTCAACAATAACTTGAGAAACGCCTTCTAAAGACTTAGACGTCAAACGCTTAATACCAGAGATTGTACTCACCTCTTCCTCTACGGGACGAGTGACAAGAGTCTCGATCTCTGAAGGACCAGCCCCCGCGTAAACTGTTTGCACAGTTACTACCGGAACACTGACGTCAGGGAATAAATCCACGCTCATCGATTTAAATGATGCCCAACCCACCACGAGAATCGCGATGGTCACACAGGTCATGAATATCGGTCTACTTATTGATAGTTTTGGTAAACTCATAACTACTTCCCGCCTTCAGCGTTTGTTTCATATAATTTTATTTGCGCCTGCAAACCTAAGATCTGAGCCGCAGCTTGAACACGATTTACTTCTGACTGAGAGAAATCCTGTTCAAACAAAAGAACTTGATACGTTGTCGTACGACCTTGTTTTAAGCGAGCTCTTTCATTATCAAGCTTTGCTTTTTGAGCATTTACAATCCCTGTAGCTAGGCGAAGATTTTCTTTAGCTTCACCTAATTGCTGAACTAGATTTTCCCAGTCCTGCTCTTGAGTGAACTTTTTATGTTGGTATAAAAGATCTGCTGCCTTCGCAGACTTTAAAGCTCCAGCCTTTGCGTCCGCTGCAGCCCCGATATTCAAAGGAATATTCAAGCGCACACCGACAACTGTCGTATCATGCTCGGTCATATTGGTGCGATCCATCGCCTCCTGCAGATCTGTCGAACGACCATTTAATGCATACGAACCGTAAACATCTAAAGTCGGGCGATTCTTTTCAGCAAGGACATTAGCGCTAGCTTTGGCTAGATCCGCCTGAGCTTGGGCAACTTGCAAATCATATCTATCGCCTGGGCGACTCTTTGGAAGCTCCACCGTCGTCAGAGTTCCATAATCGATACCTGACAGCGCTGGTGCGGGCTCTTCTGCTTGTCTATTAATATATGTGTTAAATTGACGACGAGCCGCCTTTTCTTGATTAGCAGCTAACTGCACTTGAAAAGAAACAGCCTCTACCATTGCTTTCGCTTGCAACACATCGGCCTTCTCACCCAAATTCATTTTTTCTTTTTTAGTCACATAGTCCAAAATGCTTTGCGCCTGAGCCAATGCTCTTTTTTGAACGGCTACTATATCTTGAGCAGAAGCCAATCTCCAAAACGCAGCTTCAGCCTCTGTTAAATATCCTTTAGCTTGAGCTTCTGAGCCAAATCGCTCCGCAACTGATTGCTGACGATTAAGTTCTTGCTTAGCGCGCTCCGTTTTACCGAAAGCATTTCCCCAAAGAGGCATTGATAACTCTAACTTAGGAGTCGCATACCAAAATGTCGTTGGAAAACCAGCAGGAATACTTGCTGATTGAATTCCTTCAATCTCTGTTTTCTCGGCAGCGTAAGAAACTGTCGCCTTCAGACCAAAGCTGAACTCTTGGCTTAAACCCAAAGAATAGTTTTCCATATTAATACGGTCATACATAATAGCTGAAAATGGCTCTTTGCCATCCTTCAGTAGCTGAGCGTTTGCAAACAACTTCGGAGTGAAAAACAAATCTGCATCTCTTGCTTTTAAAGTCGCAGCTTTCGCGGACTCTTCAAAAGATCGGTATCCTAAGCTTTCACCTTTTACTTGGTTTAAATATTCATCCAGAGTCAGCGCTTGTGCAGGCACAGCTAGGCCTCCCACAACTAACACAGCTAAACATCTATTAATTATTTTTGACGACATCATAGTCTCCGTAATGTAATTGCTTACATACTTATTTATATTAGAACCCTTAAGTATGCAATCAATTACTTTATTGAAAACGTCCTGAGGATGTGTTAAATTGTAGTTATCTAGTATTTTCATATACTTAGATAATTTAACCGAGGGTGCAATGGAAGAAGACGGAAAAAAAGATTCTCAATTAGATATAAGTGATACTCAGGTTAAGCCAAAAAGAAGAGACCGCTCGGCCTCTGAAGAACGTCTAATCAACGCTGGGAAAGAGGTCTTTTCTAAGTTCGGCTTTGATGGCGCTACGACAAAAATGATTTCAAAAACTGCTGACGTTAATGAATCACTTATTGGTCGATACTTCGATGGAAAAGAGGGACTGCTCGTTGCCATCATTCAAAAATTTGTCGAAGACCTATCGGACAGAGAGATTGCCTACCCTCCTCAAAACTCTCTCACTGAAGAATTGCTTTGTTATGTCAACGATCGCATGTGTTATGGAACAGACCACTCTGACTTTGCCAAAATTATTTTCTCTCAAGCATTGGTAAACAAAGAATTTCGCCGCCGAGTGCGTGAAACAATCCCGATGCAAATGGATCCTAACCTTATTAAACGTGTTCAGCTTCTAGCAGATACTGGAAAACTAAAAAATAAAAACAGCGTTCAAACTATCTGTAGAGATATCGATATTTATTTGGATGGGCTTTTCTTCTTTGAATTCATTCTTCATGAAAGCAAACCAGAATCCATTATTAAACAAGCTTCCGAGTTTATTAAGAACTACGCGCCTATCTTTGAAAAATAAAAAAGGCTCTTTGCAATCAAAGAGCCTTAGTAATCACTTTTCCCAAAAACTATTAATCAAAATTCGGAAGATCTAAAATCACTCCATCATCGTCTGCTGGTTTCTTGTCAGACTTCTTATCCTTGTCCTTATCTTGATTCTTACTTTCCTGCGAAGAAGACTTCGGAGCTGTAGTTTCATTTGGAGTTCCAGAGGATACCGGAGGTAACTCACGAACTTCCACTTGCGGTTCTTTGCCTAAGCCCACAACTTGAACTGGCTCAGGATATTGAGTCTGATTTTTAGTTTCAGTTTTTTTCTGTTCTGCCTGTCTTCTTTGTTCTTCAATTCGTCTTTGTTCTGCGGCGCGGATCTCTTGCTGACGACGAGCCTCTGCTTGACGCAAATCTTGCTGTCTTTGCTGCTCAATTCGCTGTTGCTCCATTCGCTGCTGCTCTTGGCGGCGACGCTCATCTTCTTGACGCTTTTTAATAGCCACTGGATCGTATTGATCAAGACAGATTTTAGCTGCATTTTTTCCGGTGTGACGACCCGACTGATAAAGATCTACCACACAGCGTTTGACCTCATAGGCTTGCGCTGAGGTACAAACTTTTACTCCATCAATCCCCGTGCGATCTACAACATACAATCCACCTCTTAAATATAAATCAGTCGCACAGCGAGCTGCTTCAATATGACCTGTATAGGCACATGCCTCACCCGCAATTAAAACGTTGTTCCCATCAGGATAACCTTGCGGTTGATTTACGCGATCCAACTCATGAGTTAAGTTGATCACGCATGATTGAAATGCTGTATCCGTTCGTCCCAAGGAACAAACATGATCTGTTTTAGACTCTTTAGCCGCAATCCTTTGGTAGATATTCATAGAACAGCGCTGAACTTCGGGGGATAAGATTCTCTCAACCTGAGCATGCGATTGCGATGACCAAGCTGTCATGACCAGCGTCCATATTCCAATGGTTTTTTTAATCTTCATATTGCGCCTCATTTGTTCTAAGCACAGACCTCTAAATTCATCTCATTTTAGTGCAATCACTAAGCCAGCTATAATCCAACAGAAGAGTTTCTAGATAGGACAGAGTGATTACTCGCTGATCAGAGCAACAATTTACGTCTCTCCTAGAGACAATTATTCTAGGTGCAGTCCTTTTACCACCCGATGCCCCTCTTCTTTTAAAGTGCGGGCGCTTTGACAAACCTTATCCAGGCTGCGAATGAGTCCTTTGTCTTTTTCAAGAGATAAAGTCTGCCTCCAGAGATCGCAGTCTTCTAGAATAAACCCCAGCATCTCATGGCCTTTGCTAGAAGTGCTCTTGATATAGCGAGTGCTTCGCTCAAAGTGTTCCTCTAAAAAGCCCTGTGGTTTGTGAATCGTATAAATGGCTCTGATAAACTTTTCTATCGTCGTTTCTTCGTACTCACAGGTTTTTACAAAAAGCATCTGCATCTTGGCGTAACTAACAAAGCTATTAATTAAATGCTTCTTATGCTGCTCGTCGCGAAATCCATTGAACATATTAAAAACTTCTTTAGCCTCAAAGAAATCCTCTTGAGAATCTTGAGATCTCAAAACAAATTCAGATTCTTGGGTTGCATCTTGCATAAGGCGAGCTCGATCAAAAAGATAGTGGCTAAACTCATGGATAACAGTCCAATCATCTGCGCCTTCACTCAAAAGAATAGTGGGTTCTTGGACTCGATACATGAGATTTGTAGGAGTCATGTAAAGCCCAATCACACCCTCTTCAAAGAGATTAAGAAATTTAGATGAAAACTTTTCTTTGCTAGCATAGGGTAGAAAACCTAACGTGATTGTCTCTGCCTCAGGATCTTTCACGCGATAAACTTCGACGTTGAAGCTTTGGATATAGCCAATCTTTTCCTTCATGTTCATTTGCAACATAGGCAAAATTAAATTCATTTCGATTTTTTTATCAAAATCTAAGGTGGTGCAGTTAACACAAGCTGCCTGCGCACTTTGTGCAAAAAACAGCATCAACAAAAAGAATGAAATAAAACTGCGAGTTCTCTGAATTCGTTGCATGGAGATCCTGTAATGCAAAGTCCATGACAACCAAAAAGACCGATAAGAAAAAAATGAGAGTGGTTTTACTGATTAGGGTTTTGACAGCCGCTCAAATTTCGCAGCCAGCGTCTCATTTTGAAACAAAAACCGGCGAAGAACAGGGGGATGAGAGAGAAACCCCGTTCTTCGCCTTTGCTAGTAACCTTATTTCATTGGCTTAGAGTGAACTGCGAATTTTTCAAACTCACCGTACTCATGAAGCTTGTTGTAAAGAGTCTTGATCGTGATTCCCAAGTTGTTCGCCGCTTGCGTTTTATTACCACCGAAGTGAGCAAGAGCTTTTAGGATATAACGTTTCTCAAGATCATGAAGAGTCATTTGTGGATCATAATCCAAAACATCTTTTTCTTTTTCACCTTCACGAATATTCTCTGGAATATCGTTAAGCATGATCATGTGACCTTCAGAAAGAATTTGCAGTCTTTCACAAACGTTTTGAAGCTCACGGATATTTCCCGGCCAGTCGTAACGAACAAGAGCTTTCATAGCTTCTTCATTCACAGTACGACCACGGTTTAAGTATGCGTGTTGAGAGTTATTTAAAAAGTGACTGATCAACGCAGGGATATCTTCTTTTCTTCTGCGAAGAGCTGGAGCACTTACAACGATCGTGTTGATACGGTAGAAAAGATCCTCACGGAAATTTCCTCTTTGTACTTCCATGTCCAATTCACGATTAGTTGCACAGATCAAACGGATATCAACTTTGATTGGCTCTTTACCACCTACACGGTACATTTCGCCTTCTTGGATGAAGCGAAGAAGTTTTGCTTGGATAGCTGGGTCCAACTCACCGATTTCATCCAAGAAAAGAGTTCCACCGTTAGCAGCTTCTGCCAAACCGATCTTACGGTTATAAGCACCCGTGAACGAACCTTTTTCATGACCGAAAAGTTCTGACTCTAAAAGAGTTTCGCGAAGAGCACCGCAGTTAATAGCAATGAAAGGCTTGTTTTTACGATTTGAACGATCGTGAATAGAACGGGCAATCAACTCTTTACCAGTACCAGACTCACCAAGAACTAGAACGTTGGCTGTTGAGGGAGCCACGCGATCTACCATTTTCATCAACTGACCCATAACTTCTGATTGATAGACGATAGTCTTGTTTTCCATCGCTCTTGAAGTTTGGTTTGTATTCCACATCACTTGTTTCGCATTCTGAGAAGAAGGTAGGATCGTTGAGTTGTTTTCGTTCATGTGTTCCGCCTTTCAGGTGGTCCTGCTTTTTTAAAACTTTTAAGTGTCTCAATTTGAATATTTCATTTTGATACACCGTGACAACGCATTGAGTTATAACCTTGGTCCTGTAAGTTTTGCAAGATATTTTTTGCATGGCGTTAGAATTTTTTTAAGGGTTCTCGTTATTTTTTAAAGGAATTAGAGGCTTGGAAAAGAGATTTCACCTTCACGAAAATATATCTAAATATATGTATTTTATGGAGTTTATAAAATCTGCCTCGCCCCTTACCTTGAAACATTATGGGCTGGATTTAAAACAAGCATTTGGTGATAATGATTCTCAAGTACTTTCAGAGGATGAACTCTTAAAGAAATGCCGCCTGGCTCTTAATGGTTGGGCCTCTTTAAGTCTTTCTTCTAGAAATAGAAAAGCCGCCACTCTGAAGAGCTTTCTAGGTTGGGCTTTTCAAGAAAGCCTCTTATCTCGAGATCTCTCTTTACAAATCATCTGCCCTAAGGTCCCGAAAAAACTCCCCCACTTCCTCAGTGTCGATGAAGCTTTGGCTGTGCTGAAAGCTTTGAATAAAGAAGGCTCACTGCAGGAACAAACTCTTTTCTCTCTTCTTTATGGCGGTGGCTTGCGTGTGAGTGAAGCCTGCCAACTTCGTTGGGATCAAGTTTTCCTCAATCGCCAAGAATTAAGAGTCCTAGGAAAGGGGAAGAAAGAGCGCGTGATTGTGCTCCCAACTCTTTCTTGCCAATACTTAGAGAAGATGAAAAAGACATCCTTTAAGGAAACCTATATCTGGGGCGAGACGGCCCTCGATCCACGAGTGGCCTACGACATGGTCAAGCGCTCAGGCCAACGTGCGGGACTGATGAAGCCTCTGCATCCCCATGCACTCCGCCATAGCTTTGCCACCCACCTACTATCGAGTGGCGCGAACTTAAGAACTCTGCAAGAAATGCTTGGCCACGAAAGCCTGCAAGCCACGGAGAAGTACACTCATCTAGGTATAGATCAATTGGCTCGCACCATGGAAGCCCTTCATCCCCTCGGGAAGAAAAAGATTTCTTAAGTCTTGCTGTTTAAAAAATAGAATAGAACAAAAGATCTTCAGAAGATTTAGGAACTAAAGAAGTGAAGCATGCTCAAGATAATGCTGAAGCATTTTTTCGACATTGCGAAGTTCATCATCCACAATACCGCGACATTCTTTTAATTGGTTTACATCGGAAAGATTTGTTTTTAGAAACGGCGCCATCCATGGCTCCGCATTGATTACACCTTGTTGGAAGAGAAACTTTAAATAGAAATGCATCTTCATGACAAGAAGATCTTCACAAATTTCTATGGCCTTTAAAGTATTTCCCAATAAATTAAATAAAAAAGATGAATCACGATCACCCTCTTGGCTGACTTTCGCCACACACTCTAAAGCATGCAACGCAAATTCCAAGTGATCATAACTGCGCTTTAAAGCAGCAAAGTCATTTATTAAAGTAGCCTCTTGAAGAGTATGAAGCTGGGCTTGAGAACTCCGGCGATAACTAAAGGATACAAAGTGGGATGGCTCTAAAATCCCACCGCCGAAACGTTTTTTACTTTTAAGAGCTGCGCGAGCTAAAAAAGACAGTTTTTCTCCTGAAGTAGATATAGCATGGAGAATTAAATCAGCTTCCCCATACTTCACTTTTTTAAGAATGATAAATTTATCTTTTTCCTGAGACACTGATTTAGAAAACCCTTCCCCTGCTGAAGAGCAGCAGTTAAGGCTTCACTTCCCAACTCTGCTCGGCACGGATTTGTTTTACACTTTCTTCAAGCACTCTAGCAAGCTCTGGATTCTGAACAGCCGTCGCGCGAATTAAGAGCATACCCCGCAGTTCGCTAGTCAAAGGCTGAGGCTGCCACCACTGCATCGCGCTGGCCGTCATATTTAAGGCACAAAGACTCGTTGCCAGTAGATCCGATGAGGATATCTTTTTCTCCAAAAGGGTCTTGAGATATTCGGTATTAATATCTTCAAAAACTAAAACTGCACGATCAAAAGTGCGCTCCTCATTTGATTCCAAATAAGCCCGAGCACCCCACTGGCTAGCCTGAGATTCAAACTTTAGAACAGACTCTTTGTTTTCTAAGTCTAAGCTTTGAACGCTCGTGCGCAAATCTGTTAGGTATTTTTCTTTGTTCCAAGATAGTCCATGCGCAAGAAGTGCAGGCGATCGAAATCTTTCTCCGAGTATCGCCACACTCTGCCCTTCACCCCATGAGCAAACTCGCACAGAGTAAGGCAGTATTTCTTGGGTTTCATAGTGATGCTGAAAGTGAGAAAGACGAATTGTTATTATTCTCTTTGCATTCAACAGTTCGTTTAAACGATTCACAAAAGGAAATCGCCTTCCCGTCACTGGATGGTCTTCACTCACTAAAACAAAGGCTGTGTCGGCTTTAAGAGACTTTACAAACTCATCGACAGCTTCTTCTGAGGTCTCTAAATCCATCGCCGGTACTAAGCGCACATCGTAAGTTTCTTTGTAGTAGTATGGCAGAATGAGCCCCGCCAAAGGGGTTTGACCAGAGACAAAAGCGACCGATTTTTTATGAGTCATAAATTGAGCTGTGCCTTGCGCCACTTCGTAAAGAGCTTCCGCCATGCCGGTATAGGCGCGGGCACGATTTTTAGCAGAAATTTTTAGCTCTGAGTGCAGAGCTTCATTCAGCTCTTCCCACTCTTCCTGACGGACGAGGTCGATTCTCATTCATTCACACTATCAAAGAAGTCACTAAAAGAGGCTCCGACAAAGGTCTCAATTTAACGGTAAATTTGAGTATTGCACACTTCCTCTTTAGAATGATTCCACGAGGTATAGAGATGATTCGATTCGCCGTTTTAATTCTGATGTTTTCTGGTTTCTTATTTTCACAATCGGCGATGGCACTTTTTGAAGCTCGAGTTTCCTATGGCCTTTTAACCACCGACACGGATCTAAATAAAGCCTGTACGGGCTGTACAGCTCCTGTCCCTTCTCAATCCCCTACCTATGGCTTGGGCGCAGATGCTCTTTTTGAATTACCGCTGAACTGGGTACCTCGCCTTGGAGTGCGCTATGAAAACATGGGAGCGACTTCTTCTGCGAACGGAATTGATATCAAAGGTGAATTCACCCGAGTAGCGCTTTTACTCAACTGGCGTTGGACTCATTCTGTGTTCTATTTTGGTCCGACTCTATCCTACGGTTTATCTCACACCACGGCATTTAAGATCACTCAAGGGGCACAAACTCAAGCTGACTTTTCACCTGGCTCCACATCTTCGTTTTCCTATTCCATTGAAGCCGGGTTAAAGCTAATTGGATTTAATATTGGAGCAGAGCTTGGTTATCTCGATATGACCTGGGGCGACGCAAAGGACTCTACAGGTAACGCGCCCACTCAAGATCTGCGCATGAGTGGCCCCTACGGTAAGTTTATACTTGGCTTTTCTATTTAAGTGTCGAAATCTATTCGCCTCTGTTACTATGAACAAGAGAGGTGAAAATGAACAAAAAACGAATTGAATGGCCGGTGGCTCTTTTTCTGGTGTTAAATCCTCTGATCACCATCGCCCTATTACCCGTCTATTTTTACTTTTATGGTTTTCAATGGCAAGTCTTCGCATTCGCACTCGTGTTTGCGGCAGCTACGAATCTAAGCATCACAGCTGGTTATCACCGACTGTTTTCTCATAAAAGTTATGATGCACATCCAATTGCAAAAGCGCTTTTTCTATTGATCGGTGCTTCGGGATTTCAAGGCTCGGCTTTGAAATGGTCTTCGGATCACCGTCGTCACCATACACATATCGATGGCGAGAAAGATCCTTACAACATCAATGAGGGCTTTTGGTATGCTCACATGGGTTGGTTGTTTTATAAGGACTCTGTAGATCAAAAGATCCACGCCCCTGATCTTGAAAAAGATTGGATGGTAAAGTTTCAACACAAATACTTTGCTCCTTTAGCAATTGTGATGGGCTTTGTTTTACCTGGTTTGATCACTTACTGGATGGTAGGAAATTTCTTCGGCGGTTTTGTTGTTGCGGGAGGGTTAAGAATTTTCCTCACTCAACAAAGCACATTCTTTGTAAACTCTCTTTGCCACACTCTTGGAAAGCAAACTTACTCTAAAGAGATCTCTGCAAGAGACTCTTGGTTTGTAGCGATCCTTACCCATGGCGAAGGCTACCATAACTTCCATCATAAGTTTCAAATCGACTACCGTAATGGGATCAAGTGGTATCACTGGGACCCAACAAAATGGGTAATTCGCTCTTTGAACTTCATGGGCCTTGCAACGAAGCTTCGTCAGATTTCAAACGTTGAAATCTTAAAAGCACGCCTGCAAGCAGAATCTGCGCAGATGACAAAGCATGGTTTTGCTGAAGATCAACTGCAAGCTATGCGCGAGAAAATCCTAGAAGCTCAGAACAAAATGAAGAAACTTCGTGAGGACTATGAGCAGTTTAAATTAGATACTGCTAAACGCAGAGATGAGCTTAAAGAAGCTTACGACCTCAAAGTGCTTCAGTTCAAACACGACATGGAAATTGCTAAGTTAGAGTTCCGAGTCGGTATGAAGCAATGGCGCATGCACTTGCAACAAGTTCGTTCGGTGTCTTAAATCTTTCTAGTTTTAAAAATAAAAAAAGCCTCCTAATAATCTGTACCCCAAAAATGGGACACAAAATAAAAAGCCCTATCTATGATAAGATAGGGCTTTGTTTTTATCGACAACTCTTTGCCGTTTTAGATCTAAAGAACCAGTGAAACTTCGATCGATCGACCTTCGTCGAATCTCTGTCATAAGCGGCTTGCTGCGACTTCACAGACTCTTCTCTTAGAAGACAATCCTTAATTCGATACTCTTCATTGATCTTCATCATCTCTTGAAATGAAGGAAGATACTTATTCTTCGCATAGTACTCTTTCTCTTTGCTATAGAGATTCTCTTGAAGAGTCTTTGCTACAGCTTCAAACTTCACGTTCGTGCGGATACTTTGAATCGGCATATATTTCGGCAATGTCTCTGAAACCAATCCGAACTGTCGCGCTATTTTTGCGATATAGGCTAAGCCAGAGTGTTGAGGTGCCCAATAGAATTTATAATCCTTTTCAATCATCCAGGAGTACATGCTCTGTAAAACAGCATCTTGCATTCGCACTTGGCGCAGCAATGGATAGTGGCGATACTCCGCAACGAAATCAAAGCGTGGGTCCACTTCAATATCATAAGGTGCAAAGAGTGTTTCCTTCGTCACACCTAAGCTCTCCGGATATTCTCTGTCTTTAAACTTTGTCAAAGAGCTTCGGAACTGAGGAACTTTAACTCTCCCCCCAGAAGCGATGTCATAGGCATAGCGTACGACCTCAGAACAAAAGAACTCACTGTAGTCGTCATCGTCCATCTTAAAGTCGTAACGAATTCCTTTTTTCTGATCCAGAGCCTTGCGAGCTTTATCATACATCACTCGCGCAGCTTTTTTTGCCAGCTCAGAATCTTTCGATCTATAGAGAGCTACACGCGCATCGTAAGACTTACGCCACTTCTCTAAAGGAGTAATGATTGTTCCGTATTGAATTAATGCTTCCACCACATGAAGCTGCCCCTTAGAGTCTTCGCCAACAATAGCAATATGAGAGAAGTTACCTTCCTCATCACCGATACGCGCAATCATCGCCGAGACGTGGGACTTGCCGCGCACAAGGAAAACGTCACCACTCTTAATCTTAAATCCCTCAAAACTTGGATTTGTCCATGTGCTAGGCTTAGCATTCACTAAGATAGGGGCTTCTTTAAAAGTATAAACTTTTTGTTGAATCAACCACTCTAAAAGATACTCCTCAGCAAAACGAGCATACTGAAACCCCTCACGTAACTTTTGCACACAGGCAAGTGGCAAAGTCTTCTTGCCGTCGAACTCTTGAAGCTTGTCATGTAAAGCGACGCGAATATTGAAAATAGTATCGATCACTTCAGGTCCTGCAGTCTTAAGCTGCTCAGTCTCTTGCGCTGTTTTTGGAATGAAGTGATCTGCTGGTAAGTGGAATAAATAGTTCGTCACTGAGTTTACAAATGTAGGACAAGAGGTAGGGTTAAAGATCTGAGGATTTGAAATATCATTCAAAACCTGACGTGCCCCTTGAATCAACTCCTGACTGCTGGCAGGCTCTCTATAGTTCTTCACTGGTTGATGCGCAAAATCAGTGCTTTTACATGAAGCTAAAAACATAGCCGAAGCCAAGAAGGCGACCTTATAAGATTTCATCGGATGTACACTCCCGTCAGATGAACAGTGTTGCTCTCTAATATATAGACAATATCTTTTCGGATTTTTTGAAACGGTCTTAAGGTTTTGATTTTCTCAATTTGAGACAATCTAAAAACGTCTAAAATTATGACAGCCCAGTGACGTTCTTCCGTTTTAGTTTCGTTTTTGGAAGTCTTCAGATTTTAAGCAAATGACCTAAGTTCATGATTTCATTTTTAGATTATGACAATGCCAACTTTGAACAGGCTTTGCATTTGAGTCTTACCATGGATACTCAAAGAAAAAAAATCACAGCTTTTAAAGGCCTTCTACTCGCAGCATTGCTTGTTGGTTTTTCCGGTAAGGAAAAATTTGTAGAGCTAGATGGATATTTAAATGGACGAAGCTCCGCCTCTTTCACAGCTCGTGATCGCAATATCTTAAAAGTACTCAACAAAGGTACTCGTGGCGAAATCTTAGAGTATAAAAAACTTCCGTCTGGAAACTATGGCCTTAAAATTAAAGCTATTAATGGGACCAGCGCCGGCGGCACATTTTGGGTTTATCATAATGTGAAGAATTCAGATTTGGCTCTCTTTGAATCTGTGCCTAGCTCTTGGGGAGTTGCAAACTCACGAGCTGTTAGTTCGGTTGAAAGAGCCAAGGGAGTGGAAACAAAGCGAGAGACTCAAGCTCGCACAGAACAACCCGCTGGGAACCTTTCATCAGCCTCTCCGGCCCGCGCCATTGAACTCATTGGTAAATCCAATGATCAGATTCAAAGAGCCGGTGAATCTACTTGTAATAACTGTACAACAGCCCCTCCGACTGCTGGCCAGAGAGCTATCGTGCGCTCTAGCGGAAAACAAATGCCAAGAGCCTGCTCGGCACTTATGGATAACTCGGGCCAACTAGGCCCACACGGACAAAGTATCTACAGCATCATGGCCGAGAGTCAGTATCAGCGTCATTTCACGGCTAACAATTCTCTGGGTCAGTTCTGCCCGAAGTTCAATCAGCTGAACAATCAAGATAAGCTTATTGCGTGGACTTGGTTCTGGACAGCACTAGCATCGGAAGAATCTGGCTGTAACCCAACAATTACCCATGCAACTCACTATAGAGACCGCAGTGGTCGAGTCAAAGTTTTGAATCCAGTAGAAGGCTACGGACTATGGGCGATGGAAAAAGATCGCAACGTTCGTCGCTGGAGAGGGGCTGCTTGTAGCGATATTGGTACAGTAGCAAAACAAGCTCGTTGCTCTATTGATATTATGGCAAGTACTCAGCTGACCAAAGGAAGAACTGCTGGCATCAATAACATGAGTTACTGGGGCCCAGTTCGCAGAGGTAACTCACAGATTATTCCACACATGAGGAGACTAAGCTTATGTTTCTAAAAATTAAATACGCACTACTTATTGTAAGCTTACTATTCACTTCTATAGGGTTTGCAAAAACTATCACGACACTTGATACGGGAAACTTTATTCTAGTGAAAGGTGAAAAAGGGCTTTGCCGCAACTTCGCGATTCTTGAAGCAGATCTTTTTAGCAAACGATTTGAAGTTGGTGGATTTTATAGATTTGAAGTCGCAAACTCAGACTACAACGTTGAGTCTGATTTAGACCCAGAATGCACTTTCAGAGAACAAAACCGCAAAGTCATTGTAAGTTCTTCTGAAACAACATTGATTCGTGTGAATGAAGAGATTTGCAAAGGACAAATATCTTCACGCACAACTTCAACAGCAAGCTTAAGACAAGATGAAATTCAAATCAGTCATGAACTTAATGGCGTTGATCCATATATCTGTCTTTGGAAAAGAAAATAGTTTTTATCTTCCCTCCCCCAAAAACCACACACGGATCACTTCCACCAAAGTGATCCGTTTTTTTTAAAGCTTTTCTAATAAATCTTTCATCGACATTAAAGACGCAGCCACTGTGTTTTTAATTTTGCGGTCTGCCGCTAATAAATAGATCTCTTCATAGACGCCAGGTAATTTTCCTAAGATAACAAGGTCTTTTCTCTTTACCAATTCTTTGGCAGAAAGCTCATTCAAAGGAATTAATCCCAATGCCTTTTTTCCTAAAATTTCTTGAAGGCTGGTATCCTGAGTCTCTGCAATGCGATCGACCTGAATTTCGTGGCTGTGAAAAAAGTGATCTAAATCCTTACGCAAGTGACTATGACTTGTCGGCAACACAAAGGGCTGACCATGCAAAGACTGCGGGAAGTCTTTCTTTAAATGTTTGAATTCGGGAGCCGCACAAATCATCACGTTGTATCGAGCAATTTTTTTTGCATAGACCGAATGTTTATCAATGCTTGCGGGATAGTTCGTTAATAACAAATCCAGTCGATGCGACATCAAGTCATGGAAAAGATCCTGCCCCTGCCCTTCAAAAACTGAAATGCTACAATTATCTGCTTCTAAAGCTTTTGCCATGACGTGCTCTATAATAGATTTCGGCACGCTATCTAAAGCCCCAATCCGAAGCTGGATGCGGCTATTAGGGCGCCGCTCCTTAAGAGCGGCCACTAGCTCATCGCCCAACAGAAAGATCTGCTCTGCATACTTATAGGCCGTCTTGCCTGACTCTGTTAAATGTAGGCGCTGTTTTTTACGCTCAAAGAGTTCACTTTCTAAAGAGTCTTCCAAAAGCTTAAGCTGCGAACTCAGAGTGGGTTGCCCTAAGCGTAACTTTTCGGCGGCCCGCGCAATACTGCCTTCCTTAGCTATAATATAGAAATAATAGAGATGGTGGTAATTCACCCACGCCAAATTCATATAACTCCCTCGACCCGATAGACGCCCTTTATTACTTCTTCGTTTTAAATGAAGAAGTTCTTGCAGATTATCGATTTTTACTTAGATAGTAAATTGATTAGTATAACGGCCATTCAAGGAGAAAAGATTGGAATCGATTTCATTATTTCCGTTTGCCGAATATTGGTGGTTTTATGGCTGCTTCATCGTCTTTGTAATGGCGATGTTGGCCCTCGACCTCGGCGTTTTTCATAAAAATGATCACGCAGTGAGCTTCAAAGAAGCCTTGTCCTGGTCGGTGGTTTGGATCAGCCTTGCCATGCTCTTTAACGTCGGACTTTACTTTTACAGTCTGAACAAGTTCCCGGACCCAGAAACTGCTAAAACTGTAGCCTTACAGTTCTTAACGGGTTTCGTCCTCGAGAAGTCTCTGTCCGTCGACAATATCTTCGTCTTCGTCCTGGTCTTTGGTTTCTTTGCCATCCCCGCGAAATACCAACATCGCATTCTCTTCTTCGGTATCTTAGGAGCTCTAATTTTCCGTGCGATCTTCATCGCTCTGGGATCTATCTTAATGCAATACCAAGCAGTTGTATGGATCTTCGGTGCATTCCTTATTATCACCGGTGTTAAGATGATGTTCTCTGAAGACGAGCAAATGGACCCTTCTAAAAACTGGGTGATCCGTTGGATGAAAAAACATCTGCGCGTAAAAGATCAACTTCACGGGAATCACTTCTTCGTGCGTGAGAATGGACTTCTATATGCAACTCCATTGTTTATCGCTTTGATGTTCTTGGAAATGACAGACGTGATTTTTGCTGTCGACTCTGTTCCGGCAATTTTCGCTATTACAAATGAGCCACTAATTGTTTTCACTTCCAATATCTTTGCGATTCTGGGATTGCGCTCTTTGTACTTCCTACTTGCTGGAGTTGTAGATAAGTTCCATCTCTTGAAATACGGCCTTGCTGCAGTACTAGTTTTCGTCGGACTCAAAATGGTTTGGTTAAACCAAGCTTTCGATGGTCACTTCCCGATTTTAGTCTCTCTAGGCATTATCGGCGCCCTCATCGGCGGCTCTATTGTCGCTTCTTTGCTTTTCCCAAAGAAAACAAATTAAAAGCTTTGTATTTCCCTCTCTTCAAGAGACAATTTGAAGAGAGGGATTCCCTCATTTTTTACTGCTTGTAAACAGTGATGAAGGAGGTTTCAGTTATGACTCGTCGACTTTTTATCGCTATCAACGCATCAGAGCCTTTGGTTAAAACCTTCCCACCAACTCTCAAAAAATTAAAAATTAATGCTGACCGTAGAGATATGGCCGTCAAATGGGTTCCCTTAGAGAATCTCCATGTGACTTTGGCTTTTATAGGTGAAAGACCTAGCGAAGACATTCCAGTTATTGAAGAAATTATGAAATCCATCAGTGCAAAAATTCCAGCCTTTGATTTGAAAGTCGAAGACATGGGAGCTTTTTCCTCCGAACAAGATGCTCGAGTTCTTTGGTTGGGCGTACAAAACAAAAAAATACTCAATCAACTTCGTGATGAACTTATCGAAGGACTCGATCAAGGGGATTTACTTTTCCGCGAAGAGGTCAGACCTTATGTTCCGCACCTTACAATCGGCCGCTTGAAGAATCCGCGCAGCGTGAAAGATATGATCTCTCCTTTTAAAAGGAAGAGTTTCGGAAAAATTCACATCAATGAAATTGTTCTCTATGAGTCCAGGATTCAAGGGGCATTTCCGGTATACACACCCGTTCTGAGATACCAGCTCCTCGGGCAACCTGAAATCAATGAAACGGAATCTGTACTTTAGAAGTTCTTGGTTACAAAAAAAACCAACTCTTTTTGCGGAGTTGGCTTTTCTTTTATTTCAATATTTAGATATTTAGCGGCGGCGATCTGCCTGACCATCAAGTCGTACGTAAATATCATGGGTCTGCATACTCACACGAAACTCTCCTGGATAAAATCCAGAGAACGGTGGCCAGAACCTAACGCTGATACGGCAGCGCTGAGAAGGTGCTAATACTCTTGGACAATTGTGGCTCAGAGAATAAGCGCTGCTACCACGGCGCATATGAATACCCTTGATTTCAGCTGGGGC
Source organism: Bdellovibrio bacteriovorus W (assembly GCA_000525675.1). Taxonomy (NCBI): domain Bacteria; kingdom Pseudomonadati; phylum Bdellovibrionota; class Bdellovibrionia; order Bdellovibrionales; family Pseudobdellovibrionaceae; genus Bdellovibrio; species Bdellovibrio bacteriovorus. Next base: position 2,382,577 of record CP002190.1, read on the forward strand.
ATCTGGGAAAGCCGTCAAAGTGAAGTCAGCGTATGATACTTGCCCCTCCAGAATACGACCGAAGTAATATGAATAGTACTGGTCAGGTCGTCTTTCCGTAGAATCCCCCCCCAAGGCATTTAACTCCATAGCACTTGCACTTAAAGTTAAGAACAAACTTGCGAACAAAATAGCGATTTGTTTCATAGATTCCCTCCCTCAGATTAAAGTCTGGAAGAGGAAACCCGCGAACGCAAACAAAAAAAGGAGTTCTTCTCAGAACTCCTTTAAATTTATCTATGTTTTTAAATAGGGCCTACAGACCTGATTTTAAGCGTTCTTCATCATCAACGTGAGTTTGGATTCCGCCTTTAAGGCTTGGACGATATGCCAAATGATTGATGTCATAGATGAAGTTTGCACCGTTAACTGCTGGTGTTTGCCACTCAGGCCCCATGCGAACAGCATCTACTGGACATGCCTCTTCACAAAAGCCACAGAACACACAACGAAGGATATCAATCTCATAGGAAATTGGATATTTCTCTACTGTTGGATCTTCGTGCTCAGCTGCAGTAATCTTGATACACTCGGCTGGGCAGTTTGTCGCGCAAAGCATACAAGCTGTACAACGTAGTGACCCGTCTTTTTTTACAGTCAAAACGTGGTTACCTTTAAAACGAGGAGAGTATTCGTATTTCTCCTCTGGGTAGTTCAACGTCATCATCTTTTTGCGATTAAAAAGATTCTTTAGCAAGTGCTTCATCGTGATGCCAAGACCCGCTAAGATCCCTGGCAAATACCACTTAGATGCTCTTGAGTTATTTTGCATTACGCTCATAAGCTACCTCTTCTAAAGACAAACTCATTCTTTTTACGAGCTTCCAACTCAACTTGGTCTGGACGCTGGTTGTGTGGATGGAATGGCTTCTCCGCAGTTGGAATTGCCAAATTCTTACCCGCCATCAACAATGCAACCTCAGTCAAAGTCAGAGCTTCAGAAACGATTGTCGTTACTTTTTTAAACTTCTGCTCAAGGCCTGAGTGATTGATAAATGTTCCGTCTTTTTCAACAAAAGACTTCGCAGGAATCACGTAAACATTGCCTGTCAAAGCCATCACAGCATCGTTCTTCGAAGATTGAATCCAAATAAGATTCTGAACTTTTGCAAATTCAGCAACTTTTGCATTCATCTCTGGGAAGGCTGCTTGGTTTTCTGGACCTGCCACCACTAGAGTTTTAATTTCTCCAGAAGCAATTCCAGCAGACAGATCAGTCCAAGTTGCAGTGATGTTGTGCTTTTCCAGAACTTTTAACAAACCTTTTGTATTTGGATTCTTGTCACCACGAAGTAACAAGCCATCGAAGCTTTCAAAAGATTCTTTGTTATTGACCCAGAAGTAAATTTTATTAGTTTTAAATTCGTTTACGAAAGTAGAAACCATCGCTTCGAACTCTTCCACAGTGTATTGCGCTGTTAGAACAAGTCCCAAAGCTCCTGCTGGTGTGGCTTTGATAACCTCGTGGGTTTTCTTTGCAACCGCTCCCGCTGGCATTTCTTCCCAACCATTCACACCACGAACCTGTCCTTTAAGGATACGGTTTTCGCGATTTACGAATTTATAGAAATCTCTACCTTCATCACACATCCAGTGACCGTTGACATCTTCATTGTAAACTGGCTTCACGCGGAAAAAGCCTTCTTTATTGTAGTAAGCTTTAACGTTACAGCCTGTAGAACAACCATTACAGATAGTTTCTGAGTCTTTTAGATACCAAACACGCTGACGGAAACGGAAGTCTTTAGAAGTCAAAGCTCCAACTGGGCAGATATCCACTGTGTTCAATGAATATTTATTATCAAGCTTCACACCGTCGTGAGTTCCGATTTCAGAACGATCACCACGGTTGAAAATTCCCAACTCATTCGTTTTAGAAACTTCTTCTGTAAAACGAACACAGCGAGAGCAAAGAATGCAGCGCTCAGAATCTAGAACAACTGTGGGTCCTAAATCGACAACTTTATGCTTCTTCTGTTTTGGTTCAGCCATTTCTGGATCGTACTTACCGTACTCCATATATTGATCTTGCAAACCACACTCACCGGCTTGGTCGCAGATTGGGCAGTCCAATGGATGGTTGATAAGATGGAAATCAAGACCCCATTTAACAGCATCACGAACTTTGTCAGATGTGTTGTTGATCTTCATTCCTTCGGTAATCATTGTGTTACAAGCAATTTGCACACGTGGATTTCCTTCGATTTCAACCATACAAAGACGACATACACCTGCCACAGATAAACCATCGTGCCAGCAGTAGTGAGCAATACGCTCACCAGAATCAACCATTGCTTTGATGATCGATGTGCCTTCTTTTACTTCGATCTCTTTGCCATTAATGGTGCATTTCAGCATACGTCGTTCCTTTTACTTTCGAACGTCCTTCACGAACGTAGAATTCAAATTCATCTCTAAATTTAGTGACAAAACTTAATACTGGTAAAGCCGCCGCATCAGAAAGGGCGCAAATAGTTTTACCCTTCATGTTGTCAGCAACTTTTACTAGAAGATCGATATCCTGTAAGCGACCACGGCCTTCTAAGATCGAGTGAACGATCTTGTCCAACCACCCTGTACCTTCGCGGCAAGGCGTACACTGACCACAAGATTCATGGGCATAGAAGTGAGTCAAAACACCCAACATATCAACCATACATTGAGAGTCATCCATCACAATCACAGCTCCAGATCCAAGCATTGTGCCCAATCCTGCAAGTGACTCGTAATCTAGATTCGCTTTTGCAGCCTCTTCAGCTGTAATTACAGGAGCTGAAGAACCACCCGGGATAACCGCTTTCAACTTACGACCTGGCTTCATTCCGCCACCTTCGTTGTTGATCAGATCTAATAACGAATATCCAAGTGGAACTTCGTAGTTACCTGGCTTTTGCACGTTTCCAGAAAGAGCAAATAATTTTGTTCCTGTGGATTTTTCTGTGCCGTATTTTTTATAAGCTTCAGCACCATCACGAATGATGTATTTTACTGCAGCTAAAGTTTCTACGTTGTTCACAATTGTTGGTTTTTTCAAATAACCTTGAACCGCAGGGAATGGAGGCTTCAACTTTGGTTGCCCTTTCAATCCCTCAAGAGAAGAAATCATTCCTGTTTCTTCGCCGCAGATATAAGCACCTGCTCCGCGATAAACATCAAGATCGAAATCAAAACCAGAACCTAGAATGTTTTTACCAAGAAGACCTGCTGCATAAGCTTCTTTAACAGCTTTCTCAAGGCACTCTACTGGATAGTAGTATTCACCACGAACGTAGATATAACCTTTATGAGAACCGATCGCATAGGCAGACATAATCATACCTTCGATCAATTGATGAGGAGCTCTCTCCATCATCAAACGGTCTTTAAATGTTCCCGGCTCCCCTTCATCGGCATTACATAGTAAGTAGCGAGGCTCGCCATTTTTTGGCAAGAATCCCCACTTCATACCTGTTGGGAAACCTGCGCCCCCACGGCCACGAAGACCTGAAGCTTTCACTTCATCAATGATCGCCTGAGGCTCCATTTTAAAAGCTTTTGTCAGTGTCGAATAACCGCCATGAGCTTGATATCCAGCAAGAGTTTGAAACTCAGGAAGGTGATAGAATTCTGTCAGTAATTTAGTTTCAGCCATTACTTCATTCCTCTTAACAAGTTCATCGCAGTTTCTGGAGTTAAGTTCTCATGATACTTTTCATTTACTTGCATCATTGGAGCGGTTCCACACGAGCCCAAGCACTGAACTTTGGAAACTGTGAAGCGACCATCTTCAGTCACTTCATCGTACTTCACACCAAGTTCTTTACAGATATAGTTTGCTAGCTCACGACCACCCTCAAGTGCACAAGAGATATTCGTGCAAACTTGAACGTGATATTTACCCACTGGCTTCTGATTGAACATTGTATAGAACTTAAAAACTTCATTGATACGAGATTCAGGAATCTCCATCACTTGAGAAAGATAAGTGATCATCTCAGGCGTAATAAAGCCGTTGTTTTCTTTTTGTGCAATGTAAAGGCTAGGAATAATTGCAGACTCTTTTGCTTCGAAGCGAGTCAGTTCTTTTCTTACTCCTGCTAAGCCCTCTTCACTTAGTTTAAACATTCTCAAATCCTTATTTGAAAAAGTGTCTATAAGAGAGGACCGATTAACGGTCCAACTCTCCAGCAATAACGTTCATAGTTGAAAGTGTCGCAATAGCGTCTGGAAGCATCGCTCCCTTAACAACCGTTGGGAACGATTGATAGATCGCAAAACATGGCGCTCTTACTTTCAAACGGTACGGATTCGCAGAGCCATCGCTCACTAGGTAGAAACCAAGCTCACCGTTAGCAGCTTCCGTTGCATCGTAAACTTCACCCACTGGTGGGCGAAGTCCTTTGATGATCAACATAAAGTGATTCATCAAACCTTCGATGTTTCCGTAAACGTCTTTTTTCTCTGGAAGAACAATTCCTTTATCGCGAATTGTGTAATCGCCACCTGGAATGTTTTTGCAAACCTGTTCAATGATACGCACTGACTGACGCATTTCCTCGAAGCGAACCATGAAGCGATCATAAACGTCGCCATTTGTTCCAACTGGGATATCAAAGTTCAATGCATCGTAACCGTAGTATGGCTGAGCTTTACGCAAATCATGCGCTACACCCGTTGCACGCAACAATGGACCTGTGTAACCCCATTGAATCGCGTCTTGAGCAGATACTGGACATACATCACGAGTTCTCTTAATAAAGATCTTATTCTCAAGAACCATTCCGGCCATTTCATCAGTGCCTTTTTTAATCTCTTTAATAAGATCAAGCACATCATCGAACCAACCTTCAGGAGCATCTTGAGCCATCCCACCAACACGGGTCATAGACACGGTTAAGCGAGCGCCACAAAGCTTTTCAAAAAGACCGTAAACTTTTTCACGCATTTGGAACATATAGAAGAAGCCTGTTAAAGCTCCTAAGTCCATCGCACCAGTACCAAGTGCAATTGTATGATCCATGATACGAGATAGTTCCGCCAAAATAACACGCATTGCTTGCGCTTTCGGAGGAATCTCAACTCCCAACAAACGCTCAACCGTTTTACAGTAACCAATGTTGTTCATCGGCGCTGAGCAATAGTTCAAACGATCTGTATAAGGGATCACTTGATTGTACGGATGCGTTTCTGCCATTTTCTCAAAACAGCGGTGCAAATAACCAATTTCGTTATTACAACGAACGATTGTCTCGCCATCCATCTCAGCCATGATACGCAAGGTACCGTGAGTTGCTGTGTGTGATGGTCCTACGTTGATTGGAACATACTTATCATTCAAAACGTCTCCAGGAGATCCCGGCTCGTTATTGAAATGAAGAGGTACGCTTGAATCACAAGACTGCTGATGATCAGCTTCATAATCTTTTCTTAAAGGATGACCAACGAATTGATGATGAGTCAAAATACGGCGAAGATTTGGATGACCTTCGAAAATAATCCCGAACATGTCATAAGCTTCGCGTTCAAACCAATCGGCCCCGCGCCAAGCATTCAGAGCTGTGCCGATAGACTCACCCTCACCCACCTGAGCTTTTAGACGCAGACGAGAAGAATCTTTTGAAGAGTAGAGTTGATAGACTACATCGAAACGCTTATCGCGATTTGGATAATCCACCCCGCAAATGTCCATCAAGAAATCAAAAGAACCCGTATCACGAAGATGCAAAAGAACCGCCGGAACAAATTCCTTTGGAAGTTCAATCATGTCGTCACCCACAGCGTGAGTGAACTTAAATTTCGTTACATCAAATTTTGCAGACAAGATCTGCTTAATATTCTCAAGCTTTGTCATATGGATTCTTCCAGTTATCTTTCCAAGGACGTGGTTGATGAGTTGCGATCATACGCTGTAGCGCCATGATTCCATCCATCACTGCTTCTGGAGTCGGTGGGCACCCAGGAATGAATACATCCACTGGAATAATTTTATCAACGCCTTGAACAACGTGATATGCGCGATAGAAGCCACCAGAGCTTGCGCACGCTCCCATAGAAAGAACATATTTTGGTTCAAGCATTTGCTCATAAATGCGCACGATGACCGGAGCCATTTTCTCGGTGATTGTGCCAGCGACAACTAGAAGGTCCGCTTGACGAGGAGAGAAACGCGCAACCTCAGCACCAAAACGTGCTAAGTCGTATTTCGGTCCCATCACCGACATGAATTCGATACCGCAGCAAGCAGTCCCGTACGGCATAGGCCAAAGTGAATTTTTTCGCCCCCACGCAACCAAAGCATCAAGCTTGGAAGTGAAAGCAAAGCTTCGTGACATGTCATCCGCTGCCTGAGTTCCTGTCACCCCTGAATGGGACGCAGTACCCTGCACTTCATCATTGTGCATAAATACACCTCTGCAATTTCAATTAGCTATCATTAAGTAGTTACTGAAAAACCTTAGTCTTGACAACTAGATATGTAATATAGGACAGGCGGCCCCAATGTTCAACGCACCTGTCCAAATGCGAGTAAATGAAATTGATTCTCCGCTCTGTCATCTTCACACTGGTTGTTCGACTTGTTTTTCGATGGAAGGATTCTTATGAAAACAATTTCGATTTCGGCACGTTTTGCTGTTTTCATACTTTTACTCCTGAGCCCGCTCCTTAGTCAGGCTCGCACCAAAAAGGCTCCCAAACCCCAAATTAGCCAAGAATTGCTTATTAAAGTGGCGAATGAGTCTCCTCTTCAGCAACTTAAGATGCCTTTTACGCCTTTAGGGAGAAATTGGTTTGTGTTGCGAAACACTCGCCACCTCTCCTGGGCAGAAATTCAAAACCAAGACGGTGTGATATTTCTGCAACAAAACTCAGCCATTCAATTGGCTGAGAACTACAAACTTCAAGACTCTCTTCGTCGCGCCGCCTTGACAAAACTGATCAAAAGAAACGCTCATCTTCTAGAAGTCGAGGAAGCCTCGCCACATGATGCGGAGTCACAAATCACATCCCCGCCCCAGACCTACTCCCAAGGTCACGAAAAACTCAAGGTCGCCCTTTTAGGAACGGGCATCGACCTTGCCGACAATAACGTTAGAAACCACATCGCCATCAATCATAAAGAAATCGCCGACAACGGAATTGATGACGACAACAACGGCCTCATTGACGACATCAATGGCTGGGACTTTGTGGAAAACTCCAATCTTCCCATGGAGAAAACTCTTCGCCCCGAAGAGATCCTTACTCTCGGAGGCAACCCGGGCCAAGGAACTCACGCCGCAAGAAAATTGCTTACAGACAAAACGCATTCACAAACAGAACTTCTGCCAATTCGAATTCTTAACGCTCAAGGAGTCGGCAAACTTTCAGATCTTTTGCATGGAACTTTTTATGCCCTTGAAAACAATGCACGAATCATTCACGTACAAGCCTCTCTAGAGGACTCTCTACGCAGAACTCCAGCCCTGCAAGAACTTCTGACGATCGCAGAAGAGGCCGGCAGCAAGTTCGTTTATCCAGATATCATTTTAGAAACCGAAGAGACCTGCCCCGCTGCCGACGATAAAAACCTCATAGCAACACTCAAAAAAATCTCCGAAGAGGACGGCAGATCGTTAGCGATTGATTTCTTGGGATACAAAGTTGAGTTCAGCAAAATTCAATCAGCACTGACGACTTATACGCAGGCACTTATCAGCACATGGAGTCGCAACACCAAAGCTTCGCAAGAAACTGTTCGCAACAAAACAGCGAATGATCTTAAAAAACTTCGCTGTGTTGTTGCGACGGAGATGAACGGCTCTGAGTTTTATAAAAATTAATTTCTTCTGGGGTTCTTTCTTTACGAACTCCAGGTGCCAAAATTTCCTGCCCTATTACACTTTGATCCTTGGGATACTTTCTTGAAAGCGCCATCAAATCCGAGTGATAAGACAGAATCAATGTTCCGCGCTGAAGAGTGTTTGCTAACTCTACAAATTCATTTTTCCCCAATGCTATGCCACCATCACTCCACCCCATGCGTTTGTTTTTCGCAGCAAATGCTTCTGAGACAAATGGCACCCCATAAATAACAAATTCTTTTTCTCGTGTTTGACTATTCGACTTATCAATTCCATCCATCGGAATGACAACATCCTTTTTAGGATCTTTGCGGAACCCTCTAGCGTATAAAAACCCTAAAGAACTCTTACGCTCTTCGGGCCTGTTTGAAAAGCTTCGCGTCTGAACGAAGCCTGAGGATTGGGCGTGCCCCACATAGTAGCTCAAGACCTCTCCAGACCATAAATTAATAAGATGAAAGCGCTTCGCCGTAGAAGGCTTTGAATAGTCAATCAACACAGCCGCCTGTGTATTGGCGATCCGACCCGCGTTGTAATCAAGCATGTTAAAGATTAAATCCAGCGCTTCCCTCTTTAGGCCTGCGCCTTCAAGCTTATCAATGATATAGTTTCCATCACTGTCTCGCCGCTTAAAGACGCTTGCTTCGGCCCATGAGGTGAATGAGAAAATTAAAATAGCAATAATCGTGTATTTCCATTTTTTCATGGATACACTTTTGCGAACTATCGGCAGTCGGTCTATTTACGTCTTAGTAATTAACCACTGCCGCCAATTACAAGATCGTTAGCTACGTCGCTTAATCGCGCCCATATATGAGTATTGCCATGGACGGAAAGAAAGAAGGATCCCAATATCTGAAGTCGGGATTTCATTCTCCCCCTCGAACCTTGCCTCTTCCTGCAACTCCACGACCAGACGTTCTAACTTACTTTTAAATTTTGCCAATGAGGAATTACTCAAACGCATAAAAGAAAAGCGAATATAATCTTCGGGTTTAAAATCATAATGAAAGTAGTTGGCCTTAGTCTGCTCCCAAAGCACTTTCCCCGCAGCTCCGTCTCGACGAAAACGCACAGAGCCTGGCTTCTTTAGTTTCACCTTGTCGCGAGGATGAAGTTCGATCAGATTCAAACGATCTAACTGAAAAAGATACTTCTTCAGCTCCGCACTCGAAATTTGATATTCCTTCTCGATTTTTGCGGGCGACTTTCCCTCTTGCAACATCATAAAGAAATGCAATAAGCGCGGGTTGTCTGCCAAAGCGGACTCTTGATCATCCGTCATCACCGAAGAGGCTTCTCCTTCTTCAAGACGAGCCCCCTTAACCACATCCGCAAAACTGAGATCAGCCACTTTGCAAATTTCTTCTAAGCGTTCCAGACTGAGACTCTTACTTGAAAGAATCCTTTTCACACTGGACTCACTGAGATCCAAAGACTTGGCGAGGTCTCTATAAAGAATGTTTTTCGCTTTTAAACTACGTTTTAACGACGCTAGAAATTGATCGATCTGGGACATCCTACCCTCCAAAACCAGAGTACTGTCTTTTGATACTTATTTCAAGGGTATTGAATAACAACCCCTAGCAGCCGACAATGTATATAGCAAAGGAGGTGGCCATGAGAGCACTTAGATACCTAATAGAAAGATTGTTCGACCAAAGACCCTTCTTTTATGGATGGGAACAACGGGACTTTGAACGACGCCGAGAGCAATCAGCAACGCGATTCCAAAACACTTGCAGAATCGGTCGGGACTAAATAAAGTTCCGACTGCATGCATTCGCAAGATTTAGAAAACACCAAGTTATTCAAGCGTCCCCTTTGGTTTTATATTAAAAACAATCCCCGAGCCTTTAGCCTGGGGATGATTTTCTTATTGGCCACTAATATTCTTGATGGAATTTATCCGCTGATCCTTAAAGCGGCTATTGACCAAATTGAATCTCAATCACCGCTAAGCGCACTCGGCAAGTCGTGCATCGCCCTCCTTGCAGTGATGACGGGACTCGCGGCCACACGCTTTGGCTGGAGAGTTCACTTTGGCCGGTTTCATACTTATGCCGCTGAACACATTCGACAAAAAATATTTCGCCATCTAACAACCCTTGGCCCTAATTTCTTTCAAAGAAACCAAGTGGGTGAACTGATGAGCTTACTCACCAATGACGTGCAGTCGTTCCGTCAAGCCATCGGCCCAGGGCTTTTAATTCTGGCGGACGGAATTATCATTATCGCAGTGGTCCTTCCCATCATGGCGAGCTTGAGCTGGTCTTGGACATGGAAGACTTTGGTGTTCCTTCCGTTGGTTCCGTTTTTAATTTGGAAAGTGATGCGTCTGATCCATGCTAATTATCGTATCCAACAGGATCGTTTTTCTGAGCTCACAGGTGTTGCCCAAGAAACAGTGGGCGGCATTCGTGTCATAAAGAGCTTTTCGCAAGAGGACAACCGCACTCAGCTCTTTAACTCCGTCAGCTCTGCCTTTGAAAAAGCCTGCAATAAAGTGGCGCGTATTGACGCTTACTTTATCCCCATCATGGAGTTCGGAGTCACTTCTGGAAGTGTCATTCTTTTATTTATCGCCAAAGATGATTTATTTACAGGTGCGGTGAGCATCGGAACCTTCGTGGCCTTTCATCGCTATATCCAAAAAATGGTATGGCCAATGACTGCTTTGGGCATGGGGTTTTCATATTTCCAGAAAGGCTATGCATCCTTTGACCGTATCAAGAAAGTTTTAAGCACTGACACAGATATTCCAGATAGTGGTGATCTTGATCTACAAGACTTCAAAGAGCTCGAAGTTCGTAACCTATCTTATAAGCACCCTGGCAGCGAACACTATGTTCTTAAAAATGTCTCTTTCACACTGCGTGCTGGAGAAAGCCTTGGCATCATGGGACCCGTGGGCGCTGGAAAAACAACCTTGCTACATTTGCTGACTCGTATGTATCCCCTTGCTGAAGGTGAAATCCTTATCAACGGCAAGCCGATTGAACTCTACACTCAAGAGTCTTTACGCAAAACATTCTTATTAGTACCTCAAGAGGCCTTTCTATTTAGCGAAACTGTTTCTGAGAATATTAGCTTTGGTCTTTTGGATCGCGCGACAGATGAAGAGACTTTACGCATGACCGAGGTTGTGGATTTAACAAACGAAATTCAATCTCTGCCTCATCAGTTCAACTCTCAGCTAGGTGAACGCGGAGTCAACCTTTCAGGCGGCCAGAAACAACGTCTTACGATTGCTCGTGGTTTGATTATGCAGACACCTGTTTTAATTCTCGACGACTCATTGAGTGCCGTTGATACCAAAACAGAAAAAGCCATCGAAGAAGAACTCAGTAAAGCTTCAACTCGAAATAGTCGCATCATTGTGGCCCATCGACTGTCTTCACTGAAAGCCATGGATCGCATCTTGATCCTAAAAGATGGCGAAGTCGAAGCTCTTGGCACTCACCAAGAATTGATGAACGTCAGTCCGACCTACCAGACTATTGTTAAAATCCAAGGCCAAGGAGCTTCTCATGAATGATAATTTCATGAATGAGGATCTTGTAAAAACAAAGATCACCTACCCCACTCTATTCAAACGTCTTTGGCCCTATGCTCGCAAAGAAAAGGCATTGTTATTTTCTGCTATCTTCGCTGTAGCTGTAGGAGCGTTGGTCGCGCGCCTTATTCCTGCCCTGATTGGTTATGCCATCGACGAGGGCGTACAGAATAAAAAGTATGAGGTCTTTGCCTTTGTTGTTGGCGCCTACCTAGGTCTCGAGATCCTGCGCTCAATCCTATCGTTTGCAAACGTGTATCTTTTCCAACTCTTTGGAAATCGCATGCTCTTTCATTTGCGTGAAGATCTTATGAGCCACGTACAAAGACTGCCACTACAATTTTTCAACAAAACTCCGACTGGCAGAATTGTGACTCGCCTCACGAACGACGTCATGTCCCTAGGAGAGCTTTTCACCGATGGGGTTATTTCAGTATTTACCCACATGGTTATTATTGTTTCTGTTGTTATCGCGCTAGCATTGATTTCATGGAAACTAACAATTGTAACATTGATACTCGCTCCAATTTTTATTGGAGCCTCGTTTTACCTGAGTAATAAAATTCGTGCGATTCTCAGTGAGCAAAAGAGAAAGCTCTCTGTCATCAATGCTTTCCTTGCAGAAAACTTAAATGGCATCAAGGTGGTTCAGCTTTACAACCGTGCCAATAAGAACCGCCAAAGGTTCGGCGGTCTTTCCGAAGACTATCGCGACACCAATATGCGCTCGATTCGCGCCTATGCCCTCATGCAACCAATCATGAATCTCTTCAACGCGACTACGATTACGAGTGCCCTTTATTTTGGTGGCTATCTTAGCGCACAAGGTTCTATTGCTATCGGAGCATTGGTTGCATATCTGATGAACATTCAAGATTTCATTCCACCTCTGCGTGAGATCCTTGAGAAATACCAACAGTTTCAGAACTCTTTAACCAGTGCTGAGCGTATCTTTACTCTGATGGATGAGTCACAGGAGCATGAGCTTGCGTCAACAGAGCTTTTAGCTCTGCCTAGCGTTCAGGGTGAAATTGAAATTAAAAATTTGAACTTCAGATATGAAGATAATCTCCCCCTGGTCTTAAAAAATATTCAATTAAAAATTACCCCTGGGGAATCCATTGCTCTAGTCGGTCGCACTGGGAGCGGTAAATCGACGTTTATCTCTTTATTACAGCGCTTTTACGATGCTCCCCATGACTCTATTTTTATTGACTCTGTGGCTATCGAAAAACTACCTCGCAGAGATATCCGTCGCATTGTTGGAGTCGTTCAACAGGATAATTATATCTTCAGAGGAACAATTGCCGACAACATTGGCTTAGGGGATGAGCGCATCTCTTCTTCTGCGATTGAAGCGGCCTGCATTAAAACAGGTTACATGAATCTTTTAAAGAAAACGGGGCGCTCTCTAGAAAGTGCTGTTGAAGAACGCGGAGCCAATCTTTCTGTCGGCGAACGTCAGTTGATTTCTTTTGCACGCATCTTAGCTTTTAATCCTGATATTTTGATTCTCGATGAAGCCACAGCGAATATCGACTCGGAAAGCGAAGCGATTATTCAAGCTGCGACTCGCGAAGTGACGAAGGGGCGCACGAGTATTATCATCGCCCATCGCCTGAGTACGATTGAACAATGCAATCGCATTGTCGTATTAGATCAAGGGAACATCATTGAGGTGGGCTCCCATAAAGAGCTTATGGAAGCCAAAGGTCAGTACTATCAATTTGCTTCTCTAGGCTTAAATTCCACAGAGATGGACACATCTGCTGCCGGCACAGCCGACCCATAGAATCGAATCACATTCGTCGCTTCGATATAGTCCCATCCATCTTCTTGACTGCGGGGGATCTCAACTCCCCCTAGTTTCACTCGAATCGAATCTAAGATAGGCTTCTTTGAAAGCTTGTAGTCAGTAATGATCTCATAGATTCGTGCACGGATATTCTTCACGGCTCGGTCTAAGCTTGAGGTACAAATGGATTCTTTAATTCCACCAGAAATATCGGCAAGACCTTTAAAGATATTTCCCACCGAAGAGTAGTCATTAAAGGTTCGGCATGTCGGACTTTCTTCAAGTACTCCGATAAAATTAAATACCCAAGAGCGCGATCCATCCACCCAAGGTGTTTTAATAGAATCCAAAAAGTTTGTAAAGTGCGCCACAGGATTAGAGACAGGGCTATTGTCTTCCTCGTCACTCAATGCAATCACAACTAATAAAGCATCATCGCGCAGAAATCCCTTGCCCTCTTCACTTTGATAGCGTGGAGATAAAACAATCTCCATGGCATCAAGACTGCGTTCAAGATTTGAGCCCATCTCACCAGCAAGCATGCGCGAACGCAGAAGAGCTAACATATTAGGAGTCTTTTGCGTTAGGAATCGAGGATCCCCCAGAAGGCGGCCTCCCGTTTGGGGATTGGTCACTGAAGAAGTCACAACTCCAATATGATAATCCATCTTCAAACTATTCAAGGTTGTCACCAACGAAGGAATTTGTTCATCCAAACTGCGTTGGTGCTTAGCCATGGAAGAGGAGTCATCCACGAGCCAAAGAATATCCACTTTATTATTATAATTAATGGCATTTGAAAAATGATCAGTGTGCTGGGGTAAATCAAACTGAACACCCGAACAGCCCACCACCATGGCCATTATACAAAGTACAAGAATTTGTCTAAACATTGGCATACCCCAAAAAAGCGAAAAGCAGCTCTAGGCTGCTTTTGCTGTGAAGTTCTTTATCGACTCTCGGGCCGACTGACTGAGTGTGGTAAATTTGACTCCATATTTAATAGAGTCCTCAGACTGTGGACCTTTGACATAGCTCTTACTCACTACTTGGCAAACCACGTTGAATGGAGGAACGCCATCCCCGGGTTGGAAGTGCAGGAATAACGACTGTCCTGGCTGCAAGTTTGGACAATCAATCAATACACCCGCCCCGCCAGCACTGATCTCAAGAGCCTTACCTCTAAAGACGGTTTTGTTATTATGCACGATAAGGGAGGCACCATAGTTGGCTCTCGCGTGACGTCGTCTAAAAAAGACCTCTGCCACTTCAATGTCTTTTGAATCCTTCATCGAGCGAATACTGTCGGGATTAAACTCATCAACTTCGGCCACTCTTTTCCATGCAGGAAGTTTGGCGTGCCAAATATAATCAAACTCATAAAGCGCTTTCTCTTGAAGCATTTGAATGAGTTCAAGTTGACAGAATGGACCATAATTATTGCCATCCTTTAGAACAAACCACTCTTTGTCCTTCATTGTATTAAAGGAAATGGTTTGCGCCGGACGACTGGTTGGCCGTTGCGGCATCTGTCTTGTGAGTTGGGCTGCAAAATCAGGATGCTCTAAAAGCATCATCCATTCACCGATGGCCTCATCAAAGACATAGTCTGTCCATTGCTGCTCTTGAGCCTCGACCTTCTCTAAGATCGCCGCGTGGGTATAAGGCCCGACATGAGTCCCATTGTTTGAAAGATAGTATTGTTTTGTCATTCTATCAAAACTCCTTCACGAAAAAGTATCGGAGTTTTTTTGAAATCACTTAACCACTGGATATTAAAGATTTTTATTTAATTTTTGCGATAAAATGAAGAACTTCTAGCCAGATGTATTTGTAATCTCAAAATGCGATTTTCTATAAACATAATTTTGAATTTTTTTGATCAAGAATTAGTCTCTTCGACCGATAAGATGGGCATGGTTTTCGTTCAAAAAAGAGAAGTAAAATTGAGAAAAAATATTCTAATTGTCGACAATAATCGGGAACTAGAAAGCCTTGTAAAAGAGCCTCTCCTCAAAGAGCTTGAAAATACGGGCGTCTCTCCAATTGTCGTTCGCGCCAAAGATGGTGCTGAAGCAGCTATTAAATCTGAAAACCAAAAATTTGATATGGTTATTATTGATACTGAAGTTCCCCGCCTAATGGATGGAGGATTCGTATACGATATCCATACTTATAAGAACACTCAGGATGCAGAGGTTATAGTTATCTCACAAAGAGAACTCTCTGAACTCCCTGAATCTTTACAGCGCTCACGTTACTTTAAGAAACCGGTCACTCCCTCTGAATTAATTAATGCCATGGTGTCGATTCTAAACATTCAATACCAAGGAAAGAAGCCCGACGAGGCCACTTCTGCAGCGGCCGTAAAGTACGCCGTGGATGTTCGCGTGATCAATGCTGTGATTAAGGCGACTACCAATGTTTTAACTCAGTTCGGTGTTAAGAACATAAAAATGCAGGGTGCAAAAACAATGGCTGCCAATACTCCCCTTCAAGGTGAAGTTTCGTCTGTCATTGATATTCGTAGTAAGTATTTTAAAGGATACCTCACGGTTAGCTTCGATAAATCAAGCTTTCTAGAGCTGGTTTCATCAATGCTCATGGAACCACAAACTGAGATCACACCCGACAATCAAGATGCCGTGGGTGAGATCAATAATATCATCTTCGGTAACGCGAAATCAGAGATCACTTCTTATGGTGTTGAAATGACAGTGCCAAAAGTAATCATGGGAAAAGATCAAACCATTCCGACTCTGCCTGGAGCTGCCGGAATGTTGATCCCTTTTGCAACTGACGCCGGAGAATTCTATCTGAGCGTTGTAGCCCTGCCTTGCGATAACTAAGCTCGTAATATCGAGCCACTACACCGAACTCACGCAAGAACTCGTTTAAAACTCCCAGATGCAAGGCGCACGGAGGAAGGCGTACTACCAGTACGCCGACGACAAGCAACGCCGACCCTTTCACCCAACTCACGCAAGAACTCGTTTAAAAACCCCAGATGCAAGGCGCGCGGAGGAAGGCATACTACCAGTACGCCGACGACAAGCAACGCCGCCCCCTTCCACCCAACCCACGCAAGAACTCGTTTGAAAACCCCAGATGCAAGGCGCGCGGAGGAAGGCGTACTGCCAGTACGCCGACGACAAGCAACGCCGCAGGTGGGGTTTTAAAACGAGTGCCTATTCCAAACCGATGGCTTTTTTCCATTCGGGTGTCGGGCTTAAAAGCTTCCGCTCCTTCATATCGAAAAGACCAAATACAAAATTGGCTTCACTAGCAACAGAGCCGTCTTCTTTAAGCATCTGCTGCTGCATGACTCCGATTTTGCCTTCGTATTTAAGAACTTTTGTAGTGATACGAATTCTTTCACGCAGACGAATTTCTTTGAGAAACTTTAGAGTGACTTCAAGAATCACAGGACCTTGTTTTAAACGATGAATGTCTGCATAGCCAAAACCACGAGGAGTGATAAGGTCCCAGCGAGCTTCTTCGTAAATTTCAAGATAAGTGGCATTATTGATATGACCATAAGAATCTAAGTGATGTTCTTTTACAATAAATTCAAAGACAGTATTTTCAGCCATATGCACTCCTTCAATTGCCTTCTAAGAGGTCTTCATTCTATCTAAATAGGACGTACTTGAAAACTCTTTGCTTTCAATCTCCCATTATGGCTAGATGGCTTTATGTTATCACAAATTCTTGTGGAAATTCAGCAATACCAACAAAACAATAAGAAGGTTCTTGTTGTATTTGACCTCGACTCAACTTTGTTCAATGTCAGTCCTCGTACCGAAAGAATCCTGAAGGATTTTGCGGAAGTTCCATTGAATCAAATTCGCTTCCCTAAGGAAACGCAGGCACTTAAAAATATTAAGACGCAGCATACAGATTGGGGTATTACGGATTCTCTATCGCGAATGAACCTCACTGAAAATACAGAGTTTTTAGAGGCTGTTCAGGCATATTGGCAAAAACATTTCTTTTCCAATCATTACCTGCAATTTGATTCTCTCTATGATGGGGCTTTAGAGTATGTTCGAGATCTCGATCAATTGGGAGTTGAAATTATTTATCTAACAGGCCGAGATGTCGATCGCATGGGCCCTGGGACTTTCCAAGTTCTGCATGATTGGGGCTTTCCGATGCATCATCGCGCACGCTTAGAGTTAAAGCCTCATAAGAGCATGAACGATGCACAATTC